>CAVYCE010000003.1:0-1623746 GCA_963766995.1 uncultured Acidimicrobiaceae bacterium | reverse complement strand
CAGCCATGACCGAACCAGTAGCGGCGTCCTGGAAACCGGTGTCGGTGGCCATGACCGCGGTGTTCACACCGAGGTCGGGAGCACTCGAAGCCGACGATCCCGAGGAACCGGTGGTGTCGTTGTACTGACCGCCGTAAGCAGCCTGGACCTGCGGGTTTCCGATCGGGTGGTCACCGACGAACTGAGCGGTCTGCCCAGCTGTGCCGTCAGCGTCCGGACCGTAGATCCACTGGACTTCGAGCAAACGGACATCGTTGGTGTTGCCGTCGTAGCGCTGAGTGACACCGCCAGCTTGGTAGCTGGGAGTGGCTTCGAGCTGCGTGATGTCAGCCTGGCTAATGGCGTCAGGCCCACCGACTGCGTACACAATCTCCACGCCAGCGAGGCGGAGCGCAGTAAGCGTCTCCTGCGAAACGGCGCCAGTCGGGGTGAGCAGCACGCCCGTGTCGAGCTGACCAGCGAGGTAGCTCGCTGACAGGGCATCGTACGGGTCGGTGTCCGTGGCCAGAACGGCCTTGAGGTTACCGCCCCCAGCAACTGGGTTGGCAACAGCGAACGCCTGGGCGGCAGTGCCGTCTGCGTCAGCACCGTAGACCCGGCCACTGACATTGAACACCTTGGTGACCGTTGAGACCTGCAAACCGCCGTTACATGCCTGGTTAGCGCCGCCGTAGGTCACTATGGCAAACCCCTCGACGAGGTCCGCAAGCAGACCCTCCTCAACGCTGACGTTGAGGTTGCTCAGCGTGATGGTGCCAGGCCCGGAAGTCGAAGGCGCAGTCACATCGAAGACCAGCGTGCTGTCACCAGCAACTGGACCAGTGGTCTCCACCATCGGCGAGCTGACCGTCATGCCGTTCGTGGCCGTGGCAGTCGGAGCCGAGGTCGCGTTGTCCCACTCGGCAGTAGCCAGCGAGATGCAGACCCAGCCATTGGCGGGGCCGGCAGGAAGGGCGCCAGTCGAACTCTCGGTCAGCGTGATCGGACTGATCGGCGAATTCACGGACTCACTGCCCGTGGCGTTCGACGTCACGTTCAGCTGAATGTCCGAGGGCGGTGTGTTACCCACCACCGTGATGGCACCAATGACTGCGTTGGACGGACCATTGGGCTCGCCACCAAGGCCAAGCGCACCGGCCGCAGGCAGGGTGCCGAAGCCACCGATGTCGTAGATCGAGCCGGCAGCAATGCTGCCCTGATCCGCGCTGATGGTCGCACCATTGCTGACGTTGTACTTCACACCCGAAATCTGGATGTTGATGCCAGACAGCGGCCCGTTCTGTGTAATGACAACAGAACTGGTGAACGTTATCGTCAGCTCGTTGTCCACCGAGGTGCCGCCACACTTGATGGTCGGACCGTCGCTCGTAGCGGAAATGGAATCCGTTGCCGTGGGAACGCCGGTGGCGCTGCCGCTACCGGCAGTGATGTCGATGGCCGGCGTTGCCGCGAACCCGATCGTGTCGGGGTCGGCCAATGTGCCCGGGTCACAGTTCTTCTTCTTGTTGTCGGCGATGACGATATGCACTTCGTCGCCTGCGTTGATCTGAATAAAACCAGGACCACTGCTCGTCAGCTGCAAGTTCCAGTTACCGGCAGTCTGGTTGGTGCCACCGATGGCAATGCCAGGCGTGGTGACCGCATTGAGCTGCGCAGTCGGTGCGCCTGCAGGTCCAGCAATGATGCCGTTTGTCGAAGCGTCGCCCGCTCCGGTCCCGAACTCTGGGGCGTGGGGTGCCTTAGGCGTGAACAGCAAACCTGTATCAGGACCAGCAATGACAGTGGCTGTGTTGAAAATGCCACCGGGCTCTACAGCACCTTGGGCAGGAATATCGAGGTGAATGCTCGACAAGGTGATGGTTTCACCATTGGGGATGGTCACCGGGTAGGCAGTGGTGCCTCTTTGAATGGTGAAGTCCAAGAATTGGCCACCACCGGCAATTGTCGGGACAGGTCCGACAGCAGTCGGGCAGCCTGTACCGGTGGCGATGCCGCCAATACACAGCTGCTGGCTGCCAATCGGTGCGGCCACTGCGAAGGTCGGGATGCCGTCCCATGAGAGTGGGTTGCCTTGGTTGTCTTCGACCGCAATCTGAATTCGGTCAGCACCGGTGACGGTACCGCCGGCGAGTGACAGTGTGAGGTTTCCTGCCGCCTGGTTGTTGGTGGCGGCCGCTGGGCGCGAGATAAGCGTTGGCTGGCTCACCCCCGTCAGGGATCCACCGGAGATGGCCGCGCCAGCGGTGCCTCCAGTGGTCAGAATGACTCCGGTACTGAGCAGCGTCGTTGCCGCAATGGCAGTGACGACCCAGCGGCGAAGCCTGTGAATGGAACTATTCACTCGCCCTCCTTGTGGGGTGTGATGG
Source organism: uncultured Acidimicrobiaceae bacterium (assembly GCA_963766995.1). Lineage (GTDB taxonomy): Bacteria > Actinomycetota > Acidimicrobiia > Acidimicrobiales > RAAP-2 > Bog-473. Next base: position 1,621,380 of record CAVYCE010000003.1, on the reverse strand, counting down.
AACGGATATTCAGCATCCCGCTAGCTACGCCCACTGAAGGGAGGGCACCGTGACGAGAGTGGATTTTGGCCACGTCGTATTTAACTCCACCCAGACCCCTTTGTGACAGCTTTTGTTTTTGGCCTTAGAGAACTGATTGGGCTTCGAAAAGCCATTCCGAACTTCGGTGAATTGGGCCTGATCAGCCATCCGGCAACCCTACCCACCTCCACTGCACCGCAGAACGCCAGAAGGGGCCCCGGAGGGCCCCTTCTGGGTACTGCCTACAACTTTTGGTACAGCTACTTCAGATCAGACTCCCTACGGGAAGGGGACCTGGTCTGGGCCGATGGCCGTGGAGATCGCAGTGACGACCGCACTTGCAAAGGCAAGAGGCCCACCGAAGATCGCCTGTCCACCGGTGATGGTGTAGCCAACCGTGCTGAAGCCAACGCCCCTAGGTGAAGTCTGGCCAAAGGCCGTCGCAGGGTTACCTTCAGTGTTCAGGAACGTCGTTACTGGAGTACCGAGAGTTGTCGGGTTCTCCGACAGCAGCTCAGGCGACTGCAGCAAGGCGTTGATCTGGCTGGAGACAATGGCGTCAGAGTAGAAGTCGCCCCGAGCGAAGCTCAGCACCTGAATCTCGGTACCGAAATCCCGATTAACACCCAGAGCCGTCGAGGTCGAGTAACCCAGACCGTCGAACTGTCCAGCGGCGTTCGTATTGTTGAGTTCGAACGCTGCCGCCTTGGCCGAAGTGTCGGTGTAGTCCGAGCCTGCAATACGCAGAACCGAAATACCCATTCCCTCAAGCTGGGTCACCACTGTGTCGGCGATGACATCCGGGCCACCCATAACGATGACCTGCTGGATACCGTCGTTCTCCAACGCCGCGATGGTCTCGTTACTCAGCGCATTCGGCGGAGTGAGGACCAGCGGCAAGTGGTTGTGGTCAGCCATGACCGAACCAGTAGCGGCGTCCTGGAAACCGGTGTCGGTGGCCATGACCGCGGTGTTCACACCGAGGTCGGGAGCACTCGAAGCCGACGATCCCGAGGAACCGGTGGTGTCGTTGTACTGACCGCCGTAAGCAGCCTGGACCTGCGGGTTTCCGATCGGGTGGTCACCGACGAACTGAGCGGTCTGCCCAGCTGTGCCGTCAGCGTCCGGACCGTAGATCCACTGGACTTCGAGCAAACGGACATCGTTGGTGTTGCCGTCGTAGCGCTGAGTGACACCGCCAGCTTGGTAGCTGGGAGTGGCTTCGAGCTGCGTGATGTCAGCCTGGCTAATGGCGTCAGGCCCACCGACTGCGTACACAATCTCCACGCCAGCGAGGCGGAGCGCAGTAAGCGTCTCCTGCGAAACGGCGCCAGTCGGGGTGAGCAGCACGCCCGTGTCGAGCTGACCAGCGAGGTAGCTCGCTGACAGGGCATCGTACGGGTCGGTGTCCGTGGCCAGAACGGCCTTGAGGTTACCGCCCCCAGCAACTGGGTTGGCAACAGCGAACGCCTGGGCGGCAGTGCCGTCTGCGTCAGCACCGTAGACCCGGCCACTGACATTGAACACCTTGGTGGCCGTTGAGACCTCCAAACCGCTGTCACATGCCTGGTTAGCGCCGCCGTAGGTCACTTTGGCAAACCCCTCGGCGAGGTCCGCAAGCAGATTCTCCTCAACGCTGACGTTGAGGTTGCTCAGCGTGATGGTGCCAGGCCCGGAAGTCGAAGGCGCAGTCACATCGAAGACCAGCGTGCTGTCACCAGCAACTGGACCAGTGGTCTCCACCATCGGCGAGCTGACCGTCATGCCGTTCGTGGCCGTGGCAGTCGGAGCCGAGGTCGCGTTGTCCCACTCGGCAGTAGCCAGCGAGATGCAGACCCAACCATTGGCGGGGCCGGCAGGAAGGGCGCCAGTCGAACTCTCGGTCAGCGTGATCGGACTGATCGGCGAATTCACGGACTCACTGCCCGTGGCGTTCGACGTCACGTTCAGCTGAATGTCCGAAGGCGGTGTGTTACCCACCACCGTGATGGCCCCAATGACTGCGTTGGACGGGCCGTTGGGCTCGCCACCAAGGCCAAGCGCACCGGCCGCAGGCAGGGTGCCGAAGCCACCGATGTCGTAGATCGAGCCGGCAGCAATGCTGCCCTGATCCGCGCTGATGGTCGCACCATTGCTGACGTTGTACTTCACACCCGAAATCTGGATGTTGATGCCAGACAGCGGCCCGGCCTGTGTAATGACAACAGAACTGGTGAACGTTATCGTCAGCTCGTTGTCCACCGAGGTGCCGCCACACTTGATGTCCGGACCGTCGCTCGTAGCGGAAATGGAATCCGTTGCCGTGGGAACGCCTGTGGCGCTGCCGTTACCGGCAGTGATGTCGATGGCCGGCGTTGCCGCGAACCCGATCGTGTCGGGGTCGGCCAATGTGCCTGGGTCGCAGTTCTTTTTCTTATGGTCGGCGATGACGATATGCACTTCGTCGCCGGCGTTGATCTGAATAACACCACCAGCACTGCTCGTCAGCTGCAAGTTCCAGTTACCAACAGTCTGGTTATTGCCGCCAATGGCAATGCCAGGCGTGGTGACCGCATTGAGCTGCGCAGTCGGTGCGCCTGCAGGTCCAGCAATGATGCCGTTTGTCGAAGCGTCGCCCGCTCCGGTCCCGAACTCTGGGGCGTGGGGTGCCTTAGGCGTGAACAGCAAACCTGTATCAGGACCAGCAATGACAGTGGCTGTGTTGAAAATGCCACCGGGCTCTACAGCACCTTGGGCAGGAATATCGAGGTGAATGCTCGACAAGGTGATGGTTTCACCATTGGGGATGGTCACCGGGTAGGCAGTGGTGCCTCTTTGAATGGTGAAGTCCAAGAATTGGCCACCACCGGCAATTGTCGGGACAGGTCCGACAGCAGTCGGGCAGCCTGTACCGGTGGCGATGCCGCCAATACACAGCTGCTGGCTGCCAATCGGTGCGGCCACTGCGAAGGTCGGGATGCCGTCCCATGAGAGTGGGTTGCCTTGGTTGTCTTCGACCGCAATCTGAATTCGGTCAGCACCGGTGACGGTACCGCCGGCGAGTGACAGTGTGAGGTTTCCTGCCGCCTGGTTGTTGGTGGCGGCCGCTGGGCGCGAGATAAGCGTTGGCTGGCTCACCCCCGTCAGGGATCCACCGGAGATGGCCGCGCCAGCGGTGCCTCCAGTGGTCAGAATGACTCCGGTACTGAGCAGCGTCGTTGCCGCAATGGCAGTGACGACCCAGCGGCGAAGCCTGTGAATGGAACTATTCACTCGCCCTCCTAGTGGGGTGTGATGGAACGGATATGCAGCATCCCGCTAGCTACGCCCACTGAAGGGAGGGCACCGTGACGAGAGTGGATTTTGGCCACGTCGTATTTAACTCCACCCAGACCCCTTTGTGACAGCTTTTGTTTTTGGCCTTAGAGAACTGATTGGGCTTCGAAAAGCCATTCCGATCCTGCTCCGGGACATTCGATGGCTCAATGATTGAGCCCCAGGGCAGCGCAGGAACGAGAAATGGCCTTCACCTGGTCCAAACCGCTCGATAGATCAGGGTAAGCAGGACACGAATGGCACCCGTGGCTCGACAGGGTCGCTTCATATGGAGGGCAAATACCTGGAGGCCCCCCATGGGCGAGATTCTTCATTTCCTGCCTGGGCGCGACTAGTCTCACGATCGGGAGCTTGGAGGAATCCGGATCTCGGCGTGCCTTGGCACGATTCGAGGTGTGGGTTGGAGATCGGGGAGCGAGAGGAATACAGACAGGTCTTCATTGGCGATCGACACAAGCTCATTGGAATACGCGGGAGACGAGGGTCTCGTCGTCGCGTTCCAGGAAGGTGACCACACTGCGTTCACGCAGATCGTGGAGACCTACTACGCAGTGTTGTACGCGCGCGCCCGGAGGCAGACGCATTCCCGAGATGACGCCCAGGACGTCGTGCAGGAAACCTTCCTTCGTGCCTACAGGAGCCTGCCTAACTTCTCCGGCGACTACCACTTAGCCGCCTGGCTGAATCGCATTCTCGGCAATGTGATCCTGGACACCAAGCGCCGCCACGGCGCCGATATTCGCTTGCACTCCCGACTGGAGGGTGTGCGCGACCTGGAGCCTCTACCCGAAGATCTGGTCACTGAACGGGCAGCCGGCAAAAACGTGCTGGCCAGCATTGAGGACGCCATCGCCACCCTCTCCACGCCGCATCGACAGGCCTTCGTGCTGCGCGAGGTCGAGGATCAGTCATACGCGGAGATCGCTTCGGTGCTTGATATCAGTGAAGTCAACGCTCGGGCTCGTGTGAGCCGGGCCCGAAACTCGCTCCAGCGCACCCTGCGTGCCGTCAATGGCTCGCTCGGCGTTGGACTCCTTTCATTCCGTGGCCGGATTATTCGAGCGTTCACTCGACCTGTGGGGAAGGGCAAGCCAGCCACGCAGGGAGCCCGCTCATTCGTGCAACAGGGCGCGGCCACGCGGGCGGGTACAGGCGTCGGTCAAACCTTGACGCAGGCCATCGCCAGTCCGACGGGACAAACGGTGAGCACGTTGGTGTCGGAGGCCAGTCGTTGGGCTGCACCCAGTGGAACAACTCTCAGCTTCTTGGCTACTGCAGCCGTCGCAGTCGTTGCGCCGGCCAGTGCGCTGCTTTCTCCGGCGGCCAGCGGGCCATTGCTACCGCCGGCGCCGTCCCATGTCGTTTCTGCCAGTCCGAGTGCTCTGGCCTCGGACGAACACGCACCACCTTCCACCACGTCGCCTTCGACCACACTGCCTACTCAGAGCACGACGACCACCAGCACGACTCCTGCGGTCAACACCGATAAATCGGCTGACACCCCTGCGACCCCGTGGTCATGGGTGTCCTCGACCGGCGCAGCGACCGCTGCGGGCACACCAGCCGCCTCTTCGGCCCCAGCCTGCCCGTACCTCCAGTCTTTCCCTGGCGCTACTCCCAGTCAGATCCAGTTGCCGCCAGCCGAAACCAGTGCCTCTGGGGCTTCTGACTACTTGAGCACCGAGACGGAGACCGTGCCATCGGTGAGCTCTTCGTTCAGTGTGCTGGGCCAGGGGACTCTGTCATCGGGAACCAACAGTGCGACGATGCAGGTACTGCAAGGTGCATGTCTCGCCACCACGTCCAACGCAGCGCTGGTCGCCAACGTGACCAATAGCAGCGCCCCCGACGCTGGCGAGGTACAGCTCAGGGGTGCGTACCTGTCGTCGAGTAGTAACGGCGGCACCACAGACACCTATTACCGGGGAATGGCTATTTGGCTGAGCGGACCTGACGCCGGGGACTCACCAGTTGAGTTTGTGGCCGATGTGACCACGAATACGGTGAACAACACCGCCATCTTGCACGCTGCTTTCTATGGCTCCATCAGCGATCTCATGACGGATGGCACATCGACAGTGACTCCGGATTGCACGAATCCTTCGACGACGTCCACCACAACCGATGGTGCTGCGCCAACAGACATGTCGCCTATCGGGTCGTACTCGGTCCCGCCGGCCAGTGGCTCGAGTGAAAGCGCTAACGGTGGCGCCGAAGCAAACGATGAGACCAACGCCAACGACTGCGCCCCGCCGTCGAGCTGATTTACCACGTTCTTAATCTGACTCAACAGGCTCAGGCGCGATTTCACACCGGCGCTGATATGAGACAGTACGGGATGCACATTTCCTCAAGTGGTGTCCGAGCTCACGGTGCACGTCCATCGCGATGGATCGTTGTCCTTGCTTGTGGCTTGCTGGCCGCTACGACCCTGGCCGCGTGCTCCATCAGGAGTCAGCCCGCAAAACAATCGTCAACGTCGAACTCACAGGGCAACAATGCAAAGCATGCTGAAGCCACCGTGCCTCCGGGGTCGGTGCCACTCGATACCACGACGACACTTCCGAAGGCGAACGAAGCCACCGGAGTTCCCTGCACCCATGGGCAGGTCAATGTCACGCAGATCAGTTCCGGCATTTCCCAATCGCTCGACGTTGGTGTCTTCGCCGTCACGAATGCTTCGAAGACTCGGTGCAGCCTGGACGGCTTTCCTACCTTTTTGGTGTTCGGCAAACTTGGGCCGTTGCCCAGCAATGTCACCCAAGGCAATGTGGCCGGGACCACCGGTTTGACCGCGGCAACGGTCACACTCGCTCCTAAAGGTCAGGCATCGTTCGCAGTCTCGTGGAACCCGATCTCGTCCACCGGTGGCTGCCCGGACGGCACTGGCGCCATCATTGGCCTACCTGGCGTCACCGGCACCTACACCGTGCCGACGATCATCAATGCCTGCGGAGGTGCACTGAACGTGTCACCTATTCAGCCAAACGTGATCGTGACCAAGTAGCGCTACACGCACTCTCTATAGAGTTCGATCAGCTCGTCAGCCTCTTGGGCCACGCTCCATATGTTCGTTCGTCCTGCGCCAGCAGTCAGTTCGGTGAGCAGCGCGGGGTCGTCAAGTACCGCCACCACCGAACCCCGCAACGACCCCCGATCAGCGTGATCGAAAAGTAAGCCGTTGACGCCATGCCGAACCGCTTCGGGAATGCCGAACGCAGTGCTCCCGATGACGGGCAAGCCTGCGAATTGGTATTCGCGAGTAACGCGATGAAAGGTCTCGAACTGGGACGGGGACAGACCGACATCCGCATCTGCCAAAAGAGCTGGTAAATCCGCCGCGATGTATGCGCCACGCCAGATGACATTGGGATTTTGACTGAGCAATTTCTGAATCAACCGTTCGTCGCCACCAGCGTGAATTTCCAGCCGATAGTCGCTTCGATTGAGGAGCATTGGGTCCAAAAATGCTTCGGACAGCGCGCCGAGTCCTTTGGTGGCAGCCAGTGTTCCAGCAAATACGAACCTGACAATGCCTTCGGGAGCCGGAACACGATCGACAGGACCACCGTTGGCCGGGGGATCAATACCGAGTGGAATTACCCGTACCTTTGCGGGGTTGAGCGGGAGTGTCCGTTCGAAGTACGAGCGAAAGCCGTTTGAAGAAAACACCACTCGCGTGAAAATCTCGTTGAACTGCGACACCGATCGCGCTCGCTTGGTCCGAAGGAGATCGATCAACTCTTCACGCACTCGAACGTTGTCATTAGTCAGTGTTCCGTCATCACCTTCGCTCTGTTCCGACCATCGGGCCGGAATGTACGAGCGAACGTCATGGAAGTCCTCGACCGTTGCCACGCAGGCAGCGCAGCGCGCAGTGGTCAGCGGCGGAAGGCAATAACCAACGTCGTCTGAAAGCGGCGACACCGGAGCGATGAGGCCACACAGATCCTCGGCGCACGACACGGTGCGCACCACAGGTATGCCTCGGGCCGCAGCGCGTTCGGGCCAGTCGATCGGCAAATTGACGTTGTCGATGACGTGCATCACGTCCGGCCGTACTGCAGCCAGCACTCGTTCGAAGGCAACGCTTTGAGGAGCACCGCCGCTACGCACCGTCGATGCCGCCGTGACCGACCACAGGGCTCCGAGCACGCGTGTGGTGGGCACGCAAATCCTCGAAAATGACTCCCCTTCAAGCTTTATTGGTCCAACGTCTTCCCACGCCGGACCGTCTGGGCTGCCATACATGACCGAGACATTCCAACCACGTTGCGTCAGCTCATGGACGTAGCCAGCTGCCACGAGGGGCGTCCCTGTCTCCTCTTCGGGAGGAAATCCATGAACCAGATAGAGGATGGAAGGGTGATGGCCGTTGTTCAAGGTGCTCCCAGGGCATTGAGCAGGTGATCAGCGACGCGGTCAACGCCCTGCATGGTCTGGTTGAGTTCGGCCTGTATGCGAGCCGTCTCCCGCTCGCGCCGATCCGCCAGCAACCAGCCCTCTCGAGCCTCAAGACCCATGCGGTGGGCCGCACGATGAGCGGCGAGGAGCTCGGATGACACCGGACTCAGTGCAGGAAGGTCCAGGGTGGGAAACGCCTCATGCGGACCGGACACCGAATCCAGCACGCTGAGGAGATCGTCGAAACCATCTTTTCCCCCCCCATCGAGAGTGACTGCACCCTGAGGCAAGTCGGCACCACTCACATCAATGCCGTTCTCAGACATGAATGCTTGCAGCGATGCGGGAGTTCCAGCGTGGAGTTCTCGTCGGTGGCACACGTAGATGCGCTGACCCGCCAGTGCGCTCAGAACATGCATGGTGGCGTGTTCCCACAATGCTCTGGCATGTATCGGACGAATGCCGAGTCCCTGAAGGGCACTTACCGATTGTTCTGGGGTATCCCAGAGCAATACAGCGGCGCGCAGGCTGCGTTCCGGCATCAACCAGAGATCGATGAGCAACGAATGCTGTTCATCCCACCACACGTGGGCAATTCCATCGTCGAGGGGTGCACTCGTCATCTCCCGTTGGCGTCCGGCGAGTGCAACTACTGCCGGCTCGTGCTCCCACCCCGGGAGGTACTCAGGGGGAGCCCACCAAGTCGACAGACATGCAGCCAGGATTTCGTCCGAAATCGACGGTGCCTGCACTAGGTGTCCCAGTACGGGAATTCCTCCGGCCGACCACGCCTCTGCCACCGACGATCCTTGAGCACCAGGCAAGGCCACCAGGGCAACCAGTGCTTGTGGTGGCGAGCCCAGGGGCAGGTTGGTCACGTCCTCAATGTTACGTTCACTCCGCCCCGGTCCTCACCTATTGGTGGGGTGCCACCGCGTAGCATGACGCGCAGAGAGGCAAAGTGTGGATTTCTGCACTACCGCCACGGGCGACGAAGGGCTGAGCAACGCAGTGGAACAGAACGATGTCAATCCTCGCGACGTGCTCGAGCAGCTGACGGTGCACCATGCCCAACTGCGATGGTCGCCCGTTCTTCCTTCTGCCACCTTGGGCCACTGGGAGGGCAACACCACCAGGTCAGCAGAGGCATTGGCCTACCTGCACGCGCACCATCAAATGTCGGCCACGGTGATCGAGTCGAACGGATGGGGGCGGTTTTCCCGCCTCTTCGGCCGTTTCACCTTCAGGGTCCTCAGGCGCCGATTGGACGAAGAACAAGCGCTGTTGAGCAATTTGGTGCAGATGACAGAGACGTTGGCGCAACGGTGCGACGAAATGGCGGAAGTCATCGCCACCTACCAAATCAACGAGGCGGCAAGCCAGGCTCAGTTGGCCGGTTGGCTCGATGCCGCATTGCCCAACTCACCTCCTACCAACGATTAGACGAGTTGCCCACTCCCGCATCATCGGCACCTCGCGTCGCCGTCCTCTCCCCTTGGTCGATTGGCGACGTTGAATTCACAGAAGCACAGCGCACGGTCGTTGCCGCGCTGACCGCGACATGCGAAATCCATCTCTTCACGCTGGGCGAAACAGGCAACGTCCTTTCTGGTTTGTCGTTCACCCGACACGTGCTGGACCCGCGGCCGACGGAACGGGCGACGCTCCACCGGGATCTCATCGTGTCGAACTATGCGCTCCCCTCGGGAGGCACCGAATACGAGCGCGCCTCATCACTGACATGGCCCACCGAAGGAGCCGACGCCATCGTGAGCGATGAGACTGATGCGGCATGGCGCCAGGCTCGACCCCTCTTGGACCAGATCGAACCGGCTGCCATCATCGTGCTCGACCACCGGGACAGAGGCGTGCTGCAAGCGCTCCCTGAACTCTCTTCGGTCCCGATCGTGCTGATCCCACTGGCCGACACCGTCTCAACGCCGGATCGCGTGCACTTCGATACCCTGTTCACCCGCATCGACCATATCGTCGTCTTTACGGAAGCGGAACGGAAAAAGATCACCTCCCGGACCGAGACGCCGACCACCGTGATTCCCTTGCCGGTGCGCTGGGAGGCCGACTCGGCATCTGTCCCCGATGATTCAGGCGATGCATACGTGATGGTCCTGACCGGATCGGACCGATGGGATCGCCTCGGGCGCCGAGTCATGGTCGAGTTCATCGCTATGGCCAATCCACAATTGCGAATTGTCGTCGTCAATGACGACAGCACAGAGCACTTCGTTCGTGGCATTCGGCGACCCATGTCGCACGCAGTGACCGAGGCCGAACTCCATCGGTTGATTTCGTCCGCCACTGCCGTCGTGGACCTTCATCCGGGTCGGCTCTATGCGAGGCAGAGCTTGCTGTGTTTGCAGGCCGGCACCCCACTGCTGGTACCGCGGGCCTCTCGAGCCCGCGAGTACTGCGAGATGGGATGCGGCGGCTTGTGGTTTGACAATGGCGGCGAGCTTTTGTGGTCGCTGTCGGCCCTTTGCGACCCGGCGATCGGCATCCCATTGGGCCGGCAAGGCCAGGCCTACGCCCTGGCGCATCATCATTCCTTCGAACGCTTTGCTGATCAGCTCAGGCAAGCGTGCGGCATTCGAGAGGGCGCCGACTCCACGTTAACGTGACCGCATGACCGAGGCCCCGGACCACCTGAATATCAATCTCCTCGATGGCGCGTTCTACGGGCGGGAACCACACGATGCCTATGCCTGGATGCGAGAGAACGCCCCCGTCTACTACGACGAGGCCAACGATCTCTGGGCCGTGGCGAGTTATGCCGGCGTCAAGGCCGCGTCAGTTGATACGGAGACGTTCTCGAGTGCACAGGGCATCCGACCCAAGGTTCCCCAACTCCCCATGATGATCGACTTTGATGCTCCAGAACACGTACGGCGACGCCGTCTGGTGTCAGAGGGATTCACTCCAAAGCGAGTGCGCGAAATGGAGAGCGGCCTCCGTGACACCTGTGACGCCATCATCGATCTGGTGTGTGAGAAGGGCAGCTGCGATTTCGTGACCGACATCGCTGCGCCGCTTCCCATCATTGTCATCGGCGACATGCTCGGCGTGGCTCCTGAAGATCGTGCCGACCTGCTGCGCTGGTCCGATGACATGCTCAAGGCCTTGGGTGCACCTGACCCCACGCTTATGGACTCGGCGGCGATGGCGTTTATTGAGTACACGGGGTACATCAATCCCGTCTTTGAAGACCGTCGGAAGCGAGGCAGCACCGATGACTTGGTCGGCGTGTTGTGCCACGCCGACATTGACGGCGACTCGCTCGACAATGATTCGCTGGTACACGAGACGCTGCTGATTCTGATTGGCGGTGACGAGACCACCCGACATGTGATTTCGGGCGGATTCGAGGAACTACTGGCCCACCCGGATCAGCAGGCTCGTCTCGCCGCCGATTCCGAACTCATGCCAGGCGCCGTTGAGGAGATGCTGCGCTGGGTGTCGCCCATCAAGAACATGGCCCGCAGCGCCACTCGAGATGTGGAGATCGAAGGTGCGCATATCAGCGCCGGACAGGAACTGATCCTGCTGTACCCGTCCGCCAATCGAGACGCCGCCGTCTTTGAACATCCAGACCAGTTCGACATCACGCGATCTCCCAATCCCCATATGGCCTTCGGGTTCGGAGCTCACTTCTGCTTGGGCAATCAGCTGGCTCGCCTCGAGCTCAAAGTCATGGTCGACCGACTGCTGGCCCGACTGCCCGACATACGGCTCAATATCGACCGCGCCGCCCTGCCGCGGCGGGAAGCGAACTTCATTTCCGGCATCGAATCCATGCCGGTGACCTTCACTCCTACCGCGCCAGTGGGTGCGAGCGCCTCCCGATGAGCGATTCGGGTATCGCAGGTTGGTCCGTGTTGGTGACGGGTGGAGGGAGTGGGATCGGTCTGGCCACGGCCACCCGGCTGGCGGCCGACGGTGCGCACGTCACCATCTGTGGTCGAACCGAGCAGAAGCTGGTCGACGCCGTTGCGGTCATTGAAGCCGCCAAAGCGGCCGGTGCATCGGCGTCCTACGTGGTGGCCGACGTGACCGTAGAGGAGCAAGTAGCGGAGGCTGTTGCGGCTACGACCAAGGCCACCGGAAAGATCAATGGTCTTTTTGCCTGCGCCGGGGGTTCGCTGCACCTCGGATCGGTGCTCGACGCCGACATCGCCGCCGTGCGCGCCACCATCGACCTCAACCTCATGGGCTCGGTCATCTGCGTCAAGCACGCCGGCACTGCGTTTCGAACTCAGGTCACACCGGGCTCCATCGTCCTCATGTCATCGGGAGCCGGCCGCTTCCCCCACCCACACCTGTGGGCCTACGGCGTGGCCAAGGCCGGCATCAGCTTTCTGGCTGAGACCGCAGCCGAGGAACTCGGTCGCTATGGCATTCGGGTCAACGCCGTGGCCCCTGGAATCATCGATGACGAACTCATGTCCTTCATCACCGCCGGGGGTCCGTTGCTCGACAATTACATCGATCAGATGCCCCTTGGGCGGATCGGCACCGTGACCGATGTGGCAGCCGCCGTCCGTTATCTCATCGGTCCCGAGTCATCGTTTGTGACCGGGGAGACGTTGGGGATCGACGGCGGCCACCATCTGCGCCGTGGCGCCGACTACTCCCTCCTTTTCGGAGGCTGAATACCGTCAGGCCAGTCGAAGCAGTCCGCCATCTATGACGACTTCGCCCCGCTGATTCTCCGTGCGAAATCGGAAGGCACCGGAAGACTGATCGCTGATGTCCCACACCGACACTGTCAGCGTGTCTCCCGGCATGGTGGGACGGGAGAACCGGGCCCGCATCAGCCTGAGCTTGGCCGGATCCGAACCGCAGACCGAATGCAGAAGAGCTCGACCCGTGAAGCCATAGGTGCATAGGCCGTGGAGGATTGGGCGGTCGAAGCCGGCTCGCTTGGCGAAGGTGGGGTCCGAATGCAGCGGGTTGCGATCGCCGCTCAGTCGATAGAGCAGGGCCTGGTCGGTGCGCGTGGTGTAGCTCACCGATTCGTCGGGTTCGCGTGATGGCAATGCGTCGGCCGCCAGCGTCGTGTCCTCATCGGCCACCGGTCCCCTTGGACCGCCAAAGCCGCCGGCACCGCGGATGAAGAGACCACTTCGACCAGAAAACGCCGGCGCACCGGTGTCGGTGTATACCGACTCACTTTCGAGGACGACGAGGCCGCCTGAGCCCTTGTCGTACATCCCTGCGATGGACGTCGTCACTGTCACCGATCCCTCGGTCGGGATCTCCCCGTTCAGGGTGATCGACTGCTCGCCGTGCACTAATTGGGTGAAATCCACGTCGCCTAAGTTCCCCATGGCTCCGCCCCCTTGCCCCACGATGGTGACGAAGGTGGGCAGGACCTTCTGCACTACCCCAGCCGAGTTCTCAGTGGTGAGGTCCAGCTCGAAGCCGGTCGGATCGAGTGCGCCGGCACCGACACCGAGGGCGTAGAGCAGGGCGTCCTTGTGGGTCCATGACCGTTTCGTCGGCTCACCCTTGGTGCCCACTGCATCGAGGTTCAGTCCCATCAGTGCCTCTTTTCTAATTGACTGTGTTCTATGTTACATAAATATATGTTAGTCTTGTCAAGTGCCGAGGTTGCTGACCGTCGATGACGAGCTCACCATCGATCAGCTCGCGCTGGAGTGTGGAACCACCTCCCGGAACATACGGGCCTTTCAGACCCTTGGTCTGCTGGACCGTCCGGGGCTCCGCGGCCGCACCGGCCTCTACGGAACCTCTCATCGCCAGCAACTGGGCGCCATCCTCCGGCTCCAACGCGAAGGATTCTCCTTGCAGTCGATGCAGATGCTGTTCGAGGCTCAGCGTCAGGGCCGTTCACTGTCCGACGTGATCGGTACCAGTGTGCCTCGGCATCGCCCCACCGCCGATGCCACCGAACTGTATGGATTCGCCGAATTGCAGCAGCCCAGGCATCGCGACCATCCACTCCTCTCGGTTGTCCCATCCACCATGTGGCAGGAGATCGAGGCCTCCTGATCCGAGCGGTCTGCTCGATCAGTAGCGTGACCGCTGGTGAGCACTGACGCCGAAGCCGTCCTTCGTCGCTGGGACGGCTCAGATGGATGTGCCGCAGTGGCAGTGACCACTCGTCACGGTGGTGTCTCCAAGGGGCCATATGAGTCGCTGAACCTCGGGCTCCACGTTGGTGACGAATCGGCACGTGTGATCACAAACCGTGAGAGAGCGGCGCAAGCCTTTGGGGCGGACCTCGACCAGCTGGTCTTCGCCGACCAGGTGCACGGGAGCAACGTCACCGTGGTCGACGCCCAACACAGAGGACGCGGCGCTCGCCAAATGGACGACGCCATACCTGGCTCCGACATCCTGATCACCACCTCGGCGGACATTGTGCTGGTCATGATGGTGGCCGATTGTGTTCCCCTTGCGCTGGTGGACCCGATGGCCCGGGTGCTGGCCGCCGTCCACGCCGGATGGCGCGGCACAGCAGCCGGCGTCGTCAGCCGAACCGTAGCGGCCATGACCGAGCTGGGGGGGCGAGCGGATCGGATAGTGGCCTACCTCGGGCCAGCGGTGATCTCGGACGCCTATCAAGTGGACGCTCAGGTGCATGATGGACTGGCGGCGGCCGTCGCACCCATTCCGCTCGAGAGGGCCGTCACCCGACCGGACGGAGACGGGCATTGGTTGGTCGATCTCATCGCCGCCAACCGACAGCAGCTTCGTCTGGCCGGCGTCCTTGATGAGCACATCAGCGCCAGCACCAGCACCACGTCCGACGATGACTTCTTCAGCGATCGGGCCCTGCGTCCCTGTGGTCGATTCGCCCTGATGGCCCAGCTCCTGGCCTGACGCTGGCCGGAAATTGTCCTCCAAGCCCCTAGCATGTACCTGCCGTCGCCCCGAGTGGCGACCTTCCCAAACTGATGACCACTTCCGACAATCGAGCCGAGCGTTTTTCCTACGACGGCTACTCGATCACACCCTCCTCCGGGGAAGTGGAGTGCCGTTATTCAACCGGAGGTCACCACTTCACTGAGCGTTTCGTCTTCGGCCCAGACGGTGACTGGAGTGATCCGGCCGTGGCCGCCGCCGTTCGCATCCTGTTTCTCCTGGCCGGTGTCTCGTATTACAAGACAACCGCGGCCCGCATCATCGATTGTGGGACAACGCTCACCACGGCCGGCGAGCGAAAGTTCCTGGCCAGGTATTACCGAGGCGGTCTGGGTGAATTCGCCTACCGCAACGGCATCGACCTGTCCGGGGTCGAAGTGGTGGGCCCTGAGGGGACAACATCACCGGCGCCATACGTCTCCACACCCAGTCGACCCCTCATCCCGTTCGGTGGTGGGATTGACTCCATGGTGACGGTGGCCGCGCTCAGGAACGAACATCCGGAGGCTGCCCTTTGCATTGTGCACCCGAAGGGGGATTCGTTCGCCGCCATCAGTGACGCCGCGGCACCAACGGGACTTCCCATTGTGCACATCACCCGGGAGCTCAGCCCTGTGGTGATGCGGTCCGCTGTGCTCGGGTTCTTCAATGGACATGTCCCCATCACCGCTGTCATCACCGCAGCTTCGGTGGTCGCTGCGGTCTTGGATCATCGAGATGCGGTGGTGCTGTCGAACGAATGGTCGGCATCCATACCGACCTTGGAGCATGAAGGCACGGCCATCAATCATCAATGGTCCAAGGGCATTGACTTCGAAGAGGAATTTGCCGCCTTGGTGCGCAATTCTCTCGGCTCAGACCTTTCGGTGTTCTCGTACCTGCGCTCACGCAGCGAACTCTGGGTGGCGCAGCAGTTTTCCGAACTGAGCGAGTTTCATTCCGTGGTTCGGAGCTGCAATCGATCTTTCCATCAGGACCAGCAGCAGCGCCTCGACCACTGGTGCGGTGAGTGTGACAAATGTTGCTTTATCGACCTGATCCTCGCTCCGTTCATGAGTGCCGATGCCCTGCGGGCCGTCTTCTCTGGCACCGAGCCTTTGGGGCGACCCGACCTGCGCCATCGATTCGAGACGCTCCTCGGGTTGACGCCCGATGCCAAGCCTTTCGAGTGTGTTGGCGATGTCGACGAATGTCGCACCGCCGTTCAGATGGCGGCAGCGCGGCCTGATCGGCAAGGAGATGCGCTCCTTCAGTCGTTGTTCGAAGCGCTGCCTCTGTCGCCACCAACCAGCCTGCTCGCAGCACAAGGTCCCCATTTCATTCCTGATCGCTATGCGCCGCCCGATCTCCTGGTCAGCGCTCGCTAGCGCGTCGGTCGGCCTCTGGGGAGTCGGCGTCGAAGGGACGGCCAGCCTGAGGCGACTGCGAGCTGACGGCGTGCGGCCAGTGCTGGTCGACGATCATCCGGCCTCAACCGAAATGGATGGGATCGAGGTGCAAACGCTTGCGCAGGGCGGATTGACGGCACTGCTGAGCTGTGACGTCGTCGTCAAAAGCCCCGGCATCAGCCGCTACCGACCAGAAGTGGCACAACTCGAGGAGGCTGGCGTCACGGTGTGCGGGGGCCTCGGCCTCTGGCTGGAGGATGTACCCGCCGAGCAAGTGGCCTGTATCACCGGCACGAAGGGAAAGAGCACCACGACCAGCATCGCGGTGCATCTCCTCCGCGGGCTGGGCTACGACGCCGAGCTGGGCGGCAACATCGGCTCACCGCCTTGGGACCCCATGACGGCGCGGAATCCACAGTTCTGGGTCATTGAGACCTCGAGCTTTCAGATTCCCGATCTCACCAGGGGTCCGGCTGTGTCTGCGGCGACCTCGCTTTCCCCGGATCACCTGGACTGGCATGGAAGCGTCGACCGCTACTACAGCGACAAGCTCTCGCTCTGCACTGCACCCGGCGTGAGGCATGCTCTGGCATCAGGTGACGACGCTGTTCTGCGGACCGAGCTGACCGCACGGAGCGATCATGTGCAGTGGATCAACGCTGACGATCCCCGCATTGGTGGCCCTTGGGTGGACGCGTTGGGTCTGCCGGGATCGCACAATCGGCGCAACGCCGCCATGGCCCGGGCCGTGCTGGTGGCGCTCGGCGTCCCCGAAGCATCCGATGAGGCGTTGCTGGCCCAGGCGGCAGAGGGATTTGCCGGATTGCCCAGCCGGTGTCAATCAGTGGGACGAGTCGGCAACGTGGAGTTCGTCGATGATGGATTGTCCACCAATGTGCTTTCGGTGGCGGCGGCCCTGGAAACTTTCGTCCATCGGCGGGTGGCGCTGTTGGTCGGAGGGCAGGACCGCGGCGTTGACTATGTCCCACTCGGCCACGCAGTGGCGAGCCGGCAGCAGCCCACATTGGTGATCACCATGCCTGACAACGGACCGCGCATCGGACGGGCCGTACGAGAAGCAGGCAGCGCGGTCGAGGTGATCGACGCCGCCAGCCTCGATGAGGCGGTGGACATCGCATACGCCTGGTGCGACACCGATGGCGTGGTATTGCTCTCACCTGGAGCACCCAGTTTCGGGCACTTCGCCGACTACCGAGACCGGGGACGAGCCTTTGCCGCCGCGGCCGCTCAATGCGGTCAGATCACCTGAGTTCAGACGGCCGGAGCCAGCGCCTCACGCTCGTCGAGAAAGCTCCACCAGGCGTCTGCGGCCACTCGGGCTGCGGCCCCGACCACTGCAGGGTCAGCATCCAGCCCGGACAGCGCTTCGGTTGACCAATCAGCGTGGGCCGCTTCCTGCGTCGTGTGGATGTCCCAGAATCGGGTGCCCTCAGCGTCCATGCCGTAGTGACGGCGGAGGCCGTCAGCTTTGGATGCCGCGATGTCAGCGGCCTGCACTTCGTAGGCGGCCACCATGGCCAGGGCGGCAATGGGATCGGTCGTAACCGCCGAACGGACGGCGGACAACAGTGCGGCCGTTGCCTCGGAAGGACTGACGTGGCGGCGCGCTCCGGCCGCTCGGGCGAATGATTCGAAAAGTTCAGTGTGCGGGGCCGGTGCACCGAGCTCGTCGGAAAGATTGGCTGCCACCATGTCCTGGGCGTGTCCCTCCGGAAGGGTGCTCACAATGGCCGCCAGGGTGACCGGCAGCTCCTGCTCAATCAGTCGGTACTGCTCGGCGTAGGCGGCCAATTCGCCGTCAGCCAGGGTCCCGGCCTCCCAACGGCGGTAGAAGGGGTGCGTCAAGAGGTGTCGTCCGTCGAGGGCAACGGACAGCGCGTCGTGGATCCGCTCATTGGTCATGGCGCACATTATCTCGCCTCCTCTCGGCCGAGTGCATCCCCGTCTGCAGGGACAGGGCACAATCTCTGGCGTGCTCAGCCTCCTGTATTTCGTGGTGGGGGGTCTGATCGGTTGGTCCGCCTCTCGGGGCGGACCGCGAGTGCAACGCGCCTGGCCGGTGGTCCTCCGAGTCCAGATCCTCGTGACGGCGGCGACGCTCTCCCTGACGGCTGCTTGGCGACTTACCGCGCCCAGCCAACTGGAAGGCCCACTCCTGTTAGCCGGCGGCCTCTGGGTGATGCTCGTGGTAGCCGCCCTCACCCGCGGGAAACGGAGCATTGGACAGGGCGCCATGGAGGGCTGGGCTACCGGCCCGAACAGCGGTTACTGGGTGGTGCCGGCAGCCACCGCCTTCGCCGGCTCAGCCGGCACGATGATCGCGGTCCTGGCCAATATGGCGGGCACTGCGCAGAATGCCGTCTGTGTGCACTTCATGCGACGTGACGCCCCTATCCGTCAGCGACGTTCCACGACATGGGTGGACCAGTCACCAATTCTGGCTTCGGTGGTCGGACTCTTTCTCCACCTGGCTGGCCCGGCCCCGAGTTCGACGAGTGCCGTACTCACTCTCGCTGGTCCCCTCTTGGCTTTTTCGGGCGCAGCCCTGTTCGCCGGATCGGTGGCTCATCCCCACAATCTTTCTGTGCCCCGCTCCGATCACGACTTTCGTCGCTGGATGTGGCTCACTGTGGTGCGGGTGGCTTACTTCGCCCTCATTGTCGCCTTCACATCATCGAAGGCTCTGGCCGTGGTCGCTGTCGTCAGCGGACTGAGCGCGCCCGCCTTTGCCCCGATACAGCAAGCGGTGCTGTACGGCTATCGCTCCGGTGTCGTCAACGCGGCGGTCCGCTGGGGCTGGATCCTGGCCCCTTTGGGGCTGGCCTCGGCCGCTGTGGTGCGCTGGGGCTAAGTCAGCTCCGATTCCAACTTTCCATCCACACCAAGGCCGCAGTAGCCGCGTTGTTGGCGGCAAGTTGCTGGTACACGAGCCACTCGAAGGGCCAGAGATCGCCGACGACGCTGGTGTCCGAAATGCCACGGAAGGCAATGAAGGGCACATGTGCGGCGTCAGCCGCCTGCTGTGCCCCCGTGGTCTGTTCATCGTCAGCGATGTAGTCGGTGCCAGCCGTGGTCGAGCCGGTGTCGGGCGCATCTGTGCGATGGCCGATGAGTTCCAAGGGTGGTGATGCGGTCACATGTTGCAGCAGGAACCGGGCATTGGGCACCAAGCTCCCATTACGGACGGCCAGCGAAAGTTGTCGAGCCTCAGAACTCTGTGAGGTACCGAGCGTATCGGGAAGGTCGATATCGACCACGGACGCTCCGCTGCTTGGCGGGCACGGGTTGCAGCCTTCGAGCATGCCCCCTTCAGGCAAACAGGAAAGATCCTGACCCCCGTACGTGGTGCCGTAGCCACCGACGACCACCTGTGGCGTGCGCAGGAGAGGCACGACCTGGAGGGCCTGCGCCTGGCCTTGACACGTACAGGGGCCATCATTAATGGCGGCGCTGGTGGCAAGCTGCTCGGTCGCCTCCTCCCGCGTCTTCTGCGCCACCGCCAAAGTGGCACTACTCACTGGGGTCAAGGTCGCACCGTTATTGTTCGTCCAGGCGCTCGGGACCGCCACATCCCCCAGGCCCGTCAATCCGCCACCACCGGCGGTGCCTTCGAAGACCACCGCGCTGGTACAGGGAAAATGCCGCAATCCGAGAGCAGTGGTGGCGTCGGTCTCGCTAGGAGCCGGCCCGGCGACGGCAATGACCACACGACGGCCCATCAGCGTTCCGGCATAGAAGTCCACGCCGTTGAGCACGGTTGGCTGGTCGGGATCGAGCATCTCCCGCTGGAGGTTGGCGCTCACCTCCGAGGGATAGGAGCCGAGCAGCAGGACATGCGAGGTAGTGCAGCCGGTTGGCAGGTGATTGTCACTCCCCGTCTGGGAGTTCCCACTGGCCGCCGCCCGATGGACGGGAACGAAGACGGAAACCGATATGACGATCACGAAGGCCAACAGGAAGGACGCTGCTGGAAGAGCGCCACTCATTTTTACGAGCGCCTGTCGGCCATGCATCATGGGCCACATTAGGTGGGGGCCGACTGTCCACCCTCAACCGTTCCGACACAGATTGGAGCCTGAGAGGAGATTCGAACTCCTGACCTGCGCATTACGAGTGCGCTGCTCTACCGACTGAGCTACCCAGGCAACGCTTCACTCGGGGACCCCCGCAAGGGCGTCCCGGCCGGGCGAAGCGGCCCAATCGTAGGCGTTGGGGCCATGGTCCGGTTTCAGCCCACCGGAACAGTGAGGCGATAATTTGGCGGACACCAAGCCGAATTTCGAACGCCACCGTCGCGGTAATCAAGTCAATATTCCCTGTTCATCATCACATTTCATCCTGATGACCAGGTCAGGATAGGTAGGTGCAATGTCGCTGAAATGTCCCGAGAGCATTCTGTAAAGACCAGAGCGACCGTATTTGGGTCGGCTCCAGGCGAGAGGAGCGCAGTGATACGACACGAGGTAAACGAGAAGCTGGCCAACGAGCTGGCGGGCATCCCGGGATTCACCGGCTGCACCAAGAAGCAGCTGACCATGATCGATCGCCTGACCTTTCGAGTCACTGTGGCCCCAGGACAGGTAGTGATTCGGGAACAGACGTTCGGCCGTGAAGCCTTCATCATTGTGTCCGGTACGGCCATCGTCACCCGCCAGGGTCGTCTTGTCTCCACGCTGGGGAGAGGCGACTGCTTCGGCGAGTTCGCCGCCATCGACACCGGTCGCCGCAACGCCACCCTGACCGCCGTCACCGAGCTCACCGTCCTCGTCATCGGGGCCCGGGAATTCTCCACGCTGGTGGCCGACATTCCCGGCTTCCGCGATGTGCTCATGCGAGGCATGGTCAGCAAGCTGCGGGCAGCCGACGAGACCATCGAGACGATGCGAATCGTCTACGAGGACTCGCCCATGACTGATGCGTTGAGCAACGCTCCGGTTATCAGCACTAGTTGATCGTTCTTGCCATTCGGGCGATGCGGGTCAGCCCCATAGACAGTGCCAACTCCTCGGCACTGCGGAAAAGGGTGGCTGCTCGCTCCTGATCTCTCTCTCGCCCGCCGTTGCGCAGCACTCGCGCCAACTCGAATTCTGCGTTGGCAATGAAGGGCGGAGCTGCCATACGGCGGGCGAGACGGAGTGCTGCTTCGAAGTGCACCTCAGCCAGCGACGGGTCGCCCATCACCGACGCCAGCAAGCCCAGGAAAAGGTCTGCCGATCCGTAACAGGCTGAGGCTGGTGCGCGCACCACGATGGCCGTGCCGGCGTAGGGACGCATGCGTTCATAAAGAGCAGGGGCATGGGTGGCGTTGCCGGAATTCGAACACGCTGCTGCCGCGTAGGCCAGCGTGACTCCCTCGGTCTGGTCGTCAGACACCGTCTCCCACCCGAGCGCGGCCAGTGCATCGAGCTCAACTGCCGCCTCCTCGCTTCGACCGAGCTCGGAAAGCAGCAGGGCCAGCGCCGCCTGCACCACCGGATAGTCAGCGGGCGAGTGCCGGAGGATTTCCCGGAACGACTCTTCAAGTTCGGGTAACCGATCCTGTTGCCACCAGGTCCAGGCCAGGAGCACTCCATAGAAACTCAACGCTAAGTCGTTGTACCCCTCGGCCAGCTCGATAGCCAGGGTGCCCAGCTGTTCACCCGTGTCGATCTGACCGTTGACCAACGCCATCATCGCCCGCACGTTGCATGCGTACGACGCCGTCAGCGGGTCACGGGGTCCAGTCTCACGAGACTCGAAACGGGTGATCTCATCGGTGACAGCATCGACATCCCCGGAGGCCAGCAGCTCTCGTACTCGCCACAAGTGGCCATGGAGCGCCAACACCTCGTCGCCCACCTCATCAGCCACTTGGCTCAACTCCGTACCGATGGCCAGACGCTCGGGCGCCGGGTCGATACCCCACAGGGCGTGGAGACGAGCATTCAGGGCGTAGCCAAGCGCTGCTCGGTCGCCCAGGCGACGCGCCATGCTGATGGCCTCAGCGCTCAGCCCGAGGGCGCGTTTGAGGACGCCTCGAATGGGCACTCCGGTCTCGTACACCAGCACCAACCCCAGCCGAGCCGTCACCATGGCCCGCAGGTGGGAGTCGTCCTTGCTCAGGGCCTGGCCGGCCTCCTCGAGCAGACGTACCTGATCGGTGTTGGCACCCACAATGCCCATGTAGCTCAACGGTCCGGCCCGTAGGGCGGCCGTGGCCAGGCGTTCAGCGTCGCCCAATGTGCGCGCAATGGCCGCGGCCCGCTCAAAACTGCGGTCGGCTTCCACCTTGTCGCCAGCTTTGTTCTGCGCTTCGGCCAGGGCTAAGAGGGCATCGCACTTGGCTGTGGGTTCGAGTGCGCCGTACACCTCAGCCACCTCGAGACCACGGCTGAAATGGCCGACCGCTTCCTCGAAGGCCAGCAGTTGAAGGGCGCGATCACCGGCGAAGTAGCAATACGTGGCCGCCTTGTCGGCGTCGCCCAGCGCGGCACCCATGTAGAAGTGGTGAGCCAGCTCGTTGACATAGGTATCAATGGAGTCGAGGTGCGCTTGCTCAGTCGCCACCGCAATCTCATGGTGGAAGCGGACTCGTCGGCTACGCAGCAGTTGGCCATATATGGCGTCACGCACCAGGGCGTGGCTGAAGGCGTACCGCTCGCCGCTGTCCCCGACGCGATGCATGAGCCTCGAATCAACTGCTCGGTCTACCGCGTCAATCCGCTCTTCCGGCGTGAGCTCGGCCACGGCCGCCACGATGGTGGCGTCACATTCGGGACCGGCCACAGCGGCGGTATGAAGGAAACGGATGACTTCTTCAGGCAGGCGAGCCACCCGTCGAGAGACCAGCTCCTTCACTGCTTCGGGTGTGCCCACACTCAAGGTGAGCGGCGTCGCGCCGGTCTGAGCCGTCTCGGAGCCGGCTTCGTAATGCAGCTGGCGCAACAACTCATCGAGGAAGAGTGGGTTGCCCTCGGTCAGCTGGAACAACTGCCCGGCCAGTGAAGTGT
The DNA here is from genome assembly GCA_963766995.1 of uncultured Acidimicrobiaceae bacterium. Classification (GTDB taxonomy): domain Bacteria; phylum Actinomycetota; class Acidimicrobiia; order Acidimicrobiales; family RAAP-2; genus Bog-473. The sequence continues at coordinate 1,598,339 of CAVYCE010000003.1, read as the reverse complement.
CCGGACCTAGTGACGTCTCCAACAGTTGCTCGACCGCAGAAATCGTCAGACCTTCGAGTGACACTCGGACCACTGACCGATCGCTCCACAAGTCCGACGTCACCGTCCGCAGTGGATGGTCAGCCACGACGTCGGTTGAGCGATACAGGCCGACAATGCCCAAATTGATTGAGCGGGCGTCCCGCAAGAGATGGCGCAATAACAGCACCGTGGGTTGGTTGGCCCAGTGCAGGTCATCGAGCACGAGCAGAATTGGTGCTCGGTCGGCCGCCTCGTAGAGCGTCTCGGTCACGGCACCGAAAAATCTGAACCGATCCTGTTCGGGATCGGTGAGGTCGACACTGCGGCGCGGGGCGTATTCGCTCAAACGGAGGACGAGCCGAGACAATTCGGTGAGCCGCCATTCCGGCATGCGCGAGATTTCATCGGCCGAAAGGGAGTCGAAATACCGGCCGATGGCCTCGGCGAACGGTTGAAACGGGGCAACCGGATCCTCATCGCATCGGCCGCGGAGGACAAGGCCATCCGAGCTCTCGACGAAAGCGGCGATTTCCGACGCCAACCTGGTCTTGCCAATACCGGCGTCGCCCTCAATGAGGAGGAGGCGCGAATCGTTTCGCTGCACGGTGTCCCACCAGTTCCGCACCGTGACCATCTCGTCGTCACGTCCAACGAGTTGGTGCAGCGGGGCCGGTCCTGGAATCACGGTCCGCTCGGCCACCGACCTGGGCACGGGTTCCGGGAGCGGTGCCGGCACGGCAGCATCAGGAGTTGAGGCTTCGGGTCGTATCCACTCGAGGTCGCGACTCTGCTGCAGGATGGCCTTCTCCAGCCATTGCGCGTCATGCCCGGGCTCAATGCCCAACTCAGAAATCAGGATCTCGCGCAGTTCCTGGTACACCCGGAGGGACTCGGCCTGACGCCCTGACCGGTACAGGGCCAGCATGCGTTGCGACCACAGGCGCTCACGCATGGGGTTGGCCGAGGCCAGGTTCTCCAGCTCTCCGGTCACTTCGTTGTGCCGTCCCAAGGTCAGTTCGGCGTCGAATCGGGTCTCGAGCGCCATGAGCCGCAGCTCCTCCAGGCGTCGAGCCTCGGCCCGAGCGAAGGGCTCGTCGCAGACCTCGCTGTAGGCGGCACCGCGCCACAGGTTCTCGGCCATTTTCAGCTCGCGGACTGACTCGTGTGGGTGTCGGCCCGCCAGGTTGCGCCGTCCGGCAGCCACGTGTTGCTCGAATCGGTGCACGTCTGTCATCGCGGCGTCGACGTTGAGGGAATATCCGAGGGCCTTGGTTTCGATCAATTCGTCGGAGACGCCGGCATCGCGGAGGCGTTTGCGCACTCGAGACACCATGGTCCGGAGGGCTTTCTCGGCTCCGTCGTCGTCCTGGCCAGACCAAAACGCGTCCAGGAGCCGATCAACCGGAACGGTCAGGTTGCGGTCGATAAGGAGCCTGGCCACAAGCGCTCGGGCCCTGATTCCGCCAATGTCAATCGGACGTCCATTCCAGGTGATCTCCACCGGTCCAAGCACGCGGAGTTCCAGAGCGGGCACAGTCGGGGACACCGGTTCCCCCGCCGCGTGCTCCATTTCCACCATGGATGCATCTCCCGATCGCCGACCGTTGGCCCGTCCGTTCCATCAATCGCTTGGTTGGAACGAGATCAGCCTATTGCGGTCCGGCCCGATCAGGAATGAGGCGGCCTACCGTGCTTCGTATTCCTGTCGGAAGGCGTAGGGGTGGCGTTTGCGGAAGGCGGCGACTGTCATCCCGATTAACTCAGTGTCTTCGAGTGCGCGCACCGAGGCACTGCGGGGCAGATTGAGGATGGGGCCGAGCTCACCCACGTAGTGGCCGCTGGAGATCCGGTTCAGGTATTGGGTCGAGCCATCGGCCATCTCCCGATACACCTCCATCGATCCGGAAGAGACGAAGTAGATGAGATTCCCCAGGTCACCCTGCCGGAAGAGGACCTCACCCGCCGCCATGGTGATGTCCTCGGTTTCTTTGACCGCGGGGGTCATGTGGGGCGCCATTTCCACTACCCGGTCAGCCAGTTGGGTCACCCGGTCATCGTGGGTGGCCACCACCACCGTCCGGCCCGGTGCCGCCAAGTCCCGCAGTAGCCGCAGAATCCCCTCGACCTGAATGTGGTCGAGGTGAGCCGTGGGCTCATCGGCCACCACCAGTGGCGGATCATGGACAAGCGCGCGGGCGATGGCCACCCGCTGTTGCTGACCACCAGAAAGCTGCGCCGGCCGATGATGCGACCGCTCGGTCAGCCCCACCGCTTGGAGCAGTATCTCGGCCCGGTCTCGGGAACGCCCTCGGCCAATGTGGGCCAGACGGAGCGGCATGATCACGTTGCCCAGCGCTGTGAGGCTGGGGATCAGGTTGAAAGCCTGGAACACCATGCCCACCGTCCGCCGGCGGTAGTCCGTGATGTCCTGGCCTTGCAACGAGCTGACGTTGATGTCCCCGAAGGTGATCCGACCCGAAGTCGGCGTCAGTAGTCCGGCCAAGCACGACAGCAACGTGGTCTTGCCGCACCCGGAAGGTCCCAGCAGGACCACCAACTCACCGTCCCCGCCGGTGAAGTTGAGCCCGTCGAGGGGCTTGATCATGTAACCCCCCGTCTCGTACTGCACGGTGAGGTCTTCCACTTCCAGTCCGGTGGTCATCCGAAGGCCCCGGCAGGATCGGCGCTCGTGACCCGTCTCAGCGCGCTGAAACTGGCCACCATTCCGACCAAGACGGCGGCAATGGGCAACGTGGCACGGGCGCTCGATGTGATGTCAACCGGTTGCGAGAACAGGCCGCTCATGACATTGGAAACGAACTCGGCAAAGACTGTGGCCACCAGCGTCACCACCAAGGCCTCAAGCAGCAGACTGCCGAACAGCATGAACGAAGAAGAACCCAGCGCTTTGAGAACGGCGAAGTCTCGTCTCCGCTCGAGGGCTGAGACGTACAGGCTCGATCCCACGATGATCACCGCCACCGCCCACATCAGCCATCGAGTGTTGTCCACCGACTGCGCCGCCGCGCCCAGCTGACCAACGGTTGACTGTTCAACCTGGGCCACCGAGAAGGACACCAGGCCGTGGGGAAGGCGACGGGGTGTACCGGAGGTAACAACGGCGGTGATCAGAGGCTGGCCGTCGGTGGCCAACCGCTGGGCGCTGCCCAGCGCCATGTACACCATCGGGATGCCTCCGACGAGTGACCGATTGGCAATGGTCCCGACCACATGGAAATCGTGTCCACCCAGGACGATCGTGTCCCCGACCGAGGACTTGATCCGGTTGTCCACCACGACATCGGAGTCCCCGCGCAGTCCATGACCGGCGTCCACGGTGGGATCGCCCAGCCGACCCGGCAGCACGCCCATGACGTTGACCGTGGTCACCACGCCGCCCACATGCGCCACTTGCACCGGAAGCAGCAGTAGCGGTGCCGCTTTGTCTGCTCCGGGTTCGTTCTGTACGACCAAGGCCTCTAACTCCGGGAAGACGGCAAAGGCGCTCACTCGACCGTTGGCTGACTTGGAAAGCACCCAGGAAGTGGCGCCGACGCCACCGACAGTGCCGTTGACTTCTGCTCGGAACCCGGCCGCCAAGCCCGAGAGGGCCAGCGCCAGGGCCAGGATCACCCCCACTCCGAAGGTGCAGATCAGAAATTGCCGCGACCTGAACCTCAAGTCCGCGAATGTCATCGCCAGCATCGCCGCTCCGCCTTCCCCGCACCCAGGGGTGCATGCTTTCACTTTGAGTGTGAGGAACGGTGGTTACTTCGTGGTTGCCGTGACATGACACGGGAGTGCAACCCTGTGAACAGGGTGTTTGCTTACATTTCGAGGCTGCCCAGCCGCACCAGGAGCGCTTGGAGCAGGAGCCCTTCGTTGGGATTGCGGGGAAGGGTGCGCGCCGTGTCAGTGATCAGTGACACCGCAGTCGCCGCGGCGCGTCCTTGTAGGTCCCCGCTGATGCCGGTCTGGACTCGCACCCGTGACCCATAAGTGCGGGCCATGGCTCCCAACCCGGCCCGCAACGTATCGACGCGCCAGCGCCGCTCCTCACGGGTGAAGTGATCGGTAATTTCCTTGCGGCCGGCCACTCCGCGCTCACCCATTTCCTTGGCCTCGTCTGTCAGCCGCTCCAACTCCTGGGCATGGGCGGCCTTGAGTGGTTCCACCGCACCGTCTGTCGACTCCAGCAGGCGACGGACCAACTGGGCCACCACCGCGCCGGAACCGGTGAGTTGATCGGGCACCGAAGACCACAGTTCCGCCCGCTCAGCCACCGTGGCGTCGTCCATCATCACCCGAGCTCGGTCGGTATTCCCGCCACTGGCATCGGCCACCACTGTGGCCACTTCTGGTGATGCACCCCGCTTCTGGAGCCAATCAATCAGGGTCAGTCGGGACACTGGAGGGAATTCCACCTGTACACAGCGGCTGGCCACAGTGGCCAAGTCGGGCGTGATGGCATCAGTGAGGAGGATGAACACGGTGTCACCGGGCGGCTCTTCGAGGGTCTTCAACAGAGCCGGTGCGGCGCGAGCACCGAGGTGGATATCGGTCACGATGGCCACCTGCCGCTTGGCCTGGAGCGGTCGGCGCTGGGCCAACGTCACTAGCTTTCGCATGTCATCAACGCTGAGCGACGCACCGCTTCGGTGCACCACGTGCAGATCGGGATGCGAACCGGCGAGCGATTGCTCGCAGGTGAGGCAGACACCGCAGCCGCCGTCGGGGCACAGCACGCTGGCCGCGAATCCTCGAGCGGCGGCCAAGCCGCCATTTCCCATGGCGCCGACCAAGAGGTAGGCGTGCACCGGTTGGCGGGCGGCGGCGCGCAATGCGGCGACCGCTGTCTCTTGGCCCACCACCGCTTCGAAGAGAGCCGGGACTGGAAGGTCGCCCGTCATAGCCGGGCCCCCAGTCGCTGTCGCACCACATCGACGATACGGGCCGCCAGTGACAACGGCTCTGTGGTGCCATCGACCACCGACCAATGATCTGGATCCTCTTCGACCTGACGCAGGAAACCGCCGCGGACCCGCTCGGCAAAATCCGGTCCTAGCCGTTCCAGTCGATCAGGTGCGGTGGAAGCCAGACGTCCTTGTGCCACCGCCACCGGCACGTCAATGAGGATAGAAAGGTCGGCCCGCAAACCCTTGGTGGCCCACTCGACCATGTTTGTGAGTTCGGCCACAGGCAGACCACGCCCATCCCCCTGATACGCCAGGGTCGAACCGGTGAAGCGATCGGTCACCACCCACTGTCCGGATGCCAGGGCCGGTTCGATCACTTGCTCAATGTGCTCCGCGCGATCGGCGGCCATCAGCAGTGCTTCCGCTCGCAGCGACAGAGCCGGTGCCTCCGGCGCCAAGAGGAGCTGACGCAGGCTGGCACCGAGGGCAGTGGCGCCGGGCTCGTGGGTAAGCAGAGCGTCAAGTGCGGTGGCCAGGGCCCGAGCCTGAGTGGACTTGCCACAGCCGTCAATCCCCTCGAGGGCGATCAAACGGCCTCGGGCCGGCACGTCAGTCCAGCTCGTGCGGTGCAGCCATCTCGGCTGCGGTCGCCTTCTTAGCCGCCTTCTTGGCCGCCGTGGCCTTCTTGGTGGTTTTCTTCACCGTCTTCTTGGCTACCTTCTTGGCCGCCGTGGCCTTCTTGGTGGCCTTCTTGCGGGTGGACGGTCCGGCCGCGCGGCGATCCGCCAGGAGCTCCGACGCCCGCTCAACCGAGAGGGACTCGACGTCGTCTCCCTTGCGCAGGCTGGCGTTGGTGGTGCCGTCGGTGACATAGGGGCCGAAGCGTCCGTCCTTCAACACCATGGGCAGACTGGTGGCTGGGTCGGGACCCAACTCGCGCAACGGCGCCGCGGCGGTGCGCCCTCTCCGTTGTTTGGGTTGAGCGAAAAGGGCCTGCGCTTCGACCAGTGTGATGGTCAGGAGCTGGTCCTCGCCGGTGAGGCTTCGAGTGTCGGTCCCCTTCTTGAGATAAGGACCGAATTTCCCGTTGTGCGCCACGACGTCTTCGCCGCTCTCGAGATCGGCCCCCACGGTTCGGGGAATCTGGAGCAGCGACAACGCCTGCTCGAAGGTGAGAGTGGCCTGGTCCATGCTCGAGAAAAGTGACGATGTCCGAGGCTTGGGGCCGCCGTCGACCACTTCGCCCAGCTGCACGTAGGGACCAAAGCGGCCGGCCTTCACCTGCACGTCCAGACCCGTTTCGGGGTCGGTGCCGAGCACTCGGTCATTGGAAGGTGCGGCGAGAAGCTCCTCGGCTCGCTCGACAGTGAGTTCATCGGGGCACATGTCGTCGGGCAGCGAGGCGCGCTCATCACCGTGTTGGAGATAGGGCCCGTAGCGGCCAACTCGGGCCACAATCGCTTCGCCGTCGGTGCCGATGCCGATGGGGATGGAGTTGATTTCGCGGGCGTCGATCTCACTCAGGTGGGCAGCCACACTGGCCTTCAGGCCCATAGTGCCGCCATTGGCCCCCGAGCCGTTCTCTTCCGGTGTGGTCACGCCTGGGGAACTGGTGCCGAAGTAGAAGCGCGAGAGCCACGGCAGCGCTTCTTCACGTCCGGCGGCGATCTCGTCGAGGTCGTCCTCCATGCTGGCCGTGAATCCGTAATCGACCAGATTGCCGAAATAGCGTTCCAGGAGCCCCACTACGGCGAAGGCCGTGAAGCTGGGCACCAATGCGGTGCCCTTCTTCCAGACATAGCCCCGGTCCAAAATGGTGGCGATCACGCTGGCATAGGTGGACGGGCGCCCGACGCCGAGTTCCTCCATGGCCTTGACCAAGGAGGCTTCGGTGAAGCGCGCCGGCGGCTGAGTGGTGTGTGACCCGGGCTCGAAGTCCGAGCCGGTCACCACGTCGCCCACCGCCACCGGTGGCAGCACGACCTCGCGGTCGGCCAATTCCGCTTCGGGATCGTCCTCACCTTCCACGTAGGCGCGCAAGAAACCGGGGAAGGCGATGATCCGACCGCTGGCCGAGAACTCGGCCGCCTCGCCTTGTGCGGCACCATTGGGCACATCAGCCACCAGTCGCACCTGGGCGCTGGTCCCAGTGGCATCGTTCATCTGAGAGGCCACGGTGCGCATCCAGATGAGCTCGTAGAGCCGAAGCTCGTCGCCATTGAGCTCACGCCCGGCTTCATCTGGCGTCCTGAAGGTCTCACCGGCAGGTCGAATGGCCTCATGGGCTTCCTGCGCGTTTTTCACCTTGCGCTCGTAGGTACGTGGAGCGTCGGGAACGTAGGCGTCGCCGTACATCTGGCGGGCTTGGCTGCGGGCCGCGTCAAGCGCCTCACTGGACAGGGTGGTGGAGTCTGTCCGCATGTAGGTGATGAAACCCTGCTCGTAGAGACGTTGGGCCACCTGCATGGCGCGCTGCGCGCTGAACCGAAGCTTGCGCCCGGCTTCCTGCTGCAGTGTCGAGGTCATGAACGGCGGTGCCGGCGAGCGACGGAAGGGTCGCTCCGTCACAGCACTTACCGTGAATGGTTGGCCACCGAGTGCGGCTGCTATTGACGTGGCGTCCTCTTCGCCGAGCACGCGCACTGGTTGCTTGCTCGTTTGTTCTCCGTCATCGTTGAAGTCCTTCCCCGTGGCCACGGCGGTGCCGCCCAGGGAAATCAACGTGGCGCCGAAGGGAGCTGACACATCGGAATCTGGCTTGGCGAACGTGCCCTCCACGCCCCACCAGGTGGCCGACCGGAAACGCATACGGGCTCGCTCGCGCTCAACCACCATGCGAGTGGCCACGCTCTGCACTCGCCCGGCCGACAGCCGTGGCATGACCTTGCGCCACAACACGGGAGACACCTCGAAGCCGTAGAGGCGATCCAGTATCCGACGGGCTTCTTGGGCGTCAACCAAGTGACGGTCCAGGTCGCGCCATTCCTCCACGGCCCGCGTGATGGCCGCCGGGGTGATTTCGTGGAAGACCATGCGCTTGACCGGGATGGTGGGTGACAACACTTCCAAGAGGTGCCAAGCGATGGATTCGCCTTCGCGGTCTTCGTCAGTGGCCAGGTAGAGCTCGTCGGCATCCTTCATGAGTCGCTTGAGATTGGCCACCACCGACTTCTTCGATGACGACACCACGTACAGCGGCTTGAAGCCGTTGTCGACGTCTACGCCGAGTCGCGCCCACGACTCCTTCTTGTAGGCCTCGGGCACTTCATCGGCGCCACGGGGGAGATCACGAATATGGCCAATGGAGGAGTCGACAATGAAGTCGCTCCCCAGCAGCGCGCTGATTCGCTTGGCCTTCGCCGGCGATTCGACGATGACTAGGGCTTTACCCATGACGCGCCCATTCAGGTCTCAGTTGGCACAGCGGTCTCGTCGGCATGGTCCTCGCAAGGCTGAAGGCCCGGTCCCTGCCTGTCAAGACCCCATCCTCGTCGGAGATTGTTCCAATCCCCGAAAGTGTGGGCTTGACCAGGTCAGTCGCCCGATGCGACCGCCGCAGCCGGAGTGGCGTCAGCCGTGTCGGATTCGGCACCCATGTCCTCGGTGGCCCGCTTGGAGAAGGCCAGGGCCACAATCAGGATGACCAGGGACACACCGGCGATGGCCAGGCGCTCGCCGGTGTGGTGGCGCAGCGAGATCACGGCCGGGAGCACCAGCAAGGAGACCAGGTTCATCACCTTGATCATGGGGTTGAGGGCCGGGCCGGCGGTGTCCTTGAAAGGGTCACCAACGGTGTCACCGATGACGGCCGCCTTGTGGGCTTCCGAACCCTTGCCGCCCTCGTTGCCGTCCTCGATGTACTTCTTGGCGTTGTCCCATGCCCCACCCGAGTTGGACAGCGTGTTGGCCATGAGCTGACCGGTGAGGATGGTGCCGGCCAAGAAGGCACCGAGGGCCAGGTAGTTGATGCCGAAGCCCACAATGACCGGGGCCAGGATGGCCAGCAGAGCCGGGGTGGCCAACTCGCGCTGGGAGGCGGCGGTACAGATGGAGATGACCCGCCCGTATTCGGGCTTCTCCGTGTAATCCATGATCCCGGGGTGCTCGCGGAACTGTCGGCGTACTTCGAGCACCACGGTGCCGGCCGAGCGACCCACGGCTCGGATGGCCAAGGCCGAGAACATGAATGCGATGGAGCCACCGATGAGCAGACCGATGAAGGTGGTGGGATTGGCCACATTGATCTGGAGGATGGAGAACAGCTTGTTGCCCGAGGCACCAAGGCTTGGGATCTGCTGACCGATCGTCTCAATGAAGGAAGCGAAGAGGGCCACCGACGCAATGACGGCGGATCCGATGGCCACACCCTTGGTGATGGCCTTGGTGGTGTTACCCACAGCGTCCAGGCTGACCATGATGCGCTCGGCCTCGCCGGAGAACTCTCCGGACATTTCGGCAATACCGGCGGCGTTGTCCGAGACCGGGCCGAAGCTGTCTTCAGAGACCACCATGCCGGCCGTGGCCAGAAGGCCGATGCCGATCAAGGCCACCAGGTAGAAGGTGAGCTGAATGTTCCCGTCGCCCAGTCCGATCGCCACACCCAGTGCGATGGCAATGGCGATGATGGCGTAGACGGTCGACTCGAGCCCGATGGCGATACCAGACAGCACCGTGGTGGCCGGGCCGGTGCGGGCCGAAGCGGCGATCTCCTTGACCGGTCCGCGCTCAGTGGAGGTGAACTGCTCGGTGATCTGACTGAGTACCAGTGAGAGCACTACACCGGTGAGGACTGCGTAGAAGACCTTGAGGTCGTGCACGTAGTACTGGGCTACGAAGAAGGCACCGATCACGGTGAGGACTGCAGCCAGGTAGAAGCCCCGATTAATAGGCATCAGCGCGTTCTTGTCGCTCTTGCGGGCCTTGACGACCATCACCCCGACCACCGTGGCGAAAATCCCGATCGCCGGAACGATGAGGGGGAACAGCACGGCCGGCGTGGGGTTCACGTGGTGGCCGTTGATCAACAAGGACTTGAAGGCCGAGTACCCCAATATGAGCGACGAGATGATGGTGATCTCGTAGGACTCGAAGAGGTCGGCCGCCATGCCGGCGCAGTCGCCCACGTTGTCGCCCACGTTGTCGGCGATAGTGGCGGCATTACGCGGATCGTCCTCTGGAATGCCGGCTTCGACCTTGCCCACCAGGTCGGCGCCGACGTCAGCGGCCTTGGTGAAGATGCCACCGCCGACTCGCATGAAGAGGGCGAGGAGCGAGGCCCCGAAGGCGAACCCGATGAGGACGGCCGTGGCGGAGTTCTGGAAGATGAGGACGATGCCGGTGGCGCCTAAGAGGCCCAGGCCCACGCAGAGCATGCCGGTGACAGCGCCGGTGCGGAAGGCCACCTTGAGGGCGCCGGCCATGCCGCCGCCCTGCGACGCTGCGGCGGCGGTGCGGACGTTGCCTCGAACGGCGATGCTCATGCCGATGAAGCCGGTGAGCCCAGAGAATGTGGCCCCGAAGAGGAAGCAGATGACCCGGTAGATGCCGTCCTGAGTAAAGGAGAGCGCCTGGGTGCCGTCGGGTCGGATGACCTGAGTGGCCGTGAAGAAGATCAGAATGGCCAGCGGGATCACAATGATGCCGATGGTCTTGAACTGGCGACCAAGGAACGCCTCGGCGCCTTCTTGGACCGCCTTGGCGATCTCCTTCATCTTCGGCGTGCCCTGATCAGCCGCCAGCACGTTACGGGCCAGGAGCAGGCCGGCGGCGATGCCGACCAAGCCGGCCGCCAGGCAGATGTAGAGCCACAGCTTGTCGGTGCTGTCCAGGCCGAAGCTCTGGTAGCCACCCTTCGCAGCCGTAGCAGCTAGGAGGTTGATCATGCCTGGTGTGCCCTTTCTATTGCGGTCCGCATGACGGCATTGACTCCGCTGGTCGATACCGAGTTCCCAGGTCGAAGGTGCGCCACGTTCGGCACACCCGACGACGGGCCGGGGGGGACGTTAGCGACTGGCGCCTGACTGGGCAAGAACCGTGGAAACCGGCACACCCTAGGACGTGCCACCTTCAGCCCCGGACACCAGCTCAAACGACGGGTTGAGCATGGCTGGACGACGGCCCCAGGCCCCCACCATTCCCTCGGCCACGAGGCGAGCCCCTGGTTCGATGCCGGCAATTTTGGGCCGACCCTGGAAGACCAAGAGGAGTCCGCCAGTCCCGTCGCTCAGGACACACTCCAGGTTGGAGGTACCTGCCTTGGGCTGGACCCGAACTGACTTCACTCGGCCTGCAACTTTGACCCGATGCCGTGGTTCGATCTGGGAGATGGGCGTCGTCACCCCGGCCCGTCGAGCCAGGTCGTCGTCGGCCTGGAGGGTAGCGGCCACCCGTCGTTGACCTTCTTTTCCCTTGGGGGCGTGATCCACTCCGGTGCGGCCCTCAGCATCGATGGACCCGCTCTCGCCACTCGAGTCCTGGTTCTCTGTGGCATTGCTGCGCAACCGGGAGCGCTGCACGAGCTGGCCGTAATCGCGGACTCGCTCACCGAACCGGCCTGGCAGGTTGTACGGAATGATGGTGGCGCTGACGTGAGGAACCTGGCTCAGCACGGCGGCGATCTTGTCGGCCGTTCGGTCGTGCAGGAAGCGTTGCCACACCCGTCGATACCCGCGCCGGGGTAACAAGACGGTGCATTCGGTGTCACCGTCCAACGTGGCATCGACGACGAGCTCAATGGCAGCACGCCCCAGTCGCCGGTCGGGGCACTCGATGATGTCGAGCGGCAGACGCGCTAGTCCGAGCCGGCCCCATTCCTCTTCCAACTCACGCGCATCCTTGGAGTCAATGTCGAAATGCACGGCGCGCAGGTCATCAGGCGTCAGCGTGCGGGCGTACTGGATGGCCCGGGCGGTGGCCATATCCAACCGGTCGACCAGTACAACGACGACATGGCGCCGCAAAATCGGCGCCTCCGATGCCTGCACCGCTCCAGTCTCGAGCAGCACTGACTCGCGTTCGTATTGCCGGTGTAGGCGAATCAGGGCGATATAGAGCAGCGGGCCGAGGACCACGATGACCCACGCGCCCTCCTTGAACTTGGCCACGGCGAAAATCAGGACGACGCTGAGGGCCAGGAAGGCCGAAAACCCATTGACCATCACGCTGCGCCGCCAATGCGCCCCACGATGGGTGAGATGGTGCTTCACCATTCCCGACCCGGCCATGGTGAACCCGGTGAAGACGCCCAGGGCATAGAGGGGTACCAGCCCATCGACCTCTGCCTTGGTGGCCAGGATCAGCACGATGGCCACGGCGGTCAGTACGAGGATGCCGTTAGAGAAAGCCAGACGGTGACCTCGACGGGTGAGCTGCCGCGGCAGGAATCGGTCCCCGGCCACGAAGCTGGCCAGGTAGGGGAAGCCGTTGAAGCTCGTGTTCCCGCCCGTATAGAGGACGAGCACAGTGGCCAGCTGCACCAGGAGGAAGAGGGCGTGTCCGAAGGGTCCGGCCCCAAATACGGCCTTGACCTCTTGCGAGACCACCGTCGGGGAGCCGATGGCGAAGGGTACGGCATGCGTCCATCGGGCCAGGATGGTGACGCCGAGCACCAAGAAGGCCAGCACTGAGCTCATGATCACCAGCGTCTGGCGCGCGTGCTTGGCCTCGGGCTTGCGAAAGCTCGACACTCCGTTCGAGATGGCCTCGAGTCCAGTCAGCGATGATCCACCGTTGGCGAAGGAACGAAGCAGTGAAATAAAAGCCAATCCCATCAGCCATCCGCTGCCCGGGTGTCCGAAATGACCGCCATATATCTCGTTTTTGGGCGGGAGGGGAATGTGATGGAGCTGACCCAGCACCCCGCGGATGATGCCGATCACGACGACCGAGCCCAACGAGAGAATGAAGAAATAGGTAGGGAAGGCGAAGAACTTCCCAGCTTCCTTAATTCCCCGCAGGTTGCCGTAGAGCAGCAAGAGCACAATGCCCACCGTGATGCCCACGGTGGGGCCGGTGTGCGCCAGTGCCGGAATGGCGCTGGAAAGAGCGGCCGTGCCAGCTGACGTCTGGACGGCGACCGTCACGGTGTAGTCGATCAGCAACGCCACCGCGGCAATCTGGGCGATCTTCGGGCCGAAGTTGTCTCGGGCCACAACATAGGAACCGCCAGCCTTGGTGTAGAGCTGGATGACCTCGAGATATGACAGCGTGACGAAGAACAGCACGCCCAAAATGGCCAGCGTGATGGGAACGACCAGGGTGAACGCGGCCAGGCCCACGTACGGCACCAGCTGCGTGAGCATCTCCTCGGTGCCGTAGGCCGACGACGAAATGCAGTCCGGCGCCAATACGCCCAGGGCGCTGGGTCGGCCGAGGCGCTCAGAGCTGAGCTGCTCGGTGACCAGTGGCGGTCCCAATAATAGGTTCTTCAGCCGATAGCGCTTCCGCTCCGGGATCAACGCCGCCGCCGAGCCTGGCATGGGCACAGGCGATCGGGACACAGCATTGGGCGCCACCGGCACACAGTAGGAGCAAATGGCCTGGTCCTTCGACCCCGCCTTTGCAACCGTCGGCGTTGCGTGTTGCACTGTGGCATGCATGTGATCGTGGTCGGGTGTGGCCGAGTCGGTTCCGGACTCGCCTTGTCGCTGACCGCCGAAGGGCATTCGGTATCGGTCATGGACAAGCAGGCCAGCGCCTTCCGCCGCCTCAAGGACTGGGATGGCCCCTGCATTGTGGGATCAGGGTTTGACCGCGATGACCTGGAAAAGGCCGGGGCGGTTGGGGCTGACGCTCTGGCTGCCGTCACGAGTGGGGACAACACCAACATCATGACGGTGCGTATCGCCCGGGAGACCTACATGATCCCCAACGTGGTGGCTCGCATTTACGACCCGCGCCGAGCAGAGATCTATCAGCGCCTCGGCATTCCGACGGTGGCCACCGTGACCTGGACCATCGATCAAGTTCGCCGGCGATTACTCCCCGACCAAGATGTGGGCGACTGGACCGATCCTTCCGGCAACCTCACGCTCCTTGACCGCTCGCTCCCCGATACCTGGGCCGGCCGGCGCCTGGCCGATCTTGAGGAACCAGGTCGCGTCAGTGTGGTCGCGGTCACACGGGCCGGCGTGCCGCGACTCGATGCGCGCGAGCTGGTGGGCCAAGAGGGCGACGTCCTCCATGTAGTGGTGCTGCACAATGCACGGCACGACCTCGACGAGAAGCTCGACAAATGAAGGTCGCCATCGCCGGCGCTGGGAGTGTGGGCACCGCCATCGCGGCCGACCTGCACGCCAATGGACACGACGTACTCGTCTTCGAACAGGACCCCGATCTGGTCGAGCGTCTGCGACCGACGCTCGACGTCACTTGGATCGCCGCCGATGCTTGCGAAGTGTCGTCACTGGACGCGGCCGGGCTGGCCACGGTCGATGTGGTCGTTGCCGCCACCGGTGATGACGAAGACAACCTGGTGATCTCGCTGCTGGCCAAGCAGGAGTTCGCCGTACCCCGCGTCGTAGCCCGGGTGAATCACCCGAAGAACCAGTGGTTGTTCAACGAAAGCTGGGGTGTGGACGTCTCGGTCAGCACACCGCAGCTGCTCACCGCGTTGGTGGAAGAGGCCGTGTCCGTGGGCGCGCTGGTCCGTCTCCTGCAATTCCAAGGTGGAGCGGCACACCTGGTTGAAATCACATTGGCCGAAGATTCGCCGGCCAACGGATTCGCCATCGCCGATCTCGACTTCCCTCGCGATGCCGTCGTGGTGGCGGTGGTGCGTCAGGATCGTCTCATCGTGCCTCGGGGTGACACCACATTGCAGGCGGGCGATGAGGTATTGGTGTTGGTCACGGCCGATGCAGAAGATGCTGTGCACACGCTCTTCATCAGCGCCTAAACCCTCGTTTTCCTCCCAAACCGTCGCGTAGCGATAGGCGAATCGTCACTGATGGTCGAGACCGCGCATCAGGAGCACTTAGCATTGCTGTCATGGAGGCCGCATTCTTCGACCTCGACAAGACGGTTATCGATCGCGCATCCATAGCCGCTTTCGGCCGGCCTTTCATGAAGGGTGGCCTGATCAACCGGCGGGTCGTGGCCCGGGCCGCCGTCTCGCAACTCATTTACCTTTACTTCGGTGCCGACGAAGACCGCCTGGTGCGCGTGCGGGAGTCGATGCTGTCTATGACCAAAGGATGGGACCGGGCACAGGTTCGCCAGATCGTGCGCGAGGCGTTGTTGGAGACCATTGAGCCCATCATGTACGCCGAAGCTCTGGAGTTGATGGAGCTGCACCGAGCGGCCGGTCACCGCGTGTATCTCGTCTCAGCATCACCCGAGGAGATCGTGTTGCCATTGACCGACATGCTGGGCGTCGACGGCGCCATCTGCTCGCGCGGCGAAGTCGACGACGAAGGTCGCTACACCGGCCGCATGGCCTTCTACGCCTACGGACCGGAGAAGGCGGTGGCCATACGAGAACTGGCGGCACGCACCGGCATCGATCTGGCTGCCAGCAGTGCGTACTCAGACTCGGCCACCGACCTACCCATGCTCGAAGCCGTCGGGCGTCCGGTTGCGGTCAACGCAGACCGGGCCTTGGCCAAAATCGCCAAGGAACGCGGCTGGGAGATGCGTCGGTTCACCAAGCCAATCCGATTGCGCGACAGGGTTGGCCGGACCACGCCAGTGGTGACGACGAGCTTGGCCGTTGCCAGCGCCGCCATCATTTTGTGGCGGCGTGGCTCACGCAGTCGACCGGGAGGCCGGGCCGCCGCTTAGATCGAGCTTGGTGTGGTTAGGCGTCGCGCAGCCGACGAGCGGCTACGACACCAAGGCTGATAATGAGGGCGAGAAACAACAGCTTCTTCATGAGAGGTGAGCCTACCGGGCGCTGTGTCGTTAATCAGACGGTCAGCAGGTCGCGTGCACCGGTGTCAGACGACGGGTGACGCAGTTTCGACATGGCTCGAGCCTCAATCTGACGAATGCGCTCCCGGGTCAGGTTGAAATGCTCGCCCACCTCTTCCAGGGTGCGGGGCTCGCCCCGATCCAGACCGAAGCGCAGGCGGAGGATTTCGCGCTCACGTTCGTCAAGCGGTGCGAGCAAGCGTCCGATCTCGTCCGGCAGCAGTGAGACGGCGGCCACTTCAAATGGAGATTCAGCCGAGCGGTCTTCGACCACATCGCCCAATTCGGCATCGCCATCTTCCCGCAAGGGCTCGGAGAGCGACAAGGGCTCGGCGCGGAACCGGAGGGCCTCAACCAGCTTGTCCTCAGGCATTTCGACTTCGATGCCGAGCTCGGCCAGCGTGGCCGGACGACCCAACTTCAATTCGAGACGAGCCTGCGCCTTTTGCACACGGGCCAGGGTGTCACCGGCATGTACCGGGAGACGGATGGTACGGCCGGTGTTGGCGATACCTCGGGTGATGGCCTGACGGATCCACCACGTGGCGTAGGTCGAGAACTTGAACCCCTTGCGCCAGTCGAACTTCTCAACGGCATGCATGAGGCCGAGGTTGCCCTCCTGAATCAAGTCCAGGAGCGGAAGTCCAGAGGCCTGGTACTTCTTGGCAATCGAGACCACCAGACGGAGGTTCGACTGCACGAAGGTCTGCTGGGCCTGCTCGCCTTCCATCACCGCTCGGCGCATCTCGCGCTTTTTAGCGGTGGTCAAGCCCTTGGGCGCCTTCGCCACGTCAAGCTCGGCTTCACGTCCAGCCTCAATGGCTTGGGCGAGGCGAACCTCGTCATCCTTGGTCAGGAGGGGGTACTGCCCGATGTCTGTCAGATAGAGGCGGACAAGATCTTCATCGTCCCGCTCAATTCGTTCCTTCGCCAAGATCTGCCAAACCTTCCCTCAACATAAGCCGCGGCAGGCAAGTACCAAGCCGGGCATTTTCTCCAATTTCGCGGCACATGTCGCCTTATGGCGTGCACGGGCTGCTTCAACATTGTAATAGGCGCGTCAAGATGCCCGTGCACCTGGGGAAACGCGAAATATGGTTCCGAACGGACGTTCAAATTGGGGCCCTGAATTCGGCCTTCTCCCACCTATTTACAGGCCTATTGCAACAAGCTCAATCCGCGTGTCACCTCACGCTCAATCTGCGGTCGAGCCTGCGCCAGCACGGCCGCAATCGGAGCCTCGCTCACCATGGAAGCGCTCAATATCTCCTCGCCGTAAGCGGCCCGGAGCGAGGGCAGCGTCTCTCGCACGAGACGCTGCAGTCTCGGTTGCGCCTCATTGACCGCTCCTAAATCGACAATCGCATCGGCCAGGGGACCCGATGCCGGGGCAATCAACGTTTCAGGATCGATGCCAGCTCGAACCGGCAGCCGAGCCCGCCACGCGCCGGCTACTGCCGCATGAGCGTGAGCGATGGAGCTGAAGTAGATCTGGATTTCCGGATCGCCTCGTTCGCTGGCCCATTTCCCGACAATTTCGAAGAGCCCGGTTTCGACCCAGCAGTACTGGCCACATACCCGTGCGAGCTCATCAATGGTCCGGAACGGCGGTACGACGTCACCCATTGGTTTCTTCGACCGAGGCGGGGGGCCGGTATCGATTGGTGATCGGCATACGCCGATCTTTCCCGAATGCCTTCGTGGTGATGCGCACGCCAGGCGGCATTTGGCGCCGTTTGTACTCTGCGCCGTCGACCAGACGCACCACCTGATCGACGATGGCGGGATCGAACCCGTCGGCCACCAGGTCGGCTGCGGTGCGATCACGTTCGACATACCCCTGCAGCACCGGATCCAGCTCTTCATACGGCGGAAGCGACTGGTCGTCGCGTTGATCCGGGCGGAGTTCAGCTGACGGTGGCTTGTCCAGGACGCTGTCCGCGATGGGCCCCGGCAGGCCTTCCAGCACGGCTTGCGTATTCCGATAGCGACACAGCTCGTAGACCAAGGTCTTGGGCACATCCTTAATGACCGCGAACCCACCGGCGGAGTCGCCGTACAGCGTGGAATACCCGGTGGCCATTTCGCTCTTGTTGCCAGTAGTGAGCACAATCCAACCTTTAGCGTTGGATACGCCCATGAGCAGCACCCCGCGCAGGCGTGACTGCAGATTCTCGTCGGTCAGCCCCACCGGCTCACGTCCGAGAAAGCCGGCCAGCATTTCGGTCACCGCCACGTGCGCGCCCTCAATCGGAACCACTCGCAGGTCGATGCCGAGCCGCTGGGCCAAGACCTCGGCGTCCCGCCGCGAGCCGTCGCTGGAGTAACGCGACGGCATGGCGATCCCGTGCACACGATCAGCACCAAGTGCGTCAACGGCCACCGTGGCCACTAGCGACGAGTCGATTCCGCCGGAGAGACCGATCACGGCGTCGGTGAAGCCGTTCTTGCCCAGGTAGTCGCGGGTCCCGAGTACCAGCGCGGCGTAGACCTCGGCCTCGGGTGACAGCACTGGTCGCTTGGCCGGATCAGGCAGCTCCGCCTTCTCTGAAGCCGGAGGTTCGGTGGCCACCGCGCGGGAGAGCTTCTTGATCCTGCTCCCGCGCCGACGGTCATAGGGGATATCGACTACCACCAGGTCGGTGGCGAACTGTGCGCCGATGGCCAGCAACGTGCCGTCGGCACCCATGATCAGCGTGTCGCCGTCGAAGACCAGCTCATCCTGTCCGCCGACCTGGTTTACGTAGGCAATGGCGCAGCCCGCTTCTGCTACCCGCTCGGTGAGCATGGCCACCCGTTCGGCCCGCCGCCCTCGGTGATATGGCGATGCATTCAGGTTCACCACCACATCGGCACCGTCTCGGCCCTGCTCGGCCACCGGACCCTTGGCGAACCACACGTCCTCGCACACCGACACCCCCACCCAGGCGCCGGCCACGTTGAACAACTTCGGAGCGTCGGTGCCCGGAATGAACCACCGCTGTTCGTCAAAGACGCCGTAATTGGGGAGAAATCGCTTTTGGTAGGTACCGATTACTTGACCCCCGGCACACACCGCCGCCGCGTTGGCCAGCCCCCTGCCACCGGATGCGGCACCGACGTAGCCAACCACCACGGCACAGGAGCCTGTGGCC
The DNA here is from genome assembly GCA_963766995.1 of uncultured Acidimicrobiaceae bacterium. Lineage (GTDB taxonomy): Bacteria > Actinomycetota > Acidimicrobiia > Acidimicrobiales > RAAP-2 > Bog-473. The sequence goes on along the minus strand of CAVYCE010000003.1, from coordinate 1,579,360 downwards.
GCCGCCACCTTCTCCAATGCGGTCAGGTTGTCTGCCACGAAACCAGGCTTGAGCAAAAGGTCCTCGGGGGGATAGCCCGGGATGGCGAGCTCGGGCACCACGCAGATGTCGGCCCCCGCCTGCTCGGCCACACTCAGTGCGGCCAATATCCGGTCGACGTTGCCCGAGAGGTCGCCGACCACGGTGTTGAGCTGCGCTGCAGCCAGGCGCAGATGCGGCATCACCCCAGCCTAACGGCGGAGATTCGCTGACCTCGAAGGCGGCAGTCGGTCGGAATCAGAGGCTGGAATAGAGAGCGGGTAGGGCAGTGCGGAGCATCCGTTGATCCAGACCCGGAGTGAAGTCGGTGCAGGTGCTGGCAAAACTCACCCCGGAATCCGAGTCACCCATGGCGATCTGCCCACCGAATCCACCTGACCAGAATGAAGACGCCGCCGGTCCCGGCTTGATTTTGCCCATGGCTTTGGTCATCGGCATCAGTCCGTAGGCGATCCGCGCCGGTGGCAGTATCCGTCGCAACAGCGGGGCAGCGTCTCCATCATGATGGCGTCGCGACCCTCGGCTCGCACCTTGCGCAACTCCTGCACGGTGTTCGCTGAGAGGACCTCCACTCCATCCAAAGTGCCCCCAGCCGCGAGGGCGCCGAAGAGACGGGCCAGTGAACGCGTGGTGGTGGTGCCATTGCTGGCCGGCACCTCAGCTTCGAGGAAGTTCGGATGCTCAATGTAACTCTCGACCCGGTCGAGAATGGTGCTCCGGCCGTCAGCCAAGAACGCCTGACCAAACAGGGTCGATGGGTCCGACCCTTTACGGGTCATTGTCTTCATCAAATACCGCTGCAGACGAGGCGCTTTGCTCAGGTCGGCGACCTGTATATGGGCCACGCGATCGAGGTCGGCACCATGGGTACCAATATGCGTATCCAGTTCGAGGGGCTTGGCGAAGTCGGTGGCGAACATCTCACCGATCGTTCGTCCCGAGGTGCGTCGCACCACTTCGTTGAGCAGCCAGCCGTAGGAGACAGCGTGGTAACCGTTCTTGGTGCCGGGTGTCCACGCTGGCTTCCGTGCGGCAAGACCGACCGCTATCCCGTCGAGGTCAAGCCATCCCTGGCCATAGTTGGCGTCAAGCATGGCCACGGCATTATCAAAGGACAAGACGCCGGAAGAGTGCACGAAGACCTCGTTGAGCGTGACTGACTCCTTGCCGTGCTGGGCGAACTCGGGCCACCACTTGCTGATCGGTGTGACCCAGTCGACGACGCCCTGCTCGTACAGCTTGCCAATCACCACTGCCGCCCAGGACTTGGTGATCGAAGCCACCGGCGAGAGGGTGTTCTCCTGCCACGCCTGCCCCGGACGGGCCTCACCACCCCAAAGGTCGACGACCAGTTTCCCATTGGCGTAGGCCGCAATGGCCCCACCGCGGCGTCCCCAGGGCTCTGAGAGCGAAGCCACCGCTTCGCGAACGCCTTCGAAGCCCGGCTCTACGAATCCCTGAATGTCTGTCATTGGGTGCGCATTCTTCCGCACTTATGTCAGGCGTTGCTCCGGTGGCTGGCTCACCTGCTCGGCCATGAACTGCTGAAGGACTTTCACAAAGGCCTCCGGCTGCTCCAGCGCAGGAAGATGCGCGGTTCCCTCCATGACGATGAGACGGGCATTGGGGAGGTGGGCCGCCAGGTGATGACAACGGCGTTGCTGTAGGCCCATGTCGAGATCGCCCACTACGAGGAGAACGGGGCAGGTCACCTCATGCAACCGGGTCCAGGCGTCGGTGACGATGGGCTCATGCCCGGGACTGGGAGCCGCCAGCGCAATGCGGTTCATCTCGAGGGCCAGTGTGCGCACCGCACCCCCGACCCGGCCCTCGGGAGCATGTGGTCCGTCCAGCCAGAAACGAATCTCGCCCTGATTGAGTGCCTCCATGTCGTCGGCGGCGGAGGCGGCCTCAAGCGAGGCCCAGACGGACGACTCCACCTCATCGACCTCGATCTCGTTCACCGGTGGTGCGCCAGAGACCCCCGGGGCCACCAGCACTAGGGCCGAGACCCGTTCGGGGTGGGCCAGTGCGAAATCGAGGGCGATCTGGCCACCCCGTGAGTTCCCCACGATCACAGACCGGGTGAGATTGGTGCCGTCGAGCACCGCCAGGAGATCCTGCACCTGGGCATGTGCCTCGGGCTCAGTGGCGGTGGTCCCGAAGCCGCGGCGGTCATAGGCCACCACTTCGGTATCGGTCACTAGGAGTTCCAACACGGCGATCCAGCTGCGGTGGTCGGCAATGCCGGCGTGCAGAAACACCACGCTCGGGCTCGCTCCTACACCGGCGTGCACGGTGGCCAGCCGTGCCTCGCCCGAGGCAATTGGTTGAACTTCGAAGAGGTCTGAGAGGGCCTCGTCCACCCTCGAAGCGTACCGACGACCACCCGGATGGGCGGAGGGCGTCGCCCACCTGCGAAGCTGTAGCGGTGCAAAGCCAGCGTGACTACGTGCTCAGGACCGTGGAGGAGCGGGGCATACGCTTCGTCCAGCTGTGGTTTACCGATGTCCTGGGGACCCCCAAGGGGTTCAACATCACCTCGGCCGAGCTGGAGAACGCTCTCAACGAGGGCATGACCTTCGATGGCTCGGCCATCGACGGCTTCAGCCGCGTGCAGGAAGCCGACGTGCTGGCTCGGCCCGATCCGAAGACCTTCCAGCTGCTCCCTTGGCACGATGACGACTCCTCGGTGGCCCGGGTCTTCTGCGACATTGCCAACCTGGACGGGTCGCCCTTCGAGGGTGACCCCCGCCACGCTCTGCGCCGCACCCTTGAGCACGCTCGTTCGCTGGGATACACGTTCTTCGTGGCACCAGAAATCGAGTACTTCTACTTCGCCGATGCCGACCCGGTCCGAGGGCCGCAGGGACTGGACTCGGGCTCTTACTTCGACCTGAGCGTGGCCGACCTCACCAGTGACCTGCGCCGCCGCTCCGTACTGATGCTCGAGGAAATGGGCATTCCGGTCGAGCACACCCAGCATGAGGATGCCCGCAGCCAGCATGAAATCGACCTTCGCTACACCGACGCCCTGACCATGGCCGACACCGTGATGACGACTCGAATGGTGATCAAAGAGATGGCGCGGCGTGAGGGCGTATTCGCCAGTTTCATGCCCAAGCCGCTGGGCGGGGTGCAGGGTTCGGGCATGCACACCCACATTTCGCTCTGGCAAGGCGAGCAGAACGCCTTTATTGACGAGAGCGACCAGTACGGTCTGTCCGACATAGCCCGCCAGTTCATTGCCGGGCTACTGCATCACGCCCGCGAGATCACCGCCGTCACCAACCAGTGGGTGAACTCCTACAAGCGACTCATCGGCGGCTACGAGGCCCCGGTCCACGTCAGTTGGGCCCGCAACAACCGTTCGGCCTTGGTGCGCGTGCCTGTGGTCAAGCACGGCAAGCCCGAATCGACTCGGCTCGAATACCGGGCACCCGACAGCGCCTGCAATCCGTATCTCGCCTTCGCTGTCATTTTGGCAGCAGGACTGCGCGGCATTTCCGAGGGCTACCCGCTGCCGGCCGAGGCCGACGCCAACCTCTTCACCCTCTCTCGCAAGGAGTTGGGTGCCAAGGAGATTGTCTCGCTCCCGCCCAGCCTCCATGACGCGGTCAATGAGATGGAGCGCTCCGAACTGTTGGCCGAGACCCTGGGCGACCATGTCTTCGAGTGGTTCATCCGCAACAAGCGAGAGGAGTGGGAGGCCTACCAGTCGCAGGTGACCCAGTTTGAGCTCGACCGTTACCTGCCCCTCCTGTGAGTCGCATCTAATGGATCCCCTACTTTGCTATCCCACCGAGTTACCGGCCGAGGTGACCTTGGCCCTGCAGAGCGCGGGCTTGGGCCATCACGCCGTGGCGCGCCCGGAGGACGTGGCCGAGAACTCCGGCGGCGATGGTCAGTCCGACGGCTGGTCGGGCGTGTTGGTGGTGGCCGACACCGACATGTCAGCCGCCGTGGCCTTCTGCCGACACGTGCGCATGCGCGAGGTACCGATGAGCCCTCTGTTACTGGTGATCCGGACCGAGCAAGTGGCCGACCTCTTGCTGCGCGACGACCTGTTCGATGACTTCTGCGTCTTACCGGCCCGACCCGAGGAGCTGGTGGCGCGCCTGCAGCACCTCTTCTGGCGCACCGGACAGAGCATGCGACCCGATCTCATTGAGTACGGGCCCTTGTTGCTCAATCTCGAGACGTATCAAGCTGCGGTCTCGGGCCGTGTGCTCGACCTCACCTACATGGAGTACGAGCTGCTGCGCTTCTTAGCTGGCCATCCGGCCAAGGTGTTCACCCGGGAGACGTTGCTCAGCCGAGTCTGGGGCTACGAGTATTACGGCGGTGCCCGCACGGTGGACGTGCACATCAGACGGCTGCGAGCCAAGTTGGGTGAAGAACACGCGCACCTCATCCAAACGGTGCGCTCAGTGGGCTACCGCTTCGGCCAGGTGGCCTGGCACCCTGGGCTGACTCAGCGCAACGGGGCGTAGGCCCAAGCTTCGACTTCCACCCGCGCCCCAATCGGTAGCGCGGCCACGGCCACCGCTGACCGGGTCGGGCGGTCATCGGTGAAGTACTCCACCCACACCTCGTTCACCGCGGCGAACTCGCTCATGTCGATGAGATAGAGCGTGGTCTTCACCACGTCGTCGAGACTGGCCCCCTCCTGGCTGAGCACCGCCGACACGTTCTCGAGGGCCTGACGGAGCTCGGGCAAGGTGCCGCCGGCAGCCAAGGCCGAATTGCCCAAGTTGTCGGTGGACAGGCCTACCTGTCCCGAGGTGATGACCCAATCACCGGCACGGCGAACGGGCGAGTACGGACCAACGGCTGGACTCATGAATGCTCCTCTCGCGGCCTAATGGACCGGGGCAGACGGTATCGACAACTGGGAGTGTGGGCGCGCGCCGCGGCGAGTGGGCCACGTGGGAGGCAATCCCTCGGCGATCCAAGCAGCGGCCAAGGTCGCCGCAAACACCGCATCCGAACCGTTGACCGGCCAACCATCCTCCTCATGGATGTGGATGTTGACCACAGGCATGTCTCGCGCCGAAATGATGCCAAAGGAGCGGACGGTGAGATCCTGCGGTTCACCGTCGTCATTGACGGCAATGCCCTCACTCCACACCAGTCCCAGCGCCTGGTGGACGGCACCCATGGCATAGGAGCGCAGCGTCACTTCATCCAATGACTCGCCCGCCCACACTTCGACGTCGACGGTGCCCCGCCCGCTGGTGTTGACGGTCACGGCGGCTCGTCCGCCGCCCGGCGCAGTGACCTCAGCCCTCCCGCTCTCCGCCGCACTGGACGTGGAGCACATCAACTGGGCCACTGCCAACTGGGCGGCCGCCACCTCGACCCATGCCGCAGCGCGCAGGTCGGGTGATACGGGCGGACCGACAATGTCGACGATCTGCACCTCGACAGTGGGCGCAATGTGACGCACACGTTCGGTCAGCACCTCGAGATCGGCCGAGCCAGGAGTGCGCCCCAAGCAGAGCACACCCGATCCATCGGCCCGCAAGCCCAGCGCTAAGGGTGGACGCTTTGGTCCGAAGCGCACGACGTCCTCACGGCTCCACAGCACCCGCACCGGAGAGCCCGTCTGGTCGGCCAACGCGCGCGCTTGGCCCGGCACAGGACTGCGACGCTTGCCGCCGAAGGCGCCGCCGTTGGCGAGCGGTGAAGCCGGGGGTTGCCCTGGCGCGCACCAGCTGGCATCGGGCTCGACATAGGCCGGCTCCACCCAGGTGGTCTGCAGCGTGAGGGCCCATTCGCCGTCGGGCAAGGGCACGGGATGATGCAGCGGGACCGTGCTGTTGCGGCCCTGCACCTTGCCGGACTGCTGGCGGGCAGCCGCCATCGATTCCAGCGGCGCCTCCGCAGCACCCAGCAGCACTGGCGCATTGGGGGCACTGTCGTCGGCAAAGCCGCCGTCACCAAGGACAACGCTGGCGTCCGAGGTCTGGAACATCGGCCCCTCAAGCTGGGCCCGCCAGGAGGCCAAAAGTGGATCCCTCTCGACCGTCGCAGTCGACTCCGTCAGGCCCAAGGCCACGCACGCCGCATCAACAATGCTCTGCCATCCGGTGCAGCGGCACAGGTGGGCCAGCAGCGCCGTCTCTACCGCGACCCGGTTGAGTGGGCGGTTGCTCTCGGCCAAGGCGGACAGCCGCAGCACAATGCCCGGAGTGCAAAACCCGCACTGGCTGGCCCCTTCGTTGACGAAGGCATCGGCCCAGCGCTGTTGCACGTCGGTGGCAAGTCCTTCGACGGTGGTGACCGATCGTCCAGCTACCCGGCGCACCGCGGTGACGCAGGAGACGCGTGCCGCGCCGTCGACCCACACCGTGCAGCAACCGCACTGTCCCTGTGGACTGCACCCGTCCTTGACCGAGCGGCAGCGCAGCTGTTCGCGGAGCGCGTCGAGGAGGGAGGTGTTCTGATCGCCGACAGTGACGTGTGCGCCGTTGAGAGTGAAGCTGACGGCCTGCGCCGCGGGGGATTCGCTCAGCTGAAGGAGGAGCCGCAGCCGCAGGTGCGGGTGGCGTTGGGGTTCACGATGTGGAACCCGGCGCCCTGCAGCCCATCGCTGAAGTCCAAAGTGGAGCCGGTCAGCAACTCGGCGCTGGCGGCATCAACCACGACCTTGACCGTGTCGAACTCGCGCACGACGTCGTCGGCCATGAATTCTGAATCGAAGAACATTTCGTAGCTGTAGCCCGAACACCCGCCCGGCTTGACCGCCACGCGCAGGGCCAGGGCATCGCCCTCTTCCTGGGCCAGAAGCTCGGCCACCTTGGCCACGGCCACGTCCGTGAGCGTGACCGGAGACGGCTTCTTCCCGATGTTGACCGAAGTGGTCATGGTCGTCATAGGAGCCTCCTCGTTGCGCACCTGGCAGCGCTTTCCATTCCTCGGCACGTCGCCGTGGGAACACCACATGTTACCGGGGTCTACCGCGCGTGGGCACGTCGAGCCCGGACGGGAGGAAATCGGGCCCACGCAGGTAGAATGAGTCCATGTCCACAGGGAAGGCAGCAGCGCTTCCCGCATCCGCTACTGGGCGCGAGGAGCAGGTCCTCCAGTGCCTGCGCGCCGTGATCGATCCGGAGTTGGGCGACACCATCGTCGATCTCGGCATGGTGCGCGCCGTCGCGGTCACCGACGGCAAGGTGGTGGTCGATGTGGCGCTGACCATCGCGGCCTGCCCGCTGCGGGGCCAGATTGAGAAGGACGTCGTGGGCCAGGTGCTGTCCATCGACTGGGTGGAAGACGTCGAGGTGCGAGTGGCCACCATGGATGCGGCCGAACGCGCCGCCGTCATGTCCCGTGCTCGCTGGAAAGCGCGCGAAGACGCCCCCGAGACGAATGTGTCCTCCACCACCCGAGTGCTGGCCATCGCCTCGGGCAAAGGTGGCGTGGGCAAGTCATCGGTCACAGTGAACCTGGCCGTGGCCCTGGCCCGACGTGGCCTGACCATCGGCATCCTTGATGCCGACATCTGGGGCTTTTCCGTACCCCGACTCTTGGGCATGGAGGGTGACATCGAAGCCCGCGGCGGCAAGATGGTCCCACTGGAAAAGCAGGTAGGCACCGGCCTGGTGCGAGTCCTGTCCATGGGGTTCCTAGCCGGCGAGGAGCAGGCGATCATGTGGCGTGGCTTAGTCCTGAACCGAGCCGTGCAGCAGTTCCTCCAGGACGCGCACTGGGGCGATCTCGATTACCTGCTCATCGATCTCCCGCCCGGAACCGGCGACGTGCAGATGGGCCTGGCTCGTCTCCTGCCCCGCACGGAAATGCTGGTGGTGACCACCCCGCCCTTGGCTGCGCAGAAGGTGGCGGCTCGCGCCGCCGACATGGCGCGCAAGGGCTATTTACGGGTGGCCGGTGTGATCGAGAACATGAGCGATTTCACCTGCGAGCACGGGACCACCTACGCCCTATTCGGGTCGGGTGGCGGGGAACGTCTGGCCCATTCGCTCGGCGTGCCGCTGGTCGGGTCTATCCCGTTGCATCCCGACCTGGCCCCTGCGGGCGATGCCGGTACTCCCGTAGCTGGCGGAGATGGGGAGTTAGCCACCCTCTTCGCCGAAGTGGCTCGCGTGGTGGCAGAGGAAGTCGCCCCGCTGCTGGAGACCGCATCGTGCTCGGCTCGACTCATTGAGCGGGTCGAAGCCGCCGTGGCCGAAGGCGAAGCAGCGGCCTCCCTCCCGGCCTAGAGCTCGACCCAGCGCCAGCGCGTCTCCATGGTGTCGACGACTCCATCGACACCTTCTTCATCGCCCTCTGGAGCGATCGGTTCGGCCCGGCCTTGCTCGGCCAAGTGACGCAGGTGGGCCCACAGGGAGAACTTGGCTACCGGAAGCTGCTGCTCGGTCACGTCGTCATAGACCCGCCCCAAAAGGTCGTCCACCGTGGCCTCCTTCGTGGTGGCCAACGCCTCGGTCACCACGGCGTGACGGGCCAGCCGATGAGCGATAAGTGCGTCGACCGCATCGGGCACCCGCTCCATCATCCGGCCGTGCCCCGGAGCGAGGCGCTCCAGCGGTGGATCGAAATGCCGGAGACGGTCCAGGCTGGACAAGTACTGGCGGAGGTTGCCATCGGGAGGACGGATCACCACCGTTGATCCGTGCATGACGTGATCTCCGGTAAGGAGCGTGTGCTGCTCAGCCACCAGCCAGCACAGGTGGTCAGAGGCGTGTCCGGGCGTGTGTACCGCCACCAGTGTCAGACCGACTCCACCAGAGAGGGAGAGGTGCCAGCCTTCACCCACACGTCGATCGGGCGCGAACCCCTCGGACGGAGCGAAGCCGATCACCTCGGCCCCCGTCTCGGCCGCCAGCGCCGCCGCCCCCGGAGCGTGGTCGATGTGCGTATGCGTCACCAAAATGTGAGCGATGGAGCCCCGCTCCGCGGCGGTGGCCCGAAGAATGGCGCGATGAGCGGGGTCATCGGGACCGGGATCGACCACCGCCAGTTCCCCGTGCCCGAGCACATAGGTGTTGGTGCCAGGCCCCGTCATCAGGCCCGGGTTGGGCGCGGTCAGGCGCAAGAAGTCTGGAGCAAGCTCCTCAGGCGTGCCCGGGATGGGGACCGGACCGATCCCGAAATCCGGCACACCCGGGATCATGGGTCTTCTTTGTTGCCGGCCATTGAGATGGCCCGCACGGCATCGTTGAAGTCGCCCGGCGCATTGTCACCCGATGGCACGGGAGCGGCGTCATACCCCTCGTCCCCTGGGAGCACGATGCGGACGCCATTGCCGTCTGCCACCACCCGTGGCTCAATGGTCGGCACCGACCGCGAGGCCTCGGCCGCCGCGGCGAGGAGCTCGGCGCTGGTGGAGAAGCGGCTGATGGCCTGCAGGTTGCGGATGGTCGGGAAGATGATTTCGAACTGCCCGTCGCGGTGGCCGGCCAGAGCATCCTGAGGAGTGATCCACACCTCGGCGATGGTCTCTCCCGCATCGTGGGCAGCGCGTTGACCGGGTGGTGCTGCCGCCACGAAGAAACGGGTGTCGAACCGCCGCGGTGCGCCCTTGGGAGTGATCCAGTGAGCGAAGTAGTGCACGTCGCCGACCATCAGGCGCAACGACTCTTCCCGGCACAGATCGAGGAACCGTCGGGTGCCAGCATTCACGGCGGCGCGTTCGGTAATGAAGCGTGCCTCTTCTTCGGGGTCCCCGGCCAGCAGTGCCGGGCCATCGGGTCGCTGGGCCAAGAGCAATCCTGCCTCTTCGAAGGTCTCGCGCAACACGGCGACCCAATATGCCAAACCCCCACTGGCAATGCCCAGCAGCGCACTGGCCTCGGCGTCGCTGCGGCCGTAGCAGGCCGCTTCGGCCTCGGCGCCCCCGTCAGCCGGGTCGACTGAGCCGCCTGGAAACACGTACGCGCCACCCACGAAATCCGAATTCAGATTGCGTCGGACCATCAGGACCTCGAGCGCATGGTCGTCAGCAGGCTCCAGCGCGTCGCGCACCAACATCACAGTGGCCGCCGGCCTGATAGCCACTTCGTCTGCGGGAGGCACGATGGCGAGGCTAGTGGCAGCGGGCCCGGCGCCCATAGAGAGATCTGACCCCTGGTCTAACCTGAGCAACCCCATGAGCCTGAGTGCCCCCGAGTCGGCGACGGAGCCCGTTGTGCGCATGATCCCCCGGCGCTATGTGGCGCTGGGCTTGATCATCGTGGCCATCATCCTGCTGGCCGCGCTGGTATTCATCCGTCACGACACCATTTCAAACCAGCCCACGACGGCAGAAGTCTTCGACCCGGCTCCGACGAGCTTGGTGCAAGCGCTGGCCCAGGTGCCGGCCTCGGTAGCGAACACCGTGGGCGTCTCTTCCAACTCGGGCACCATCACAGCACCCTTGGCCACCAACAATCCCTCACTGTGGATGGCCTCGACGCGGCGGGTGTCGTTGATACCGGTGATCTTCTTCTACGGCGCAGAGTTCGCGCCTTATGCGGCAGCCGAGCGATGGCCGTTGGTGATCGCCCTGTCACGCTTCGGCACCTTTTCGCAACTGGGGCTCATACAGTCCAGCGGTTCAGACGCCTACTCGGGTATCGCCACCTTTACGTTCTCTCATGTCAATTACTCCAGCGTCTGGGTCGATCTCCAGGCCGTGGAGCGCTACAGCACCATGAATCCGACCGGTATCCGGTACACATCGCTGAAGAAGCCCACGGCACGTCAGGCAGCGTCGGTCGCGGTCTATGACACGTCGGACGCCACCTTCCCTCTGCTCGACATCGCCAACCACTACACGTTGGTGGGCGCCAGTTTCACGCCGTCGGCCATTGAAGGACTGTCTCAGAGTCAGATCGCGGCTGACCTGAGCATCCCCGGCAGCCCAGTGGCTCAGGCCGTGTTGGCTTCAGCCAACGAGATCACAGCGGCTGTCTGCACCGTGACCGGTCAACGGCCGGCGGCCACCTGCCATGCCCGCAGTGTGCTGGCTGCTGACGACAAGATGGGCATTTCGAGGCCGCGCTAGTTGCGCCGCTGCCCCAAGGTTTAGCTGGCCCGCCGGTCCATCATGACTTTGCGCTCCACCTCGTTCATGCCACCCCATATCCCATGGGGTTCACGGATCCGGATGGCGTAGTCGAGGCAATCACCCCGGACATTGCATTGGCTGCAAATGGACTTGGCTCTCACCTCTCGAGCGGCCTTCTCCTCCTTCCGCTCAGCATGAGATGGCGGAAAGAAAGCCGCTGATTGTGGTCCTCGGCAAGCTGCCTTCACTTGCCACATATCTAATCCCTGGCGCATTTGACCCCCCGAACGGGTACGTAACATCCCCCTGCACGGCCAACCTATCCCCAGAGGGCTGAAGGGTTCAAGGGCCGTGACCAGGATATTCGCGTCCGGTGCCCGAGGGTCCCACTACGCTCGCCCTGACATGGACGTGGGGACCTTCTGCGCACAGAGCCATGTCCTCGTCGTGGCCGGCAAGGGTGGCGTGGGCAAAACGACGATGTCGGCCACCATCGCTCGCATGGCGAGTTCGAGCGGCATGTCGGTGCTCATTGTCGAGCTTGAGGGGAAGTCGGGCATCACCGGCGCCTTCGATCTGGCTGAGGATCTGGGTTACGAGGAGACAGAGCTGCTCGGTGCCGACGAGGCACGCGGGCAAGGCACTATCAGGGCCAGACGCATCACCCCCGACGACGCCCTGGTCGAATATCTCATCGATCACGGACTCAAGCGGGTGTCCAAGCGGCTGGTGAGTTCGGGCGTCGTGGACGTGGTGTCAACTGCTATCCCGGGCATCCGGGACGTGCTGGTTCTGGGCAAGATCAAGCAGCTCGAGCGAGACCAGGTGGCCGATCTCATCGTGGTGGACGCACCGGCCACCGGGCATGCCATCACGTTCTTGACTTCGGCCAGCGGCCTCGTCAATGCCGCTCGTGGCGGCCCCTTACGCAGCCAGGCCCAGGAGGTCGTCGATCTGCTTTCTGACCCAGCACGTTGCCGGGTCATTCTGGTCACCCTGCCCGAGGACATGCCGGTGAGCGAGACCATCGAATCGGCCTTTACGTTGGAGGATACGGCTGGCGTGCAACTCGGCCCCGTGATCGTCAATTCCTGTGATCGCCTGCCCGACGGTCTGGAACATTCAGCTGAGGAACGAGCCGCCGAGGGATCTGCGACAGTCGATCCGGCGCACCTCCAGGCACTGGAGGAAGCCAGGCGCTTTCGCTTGGAGCGCTACGGCATTTCAGCCGCCCAGGTCGAGCGGCTGGCCCAGGACCTGCCCCTGCCTCAGCTCTTGGTGCCGCGGCTTGGAGCGGCAACACTCGGATCGAAGGAGACCGAGTCGTTGGCGAAGGCCTTGGTCGAAGCCATCGCCACCCTCGAACCGGAAGTGGCCGACCAATGAGCGAGCTCTCCACCATGGTGACGGACGCCAAAGTCGTGGTGTGTTGCGGTTCGGGGGGGGTGGGAAAGACCACGGTGTCAGCCACGTTTGCCTTGGCGGCCGCTCGGGCTGGGCGGCGCGCCTGCGTCGTCACGGTCGACCCAGCTCGCCGGCTGGCCGATTCATTGGGCGTGCAGTCCCTGGCCAACACACCCACTGAGGTCACGGGCGACTGGAGTGGTCACCTCTTTGCCCTCATGCTCGATACCAAGGGCACCTTCGACGACCTGGTCCACCGCTACGCGCGCACGCCCGAGCAGGCCGAAGGGATCCTGGCCAATCGCCTCTACCAAAACCTGGCCGGCGCCCTCTCGGGCACCCAGGAGTACATGGCGATGGAGAAGCTTTACGAGCTGGTGGACTCCGGCGACTTCGACATCGTGGTGGTCGACACACCACCAACCCGTAACGCGCTTGACCTCCTCGACGCTCCCCGCAGACTGACTCGCTTTTTGGAGAATCGACTCTTCCGCGCCTTGCTCCTCCCTACCCGCATGTCACTCAAGGCTGTGAGCGTGGCCACCCAGGCGTTGCTCCGGACCATCTCAAAGGTGGCGGGGGCCGAGATCGTCCAGGACGCCGTCGGTTTCTTCCAGGCCTTCGAAGGAATGGAGGAGGGTTTCCGCACCCGGGCCGGCGCGGTGCGTCAGCTCCTGTCGGACCCGTCCACTGCGTTTGTACTGGTGACCTCGGCCAGACCCGATGCCATCATCGAGGCCACGTACTTTGCCGAGAAACTGGCCGAGCGCGAGGTGATCCCAGCCGCCCTGGTGGTGAACCGGATCCAGCCCCGATTCGGAGCCGTCGACCCAGCGCCGGCTGGCGGTGCCCTCGCCCCGCTGGAAGAGAACCTGGCCACCCTGAACGCGGTGGCCGACCTGGAAGAAGCGGCCTATGCCGGCCTGGCGGCGCAGGTGGCCCCCGCTCCTTTAGGTCGGATCCCCCTTTTCGGCCACGACGTGCACGACCTCGGCGGGTTGCAACGCACGGCCGATGCGCTGTTCTCGTAGCAGTGCCAGCTACCGCACCCGGTGAGGTCTCCGGTAGTCTCGGCGCCGTGCAGACGATCCTGGTGGCCAGCGATGCGCCCACACTGCGCCAAGAGATTGAAGCCGTCATCAGCGGCCCGAACATTGAGATCCGGTCGGTCAAGACTGGTCCCGAAGTCATCAACTTCGTGATTGAGCATTCGCCGGATCTGGTGATCGTCGACATGCAGATGGGAAACATGGGCGGCATGGCGGTGTGCCTGGAGCTCCGCTTGCAGGAGTCTTACGACGCCGTCGATCACACGCCCGTCCTCATGCTGCTGGACCGCCGTCCCGACGTGTTCTTGGCCCGCCGTTCGGGTGCCGAAGGGTGGCTGGTCAAGCCCCTCGATCCACTGCGCCTTCGCCGCGCCACCAAGAGCCTCCTGGACGACGGCATTTACCACGACGATTCCTACGCACCCGTGCCCGTGCTGGTGGGCGCTGGAGCTCAGCTCCAGGCGGGCCGACCCCAGGGCTGAATAGGCCCATCGTGTCGCCCGGCGAGACGCCAACCCAACCTCGACGCTCCCGACGCCCGTGGCGCCGGGCCGTGGACGACGAACAGCACAACGGAGCCCGTCCATCGCTGCTGGACGACGACGCCAGCGAGCAGGAGCAGATCATCCTCGACGCCTTGGGCGACCTGCGCGACATGGACATCCGCGAGGTGATGACCCCCAGGGTCGACGTCACCGCCCTCACCATTCCCGTCCATGCCGATGACATCGCTCGAGCCGTACGCACAACGGGGCACAGCTGCTTCCCCGTGGTCCATGGTGACCTGGACGACCTCATCGGGATCCTCTTTGTCAATGACATTTTTCGGGTCGGGCAAGACGGGCCCGCTCTGCGCGATGCCACCGATCCGAGCCCATTGGAAATCTCTCGCAAGGTGCGCCAGCCCTACCTGCTCCCAGAGACGCTGGGCGTGTTGGAAGCCTTGGCCGACATGCGCAAGCACCGCCGCGCCGTGGCCATTGTGGTGGACGAATATGGAGGCGTCGCTGGCATCCTGACCGTCAAGGATTTGCTCGAGCCATTGGTGGGCGACCTCAGGGATGAATTCGATGCCGAGGAAGAACCAACCATGGTGCGAGTGGACGGCACCCGCTGGCTGGTGGACGGCCAGACCAACGTCGATGAGCTGCGCGAGCGCCTGGGAATGCACGTGCCCGACGGCGAGTACGTGACGCTGGGTGGCTTGCTCTTCGAGCGCTTCGGGCACATTCCGGCCGAGGGTGAGCAGATCCGAGTCGGGGACTGGGACCTACGGGTGGTCGAGATGGATAAGCGTCGGGTAGCCCAGGTGGTGGCCACCCAACTCGGTCACCCCTCGGGCGACACCCTGCCCAGCGAGAAGGCCGACGCACCGGAGTAAGGTGGCAGGCCTGCTTCACTCGTGAAGCGGACGGGCTGTAGCGCAGCTTGGTTAGCGCGCTGCGTTCGGGACGCAGAGGTCCCCGGTTCAAATCCGGGCAGCCCGACCACGAAGACCCGGTTCAGGAAATTGCGGACCTGGGCGGTGAGATTCCTTCAAATGCAGTTGGCGCGAACGCTCTCCCGAAAAGGCGCCGAACGACTTACGGCGTTTCTTGCAGCATTTCGATTCGTCGCGCCAGGTTGACCGCGTGATCACCGAGACGCTCATAGAAACGAGCGAGCAGCGTGACCTGTGCCCCGATGGCAGTCGGCATCGTTTCTGATGCGATCTCCTTCGTAAGCCGCTCGTGCAGAATGTCGATCTCATCGTCTGCCTCAGCCAAGTCGTCAGCGCTGGCAGACCGATCGCCGTAGGCGTCAGCAGCACCCCGCCACATCTCCAACGCCACTTCAGCCATGCGTTGCACGATGCCGCGACTGAGCGGGCTCATTTCAGATCCAAGGCTGGTCACCGCTCGTTGGGCAATGTGTTCGGCCAAGTCTCCCGAGCGCTCAAGCTCCGGAAGGATGAGCAATATCCCTACCAAGTGTCGAAGGCCGGCACCCGCAGGGCTGTGTTTTTCAATCTGGCTCCAGACCAAGAGTTCGACATCGGCCGTGAGCTCATCCACCGATTGATCGCCGTCGACCACGGCCAGCCCGGCGGCCACATCGCCACTGAGTAGAGCCTCAGTGGACCGGGCCAGCGCCTCTGAGACCAGGGCAAAGAGCTGGTGCATCCGGGTGTCGATCTGCAGAATTCCCTCGTCTGCGTCGGTCATCGCCTCCGTACGATAACGGCCCAGGACACCAAGAATTCGCGGTTTGTTCGCGTCACGTTCACTTTCGGATGACCTTGCGATTACTCGGCCCAGGAAGAGTGGCGGTACTGCCATTCGAGCCTTGGAGTCGCCACCACCCATGCAACCGTCGTCGGTCAGTTTGTCTATAAGTGCAGGTCAAGGCGGAGCGAGCCTGACCGATCTCCTCAACGAGGCACCCACCAGCAAGTTCCACCGCCGCACGGTGATCATTTCCGGTGTCGGATTCTTCACCGACGCGTACGACCTCTTCGTGATCGCCACGGCGGCGGCCCTGGTGGCGGTCCAGTGGCACCTGAGCACCCTCCAGACCAGTTGGGTGACCGGGGCGGCCATTCTTGGTGCCTTCGTCGGTGCCTTCACCTTTGGTCGCATTGCCGACGTGATCGGTCGCAAGAAGGTCTACGTGACTGTGGCCGTCATCATGATCTTCGGTGCCCTCGCCTCGGCCTTCGCTCCGGGATTCCTGTGGCTCGTGGCGGCCCGCTTTGTGCTCGGACTGGGCATCGGCGGCGACTACCCGGTATCAGCCGTCCTGATGAGCGAGTATTCCAACAGAAAGGACCGGGGTCGACTGGTTGGCCTGGTCTTCTCTATGCAGGCACTCGGTCTGATTATCGGCCCCCTCGTCGCCCTGGTGTTATTGGAATCTGGCCTCTCGGGCAATCTCACCTGGCGACTCCTTCTTGGACTGGGCGCACTGCCAGCCGCCGGCGTGGTCTACCTGCGCTCCAAAATGCCGGAGTCACCTCGTTACCTGGCCCAGGTCAAAGGCGAGACTGATCGGGCCGCCCAGGAACTATCTGAATTTTCGCAGGGCGTCGTCATCGGCTCCAACTCGGGTACCGCCACCTCGAACCGCATGCGGCTCAGCGAGTTTTTGACCAACCCCCGCATGCTGCTTCTGGTGCTGGGTACCGCTGGTTCATGGTTCCTTTTCGATTACGCCTACTACGGCAACACGCTGTCGCTTCCCGCCATTTTGAAGGACGTGAACCCGGCGGCCACCCTCGAAACAAAACTGGCTTGGTCCTTGGGCATGTTCGTCCTTTTCGCCGTTCCGGGTTATGCCCTGGCTGTCATGCGAATGGATCGGATCGGTCACAAGCGATTGCAGTTAATCGGATTCTCCGTGATGGCCGTGGCCTTCCTGGTCCTTGGGGCCATACCCTTTCTGACCCAACACGTCGGCCCATTCCTGGGCATCCTCGGCTTGAGCTACTTCTTTATTGAATTCGGCCCGAACACCACCACATTCGTGCTGCCGTCAGAAGTCTTTCCAGTGAGTGTGCGCACGACAGGACATGGCCTAGCGGCCAGCATCGGCAAATTGGGCGCTTTCGCTGGAGTGTTTCTGGTGCCTGTACTCCAGGATCACATTGGACTGCGAGGTCTGTTGGTCGTGGCCGGCATTTCGGCCATCCTCGGCCTTTTGGTGACGTCAGTGCTTCCCGAACCGGCGCAGCGCTCCCTTGAGGACGTGTCGTCCGGGGATGTACAGCCCGCGCTGCTCCCAGTGGACGCCTTTTCCGAAGGGGCCAGCCTCAAGTCAGCTTGAAGCTGTCCGCTTGTGCCCAAGGCGCTCCTGCGGCTTCCACGCCGTACCAATTACGTCTTCTCGGATGTTCGCCGGCGAGACACCGGTCGATCGCAAGCAACGCAACTCGTGCCGATTTAACCGTTGTGATCCGACGTGCGAAGATGCGCATTCGTTGTGCCGAACACGGAGAATGCCGCCTTGCTCACTTCAGTTCCGCTGGTGGGGCACTCCTCGACGACCCGCGTCCAAAGGCTGCCGCGGCTGATTATCGTCGCCTGGCTCGTCCTCGGTCTCGGCCTAGTGATGATCAGTTGGGTGTTCGTCGCACCTCTCATGTCCGCAGCCGACGAACCGAACCAGGCCATCAACGCTGCGGCCGTCGTACGAGGTCAGTTCGATGAGCCGCTGATCAAAACGCATGCGGGCCAGACCTCCCTCGTCAGGGTGCCGGCCGACATTGGAGGCGCCAGCTCTCAACCCGATTGCTTTGCCTTCAAGCGGCGCGTCGCCGCCAACTGCGCCCCGTCACTCCCGACCAGTACACGGGACGTGAAGGAGAAAACTCAGTTCTCGAACTATCCTCCGCTCTTTTTCGTACTGACGGGCTTACCGACACTCGTACTCCACGGTCGTGGCACTTTCTACGCCATGCGCTTGATGGCCGTGGCCGTCAATGGCGCGTTGCTGCTACTTGGCCTTCTGCTGCTGATCAGGTACCACCCCAGGCGCCTTTTGTTGGTCGGCGCACTGGTCGCCCTGTCTCCCATGGTCCTCTATTTCGGTTCCATGGTGAACAACAGCGGCATGGAGACGGCGGCGGGATTCGCCACCTGGTGCGGAGCGCTGTGCCTCATTGAACAGGACCGAATTCCGCCTCCTTTGGCCATGTGGACGGCGTTAGCGGCAGCAGTGTTTGCCCTCAGCCGACCGCTCAGTCCCTTGTACCTTGCCATTCTCATTGTCGTGGTGGCCGTGGTGGCCGGCAAGGACCGCATCCGGAAATTGTTCCGACAACGTTTCATGCGGCTGATGTGCACCTTGGTAGGCGTCGTGGTGCTGGTTGCTATCGCCTTCTCCGCGATGGACGGTACCCCTTCACTTTTAGGTGGGCACCTACACATTCCGCTTTCGTTGTGGGGGGAGATCGAACGCACTATTCGATTAACGGGCACCCGATTGATGCAGGCCGTCGGCAACTTCGGGTGGCTGGACACTCAAGCTCCGGTGGGCACCATTGTGGTGTGGGCCATCGGAGGCGGCTGGTTGCTGGTCTGGGGCATGCGTACGTCACCACGATGCCGGCGTGCTTTGCCCCTATTGCTGGTGGCCATATTCCTACTCCCAGTGGTGTTCGAGTCTCCTCGCATTGACGCAGTGGGCTCCTATTGGCAGGGTCGCTACTGGCTGCCGCTCCTCGTCGGAGTGCCTCTGATTGCTTCGGCAGCCGTCTCGCGCCAGACGCGCGGAGCCCATGCCAGGAACGACACACCGCCAACACAACCACTAGCCGCCGCAATGACGTTGATTCCATTGCTGGTGATCGCTCAAGTCGCCGCTTTTCTCACCGTGTTGCATCGCTACCAGATCGGACTCGGGCTTCCGCCCGGTTCGCCCGTGCGCTGGACACCGCCGGGCGGTTCGTTTTTCCTTATCTTCTTATTCGTCGCCGGCACACTGCTGTTAGCCGGCTACGTGGCGTGGGCTCTCTTCACTGATCCCCAATCGACTTCGCACTTACGTGAAGATTTCGCCACCGTTGGTGTCGATGGCTTGGCCGGTCATGGCCGATGAAAGCTCTGACGCGAGGTACACGATGGATCCCGCCACTTGCTCATCGCTGGGAATGCGGCCCAACGGCACGCGGGCGTTGAGCTCGTCAATCACTTCTTGCTTGGACACCCCTCGACCCTCTGATGTCATATCGATGTACATGTCGACCGAGGGTCCGGCCATCCAGCCGGGGACCACGGCGTTGACCCGCACGCCGGATGGGCCGAGTTCATAGGCCAGCACACGCGTCGCGGTCAGCAAAGCTCCCTTGGAGATGGCATAGCCGCCCTGCACCGGTTGGGGTTGTCGAGCCACCATCGATGCCACCATGATCACCGATCCACCACCACGCTCGCGCATGATCGGCAGCGCGGCTCGAGTCATCTGCAACGAGCCGAAGAGGTTGGTGTCCATGATCTTTCGCCAAAGGGTCAGATCGACCTGCTCAAAAGACTGAAATGCGTCGAACCTGAACGCATTGTTCACCAGCACGTCGACGCCACCGAACTCCTTCACTGCTGCCGCCATAATGCCGGCGCAAGCCTCGGGATCGGTGATGTCGGTGGGCACGGCGATGGCGCGAGCCCCTAGCTCCTTTACTTCGGCCAAGACGTCATCGAGCGATGACTGCTTACGGGCCCCAAGCACGAGACCGGCACCATGCGCTGCCAAGGCGCGGGCGGCCTGTCGACCCAGACCCGGCCCGACGCCCGAGACAATGCACACCTTTCCGGTCAGGAGGCCAGTGGCGGGCCTGGAGGCTGTCGATTGATCTGCGCTCGTCATGAGTCGGCAGCGTAGGTGAATCAAGCCCCTTTGATCAGCCCTCTTCGGCCAGTGCCGGAAACACCCGACCCACCTTCAATCGGATGTAATCGCCGTAGGTGCCGGTAAAGCCGTGCACGCTGACCTGATCCCAGCGGGAACCGCCGTCGCCATCGCTCGGCCGGTCGACAATAGGAAGGCGCTGGACTGTCGCATTCCAGGACGGGTCCAGGAAAAACGGGAATGACAGGCGGTCGTGCTCGGTGGCGTTGCGGACGCGATGTGGAGTCGACCGATAGAGGCCACCAGTGAGTCGCTCCAGCATGTCACCGAGATTGCAGACAAAAGTTCCGCCGATCGGCGGTGCGTCCACCCAGCCATCTGGGGTGCGCACCTGGAGACCGTTATTGCCGTCCTGGCCCAAAATTGTCAAGAGGCCGTAATCGGTGTGCTCACCCACGCTCCACGTGTGCGACGACGGCAGCGGGGGGTACCGAAAGATCCGAAACAGCACCAGTGGGTCAATCGTGAGGTGTTGGACGAACCAATCCGCTGGGAGGCCAAGCCCGGCGGCCAGACCACGCAGGATGGCCTGGCCCACCGATGTCAGTTGCGCCATGTAGTTCAGCACTGCGGGCCGCAGGCCAGCCGGGCGGTCGGGAAAGAGGTTGGCACCGTGCATCGGAATACGACGCTGCACTCGCTCGTCCTCGCTGCTCAACTCAAGGCCGAAGTAGATACCTTCCTTTTCATCTGGCACACCCGCCGTGAGCTCGCCTCGAAGGGGAAACCATCCCCGCCAGGCCGGCCCGGCTCGTGCCATGCCAACGACCTCTTTTTCCGATTCGGGCAGAGCAAAGAACTGGCGAGCCAACCGGTCGATGTCGGCGATTAACGCTGGATCCACACCGTGATCGCTGACGTAGAAAAACCCATGCGTGCAGCACGCGGCATGCAGCTGTGCTGCGACGTCCCCCGGGGGCTCGACCTCCTCCATCAATGACTTGATGGAGATGACCGGGATCACCGGCGGCGGCGGAAAACGAACGAAACGACAAGGGCGACTCCGGCACCGACGACGAGAGCCACCCCAACACGCTTGATGGTTCGGCTGGCCGATGCACAATCGCTATCCGCTGCCTCGAGATTGGTCAGGTGAATGCCGTCGAGCTCAAGTGCCGCCGGTTGCGCGTGATGCCGCCACTGATCCATCACACTCGAACACTGCACAGACACCGTCACCGTCTTGCCCAAGTCAAGGCTGGCCACGTTGGCCTTGGGTTGTAATACGACCAAATAGACCGCTCCGCCGACGAGGACGACTGCGAGCAAACGGAGCACCACCCGAAGCGAAGAGAGCACGACTACATCAGTCCGAATCGAGCCAGATGCTGTGACGGCGCGGACATGACGCTGAAGACTCTAGGTGTGCAGCGAAGGATGTTCTATGTCCCGCGCTTGGGCCCGTTGCTCGAACGTCTCTTGATCAAGTCGCCGGCGCAGGACGGAATCAGCGGCCCAGGCCATCGCTGGCCTGGGCGTGAAAGACCCAAGTTCGTATCGTGTGGAGGTGAAGGGACTCGAACCCTCGACCTACGGCATGCAAAGCCGCCGCTCTTCCAGCTGAGCTACACCCCCGTGATGCGGGATTCCCATGCTAGAGGGAATCGGCATCCGCTCCAGACCGGGCTCCAGTCTCCAATCAGCGGCGCGGAACCCATGCGGGACAGGCCACAATGCACGGCATGGCTCGGCATGCGGTCAAGCGGCAAATGAGGGCGCCATGGCTCCTCGGGCTGGCCGTGGTGGTCGTCATAGCCGCGGTATCGGCATTCCTGCTGACTGGCGGACCTGCACCGAAGCATCCGATGGGATCTAATCACCTCCCGCATCACACCACTACCACCGGTATGCCCACCACCACCGCTATCCCGACCACCACCACGAGCACGCTCCCGGTTCCGGCTTCGGGATTTGAGGCTGGCCATGTGACCGCCATCGGGGATTCGGTGATGTTGGACTATCAGGATCCTCTACAAACCGACATACCAGGAGTGAGTGTTCTCGCCGCTGTGAGCCGGCAATGGGACACCGGCGAGGGGATACTCCAGCAACTGAAAGTCCAAGGGCAACTCGGAGCTGAGGTCGTCGTGGCGCTGAGCACCAACGGACCCATCACGAGCACCGACTTCGACAACATGATGAGCATTTTGCAAGGAGCATCCCGTGTGGTGTTCGTTAACATTCATGTCGACCGGGATTGGCAAAATCCCAACAACGCCGTACTGGCCAGCGGCGCAGCTCGCTATAAGAATGTCGTCATTGCCGACTGGGCCACGCTGGCCGATCAGAACCCACAGTGGTTCGGGTCCGATGGAACCCATTTGGCAATAGACGGGCCAGGAGCCGAAGCATTAGCCCAACTGATTGCCTCCACTTTGTCGAACGGATAGCTCTCGCCGCTAGGGTGCGCCCCGATGGATGCCCAACGCTTTCTCGGCATGGAAACGGTCGGCGACGACCTCCATTGGCAAATGCGGGTCGAGCCTCAACTGACGACCCCAGGAAATTTCCTGTTCGGAGGGTGCGGCCTCGGGGCGGCTCTGGTTGCGCTCGAGGGTGCCTCAGGGCGGCCCACGGTGTGGGCCACGGCGCAATACCTGTCCTACGCGCCCACTCACTCCCTAATGGAGTGGGAAGTGACGCTGGCTGTGGTCGGCGGTCACGTGACCCAAGGTCGAGCTGTGGGTCGGGTGGACGACAAGGAGATCCTGACCGTCAATGCAGCACTCGGACAGGACGAGATGGAACTCGGCGGAGTCTGGGAAAAACCTCCCGATGTGCCCGATCCCGAGGCCTGTCCACCGCGATTCATTCCCGACATGTTTCGCAACACCATTATGGACAAGGTCGAAGTTCGAACGGCCAAAGGACGGACGTTCGACGAGATGCACGGCGAGCCTGGAAGTCCTGACACAGCGCTGTGGGCCCGGGTGCCTGGTCACCTCTCGCCATCAGCGGCCACCTTGGCCATCTTCGGTGACTACGTGTCGGGTGCAGTGTCCCATCCGCTGGGGCGGCGGGCTATGGGCCGGAGCCTCGACAACACGCTTCGGGTGGTCCGGCTGAAAGACACCGAATGGGTGCTGTGCGACATCCGGATGCACGCACTGGTGGGTGGATACGCCCAGGGCATCGCCTTTCTGTGGTCCCAGGATGGGGATCTCCTGGCCACGGCCAGCCAGTCCCTGGCTGTCCGGCTCTGGCCCGAGGACGCCAACCTTCCGAGCTGAGGCTGGTCGGGGCGTGGTGTAGCCTCAATCTCCCTCTGGGGCTATAGCTCAGTCGGTTAGAGCGCAGCACTGATAATGCTGAGGTCGAAAGTTCGATTCTTTCTAGCCCCACCAAACCCGTCCCGCGCAGGATGCAGTTCATGGAAAAGGCCACTGGCCCCAACGACCGTGATCTAGTTTGCCACTATGAGCGATCCCTCGTACGCCGGACCGCCGGTGCGGAAATACAACCAGCGCATGGCTCGGCGGGTGGCCAGGCGCGCCAAAATCAACGAGCAGGGCGTGGCCGTGTGTTTCGCGTACAACAACCTGCTGACTTCCCTACTCATCGGCCTGGTAGAGGACGTCGTGCAGTACGTACCATCGATCGGTTCCGTGATCGGGCTGGCCATCAGTCTGCTGACGTTCTACTTCCATCGCATCGTGCTGGTCACCGATCAGAACGTGTACGTGTACCGGGATTTGCCCTTCCACATTCCGGGCAAGCAGCTGGCCGCCTACCCGCGCCACGACGGCCTGGTGAAGCTCGGCAGCCCCAACCCGGGCGGTTTCTCCAACTTCATCCGCCGCGGGCAGCTCAACTTCGAAGACGGACACGTCGTCTACCACAGCATTCTGTGGATTCGCCGCGCCAAGTACATCGCGCAGACCGGAAATAGTCCCGCCGGAAGTTAGCCCCAAACGTTGCGGCGTGACTCTCTAGGTCCCCCGGTCTGGCCGCTACGGCGCTGGCGGAGACGTGCTCCCGTCAGCTACGGCGAAGCCGTCCCTGTTGGGGGTCGCAACCGACGGTGATGCGATGATCTTGTCGGCGCGATTCTCCATGAACATCTGGTAGAGCTTGCCGCCAGCAATGGCCTTCAGCACCGGCTCATAGGCCGGTGTCCCAACCGGGGCGATGCTGGACTCGCCTGGGGTGAACGTGATGTTGTTGGTCTGGGCCAGGGTGGACAGGCCCTGACCGACTTCGGGGCGCTCGTGCACTGCTTCTGCGCTTGCACCACTCGAGTCGTAGCTCACTGTGCGGTTGCCACTCTGTCCCGTCGTGAGGTCGTCAACCGTCATGGACCATCTGTTGGTCGACGTCTCGACCACGGTCGCCTTGATCATGTCTCCAGGGCTGATGGCGAGACCCTTGAGAACGACCTCGTTGGCAGGCAGGATTTCCGTCCAGGCGTCGTACCGGGCCGTCCCATTGACATTGTCGGCCTCGGTCCCGTCCTGCACCAGAGAGCTGTCGCTAAAGCCGCCGATTCCGACCCAGTCAGCGGAGTACTGATTTCCGGTAGCCGTTGTGTTGACAGTGGGCACAGTCCAGGTGTCCTCCACGGCCTTAAAGGAATTCTGTGGCCCCGTCTGGGCGAAACCCGACCAGTTGAGGGAGTAGTTCTTGACTGTTCCGGCCACGGCGGGCGGGTAGACCCCGGGTGGAGTCGGGGCAGGGATGTTCTGGCCGCCCCCACTGTGGGCAAACGGCCTGGCCGCCGCCGTGATGGTCAGTGCTCCGGCACCGAAAAAGGCGAGGGATGTCCCGGCCAAAATGACGAAGGCGCTGCCTCTGAGCAGCTTGGACGTGAGGTTCATGGCATTTTCCTTTTCGGCAGATCCATCGCGACCATAGATCCATACCGGATGCCATCGCTGACCGGACGCACCGCTACGGAACAACTGTTGTCTCCGGAAAATGTCATTCATCCGGACTCATTTCCCGGTAGACGACTTGATTCGACGACTGAGGTGCGCCCCCCATCGACAAGTGCCGAGGGATTCCACGTTGCTCACGGCATGCCCCACAAACGTGTAACCCGAATGCAATGTGGGGGTAACACAGCAACGGCACTCTGAGTGGACTGCGAAAGCTGAACGATCGATCACACCCAGAGCGTGCACCGAGCCCGGTTGGTGGTGAAGGAGTAGGTTCGGTTCGCAGTACTTGACCAGGGTTGTCTCAAGAATCACGGACGCCGACCTTCGGCAGCCGACATCACAACCGACATCACCACGCGTCGGTAGCTAAAGGAGCGGGGGGTCATGGAACTTTCGACCACACATTCGGCAGTGACGTTGAGGGGCAGCGGAGAAGGATCCCTCCGTACTCGGTACCTCGTCATTGCTTGTGCGCTGGCGGCCATCCTGTGTCTTGGACTGACCATCTCTCTCGGATCGCACCCTGCTTCATCTGACACCGGGACGGGTATCACCCAGCAGCTCAGTTCCACTGCCTCGCTGAACGCCGTCACTTGCGAGGGCGGTGGCCTCTGCCTGGCTGCCGGTACTGGCTCCGCCGGCGGCGTGATCATGCCCATCAATTCCGGTCTCGCCGGCACTGCGCAGAACATTTCCGGGGTGTCTCATCTCTATGGCATCGCATGTCCAAGTTCGGGCAACTGCTTGGCCGTCGGGACTACCGGGCCCAAGGGAGCGGTCGTACAAATCAATCGAGTCACTGGAGCCGAGGCCGCCAGCCCGCTTTTGGTGACGAGCTCAACCGCCTTCTATGCCATCGCGTGTCCATCAGGTACCTCTCTCTGTCTGATCGGCGGATCGAACGGGGCCAACGTTGCCTTATTCCTCATCTCGTCGAACGGCACGGGTCCAGTCATCACCTCGCCATCGAACATGTCGATCGTCTTGGGTATTACGTGCACGGGCAATGCGCTCTGCCTAGCGGTCGGCAGCAATGCCAGCGGCGGTGCTGTGGTTCCCTTCAATCTCGCTACCGTCGATCTAGGTACCACCGAGACTGACACCGGTCTGACGGCCTTTAACGCTGTCTCTTGCTACAGCTCCACGGAGTGTGTCGCCGTGGGTGATACCAATGGCGACGGCGAGTCGGCCAGTGTCGCAGCATCGAACGGAGATACGTCCTTCAATGTGGCGCTCTCTGGGATTACTGCTCTCTACGCCATCACCTGTCCGAATGCTCTGACCTGTCCGGATGTCGGCAGCAATGGGCCTAACTCTGGCGTGGTAGCGACCAGCTCGATCACTGGACCCGGAGGCAATGACACGTCAGTCGATCCGACAGCCGCCAAAGTGCTTTGGGGTGTGGCGTGTTGGACGTCCACCTCGTGCGTGGCAGTCGGCGACAACGGTACGAACGGAACGGTGCTTGATATCAACATCCTCGTGCCGAGTCCACCGCAGACTGTCGCAGCCACACCCGGCGACGGCGTCGCTAATTTGACTTGGGCCGCTCCCGCACAAGTGGGCAGCACGCCCACGACCGCTTACGATCTGTTCTGCTCGACCACTAACCCGCCCAACAAGACATCAGCGCCGAATGTGTCGGTGAACAGTGGGGCCGCCACGTCCGGCACAATCACTGGCCTCACCGATGGCTCGACTTACTACTGCGACGTGACGGCCGTGGACGGTTCGGGTCAATCGGAACCTTCGTCGATCGTTACGGTGGTCCCTGTGGCCGGCACCACTCCCCCCCCACCGACCACCACCACCACTACGACGACCACAACCACGACCACGACGCCGCCAACGACGAATCACGGGTATTGGCTGGTGGGTTCTGATGGCGGCATCTTCAGTTTCGGGTCGGCGCAGTTCGAGGGGTCAGCGGCGAACCTCCACCTGCAGCGTCCCGTAGTGGGCATCACGCCCACTCCCGATCGTGGCGGTTACTGGCTGGTGGGTTCTGATGGCGGTGTCTTTGCTTTCGGTGATACGACCTTCCACGGATCATTGCCCGGTCTCGGCTACGGCCCCGCCGGATCGTCGAGTCCGAAGCGACTTGCCAGCCCAATCGTTGCCATGGTGCCTTCGGCCGACGACGGTGGGTACTTCATGGTCGGAGCCGATGGCGGTGTCTTTGCTTTCGGTGATGCTCACTTCGCCGGCTCATGCCCCAGCATCGGAGGATGCTCGGGCGCTGCAGTTGCCGTGATGCCCGATGCCACAGGTAACGGCTACTGGGTCGTGACGGTGACTGGGCAGGTCTACGGCTTCGGTGATGCCGCCAGCTACGGCTCGCCCGGGAGTCAGGGTTCAGTGGTGACCTCGGCCGTCCGCACGCCAGACGGTGGGGGCTACTGGATTCTCTTCGCCAACGGGACGGTGACCGGCTTTGGCGATGCCCAGAATCTCGGAGGGCCAACTGGGCAGGTCGGCGGTTCCAACCCAGCCAGCGCCATATTCGCCACATCTGACGGTGGCGGCTACTGGGTCGCGGCAGCCAATGGCGCCGTCTACACCTACGGGGATGCGCCGAACGACGGTGGTACGACGTCCCTGCATCTCAACGGACCCATCATCGCGGCCACTGGTTCATAGTCACTCCTTTGGTGCCGGCCTTGGCCGGCACCAAAGGAGTCGGCGCTCTATCGGCCATTTGCACCATTGGTCTGCCGGTGGACGTACGCCCCGCCATGGCTGAGAGCTTTTAGCGTTACTACTGCGCCCGAGATCCCTCCTCTCTACACTCGGCAACCAGAACTGCGTCGCTCTGTCGGCGCGACTGTTGCCAACTGCGGGGTGGAGCAAGATGGTTTCTCGTAGAGAGTTCCTGAAAAGCGGCGGCACCACGGCCACAACGCTGGCCGTGGCCACTCTGCTGCCAGGGCAGGCTGGCGCCTCTCTGGTCCAAGCCGACTCTTCTGGCGCCCCGGTAGTGAGTTCGCGACCGAAGCGCGTGGGTCCGCTGTATTGGACCACTTACGGCTACGAATTCGAATTCAATCGGATTATGCCTGAAGACCAGTGGACCGCCAACGTGGTGTGGGTCGACGCCAATTTCAAGCGCTACGGCTACTCCATGGTGTGCACCGACGGGTGGATCGACTCCACCCAGGAAGTCACTGATCACGGATACATCGTTAAGCACGATGACTCCTGGACGCACGGGTGGGCCTGGTGGGCCAAACACCTGGAATCCAATGGGATGCAGCTCGGCGTTTACTACAACCCCCTGTGGGTGACCCGCTCAGCCATCGACAATCCGGCGGTGACTGTGGCTGGTCGGCCCGACGTCAAGGTGGCCGACATCATCAATCCCGACGATCCCTTCGACGGCACCCACCAGTTGTACTGGGTTGACGCGACGAGGGACGGGGCGGAGGAGTACGTCAAGGGCTACGTGGCGTACTTCAGGGACATGGGCGCGGCCATGCTGCGAATCGACTTCCTTGGGTGGTACGAGATCGGCTTCGACCAAGGTGATGGCACGGTCTGCATGGCCCACGGGCGCGAGTCCTACACAACGGCACTGCGCTGGATGCATGAGGCGGCCGGCGACATGACGCTGAGCCTGGTGCTGCCCAACCTGTTCGACCATGCCGAAGTGGAGCGGGTCTACGGCGACATGATCCGTATCGACAACGATGTGGCTCAGGGTGGGTGGTTCTCACTCAGCGAGGGTCGCCAAACGTGGCAGCCAATCTGGTCGCAATGGAACAGCCCGTTTATGGGATTCACCGGCTTCTCCGATGTCACCGGGCGAGGGCAAGTCAGCCTCGATGGAGATCCCACCATCATCAGCTCGTTTTCGACCGACGACCAGCGACGTTCCGCCATCAACCTCTTTGTCATGGCCGGTGCACCTATCGCCATTGGCGACCGCTACGACACGATCGGGAACAACGCATCCTTTTACCAAAACAGTGAGGTGCTGGACCTGCGCCGAGCCGGCCTCGTTGGCAAACCGATCTATGCCAATGGCCACCTACTGGAATTCGACCCGAACTCGCGCGATCCCGAGCGTTGGGTAGGGCAATTGCCAGACTCAAGCTGGGTCATCGGCCTCTTCAATCGCACAGGCGCCACCGTCCCTGTCACGAAGTCGATCGATTTCGCGGCCGACCTCGGTTTGCGTTCGGGTGGGACCGTCCGCGATCTCTGGACGCACGAGGACCTGGGCATGATGACCGGATGGAAAGTGGATCTCGGTCCTTATGCCTCCTCGCTGGTCAGGGTGACGCCCGCACAGCGATCCCACTACCAATTCGAGGTGGGGGCATGGACCGGAACGGCGCGCTTCGACAATCTGTTTAAGGGATACGAGGGCGCTGGCTATGTCACGGGTTTGGACGCGCCTGGCGCTGGCGCTGGCGTGGCGGTCTCGGTCCAACGGGAAGGTCGCTACAGCTTCGGGTGCCGAGTGGCCAATGCCACTGGGTCGCGTGCCACGTTGACCGCGTCGGCCTCCGACCCCGACACCGGACACGTGCATTCCACCAGCCGGGTCGGCGTACCCTCGACCGCGAAATGGTCGACGTGGAAGATCGTCCGAACATCGTTACAGCTTGCGGCCGGTGACAACATGATCACGTTGGGCCATTCGGCCGACGACATTGGGAGCGTCATTGTTGATTCCTTGACTCTCTTGGATGCTTCGGCCGATTGAACGTCCGTTTGGCCAGGTCCTACATCCGTCGTTTGCGCCTGCTTCGGAGTACCTTTGCCGAGGGGGGCGCAACCCAAGGGTGGGACCATGAAGAAGAGTCGACTTGCCATTGCTGCTCTCAGCGCGGCCAGTATCGCCGCGGTGATTGGAGGCGGTACCGCTTTCGGCGGTTCGCCGCCGCCGCTCCCCCTCCTTCATGGATTGACCAACCATCCCTCCACCACTGAGGCCGGGGGCACCATCGGCACGCTTCCCGGACCGTTGCCTCAGCTGAACCAGGTCCCGGGCCTCTCTGCCATCCCTGATCTCGGTGGACTGCCCGAAGTGCCTGGAGTGACCGTCGGTCCACAGAACACCGTGACCAACCCGGCCGAAGGGGGCGTTTTTACTGCTCCCTTCGTCCAGCCAGGCACCAGTTGCCCGGGCGAGACCGAGGGAGCCGACGCTTCCAATCCCTACGACGCCAGTGACCCCAAGGTCCCCACCCAGGGACCCGAGACAGACCGCACTGCAGCGGACATCGCCTGCAAGCCAGCCGGAGTGAGCGTCGTCAACCTCCCCGCGCCGAACGGTTCGAGCGGCACGAATCTCCTTTATTGGGATGGCTTGGAGGGCGAGGAAAGCATTGCCTTCAACATCGTGGCCGAGTACGGCGACAAAGCCGCCGACGACCAGTCGAGAGTGCTGCATCTGAACACCACCAACCCGCGCGCATCGACCTGGACCATCCCCAGCCCATCAGGCGGTGGGGCCAGCGGGGAAAGCCAGTCCGAATACCTCGTGCCCAACGCCGGCGCGCTGGCGGCCATCCTCAACGACCAAGGACCAGGTTCCGGCGCACTGTTCTGCTCTGACTTGGTGATCCTGTCCAACGGCGAGGTCCTGGTGCCGGGCGGCACCGACTACTACGCCGAGCCCAAGTTGCCCGGCACTCCGTACGGAGTGGTCGAACTCCAAGGCCTCAAGAACACCCGCATCTTCAATCCATTGACTGGCACTTGGTACCAGTCGGGCGACATGAACCTCGGACGCTGGTACCCGAGCCTGATCACCCTGGGCAGCGGCAAAGTGTTCGTGGCCAGCGGGGTCACCAAATTGCTGAAGCCCGTGTACACCCAACCCGAGACCGCGCTGCTGTCCGGTACCAACGTCGAGCAGACCGAGACGTTCGATCCATCGACAGGAACGTGGTCCCTGAATCAGCCCACCGCAGACCATTCGCTGCCTTTGTTCCCCCGTCTACACCTGCTGCCTGACGGCAACGTGTACTACGACGCGGGTGGACAGACCTTCAATCCCTTCGGCCAGTCCTACGACGAGGCGTTGTGGGACATCACGGCCTCGTATAACCCGACCACCCAAAAGTGGACCGACCTCGGTATCCCATTCGGCGTATCGACCAACTCGACCCATCCGATCAACACATCAGTGACGGCGGGCTTCCGCGGCTCGTCGTTCTCCGTCATGCTGCCGCTGGTGCCTGACGCCAGCGGGAACTACAGCATGGCGAAGTTCCTGTCCGCCGGAGGCGTCCTGGGCGTCTCACCGGGTGCGTACCTGGCCAACGCGTCCAGTGTGATCAACACCGTCACCATGACGGGCGGCACCGAGCACTTCAGTTCGGCGCCAACCGGCGCATTGAATAACCCGCGGTGGTTCTCCTCGGCCGTGATGCTGCCCACCGGACAGGTCATCGCCTTCAATGGTGGCAACCGCGACGACGTCGTGTTGCCGGGCACCAGCTTTCCGGTGACTCAAGCCGAGATGTTCAACCCGAGTACCGACACCTGGTCGCCTCTCGCTTCTTCGGTGGACCCACGCACGTATCACAACACGGCGCTGCTTCTCCCGACTGGTCAGGTCTTGGTGGGAGGCCACTCACCGATCTCCACCGGGTACACGTACAACACCACGCTGCCCGGTGGCTTGATCAAGGCCCAGAGGGACCCCTCATTCCAGATCTACAACCCCCCGTATCTCGAGTGGGGTATTCCCCAGCCAGTGATCTCTTCCCTTACAGGCACGACGCCGACCGCTCTGGCCTCAGGCACCTTCAACAACGCCACGTATGGGAGCCACCTCACCATCAACACGGCCCAAGCAGCCAGCATCGACAACGTGATGCTGGTGCGCAACACCGCCATTACCCACGAGGTCGACGGCGACCAGCGCTCAGTAGAGGCCCCGATCATCTCGCGGACAGCCAGTTCCCTCACCGTCGCCGTGCCCCAGTCGGACAATGTGGTGCCGCCTGGTCCCTACATGGTCTTCATCAACCAGAAGACTGCCAAAGGCGACATCCCATCCGTGGCCAAGCAAATCTTCATCGGGGCCCAGCCGGCCACCGTGCCGGCGAAGCCAGCGAGCGCTGGTGTGACGGCGGCTGGCTACGCCACCTTCCTCGACAACGACCCGATCGCCCAGATTCTGGCCCTAGCCGGCTTCCTGGACCTGACCAACACGAGGGCGGCGACCAAGGCCAACACGGTCAACTTCGCCAATACCGGCGACTGAGGCAAAAGCTCGACCCGAGTGGGTCGGCATAGTGTGGAGCGGCCGCTGAGGGACGCCTCGCGGCTTCGCCATCACATGGAGGCTCAGCGTGCAGGAACGTCGCATCGGTAATTGGTCGGTTAGCGCCATCGGATTAGGCGAGATGCCTTTGTCTATTGAGGGACGACCTGACGAGGCCCAAGCCATGGCCACCATTCATGCCTCGTTGGACGCTGGCGTCACGATCATCGACACGGCCGACGCCTACGCGCTCAGCACCGACGAGCACGGCCACGGCGAGCGCATCGTGGCCCAGGCTTTGGCCACCTACGGCAGCTCCACTGACCACGTGCTGGTCGCCACCAAGGGTGGCCATCGCCGGCCCGGCGATGGCAGCTGGACCGTGCACGGCGATCCCGCCTATGTAAAACAGGCCTGTGAAGCATCATTGAAGGCGCTCGGTGTCGAGTCGATCGGTCTCTACCAA
Source organism: uncultured Acidimicrobiaceae bacterium (assembly GCA_963766995.1). Taxonomy (GTDB): domain Bacteria; phylum Actinomycetota; class Acidimicrobiia; order Acidimicrobiales; family RAAP-2; genus Bog-473. Next base: position 1,546,908 of record CAVYCE010000003.1, on the reverse strand, counting down.
TACCACCGCCCCGATCCCAAGGTGCCCTACGCCGAGTCGGTCGGTGCGCTGGCCGAATTGTTGGACGAGGGAAAGATTCAGATGGCCGGCATTTCGAACGCCAACGTCGAACAGATCGACCTGGCCCAGGAAATCCTTGGTGGTCGTCTGGTCAGTGTGCAGAACGAGTTCTCGCCCCGTTTCCGCTCCTCGGAGGGTGAGCTCGAGCACTGCGAAAAGATTGGCGTGGCCTTTATCCCGTGGAGCCCCTTGGGCGGCATCGGACGCATCGACAAGATGACCCGTGACTACCCTGCCTTTGCTGAAGTAGCCGAAGAAGTGGGCGCCACGGCGCAACAGGTCACGCTGGCCTGGATGCTGGCCAAGGGCTCACTCGTCATCCCGATCCCTGGCAGCAGCCGACCCGCCACCGCCACGGCTTCGGCTGCTGCGGCCGACATTGTGCTGGGCGCCGACCAGGTAGCTCGGCTCGACGCCGCTTGAGCGCGCTCGAGGAAGTGCCTGCTGCGGAGAGCAGTACCTCCGCCGCTCGATTGCAGGCGGCTGCGGCCCTCCGGAATTTGGGGAACGCGCTGGTGGACCGGCAGGTCGATGACGGCCTGTTGCTCGAAATTGCCGAGGTCGCCAACGCACTACTGCCTCGCATGGTGGACGCCCCTCGACGCGGTCACTCCTTCTTTGATCGGTCCTCAGAATTCGTCGGTTTGCCGACCACGGACGCATCGGGAGCGGTGGAAAGCGTCGTCTTCCCAGACTGCTTCGTGTCGGGACTGGCCAATCCGATGGGAATGGAAGCACGACTTTCGGTTGCCAACGAGGGGGCCACCCTCGAAGTCGAGCTCGGCGCCGCCTTTGAGGGTGCTCCGGGACGAGCCCACGGAGGTGCCGTGGCGGCCCTCATCGACGAGGTAATGGGATTTGCCCAGTCGGCCGCCGGCACCGTGTCGTTCACCGGACGGTTGACACTGAATTACCGCGCTCCCACCCCGGTCGGCCAGCCCCTCAAGGCCCACGCTTGGGTGTCGGAGCGAAACGGTCGCAAGCTGACGCTCAAAGCCGAGCTGCGTAGTGAGGACACTCTCTTGGTCGAAGCAGAAGCCCTGTTCATCGTCGTGGACCCCTCGCTCTTTCTTGGGCAGGCCTAACGGCGGAACATCGGCGGCCCGGCACGTGTTGTAGTTGGTTGTTCTAGGAAAAAAGGAGTCCGCAATGCCTGCTGTGACTGTCGCCGATCCATTGGTCCTCCCCCGTATCGCCACCCCGGGGACCGAAGCGACCATCCGCCCGGTCCGCAGCGTGACCGATGCCCCAACCGGTTACGAGGGCGAGGGCTTTCCCGTCCGGCGCGCCTTCGCCGGTGTGTCCACGGCCGATCTCGATCCGTTCATCCACATGGATCAGATGGGCGAAGTGGAATACGCGCCAGGTGAACCCAAGGGCACACCGTGGCACCCACATCGCGGCTTCGAAACCGTGACGTACATGATCGATGGCACCTTTCAGCACCAGGACTCCATCGGCGGAGGCGGGCTCATCACCAACGGGTCCACCCAATGGATGACGGCGGGATCCGGCATCCTGCACATCGAACGGCCAACAGAACAGTTGATCGCCACCGGAGGCCTGTTTCACGGTGTGCAGCTGTGGGTCAACCTGCCGGCGGCACAAAAGTGGGTTGACCCGAGGTATCAAGACCTCGACGCGCAACAGGCCGTCTTACTGACGTCACCTGACGGTGGAGCATTGGTGCGAGTGATTGCGGGCGACGTGGCTGACCACACCGGTCCCGGATCCACCTACTCACCGATCTCATTGGTCCACGCCACACTGCAACCGGGAGCCGAACTCGTGTTGCCCTGGCCGAACCATTTCAACGCGCTGACATACGCCCTCGGCGGCAATGGGTTCGTCGGACCCGATGCCCGCCCTTTCCATTCGGGCCAGTTGGCCGTGTACGGCGCTGGTAACGCACTGGTCCTTCGAGCCGACCAGATGCAGGAGTCCCGGCACCCTGCGCTCGAAGTCCTCATTTTGGGTGGTCAGCCCATCGGTGAGCCGGTGGTTGCCCACGGCCCATTCGTCATGAACACACGCCAAGAAATCATTCAGGCCTTCGAGGATTTCGAGGCAGGGAAGCTGGGCACCGTGCCGGCGGAACATATCGGGAACGCATAGGGGTCGTTGAGTTCGTGGCCTTTGAGGTGTGGAGCACGAAGGACATCGGTGATCTCACCGGGAAGGTGGCGTTGGTCACCGGCGCCAACAGCGGTATTGGGCTCGAGACGGCGCGAGCCCTTGCCGCGCACGGAGCCCATGTGGTGATGGCCTGCCGCAATGACGAAAAGGCACGGTTGGCGGCGGACCTGCTGGAGAAAGACTTGGACCGGGCGTCGCTGGAGCTCCTTCACCTGGACCTGTCCGATTTGGTGTCGGTGCGGCAGGCGGCGGACCGATTCCTGTCCCAGCACGCGCGTCTGGACCTTCTGGTGAACAACGCGGGCGTCATGGGCACGCCCTACCGCCAGACCGCCGACGGCTTCGAGTTGCAGATGGCAACCAACCACTTGGGTCATTTCGCCCTCACCGGCTTGCTGCTGAATCGACTCCTCACCACCGTCCGTTCTCGCGTCGTTACAGTGAGCTCGCTCCTGCACCGGGGCGGCCGGATTCCCTTTGGGGATGTGGCCGGCACCACCGTGCGCAACACCTGGCTGAACTACGGCACGTCCAAGCTGGCCAACCTGCTGTTCACTGCAGAACTCAGCCGGCGCTTGGCGGCATCCGGTGAGCCGACCATCGCGGTGGCCGCTCATCCGGGATGGACCCGAAGCAACTTGGCCGGCACGGGCGCGGCCGTGGGCTCGGGCCAATTCCGCGCTCGGGTGGGCGGCGCATTCGGTCATCGACTTGGGCAGGCCACTGCCTCCGGTGCGCTGCCTTCCCTGTACGCCGGCACGGCGCCCGGCGTGGCCAATGGGGACTACATCGGACCCAGCCACCTCTTTGAGCTCTACGGCCCGCCCCGGAACGTTCGCCCGAATCGCTCCGCTCGGAATCTGAGTGATGCGGCCCGCCTGTGGGAGATCTCCGAAGCACTGACCGAGATCCGCTATTCCGTACCGACGATCGCCTGAACACAAATGCATTGAGCGCAGCCGCCAGCCGAAGGCCGGGCGAATGAGTCATGCTCTCGAGATCGCTCAGGTCGAATCAGGCGGACCAGCGGAGCAATCAGCACGGAGCGGATACCCACTCGGCGCAGCGTGGCTGCGGCGCTTTGCGACCGGGCGCCGCTGACGTAGGTGTCGTCGAGGACGAGCGCCCTTTCGATGGTTCCGAGCCGATCCACGGGATCGACGACCGCGCACGCTTTGGGGTTGGGCCGCATGTGCCCCACCGGCACCGTTGTGCGGGCCAGAACGTGGGGAGCCCAAAGGGACGCTGGAAATGCCGTCCTGATCAACTTCTCCAACCCTTCGAGGCGCGCCAGCGGCGGTCCGTCTGGACGGTGTGTGGAGGGGACAGGCAGCACCAATTGGGGCTCTCCACCAAGAGCGGACGCGATGCATGGGCCATGGTCACGCAGAAACCTCTCCATTTCCATCGCCACTTGTGCAGACGCTCGACGTCGTCGTTCGGCCACCGGTGACTCCTTGTAGGCAATGAGTTCGCCATAGAGCGGATCGTGCACCGTGCACAGCCGCATGGGAAGGACCGGCGCCAGAGGCAGGTGCAGCCTGGCGGCCACGGTGCGACAGGCAAAGCAACTGGCAAAGCCGTCTCCCGACGGCCCACAACAAATCAGGCAGGCCGCTCGTTCCGTCGTCCGCTCCTTGTCGTTGGGCCGGCTGGCCCTTCGGTCAGGCGGCGGGTGGTGGTTCCCGATGGAGGAGAAAGGTCCCAGTGGCCCGGCTCACCAACTCACCGTCCATGCTTCGGACGGTGGCCTCGCCGTAGGCCACCTGCTTGGCCATACGAACCGCTTCGCCCCGCAGGACGTAGCTCGTGCCCTTGAGTGCCGGCCGCATCGTCTCGGTCTTCATTTCCAGTGTGCCCCTGGTCCGATCACGGCCGGAGAGGGCAGAATTGATAGCGAAGTTCATGCAGGCGTCCAGCAGGAGTGAGTGAATGCCGGCCTGGGTGATCCCGTGAGGGTTGCAGGCCAAATCCTCGGGCGTGAATGTCCCCGTGACCCAGCCCAAGTCCTCCCCGTCGACGCCGTAGGCGGTGAATGCGCCGCCCACCACACCGATGATGGGCATGCCGCCATCCCCAAGCCAACGATCCATGTCCTTGCGACCCATGGTCAGACTCTACCGGCCGCTCCCGACGCAACGGTGGGCCTGCTCAAGCCTGGTGCCGACCGCCAAGTGGTCAAAAAGGGCTGGGCAGGTAGGATGTACCCCGTTCTGACACCGGCAGGGAGTCCCCGCCGGATTTGGGAGGAGACACTCATGACCACCGCAGTCATCGTCGACGCCGTCCGCACCGCTGGCGGCAAGCGAAATGGCAAGCTCCGCAACTGGCACGCCGTCGATCTGGCCTCCGAGGCCCTCATGGCCCTCCAGAACAGGAACAAGCTCGATCCCGCTCTGGTCGACGACGTGATCATGGGCTGCGTGATGCAGGTGTCCGAGCAATCGCTCAACATCGGCCGCAACGCCGTGCTCGCCGCCGGATGGCCCGAGTCGGTCCCGGCCACCACCATTGACCGCCAGTGCGGCTCATCCCAGCAAGCGCTGCACTTCGCGGCCCAAGGCGTGATGGCTGGCGCCTACGACATCGTCGTGGCCGCCGGTGTAGAAAGCATGACCCACACCCCAATGGGCGCCTCCGTGGTCCGGGAACTGGGTTTCCCCTTCGGACCCCGAGTGATGGCCCGCTACGCCGAAAAGGGTGGGCTGGTCGGGCAGGGCATCGGCGCCGAAATGATCGCCGACCAGTGGGGCATCTCCCGCGAGGACCTCGACGCCTTCTCGGCTCAGAGTCACCAGCGCGCGGCGCGAGCCACGGCTGAGGGCCGCTTCGAGAACGAGATCGTGCCCGTGGCCATCCGCGACGAGGAGGGCAAGGACACCGCCGAGCTGCTGACCTCCGACGAGGGCATCCGCCCCGACAGCACCGTTGAGACGTTGGCCAACCTCAAGCCCGCTTTCAAGCCTGAGGGCGGCAAGGTCACGGCCGGCAACTCATCGCAGATCACCGACGGCGCCTCGGCCGTGCTGATCATGAGCGAGGAGAAGGCCAATGCCCTCGGACTGCGTCCCCGGGCCCGATTTCACGCCTTCGCTCTGGCTGGCGTCGACCCCATCACCATGTTGACCGGCCCCATCCCAGCCACCACCACGGTGCTGGAGCGGGCCAAGCTCACCATGGATGACATCGATGCCGTCGAGATCAACGAGGCCTTCGCTTCGGTGGTGCTCGCCTGGGAGAAGGAGCACCACCCCAACATGGAAGTGGTCAATCCCAATGGAGGCGCCATCGCCCTGGGTCATCCCCTGGGTGCCTCGGGCGGCAAGCTTCTGGCCACGCTGCTCAACGAGCTCGAGCGCACCAACGGCCGCTACGGCCTGCTGACCATGTGTGAGGGCGGTGGCTTGGCCAACGCCACCATCATCGAGCGACTGGGCTAATCGCCTGGCGCGCTCGCTATCGGTAGCGGGTCGCCATCAAGAAGCCAACGAAGATCATCGCCAGTCCGACGACCAGACCCCAGGCCGAGCCGTGCGCCACGAACGGCAGGTGGGCCAGATAGTTGGTCACGATGACCAGCACACCGAGGATGAGTAGGACCAACACCACGGCCCCAAACCATTGGGGGCTGCGCTTCACACTCTTCGGTATGGGTGGCGTGTACTTGCCGGTCTCAACTGCACTCTTGTAGCGGCCGACCTTCGCGGCGCGTCCAGAGGCCGACGCTCCCTTGCGAGAGGCGCCGCCCGGTCCTGAATTCGTCTTGGTAGCCACGTCCGCGAGGATAGCCAGCCCCGGGCCAGGGTCCCGAGCGGGTCCAGTACTCTTCGTTCCATGGGAGCCCGAGTCCTGGTGATTGACAACTATGACTCGTTCGTCTACAACCTGGTCCAGGAGCTGGGCGAACTCGGTGCCGAGCCCGTGGTCTACCGCAATGACGCCATCACGGTGGCTGATATCCGGGCCCAACGTCCTGATGCCGTACTGATCTCGCCCGGCCCTGGCCGTCCCGACGACGGAGGTGTCTCACTGTCGGCCATCACTGAGCTGGCCGGCGACATCCCCATTCTCGGCGTGTGCCTGGGTCAACAGTGCATCGGCCAGGCCTACGGCGGCGATGTTGTGCTGGCTCCCCACCTCATGCACGGAAAAACCTCAGAGATCCACCACGATGGGCTGGGTCTCTTTGCCGGACTACCGAATCCCTTCGTGGCTACCCGCTACCACTCACTGGTGGTCAGCCCGGAATCCATCCCTGATTGCCTGATGGTGACGGCCACCTCCAGCGACGGAGTGGTGATGGGCCTACGCCATCGCGAGTTGCCCATTGAAGGGGTGCAGTTCCACCCCGAGTCGGTGCTCACTGCCTCAGGACCTGCACTTTTGGCCAACTTCTTGACGCAGCTGGCCGGTTCACACCCCGTGCCCTGAATCAACGCCGACTGAATCAGAAAAGTGGCGGCCCTGGCCCAACCGTGGTCGTCGTCGTGCCGCCAGGCCCGGTAGTGGTCGTGCCTGACGATGGGCAGACCGTCAGCGTGACATCGCTCCCCGAACCCACCTGAGAGCCTGCAGACGGTGTCTGGCTTTCAACGTCGCCCGGCGTGCCCGAGCCATTGTCACAGTTGGGGTCTTGCACCACTTGCGGCACGAGGCCTTCAGAGGAGATGTCGCTGCTGGCTGCGCCCTCCGACATCCCCACTTCGTTGTTGACGGTCACGCACGACCCCGAGGAGATCACCAGGCTGATCGCGGTACCTGGCGGTTGCGAGGTGCCCGCGGCCGGGTTCTCGGACGACACCACACCACTGGGCTGGGAGGAACACGCATTGGTCTGGGCCCCCAGGGTCAGCTGAGCACTTGAGAGCTGTGCACCCGCCGCCGCCGGTGTATATCCGACCACATTGGGCACATTGACTGAGGTCTGTGCGCTCGACACGGTGAGCTTCACCACGGTGGTGGATTTGGTCAGCGTGTTGCCGGCAGGATTCTGGCTGATCACCGTTCCCACAGGGCTGTTGCTCGGCACGTCGAGCTCTTTGTACCCAAGGTTGGCCTTCTTGATCTTCTGAATGGCCGCCGTGATCTGCTCGCCCTTCACCGCAGGGACAGTGACCGTCGTCACCACGGGACCACCGCTCTCGACCAACGTCACCACGCTGTTCTTCTTCACCTTGGTCCCGGCCTCGGGGTTACTGGAGATCACCTGACCCTTGGGCTTGGTGCTGGTGACGCGCTGGGCACTGCCGACCACCAGATTGTTGTTCTGCAGCGTCTGTTGGGCCGTTTGTGCATTCAATCCCACCACGCTGGGCACGACGACCTTGCCGCCGCCGAAGACACCGAACGACTGCAATAGGAAATAGGCAATCACAGCCAGTGCCACCAGGAGCGTGACCAAGACGGCTACCAGTCGACGGGTTCGGATTTGGCGCTCCCGCTCGGCTCGACTGATACCGCCAGACCTGGGGGTGACCGGGTTTTGGCCCGTGATAACCAATGCTTCGGTGTGGGATCCAGCCGGCGCGTCCACCGCGGCCACCATCGTCGTGGCGGGACTTTCAGCTTCAACCGGACGTCCGTCAGCGAAGCGGAGCAGGTCGGCCCGCAACTCTTCTGCCGAGGCGTAGCGCTCCTCCGGCTTCTTGGCCATGGCCTTCATGATGACGGCCTCGAGCGCAGCGGGAACCGCCGGGTTCATGGCCCGCGGCATGACCGGCTGCTCTCGCACATGCTTGGAGGCCACGGCCACCGGGGAGTCGCCGCTGAAGGGAGGCTTTCCCGTCGACATCTCGTACAGCACCACGCCCAGCGAGTAGATGTCACTGCGGGCATCGACGCCATAGCCTTCGGCCTGTTCCGGTGAGAAGTACGCCGCCGTCCCCATGACGGCACCGGTCTGGGTGAGGCTCTCCTCGGTGTTCATGGCCCTGGCAATGCCGAAGTCGGTCACTTTGACGATGCCATCGGCCGTGATCAGCACGTTGCCCGGCTTCACATCGCGGTGCACCACGCCATGACGATGGGCAAAGGCCAGTGCCGCGGCCACGTTGGCGCCGATGGTCGCCGTTTGCTGAGAAGAGAGGGCGCCGGACTGACGCAGAACGCCTGACAGGGCTCGGCCGTCGACAAACTCCATGACGATGAAATAGGAGCCGCTGTCTTCGCCCCAGTCGAACACGGGCACGATGTTGGGATGGGACAAGTTGGCCGCTGCTTGGGCCTCGCGTCGAAATCGCTCCACGAAGGCGCGATCCACCGAGAGCTCGGGAAAGAGGACCTTGAGGGCCACTGGCCTATCGAGCTGGCGGTCCCGGGCCCGGTACACCTGGGCCATGCCCCCGCGGGCAATCAGGTGGGTCAGTTCGTAACGATTGGAGAAAACCCGTGGCGTCTCGACCGGTTCCATGGCGCCCAGAGCCTACGCTGCGCCACCAGGGCCGTTGCAGGCGGATGGCCCCGTCACGATTGCTGTCCCGTCTCGGTCAGATAGGCCTGGAAGACCTTGCGAACGATTGGCCCGGCCACCAATGCGCCAGTGTCGTCCTTCACCTGGTACGGGACCACAACCGCAATGGCCAGCTCGGGCGTTCCGTGAGCCGGCATGAAGCCAATCATCCAGTCGTCAGTTTCCCCAGCCTGGCCGTCAACCGGCACCTGCGCCGTTCCGGTCTTCACCGCCACGTCCCAGGAGGCCGGAAAGATGCCCGCCGCCGTCCCGTGCTCCGCCACTCCCTGCATGAGCTGGTTCACCGCGGCCGCCGCAAACTGGGACGCCGCATGCAGCATGGGTGTCGGCTGGTAGGAGGTCACCAGGTTGCCTTGGGGATCACGAATCTGGGACATGAGATGGGGGGTCATGATCACACCCCCGTTGGCGATGCCGGCAGCAACCATGGCGTTCTGCAGTGCGGTAGCGCCGTCGTTGTATTGGCCGATGGCGCTGTAGGCCAGGTCGGCCTTGGCATCGGGCTGCAAGGCAGAAATGGAAGACGGTGCAACGCCTGGCAGGTCGAGATTTGGGATGTACGGATGCGGAGACTGGAAGACGGAGTAGCCGAAGTCCTCAGCCTGTTTGGTCAAGGTGGCCACACCCAGCTTGATACCCAGCTCGCCGTACCCGGGGTCACATGAGGCCGGCAGCATGACTTCCATGGTCCCGCCGCATGGTCCGTCGTCGTTGCTCAAAGTCTTGTCCGAGTCAGGGAAGGAAATCGACAGCGCTGGGGGAAATGAATAATTGTCGAGGCTGGGTTTCAGGTTGTACACCGCCGTGCTGGTGACCACCTTGAACGTCGAGCCAGGAGGAAATGGGCTGGCGACAGCAACTGGATCGATTGGATACTGGTTCTCATTATTTTTGATCGAGATCTCGTAGTGATATTGCTGCTCTTCCGTGATATCGGGGTTCGCCAGCTTGTTGGGGTCGAACGTCGGGTTGGAAGCCATGGCCAGCACTGCGCCGGTGGTGGGGTTGAGGACGACCACGGCGCCATCCTTGTCAATACCGGGTGGCAGGGTGGTCAACGCTTGGTATGCCGCAGTCTGCAAAGTGGGGTCGATGGTCAGCGTCACGCTGTCAGGTGCTGACGGCGGCTTGTTGAACAACAGCTGGCTTAGATCCTGCGGAGCTTGGGTGTGGGTCTGCAGATATTGGTTGTACTGGTATTCGATTCCCGACGTGCCGTAAAAGGTGGAGTAGTAGCCCGTGATGCCGGCGTAGATGAGTGCGTCGGGCTCTGGATATTCCCGCATGTAGTGGTACGAGCCCGACGTCGACTTGACCGATTGGGCCAGCACCTGCCCGTTCGAGGCGTAGATGGTCCCTCGTATGTTGTCGAACCGCTTCACCGCCACCCGCGGGTTATAGGGGGAGTTGGCCAGCGTGCTCGCTCGCCGGAATTGGATATTGATCAGCTGCACAATGACCAAGGCGAAGCAAAGCAGCATGACGATGCCCAATACGCGGATGCGCCGACCCATTACGACGACCCTCTCACGGTGCGGTGGTGGCCGGCGTGACGGCCGCAGTCGTAGCCGTCGACCCGGGTGCTGTTGATGTCGTGGTGGTCGAAGTGGCGGCCGCGGCCGCAGCAGCAGCCGCTGCTGCCGCTGCGGCCTTGGCGTCGGCAGCAGCCGTCTTCTTCTCGTTCTCAGCCGCCTTCTTTAAGAACTCGTACTCCTGATGCAGGTTGGCCACGTAGTGCTTGGCATCGGCCAAGGTGGGTTCGTTTACTCCGGAGCGAATCTGGGAGAGCCCGGTCGGCAGCACCTGGGATGTCCTGACTCCGGTGTGATCCACCGTCCTGGGGTCGAACCACAGCACACCGCCGGGCTGGCCCTGCTCGACGACGATCTCGTTGCTGTGCACGGACAGGAACCAGCTGTCGTAGGCGTACCAATGGACGACGAAGAGCGCACCCACCGGGACTGCGGCCACCAACACAATGAAGAGGGCCACCCGAACGGTGAGCCGGCGGGGAATCCCCATTCGCCTCCGGCGGGCTCCCCAACTCTCATCGGAAGGTGGAAGGGGCGACGTGGACCGCCTCGTGGCTGCGGCGCGCACCGTCGAGCGAGCCACCGGCGCCGTTTGTGCCGTCCCGTGGAAAAAGTCGCCGCCGCGAACGCCTTCATCGGTCACCGCACCGACGGCGCCCGTGAAGCCAAGCTGCGCACCTCGCGACAGTGTCTCTGAGGGAGTGGCAAGCACTTGTCCGGTGGAGTGGGATCCGAGACTTGTCGGTGCCGAGGCCGGCCCGCCAAGTGGGGTGGCCATCGAAGCCGCTGATGTGCTGTCATCACCCACCAAGACATCGACGACCACGGCCGTGATGTTGTCGGCTCCACCGTGAGCGTTGGCCACCTCTACCAACTGCTGAGCTGCCTCGGTAGGATCCGAGACGGACGACAACACATCGGCGAGCTCACGTGGGCCGAGCTCATTCGACAGTCCGTCACTGCAGAGCACCACCCGATCACCAGCGCGGAGCTGCAATTCCCACAGGTCAGCTTCGACGTCGGTGGCCACGCCGAGCACCCGGGTCAGGATGTGGCGCTGCGGATGCACGGCCGCCTCCGCTTCGGTCATCTCGCCATGACGCATCCGTTCCTCGGCCAGGCTGTGGTCGTCCGTGATCTGCGTGACTTGCCCTTCGGAGAAGACGTAGGCCCGGGAGTCACCCACATTGGCCAGCGCCAAAGTGTCACGGCCATTCGGTCCGCCCACCAGCGCCATGGCGGTCAGTGTCGTACCCATGCCCCGAAGTTCGTCGCTCTCTTGCCCCTCTTGCCACACCGCCCGATTGGCTCGGAGAAAGGCGCGGCGCAAACCGTCCACCGTCGGCTCCCGCTTGAACTCGGACAGCAGCGCATCGACGGCGACTCGGGCCGCAACCTCTCCGCCGGCGTGCCCTCCCATGCCGTCGGCCACGGCAAAGAGATTGTCGGCTTCCAGTGGGACGTCTTGATTGACTTTGCGCAATCGCCCGACATCAGTGGCCGAGCCTGATCGCAAAACGGTCATCTGGTGACCTCGAAGACGGTGGAACCGACCTGCAGTACATCTCCTTTACCCAGTCGTTGCGCTTGTGCGATCTTCTCGGAGTTGATGTAAGTGCCGTTGGTCGAACCAAGGTCTTCGACCCAAAGCTGCTCATTGTGCCGGAAGAGGCGCGCGTGCAACGTCGACGCATAAATGTCATCCGGCATCGACACGCCGCAGCCCGATGCCCGTCCGATGGTCAACTCATCGTCCAGGTCGAAGGTCTGTCCTTCGCGCTCTTCTGGTTCAACAATGCGAAGAAAGAGGGCTTTGCGTCGCGCTGACGGGCGGTCGGGATGGTCGGCATCTCGCTCCTGCCGCCGCTCAAGGCGACTCTTGCGGATAGTGGCGGGGCTGACCTCGACCCACACCGCCCGAATGACACGAAGGAAGAAGAGGAAGATCAGAACGATGACCCCCCATTGCATGACTCGCAGCACCGCGGTGAGATTCTGGGTGGCGAGGACGATGTCCCCGGGCGCGAGTGCCTTCACGTCATCTCGAAGATGAGCCTCGTGGACCCCACGCCGATCTCATCCCCGCTGACCAAAATCTGCTCTCGGACCGGCGTACCGTTTACCCTGGTCCCATTGGTGGAACCCAGATCGGTGAGCACCACGCCTTCTCCCACCCGGCGCAGTTCGGCATGGCGCCGGCTCACGTTGGAATCCTGCAGCACCACGGCGCACTCGGGCAGGCGACCAATGACCAGTGGATCTGGGCCGACTTGGAGACGCTGGCCGTCGGGGAGGACCAGCTCGGCCAGGAAGCCGCCATCGGCCCCCTCTCGCACCTCGGCCACCACCGTGAACCGTCCCGCCTTGAGCCCTTCCCCTTCGTAGATCTCGACTTCCACGGGGCCGACAAAGGTGTAGGTCTCAATCCGGGCGTGCTCTCGGGCGGCGTCTGAAAGCTCCCGCGACAAGGCATCGATGAAGTTGGAGAAGCGGCTGACGTCGGCCGGCGAGAGGGTGACGGCGAAGGCGTTCGGCGCGATGAGGCCACGCACCCCCACCCGGCGGTGCAGGTCCATCTCGCGCGTGAGCCTCCGGCCAATTTCTACTGGTTGGAGGTTGCTTCTGAACGGCTTGGCCAACGTGCCCTCCACCAAACGCTCAAGGCGCTCCTCGAACTGCTGGAGTCCCATGGTCCCCCCGAGACTACTGGCCAAATCGGACACTTTGCGGTGCGGAAGTCGTCTGACCTGCTCAGACTGCCGATCGGCACCTCCGTCCGGGAGGACTACTCTTGTCCGGTTGCTCGGGCGAGTGGCGGAATAGGCAGACGCGCAGGATTCAGGTTCCTGTGTCCGAAAGGATGTGGGGGTTCAAGTCCCCCCTCGCCCACGCTGTGGTGTGACGAGACACCCTGTACGTTGCCAGGTGTTTTGTCGGGTTCCAGGTGCTGTGGAAGTCAGATTCGGGGCAGCCATTTAGCGGTGACGTCCGTCTGAGGTCCGGCGTCATCTGAGGAATAGTTGATTTCTGGCCTTCGCCGGGTGTCGTCCTGAGCACCTCGGCGCTTGCTTGCATCTATGACCAAGTCAGGCGCCGTCACGAAGTGAATCTGGCTCGGAGGGCGCTGCCGGACCACCGACCCGCTCAGGGCTCAACGAGTCGCTTCTTACGCACCGCCTTCGTAAGATCCGACGACCCTGGCGTCCATGGCCAGCGGGCCTTCCTCACATCGATCAGCGATTCCCTGCTGGAAACGTCCAAAGGCGGCAGTCGACTGGAGTGGGTTCGTCTCCCCTTCGATGGTGGCAACGTGCACAAATGTCACGCCATCCTCCAACCGGTAGGTGGTGTAGCTGAGACCGGCAGGATTGTGCTCGGCCAGCTCATCGAACACGGCCCGCACCAGTTCGGCATTCGCCTCGGCGTGCTCTGGTTTCGTCCGGTATCGGACCACCTTGATGGTGCTCATGATGCGGCTTTCGCCCGCATTTGGTTGTTTCGAGCCTCGTGGGTGACCTCGGCCAGTCCGAGTTCTTCGAGCAGGGGCGGCATGTACATTCCAAAACGGCCGCGGTAGCCCTTTCGCATGCCGTACCAGCCGCCCACCGGGTTCGATGTTGAACGTCCGAATTCTTCGACGGTCCCCGGAGCTGGCTCCTTGTTCTCATCGGCGGATCCGAGTGACACCCAATCCTCCTGCTGGCGAAGCCATGCGGCCAGGTCCTCAATCGCTCGAGCCTGATACGTGAGCTTGGTCGAGCCCACCTGACAGATGATGAGCGCCGGATCGGCATCGTCATCCCGGTACATCGTGTACTCCGACGTCCCCGGGGGCGTCTTCAACACCCATGGGTCGTCCTTGGTGCCGGCAGCCATCAGCTGTCTCCTCTCTCGATTGCTTCTACGAAGTGCGGATAGACCGATGTCCAACCGAGCCGATTTCCTTCTCGACGCTCGGCTGCTGGTTCCCCGAGACGCTCCCAGCCCTTGTGCACGATCTCAACGCGGGTACGGTCAGCACCGGCGTCGACGAAGCGGATCTCCACCTCAGTGGCGTCCTCCGGTGCAAAGCCCAGATGCCAGGTGTAGGCCAGCCGAGATGGCGGCTCCCAAATCGTAATCTGCCCCCACTTGAATTCGGCGCCCGACGGCGTTCGCTCGAAGATTCGTCCGCCGACTCCGCCTTCGAAGACGACCTTGAGCCCTCCCTCGCCGCTCACGGAATGATCGCTTGGCCACCACATTGACGCCTTCGTCGTCCACATGGTGAAGGCGGCCGCGGGACGGCAGTCAACCTCGAAGGTGAACTCAAGCGGCTCGTTCACTTGATCTCCGGTTCAAGATTCGCTGCGGCAATACGAAACCGTGTGGCCGCATCACCCCACACGGTCTCGAGGTACAAGCGGACCGCTTCGACCCCTTCCTCTCGGAGGCGATAGAGGCGACGAGTTCCTCGCGCCTGCTCTTCTACAAGACCGGCCTCCTTCAGGAGACGGAGATGGCGCGACACGGCCGGCCGGCTTATCGGAAGCTCCTCTGCGATCTCGTGTACGGCCCGGTCCCCGCTCCGCAGGATGGCCAGAATCTGGCGCCGATAGTCATCGGCCAGAGCATCGAAAGCGGCGGCTTCACTCGCCACTGCCGCGCCTCAGGGTGCACTTGTTCAGTAACATTTTCGTTACCGTAACTCAACAGTTACCGAATAGCAACGCCTTTAGACACGGTCTATCGCCTCAGGTGGTGACGCTCTGGTCCCGCTGCAGCACCCTGAGAAGCTCCTCATACGGCCCGAGGAGGTACGCCTGGTCACCACCGGCAAAGCGGGTGCCCCGGCGGGGAGGATGCTCAAGTTGACTCCCGCCATCGGCCCGGCTGATGGCAATCACTCGAGTTGATGAGGAGAGATCCGCCATGGCCAAACCTTGAAGCCCTCCGTCTGGCGCCACTTCGAGTCGGCCCACCAGAAACGGCTGCTGGTCCACATAGAAGGTGCTCAAAACGTCCAGACCGAGGGCAGCTCCCACAAACCACGGTGCGGCGAGAGCCGATGTCGATCTGACGTGCCGGAACCCGAAGCTCTGTTCCATCATCCGAGCCAGCTCGCGATCGAATACCCGAAGCACGACCGGGATTTCGTCCCAGCGCTCGCCCAGCGATTCTCGAATGGCCAGTCCTGTTTCAATGTTGGTCAGATCCGCACTGGTCAACACGGCCACAGCCACCGCGTCGTCGATGTTCACCATTTGATGCGTCGATGACTGTGTTGCGTCTGCAATGACGACGGGCACTCCCATAGCGCGGGCCTGACCGAGGTAACGGTTGTCGGAGTCGCGCTCGATGACGACAACCCGCTGGCCTTCGGCAACGAGCCCCCGAACCACGCTGATGCCCACCGCTCCTAGGCCAACCACAATGACATGGTCAACAATGCCTGGCACCTCTCGTCGCCCCAGCGATCGCTCAATTCGGCGGCTGACCAGAATGTTGGTAAAAAGCGCGAAGGACGTCGACACAAGGGCCACGCCGAAAAGGATGATGGCGATTCCGAAAACCTTGATCCATTCACTCTGCGACGCGAAGGTGAAATCACCATATCCAACAGTGGAAATCGTCTCGACAGTGAAGTAGAGCGAATTCAACAAGCCGAGGTGTCCGTGACCATCCGGTCGCAGGTACGCAAAGTGGAGAGTGGCCGTCGCTATGACAATCAGCGTGAAGAGACCGACAACGACAACGGCCAATGCCTTGTTGCCTTCTTCGAGGACGACCGAGAACTGTCTCCTGATCCGACGCAACATGCTGACGGTTCGAACCGGGTGTCCGGTTTCCGGTCTGGCGTTGATGTCACTGCGCTCCAACTCCTCCACGGTACCCAACACAGCAACCCGATCGCCCGAATACAGCGCATGATCGCGGCCCGGACAGGGTACTAACTCCCCACCTCTGGGCATTATGGCCACAGGGGCCAAGTTGCCGAAACGCCCGCGGAATGTGTCGTGGCCATAATTCGACTCGGTGACAGGAACCTGGACGACGGCGAACTCCACACCGCCGAGCTCAATTTGATGCGACTCGCGGCGCAGGCATGCCTCCACAAATGCGGGCGCTGCGAGATTGGCCGCATTGAGGACGCTCCCGGCTCCCGACATGCGCTCCAATGCTCCAGCCACCGACGGGTTGGCCAGCTGGACGACGAGGCGCACATCGGGACGGAGCTCCCTGACCCGTAGCGTCGTCTCCAACGTGTGAATTTCGTTTACTTCGACGCAGACCACCGCCACGGCATCAGCCAGGCCAGCTTCGACCAATCCCTCCCCGCGGTAGGCGCTCCGTCGTATGTGTGGGACGCCCCAGTCTTCGAGCACCCTGGAGGCTGCTGTGTCCGCGTCGTCGTCGATCACCACGACGGGAGTCCCGCTGAGGTGGAATTGTTCGACCGTTCGGAGGCCGACGCCTTGCAACCCACAAACGATCACATGGCCACTCAGACCGCGCGCTGCCTGGGAATCCACCGAAATATGTTGCCAACCCCATGATTCGAGCAGGTTGCCAGATCATTAATTGTGCGAACGACACCGCGGCCGGCACTCGCACCAGGTGAGGCCTCTGACCCGGAAGTTGCGGGGGAGGAAGTGGGTCCAAATGGGAGCGCAGTTCGGGTACCCGCCCGCACATTTTGGCAGTGGAGCGGTAACTTTTGTCCTGCTCAAGCCAGTCCAGCGCGAGGGAGAGCGTGTCGAACTCCACCAACTTCGACGGAGTACTCCGTCGAGCCAAGGTCGAATTTCATCCATCGCACGCACCGCCCGGTGCCCTTCGGGTGGCCGTGGCCACCTTGGTGTCGGTCGTGGGTTCGCTGGTTGGCGACGCCGCATTGGTGGCTATTGGGATCAAGGTCTTCCCGTCCACCAAGGGCTACGCCCACTTTCAGTTCCACGACTACGCGCGTCTGACCATCATTGGAGTGTTGATCGCCTGCGCCGCCTGGCCCATCGTCACGCGCATCTCCTCGGCACCGCGATGGTTGTTCGTACGTTTGGCCGTGTTCGTGACGCTGGTACTGCTCGTGCCCGACGTATGGATTTTCCTGCGCAATCAACCCCCCAAAGCAGTGGCCGTGCTCATGATCATGCATTTGGCCATCGCCGTCGTCACCTATAACGCACTTGTGCGAGTTGCCCCGATCGGAAGCAAGGAACGCATGTAGCTCACGGGCCCCGATTCAGGGGAGACTGTCTGCCATGTCACACCCGGCGCTGATCACCACCACCGAGCAATTGGAAGCCCTGGTTGACGAGATTGTGGACGAGCCGTATTACGGCTTCGATACCGAATTTCACACCGAGCGCACGTACTTTCCGTATCTCGGCCTTATCCAACTGGCCTGGGACGACAAGACGGCGCTGGTCGATCCGCTGGCGGTCGATCCGCACCCACTGGCTCGCCTGTTCTCCAGCGAGGGCATCGCAGTGGCGCATGCAGCTGAGCAAGACGTGGCCATACTGCGCACCGCCTGTGGCACCATCCCGACGACGGTCTTCGACACGCAGATCGCGGCCGGCTTCCTTGGGCTTTCCTCCCCCTCCTTAGCCCGACTGGTGGAATACATGCTGGGCATCACACTGCCCAAGGGTGATCAGCTTTCGGACTGGACGCAGCGGCCGCTGACCGAACGAATGACGACCTATGCCGCCGGCGATGTCATCCACCTCCTGGCTCTGCGCTCCACCATTGCCGAACGGCTGGAACAGAACGGGAGGCTCGACTGGGCCCTCGAAGAGTGTCAGGTAACGTTGGCCGAGCGGGAACGGACGGTCGTTCCCGAAGAGACCTGGTGGAAGCTAGGCGACATCCGCCGTATGCGCCCGCGGTCGCGCGGCGTCGCTCAAGAAGTATCAGCCTGGCGAGAGCGTAAGGCGATCGAGTTGAACCGTCCTCGCCGCACCATTCTCTCGGACTTGGCGATGCAGGCAATTGTGCAGCGACCACCCAAGAACCGCGATGAGCTCCAGCAGGTGCGGGGCATCGACGGACGACACTTGGCCCAGGGTGGCGCGGCTGAGATCCTCGACGCCATTGCGCGCGGGCACCAGCTCTCGCCCGACGCAGTGCGGCTCCCGCCCGAGGGTGGCGATGCCTTCGCCCCTCCAGCCGCGGTGGCTGTGTGTTCAGGCCTCGTCCGCCACATTGCGGACGAGCTGCACTTCGACCAGGCATTGCTGGCCACCCGTTCGGACATCGCTCGCCTCCTCTGTGGTGAGCGGAGCCGATTGGACGTGGGCTGGCGCAGCGCCATCGCCGGTGATCCCATCCGGGCCCTGATGGCCGGCCAAGTCACCATTGCTTTTGAGAACAACGGTGACCTGGTGGTGGAGCCGCGATCGGTCACGGCGGTCCCGACGCCAACTAGTTGACGGCTCGCTCTCTCCCTTCCCAGTAAGGCTGGCGGAGCCTGTACTTCTGCAATTTGCCGGTAGCCGTGCGGTCGAGGACCTCGCGGAACTCCACGCTCGTGGGCGCCTTGAAGTGCGCCAAGCGTTCACGGCAGTGCGAGATGAGCTCCGCCTCATCGACGGCGGTGCCTTCTCGGAGGACGACCAACGCCTTAATGGTTTCACCCCACTTCTCGTCGGGCACCCCTATGACAGCTACCTCGGCCACTGCGGCATGTTGGTACAGACAGTCCTCCACCTCTATGGAGGACACATTCTCACCACCGGTGATAATCACGTCCTTCTTGCGGTCGGAGATGACGACATAGGCACCGTCAAGGTAGCCACCGTCGCCCGTGTGGAACCAACCACCCTCGAGCGCGGCCGAAGTCTCTGCCGGTTGCTCCCAATAGCCCTCAAAGACGTGGTTGGAACGAGCGAGCACCTCACCTTCTTCATCCACCTTGATCTGCACACCAATGGCAGGCACGCCAGCCCGGCTCAGTCGCAGTGAGCGCTCCGCCGGCGTGGCGTCATCCCATTCGGCTGGTGCTCTATTGATGGTGAGAAGTGGCGCCGTTTCGGTGAGCCCGTAAATCTGGATGAATTCCCATCCGAGTTCGGTCTCGATGCGCTCAATCGTCTTGGACGGTGGTGGTGCTCCAGCCACGACCATGCGTACGGTGTCACGGCCGGGCACCGACCGGCCTTGTTGCTGGCGAGTCGATGCCGAATCGAGGATGGCGGCCACCACGGCCGGAGCCCCGCAGAGCAGCGTCACTCCATGTCGCTCGATCCGGCTCAGAATTTCTTCACCATCGACTTTGCGCAGCACCACATGCGTACCTCCCATACCGGTGACCGCATAGGGCATGCCCCAGCCATTGCAGTGAAACATGGGGAGTGTATGGAGCAGCACGTCGCGGTCGTTCACCCCGGTGTGCCATCCGAACGCCACCGCATTGAGCCAGCAATTTCGATGGGTCAACTGGACGCCTTTGGGACGTGCCGTGGTCCCCGAGGTGTAGTTGACCGAGCACGTGTCATCTTCCGTGGCGTGCCAATCCTGCGGATGTTGGCCAGGATCAGCCGGGGCAAAGAGGTCGGCATCGTCACTACCGTCGAGGGCGAACCTGTGGGCTATCGGGATACCAGCCACCACATCAGTGAGATCGGGGTCGTAGAGCAGTACGGACGCTCCTGAGTGCTCGACGATGTAGCCGATCTCCTCTGTCGTCAAGCGGAAATTGATGGGCACCAAGATGCGACCGAAGGCGCTGACCCCAAAATAGGAAGTGAGGAAGCGGGATGAATTGGGACTCACGATGGCCACTCGTTCACCGTGGCCAACGCCCATGGAATCAAGGGCCAGAGCCATCCCGCGGGATCGGGCCTCGAGCTCGGTGTACGTAATTGATCCCAAGGATCCGGAAACAGAGGGCTCGTCCACGGAGGCCAGGCGATCGCCGTAGACCAGCGCGCCGCGCCGCAAGAAGTCCCCCACCGTCAGTGCGACCCGCATGTGCCCTCCCCATTTGCCACCTGTATCCGGCGGCGACCCTATCTGACCAGCAGTTGTCTGCTCTTAGAAGTGGCCCAGCACAGGATGCGGCACGTAGGGCTTCTCCATCGCGGAGGTCTCTTCCGCCGTCAATGACAAGCCCTCAGCCGCCAGCGCGTCCTCAAGGTGGGCCAGCTTGGTTGAGCCAACGATGGGTGCGGCGACCCCGGACTTGCTCAGCAGCCAGGCCAGCGCCACTTGAGCGGTGGGGACACCACGAGCCTCGGCCACTGTTTGCGCCGCTTCAACCACATCGAAGTCGGTCGGTTGCTCATAGAGGTAGTCGGTGAACGGATCGGTGGTGGAACGGGTGGTGTGGCGACCGCCGTCTCTCGTGCGGTTCCCGGCCAGCACACCGCGAGCCAGCGGGCTCCACGGGATGCATCCCACGCCCTGGTCCACACAAAGCGGAATCATCTCCCGCTCTTCCTCGCGGTAGATGAGGTTGTAGTGATTCTGCATGCTGATGAACTTGGTCCACCCGTGCCGTTCGGCGATGTGCTGGGCCTTGGAGAACTGCCAGGAGAACATGCTGCTGGCCCCGATGTAGCGGGCCTTCCCAGATTGCACCACCTCGTGCAGGGCTCCCATCGTCTCCTCAATCGGTGTACGAGGGTCCCACCGGTGAATTTGGTACAGGTCGACGTAGTCCATATTCAGGCGCCGCAGGGATGCGTCGATCCCAGAAAGGATGTGCTTTCTCGACAATCCGCCGCCGTTCTCTCCCGGCGTCATCGGCATGAACACCTTGGTCGCGATCACTGACTCGTCACGCGTGAGGTACTTCGAAACGATCTTTCCAGTGGCTACCTCGCTGGCGCCGCCCGAATACGTGTCCGCCGTATCGAAGAAGGTGACGCCACCTTCGACTGCAGCTTTGACGATTGGCTCGGCGGCGTCCTCATCAATGACCCAGGGCCGCTCGCTGTTGTTCCCGAACCCCATCATGCCGAGACACACCCTCGACACCCGCAGTCCCGACGTACCCAGGTTGACGTATTCCATAATCATCCTCGCAGTTACTTGGTGGCTCTCTCAACGCCCCCGGCTTACCACTTCAGGACCATTATTGGTGCGGCGACCCAGCTTGCCGCGACCGCAAATCTCCACCATTCGGAGGGGCCAACGCCGAGTGAGTCAGCCCAAGTGGACTCTCCTCATATTGCGGACGCTCGCCGCCGCATGGCGCGAGTGCAACGGAGGTACTGACGATGCCAGGCCCGTAGAAGGCCTGTGAGGACCCTTTGGTGCAGCGGTGTTGGCGATCCCTTAGGCAGAAGCGATGAGGGCGTTGCCCAATCCGCTCACCGTGATGCCAAGGCCCCCAACCAAGTTGGTGACCGGCGCCGCCACGGGCAGGGCCGTAGTGAGGGTGCTCGCTACTCCAGTCACGGTGTTCCCTGTCGTCGAGACCACTTGACCCACAAGGTGGACCACCGGGCTCAGCACGGTTCCCGTAGGAGCGGTCGGCGCCACCGCCGTGGCCGGCCTGGTGACGGCCGTCGGGCTGCTCGGCTGCGCCGTAGACGTGGCCAGGACTGCAGCCGCACCACGCGCGTTCTCGACACTTCCGAACCTCACGCTCGCCAGATCAACGCCCGAAGTGCCGACTGAGCCTGCGGCATCACCCTGTGATCCACTCGGTGACCCTGATGTACTCCCACCCGCGCCCGTATCCGACGTCGTAGGCAGTGAGGGAAACAGGCGCACCGCCTGCTGACCAAGGTTCCCGGTCTTGCTCGGGCTCGAGATGAAGCCAACGGCGAGCAACATCGCAGCGGCTACGCCGCTCACCGCGGCAAATGAGCGATTGCGGCGCAGGTGCGTCGTTGACGCATGCATACCGGACGTCATCGGATACGCCGCCAAGGGCACAAGCGGTGCCCTCAGCGGCGCATCACGAAACAAAGCTTCGTCAATGAGTACAGAAGGCGCTGCCGCAGCAGGCTTCCCGAACTGATCCGAGAGGAAAAGATCCTCCAGGGTCATGACGTTGTCGATTTGATCTACCTCGGACATCGATCCCTCCTTCCTCCATCGGGTCTGTCCGTGCTGTAGCTGTTAGGCCGTGCGGCCCACCCTCCCCCTCATGGGCGAGTGACCGCGTGGCGTGGCTTGAGGCGACGCTGCTGGCGGCGGGCCAGCAAGGTCATGGCCCAACCGGACGCCAGTGCCAGCATGCCGATGACCAGCTCCAGGAGCAGTGGCGCTCCGGTGAAGGCCAGCTTGGGCGTGGCCACGACCGGCTTCACCGCTGCCAGCGTCACCGGAACGGTGGTCGCAGGCTGCGTGGCCGGAGGTGTGGCGTTCGGGCAAGAACCGGTGGCTGAGCCGCCGAGCGCACCCTCAATGCCACAGAGCGTGATCGGGAGGCTTGCGCCCGTGCCCGAGCCGCCGAGACCAATCGGGAGGCCAGTGTTGGCCGCACCCGTGCAGACGCCGGTAGCCGTGCCCTGAATGGCGGCGGCGATGGCGCACACGTTGATGGGTCCGGTGATTGTGGCGGGACCGGTCTGCGATGCCGTCACGTGACTGGGCTCACACTGGTTGGTCGCCGAACCGGCCACCGCAACCACGATGCTGCAAGCGTTGATCGGGAGCACGCCGTCGATGGGCGCACCCTGAGTCAGCGTGTCGATCGGAAGACCCGTGATCGAGCTCTTTGGGTAGCCGGAGACCGGCATGCAGTTACCAGTGCCGGTGCCGTCGATCTGCACAATCACGCCGCAGATGCCGGCGGGAATGTCCAGGTCGGCCAGCTCGCCGTCCTGCGACACCTTGTTGGGGTGGGTCGGGCAGCTTGCCGTGGCGTCATCTGCGATCTCGACGATCACGTCACACACCGTGACAGGCACGTTGGCGTCGATGACTCCGGTCTGAGTGACCGTGCCGTTCGAGCCAGCCGTGTTGCAGGCACTCGAGGTGTTGCCGACCAAGCCGACGTCAATGGCGCACAGCGTCACTGGCACGTTGGCGTTGATGGCACCGTTCTGTGTCGTGGAGGCGCTCGAGGTCGTGCTGTTCAGGCCCAGAGCCGATGCGGCCATACCCAACAGGCCGACGGCGTTGTCCTGTGCCGTGATCGGGATGTTGATGTTGGCAATGGCTCCGGATTGGCCCGTGCCCACCGAGGTGGTCGAGCAACTGCTGGCCGCGTCAGCCAGTACGCCGGCTGAGATGGAGCAAGCGTTGACCGGCACGTTGAGGTTGGCCAACGGGCTCGTCTGCGTGGTCACGTTGGTGCCCGTGGTCGAGTCCTGACCGGGGAGAAGATTGCCAGCGATCTCGTTACCCAGCAGCGTGATGGGCAGAGCGATCGAAATCGGCAATGCCTCCAGTGGCGCCAATGGGTTCGAGTTCGTCACCGCAGTGGTTGACTTTGTGGGCACCACCGCAGCGGTCGCGCTCTTTAATAGCGAGCTCGACGCAGCGCCAGCACCGGTAGGCGCAAAGACGGCGAACAGCGAAGCCGCAAGGACCACGCCTCCTCCGATTGCCCCCAGTGTCGTACGACTGATCCGCCTCAAGGTGTTGCTCCTTTTGTATGTGATGTTGCTTCGAACATATCTGTGGATCTACTTGTAGAAGTTGGCCGGGGCCAGCTTCCTACGATCTTTGCCCAACTGTCACGCCGCCAAACGAAAGCATCCCAGATTGCTTGGTGGCAAGCCTAGATGTTAGCTACTCCTCCGATCGCCTGAAATACCTGCTCAGGGTCTCTTCTTGTTGCTGGTACGAAGAGCCTATGTCAGATCCGTAGAGGGCTAAAGGCTCTTCCAGCATTCGCTCGAAGGTAAGTTTACAGACTGCCTGTCCATTTTCCACCATAAATGGCACGTCATGTGCTCTGACCTCCAGCGCAGCACGCGAACCCCGGAACCGGCGATTCGGATCGAACCCGAATCCGGGGTCAAAAAAACCTGCATAGTGAGTGCGTAATTCACCACTTGTGGGGTCATACGCCGTCATCTCGGCCGCCAAGTTGGGCGGAATGCTCACCGCCTCATGGGACATCAAAAGGTAAAAACGCTTGGGGGAAAGCACCAGGCGATCGCCGTCTTCGCGATACACGGCATCCCAGAAAGGAGCCGGATCGACCTCTCGTCCGGCCGTCAGGTCGAGCAGCGGTGCGCTGTCGCGTGTGCTGTGTCCCACCCTTCCATTGGCGTCGCCGTGCAAGTCGAGTCCGAGAAAGAGACCGTCGGACAACACAAGTTCTTCCGGGGCCACCGCGTTTCCGTCGCGAAACAGAATCGGTTCCGCGGCGTGCGCCGCGCGCACTTCATCGTCATTGAGCCACGGGCGCCCAATGGAGAGACGCAACTGGTTCAGCGTCAAGTCCTCCTTGACGCGCACTGCGAAGGAAAGAGGTACCACCTCAAGATAGAGAGGGCCTTGGTATCCGGGCGCGATCTCGTCGAAGCGATCGCTGTGATCGGTGATCACGCGCGTAAAGACGTCAATGCGTCCAGTCGAACTCTTCGGATTGGCCTTGCCGCGCAGCCCGGCGGGAAGATCAAGTCGTTCTTTCAGTTCAATGAGATATGGGCAGCGGGCCTCGAGCATCGCACCATCGCCACGCAAGTCAATCTCATCGAGGATGTAATCCTTGAGCTTGCGCTCGACGGTGTCATCTCCCGGCAGGAAGCTGCATCTAATTCGCAATGCCCGCTCGCCCAGCCGCAGATCGAGACTGGCCGGCTGCACGTTCGATTCAGGAATCTTGAATCGTCCGGCGTCGATGTACCCAGCCCTGATGGCCCGCTCGAGCAGGTGCCCAGGCAGCACCCCTTCGGCCTGAGGATGAAGGCTCAGAACCATGGGCATGTGGGTCGGGCGGCGGACCAGTGCACAATCACGTTTGGAGCAAAGCACATGCAGTGACGAGGTGAAAGCCCAGCTTGTGGGGACAGAAGGGGCGTTGGCTGTGGATGACTTGGGGAAGAAAGTCGTAGAAACCGGGATTGCCTAGGCACGCCATAGTTATCCACAGGCTGTTGGGACCAAGTGCAACATCTCTTTGGGGAAGTTGGGCTGGCTCCTTCTAAACTGACGCCGCGTCAGATTCGCTGGCTGGTCTTGGAAGACCGCACTCCCAGGAGGTTTCATGCTCGACTACGTCATCCGATCCGGCACAGTGATTGACGGGACGGGTGGACCTGGCCGCCAGTGCGATGTCGGGATTAAGGACGGACGCATCGTTCAGATCGGCGACGTGGCCGACGACGGCACCATTGAGTTCGATGCCACCGGCCTCATGGTGATGCCGGGTGTGGTCGATCCTCACACCCACTACGACGCGCAGCTCTTCTGGGATCCTTCGGCCTCGCCCTCGAATGTGCACGGAGTGACCACCGTGATCGGTGGCAATTGCGGCTTCACGCTTGCTCCCATCAACCCTGAAGATGCCGACTACATCCGACAGATGATGGCCAAGGTCGAAGGCATGCCCTTAACCGCGCTCGAGAACGGAGTGCCGTGGAATTGGTCCACTTTCGGCGAATACCTTGGTGCACTCGAAGGGAATCTCGGCGTTAACGCTGGATTCCTCGTCGGCCACTGCGCTTTGCGTCGCAAAGTGATGGGTTCAGCACGCGCCGAAGAAGTGGCGACAGACGACGAGATCTCAGCCATGCGCGCGCTGCTGGCCGAATCGCTCGCGGCTGGAGGTTTGGGTTTTTCATCATCGCAATCGCGCACGCACTCTGACGGAGATGGACGACCAATCACCTCGCGTCATGCCGACCGTCGAGAAATGTTGGCTTTCTGTGAAGAAGTGGCCGCGCATGAAGGCACCACACTCGAGTACATCACCAACGGATGTCTCGACTCCTTCAGCGAAGACGAAGTCGACCTCATGACCGCCATGAGCGTCACGGCCCAGCGACCACTCAACTGGAATGTGTTGACCGTGGACGCTCGCTCGGCCGATCGAATCGAACATCAGCTGTCTGCTTCGAGCACAGCAGCTAAAGCGGGCGGACAGATCGTGGCCCTCACCATGCCCACTCTGGTTCCCATGAACATGAGTTTCCGAAATCACTGCGCCCTCTTCCTGATTCCGGGCTGGGGTGAGGTGATGGGACTTCCCATTGAGGAACGAATGGTCAAGCTGGCGGATCCCGCCGTGCGGGCCAATCTCGACGAATTGGCTCGAAGCAAGGAGGCCGGCGTTTTCAGAGGCCTTTCTCGTTGGGGGACTTACATCATTGGCGATACGTATTCGCCAGAGAACGAAGGGTGCGCCTTCCGATTGGTGTCCGACATTGCGGTCGAGCGTGGAGTGGGCGAATTCGATGCGCTCCTCGACGTGGTCCTGGCCGATGAACTACGTACAGTTCTGTGGCCTAATACCGACGATGGCGACGAGCGCACGTGGACCATGCGGGCCGAAATCTGGAATGACCCGCGTGCCATGGTCGGCGGATCCGATGCCGGTGCACACCTGGACCGCATGTGCGGCTCCAACTACCCCACCGCTTTCTTGGAAGATTGCCTGCGCGGAAGGAAGCTCGTGCCGGTGGAGAAGGCAGTCCACATGATGACCGGTCAGCCGGCTGGTCTCTTCGGGTTGCGCAATCGTGGCCTTCTCGCCGAGGGCATGTCGGCTGACGTCTTGGTGTTCGATCCTGAGACGATCGGCTCCTCACCCGCTCGTCTCATCAACGATCTGCCTGGTGGCGCGCCACGTCTCATTGCTGATTCGTACGGTGTGGTTCGCGTCTTGGTCAACGGTGTCGAAACCATCCGCGACGGCCAACCTACGGGGGCAGTACCGGGCACCCTGCTTCGGTCAGGACGCGACACCGCGTCTGTGGTGCCAGTACCGGCATAGTTCGGTCCAGGCGCTCAAAAAGGCGCCATGTCGGCGAGTAGCCTGCCCGTACCGTGACGCCCAACCCTTCAGAGCCGACGTTGGTCGTCGACCGTCATTCGTTCCCGTCGGAATATTCGCGCCCTTTAGGCAATCGTCGCGGCAAGCACACCGCTCCCGGTAACACTGGACGATGGCTGCGAGAAGGCGCATTCATCGTCGTAGTCGCACTGTCGTTGGCACTCCTCTTGCGCCTTTTCGTCGTGCAGACGTTCTTCATCCCATCGGGATCGATGGAGCCGACGCTGAACGTCGGCGACCGCATCCTGGTGAACAAGCTCAGCTACGACTTCCATTCGGTACACCGGGGCGATGTCATTGTCTTCAAGCGACCAGCAGACGAAGACTGCGGCGGTCCTCCAGTGAGCGATCTTGTCAAGCGAGTCATTGGGTTGCCAGGAGAGACCATCTCGGTCACCAAAGGGGCCAGGAGCTACGTCCTCATTGATGGCAAACGCCTCGACGAGACTTGGCTTCCTTCATCGGTGCGGGGAATGACGTTCCCCGGTCCGGCCGGGACGGCATACAGCCTGGAGACTCCCTTCGTCATTCCCCCTCACCACTACTTCGTCATGGGCGATAACCGCACGGAGTCTTGCGACAGTCGCTACTGGGGACCCATTTCGAACAAGCTGATTGTGGGCAAGGTCGAGGTGCGAATCTGGCCCTTCAACCACATTCGCATTTTCTAACTTTCGGGCTATGGCAATCGCATTCGGACCGGCCGCTCCATCCCAGTTTCCCGAAGTCCTGGAGTTTTGGAAGCGCGCCACTCAGGTGGCTTCTTCTACTGATGACCTCGACGGCCTTCAGTCACTTTGGGAACACGATCCCGATGCGCTGATAATCGCCACCCATCAGGGCCACGTGGTCGGCACACTGATCGCATCTTGGGATGGCTGGCGTGGGAGCTTTTACCGCCTAGCAGTCGACCCATTGCATCGACGGAATGGAATGGGACGATCTTTGGTCGCGGCTGGGGAGGATCGGTTGCGCCGCCTTGGAGCTCGTCGCCTCAGCCTCTTCGCAGTCGCCGCCCACGATGCGGCCACCACGTTTTGGCCGGCATTGGGGTACCAGCTCGACACCGAAGACGTCCGCTTCGTTCACAATCTCCGCCGTTCGTCCACCGAGTGAACGCCAACCGGCACTGACGGTAGCGCCGGTAGTCGCTACCATTTACGGGCTGCTCGGGTACGGAAGGAGCGCGTGACACTCAATCAGGGGGACAGTCCTTCACAGGACCAGCTTCATCCGGCCCACAGCTCTCTTGCCGCGTTCGGACACTCCCTCCAACTCGCCCGTGAGGTGTCGGGGGTCTCCCTGTCCGAGGCCGCCACGTTGACTGGCGTTTCGGTCAGCGCGATCGAGGCGGTCGAATCCGGTCGGGTGTTGGATCTTCCTGACCACATCGAGACCCTGCAGAGTTTGCGTCGTTACGTCGACACCCTTGAGCTGTCGGGCGACGCCTACGTGCTGGCCGTACTGGCTGCATGGCCCCAACTTGAGCGAGCACCGCACCTGGCATCGATCATTTCACTCCCGCCAGTCGACAACACCATCACCGGCATGACGCAGGCCTACATGCCCGAAGCGGCCAGCGACACCGGCCAGGTGCAAATGCTCGACACCGGCGGCGTGCCCGTGGTGCGACAGTCACCGCCGGCGGCACTCAAAATACTGGTCACCGGTACCGCGCTCTTGGTGGCGTTGGGAAGCGTGGCATTGAGTCAACGGACCCACCTCTCGTCGTGGTTCTCGCATGGAAGGGCGGCCACGGCCCACTGGTTCACCGATGCCCAGGAGGCCGTTGGGGTGACCTCGAAGCCCGTGGCACGCCCCACTCGCCGGGCTGTCCCGCCGGCGCCGCCAAAGGTGACAATTATCGGACTACCTGGAGCCACCAGCGCCACGCTCGACGTGAATGCCACGTCGTTCACGGTGAAGATGGCCGCATTCAAATACTCCTGTTGGATGCGCATCACCAAAGGCGCGAATCCCAAACCCATTTACGCACAAGTAATGCCCGGTGGAACGGTGCAGACGTTCACCGTTACTGGAACCATGACGGTGGAGACCGCTAGCTCGTCTGGCCGGGCCTACATCTACTCGGGGACGCGCTTCATCGGGTACTACTTCCCCAACCGGACGCCCTTCACCATGACCTTCAGGGCCATGGGTTGAGGTTCAGTCCTCTTCGTTTTCGGCCGTTACCCTCGCCACTGCAGCCACCGTCTGACCGTCGTCGAGGTTCATTACCCGGACACCCGTGGCATCGCGCCCCTGTGAGGCAATTTCTCGAGCCGCGGTCCGAATGACGACGCCACCAGACGAGACCAAAAGGATCTCCTCGTCGAGCGCCACCATAAATGCGGCAACTACCGAACCTCGCTTGCCGGTGAGACGGATGCCTCGAACACCCTGTCCGCCCCGAGCTTGTCGGTTGAAGCGCTCGAGTTTCGTGCGCTTGCCGTAGCCCGCGTCGGTAACGAGCAGGATGTCGGTGTCGTCGGCCGCTACGTCACACGAGACCACCGAATCTTCCGGCTTCAGCCTGATGCCACGCACGCCGGCGGCGTCCCGACCCATGGCCCGCACGTCCTCCTCATTGAAGCGGATGGTCATGCCGTTCCGAGTGACTTCGAAAATGTCGTCGTTACCCGACGTGGCCACCACGCGGACCAATTCGTCTCCGTCGCGCAGATTGATGGCGATAAAGCCTTCGCGGCGTGACTTGTCGTATTCGCTCAAAGCGGTCTTTTTGACCTGACCTTGGGCCGTGGCGAAAACCAGGTACTGATCAGGAGAGAACTCCCGCGTAGCAATGATCGCCTGCACCGATTCCCCTGGTGCCAACGGCACGAGGTTGACGGCGGCCGTGCCCTTGGCCGTGCGCTCCTTCATGGGGATCTCATGTCCGCGGAGGCGATACACCTTCCCCCGGTTGGAGAAGAGAAGGAGATAGGCGTGCGCTGATGCATGCACCACCTGACTGACCAGGTCCTCTTCCTTCAGTCGCGCGCCCTGCACGCCGCGGCCCCCTCGGCCCTGAGTGCGGAAGGCGGCCGCGGCCACCGACTTGATGTAGCCGGCGCTCGTCATGGTGACGACGATCTCCTCGTCGTCGATGAGGTCCTCAACCCCCATCTCGCCCGGATCATGGGTGATGATGCTCCGTCGCTCGTTGGCGAACTTATCCCTGATCGCGGTCATTTCGGTAGCGATCACGCCGCGCAGTTTGGTGTCATCGGAGAGGATTGACTCCAATTCGGCGATGGTCTCGCGCAACTTGGCCATCTCCTCTTCCAAGTCGGTGCGGCCGAGTCTGGTCAGGCGGCCAAGTTGCATGTCCAAAATGTGGACCGCCTGCTCCTCGCTAAACGAGAACGGTTCGGTCATCAAGGCGGACTTGGCTTCAGGCCGGTCCGCCGAACCCCGAATGGCGGCGATGACGGCATCGAGCATGTCGATGGCACGCAAGAGGCCTTCGACGATGTGGGCGCGATCGCGCGCCTTGCGCAATCGGAACTCGGAACGACGCGTCACTACTTCGATCTGGTGATCGATGTAGTGCGACAGGGCCTGGGCCAGGTTGAGCGTGCGCGGCACGCTGTCCACGAGGGCCAGCATGTTGACGCCGAAGCTGGTTTGCATCGGCGTCTGCTTGAACAGGTTGTTCAGTACGACGTTGGCATTGGCGTCCCGCTTGAGCTCAATGACCAGCCGCGGCTCTTGGTTGGCCGACGCGTTACGCAACTCGCTGATCCCGTCGAGGTCGCCCGACTTCACCAGATCGGTGATCTTTTGCTCAATCACTTCCACCGAGGTCTGATACGGGAACTCTGTGACGACAATGCGGTCTCCGACTCGACCTTCCTCAATTTCGGCGACAGCACGCATCTTGATTGAGCCGCGTCCGGTTCGGTAGGCGTCAAGAATGCCCTGCCGGCCAAGGATCAATGCCCCGGTCGGGAAGTCCGGACCCTTGACGAAAGCCATCAGGTCGTCAGGCGTGGCTTCGGGGTTGTGCAGAATGTGGATGGCAGCGTCAATGACCTCACCCATGTTGTGAGGCGGGATGTTGGTGGCCATGCCCACGGCGATACCAGTGGAACCGTTAATCAGCAGATTGGGGAATCGGCCGGGCAGCACCACAGGCTCTTCATCGGTGCCGTCGTAGTTCGGCACCATGTCGACGGTTTCCTCGTCAATGTCGGCCATCAGCTCCAGTGCGAGCGGAGCCAAGCGGCACTCGGTGTAGCGCATGGCCGCCGGTCCGTCGTCGGGGCTTCGACCGCCGAAGCTGCCGTGGCCGTCCACCAACGGATGGCGCAACGAGAATTCCTGCACCATTCGAGCCAGGGCCTCATAAATAGAGGAGTCGCCGTGGGGGTGATAGCTCCCCATGACGTCGCCCACGACCTTGGCGCACTTGTTGTGCGGGCGGTCGGGACGCAGTCCCTTGTCGAACATGGAATAGAGGATTCGGCGTTGTACCGGCTTCAACCCGTCGCGCACGTCCGGCAGGGCGCGGGCGACAATGACGGACATTGAGTACTCGAGGAAGGAGCGCTCCATCTCCTCTTGGATCTCAATGGGTTCAATGGAGCCGCTCACCGGCTCCTCGCTCGGTGGCAGTGCGCCGGATCCTCCGCGCCCGCGGCCCGATCCGCCGCGCGTCTGTCGTGGCATGTCTGGTCTCCGTCCTACCGCTTAAATGTCGAGAAAGCGGACGTCTTTGGCGTTCGTCTGGATGAAATGGCGACGCAATTCGACGTCATCACCCATCAAGATCGAGCACACTTCGTCAGCCAGTGCAGCCTGCTCCACGTTGATCTGCAGCAGTGAACGCAGTGCCGGATTCATGGTGGTGTCCCGCAACTCGTCGTAGTCCATTTCGCCCAGCCCCTTGAGCCGATTGAACTCGTGCTTGTGGTCAGGATGCTCGGCCAAGAACGCCGCCTTGGCCGCTTCGTCCTTGAGATACATCTTCTCCTTGCCCACCAGGGTCGAGAAGAGCGGAGGTTGGGCAACGTAGACGAACCCGCCTTCGACCAGAGGTTTCATCTGGCGGAAGAAGAATGTCAACAGCAGCGTGCGTATGTGGCTCCCGTCCACGTCAGCGTCAGCCAGCAAAATCACCTTGTGATAGCGGATTTTGGACACGTCGAAATCGTCGGCCAGGCCGGCCCCGATGGCAGAAATAAGAGCCTGCACCTCGGCGTTCTTGAGCATCTTGTCGATGCGCGCCCGCTCGACGTTGAGGATCTTGCCTCGGATGGGAAGGATGGCCTGCGTGTGCGGATTACGAGCGTCCTTGGCCGAACCGCCGGCCGAGTTTCCTTCGACAATGAAGATCTCGGATTCCCTGGGGTCGCGTGATGAGCAGTCGGCCAGCTTTCCGGGCAGACCGGCGCCGTCGAGCGCCGACTTACGTCGGGTCAGATCACGGGCGCCCTGGGCGGCCATCCGGGCGCGGGCAGCCTGCGTGGACTTCTGCACGATCTGGCTGGCCTCGCGCGGATTCTCCTCCAGCCATTCGTTCAGCTTCTTGTTGGTGGCGCGCTCCACCAATGAGCGGATGGACACGTTGCCGAGCTTGGCTTTGGTCTGACCTTCGAACTGAGGATCACGCAGACGCACAGAGATAATGGCGGTGAGCCCCTCCCGGATGTCCTCGCCCTTCAGGTTCTCCTCTTTCTCCTTCAGGAGGTTACGGGCGCGGGCATAGCGGTTCACGGCATTGGTAAGAGCCTTGGAAAAGCCCTCGACGTGCATTCCGCCCTCAATGGTAGAGATGCCGTTGGCGAAGGAGTGAATGGACTCGTGATAGCCCGTGTTCCATTGCAGGGCGATCTCAACTTCCTGCCCTTCCTCGGCCTGATCGAATGCCGCCACTTTGCGAAACAGGGATTCCTTCGAGGCATTCAGGTGCTTGACGAAATCAACGATGCCACCGGCGTATTTGAACGTGGTCTTGAGCACCGGGTCGGGCCGCTCATCGGTGAAGCGGATCTCGAGGCCCTTGTTCAAGAAAGCCATGATCTGCATGCGTTCGACGATGGTCTGAGCTCGGAACTCGGTCTCGTCGAAAATGCTGCCATCGGGCCAGAAGGTGACCGTGGTCCCGGTGCGGGGCTGGCCCGTGCTGCGGTCGGTCGGTGCCGGGCCACTGGCGGTGACCTTCTGCTTGGTCTTCCCGCCCTTTTCGAATTCGGCCACCCAGTGTTGGCCGTCGCGATCGACCTCGAGGATCAGACGGGAGGAGAGAGCGTTGACCACCGAGATGCCGACCCCGTGCAGGCCGCCTGAGACCTGGTAGCCGGTCCCGCCGAACTTGCCACCGGCGTGCAGGGTGGTCAGCACAATTTCCGCCGTCGACATTTTGGGATTCTTGGGGTGTGGCCCGACCGGAATTCCCGCACCGTCGTCGACCACACGGCACCCGCCGTCGGCCAGCAGCGTGACGTCGATCCGGCTGCAGCGGCCGGCCATGGCTTCGTCGACCGAGTTGTCGACCACTTCCCAGACCAGGTGATGTAGCCCGCTCGGACCGGTGGACCCGATGTACATACCGGGTCGCTTCCGTACGGCCTCCAGTCCCTCCAGAATGGTGATGTCGGCTTCGCCGTATGAACCTTCTTGCGGAGCCTCAACCTTTATTGCCACAGGCGCGCCTTTCAAGACAACCGTCTTCGAGGTGCACATCGAATCCCCGAATCATGTGCCCCCGGCCTTCCGATGTGAACGCCCCATCCTACCCGACGAAAGTGGCGATTCGGCACCGACGGAGGGGGTCTCAGGGGCGTTGAACTACTATCTCAATTCGCTCAATTGAACTGTCCCCCAGGTCACGCAAGCGCGCCAACATTTGCGCTGATTCCATGCGGGCCCGTGTGGCCCAGGCGGGATGTTCCACTCCAACCGTCAACGTGTTGCCCTGCATGCGAATGGGCTGTACGTGGTCGGCGCAGTCGGGTCCGGCAATTTCG
Source organism: uncultured Acidimicrobiaceae bacterium (assembly GCA_963766995.1). Lineage (GTDB taxonomy): Bacteria > Actinomycetota > Acidimicrobiia > Acidimicrobiales > RAAP-2 > Bog-473. The sequence goes on along the minus strand of CAVYCE010000003.1, from coordinate 1,512,852 downwards.
CTCCACCGTTCGAAAACCAACTGCATGACGTGGACCGAGGGTGATCCACCCAATCGCTGCAGCAGCTTGTCCATGGCCCCCGTGATGTGTTGCGGCCCGGGATCGGCACTGAATCGCCCACGTCGGTCGGCGCTCACGGCGTCCGCACCACCTGGTCGATGGTGACGATGCGAGCCACTTCGATGTCGGAAGGAAGAGGGGAGGCGGTAGTCAGGATGGACTGTCCGCTGGGCAATTCTTCCACCAAGGCCTTGCTCCGAACCGGATCCAGCTCCGAGAACACGTCGTCCAGCAAGAGTGACGGGGTGGTCCCGGTCGTGGCCACCACCAGCTGATGAATGCCGATGCGTAGCGCCAAGGCCAAGCAGCGCTGCTCACCCTGGGACGCGTGCGTGCGTGCCTCGCGCCCTTCGAGGGTCAAGAGCAGCTCATCGCGATGGGGACCCACGGTGTTCACTCCACGCCGAACGTCGTCGGCGCGGCTGCGTAGGAGGACCTCGGCCAGGTCCCCTTCCCAGCTTTGGAGGTACTGCTGTCCGAAGACGGCCTCATTGGGGGTTCCAGCTAACCGGCCATAGGCCGGCTCGACAAATTCACGTAGTGCCTCCACCAGCCGGTGCCGGCTTTTCGCCAACTTCGTGCCGCTTTCAGCCAACCGCTGGTCCCAGACGTCGAGCGTTGCCGCGATGTCAGCACTGACCCGCCCACCCGCCTGGCGCAGGAGAGCAGCTCGGTGCCGGAGCACTTTGTCGGTGGCGTCGGCGCTGCGGGCTCCTTCGGGGTCAATCAGACCGAGCGCATCATCGAGCAGATCTCGGCGAAGGGCTGGGCCTCCGCTCACCAATGTGAGGTCTTCAGGGGAAAAGATGGTGCAGGGAGCTGCGACACTGAGGTCTCTCCGCCCGTTGGCATTCTTTCGATTCACCATGGTGCGACTCCGACCTACCGACAGGATTTCGGCCTCAATCAGCGTCGGGCTCAGTGCACCATGCCATTCGGCGCGCACGATGGCCCGCTCGGCATCGGTACGTATCAGTGCTTCTCTCGGCGCGCCACGAAATGAACGCTGAGTACCGAGATACACCATGGCTTCGAGCACACTCGTTTTGCCTGTCCCGTTGGGGCCGGTAATGACGGTGGTGCCCTCGGGTTCTGGCTCGAAAACAGCAGCAGAGAAAATGCGGTAATTGGCGAGCTCTATTCGGCGCAGGCTCACCCTTGGGTGCGGTAGTTCAGGAGACTCGAACTGGCATGAGCAAATACCGGAAGTGATCGTCTTCCGCGCCCCTGACTGTGGCCGCCCGCGTGCCGTCCGCCGACTCGACAATGACTTCGTCGCCTTGCACCGCTTCAACCCCGTCGATCAGATAGGACGGGTTAAAAGCAATGACAAGATCTTCGCCGGAGTAGTCGCCATCCACCGACTCGGACGCATCCCCAACTTCCTGGCTCACCACGGTGAGATCGACGCCGCCTTGCCGCATGGAAAGTCGGACTGGCGTCGTGTTGTCCCGCACCAACAACTGCACGCGACGCAGCGCAGACAAGAACGACTCCTTGCCTAGGTGCAGGCGATTTGGGTAGTGATCAGGGATGAGCTGCTTGTAGTCGGGGTATCGGCCCTCCAACAAGCGGGTGCTGATTTGCACGTTTCCCTGCCAAAAAGTGATTTCGTTGCTGCTCGCGGCGACTCCCACATGTCGTTGTTCGTCGTCGCCACCGGTGCGTACGGGGAGTCGCTGCAGCTCAGCCAGGGCTCGGGCCGGTACCAGGAGGTCGTCTTCGCCTGGTAGGGCGGGCACACCGGGGAGATCGCGCATGGACATCCGATAGGAGTCTGTGGCCACCATGCGGATGGAACCGTCGATCCGGGAGAGGAGGACGCCAGTAAGGAGCGGGCGGGCGTCGTCGTGCGACGCGGCTCGCACCACTTGACGCACCGCCTCGGCCAAGCCCGATTCGGGTAGTTGAATAGTGGCGTCAGAGCTGCGGCCTACTGCAGGAAACTCGACGACGGGGTACGTACGAAGTTTGAAGTTTGAGCGGGCCGCCGAAATGGTGATGTGGTCGTCCTCGTGGGCAAATGTCACGGCGCCCGGCTCCAGGCGGCGAACGATGTCGGTGGACAGTCGCGCCGGAACAACACACGTACCGTCATCAATCCCGATCACTTCTTCTGTGACTTGGATCGTCAGATCAAGGTCCGTTCCGGTGATGGAAAGCACATTTCCGGTGCACGTGAGCAGAAGTCCTGAAAGCACAGGCGACGACGTTGTTCGCGTGCCAACGGCTCGACCAGCGGTAGCCAGCATCTCAACGAGTGCGTCGCGCTCTGATCTGAACTTCACGAGATCTTGTCCTTTCGGGGGAATCCCCAGCCTTTATTGAGAGAAGAAGAGATAGATATAGCTAGTAAAGGTAATAAGGGCTGTGGATTGTGGATGACACCCTGAGATCCCTGATGGAGACCCAACTTGTTGTCCCCACTGCCATGTGGGTGATTCGACGGAAAAAGCTTGGTGTTCCGCAGTGTGTCACTTGGTTGGGGATGGAGCATCACGCTATCCCCAGCAAAGTAGCGGTTGTCCACATGTTTGATGGATGTCATGCACATGTCAGGCTCCAGCACGAATCTGCTGGATCAGTTCGGTGACCTGCTCGTAAATTTGCCGCCGTTCGTGCATCTGACCGGTGATCTTGTCCACGGCGTGGATCACCGTGGTGTGATCCCGGTTCCCAAAGACTCGGGCGATGGCCGGGTAGCTGTAATCCGTCAACTCCCTGGTGAGGTACATCCCCACCTGGCGGGCGGTGACCAGGGGGCGGGTCCGGCTCGGGCCGCAGATGGCCTCGACACTGAAGCCGTAGCTGGCGGACGTGGCATCGAGGATTATCTGAGGAGTGATGCGGCGCGGCTCACCGGCCAGGACGATGTCGCTGAGCACCCGCTCGGCCTGGGCCAGAGAGATTGGCTCCTTGTTGAGTTTGGCGAACGCACAGATCCGGGTCAATGCACCTTCGAGTTCCCGGATGTTGTTCTTGACGTGGGTGGCGATGAACTCGAGGACGTCGTCGGGCACCTCGTGGTGTTCGCTCACCGACTTGGAGCGCAGGATGGCCAACCGGGTCTCAAGGTCCGGGGGGTCGATTTCGGTGATCAAGCCAGAAAGGAACCGACTGCGCAGTCGATCCTCCAAAGACTCGATGGACTTGGGCGGACGGTCTGAAGTCAGGACAATCTGCTTCGAAGCGCCCTTGAGGTCGTTGTAGGTGTGGAAGAACTCCTCCTGGAGGCCTTCTTTGTTCTCCATGAACTGCACGTCGTCGATAAGGAGGACGTCGCACTCTCGATATCGGCGCTTGAAGGCCAGGGTGGTTGAGGTTCGGAGGGAGTCCACGAAGTCGTTCATGAACGTTTCGGTGGTCACGTAGAGAATTTTGCGGCGGCTGAAGTTCTCAGAGACGTAGTTGCCGATGGCGTGCAGGAGATGGGTCTTCCCCAGGCCGCTATCGCCGTAAATAAAGAGCGGATTATAGGATCTACCAGGGGTTTCGGCTACAGCCTGGGCCGCGGCATGAGCCAACCGATTGGATGATGCGGCTACGAATGTCTCGAAGACGAACTTGGGATCGAGCTGGACAGCGGGAGATTCTCTGCCCGCGCTCGGCGCGGGGGCCGCCGGTTCGTCAATCACGATGGGAGTGGATGGCGCACCCAAGACCTCGCCCGCGTCATCGGCCTCGTGCACCTCGAGGCGCCCCCGCACCGCGTGTCCAGCTTCGATGGCCAGGATGTCCTCAATCATGGGCAGGTAGCGGGTCTCGACCCGCTCGCGGATCAGTCCATTGGGGACCGAGAGCACGAAGACACCGTCAGTAAAATCAACTGGCTCCAGGCCCGAAAGCCACAATTGCCACGTTGTTTCGGAAACTTGCTCGCGCAGAGAACCGGTGCATTTCGTCCAGAGTTCCGCTGCCTGATTCACCGCGCTGTCCGATAGCCCCTTCTCCGTCCGTGGCGTCCTGGGCTGGCGGGAACGTTCCTCGGTGCGGGTAAATTGATGAAGGTACACCGTGCCACATCGGCCGACTAGTGGCCTCTGGCAAATCGCGCCTAACATGGACGGGACTCCACTGCCCCTGGCCGGAGAGCAACACCCCAGCTAGTGGCACCATCTCTGCAGCGCCCCGGCTCCGATTGCCGTGTAAGCGTGGCGAAAGGCTGAATGACGTGAAGCGCACCTATCAACCCAATACCCGCAAGCGGGCCAAGACGCACGGCTTCCGCAAGCGCATGTCCACGCGGGCGGGTCGGGCCATTCTGAAGTCGCGGCGGCTCAAGGGCCGTCATCGCCTTACCGTCTGAGCTGCTGGTGCCCATCCGCACGGTCGGCAGGATTCAGACGCGCGCCACGTTTGCCCAGCTGCAACGTTCAAGCGCCAAAGCAAGTTCAGGACCGGTACGGGCCACGTTCGTGCCCGTCGGCGCCACGGCTCACGGGGTATATCCCCAGGTGGGATATGCAATTGGGAAGCATTGCGGCAACGCTGTGACGAGGAACACCCTCCGTCGCCGGATGCGGGAATCGGCGCGTCTGGTGGCATCGACTTTGCCGCGGGGGACCTATCTCCTCCGGGCGGACACACGTGCCGCTACGTGTGCGCCCACCTTGTTTTCGGTCTCGGTTCAAGAGGCGCTGCAGCGCGCCGGGACAGGCCCGACCATGAGCTCAGACAGCACTCCGGGGCGGGCCGCCCGGACCGCAATTGCCCTGGTCAAGGCTTATCAAGGGGCTGCTTCGGGCAAGGTGTCCCCGTGCCGCTTTTATCCGAGTTGCTCCAACTACGCCGTTGAGGCTTTCACCGAGCACGGCTTCGGACACGGGCTGTCCTTGACGGCGCGGCGGTTGCTGCGTTGCCGCCCGTTTGGGGCCCACGGGGTCGACCTGGTCCCGTTGGCGACTGCCTGTGACACCCACATGCATGGGGCAGGATCACCGTCGTGAACACATTTCTGGCCGAAAACGCCCTGTTCAAGTCCATCGGAGAGATCTTCCACCCGATCTTCCTGCTTTTCGCCTGGGGTCTGGCCGGCATCTACTCCGTCATTCCCAACTACGCCGTAGCCATTGCCGGACTGACCATTGCCATCATGCTGGCGCTGACTCCGGTGACCATCAAGAGCACGAAGTCGATGCTGGCCATGCAACGGCTGCAGCCCGAACTGAAGAAGCTGCAGGCCAAGTACAAGGGCCCGGAGAACCGGGAGTTGCTCAACCAAGAAATGATGAAGCTGTACAAGGACAACGGCACCAGCCCGTTCGGCGCCTGCCTCCCGAGCTTGTTGCAGATGCCGTTCCTGATCATCCTGTACTCGCTGATCCGCGGTCTTTCCTACACAACAGAGACCGTCAAAAACCACCTCATTACCTATCACTACACGCCCCGATATCTTGAATCACAACACCAAGATGTATCAAAATCTGGTGTCAGCCAAGGGCCAAATGCACTCGATTTTGGGGATGGATTTATCATCCTCTCCGTTCACACATCACGGCTCTAACCAGGCAGTTCTCATACTGCCCTACTTAGCTCTTATCGGTATTGCCATCTTCTTCCAATACTTCCAAATGAAGCAGATGAACAGTCGAAATCCGCAGGCGGCGCAAGCGAATCCGCAGATGCAGCAAATGCAGAAATTCTTCCCGCTTATCTTCGGCCTCATTTACTTGAGAGTGCCGGCCGGCGCCACGATTTACATGGTGGTGTCCTCGGCCATGCGGATCGGCACGCAGGAGTTCATGTTCCGCAGCGGCATGGTCACTCCGGTGACGCACGAGCGCGAAATCGCCGGCACCAAGCCTGCGGTGGAGAAGCCGGCTCCCAAGCCGTCGACGAAGCCGACTGCCAAACCGGCGATCACGTCGGGCAATGGGAACGCTGCACCAGTTGACGGCACGAAGGGTGCTGCCCGTACGCCCGTGCCCCCAAAGGCGGGGGCCAAAGCCAATGGGAAGCAGTCTTCCGGGGGAAATCAGGAAATCGAGCAATCGCCGGCGTCGAAAGAGCACCCGCGTTCACGCTCCAAAAGGTCAAGAAAGGCTCGATAGAGCGTGGAGTGGGTAGAAGTCGCTGGAAAGACGATTGACGAAGCAACCGAACTTGCACTGGACCAACTCGGTGTCGCTAAGACCGACGCTGAGGTGATTGTGATGAGCGAGCCCAAACCTGGCCTGTTCGGCCGTATGCGTGGCGAGGCCCGAGTGCGGGCCAGGGTTCGCCCGGTGGGGCCTCGACCCAAGCGCGAACGCTCAAGGGACCGGAATCGGGGCGGTAAGCGCGAGCAGGGAGCCGGAGCGGGAGCGGGAACGGGTTCCAGGCAGGGTCCGGCGCGCAATGGCAACCGCACCACCGGGGAAAGCGCGTCAGAGAGCCGCTCCTCGGAAGACCGAGCGAACACGAACGCACCAGGCACCGGTAGCGGGACCAGCCGCTCGGCCCGCCGTCGGCGGAATCGGAGCAATGCTTCGGCAGGTGGCGGGAACCCCGAAGGATCGACATCGAGTCGGGCTGCCGGGCCTGGCATGAATTCGCAGCGCACCAAGGAAACGAAGGAGACTGTGGGCATGGCTGAAGGAATGACGCTCGAGGAGCAGGGTGAAGTAGGTCGTGCCTTCGTGGCTGGGCTGCTGGCCGAGTACGGCGTGCAGGCCACGGTTGAGACTCGCTTGCTTGACGAAGACACCGTTGAGATCGCCGCCATCGGTGACGACCTCGGTCTCCTGGTAGGCCCCCGTGGGTCCACGCTCAGCGCCCTGCAGGACCTGACTCGGGCTGTGGTCCAACGCCAGTGCCCCTCACGCACGGACCGGATCCTGGTGGATGTGGCTGGCTATCGCGAGAAGCGGTCGGCCGCTTTGAAGCGCTTCAGCATTCAGATTGCCGAAGAAGTCATGGCTTCGGGTCAGGAAAAAGCGCTTGGAGGCCATGAGCCCGGCTGACCGCAAGGCCGTTCACGATGCGGTGAATGAGATTGAAGGGGTGTCTACCCGCTCCGAAGGCGAAGACCCCAACCGCCACATCGTTATAGCGCCTGCCAGCTGATCCTCGCCGGTGACTGACGGCTCGCCCGCAGTCATTCCAGAGGCAGTGCACCATGCACTGGCAGAAGCTCGAGATGTAGGCCTTCTCGGTCCTGGACCCATCGCGACCCACCTGGCGCACGCCCTGGGTTTCGTTGCTCCCATGCAGCGCCACTCCCCCACCTCCGGCTCAGTCCGACTGGTGGACCTGGGCTCAGGGGGCGGCCTTCCCGGACTTGTCGTGGCGGCGTGCTGGCCCGAGGCGGAACTCGTGCTGCTGGACGCCAGCGCCCGCAGAACGGCCTTCCTCCGTCGAGCGGTCGACCAATGTGACTTCGGTGATCGGGTCACAGTGGTGCAACAGCGAGCCGAGCTATTCGGCCGAGATCCGGAAGCTCGCCACTCCTTTGATGGCGTGCTGGTGCGGTCCTTTGGCCCGCCGGCCGTGGTGGCCGAATGCGCGGCGCCGCTCCTCAAAAAACGTGGCTGTGTAGTGGTCTCAGAGCCTCCAGAATCCGAAGCGTGGGGTCAGGCCCCGGAAGGGCGATGGCCGGCGTCTGGGCTCGCTCAGTGCGGTCTGGAAGCCGCTGAGTATTTGAGGGGGGAGTTCGGCTATCAGGTACTTCGGCAGGCGGAATTGTGTCCGGAGAAATTGCCCCGTCGGGACGGAGTACCGGCCAAGAGGCCCCTCTTCTGAGGGCCGCCCGCTGGTTCCACGTGGAACATGTGGGACAGGGATTGTTGGAGGAATGGTCCGTTCATTCCGGCTTTGAGCGGATTGTTTCACGTGAAACAGGTCGAGAGTCTTGACCTGGGAGAGCAACAGGGCCAGGATAGGCGCCGTGCGTCGGCGAATGGGAGAAATCGGCTGATGCGCATCCGCCGTCGGGATAAGGACGATGACGGCCCTTTCCCACTCCAGATCCCAGATCTGGCCCAGAGTCCAGATCCACACGAATCACCGGCTATCACGATCCTCGAATCCGAGGAGCCTCGGTTGGAGGCCGTCGTGACTCCCCCACCCGAACCGGTGGTACCCGAGCCTCAACCCGAAGAGCCCGAAGTGACAGCCCCCGAAATGGAGCAGGACAGTGAACCCGACGTGAGCGAGGCGGATGTGGCGCCAGAACCCAAGATGAGAACGCCGAGCATTCGTGAGGGGGCCGAGGAGCTCCTGCCGGCCGATCGGCCGGCACCGCGGGAACTACCCCGAGTCATCGCCATCGCCAACCAGAAGGGGGGAGTGGGGAAAACCACCACTACCGTCAATCTGGGTGCAGCGCTGGCTGAGCTTGGTTATCGGGTCCTGGTGATCGATCTCGACCCGCAGGGAAACGCCACCACGGGACTAGGAATCGACGCCCGAAACTTCGAACTCTCCATGTACGACGTGATCATGCGAGATCAGTCGTTGGAGGACTGCATCGAGCCCACCAGCGTGAAGAACCTCTTCGTCGCTCCCGCCACCATCGATTTGGCCGGTATCGAGATCGAACTGGTGCCCGCCTTCAGCCGGGAACTGAAGCTGAAGCGGGCCATCAACACGGTGATCGACGACTTCGACTTCATCCTCATCGACTGTCCCCCGTCGCTGGGGCTGATCACCGTAAACGGCCTGGCAGCGGCCGGAGAAGTCATGGTGCCTATTCAGTGCGAGTACTACGCCCTGGAAGGCTTAAGTCAGCTCCTGCGCAACGTGAACCTGGTCTCGTCCAACCTGAATGAGTCCCTTGAGGTGACCACCATTGTGCTCACCATGTACGACGCCCGGACCCGGCTTTCCATCGATGTAGCCAATGAAGTGCGGACGCACTTCGCCGGTCGAGTTTGCAAGAGCGTGATCCCCCGTACGGTGCGCCTGTCCGAGGCACCATCGTTCGGGCAGCCCATCACTGTGTTCGATCCGACTTCACGAGGGGCTGTGGCCTACCGTGAACTGGCCAAGGAGGTGAGTAATGGCGCGCCGCACGGGACTCGGTAAGGGCCTGAGCGCTCTTATACCGAGCGAAGCGGTGGGGGAGGCGGACTCCTTTCTCCGTGTGGTTCCCATCTCGCACATTCAGCCCAATACCTACCAACCCAGGAGCCATTTCGACGAGGAGTCGATGTCGGCGCTGGCGGCTTCCATTCGTGAAGTTGGGCTGTTGCAGCCGGTGCTGGTTCGGGAGATTGAGGGGGACGAAGAGAGCTACGAGCTCATTGCCGGGGAGCGGCGCTGGAGGGCAGCTCGCCGCGCTGGACTCCAGACCATCCCGGTGTTGGTCCAGGTGGCCAACGATGTGGCCAGCCTGGAGCAGGCCTTGGTCGAGAACCTCCACCGTGAAGACCTCAATGCGTTGGAAGAGGCGGCGGCATATCAGCAGCTCATCGACGAGTTCGGCCTCACCCACGAGCAGGTAGCGACTCGCATGGGGAAGGGCCGAGCCACGGTCACCAACACCCTCCGCCTGCTCCAGCTTCCGGCAGGGGCTCAGCGAGCCCTCGCCGAACGGAGCATTACTGCCGGCCACGCTCGAGCACTTTTGGGTACTCCCGATCGGGCGCTCCAGGAACAGCTGGTCGAGCAGATCGTGGCTGAGGGTTTGAATGTGCGCGCAGTGGAGGACTTGGTGCGGGGTGGACCCGTGGTCCATGAGGTGCCTGCCGCTGTCGAATCCGCACCAGTTGAGCCGGCACCGCCCGTTGCAGTAGGTAGTACCCCAAGTACTACCGATGCGGCACCCAGAAGAGCCTCCATCAAGAAGCTACCTGAGCCCGGTGTGCTTGAGCTCGAAGAGCTGCTGTCGACCTACCTCAACACCAGGGTGAAGGTGGATATTCAGAATCGTCGGGGTCGACTGGTGGTCGAGTTCGCCACCTTGGAGGACCTGGAACGCATTTATCGAGCCATGGTTGGTGACAGCGGCGCCTAGTTGTTCGCGTAACTGTCAAGACACCGTTCAGCTTCATCCACAACCTGTGCATGACGTTGTGGATTGTTACCTAGTTCACCTTGCTCGAGGTTTGGTCACGCAACTGTCTCGTCAATCCCACGAGGCGTCGGCCCAGTGCCCGAGGGCCTCTGAAAGGGCAACGGCGAACTGGGCGGCGTGTTCGACCATGACCTGAGAAGGACCGACCTCTACCAGGACCGATGGCATTCTGGTCTCCCGCAGCACCGGCAGCCGCATCCCCTGAGCCCCTCCGTCAGCAATCCCCAGCGCCTTGGGCACCTCCCGCTGAATGAGCTCCGCCAGCAGCTTCCCCCCCTGGGACTGGTCATGGCGGCCCGCCCAGAATGAGGTACGGCACTCCGAAGTAGAGGGATTGAGCCTCAGTCCGAGGTACACATCCACCGCCAACTCGTTGGCCTGCTGGGCCTGAGTCGAATCGTCGGGATGGTGCAGCTCGGTCACGCGGGTGCCTCCGAGGAGGAGCCGGCGCCGCAAGGCCCCGGCCACGCTGCCGAGTCCACCACTTTCTCCGATGGCCACATGGCGGCCCGACAGAGTGCGAGGGGCATGCCGCAGCTCGGCCCGAGCCCTCACCGATGACACCAGCTGGGGTCGGTCATGGCGGCTCTCCAGCCGAATGAGTTCGCTCAGGGTGGCTCCTCCAGCCAAGCCGTCAATGGTGAGTCCAGCGTTGCGTTGAAACTCGGTGAGGGCAGCGGAGGTTCGGTCACCGAAGATGCCATCCACCCTGCCGGCGTCGAAGCCCAGACTGCACAGCCGGAGCTGAAGCTCCGCCACATCGTCGCCGCGGAGCATGTCCGCACGGCGATACAGGTAGCGGTCACCTAGGCGGAAACCGGCTTCTACCAGGGTATTCCAGGTGGGTTGATCACAGATGCCGGTGACGCGCAGACCTCGTAAGTGTTGAAAGGCCTCGAGCGCAGCCCGGGTTGAGGAGCCGAAGTCCCCGTCTTCATCGATCGGCGCGCCGCCCGGTAGGGCGGCGGCCAGTCGATGTTGGACATCGGAGACGGCGGCTCCGGTGTCCCCTTCCGAAAGCGGAAGGCTTACAGGTAGGCGGAGATCTCCTCCAGCAGCTGGCGCTTCGGCTTGGCGCCGATGAGGCGCACTTCCGGTTGACCGTCCTTGAAGAGAATCAGGGTCGGAATGCTCATCACGTCGAAGCGACGAGTGATCTCCAGATTGTCGTCGATATTCAGTTTCCCGATCTGGAGCTTCCCCGCCTGCTCTTCGGCGATCTCCTCCAGTACCGGTGAGATCATCTTGCACGGGCCACACCATTCAGCCCAGAAGTCCACCAGAACGGGAACATCCGAAGCCTTGACATGCTCGTCAAAGGTAGCGTCGCTTAGGGTCACAATCTTTTCGCTCATCGCTTCTCCTTGTCACAGGGATCCAACGCCGTGGACCGCAGTTCTGTTCCCGCCGGCTATTCGCCGTGTTCCTCCAGCCAGTGTTCGGCGTCAATGGCGGCCATGCAACCGGAACCGGCCGAGGTAACAGCCTGCCGGTAGAAGTGATCCTGCACGTCACCGCAAGCGAAAACGCCGTCCACACTCGTGCGGGAGGTCTTGCCTTCGGTGCGGATATAGCCGTTGTCCTCCAACTCCAAGAGCCCTTTGACCAGGGTTGTATTGGGTTCATGACCGATGGCGACAAACAGGCCGGTGACGTCCAATTGGGAGGAAGCACCCGTGACCGTGTCCTGCACGGTGAGGCCGCTGACCTTGGTGTCGCCAAGGACGTCGGTAATCATCGTGTTCCATAGGAATTCGATCTTGGGGTTGGCGAAGGCGCGCTCTTGCATGATCTTTGAGGCGCGCAGCTCGTCGCGGCGGTGGATAAGGGTGACCTTGGAGGCGAATCGAGTGAGGAACATGGCCTCCTCCAAGGCGGAGTCGCCACCGCCCGCCACCGCTATGTGCTGCTCGCGGAAGAAGAAACCGTCGCAGGTGGCACAGGTGGAGACCCCGTAGCCAAGCAGTCGTTCTTCATTGGGGCAGCCCAACATGAGCGAGCGGGCACCGGTGGCGATGATGAGGGCATCGGCCAGGACGGAGGGCTCGTCGGCGTTGGGGTCGCCGATCCAGAGCGAGAAGGGTGAGGCCGACAGGTCGAACTTGCTGACCTTGGCCGTCCGCAGCTCGGCGCCGAATCGAATGGACTGTTCGCGCATGATCCCCATCAGCTCGGGCCCCATGATGCCGTCGACGAAGCCGGGGTAGTTCTCCACCTCGGTGGTGAGCATGAGCTGGCCGCCCGGCTGGTCGCTATTGGATGAGGGTTCACCCTCAATCACCAGTGGTTCGAGCTGGGCGCGGGCGCTGTAGATGGCGGCCGTGAGTCCCGCCGGACCAGAGCCGACAATGACGACTTTTCGTCGCTCAGTCATGGCGCGGTGCCACGCCCCGCTTCGAATAGGCGAAGGCGCCGCCGGCGCAGAACAGGGCGCCCAACACCAGATACGTGATCCACACCTTGTGATCGAAGAGGTAGACGGTGCCTAGCCGGATGAAGCCGATGCTCAAGAGGATGAGGATGGCGACGCCAACGATGCCGATGATGACGCCGAAGACGATGCCCCGCGCCGCCACGACGGCCGGGCGGATGGCCTTGTCGTTGACGGTGGCCACCACGCGGTCAACCGTGTCAAGGGCCCGGTTGGACCATTCGTCAGTGAAATCGTGCTCAGCCACGGTGTGAGGTTAGTCCCCGGACCCTGCGTGACCGGCCGCCACGACGTAACAGACGCCCACCGTGTTGGGCCCGGTGTGGGCGCCCACGACAGGCCCCAGCTGGACCGACACCAGGGGGTGTTCCACGGCAATCCCCGAGAGGCGTTGCAGTACGTCGGCGATGTCGTCGCAGGCGCCATCGGCCACGGCCAATCGCTCAATGGGGCCGTCTCCTTCGACCTTCGAGGTCAGGTAGCTGAGCGCCCGGGCCCGCGTCCGCTGCTTGGACTCCTCGGCCACCACCCCGTCCTTCACCTGGATGACCGGCTTGATGCTGAGTAGCGAACCCAGCAGAGCTTGTGCTCCACCGATGCGCCCACCACGTTGCAAGAATTCCAGGCCACCCAGCACTCCGTAGACACGGACGCGACCGATGCGGCTTTCGGTGGCCGCCACCAAGGCATCGAGGGTGGCTCCCGCTTCTGCCTCTTCCGCCGCGGCAATCACGAGGAGCCCCTGGCCCATGGTGAGCGAGGCCGTGTCCACCACTCTCACCGGAATCTGAGAGAACGTGTCGGCCGCGGTGAGCGCAGATTGGTAAGTGCCCGATACACCGGACGAGATGTTGAGGCACAGCACGCCATCGGCCCCATCGTCCGCAGCCTGCTGGAAGGCCGCCACGAACGAGCCCGGTGATGGCGCCGCCGTCTCGGGCAATGCCCCCTTTCCTTGGCAACGGGACCAGAACTCTTCGGGGGACAGCTCTGTTCGGTCCGAGAATTCCTCGGTGCCGAAGCGGATGGTCAAAGGGACGATCAGGACATTGTGGGCCTTCACTAAGTCATCAGTGAGGTCGCAGGCGCTGTCGGTGACGATACGGATACCGGGCATTGGGGGAGTCTGCCACGGCCCTCGGCGTGACGTCAGTAGAGACGACGTCGTGTCAGCCTGCGCCGTTGGTGCTCATGGCGCCGTCCCAACAGAACGGCCGCCAACCCATAGGCGGCCCCTCCGGCGGCTACTGAACCCACCACTCGGACCAGCAGCGCCACTCCGGTGGTCGCGCCCGAGAGGTTGGAGACAACGAGCAGCACCGCGCCCATGCAGATGGTGGCGATCGCCACCCGGCGCAACGGTGACCACACGCTGCTGCTGCCCAGTCGGCCGAACCAGCTCCGAAGCAGCGCCAGGCCCAGCAGCGCACCCACCGTGTAGGCGATGGAGAGCGACAGGGCAAGGCCGCGAACGCCCATTGAGTGCACCAAGACCAACGCCAGTACGACGTTGATGGTGTTCTCCACTAAATACAAGAAGAAGGCTACGCGCGTCCGCTGCATGGATTGCAACACGCGCACGATGTAGAGGTACGAACAGAATCCCGGCAGGCCCAAGGCGAACATGGCCAAGGCCGAACCGGTCACCGATGTCTGCGCCGCCGTGCTGTGCCCATGCCCGAGGACCAAAGCCACTGCCGGCTTGGCCAAGAGCAGCATTGCGACCGAGGCCGGAATGATCAGCGCCAAGAGCGAGCGCCACCCACCGACCATGCGGGCCACGAATTCAGGGCGCTGGCCGGCAGACCATTTTTCAGCCAGATCGGGCGCTACGACCGACATGATGGCGACGGCCACAATGCCGTAGGGCATCTGCAAAAAGGCGTAGGCGTAGGTATACGACGACACCGGATCGGGTCCCGACACGGTGCCGGCCAACAAAATGACCACGAACTGGGCGATCTGATTGGCCATCACAAACCCGAAGGTCCACCCACTCAGCTTCACCACGCGGGCCAATGCCGCGTCGCGCAGGTTCCAACGCGGGCGCAGACGCCACAGTCGCGCTGATCGCAGACTCGGCCATAGAGCGATGCACTGGAGCACCACACCGAGCGAGGTACCGAGTCCGAGCAGCACCAGTTCGGTGTGGTGCGCCTGCACGCTTGACAACGAAGCAGACCGTCGTGTCCAGAGGCCGAACCACACCAACACACCAATGCAGACGAGGTTGTTGAGAATCGGAGCCCACGCCACCGCCGCAAACTGACGGCGCGTGTTCAACAATGCTGTGGCCAGTGCGAAGACCCCAAAGGCCGCTACCTGTATGACGAACCAGCGCAGCAGCGTGGTGGCCACGGCACGTTCGGCGACGATCTGCGACAGATCGTGGGTGTGCGAATGGGTGTCGAGCGCGGTGAGGGCGGAAATGATGTCGGGAGCCAGTAGGAGTGCGGCGAACGTGGTGGTGGCCAACACCACCACCGACAACGTGATGACGGCCGAGATGGACGCAAAAGCGTCCTCCTCCTCGCGGTTGGTGAGCTGGTCGACGAAGACGGGGATGAAGGTGGCCGAAAGCACACCCCCCAGAACGATGTCGTAGAGCATGTTTGGCGCGGTATTGGCCAAGTTGAAGGCATCGGCCAGGTGAGTCTGGCCGAGGGCCCAAGCCAGGGCCACGAAGCGTAGAAGTCCGGTAACCCTGGACACACCGGTGCCGACGGCCACGTAGGTGGCCGAGGTCGAGAGTGACTGGGCGCGCGCAGCCCTGGAGGCCACCCTCAGTGCGCCCGCGGTCGTTGGCGCCGTGAGGCGCGCCAGGTGCGACCCCACCACAGCAACAGGGTGAAACCAGCCAGCACGGTCAGACCTACGCCGACAATGGAGATAGAGGTCGAATGCACGGCCACCGTGGCGTGGGCGATAAGGAGCTGACCATCTGGAGTGCGCAGCGTCACGTCCACCGGTAAGCCGTCACCAGAGGATCTGGCGCGCGCCTCTACCCGAACCGGAGTGGTGGGACGGTCCAGCACCAGTGTGCGCGACGTGCCGGCCGGAAAGGTGAATTTGTCGCTGTCCAAGGTCAGCACCACTCGCACGGTGTAGGGCGAAGTATGCAGCACGGTGATGGGGATGGCCGCTGTACGTGAAGTGAAAGTGATGGTGTGCTCGGCGGCCAGCGAAATGGTGTCGAGCAGTGCGTCGAAACGATGGCTGTAGGTGTTGAGCGCGACCGTGCGCTGTGATGTGGTGAGTACAGACTCGGTGTCGAGCAGTGCATCGGAGAGCGAACCGAGGACGGCTGGGTGTCCCGCCGCTGCGCCGGCGAATGACCGCAGCCGGCTCCGATCGGAGGTGATGTGCAGTGCGCTGGCCGCACTGATGCTGGCGTTGCGAGGGGCGGGGCCAGCGACCAGATGGCGCGACGACGGCTCTTCATTTCCGCCAATGGGCACTTGACTGAATAGATCGCTCACGGTCACTGAGCTCAGGGCGGGATTACCGGAAAGCCCTTGCAGCACCACATCGTCGAATGCCGCGCTGGGCACCCAACCGGCGGGAGGATCTACGACGAGTCCCCGGGCCTGCTCGAGAAACGCGTTCTCGAAGTGAACGAATGACAAGGTGGCCAGCAGCTGGTTGGCGGCCAGGACCGGGTTGGTGGGGAAGGCCGTGAACCGGGAGTCCACCAGCGAGTCGGTAGCCGCCGCGGTGACGTGTTGGTGTCCCAGGGTCAGGGTGAAGGGTTGGGCGAAGGTCTGGTCCGTGTCACCGGCGGTGCCGAGGTCGCTTCCATTGAGTACGAGATGGTCAGCGTGCACGGCCTGCAGCCCTGCACCGAGGGACTGCGCATCGTTCGTCGAGAAGTCGGAATCGGAATCGAGCCATGACCCGTTGCCCGCGTGCAGACCGGCCTGGTGTAGCACCGACGATCCGCGGCTCATCTGCAGTGTGAGTTCATCGCTCAGACCAGCCGCGGCCATTGCGGCCACATTGACGGCGGCGTAGGGCTGGGCCACCAACTGGTCGGGTTGGAGGGCGGTCGTGAGCGATATCAACTCGTTGACGGCACGGCGGCCGGCCCGACCTCCGTGAGTCAGGACGTCGGCCAGCACGCTGGGACTGATCTGGAGCGTGAGGGCCACCCCTTGGTGATCCGCCAGCTGATCGGCGAGGGCGGCGAAGCGGGCGCGATCTATGGCAGAAGGAGAGGACAATGTGGCCGATGGCGGAGCGGTGAGTGGCATGACCAGAGCCACGCGGAGCTGCCCGCCAGTCACTGATTCGACGCCTGGCTCTTGATACGTAAGGAACGTGGTGAATCGACTCACAGGGTTGCTGTGTCCCGTTCGCAGCAGGGCCACTGACACCGGATAGACGTCACCGCAGGTGCCGTTGCCCGGCGTGCAGTCGAGCACCAGTGTTGGCCCGCCCGGAGCGCAGGCACCGATGGCCCCTGGCGCGGTCGGCGGAGTGGCCGACTCATCGGGCAGGACGGTGAGGCATCCATCGGCTGTCCGGCCACTGGATGTCTGCACGACCGGGACAGTCACGTGCGTCAATTCATCGTGCGGCGTGCTGCTGGTGTCCTGTTGCAGCTGTGACGCGCTCTCAATTCGGCTGTAGAAGGTCATGGTCACATGCAGGTCCCGGAGCGGTACCGAGGCATCACCCACAGTGATGTTCAGGTCGAACCAAGGAGTGGTGGGTGTGACCCACGACGTCTGTCCTGCCAGCAACAGCGGGGGTACCGACTGCTCAATGGTGCTGCTGGTGTGACGGGTGGTTGCGGACGCCGGTAGTGCGCCGATGGCGGCAACGGACACAGCGAAGGTGCAGAGGGCGATTTTGGCCCAGCGCATCGGCACAGGGAGAGGCTAGGCGCCGCACTACCGTGGTCGGGTGCAGTCCACTTCGGTACCGGAACGGTTCCGCCCCCTCTACGAAGCAACTGAAGAGTTGGCGCACCGCTTCGCGGGAGCTGGGAAAGCTCTGTATCTCGTGGGTGGTTCTGTCCGTGATGCCCTCTTTCCAGCTGGCGCATTGGCCGATCCTGACTACGACCTGACCACCGATGCCCGTCCCGATGAGATTGAGCGTCTCATAGCTGGCTGGGCCGATGACGTGTGGACCCAGGGTGCTCGGTTCGGCACCATTGGGTGTCGGCGGGACGGACAAGTCTTCGAAATCACGACCCATCGGGCCGAGGTGTACGTGCCTGACTCGCGTAAACCCGAGGTGACGTTCGGCGACAACATTGAGGACGACCTTTCACGCCGCGACTTCACCATCAACGCGCTGGCGCTACGCCTTCCCGACATGGAATTGGTGGATCCGTTCGACGGCTTGGGCGACCTTGGCGCCGGCCGGCTGCGCACGCCGCTTGATCCCGAGGTCTCATTCGGCGACGACCCTCTGCGCATGCTGCGAGCAGCGCGATTCCTGGCCCGGTTCTCGCTGAAGGCCGACCCGGGGCTGGAGGCGGCCGTCGAGTCGATGCACGATCGGTTGTCCATTGTTTCAAGCGAGCGGGTGCGAGACGAGCTCGACAAGATCGTGATGCTCCCCGTTCCCTCGGAAGCGCTGTGGTTCGTGGTTCGCACCGGACTGGCCGGTGAGTTCATGCCCGAGCTGCCGGGCCTGGCCCTCGAGCAAGATCCCATCCATCGCCACAAGGACGTGCTGGCCCACACCCTGGCCGTGGTCGACAAGACGTCGCCGGACCGGTTGCTTCGTCTCTCGGCCCTCTTCCACGATGTGGGCAAGCCGAAGACCCGGGCGATCACCGACGGTGGGGTGAGCTTCCACCACCATGAGGTGGTGGGTGCTCGGATGACTCGGGTGCGCATGGAGGCGTTGCGGTATTCGTCGGACGACGTTGACACGGTGACCCGCCTGGTCGAGCTGCATCTGCGCTTCCACACCTACCGATTGGGCTGGACCGACAAGGCCGTGCGTCGGTACGTGCGCGATGCCGGCGAACATCTTGACCGGCTCAACGAGCTCACCCGCTGCGACTGCACCACCCGAAATGCCAGCAAGGCCCGAGCCCTGGCTCGGCGTATGGATGAACTGGAGGCTCGTATCTCCGAGCTGGGTGAGCAGGAGGAGCTGAGTCGGCTCCGCCCCGATCTCACCGGCAACCAGGTCATGGCGCTGCTCGACGTGCCGCCGGGACCGGTGGTCGGGAAGGCCCTGGGGTTTCTCATGGAACTACGTCTGGACGAAGGACCGTTGGGCGAGGAAGAGGCTGGCCGGCGTCTGGTGGAATGGTGGCAGCAGCAGTCCTGAAGCGCGAGGTGATCGGGGATACCCTGCTTCCATGACCAGGATCGCGGCCCCTACAAGCGGACTCGGCGAGCACATCGATTGGGCCCTCCTTCGCCCCAAAATGGCAGCCGGCATGGGTGCCCTGTCCGAAGCCGTCTACAGCAACAGTCAGCTGCCCGTACGCGAGCGAGAGGCCGCACGCTGGACCATTGCGCTCCTCAATGACTGCGCCGTATGTCGCGACACCCGGGCCAAGGATGGCGCCACGGTCGGCGCCGATGAGCCCTTCTATAAGGAAGTCACCGATTGGCGGGCCTCGAGCGAGCTCAGTGCCCGCGAGAAGCTGGCCGCCGAGTTCGCTGAGCGTTTTGCCCTCGACCACCTCGCCATGGACGACGGGTTCTGGGGGCGCATGCATGCTGCCTTCTCCGAGGAGGAGCTGGCCGATCTCACGATCTGCTGTGGCATGTTCTTGGGCATGGGGCGCACCCTGGCCGTTGTCGGCGTTCGGGCACCCGACGAGCGCATCCTCGTCTAGAAGGCCCTCAGCCGAGCCCGCAACGGCCTCATGCAGAAACCGGCGGACCTGCTCCAGAGGGCGAAACCCGCAATTGGGTGACGTTTTGGTGCGTGAGGGCTAGCCTGGCGCCGTGTCCGTCACCTCGGAACCGAGGTCATCTAGCCGAGCGGTGAGTGCCGATATCTCGGCCGGGGTCGAGTACCGCCTGATGCGCAACACCGTCATTCGTGAGGTGGAGCGGGGCCGACTCTTGAAGGTGGACGTCTGCGACGCCCATCCTGAGCTGCTTCGGGCCGCCCGCAACGTGGGGCGTCGGACCGACGAGACCTGCCCAATGTGCGACGAGGGGCGATTGGTCACGGTCACTTTTGTCTTCGGAGCCAAGCTCCCAGCCGGCGGTCGCTGCCCGGGAACGGTGGCCGAACTCAACCAACTGCGACGCCGACCCGAGCCGGTGCTGTGCTTCGAGGTCGAAGTGTGCCCGGACTGCGCCTGGCATCACCTGATGAAGAAGTATCCCGCCGGAGGCCCCAAAGCCAGGGCCCGCCGAAGGCTGGCCCAGTGAGCGAGGCCACCACCGTTCCGGCACTGCGCCAGCGCAAGCGACGTGACGGCGCCACCCCGATCGTGATGGTCACGGCCTATGACGAGCCGGGCGGCCGCTTCGTCTCTGACGCCGGCGCGGACATTGTGTTGGTGGGGGACTCTGTAGCCAATACCGTGCTGGGCTACGACGATCCGTTGCACATCGACATTGCCGTCATGGCCCACCACGTGGCCGCGGTGGCCCGGGCCAAGCCTGACTGCCTGATACTGGGCGACATGCCCTGGATGAGCTACCACCTCTCCACCGACGAAGCCGTACGCAATGCCGCCACCCTCATCCGCGCCGGGGCCCAGGCCGTGAAGTTGGAGGGTGGGCGAGCGCGGCTTCCGGTGGTCGAGGCCATCATCCGAGCCGAAATCCCGGTCATGGGCCACCTGGGATTGACACCGCAATCGGTGCTGGCCATGGGTGGCTTTCGGGTGCAGGCCAAGAGCGTCGACGCCGCCAGCGCGCTGTTGGACGCCGCCAAGTCCCTGGAAGCGGCCGGGTGTTTCGCCTTCGTGATTGAGGGAGTGCCCGACGTCGTGGGCGCCGCCGTCACCGAGGCCCTCCAGGTGCCCACCATCGGCATCGGTGCCGGCCCTTCCACCGACGGGCAAGTCCTGGTTTTTCATGACCTCCTCGGTCTCGGGTCGCGTACCCCGCCCAAGTTCGTCCGCCAGTACGCCGACATGGGCCGCATCGCCACCGAGGCCATCGCCGCCTTTGCTGACGATGTACGTAGCGGTTCCTTTCCCAGCGATGAGGAGAGCTACCACGGCTCTTCCGAGCTGGGCGACTCCCTCAGCTGAGCTCCTCGTGACCCCGAAATGAGGGGGCACCGGCGCTCGACTAGCATGGTTCCCCGCAACAGACCCTGCCCCTGACCGCCAGGGGCCCGGGCATTCGCCCGGTCCGGAGGGAGGTATGCCGCATATGCGGCCTTACGAAGTCATGGCCATTTTCGAGGCCACCACCGAGCCAACCGTCATTCAAGGCGTGCTGGACCAGGCCCTTGAGGTCATCCGCAGCACGGGGGGTAACCCCGGCGCCATCGACCGCTGGGGTCGTCGCACCTTTGCCTATGAGGTGAACCACAAGCGCGAGGGCTACTACGTCGTGGTGGAGTTCACTTCTGGCACCCAGACAGTGGCCGACCTTGACCGCATGCTGGGTCTGGCCGACGAAGTGGTTCGCCACAAGATCGTCCGTCTGCCCGAGTCGAAGGTCGCACCCGCTGCGGCTGCCGGCTGATCCAGGTAAGAGGAGCACTTCATGCCATCTGAGAACAGCGTGACGCTGATCGGCAACGTCACTCGGGACCCCGAGCTGCGCTTCACCAACACCGGACAGCCCACCGCCTCCTTCGGCCTCGCCGTGAATCGGCGCTGGCAGAACCGCCAGACCCAGGAGTGGGAGGAGGCCACCTCCTTCTTCGACGTGGTGTGTTGGCGCGAAATGGCCGAGAACGTGAGCGAGACCATCACTAAGGGAGCACGGGTCATGGTGGCCGGCCGCTTGGAGCAGCGCAGTTGGGAGACCCAGGACGGGGACAAGCGTTCCAAGATCGAAGTGGTGGCCGACGAGATCGGACCATCGTTGCGCTGGGCCACGGCCCAGATCACCAGAAATGAACGGCGCGGCCCGAGTGACGGTCCGCGCGGCGGGAACCGCCAGCCCACAGCAGCACCTGCTGCCCCCGACAATGGTGGCGGCTACGGATTCGATGAGGAGCCCTTCTAATGGCCAGGAATAACCAACGAGGCGGAACGACCACCCGCCGTGCCCCCAAAGATCTCGGTCGCCGGGTAAAGAAGAAGCCCTGCGCGCTGTGTCGGGACAACACCGCCTGGGTGGACTACAAGGACGTCCCCATGTTGCGCAAGTACATGAGTGACCGAGGCAAGATTCGCTCCCGCCGGGTCACGGGCAACTGCGCCCAGCACCAGCGGGCCCTGGCCCTGGCCATCAAAACGGCGCGTGAGCTCGTGCTGCTTCCATATACCCAGCGCACGGTCACCGAGCGTCCGGGAGGACGTGGTGGCGGACGCGACCGGGGTGAGCGGGGAGAGCGCGCCGAGCGCACCCTGAGCGACACCATCGGGGCTGATGCCCCCAGGGATCGTGAGGCCAGTACCGAGTACCCGGCCGCTGCGGTGGCTGACGCCGCTGCCGATGAGGTAGTTGACGATGAAGTCGACGACGTGGTTGATGAAGTTGGCATGGACGTTGAGGCTGACGTCACCGCCGGAGTCGAGGCTGAGGCCGAATCTGAGGATGGTGACGCATGAAGGTGCTCCTGCGTGACGACGTGGCCGGCGTGGGCCGGCGCGGCGATATCGTCCGGGTGGCCGGCGGCTTCGCCCGCAACTTCCTTTTGCCCGAAGGCCGGGCCATCATCGCCAATGACGGCGTGGGTGGTCAGGCCGAGCAGATGCGGCGTGGCCGTGACCTACGCGAGGCCAAGGACCGTGGCGCCGCTGAGGCACAAGCCACCATTCTGGCCGGCGCCACGATCACCATTTCGGCGCGGGCTGGTGCCGGTGGACGCCTATTCGGCTCCATCGGACCCGTAGACGTGGCCAAGGCCATTCGGGCCCAGAAGGGTGTGGAAGTGGACCAGAAGCACATCCTCCTGACCGACCACATTAAGGACGTGGGCTCGACCGATATCACCGTCGAGCTCTTCACCGGTGTGGCCACCATCGTGACGGTGGAGATCACCGCCGCCTAGGAGGGCATCACGGACAGGTGTCACACCCATGGTTCACCATGGAGTGATGCGCCGCCTCACCACCAACAGTCCACAGGGTACGTGGCTGCGTGCACCGGTTATCCACACGATTTGGGGGCTTACCGTCCCCAGGGTCGGACAGGCAGAGTTGGGGGACCGTGGTCCAAGCCTTTGACGAAAGCCGCCCCCGCCCGTTGCGGGCGGCACCAGCCCCTGCCAGCAGCACCCGAATTCCGCCGCACAATCTCGAGGCGGA
Source organism: uncultured Acidimicrobiaceae bacterium (assembly GCA_963766995.1). Taxonomy (GTDB): domain Bacteria; phylum Actinomycetota; class Acidimicrobiia; order Acidimicrobiales; family RAAP-2; genus Bog-473. The sequence goes on along the minus strand of CAVYCE010000003.1, from coordinate 1,489,998 downwards.
GGAGTCATTGCTGGGAGCCATGCTCCTTTCGAATGACGCCGCTTCGGCAGCCATAGAGATCTGCAACACCGGCGATTTCTATAAGCCGGCTCATGGGCACATCTTCGGGGCCATCCGAGCGCTGATGGAGCGAGGCGAGCCCATTGACGCGGTAACCGTCACCGACGAGCTACAGCGTTCCGGGTTGCTTGATGCCGTGGGGGATCCCACGGTGTTCATTTCGCTCCAGGCCAACACTCCTTCCATCGCCAACGCGCGGCACTACGCCACCATCGTCGAGGAGCATTCGCTGCTTCGCCGCATGATCGGCGTGGCGGGCGACATTGCCGACATTGCCTACGCGGTGCCCGAGAACGTCGAAGGGGCGATCGACGAAGCCGAGCAGATGATGTTCAACGTGGCCGAGCGCCGCACGGCCGACACCATGTCGCCACTGCACGAGCTGCTGGGCAAAGGGCTGGACCGTATTGAGGAACTGGGACTGCGGGGTTCCGAACTCACCGGTGTGGCCACTGGATATAACGAGCTCGACAAGATCCTCCTCGGCTTGCAGCCGTCGTCTCTGGTGATTGTGGGTGCCCGACCCGGAATGGGAAAGACGAGCTTTGCCCTGGGCATCCTGGCCAATGTCGGCGTGGTGGCCCAGCGCCCAGCACTGCTCTTTTCATTAGAGATGGGCCACCTGGAGTTGACCCAGCGCCTCTTGGCGTCTGAGGCAGAGGTCAATGGCCAGAGCCTGCAGTCGGGGCGCATCCGCACGCAGGATTGGGCCAAAATCGGCACGGCTGTCACCCGTCTGAGCAACGCTCCCATCTTCATTGATGACAACCCGAACGCCACCGTGATGGACATCCGGGCCCGGGCTCGTCGCCTGAAGAAGTCCGAGGGCGACCTCGGCGTGGTGATTGTGGACTACCTGCAGCTCATGACCGGTCGGGCTCGGGCCGAGAACCGCCAGACCGAGGTGGCTGAGATCAGCCGTGGCCTCAAGATCCTGGCCCGCGAGCTCGAGGTGCCCGTCGTGGCGCTGTCCCAGCTGAGCCGCAATCTGGAGTCACGGCAGGACAAGACTCCGATGCTCTCCGACCTCCGTGAGTCCGGCTCGCTGGAACAGGATGCCGATGTCGTGCTCTTTATCTACCGAGAATCTGAGTACAACGAAGAGGTCCCCATCGACCGAGCCGACGATGCCTTGGTCGAAGTGGCCAAGCACCGTAATGGCCCCACTGGCAAGGCCAACCTGATTTTCTTGAAGCAGTACGCCCGCTTCGAAAACGGTCGGGGCATTTAGCCCATCAGCTCGGGGCCGGAGTGCCGGTCCGACAGTTGACCAATCAGACCAGCGCGTCCTTACGGACTCGATTGGCGACCAGCTCGGCGAATCGACCACACACTGCGTCTCGCGCCGCGGCAAGATCGGCCACGCCCCGGGCCGTCATGCCGGCAATGCGCTCAACCCCACCGGGCAGACCCACGACGTCGCCGGCGAAGGCCTGTATGAGGCCGAGGATCGCGGCTTCATCGACTTCGACATGGAATTGCACTCCCCAGGCCACTGCGGCCATCCGGAAGGCCTGGTTCGTGTATTGCGCATTGCTGATCAGCAACTCGGCCCCCGGAGGGAGGTCGAAGGTGTCGCCATGCCAGTGCATAACGGAGAGCTCCTCCGGCAGACCGGTGAAGAGGAGGTCGTCCCGGCAGGATGCATTGAGGTGCACCGGACCCCATCCGATTTCAGGCCCAACTGCACCAGGGAAGACGGCGCCTCCGCCGGCCACGGCCAGGAGTTGGGCGCCCAGGCAGACACCGAGGATCGGAACGTCGTCACTCAAGGCGGCCGTGATCAGTGCCAGCTCAGCTTCCCTGGTCGGGAAGCCTTCATTGGAAGCAGCGGACATGGGGCCACCCATGACGACAAGACCATCTAACCCACGGGAATCGACCGGAGGCCGGTCACCTTGGAACACCCGGCAGAGCTCAATGTTGACTCCGGCGGCTGACAGGGCATCGCCAATGGCAAACGGTCCCTCGGGGGCCACATGCTGTATGACCACACAGTTGGACATGCCCACTGATCCTTTCCGCACCGCGTTTATTGGGCTGGCAGGTGGGCACACATTAGGAGACAGGAGAGGACCCTCCATTCCCTCTCCGGGCCTGGTGCGTTAACATGCTCGAAACAATCAGGCCGCATTGAGCAGACCGAGATCGCCCATGTTTCAACGACTACTTCTGGCCATCGACGACTCGCCCGAGAGCGAGGTGGCGACCGCATTCGCCACTGCGACGGCGCTTCGCACCGGCGCCACGGTGCATGTGTTCCATGTCAACCAGTACCAGTTGGGTGGACGGGGTCCAGCACTTGGCACCATGGCCGAAGCGGCGGAGCTTGTGACAAGGACAATGGACGAACTCGCCGCCGCTCGTGTGCGGACCGATGGGTCCACCCGCATCGCCTCGCAGCGTCAGGTGCCCGTATGCATCGTCGAAGCGGCCCGGGCGCATCAGGCCGACGTCATCATCATGGGCTCGCAACGACGGACCTCTCGCCGGGTCCGGCTGCGTGCGGCCAATGTTCGGGAGCGAACCACGCGACTGTCAATGCTGCCGGTCCTTGTTGCTCCAAGTCCCCTCCGTATCCGTGGAGAGCTGCAGTTGAGCGACGTCATTGATGCTCCGGTCTCGCCGGCATTGATGCACGTTCCCAAGTAACCGGCAGTCCCTTCCTCAGACGAGGTCGGCCAATGCTTCCCACCCATGGGGTGGAGGATCGAGACGCCAGAACTGTTCGGGCACGCGTGCCTCCATTCGGGCGGACAGCGCGTGGTCCCGCTCCAGCGGCGGAATCTGGCTGGTGTAAGCCCAGATAGCTCGGCGCTTTCGTTCCTCGTCGGGGACGTGCGGCACGATGGCCGGCGTAGGCCAAGGCTGGGTCTTCAAAAGCTTCGCCACGCGCCAAGCCAGCAGCCCTGGAATGTGCTTGTACCCGTGATCCTCGTAACAGAACCACGTCCGGTCCAGCTGTTCCTGGCGCACCAGCAGTGACGCATCGTGCACCATCACATGGTCCGGATTGCCCAAGCCCATGGGTACGAACACGGCAGTCGGGTTGAGTTCGGCAATGGTGGCCGCCAGTGTGGGAGCCACATCGGCTGGGGTGGGGCGATCGGCGGGGGCCACGTACTGGTGATCGGCGAATTCCAGCCAGCGATGGCCAGATTCGAGCACTTCCATGGCGGCCAGGTCCTCCAACCGGCGGGCCGCCACCACGTCGTCACCCGGGCCGAAGCCTCCGAGGGCATCCCAATCCGAAGGCACCTCTGGGTACGCGGGCGGGCGGCCGGCCAGCACCGTGATCACCGTTGTGTCGGGATAGCTGCCCAGTAGGTGGCCGGCCCCCATGGCGGCGTCGTCGAAATGTGGAGACACCACCACAATGCGAGTGAAGGCGGTGGGATCTACCTCGCCCCAGGTGGGCTCGTCGTAGGGCATAAGCGGATCATACGGGGACGTCGTCGATGTCTTGGGCGACGTGATTGCGAAAGTCGCGCAGAAAAAATCCGAGGAAGAGCGCTCCCGCTATGCAGGCCAGACCCCCCGAAACCACCGAGAATTCCAAGCTGGTCACCGTGGCCACCCCACCTGCCTCCATGTCTCCCAACCGAGGGCCGCCCTGGACCACAGCCATCTGGATGGATGACATACGGCTGCGGAAGTGCTCGGGAGTCGTGCTCTGCAGAATGGTGTTGCGTAACACGGCCGAGATCACGTCGGCCCAGCCAGCCACGGCCAGCATGATCAGGGCCACCCACAGCACATGGACCAGCCCGAACACGGCGATGGCTCCACCCCAGGCCAGCACCGCCACAATCACCGCTCGACCCTGCCGCTTGATGCTGGTGATCCAGCCGGTGGTGACGGCACCGATCAGCGCGCCGACGCCCGGAGCGGCGTAGAGGAAGCCCAGCGTGATGGTGCCGCCCCCGAACACCGATCCGGCCATGGCCGGGAAAAGCGCCCGGGGCATGCCGAACACCATGGCGTTGATGTCGATCAAATAGACACCCTGCAGCGCTTTGCGCGAGCGCAGGTAGCGCATGCCCTCCTTGGCCGACTCCCAAGGGCTGAGCGATTGATCGCCCGTGGGCGGGATCGGTTGCATAAGAAAGGTGGCGAAGGCGGCCACCACGAAGGTGCCGGCATCAATGCCGAAGACGAGCGGTAGTCCCAATCCGAGGAGCAGACCCGAGAGGGCCGGGCCGACGACAGTGCCGAGTTGGAAGGTGATCTGCATCATGGCTGCCGCGGCCGAAATGTGTCGACGCTCCACCAAGCCCGGGGTTGACGCCATGCGGGCCGTGTTGGAGAAGCCCGCCAGCGCGGCGGCGGTGGAACTGACGAGATACAAGGCCAGGAGCGACGGATGACCGACCGAAGCATTAAAGGCCAAGGTGCCGCTGGTGAGCGCCATGGCGGCGGCCGTCCACAGCATCATGCGCCGGCGGTCATGAGAATCGCCAAGCGGCCCAGCCAGGATGGCGCCGAAAATGAAGGGGATGAGTTGAGCCAGGCTGATGGCGCCCACCTGAAGAGAGGAGTGGGTCATCTTGTAGACCTGAAACGGGATGGCCACCACCGTGAGCTGCGTGCCCAGCATGGAGATCAGTTGGCCGCCGAAGAGGAGCCTGAAGTCCCGACTGTCGCGCAGTGGGGTGACGTCAACCAGAATCTTGCCCGCCATGACGGCAGCCTACGGGCCAGAATTACCACCGGTTACTGTCCCGTCACGTCGGGGACACGGACCTCCCGAACATGCCGCGCCGACCCGTAGGATCGTGGGGTGACACCTTCCGGGGACGACCTGACCTACGGCTCGACCGACGAGTTGGCCCGCCAGTTGCAAGACGTGGCGGCCAACGTCGGATCAGTGCTCTATGGCAAGCGCGACGTGGTTCGGATGGCCTTGACCTGCCTGGCCGCCAGCGGCCACCTTTTGATCGAAGACCTCCCTGGAGTGGGCAAGACCACGCTGGCCAAGGCCCTGGCCACCACACTTGGGCTGCACTGTCGGCGGGTGCAGTTCACGGCCGACCTCCTGCCGTCGGACCTCATCGGCGCCATGGTGCTGGACAGAGAGCGGATGACACCCGTTTTCCATCCCGGTCCCGTCTTTACCAACATCCTCCTGGCCGACGAGTTGAACCGAGCTTCGCCCAAGGCGCAGTCGGCGTTGCTCGAGGCCATGGAAGAGGGCCAGGTCAGCGTGGACGGCGTGACCCACCCGCTCCCCAAGCCCTTCATGGTCATCGCCACCCAGAATCCATATGACTCCTCAGGTACCTATCCGCTGCCTTTCAGTCAGCGGGACCGCTTCTTGTTGCGCCTCAACATCGGCTATCCCGGACGCGAGGCCGAGGACCACCTCTTGAGCACCAGCGGGGCCCGGTCTCGACCAGAGGACCTCGGTGTTGTGGGCGGCGCTTCCCTTCTGGCTTCGCTGGCCACTGCCACCAACGGCGTGCACGTGGCTCCCGAAATGCGGGCCTACGTCCTCGACGTCGTTGAGGCCACTCGTTCGCACCCCAACCTCCTCTTTGGTGCGTCACCCCGAGCGGGACTAGCGCTGCTCCGCACGTCGTGCGCCTTCGCCGTCACGGCCGGTCGAAACTACGTGACACCAGACGACGTCAAGGCCGTGGCCACGTTCGTGCTCGGTCATCGCATGGCGCTCAGCGCCGCAGCCGAAATGGGTGGACACTCGGCCACGTCTCTCATTGCAGAGCTGCTGGCCACGGTGCCGGTGCCGGTGCGGGCACAACGCTCATCCTCAGTCGCCGCTGGCTGACGGCGGTATGGCCCCTCGCCGCCTGTCGCTGACCAGTCGTGGTGCTTTCGCCATGGGGATCGCTCCCTGCAGCGCACTGGCCGGCTTGCTTATCGGAGCCGAGGAGCTCGTGCTGTTGGCCATTGCGCTGGGAACGCTGCTCGCCTGCGGCCTTTTTCAGTGTGTGTTCCGCGGTCGAGGCGCTCGCGACGGTTGGCGTGTTGTCATGCAGCTGTCGGGGAGCGAAGTCGAGATCGGTCAGCCAGCCACCATGGAGGTCGTACTGACGGCCTCTGGCCGGAGCGGAAGTGTCCCCACTCGCTTGGAGAGTCCCACTCGGCGCTGGGTGAGGGTGCAGCGCGACAAGGTTGCGCCAGTGCAACAACCCGCCGTCAATCCCTCGACTGCTCTGAGTGTCCCACTGCAGCGTGACGGTACTCCGGCCCGCTTCGAGTTCGACGCACCGACCGAGCAGCGCGGGGTGTTCGCACTGCAGGGATTGCGGCACTGGTGCTTCGACAGCGTCGGTTTCTTCTCCTATCTGATCGGTGTGGGGCCGAGCGCCACGCTGACCGTGTACCCCACGCCTGTCGATGCTGGTTTGGAGGATGAACTGCTGCGCGGCAATGCCAGTGCGCAACTGCAGCTGGCGTTGACGCACAGCGGGCCGGTACGGCGAGACAACATGGGCGACTTCGCTGGGCTCCGCCCGTACGTGCCAGGCGATCGGCTCCGGCTGCTCTATTGGCCCGCTCTGGCTCGGACCGGCGAACTGATGGTGCGCGAATTCGAAGACGTTGCGCCCAGCGTTCTGCATGTCGTGGCTGATGTGCGACCGTTGCTCGGTCACCGTGGCAACGAAGCGGTGTTGGCCGTGGTCGCCGGCATTGGTGTGCGGGCGCTGGCCCTCGGCACGACGTTGGAGGTGTCCACGTCGGCCGGCGAGCAGATGGGTATCGGACCGGGTCCGCATTCCAAAGCGGCCCTTCTGCGTGCCATCGCCGGCGTTGAAACGGCGGCCATCCCAACGGTGCGCGCCCGGCGGCGTACCCGCCGCCCCGTGGTCAATTCCGCCTTGCACGGCTTTGCCCCATTTGCCGGTGAACCGATGGTGGTCACGACGAACGTTGGTGCCACCACGCTGCCGAACACGCTGGCCTTCAGCCAGCTGATCATCGCGTCATGAATTCCCGTGTGGCACGCAGGGGCAGCGTGGGCAATGCCGGGCCACTCTTGCTTTCGCTCTCGATTGTGGTGGCGCTGGCCCGACTCGTTGCGCACGGGTTAAGTGTCGGTGTCGTCGTCCCAATGGCACTTGCCGTCCTCGTGGCCGATGGGGCCACCCAGGTCATGGCTCGCCGCCGCTCGCCGCTTTCGTGGGGTGTCGGTGTGGGCGTGCTGCTCTCACTCGTGGCCCTCATGGTCAGCGCCGATCCCGCGGTGCTCCTTCCCGGGGGGCGCCATTTCCTAAGTTCGGCGGTTCTCTCATCCCAATTTCGAGCGGCACAGTTCGCCTTGGCGCATGAGGGCACACCACTGCCGCATCTCATCGGTGTCATTGTCGGGATCGGCGCACTGAGTGGCGTGGCCTCGGCCATCACGCGAGGCCTTTGGGTGCGGCGGCAACGGATCGATCGGGTGGGCGCGCGCCGCACCGACAGCCTGGCTGCTTGCGTGGCGCCGACGTTCGCTCTCTTCATCTACTCCACTCTGGTCAGCTCGGACCAAGGCCGCGTACCGGCCGCGCTGGCCTATTTCGTCGGCGTCTTGGCTCTGGTTGGTCTGTCAGATCGTCATGCCGGAAACGCCACCCGGCAGAGCGCGCGCTCTCTTCGTCTCGACGTGGGTGCGGTGCTGTCGGCGCTGGTGGCGCTGCTCGTGGTGGTTGGTGCAGGCGTCGGTCTCTCGGGCATGCGTCTCTCGGTCTTTCACGTCACGCCACCACCGACCCAGGCGACGGGAAGTCTGCTGACCGGCATCGATTTGTTGGACAACTTGCGTACCGTGGAGCTGGACGAATCAAAGTCGGTGATTTTTCACGCCGTGTCACCCATCGCCACCTACTGGCAGGTCGGTACACTCTCGAACTTCAACGGAACGGAGTGGCGGCCATCGCCGGGCGTCGATGCGGCGCTTTCCGGAGCGACACATGTCAGAGCGTCCACGCTGGAGCCCGGTGTGTTGCCGTCACCAAATCCAAGATCGTTTCCGGAGTTCACCACAGACGTTGCTATCAGTGACTTCTACAGTCGCCTCTTGCCCGCACCGCCGCATGCCGTGTCGGTGTCGGGGCTGACTGGGGCCGAGGCTGTCGGGCAAGAGGGCGTGTTGTCAGTCACGCCCAGCCATCCGGGCACCAGTTACTCGGTGAAGTCGTGGCTGAGTACTACTGCCTCGGTCGAAGGTCCGCAGCTGGCTCAGAGCGACCCGAGGCTGGCGCCCTACCTGGCGTTGCCTACGGAGCCGGCGGTGATTTCACAGCTGGCCCATGAGGCCGTGGGCAACCTCACGGCACCGGCCTATCAAGTCCAGGCGCTGATCAATTGGTTCCGCTCGGGTCAGTTTCGTTACACCCTGACCCCACCAGCCCTGACCGGGTCCGACCCGCTGGTCCAATTCCTTACCGTGACCAAGGCGGGCTACTGCCAGCAGTTTGCGGGAGCTTTCGGCGTCTTGGCTCGTTCGCTGGGCATTCCTACCCGGCTCGTGGTCGGGTTCATTGCCGGCCACGCCGGGTCTGACAATTCCTTCACGATCACCGGGGCAGACGCGCACATCTGGCCCCAGGTGTATCTCGGTCCCGATGCAGGGTGGGTCTCGGTGGAGCCGACGCCATCGGCACCAGTTGGCTCTGCCACTCCACTGGGCGTCCTGGAGCCGTCGACTCCACAAGGTTCGACCACGACGACAGCGCCAGCCCGAGTCGGGTCGGTGACCCCGACGTCCCAACCGGCCGGGAATACCGGAGGAGGGAGCGCAGCACGCCCTCGGCCGCCTAAGACAAAGCACCGGCCACACTCCGGTTTTCCTCTGTGGGTGATAGTGGCGGTGGCCCTCGTTCTGCTTGGCCTCATCGGCTGGAGCGAGGTGCGACGTCGTCAAGGAGGCCGAGAGATGGATCTCTCAACCGACCAACACGTGGTGCGGGCTTGGGAGGAGGCGCAGCTTCACCTGCGGCGCATTGGACTGCCGCGGCGCAGTAGCGAGACGCCGCATGAGTTCGTCATACGGGTTGGGATCAGTGACGACCCAGCCCGGCACGCCGTCGACGTGCCGGCACTGATGAAGTTGTCGGATTTGGTCGAAATCGCCTGCTTCACACCGATTCCATGCACCCCGAGCCAAGTGGACGAAGCCCGTCTGTTGGCCTCGACCGTGGTGCGCACCAGGAGCCACCGCCGGCGGCCGAGCGTCGGCACCCACCGCTAAATGCACGAAGGGCCCCTCACGAGGAGGGGCCCTTCGGTACGAATCTGGCCGATGAGGCCAGCGTCAGCGCCTACAGGGTGGGTGCGAAACCGACCACCGGCGATGGGGCCGAGACACCGGCCGAACCCACTTCGCCCGGCACCGAGCCGTAGAAGTTGGCGTCACCGGTTGTTACCAATGACGTGGACGTGCCCGAGCCGGCTGTTGCCGTCTGGTCGAAGGTGAACACACCGCCGTCGGCGGCGGTGACCCAGTACCCAGTGCCATCAGGTGCGTACTGCAGAGCCACCACCGGTGCGTTGGGGGTAACCCCACTCAGCGACGGGGAGCCGTAGAAGGGCGCTCCACCGAACGAGTAGACGGCACCTTCGCTGGTGGCGATGAGGTACCCAGCACCAGCCGGGTTGGCAGCAATGCCCACAGCCGGACCTTCCGCCGAGGGACCACCCAACTTCGTTTCGATGGTGCCGGCGAAGTTGGCGTCGCCAAAGGCGTACACCGATCCGTCGGAACTGACGAGGTAGTAGCCGTCTCCGGTTGGAGTCAGTGACATGCCGACGATTGGCGAGCCGAGCTTGTCGTTTCCAGCCGATCCGAAGAACTGGGCGTTGCCGAAGGAGAAGACGCCACCGTCGCCGGCGAAGAGGTAGTAGCCCTTGCCCGATTGATCGGGCACGATGCCGGCGATCGGTCCGCCCAGCTTGGTGCCGCCCAGACCACCGAGGTAGGGAGCGTCCCCGTAGGCGAAGACACCACCGTCAGCGGCGGCAATCCAGTAGCCCTTGCCGTCAGCGGAAGATGCGATGCCGACAATGGGTGCATTGGAGTTGCCGAGGATGTTGCCGGCCGCAGGTGCTCCGCCAAATCCATAAGTACCCCCGTTCGTTGCCACCAGGGTGTAGCCCGTGGCGGCCGTGGTGGAGGCCCCGGCCGGAGCGGAGGACATGGTGGCGGGCACCATCAGGGCCACGACACCGACCAGCATGGTCGAAGGCGCTAGACGCCAATACTTCAAGCGCCCTCCCCGAGTTGTGGGCGATGTTGCCGCCCGTCCGCTAGTGACATCGTGGGACACGAACTGCTCCTCTCGTAGGTGTCTGGATTCCGCCAGACCGCCTTGCCTTGTCCGGATATTCCTATCTGGCCAACCTGAACAGTTCTCGATCAAACGGCAAACGTGAGGTGTCGAGAGGATGAACCCTTGACGCCGAATTCGGCCGATCATGGGAGAGATGACCAGGTGGTGGTTGATACCCTACTAGATCACTCGTATTTGTGTCATTTGACGCCAGCGCAGTGACGTCGGGCCAACCGATGGGTTCAGCTGACCTGGCCCGTGACGTACTGCTCGGTCCTCGGGTCCGAAGGGGACGAGAAGATCTGCGGTGTCACGCCGTACTCCACCAGCTCGCCGATGTGGTCATCGGTGTCAAGCAGGAACACGGCCGTGAGATCGGCACAGCGGGTGGCCTGGAACATGTTGTGCGTGACCAGGGCGATCGTCACTTCGGAGGCCAGATCAACGATGGTTTCCTCGATGGCTGAAGTGGAGATGGGGTCCAAGGCTGAGCAAGGCTCGTCCATGAGCAGCACCTCGGGCTCGACGGCCAGGGCACGGGCAATGCAGAGGCGTTGCTGCTGGCCGCCGGACAGGCGAATGGCTGGCTGGTCGAGGCGATCTTTGACGGTGTCCCACAGGGCAGCCGACCGCAGGGCGTGTTCGGCCGCGTCCACCAGGATGTCCTTCTTTCGGATGCCGTTGAACCGTAGTCCTGACACCACGTTGTCGAAGATGCTCATGGTCGGGAATGGGTTCGGGCGTTGGAACACCATGCCAATGCGGCTGCGGATCAGTTCGGGTTGGGCCTCACGACCATAGATCTCGAGGTCGCCCAGCCGAATGGAACCCGAGACCTTGCCGCCCGAGCGATCGTGCATGCGGTTGATGGCTCGCAGCACCGTGGTCTTGCCACAACCAGACGGACCGACCAGTGCGGTGACCCGGTTCTCGACCAAGGGGAAGCTCACACGGCGGACGGCGTGAACCGAGCCGAAGTCGACCGCCACGTCGGTGAGCGTCACTGCGGCCGGCCGCTTCTCGAGCGCCTCTGAGGCGCCTTCCGCGTGGGAACGAACCTCCTGCTGGATCCTGGCTGCTACTGCCGACGTCGTGTCAGTCATTTCTTCCTCCGTTGAGGTTGGTGAAGGTTATCGAGATTTGTTGGTCAGTCGAGAAGCGATGGTGCGGCCGATGATGCTTAGGATCAGCACCCCGACCATCAGGACGAATGCGGCCCCCCAGGCGTCCTGCTGCAGGCCCTTGAAGGCATTGGTGCCTTCCTGGAAGATGACCAACGGCACGGCGTTGATCGGCTGCCCGAGGGAAGTGCTGAAGAGTTGACTGCCCACAGCAGTAAAGAGCAGCGGTGCCGTCTCGCCGATGGCTCGAGCCAGGGCCAACAGGTTGGCCGTGATCAGGCCCGGAATGGAACCACGGACGACTACCGACCGCACCACGCGGGATTGACGGGCACCGAGGGCAAGGCCGGCTTCCCAAAGGTCGGCCGGAATGGTTCGCATGGCCTCCTCGTTGCCCCGGATCATGATGGGCAGCATCAGCACGGCCAAGGCCAGGCTGGCCGAATAGGCCGAATAGGAATGAGTGCGCAGTACGACCTGGGCATAAATGAACAAGCCGATGAGGATGGACGGCAGTCCGGATAGGACGTCAGCACCGAAGCGGATCACGTTGGTCACCGGGCCAGAGCGCTCAATCAAGAAAAGGGCGACCAGTAGCCCAATGGGTATGGCGATCACGAGAGCCAATCCGTTGATGATGAGGCTGCCCACAATGGCGTTGGAGATACCGCCACCGGGAATGCCTGGCGGCGTCGGGACATGCGTGAAGAAGGCGACCGAAATGGCGCCGATGCCGCGCTTCGTGGTGTAGGCCACCAGGGCCACCAGCGGAATGAGGACCAGCACCATGCAAAGCCCGAACGTGATGCGAATGGCCAACGCGATGGTGCGCCGCTTCTTGAGAGTGCCCAAGGCCGACGCCTGGATCAACTGGCGTCGTTCGTAAAAAGCGGTGTCCTTGCCCGATGGAGCCGGAGCTTCCAGGAGATCGGTGCTCATAACAGCCTGAAGTTCCGGTTCGATCGCACAATCATGCGGCCACCGATGTTCACTACCAAGGTGAAGACCAGCAGCACAACGGCCAGGGCCATGAGCGAGCTGCGCTCAAGGGTCCCAGGCAATGAGTCGCCGAAGTTCAACACGATGACCGAGCCCAAGGTCGCCCCAGGGTTGAGTAGTGAGAGCGGATGACCGATACGGGAGGCATTGCCGATAAGCAGTGTCACTGCAATGGTCTCTCCGACGGCCCGGCCCAAGGCCAAGGTGGCGGCAGCCAGGATGCCCGAGTTGGCACCCGGTACGACGACCTTGCGGATGACCTGCCAGGGCGTGGCGCCCAAGGCGATGGCCGCCTCGCGGTCTGAATTCCCCACGCCAAGTAGCGCCGTGCGGGACAGCGCCACCATGGTGGGCACGATCATGATGGCCAGAACGAATCCGGCCAGAAACAGGCTGGGACCTTCGGCGGTTCCCTTGAAGAACCAACTGACGAGTGGAATGTCCTGCATAAATGGCTCCACATCGCGCAGGAAGAGGGGCTGCATCACGTAGAGACCCCAGAGACCGACCACAATGCTGGGCACCGCGGCGATGAGGTCGATACCGATGCCCAGCGGCGTGGCAATGCGGCGAGGGCACATTTCGGTCAGGAATGAGGAGGTGGCCAACCCGATCGGCACGGCAATGAGCATGGCGATGACCGTGATGGTCAGTGTGCCCAAAATGAAAGTGCCGGCCCCGTATTGGTTGGTGACAGTGTTGAAATTCGTCGACCACAAAAAGCCGATGCCGAAGTGTCCGAACGCCTTACCGGACTGAGAGACGATGCCCTCAAGAATCCCGGCCAGAACGAGTATGAAAAGCGTTGCCGCGCCCCACAACAGCAAGGCGTAGCCCCGGCCCGAAGACCGGGAGCTACGCCTTTGCTCTAAGAGTTGGCGAGGAGATGTGTCTGTGCCGTTCACCCTTTAAAAGAGGGCCGCGCCACTTGAGTTCTGCATCTGGTTGATGGTCGTTTCAGCCAGCGACACGATGTTGGACGGCAGCGGTGCATAGCCGATGGCTGACGCATCGGACTGTCCGCCCGTCACCATCCAATGGATCATCTTGCCCAGGGCGAGTCCGTTGTTGGTGTTGGACTGCTTCTGGTAGAGGATGATCCAGCTGTAGGTCGAGATCGGGTAGGCGCCGGAGCTGGTCCCATTGACGATCAGGTAGTTGGTGGGCGACACGTTCGGGAAGTCAGCCGCGTCAGCGGACACCGAGCCCAGGGTCGGCACGACGAACTGGCCGGCCGCATTCTGGACGGCGGCGTAGCTCAGGCTGGACTGCAGGGCGTAGGCCAGCTCCACATATCCGATGGTGCCGGAACCGTTCTGCACGTCACCGGCGACGCCGGCGTTGCCGTTCCCACCCTCACCCACTGGGAATGCCGGCTGCTTGCCGTCGAGGCCGGCAGGCCAATCGGCGGCATCGACGGAGGTCATGTAGTGGGTGAAGGCGTTTGACGTCCCACTGGAGTCGGCTCGATACACCGGCTCGATCTTCGAACCCGACGGGCAGGAAGAGTCGATGGCATTCCAGTCGGTGATCTTGCCGGAGTAGATCTGAGCGATCTGTGTGCCGGTCAGGTGAGTGTTACTGCCCAGGCACGGCTCGTTGTACGCCATGGCGATACCACCGAGGACGACGGGGATCTGCAGGATGGCCCCACCCGAACCGGTGGTGCCGGCGGGCTCGGGCACGTCTGAGGCACCGAAGTTCACCGTGTTGCCCAGGATGTCGGTCTCACCGGCTCCGGAACCCACGGAGGCGTAAGTGACACTGACCTTGGAGTTGTCCTTGTTGTAGTCGTAGAACTGACGCGCAAAGAGGGGCTGGTCGAACGTCGACCCCGCCCCGGTCAGCTTGGCGGCCGGCGTGTTGAAGTCGTTCGAGCCTCCCAGCGCGGTGGAGCCGCCGGAGGCGGCGGTCGTGGCCGTCGTCGACTTGGCCGTGGTTGCCGTCGTTGACGACTTCACCGTCGTGCCCGTGCTTGACGACTTCACCGTCGTGGTGGTTGCTCCAGCCACGGTGGTCGTGGTCGCACCGGCCACCGTCGTGGTGGTTGCTCCGGAGGCCGACTTGTGCGCCTTGTTCTTGCCTGAAGCCGATGGAGTGCTTGAACCGCACGCGGCTGCAATGAGTCCACCGGCCACGATCATGGTGGCCAGGGCCCACCGCTTGCTGGAGTGCCTGGACTTCACCTCAGTTACCTCTTGGGTGACTGAATTGAACACGTACTGCTCCTCTCATAGGTGCCCGGTACCGCCTGTACTCGGGCGCGATACGTCTCTGCGGACATTCCTATAAGGGCAAGCTGAACGGGATTCGACGAAACGGCAAACTTCCGGTGTCGTGGGGATGAATCCTTGACAAACGGTGGATTGAGTCCCGGGAAGATCCGGCTACTCAATGAGGCGACTAGGAGAGCTTTTGTCCCAGCTGGCGGACTGAGATGTCCCAGGGTGCCGGCCAGTCCGAGGTCCGGAGCAGAGCATCGCTTCCGCCATCGCAAAAGAGGATGGAACCACAGAAGAAGCCTCCATCGGGTCCTAGAAGGAATGCCGCCAGGGCGGCTATCTCCTCAGGGCGTCCGGTACGACCCACCGGGATGGGCAGCATGTCCAGCAAGGGACCGACCTCTGGGTCATCGCGCATGTTGCTCACCATCGGTGTCTCGATCATGCCGGGAGCGATGGCATTGAGGCGGATACCGGCGCCGGCCCACTCAGGTCCCGTGGCGGTCCGGCGCACCCAATGGGCCAGGGCCAACTTCGTAGCCGGATACGTCACCATGGACCCGACCTCGTCGGCCGCGCTGCAGGCCCGGTCCTCGTCATGAGCCAGGCAGGCCTCAACCACGGTGGCGGGGATGGCGGGTTGCACGGTGGTGGAGTTCGAGCTGATGGTCACCACCGAGCCGCCGTTCGTCATGATCGGACGCAGGCCGACCACGAGATCGACGGTGCCGAAGTAATTGACGGACACCAACAAAGAGCCGGGCCGAGTCGGGGCACCGGCCAAGCCGGCACAGGTGACCAACCCGGCTAGTTCACCACCGCTGATGCGACCGAGTTCCTCTATGGCGCGTTGGCGACCCTGTGGCGTACCGAGGTCAGCTGATATGTCGGCGTCGTGGAGGTCGACCGAAATGACATGTTGCCCGGCATCGAGCAAGCGCCGACAGCAGGCGGCGCCGATACCCGACGCAGCACCGGTGACCGCTACAAAGGATTCAGGCAGCGTGCCCGCGCCTTCAGGATCTCCAGTGCCTTGTCGGCGTGGGCGCCCATTGAGAACTCGGTGTGGAT
The DNA here is from genome assembly GCA_963766995.1 of uncultured Acidimicrobiaceae bacterium. GTDB lineage: Bacteria > Actinomycetota > Acidimicrobiia > Acidimicrobiales > RAAP-2 > Bog-473. The sequence goes on along the minus strand of CAVYCE010000003.1, from coordinate 1,474,254 downwards.
GACGTCGAGCAACTTGCGGTCGGTGTCGATGACGTAGGTGACTCGCTTGTTGGGCAAAAAGGCGGCTCCCCGCTTGGCGCCGAGTTGCGTGGCGACAGTGCGGTCAGCATCGGAGAGAAGTGGGTAACCAAGTGACTCCTTCTCGTCGAACTGCTTCTGCTTGTCCACGCTGTCGGCGCTGATGCCCACTCGCTGGGCTCCGACGGCAGTGAACTCGGCCCCGAGGTCGCGGAAGTGGCAGCTCTCCTTGGTGCAGCCGTAGGTCATGGCCGCAGGGTAGAAGAACAGAACTACCGGTCCATTGGCCAGGAAATCGCTCAGCTTGCGAGTGGTGCCGGTCTGATCGGGTAGCTCGAAGTCGGGAACGACGTCGCCTTTTTGCATGCGCCCAATGTAGGGGCAATCCGCTGCTGACCGCTCAGGCTTCGAATCGGAAACCGACGCCACGCACGGTCACGAGGTGCCGTGGATTGGCCGGATCGGGCTCGATCTTCCGGCGCAGGCGCTTGATGTGGGTATCGAGCGTGCGGGTGTCGGTCAGCTCCTGGTCCCACCACAGCCGATCGATGCACCAGTCTCGGGTGACGACCTGGCCGCTGTGCGACATGAGGAGGGCCAGGAGGTCGAATTCCTTGCGGGAGAGATCCACCAGGTCGTCGTGACTGTCACCTCGCGGCGACCGGCGTCGAGGCGAACGGGGCCGACGTGCAGAACTTCGTCGTGAGTGTTCGGCCACGGCCACGCCCCGCCGCAGCACCGCCCGCATGCGCGCCACCAGCTCACGCAGGCGGAAGGGCTTGGCCACGTAGTCGCTGGCGCCGAGCTCGAGCCCGAGTACGACGTCGACCTCAGAATCGCGGGCCGTCACCATGATGATCGGCACCGGCTTGAGGGCTCGCATCTGCTGGCAGATCTCAATGCCGGACTGATCGGGCAGCATGACGTCGAGCAGAACCAGATCGGGGTGGATGCGATGGAACAGGCGCAGCGCCTCGTGACCGTCGCCCGCACTCTCGACAGCGAAGCCCTCACGGGTCAATCCCGAGGCCAGGGCCTGGCGATAGGACTCCTCGTCGTCGACAACCAGTACCAACGGCCGGTTGTCCCGTGCGGGACTGGCGGCTGGCTGCCGGGGAGTGGTCACGACTGCAGTGGCCATTGTGCGATCCTGCTCAAGCTGCGTCGTTCGGAGCGGGGAAAATGCTGCGAGGGTCAGGCGACGACGGTGGCAGAGGGGGAGAGGCCACCGGCGTCGCCTGGGAGCGCAGGGAGGCGAATACCTGCGCGATCCTGGTCACCATTGCTGCCGTCGCCGGAGACTTGGGTGGGGTCACGGACCGGATCGGCACGACCTCGGCCAGAAGGTTCCGGCCGTGATGGCGTGGTCTCTGCTCAATCGGGTGGGAGTACCCATGAAGAGCAGAGGTGATTGTCTTCGTGTGCCAACGCCATCCCTGGTCACGCGTAAGGAACCGAAATGAACGGCGCGCGAAACCGAGCGCAACCGGAAGTGTCAGCTAGATGAACTCTTCCCTCCCGCTCCCGGAATGCGACGGTACGCTCAGTTCGATTACAGGAGGTGGCAGATGTCCGAGGCCATGGGGCACGGAGTGAACCAGCGTAAGACGATCGACATGACGCCGGAGGAGATCGAGGCGTTTCTGGCCGAACGGCGGCCCATGACCATGTGCTCCATTGGTGCTGACGGCTCTATCCACGCCGTGGCCATGTGGTACGGCTTCCTCGACGGCTGCATCACGGTGGAGACCAAGGCCAAGTCCCAGAAGGTGCAGAACCTCCGGCGTGATCCTCGCCTGACCCTCCTCTTCGAAGACGGGGACTACTACGAAGAGCTCAGAGGCGTGGAGCTGGTGGGCACGGCCGAGATCATCGATGACCCCGAGCAACTGTGGACACTGGGTGTGAGCGTGTTCGACCGCTACATGGGTGGCTACACCGAGGAAATGAAGCCCTTTGTCGAAACGATGCTGCACAAGCGGGTGGCCATCAAGATGCACCCCACCAAGACGGTGAGTTGGGATCACCGCAAGCTGGGACTGCCCTCCACCCGTCCGGCGGAGACCTAGTGCGGTTCAACGTCGACGAGTAGTCGGCGTATCCCCAGACGTAGCGGTGCGGGCCTACGGCAATCCGGCCTTTTACGAGGGGCGTCCCGATAAGGACAACATCTCAATCGTGGAAGTGGTCAAGCACGAGGACCATGGGTCCCGTGTGCTTATTGAGGTGCGCTTCCAATTCAAAGGATCGGTGTCGTCGGCCGTGCGGGCGGTGATCGACCCCGCGAAAATGTCATGGATCACCCGCACTGAGGTACTGGTGGAGGAGCACCGGACAATGTGGAAGGTGTTGCCCGATCATTATCCCGACCGAGTCTCGAGTAGCGGACAGTTTGTCTTTGCCGCTGGTGCCGGTCCGGAATCGGCCACCGTCCGCGTCGAGGGGGAATTGAAGGTGCACATGCCTATTGTGGGAAGAACGGTGGAGCGAGTCATCGTGACTGGCTTGCGCTCGTACCTGGCCTCGGAAGTCGCGACGCTTCCGTCATTCTCCTCCTAACTCTCATGTGGAGAAGTGTGTTGGTCGCGCCGGTGGCCACCGGCTTGGTCACAGCGATGTCGCTTTTGACCAGTCCACCCGTGGCACAGGCTGCCACCAGACCGGTGCCCGGATCGCCGACCTACATTGCTCGCGACATCGCCAACATGGAAGCGGCATTCGGCCGCCAGGTCATGGAGCTGGAAGACCCTGACTATCTCATCCCGTTTTTCGAGAATGCCGCTGGCCTTTATGGCGGTCAGTTAGCGGCCCAGATACAGGAACCGACAAGGCTGTCATTGACTGCTGGAAGCCTGGTGCCCGGGTTCGGCGCCGGGAACCCCGACCGCGAGAGCTGGCCGGGAAACCGGGGGCTGGAGGTCCCGGTGGTCTTCACTGCCACCGACGGGGCCGAGCTGCAAGGAGATGTCTTCGCTCCGCTCCCCGAGGCACGAGACCCGTACACGGGGGCGCCATTGCACGGACCCTTCCCCGGCGCGATCATCGTGACCGGGTCGATACAGGCCTCTCGTGACGAGTACGCCTGGTTGGCCGAAGACCTGGCCGAACGCGGCTATGTCGTCCTCACCTTTGACGTGGAGGGGCAGGGCACCAGCGAGACGCTCCCCCACGAGGGGAGCGATCCCAACCTGCCCTATTGCGACCTGTTGGCGTCCGACCAAAGCGGGTCAGGTGACGCCGTGTGACGGGGTCCCGTCGGAACAGGACCAGGACTTCGTCGATTCCACCGAAGACGCCATTTCGTTTTTCTTGTCCACCCCCACTGCTCCATATGCAAACCGGTCGGCCGGCAGTCTCGCCGTCAATCACTTCAATCCCCTGTGGTCACTGTTCGACCACAGCCCCGACGGGCTGACCACCACCCTGGGGCGCACCACGCGATTGGCCCTCATCGGGCATTCCACCGGTGCGGTCATCGCCACCTATCTCCAGGGAGTGGACGATCGGATCGAGGCGGTGGTGGCGCTGGACAAACTCACGGCTTCGGCGAACTCCATTAAGGACGACCAAGCAGAGACTGGGCTCATTGCCGGGACCGGTAGTGCCCAAGGTGCCCGCCCTGGCCATCCAGTCTGAGTACGGCTTCGCCCCTCAGCCCTACTTCGAAGCCAGCTGCTCATCCTTCGAACCATGTCAGGCGGCACCGGGCGGCACATTGGCGGTGAACCTCGATGCTGCACCCAACCCGAATCGGGAGGAGGACACCGGCTTCAACATCTGGAACGCCGCCGGCGTCGACTCCATGCTGGTGGTGCCTCGAGCATCCACCCACCTCATCTACACCGACTCGCCACCAGTGCTCCCGGCATCCGTCAATGGCAGCGCCATGGCCAGCTATTACGTTCAGGTGTGGTTGGACAAGTACCTCAAGCACGACCCGGCCGCCGGTGCCGCGCTGCTCTCGCCCACCATCCGTTACATCGGACCCGAACGTGAATCGGTCAGTGGCTCATGCGGACGTTTAACCGCGACGACAATCTGTCCTTCTATTTCTGCTCCGGCTACGAGTTCAACTCACCCGGCGGCTCGAAGTTCACCGACGTGGATCTCATCCACGACGGCTGCTCCTGACCTTCAGGGGCAGAGCTTGAACATCTGCGTCATCCCGTCCTCAATGGCACCGGCCAAAACGTCGAGATCGGCCGTGGTGTCGTAGTCACCCGTGATGCCGAAGTTCACCTCGCCGTCATAGGAGAAGATGGCGATACCGATCCGAATCTGACCCCCCAGCGGAACATACGGGAAGGCTCTGATCATTCTCCGACCAGCCGCGTACAGAGGGAACTGAGGGCCGGGCACGTTGGTGGTGACCGTGTTCACGTTGCGCTGCGCCGCACGTGTGGCCAGGCGCATGCCCATGGCCAAGAGCATGGGCGGCGCGAAGCCGGACATGGAGGTCAGCGCCTCTCCGGCCAGGGCCTGCTTGGAATCCTTCAGGCCATCCATCTGCGCTGGTGATGGCCGCCAGGCGCTCAATCGGATCCTCAATGTTGATGGGGAGTTCGGCGAACATGGCCGACACCTTGTTCTCGAACGTGCCGTCGCCCACCGCCTTGCCGCTCGAGTCGCGGGTCGGACCGACACCGGGACCAGTGTGCGCACCACCCGATCCACGTCCTCGCCACGCGAAAGGAGTAGCTCGCGGAATCCATTGGTGATGGAGGCCAGCACCACGTCGTTGAACGTGCCGCCTAATCCCTTGCGGATCTTCTTGATGTCGTCAACCGATGTGGAGGCCCAGGCGTACCGACGATGCGGACCGATGGGTCCGTTCAGGCTTGACACCGGTGTGGCTCGGACCAGCCCGGCCATAGCCACCACACCGCTGGCCACGTCCTTGGCATAGGAGGCGGTCTGCCGCACCACTCTCGTGCTGGCCCGTGCGGCGCGCAGTTGCTCGTAAGGAGAGCGCACCATGTTTGTCAGGGCGTCACCCGCCAGCTTGGCTCCGGACGGAGTGGGACGCGGCTGCCACGGGGCCACATCGGGACGCGTCACCTCGGGACTGAGGTCCATGATCACGGCTAGTAGGTCGGTGCCGGCGACGCCGTCGACCATGGCATGGTGCGTCTTGGACAACATGGCCCAACGACCATCTTCCAGGCCTCCGACGACCCAGATCTCCCACAGCGACTTGGAGCGGTCGAGCTGCTGGGACATCACCCGTCCCACCAGTTTGCGCAGCTCGGACTCACCGCCGGGAGCGGGTAGCGCCGTGTGACGGAGGTGGTACTCGATGTTGAAGTGCGGATCGTCCACCCACACGGGCCGGCCCAGATCGAAGGGGACGAACTTCACCACCTGGCGGTAGCGGGGCACCAGACCCAACTTGGCGTCGACCATGGCGACAATGTCCTCGAACGGAGGCTGCGGGCCCTCGAAGATGGCCACCGAGGCAATGTGCATGTGGCTCACGTCGTCCTCTATGTGGAGGAACGAGGCGTCTAGTGGGCTCAGGCGATCAGCGCACACTGTGCACTCCCTTCAGACCGGGATTCAGAGCCGAACGGTACTACCAAGCAGGAGAGACGTCTCCTGGCCCACCGTCAGGCCTAGACGGCAGCGGCAGTGCGTACCGTCTCGGCCAAGCTCGAAAAGAACGGGGTGGAGATAATCCGCTTCCTCGTCTCTTCGTACGCCGCCTCAACGACACGAGGCCCCCGATCTTCGGCCATCGCCCGTAGTCCCATGGAATGGCGGGACTCGCCACCGGGCTCCAATCGGATGATCGCTACACCAGCCTCTTCGAGGCGAACGATCTCCCTTTCCATGCGTCGGTGTACGGAGCGTCGCAAGAGGCCGTCGGCACCGTGCGCATTGCCGTGCGACGCCGACATGGAGGACACGATCACCACGGTGTCGAGTCCTTCGAGCGCGCAGCACATCTGCATTGGTGATCGAGTGCACTCCGCCATCGACGTATTCCTTGCCGTCAATAGTGATGGGAGTGAAATAGCCAGGTATGGCGCAGGACGCCAGCACGGCATCCGCCAATCGGGCCGGGGGTGCGTCGTCCCGGCCGAACACGATACGAGCGCCATCCGAACGGCGGACGGCGCAGATGCGCAGCCCCTCGGGCCATTTGTCGCCGATGAACGCGTCGAGGGCGCGTGCTCGAGCAGTGATGTCGACCTGTCCTCGGGGGACCATAGTCATGGCTGCTACTTCGGGACGGAAGGACAGCGGCCGGTGGACTACCCGATTGAGTAGCGCCGGGGAGGGCGGGCTCCACAGGCGGAGGAGCGACTTCACGGTGGGAACGGGCAGAGGCCCGTCGTCGGGCAGAATCCGCTCTAACAGGGCGCCCCCACGACGCGACAGCGGCGCTCCAGCAGCCGATGCCGCCAGGTCTGAAGCAGGTACGCCGACCCGAAGGGCGGCGCCAGTGACCGAACCGGCGGACGTGCCGACAATGATGTCGGCGTGGCGAGGATCCCAGTGGGCCTCGCGCTCAAGGGCGGCCAGCACTCCGGCTTGATACGCCTGCCCCACCACCCCGCCGGCGCCGAGCACGAGGCCGACCTTTGGTCGCGGTTGCTTCCCGAATCCTCCTCGTGTCACACGCATCACCTCCTGTTTACCTGTTGGAGGAACGATTCACTGACTTTTCACCTTCGGAATATCCATACTCCCTGGTGGGGGTCCTGCTCGACCTGCCGTTGAAGGTCCAGGACGAGGCACGCTGTGCCACGATTGGCGTCCACATGGGCCATCTCGACAACAAGGTGGTGCTGCTCTCAGGCGGAGGTTCGGGCATCGGTCGAGTCACAGCACTGACCTTGGCCCGAGAGGGAGCCTCCGTGGCCATCGGCGATGTGGACCTGGACATAGCGCTCGCTGCGGCTTCCTTGGTCACTGATGCAGGAGGTGCAGCCATCGCCGTTCACTGCGATGTGCGAAGCGAGGCATCGGTGGTGTCATTTGTCAGTCGCGCAGCGACGGAGTTCGGTGGCATAGACGGAGTCGACCACAACGCGTCGTGGACGCATCCGAGATTGGACACTGATGCGGGCGATGTCGATCTCGGCGTGTGGAGTCGCGTTCTCGAGACCAACACTCGAGGCGCGCTCCTCTTGGCTCGTCACGCCATTCCATTCATGACCGAACGGGGCGGCGGTTCCATCGTCAACATTTCATCGGGGACGGGGGATATCGGTGAATCAACCCGGGTGGCATATGGCGTGTCCAAAGCGGCGATCAATCAACTCACGCGGCACCTGGCTAGCCGCTACGGCCGGGACGGCATCCGTTCCAATGCCATCGCGCCAGGATTCATCCTCACCGACACCGCTGAGGCCAACGTCCCCGAGGACGTGCAACTTCGACTGGCCAACGGCAACCCAATGCGTCGGGCCGGAAGGCCCGAAGACATCGCCAATGCCGTGGTCTTTCTGTTGAGTGATGCCTCCTCTTACATCAACGGCCAAGTGCTCCACGTCGATGGGGGTCACCAGATCGCCGGGATGATGTAGTGACGAGCAACGACGACCGAAGAGTGGCGTTGGTCACGGGGGCCAGCCGCGGTATCGGCAAATGCGGAGCGTTGGCCATGGCCCGCCGCGGCTTCGACGTCGTCATTACGGCACGAACCGTGACCGAAGGCGACGGGCGCTCGCACCCGTCCAGTTCGGCCAGTACGGCGGCGCCACGACCGATCGCCGGCAGCTTGGCTTCCACGGCATCGGAGATCGAAGCGCTGGGGCGCGACTGCCTGATCATCCCCATGGACCTAATGGATCGGGAGTCGGTGCGCCACGTGGCCGAGGAGACACTGGAGCGATGGGGACGCGTGGATGTGCTGTTCAACAACGCCATCTACCAAGGCCCGGGGACCATGGACCGCCTGCTCGATCTCCCCTTGGAACTGGCCGAACGCTGCTTGGTGGGGGATTACCTCCATCCACTTCTTCTGATCCAGCTGCTCCTTCCGCAGATGCTCAAGCGCGGTGAGGGGCGGATCGTCAACATGCTGTCCGAGGCGGCATTTACCACTCCACCGGCGCCGGCGGGCCAAGGCGGTTGGGGCGTGGCCTATGCCGCGGCCAAGGCAGCCTTCCATCGGGTCACCGACATGTGTCATGTGGAGTTCTTCAACCAGGGGATCTTGGCCTTCAGCATCGCTCCTGGGCTCACCGTCACCGAGTCAATGCGGGCATCGGGCATGGACCAGGTACTCCTCCAAGCCGGACATGCGCCCGCACCACCCGAGGTCGCCGGCGAAGTGGCGGGCTGGTTGGCCGCTGACGCAGGCGCATTGCGCTTTGCGGGCCAGATGGTCTCGTCTCGCCCGCTCTGTAAGGAGCTCAACCTCGTGCCGGGTTGGCCGCCCCCACGAGACGCACCTCTCTAGGCCAAGCTGCCCTTCAACTCTGCGCCACGACTTCCATACCTATATTGACAGCAGGTTCCCGGTGCCGACTTCCCCGTAGTTCCTCAACCAGACACAGGGGGGACCACGTTCAGGGAGCAAAACCTCGAGAGATCTCATAATGGCCCCGTGGAAGTTTGCACCGTGGCTCCTTGTGCTCGAACCCCTTCGGACCTAGGTTGCCAGAAGCAATGAAATGCGGGTTGAAGTGCGACGAACTCACTGGGAGGGCGGGGAGCCAAATGAGGAACAATACGAAGGAAGCAGTTCGGTGGAGCCGAGCGGTCATGGCGAGCGCAGCTGTGTTGGGTCTGGGCGCCACCGCAGCACTCATACCGGCATCGGCGGCTAGCGCCAAGAGCAAGGTGAACGTCTTCACCATGAAGGGCTCCTACAACGGCACCGTGACGGTGAATAAGAACAAGTGCGTCATTCTCAACGGCGTACTCACTGGACCTGATGCCTATTCCATTTCGCTGAACAAGCTCAAGATCGCCATTGCCGGTTTGGCCATGAAGTCAGGGTCCCTGAGCATCCAGGCACCCAAAGCCGGGACGTATAAGTTCGCCCATGTCAGTCCGACAGCGAATAAGGCCGCCAGGATCACCAGCCTCGACGGCACCGAAGGTTCATTTAGTGAAACATCCGGAACCTTCACCATGAAGGGAAACAAGGGCTCCCTCAACCTGGTGATGGAGTACGAGGGTCCCCCTTCCATTACCTCATCTACTCAACCCAGCTTCTCGGGCTCAGAGACCGTGACCGGAAGCTGGAGTTGTACCCCTGGATCAGCGGGTGATTTGTCGTAGTTGCGTTGGCTCGCGCTCCGTTGTTGAGCACGGCCTCACAACGCTGTTCGACTAGACCCAGCTCCACCAGCATGCGGGCCTCAATGGGGCGGCTGAAGCGTCATGGCGCTCCCGGGGTCCGGCCGGATCTCCGTTGGCTCATCACACCATCGATCCGAACAAGAACTACCACCGACAACCGTGAACTTGGTGTCTACGATGTCTTGACACAGGTGTCTCCTATGTCTCGCGACATCACAGAGAGCGGGCGACGAGAATCGAACTCGCGTTCTCAGCTTGGGAAGCTGATGTTCTGCCTCTGAACTACGCCCGCGAGCGTCCGTCACACTATCGTCTGGGGCGCAGAGGAATCCCAGGTGGCGCTCGCACTTCCGCCGCCACTAGCCGTTCGACGACCGAGACTGACGAGGAGCATTTGTGCTGATCAGAATCATTCTGGGCCTTGGGGTGACCGCAGTTGGATTCGGGGTAGCCGGCAAGCGGTTTCATTGGCTGTCAAAGCTCATCCTGTCCGGAAAGCCGGCACCTGAGCGGGTCCGGGGCAGCATCCGCCCCAAGGTTGAAGCCGAGACGGTTGAGGTGGCTGGGCAGCGCAAGTTGCTCCAGTGGACCATTCCAGGTCTGGCCCACTTCTTCACCATGTGGGGATTCACCATCCTGCTCCTGACCATCATTGAGGCTTACGGAGACCTCTTCCAAAAGACGTTTCACATCCCCGGAATCGGTCAGTGGGATTGGGTGGGTGCAGTCGAGGACTTCTTTACCTGTGCGGTGCTGCTGGCGTTGATCACTTTCACCCTCATCCGGATCAAGAATGCCCCAGCCAAGAAGGAGCGTCAGTCCCGCTTTTACGGCTCTCACACGGGGGCCGCGTGGTTGGTCCTGGTCATGATCGCCGGCGTAATGATCACGCTGTTGCTCTACCGGGCGGCTCAGGTGAACTCTGGCGAGTTCCCATATGGCTGGGGTGCCTTTGCTTCGGATGGCCTGGCCAAGCTTTTACATCCGCTCGGGGTGGGCACCAATGCCGATCTGGCCACCATCTTTGTGATCCTGAATGTTGCGGTGATTTCCGGCTTCATGGTCTTCATCTCGTACTCCAAGCACCTGCATATCTTCATGGCGCCTATCAATGTGGCCTTCTCCCGGAGGCCGCGAGCGCTGGGCGCCTTGGACAAGACGCCAGACATGGACATGGAGAACGTGGACGAGAACACCGTCTTCGGTGTGGGCGAAATTGGGCACTTCTCCTGGAAGCAGATGCTGGACTTCGCCACCTGCACCGAGTGCGGGCGTTGCCAGTCAGCCTGTCCTGCCTGGAACACCGATAAGCCCCTGTCGCCCAAGCTGCTCATCATGGCGTTGCGAGACAACATGTTTGCTTCGGCGACGCCGCTCATGGGCGGTGAGGGTGACTTCACACCACTAGTGCCGAGCGTGATCGATCCCGACGTGCTGTGGTCTTGCACCACATGCGGTGCCTGCGTGAACGAGTGCCCAGTGGACATTGAACATATCGATGCCATCATCGACATGCGCCGCTACCAAGTGCTGATGGAGTCGGAGTTCCCATCGGAAGCCGGCCTCATGCTGCGCAACGTTGAGAACCAGGGCGACCCATGGGGTCTGGGCCAGGGGAAGCGGGCTGAGTGGACGCAGACGTTGGACTTCGAGATACCCATCATCGACGGCACCATCCCCGACGACGTGGAATATCTCTACTGGGTTGGCTGTGCTGGAGCGTTGGACGAGCGGGCCCGGAAGGGAGTGCAGGCCACGGCGCGCATGCTGCACCGGGCCGGTGTCACCTTCGGCATTCTCGGTCCCAAGGAGTCATGCACGGGTGACCCGGTGCGCCGGTTGGGCAACGAGTACCTCTACCAGGAACAAGCCAAGGCCAACATTGCCACCCTGGACGGTGTGGGAGCCAAGAAGATCATCGCCAGCTGTCCTCACTGCTTCAACACCATTAAGAACGAATACCCGGCGCTCGGTGGAAATTACGAAGTGATCCACCATGCAGAGCTCTTGGAGCACCTGGTCAAGTCGGGCAAGTTGGTACCGGGCACGGGCTACACAGGGAAGGTGACCTACCACGACCCTTGCTACCTGGGTCGGCACAACCGAGTGATCGAGGAGCCCCGTACCGTGCTGAGCGCCATTCCCGGCGTCGAGCAGGTGGAAATGCGCCGCTGCAAGGAGCGGGGATTCTGTTGTGGTGCCGGTGGTGCTCGCATGTGGCTGGAGGAGAACATCGGCAAGCGCGTCAACATGGAACGCACCGAGGAAGCTCTAGGTACCGGTGCCGACGTGGTGTCTACAGCCTGCCCCTACTGCATGATCATGCTCGATGATGCCGTCCGCGCCCATTCCAAAGAGGACGAAGTGCGCGTCCTCGATCTCTCCCAGCTCGTCGAGGAATCTTTAGGCTAAGACGGCAGAATGCCGTAAGCGTTCTCGGGACGGAGCGTCAAGATCAGTCGGCGATCGGCCACCATGGCGGCCCGATAGTCATCCCAGTCTTCATGCTCTCCATTGCCGGCCTTGTAGTAATCGACGAGCTGATTCACCGTGTCGTCGTGGGGATCTGAGGCCACGGGGGTCAGCGCAGCGGCAGCCTCAACCACGATGTACTGCCAGAAGCTGTCGCCGGCGATATAGAGCGACGCACGCGGGTCGCGCCGAAGATTGGCGGTCTTCGCCCGCGTGTCGGTAATTGAGATGTGCATCGCATCGTCGTCGCCCGTCACGTACATGATGTTGGAAAGTTGAGGGCGTCCGTTTTGGCGGATCGTGGCCAGTACGCCTTGCTTGCGTTCGCGTACGAACGCCATTGCTTCGTGTAGGTCCATATTGGCGACGGTAGCGGCCTTGGCCCGTATTCCGGCCGGCCGGCCGTCTTAGGCGGCGACTTCGTCCTTGGTTCGACCCGACAGCAGCAGGTGCACCATGGCTGCAGCCACTCCTCCGACCAGCGGGGCGACGATGAAGAGCCACACCTGGCTGAGTGAGTGCCCGCCCAAGACCAGTGCCGGGCCGAGGCTTCGAGCCGGGTTGACCGATGTGCCAGTCAGGGGAATACCAATTAGGTGGACCACGACCAGTGCCATGCCGATGGCCAGTCCGGCCGCACCTTGGATGGCAGCCTTGTGGGTGGCCATGAGCACCACCATCACGAACACGAACGTGAGCACGACCTCGACGATGAAGGCGCCGGTCTGCGTCAGATGGGTGATGGAGTACGAGCCGTATCCGTCGGCGCCCAAGCCCTGGACGTTGCGGCTGTAGCCGGGAACGTTGGCGAACATCTGCCACAGCACCAACGCTCCGCCGATGGCTCCTGCACACTGCGCCACCATGTAGGCGAGCCCTTCGGCCACCTTCATCCGACCGGCCGCCATGAAGCCGATGGTGACGGCCGGGTTCACATGGCATCCCGAGATGGGGCCGATGGCATAGGCGAGTGCCATGAGCACCAGTCCAAAGGCCAAGGCGGTGGTGACCACGCCAGCGGCGATGCTCCCGCCGAAGAGTTTGAAGCCGAAGTTCTCGGTGGCGACCCCGACTGCGATGATGACGAGGACTGCGGTACCGATGAATTCAGCGGTGAGCTTCTTGACGTCGAACATGTCGACCTCCTGTGTCCAGGCGAGGAACTACGGACACAGAAAGTCTTCCACCACGCCCAGGTTCGGGGCGCGGACCCTGCTCTCCCGAAACGGTTAGTTGTAAGCCTTGTCGTCTGATTCGCGCAGGCGAGTGGCCATGGCGGCCAGCATTTTGCGAGCCAGTGCCGGCACGGCGTCGAGGACGCCATTGAATTGGCGCTGACCGAGCACCAGCAGCTTCATCTCGGTGTCGGACACCACGGTGGCCGAGCGAGGCCGGCGGTCCAGCAACGCCAGCTCACCGAAGTACTGGCCGGGTCCGAGAGTGGCGATGCGCCGACTGTTGCGCTTCACCGACGCCTGGCCTGACACGATCAAGAAGAACTCGCGCCCGATGGTGCCCTGCTCGCACAGCATCCGACCCGGCGGCACCGTCACTTCTTCGAGTGCCTTGCGGATGGTGCGGATGTCTTTGGCGGAAGAGGTTGAGAACAACCAGATCCGGGAGAGGTCGAGGTCATAGCCGCCAGTTGTCATGCCGGACAGGCTAACCCCGAGTGTGTTCACGTGCTCGTAACAACTCCAACTCGGAACTCGGCGGTAGGCACGGGCTTCTGGGTTTTCCGCCACGCCACATCGCTCTTATGGCGGGGGACGCCCCGGCCGGGTCCGATGGGTCGCGCTACCCTCTCCCCATGCGCTGGGGTCGACGTTCTGACAGCGCCGCGGGCAAACCCAGTCTGTGGATGCGCTTCCAGACGATGATCGTCAGGCCTGACGACGATGAAGGAGACGCCGCAGCCAAGAAGGCCCTGGCCGGGCGTTCGCTCGATGAGCTGGAGGCCGAGAGCAGGACGCTCAGTGACCGGGAGCGCCTCATCGGTTTCGTGATCGCTCCCATTGCCGCGGCCCTCACCTTTTTCTTGACCACGGTCCTGGTTGATGACGACCCAGTTCCCACGCTGTCTAATGGCAATCCAAATCCGGCCCACGTGGATGTCTCGCTCTACCACGAGCTGTTTTTTGTGCTCGTAGGCATGTCGATCTTGATCATGCTGACGACCTTCCTGCGCAAGCGTCTCTTGCTTGGACTCGTCACCGCCCTCTTCGGTTTGGGGCTGTTCAACCTGCACTACTGGGGATTCGGCTTGCCGTTTATCTTTGCCGGGGCCTGGTTCCTCGTCCGCGCCTACCGGCTACAGCAGAGCGTCAAGGTGGCAGGGGGCGATGGGTCGGCCCGCGGGGCCTACAAACCCAAGGCGCGTGGCCTCCCATCAGCCGGCGGTTCGCTGCCGCGACCAAGCAAGCGGTACACGCCACGCACGGCGCAGCCGAAAAGGCCGCCGAAGGACTGAGTTAGGCGGGATTTGGCCGACGTCGTGACAAGACGATGACGGTTGCGCCCAGAACCAACAAGATTGCGAGCAGTACCGTCGGCAGTAGGAAGACCCGATTCGATGTGTGATCGGACGCCACGATGGCCGGGGTGGAAATGAGCCGAGGGTCGCTGGGCACCACGATGGCCTTGAGCTGAGCACCAGGACGAAGGAAGACGTTGCCGGGGAGCGTCTCGTCGTACGAGTGGTGGGCCACGGTGTATCGGACCTTGCAGGTATAGCCAACCGCGTTGCTCCCGCTCCCACCCAAGAGACCTTGACAGCCGACCACGGATACGGACATGGCCCGACCTTGGTGGCGCAGGCTGTCAATCTGCGAGTTCTTGTGCACCCCTGTCACATAGAAAATGGTGCTCAAGACCAGGAGGGAAACGAGAACCACAGCGGTGACCACTTGCTTGACCCGTCGAGTCGTCTTTGCCAGCTGTAACGAGTTTCGGGTCCTGGCCTCGGCGGACTGGCCGGAGGCCTCCGCTGCGAGCACATCAGGTGTGGGTGGCTGGGTTACGCCCATGTAGTAGTCCGTTCGTCTTGCCGGGTCGCCCGCCACCGAGAAGGGTCGACATGCGGTCGGGCAAGCGTAGCGGCGGAAGCCCCGAACGGTTGTAGGCCACCCCAACCGCCGAATCACCATGTAGATGCCTAGGCACCGCCTGAGAATCGCTGGTCGACGCTGTCCGACCTCCCGATCGAAAAAGATGCCTTCTGAACAGGAAGTATTCCGCCAGGTAGACGGTTTAACGCATTGGAAACACAGGCGTGATGATGCGGAAACTCCCAACTTGCATCCTGTCTGCGGCGAGGCGAACTGTCCTGCTGATTGGCGCACCCGGTGCTCAATGACGCTGTGCCCGAAGGGCAAAGCGCCGGGTTGTCTTGAACTTACGAGAGGAGTGCTCGAGTGGTGCACCTACTGGCTGCCACGACGTATGTCCCGTATCCGAGTTGGTTGAATACGGGAGATAACACCTGGCAGATAACTGCGGCCACCTTCGTCGGCCTGATGAGTCTTCCCGCCTTGGCGGTGTTGTACGCGTCAATCGTGCCGAAGAAATGGGCGGTCAACGTCCTGGCCATGATGTTCGCCGGGTTCTCCCTGGTCCTGATTGCCTGGGTGCTGTGGTCCTACAAAATGGGCTTCGATGGAACCTCACTAGGTGGTGGAGTCCAAACGATCCATGGAGTGGTGACTGATACACAGACCACCGGCGTCGGATGGTTCAAGCACTTCTTCGACAACTTCGTCGGCAAGCCGGGTGGGATCACCAATAGTTATGGTGAGCAGGGTCAGGCACTCTCGGCGCGCCAATACCATCATCCCCTTCCACTTCCCGACCGCATCACTGGCCTATTTCCAGTTCGTGTTCGCCGCCATCACTCCGCTGCTGTTCCTGGGCAGTGTGCTGGGTCGGATCAAGTTCAGCGCCTGGTGTCTGCTCGTCCCTCTGTGGTCGACCTTCGTCTACGGCGTCGACGCTTTCCTGCTCTGGGGCGGTGGCTACTTCGCCCAGGAAGGTGCACTGGACTTCTCCGGTGGGTACGTCATTCACATGTCGGCCGGTGTGTCCGGCTTCGTGGCTGCCTGGGTCCTCGGGCCGCGATTGGCTCGGGACAAGGCGCACTTCCTGCCCAACAACCTGGTCATGGCGGCGGTCGGCGCCGGCATCCTGTGGCTGGGGTGGAACGGCTTCAACGGCGGTGACCCGTACTACGCCGGTGCCAGCGCAGCAGCAGCCGTCATCAACACCAATATCGCCACCGGTACCGGCGTACTGGTCTGGATGGCGCTGGACGCCTGGCTGTCCAAGGCGAAGAAGCCCACGTTCCTCGGTGGTGTCAACGGCATGATCTGCGGATTGGTCGGCATCACACCGTGTGCCGGCTGGGTCAATGGTCGGGGCGCCATCGCTGTCGGTGCCATCTGCACCGTCATCGTGTGGGTGGCCTGGAACTACCTCTCCAAGGTGCGGCCGTTCTCCAAGGTGGACGATGCGCTTGGTGTGATCTACACCCACGGCATCGCCGGCTTCTTTGGAGGCTTGCTCCTCGGGTATTTTCGGTGACCCGAACATGATTGAGTACGGGTGCGGCAACCTGAATGCGGCCGGGCAGGTGGTCAACACGTCTCAGGCCACCTATCTGACGGCGCATGGAACCTGTGTGCCGTTCGGTGTGGACGGGCTGATGTACACCGGACTCGGCCCACCAGTTGTGGGAACAGTTCCGGGCGGCCCTGTGGGTCATCTTCTGGTCCGCCCTCGTGACCTTCATCCTGATGAAGCTCATCGGCCTTGTGCTCCGAGGCGCCCGTTACAAGGATGAGATCCTCGAGATCGGCGACTCGGCCATCCACGACGAGGAAGCCTTCCCCGAGGAGGCGTTCGCCAGCCTGATCAACTCGGTGGTGGGGGTGGATCA
This sequence comes from uncultured Acidimicrobiaceae bacterium, assembly GCA_963766995.1. GTDB lineage: Bacteria > Actinomycetota > Acidimicrobiia > Acidimicrobiales > RAAP-2 > Bog-473. Next base: position 1,457,576 of record CAVYCE010000003.1, on the reverse strand, counting down.
CATGTCAGTACACGACTCACATACTGGACTGATCATCCGCTGCCACCTACCGATCCTGGGCTCGACCCTGGGTTGCGGATCTAGGTCTCTCAGGACGAAAGGAGCTAAACAATGAAGCTGATCGTGGCTGTTCTCAAGCCATTCAAGCTCGATGACGTCAAGGAGGTCCTGAAGAACCTCGGGGTACAGGGGATGACCCTGACCGAGGCTCAGGGTTTCGGACGCCAGCGGGGCCACACCGAGGTGTACCGAGGTGCGGAGTACGAAGTCGACTTCGTGCCGAAGATCCGCATTGAGGTGTTGGTCGACGATCCGACAGGTCGACGAGGTGGTTGACGCCATCGTCTCCTCGGCTGCCACCGGCAAGATCGGTGACGGCAAGGTGTGGGTCATCCCGGTCGAGACCGTTGTGCGGGTCCGCACGGGAGAGCGCGGGCCGGACGCCCTGTAGGGGCGGTTCGCAAGGGCAGATGGCGGAGGCCCTTTTAATAGTCGGTCGGGTCGGGGTGCGGCGAGGCGCCCCGACCCGACCGCCGTTTTCATCTCGTCGAGTCCGGCTGGCCCACTCCCCGGGCTAGCCGGCCTGACGAGCCACAGCCGCTGCGGCTGCCGCAGCTGCTTCAGGATCACCCAGAGGCTTCATGGAGCTGATGGTGAGGTCGTCGTTCAGCAGCATCCGGTAGGGAATTCCGGTTGGGATCTCCAAGTCCGGTGATGTCGTCATCCGAGATGCCCTCCAGGTGCTTGCGAAGGGCCCGGATGCTGTTGCCGTGCGCCGCCACCAGCACGGCCCCACCAGTCTCAGCCATCTGGCGTAGGTCCGGGCAGGATGGCCGACTCCCAGTAAGGGACGACTCGGGCGACCACGTCGGCCAGGCATTCGGTCGGCGGGGATCAGTGTTGGGTCCAGGTCCCGGTACCGGGGGTCGTCGGCCACGGCGTACGGGTTGTCCGCCGCAATGGGGGGCGGCGGCGTGTCGTAGCTGCGACGCCAGACCTTCACCTTCTCCTCGCCGAACTCGGCCGTCGTTTCCTTCTTGTTCTTCCCCTGGAGATCCCCGTAGTGGCGCTCGTTGAGCCGCCAGTCACGATGGACCGGGAGCCAGCTGCGTCCGGCCGCGTTCAGGGCCAATTCCGCCGTGTGGATGGCTCGGGTGAGCACAGAGGTGTGAAGAATGCGCAGGTCGAGCCCAGGCTCGGCCGCCAGAAGCTGGCCTCCGGCGACGGCTTCGGCCTTTCCCTCCTCGGTGAGGTCGACGTCGACCCAGCCCGTGAACAGGTTCTTTGCGTTCCATGAAGACTGGCCATGTCGCAGGAGGACGAGATCGAGCACCTCTGCATGGTATGCCGACCTGTTCACCGCGGTACCTGCTGATATTCTTTGAGAAAAGTTGACAAAGAGACACTCAGATTTGTTATAGTTATCCACAAGCAAAAGACAATTGGAAGGACTGCAGATGCCGAAGGCCGTAGGAATTGACCTGGGAACCACCAACTCGGTGGTCAGTGTGTTGGAGGCGGGAGAGCCCGTCGTGATCCCGAATGCCGAGGGTGGCCGTACGACGCCATCGGTTGTGGGCTTTTCGAAGACCGGCGAAGTACTGGTGGGCGAAGTGGCCAAGCGCCAGGCCATCACCAACCCTGATCGAACCATCCGATCGGTCAAGCGTCACATGGGGACTGGCTGGACCATCGACATCGATGGCAAGGCCTACAAGTCCCAGGAGATTTCGGCTCGCATTCTGAGCAAGTTGAAGAGGGACGCCGAGGCATACTTGGGAGACACAGTGAACCAGGCGGTGATTACCGTGCCGGCCTACTTCGATGACGCCCAGCGCACTGCGACCAAAGAAGCCGGTGCCATTGCGGGTCTTGAAGTGCTCCGCATTATCAACGAGCCCACTGCTGCTGCGTTGGCCTATGGCTTGGACAAAGAAGATGCCGACCGAACCGTGCTCGTCTTCGACCTCGGTGGTGGCACGTTCGACGTGTCGGTGCTCGAGATCGGTGAGGGCGTCTTCGAAGTGAAGTCGACGTCGGGTAACACGAAGCTCGGTGGTGATGACTGGGACGACAAGGTCATGGACTGGTTGGTCAAGACGTTCAAAGACACCGAGGGCGTCGACCTGTCCGCCGACAAAATGGCGATGCAGCGCCTCAAGGAGGCAGCTGAAAAGGCCAAGATCGAACTGTCCAGCGTCCAGGAGACCCAGATCAACCTGCCCTTCATTACGGCTACCAGCGAGGGGCCCAAGCACCTCGATCTGAAGCTGACGCGGGCCAAGTTCAACGAACTGACGGCCGACCTGGTGCAGGCGTGCACCGGACCGTTCGAAGCAGCCATCAAGGACGCCGGGCTTAAAACATCCGACATCGACCACGTGGTCATGGTGGGTGGGTCCACTCGAATCCCGGCCGTGCAGGACCTGGTGCAGTCATTGAGTGGGAAAGAGCCTCACAAGGGAGTCAACCCGGATGAGGTAGTAGCCATCGGCGCGGCCGTGCAGGCCGGTGTCCTCAAGGGCGAGGTCAAAGACGTGCTCTTGCTCGACGTGACGCCGCTTTCACTGGGCATTGAGACCAAAGGCCAAGTCATGCACCGCCTGATCGAGCGCAATACCACCATCCCGACTAAGCGTTCGGAGATCTTCACGACGGCCGAGGACAATCAGCCGTCAGTGGAAATCCACGTGCTGCAGGGAGAGCGTGAGATGGCCATGTACAACAAAACGCTGGGCAAGTTCCAGCTGGTTGACCTGCCGCCGGCCCCTCGGGGCATACCGCAGATCGAGGTCACCTTTGACATTGACGCCAATGGCATCGTCCACGTGGCTGCTCAAGACAAGGCCACCGGCAAGGAGCAGTCCATGACCATCACGGGGCAGTCCTCGTTGGCCAAGGACGACATCGAGCGCATGGTGCGTGACGCCGAAGCACACGCCGAGGACGACCGCAGCCGCAAGGAAGAAGCCGAAATCCGTAACTCGGCCGACACACTTGTGTACCAGACCGAAAAGCTGCTCAAGGAGCAGGGTGAGAAGTTCGAAGGCTCCGAGAAGGAGGACGTTGAGTCCGCCGTCAAGGTCCTGAAGGACGCGTTAGCCGGCAGCGATGTCGAAGCGATCAAAGACGCCACCGAGAAGCTCATGAGCGTGAGCCAGAGCTTCAGTCAGCGTCTGTATGAGCAGGCTTCGGCGGCACAGAGTGCGCCCAGCGGCGGTGACGCCGGGGGCGACAACAACACCGATGCCAGCAATGACGACGACGTGGTTGACGCCGAGATTGTTGACGAGCCATGAGCTTCTCCGACGAGACCCCCAACGAGGAGGTCACGCCGGAACCGGCATCTGACGCTGACGAGACGTGGACCGAGGCCGACACCGCAGCCGCCGAGGCGGCGTTGGAGGCCGACGTTCACGGTGAGCTGGACCCGATGACGGTGCTGCAGGGGGAGCGGGACGAGTATCTCGCCGCCCTGCAGCGCACCATGGCGGACTTCGAGAACTATCGAAAGCGCGTCCAGCGCACGCAGGACGAGCAGCTGGTGCGCGCCTCGTCGAGCCTCATCAGCAAGCTTTTACCGGTGCTCGACACACTGGATCTGGCTCAGGCCCACCAGAGAGAGGCGGGGGCCGAATCAGAAGATGCCAAGGCCCTCACCGCGGCGCGTTCGATGTTGCTTGATGTGTTGGCCAAGGAGGGCCTCGAGCGTGTGGACGAGGTTGGCGTGGCCTTCGACCCGTCGGTGCACGACGCCGTGGCGCGCTCAGAGGACGAAGGCGGAGACGTCGTCATCGACCAAGTATTGCGTTCTGGTTATCGGTGGAAAGGGCAGATCGTTCGCCCCGCCATGGTGAGCGTGAAGGGGTGAACTGAGGAGTGGCCGCGCAGCGCGAATGGTTTGAGAAGGATTACTACAAGGTGCTCGGGGTCGTTTCGACGGCCACCGACAAGGAGATCACGCGCGCCTACCGAAAGCTGGCTAAGCAATACCACCCTGACACCAACCCCGGGTCAGAGGAGCGCTTCAAAGAGATCAGCGCCGCCTACGACGTCTTGGGGGATGCGGAGAAGCGCAAAGAATACGACGAGGTCCGAAAGCACGGACCGCTTTCTGGCGGATTCGGGGGGACGCCAGGTGGTGGAACCTTCCGGATGGAAGACGTGGGCGACCTGGGCGACCTGTTCGGTGGCCTCTTCGGCAACCGGCGGACCCAGCAACGCGGGCCTCAACGCGGCGCCGACATGGAAGCGGCACTGCACCTGAGTTTCCAAGACGCCGTGCATGGCGTCACGACCTCGGTCAATGTGCCTCAGGATGCACGCTGCTCGAATTGCCGTGGCACCGGTGCCGCTCCCGGCACCTCCACCCACACCTGCCCTCGGTGTGGCGGATCCGGCAGCCTCAATGACAACCAGGGGTTGTTCTCGCTCAGCACGGTTTGTCCCGACTGCGTGGGGAGGGGACAGCTCTTCGATACACCTTGTCCCGTTTGCCAGGGATCGGGTACCGAGCGCAAGGTGCGTTCCATCAAGGTCCGTATCCCGGCCGGCGTGGAGGACGGACAGCGCATTCGGGTGAAGGGACGAGGCGCCCCCGGTCAGGGCATGGCGCCACCCGGCGATCTCTTTGTGGTCGTACATGTAGGAGCTCACGCCAACTTCGGCCGCAGTGGTCGCAACCTTACGATCACCGTGCCAGTCACATTCCCCGAGGCGGCGTTGGGCACCACCATCACTGTCCCGACCTTGGAGAGCAAGGTGACGCTCAAGGTGCCGCCGGGGACTCAGTCGGGCAAGGTCATGCGGGTTCGGGGTCGGGGAGTCCCGGCCGGCAATGGCCGAAATGCTGGCAAGCCGGGCGACCTGATGGTCAAAGTGGAGGTCGTGGTGCCCACCGAGCTGAATGATGAACAACGCGCTGCGATTGAATCATTGGCCAAGGTCAGCGATGAGGCACCGCGCGTGGAAGTGGAGCACTGACATGGCCGAACAATCCACTGAGCACAATGAACGAGCCGTCTACGTGATTTCCGTGGCCGCGGAGCTGACAGGCATGCACCCGCAAACGTTGCGGATCTACGAACGCAAAGGACTGCTCGACCCGTCGCGAACGTGTGGTGGGAGCCGCCGCTTTTCGGAGGGTGATCTGGCGCGACTACGCCACATACAAGAACTGACATCCACCGGCCTGAACCTCGAAGGGGTGCGCCGTGTGCTCGAGCTCGAGCACGAAGTGCGGCGCTTGCGAGCCGAGCTGAGCGAAGCCCAGCTGCAGGCGCAGGCCGCGGTGGCGGCCACGCATCGTCAATACCGTCGGGACCTGGTGCCGGTGCGCCAAGCACCGGTGCTCTATCGCAAGGGGTGATCCACTGATGCCCATCGATCCAGAACGCTGGACCAACAACACCAAGGCCGCTTTCAGTGCCGCCTCGGGACACGCCGCGTCGTCCAACAATCCGGAAATGACGTCGGCACACTTGCTCGACGCGCTGCTGCTGCAGCAGGACACCATGACGCGCCCATTGCTGACCCAGGTCGGCGTGGATCCCGACGCGCTCAGCCGGACGGTGCACGAGCGCCTGTCGCGGCTGCCTCGGGCCGAGGGCGGGGCCGAGCCGGGACTGTCCCGAGATGCCCGTCAAGCCCTGGAACGGGCCGACGAGTACCGCCGTGAGTTGGGTGACGACTACGTATCGGTCGAGCACCTGTTGCTGGCGCTGGCCGACGACATCGGCGTCACCAAGGACGCGCTGCAGACGGCGCTGCGAGCGGTGCGTGGCAACCACCGAGTGACCAGTGCTGATCCCGAGCAGACGTATCAGGCCCTGGCCAAGTACGGCCGAGATCTCACCGAAGCGGCGCGAGAGGGCAAACTCGATCCGGTTATCGGGCGCGATGAGGAGATACGCCGCGTCATTCAGGTGTTGTCCCGTCGGACCAAGAACAACCCGGTGCTGATCGGCGAACCGGGTGTTGGCAAGACCGCCATCGTGGAGGGGTTGGCCAACCGAATCATCGAAGGTGACGTGCCCGAAGGACTGAAGGGTAAGCGAGTCATCTCGCTCGACCTCGGGTCGATGGTGGCCGGAGCCAAGTACCGCGGCGAATTCGAAGAGCGGTTGAAGGCCGTGCTCAAAGAGATCACCGACGCCGAAGGCGAGATCGTGACCTTCATTGACGAGCTGCACACCATTGTCGGTGCCGGCGCGGCTGAAGGGGCCATGGATGCCGGCCAGATGATCAAGCCGATGTTGTCTCGGGGCGAGCTGCGTCTCATCGGGGCCACCACCCTGGACGAGTACCGGACCTCTATTGAGAAGGACGCCGCGCTGGAACGGCGTTTTCAGCCCGTTTTCGTCGGCGAACCCTCGGTGGAAGACACCATTGCCATTTTGCGCGGGCTGTCCGAGCGTTACATGGCGCACCACAAGGTGCGCATTCAGGACGCTGCGCTGGTCGCCGCGGCGGTGTTGTCCGACCGCTACGTCACCGGGCGATTCTTGCCCGACAAGGCCATCGACCTTATTGACGAGGCCGCGTCGAAATTGCGAATCGAGATCGACTCCATGCCGACTGAACTGGACCAGATCACCCGTCGCATTCGACAGTTGGAGATCGAGAAGCTGGCGCTGGAAAAGGAGTCTGACGCCGCGTCGGCCGACAGGCTGGAACGGCTGAAGGGAGAGCTGGCCGAGCTGAGCGAGCAGCAGGGCTCCATGACTGCGCACTGGCAGCAGGAGAAGTCTTGCCTGGACACCATCAGCCAGCTACAGCAGGAGAAGACGGGCAAGGAAGAAGAGGCCGTGCGGCTTGAGCGCGACGGGGACCTGGCTGCGGCCTCGGCTATTCGATACGGCGACCTGCCCGATCTTGAGCGTCAGATCGTCCAAGCCACCGACGACCTTTCGAAGCTACAGGCCGACTCCCGGTTCTTGAAGGAGGAGGTCGACGCCGAGGACATCGCCGCAGTGGTCAGCCGCTGGACCGGCGTGCCGGTCTCCCGCCTCATGGAAGGCGAGATCCAGAAGCTGGTGCGACTGGAGTCGACCCTGCACGAGCGTGTGGTGGGACAGGACGAAGCCGTGTCGGCTGTGTCCAACGCCATCAGACGCAGTCGGGCTGGCCTTTCCGATCCCAATCGCCCGATCGGTTCATTCCTGTTTCTCGGTCCGACGGGCGTGGGCAAGACCGAACTGGCCCGAGCCTTGGCCGAATTCCTTTTCGACGACGAGCGTGCCATAACGCGGATCGACATGAGCGAATACATGGAGAAGCACGCCGTCAGCCGCCTGGTGGGTGCGCCTCCCGGTTATGTCGGGTACGACGAAGGGGGTCAGTTGACCGAGGCGGTGCGCCGCCGTCCCTATGCCGTCGTCTTGCTTGATGAGCTAGAGAAGGCCCACCCCGACGTGTTCAACATCCTCCTGCAGGTGCTCGAAGACGGGCGCCTCACCGACGGGCAGGGTCGCACCGTCGATTTCACCAACACGGTGCTGATCATGACGTCCAATCTGGCCGGGGAGCCGGCCCAGTACTTCAAGCCGGAGTTCATCAATCGCATTGATGAGATTGTTCGCTTCCGGCCCCTCAGCCGTGAAGACCTCGGCGTCATTGTGGGCGTCCAACTCAACAAGCTCAGGTCACGATTGGCCGAGCGCAGGCTCGACCTGGTCGTCACCCCCGAGGCCGAGGCCTGGCTAGCCAATGCCGGCTATGACCCTGACTTCGGCGCCCGCCCCCTGCGCCGGGTGCTGCAGCGGAACATCGAAGATCCGCTGGCCCTGGCCCTCCTGGAAGGCAAGTACATCGAGGGCTCAACTGTCACGGTCGACACGGAAGGCGACAAGCTCACGCTTCGTTAAGTGTCGATCTGCCGGGACGTCGTAGAACGCTTCAGGTGTGATCCCACCCGTCAACGCGATGCCTACGTTGTTGGTCACTTTGCCCCCTCCGGTGGAACCGTAGAAGGGCGCGTCGCCGAACGAGAAGATCCCGCCGTCCGACGCCGCCAACCAGTAGCCACCGCCATCCCCGGTCATGGCCATGGCCACAATGGGCTTATTGAGTTTGATGGCGCCCGTCGAACCATAGAACGGCGCGTCCCCATAGGAGAAGATCCCGCCGTCCGACGCCACGAGGTCGTACCCGGCTCCGTCGGGCGTTGGCGCCATTCCCACCACGGGCTTGTTGAGTTTGATGCCACCGGTGGAGCCGTAGAAGGCCGCATCGCCGAAGGCGAAGATGCCGCCATCAGAGGCCACCAACCAGTAGCCACCCCCATCTGGCGTCACCGCCATGCCCACGATGGGCTTGTTCAGTTTGAGCGCTCCCGTTGAGCCGTAGAACTTGGCATCGCCGTAAGAGAAAATGCCGCCATCGGCGGCCACGAGCCAATAACCGGCATCATCGGGTGTGATGGCCATACCGACGATTGGACTGTTGAGAAGGAGGTTGCCGGCTCCGCCGTAGCTGAAGGCATCACCAAAGGCCCAGACGTACCCGTTGCTGGCGGCCATCCAGTAACCGCCTCCGTCACCTGTTGTCTGAATGGTGACGACGGGTGCTGACGGCGGCTTCCCGGCCAGGTCGCCCTGGTTGGTCCCGTCACCGAAGGCCGAAACGATGCCGGCCGCTGTTGCCTCGTAGTAGCCCTCTGTGCCGATGCCCGAAACGGAAATAGGCGACTGCAGCACTCCGTTGGAGATAGGTGTGACGGTGGCGCTCCGGGGCCCGACGGCTCCGGGAAAGAAGTCGATGGCGACGTTGCATCCGTTCTGTGACCCCACCGCCTGGCAGTTGTTCGTCTCGATGACAAAGTCATCGGGGTCGGCTCCGCCAAAGGCGAAATCGGTGATGGCGCCGGTTGACGTTCCGCCGTTAAACAGGAATTCAGTTTGCTGCGTGTAGGTACCCAATGTGGCGGTCCCGAAATCGAGGTCCGACTCTCTGTCGGTGAACGATGCTGCGCTGGGTGTCACAGCGTTGGTCACTGACGAAGCCACACTGGCGCCGATCGCATTGACGGCCTGCACCGTGAACGTGTAGCTGGAGCCCAACATAAGGCCGCTCAGCACCGCATCGTCCACGGCGCCGGCCACTGGGCTGATGGCTGATCCGCTGGCGCCGGCCGGAATGCTGACGGGTACCTGCGCCGCATTTCCGATGGTCGGTGTGATCACGAAGCCGGTAATGGGTGAGCCGTTGTTGCCCGGAGTGACCCAATACACGGTGACTTGTCCACCGGTGGTAGTGGCGCTGACGTCACTGGGCACATAGGGCACGGTGGGTCCTGCAGAGGGCGTGACGGCGTTGCTCGGGACTGACGGTGCTCCGAATCCGAAGGCGCTCTTGGCCGCCACCGTGAAACTGGTGGCCGATCCGGCGGTCAGTGCGGTGACGTTGTAGGAATCAGTGGCACCGTTGGTGGGGTCGAGCGTTGATCCGGCCAACCCAGCGGTGACCTGCACCGGGGTACCGGCCGTCAGGCCCACTGAGGGCGTGATGATAAAGGACGTGATGGGGTCTCCGCCGTTGGTGGCCACGGTCCAACTCACATCGGACGCCATGTCCCCGGCTTGGGCAGTTACCGATACCGGTGCAGCCGGAAGGGTCAGCGGTGTCACTGAATTCGATGTCGGCGAAATTGCGCCCATCCCGCTGGCACCGTCGGCCTGCACGGCAAAGGTGTAGGTCGAGCCGTTGGTGAGTCCCGTCACCGTCAACGAGTCTGAAGCACCGGGGATGGGGCTGGTAGCTGATCCGCCGACGCCGGCCGGTACAACGGTCGGGGTCTGTGCCACGCCGTTGGTCAAGGGCGTCACCGTGTAGTTGGTGATGGTGCTTCCATTGTTGGCCGGGACGGTCCAGTTCACCGTGGCCGAGGCATTGCCAGACGCGGCGCTGGGTGCAATGGCTGCAGCCGGCGTTGTGCCGGCATCGTCAAAGACGGTCAGCGTGTCGCCGGCGGGGACGACCAGAAGGCCGTCACCTTCTCCCAGTCCGTTGTACGAGTCGGTGAATCCAGTGTTGCCTGTCATAGCCGTTCCGATGTCGTCAGTCCATAGGAGCTGGCCAGTGGTGGCCGAGACGCCGTAGAGATTGCCGGCCGAAGAACCTTCGTAGACCACGCCATCGACCACGATCGGCGCGGTGATCAAGTTACCGTCGCCTGCAAAGCTCCACAGGACCGATCCGTTGGCCACGGTCTGGGCCTCGAGGGTGCCGCCCTTTTCGGTGTAGACGTTCTGGCCGTCGACTGCAGGCGGTGGGTCGGTCGAAAGACTGCGAACGGTCGCACCCGTCCCCGCGTTGAGGATGGTGTCGCGCAGAAACAGGTCGCCATCGGCCAGGACGGCGGTCTGGCCGCCGCCACCCTCACAGCCGTATTGCTCTTCCCAGGCAGGTGAACCCGTGGTCGCATTGAAGACCTGGGTGAGATCGCAGGCGAATGAGGTGAAGACGTCGCCATCGCCGACGGCCGGCGAGCTGGTGTTGCCGTTTTCGACTTCCTCGGTCCACAACGTGGCTCCCGTGGATTCGCTCAGCGCGTAAAGGGTGCCGCCACCGCCGGCCCCGTCTGAATAGACGATGCCGTTGGACGCGGTGGGCGCAGCATTGAACTCGTACTGGCCGGACATGGTGGCCGACCAATCTTGTGCACCCGTGGAAGCGTCGTAGGCCGTCATGATGGAGCCCGACTGCTCAAAAATCCGGCCACCGTCGTAGGCGATTCCGGTCAGGCTGGCGCCGACTGCGTCCTGCCAGTCGATGGTGCCGGTGGCACCGTCGTAGGCGATAAGAGATGGGGAGGGCGCGTTGTCGAGAACGTAGACACGACCCGCCACAATGAGCGGGTACCCAACCGAGCCACCAAGGGTGGTGGTCCAGGCTTTGGTCCATTGAGGACCGACCGCATCGGCCGATGCACCCGTATGAGCAGCGTTCATCTGGAAGGCCACGGCGTCAGTGCCGGTGACGGCGTGCGGTTCCAGTGTCGCGGCCCTGGCCGTGGCCGCGGATGCAATCAGCGGCAGTGCCGTTGCTCCCATGACACAGGCCACTGCCACCAGTCGCAATTTCCAACCCAGACGGAGTCGGGGCGCGTCGGTCCCGCGCTGCTGACGTCGAAGAGTGTGCATGCTCCCTGCTTCCTCAATCCATCCGAAGCCCGCCACGGGCACGGAAGCTCCCACAAAGTCGCTGCAGTGAGGATGCAAGCCGAAGGTTGGTGCGGCGTTGCGCCGCGGTTGCCATCTGGTGGCGGTGACATGACTGCGACGGGGGCCGCCGCCCTTGCTCAGGTCACCAAGGGTGGCTGCGAAAATACCGCGGTCAACTCCCGGCAAAACGATCCGAGATCGTCTGGATGGCGTGAGGTGACGATGGTGTTGATGCCGCGGCTACAGACCACGACGTCCTGGTCGACCCAGTCGGCGCCGGCATTGCGCAGGTCAGTCTGCAGGCTGGGGTAGGAGGTCACGGTTCGGCCGCAGACCAGGTCGCCATCGATGAGTGTCTGGGGCCCGTGACAGATGGCGGCCAGCGGCTTGCCCGCCTCGAACATCGACATGATGAAGTCGACAGCCGCGGCGTCACGGCGGAGTTCGTCGGGGTTGGCCACTCCACCAGGCAGGACCACCGCGTCGAAGTCGGCGGCCCGGGCGTCTTCAGTGGTGCGGTCGACCGGGAAGCGATGGGCCGGATCGAGGTGGCGCCGTGTCTGGGCTTCGCCCGGTTGAGGGGCCACCAGTTCTGGTTGGCCGCCCGCTCGGAGCACGGCATTCCACGGCTCCGTCAGCTCAATTTCTTCGATGCCCTCGTTGGCCACTACGAAGGCCACTCGGATGCCCTTCAGCTCATTCGTCATGCGCGGCACCTCCTTGCTCCCCCCTACCCCAGCAGGGCGGAAAGAAACGCCACGGAGGTTGGGGGCAGATCCGGGGAGGGATACACTGTTGCGTAATCCGACAGCGATCGAGCGAACGGAGATGACGCGTGCCCGCAACTGTGGTGGTGGGGACCCAATGGGGCGACGAGGGGAAGGGCAAGCTCACCGACCTCCTCGCCCGCGACATGCACATGGTCATCCGCTACCAGGGCGGACACAACGCCGGCCACCGCATCGTCGTCAACGGGGAGGCATTCGCCCTCCAGCTGGTGCCCAGCGGCATCATGTACGAGCACATCACGCCGATGATCGGCAACGGAGTGGTGGTCGACCCGGCCGTGCTCCTGGCCGAGCTGGACAGCTTGTCTGCCCGTGGTGTGAACACCAGCCGCATGGTGGTCAGCGGTAACGCCCACCTGATCATGCCGTACCACCAGGAGTTGGACCGGGTGACCGAGCGTTTCCTGGGAAAGAACGCCCTGGGTACCACCAAGCGAGGGATCGGCCCGGCCTACGCCGACAAGGCCACCAGGGTAGGTATCCGGGTCCAAGACCTCTTCGACCCCAAGATCTTCCGCCAGAAGCTCGACGTCGTGCTGAAGGAAAAGAACGCCATCTTGGCCAAGGTGTACAACCGGCTTCCCTTGTCGGCGGCTGAGATTGCCGAGCACTATCTGGATGAGTACGCCCCTCGCATAGCCCCCATGGTGGGCGACACCGTCGGGTTGGCTCACGCCGCTCTCGATGCGGGGCACAACGTTTTGCTGGAAGGGGCGCAGGCCACCTTCCTCGACCTCGACCACGGCACCTATCCCTTTGTGACGTCCTCCAACCCGGTGGCCGGCGGGGCCTGCACGGGCTCAGGACTTGGGCCGCGCGACATCGACCAGATCATCGGCATCGCCAAGGCGTACGTCACCCGGGTCGGTGCCGGCCCGTTCCCGACCGAGCAGGACAATGACATCGGTGAGCTCCTGGTCGAGCGGGGGCACGAGTTCGGTACCAACACCGGGCGAATGCGCCGCTGCGGCTGGTTCGACGCCGTCATGCTGCGTCAGGCCGTCCGGTTGAACTCCATGACTGAGGTGGCGCTCACCAAGCTTGATGTGCTCGACACCTTCGAATCAGTCAAGGTCTGCGTGGCCTACGAGCTCGACGGCGTGCGCTACGAACACATGCCCTACCACCAGTCGACCATGCACAACGTCCGGCCGATCTACGAAGAGCTGCCAGGTTGGCGCACGGATCTGTCCTCAGCCACCTCGCCCGACGACCTACCGGCGACCGCCCGGGACTATGTGTCCTTCCTCTCCGAGCAGATTGGCGTCCCTGTGCGCCTGGTCGGAGTTGGGCCCGGTCGAGAGCAGACCGTTTCATTCGCTACGGCGTGAGGGTCTGCGTCATCGGCAGTGGCGGGCGTGAGCACGCGCTGGCCCATGTGCTGGCCCGTACGGCCGAGGTGGTGGTGACGCCGGGCAATCCGGGCATGGCGGCGCCGATCGAAGTGACCGATGAACCGGTGTCGGACATCACGGCTGACCTGTTCGTGATCGGTCCCGAGGCGCCGCTGGTCGACGGTTTGGCGGATCGGCTGCGGGCGCAGGGCAAGGTCGTGTTCGGACCCGGTGCCGATGGCGCTCTGTTAGAGGGCTCCAAGGCGTTTATGAAGGAAGTGCTGGCCTCGGCCGGCGTGCCCACGGCTCGCTTCGCCGCCTTCGATGCGCAACAGAAGGTCGAGGCCATGGCCTTCTTGGACACCATGCCAGGCCCATGGGTCATCAAGACCGACGGCCTCGCCGCCGGCAAAGGCGTCTTGGTGACGCAGAGCCTCGCCGAGGCGCGGGCCGACGTGACGGCCAAATTCTCGGGGTCGTTCGGTGACGCCGGGCGCTCGATAGTGATTGAGGAAGGCTTGGCCGGCGAAGAGTGTTCACTGCTGGTGCTGTGCGATGGCACCAATGCCGTGCCGCTGCTGCCAGCTCAAGACTTCAAGCGCGTCGGAGATGGAGATAGCGGGCCCAATACGGGAGGCATGGGTGCTTATGCGCCAATGCCTCATGTGGGCCACGACCTGGTGGACGAGTGCATGGAACGTGCCGTGCTCCCGCTTGTCACCGAGCTGCGTCGCCGGGGCATCGACTACCGGGGGGTGCTCTATGCCGGCTTGATGCTTGGCCCCGACGGTCCCAAGGTCATTGAATACAACGTGCGCTTCGGCGACCCCGAGACTCAGGTGGTGCTGCCACTCCTGTCATGCGATCTGGCTGAACTCTGTCGGGCCGTGGCGGCTGGACACTTGGACGATGGGCCGGCTCCGACCTTCTCGCCTGGTGCCGCCGTCTGCGTGGTGTTGGCCTCCCCGGGGTATCCAGATGCTCCGCGTACCGGTGACACCATTGGAGGATTAGACGAGGTTGGTCAATCCACCGCAACAAGTGAAGGAGCGACGGTTTTTCATGCCGGAACCAGCCGACCCCGTCCTGACGGCCCATTCCAAACGGCCGGTGGCCGGGTGCTTGCTGTGACTGCCGTGGCGGGCAGCGTGCAGGAGGCTCGATCCTTGGCCTACGCCGCAGCCGAACCCATTGAGTGGGACGGCATGGTGCTGCGCCATGACATCGCTGCCGCGGTCGTTGAAGGCACAGCCGGCAAAGGTACTCCCAGTCTGGTGCAGGAGGCAGCTCGATGATCCCCCGCTATTCGCCACCTGACATGGCTGCTTTGTTCAGCGACGAGGCTCGCTTCGGGCTGTGGCTTGAGGTGGAGCTCCTGGCCACCGAAGCCCAGGCTCGGATCGGGGTCGTGCCTTCGGAGGACGCGGCGACGTGCCGGAGCAAGGCGCCCACCGTGGACCAGGTATTCGTGGCCGAGGTGTTGGAGCGCGAGAAGGTCACCGATCACGACGTGGCCGCCTTCGTCGATGTCGTGCAGGCCCGCATCGGTGTCCCGGCCGGTTCCTACATCCACTACGGACTGACGTCCTCCGACGTGGTTGATACCGCGTTGTGCGCCACTTTGACGAGGGCAGCCGATCTGTTGCTGGTCGACCTCGACGCTTTCATTAACGCTCTGCGCGCCCGTGCGCTTGAGCTCATGGATGTGCCGGTAACGGGGCGAACTCACGGCATGCATGCCGAGCCGACCACCTTTGGGGCCAAGTTCGCTCTGTGGGCCCTCCAGGCCGACCGGGATCGCCGCCGCCTACGGGCGGCTCGGGCCGCCATCGCGGTGGGGAAGCTGTCTGGCGCAGTGGGAACGTTCTCCAATATCGACCCGTCGGTGGAAGCCGACGTGTGTGCCTCCCTGGGGCTGACACCGGTACCGGCCACGCAGGTGATTGCCCGTGATCGCCACGCCGAGTTGTTCTATGCCTGTGCCGCCATCGGCAGCACCATCGAGCTGATGTGCACCGAAGTCCGACATCTAGCCCGTAGTGAGCTGGGCGAAGCGGAGGAGCCATTCGGTGCTGGGCAGAAGGGCAGCTCGGCCATGCCCCACAAACGCAACCCCATCCTCTCCGAGCGGCTCTGCGGATTGGCCCGCCTGCTCCGGGGCTATCTCGGGGCAGGCTTGGAGGACGTGGCGCTGTGGCATGAGCGCGATATCTCACACAGTTCCGTCGAGCGGGTGGCTCTGCCCGACGCCGCCATCCTGACCTGTTACATGCTGCGGAAGGCCACCGGCCTGGCCACCGGCTTGGTGGTACACCCCGAGCGCGCCCTCGACAACCTGGTGCACGGCAGTTACGGGCTGGTGTTCAGCCAGTCAGTGCTGCTGGCGCTGGTGTCGGCGGGGCTGACTCGGGACGAGTCCTATCGAATCGTGCAACGCGATGCCCGAGCTGCCTGGGCCGAACGGCGCCCGTTCCGGCAGATCCTGGAGGACGATCCCGATGTCACGGTGACGGCGGAACAATTGGATGCCGCGTTCGATCTGCAGCGGACCCTCCGCCACACCGACCGTTTCGCTCACGCACTGGAGGAGTTGACATGAACACTGACCTACGCCCCATTTACTCAGGCAAGGTGCGCGAGCTCTATGACGCCGGGGCGGACCACCTGGTGATGGTGGCGACTGACCGGGTGAGCGCCTTTGACGTGATTATGGCCGAGCCCATTCGTAATAAGGGTCGGGTGTTGACAGCCATTACCGCCTATTGGTGCAGCGAGATGTCCGACATCGTCCCTGGCACCTTGGTGACGGCCGACCCGATGGCCATAGCAGCGGAATTGCCGGGAATGGACGCGCCGGCCGAGTGGGCTGGGCGAGCCATGCTGGTGCGTCGGGCCGAAATGCTGAAGCTCGAATGCATCGTCCGCGGCTACCTGGCCGGCCAGGCCTTCGAGGAGTACGAGAAGTCGGGCACGGTGCACGGCACGGTGATGCCTTCAGGCCTCAAGATGGCCAGCCGCCTGTCCGAGCCCATGTTCACCCCTTCAACCAAGGCTGATGTAGGACACGATCTCAACATCGACTTCGCTGCTGCCGTGAACCTGGTGGGCAAAGAAGTGGCCGAGGCGGCGCGTGATATCTGCCTGGCGCTCTACGCCAGAGCAGCGGCTCGGGCCGACGAAGCAGGGTTGATATTGGCTGACACCAAGTTCGAGTTGGGGTACGTGGACGGCGTCCTCTCCCTTTGCGATGAGGTGTGTACGCCGGATTCCTCGCGCATGTGGCCCGCTGATGAGGTGGTCCCCGGTACGACGCCTCCGGCCTTCGATAAGCAGCCATTGCGCGATTGGCTTGCAGCCCAACCCTGGGACCGCACGCCGCCGCCTCCACCGCTGCCGGCGGAGGTCACCGACGCTCTGTCGGCGCGATACACAGCGGCCTACGAGCGAGTCACCGGGCAGTCGTTGGGCGACTGGTACGGTGCCACGTCATGAGGTTCCAGGCGCGGGTGGAAGTACAGCTGCGAGCCGGGATTGCCGATCCGGAGGGAGCCACTATTGAGCGGGCGCTCCCCGCTCTGGGCTTCGAGGGTGTCGCTCACGTGCGGGCCGGGCGATCGTTCAGTTTCGAGTTGGACGCGGCTGATGAGGACGCAGCCCGAGTGAAGGCCACAGAACTGGCTGATCGCCTACTGGCCAACCCGGTGATCGAGGAGAGCACCCTCGAGCTCGTGACTCTGGGCGCCTGAGTGGCAGCACGCATCGGCGTCGTTGTCTTTCCAGGTACCAACTGCGAGTACGACGTCGTCAACGCCATGCAACAAATTGGCGGCCAGGCGGAACTTTTGTGGCACGGAGACACCTCACTGAGCTCAGTGGATGCTGTGGTGCTCCCAGGAGGGTTTGCCCACGGTGACTACCTGCGCCCCGGGGCACTGGCCCGCTTCTCGCCCATCATGGATGCCGTGGTGGCGTTCGCCCACAGCGGTGGGCCAGTGGTGGGTATCTGCAACGGCTTTCAAGTCTTAACCGAGGCGGGGCTCCTCCCGGGTGCCCTGCAAAAGAACGGGCGCTTGCGGTTCCTGTGCCAGCCCACCACCGTCCAAGTGGTGCAGTCCACTTCGGCGCTGACCTGTGCGGCCCAGGTGGGAGACGAGCTGGTCATCCCCATCAATCATTTCTCGGGGAGCTACGTGTGTGACGACGTCACTTTGCGCGAACTCACCGAGGGCGATCAGATCGTCCTGCGCTACACCGACAATCCCAACGGGTCGGTAGACGACATTGCCGGCATCGCCAATGCAGCGGGCAACGTGGTCGGCCTGATGCCGCACCCTGAGCGTGCCTCGCATGCCTTGCTCGGCTCGGAGGATGGCCTTGTCCTCTTGCAATCGCTGCTGACTGCCGCCTCCAGCGCCGCTGCGGCCTGAATTCAGCCTCGGGCTCGCCCGATACCGGCAGCCTGCAGCACGGCCGCGCTGACCCCGGCAGCCCGCCAGGTGCTGTACGTGATGCCTTTACGTTCCCCGTACGTCTGGGCCACCTTGGTGAACTGCTTCTCCAAGGCGCTCAAATCCTTGATCTGGGCCACCCGGGAGCGCTCGTCATTGAGGTCCTTTTGCTCTTGCAGGAGGTGCAGTTTTGTCAGGGCATCAGACGTACTGAGCTGTATTGCAATGGTGGCTAATCGCTTATCAATCGAAGCCGGAGTGCGCTTCCTGCCCCGCTTGGGCTTGGACGTCTCCAGTGCTTCGAGGTAATGGCGAACTGAAGCGCTTTCGGCCCGCCCACGAGCAAGAGCAGCCTTGTGGCCCGTGCTCATGGGCTTGCGAGGAGCCGGTGTCTTTGCTTTTGCCATGCAACCATTGTGGCCCAAAACGGATCACACCTTGGGTCATATATGGTCATTACTGGTGGGAAGTTCACGCCAAATCCAAACGCCGCATTAATCAATCGCCCATGCGCCATTACGCATGATTCCGACGTAGTAGTTCAGGCATTGGGTGGTTGGAGGAGGTTCCGATTCTTCGTGAGGCAGGTTCACGTCGACCTCGCTCCCAACATGGGGCTCATGGCCCGGCAGGCGTCCTCTTGAGGGGGGAGACACCACTAAGTTGGAGGGCATCATGACTCCCCCGGCCGAGGAGCCGTTGCACCGAGCACTCGGCTTGACCGATGAAGAATTCGGGAACGTCGGCACCATCCTGGGCCGTGAGCCAAACCACCTGGAATTGGCGCTGTATGCCGTCATGTGGAGCGAGCACTGCTCCTACAAGTCGTCGAGGATGTACTGGAAGCGCCTGCCCACCGAAGGCCCCAAGGTCCTGGTGGGACCGGGTGAGAACGCCGGAGTAATCGACGCTGGAGACGGCATTGCCATCGCCATCCGGATTGAAAGCCACAACCACCCGTCAGCGATCGAGCCCTATCAAGGTGCGGCCACCGGCGTGGGTGGCATTTTGCGCGACATCTTCACCATGGGAGCTCGTCCACTGGCGATTATGGACCCCCTCTTCTTCGGCTCACCTGACGATGCCCGTCAGCGCTGGCTGGTGGAGGGCGTCGTCAGTGGGATTTCGGGCTACGGCAACTCGGTGGGCGTGCCCAACGTGGGCGGGGAACTCACTTTCGACCCGTGCTACGCCCAGAATCCGCTGGTCAACGTGCTGTGCATGGGTGCTCTTCCAGTTGATCGCCTGGTGCTGGGCATCGCTTCGGGCCCCGGCAACCTGGCCGTGCTGTTGGGCAGCAGCACCGGCCGTGACGGCATTGGTGGAGTGAGCGTGCTGGCTTCTGCCGGCTTCTCCGGCGATGACGCCGACGGCGCCAACACCAAGCGGCCCAGTGTGCAGGTGGGCGACCCCTTCGAGGAAAAGCGCCTGATTGAAGCCTGCCTTGAGTTGCTCGATCGCAAGCTTGTGGTCGGCATCCAAGACTTGGGCGGTGCCGGCCTGGCCTGTGCCACCAGCGAGACGGCCGGTCGTGGCGGAGTGGGCATGGATGTCGATGTCTCGGCTGTCCCGCGACGCGAAGAGGGCATGGAGCCCTGGGAAGTGATGACCAGCGAAAGCCAGGAGCGGATGCTGGCCATCGTCACGCCGCAGTCGCTGGCCGAAGTGACTGCCATCTGCGCCAAGTGGGAGGTCCGCGCCACCGTCATCGGCAAGGTAACCGAGCCTGAGGCCGACGGCGGAGGCCGACTGCGCATCCGAGACGGCTTCGAGGGCCCGGTGTTGGCCGATGTGCCGGCGGCGTCGCTGTCCGATGATGCCCCGCTCTACCATCGGCCCCTGGCTGCGCCACCTGAAGACCGGACCCCGCCCATTGTCCCGCCCTCCAAGGACGAGTGCGAAGACGATCTCCTGGCCCTGCTCCGCTCGCCCCGGTGGGTCTACCGGCAATACGACCACCAGCTCTTCTTGAACACTGTCGTCGGGCCTGGTGGGGATGCAGCATTGCTCCGGTTGGCCGGACCTGGGTTGCCACCTTCTGAGCGCGGGGTAGCGATCACCACCGATTCCAATCCGCGCTACTGCGCCCTCGATCCCAAAGTGGGGACCGCGCTGACTCTGGCCGAGAGCGTGGCCAACCTGGCTTGCGTGGGAGCGACTCCCGTGGCGGTGGTGGACTGCCTCAATTTCGGAAACCCCGAGCATCCCGAGGTGATGTGGCAGTTCTCTGAATGCGTCGACGGCATGGCCGAAGCCTGCCGTGCGCTCGGACTCCCCATCATCGGTGGCAACGTCAGCTTCTACAACGAGAGTGGTGGGGCGGATATCGACCCCACGCCGGTGTTCGGGGTACTTGGACTGGTCGACTCTCTCCGCGCCACGCCGCCGGGATTCGCTTGGAACGATGGGGACACCTTGCTGCTGCTGGGCCGGCGCAGTACCCCCAGCGGTGAACTCCCCCTCTTCGGATCCCGCTGGGCCACCGAACGGCGCGAACTGCGCACGGGGACGCTGGTCCCCGTCAATCTGACCGAGCACAAGGTGCTGACCGATTTTGTGGCCGCGCTGGTTAGCGCCATCGTCGCCGGCGAAGTGGGAGCTTCGTCGCACATCAGCGCCGTACACGACGTCTCATCGGGCGGCCTGGCCGTGGCGTTGGCCGAGATGGCGACAGCCTCAGAGGTCGGCTGTGCGGTGGAGATCAGCCATCCCGCCGAACTGTTCTGTGAGCTGCCATCTCGCTTCGTGGTGGCGTCGGCCGACCCCGATGCTCTCCAGGCCCAGGCAGAAGCAGCCGGCATCACGGTGTCGGTGCTGGGCCGGGCCTTCGGCGAGCGATTCATTGTCGAGCACCTGGTGGACCTCCCTCTGAGTGCCCTGGGAGAGGCCTACGAAGGGAATCTGGCCCGTCAGCTAGGGGAGTCCTAAGAGTGGTTTGCTGTGCGACAATGAGGACACCGTGAAGGAAGCCTGCGGTGTCTTCGGTATCTACGCACCTGGTCGGAGCGTGGCGAATCTGACCTTTGACGGGTTGTTCGCGTTGCAGCACCGTGGCCAGGAGTCCGCTGGCATGGCTGTGGCCGACGGGAACACCATCACTGTGGTCAAGGACATGGGTCTTGTGGCCACCGTCTTCGACGAGCGCACGCTGTCAGGTCTGCAGGGTCACATGGCTATCGGCCATACCCGCTACTCCACCCACGGCGCCTCCGACTGGGCCGGCGCCCAGCCCGTCTACCGCCCTGTCGGCCGAGCCGGATTCGCCCTTGGCCATAACGGCAATCTCACTAACACACGGGAACTGGCCGAGAAGGTAGGAATGCTGCCCGGTGCCATCGCCACTGACAGCGACGTCGTGGCCGAACTGTTGGCCCATGCCTTTCCCGAGACCGGCGAGCTGACCGGGGCTTTGCAAGCGGTGCTCCCCATTGTCGAGGGGGCCTTCTCATTTGTCCTCATGAATTCTCAGAAACTCATCGGCGTACGTGACCCCTACGGCTTCCGCCCGCTGTGCCTTGGCCGCTTCGGTACGCCAGAAGAGCCCGAGGGATGGGTGCTCGCTTCGGAGACACCGGCGCTCAGCGTCATCGGCGCCACCTTCGTGCGGGAGATCGATCCGGGTGAGCTCATCATCATTGATGCCGATGGCGTCCGCAGCCTGCCCATTCCCTGGCTCAAGGAAGTGTCGCCCCGCCTGTGCATCTTCGAGTTCGCCTACATCGCCCGACCGGACAGCAAGTTGTACGGCCGCGAGGTGCACGAGACGCGTTGTCGCATGGGAGAGCTGCTGGCTGAGCAAGCACCGGCCGAGGCTGACCTGGTGATGGGTGTACCCGAATCGGGCGTGCCGGCCGCTGAGGGGTTCGCCCGAGCGAGCGGCATTCCCTATGGCCAGGGCCTGGTGAAGAACCGCTATATCGGTCGCAGCTTCATCGCTCCCGACCAGCAGGCCCGCGGCGATGCCGTCCGGCGCAAGCTGAACCCGCTGCACGAGACCATCGCCGGCAAGCGGTTGGTCGTGGTGGATGACTCCATCGTGCGTGGCACCACCCAGCGTTCGGTGGTGCGCCTCCTCCGCGAGGCCGGCGCAGCCGAGGTGCATCTGCGGATCTCGTCGCCACCATGGATGTGGCCCTGCTTCTACGGCATCGACACACCGTCGACCGATGAGCTCCTGGCCGCCAATCACTCCATTGAGGAGATGACCTCCATCCTCGGCGCCGACTCCCTGGCCTACATCAGCGTGGAGAATCTGAAGGCGGCCATCGGCGTGAACGAAGGCTTCTGTGACGCATGTTTCACTGGCAACTACCCCACGGCAGTCCCGAGTTCGACGCCTGTGTCCTTTGTGGGTCGGCCCGAGCCGGTGGCGTATCAAGCAGCACTCCCCGGAGTCTGACCGACGTGGGCGAAGGCGGGGCCACCTACGCAGGGGCCGGAGTGGACATTGGTGCGGGCGACATTGCTGTCGAGCGCATGAAGGGCATGGTGTCCGGTATCGGTGGTTTCGGTGGCCAGTTCCCGCTCGATATGTCCCAGTTCACCCATCCCGTGCTGGTGGCCTCCACCGACGGCGTCGGGACGAAGCTCATGGTGGCGCAGGCCACTGGTCGCTATGACACCGTGGGCATCGACCTCGTGGCCATGTGTGTTGACGACCTGGTCTGCGTGGGGGCTCAGCCTCTGTTCATGCTCGATTACATCGCGGTGGGCAAGGTAGATCCCGACCGAATCGCCACTGTCGTGCAGGGCGTGAGTGAGGGATGTCGCCTCGCCGGCTGCTCGCTGATCGGCGGGGAAACGGCTGAACACCCAGGGGCAATGGCGCCCGATGATCTCGACATAGCCGGCTTCGCCGTTGGTGCCGTCGAAGCGGGGCGCCAACTCGGTGACGAGCATGTGCTGGCCGGCGATGTGCTCATTGGCCTGCCATCGCCCGGGTTGCGATCCAACGGCTACACGCTGGCTCGCCATGTCCTGCTGGAACGAGCCGGGCTTGCTCTGGGGGACCCGGCCTGGGCCGGTGCCGATCATTCAGTGGCCGACGAGCTGTTGCGTCCTTCAGTGATCTACACCCCTGCCGTATTGGCAGCCCGCGCTGCCACCGGTCAAGCCATCCACGCCTGTGCCCACATCACCGGCGGCGGCATTGTGGGCAACCTGCCTCGAGTGTTGCCCGACGGGCTTGGGGCGGAGCTGGACAGGTCCACATGGGTTGAGCCGCAGGTGTTCGGGGAGATCCAGCGGCTCGGCGGGGTGGACGAAGCTGAAATGGACAAGGTGTTTAATCGCGGCATCGGCATGGTGCTGGTGGTCGCCGCCGGCGAGGCCCACGAAGTCATCGCGGCCTTGGCCACCGCCGGCCAAGTCGGCACTGTCATCGGCCAGATCGGCACGGATACGGGCGTGTGGTTCGCGTGAGTACCGAATTTCCTGAACTCCGGGATCACATCCTTGAGCATTCGGTGCGTCGGGGTGACTTTGTGCTGAAGTCGGGCCGTAAGAGCACCTGGTTTATCGATTCCAAGCAAACGGTCTGCCGTCCCGAAGCCATGGTGCTGGTGGCCGAGGCAGTGCTCTCGGTTATTCCGGACGACGCCACGGCCATCGGGGGACTGACCATGGGTGCGGACCCAGTCGCCTTCGTGACGGCGGGAGTAGCCGCCACCAAGGGGCGCTTCCTCAAGGCGTTCAGCGTGCGCAAGGAAGTGAAGGACCATGGAGGAGGGGGCCGTATTGCCGGCGCGCTCGATCCGGGCGACAAGGTCGTGGTGACCGAGGACACCGTCACCAGGGGCACATCGTTGCTGGAAGCGGCCCATGCCATTCAAGAGGCGGGCGCGGTGGTGGTCCTTTTGGTAGCCGTGGTCGACCGCGGGGGAACCGCAGAAGCGATGGCCGCCGCGGAAGGCATCCCCTTCAAGGCCATTCTCACCGCGCCCGATCTGGGTTTCGATTACGAGGGTGCCTGAGTCACTCTCGGGCGGGTCAGCCGCCCGGAGTCTTGGACGTCGTGGTGGTGGTCGCCGGCGGGTTGTAGGCCATGGCAGCGATTGCGGTGCCGACAAAGGCGTCCAGCTGAGAGATGGGCGGCGGCCCGACATCCTCGAAGCCGATGGCGCCGACCTCGTTTCCTGCCAGGAGAAACACCTCGTCCAACACGATGGCCTTCTTCTTATAGGTGAACGTAATGGTGTACGCGCTGTTCTGTTGTCCGAACGAAGGCAGCGACATGGGCGTGACCTTGGCCCCGATCGTCTGATGTCCGAAGGTGAATGCAAAGTGTCGGCAGGTGGCGAGGGAGTGGATGAAGCGGTTGTAAATGCTCGCCGCGTTGGAGCTGCCTTCAAGTATCTGGTCGAAGAGAGGCAGCGGGGCGTCCAGGTATGTCACCTCGGAGCGAAGGACACCCTTGGACGAGGTCTTGGTGTCTCGTAAGCAGGGAGCAGTAGACGAAGCGGATGGGGGTTGAACGGCCACGAATCCGGCCGGCATATCCTTCAGAGTCAATTCCTTCGACTGAATCAGGAGGAGCGCAGCCGAGGGAGTCTTCGGCTTCTTGTGCGACTTGGTCGATGCTCCGGCTGCGGTGGCTCCGATCACCATGGTGCCGACCAGGGCTGCGGACGCGACAAAGGAGAGAATGGGGCTTGCCTTCATGGCACCAAGTTACAGGGGGCACGGCAACGATTTGGCCCGCCCGCGAATGCGACCGGCTCCGCTCAACTGCGCCATCGTGACGGTGTGGGGAGAGACACATCCCCGTAGCCATTGCAACGAGCCTCCTCGACACTGAGCTCGAAGAGGATGTAGCAGACTGCCGGGTCGTATCCAGCGGCTGAGTGGGCCAGCTTCCGGAGATCGGGATCGTCGGTGTATTGGGCCCGACCGGACAGGAAGAACTCGCCACCCGTGCCGAGGGAGTCCGGCACTCCGCTGTGGATGGCGTAAAGGGGACGGTGCCGTAAGTCGTCACCCTTGGGCGAGGTGGGCTCCATGAAGAGAAAGAGGTGACCAGCGCCGATGATCGGTGACACGGGATGGACCCGGGGACCACCATTCTCTCGCACGGTGGCCAAGAAGGCCGGTGAGTGACGGAGCCGCTCGGCTCCGAAGGCGGCCAGGTCGGGCGCAGCTGTTTCGAACTCCGCCCACCCGGTCATGGGGTCATTGTGCACCGCTCTGCCATTGTGTGCTGGTGCACATCCGAACGCGGACTGATGCTGACATCGATGCGTGTGTGGCCATGGCCCTCGAAGTGCACCATCTGGACCGGTACCCGGTCGTATTGCCCACCGACCTTCGCGCTTTCTTGGTGCACCACAGCGCCGTCAAGGCCTGGGTGGCTGAGCAGGATGGTGTCGTCGTTGGACACGTCGCCCTGCACCGGTCATCCCAACCCGGAGTGGTCGACCTGGCCTGCCAAGCGCTTGATTGCGACTCCGAACAGCTTGGAATCTTGGCCAGACTCATCGTGTCACCCAGTGCTCGGCGCCTCGGCATCGCGCAGGGCCTAATCGAGGTGGTGACCGAAGAGATCAACGCCAGGGGGCTGTACCCCGTCCTCGATGTGGTGACCGCCCAAGTGCCCGCCATCGCACTGTACGAACGTCTGGGATGGACCAACGCGGGCGTGGTGGCGACAGACTTCGCCGACGGCATGTGCATCGAGGAATTCGTCTACCTGGGACCTGGGGCGACTCCGAGCTGAATCGGAAAGACTGCACTCGTGAACTTCGAGGAGACTTTGGCCAGCGTCGTCCAATGGGCCGAAGAAGACGAAAACATCAGGGTCGTAATCATGACGGGGTCAGGAGCGCGAGATGCCATAGCAATCGATGGTCTTTCCGACCTCGATCTGGAACTCTACGTAGGGAATCCCGAACTTCTCCTCAACTCGCAGGCCTGGTACGAGCAGTTCGGCGAAGTCCTGGTGGTTGAAGCACTCATCAATGAGGGATGGCATCCCACCCGGCTCGTCTATTACATCGACGGCAAGATCGATTTCATGATTGGACCGATCGAGGCATTGCCAACGGCGCGCTATGACAGACCGTTCACCGTACTGATTGACAAAGACGGAGAGTCAAGCACGCTCGCATTGATCGCGCCGGCTCACCGTGTTCCTCCTGACGCAGACGCATTTGATGAATGCATCAACTGGTTCTACGCCGCCGCCTTGATGTGCGCCAAGAGTGCGGTCCGCCAAGATCTCCTCGTGGCCAAGCAGCGCGATATCGATCTCAAAGCGCAGCTCTTGAGGATGATCGAGTGGGACCATCACGTCCGATCTGGCGATGAGCTCGATACCTGGTACCTTGGTCGGCGTTGGCGCGAGTGGATGGATGAAGGCGTCCAAGCTGAGCTCGCCCATTGCTGGGCGCATCTTGATGCACCTGATACTGCTCGCGCATTGGCCCATTCAATGGTGCTCTTCAGCCGGTTGGCGACGCGAACGGCCGAGAATCTCGGCCTACCAACCTTCCAGCACACGAAGGTACAAGACGAAGTGCTTCGGCTCCTGGCCCGACTCGAAGGCTGATCGTGGTGCAGAAGTGCTTCGATCAGAGCGAGGCAAAAGCCTCGATCACCTGGGCCCGCCACTCGACCAGACCGGGGTTCCGCTCGATTGGGGTCTTGCCCAATCGCACGACGATGAGATCGAGCGCGGGACAGATGGCGATGAACTGACCTTCGTAGCCCGAGCAACGGAAGGTACCCAGCGTGTCCCCGGCCACGCCCCACCAATGTGCGCCA
The DNA here is from genome assembly GCA_963766995.1 of uncultured Acidimicrobiaceae bacterium. Classification (GTDB taxonomy): domain Bacteria; phylum Actinomycetota; class Acidimicrobiia; order Acidimicrobiales; family RAAP-2; genus Bog-473. Next base: position 1,431,087 of record CAVYCE010000003.1, on the reverse strand, counting down.
TAGGGGCCATCTTCGGGATCGTCCGACGCCATGGTGCGGGCGTAGTCCACCCAACCTTCCGGCAGAATGCGCGTGCCGTCCCAGATGCCGTCGCGCAGGTAGAGGAGTCCGAAGCGGGCGAAGTCCCGCGCCGTGGAGCGAACGTACGAGGAAGCCACCCACGTGCCGGCTGCATCGAACTGAGGAATGGCACTGGACATCCCGATGGGACCGAAGAGTCGTCGGTGGAGGAAATCATCGTAAGACTGACCGTGCCCAACAATCCGAGCCACCACTGAGGAAATGATGTTGGACGTGCCGGACGAATAGTTGAATCGCTCACCCGGTGTTGCGGCCAGTGGTCGATCGGCGGCGAAGTGCGCCATGTCGGCCTGCCCTTTCCCGAACAGCATGTTGATGACATCCGAGACCCGGTCGTCGACGTAGTCCTCGACGAAGTCGAGACCATCGCGCATGGCCAGGAGCTGGCGCAGCGTGATGGCGTGCCGAGGATCATGGTGGGCCTTCCATTCGGGCACGTCGGCCGGCGCATCAATGTCGAGCCGCCCGTCGCCAACGAGGATGCCAACCGCGGCATGCAGCATCGACTTGGCCATGGACCAGCTGAGGAGCGGAGTGTCGACGGTCACGGACTCGGCCGGTCGGTCGAAATGTTCGAGTGCACCCTGGTACCGCTCGGTCACCAGGCGTCCCTGGTGGATGACGACAACGGCATAGGTGGTGGCCAGAGGTCCGGTGTCATCGCACAGGCGATCGAGCAGGGCTTCCAGGTCCACGCCCGGCGGCGGTTCGGATGTCGGCCACCTCGTTGTAGGCCAGGGCACACCGTCTGGTTGTGGTGGCAGCGGAATCATGAAGGCCAATTGAGGAGCATGTCGACGGTGACACCGGTTGGTAGCGGTAGGAGACCCCGTTCCGAGAAGGATTTCAGCACGCCCTCCCAGGTCGGTCGCTCCGCCACGAGCATCCGTACCTCCGCAGCCGCTTCCGCCGTTCGGCCTACGCCAACCAGTGCAGCGATGTGGCTGAGCAGAAGGTTTCCTTCACCAGGGAGCAGGGCCAGGCCAGCTTCTGTCCCGGCCAGTGCGCTCGCGACATCGCCATCAACCAGTGCGGCTTCAGCCACATCGCAGAGTCGATAGGCCTCGGCGACGCGGACCAGGCGCGCCAGCTCGGCCAGTGGATCTTGGTGGTGATCAACCCGGACGTCCATCACCACGCCTTCCCACGGATGTGTGGCTGGCTCGTCCTCAACCACCAGCAAGGCGGCTGACATCTGGCCCCGGGCGTCACCGCCCTGGCCTTCGGCGGCCGACAAGGCCGCCACCAACTTATGGGCCAGTGTTCCCGTGGAGGACTCGTAGGCCGCCGCCATCGCCTCACAGACGCCTTGGTTGGACATCATGTTGGCCTCCGCGCTGTAGCCGGCGCCTTGGGTGTGACCGACGACGTCGATGCAGGATGGTCCAGTGAAAGACGCCACGTCACCTCGGGCGGACACCACACCCACCTGGCGGACGTCGCGGCCGTCATCGGCCGCTCGGACTTGGTCCAATGCCTCTGATGCTGTTGCACCGGCCTGAAGGAGGTCCAAGCACAAAGGTCCGTAGGCCGGGTTGACCATCGATTGAGTGGCCACCGCACCGACGCCGGCCCGTGCCCAGGGCAGCACGGCACCCAATGCGAAGTAGCAACTCTGCGCGGCCACTCCGAGCTGACCGCTCTCGGGATCCCAGGCGACAATGGAGTAGGTCACCCCACGTCGGAAAGGAACTGCAGCAGCGCGGCGTTCGTTTCGTTCGGCTTCTCCTGTTGCACCCAGTGCCCGGCGCCGTCGATCACGGTGCCGCCACGGAAGTTGGGCAGCGTGGCGGCCATCATTTCGGCTCCCCCGGGCATCATGATGTTCACCGGATCAGCTGAACCCGTGAGAAAGCCGGTGGGCATGGAGTACACGGAAGCCGGGATGTCTTTGCTGCGCTCCCAGTTGGCATCCATGTTTCGGTAGAAGCTCACTGGACCGAAGAAACCACTCTCCGTGAAGGCGGCAGCGTAGACGTCGACGTCTTCCTCGCTCAGCCATGCCGGCAGCGTCTCTGGTGCGACAGCCAGGATGTCGGTGAAGCGGGTGCCCTCTCTCGGGGCGTCACCGGCCAAGGGATTGGCATTGGCCATGCCTTCTGCTCCTGCGCTGTAGAGCATGGTGCGCAGGAAGTGGCGCGGGTCCGATTCGAACTCCGCCTCTGCCGGTCCAACGGGCTGGAAGTAGAGCATGTAGAAAAACTTGTCGGCGAAGATCACCTCGAAGATCTGGGTGGGTGGCGCCGGTGCCTGTGAGTACGGCACGCTCATGTTGTAGATGGACGACACTCGCTCGGGGTGCAGCCGGCCCATCTCCCACACCAGCATCGAACCCCAATCGTGACCCGTAAAGGCGGCTTGCTCGTAGCCATAGTGGTCGAGCAACCCACACATATCACCAGTCAACATGTCGGAGCCGTAGTCGGCGACCGCTTTGGGATGTGAGCTAGCGCCGTAGCCGCGCAGATCCGGTGCAAAGACTCGATAGCCCGCGTCACTCAGCGCGGCGATTTGATGGCGCCATGAGTACCACAGCTCGGGAAATCCATGGCAAAGCACCACCGGCTTACCGTCCTTGGGTCCGGCGGTGGCCACATGGAGCTCAATGCCGTTGGCCTGAATCTGCTCGTGGGTGATCTCAGACATGGGCGGACTTCGCTGCCTTCTCTTCGTGATGCTTCTGGATGGCGGACATCACGGCATTGCCGGCCGCCCCGATGAACTCGGGTCGGTTCTCCGCCGCCCAGTCCCGGCTGGCCGTTAGCGTCTTGGCGCTGCCCTGGAACACCGGCGCCACGTAGCGGGCGATGAGTTCGTAAGAGTGCCGGGTGGCGGCGGTATCGGCCCATTCATGCCCCATGAGAAGGAAGGTGCCGAAGCCACCTGACTGCGCTTTCAGTCGTTCAATCTGGGCGACGAGGTCGTCGACGGTGCCGATTACGGCCAGACCCGATGCGTTCAGCGCGTCGACCAGCGATTCGAAGTTGGTGGTGTCGGGAGCCAGCGGCAGTGCGGCGACTCGTTGGAAATAGTCGATCCATTCCTCCAGCCCGAAGGCGACATCCTTGATGGCCTGTTCCTTGGTGTCGGCGATGTGGCAGGGGCCGACGAGGCGCCAGTTGCTTCGATCGACCTCGGTGCCGAATTCCGCCGATCGCTCTTCCATGACGTCCCAGTGAGATCCCAGGATGTCGAAACCGCCGGTCGAGGTGGCGCCAATGGAGAGGAGACTGCAGCCAAACTTGCCAGCGGCACGAGGACCAGCAGGGGAGACTTGAGCGGCGACGGCTACTTCGGGGTAGGGCCGTTGGTAGGGACGTAGTTGCAGTCGGGCACCGACCAGCTTGAACCAATCGGTCTCCATGGTGACGGGCTCGTCGCCGGCCAACAGCAGGAGGATGGCCTCGAGAGACTCCTCCATCATGTCGCGCTGCTTGGCCGGGTCGATGCCCATCATGAAGGCATCTGACGGCAATGCGCCCGGCCCGACGCCGATCATCAATCGGCCCCTGGTCAGGTGATCGAGCAGGACCAGGCGATCGGCCAGCATGAATGGGTGGTGGTAGGGAAGTGATGAGACGCCGGTACCCAGCCTGATGTGCTTGGTCCGTTGCGCCGCGGCCGCAATGAACACCTCGGGCGAGGCGATGATCTCGTATCCGGCCGAGTGGTGCTCGCCGAACCAGGCCTCATCGAAGCCCAGCTCATCGAGATGTTCGATGAGCTGGAGATCGCGTTCCAGGGCCAGCGTCGGATTCTGCCCGACGGGATGAAAGGGCGCCAGGAAGATCCCGAACTTGATGTGATCAGCCGAGTGTGACGTCGTCATTGCTGCTTTCCTCTCATGAAGGGTTCACCAGAATTTTCCCGTGCTCGCCGGGCGTGCCAAGGGTCTTGAACGCATCGGGTGCGCCGTCAAGACCCACCGTGGACGTGACCAGCAGTTCAGCTCCGGGCACGCCCTGACCCAACCGTTCGAGGGTGGAGGCGAACTCGGTTGGGTTGTATCCGAACGAAAACCGAAATTCGATCTCCTTCGTCACAGCCATGAAGGGCTCGATCGTGTCGGTGTGCATGCACACTCCAACTACCACGATGCGGCTGTGTGGTGGAGCATCCGCAATCAAGGACTGCAGCATGCCGGGCACACCCACTGCCTCGAAGATCACCGGATCCTTCATCTCACCGCCGAACATGGAGGCGCCTGCCCGTTCCATCACGGTCTTGGCGACGCCAAAAGCGGCCCATCGGTCGTGGGGTGACCCATCGGCCGGGTCTATGACCTCGTCGGCGCCGAACGCCTCCGCCAGCCGGCGACGGGTGGGGGAGTAGTCAGCGGCCATGACCGGTCCGTGGCCGCGAGCCTTGAGGGCGGCAATGACGGCCAATCCCACTGGTCCACATCCGACCACCAGGCACGGCTGCCCGGGGACGAGTCCGGCCAGTCCGACGGCGTGCTCGCCCACCGCCAGGGGCTCAGTCAGCGCCGCCATCTCAGAACTCAGGGAATCGGGCACCGGGAGGAGAAGCATCTCCTGCAGGGCCATGTATTCGGCCAGCGCACCCGGGTACTTGTTGGAGTAACCGATCTGCTCCACCCCAGTCGGGCCCACCACAATGGGTACCGAGCACACACGCGTGCCGACAGGCAGTGTCTTGGAGGTGTCGGGACCGTGGTCGACGATCTCGGCGCAGAATTCGTGCCCGAAGACGCAGTCCTGATCGGGATTGAGTATGGGCACGCCCACCGAATCCATCAGGCCAGTGAAGTGCTTGAAGTCGGCCAACGCGTGGAGGTCTGACCCGCATATCCCGGCGGCCAGGGACCGGACCACCACATGCCCCGAGCCCGGCAAGACGTCGTCAACCGAGCCCACGACGAGTTCTCCACCCCTAGTGACTGCAGCGCGCATCCTGCCCCCATTTGTCGCTACGTTTTGCCCGGTGAGTTTCACACAAGAGACGGATTCGCGCCCCTTTGCTGGTCAAGTGGCCTTGGTCACCGGAGCAGCGCGACCCCGCAGCATCGGTCGCGCCACGGCCATGATCCTGGCCCGTGGGGGTGCGGCCGTGGCCTGCCTCGATATCGCCCGCCCCTACAGCGAAGCGCCGGCGCACGGCACCGCCAGCGGCGACGATCTGGCTGGCTTGGCCGAGGAAATCGCCGTGCTGGGGAGCCGGGTCACCACCGTGGTGGCCGACGTCTCGGACGAGGTCGCAGTCGAGCGGGCAGTGGCCGAGGCCACCGAGACACTTGGCACGATCACGCTGGTGGCCAACATCGCCGGGGGTAGTGGGCCGGGTTTCGGTCTCGGCCCGCTTCTGCAAGTGCCTTCGTCGGAGTTCCGACGAGTGTTCGATGTAAACGTGGTCGGCACCTGGCTCGTCTCGAAGGCCTGTGCGTCCCGCATGGTCAGTGCCGGCGTTCCCGGTCGTATCTGCAACGTGTCCAGCCAGGCTGGGAAGCGAGCGTTTCCATTCCTGGGCGCCTATTGCGCGGCCAAGGCCGGGATCATCCTGCTCACGCAGACAATGGCCTTGGAGCTGGGATCCTCGGGAATCGCAGTGAACGCAGTGTGCCCTGGCACAGTGGATACTGACCTGATCAACAAGGACTCCATGTTCGAGCACCTCATGGGCGGCGCCGAGGGTCTGGCTGCCTTTGTCCAGAGAGAAATTCCACTGGGGCGCCTCCAGAGTGCCGAGGAAATTGCGGCTGCCATCTGCTGGCTCCTCTCCAACGACGCCAGAGGGGTCACGGGCGAGGCGTTGAATGTCAGTGCCGGACAGACAATGGTGTAACCATGCCAATCCTCGAACCACATCATGACCTGGCCCATCCAGTCGAGGGCGACACCGCCTGGAGCGAGTCGTACTACTTCAATGCCTTCGACCCTGTCACTGACTCGGGGTTCTTCACCCGCATCGGCATCCGCCCCAACGAGGGCACGATGGATGTGGGTATGTCGGTGTGGTTACCCGGTGGCGACCTGGCTGAGTACCGATGGGTAAAAGAACAGCACGAGATGGTCGACACGGTGCTGGAGGTGGGTGCCGTCACCTACGAGATGCTCGAAGCAGCGAAGGTATGGCGCCTCGCCATGGACGCGGAGGTGGACGCTCGGCCGTGCACGAGAGGCTCTACCACCAACCGGAAGGTTCACCTCGAACTCGACGTCCGCTTTGACTCGGTCACGCCCGCCATCGGGACCGATGGTCAACCGAGTGGTGGACCGAAGTCGGCCGAAGCACAGGCCGCGTCAGGTGCCACCGGCAAGGGGCACCTCGAGCAGGCTGGTCGCTGGACCGGTTCACTAGTGGTCGATGGCATACGACACGAATGGAAGGACGCCCACGGCAATCGCGACCGCTCATGGGGTCCACGGCGCTGGGGCGGCCCAACCATGTGGCGCTGGTTCTCCATCAATGTCGGTGAGGACATGCACTTCGGCGGCATTCGATTGGGCACTGAGGCCGGAGACCTCCACCGCGGCTGGGTGTGGAATGGCGATCGGGCCACCAGCATCGCCAAATGGCACCTGCGCACGGAACTTGAAGACGACGGCGTGACCCACAAGGTGGTGCACATGCAGGTACTGGACAAGAAGGACCGCACCTACGACCTCCGCGGCGATGTCATGCGGGTGGCTGACATCGGACGAGCGGGCGGCACCATGGTCAACGAGGGCTTGGCTCGGTGGACGTATGACGGCCCCGACGGTGACATCCGAACCGGATATGGGATCTGTGAGTATCTGCATCAGCTTGACGACAGCGGGAGGCCTGTCGTCCCCGTCGAGTAGTGGCCTCGACGGCTGACGAAGTTGCTGACACCCTCGGTCAGAAGCTCGGGGGCATCGTTCACGAATTACGTCGTCTTTCCGGTGGGGCATCGCGCATCACCAGCTCATTCGACCTGCATATGGGAAATGCCGTTCGCCCGCTGATCCTCCAGCAGGACCGTGGAAGCGCGGTGGCCCAGTCGGGGAAGATTGAGGTGGAGGCGGGACTGCTGCGTGCGGCGGAAGCAGCTGGCGTGCCCGTACCGGGCATCGTGGCACTGGGTCAAGGCGATGCACTCGGTGCGGGTTGGTTGGTGGTCGATCGCATTGAAGGAGAGACCATTCCCCGCAAAATTCTGCGTGATCCTGAATGGGGCGCGGCACGCAGTGCACTCACCTCCCAATGCGGACAGGCACTGGCGGCCATCCACACCATCGACCCGGACTCGATTGAGGGCCTGCCGCGCCGGGATCCATTGCGGGACCCACTCCCCGTGCTCGATGCGCTGCACGACGTCCGCCCTGCACTCGAGCTCGGCGTTCGATGGCTCTTGGCCCATCAACCTCTCGCCGGGCGTCGGACCACGGTGCACGGTGACTTCCGAATCGGCAATCTTCTCGTCGGACCTGATGGCCTGCGTGCGGTGCTCGATTGGGAACTGGCGCACGGCGGAGATCCGGCCGAGGACATCGGCTGGCTGTGCGCTCCGCCGTGGCGATTTGGGGGCGCTGGGCCCGTCGGCGGGTTCGGTCAGATCGACGAACTTCTCGCTGCCTACGAAGATGCCGGTGGTGATCATGTTGATCTCGACGTGGTTCTTTGGTGGGAGGTCTACGCCACGGTGAAGTGGGCCACCATCTGTGTCATGCAGGCCTCCGCTCACCTGAGTGGCATGACGCGCTCTGTGGAGCTGGCCACCATCGGCCGCCGAGTCTGTGAGAGCGAATGGGACCTATTCGTGCTGCTGGGAGTGGCACCAACGGACGAGACGCCTGACCATGCCAAGGAAACGGCTGCCTTATCTCCCTTCGGTCGGCCGACCGCGTTCGATCTGGTGGAAGCAGTCCGGGAGTATCTCGAGCGCGGGGTCATGGAGAAGAGCACCGGTGGTGCGCAGTTCGAAGCTCGGATTGCTCGAAATGCGCTGGGTGCAGTGGAACGAGAACTCCAACTCGGCCCATCCATTGTCAGTGCCCACGAAGAACGGCTGACCCACATTGGCTGCGCTGATGATGCAGCGCTGGCGGCAGCGCTACGTGCCGGCGACTTCGATGATGATTGGGAAGCCGTTGGCGCCCTGCTGGCGCAGTCGGCTCGTGATCAGCTGTTGGTGGCCAATCCGAGTTACTTGCCAGCAGCTAAAGAGTAAGTCCCCGCCTCGTCAAACGATCCAGCTGGTACGACGGCTGGCAGCTTGCGACCGATGCCCTGTAGCACCAGGCCGGCAGTCACGCTGCACACCACCATGAAGAACCAAGCATGGTGAAACGCGTTCACGGCAGCCTGGCCGCTGTTTGTTCCGATGATGGCCACGAGACAGGCCACGCCAAGGGCAAGTCCGATCTGTCGACACATGCCGTACAGAGCGGTTCCGGTGGCGAAGCGCTCGGGCGGCAGCGGAGCAGTAGCTGCTCCTCCAAGTGATGGGAGCATTAGCCCCACGCCAATGCCACCCAAGATGCTGCCCGGCAAGTAGTGGCTGACATAGTCGGGAGCGATCCCAATGTGCGCGATCCACCACACACCGCTCAGGGCGAAGATCACCGATCCGAGCGTGCCGACCGTGCGATGGCTGAAACGCGCGCCGAGCAGTCCAGCGGGGAAGGCCACGATGCTGGCCGTGAGTGGACCGGGGGCGATCATCAGGCCAGCCCGGACTACTGATTCGTGCCAGACCCCGGTGAGAAAGAGCACCGAGCCCAGGACCATGGCGCCGAAGCCAGAAAAGAAAACCACCGAACTGAGGTCAGCCAGCGCGACGGCACGATGGCGAATCACCGCTGGCTCAATCACTGGATTGGGATGGGTCATCGATCGGAGTATGAGGAATGCTGCGGCGACCACGGCCAGACCGAAGGCACCGAGAATGCGCCCACTGGCCCAGCCCCAGTTGGATCCCTCGACAATGCCCGCCGCCACGCTGGCCACCGCGACGGAAAGAAGCCCTGCACCCAATAGGTCTGCCTTGTGCGCCGCCGGGTCTCGCACCTCTCGAAGCACCCGGATGCCGATGGCCAAAGCGATGAGGCTGAATGGCAGATTCACCAAGAAGACCCAGCGCCAGCTCACTTGTACCAACAAGCCGCCGATGGGCGGTCCGAAGGCGGCAGCTGCCCCGCCAACGGCCGACCACAGGCCAATGGCGGCACCCTTCCGCGCCGGTCCGAACGCCGGGAGCAGGAGACCGAGCGACGTGGGCAACATCAAGGCGCCACCGCTGGCCTGCAAAACCCGGGCCGCAATGAGTAGCCCCAACGAAGGAGCAACGGCGCAGAGCGCAGACGAGGCCGAGAAGAGAGCGAGACCGAGGAGGAAAGCGCGCTTCCGCCCCGTGCGGTCGGCCCAGCGACCAGCGGGCACCAGCAGCGCAGCGAACACGATGGTGTAGGCGCTGAGGACCCATGACAGTGAGCTCAATCCCGCGCCGTGAAACGTGACCGAAATTCGAGGGAAGGCGATGTTGACGATGAACAGGTCGAGCGAAGACAAGAACACTCCCGTCAGTACCACCAGCGCCGTCAGCGTCGGGTGGGAGTGCCGCTCAGTGTCGCCGTGCAACTCAGTCAGTTCTGTCATGAAACTAAATCTACCCACGCGAGTAGCTCTATGCAACGTATAAGGCGAAAATAGACGCTATCCTGGGGGGATGTTGAACCGGGACTACCCCAACCAGTACTGCTCGGTGGCGTCGACCCTCGAAATCATCGGAGAGCGCTGGACCATCTTGATTCTCCGAGACGTCTTTTTGGGGATTCGTCGCTTCGAAGATCTTCAGCGCGATTTGGGCGTCGCCCGCAATATTCTCCAGGCTCGGCTGACTCGCATGGTGGATCACGGAGTTCTCGTCAAGAAGCCGTACCAGGAACGTCCACTCCGCCATGAGTATCGACTCACGGAGAAGGGGGCCGACTTGTGGCCCGTCCTCGTTGCCCTCCTGCAGTGGGGGGATCGCCATGCCATTGAAGGCGAGCGACCGATGATCCTGCAGCATCGAAGCTGCGGTGGTGAACTGGACGATCGTCGTCGTTGCTTGGTCTGTGGCGCCGACGTCTCGGTGACCGAAGCGATGGCCATGCGCACTGGCGCTCGTCGCATTCCGGTGGAGGCGACGGGTCCAGCCTGAGCACAAGGCAATCTGCATGGCTACCGTGGCCTGATGAGCGACGAGATCACATGGTTGGATGCAACAGGCCAAGCGGCGCTGGTCAAAGAGGGTGCCGTGTCGCCGACGGAACTGATCGACGGTGCTATCGACCGCATCGACAAACTCAACCCGAAACTGAACGCTGTCATCCACGAACTGTTCGATCATGCTCGTAGCCAGGCGGCCGGGGCTCTTCCTGATGGCCCGTTCAAGGGCGTGCCGTTTCTCGTGAAGGACTTAGGAGCCGAGCTCGAGGGCACACCGTTTTGCGAAGGAACCGATTTTGCCGGCGACTATCACTCGACCGTGACTCAGGAGCTGACCAAGCGCTTCATTCGAGCCGGATTCGTCATCTGCGGGAAGACCAATACCCCTGAGTTTGGGATTCTCCCGACCACCGAGCCCCGCCGATTTGGAGCAACACGCAACCCATGGAGCACAGCGCACTCGACCGGCGGTTCATCTGGTGGATCGGCTGCAGCTGTGGCTTCGGGAATGGTGCCAGTGGCCCATGCCAACGACGGAGGTGGTTCCATTCGCATTCCGGCTTCGTGCTGCGGTCTCGTCGGGCTCAAACCCACCCGGGCCCGTGTGTCGATGGCTCCTCAATACGGCGACCTCATGAGCGGATTAATTGCCGAGCATGTGGTGACCCGATCCGTCCGCGACACGGCCGCCATCCTCGACGCCGTAGCCGGTCCCGTGCCGGGTGATCCCTACTGGGCACCACCTCTGCGCGGACCGTCATTTGCTGCGGCCGTCTCGGCGCCCACCAAGAAACTACGCGTGGCCCTGATGACGTCCTCGCCCACAGGCAGCGACGTGCACTCCGACTGTGTCGCTGCAGCGGAAGGCGCAGCCTCACTGTGCGAGACACTGGGGCACGCAGTCGAGCCGGCCACCATGGCGGTGGATGGGGACTCTTTCACTGCGCATTTCATCAATGTGTGGGCGGCCGGAAACGCATGGACGTTGCGTGATTGGGAGGAGCGGATCGGTAGAAAGGCCAACGAAGAGGACGTCGAGCCACTGACCTGGTCTTTAGTGAGTCTGGGGCGGTCCATCGATGCCGGCTCGTATCTCAAGTCCTTGCAGGAACTGCAGAAGCAGACGCGTCAGATTGCCGAGTACTTCGAAGGCATTGACGTGTTGCTCACTCCGACGTTGGGTGAACCCCCGGCTCCGCTTGGCACCTTCGAGTCGCCACCTGGAGAGCCGTTGACTGGATTGATCCGGGCTGCGGCGTATGTGCCCTTCACCCCTCCCTTCAACGTGACTGGCCAACCCGGTATCTCGCTGCCCATGCACTGGAACGACGCAGGTCTCCCCATCGGCGTGCAGTTCGTCGGCCGATTCGGTGATGAAGAGACCCTCCTCTCGCTGGCCGGCCAGCTTGAAGAAGCGGCGCCGTGGTCGCACCGGCGCCCGACAGTTTCTGCCTAGTTATTGGGTTGGTTCACCAGCACGCAACGCGTGCCCGAATAGATAGTGGGCATGCATTTATTGCAATGAATGCAGAGTGACGACGACGCCGTTCCCGCCTGCCAACGTCGCACCAGGTCGGGCTCACGTAAAAGAGCTCGCGCCATCGCCACAAATGAGAATCCTTCCGAGAGCGCTGCCTCGACCGTGCTGAGCTGGGTAATACCACCCAATAGAATCAACGGTGTGGTGAGAGCGTTGAGGAACTGGCGGGCGTAGGGCAGGAAGAAAGCTTCCTCGAACGGATAGTCCTTGAGAAAGCGGCCGCCAATAAAGCGGAAGCCGAGCCGCACAGGTGCGGGCAGAGTGGAGCCGAACTCCTGCAGTGGCGCTTCTCCCCGAAACAAGTACATCGGGTTGGCCAATGAACTCCCACCCGTCAACTCAATGGCATCGAGCACGCCATCTGACTCGAAGAGGGTGGCCACCTCGACGCTCTCCTCGAGCCACAGACCACCAGGCACCCCATCGGCCATATTGAGTTTGGCGGTCACCGCCACCTTGTCTCCAGCGGCATCTCGCACTGTGCGCAGCACATGACGAGCAAAGCGGGCTCGATTCTCCACGCTGCCCCCAAAAGCATCGCCTCGATGGTTCAGCTTTGGACTCAGGAAAGCACTGAGGAGGTAGTTATGTCCGACATGTACCTCAATGCTGTCGAAGCCCGCTTCGACCGCGAGCGTGGCAGCTTGACGATAGTCATCGGTGATGCGTTCGATGCCAGCAGCGTCCACTGCCCGCAACCGTGTCCCCATGGGGGTGAACCCGCCAGAGGGTGACAGTGCGGGTGACTTATTGGACCGGGCATTGGCCACTGGCCCGGCGTGCCCGATCTGCGCCGCGGCCGCAGCGCCTTCGGCGTGGACGGCATCAGTAAGGCGACGAAGTCCCGGGACCGAGTCCCGGTTAAGGAGGAGGCAATGGCGATCGGTCCGCCCTTCGGGCGAGACGGCCAAATAGGCCACCGTGCTCATGGCGGCACCCCCAGCTGCCACCCGCTGGTGGAACCCAATGAGCTCGTCACTCACCACGCCTCCCGGCATCACCCCTTCGAAGGTGGCTGCCTTGATGATCCGATTGCGGAGCGTCAGGGGTCCCAGGCGCGCAGGAGCGAAAACGGGGGTTGGCGTCGGGGACGTGGATCGGGCCATTCACCACCATGACCCACCGGGAAGCGCCCTGCACAACCCGCCTCTTGGCAGTCATCTGAAATACGACTAATATCATCAGATATAGCGTTTTAGGGACGGAGGACCATGACCATCACATTGCAGGACCAGCGGCTGACCAGGCCTAGCGGAGTTCCAGCCGGCGCTATCGCTCCACTTGCTCTGCTCGATCTGCTCCAGAACTACGCCGAGGAGATTCAGGACCTGATTGAGCCCGTTGATGGCTCGCTGACGGATCGTTCCTACGACCTCCTCGAACTCACCGACCAGCTCGAGATCTGGGTCATTCACTGGCCAACGGGGCTTCCATTGGAACTTCACGATCATGGAGGATCCGTTGGCGCCCTATGGGTGCTGAATGGCGAATTGCGAGAACAGTATGTGGCGCCCAATGGATCCTTGGCCCGGCGACATTTTGTTTCGGGGGGCGGCGCCGCCTTCGGCCCTCTCTACGTGCACGATGTCATTAACGACAGCGCGACGCCCGCCACGAGCGTCCACGCATACTCACCCCCAATGCCGTCCATGACCTTTTACCGGATGGATCAAGCCAATCGTTTGTTGGCCGACCGTACTCAGTACCGCGGCGACCCCACGTGGTGTCCGTGAGCGACTTCTCACAAGGATTCATCGCAACATCTCACTAGCTCGATTCGATACTTCCCCTTCACCTCAGGTCGACCTTACGCTTGAGACTGTGCCCGAACTCATTCCGCCAACCATGCGTTTGCGGGTCGCGTGGACTGAAGCCCACGACGAGTGGGGACCGGGAATGCACGAGGATGGATTCGGATTGCATCCAGAGGACGACGTCCAATCCCTAGCCGGGTTTTCCCAATGGTTGGATCGCTTGACCTTGCAGTCGGATGCAACGACGACCCTCGAAGCGGGCAACGTCCACTGCACGTACCGATGGATCATTGAAGGCGACGACGTCCTCGGTGGCATCGCTCTCCGTCGCGAACTCACCGAGCACTTGATGCGAGAAGGTGGCCATATTGGCTATGGGATCCGACCATCGGCTCGGCGTCGAGGCATGGCCAGCTGGGCACTCGGGCAGATGCTCGAAGAGGCACGAACACTAGGCATTGAGAACGTGCTCATCGTCTGCGCCGACGAGAACATTGCATCGGCGAGAACGATTGAACGCTGCGGAGGAGTCCTTGAGGACGTTCGTGAAACTGAGCGGGCATCGCTGCGGCGCTATTGGATCAAGACTGCTGGAGCTATTTAACGAGGCCTGGAAAAGATATTCGCCTTGAACTGGATGTTCTCGGTGGTCGGGACCGGCGTCGATCCGGTGACCTCACGCTTTTCAGGTCGGATTTGGTCGTCTTCGCTGGTCGCACTTTGACCTGGAAAACGCCCCAGAAGTCCTGCTCAGAACTCATCAACTGAAGACACCCTTGTTCCCTCTGTAACGCTGTGGTCCACCCTGTTCCGCGTTCGTTTGGGCACGCAGCGGGCACGAAGCTTCAGCGGTATCAAGCATTTCCGATTGGAAACAGGTATTAGAACGTTGATCGACGCGTTAGCGCGGACGGTAGATGTCTGCTCGATGGTCGATTCGCAAGACCTTGACCTGCGCGGCCGAGTCATCGATCTCGTACACGATCCGGTACGCACCTCTGCGGGCAGACCACAAGCCGGCCAACTCGCGTTGGAGAGGGTGACCCACCCGTCTGGGCTCCTCGATCAACGAACCAACCATGAACTCGACGACTGCGGCGGCCACCGCTTCGGGCAACCGACCCAGCATCCGCTCCGCCGAGGCCGCGACCACGAGGTCGTACCGGCGATCAGTCATCCGTTCAGATATTTCGCCCGAAGGTCGTCAGCGCCGACAATCCGCCCAGCGACAATATCGCTTCGCGCCCGTTCGATCTCGGCCAATGCTCGGGGATCGGAGAGGAGATCGAGAGTGTCCTCAAGAGCAGCGAGATCCTCCGGGCTCAAGAGGACTGCAGCGGGGCGTCCATTCCGGGTCAGGACAATCCGCTCGTGTTCGTATTCAATCCGGTCGACCACTTCGGAGAGATGGGCCTTGATTTCCGCCAAGGGCAAGGTTTCTGTCATGACCATAATTATAGTCACTATTCCGCAACCGGATACGGAGCCCCCATTGCCAGGTCGCGTAGTCGGATGATCGTCCGGCGACGAGAAGAAACGAGCAGATCGGGCCTTCCGAGGTTCATCCGCCCGTACCGTGAGCCCTCTTCGAGTCCGGCGGCTTTGAGGAGCGTCTGTGCCTTCTGAGAGACACCACCCTTTGGTATTCCGAAATGGGCAGTGAGGTCCTTAACGTGCAGACCCCGGCCGAAGGGACCTGACTTAAAGGCGTCATTGACCTTGCCGATTATCCAGCACAATGCACCTGCAGTTGTCTCGGACCGAGACCTTCGTCGGAAGACGCTGGGATCGTTGGTAGCGATTCGAGCCAGGAGTCTCCGACATGCGGTGCGAAATTCAATATCCAGGAATTCATCGCAGTATCGATCACACAGTTGGAGAATGTCGGTGACGGTTGAGCGCACATCGTCGGGAATCCCTGTCCATGAGAATGACTCGTCGATAAGGGCGTCTTCATCGAGCGCGGCCAGAGCTTCCAGGCCGCCGACCGCTTCGGCGAGCCAGTGCAATCCTTGGCTCGGATAGTCACTGTCGAGCTCAACATCCCAATTGCTGTCCGGATCAAGCACTCCGGCTGCCGCGAGGATCGCCAAAGGACCTTGAGGTCGAGGTGATCGGATGATCCGCAGGTATTCGAGTTCGAATGTATCGATAGCGTCGAGTGTCTCGTCTGTCAGTTCGCTGCGGATCTTCATCTCGGCGTGACAGAAACGAACGAAGGCACGCAGGAGCGAAGGCACTGCGGCGAGGTAATCGGCGCCGGCCACGATCTTGCGTGGAATCCAGTCGAGAAGCAGGATTTCGCAGGCGACAGGACTCCACCGCAGTGGATCTCCGGGTCCGTAGTCGGTTCCGAACCAGAGGACGGAATCGAGGAGATCGCGATTCTCAGCGTCATCGAGCCGTGACCCATAGGTGGAGTCGAAAAATCGCCGAGCAAGGCTGCTCGTTTGCCGCTCACTCCATTCCTGGCGGACATAGCCGGTGCCGCCTTCGGGAAGAAGCCTGGCAACCCACTCGGTCATCGGACGGCACGCCGGCCACGTATCGGACTCGAACGGGGGATAGGTGTGCGCACCTCGTTCGATGGCCTCCGTTATCCGAACCCGAGCATCGGCCAAATCCAGTTCGTTCCATGAAGTGTCTAGATCGCTCTGACGTCCTTGCATGAGTTCAACCGTCGCGGAGATCGACTCAGGGATGACGAACGCATCTTTTGCGACAGTTCCCATGTTGTGGTCGATATAGACGACCACTGTCAACTCGTGGTGGGGACGTAGTCGAACTCCAAGGAAGATGTCGTCCCCGTCACCTAGCACGTGCGTCATTTCGACGGCACGGTAAGAACGAGCTTCCCCAAGTTGATGCAACCAAGGTGGAAGGCGGACCCTGTTGTCTCGTAACGCTCGACGGCACTTCGTGCGTGTGAGTTCGTCATTCGACATGTAGGCGATCGTCGTTAACAGTGCTGTTGTCTCGACGGTGCCGGCGTCAGCGAATGCTGACACGACGTCGGAGAGGGTCGGACCGCCTTCTCGATCGCCCTTTCTGTCACCAAACGGATTGCGCATTTGGGGATCGAAGGCCGCCAGTATCCCGCTCGCCTCAGCCAAGAGGTCCAGCGGCTCCCCTGTTGCAAGTCGACTACTGATGTCTGACATCAACTCATCGGGTTCAGCCGCCGGTGCAGGGGAATGTGGCCTTGTGCCCTTCGGGGTCACTCGCCCGCCCTTGCGATGCCGCTCACGCTTGCCCATATGCCCGACTCTATTTTCCCGCTGGTTTCCGGCTGCTCGCTGTTAGATCAGCTGAGAGAGGGGCGCGTGGAGGGCACGACTGTTCGCTCGCTATCCGGAAACTGGGCAACGACCTGGGGAATTCGACAGTTGTTCTCCCCGCGACCTCACGCTTAGGGCACGCGGGGGCATGACAGATCGTCAGATCTGGAGCGGGATCGCAGCGCGTACCCTTCTGAACAGGGCTTTCTCCGGTGGTCGGGACCGGCGTCGATCCGGTGACCTCACGCTTTTCAGGCGCGCGCTCTACCAACTGAGCTACCCGACCGGGTGACCAGGAACGATCGTCAAAATGACCGATCGGACTCGGCGGCGGACCTGACGGGATTTGAACCCGCGACCTCCGCCTTGACAGGGCGGCGTGCACTCCGAGCTGCACCACAGGTCCATAACGGCCGAAGCCGTGTCACTCATAGGAATGATGAATCCTCACCCCTTTGAGCAGCTCTTCACTGTAGCCGACAGCCAAGTGTTGTCCCCAAAGGGTGTGAACTGGGAAAATGGGCTAGGAGGACGCAGCCAGAACGGCGGCCACGCCGGCCTCGAAGGCTGCAAACTTGTCTTGGCTCAGGGCTCGAGACAAGGACTGGGTGCAGAGCCGGTCCGTAATCTCCTCCGCCTCAGCGCTCTTGTACTTGATGGCGGAACAGTCGGGAAAGGGCTCTGACCAGCCGAAGAACCTTGCTTGACCCTCCCCTTCGTTGGTCAGGATGGCCTCTAACGGGGTAAGTCCAACGGCCGTCGTGGCCACAAGATGGAGACCCCCGCGCCATTCGCGGAGCACTTGCATGAGCTGGGCCACCCGACCGGCGTCGTCATCGGCTCGTGCCGCATCTCGCCATCCCACGAAGAGCGGGATGCTTGAACCTTCGAGGTTGTCCACCAACTCCTCGGTCACCTTGGCGAAGTCGCCAATACTTTCGATGCCGGCCAGATGCTTGCTGCCCCATATGCCGTGCGCTTCGGCCATGCGTTTGGCGGCCTCGACGGAACCGGCGACGCCTGCTCCTTCGTCGTACATGGTCTTGACGGCTTCAGGGTGAAACCAGCCGAATGCGGAGTAGACCACCTCGGCACTGACATCACCCAACATTCCTCCCCGCCCAGCGAAATAGAAGGCGAACGGATTACTCCAGCCCCATTCGGCTCCAAGGGCAAAGGTCTCAGGACTCAGGTATATGGCGGTCCCGATGTCATGAATGGGTTTGGATGTGGTCTTGACCAGCGCGAGTGTGGCCTGATCATCCTGTGCCATTTGATCTCCTCAGACTCCTGTTGGGCGCAGCACGCGGCGCATCCCGGGAATACTGCCAACAACTGCTTCCATAATTCGAGCGAGCTCAGTGACAACACCATCGAGGTGACTGAAGCGCTCGTCCAGTGTGCCCACGACCTTGGACAACTCAGGAGAAATGGCCTGAAGTGTCTGAGTGGCCAGCGGGAGTTCTCTGGCCAGATCGATGACCACCCCGCTCAGGCGCTCGGTCATCTGTCGGAGGGCCGACGCGGAATCTGAAAGCGACGGGAGGGATCCATCGAGCATCCCGACGACGTTTTCGAGACCGGAGACGGCCTGCGATATTCCGGTGGCGGCCAACTCCACCCCACTACCGGCGCGAATGACACCACCCTCCATCTTCTCCAAGATGGTCATGAGGCGATCGATCCGATCGGCCAACGTGTTGATCGCTTCCAGCGCTACCAAGACGGTGCCCGGCAAACGGAGCAGGGTGCCGGGGAGCCGAGTGGCGGTTTCCAGCAATGAGGGTGATTCCATAACGTGATCATGGGGCGGATGGTGGTCTGTGTCCAGTATGGGGACCCTCTTTGGTGCCGGAGCAAGGAATTGAGTGAGGCAGCCTGCTGAGCCCTATCTTGACGGCATCGACCACGCCAACGGGAGCCGGCCTTATGAGCACCATCGATTGGACCACTCAGTTCGACCACTTTTCCCCGGAATACGCCAGTGATCCATTCCCCGTGTGGGATGAACTCCGAAGTGCGTGTCCGGTGGCGCGATCCGAGCAGTTCCGCGGCATGTGGGTGCCGACTCGATCCGCTGAGATTGAGGAGATCGCACGCGACACCACCACCTTTTCATCGCGCAGCCCACTTGTCACGAGCTTCGGCTCCATGGCTGACTTCGGATTCGAAGTGCCTCCCATCAGTTCCGATCCTCCGTACCACACGGAATTTCGCCGGCTCCTCCTTCCGTTCTTTGCTCCGGGCCGCATTGAAGCCTGGCGACCAAAAATCACGGCGATGACTGATTCACTTATTGACGCTTTCGCCGATCGGGGTTCCTGTGATGCAGCGCAGGAATATGCACAGCACATTCCTGTCCAAGTCATTGCCGAGATGCTTGGCGTTCCCAGCAGTGATCGATTTCGGAAATGGGTGCATGAATTGCTGGAGCTGGCACCGACCGATTTCGAAGTGGCGGTGAGCGCGCTCATCGAATTCCACGAGTTCCTGACTGAGCAGGTGGCCGATCGTCAAGCCAATCCAGGCGATGACCTCATCACGTTCCTTCTTGGCGCCACCATTGAGGGGCGTCCACTGGAGGAGAAGGAGGTCTTCGGTGGATGTCTCCTGCTACTTATGGCAGGAATCGACACCACGTGGAGCGCCATCGGTGCCTCGATCTGGCATCTGGCGGCTGATCAGGAGAATCAAGCGCGCCTGCGTGAAGACGCGGATCTCTGGCCCAGCGCTGTCGAAGAGCTACTGCGCGCCTTTGCTCCGGTCACGATGGCGCGAGAGCTCACTGTCGATACGGAGTTCCATGGTTGTCCCATGAAAGCCGGCGACCCGCTTCTCCTCCCGTTTCCGGCCGCCAATCGAGATCCCGAGGCGTTTGCCGACGCCGATCGAATACAGCTCGATCGACCGGATAATCGACACCTCACCTTCGGCGTGGGGATTCACCGGTGTCTCGGATCGAATCTGGCCCGACTGGAGCTCACGGTCGCGCTGCAGCGATTTATGGAGCGCATCCCTACGTTTCGGTTGGCCGATCCCGAGGCGGTCCGATGGAGCGGTGGACAGGTCCGCGGACCGCGGGTGCTTCCGATCTCTTTTTGACGTATCAACGCCAGAACGGATGCGGCGCGTCAATACGATCCAGGCCTGAGTCGACTGGTCCGAATCTTTCGTTGGCGGACATCCAGTCGGAATAGGCCTGGTCGAGTTCCTCCCGCTGACGAGCCACAAAGTTCCACCACATCAGCACTTCGTATTCGAATGGCGCGCCACCGAAGAGGAAGAAACGGGTATCCGGCCCACATTCGACCAGAATGTGATCACGACCCGATCCCAGATACGCCAGCTGATTGGGGCGCATGTCGCGCCTGTCGACCGACACGTTCCCGCTGAAGGCGAAGATGGCGTATTCGAATTCGGCCCGCAGATCGAGACTGGTCGGCCCTTCCGAAACGAACTCGACGCCCACCAGCGGTGAATCCAGGATGGCTGAGGATGCTTCTCCGCCGAATTCTCCAATCAGCACCGCGCCGTGACCGTCGGATAGTTCGACCCGTGGAAGCGCTGATATATGTGCGAACGATTGACCTCCGTGTCTGGTGGATTCAGGCTGGGCAATCCACATTTGCAGTCCGTCCATTCTCGAGTCATTGGACAATTGAGATTGTTCGGCGTGGGCGATGCCATTTCCCGCCGTCATGAGGTTCAGCTGTCCAGGCTGTATCAGCTGGTGGTTCCCCAGACTGTCGGTATGGATCACTTCGCCCCGAACAAGCCAAGTCACCGTGTGCAGCCCTATGTGCGGATGTGGTCCGACTTCCATGCCGTGTTGTGGCGCCAGGATGGAAGGCCCCATCCGATCAAGAAAGCACCATGCGCCGACCATTCGCCGCCCTTTGCGGGGCAGCGCTCGATGAATCGGAATGCCGCCGACCTCTGTCATCCGGCTATCGGTGATCTCCAAGCCGGGTTCGGGCGGGTCGGCTGGGCTTGGCGAGCCGTGAATGTCGTCCTCACGTTGGATGGGACCACTCATGGTCTCGCCTTATGCCTTCCTTCTTGAGTGCGCTGTTTCCATACCTTCTGTTGTTCTTTCGCCAGTCGATAGTCGTTTTTTCGGGCAGCGTAGGCAGCCTCTCCTAACAGCTTTCGATAGCTGGCGAGTCGAACGGGGTCAAGGTCCCCCGATTCAATGGCCGACTGCACCGCACACCCCGGTTCGGAGTCGTGAGCACAATCGTTGAACCTGCAAAGCGGGGCAAGGTCAGTGACATCCGAGAAGGCTGCATTGATGCCGTCTTCGTCGACCCACATGCCGAGTTCACGGAGACCGGGAGTATCGATGATGGCCCCCCCCGTGGGCACCACAATGAGCTCCCTCCAGGTGGTGGTGTGGCGTCCCTTGTTGTCGCTTTCTCGAACTGAACCGGTCAAGACCACTTCGGATCCGCTCAGGGCGTTGACCAAAGATGACTTGCCTGAACCGGACGTACCGAGCAGTGCCACGGTGCGTCCCGGCGCTACGAAGGCTTGGATGTCCGGCATCCCCAGGCCAGTCACGACGGAAGTCAGAATGACCGGTACATCGCCGCTGATCGCCGTCACTTCCGACTGGGCCGAGCCGAGTCCTGCTTCTCCAGTCGCGTCGGCCTTGGTCAAGACCACGACGGGATCGGCTCCGCTGTCCCAGGCTATGGCTAAGAATCGCTCCACTTGTCGAGGCGAAATGGCGCGATCGAGGGGAACGGAGATCATCACTGTGTCGATGTTGCTGGCTAGTACCTGAGCTTCAGTCCGGTTGCCTGACGACTGTCGTACCAAAGCAGATCGCCGATCAAATACTCGGAGAAGTGAATAAGAGTCGGTGTCGGCATCAATGCTGGCCAGGTTTATGACAGCGCACCAGTCGCCAACGCCTACGGACGCCACTCCGGAAGTGTCGACCGACACCGTCGCATTCGATGTCAGGAGCTGAGCCCTGCCGCGGTCAACTCGGCAGACGCGTCCGATCTGCGCCTCGTCGGGGAGGGTCGAGAGACCATCGGTGAGTTCTGCGATTCGTTTTTCGTCCCCACCCAGTGCGTGGAGATGTATGCGCTGTGCCGCGTCAACTGCGTTCACGTCAGATTCCCTTCGTGGAATATGAATCGCGCGCTGTTGAAGGCGAATCGAACGATCGGATCTGCCCTTTTGGGGCGACGACGATGATCAGTGATTCGGCAAGCAAGGGCGCGCCTGGACCTTCTGTTCGAATTCCATGGCTTCACCTCCTGCTGCATTCAGTCGGCAATTCCGACAACACGAGTGTGATCGGTCAAGGCAGCGGTGTCAATGCCCAACTACGAGGGGCGTCCGAGTTCGGATTCGATTGCCGTCCGGAGTGCGGCCAGTGCAGCTCCTCTGGCCCGCAGTTTGGTGGCGGCGTGAGCGGTGGGATCGAGCTCGCAAAGATCAGTCGCCGCAGCGAGGCTGGCGTCCCGGAGATCGCCTTGCTCCACCACCTGGTCAAGGAAGCCCGGAACAATCGCATCACGGGGCGAGTACATGGTCGCATTGACCACCGTGCGATCGAAGTGCGTCGGGTGCAGTCGGTGGCGAGCCAGCTCAATGGCGAACCAAGGCAGCGTCAAGCCGATCCGCACCTCATTGAGCCCAATTCGATACGGGCCGTCAATCCCGATCCGATAGTCGGCAGACAACAAGAGGAAGGCTCCAGCGGGGTAAGCGTGTCCGCTGCAAGCTACGACCACCGGCATGGCAAAGGAAAGGATTCGCTCGGCCAAGGTTGCTCCGAGCGTCAGGAGTTCCAGCGTGGCATCGACGTCACCGCTGGCAAACGTCTTGAGATCGAATCCGGCTGAGAAATAACCTTCTCGTCCCGTCAGGATCACGACGATTTTGTCCTTCTCGGCCTGGTCCAATGCCGCGTGTATGGCTTTCACCATTGGGATGGTGAAGACGTTGACCTTTCCGTCGTCGATGGTGATGGTGCCTATCTGCCCATCGCGCACGTAGGTCGCTAAATCGGTCATTGGGCGATTCTCGCAGGCTCGGTCACGCTCAACGTCTTAGCGTCGAAACTTCGCCCCTCGGATGAGGACACGCTGGTACAGGCCGGCTGGGAGTCGCGAAATGAGGTCGATCGCTTTGGCGTCTGGCCCGATGAGGGCCCTCCGGTGGTTGGCCTGAACGGCGGCCAGGATCTGCTGGGCTGCTTTGTCGGGTGACGTCAGGGCGATGCGGTCGAAATCTCGGCTGAAGTCGCCCGAGTTCCCGGCGAGCGCCTCAACGCTCTTGTCCATACGGGCACTACGAGCAATGTTGGTCTTGATGCCGCCTGGGTGGATGGTGGTGCATGAGACGCAGGCTCGCTCAATCTCAAGCTCCATCCGAAGGGAGTCGGTAAAGCCGCGTACCCCGAACTTGGCCGCGTTGTAAGCCGATTGAGCGGGAATGCTGATGAGGCCGAACACACTAGAGAGATTGACGATGTGGCCCTCGCCAGATGCCTTGAGGTGAGGCAGGAATGCTTTTGTGCCGTACACCACGCCCCAGAAATTGATGTTCATGAGCCACTCGAAGTCTTCGTACGACTCTGATTCGACGGTGGCGCCTAACGCCACGCCGGCGTTGTTAAAAATCAGGTTCACCTTTCCGTGCTCATCGGCAACGGCGTCGGCCCAGGCATAAACGGCATGACGGTCAGCCACGTCGAGGCGCTGCGAGGTGACCTTGATGCCGCGCCCTTCGCAGAGAGTGACGGTCTCGGCCAGTCCGGTTTCGTCGATATCGGACAGCGCGAGGTGAGCGCCTCGGTGCGAAAGTTCTTGAGCAAGAGCCCTTCCGATACCAGAACCGGCTCCGGTGATCGCAGCCACTCGACCGCTGAAATTCTTCATAGTTCAAGTCCTCCCTTAGGAAGCGATGGATTCGGCCGTTGGCCGGGTTGACGGGCTGCTGAATTCCATGACGTGATCCTCGATGCTGCCCATTTTCAGTGCCCGGTAGTCACGAAGGTAGCTCTGGTGTACTTGCCATGGAAAGGCCGATCCCTGGCGAGGCAGTAAGTGCGCTGACCGCTGGATGTAACCAGACGAGAGTCCAAGGAGTGGTTGATCAGTCACCTCGGTGTCGACGTTGAGCGGCACGCATTGCGTATCCCCGGTCTCGTGCAGGTGATTCAGTAGTCGGCAGACGTAATCGCACGTGAGATCACATTTCAATGTCCACGAGGCATTGGTGTAACCAATGGCGATGGCCATGTTGGGTACACCCTCGATCATCATGCCCTTGTAGGACATTCGGTTCGCCACGTCAACGGGTTCGTCGTCAATCGACAGTTGTGCGCCGCCGAGGAACTGGAGCTGGAGCCCAGTGGCAGAGATGATCACGTCGGCCTCGAGTTCCTGTCCGGATTCGAGGCGAATGCCCTCTTCGGTGAACGTTTCGATTCGATCCGTCACGACGGAAGCAGCGCCGCTCGATATGGCCTTGAATAGATCGCCATTTGGTACGGCGCAGAGCCGCTGATCCCACGGGTCGTAGCGAGGAGTGAAATGTCGATCGACGTCGTAGCCCTTGGGAAGTTGGCGCTTGACCCCCGCAAGCAACACACGCTTGACCATGGCGGGCCGGCGCTGGCTTATCTGGAAGAACGCTTGGGTGCCGAGCGCATGGACCCACTTGATGACGGGCCCGGCTGCCCGTGACGGAAGTATTTTGCGCAGGATGCCAGCGATCGGGCTCGATTCAGGCACGGTGGCGATGTATGTAGGTGAACGCTGCAACATGGTCACGTGGGCCGCCTTATCGGCCAACGACGGGATGAGCGTGACGGCGGTTGCTCCACTGCCGATAACCACAATGCGCTTACCTGCGGCATCAAAATCCTTGGGCCAGGCTTGCGGGTGAATGATCTGGCCGGTGAAGCGATCCATACCTGAGAAGTCAGGCAGGTAGCCCTGGTCGTACCGGTAGTACCCACTGCACGAGAAGACGAACTTGCAGGTCAGTTTCAACTGTTCGCCAGTGTCGGTACCTTCAGCGATCACATGCCAAAGGCTTTCCGGCGTTGACCAGTTCGCCGAAATGACGCGGTGATTGAAGCGAATGTGACTGTCGATGCCGGACTCGGTGGCTGTGTCCTTGATGTACTGGAGGATTGACTCCCCATCGGCAATCGCCTTCTGGCCGTCCCATGGACGGAAGGAATACCCGAGGGTGAACATGTCAGAGTCGGAGCGGATCCCGGGATACCGAAAGAGGTCCCACGTGCCGCCGATGGCGTCCCGAGCCTCCAAAATCGAATAGTTAGCCCAAGGACACTTTGACTGAAGGTAGTGGCCGGCGCCTATACCCGAGAGGCCCGCACCAATGACCAGTACGTCGAGGACATCTTCGTTTGTCGGAGTCGACGTCATGCCGCTTTGATGACGAGCTTGTCGTTCAAGGTGCCGAGTTCCCCGAACAGCTGATCGCGCCATTGCTCGACCAAGGCATTGGTGTCACTGTCGTCGGGGTGGAAGTCGGGACGGTCGTAATCGCGTAGCTGGTCCCAAATGCGCCGCTGCACGATGGGCGACTTCTTGAATCGGCGCCAACTCTGACGCAGTGCTCCACGCCGATACGTCTCGCGATCACCGAGCAATGATCCGACGACGGCCAGGGACATACCGATCACGAATCCGTAGCGCAAGACCTTCATGGTGAAGACGCGCATGCGCTCGCTGCCGCCAATCGCTTTGTAGACGTCGAAGGCGACGGCTTTGTGTTCTGACTCCTCAAGGGCATGCCAAGTGAAGAGATCACGGACGGCATCGTGGCCAAAAAGGTGACGGATTTCTTCGTCGCTCAGCACAAGCTCGGCCAGAGTGGCTGTGAAGTGCTCAAGCGCCGCCGTTGCCGCCAGGTTGGCGGCAGGGGGAGCCAGACGCTCTCTGAACTTCAGGCCTGCCTTGGTCAACTTCTCGTAGGTCTTGACCGGGTAGCCAAGTTGGTCCAATCGGTCATTGAACACGCGGTGCTCGCGTCCGTGGACTGCTTCCTGGCCGATGAAGCCGGCGACCTGTCGCTTGAGGTCGGGATCGGTGATCTGGTCTCGGTAATGGCGAACCGAGCGGACGAAGTAGTCCTCTCCATCCGGAAAGACCGAAGAAAGGGCGGCAGCAAGGTGGCTTCCGATGAGGTCGCCGTCGGCCGCATAGTGCCTGGGCAAGTCCTGGAGCGATTCCTCGAACGTCATTCGTCGGGTGGGGACCTTGCGTTCGGGGTTGCTTGTCTGGGTCATGGCGGTGCCTCCCATGGGCGTTGGTCTGTCCAGAGTAGAATATTTGAGTGATTTTCTCAAGTTCTCGATTCTGGTAGTTTCTGACCAGTGGAGACACAACTTGTACAGGTTGCCGGATCCAAAGGTGCCCAAACCAGGAGGACCATCCTCGAAGCGGCCATCGATCGGTTCGGACGGGACGGCTTCCGGGGCACATCGGTGGCAGACATTGCCCGTGGTGCATCGTTAGGCGGCACCGTGGCCTATGCCTATTTCCCCAACAAGGAGGCGCTGTTCCTGGCCGCGGTCGACGAAGATGCCGCCGCCGTGATCAGCGAGGGCGTATCCACGGTTCTGGAGAATCCAGACCCGCTGACATGGCGCGAGACGCTTATCTTCACTCTGGTCAACGCAGTTGAACGTCATCCATTGACCAAAAGGCTGCTGGCCGGACTCGAGCCAGAGGTGACTGAGCGGGTACTGGACATTCCCGCTCTCAATGAGTTGCGCAAAGCCATCGCTGAGCGTCTGCGCACTGAGCAGGTCATCGGCACGGTACGGCCAGATATCGATCCGGTGGCGATCAGCAACGGGATTGTGGCCCTCATGCTGTCGATCTTGCGCTCAGTGGTGCAACTGGGAAGTAAAGCGACGCTGACGTTCACCAGCGACGTCACCGCCGTTTTCGAAGCGGCCCTCACGGCGGTACCAGTGCGATGCGCCGAGTGTGAGGCCCCCGTTTCGAAGGGATGACACTCGACGGGGCGACAAGGACTAAGCGCAAAAAGACCTTGCAATTCTGCGTTGATTTTCTTACAATGAGCGCAGTTGATTCCCCTTTGATCAAGTACCCAAATCGAATGGGTGGAGAAGAGGAATCCCCAGGCTGAAGCATTGAGCGTGGGTGCAAATCGAAGTAAGTTGCATGAAATGTTCGGCCCTTTTTGCGCGTCTAAGGGTCAGTTCATTGCGTCGTTAAAACGACACATCCGTACGCGAAGTGCCTGGACGTGCCGAGGCCATCCCGGAGTATCAGCATGAGTGACCCGTTGGTGGTGGATGATCCAGAGATCCGTGCGGAGCAGGGGTACCTGGACCTAGCTCACGGAGAGTTAGAAGCCATGCGGCTTAGGGCTGAGGCCCTCTTGCGCGATCTCCGCAGTGCTGGTGCTCCCGACCTCGACTATCAGGTTGCCCTGCAGCGCCGAGTCGCACTTCTTGGAGACAGTGCTCGGCCGTTGATTTTTGGTCGAATCGACGAGGAAGCGGGTTCCTCTTGGCACATCGGTCGGCGGCATGTCGAAGACCGTACGGGTGATCCAGTGGTAGTGGATTGGCGCGCCCCAGTGTCAATGCCGTTCTATCAAGCGCGGGGCGAAGCGCCGCTGGGACTAAGTCGCCGCCGTCAAGTCATGGCTGACCGGCGACGTGTCGTGGCAGTCGCAGACGACCTCTTTGGAACCACCCATGACGATCTCTCCGGCACGCGTCTCCGCGGTGGTGACGCCTTGCTGGCCGAACTGGAGCGCGCCCGCACCGGAGAGATGATGGACATTGTCGCCACAATTCAGGTGGAGCAGGACGACATCATCCGGGCGCCACTCAATCTCCTCGTCGCGGTGCAGGGAGGTCCTGGTACGGGAAAGACGGCCGTGGGCCTGCACAGAGCGGCATTCTTGCTCTACAACATCCCTGCACTTTCACGCGATGGCGTGTTGGTGTTGGGTCCCAGCAGGGCCTTCCTGCGCTACATCGCTCAGGTCCTTCCTTCCCTCGGGGAGGAAGCGGTGATGCAGACCACCTTGGTGGACCTGGCTCCCCGGGTAAAAATCCGCGCCCAGGAGAGCATGGAGGTCCGTCGCATCAAGGGCGATGCCAGGATGGCCCAGGTTTTGGTCAGGGCGCTCGAACGACGACGCCGCTCGCAGACCGAGGATGTGTCGGTGAGAGCTCGGTTCACGCGCTGCAACTTGACAGCCGACGCAGTCAATGGAGTGGTCGACTCGGTCGTGGCCTCGGGTTCGCCCTATAAATCGGGTCGGTCGGCCCTCCGATCTCAGTTGGTGAATACGGTGCGTCGGCGGCTGCGCGCAGCCGGGCGTTTCGAAGCCGATGAGTCGTGGTTCGAGCGCGAACTTGGAGCGTCCGACGAATTCAAGGCGTTGCTGGACCATCTATGGCCGGCGGTGTCGGCGACATCGCTCGTAAGCGATCTCCTCTCGAGCCTGGCTCTTCTACGCCTGTGTGGAGAAGGAATCCTTGACGAAGACGAATGTCAGCTTCTTCGCCGACCCCCACAAAAATCGGTCCGCGGTCAATCGTGGGCGGTTGATGATCTGGCCCTGCTCGATGAAGCCGATGCACTGATTAGTGGACGCTCCCGCACGTACGGACACATCGTGGCGGACGAGGCTCAGGACCTGAGCCCGATGCAATTCCGGATGTTGGCGCGGCGCGCCCCGCATGGATCGCTGACCATTTTGGGTGACCTAGCCCAGGCCACTTCGGCGTGGACCTATGAGAGCTGGGATGACGTCTTGGAGCACCTCCCGTCCAACGGGGCTATCCGACGCGACGAACTGACCCTGGGTTACCGGGCGCCCGGTCAGGTGCTCGAGCTTGCGTCTCGACTCTTGCCTGAAGCCGCTCCGTCGGTGCGGCCAACTCGCTCCATACGTCGTGGCAGACACGAACCTTGGATTTTGCGGGTCCCGGAGGATCAGCTGATGGCTGAAGGCTTACGGGAAGCTGAGCGGCTGGCCCAGGACGGGCATCTTGTGGGCGTCGTGGTTGCCGCCAGTCGGCTCGATGCCATGACTTCCTTCGCAGGCGATCGAATCGATGTCGGATTGCTGGAACGTGATGGGATGGATCGTCCAATCACGCTCGTAGCCGGGCTGGCGGCCAAGGGTTTGGAATTCGATGCCGCTGTGGTACTCGAGCCGTCAGAAATCGCGGGAAATGACAGGCGCGGCTTGCGGCTGCTCTATGTGGCGATGACACGACCCATTCAGCACCTCAGCATCGTGCATTCCGAGCCGCTTCCAGCTGCTTTGCGATAGGAGTTCTTTTAGTCGACCCGTGCATCGGTCAGACCGGTACAGGTGGAGCAGGTACCGAACATCTCGATGATGTGTGTGACGTTGGAGAAGCCATTGGCCTTTGCCACTTGCTCAGCCCATTCTTCGGCCTGAGGACCATCTACCTCGACGGTGCGACCGCACTCTCGGCAGACCAGATGGTGATGATGTTCGGTGGTGCAGCGTCTATAGAGCGTCTCGCCATCATCGTTCGTGAGTGCGTCAACCTCGCCGATTCTGGCCAGGAAGTGGAGCTGGTTGTAGATGGTGGTCAGACCCACCGATTCGCCGCTGGCTCGTAAGTCGGCGAAGAGGTCCTGGGCGGAGCGGAAAGAATCCGACTTATCCAGCGCAGCAGCCAGGGCGCGTTTTTGCCTAGTAGATCGCTCCTGTGTGGGGCGCTGAACCTCAGCACTCATGGCGGAACATGCGCTCCATACCGCTCATAGTCGCACCCTAGCGTGCACTTTTGGTCCTTTCGGGAGGTGACACGAGACCTCAGTTGTAATGGGAACCGTTCCTGGTTAGATTATCTGAAGTCATTGCAGATAACAATGCATCCCAGATAGTGGGTTCCCATGTCACTCCGATTTGCCCGAATTAATGCCATCCCGTTGGCGCTGATCATGCTGCTGGCCGTGACGGCTGTGCCGGCATCGGCTGGTGAAGCCAAGACAAGTGCTGCCATCAACGTGGTTGCCGCAGAGAATCAATACGGGAATGTGGCGAGCCAAATCGGAGGACCATTCGTCCGCGTGACGTCGGTGGAAAGCAATCCGAACACCGATCCGCATTCCTACGAGGTAAGTCCAAACGTTGCGCAGGCAATCAGCTCGGCTCAGGTCGTGATCCAAAACGGTATTGGGTACGACAGTTTCATGGACAAGATCGAGGCAGCGTCACCGAGCACTCATCGGATTGTGGTCGACGTGCAGCACTTGTTGAGGCTTTCCGACAACACTCCGAATCCTCACCTCTGGTACAAACCCTCGACGATGCCCAAGGTGGCTGCGACGTTGGCCGCTGACTTCGCCAAGTTACGACCGGCCCATGCCGCCTATTTCAGGATTCAGACGGCAACGTTCCTGAAATCGCTTCAGCCCTGGTTGGCCGCCATTCAACGGATCAAAAGGACATATTCCGATATCACTGTGGCCACCACTGAGCCTGTGGCGAACTACATGCTGGCTGCCGTCGGGGCGCACAACCTCACACCATTTTCCTTGCAAGCAGACATCATGAATGGCGTCGATCCCGCCCCACAGGAAGTCACCGTGCAGGACGCTCTGTTCGCTGGGCACAGGGTGAAAGCGTTCATATACAACGAACAGGTAACGGACTCACTGACGCAATCGTTCATCACTGCAGCAAGGCAGGCTCACGTCCCTGTCGTCGCCGTGTATGAGACCATGCCGGCACCGGGTTTCGACTATCAGACGTGGATGTTGGCTGAAGTCCACGCCTTGGAACACGCCCTGGCTCACCACGCGTCCACCACCCAGCTGTAGTCATGGCGACACCAATTGCAGTTGACGCAAGCGAGGTCCTGAAGGTCGACGGTGTCACCGTTCGTCTCTCGAAGCGACTCGTGCTGGACGACGTTCGGTTCAGCATGCGTGCCGGGGAGTTCACCGGACTTATCGGCTCCAATGGAGCCGGCAAGACCACGCTGCTTCGGGTGATTCTCGGACTGGTACAGCCCTCGTCGGGCGGCGTGACCTTGGGTGGAGCAGAGCGGACTCATGCCGACCCCCTCGTCGGGTACGTGCCTCAGCAGATCTCCTTCGACCCGGATATGCCCATTCGGGCCCGGGACCTCGTTGCGCTGGGACTCGACGGCCATCGCTTTGGCATCCCCATCCGATCGGGAGCTCGGCGGACACGTACCGATGAGGTCCTCGCTGCCGTCAACGCGCTGCACTTGGCAGATGAACGGGTGGGGCGCCTTTCGGGCGGTGAACAACAACGAATCATGATTGCTCACGCGCTGATCAGCCGTCCACGCCTTCTGCTCCTGGACGAGCCGCTGGCCAACCTTGACATTCGGAGCGAGCAAGAAGTCGTCGAGCTGTTGGCTCGCATCGCTCAGGAGCATGCGATTGCCATTCTCATGTCGGCTCATGATGTGAACCCTCTGCTTCCGGTAATGAATCGAGTCGTGTACATCGCCGATGGCCGAGCAGCGAGCGGTACTACCGACGAGGTGATCCGTTCCGAGACACTCACCCGGCTTTACGGCCGACATGTCGACGTGATTCATGTGCATGATCGCGTATTAGTGGTAGCCGGACGCGGGGACGCCACCCCTCATGGACTCGGGTCCGACTCTGTGGTGGGCTTGGTCTAGGCGTGTCTGCCGCACTGAGCTCGTTGTTCGCGCCGGGATTCTTCAGCAGCGGCCCGGTGCACACCGCCTTGCTGGTGGCTGGCTTTGCTGCCATCGCTTCGGGCACTGTCGGGACCTTCACGGTCCTGAGGGGGCAGTCCTTTGCCGGTCACTCTTTGGCAGACATCGGCACGGCCGGAGGGGCCGCCTCGTTCTTGGTTGGAGTGAACCCGCTCTTTGGCTTCGTGGCCATGAACGTGCTTGCCGCTGGCGTCATGGAGCTCATCGGAATCCGGCGCCCCCGGGGGCGAGACTTGGCAGCTGGCATCGTGCTGGGGGCAGCACTCGGGCTATCGGCTCTGTTTCTCTACCTTGATACGACGTCCACGAGTGCCACGGGGGCGACGGCCAGCGTGCTGTTCGGTTCCATATTCAGTCTTTCGGCTTCGACTGTTCCAATAGCGCTCGTTCTTGGTCTGATCAGTCTCGGTTTGGTCAGCGTCTTGTTTCGCCCACTGGTCTTCAGTTCGGTGAGTCCGGACCTGGCGGCGGCCCGGGGTGTCTCTAATCGTCTTCTCGGAGCGGCGTACCTATTTGCCCTCGCACTGGCGGTGTCGCTCTCGGCCATCACTGCCGGTGCGATCCTCAGCACAGCGCTGCTCATCGGTCCGCCGGCCACCGCCATGCGACTGACAAAGCGGGTGGGTGTGGCCATGATTCTGAGCTCGGTGATCGGGATCGGTGTCTCGTGGCTTGGAATTCTCCTGGCCTACGACAGTTACAACTGGCCGCCGGCGCACCAGGGCTGGCCAGCCAGTTTTTTCATCGTGACACTGGTCCTTCTCACCTATCTCGCCGCGCAAATCGCCACCAGCAAAAGGGGCCGGGCCGGATTCGCGAGCTTGGAGCGCTGATGTTCACGGGATTCATGCTCAACGCGTGGATTGCGGGCTCCGTTGTTGGAATTGTGGCCGGAGTCGTTGGATTCTTTGTCGTCCTGCGTGGATCGGCATTCGTGGCGCATGCGTTGCCCAATGGAGCATTTGCGGGAGCGGCAGGCGCGAGCCTCATTGGTGTCAACGCACTTTTCGGACTGGGAGCTTTCTCGCTCATCGGGGCCCTGTGTATCGGTGTGCTTGGTCGAAGGGCGCGTCATGACGTTGCCACCGCGCTGACCATCGTCATGATGCTCGGGCTTGGAGCGTTGTTCCTGTCGATGACGACTGAATACGCGCCGGAGATCTACTCCCTTCTCTTCGGCGAGATTCTCGGCGTTTCGACAAGCGAACTGTTGCCGACGCTGTGCATCGGGGTGGCCTGCATCGGCGGCATCGCTCTGCTCTATCGCCCGCTTCTGTTCTCATCTGTGCTTGGCGAAGTAGCCGAGGCCCGGGGAGTGCGGGCGCGCTATTGCGAGATGGGATTTTTGGTTGTGGTTGCCCTCACCACCAGCATGGCGGTCCCGGTGGTGGGATCGATGCTCATCTTCAGCCTCTTGATCAGCCCACCGGCGGCAGCGCGGTCATTCACGCGCCAACCTGGTCAGGCCATCGCCTTATCGTGCGTGCTGGCCTTGGCGACGGTATGGCTCGCCATAACGGTGTCGTACGCAACCAATCTTCCGATTGGTTTTTTTATCGGCTCCATCGGGGCCTTCGAATACGCAGCAGGGAGAGGCTGGACTGCTTGGCGCGATGCGAAGGCCTCTGACATGTCGAACTGACTCGAACTCACGGCGTCACCGATGTTGAGCGCCACGTTGCAGTGCGTCAGCACTTCCGCCGGTACGGCTTGGGTCGTAGTGGGCGCAGGATGTTACCCCTGGTCCTTGCCGCTCACTCAGCCGGGACGGGGAGGTGCAAAGCGGTAAAGACGCGCTTGCGCAGAATGGCGTGCTGTTCGGCCACCACCCAGGGAAACTCCGGAGGACCGACGACGGTGTGCGGTGCTTGGATCACCTCATCGGGTGAGAACTGGTCCTGCGTGAGGTCGATGTCGATGCCGTCCAGTCGATTCCAATAGTGGAATCCCTGGCGCTCCCCGGTGACGAAAAGCACTTCGGCTTCAAGCAGCTCCCCGCCGAGCACGTCGCGCACCACCAAGGCCGTTGCGCCACATTGGCCGCGCGATGGGTTATCCGGACTCCAATTGTGGGTGTCGATGGGGTCGCACGTCTCAATACTCCACGAGGCGCGGAGGGCCGCCTCGAGGTCAGAGAGCGTCACCACGGAGCAGCGCTCGGTGCAAGTGCAGTGTGGTGCGACATCACTCCAGTAAACACCCACTTGGCAAGGGCGAATACCGCTCGTCACTAAGATCCCCGTCTGTGTCCCGTGCGAGGTCTTGGGCCCGGCTGGCCACCATCGCTTTGGCTCTGAGCGTCCGGATCTGTGCGTCAGGACTTTGGGGCGGATCCAGTGCTGCGGCTGCCGCTCCCGGCGTCGTGGTGCGCGTGGACGGCAACCACCTGGTTAACGCCGAGGGCCAGTCCGTTCGTCTCCTCGGGGTCGACCGTTCCGGAACGGAATATGAGTGCGAGCAGGCCCGTGGCATTTTCGACGGTCCAGCAAGCAACGCCTCAATTCAGGCGATGGTGAGGTGGCATGTCAACGCCGTGCGCCTTCCCCTCAATGAAGGATGTTGGCTCGACATCTACACCACCGGGAATGACGCCTACGACCAGGGGAGAAACCCATCTCGCTTTGAAGGGCGGGCGTACCGGACCGCCATCGCTGAGTACATTTTGCGGCTCAACCAACATGGTATGGCGGTGATCCTCGACTTGTCCGGCGTGGACACGCCATACGGATTGGGCGTGGCACCCATGGCCGATGCCCAGTATTCACCTCTGTTTTGGAAATCGGTGGCCCGGACATTCTTGGGTGATCCTGGGATCCTCTTTGATATCTACAACGAGCCCCATGGTGTGACCTGGACCTGCTGGTTGCACGGTTGCAGCATCAAGACGCCGCACGGGAGATACCGATCGGCCGGAATGCAGGAGCTGGTCACCGCCGTGCGCAGCACCGGTGCCGCACAGCCCATCATGCTCGGCGGGCTGGACTATGCCTCCAACGATTCGTACTGGCTCAACTATCGGCCACTCGATCCCGACCACAGCCTCGTCGTCAGTTTCCACACTTACACCAACACCTACTGCGACTCAGCGTCCTGCTGGGGTGCGACGATTGCACCGCTCTCGGCAGTGGTGCCCGTGGTTACTGGGGAGTTGGGCGAATACGACTGCGCGGCGCAGTATGTGAACCGGTATATGGCCTTTGCCGATGCCAACGGGATCTCGTATCTCGGCTGGGCCTGGGACGCCATTTCGCCTGGAGGCTGGCGCTGCAGTTCCCCATCTCTCATTGAGGCTTACGACGGCACCCCGTCGCCTGAAGGTGCGGCTCTTCGTGACCATCTTGATTACCTGACGGAGATTGGACAGGCGCCCCTGACGCCGTAGGGCGATCGCTACTGCTCGGAGAGGATCCTCTCGATCTCAGCAATGGGGTCGCGTACTACCGGACCTCTCGTCTCGACTACCGCCGATTCAATTTGCACGTTGCAGCGAAAGGGTGCCAAGTAGTCATCGCCGACGGCTGGACCCCACTCGTAGCCGCAGGTGAGACCCACTCCGACTCCAGTGAATTGCCCCGGGGTGAACCGCGTGATGGAGCCTTCAGCCACGTCGAAGCCGTCGATTCGCAACACGCCATTCCCGCCCAGTTCATTGTCCTTGGTGAATTCGTACTCCAACACATGGGATCCAGGAGTGAGCACGTCGGAGGCACCGAGGAGATGACGCTCCTTGCCGTAAAGGTTGTGCACATATCGAAGACGACCTTCGAACAAATGCAGTGACCACCCGCCCAACACCGAGCCCAATGCCAGCAACGTGCCTTCGGGGACGATGCCCTCGGGCACTGTGACCGCAACCAACAATGCGTGCGATCGATTGCGCACATTGGCGGCCACCGGTTCGGGCACCTGAGCGCCGAATGGGAAGTATTCGAATCGCTCGCGCTCAATTCGAGCATCAGGTTTGGGATGGAGCAGCGCCCACAGCGGACGGTTGTCGAGCGGGAGGACGTCATTCTCTTCGGCCTCGGCCCACCAGCGCTCGATCATCTCAGCCAGGAGTTCAGGGTGTTCATTCGCCACGTCATGGGCCTCGGAGACGTCTTCGGCCACGTGGTAGAGCTCCCAGACGTCGTGGTCGAAGGAGGCATTCGGATTGAGGCCGTCGTTGTACATCGGCCCCACCGGGTGAAAGGTCACGGCCTTCCAACCGTCGTGGTAGATCGCTCGGGAGCCGAGCATCTCGAAATGTTGGGTGACGTGCCGTCCTGCTTCGTCCTTTGCGTTGGGGTAGAGCAAGTAGTTGAAGCTGATGCCGTCAATGTGGGACTGGGGGACATAACCGATCTGCTCTGGCGGTTCGATGCCAGTCAGTTCGAGCACGGTGGGCAGCACATCAATGGCGTGAGCGAACTGATGACGAATACCTCCCGTCTCTATGCCGCCCTTGGGCCAGTGAACGATGCATGGGTCGGCCACACCTCCTTCGTGGACTTCGCGCTTCCAGCGCTTGAAGGGAGTGTTGCCGGCCATGGTCCAACCCCATGGGTAGTTGTTGTGAGCGGTCGGCCCGCCGATCTCCTCTATTCGATCATGCATCTCGGTGAGGCTGGCCGGATCAAGATTCTGGAGGCGGATGTCGTTGATGGAGCCCTGCGGCCCACCTTCGGCACTGGCTCCGTTGTCCGAGACCACGACGACGACTGTGTCCTCGAGTTTTCCAAGTCGCTCAATAAACGAGAGCAACCGCCCAATCTCCGCATCGGTGTGCGAGAGGAAACCAGCGAAGCACTCCATGAATCGAGCTGCTAGTTGGTGCTCCCGCACCTCCAAGGCGTCCCAGGCCGGTACCCAGTGAGGCCGAGGTGACAAAACGGAGCTTGGGGGAATCAGCCCCATTTCCAGCTGGCGCCGGTAGATCCGGTCACGCAGGGCGTCCCAACCATCATCGAAGTGACCCCGATAGTGCTCAATCCATTCTTTCGGCGCCTGATGAGGCGAGTGGCATGCTCCGGTGGCGAAGTACAAGAAGAAGGGCTGCTCGGGTCCCACTGCGTGCAGGTCGCCCAGGAACTCGGCGGCCCGGTCGACCAGGTCGGTGGTCAGGTGGTAACCCTCATCAAACTCGCGAGGCGGACGGAGTGAATGGTTGTCGTGGTACAAGGCGGGTACGAATTGGTGGGTCTCGCCCCCATGAAAGCCGTACCAGCGATCGAAGCCCCTGCTCAGGGGCCACGTAGCACGCGAGCTGCCGGTGTTTGTTTCGGTGTCCGGAGAGAGGTGCCACTTCCCGACAGCGAAGGTGGCATAGCCACGATCACGCAGGATCTCGGAGAGGAAGCCGTTCTCAACGGGTGGCTTGCCCCAATACCCGGGATAGCCAAGTGCCAAGTCGGCCACCCGGCCCAGCCCGTTGCGATGGTGGTTTCGGCCAGTGAGCAGGCAGGCCCTCGTCGGCGAACAAAGGGCAGTGGTGTGGAAGTTGGACAGTCGCACGCCGCCGCCCGCCAGCGCATCGAGCACGGGCGTCTCCACGTCCGAGCCATAGCAGCCGAGCTGCGCAAACCCCACGTCGTCGAGGACGATGAGGAGAACGTTTGGGGCACCCGGTGGCGGCGTCGGCTCAGGTGGCCACCAGGGCTCGGAGTCTCGCCAATCTCGGCCGATTCGTCCCTTGAAGTCGTGCTGACGATCACTCACCATCCGACCACAATCGCATGGGGGCGGAGAGGCTGCCTCCTGCTCTGCGTCTCACAAGCGGACACACCTTCAGCTGGCGCTTCGCTGGGTCATATCGATAGCGGTGTTCTACGCCCACGGGCCGATGCCACTGATACGGGTGATCAAGTACCGCACGGTGAAGCCGGCCTCTGACCCGTCAGCCACCGGCACTTCAGCGTCGGGCGAGACGTAAATCTTCGCATCGCGATTCATGAGGTCCCACATTCGGGGATTTTGTTCGATCGTCGCCTGGGCATAGACCACGGCATACGGATTGATCCAGACCCCGGGCTTTCGTGGGGCATCGAACGAAAGTGCGACGCGGGGGTCGCGCCGGATGTTTTTGAACTTGATGCCGTTGTCGCTCATGTGATTGCTCACCAGATCGTCACCATCCATCCCGATCCAGATCACTGTGACCTGAGGGCTCCCATCGGGATTGATGGTGGTCAGGTGGGCCATTGGACCGGTCTGAATCAGCTCACGAAGTTCAAGCGATACCGCTGGCATGCTGTCGTCACTCACTTTTCTGTCGCTTTGATTTCTGATGGTGATTGTCCGAACCTCCAGATGGTGCGAGGAGCGAATCGGTCGAAGCGCCAACCATTTGTGGTGTGGACGGCATCAGATTCCAAGATGTTGGCGGCAATCAAAGGATTCGTTGGGTGTTCCCCCCGGTGGACGTGAATCGCCATCAGGCGAGCCGTTGGACGAGCGTGGTCGCCATCAATTTGAACATGGTGGTTGGCACTGAAATGGAAGGACAACGTGGCTGAGCTGTATGCCGGTCTAAGGCTGGGCGAGGAAGATCGTACCGCCATCGACAAGACGTTCCGCGAGGAGATTGAGAAGCGTCGAAACAGCTCTGGACCTGCCGTTGCCAAGTTGACTCGGAAACTCACGCAGCTCGACCTGGAGCTCCGCAGGGTGGTCAAGGGCGTGGTGTAGGACACGATTCCATCCGACATTGCTAGGGAAGAGCAAGATCGCATGGCCAGGGAGATGTCAGAAACCAACCGGGCATTGGAATCTGCCGGTAAGGGATTCGAGGTCTTCGACAGCACGCAACAACGCTCGCAAATGTGGGTGTGGCTGGCGGTAGTTCGCGACCAGTGCTCTTCGGGCTACCAATTGGCTCTTATTCGAACTCCCGGCCCTCGCCCGCGGGATCGCGTTCGAATAAGGCCCAATGGGCACCCCCAACGGGATTCGAACCCGTGCTGCCGCCGTGAAAGGGCGGTGTCCTAGGCCGCTAGACGATGGGGGCCAGTCGATACAGATGCCGGAATAGATCCGGTGCTCATCGCACGAAGGCAGAAGCCTATCCGGCCCCGATTGGAGCGCTGGTCGTGAGGGTCTCGGCGGCGGCCATTCGCTCCGGGGCGTGATAGGTACATGACAGAAAGCACTTCACTGCTCCGATGACGAGGATCGCGACTCCAAGCAGGTGCACTTCGACCAGAAGTGCAGGGAGATGGGTGAAGTACTGGGTGTAACCGACGGCAGCTTGGGAGACCATGACCAGGAGGAGTATGCGACCGGATCGGCGGACTCGCTCAGGCACGTCGGTGACATGGAGACCGACGACCAAGCCGATGGTGAGGCCGATAAGTAACAGCACAAGGCTGGAGTGGAGTTCAGCCATGTCCCGGAGGGCGATCGGCATCCGTTTGGCCACCTGCTGACCCGAGGCGTCGCCGGCATGGGGTCCCGCCCCGGTGGTGGCCGTCCCAGCGGCAATGACCAGAGCCAGCACGGCAAGTACCGCGTAGTGCAGCTTGAGCAGGGTGCGGGGAATGATCAGGCGGGCTGACCCTCGGCTGTAGTCCCGGCGCGACCGATGGACCAACACTACGGCATCCACCACTAACAGCATGGTGGCGTAGAAGTGGACCATGACCAGGTAGGGATTGAGTTTTGTGTAGACCACGATCCCGCCCAACACGGCCTGAGCGAGGACGCCACCCACCAAGCCCCCGCTCAGCCATATCAAGTCGGTCCGACGGGGTCGTCGGAAAATGGTGCCCAAGAAGGCGGCCGCCACAGCGATGGTCAGGATCACCGTGACCATCCGATTGCCGAATTCGACCAGCCCGTGGAATTGGAGGGCCGGGGTCAGATGTCCCACTGAGCACTCGGGCCAGTCGGCGCAGCCCAGGCCGGAGCCGGTCAGTCGCACGGCGCCCCCGGTGACGACGATCAGGGCAATGAAGCCCAGGGCCAGGAGGTTCAGGCGATGGCTGAGCGAGGTTGAAACGATGAGGGGACGGCGCCGCGACACTCATGGCAAGCGTACTGGGACCCCTCGCTTGGTCAGGAACGAGTGCCTGGTCGTAGGCTGGGAGAAATGTCATCCCAGGCTTCCGCCCTCCAGGGCACGAAATCGGGGTGGTCGGCCATTGGTGCGTACGTCGCCCTGACGAAGCCCAGGATCATCGAGCTCCTGTTGGTCACCACGCTGCCCACCATGGTGGTAGCGAAGCGCGGGCTTCCTTCCGTCTGGTTGATGCTGGCCACCTTGGTCGGGGGCACGCTGGCTGCCGGTGGGGCGAATGCCATCAACATGGTGGTCGACCGTGACATCGACAAGCTGATGCAGCGGACCAAGAACCGGCCCTTGGTCACTGGTGCCATGTCGCCGATGGCGGCTCTGGTGTTCGCCATCACTCTCGAGGTGGCCGCGTTCGTGGAACTGTGGCTGGCCGTCAATCTGCTGTCGGCCGTGCTGGCCGTCTCGGCCACGTTCTTCTACGTCTTCGTCTACACCTTGTGGTTGAAGCGCCGATCGTCCCAGAACATCGTCATCGGCGGGGCGGCGGGTGCCGTGCCCGTCCTGGTGGGCTGGGCGGCCGTGACCAATTCGCTTTCCTGGGCGCCGGTTGTTCTCTTCGCCATCATCTTCATCTGGACCCCACCACACTTCTGGTCGCTGGCTGTCCGCTACAAAGAGGACTACGCCGCGGCCGACGTGCCCATGCTGCCGGTAGTGGCCTCCATGAAGCGCACCACGCGGGAGATCGTCCTGTACACCGTCGCCTTGGTCGCCGCTTCCCTGCTCTTCGGCCCGGTGGCCCACCTCGGGTTGGTGTACATGGTCATTGCAGCACTGCTTGGTGGCGGATTTCTCTTCATGGCGGGCCGGCTGTGGAACTTGGCGCGCCGCGATCAGGCCACCGGCAAGGAGGCGATGCGGGTCTTCAGTTACTCCATCACCTATCTCACCGTCCTCTTTGTGGCGATGGCGGGCGATGTGCTGATCCGCAATCACATTCACTAAGCGCGTGACTTACCAAGTCCCCGGTGAGACTCCGCAACCATTGGCGGCCCCTCGGCCTCGCCGGGCCTTCTTGTTCATGGGCATTTTGGCTGCGGTGATCCTGGGCGTAGGACTCTTCACCACAATCGGCACGAAGAAGAATTCCGGAGCGCCGAAAGCTGGTGACGTCGTGCCGTCATTTTCGGCAGCTCGACTCAATGGTTCGGGAGATGTCAGCGTGCCGTCCGATGGTGGCGGCAACGGCACCCCGACCGTTCTCATGTTCTTCGGCAACTGGTGCACCATCTGCCACACCGAACTACCGCCGATTGCTGCAGCTGTCCATCGGCAAAGTGAGGGTGGTGGAGCGCTGTCCAAGGTGCGCGTGATTGGGGTGGACAGTGAAGACACCAGAGCGAACGCCACCTCGTTCATTCACCGCAGCGGCGTTACTTTCCCCGTGGCCTATGACCCCAACCTGACCATCACCAGTGGCGACTTCTACTTCCAGGGCGATCCATATGTCGTGTTCGTCAACGCCAACGGCACTATTCGTTCCATTGTGGCCGGGCCGATATCGGCTGCCACATTTGTGGCCGACGAACAGAAGCTCACTCCCAGCGGAAGCTGAGCGCCGCGGCGACTGGGGCAGCCACGGCCCAGATGGCCAGCACTACCCACGAGAGGACGGGAACCGCGTTTCCGGCCCCTAGGCCTGCGTGCAGGGCGGCCGATAGGGCCTCGGCTGGCAGTACCTTGGCCACTGAAGCCAACCCACCCGGGAGTTTTCCGATGGGCACCACCATGCCGCCGAGCAGGAGCAGGACGAGATAAAGGCCATTGGCCGCGGCCAGGTTCACCTCGGCCTTGAGCACGCCGGCCATGAAGAGGCCGATGCCGGCGAAGCCAACGGTGGCCAGTAGTACCACGCTGATGGCACCTATCGCGCATGAAGCATGCGAGCCGGGACTCCAGCCCAAGAGGAAGGCCACCGGAACGAGTACGACGGCCTGAAGGATCTCGACTACCAAAATGGTGGCGATTTTGGCCGCCAGCAGTCGGGGCCGGCCCAACGGTGTGGATCCCAGTCGCTTGAGCACGCCGTAGCCGCGCTCAAATCCCGTGGCGATGCCCAGCGAGACCATGGCCGTTGACATCACTGCCAGCGCCAGTATCCCGGGCGTGAAGAAATCCACCGCTTTGGGCGCAGGGGTGGAGATCACGTGCACAGTGGAGAAGAACAGGAGGAACATGACCGGGATGCCCACAGTCAGGAGCAAGGTCTCGCCTCGCCGAAGCGTCATGTACACCTCGGCCTTGACCTGAGCCAGGAGGGCCTTCATGCGCTTCGGCGTCTGGTTCTGCGCCCGCGGGCGGTGGGGGGTTCATCTGTGACTTCGAGGGCGGATGTCCCGACCGCGTCGAAGTAGACGTCCTCCAGACTGCGCCCGGTGCGGAAGTCAGTCAGGGTGATGTCACGAGCGGCCAGCCACTGGGTCAACGTGGCGGCTACTTGTGGGCCCGACGGTCCTTGAATGCGGTACCGACCAGGTGCGAATTCCTCGACGGTCGCCCCTTCGCCGAGCGCGGTCGCCATCGAGACGGTGTCGAGACCCGACGGGGCGCCGAATGACGAGGAGGGGCTCCCGGTTGCACCGGCCAACACCTCGGGTGTGCCTTCGAGCACAATGCGGCCTCCGGCGAGGATGATGATGCGATCGGCCAGTGTTTCGGCTTCGGCCAGCTCATGGGTGGCGAGCAAAACGCAGACACCTTGTAACCGCAGGTCGGCAATCACGGCCCGGATGTCGTGGCGGCCTTCTGGGTCGACCCCGGCCGTTGGCTCGTCCAAGAAAGCCACGCGAGGTTTGCCGATGAGAGCGAGGGCCAGGGAGAGGCGCTGCTGCTCGCCGCCGGAGAGGTGTCGCCATGGCGTGCCGGCCACGGGATGGAGGGACACCATGTCCAACAACGTGTCGGTGGGAATGGGATCCGGGTAGTAACCGGCGAAGAGATTGAGAGCCTGGCGCGGTCCCAGCATGGGGTAGACGCCGCCATTTTGCAGCATCACGCCGATCTTTTGCGTCAATGCCGCATGGTTATTGATCGGATGCAATCCGAGGACTGTCAGCTGCGTGGACCGGGCACGCCGGTAGCCTTCGAGAGCCTCGATGGTCGACGTCTTGCCCGCCCCGTTGGGTCCGAGGAGTACCAGCACTTCTCCCTGACGGGCCTCAAGATCGATCCCCTTGACGGCGATGGCCTGATCGCCAGGGCCGTAGGCGACCGTGAGATCCTTGGCCCTCACCGCGACGTCTTGAACGGCGGGCATGGCGTTGCAGACTACTTTGAGCAGGCATGATCGATATTCGCCTCCTGCGCGAAGATCCCGACGGCGTCAAGGCTGCCCTCGCCCGTCGCGGCGTCGAGGCAGCTGAGGTGGATGCCGTACTGGCTGCGAACGTGGTTCATCGAGGGCTGCAGGCTCGGGCCGAATCATTGCGAGCTGACGTCAAAGCCTTGTCACGCCAGGTGGGCGAGGCCCGTAAGGCGGGTGACCAGACCAAGGCCGATGCGGTGAGTGCCGAGAGCCGCCGACTGGGAGAAGAAGAGCGCGCCGCCACCGCCGATGCCGATGTCGAAGGCGAGAAGGTCCGGCAAGGGCTGCTCTACCTGCCCAACATCCCGGCCGACGACGCACCTGATGGCATCGGGGAGGACGACAACGTCGAGGTGCGGCGGTGGTGGCCGGGTCAGGCCACCGGTGCGCCCGAGCCTGGTCGGGCCGACCATCGGACGGTGCCCCACTGGGAGATCGGGGAAGCACTGCAACTGCTCGACATGGAACGTGGTGCCCGTTTATCCGGGTCGATGTTCCCGCTCTATCGAGGACCGGGAGCACGACTCCTTCGTGCCCTTACCGCATTGGCCATCGACCGCCATTCACCCATGTACGAAGAGATCAGGCCGCCGACGGTGGTGTTGACCGAGACCATGGTGTCAACCGGACACCTCCCGAAGTTCGCCGACGACGCGTATCACCTTGAGCGGGACGACCTTTGGGCCATCCCCACGGCGGAAGTGCCGCTCACGTCTATGCACCGGGGCGAAATCCTCGAAGAGTCTGTGCTCCCGCTCCGCTTTACTGCGGCCACCGCCTGCTACCGACGCGAAGCGGGTTCGGCTGGTCGGGACACACGAGGACTGTTGCGCGTGCACGAGTTCGACAAGGTGGAACTCTTCGCTTACACCACGCCCGAGCAAGCGCTGGAGGCGCAGGCCGACATTCTGCAGCGGGCCGAATCGTTACTGCAGGACCTGAAACTGCGCTACCGAGTGTTGGATCTCTGCTGTGGGGATCTTGGCGGTTCTTCTGCGCGCACCTTCGACCTCGAGGTATACGCGCCGGGCGTCGATAAATGGTTGGAAGTGAGCTCCACGAGCTGGTTCCGTGATTACCAGGCCCGACGGGCGCAGGTGCGCTACCGGCCCTCCGGCGGTGGCGCGCCGCAATTGGTGCATACGGTCAACGGCTCGGCACTGGCTTGGCCGCGGATTTGGGCGGCCCTGATCGAAAATGGCTACCAGGAGGATGGGACCGTGCTTCTGCCCGAGTGCCTGTCGCCGTACGTCGGTGGTGAACTGTTGATCAAGGCGCCGTAAGAGCGCTGCCGGTTCAGCTACGAGGCTTCGGGGGAGAAGCGGTAGCCCACACCACGGATGGTCGTGATGAGGACTGGGACAGATGGATCCAATTCAATGCGTGAGCGCACGCGCTTAATGTGCACATCGAGCGTCTTGGTGTCGCCGATGTAGTCGCTACCCCACACACGATCGATGAGGACGTCGCGGGTGAGCACGCGGCCGGGATTCTCCACCAGCAGTCGCAACAGTTCGAACTCCTTGCGGCGAAGGTGTACCTCGTCCCCTCGCACGAACACTCGCCGCTGATCGAAGTCCATTTTGATGTCGCTCGATTCCCACACGCCATCACCGGCGAGTACTGACACATTGGTGGCATCGGCCGCAACGCCATCAGGGGCTCGTCGCAGCACGGCTCGCATGCGGGCTACGAGCTCTCGTAGTCGGTAGGGCTTGGTCACGTAGTCGTCTGC
The DNA here is from genome assembly GCA_963766995.1 of uncultured Acidimicrobiaceae bacterium. GTDB lineage: Bacteria > Actinomycetota > Acidimicrobiia > Acidimicrobiales > RAAP-2 > Bog-473. Next base: position 1,386,459 of record CAVYCE010000003.1, on the reverse strand, counting down.
GCCCATTTCGAGAGCGACCACAGTGTCGATCTCTGTGCCCTTGGCCGTCACCATAATGATGGGGACTTTCGAACGGGTACGCACGGCCCGGCAGACGTCAATGCCCGACAGTTTGGGCAGCATCATGTCGAGGAGAAGGATGTCGGGATCGGATTCGTCGAAGAGCCTCAGCGCCTCGGCTCCGTCTCGGGCCACCGTGACTCTGAAGCCTTCATTGGTCAATCCGATCACCAGCGCATCGATAAAGGACTCCTCGTCCTCGGCCAGGAGCACCCTGATGGGACCTTCGGATGTGCCGCTCCGCCCAGGCGAGCCTTTTGAGCTACTCATACGACGCGCTCGGATTGCAGGGGAAGCACGAGACTGAAGGTAGACCCTTCGCCCTCACGAGACTCGACGTCGACCCAGCCTTGGTGGTTGTTGGCCACGTGGCGCACGATCGAGAGCCCGAGACCGGTCCCGCCGGTGTCGCGGCTGCGCCCGTGGTCGACGCGATAGAAGCGTTCGAAGATGCGATCAAGGTCGCGGGCCGGGATGCCGATGCCGGTGTCCTGGACCGACAGTCGCACATTGTCACGGTCCTCGGTGCGCCAGCTGGGCAACCCGCTGACCGTTTCGCTGCCGCCGGTGATGGTCGCTGCCGTGTCCCCCGAGAGCGGAGCGGTGCTGCTCGTCGCGGCAGCGGCCCAGGTGGGTTCGACGGGTGGGGTGCCCTGAGGTGGGGTGCCGTCGTCGTCGGTGGGGCGGAGGCCGAGGTCCGCCTCAGCCGAGGCAAGTGGTTGGGATGCGGTCGGCTCATAGTTGTCATTGGCGACCGGCGATGTGGCGACCCGCTGCACCAGACCCGAAACCACCACTTTGGAATTGTCATAGGAGTACGTGATGGCGTTTTCCAATAGGGCGTGCATGGCCGAGACCAGTTGGCGACGCTCGCCCAACACGGCCACCGGGGGTGAGGGCTCGTGCAGCACGATCACGATGCCACGCTGATCGGCTGTGGCCCGCACCCGCTCAATGGCGTCGGCCATGACCAGGTTTACCAGTACCGGCTCGCGCGGTGGGGCTTCCTCAGACTCGATACGGGAGAGGTCGAGTAGGTCATCGATGATCCGGCTGACGCGGAAGGCCTCATTGTGGATACGACCGGCCAGTCGTTGGGCCACCTCGGCGTCGGGCTCTGACACCAGTGTCTCGGCCAGCAGTCCCAGCGCGCCCATGGGTGTCTTGAGTTCGTGGCTGACGTTGGCCACGAAGTCTCGACGGATCTCCTCCAGACGACGTCGTTCGGAGACGTCCTCAATGAGAGCGATGACCCCCAGTGGGCGACGACCGTCGTCGATCTGCCTGGCCCGCACCTGCAGTGTGCGGCGGGGCGGGCCGTAGAGATCGAGCGTCCGCTCCGCCGTGCCCTCGTGCCAGGCGTCCTCCAAGAGTTCGGTGACAGCCTGAGCGGCCAACGCGTCGCCGTGGCGGGACACCATGAGGGCGTTGGCCCGTCCATTGCGATAGATGACGGTGCCATTCTCGTCGCAGAGGACCACGCCTTGAGTCAACGTATCGAGCGAGCGCCTGAGCCGGATGGCGTCCGAACTGCTTTCGGTGACGGCCTGCGCCGCACCACCGGTGACTTGTTCCAGGTAGGCCAGCGCGGTCTCAATGTTGGTCTCGTCCTCAGGCGGATCGAGGCCGAGCCTGGAGCCCAGAGCGGTCAAGCGCTGTGAGATGGCCCTTCGTCCGGAGCGGCGCCCTAGGCGGGCGGCCACGACGGTGGTGACCACCCATATGGCCACGATGACGGCAACCAGGGTGGCCTTGCCCGATCCGCTGAGCGCAGCAAGTTCCCCACTCCCGATCACGTCCCCAATATGACAGGGCTGGGGGTACAGGGCGAACACGGTCCACCGCGGGGACGGCACTTCAGGCGAAAAACATTGAAATGCGGCGGAACCATTCATTGACAGTCGCCGCCCGGGAAGGCCCGGGGCGGTCCGAGGTGAATGGAGAGTGTCCATGGTCGTGCTGCATCTGGCCGATGTCACGCTGGACCCGAGCTTGAGCGCACTGCCTGGTGGAGGCACTCTGCAGCAGCTGGTGAACGGCCTCGGGGCGTGGGCCCTGGTGGCCTCACTGGCTGGGCTGGTCATTGGCGCCGGGGCCTGGGCACTGGGTGTCCACTCCCAGAACTACCAGCAGTCGATGGTGGGTCGTCGGGCCGTCCTGGTCTCTGGACTCTCGGCGCTGCTCATCGGTGCCGCACCCACCATCGTCGACTTCTTCTTTCACGCCGGCACCACGCTCCATTGAGCGCGCTGGCCGTGGTCGCCGGGACCGGTTGTCCGGGTCTCGATGCGCTTAACCCGGTGTGCCAGGCGGCCAATCTCGGTGGCTCGGTGGCGGCGGACGGGATCGACGCTGTACTCAGCGGACTTAGCCAATGGGTGGCCAGCGGCGCTGAATGGCTGCTGCGCCAGATTGGGGACGTTCTGGTCAGCACCACGTCCATCGACGTGGGGGCGGCCTGGTTCAAGCTGCATTACGGGGCCATGACGGCCCTGGCCGCCGTCGTCATTCTGCCCTTGCTGTTGGTCTCGATCATGCAGGCGATCTACCGGCAGAACGCCGGCCAGTTGGTGCGTACCTTCTTCCTCCAGCTGCCGCTGGCGCTGCTGCTTGGCGTGGTGGCGGTGCAGATTGTGCAGCTCTGCCTTTCGGCCACCGACGCCATGTCGGCGGCAGTGGCCGGTACGGCGGGCTCGGATATCACCGCGCTGCTGAACGGTGTGACGAGGGGACTCATTACGGCAGTTGGCGATCCCACGATGGCCACATTCGTGTTGCTCATGGTTGGCTTGCTGGTGGCGGCCGCGGCGTTCGTGCTGTGGCTGGAACTGCTGGTCCGTGCCGCCGCGGTGTACGTCGCCGTCCTGTTCCTGCCCTTGGCCCTGGCCACGCTGGTATGGCCGGCCATCTCGCACTGGTGCCGCCGGCTAGTCGAGACGCTGGCCGCGCTCATTCTGTCCAAGTTTGTGATCGTGGCCACCTTGAGCTTGGCCGCCGGGGCCTTGGCCTCGGGCACGGCCGGCACGGGCGATGCCGGCTCGGGGTTTGCATCGGTGCTCGAGGGTGGTGCCCTCCTCGTGCTGGCCACCTTCGTGCCGTTCGCCATTCTCCGGCTCATTCCGGCCATCGAGTCGGGCGCGGTGGGTCACTTGGAGGGAGTCCGCCAACGAAGCACTGCAGCGCTGACCAGGGTGCCGCGCACAGCCGCCTCGTATGCGCTCAACGGCGCCATGGAGGCACGCGGCGCGGCTCGCTTAGCGACACAAGCCGGCCCGGTCGGCACGTCAGGGTTAGGAAGCAGCTCGAGAGGGAGTGGCATGGAAGAACAGGCCAACTGGGAGAATGGCGGCTGCATTCCAGGCGACGACGGGATGATGCGCGGCATTCCCGGCACCGGCGAGGCGTGGTTCAGGGCGAATTGGGAGGAACGACAAGGAGAACCCAAAGGCCCGCCTCCCATCCTCTCGGCACCGGGGCACCGAGGCGAGCACGCAGATACCGCCGAAGAATCGCTGCCATACATCGGGAATCCTGGTCCCAACGACCGAAAGTACGTCATTCCCCTCGACGCCAATGGGCTCCCCTTCATCAAGTACGTCCGCGGCACAGGACCCTCGTACGCCCGCAGCCCAGAGGTGCCATCGTGACCGAGCGCCAGGGTGCGCGCTACCGCTTCGGGCCACCGGAACGCAGTGGCGCGTTGGCCGGCTGGCGGGCCGGGCAGATCCTGTCGGTGGCCGGAGGACTCCTCATCGGCGTGGCGGCCCTTCGGGTGTCACCCAACGTGGCGGGAGTGGCAGTGGCACTCGTCGTCCTGTTCCTCTGTGTGGCCTTGGCGACCTGGCCAGTGTCTGGGCGGTCCGGCGACGAGTGGCTGCCGGTGTTGGTGCGATGGGGACTTCGGGGGGTGAGAGCTCAAGGACGGCGGAAGGGGGACGTGTTGCACGGGTTGCGCCTGCTCAGTATCGGGCGGCGCGACATGGGCGTCATCCACGACCACCGGGCGCGAACGCTCACCGCTGCGCTGCTGCTGCGGGGCCAAAGTTTCGCCTTGTTGGGCAGCGGCGAACAGGATCGGCGCGTGGCGGCCTGGTCATCGGTGTTGGCCTCCATGGCCCGTCAAGGCTCGCCCATACGGCGGGCGCAGTGGTTGGCCGCTTCATTTCCCGATGAAGGGACTGGCGTGCGGCACTACGTGGAAGCGACCACGACGGTGGATCCGGCATCAGCCTGCGTGTCGTCCTACGAGGCCCTGCTTTCCGATATGGATGCGGACACCTGCACCCATGATGTGGTGCTCACCGTGCAGGTGCGCCAAGGAAAGTCGCTGACGGCGGGGTGCGATGCGCTCGAACGCGAGGTGTCAGCGCTGACGCGGCTGCTTTCCGATGCCGATGTGCTGGTCGATGCGATGTTGTCGACCGATCAGCTGGCTGGTCTTCTGGCCCGAACGTTCGAGGCCGGTGGCCGGGTGGACACTGCACCACTGGGAGAGTCCGGCCCGTGGCCCATGGCGATGGAAGAGCAGTGGGACAGGCTGCGTGTCGATGGCATGTGGCACGCCACCTTCTGGGTGGCCGAATGGCCTCGCACCGACGTGCGAAGCGATTTCCTGGCCCCACTCCTGCTGGGTTCGGCCCGGGCCACAGTGTCGGTGGTGATGGAGCCGCTCGGACCCGAACAGGCGGTGCGCCGGATTGAGGCCAGCCGCACAGCCGACATGGCTGATAGTGAGTTACGGCGTCGCAGTGGCTTCGTGGCCACGGCGCGGCACGCTCGACAGACCGAGGTGTTGGCCCGGCGCGAGTCCGAGCTGGCCGATGGTCATGCGTCCTTCCGCTACGCCGGCTTCGTCACGGTGTCTGCTCCTAATGAGGCAGAACTGGTGGTTGCATGCGACAGCGTGGCGCAACTGGCCGGACAGAGTCGACTGGTGCTGCGGCGCCTCTATGGCGAACAAGCATCGGCCTACACCTGCACCCTTCCTCTGGCCCGGGGATTGCGTTGAATAGTCCCCGCGTCATTCCGCACCAGGTGACGACCAGGAACTTGGGCGCCATCTATCCGTTCATCGCCGAGGCAGGGCTGGGTCAACGCGGGGTGGTAGTGGGTGACGACTTGTTGGGCGGCACCTTCGTCTACGACCCCTTCGAGCTCTATGCCCAGGGGGTCGTCTCCAATCCGAACATGGTGGTATTCGGCCAAATCGGCCGGGGTAAGAGCGCCTTCATCAAAACGTACTTGTGGCGGCAGGCCGTCTTCGGGCGGCGGGCCTGGGTAGTCGATCCGAAAGGCGAATACGGCGATCTGGCCGCGGCGTGGGGCGTGCGGCCGGTGGCGCTTCGTCCTGGAGGTTCGGTTCGACTCAACCCGCTGGATCCGGGACCCCTCGACAAAGCGTTGGACGGCACCGTCGAATCGAGCTCATCCCATCGCCAGGTGGAGCTTCTGGTGTCGCTCGCGGGCGCCTGCTTGGGCCGTCAGTTGCTTCCGCGCGAGCGTGCTGCGCTCACAGCTGCATTGGCGACGACCACAGCACGGACGACAGTGGCCACAGTGCCAGCGGTGGTGGAGGACTTGCTGTCGCCCACGGCCTTGTCAGCCCGGATGCTGCGAACCGAGCGCCACCGTCTGCTCGAAGACGGACGCGACGTGGCGCTCGAGCTCCGTCGACTGGTGCATGGTGATCTGCGCGGCATGTTCGACGGACCGACGACGCCGGGGTTGGACTTGTCAGCACCGCTGGTCGTGCTTGACCTCTCGGCGCTGTACCAATCGGCCGCACTCGGTGTGTTGATGGCCTGCGCCACGGCGTGGCTACAGGCTGCGTTGATGCGTTCGGTGAACGTAGCGCCTGGAGGCAGTCAGGTCTTTCTCGTGGTGGATGAAGCCTGGGCCATCTTGTCCAACCTGGCAGTGGCCCGCTGGTTGCAATCCTCATGGAAGCTTTCGCGCGCTTTCGGTGTCTGCAATATGGCGGTGCTGCACCGAGTGTCGGACCTGCAGTCAGTTGGAGCATCCGATTCCGAACAGGTGGCGTTGGCCCAGGGACTGCTGGCCGACTCCGAGACGCGTGTCATTTACGCCCAGTCACCCGGTGAACTGGAGGCCGCCACCGAGCTTCTCTCGCTCTCACCCACCGAATCCGAGCTACTGCCTCAGCTGCGGCGAGGGGTGGCCCTCTGGAAGGTGGGCCAGCGATCCTTTCTGGTCCAGCACCGCATGAGCCGGATGGAGTCACTGCTGGTCAATACCGATGCGGCCATGCGGAGGACTGACACGTGACTTCCATTGCTGACACGGTGCTGCCTTTGGCACTGGGCGCAACGTTGCTCGTGGCGACGTCATCACTCGGCACTCATTCGCGGTGGCGGCGCCCGCCGACCCGTGGCTCGCATTGGGCTGATCGGCGAGACTTGCGCGCGCTGCGAATGCATCTGCATGACAAGCACCCGGGGCGCCTGTCACTGGGCACTGTGCCGGGCCGCCTGCAGGCCAGCCGGGTGGTGGCTGAGCGCGCCCAATCGGTGGTTGTGGTGGGGCCGACGCAGAGCGGGAAGACCACCTCGTTGGCCATTCCGGCCATCGTGGGTTGGGAAGGGCCGGTGTTGGCCGCCAGCGTCAAGAGCGACCTGCTGCTCCACACATTGGGTACCCGATCATCTCGGGGCAGGGTGTGGTGCATCGATCCAACCGGAGCCACCGGTGCACGACCGAGCCAGTGGTCGCCACTGGGTGAATGCCGGACATGGACCGATGCGCGGCACATGGCCTTTGATCTGGCCGAGACGGCCAAGACGGAAGGCACGACATCCGACGGTGAGTTCTGGAACGCCACGGCCGCCAAGCTGCTGGCGCCACTGCTGTTCGCGGCGGCCCGTGACGGCCGCACTATGGCCGACGTGCTGCGTTGGGTGGACACCCAGGAAGTGAGCGAGGTGTCGTTCATTTTGGAGGAGGCGGGAAGCACTGAGGCACTCAATGCGGCCAGGGCGACCTGGTGTCGGGACGAACGCACCCGGAGCTCGGTGTACACCACGACCGAAGCGGTGTTGGCGCCATTTGCCATCCCAGTCATCGGCGTGCCGAACCGGTTCGAACCGAGTGCCCTCTTTGGCGCCGTCAACACGTTGTATCTCTGCGCTCCGGCGCATGACCAACGGCGCCTGCGGGGATTTTTCACGGCCTTGACCCAGCGGGTGTTGTCACATGCGTTCAGCGAGGCGACGCGCCAGGGCAAGCCTCTCGACCCGCCCCTTCTGGTGGTGCTCGACGAGGCGGCCCACATTGCGCCGCTGCCCGAACTGGACGGACTGGCGGCTACCTGTGCTTCGCATGGCATCCAATTGGTGACGGTGTGGCAGGACTTGGCCCAGGTCCGTGCTCGGTACGGGGCACGCTCGCCCACGGTGTTGAACAATCACCGCGCCAAACTGTTCTTGCCCGGTATCGCCGATCCCGACACGCTCGATTACGCCAGCCGGTTGATCGGCGACGAAGAATGCGAGCTGCCGTCAGTCACCCGAGACCCGAAGGGCGCGCGCTCCACCACATCAACCAGAACGCCGCGGCGCCTGCTCCCACCGGAAGATCTCCGTTGCTTGCGCCGAGGTGACGCCGTCCTCGTGTATGGGACGCTGCCGCCGGCCCGCATCCGGCTTCGGCCGTGGTGGGCCGAACTAGGCCGGGAGGACCACGCTGCCGTCGCGACAGACCGGCACCCAGTCGTTGGTTGAGGGGAAATACTCCTCGGAGCGGTCGACGGTGCCAGCGGCGGCGTAGTGGTACACCATGGCGGCTCGTATCCCGTCGGTCTCGTTGTCGGTGGAGCGATGCATGAGGTGACTATCGAAGATAAGAAGGTCGCCCGGGTCCATCAGCACCGGCTCCGAGCGGTTCATATCGTGATCGATGATTTCGAAGTAGCCGTAATTGGCCCCAGGTCTCCGATCGGGCACGTGGGCGTGTACGGACTCGACCTGCGAGCCGGGTAACACGTGCAAGCAGCCGTTCTGGAGCGTGGCCTCAGTGACAGCGAGCCACACTCCCACCACGGGTCGAGCGGGCTCGAAGGGAAAGTAGAAGGAGTCCTGGTGCCAGGGCTGACCCCAAGCGCCTGACGTCTTGAAGATGAACTGCGAGAGGAAGACGTCGATGTCGGGTGCGATCAACTGGGCCACCAACTCCACCACCTCGGGCGAGTGGGCGAAGGTAGCGAACACGTCGTCACGGTGAAGGCGAAAGATTTTGGAGACGGCATCTTCGGGACGGGCTACGTCCACCCCAACTTTGTTGGCCTCGGCCATTACCTTGACCCCGACTGCTTGGGCCACGGCCGGGTCACGCACAATGGTGGTGACGCGTTCGAGCATGGCCGCGCAGGTCGACGGAGCGGCGAAGCCCTTAATTTTGAAGTAGCCGTGCTGTCGCCAGGAGTCGAGCTGATCCGTATCCAGCGTCATTGAAGCGTGTCCTCCGGTGTCGGTGGCAGGTTGCCATTCGGGCGAGGCCAGGCCATCGGCGTCACATCACTATCGATCAGCGCACCGATCGCGATTGCCCCCCGGTCAACTGACGGATGAGGGAACGCGGTGCCACGGGTACAACCATCCTTAAAGTAGATGGCCGTATGCACGCGACGGATCCTTTCGGTTTGATTCGGCCCGGCCACGTGAAAGGTCAGACCGTGATGGAAGGCCACGCTGCCGGCGGGCACCTCCACGAAGACTGGCGGATGATCGCGCAACTTGTCGCTGGCCAGGATCTCCTCCGGTTCGCCGGAGAAGATGTTGACGAATTTGCGCCAGCCCAGCAGGTGGGAACCGGGCACGTAGCCCATCGCACCGTTGTCGAGTGTTGATCCGTCGAAGGGGATCCAGGCCGTGATGGTGTCTGATTCGGCGATGGGCCAGTAGGGCTGGTCCTGATGGGCATCTGTCTCCCGGCCGCCGGCCTCCTTGTATAGGGCTTGGTCATGCCAAATACGTATGGATTCGGCGCCGAGTAGATGGGCTGCCGTTTCGGTGATGGCCGGATGAAAGGTCAGGGGCCGGACGCCGGGACAGTCCTCCCACAGGTTTTGGCACTGAATGAAGCTCTGCTCATAGCGAGATTTCTCGGCCAGCAGGCGGCTGTCGTTGCGGCTGCGACGGGCCACGCCCTCGTCGACGGCAACTCCGAACTCGACCAGTTCATCCGCACTGAGTAGGTCCGGGACGACGACGAACCCGTCCCGGCGGAATGACTCGAGCAGATCGTCACTGAGTCGAACCGACGTCACGTGCGACCTTCTCCCCCCACCTCTCGGATCCGTCCGATCAACTCGTGCACGCTGGGTGATTCGAGCCACGGGGTCAGGTCCTGATCGAACCGGGACTCCGACGATGGACCGTCATCGAGAAAGTGCGGCTCTGAGGCCATCCATCGCCCGTCGAGGTGGCGCACTTCGGTGAGCAGCTCGGCGTAGGGGAGTGGACTGGCCGCCGCAGCTCCGAATCCGAAGACCCGCTCCGATCCCATGACGGCGTTGAGGCTGGCCCGGCCCTCGAGCATCCGTCGATAATCGTTGCGGTCCAATTCCCCCTGATAGGCCTCGAGAATATGGACCTGGCGCTGCAGTCCGGCGCCGTCGAAGGGGAAATAGACATTGGGGGCAGGCAGATCGCCCCAGACCCCCCACATCCACCACCGCAGGGACGAGGGCAAGGTGGCCATGGCCCGCTGTACGCCACGACCCACCACCTCATGTCCGTGGTGGACGTCGTGCGGCGAGGGTGACACCACAATGCTGGCGGAATGTTCAGCGACGATGTTGGCCACATCGCGCGCAACCTGGTCGGTAGCCGCGTCTAGATCGTCACCAATGGAGATGTTGAGTGGGGGATTGAGAATCACCGGCACGAAGCCGGCGCGCTTGGACGCCTCCTCGGCCTCGGCCCGACGGCGCGTCCACTGGTCAGGGAAACCGAGACTGGCAATGATGCTGACGATCACCCAGCCGCGGTCCCGAAGGTGGAGCAGCGCTCCTGGGCAGCCAACTGCCTCGTCGTCAGGATGGGGGGCCACATGGACCAGGGTGGGTGCCATGCTCCCGAAGGTTACGCAACGAAGCCGATGGCGGCGGGGTTGATCAGATCGGTGATCCCGGCGCCACCATGGGCCATGGGCGTTCCCGCTCCACCACCCGGGCCAGCTCCAAGAGGAGCTGCTCGGCGTGATGGCGGCCGATGATCTGCATGCTGACCGGCAGACCCTCGACCAGGCCCACGGGGATGGCCACCGCCGGGTTGCCGGTGGTGTTGGCCGGGATAGTCAACGCGCCGTTGTTGCCCACTGCCGCCTCGAATCCGTACTCGCTGACCAGGTCGACACCATCGATGGTTGTGGGCATTGGACCCTGGGCCGGAAAGGCCACGTCTGGGTTGGTGGCGCAGATGATGAAGTCGACCTCGTCAAAGAGGCGGGCCATCTTCACGATGATGTCGCGCCGGAACGCCTCGATGTTCTTGGCCGTCTCCAGCGAGAAGTGGTTGGTGGCGATGTTGGCGGCCAGCATGATTTCGGGCGTGAGCTCGGAGGCACAGTCCGGATAACGATCGCCCAAACCGACCAGCAGTGAGGCCGTGCCGGCCAGCGCCCACTCCAGCCCACCGCGGGGCAGGCCGACGGGGACATCGACTCGGACCAGACCGGCGTCGGCAATAAGGGCGGCGGCGGCTGTCTCCACTTTCTCTCGCACTGAAGCGGCGACCACAGCAGCCCCAAGGTCAATAGACACCGCCACGCGCAGGCCCTGCACGGGGATGGTGCCCAACCCGGCTTCCCATCCTTCAACTCGGGGCAAGCTGAAGGGGTCGTACTCACTAGCGCCGTTGCACACGTCGTACCAACGGGCGGCATCGCGCACCGAGCGCGAGACGCAACCAATGACGGCGGTCAGCGGCTCAATCTCAGTGTGCGGTCCCTTGGGCACTCGACCGAAGGTGGCTTTCAAGCCCAACAGTCCGGTGAATCCCGCCGGAATGCGGATGGAGCCACCCCCATCGCCACCGGTGCAAATGGGCAGCAGCCCACCGGACACCGACGCCGCGGAACCGCCCGAGGACCCACCCGGCGTCAGCTCGAGGTTGTAGGGATTCGACGTGGCACCGTGCAGGCGGGTGTAGGTGCAGTTAATGCCACCAAACTCACTGGCCGTGGTCTGCCCCACCAGCACCGCTCCGGCATCACGCAGGCGGGCCGTCATGGTGCCGTCGTACTCGCAGATCTCGTCTTTGAGCACCAAGGAGGCCTCCGTCTGCGGCCAGCCCTTCACCGGGTCGAGCTCCTTGACGCCGATCGGCACTCCACCGAAGGGGAGCGACACATCGGCCGAGGCGGCACTGGCACGCGCCTGCTCCTCGTCCACGAAACACACCGCATTCAGCTTCGATGCGGCGATGGCGCCCAACGATGCTTCGAGGGCTTCGGTGGGGGAGATGGTCTTGGCCCGGAAGGCGTCGACCAGGGCACAAGCGTCTTCCAGCCATGGTTGGTTGCTCACGGGCCAGAAGCTACAACGACCTTTACTCGACCGTCCTCTGACGGAAGAAGTGGGCGGCCAGAGGAGCGGCCACGGCCAGAATGAGCAGCGACCACAGGATGGCTGCCTCCACCGGATGCTGCATGGGCCAGGCTCCAGTATTGGCGTTCGGGTTGGGGTTCCCGAAGAGGTGGCGGGCGGCGGCGGCCACTGCACTCACCGGGTTCCAGTTGGCCACCACTTGCAGCCAGCCGGGCATGCCCTGGGTGGGGACCATGGCATTGGAGATGAAGGCCAATGGGAACAGCACAATGAAACCGAATGAAGCGGCCGACTCAGGGCTCTTGCTGTTGAGCCCAACGCAGGCGGCGACCCACGACATGGCGTAGCTGAAGAGCAGCGCCACCAGGAACCCGGCCACCACCTCGGGGATGCTGGTCGTGGGACGCCAACCGACGACCAGTCCCGCTGCGGCCACAATGGTGACGCACAACGACGCCGTCAGCAGATCGGCCACGGAACGACCGACTAAGACGGCCGATCGCCACATGGGCAACGTGCGAAAACGATCGATGACGCCTTCGTGTAGATCGGTACTCAAGCCGACTGCAGTGCCCATGACCGAGGTGGTGAGGTTCAGCATTAGCAATCCGGCCAGCGCGAAGTCCTTGTAGGAACCACCGGGGATCGGGATAGCCGAACCGAACACGTAAATAAACAACAGGGTGAACAGCACCGGTTGCAGTGTCACGTCGGAGAGCTGCATGGGCTCACGCGATATGTGAATGAGGTTGCGCCGGGTCAGGGAGCGCACATCGGCGAATCGATCTCGCATGGACAGTCGGGGCTTGGCCTCCAATGTTCGGATGCCGGGCCGTGCGGCGGACATGGTCATGCCGTCGCTCCTTCGAGTACGGGTGTTTCAGGTTCGGCGGCCGGATGGCCCGTAAGCGTGAAGAAGACGTCGTCCAAACTGGGCTGACGCACCTCGATGTTGTCCACCAAAATCCCGGCCTGGTCCAGGGCACGCACCACAGTGGTGGCCAGACCTGGTGTGTTGTCCACTGGCGCTTGCAGGAGACGTCCTTCTCCCGAAACCTGTACTGGACCAGCGACCAGCAACTGCAGCGCCGATACCGCATCGGCATTGGCTTCGGCCAGCGTCACCTCAATACGGGCGCCCTTGCTGGCCTCTTTCAGTTCGAGCGGGGTGCCCCGGGCAATTACCTGCCCGTGATCGATCACGACGATGTCATTGGCCAGGGAATCGGCCTCGTCCAGGTACTGCGTGGTGAGGAGCACCGTGGCCCCATCGGCCACCAGCTCGCGAATGATCTCCCACATGCGAACCCGACTGCTCGGGTCGAGACCCGTCGTCGGTTCGTCGAAGAACAGCACTGGTGGACGGGTCATGAGGCTGGCGGCCAGGTCGAGGCGGCGTCGCATGCCGCCCGAATACCCTTTGGCAACGCGGTCGGCCGCGAAAGACAGTTCAAAGCGGTCCAACAGTTCATCGGATCGCTTTTTGGAGTCACTGCGGCTCATCCGGCTCAGTTCACCGATGAGCTGAAGATTTTGCCGGCCGGTGAGCAATCCATCAAGGGTGGCATCCTGCGCGGCCACCCCGATGTGCTGGCGTACTTGGGCGGCCTGGGTGGCCACATTGAGGCCAGCCACCGTGGCTCGTCCTGAGTCGGGCTGGGCGAAGGTAGTCAGGATCTTTACGGCGGTGGTCTTGCCGGCACCATTCGGTCCGAGGACACCCAGGATGGTGCCGGCGGGAACGGAGAAGTCCACCCCAGCCAGGGCCTGCGTCTCGCCGTAGCGCTTGGTCAGGCCTTCGGCCTCGATCATCAATTGTGGAGCCATAGGGTCCTTACCTGTCGGCTAGTAGTCTGTTACTAACCGTATGGTAAGTGAATGACTTACTTGCCGTCAAGTAAGCTGGAGATAATGGCAGCCACACAGGCGATCAAAGAGGACGGGACGCCTTCGGCGGAAGTCAAGAGCACCAGGGAGCGCATCCTCGATGTGGCGCTCGAGCTCTTCATTGAAAAGGGCTATGACAAAACGTCATTGCGAGAGATCGCCGAGCAGTTGGGATTCACCAAGGCCGCGCTGTATTACCACTTCGCCAATAAAGAGGACATCCTCATGGCGCTGCACATGCGCCTGCATGAGATCGGACTCGATGCCCTGGCGGAACTCGATGGCGTGGCCCCCACCTTGAAGGTATGGGGCGAGCTGCTGGACCGATTCGTCGACCAGATGATCGACAACCGCAAAATCCTCCTTCTGCATGAGCGCAACCAGGCAGCGTTTGAAGTCCTGCACCGCGAGGATCACGATGCCCAGCACGTCGATCTGCAGGAAAAGTTCAGATCCATGTTGTCGGATGAACGGGTCGATGTGGCCGACCGAGTCCGCATGGCGATCTCCTTCGGTGCGGTCATGTCGGGCATCTTTTTCGGTGGTGAGGCGTTTGACGACGTGCCGACGCCCCTGCTCAGTCAGATGGTGCGAGGGGCGATCAAGGACTTACTGGGCTGAGTCGCCGTTCCCGCCTGAACGACCGTGAGGGCACTTGGGTACAGTGCGAGCAGTGCACACCACCGCAGCTGATCAGGAACACCCCTTCACACTGGCCATCGACGTTGGAGGCACCGGCCTCAAGGCCTCAGTGCTCTCCAAGACGGGTGACATGATGGCCGACAGAGTCAAGGTGGCAACGAAGTATCCGATGCCGCCCGACGGCGAAGATGGACTGGTCGCCGCGCTGACCAAGTTGGTGAAACCGTTGCCAGAGGCCGATCGCGTCGCCTGCGGTTTCCCAGGGATGGTGCGCGCTGGACGCGTACTCAGTGCGCCGCATTTCGTACTGAAGAAGGGACCGGGATCGCCGGTCGATGACAAGCTGTTCGAGGCCTGGTCCAACTTCGACCTGGCTTCCGCACTCCAGGAATCGCTGAGCAAGCCCACCAAGGTGGCTAACGATGCCGACGTGCAGGGTGCGGCCGTGGTGCGGGGCAAAGGCCTTGAACTGGTCATCACGTTGGGGACGGGATTCGGCACGGCCGTCTTCATGGACGGGAAGCTTCTTCCGCATCTTGAACTGGCCCACCAACCATTTCGTAAGGACGAGACGTACAACGATCAGTTGGGTGAGGCGGCTCGCAAGAAGGTGGGCGACGACCATTGGAACGATCGGGTGCGACAGGCCATTGAAGGCATGGATGCCCTGTTCTTCTTCGACCACCTCTTTATTGGGGGCGGCAACGCGCGCCGAATCGATCGCAAGGACTTGGGAAAAGTCCTCGAACGCGTCACCGTGGTGGATAACTCAGCCGGGATTCTGGGCGGTATCAAGCTGTGGGAGAACGAGCACATTGGAGTGTGAGGCACGCCCGTGACCACCGTCACCATTGTCGGCGGCGGCAGTACCCACTGGACGCCGACGCTGCTGGTCGACTTCGCCAACACGCCGGCACTGTCGGATGTGGACCTGAGGTTGCACGACATCAACGCCGACAGCTTGCCGCCCATGCTCGATCTGGCGGCGCATGTAGCCAAGAGCCGGAATATCGGACTGACCGCTACTGCCACCACTGATTTAGCCGAAGCACTCAGTGGTGCCGAGTTCGTGATCTCCGCCCTGTCTGTCGGTGGATTCGCCTCAATGCGGCACGACATTGAAATTCCTTACCGGTACGGCATCCGGCAGCCTGTCGGCGACAGCGTCGGCCCCGGAGGCATTTTCCGAGCACTCCGAAGCATCCCGGTGCTTCTCGACATTGCCCGCTCCATTGAGCAGCACGCACCGAATGCCATCTTCATGAACGTGTCCAACCCGTTGACCGCACTGTGTCGCGCCGTCGCCAAAGAAACCAACGTCACCACCGTCGGTCTGTGCAATGAGCTGGTCGGCTTTCAATTCGCCATGAGCCTCATCTTCGACTGCGGCATGCACGAGGTGAACCCCACCGTCGGCGGGGTGAACCACCTGCCCCTCATCACCAGCTTTCAGATCGGCAGTGATGACGGCGCCACCCTGCTCAATGACTTCTTGGACAACCCCGGGGATCGAGCGAATGGGCCTCTATGGATGCCCCCTCCCGACGGCACGCACTGGCACAAGTACTCACCGGGGGAGGCGTGGACCAAGTCAGACGTCGTGGCCAACAACAAGGTGAAGTTCGATCTCTTTCGGCGTTTCGGTGTGATGCCGGGCTCCTCGGACACGCATGTCGTGGAGTTTTTCCCTGGATTCGTGACCCAGGAGTCCGACTATGGACGTGACTGGGGTGTCCACCACTACGGCATTGAAGGACACACGGCCGACAAGGCTGACGACGACGCGTCTGTGGGCTGGCTCCTCGGACAGGAGGAGATCCCACCCTGGGGGTCGGGAGAGCTAGTGGCCGACCTGATTAATGCCGTGGTCACCGGCAAAGAGCGTTGGCTCCCCATGAACTTGCCCAACACCGGCCAGACCACCAACTTGCCTGAAGGCGCCATCACCGAATGCATCGGGATCGCCGATAAGGACGGTGTGCATCCGCGTGACGTCGTCACAGTGCCGTCGGTGATGGGGGAGTACCTTCGACGCATCAACGTGTCGCAGGAACTAACGGTGGAGGCAGCGTTAACTGGCAACCGGACCACGGTGCTCGCAGCGATGCTGTCCGACCAAATGGTCGGGCGACTTCCCTACGAGCAGGTCGTGGCCATGACCGACGAGCTCTTGGCCGCAATGGCACCGTGGCTACCCGCCTTCGCATGACCACGCCACCGATGTGGGATCCGCTCAATGAGAAGTACAAGGGCGATCCCCACGCCATTTGGCGTCGTCTGCGCGATGAAGTGCCGGTGTATTACAACGCCGAGCACAACTTCTATGCCCTGAGCCGATTTGCCGACGTGGATGCAGCGCATCGCAACCCATCGACCTACAGCTCGGCCCACGGCACCGTCTTGGAGTTGATGACGCCGGATCGCATTGGGGGCGAACTCATGATCTTCATGGACCCACCGGATCACACCAAATTGCGGCGGCTGGTGTCAAAGGCCTTCACTCCTCGCCGCATTGCCGTCCTCGAAGAGGACATCCGCGCCCTGTGCGCCGAACTGCTCGATGCTCAGTCAGGTTCTTCAGGTTTCGACTACGTACAGGACTTCGGTGCACGCGTCCCGGCCACCGTCATTGCCGCTCTGCTCGGTGTGGCGTCCGGCCACCGAGAGGAGATGCGAGAACTCATTGACGGAACGTTTCATCTCCACCCCGAAACGGGCATGGTGAACGACGTCGCCACTGCCTTTATGCAGCAGTTGTTCACCTACGTCACTGAGCAGTTGGCAGAACGCCAGCGTCAACCTCGAGACGACATGTTCACCGACCTCCTCAACGGCGAGATCATCGATGACGACGGTCAGCCCCGGCGCCTCACGCTGGAAGAATCGACCATGTTCTCCATCCTCATTGCCAGCGCCGGAACCGAGACCGTGGCTCGTCTCATCGGCTGGGCCGGCGTGGTGTTGGCGGCTCATCCGGAGCAACGAGCGGAGTTGGTGAAGAATAAGGAGCTGATCCCCAACACCGTTGAGGAGCTCCTGCGGTACGAGGCACCCTCTCCCGTACAGGGACGCTGGACAACCGAGGACGTGGAGTTACACGGTGCGGTCATTCCAAAGAACTCCAAGGTGCTACTCATCACCGGGGCCGCCGGCCGGGATGAACGAGCTTTTCCCGATCCGGACCGCTTCGAAATCCACCGGGCCATGGACCACCACGTGTCCTTCGGCTACGGGGTGCACTTTTGCTTGGGGGCAGCGCTGGCCCGTCTGGAAGGCCGCATCGCACTAGAGGAGACACTCAAGCGCTTTCCCGAGTGGACGGTCGACACGGAAGCCGCAGTGCCTCTCCACACCAGCACCGTTCGGGGCTACACCAAGCTGCCGATTCTGGTCTGACCTGCTCCAACCGCTCGCTCAAGAGGACCGGTAGGACTCCAGTACACTGACTCTTCGCAACCAGCGCTCGTAGCTCAACGGACTAGAGCATCTGACTACGGATCAGAAGGTTGGGGGTTCGAATCCCTCCGAGCGCGCAGAATAAGTGGCTCATCGGATTCTGGTGGGGCGCGCGCCCATGAGGATCACCTCAGACGCGACGAAGGTGCTTCAAGCTTGAGGTGTGAGCCAAAAACCAAGAAGCACCTACGTCATCACTGACCCTACCCAGATCCTGGCCGCGCTCGTCGGCCTCAAAGACGTCATCGTGCTGCACCTCGAACGCCGGGGACCCGATGTTGAACTGGCCATCGAAGGGGTGCTCGGCGACGTGTCCTGCCCGCTGTGTGGGGAGGGAGCCAGGGTCAAGGACCGTCCGCTGGTGCGCTACATCGACTTGCCCGTCTACGGCTCTCCCATGCGCCTGTGCTGGAAGAAGCATCGGATGCGGTGCGTGAACGACCGATGCCCCAAGGGCACCTGGGTGCTCTTTGACCACCGCATCGCGGCCAAGAACTGCTTGTTGACGACCCGGGCGGCCAAATGGGCGACTCGCCAGATCGGCCATGGGCGGACAGTCAAAGAGGTAGCCGCCGAGCTCGACTGTGACTGGCACACGGTCAATGACGCCGTGACCACCTACGGCCTGGCTCTCATAGAGGCCGATCGCAAGCGCTTGAACAAGACCTCGGCCATCGGCCTCGACGAGACCTCGTTCGTGCGCCCGGCCGGACATCACACCGAATACGCCACCACGGTGGCCGACGTGGAGCATCACCAGATCCTCGACATCTTGCCCAGCCGCGACTACGTCGAAGTGGCCGCATGGCTGGACAAACAGCCCAAGAGCTGGAAGGAGCGCATCGAATACGGCGCACTCGACATGTCGCACACCTATGCCGCCGTCTACAGCGTCGTATTGCCGGAAGCTCACCAGGTGGTCGACCCCTTCCACGTCGTTGCGCTCGCCAACCGGGCCCTCGATGCCATCCGCCGGCGGGTCCAAGTCGAACAACTCGGTCATCGAGGCCGTCGTGACGACCCGCTCTATCGGGCCCGCCGGTTGCTGCTGGCCGGCGAGGAGAAACTAAGCGAGGAGGCCTCAGAGCGACTGGCCTCGCTCCTCGAACTGGGCGACCCCGGAGCAGAAGTGGCCATTGCCTACCGGGTCAAAGAACGCCTACGCGACTTCTATCGCTGCATCGATCCCAACGAGGCCGAAGCCATGCTGGTCGACCTCCAAGAACACTGCACCAAGAAGGCCATGCCCCCTGAGATCCGACGACTCGGCCGCACCATCAAGCACTGGTTCGCCAAGATCGTCAACTTCCATCTGGCCCGGGTCTCCAACGGCCCCACCGAAGCGCTCAACAACCTCATCAAGCGCATCAAACGGATCGGCTTCGGGTTCCGCAACTTCGAGAACTATCGCATCAGAGCCCTGCTCTACGCCGGCAAGCCGAACTGGCGGGTGCTGGGCTCGATCGTCGTCCAGTGAGCAGGCAGACCCCACCAGAATCCGATGGTCCGAATAAGTCCAGGTCAGAGACCTAAAACCCCGAGCAGTGCGAATCGCCGCTACCCCCGTGCTACTGGTTTCTACTATTTGACCAGAAGGTGCTCGTGCCTGAGCAGGAGCAAATTCACCGGGAGTCGCCATGAGGGGTCACCTGCGCCAGCGAGGCAAGAGTTGGGAACTTCGCGCCTACGTCGGAGTGGACCCGATGACCAAGCGCCCCAAGTACCTGACACGGACACTCCAATGTGGCAAACGCGAGACAGAAGAGGCCTTGGCCCGATTCGTGACCGAAGTGTCAGGAGGGGTCCACGGTGCTCAGGACACCACGGTTGGCGATCTCATCAGCCAGTGGTTCGAACTGGCTTCTCTTGAACTTTCTCCGACCACGGTCAGGGGCTAGGACTGGATTATCAAGACGTACATCCTTCCGACCCTCGAATCCGTCCCGCTCGGCAAGCTGAAGACCGCACAGCTCGATCGCTTCTACGGGAAGTTGCGCAATGAAGGTGGACAAGATGGCAAGCCGCTCTCGGCGGCCACGGTGCGTCAAGTTCACGCAATTCTGCGACGTGGGCTGCAGCAGGGAGTTCGATGGGGCTGGATCGCCACCAATCCCGCAGGGTTGGCCTCTCCTCCCCGGGTGCAGAGAACTGAGATTGAGCCGCCTGACCCCGACGGCGTTGTGAAACTCATTGGGGCAGCCAAGAAGGACAATCCGGAGTTTGCCTGCTTCCTCCACCTTGCGGCCACGACTGGTGCGCGCCGGGGTGAACTTTGTAGCCTCCATTGGGATGTCATCGACCTCAAGGCACGCTCGTTGGTCATTTCTCGCTCGGTGGTCGAGGCGGCGCACAGCGTCGTGGTCGAGAAGGACACCAAGACGCGGACAGTGCGCCGGGTCGCCTTGGATCAAGCAACGATTGATCTCCTGAAGGAACATTTGAAGCGATGTGAGACCCGAGCAAAGCGGGCCCAGACATCCTTGATCCCTTCGGGGTATGTATTTTCCAGAGACGTCGATGGTCTCCGGCCATGGGTTCCGAACGACGTCACCAAGGACTTCATTCGGCTTCGCAACAAGGTGGGTCTCAAGTACGTCAGGCTCCATGACCTCAGGCATTTTTCAGCCACTCGCCTGCTCGCCGCCGGCGTTCCGATCCGAACAGTCAGGGGACGCCTTGGCCACGCGAACGCCTCAACCACTCTCGGTGTCTACGCCCACTTTGTCCAGGACTCGGATCGAGATGCTGCCGATGCTCTCGGAGTTGTTCTCGCCGATGCGAAGGAGAAGGGTCGGTAGCCGTTCGGTTACATTTGGTTATTGTAATCGCACGGCTACATGATACTCTTGTAACTGTACGGCTACATGAGGTGGATGTAAATGAGCGTTTACAAGGTGTCATGAAGATCAACTCCGCAGGAGACCTGGCTGCCGCCGTCCGTGGCCGCAGAATCGGCCTTGGCCTGAGCCAGGCTGATATGGCCACGCGGGCCGGTGTCTCCCGTCCTTGGTTGAGCAAGGTGGAGGCGGGGAGACCGACAGCCGAATTCGGGTTGGTCCTCCGTCTCCTCGACGCCCTTGGCCTCAGTCTCGACCTGGACGAAAGCGACGGCGGCGGAGACAGCCCCAAGACCACGTCCATCGACCTCGACGCCCTGCTCGACGAGTACCGAAGCCGATGACGGACTCTCTCATCGTCGTTCTCGATGACACCTTCGCCGGGACAGTCACGCGCCTCGCGCAAGGTCGACTGCGGTTCGACTATCACGATGCCTATCGGCAGCGGCCCGAAGCGACGCCGCTTTCTCTGTCGATGCCGACCCAGGTCCCGTCCCATCCCGATCAGATCATCACCCCCTGGCTTTGGGGCCTCCTCCCCGACAACCAAGCGGTTCTCGCACGGTGGGCCCGCCAGTTCCAGGTGTCACCGTCATCCCCCTTCTCTCTCCTGGCTACGCCCATCGGGGAGGACTGCGCCGGAGCTGTCCGCTTTGCGCGTCCGGATCAGGTCGACCAGATTGTGGGTCGGTCTGGTGACGTCACCTGGCTCACCGAAGACGGGGTCGCCGAGCGCCTCCGCGACCTCCGCGAGGACTCCACAGCCTGGCTCGGCCGATCCTTTACCGGTCAGTTCAGCCTTGCCGGCGCCCAGGCGAAGACCGCCCTGCTCTTCAAAGACGGACGGTGGGGGGTCCCTTCCGGATCCACCCCCACCACCCACATCCTCAAGCCGGCCGTTGCCGGACTCGATGATCACGATCTAAACGAGCATCTCTGCCTTGACGCCGCACGTCGCGCCGGCCTGCTCGCCGTCAGGACACGGATTGCCCGTTTCGCAGGGGAGAGTGCGGTCGTAGTGGAACGCTACGACCGTGTCATTCGTGACAACGAGATCGTTCGAGTGCATCAGGAAGACATGTGCCAGGCCTTGGGGATATCGCCGTCGAAGAAGTACCAAAACGAGGGTGGACCGGGACCTGGCGACGTAGCGGGACTTTTGCGTCGGGCATTGCCACCCCGGATCGCCGACTCTGCCGTGTGGCGCTTCGCTGACGCGCTGATCTGGAACTGGCTCATCGCCGGCACCGATGCCCACGCCAAGAACTATTCACTTCTCCTAGCGGATAACCAGGTTCGGCTGGCGCCAGTCTACGATGTTGCTTCGGCTCTGCCGTATGACACTCATGAGCGCAAGCTCCGTCTGGCTATGAAGGTCGGCGGTGACTATCACGTCTATCCACAACGCAATGCGTGGCCGGCGGCGGCGAAAGAGCTTGGGGTCGATGCCGATGAACTTGTCGCTCGCGTTCGCGAGCTGGCATCGGCGGCCCCAGGTGCCTTCGCTTCGGCTGCCAGCCAACCCGACATCGCGGAGCTCGATCGACCTCTGCCCAACAGAATGGTCGACCTAGTCGTTGATCGCGCGGCACGCTGCTTGCGGGTTCTCTGATTCTCCCGATCGGCTGTCGGGAGTGCCCAGGTAACACTGCTGAAGTGCCGTTCGACAAAACATGAGGCACGATCGCACTTATGACATCAACTTCATACGGCTCACGAAGATGGCACACATTGAACCGGCCTGGGTTTGATGGAGTGATTGATGTGGCCTGGGTTTTGTAGAGCCAGCTTGCTGGAATTCATGCCACTGGTTGTTGGGATAGATCGAGCATCTCATATTCGATTGGGGTGAGCATTCCGATCGAGCTGTGACGTCGTTGACGGTTGTGGAAGATCTCGAGGTATTCGAAGATGGCGTTTGCCAGCTCGATACGAGTCAGCCATCTCTTGCGGTTCAAGAGCTCGACCTGCATGCGACCCCAGAAGCTCTCGATCATCGCGTTGTCATAACAATCACCGATCGACCCCATGGAAGGAAGCAAACCGGACTCCTTCGCTCTCCGTGTGAACGCCCACGATGTGAATTGAGCCCCGTGGTCCGAATGAATGATGCCGCCTGCCGAAGGATTGCGGTTCGAAATGGCCATGCCTAATGCGTTGGTCACCAGCGCGGAGTTAGGTGAGGAGTCAATAGACCACCCAACAACGCGACGGGAGTACGTGTCGAGAACGACCGCGCAGTAGATCTTTCCCTCTCGTGTCCGATGCTCAGTGATGTCGGTGACCCAAAGCTGGTTTGGTGCCGCCCGAGCGAACTGACGGTCGACAAGGTCGGTGGCGGTTGGAATCTGGTGGATGTGTTTGCGCCGTGGATTGCCGACGATCCCCTTGATGCCCGCTCGATGCATGAGCAGCTGGACGGCGGTGTGTCCCACACTGATGCCCAGGCCCAATGTGAGCTCGGCATGGACCCGGCGATGTCCATAGGTGCCCCTCGACTCAGCGTGGACCTGGGTGATGACATCGGTGAGCCAGGCGTGGCGAATGGACCGGGCTGACGGTGCCCTCTTGCTCCAGGCGAAGTAGGAGGATTCAGGAACTTCGAGGACCCGGCAAGCCACCTGGATGGGCCGGCCCTCGCTGGCCATCAACGCGATGGCCGAATAACGCCTTTTGGGGGCACCGCCTCCTTCAACAGCTCATTGGCCCGCTTGGTCACAGCCAGCTCGGTCTCAAGCTGGGCAATCCGACGGCGAGCGGCCGCCAGCTCTGCGTTGTCAGTGCTCGAGAGGCCCGGCTTCTGCCCGGTGTCGATTAGTTCCTGATTGCGCCAGGTGTAGATCGACGCTGCCGTGACTCCGAGGTCTGAAGCGACCTCAGCGACCGATCTCCCGGCCTTGACGAGGTCGAGCACCTTGCGTCGGAACTCGGGGCTGTAGTGCTTTGGCATGCTGACCGCTCCTTCGGGTCATGAGCATGACAATTCAAGCAAACCAACTCCAAGAAACCCAGGCCACATCAGAGCCTCCAGGAAACCCAGGCCGATTCAAAGGCCCGTTGGGGGCTCGACTAGGTCAGATGCGTGGCCTTCGCTGGTGTGGATCGGACGGACCAGTCCGACCCAGCCCGGTAGCTGCCAGACGTTGGTCAGGTTCGGAGTTGTTCCCACGGTGTTCCCACGAAGCGATCACCAAGGCTAAAAGTCCAGTTAGGCGGCTATCAGGGGCGTTCCCAAGCTGAGAACGCGAGTTCGATTCTCGTCGCCCGCTCTCACAATTCAGTGCACTTCATGTGAAGTCTCGGTAGCTCGGCGACCCTGGCTCCGGTAGCTGGGCGACAAATACGTACCTCTTGACTCCGTGCCGCTTCCCTGAACCTTCGGAATCTGGCAGGGTCCACCACATCGGTCGAATACCGGGTCCGAGGCCTTCGGACCGGCCTGCAGGCGTAGAACAGCGTTCAGATCTGGCAGTCCTCAAACCTGCGAAAGCGCAACCCGATCCGTTTGAACCGCCTGATCAGGGTATAGGAAATGACTATGAGCCGGGCCGGAGCTGCCGAGACGCGTATTCGATTGATCGAGGCAGGCATCGACCTGCTCTGCCAGCTCTCCGCAACCGACATCGTGTCCGCAGTTGGCACTCGAGACATTGCCAGTCGTGCCGGCGTGAGTTCAGCCTCGTTCTTTCACCACTTTGGGTCGGTGGACCAGTACACGGACGAGCTGATGAAAGCGATCTACTCGACCAGCCGCCTTCCCAGAGGGGAAAATGTGAGCAGGGACCTCGAGACCGTCGCCGCCGACGATCTCCCTGTTTCATCACTCCTAGTGACCTATCGAAACGCACTGACACACAATCTGAGTGATCCGGAGTATCGGCTGAAGCACGGACTTTGGTCGCTCGGTGGGCAGAGCGTAGACAGCTACTACCGCGACTACCTGGACGGGGTTGATGCGTTAATTGAGACGGGCGCCTCCCATATGTTGGGAAGCTGGGGCCGCGAACCTCGCCCACCGTTCGACCTTCCCGCCCTGATTGCCGTGGGAAACGCGTTGGCTCACGGCGCATACACCCGTCACATCCTTGACCCCGAACTCTTCTCAATTGAACGGTTCGCTATCGCTGTCACCGGCACCGTTCTCGTCGGCGTGCGACTCAAAGGCGACCATCGGAACATGAGCGACCGATTGGCAGAGATGAACTACTACCCGCGCGACACGATGTCGTCCGATAGGCCGGCGTCGCCAACCCAGGTTGGTAACAAGGAACATCTGTTGAGTGCGGCGGCCGAACTCTTTTCCGAATTTGGGTTCACTGCAACCTCTGTGGAACAGCTAGCCAAGCGAGCCGGGGTGAGTACGAGCACTTTCTTCAATCTCTTTGGATCAAAGAGCGGATTGGCGGTCGCGCTCTTGGATCACCTGGCTGAATTGCACCTCGAGGCACGAAAGGGCTATTTCGACCCTGAAAATGCGGTCGTCGATCGCCTAATCAGCGTTGCCGATCTGGCAGCCAGCCATCCGGAGTTGGCCAAGGTGTTTCTCGCGGAGTTTGCCTCTGATGAGTCTGGAATCATCGGGGCAACAATTGTCGACCCCTTGGCGGCATTCCTGAAGTCGCTACCGAGAGCGAATGCCACCTCATCGGAGAGCGATTATCGAGATATCGCGCAAATCATGATCACTGTTGCAATGCAGTGCGTTCTCCGTCGGCCTGGTCTTGGGGCTGAATCCGCGGCACGCTGGGCCATGCGCATGGTTCACGAAACGGCTTCAGCCTGACGACGAGGCGCACCGCGGTCTCGGTACATCGAAGCATGTGGCTTCACACAACTGATCAGTCGATCAGTACGAAAAGGCGTAGCCCCTGCTCGTAGTGGAACTTTGGTGCGAACCGTGATTGAGGTTGTCCAAATCTGCTTCGACCCATAGTCATTTGGAAGTTCGGTACTTATCATTCCTCGTCGAGACTTGGCGAGAGGCGGACTGAAATGGCACTTCGATTGACTTCCGGGCGCGCGCGCCTGCATAAGGTGATTCTCGCGTTGTTGTTGCCGACCACGATGGTCGGATTCGCTGCCTTGTCAGGAGGATTCGGAGCCCAAGCGGGAGGAGCTGTCCCACCTCCCGCTGATGCGCACTCCACCACTACTCATTCGGAAGTGGCGCATTCTGTCGATGACAGCCAAGACTGCTTCTCATCGGGATTGCCATCTTGTACGGACACAAGTTCGGTCTTTCAAGAGACCTACACAGTAGATCCGGCAACCACATCTCTCACCGTCACAGTGATTGGTGCTGCGGGAGGAGATGTAGCGAACTTCCCACCCGCCGCTGGTGGTTCCGGCGCCAAAGTAGTTGCCACAATCGTGCCTGATTTCACTAAAGCCGTCGACGGCGTCCTGATTCTGCAATTGAACGTTGGATCCAATGGAGGCAACGGGAATGGGAATGGCTACGGGGGCGGCTACGCCGCTGGCGCTGGCGGTGGCGAATCCGACATCTCCTACTGCCAATACGGTGTCGACACTTCTAATTGCCAGTTGACGGCAAATCCCTCGCAAGACCCCCGTCTGGTTGTGGCCGGTGGGGGTGGGGGCGGTGGCTCAAACGGTTATGACCGCGAGGGCAGTTTGGGAAGCGGCGGAACCGGGGGCAATGCGGGCGTGACAAGTGCCGGCGATGCCGCGGGCACTGGCGGAGCTGGGGCAGAAGGTTCAGGATCGGCGCAGGGGGGCGTGGGTGGCAACGCTGGTCTGGCAGATGCAACGAGTCCAGGAGTCGGTGCAGCAGGGCTCTTCACGTCTGACTGCCGTGATGACGACGCGACAGGGTCTGCGCCGGTCGCGGGTGCGCCCTTCCAGGGCGGATCGGGATACGACGGAGGTGACTATTTTGGGTCTGACGGCGGCGGCGGCGGCGGCGGTTGGATCGGTGGCGGTGGCGGTGGATCAGCAAACTGTGGGGATCGCGCAACCGAGACTGTTGGCGGGGGCGGCTTTTCGGCATCTGGTGGCGGTGGTGGTGGCGCTGGACTGAGTTATGTCGAGAGCGGGGCAACCGGCGTCTCCGAAAGCGAAGCCGGAATATCGGCCACTCCCGAGATCATCATCGACGCCACGCTTGCCGTTCCGACAATTTCAACCGATCCGACGATCACCGTTGGAACTAACTCCAGTGTGGCGGGCCAAGCAACATTGACTTGTCACGCCGGGACCTGGACCAACGATGGAGGTGCCTACACCTACGAGTTCGACAGCGGTACGACCCAACTTCAAACTTGGACTGTTGCGCCAACAGCAAACGCCACTGACACATATAGCTCGGCTTTAACGGACGCGGGCAATCCGATTACATGTCAGGTGACCGACACCGGCGACGGGGGAACAAGCGATCCGGCCGTCAGTTCGAATTCGGTCACATTGACGGTCCCTCCATCAGCAAAGCCAACGAATTCGACAGCACCGACGATTACGGACGCTGACAGTGCTTCAAGCGAGGGCTATGGCGCTGTGCTGACGTGTCATCCAGGCACATGGAGCCCAACCATTCCAACTCTCACGTATACCTATGAGTTCAACCTTACTGTGACCTTTCCCTACCTGCCGAGGGTGGCCGTTGATCAAGCCGCATCGTCGACTGCCACATACACCTCCACAAGTTCCGACGTCACCGGGGCTGTGAGCTGCGAGGTCGTTGCCACGAACAGCGCTGGCTCAAGCTCCATAGTGGGCAGTTCCAACTCCATAGGGATCACCGAATCTGCCCCGGTAAACGAGACTGCCCCCGTCCTGACGGGTTCAGGTTCGACTCCCGGTGTCGCCTCCGCTGGTGACACATTGACGTGCACTTCAAAATCGGGTGATTGGCTCCCACCTTCGCTCGGATTTGATTACACCTTCTTCAATGGAACGACCGATCTGCAGGACCAAAGTGGAAATACCTACACAGTGTCTTTGGACGACTACGCCTATGGTGACAATTTTTTCTGTGAGGTTGATGGCTACAACTATGGAGGAGAAAGCGCTAACGCGGCCGTCAGCAACTCGTTTACGCTCACGCCGATCGTTCCTGTCGTTTTGAACGGGCCTGCGATCGTGAACGAGAAATTGGTTGAATCATATGATGCCGCCGTCGGCGACACGGTGAGCTGCCAGCCAGGCATCTTCTTTCCGACACCAACTTCGGAAACCTACGAGTTCGACAACGGCACAACGGTGATTCAGGCGGCAAGCAGTGCGAGTACACACAAGCTCGTGCTTGCCGACTTTACTGGTGACACAATCACTTGCAAAGAAATCGCTACCGATGGAGCGGGGCCCAGTTTGTCCGCGACGAGCTCAAGGACCCTGACTTTGTTGCCATTCCCGGCGCCTTCGAATTCGTTGGCGCCAGCCATCTCTGGGACGCCAGCGGTGGGCCAGACGCTCACTTGCAGCAATGGTACGTGGGCTCCGTCGCCTACCAGTTATGACTACACGTTCTCCAGCAGTGGCAATGAGGTTCAAGACGGGACACTGAATACGTACACTGTGCAATCGAGCGACCTTTCCGGAACCGGGATCGGATGTTCTGTTGTGGCAACCGATTTTGGTGGTCCAAGCGGTTCTGTGCCAAGTGGCAACACCATCACCTTTTCCCCGACAAACTCGATTGCCCCCACGATCACGGGGACACCCACAGTTGGCTTCAAGCTGACGTGTATTCCCGGCACATGGGCGGGCGGTCCTACCTATACCTATGAGTTCCTTAGCGGAACGACCGTCTTGCAGACCTACGGAACCACTGCCACGTACACGCCTGGGACTGGTCAGGTTGGCGACCTCATCCATTGCAGCGTGAAAGCAACGAATGGCGTTGGGAGTACGACGGATGTAAGTGACAATACGACGCCAATTCTGAAATCCCAATCGATTACGTTCCATTCGACGCCACCGTTCAGGGCGCTCATTGGCCAGACGTACTCGCTCACTGCCAAATCGACCTCCGGTCTGTCGGTTGTCTTTTCGATAACTTCGCCGCTGGTCTGCACCATCTCAGACGCCACGGTAAGTCTGGTTGGGGCGGGCACCTGCACGGTCGACGCCGATCAGTCGGGGAATGGCACGTATGGTCCAGCCCAGACTGCCGCACAAGTTTTTGCGGTCGCGAAGGTCCCAACCTCATTGGTGGCGATGACGGTCTCGGCAAGCCCTCTACTGAGCAAAATTCGCTATTCGGCAACGCTAACGGCAGTCCCGACGTACCTGAGTGCCATCTTCCCGACGTACCTGAGTGCCATGACCGTTAACTTCACGACTTCCTCGGGCACGTTCTTGTGCTCGGGCGTCACGAACAAAAAGGGCCTCGCAAGTTGTATGGGGGCGAAAACCACATCGACCTACAGCGCAGTCTTTGCCGGAACGGCGATGTACGCATCGTCGACTGCAACGGGAAAGATCATGAAGGGCTAGTAGGTCGGAGTACCGGCCATCTGTCAGTCACCATGTGTGATAGCTAACACCCGTCGGACCGAATTAGCCCTGTCATTCCCTCCGGATGGATGTCGCGTGCTCAGCACCTTCACCACCGCCCGACCGCGCCGGCGCTCGGTCCAGCTGGTCGGATCGGTGAAATGTGTCGCCTGCAGCTGCTTGCCATAGGTCACTCGCCAGTACGCGACGGGCGGAGTCGTGAAGCCGGGGTACACGTTGGCCGAATCGCTGCGCGTTAGTCCGCTTCAAACTTACTTCCGGCCTTGTCATCGATCGGTTTCCACTGCGGGGTTGCTCCTGGGTTGTTACTATTTATTGCAGATGCTGCGGAGGTTGAGTTCAGTAGCAACCCAGTAGCAAGAGTTGAATTCAGTAGCAATAGCTAAACCGGCTTCTGATTCGAGTCAGACTGCAAATGGCACTCGGACTGCACGTGATTGGAGTTCGGAGGGGCAATAACCCGAATTCGAAGTCCAAATGATTCGGGTTCATCCCGAAATTCTTGCTACTGCTTTGCTACTCAAATCGCTGGACGAGGGTCGATTCGGGGGAACTGGCTGGATTGGGCACCCTTCCTGAGCTGGCCTAATAGATTTGGACACACTCGCTGGACGGTCGAAATCCCCCTACGGATCAGAAGGTTGGGGGTTCGAATCCCTCCGAGCGCGCTCAGTGTCGTAGACCCCAATTCGTGGACAACGTGACTGGCGCCCCATCATTCTCGGGACGATTCAGACTCGGGCTTGAGGTGTCAGTGCCGGATCGTTTGACGTGCCGATGGAGGGATCGTCCACTGTCCTCACCGGGCCCTTGAAGCTGTGCTTTGCTCCGGCCATCCAGGCGATCCAGACGCCGAGTACCAACGCGATGGTGACGACCGGCGCGTAGTTGAAGTCGCTCCAAGTGAAGGCGCTGTTCCAGGGCACAGCCTCAGGTGATGTGGGCAAGCAGAAGATGACCACGCAGATGATGACCCAGACGATGGCAATGGCGTTGATCCACTTGTAATGCTTGCCGAGGCTCCAGACCCCTGTCTCGAACTTGCTTCCCATCCGCCAGCGAAGGAAGACGGGCAGGATGTAGGCGATATACAACCCGATGGTCGTGATCGATGTCACAGCGTAGAAAGCCACCGGGAATCCGACTTTGTTGCCGAACAACGCCGGGATGGTGATCACCAGGGCGAGAACCACCACGAAGAGAACTGCCCAGGTTGGCGTCTGGTGCCGATTCAGGCGCCGCCACAAGGAGTGGCCCGGCACAGCACCATCTCTCGAAAATGCGAACACCATTCGCGAGGCAGCGGCAACGCAACCCATTCCGCAGAAGAGCTGGCCGATCACGGAGATGTCGAGGACCAGTTTGGCCAGGCCGGAACTGAGCGCCGTCACGATGACCGGAATGGCGCCGCCGCCGCCGGCGGTGATGGCGGCAACATGCGTCGCTGCGAACGTGATGGCGAGTAGCAGTATCCAGCCTCCGACGGCCGAGTAGGCGATCGCTGTCCACAGTCCCTTCGGGGCGGCTCGCTCGGCGTTATGTGTCTCCTCGGAGAGGTGAGCAGAAGCGTCATAGCCGGTGAATGTGTACATCGTGAGTAGGAAGCCGAGCGGAAGTACAAAGAACCAGTAGAAGTGCCCTGAGAACCCACTGTTGTTCTGCCGATGGGTGAACACCCAGGAGATGCTCTGGTGCGTCGATGGACCGAAGATAAGCACGCCCACAATCACCACCACCCCGCCGAGCATCCACCAGGCCGAAATCCGGTTGAGCAGCGACACCAGGTGTGAGGAGAAGACGTTGATAAGGCTGTGTATGGCCAGGATGATGAAGAAGAGGGCAAACGTGTTGTGCAGTACCGTCGATCCGTTTGTGGTGGTGAAGTTCAGAATGAAGTTGACCTTGTACAGACCAAGGACCGAGTTCAGGAACGAAGCGCAGCCATAATCGACGGCGGCCACAATGGCGACAAGACCGAGCAGGTTGAACCAACCCGTGAACCACGCCCAACCAGTGCCGCCAAGGCTGTAGGCCCAGTAGTAAATGCCGCCCGCGGTCGGGTACTTCGAGGCGAGCTCGGCCATCGATAGTCCGACCAGCAGAACAAGGAGGCTGATTATCGGCCAGCCAATGGAGATGGCGATTGGGCCACCGTCGTTCCATGCCTGTCCGTAGGTGGTGAAGCAACCACTGAGGATGCAGATGATGGTGAGGGAGATTGCGAAGTTGGAAAACCCGCTCCAGCCGCGGTTCAGTTCCTGCTTGTAGCCGAGCGAGGCGAGCCGCTCCTCGTCAGACGACAGAGCTTGCGAGCGATTGACCATTCCGCCTCCCTATTTTGTGAATCCTTGGGATGATTCGGTAAGAGTGCAGCGCTAAACCGACGTGGCACGAGCCTAACGTGCGACCAATCGACGTGGCCGGGATACCGGCAACGGTATCGCCGACATTCCGGATGTAATCGAAGGCGCATCAACCCGATCAACGTCAGGTCTGCTCAGCGCCGAGACCGTGGCGACGAGCACAAGGAGAAGACCGGGTTCACCCAACGGCGCGTCGCTCCATTGTTGAAGAGTGACGCCAGACAAGCGAAACGCCGGACCCAAATGAGAACCCAAATGAGAACCGACAGATTGCCGACTCGGGAGAACTCCATCGACTTCCACCTGAGCGCATCTTGCGAGTTCGAATAAAGCCAGGTGGAGGCCCCAGGTGGTCTGGAACCTCATTCGTTAATAACGAAATGTTAGTTTCTGGCACAGTTAAAAAGCTTGGGGGAGTGACATGGAAAATGTCGGTGACGTGAAGTGGAGTCGTGACCAATGAGTCGGACTCTGGTCTCGGGGTTCATGCTGACGAGCACCACGGGTCATCAACAGCCCGACGCCGATGCCGAGTGGTGGCCGGCAGTCGTACCAGGCGGCGTGCACGAGAGCCTGATGGCGGCTGGCGTTATTCAACACCCGTACATAAATGAAAACGAGAGCGCTGTTCGGTGGGTGGAAGACACGACATGGTGGTATCGCACCCACTTCGCCGGCCCCGAGGATCTCGCATCGGATGAACGCCTTCGCCTCGTGCTCAATGGGCTCGATACCGTGGCCACCGTCTGGCTGAATCAGGAAGAGCTCGGATCGCAGGCCAATCAGTACCGACCCGCAGTCTTCGACATTACGAAACTGGTGCAGGGTGAAAACGAACTATTGCTGCGGTTCTCCCCAGCGTTGGCCGACCTGACTGCGCCAGAGGTGACCGCAGCCGCAGTCGAAGGCTTTGCCGAACGGCGCAATGAGATCGCTCCGGCCCAAGTCGCAGAGGCGGCCCAATCGGTACCAGTCCCCGAACTGAAGAGGACCCTCCGTCGTAAGGCAGCGTGTTCATGGGGTTGGGACTTCGGTCCGCGGATGCCGTCCATCGGACTACTTGATGGTGCCGAACTGTGGCGAGACCGGATCGCCGTCATCGCCGGCCGTCATATTCGTACCGACGGTCTCAATGTCGCGGCCGGTACGGCCACGCTCCACACCATCGTTGAGATTGACTCTTTCGGGGGAAGCCCGGACCTGGTCCGGCTGTCAGTGACGTCCCCGGAAGGGATCGTGCTGCAGGTCGAACAAGTCGCGGCCGAACAAGTGACGTTCGACGTCTCACTGAATGACGTCCAGTTGTGGTGGACCCATGATCTCGGCGGCCAACCCCTCTACCAGGTCGAGATTGAGTTGATCGCTGCAGGCGAAGTGATCGACTCCGTCTCGGATCGGGTGGGTGTGCGAGAGATTCAGCTTGATCGATCGCCTGATGACGAGGGTGGAAATCTCTTCCGTTTCATTCTCAATGGCGTCCCGATCTTTGCTCGCGGTGCCAACTGGCTGCCGCTGTCTCTCTTGATTGGATCCGTGACCATTGATCAGTGCCATGACTTCGTGGCCATGGCCCGTCGGGGCAACATGAACATGCTGCGAATCTGGGGTGGAGGGCACTACGAGCAGGACGCCTTCTGGGACGCATGTGATGAGCTCGGCGTGTTGGTGTGGCTCGACTTCATGTTCGCGTGCAACGACTACCCGAGTGACGACGAGGCGCTCACCGCCGAGGTTGCATTGGAGGCTGAGTATCAGGTTCGCCGACTTCGCAATCGTCCTGCTCTGGCGATCTGGGCCGGCAACAACGAGATTCAGGCCATTCATCAGTACGCCGCCGGCAATCTCGAACCCGGGAACTGGGGCTGGTCCTATTTTCACGAGCTCCTGCCTGCAGCCGTTGCCACGCAGAGCCCCGGAGCCATTTACTGGCCAAGCAGTCCGTTCGGCGAGAGCACGGAGGAAGGTGTCAACGGGGTGCTCGACGGTGACCGCCATGCCTGGGAGGTATGGCACGGGCTCAACATGGGAGCCGGCGGCCCAGAGAAATTCGATACACGGGGCCAAGCGGTGCACTTCAGCCGATATGGGTATGACCACGGCAAGTTCATCAGCGAGTTCGGCATCCATGCCTCACCCGAGCGGGCCACCCTCGAACGCTGGACGACGAATGGTGCCTTGGAGCTCGGCAGCGACGTGTTCGTGCATCGCAACAAGGACAATCCCAAGGACAAGGGCTTCGCCATGATGGAGTTCGAGACCGGATTGCCCACCACCTTCGACCAATATGTGGACTACTCCATGGCGTGCCAGGCCGAAGGTATGAAGTTCGGAGTGGAGCATTACCGACGTCGTCAGCCCCATTGCAGCGGCACCCTCGTCTGGCAGTTCAACGATGTATGGCCCGGCATCACCTGGTCAATGATCGACTACGACGCCATCGGCAAGGCGTCCTACTACTACCTGCAACGGGCATACCGACCAGTGGTGGCGACATTCGAGGCCACTCCGGATGGCGTATCGCTCTGGGTCACAAACTCCGGGGCCGAGTCGTTTGATCTCTATCTCACGGTGCAGATTGCGTCGTTCGATGGGAAGGTGAGCCATGAGGAGGAGCTCCTCGTGGCCAGCCCGGGCGCTACGTCGGCCTCAGTGTGGACCCTTTCTCAACGTCCATCGCCCGATCAGTACGCCTGGGTTTCCGATGCGGCTGGCCTGCTTGCTTCGAACCGCCAGTTCTTCGCCCCTCTTAAAGACCTGCCTCTCAACCACTCCAAGGTGAGGGTGGCCGTAGAGCGAACAGGCCCGACGAGCGCGGTAGTGGATCTCGTGTCAAGTGGCTTTAGCTACTTCACTCGTGTCTTGGCTCCGGCTCCTGGAGTGATATTCGATAGCAACTATGTCGACTTGCGCGACGGGGACCACCATCAAATTGAGATCACCCGATTGCCTCAAGACTTTGATAGGGAGTCGCTGCAGGTCATGACCTATGACCGGGCGAATTCGCATCCAGTCCAGGCCTGAGACGTTCCGCAATCCCGCTGGGCGCCTGCCCCGTAGTTCATCCTGTTCTATCGGTTCCGAGCCTGCGAGAAGAGAGACGTCATGGTGGTAGCCCAGCTGGGGGTGTCGACTTCGAGTCCCAAGGTTCGCTGGAATGTGCCGACGGCATTTGTCGGTCTTGCCACCGTCGGGGTGGTGTGGTTGGGAGCCGCCACGCTCGAGCGTCACGGAGATGTTGGTGTCTCTCTGGCCGCGGGGTGGGCAGAGCTGGTTGGGCCGCTACTACTCGTCTCGGTTCTGGCCGCGGTCATCTGTGAACGCATCTGGCCGGCCGAGCAGCGACCCTTGTTGGCCAAGGGCCACCTTCACGATGCAGCCTTCTTCCTGGTCTATGCCAGTCTCGTCGTACCCCTGATGACGCTTATGGGCGTGGGCTTCGCCGCACTGCTCGGTAATCATGCGTCGTGGATTGAGGCGCCCTGGACGGAAGCATGGCCACGTTGGCTGCTGGTGGCGGTGACATTGGTGGCCATGGACGCGTGCAACTGGCTGGCCCATTGGGCCGACCACCGGCTGACCCCACTGTGGCGACTCCATGCCGTGCACCACACACAAGAAGAAGTCAGCGTCCTTACGTCCTTTCGGGCTCATCCGCTGGTGCATGTCACAGGATTCATGTTGGCCACCATTCCGGTGGTGGCGCTGACTGGCTTCCATCCACTGGCCCCGGTGCTCATCACCGTGTACCTCTGCTTAGGTACCCTCACTCACGCCAACGTGCCATGGGATTTGGGACCCTTGAGGAAGGTGCTTGTGAGCCCCGCCTATCACCGTCAGCACCACGCGATCGGATGTCCACCGGGCGCCAACCTTGGCGTGGTGCTCACCATCTGGGACGTGATGTCCCATCGAGCCGTGTTCCCGGCTGTCCAGCATGTGCCGACCCGGACAGGACTGGTCGACCGTCCGCTGCGGGTAGAGCAAATGGACGAGGAACGCACTGTTTCACTCCTCCTCCATCAGCTGACTGAGCCCTTTACCTCGGGGACCAGATCTGGCAGGAGCAATATCTCACTTCGCTCGTCCTGGTCACGTGATGCAAGAGTGTCGCCCCATGGAACTCCTCCCGAGACCGGCCGACCTGCAGATGTTGGGGCTCTCTGTTGATGT
This sequence comes from uncultured Acidimicrobiaceae bacterium, assembly GCA_963766995.1. Taxonomy (GTDB): domain Bacteria; phylum Actinomycetota; class Acidimicrobiia; order Acidimicrobiales; family RAAP-2; genus Bog-473. The sequence goes on along the minus strand of CAVYCE010000003.1, from coordinate 1,351,006 downwards.
GGATCTCCTGACTGGGAGATTCGAGCTGGTGCCCTCCATCGCTCGTCATGATGGTGGTCTCTACGGTGGGACCGCCATTGCAGCGTCGGTGGTGGCCATGGAGGCCGCCACCCAGCGCAATGTGTTGTGGGTGACAACGCAGTACGTAGATACTGCACGGCAAGGCGATGTGATCACTTGTACAACTGAGGTGCTGAAAGCTGGCAGAAATGTGTGTCAGGTGCAGGTGACTGGTCGGACTGATGACCGCAAACTTTTCTTGAGCATTGGCTCAACGGCGCTGCCACGTGAAGGGGGTCTGGAGGGCCAGTTCATCTCCATGCCCACAGTGCCATCTCCCGAAGAGTGTGATCCGATGGTCTTCGGTATCGGGATCACTGACGGATTTCGGGGATTCACCGCACAGGTTGAGTATCGGCTCGCCAACGCGCCGTCAGACACGACAGATTCAGCGCAGCTCGTCATGTGGTCCCGTCTGAACGACGACCGGACTGCGACGCCAGCTGCCATCGCTTTCATGGCTGACATGGTGCCGGGGGCCATTGCCCGTGCCGCTGGGTTGGTCGGTGGCGGGACCAGTCTGGACAACAGCCTTCGATTCGGGCGAAATTCGGCCGATCAGGAATGGGTGCTCCTTGAGCTCAGCGGCGAGATGGCAAGAAACGCCTACGCCCATGGGTCCGTCAAGGTGTGGTCTCAGGACGGCACACTGCTCGCCATTGGGGGACAGACGGCGATCATGTCGCACATGGTCGATCCGCAGGAGTTCGAGAGACTGCAGTCAGCGGGCTTGGTCGAGCCCTCCTAATCACGACCCAGGCTGACGTGAGCCGACATACCGCCATCGATGATGATCATTTGTCCCGTGATGTATCGGGACTCGTCTGAGGCCAGGAAAAGTACGAGGTCGCCGATGTCCGACGGCTCACCCAAGTGTGGCGTGAGCGGCGCCTTGCTCAACCCCTCGAGCATCCTCTCGGTGAGATGGGCCCGAACCGCGTCGGTGATGATCAGACCCGGGACCACGGTGTTGGCTCGGATGCCCGCCTTGCCGTGGCTGGTCGCCATATACATGGTGAGCGCGTGGACGCCAGCCTTCGATACGCCGTAAGCGGTCCGAGTCCGGTCACCCTTGAAGGCAGCCCCGGAGGACATGTTGATGATCGAACCTCCGCCACCCTTCACCATTTCGGGAATGGCGTGCTTGCTCATGAGCATCTGGCTGCGCAGGTTCACCGACATGGTCCGCTCCCACACTTCGACCGACATGTCGGTCACTTGAGTATCAAGTGAAAGCGCTTCGGAGTCCGTTAGGGCGGCGTTGTTGTGCAGCACATCGATTCGCCCAAATTGGGCCACTGTTTTGATCGTGACTTCCATCACAGAAACTTCATCCGACAAATCGGCCACAATGAAAATAGATCTGCCACCGAAAGCGACGATCTCGTCGACGACCAGCGCCGATGCTTCTTCATTGATATCGACGACGGCTACAGCGGCGCCCTCTCGGGCCAGTATGCGGCAAGTAGCAGCGCCGATACCGCCTCCTCCGCCCGTGACTATCGCTACCTTGCCGTCGAGTCGACCCACATTGACCTCCCTGGTGGCTTGGGCGCCCTCAGCGTGCCATTCAACGCTCAATCCTGCGAATGCCATGAACGCCTACCCTTCGACTGATACAAGCTGACCCACTACTGAAAGGGATGGCAATGGCAACCATGTCAGAGACGAAGATCGACAGTGTCAGTCACGCCCTGCATGCGTTCGTGGCCACGCCGGAAGGTGACGGCCCCTGGCCCGGAGTTGTGGTCATTCACGATGTGTTTGGTATGACGGCGGATCTCAAAGCCCAAGCTCAGCGATTGGCTGGTGATGGCTATCTGGCCGTTGCGCCCGACCTCTTTTCCTACGGACGGAAACTCCCGTGCCTCGTGGCGACCTTTCGAGCCCTGCGCAGTCGTTCGGGCCCGGCCTTTGACGACATCAATGCGGTGAGGGAGTGGGTGTCGTCCCATTCAGATTGCACCGGCAAGGTGGGGATCATCGGCTTCTGCATGGGAGGCGGCTTCGCTCTCCTCACGGCCTCGGGCTACGGCTTCTCGGCGTCGAGCGTGAATTACGGGCAAGTCCCGGCCGATGCCGACGAGTTACTCAACGGAGCATGTCCCGTCGTTGGCAGTTTCGGCGCGAAGGATATTGGGCTGCGCGGCGCCGCGGCGAAACTCGAGATTGCTCTCACTCACAACGATGTGCCACACGATGTCAAGGAATACGCACAGGCGTCACACGGATTCCTCAACCATCACGAAGGGAAGTTGGCGACGGCCTTATTGAAGGTAACGGGGGTTGGTTTTGAGGAGTCTGCGGCGAGTGACGCCCGCACGCGCATACGTGAGTTTTTTGCGACGTATCTGAACGAGCGATGAGCCAACGATCGTTTGGTTGTGTGGATCGAAAGGGGAGTCAGCACAACTTCATTCCGGCGCTGTACGAATGCAGCTGGGCGGTTTACCATGTCGCCATGACCAAGAGAGCTCGTATTGCTGCAGTGTTGGCCGCTCCTGCTGTTGGGGCGTTGGCGTTTATCGGTTTGTCTGCTGCTCCGGCTGGAGCGGCGTCGCCTCCCCCCGTCGCCATCACGGCGCACGCCATCACGATCACGATTCCTCCGATCGTTTGGATCTCCATCAGCATTTGATTCAGTGCTTCCCGAGGGTGGTGTGACCCTCGGTTGAGTGGCATTGATGTAGGCGGACGATCCTTCGGGCTCAGGCGCGAACGAGCACCTGCATCCCGTGAGGTGCGGTCATCACAGCAGGATGCGCAATGGAAGCCAACGCTTCGACGCCATCAACCAGTCGCGGCCCCGGGCGTACGAACGCGGCGTCGGCATCGACCGCCCACACCGGGACGTCGGCGGGAAGTACGCCCCGTTCGATGATCTCTCGGGCCAACCTCTCGGCTCCGTCAAGACGGAAACCGCACGGGGCGACCACAATGCAGTCCGGAAGGGCCTTCGTCACATCAGTCCATTCGATCTGCATCGAACGCTCTCCACTGTGACCAAGCACCGGAAGCCCACCAGCAGCCGTCACCAGGTCTGGCACCCAGTGTCCACTGGAGAAGGGCGGGTCCGTCCATTCGAGAATGGCCATTCGTGGACGAGGTCGGTTGGACACTGCGGTTTCAACCAAGGCCAGCCGTTGACGGAGCGAGTGGACCAAAGTGCTGGCCTCGGCTTCAGATCCTGTGGCTATCCCCACGGCGTTAATCGATTGCCATACCTCGTCCAGGGTCATCGGATCGAGCGTGAGCACTTCGGCCCGACAGCCCAGGTGCTCTAAGGCTTGGTCAACCTCGGCAATGTCGACGGCGCACACCGCACACAGGTCCTGGGTCACCACCAGGTCAGGGTCGAGGTCCCGAAGCGCTCCTTCATCGAGGGTGTACAGGTCTTCGCCGGCAACCAACTTGGCCTTGACCTGTGCATCGATGGCGGCGGGATCGAGGCCCGGGGTCAGTGTCGTGTCGGACACGATCCGTTTCAGACGTGCTTGGGCCGGGAAGTCGCATTCGAAGGTCACGCCAACGACCGACTCGCCGACACCGAGGGCGAAGAGGATCTCGGTGGCAGACGGGAGCAACGAGACTATCCGCACGGCGGCACGCTACCAATCTCATTCCACAAGGCGCGAATGAGGCCCTACGGTGGGCCCCATGAGTGACGGGGAATATCTGGTTGGGCGAGGCCTGTCCGACATCACCGGGGAAGCGGTTGAGTGCGGCATGCTCGGCTACGGCAGGGCGGATCAGCAGACAGAAGGGATTCACACCCGGCAACGCTCACGTGCCTTCATTGTGGCGGAGGAGGGGGGTGGGCGTGTCCTTATTGTGGTCAACGATCTGCCCCTGGTGTTCGACAGTGTCCACCAGGAAGTGTTGCGCAGATTGGGTGATGCCTACGGCGATCTCTACACCGCGTCCAACACCATGATCACGGCCACGCACACGCACTGTGGGCCTGGCGGATATTCGCATCATCTGCTTTACAACTCCAACACCAGAGGGTTCCGACCCAAGACGTTCGGGGCGCTCGTCGACGGGATAGTGGAAGCCGTGGATCGGGCCCACCGCGATCTGGCGCCCTCGCAGTTGTTCTTGGCTCACGGTGAGCTGCACGACGCCAGTGTCAATCGATCGCGGTCCTCATGGGAGCGGAATCCAGATTCGGACCGGGCCCACTTTCCCGAGGCCATCGACCCTCAGACCACGCTGCTGCGCGTCCAGCGGGGCGAAGCCACCGTCGGGGCCATCAACTGGTTTGCGACACACAACACGTCCATGACGAACCAGAACCACCTGATCAGCTCGGACAACAAGGGCTATGCCGGCTATGTGTGGGAACGGTTAGTCAATGGCATCGACTACTTGTCTGATTTGGAGGGCAACCCCTCATTCATCGGAGCGTTTGCTCAGACCAACGCCGGAGACATGTCTCCCAACCTCAATCTGCATCCGGGTGATGGTCCGACCAAAGACGAGTTCGAGAACACACGCATCATCGGTCAGCGCCAATACGACGCAGCTGCAGCCTTGGCGACCGGGGGCTCGGCCGTGCACGGTCCGGTTGACTCACGAGTGCTCTATATCGACTTAGCCGATGTGGAAGTGAGACCAGAGTTTTGTGGCGATGGTCGGTCGCACCACACCAGTGGGCCAGCTGGCGGTTCTGCTTCATTCGCCGGAGCATGGGCAGATGGTCCAGCGTTTCCTGGCTTTCGGGAGGGACGGAATGTCTGGGCCGATTGGCCGTCCAAAATTGCCTACCGGCTATCGGATCGACTCAAGGACTCACAGTCCCCTAAGGGCATCATGCTGCCGGGGGGCGTCCTGAACCGGATCCTCCCCGTGGTGGCCCAGCGAGTCCCGGTGCAGCTCCTCAGAATTGGGGACTTGTATTTGATCGGAATTCCGGGTGAAGTCACTATCACTGCTGGTCTTCGCCTGCGACGAACGGTGGCCGCCATTGTTGGCGCTGAACTGAACGACGTGTTGGTAGCGGGCTATTCCAATGGATACATCCACTACGTCACGACGCCTGAGGAGTACGAAGCGCAGCGGTACGAGGGTGGGAGCACCTTGTTCGGACGTTGGGAACTTCCGGCGCTTCAGCAGACGGCGTCGATATTGGCCACCGCCTTGCATGCTGGCGAGGCCCTCTATCCCGGTGCGCCGACCACGGATCTCTCGGGCCGCCACCGTCTGCGCAGGGAAAAAGGTGCACCCGATGCACCTCCAGCCGGCCTTGATTTCGGTGACGTCCTTGTGGCGCCTCGCGCCTCGTATCTCCCGGGTCAGCGTGTCACCGCGGTGTTTGTCGGGGCGCACCCGAACAACCTTCTTCACCGCGGTGGCACTTACGTCCGGGTGGAGCGGCACGGCGACGATCAATGGAACACCATCCAAGATGACGGGGACTGGGCCACTCGCTTCAAGTGGCGTCGCGGGAAGGGTGGACAATCCGAAGTGACGGTCATTTGGGATATCCCCGACGCCAATCAGGCGGGTAGCTATCGGATCAGTTACGAAGGTGAGGCCAAGACCGAAGGGTCGATCCTCCGGGCTTTTTCCGGGTCAACCGGCGCATTCCAGATCACGAACTGATCTGAGGGGATTTTGTTGCCGTAACACCGGCGTGGCCCCTGGTCGGAGCAGTGATAAGACAAAACATACGGATCGTGTCTAATCTGTCCGATATGGCTGTAGCTCCATTGCCCAGCGACGTCACCTTCAGCCCCACTGAGGAACGAATCCTCGCCGCCACCCTCCGCCTCCTCGGACGGCGCGGCGTCAAACGGTTGGGCATGCAGGAGGTAAGTGAGGCGGCAGGCCTCTCTCGCGGGACCCTCTACCGGTACTTCCAGAGCAAGGATCAATTGCTGGCCGCGGTGGCGAGTTTCGATGAACAGTCGTTCAATCTGGGGTTGGCCGCGGCCATGCAGCAGGTAGATGAACCCTCCGCTCGCATCAGGACCCTGGTGTCCTTCGCCTTTGATTACATCCGGACCCATCCGGCGCGCTCGCTGTTCGAGTCAGAGCCGGATTTTGTCCTGGGGTATCTGTTACAGCATTTGCCCAAAATGCAGGCTGCGCTCATGGAGGAGTTGGGCGATGCCTTCGACAGCGTGCCGGCAGTGGCGTCTGGGCGCCTCACTCGGCAGCAGTTGGTGGAGGTCATCGTGCGCCTGTTCACGTCAAGTTTCGTCATCCCGGAACGTGATGATCGGGCCCTGGTGCAAGCCATTGACGGACTTTTGATGCTGGATGCATAGCAATTCGCCTGTTTGGCGATCGACATTTACCTACACATGAGGTTGGAGGACGGATGGACGCAGTGAGTGAAGACGAGGAAGTCGTTGGCGGCGGGCCTTTCGACGGAATGGATCCGGAAATGGCGGCCCACCCGCAGCCCGTCTTCAAGCTGATGCGCGAAGACCCAGTCATGGCGCTGGAGGGCATGGGTGTCCTGCTGAGCCGTAAGGCAGAAATCGACGAGGCACTGCGTCATCCCGAGATCTTCTCGTCCAACATGGATGCAGTCGATCTGAAGAACAAGCGACCAATGATTCCGCTGCAAATCGATCCGCCGGAGCAGAAGAAATTCCGCAAGCTGCTCGACCCCCTCTTTGCCCCCCGCAAGATGGTGCTCATGGAAGAAGCCGTCGCGGTATTGGCCAACGATCTCATCGATCAGTTCATCGAGCGCGGGGAGGTGGATTTCGCCAAGGAGTTTTCGATTCCTTTCCCCTCGCAGGTGTTCCTGACGCTGCTCGGATTGCCGCTCGACGAACTCGACCGCTTTCTCACCATGAAGGATGGAATCATCCGTCCCGATCACGTGACAGGCGCACTCTACGGCTCCTCCAAGGCCAGCGCATACCAGCAGAAGACCGCTGACTCTGTGTACGACTATTTCGACATGGTCTTGGACGAGCGAGAGAAGGAACGCAAAGACGACTTGCTCTCCCACTTCCTCGATGCTGAGGTTGATGGCAACAAGCTTTCTCGTGAAGACATCCTCGATATCTGCTTCTTGTTCCTCATTGCGGGCCTGGACACGGTGACTGCCACCTTGGATTGCATGTTCTCGTTTTTGGCCCAACACCCCGAGCATCGTCAGCAGGTAGTAGACGATCCGAGCATCATTCCGTCGACCATCGAGGAGCTCCTGCGTTGGGAGACACCGGTCATGGGCGTCGCCCGGGTATCGGTGGCCGACACCGAGCTCAACGGCTGCCCCATCAAAAAGGGAGATCAGGTGATGATCATGCTGGGCTCGGCCAATACAGATGAAGGTGAGTTCGAGGATGCCGACGTGGTCCGCTTTGACCGAGAGGTCAATCGGCACCTGGCATTTGGCGGAGGGGTCCACCGCTGTCTCGGATCACATTTGGCTCGTATGGAGCTGCGCGTGGCGCTGCGGGAATGGCATCGTCGCATCCCCGAATACTCGGTGGTCGATGGGCACACGCTGGTGTACACCCCGGCCATCCGATCCATCGAGCACTTCCCCATGGTGTTCACCGCCAAGGCCTGAATCGCCTCCACGGTGGTGGATCGTCTGCCCGACACCGTCACAGACGGCGAACTGCTCGTTCGTCTCTGGCGACCAGAGGACGTGGAGGCACTCCACCAGGCCATCGGCGAGAACCTCGAGCACCTGCGGCCGTTCATGGCGTGGGTCTCTTTCGAACCACTGACCATTGAGCGCCGACTGGAGTTGCTGCACGAATGGCAAACTGATTGGGAAGCTGGCAAGCACGCACCCATGGTCATGCAGATTGGTGATCAGGTTGTAGGTGGCACCGGCTACGTGCGTCGCCCGGACAGCGACGTCCTCGAAATCGGCTACTGGGTACACGTCGATCACCTGGGCCATGGGTATGCCGCCCGCTCGGCGGCATTGCTCACGACGGCTGTCTTCGATGTTGGCATTGTCAATGCGATAGAGATCCATCACGACAAGGCGAACGTGCGGAGTAGCCGGGTACCACCGCGTCTCGGCTTCGAGTTCGTGGGGGAGAGACCGGACGACATTGTGGCGCCGGCCGAAGTCGGCATCGACTGCGCCTGGCGAATGACGGCGGACAGGTGGGATCCAAAGGGGTGGACCTAAGGTGGCGCCCATGACGACTTCAGAGCCGGGACTGCAGACCCGCCGGCTGGCCGCCGCACTCGAGCCGGTAACCGGGCAGGTCTATTTCGCAGCCGAATGTCACCAGGAATACGAGCAGCTTGGATTCTCCCCCAGCCCCGGAGCGCTTCCCAGTGGGGTCAAACTGCCCGACGGTGCGGCCTATTTCACCAGCCGGGGATCGGTCATGGGTCAGGTGCCGGGTGAATTGGTGGCTGCCGCCTTTGCCGTGTTCAACCCACAGGCAGTGGTGCCGGCGGTGGCGCATGGCTGGACTCTCTGTGACGCACCCACCATCTGCGCCGCTCGAACGCGAGGTGGCACCGCGCAGCTCGTCCGCATATTGGGTGAAGAACCAGAGGGTTTGCAACGCGCTACCCGAATTGCTGGATCGAGCCGCCGCCTCATTACGACCGGAAGGTCGACCTCTCTTTTCCGGACTGTGGCACCTCGGGCTTCCCGGCGATCCGGTGGGTGACATGTGGCGCCTGGCCGACATGCTGCGCGAGTACCGAGGTGACTCTCACACTGGAGCGTGGATCTCGGCCGGACTGAATGCCACCGAGATCGGCCTGCTTTCGGAGCTCTACTGGGGACTGCCCACCCGGAGCTATGTCCGCACACGCGCCTGGTCGGACGATCAGCTGGACACGGCCGGGGAGGGTCTGGTTCGTCGAGGTCTGATGTCGGACGGCACCATGACGACCGCTGGTGCTGAGCTGCGAGAGGCCATCGAAGTCGCCACCGATCGTCAATGCGAAGTCATTGTGGACGCGCTGGGCGACGAGATCGAGGAGCTGATCGCCATCTTGAAACCGTGGGCCCTTGCCATACAGGAGGCTGGCGGTTACCCGGCCCAGGGACCGCACGAGTTGGCCTTGCGCTAGTGCACCGGACGGTGTTCGGTGCCCCGTCCCGGGGTGATGAATAAGCCCAGGCCCGGCTCGTGGACCCGCGCCGTGTGCCACACGTTCGTGGGATTGATGGCAGCCTCTCCGGGGTGTAGCTCGACCACACGCTCGCCGTCGGGAAGGTCCTGAATGAGATCCACCCGCCCGGACAGCAGCACCACGACCTCCTCGCCGGCGGGGTGCCGCTCCCATGTGTCCCATGTCGCCGTTTGAGGTGTGATGCAGACCAGTCGGCCTTCGTCGCCGTCCCCAGCAAACCGCTCTTCGTAGGCCGCCAGATGGTCGGACGTGAACGTGAAGTCAGGCAGGGCGGTGGCAGTCACCCCACGTCCGAGATGCACGAAGGTCTTGGAGAGATCGAAGGCGGGCATGCTCAGAAAAGCGGCGACCAGCTCGCGCTACGGAGGATGCGACTCTCCCATTGATCGCGTACGGCCAGGGCGTCATGCATCCATGTGCCCGGTGCGGTGGACGAGGCGGGGAGGTCATGGGACAGCATGTAGGAAAGTGCCTTGAGGTTGACCACTCGCTGCCATAAGACGATCTCGGTAGTTTTGTGGGAGCCGTAGAGGGGCTGAAATGCGGCTTCCAATTCGATGATGCCTATGCCGCTTTCCTTCTGCTCGTTGAGGGTGGTGTCGTAGAGGGTGCCCGTTTTTTCAATGTAGGCCTGTAGGCCTCCCGCGAACGGCCAGGCGGTGTCCTCCATGAAGAGGCTCAGTGCATGTTCATCGCCGTTCACAGGCACCGATGTCAGCTCGATGTTCTGCAGCGGTGACCACGGGACTGGTGTCAATAACTTCGACTGCACGTCGTGACGCATGCCATCCACGCGTGCTGACCATTCCTGCAGATCTCCCACACGGATTCGTTCGGCTACTGATGCCCACGCCGTGGCGTCCTTGAAGCCAGTGATGGTGACCACCGTGTAGGCGGCACCGCTCCCGTGGGCCAGACGTAAGTACCACAGTAGGCGGGCGTCATCGGTCTGCCCAAGCGTTGGCAGGAAGCCGGTTCTGAAGGCGTCGTCGAAGGCCTCTTCCTGCGCGCCGGCAACCTTGTGCACTTCATGGAGCAAAAGCATCAAACCCCCCAGGGTCGGTTCAGTGTGTGGTGGCAATACCACCGTCTACCGGGATAATGGCACCCGTGAGGTAAGCGCCGGCCCGAGATGACAGAAAGATCGCCGTCCCCGCCATGTCGTCCGGCCGACCGATCCTCTTCAACGGCGCGCTGGCCGCGATTTGCTCACCAAAGGCATTGAGTGTGGCCGCCATCATTTTGGACTCAAAGGGGCCCGGCGCGATGGCGTTCACTGTGATGGTGGGGGCCAGGCGCTTGGCCAAGTGACGGGTGAGTTGGTGCACCGCGGCCTTGCTGGCCGAGTACGAATAGGTCTCGAGGGTCGGTACCTGGATGCCGTCGATGGAACCGATGTTGATGACGCGAGACGGCTCCTCCTGGCTCCCGGCGGCCTGAAGCAGTGGCACCAGGAATTTGGTCAAGTGGAAGACGCCCTTCACGTTGAGGGCCAGCACCTTCTCGAAGGCCGCCTCGTCGAACTCAGCCAACGGGGTTCCCCAGGTGGCTCCGGCGTTGTTGACCAGAATGTCAAGCTTGTCCACACGGCCGGCCATCTCGTCAGCCAGTCGGCGACATTCCGACTCGGTGGAAAGGTCAGCGGGGAGACCGATGCAAGTGCCCTTGGACGACAGTTCCTGGGCCACTTCCTCACAGACGTCGGCCTTGCGGGAGGAGATGTAGACCGTGGCACCCGCCTCCACGAATCCTTCGGCGATCATTTTGCCGATGCCACGTGTGCCGCCCGTGACGAGGGCGGTCTTGCCGGCAATAGAGAAGAGATCTTGGGCGCTCATGGCCTCATTGTGTCGTCAATGTCACGGTGTGGCCAATGAGATGGCGCAGCGGGCGATGACCGACGCTCCCACCCGTAATGATTCGTCCTCCACCGAGAAGGTGGGGCTGTGGTGCATGCCGCTGGTGCCGTCTCGCGCTGCTCCCCCGACAAAGAAGTAGCAACCGGGCAGGTGCTTGAGGAATTCGCTGACGTCGTCGCTGGGTGAGGAAGGGGGCATCCGAATGACGTGGTCGGGGCCGAGCAACAGCTGCGTCTGGGCTTCCACCAGGTCGGTAACGGCGCCGTCGTTGACCACGGCAGGCGTGCTCTCGGGTACCTCGAAGTCAGCGGTGACGCCATGATCCTGGCCTACCGAATCGCACACGGCGCGGAGGCGCCCGAACATCTCCTCCCGCTGCTCGTCGGTGAACACGCGCATGGTGCCGGTGATCACGGCCGAAGTGGGCACCACGTTCACGGCAGTGCCGGCCCTGAGCGTGCCGGCACTGCAAATGCAGCTGGCGCCCTCGTAGGACAGACCCTCGGCCACCGATCCGAGCCTCGAGACAAGATCGGCCGTGGCCTTGATCACGTCTCCACCCGCCGTCGGGATGGCGCCGTGTCCGCCCGGGCCGTGCAGCGTGATGCGCAGTGAGTGGGCCTCCGACATGGATATGCCTTCTCGCAGCGCCACCAATCCAATGGGAAGTTGCGAGGTCACGTGGAAGCCGACGAGCCGGGCGTCGCGCATGAGGTCGATGGCACCGTTCTCGACCATGGTCTTGGCGCCGCACAGTGCTTCCTCACCGGGCTGGAACAGAAAGAGGTAACGCCCCGGAAGGTCCTCACGTCGCGCACTCAAGGCCGAAGCCACGCCGAGCAACGAGGCTACGTGCACATCGTGGCCGCACGCGTGCATGACCCCGTCGACCTCGGAGTGCACGGCTCGGCGGTCGTCCTCGTGCACCGGCAACCCGTCAATGTCGGCTCGCATGACGACGCTGCGACCGGGTCGGCCTCCGTCCATGGCGAAGATTCCGCCAGTGTCGGTGACCCGGGTCAGTTCTTCAATGCCCAAATCCGCCATGTGCTGGCGAATGAGTGCCGTCGTGCCGTGTTCGGCAAAGGCCAATTCGGGCTGACGGTGCACCATGCGGCGCAGGTCGACCATGTCGTCGAACACTCTGTCGATGGCGTCTTGACCGAGTGGTGTGGCCATGGGCGTACGGACGCTTAGCGGCTGAGGAGATCGCGGGCGATGTGGGTGACTTGGATCTCGTCGGTGCCGGCGTAGATCTGGAACACCTTGGCGTCACGGGCCAGTTGCTCTACCCGAAATTCCGACATGTAGCCGTTCCCGCCGAAGAGTTGCACGGCCTCCATCGCCACATCGGAGGCGGCCTGAGCCGAGTACAACTTCATGGCGGAAGCCTCGGCCAGGGTCAGGCTCTTGCCCTTCGAGCTCATCTCGATGTGGCGGAAGACCAGATTTTCCACATTGAGACGGGCGATTTCCATCCGGGCCAGCTTCAGTTGAATGAGCTGAAACTCCGAAATGGGGCGTTCCCATAACAGTCGGTCTTTGGCGTACTGCACCGAGAGCTTGAGACACTCCTCAATGAGCCCGAGTGACATGGCGGCCACCCCGGCGCGCTCGGTCACGAAGTTACCCTTGGCACTCTCGCGGCCCTCGCTACCTCCCGGCGTGCCCTCGGTCTCGCCGAGAAGGCGATCCTTGTTGACTCGCACGTCAGTGAGGAACAGTTCACCGGTGGGTGAAGAATGCAGACCCATTTTGCGGAAGGGCTTGGACTGCTCGAGGCCAGGCATGCCCTTGTCGAGGATGAACGTCAGCACCTGACGCTGCCGCAACGGCGTATCGCTGCCGTCGTCGAGTTTGGCGTAGAAGACAATGGTGTCGGCGTAGGGACCGTTGGTGATGAACGTCTTGTTGCCGTTCAGGATGTATTCATCACCGTCACGCTTCGCTGTTGACTTCATGCCGCCCAACGCGTCCGAGCCCGAGTTGGGCTCGGTGATGGCCCAAGCGCCCACCTTGTCGAACGTCAGCAGGTCGAGTCCCCAGCGCTCCATCTGCGCCGGCGTGCCGCCCTTCATGATGGTGCCTGCGGCCAATCCGGTGCTGACGCCCATGGCCGTCACGATCCCGGGGCAGTAGTGGCACAGCTCAATGATGGGAATCATCATCATGGAGGCGTTGCCGCCACCCTCGGATCGCTCCTTGGCCGGGGTGCCCGAGGTTTTGCGCTCCAGCTGGTGTTTGAAGCCTTCCCGGGCCATGACGTCCATGCCGAAGGTGCGATAGAGCTTGCGGATCACGTCGTAGGGGGGCGTCTCACCGTGCTCGAGTTCCTCGACGTGAGGCTTTACCTCCGTCTCGACAAACTGGCGGACAGCGTCGCGGATCATGAGCTGCTCTTCGGACCATTCGAACATGACGTACCTCCCAAAAGGATCGGAGCGGAACCTACCGGGTCTAGCTAAGCGTCGGCGATTCGATGCAGGGTGTTGCGGTCGGTGTGCATGAGGTGCTCGTTCAGTTTGCCGTGCTCAATGACCGAGGTCTCCTCGTAGGAGAAGGTCCCGTCCACGCTGACATCGATGTGCACTTCGTAGCGGACGGTGCGGGCCTGTGCGGCCAGGAAATTGTTGGCCAGGATCCCGTAGGTCTCCGAACCGACCTCAGACGTCATGGTGAACGTGGTATCGCCGCCGCCGGCAGCACCTCCGGCAATCAGGGCCGAACCTCGTGGAATGAGAAAGCAGCGCATGACCTGGCCGTCGAGTGCATCCCAAAGCCAATAGCCGACCTCAGTGTGGAACGGGTTCTCCTCCGTGCCGCGCCACGCCGCCATGCGGTAGTCGAGGCCAAAAAGCGTCTGGGAACCATTCTCCACGGGGCCGAACGGCTTGAGTTCGGTGTGCTCTCGGTAGGGAGTGAGGCCGATACTGCCCTTTTCGTTGGAGTAGGCCACGTCCTCTCCCTGGTCGCCTTCCCAGATGCCGGCCAGCCGGGCCAACGGTCCCCATTCAGGTCCTGCGCTCACTGAAGCTCCTTCGCTTTGTCGAAAAGGCAGACCCTATTGCCTCGCTGAGCACTACAGCGTGGGTTGGTCCACCTGGGATCGATGCGCGGCCGTGATGGCATTGATCACGCGGGGCGCAGTGGCCATGAGGGCCAGCGCGCAGAGAGCGGCGGGCAAGGAGAAGGCCAAACCGAGACCCTCGGAGAAGTAGCCGGCAATCTGCGCGGCAAAGACTGTCGACCAGGTCGCCATCAGGACGAGCCACCATTGCAGCACCAAGCGGCGATTGGGGTCGTCGGGGGCCAGACAATCACGGATGGCCTGATAGGGCATCCAGAAATTGACCACGGGCACGAACCACGACCCCACGCCCCATGCCGGTGAATGCGTAGTGGGGAGTCCCAGCGCACGGGCGGCCGTCGCGGCCCGGTGTTGCCACAGACATGCCACCACTATGGCGCCGAGGGTAAGGAAGAGAACGAACGGGTTGAGGGGGTTATACGAGACGTTGTGCGAGAGAGTCGGGGCCTTACGCCCGTTCTCTACCGCTATGTAGATGCGGTGGAAATCGTGTCCCAGGAGGCGCAGTTGGGCCCGATTGGCTTGCTGGATGATGAGACTGACCAGGTAGTAAAGGCCCGGCACGGCCACGGCCAGCCGGGCGATGGGATAGATCCTGAGCTCTCGCTCCACCATCCATTGACGACCGGCCCGGTCAGGAGGTGCGAATGCCCGCGGCACTCCGGCGGCGTAATTAAGGTGGGAAGGCGTAACCCGATGTAGTCGGAGTGGGAGAGGGCGGGGGTGGCGGTGGGTGCGGCAGCACCACGGTGTCGGTCCATGCGTAGCCGTCCCACCAGCGCTGCCCCGGGCCGCCCGCCGGATCGGCATACCAGCCGGGGGGCGCGCCTGGGTACCCCATCTGATTGTCGGCCACCTCGACATCCTTGCAGGGGTAGCACCTCACCCGATCGCTCCTTCACCTTTAGGACGGGGTCGGCGTAGCGTGAATGCCGTGAAGGTGTTCGTGGCCGGGGGAACCGGCGTCATTGGACGTGCGCTGGTGCCAAAACTGGTGGAGGCCGGTCACGAAGTCACCGTCTTCTCTCGCTCCAAAGCCCGCGTGACCGCCATGGGACTTCCGGGGGTGCACGCCGCCGTGGGCGATGCACTCAATGCAGAGGACGTGCGAAGCGCTGTTGCCTTGGCCTGCCCGGAGGTGGTGATCAACCAGCTGACCAACTTGGCCCAGACGGCCAATCCAGTGGCCCTAAGGCGAGGCTTCGCTCGGACCGCGAGACTGCGTCGTGAGGGCTCGGCCATCCTGGTCGAAGCCGCCGAAGCGGCCGGGGCACGTCGCATCATTGCCCAGAGCATCTCCTTCGCCTACCGGCCGGGTCCGGGTGTGCGCACCGAGACTGATCCCCTCTGGACCGATGCGGGCGGACAGATTGGTGAAGTGACGAAACCGGTTGAAGCATTGGAACAGCAGACGTTGCGTGGTCCTCTCGAAGGCGTGGTGCTGCGCTATGGCAGCTATTACGGATCCGGCAGCTACTTCTGTCCGACCGGATTGTTTGCTCAGATGGTGGCCAAGCGCCGCATGCCCGTCGGAGGTGCTGGTGCCGGAGCGTTCGGGTTCGTGCACGTTGATGACGCCGCACGGGGCACCTTGGCTGCCTTGCACGGACCCACCGGTGTGTTCAATCTGGTGGACGACGTTCCGGCTCCCTCATCAGAATGGATACCCCATGTGGCATCTCTGATGGGAGCCAAGCCTCCGCTGCATGTACCCGAGTCGGTACTGCGCTTCATAGCGGGGAAGTACTCGGCCCACCTGATGTGCACCCAACCCGCGGTGAGCAATGCGCGTGCGAAGTCCGAGTTGAGTTGGAAGCCGACGTACCCCGATTGGCACGTCGGGTTCAACGAAGTCTTTCGAGCCAGCTGACGCGTCTTCGTCAGAGCAAGGCGCCGGCGATGGCTTCAAGGCCAGCGATGTGCTGGTCGACTCCCGAGCAGCCAGCCGCCATGGTGTTCACCGACAGATGGCTGGCCCCGGCATCACGCCAGCTCTCGGCCTGCCGGGCCATGCGCTCGAGGTCTTGGGTGGCAAAGTCGACTCGACCCTCGAAGGCAACGGCGGAGGGGTCCCGTCCTGCCTGGGTCGCTGCCTCCGCAATGATGTCCAGTGCCTCGCTGAGCCCGGCCCCTGGACGGACCTGGGGAAACCAGCCGTCGGCCAACCGCCCCACGCGCCGAAGAGCTGCAGGCGCATAGGCACCGATCCAGACAGGGATGGGCTGCTGCACCGGTGGAGGAGCCAGTCCGGCTGCGGTGATGGTGTGGAACGGCGTTTTCACGGTCACGTTTTTCTCCGTCCACAAGGCGCGCAACACGTGGATCTGGTCCTCCATGAATGCGGCGCGCTGCGTGAACGAGTAGCCCAGTGCCTCGTATTCCACCGGGTTCCACCCGATGCCTAATCCCAACCTGAACTGACCATTGCAGAGGATGTCGAGCTCGGCCGCCTGCTTGGCCAACAGTGCGGTCTGTCGTTGGGGCCCGATGAGAATGGACGTGGCGAAGCCGAGGTCAGTGAAACCTGCCATGTACGAGAACATGAGCAGCGGCTCGTGGAAGGTGTCGTCGATGGTGTACGGGCCCTTCAGGTCGGTGTGCACCGAGGTATCGGCTCCCAGGACGTGGTCATACGCCGCCACATGGGAGTAGCCAAGATCAGAAACGGCCTGGGCATAGGCCCGAACGGCGCCGCGGTCGCCACCAAGTTCGATTTGAGGGAACACCACTCCGATGTGCATGACCGTCAGTCTGCTCGCTCGAGGCGCGGCCTGCGCCCGCTGAGCGGAGTCCAGTTAGCGTGGGACCGTGAGAGTCCGCATTTTTGTGGAGCCCCAGCAGGGAGCCACCTACCAGCAGATTTTGGAGGTGGCCCAGGCCACGGAGTCCGGGGGGTTCGATGCCTTCTTCCGTTCTGACCACTATCTGACTATGGGAGGGGACGGCCTCCCCGGTCCCACCGACGCCTGGGTGACACTTGGGGCACTGGCCCGAGAGACGACACGCATCCGGTTGGGCACTCTCGTGACGTCAGCCACGTTCCGGCTCCCGGGCATCTTGGCCATGACCGTGGCCCAGGTCGATGCCATGAGTGGCGGTCGAGTTGAGATCGGGCTCGGTGCCGGTTGGTACGACGGCGAACACACGGCTTATGGCATTCCGTTCCCGCCTATGGGCGAGCGCTTCGAACGGTTGGAGGAGCAGTTCAACATCCTCACTGGTTTGTGGACCACACCATCGGGGTCGACCTTTGATTTTGACGGGGTGCATTACCAGCTCAAGGACAGCCCAGCCCTGCCCAAGCCGGAGCAGCAACCCCATCCTCCGATCATCGTTGGTGGATTTGGGCCCACGCGCACGCCTCGCCTGGCCGCTACGTTCGCCAACGAGTTCAACTTGCCGTTTGCGTCCGTCTCGGACACGGCAGCCCAATATGCGCGTGTGCGAGCGGCGTGCGAGGCGCGTGATCGTGACCCATCCACGCTGGGCCTGTCGGTGGCCCAGGTCATCTGCTGCGGAGCAACCGAGGAAGAGGTGGTGCGTCGGGCCGGGGCCATCGGCCGGAAGGCGGACGAGTTGCGGACCAACGGTGCTGCCGGCTCTCCCCAGGAGGTGCTCGATCGGATTGGAGCCTTCAAGGAGGTGGGTGCCGACACTATCTACCTGCAGCTGCTTGATCTGGCCGACCTCGATCATTTGCAGCTGTTGAGTGAAGAAGTCCTCCTCCATCTGGGGTGAGACGGAAGGGAAGAAGGTGACATCATGACGATGACCAGCCGAGGTGCTGTGGCTCCCTCCGAGCAGAGCACTGCCGCAACTGATGTCCAGAGTGACATGCTCGATACGGCGGTCAAGGAAGTGGCAGCACAAACTGCCGCATGGGCCGCTACGCCCGCAGCGGCTCGAGCCGATCTGCTGGACCGGGTTCTCAAGGACACGATGGCCGAACAAGACGCGTGGCTGCGCTCAGCCTGCGAGTCCAAGGGCCTGGCGGCCGGATCGCCCGAGGCGGGTGAGGAACTTTTCGCCGGCGTAGGCACCTTGGTGCGCATGACGCGACTGTTCCGGGATTCATTGCGCCAAATCGCCAAATCGGGCCGTCCCTCCATTGCCGGACCCATGTCTGAGTGGGCCGATGGTCGAGTGCGCGTGAGGGTCTTTCCTGAGACAGCCTTCGATCGGGTCGTGTTTCCCCAGACGACGGCGGAAGTGTGGATGCAGCCTGGCGTCACCCGCGAGGCAGTGGTGGCAGGACAAGCGGCTGCCTATACCGACCCGACGTCCCATGCTGGGGTGGCGCTGGTCTTGGCGGCAGGCAACGTGGCCTCGCTCGGCCCACGTGATGTGCTCTCGAAGCTGTTCGTCGAGGGCAAGGTCGTCGTCATGAAGGCCAACCCGGTGAACGACTACTTAGTGCCGCATTGGGGCCGTGCCATGGGTGCGTTGGTGGACGCTGGCGTGCTGCGCATTGTGGGTGGCGGTGCCGAAGCTGGCAAGTACCTCACCGCGCATCCGCTCATTGACGAAGTGCACATCACGGGGTCGGACAAGACATACGACGCCGTCGTGTTCGGCCCGGGTGAGGACGGTCAGCGCCGAAAGGCGGCAAACGAACCGGTGCTGAACAAGCCGGTGAGTGCGGAACTGGGCAACGTGTCACCAGTGATCGTCGTTCCCGGGAAGTGGACAGCCGCGGAGCTGCTCTATCAGGCCGAGCACGTGGCCACCATGCTGGTGAACAACGCTGGGTTCAACTGTCTGGCGGCGAGGGTCATCATCACGCATGCCGACTGGCCGCAGCGTGATGCCTTCCTCGGCGCGCTGACCCAGGTACTGGCCCACATCACCCCTCGGCGCGCGTATTACCCCGGGGCGGCCGATCGCTGCGCCGCCTTCGTCAGTGCGCATCCAGAGGCCGAGCAATTCGGCACCGCCGCATCCGATGCGCTGCCCTGGACGTTCATCCGAGGGGTCGAACCCGGACACACCTCTGACATCTGTTTCAACGTGGAGTCGTTCTGCGGCGAGTGCGCCGAGACGGCGTTGACCGCGTCTTCGACGGCGGACTTTGTGAAGAAAGCCACTGATTTCTGTAACGACGTGGTGTGGGGCACACTCTCCGCCACCATTTTGGTGAGTCCCTCCACGTTGAAGAACGAATCCGTGGCTTCGGCTGTTGATGCCGCGGTGGCCGATCTGCGTTACGGCGCGATCGGGGTCAACGTGTGGCACGCCTTAGCCTTCGCCATTGGCACGACGACCTGGGGTGCCTATCCGGGCCATCCACGCAACGACATTCAGTCCGGGTCGGGCGTTGTCGGCAATGCCGGCATGTTCGATCGGCCCCAGAAATCGGTGGTTCGAGGCCCATTTCGCTCGCGGCCCAAGCCGCCGTGGTTCGCCACCGCCACCGGGTCCTATGACGTCATGCGCCGATTCGTGGCCTTCGAGGCACACCCGTCGGCATCCAAAATTCCCGGGCTGCTGCTCTCAGCGATGCGCAAATAGCGGGACGTCACTCATCGGGATTGGCGGTTGGCCGATGGGATCCAGCCGCTGGATGGGGCACGTCGGTCACCACAATGCGGGCGACCGTGTCGCCCCCCACTGCGATGCAGTTGTCGATGCTGGGACAGGCGATGGCAGTGAGTGACAGGGGTGTGTAGTCCGTCGACGATGTCTTGAACTCATTCCCGCCATCCACGCTTTGCGCTACGCCTCCCACTCCGACCGAGGTGTGCTGCACCCATTGAGTGCCCACCATCACGCAGACGAGTTCCGAAGGGCAGGCGACACCAAAAATGTTGTCGACCGGGGGGAGCGCGGCGTCATCGGCCCACGTGTGCCCGCCGTCGTTGCTGAGGAGTAGCGCACCTTTTGCGGGCACGACGTCGCTCACGGTGCTGGACGTGGTCCCAACGGCCAGGCACTTGGTGGCGCTGGCGCACCAGGCGTCCTGCAGGAGGCCGGTGTTGACGGGCACATCGGCCGCCGTCCATGTGGTGCCGCCGTCGACGCTGATAATGACCGTGCCCTGACCATGCCCAGTCGATGTCGGTGTGTTGCCCGCCACGAGGCAGGTCCCGGCCGCCGTGCAGCTGAGGTCGCGAGCGTCCTCCAAACCGGCTGGAAGGTTGCCGCCCCTGACCCACGTGTGGCCGAAGTCGGTGGATGTGGCCGACCAGATGATGGTGCCGTCGCTGACCAGGACGGTGCAGTGAACGGTGCCGAGACAGTCCACGCTGATCACGGCCAACGCTCCCTGTGGTACGGACGCCATGTGCCAATCGGCACCACCATTGTGGGTGACGAGCACCGCCCCCGTCGGTGGGTTGGCCCCAACCGAGCCAACAGCCATGCACTCACGTACTGTCGGACAGTCGACGCCAGTGAGGTCCGGGGTGGTGGGAAAGGTGAGTGGCTGCGCCTGCCAAGTGGCACCTCCGTCGCCCGTGAAGGCGATGACGGTGTCGGTGGCGGACGACGTGGACGGCGTTCCGACCCCAACGGCCCAGCAATGCTCCTGGTCGGCACAGGACACCGCTCCGAGTTCCCCGGTGCCGACGGGAGCAGGTTGGCCCTCCACCTCAGGAACCCCTGCACTCTGACCGAGGACACGGCTCTCACCAGGACTTGTCGATAAGGGCGGCCTGGTGCAGGACGTGGCCATCAAACCCAAGAGCACGACTGTCACCATGGCGCACAGTCCGCGCCGGCGGTCGCCGAAGACGCGAATGGGGAGGTGGAGGGACACCGCGCAAGGACAATAGTGGGGGGCCGTCGGAATCCTGGTGCACCGTTGGCTACCCTCGCTGCTGTGAACTGGGTCGATCTCCTGCTCATCGGGCTGATGCTGCTCGCTGCGGTGCATGGTCTTCGGCTGGGTGCGCTGGTCCAACTGCTCACCTTTGGCGGCTTCTGGCTGGGCATGTTGCTGGGCACGCTCCTCTGGGTGCCGGCGCTGTCGTTCATACATCATGAGGATTTGCGGGCCGTGATCACCGTGGCTGTAGTGCTTCTCTCGGCTTGTGGACTGGGATTCATCGGGCGAATCGTTGGCAGCTACAGCAACGTGACCCTGCGCCGATACCACCTCGGTCACATTGATGCCGGGCTGGGAGTGGTGGTGGCTGTGGTGGCGGTGTTGCTCTCATCGTGGCTGGTAGCCAGCGTCATCTCGTCACCAAATAGCCGGTTCACCTGGCTCAGTTCCGCCGTGGCGCGTTCGGACATACTGCACTCAGTCGACGAGTTGCTTCCACAAGTGCCTTCGGTGTTCAGCGACCTGCAGAACTTCTTGAACACTCAGGGATTCCCCCAAGTGTTTTCCACCTTGGCTCCTCCGACCCCTGGCGTGGTCTCGACACCGACCAATGCCGCCACCCAAGCACTGGCTGCCCACGCTGTTGCTTCAACGGTGAAAGTCATTGGAACGGCGTGCGGCAATGAGCAGGAAGGCTCCGGATTCGTGGTCGGTCACGGCCTGGTGGCTACCAATGCCCACGTCGTGGCCGGTGAGCCCAGCACGCAGCTCATCATCGGAGGCACGTATTACAACGCCACCGCCGTGTTGTTCGATCCACAGTTTGACCTGGCCATCCTGCGCACGAAGGCGCCTCTCGGACCGATCCTTTTCATCGACCCGGCTGACGTACCGCGAGGGACACAGGCCGCCTTCCTGGGTTATCCCGAGGATGGTCCGCTGAGTATCGGTGCCGCCGGTGTCACCGAAGAAGTCACCGCCCTGGGCCGCGACATCTACAACCAAGGTGCGGTCAGCCGTGGCGTCTATGCACTCGATGGCGTGGTGCGACCGGGCAACTCGGGGGGACCCCTGGTCATTTCGGGGGGCGAAGTCATCGGCGTGGTCTTCTCCCGGTCCACCGTGTACCCCGATGTCGGCTATGCCCTTACCTCACCGGGTGTGTTGGCCCGGGTGCATGCTGCAGAAAGTCGACAGAACCCGGTCAGCACCGGGCCGTGCGTCTCGGGATAGAAGGGAACAATGAGCCGATGACACTCAGGATTGAGGAGTATGGGGTCATCGGTGACTTGCACACGGTTGCTCTGGTCGGACTCGACGGTTCGATCGACTGGCTGTGCCTGCCTCACTTCGACTCACCATCGTGCTTCACCAGGTTGCTGGGCAACGACGAGCATGGCTTCTGGCAACTGTCTCCGGCCGGTGGTCCAGAGAGTGTCTTGGCCACCCGGAGGCGCTACCGGGAGGACTCACTCGTCCTCGAGACGGAATTCGACACACCGACCGGCACAGTTCGGGTGACCGACTGCATGCCTATGCGCGATTCCCATCCGCATGTGATTCGCCTGGTGGAAGGAATTGCGGGCACGGTCGACATGCACATGGGGTTGGCCGTGCGTTTCGACTACGGGGAAGTGGTCCCCTGGGTGACCTCGACGAACGGGTTGATGCGCATGACGGCCGGACCGGACGCGGTGGCCCTGTGGCATCACGTCGAGCCCGAGGGAAAGGACATGCAGACCGTGGCCGACTTCACGGTGCGCGAAGGTGAGGCCATTCCCTTCACGTTGGTCTGGTATCCGTCTCATGAGACGCCGCCGCCACCGCTCGATGCCACGTATGCCATCTCGCTGACCGATGCGTATTGGAAAGAGTGGGCCGGCCAGTGCACCTATGAAGGCCAATGGCGTGACGCCGTAGTCCGTTCCCTCATCACGCTGAAGGCACTGACCTATGAGCCCACCGGTGGCATTGTGGCCGCAGCCACCACCTCGCTGCCGGAAGCCTTGGGTGGCAGCCGGAATTGGGACTATCGCTATTGCTGGCTCCGCGACGCCACCTTGACCTTGGAGTCGCTCATGCGCGGCGGCTTCTTCGAGGAAGCCATGTCATGGCGCGACTGGCTGTTGCGTGCCGTAGCCGGTGACGTGTCCCAACTGCAGATCATGTACGGCCCAGCGGGTGAGCGACGCCTGGAGGAATGGGAAGCCTCCTGGTTGCCTGGGTACGAGGGTTCGGCGCCGGTGCGGATCGGCAACGCTGCGTCCGGCCAGTTTCAGCTCGATGTCTACGGCGAGGTGATGTCGGCGCTCTTCGCCTCGGCCCATGCCGAAGGTGTGCACAGCAAGGCAGCGTGGGCCATGCAGACCCAGCTCGTCAATTTTCTGGCTACCGGTTGGGCCGAACCCGACGATGGCATCTGGGAAGTACGCGGGCCACGTCGTCATTTCACTCATTCCAAGGTCATGGCCTGGGTGGCAGTAGACAGGGCCGTGCGGACGCTAGAAGAGTGGCCCGAACTGGAAGGCCCGATCGACGAATGGCGCCAGCTTCGAGAGACGATCTTCACCGAGGTGTGCGAGAAGGGATACAACAAGGAGATCCCGGCATTCACTCAGTACTACGGCTGTGATCAGCTCGATGCCAGTGTCCTCATGATTCCCTTAGTGGGATTCCTCCCGGCCGATGATCCGCGTGTCGTCAGCACCGTCGATGCCATTCAGAAGGAACTGGTAGACGAGGGGTTCGTCCTCCGTTATCGCACAGCGGAGGACGGTTCAGTCGATGGATTGACCGGGCGCGAAGGGCGCGTTTCTGGCTTGCTCGTTCTGGCTGGTCGATTGCCTCCACCTGATTGGGCGCGAGGCCGAGGCCAAGGAATTGTTCGAACAGCTGCTGGCCCTTCGAAATGATCTGGGACTGCTGTCCGAAGAATATGACGCCATCGCCAAGCGCCTGGTGGGCAACTTCCCCCAGGCGTTCTCGCATGTGTCGTTGGTCAATTCGGCTTGCCGCTTGTCTGGAAAGGACGCTCTGGCCACCGTCGCCGGATATGGACGTGCCTCGGCGTATCGTCGACTACACGATTCCAATGCTGCCGTCCGAGTCGAGGGGCAAGCGACGGAAACGGCCAACGCTGCGACATCGTGGGGGATCTCGCCACTAACGGAAGGACCAGCATGAAGGCATTGACCGTCATACCGCTCAACTCGGGATCGGCCGAGCTCTCCGACATGCCCGAGCCACCCGATAGTGATGGGCCGATTCTGGTCGAGACGCTGGCCGTGGGCATCTGCGGCACCGACATTGAGATCCTGTCCGGAGCGTACGGGTGGGCCCCTCCCGGAGAGCAACGCCTGGTGCTTGGGTCACGAATCGCTCGGCCGTGTCCTCGAAGCTCCGGCCGGTGCACCGGTGGCCAAGGGGGACCTGGTGGTCGGGCATTGTGCGCCGTCCCGACCCCGTGCCGTGCGCCAACTGCGCCGTGCTGGAGTGGGACTTCTGTCGCAACGGTCAGTACACCGAGCGAGGGATCAAAGAACACGACGGCTATCTGTCCGAGCGCTATCGCATCACCCCTGACTTCGTGGTCAAGGTCGATCAGTCGCTCGGGATACTCGGTGTGCTCCTCGAGCCGACCAGCGTGGTGGCCAAGGCATGGGAAGAGGTTGATCGCGTCGGAGGTCGTGCCCATTGGGATCCAAAGACGGTGCTGGTCACCGGCGCCGGACCAATTGGTCTCTTGGCAGCGATGATCGGGGTACAGCGAGGTATGGACGTGCACGTGCTCGACCAGATGACGTCCGGTGTCAAGCCGGATTTAGTGCGTGACCTAGGGGCGACATATCACTCAGGCGCGGTGGCTGACGCCTGTCCCAGTCCCGACGTGATCATCGAATGCACTGGGGTGGCCTCCCTCGTGCTCGATGCTATGTCGCACGTCGGAACCGGCGGTGTCGTGTGCCTCACGGGCGTATCGTCCGGTGGCCACACCATTGAGGTGGATGAGGGCGCGCTCAATCGCAGCATGGTGTTGGAGAATGTGGCGGTCGTGGGTTCAGTCAATGCCAATCGACGTCACTACGAGGCCGCCGCTGAGGCCTTGGCCAAAGCTGATCGAGCCTGGTTAGCCCGCCTGGTCAACCGGAAAGTGCCAATGGAACAGTGGCAGCAGGCACTGACCAGGCAAGCCGATGACGTCAAGGTTGTGATTGAGGTCAACCCCGCGTGAGCGGTCATCATCGTCACGCGCACGCGCACGGTGGTGCGGACCACACGCACGACCCACTGTCCGGCGAAGAGATCCCTCTCGTCCCCACTCCACGTGTCATCGCCGATGGTGTGTTGGAAATCGACACGCTGCTCGGAGGATGGGAGCGCGTCACGGCCGGCTACCTCATTGAGGGGAGCGCGCCGGTGCTGGTGGAAACGGGCAGCCAGTCATCGGTGCCTGTGCTGTTGGCCGCACTGGACAAGATCGGTGTCGGACCAGACGAGTTGGCCGGGGTGGCGGTGACCCATATCCATCTGGATCACGCCGGAGGTGTAGGAGACGTGGCCCGGGCCTTCCCCAATGCCACGGTGTACGTGCATGAGAAGGGGGCACGTCACCTGGCTGATCCAACCCGACTCATTGATTCGGCCGCCCGAGTGTACGGATCGCTCCTCGACTCCCTCTACGGCCGTCTCGATCCAACGCCGGGAGAGCGGCTTCACATCCTCGAAGACGGTGAAGAGATTGTGGTGGACACAGACAGAGTCCTCGTTGCCGTGGACTCACCTGGTCACGCCAAGCATCACGTCGGATTTCACGATTCGCGCAGCGGCGTCCTTTTCGCCGGGGACGCCGTGGGAGTCAAGCTGCCCGATGGTGGCGTCTTGCGCCCCTCAACGCCGCCGCCCGACTTTGATCTGCATCAGGCGTTTCACTCACTTCAGAAGTTCGCGGCCCGCCGACCAACAGGTATCGCACTGGCCCACTACGGGCTTTTGACTGAGCCGGAAGCACTCCTGGCCGAGGCCGAGGAGACGCTGACCCTGTGGGCGGAGACCGCTGAACAAGCCTTTCGTCACGGGCAGGACATTGCCGAAGCGCTTTCAGCCCGGTTCGACGCCGCCATGGGAGAGGTCGATCCGGCTCACAAAGAAAAGTTGGACACCCTCAATGGCGTGCATTCCAACGCGGCCGGCTTCCGGCGTTGGCTCGAAGGTCGAGCAGAACAACCCTGACCGGGTGGTTCAGTCGACCACCATTTTTGCTCGCAGTTCTTCCTGGCGGACCTCGAAGTCGTCCAGCGAAATACGGCCATCGGCCAGGTCCTCGTGCAGAGCGGCGAATTGCTCCAGAAGGCGGGTCTGATCCACGACTTCGGTGGCCTCTTCCGGCTCCTCGGAACCCTTGTCCTCGCGCCGGGTCTGTCGATCATCCATCTTCGCTCGGGCCCGGTCCTTCTTGGCCTGATCGCGCTGCAGCTTGCCAAACGTCGAGCGTGCGCGTGCCATAACTCACTCCTTTCCGGTCGAGGGGACGACCAGCTACTGCAGACGGAGCTGCTGCTCCGCCGGAATATCCATCACCAAAGAAAACGACGGGCCTTCTGACCCGATGGCGCAGGGAGTGGGATTCGAACCCACGGTACCCATGAGGCACAACGGATGTGATTCCGTCGTGCCAGGTGACTACCCGACCCTCCTGACCTGCACTTCTGTATTCCGCGAACCCCAAGCGTTGGGGTGCTCGTACCGCAATTGTGCCCTGAAGGGTGTTCCCAGGGACGTCCGGCAGTGTACCGGCCAGCGGAGAGCCTGAGATCTCTTTCAAACCCTCCCGAAACCTTCATCAGGTTCGTTCACAGCGTAATGCCCTGAGGGTCCACCCTTATTTGTGCACCACTGGCGGGAAAATCTGCTCGTATCTATCTTGACATCCGGATCTCCAGAAGTCCAGACTTCCAAACATGCCACTACCTAACTACGCCCGTCCGAATGGCCAGTGCTACTGCCGATGCGGCCTTCCGGCTTCCCCTGGTCGATTCTTTGCTCAGGGGCACGATCGTCGTGCGGCCACGATCATGGATTCGGTTCTCAACGGTCGTCCGATCATTGATCGATTGGTCGATTCCGGCTTCCATTTCGGTCCCGGGGGTCGAAACCTCCGTGAGGCAGCCCTTGATTCTGGCCAAGGGTGGGAGGAGTGCCCATATGAAGGGTGCGAGGTCTACGGGCGAGGCATCGGAATCCGCCGTCACATTGCTGAATCTCACCCTTCAGAGAATCCCTAAGGGCTTGGAGTTACCTTCGGAAGAGGTTCCATTCCCGTGAGCGCACGGAATCCCTTGGCTGTTCTTACCTTCGAGACCAGGTGATCAACGTACGCCTTCGTGTATAGGTAGTCACGATGAGGCCGGTCGTACACGCAGAAGTCTTGGCGGGTCCTCTCAGGATGTGGATCTCTTTCTGGTGGTCTTATTGCTTCTTTTTTCCAGGCCCGAACGAAGTGTTGCACGCCAAATATGAAACCAATGCGGTCCTGAACTACTTTGGCAGCAGGAGTTGGTTTCAGTAGGTCCTCGTTGGCGACACCTCGAATCTGTTCTCGGACGATGACGGTGCCTGTGCGGCCTAGCGCCTCCAAGATCTGTCGTTCGTCATCAGTGAGCTGGTCTTCTCGTACAAATGAAATGGAAAGATCGGCATCGGTTTTCGAACCAAGCATTGGAACTAGTCGAACCCGAAACTCGTAGCGCTGATCTTGGACGATCGACGGGTTCATTCCTGCCTCAAAGTCGGCCAAGAACTGGCGAGTCTTGGCGGGCAGTTCACTCTGCACATTGGCAAGCCGTGCAGCACCCGCTTGCGTCAAAGTTCCTACAAAGATTGGGAATCGCAGTTCCTGGCCAAGAGACTCGTCCATGCCGAACCGGGTCGTAAGGCATTCCTCATAGTTGATCAAGAGCGCTTGGGCATAACCGGCTATGGCGATTGTCGTGGCTTCCTCGAAACGATGTTCAATCTTGTTTCGAAGTGCAATCGTCAGTTCCAGGTTCTTCCTTACAGGTCCCTCGATCGAATCGTTAGCGTCAAGCTCCTCACGAACAAACTTGGCCAAATCCCAGGTCTTGGGCTCTCCATCGATGCGATCAAATCGACCATTCGGTAAGCGATAGAAGTAGCTCTTGCTGTCACGTTGGTACTGCGCCTCAAACGAGTAGAGCCAAGCAATATGCATGTGGACAAAAAATGCCTCCAGACGGCGTCCACCCTTACTCTGGTTGTAGAGGTCGACCGCAAGGATCGCCTCATCTTTTGAGGCTTCAAGAGTTGTCTTCCATCGAGCCTTCATGGTTAGTTGCCGGACCTCTCAGCAGTTGTGTGGCTCCAGCCCGGCATCATTGTCATAGCCCGATTTTCTCATGCTTCACCCGTTTCGCCAAAGAGGTGAAGGACGGCGACCAACGTCACCTACGCAGTTTGTTCGAAGGTTCTTAGGTCATCTAATAGCTGCGGGGGTCGTAGGGCTCAACTACGACAATCCGGTGATCGTCGGATAGTCCGTATAACTGACCTCCGCAACCGTCAACGCAAGCCATGACCCGAACATACAAAGTTCCGTCGGAACCCCAACACGGCCCGCCCGCCCAGTTCACCAATCGATGGCCAAGTGGGCAGTGGTATTCAGTCATCAGAACGTTGGCAGACTTCCGAGATTGTCCTTCTTGGTATTGTCGGCCACCGTCTTGATGTACTTCACTTCCTCAATCGTAATGACCTGAACTGAAGCACCTTGATGCCATTTCTCATCGCTGCCTTTGGTGATCGTTTTGTAAGTGTTGCCGCCTTCGATTCTTGAGATAACCGTCGATCGACTTGTCACAGTCCCGGCACCCACTTTCTCCCCTTCGTCAACATGAGACTTCACATTCACAATGTGGGTCTCTTCTTCGTTGTACTGGACCTCAGAGATGAGGTAATCAGCCCATTTCGGCATATCCATTTCCTTTCAGTGATTGATTGCTACTTATTCGTCATGCGATTTGTTGACCGAGATATTCCGACAGACTAGAAACGATCAGAAACATCAAACGGGCATCACTCGGACTGATCTCTTGTGGAACCTCCGCTTGACCTTCCGGATGATGTGGAACGTTTGAAAGGTCGTTCGCTGCCTTCCACAGATCATCGAGAAATCGGATACGTGCATCGTTCGGAGCCCAGCCCAGCCGAGTTGCGACAACTTCGGCGAGATGCATTTTGGGTCCAGCTCCAAGCGTTTTCTCCCAAATACCTATAACGCCACGGCATGCAGCCACGCATTCAGCAGATCGAAGCTCATCCAACGACCTCTTGGCTCGGTCAAACTCTTGAGCGGCACTCCCGTGGTCGGGTAGGTGCGGTGGCAGCGTCACTTCTACGAGCCGAACCCTGTCGTGACCCAGACCGGGAAGAACCTTCTCCGTCCATGTAGTGCGTTCGATTCGAACCCAAAGAGTTGCAATCGTGGATGTCCAGAATGGGACAACCTGCGAATGCATACCGAATCGGAAGTCGTATTCGCTCTTAGGCAGATCCTCACCGGGCCGAGATTCATTCAAGTGAATCGCTGCGGCCAGTACGGGTTCCAACTTCAAATAAAGAACTAACGGTTCCATGGCATTGGAGCGACGACGCACCTCCAACTCCGCAACGTTTTGAGTTGAAAGGAAGAACCGAAGTTCTGCGGAGTTACTACCTGTCTTGCCGTTCGTCATAGACCAGGCGATGAATCCTCCGGTGAGTCCGGCCGTAATGGGCGGACACACTAGAGATGCAGGGAACGTGTTGTGATCGCCGAACAGGAGGCTTTCAACTGCGTGACCACGAGGTTCTGTCCCGGGGGTTGCGGATCAAGTTCGAACCTGATCGGGATCACTAGTTGAGGCAGATTTGACCCACCCTCACCTCGGATGGTGGCTTCGTCTATCCGCACCTTCCCAATGGCTGGCCCGCCGCCAAGAACTACATATTCATCAGTCATTTGCTCCCCTAGCTGAATCATCTCGGAATCAACTCGGTTCAAGTATGAACCGAGGGTGTATCAGCACCAATGGGCGAGACGGCAGATGAGGGAAAGGTCCTGCTCTGCAAGCCGGGTACACCGCTGTGGTGTAATCACTGGGTGAACCGAATGCCATCCCCGGGCCCACCTTGTCGAGCGGCTAATGTCACCTCGATGAAGGGGGATCACACGCCTCATCGTTGGTCATAGGGCATGGCGGAAGGTCTCACACTCGTTTGCCCTATTAGAGGGCGACTAAAGGCTCGTGGGCGAAGCGCCGATGGCCTTCGGCCCAGTGAAGAGCGTTTCCGAGTAGAAGCTATTCGATACCTGATTGCCCAGGGTTATCCACCCGCCAACTTCAAGATCGAAGCCGTAGTCAAGCGATTCGGAAATAGCGGTCGAAACAGCCTGCGAGCAGACCTCGCCGTACTGGACGTACCCGTCTCAAGCGTTCCAAGTGGTGATGTTGACGCACTACTTGACCATGCTCTTCTTCTAGTTGAGGTCAAGAGAGACAATGCCGATGCTGAGGCAGCCAAGAGTTTTCAAGTTCGGCCCATGCTCGACTTCGCGACACGAGAAGACTGTGTGGCGCTGTACTGGGATGACGTCGAACAGCGTGTGTTTTGGTACACCAGTGCGAAAGGCCGACGCGTCCTTCAAGATGGACCACTGGTCACGCTGCCGGGGTATGGCGAAGCACCAGCAGCAAAGCATCTGACCTTTGGCACACTTGATCCGGATAAGCCGCTCCTTGATGTTTTTCGGAGGGTCGAAGACACGCTGCATGCGGCTTCGATCGGTCCGCAAAAACGCTACGGAGTGATTCTGCAACTGCTCCTTGCAAAGCTGTACGACGAGCATCGACACGAGAGCAAGCCAGATCAACCGCTCGACATTCAAGACTTTGCTGCCATCGGGGTAGATCCTGTTATCGGAGCTGAGAGATTCGACACTCTGCTTTCCGAAGCCGTCAGGTACTACCGGTCGTTCTTGCCTGAGCCAGTCGACGAAAAACTGGCTGTACCTGCTGACACGCTCTTGGACGTCCTGCGTGTTTTGGCGCCAGTGAAAATCGTCCAGATGAAGCAAAGCGTCATTCAAGACTTTTACATGTACTTCGCTAAACATCTTTACAAGTGGGACATGGCGCAGTACTTCACTCCAACCAGTCTCACGGATTTCATTGTGGAAGTACTCAATCCGGGATTTGGTGAACATATTCGAGATCCTGCCTGCGGAAGCGCTGACTTCCTCACAGCGGCGTTTCGGAGGGG
Organism: uncultured Acidimicrobiaceae bacterium; assembly: GCA_963766995.1. Lineage (GTDB taxonomy): Bacteria > Actinomycetota > Acidimicrobiia > Acidimicrobiales > RAAP-2 > Bog-473. The sequence goes on along the minus strand of CAVYCE010000003.1, from coordinate 1,319,838 downwards.
CGCTCACTTCCCCGACTATGCAAGCTGCGTGTGGGGAAGTGACGTGTCGCCGGAAGCCGTACAAGTCGGTGTTCTAAACATGATTTTGAATGGTGATGGCAAGACGAACATTCGGCATGAGGACAGCTTGATAAAGGTTGATAGCAACGCTGAATCGTGCGAGGTCGTGGTCTGCAACCCGCCCTTCGGCACACGCATCGTGGAGCGCAGAAGTTCAGTTCTCGCCAACTTCGAACTTGCCCACGAATGGAGGGTTATTGATGGCAAGCTGGAAATGCAGACAGCCATTCTCAGCGCTCAAGAGACTGGCATCCTTTTCGCTGAGCTGTGTGTGCGACTTGTGCGCCCGGGTGGACGCATTGGCCTAATCGTTCCCAACGGTTACTTGGGCAATACTTCGAACAAGTACTTCGCATTTCGTGAGTGGCTGCTGCGTCATTGCCGTCTTGCCGCCATTGTCGCTTTCCCTCGATTTACATTCAAGGCTTCGGGGGCTGATGTATCTGCCAGCGTGATCTTTCTTGAGAAGCGCGAAACCCCACTCATGGCATCTAAGGACGACATTGACTACGAAGTGTCGGTTGAGGTCGTCAATCGAGTTGGCTGGAGCGTTGGAGACAAGAGAGCAGAGCCGCTCTATCTCCGAGACCCCACTGATGGAACATTTCTGCTTGACGAAAGTGACGAACGTATTCTGGATAGTGATTTTGCAAAGGTGCTCAATACCATTCGATCTGGTGATGCCCCTCAGTATTTCTCTTGGTTTACCGAGGGACTTGAGAAAACCGAGGGAGCTCCAGGGTGGACGGTTTCCATAGAGGACATTGTTAATGACCAATGGCGCACGTGCGACCCCAAACGATTGTGCCGCAAGGTTCAGGAACTTCGTGGGTCAATAATAAAATCTCGACACTTTCGGCTTGGCGACATCTTGACTCCAGTACATGAGCGAACTTCGAGCAAGGGCGAGCGCATCGATGCAAACGAGTCAGAGGAATACAGTTACGTTGAGATCTCAAGCACGGATGCAGGGACATATAGGTGGGAAACGCTCCGTGGTTGGGAACTTCCCGATCGAGCTAGGCACTTTGCTGAGTCCGGTGATCTCTATTTGGGATCCATCTGGGGGAGCGTCAGGAAATGGTTCTTCGTCGGTGGGAAGCCCAGCAATCTGGTGGTTACGAATGGATTCTTGCGGCTCCGACTCCTCGATGACGCCGAAGATCTATTTACCGATCTGATTGCAGGGTTGTGCACCGACGTATACACGACGCAGATGCGGGCGTTTGCCCGGGGTTCAGATGGCTTGGCGGAGATCTCCGAGGAAGACGTGCTGAATATCGTTCTGCCAAAAATCACACGTCCTACTGTAAAGGCTGAACTACAACCCTTCGCTGATCAACTGAAAGCCGGCTTCACGTCAGCAGAAGCCAAAGTGGCGGCGATGTCACACCTGGGGCTGCTGTCAGCCCCTCCTCTTGAGCGTCGACCCGACCACACCGCAATCGTTTAAGAAGCAAAGAAGTAGCTACTCGTGTTAGTTGTAGGACAAGTGAAGCGTTTTTCCAAGTTGCCAGCGATTGCGATCAACAACAGCAAATGCCGGATCGTCCTGAAGAATGTGCAAAATCTGAGTAACCGACGGAACTGCACAATCATCTGCAAACTCAAGGTCACGGATCTCGGTGGCGAGCAGCGACGTATTTGAGAGTGCAAGGCACCTTGCAATACGTCGCTCAGTCTCTCCTTCAGCTGATGGCGTCACACTCAGCTGTTCGATCACCGACAAAGCATGGGTACGCTGATTCTGAAGTTCCTCAGCGAAGTTACCGACTACCTCAAAGGCTCGACCTACCTTCGCCCGTCTGTCCGGTGTCGAGAGACCCCATGCCGTAATGACGCCAACAATCGTTAACAGTGTTAACCCAACCACCCAAACGGGAACTTCCATTTTTACTGAAACACTCTTCACACCGTGGGATACACCGTTTGCAGTCAGCTCGATTCCAAAAGCCGCGCCAACTTCGAATGGCGAAGATGCTTGTCGAGACTAAGCACATGACACGGGGCCAAAAGCAAAGCTAACCGTCCGAGGTCGAGATCATCCTGATCAGCTTCGAAGAGAAGTGACAGGCGAGAATCATTACAGTGGAAGTCCTTGGTCAGTTCGACGAATCGGACGTACGGCATGATTTCGCTATTCAATGCGTCGAAAACTGCCTGGGGTTCAACTCCATTGCGCCTAGCTGCCTTGGCATAGTTCCAACAAAGCTCATCGGCGAAACGCATTGGGGCAAAACACCTAGCGGTACCGATACCTGCAACTGGAAAATGATCTCGGTCGCCAAGAATCTTCCGGATTGCAATATCTAAGAGGTAGTCAGAGTCGCATGCCGCAATCAGGCTGGGATGACGACCAGCCCAAGCGACCAGGCCCCGGTGGGGATCGAAGTCCGAAGTCGTCACCATCTCAAAATCGTACTTTCAACGATGGCAGGCACTTTTCACATCTTCCGGATGCGTCATTGTGACAACTCGCCCCTAGGCTGCAGAGATGGAAATAAACCTGCCTCCATTGCGGACCAAGCCCGACGAATGGTTTGGCGGACACCGCCCGATGGACGGACGATGTGCCTGTGGGGATGTACAGGAGTTTTCAGTGCATCTTTGCCAGCTGGCCGTCCTAAACGATTCTCCAGCGGCTGGGATATCTCACATATCTGTGTGATATCGGCAATAGGAAAATCATTGAGGATCAGATAACGGCTGAGGCCCGGTCTTCGATAATCGTTACGAGTGCGCCGATAAATCTGCCGAAGAATCGCATTGGCTCTTGATTGGTGCAATAGGGTTGAGCGCCACGAGACGCGGTTCCGGCATGGACAGCCCAATGACGAGCATTGGCGAATGCGTCAAACATTGGATGTGCCAACTCAAGTAGTTGCTCGGTAGGGTCCATCGTCGGGTTCTTAGCGTTCGTTCCAATGTTGACATTGAGTGTCAACAGAGAGCCGACGGCCTGACTGAAGTTGCCAGTCATCAGTCGAACTTGATGAACGTCAAATACCGTTTCAGCCAAAAGTTGTTGCGCATCAGATGGCGCCAGACGGGCGACCCTCGTTAAGAGATCGGGTTCGACGTCGATTGCCCGCTTAATCGCATCCTCCCAAGACTTGACGACCTTCGGTGGAGGCGTTGCCTTCACAAAGATCAAAGTCAAGTAGGACTCGATGACGAAGCTTCTGATGTAGGAGTCGAAGGAACCAACTCCCAGGACGACAGCAGCTTGTCTGAGATGAGCGATCTGAGTCTTACTGAGGGTGCTGGTTCTTGATCCTTCGTCAGCCATTGACTGAAGTGATTCATACCGGGTGATCTGTCGGTCGAATGCTTTTGATGCCTCGGATAACCGGACGGACTTGTCGGAAAGAAGCAGGCCGACACCTTGTGTGGGGCTGTCTAGTGGCAATCCAACCATCTTGTCGAGATTGGTAGTCGAATAGCCCAGTGAACTGGAGATGTCTTTTCGAAAGGTCTTCTCTTTGATACAAGTCCAACGAGAACTCAGATCCTCGACGTCCTGTCGAGACAGAGGATTGGGCATTGTTCAAATATTTCGAAAGATGTTGTTACCGAAGCGATGCCCGGACACGATCAATGACTTCGAGTGCTTCGTCATCAAAAGCAGCCGACTTCTCAAGCGTGTCGAATGTGTCCAAATAGAGGCTCACATTTTCTGAGTCATGCAAAACGGTCTCACCGTGGAGCATTTCAATGATGATGGTGGAATCATCGAAGATCCCGAATCCCGTGGAAACCAGGCACGGCAGCTCCGTACTGGAAGGAACGATTCCTAGAGACACGTTGGGGAGTCGGGCTTCTGAAAGGAGGAGGTCGAGCTGCACTCGCATGATCTCGGGGGAGCAGTACCTTGTATGGAGTGCCGATTCCAGCATGACGAATCGAAACTCTCGCTCTCCATCGTGAAGCAAGTCCTGACGTTCCATTCGAACGTTCACGGCTTCATCAAGGTCCAGTTTTCCAGAGATATTGGCTCGCCTCATGATTTCTCTTGCGTACTGCCGGTACTGAAGCAGGCCAGGGATCACGATTGCCTGGAAGTACCTGATTTGGGTCGCCATCCGTTCGGTGAACTGGACTTCTCGCTGAGCACCAACCAGGCCCTCCCGGTGTACTGCCCGCCATGGCCTGTAATATTCCGCAAGCTCTGATGCGTTCTCTACCAGCTCGCTACGAATGTCGCTCGGTAGTTTGAGAGCCCGAGCAATCTTTTCGATGTCCTCAGGACTTGGCATTACTTTGCCACGTTCAATCTTGGAGATCTTCGGCTGGCTCAACGATGCCGAGGATGCCAGTTGTTGACCGGTCAAACGGGCACGTTTTCTGAAGTCACGGAGGGTGGTGCCGAGTTGATCCATTCTCTCCTGAACATCACCAGGGCTTAGAAGGTCGGTCACTTCTTGAGTGAAAGTGGGCTCGACAGTGGAATGAGCTGCTCAGCTATTGCCTGAAAACGAGCAACTTCGTCATGCTCCTCATGAACGTCAGCTCCAAGAAAATGACCATCGTCGTCGTACTTCATAACAGCAACAGCATTGTCGTCAAAAAGCCAAAAGTCGGGGATACCCACAAGCGATGCAGGAAGGTCGGCAGGCTTCAGTTCGAGTATCTCTTCTCCCGCATCGATGCTTCTCACGTAGCCGTTACTCACTTCAAACTCAAAGTAAGGCGTTGGTGGGTCGGGCAATAGACGCACACGGCACATTTGCTTGTTCTCTTCCTTGCATTTACGAATGTATTGGAGCCATTCATCATGCTCCTCCTGGGGAATGTCGGTTCCGTTCAGAAACGCTTCGAAAGCTTCAGCTTCACCGTCAACGGTGTACACCGGCAGTGCCTCGTAGCGAAAGGCTCGATTGGTGAAGGTGTCGAAGAGTGATGCAAACGTGGTCATGTGAATCTCCTGAGATCAAATCGGTGTCGGAACGGCAAGAAGGGCCGGAGTCAGACCCCGACCCTCCCTGAGTGTGTCTGCCGTGGCACTTACGACTTGGCCAGCAACTCCAAGAGTGCCCGGGGGATTTCGACCAGCGACTCGTTTTCGCCGAGTTCGGCATTGGTCGTCTCCTCGATGATGTAACCCTGAACGACGATGGTGTCACGATCGCTCGCGTAAATCGTCGGGCAGGTTCCTCCCTGGCAAGGGAGGGGTCCAGCAATCTTTTCAAGCTTCATGGTGGTTCTCCTTCTCGGTGGCCGGGTGCTGCATGAATATTCTTACATATTCCCCGCAATCTATACAACCCCTTGTGTTTCCACCGACATTCCGAAATATCCGCCCAACCTTGGAGAATATTCTTGTACTAGCAGAATATTCCGATTACCCTGTGGATATGACCACTTTCCTCACTCCAGGAACAACCGATCGGCGGTCGAAGACCTGTGTCAAGTGCAGTGGCACTGAGATCCTTCGCTCAACCTGCCCCACCTATGACATCTGCCTCGGCATCGATCGCTTCGATGACGAGGGCGGATCACAGTGCCTCGCCCCCTGGGAGGGGCCGGTGCCCTCCTTCAAGACGCTGTTCAAGGCCTAATCAACGAAACACCAATACAGAAAGGAAGGATACAAATGTCCAGTGAGCTGATGCTGGCCCTCTCCGGAGAGGTTGAGCACAATGAGCGGTATCGGGAGGCTCCGCCAGTCTTCACCAAGGCTGGCCAGGTTGACCGCCGTCATGAAGCCGAGCACGTCGTCGCCATCCGTGACGAAGAGCGCAAGGCCCGTGAGTTGGTGGCAGGAGCTGCCACCGAGGCGGTTGGGGACATCGCCTGGATTCAAGCCCGTGGCCGTGTGAACACCGAAGCCAAGTTCGCCCTGAGTCGGGCGCAGAAGGAGAGCATGGTCATCGCCGACGGGAACCCGGAGCTGCAAGTGGAGTTCTCCATCCTTGATGCTGAGTGTTTCCAGCAGACCCGCTCCACCACTAACCGTCCCAAGTCGACCAACGGACTGTTCGGTTAGTCAACAAGGACGTAACCCCATGGCACAGGCAAGTGGCAGCCAACCCGGGCATTTGCTCAGGATGGCTGCCACTTTGCTTTTGGCGGTGCTGCTTCTGCGGATCGCTTTCGCCATCATCCGGCCAATCATTCCGTTGCTCATCGTGACCTTGGTGGTGATCGTGGCTGTGAAGATTTTCATTCATGTTCAACGTCGCCGTTGGTAATGCGTTGTTGGCATTCCTCTCCCGATTCGCTCCTGCCGATCGGTGCTGTGAAATGGACAATCTGCTTGACGGTTGCTGAGCAGCAACCCATACTCAATGTCATTCGGTTGCTAATCGGCAACCACTAACCAACTAAGGACACAAAGGAGGTGAGCGTTATGTCCGACAAAGTAAGAGTCACAGTTGAACCAAGGTCTGAGGCAAATCTTCGGAAGCTTGCCCGGGCACTCATCGCCCTGGTTGAGCAGTCGGAAAACAACAAGCCAATGCCAGAGACCCTTCCGGAAGCGGAGGTGGCATGAAACTTGCTTGGTATGAGTTGTCCTTCCCGGCAAACCTTGACGCTGAGGCCGTTACGCATTTTGTACGAACTTTGGCAGCCCGGCCTCGCCGTGGACTATTGCTGGTAGCACAGCCGGTCGTCTGCGAAATCGAAGGCCACAACCGAGGTCTCGTCTGGCGCATCGGTGTAACCCAAGTTTCAGAACGACGGGTAATCACCAGCCTTCGGCAAGCTATGCCCGATGTGCAGGCGGAGTTGGTTGACAAGGCACCGACTGACTTTGACTTGGCATGGGAGCTTCGACTTTCCACACATCGCAGAGCACTTCAGATAGATAACCCGGCACAAGTGGCCGGAGCCGTGCTGTCTGCACTACAGATGGCCGGACAAAACGAACACGTACTGCTCCGCTGGCAAATCGGTCCGTGGATTCCTCGTTCCGCTGTGCCGCCCGTCAACCGCTCGGCTAAGTCGGGATCGTTCTTCGACGTTGACGGATTGGTCCTCAACAGCGAGCAGGTCCGATCCCTTCGGGAAAAGAACTCTGAAACCCTGTTCGGCGTCGTTGGTCGTGTGGCAGTAAAGGCAGCGACCACAGATAGGCGTCGTACTCTTCGACAAGGAGTCATCGGCGGCTTACAGCTACTTCGCAATCCCGGAGTGGGGATAGAACGTCGAGCCATACCAACTTTGATCGCCAAACGGCGGCTTGTGCGTTATCAGCAGCCGATTGTTGCGTGGCCGCTCAACCTGAATGCTTCCGAACTTGCGGCCTGCTTGTCTTGGCCTGTTGGTAGCCAGGTGCTACCGGGCGTGGAGTTCTCCGGCCATCGCCACCTTCCCCCAAGTCCGAAGCAGCTAATCCCTCTCGAATCTAAATCAACTGAACGCAAACGCATCACTGGCAAATCAACGTATTCAAGCCTCCCGGGACTGTTGACACTTTCGGCGGAAGACGCTCTGAGAGGACTGCACTGTATTGGCCCAACTGGTGTCGGGAAGTCGAACCTGCTGGCTTCTCTAGCTCTGGCGGATATCAATGCTGGACGAGGCGTCGTGGTGGTCGATCCAAAAAAAGACCTTATTGACGCCATCGCTGACCGAATCCCAGAACAGCGTCTCAACGACGTGGTCATCATCGATTCAACTGACACGGCACCCGTCGGCTTCAACGTTCTTGCTGACGCCGAAGACGATTGGATTGCTGACTTAGTCACACACGTACTTCGGGAGTTGTATGCCGCCAACTGGGGCCAGCGCACTGCCGATGTGATTCACAACGGAATCGTGACTCTCGTAAAGCACGGTGGGATGACTCTCTGTGATTTGGTGCCGCTGCTATCAGAACCAAAGTTTCGCAAAATGGTGACGGCCAAGGTTCGTAATGATGTTCTGGGCACTGCACCGTTTTGGAGTTGGTTCGAGTCGATTTCGGAATTGGAGAGAGCAGCCGTCATAGCACCCACTCTCAATAAGCTTCGAAGTTTTACTGGACGCAAGGGCATAAGGGCAGTTATCGGTCAGGTTGAAGGATTCGATCTAAAGACCGTATTTACCGAGCGAAAGATTCTGCTCGTAAGTCTTGCTAGCGGCGAAGGTGGACCAGAAACTGGGCAACTTCTCGGCTCACTTCTAATGGGTCGCCTATGGGCAACGATTCAATCAAGAAGCCAGATTCCAGCCGAACACCGCCATCCGGTATTTGTTTATCTGGACGAGTTTGCCGACGTATTGCGGCTACCTGGTGACCTCGGGGATGCCCTAACTAAAACGAGGGGCCTCGGAGTCGGCTTCATTTTGGCGCACCAGCATCTTTTACAGATGTCCCCGTCCGTCAGGGCCGCAGTCGCCGCCAATGCGAGGAGTCGGATCGTTTATCAATGCGGTTTTGACGATTCGCAGGCCCTGGCAAAGTTGCTCGGGGGTGGTCTTACTGGCCAAGATCTGCAACAGCTCGCTCTCTATGAGACCTATCAGTCGCTGTGTCTGGATGGGCGCACCATGAGTCCGGCAAGCGCCATGACACTTCCGCTCGGACCTTCACTCGATACTGGAGAAACAGTTAGGGCCAACAGTCGTGAACGCTACGGAGTGTCAGCCGCTGAGACTGATGAGGCTCTGATTTCGAGACGTTCGGTCGTCGCCACAGATCCTCAAACGACATCCGTAGGTTCCAAGAGAAGGGGGTCGAAATGAAAATCTACGCCCTACCACTCGCCCTACCGATCGTCACAAACAACTCGTCACATTTCCCCAGCCATAGCTCCGTTCCCCTGCTCCCTTCGCCAACGATTGTTGTGGCCAACTCGTTGGCCACTGGAGGCCTTCAATGACTCTCTCAGCGAAACGGGGCTGGGAACCCGTAGGAGATGGAGAAAAGCTCAGTGAAAGGGATCTGACCATCCTTCGAGACATTGGACTGGTACGCCTACTTACCGGCCGCCACGTTCAACGGCTTCATTTTCGTGACGGCTCACCTCTTACTCAAGCACGTCGCTCCCGCTCTGTCCTCCAACGACTGAGTGATCAGGGATGGTTGGTTCGACTCGAAAGACGAATCGGCGGTGTCCACGCCGGATCATCGGGCCTGACCTACTCACTAAGCGCCAAAGGGCAGCGACTAGTGACCAGGAGAGGACCGGCAGGTGGTAAGAGGCTGAGGCGTCCGTGGGAGCCTTCGATTCAGTTTTCCGATCATGTGCTGGCCGGGAGCGAACTCTACGTCCGACTTAGGGAGCGAGAAGCCGACGGAGCGATTGCGGGGCTGCTCTTTGAGAGTGAACCGGCGGCATGGAGATATTGGACTGGACTAGGCAGTGAGCGACTAGTGGTTAAACCGGATGCTTCGGTGTCGTTCCAAACAGCGGACTTTGACTACGCCCTATTCGTAGAGGTCGATCGGGGTACTCAAAGTCGAGCGGTCATTCGCAACAAGGGCCGTATATATGCGGAGTTCTTCGGAAGCGGGACCGAACAGGACCGGATTGGCTACTTCCCCCAGGTCCTATTTGTAACGACCAATCAGGAGCGACGTGAGGTCATCGTGGATGCCCTGTCGGGCCTCGAAGCCAAATCTTGGCGGCTGTTTCAAGTCCTGACGATGGACGAGGCCTTTACACCGGATTGGGGTCCACCGTAATGACGGCTCTGACGGAAACTAACTAACCAAATATAAGGAGATCTATCAATGGAAGGAGAACCAACATCAACAACACCGAACGAGAGTCCGGAAGAAATCCGTCCTCGAATCTATGTAGCCGACTTGTCGGCATACAACGCCGGCTTGCTGAGAGGAGTATGGCTTGAAGCTGACCAAGAACCCGAAGAAATGCACGATCAAATCGCCGGCATGTTAGCTAAGTCGCCAGAACCGTTCGCTGAAGAGTGGGCCATCCACGATTACGAAGGCTGGAATGGATTGAAGCTCGGGGAGTGGGAAAGCCTTGACCGTGTAAGTAAGATCGCCAAGGGCATCCGAGTGCATGGCTTGGCTTACGCACGCTGGGCAGAACTCGTAGGCAACGACGAGGATCTCGATCAGTTTGAGGATCACTACTTAGGTCGATGGGGCAGCCGAACCGAGTATGCCGCCGACATCCTTGAAGATCTTGGCCTACTTGAGTACGTCGACAAGTTGGTGCCAGAGAATCTTCGGCCGTATGTATCAGTGGATGCTGAAGCCTTCGGCCGTGATCTGGAACTTGGAGGCGACATAACGGTCGTGGCTGACGGCACTTACGTGGACATATTCAGCACATGATGACCAACCATCACGTTGTAAATATTACGGTTGCTGTCTGGCAACCACAGGCGTACAATCAAGGGTTGCTATGGCAACAACCAACGAACCCCTCGCCCAAGCGATTGCCCGACTACGGCAGTCTTCAGGGCTATCGATGCGGCAGCTTGAGCAACAGACAGGCATTGACCGATCTGTACTCAGTCGTATTGAGAGTGGTGAGAAAAAACAACCAACACCCGGCACGCTTACAAAGTTGGCTTCAGCTCTCGGTGTATCGCAGAGCGAGTTATTCACGATGGCTGGATATTCAGCCACCGAAGCCCAAGCTCTACCGGCCATCCGACCGTATCTGCGAACCAAATACGGACACTTGTCGGCTACGGCACAGGATGAGCTGGCGGCGTTCCTGGAAAAGCTTGAAGCCGAAGACAGCACCAAGCGAGCGGGAGGCAGGAAGCCCAAATAACCACAGACCAAATGAAAGGAGGTCGCAATGTCACTCACGAACAATCTAGACAGTCAGCTCTACCAACTAAGAAAACTGATGCCCACGCGACCTCTAACTCAGTTCGAGGCGTACCGAATGGCCGAGTTGCAGGCCAATCGAATGCTCAACACGGCCAAGGTTGATCACCCAAGAACCCCAGATTCGATATTTACCGAGCTGCCGTTTCTGACGATCACACTTCGCTCAGACCTACCTGCCTCAGGTCTCACTCGATGGGAGAAGCCTCGCTGGCACGTCTATTTGAATCAAACAGAGAGTGCTGTTCGGCGGCGCTACTCGTTGGCACACGAAATCAAGCACATACTGGATCACGGCATGAGTGAGCAGCTCTATCCGACCACCAAGTGGGGCAACGCCGATGCCCGAGTTGAACGAGTCTGTGATTATTTTGCTGCCTCGTTGCTGATGCCGAAACGACTAGTCAAGCGTCGATTTTTTGAAGGACTAAACGATCCAGTGGACCTATCTGCAGAGTTCGGCGTGAGCGCAACGGCAATGCGTTACAGATTGGACCAACTGGGGCTGACCGAACCTACTCCCCGTTGTGGTCGCCAACTGAAAGACCAAGCGCCCATTGATCTGTCTGGTTATTTCCGTAAGGCGACATATGAAGTGAGAGCTGCATGACAAATCCGGCAGAGTCTCCCAAGCGAGCATTGATTTATCTACGAGTTAGTACGAAAGCTCAGGCGGTCAGGGATGGTAATCCCGAGGGTTACTCCCTGCCTACTCAAAGAGCTGACACCAGGGCCATGGCAGCGAGGCTTAATGCGACAGTTGTCGATGAGTACATCGACAAGGACACCGGAACTCGTACCGATGCACGACCGGGAATGCAGGCCTTACTCAAGAGAGTCGAAACAGATCGTGACGCCGATTACGTCATCGTTTTCAAACTCGACCGATGGGCACGCAATGCGCGAGAAGACCTCGTAAACGATTACATCCTTGAGAAAGCTGGAGCGGAACTCGTCTCTTGCTCCGAAAGTATCGACCGTACCAACGGTGGTCGCATGATGCACACGATTCTGGCTGCCAATGCCGAATATCAGTCTCGAAACTCCGGCGATGACATCAAGCGCAAGATTGTGATGAAGGTTCAAGAGGGCGGCACTCATGGCCCTGCTCGGATCGGATACAAGAATGTTGGTGAAGGAAGCCGTCGTTGGATTGAGATTGATCAAGCGATTGCTCCACTGATTCTTTGGTGCTTTGAGAACTATGCAACTGGGTTGTGGAGCGTCAAGACGCTTCTGGAGGAAGCCACGAGAAGAGGACTGCTTTCCAAGGGTGGACCGCACACGCCTCGAAAGCCTTTGAGCACTTCTCGAATGCACCGGATTCTCAGCAGTCCTTACTACAAAGGGATTGTTGTTTTCAATGGAGTCGCCTACGAGGGGAAGCACGTACCAATCGTCAGTGCTGAACTCTGGCAGAAGGTTCAAGACGTGCTTGCGTCAAAGGTCAACGGAGAGAAGCAACGAGAGCACCATCACTACCTGAAGGGCACCAACCGGATTCAATCGATCGAAGCAACACCTGGCTATTGAAGTGAGAGTAGCTGTTCGTTGAAAGCTTCAGCCGGAGTTCTCCAACCGAGTGTCTTGCGCGGCCGACTGTTGAGTGCGGCGGCGACTGCTTCTATGTCTCTTGCACTCCACCGTGACAGATCTGTTCCTTTTGGGAAGTACTGACGAAGGAGTCCGTTGGTGTTCTCGTTGCTGCCTCTTTGCCACGGACTGCGAGGGTCGGCGAAGTAGACAGCGATGCCGGTCTCGACCTTGAATGCGGCGTGCGCCGAGAGCTCTTTGCCGCGATCCCACGTCAGTGATTGTCGCAACTGTTCGGGCAAAGTCGTCATCGTCTTGGCCAATGCGTTCTTCATCGTGATGGCGCCATAGCCGGCCAGAGCGGGTCCGTTCTTGACCGAATGCTTGTGTCTGTAGCCTTCTTCACGGGGCAAGTGGACCAGCATGGTGAAGCGTGTCGTCCGCTCGACCAAGGTTCCAATGGCGGAACGTTCCAGCCCGATGATGAGATCACCCTCCCAGTGTCCAGGGACGGCACGGTCTTCGACTTCGGCGGGGCGTTCGCTGATCAAGACGTCAGGGGTGACGTGGCCCCAGGCGGTTTGTCTTGACCTGGCCTTGGGCACCCGCAGCGCTCGACCAGTGCGCAGGCAGGCCACCAGCTCACGCTTGAGGGCGCCACGGCCCTGGACGTAGAGAGCCTGGTAGATGGCCTCGTGACTGATCCGCATGGACTCATCATCGGGGAAATCGACCACGAGCCGCTTGGAGATCTGCTCGGGGCTCCAGGCGTTGACCCAGCGCCGATCGGCCCGGTGCGGCTTGTTCCGTCCCTTCCACTCGGAGCCGTGGGGACCAACAGCTCGACCCTTGGGCGATTTGACCTGGCCCGACAATCGCTCCTGGACGTAGCGGCGGAGCTCGGGGTTCGTGACCAACTTGGCCACCTTGGGCCGTCGGGCCCGACGCTCGGCATGCCACTGGGCCGTCGAGGCCTTGTAGACGGGTGGATACTCCCGCGTCGACGCATTGCGGAAGAGTTCGCGTGAGATGGTCGACGGACTGCGCTTCAAGCGACGTGCAATCTCACGGACGCCGACCTTCTGGGCATTCCAGATGGCAATGTCCTCTCGTTCAGAGAACGACAGATAGCGACCACTGACGGTTGGAGGCAGACATGGATTCACCCCACCAGCGTGCTTGAACCACCTATACGCGACGGGGGATGACACCCCCGCCTCGATGCCGGCGACATCGGTCTTCAGCCCGCGAGCGATGGCTGCCCAGAACTTGACCCGGTCTTCGCGCCAAGCGATGCCAGGCCTCCCTGGTGAAGGAATGTGCCCCCGATAGAGTCGAATGTCTTTCGCTCGGTTCCTGTTGCGCACCGCTGGGCGTCCAGCAGCCGCAACCGTCCAGCTTGATTTTCGTTCCATAAACACCTCCCGAATCGAGGTGTTGCGACGTCCGGTTGAATCCACCCCATCTACTGCGGCCACTGTGGCTCACGACTAGTGGTTACTTATGCCAGGGGCAAGCTGGGAACTCGTTACCCGTATTACCTCTGCGTTGGTCGGCAGCAACGCCGAACAGATTGCAAGCTCAAAGCCCGACCGATTGAACTGGTTGAAAGTCAGATCGCCGAGCACTATCGGAAAGTAAAGCTTGATGCGAAAGGGATTGCCCTCACTGCCCAAATAATCATTAGCGAGTTAGCTGACCATCGTCACGAACTTGCCGAACTTCAGCAGTGGCAACGAAACAGGCTCAAGGCAGTTGAGGCTGAACAGCTCAAGCTGATGCAAGCCCACTATGCCGATGCGGTGCCGCTCAACCTCCTGAAGACTGAACAGTCCCGACTGGACTCAGAGCGGAGTCAGCTCGAAGGCGCTCTCAGGGAATCAATCGCTGGACAACAGCAGTTGCAGGACAATGCTGATGCTGCAGTCAGACTTTTGAAGAACTGTCACCGGACCTACGAGCAAATGAAGGGTCGGGAACGCCGAATGATGAATCAGGCGTTCTTCAAGCGGATATGGGTCACCGAGGATGGAATAGCTGGCTGGGAGTACAACGAGCCCTTTGCCACCCTCATGAGGCGGCATGGGGCCAGCGAGCCCCATGTGATCGTTGAATACCAGCGAAGCCCCCAGAGCGAAGCTGACGACCGCCTGGAGACCTTCCTGAATGAGGAGATCACGAGAAGAAGCCCTGGCCGATGGGCCAGGGCTTCTCTCAGTCAGTGTTTGAAACAGAACAACTTGGCGGAGCGGGTGGGATTTGAACCCACGGTGGCTTGCACCACACAACATTTCGAGTGTTGCACCTTCGGCCTCTCGGACACCGCTCCGTTGACGAGGCTACCAGCGCCTTCCGTAGGCTTTTGAGGTGACGACGCTCTTTCGTCCTGACCATCGAGCCAACCCCAGTTTAGGAGCCGGACGAAGTCCTCTTCAAGGCAAAGAAGGAGGTCAGAAGGTCAGAGCACTCTGCCGCACGGACCCCGGCGATGATGGGTACCTCGTGGTTCAGGCGGGGGTCGGCGCACAGGTTGTACAGCGTGCCGCACGCCCCAGCCCGCGGATCAGTGGCCCCGAATAGCAGCTTTCCAATCCGGGCGGCCACCAACGCCCCTGCGCACATTGGGCACGGCTCGAGCGTGACCACCAGGGTCACGTCATTGAGTCGCCAGCGGCCAAGTGCAGCCGCCGTGTCTCGCAGGGCCAGCAACTCGGCGTGGGCAGTCGGATCCCTTGTCAGCTCACGCTCATTGTGACGGGCGGCAATCACCCGTCCATCCATGATGGTGACTGCTCCAACGGGGACGTCGTCGTGCTTGAGCGCCCGTCGAGCTTCGGCCAGCGCGAGTTCCATGGCTACTTCGTCGGTCACGAGCCCATGTATAGGCGTACCGCGGGAAATGGTCAGGAGCTGTCGACGAGGCTGAAGATGCCCCCATCTGACGCCACGAGCCAGTAACCCACTGGGGCAGCGGCCATACCCACTATGGGCTTGTTCAGGTGGATGGCGCCGGTCGAGCCGTTAAATAGTGCGTCCCCGAAGTTGAAGATGCCACCGTCGGACGCCACGAGCCAGTAGCCCTTCCCGTCGGAGGTCGCCGCCATGCCAACGATGGGCTTGTTCAGGTTCAGTGCCCCGGTCGAACCGTAGAACTTGGCGTCCCCGAAGTTGAAGATGCCACCGTCCGATGCCACGAGCCAGTAGCCCTTCCCGTCGGAGGTCGTCGCCATGCCGACGATGGGCTTGTTCAGGTTCAGTGCCCCGGTCGAGCCGTAGAACTGGGCATCTCCGTAGTTGAAAATGCCACCGTCGGACGCCACGAGCCAGTAGCCCTTGCCGTCGGGGGTGGTGGCCATGGCCACGATCGGTTTATTGAGGCTGAGCGCTCCGGTCGATCCATAGAACGAGGCGTCCCCGTAATTAAAGATGCCACCGTCCGATGCCACGAGCCAGTAGCCAGCACCGTCTGGTGTGGCCGCCATGCCAACGATGGGCTTGTTCAGATTCAGTGCTCCGGTCGAGCCGTAGAACTGGGCATCTCCATAGTTGAAAATGCCGCCGTCCGATGCCACCAGCCAGTAGCCGCCGCTGTCAGGAGTGGCGGCCATGCCGACGATGGGCTTGTTCAGGTTGAGCGAACCAGCCGATCCGAAGAACTGGGCCACGGTGGGATTCTCGAGGACGTAGGGCGTCACGGTGAAGGCGTAGGCGTCTCCGTCGGCGAAGCTCGGAATGTTGATCGACACGGTGCCTTGGTTGGGACCGGTGGTGGTGATGGTGGCGATGCTCGTCACTGCGGCTGGCAACGAATACGCGCCAAGGTTCTGACCCTGTATGTCGAAGGCATTGACCTTGACCGACCCAGCAGTCCAGGGCACCTTGAGGTTGATGGACGTTGAGATGGCCGGTTGCGGAGTGTCACCGGGAAAGTCGGTGGCACAGTCGGCGTCCTGGGTGCAACCCTCGCCCCGGCCGACGAGGGCGACGATCTCATTGGTCGTCGAGTTGTAGGACCCGAGCGCGGTGACCCAGTCATTGTTCGATGAGGTGGCGAGCATGTTGCCCGACATCAGTGAGTACACGTAGCGAACCCAGAAGTCGGGCACAGTGGTCGACCCGTCAGTGCCCAGTAGTCCGTCGAGAGTGGGGTTCGCACATTGGTTGTCCCAGCAGGCGCGGTCGGCGGAGTTGACGCCGGCTTCGGTGAGGGCCGAAAGGTACGAAACATCCCATCCTGGAATGGCTTGTACGTCTGGGCCGGCGTACTCGTTGATAAAGATCATCGGATGCCCGAGAGCGGGGAGGGAGGCGATGAGCCTGCGGGCCTCAGCTACGTGGTCTTCGATGATGGCCGGAAAGTTTGCGTTCTCCTCCGGATTGGTGCCGAGCTCGTTGTCGATCTCATGCCACGAGATGGCCGCAAGCTGCAAGTTGTTGGCGGCCGCGAAGTTCAAGAAGGTGTCCATGTCAAAGGCATGCTCGGGACTGGACGCCGATCCGTACTGGTTGGGGTAGTCCTGCCATTCCTCGAGCGACGGCCCGATGACTGCCGCGCTGGGGTCCACCGATTTGATGTCCTGGTACGTGTCAAGGAACTGCTGCAACAACAACGCCGGTGTCACCGTGGCGTAGTTGTCGGCGCTGTAGTACCCCGGTTCGCCTGGCTCGTTGAAAACGTCCCAGTAGTTGACCTGTTCTCCGCTGGCCACAATGGAGGACACCGTCGATGTGATGAAGGAGTTGTAGGTGTCCCAGTCCGACCACGGTGTCTGCGGATTGCTGTCGTTGCTGCCGAACCACAGGTTGGAGAGGATCAACGTCGTCTGTGCACCGGACTCAGTAGCGAGATTCCAGTTGCTCCAATTCAACGTGCCGTTTGTGTTGTAGGACGGCGAGCTACGGAACATGGTGGAGTCGAGCAGCGTCATGTCCTGGACGAGCTGGCCCGCGTTGAAGACCGAATCCAGAATGCCCGAGGCGGCGTGATTGGCCGCGCCGATGTTGGACGTGCCATCAATGGTGACGCAGGCCCCTGCGGTGCATGAGGTGGATGGCGTGACGGTATTGGACTCCGTGGACGGACCGGTGCCTGCGGCATCGGTGGGCATGACGATGGCCCGGTAGGTGGTGCCAAAGCTCAGATTGCGGAACATCGACGACGTGCAGGACGCACCGCACGTGACCTGGCTGAGGATCGTGAGCGTCCCGCTGGCAACGGTGTAGAGCTGTACGACGGCGCCAGTGGCGGCGGCTCCGCTCGGCGAGGGCACCCAGCTGACGGTGACGTCGGCCGCCGGACCGGCCTGGACGGCGCTGACAGATGTGACCGCCGCGGGTGTTCCAGAGGTTGCTCCCGCGACCTCGGCCACGCTGGCAGCACCTGCCGACAGCGTGAGTCCGAGTGCAGCCGTCGCCAGTGCGACGCGCCAACCAGTCCAGACCTGGCGTCGGGACGTCAGTGCCGACGCGGGGCGCGAGGAAGACGGGATGAGTGCGATGACCCAGTGTAGGGAAGGGAGGCCAAGCGGGGTCGAGGGTTCTCCCGAGGTCTCCCCTCAACCAGACAGGGGACAGAAGTGGCGGAGGCGGTGGGATTTGAACCCACGGTTGCTTTCACAACACACGATTTCCAATCGTGCCGATTCGGCCGCTCTCGCACGCCTCCGGGATTGCAGCCCGGTCAGGCTAGCCGAGGCGTCCCTCGGCCAATCGAGGACTAGCGTGGTTGTTTGCATCGCGCCGGTGTTGGGTGCGGTGGCCGGGTCCTGCGCAACGGCCGCTCGTGAATCGAGTCAGGGTCGGAAGACAGCAGCTCTCAGCGGGTATGGCCGTGTGCCGTAGCCAACCTGGCCGCCGCACCGAGCACCGGCGTTGGTGTCAGAGGGCACCGATAGGCTCGGCCCCCATGGCTGATCCTCCCTTCGTCTCACTGTACCGGCGCTTTCGCCCTGGTCGTTTCGACGAGCTCCGCGGGCAGGACCACGTGGTCAGAGCGTTGCGCAGTGCCGTGCGAGACGATCGGGTGTCTCACGCTTATCTCTTCAGTGGCCCGCGCGGAACGGGGAAGACCTCGTCGGCCCGCATTCTGGCCAAGGCACTGAATTGTGAGGCGCCGGTCGACGGGGAACCCTGCGGTATTTGCGTGTCGTGCACGGAGATCACTCAGGGGACATCGCTCAATGTGCACGAGCTCGATGCCGCCTCGAATAATGGAGTGGAGTCCATGCGCGATTTGGTGGCCCATGCCGGGCTCGGGACCCCGGGCCGCTGGAAGGTGTACATCGTCGACGAAGTGCACATGCTCTCGAACGCAGCAGCGAACGCACTGCTCAAGACGCTGGAAGAGCCTCCTGGGCATGTGGTGTTCGTGTTGGCCACCACGGATCCACAAAAAGTGCCCCCGACCATCCGCAGCCGCACCCAGCATCTCGAGTTCAGACTGTTGGGAGCAGACACGCTCCATGCCTTGCTGGAGTCGGTCAAGTCGGAGGCCGGCCTCAATGTCGACGAGGCCTCCGTCGAGGCGGCGGTCCGCCGGGGGCGTGGATCGGCGCGGGACGCTCTCTCCGCCTTGGATCAGGTAGCTGCCTCGGGCAGTGCCGATTCCGCCCGACCCGATGTGGGTGCCATCGTCGAGGCGCTGGCCGAGGGGGAAGTCAACGAACTGCTGGTGCAGGTAAGTGCCCTGCTGGCCGGGGGATGGGGCGCGCAGCCGCTGGCCACCGAGTTGGTGGACGAGCTGCGGCAGGTGTTCTTGGCCGCCCTGGCTCCCGAACTCTGCGCCGCCTCGGGCGAGGCTCGAGCGCCCTACAGCGCGTTGGCGGAGTCAATGGGACTGGCCCGAGTCGTGCGCAGCATGGAGATACTCGGACGCGCCCTGATCGACCTGCGTGACGCGCCCGACGCGCAGGTGGTGCTGGAAATCGCGCTGGTACGAGCCACCAGGCCCGATCTCGATACCGGGGTTGACGCGCTGACTGAGCGTGTCGCCGCCCTCGAGCGAGCCATGACATCGGGTGGTCCGACCACTGCAATGGGGAGCAGACCCACGACGCGCGCTGAAGCGGCCGCAGCTCCTCCCGAATCGGTGCCCGTCCCAGCAGCAGTGCCGTCTGAGCCGACGGACGTCGGTCGCCGGCCTTCACTGGGTGCGGTACGTCGAGCCCAGGGCACCCCCGCACCCACTCCCGTCCCCGAGCCGGTGGTCGAAGCGCAGTCTGAACCGACAGTGGTATCGACGCCGTCGGCGGTGCCCACCTCAGTCGATCACGACACACTGACACAGGCCTGGGGTGACGTGATTCTTCGTGGACTGCCGGCGCGGGCCAAGGCGCTCTTCGCCGGTGGGCGCTTTGTCACTGTGGACCAGGACGGCGCTCAGTTCGCCCTGCCGAATGCGGCCCACCGGGATCGCTGTTTGGACACGGCACCTCAAGTGGAGGGCGCTCTATCGGCCCACTTTGGGGTCACGGTGAAGCTCGTGCTCGTCGTCGACGACGGTCGAACCGGCGCTGCTGGGGGGTCCAGCACGCCAGCAGTGGCGAACGATGATTCCGAAGATTTTGAGGATATGCCTGCGGTCGACGCTCACAAAATGATGAGTGCATCTGATGGCGGAGTCGATCAGGCGGCGGCGGCCGAAGCGCGCCTCCTCGAGGCCTTCCCGGGGACCAGCGAGGTCACGGCTTAAGTGTTTACCGGTCCTCTGCGCGCGCTCATCGACGAGCTGGGCCGTCTACCGGGCATCGGACCCAAGTCGGCGCAGCGCATTGCCTTTCACATTTTGAAAGTGCCGACTGAAGACGCCCATCGGCTGTCGGATGCCATCGTGGCCGTCAAAGAAAGGACCACGCTGTGCGATCGGTGCTTCAACGTGGCCGAGGGCGGAGCGCTGTGCTCGGTGTGCAGCGACTCCCAGCGTGACGACACGGTGCTCTGTGTGGTGGAGGACCCGCGCGACATCGTGGCCGTCGAACGCACCGGACAGTTTCATGGTCGGTACCACGTACTTGGTGGCTCATTGAACCCACTGGAGGGCATCGGTCCCGATCAACTCAAGGTGCGAGAGCTGTTGGCCAGGATCGACGAGGGTCAGATCGGCGAGGTCATTGTGTGCACCAACCCCAACCTGGAGGGCGAAGCGACGGCCATGTACGTGGCTCGGCTGCTCACGCCGTTGGGTGTGGTGGTGTCCCGGCTGGCCAGCGGGCTCCCGGTCGGAGGTGACCTCGAATACGCCGATGAGTTGACTCTCGGCCGAGCCTTGGAGGGCCGCCGCACCCTGGAAGTCTGAAGCACCTCCTGCTCTCGTAAACTCTCAGGATGCGAATCGCCATAGTGGGTGCCACCGGGCAGGTCGGCGTTGTTTTGCGCTCCATTCTGCGCGAGCGCTCGTTCCCAGTCGACAACATTCGATATCTGGCCTCGAGCCGCACCGCCGGGTCGACGCTCCCTTGGGGGGACGAGGACATTGTGGTGGAGGACGCAGCCACCTGCGACCTCTCCGGCATCGACTTGGCCCTGTGTTCGGCACCGGCCTCGGTATCGCGGGAGTTGGCCCCTCGGTTGGTCGCGGCCGGGGCCATCGTGATCGACAATTCTTCGGCCTGGCGCATGGACCCCGACGTCCCGCTCGTGGTGCCCGAGGCGAATGTTGAGGCACTGGGTTCGATCCCCAAGGGGATTGTGGCCAACCCCAACTGCACCACCATGGTGGCCATCCCGGTGTTGAAGCCGTTGCACGATGCGGCGGGACTACGCCGGCTGGTGATCTCCACGTATCAAGCAGTCTCCGGCGGTGGGGTCGAGGCCGTCCAGGAGCTGTCTGAGCAGCTGGCCAAGACCTACGACCGGGCCCAGGAACTCACCTTCGACGGCAACGCGGTGGATTACCCACCCCGGTCCGTTTACGAGGTCCCGATTGCCCACAATCTGATCCCGCTGCAGTTCAAGGTCGTTGACGACGGTTCATTCGAGACCGATGAGGAGCAGAAGTACCGCAACGAAAGCCGCAAGATTCTCGGCCTGCCCGATCTGGCAGTGACCTGTACCTGCGTGCGAGTGCCGGTGTTTACCGGACACTCGGCCATGATCATGGCGGAATTCGACCGCGACATCAGCGTCGAGCAGGCCACCGAAGTGTTGGCGGCAGCGCCGGCAGTGGAGGTGACTGAAATTCCCACGCCCTTGATGGCAGCGGGCGGCGACATCTCATACGTCGGTCGCATCCGCAAGGCAGATGGCGCGCCGAACGCACTTGTCTTCTTTGTGGTGGGCGACAACGTCCGCAAGGGCGCCGCGCTCAACGTGGTGCAGATTGCCGAAGCGCTCGTGGCGGCCGGTCGGGTCTGATTTGGAGTTGAGTTCAGTCCGGGCCCGAAGAGCCTGGTTCTGGACCGCCGACTACTAGCGCCGACAAGCGACGGGCCAGGTTCACGGCGTGATCGCCGAAGCGCTCGTAGAAACGAGCCACCATGGCCAATTCGATGGCCACGGGGAGCGACATGGTCCCAGCCACCAATTCGGCGGTGAGGGTGACGTGCAGGTCGTCGAGTTCATCGTCAAGGTCATCAACTGATGCGGCTGCTCCGGCTGATCGCTCGGCGAATGCGTCCGCCGTGCAGCGCCAAATGGTGGTGGCCACCTCTCCCATCCGTTCGACCAGTCCACGGCTGCGGGCCGACATCTCAGCACCCAGGCCGCGGGCGGCTCGGCGAGCGATGTGCTCGGCCAGGTCACCGTTGCGCTCCATGTCGGGCAGCATGCGCAGGACGGCAACCAGCTCCCGGCGCTCCTCAGGCGTGGTTTCCCCGTTGATGAGCTGATTCTGAGCCGTGCGTGAAATGTCATTGATGATCTGGTCGACGAGTTCGTCTCGCATGACCAACTTCTTGGCTGCCTCCCGATCGCCGGATAACAGGGCGTGAGTAGCTCCAGCGATGCCTTCACCGACGAGGGCGAACACCTGGGCAAAGAGGCGGTCGATCTCGTGGGGTTCGGGAACCGTCGGCCACAGAGGCTGCTCCATCACTAAGGGCCCGATGGCAGGTTCGGGCTCGGACTCGTCGCCACCCAAGATCCTTCGGGCGCTGGTCCCGAGTCGAAACACCATCCCAGCCACGATACCGGCTCGCTTGGGCACGGAATCCGGCGGGTCAGCCCTGAAACCAGGCTGGTGTGGCAGCCCACCGTTACGCTGACTCCGTGCTACTCGGGGTGGTCATCGGAGTTGTCGTCGGCCTGGCGCTGGGTCTGAGCTGGCATCTGGCGCGACAGAGCGGTGTCACGTCTGCTGCTCGCACCGCTGAGGCCCGACTCACCGATGCGCAAGCGGCGTTGTCGCAGGTGGGCGTCGAGTTGCAGTCGGCCGCAGCCGCGGCGGCCTCCGCCGAAACGGCAAGGGCCGTCCTGGCCGCCGAGCTGGAGTTGCTGAAAAAGACAGACCACGAGGTCGCAGCCCGGACCGAAGAAGAGCGGGTGCGACTGGCTGGCACCTTCGCCGAGTTGTCGGCCGCGGCGCTGCAGCAGAACAACGAGCAGTTCCTGGCACTGGCTGAGACGAAGTTGGGCCAGGCCAACACCCAGGCCCAGGGCGACATGGCCCAACGACAGGCGGCCATCGCCCAGCTGTTGGGCCCGTTGAGCGAAACGCTCGTTCGCTATGAGCAGGGACTGAAGCAGATTGAACTTGAACGCAAGGGTGCCTATGAGGGCTTGAGCGAGAAGGTGGCTCAGTTGACCCTGGGTAATGAGCAGCTGCAGAAAGAGACCCGGAATCTGGTCACTGCGCTGCGCTCACCCCAGACGCGGGGGCGATGGGGCGAAATACAGCTGCGTCGAGTCGTGGAGATGGCCGGCATGTTGGAGCATTGCGACTTCGATGAACAGGTGTCGTCGAACACCGAGGAAGGACGTCTTCGTCCGGACATGATCGTGCATATGCCTGGTGGCCGCGAAATGGTGGTCGACGCCAAGGTCCCGCTCGACGCGTTCTTGAAGCTCATTGACGCCGACGACGATGCCGATCGCGCCGTGCTCCAGACCGCCCATGCCCGTCAATTGCGAACGCATGTCGACCAGCTGGCCAAGAAGGAGTACTGGCGCCAATTCGAGGAATCGCCCGAACAGGTGGTGGCCTTTATTCCCGGTGATCAGTTGTTGTCCGCCGCCTACGAGTCCGATCCCACCCTGCAGGAGTACGCCATGGCCAACGGCGTCTTCCTCACGACTCCCACCATGCTCATTGCACTGCTGCGCACCGTCGCTTTCGGGTGGCGGCAGGAGAAGCTGGCCGAAAATGCCCGTGAGGTCCAAAAGCTCGGGGCCGAGATGTACGAGCGCCTGCGCACCATGAGCACCCACCTACAGCGACTGCAGCGGAACCTGGTCGGTGCCGTCGGTGCCTACAACGACGCCGTGGGTTCGCTTGAGTCAAGGGTGCTGGTTTCAGCTCGTCGCTTCCCCGAGCTGGGCGTGCTGGGCGAGGACGCAGATGAGATCGTCGAACTCAATCCCATTGCGGCAACACCACGGCACTTGCAGGCCATTGAGCTGGTGGCCGATGCCGATGACGAGCCGCCGGCATTGTCCGGTGGCGACTCCGCCGTCCCTTCGTGAGCCTGCAGGTTTCCTTCTGCCCGTACGGGCACCCGGCATCCGACCTCCTGCGTCACGTCATTGCCGACGCAAAAGGAGACGACCCCCTTCGCCCAGTGACGGTGCTCGTGGCAAGAGGTCCCGTCGGTCTCGGCATTCGCAGGGAACTGGCCGGTTCCCCCGGAGGCGTGGTCAACGTCACCTTCATGACCGTGGGAGCCCTGGCCGACATGCTGGCCCAAGGCGGGTTGGCCGGGCGAGGCATGTTCCCGTTGACCGATGCCGTACTCAGAGCCGCGTTGGGCAGTGCTCTGGTCACCGATGCTGGACCGCTGCTCGGGGCCAGTCGCGAGCATCCGAGCACCGTCGACGCGTTGGTTCGGACCTACAAAGAACTACGTCCTCTAGACGCTGCCGCCAGGGCATCGCTCTCGACTCGCAGCACCCGCTCGGCCGAGGTGATGAAAGTGATCGAAGCAGCCCGGGCCAAGTTGGGCGCCTGGTTCGACGAGGTCGACCTCCTGGAAGAGGCCACCCGAGTCGTGAGTGCTGGAGCGGTCCACGGCATGGCGTTGACCCCCTTCGTTGTGTACCTGCCCGAACGCATGTCGCTCCATGCCATTGGGTTGCTCCGGGCGGTCTCGGACCGCGTGTCCTGTACTGCCATCATCGGGATGACCGGTGATGCGGCAGCCAATATGGCCGGAATCACACTGGCTGGTGCCCTCACCGGTGACGCCGCCAACGTCGTCATCACACCACCCGAAGTGCATGGCGATCAGGTGTTCTCTGCCCCAACAGCGGACGCCGAAGTACTCATGGTGGTGCGCCATGCGATGGCCCAGGGCGAATCGGGAACCCGGCTGGAACGCATCGCCATCGCTCACAGCGGGGCACCGCATTACGTCACACTGCTGCACAACACGCTGGAGCAGGCTGGCATCCCTTTCAATGGGGCCGGTGTGGTGCAGCTCTCGGGATCGGTGGCCGGCCGTCTGCTGTCGGGCATGCTCCGATTGGTCGAGGACAACTGGCGGCGCGATGAAGTCACACAATGGCTGCTGACCGGACCGATAGTGAACGAGGGCTCACAGATTCCGGCGGCACGCTGGGACACGTTGTCCGCCGAGGCTGGCGTGGTCGAAGGGTACGACGAATGGCAAAAACGGTTGGAGGTGCATGCCCGCACCCTGCGAAGTGCAGCTGGACGCTTGATCTCTGATGACGACGACGACGTGGCGGAGCAGCGAGAGGCCCTGATCGCCGAGGCTGATGAGTGCGTCAGCTTGGCGACGTTCCTGGCGTCACTCGACACGGAGCTGCGCCAACGACCCACCACGTGGAAAGCCTGGACGGCGTGGTCGCTGGGATTGCTGCGTCAGCTGGTGGGCGGATCAGCCGCCATCGATCAGTGGCCGGCCGGCGAGCGGGCAGCCGCGCAAGCGGTCGAAGAGGCAGTGGTGGGCCTGGCCCACTTGGACATGTTGAACGAACCGTTTTCGGCCGTGGCTGCACGAGCCGCGCTCGATGCCGAGCTGACGGTGCCGTCGCCGCAGACCTCACGATTCGGTCGTGGCATTTGGGTGGCTCCGGTGACCGCATTGGCCGGGCATTCATTCGATGCCCTGTACGTCATCGGGATGAACGATGGCGTGTTTCCGCCTCGCCCACCTGATGATGTGCTTGTTCCGGACAGAGAACGGACGGAGGCCGATCCAACCATTCCCCTGCGAGGAATCGATACCAGCGGCATGCGACGTGCCTATCTCGCGGCACTGGCCGGAGCGACCCTGCGAGTGCTGACCTTCCCTCGAGGCAATCAACGGGATGGGCGAGAGTTGCGACCCTCGCGTTGGTTGCTCGACTCGCTGGGCACCATGGTCAAGCCATCGATGCGGTTGTATAGCGGCGACCTCGAGCGACTCGGTCCAGTCGACCAGTTCAATGTCGAGCCTTCATTCCTATCGACGGTTGGTACCCAAGGCGCAGCGATCGACCTGGCCGATCGCGATCTGCGGGAACTCCTGGTTTGGACGAACGACCGCCATCCACTGAGGAGTCACGAACTAGTTCGCACCAGTGCACAGCTGCGTGCAGGACTCGAATTGTCGGAGGGGCGATCAGGAGGGTTCACCCGATTCAACGGCAATCTCGGTTTGCCTGCGGGTCAGAAGGAATTGGTACCCGACTTATTGTCCGCCACGCGGCTGGAGAAGTTTGCCGAATGCCCTCGCCACTATTTCTTTGAGGCGTTGCTTCGGACCGAACCCAGACCGAAGGTGGATCGTCTCCTTTCTACGGACCGCCGTGAATACGGCACGCTGGTGCATGCCATCCTCGAACAGTTCGGTCGCTCGGTCATGGGTGTTCCGTATGACTCAGCGTCACCGTTGTTCCACCCCGACCACCTGCTTGCCATCGCTGAAGAGGAGGTCCAGAGGTTCGAGGTCGACGGCCTGACAGGGCCCCGGGCTCCCTGGCGATCCCAACGGACGCGTCTGATGCGTGAGCTACGGACCTTTGCTCTTCGAGATGCCGAATGGCGCGCTGCCACCGGTGCCATCACCGTCGGCGTAGAGCAAAAATTCGGAATCGGTACCGGCGATGCCGTCGTCGTCGGAGGCCGGGTTCCCGTGGCCTTCAGGGGGATCATCGATCGGATCGACCAGAAACCCGATGGTGCACTCAGCGTGATCGATTACAAGACCGGACGTCCCCGAGACATTTCCGACTTGGTGGATGACCATTTTCAGGGCGGTACAGCACTCCAACTTCCGGTCTACGCGCTGGCAGCCAGAGTGGGCGACGAGCAACCAGCGCGTGCCTCCTATTGGTACGTGAGCGAAGGCGAAAAGTTCCCAGGCAGTGAATTCGGGATGAATGCGGCCGAGCGGCAGGAGTTCGAACATGTGGTCGACACGCTGACCGACACGTTGCAGGAGGGCTACTTCCCCGGCATTCCGGGCACTGCCGGAGGCTCACGGAAAAACCAATGCGGCCACTGCCCATTCGATGACGTGTGTCCTAACGATCGAGGGCAGGCCTGGGAGAGGGCCGCCCGGGACAAATCTCTGGCCCAACTGGTCCTTCTGGTGGATTCGGAATGACCGACCTTCCCGTTGACGAATCGGTACGAAAGGCTGTCCGGTCTTCACTGGGCGAGAACATGTTCGTCGAAGCCGGTGCTGGAACCGGGAAGACGACGATATTGGTGGAGCGGATCGTTTCGCTGATCACGACGCGTCATGCCCGTATGGACGAGATCGCCGCCATCACGTTTACGGAAGCTGCTGCAGCAGAGTTACGCGATCGGCTGGTCCAAGCATTCGAGAAACTGAGCACTTCGCTGCCTGACGATCCAGTGGCTGCGGCGCTCGATGCGCTGGATTCCGCCGCAGTCACCACCCTTCATGGATTCGCCAGGCGAATCTTGCTGGAGCACCCCTTCGCGGTCGGATTGCCTCCAGTGTTCGAGGTGACCGATGCCAGTTCCAGCCGGGTGGAATTCGACGAGCGCTGGGTCCTCTTCGAGGACGAGGTTGTGGAGGAGCCGCAGTACGAGGAACTCGTGGTGCGAGCACTGAGCTGTGGCATGGACTGGAAGCAGCTCAGGAATGTCGCACTCATCTGCGCAGAAAATTGGGATCGTTTATCGGCTCGAGCGATTGGCACATTGCCACCGGCAATCGACTCCGGCGCACTCGTCACTCATATGGAATCGGCGATCGCGCTCCGGCATGTCTGCCTCAGTGACGATGACCTCCTAGCCAAACACCTCGACGGGAAAGTAGCGACCAGTCTGGAGACACTGCGCGGTGCCGCCGATCCAATCGATGTGCTGCAGATTGTGCGGGATCTGCCACCCCTCTCCTCCAATCGCGGCCAGGCCGGCAATTGGAAGGCGAACGATGGGACGCCGCGCAAAAATGAGATCCTTGAACACCTCCGGCTGGCTCAGGAGGAGCGGGACCGAGTCGTACAAGCTTCAGTCCAGTGGGTATTGGGTGAGTTTCTCGGCCTGATCGTGGCTCATACGTTGGAGGCAGCGAAGGCGCGTCGGGTGGCTGGCCGCCTCGTCTTTCACGACCTGCTGGTGTTGGCCCGACAACTTGTGCGGGACGACGCTGAGGCCCGGCGGCAACTGCACGAGCGCTACACCCACCTGCTCATCGACGAATTCCAGGACACCGATCCGATTCAGGCCGAGATCGCCATGTACCTAGCTGCGGGACCTCTAGCGAATGTCTTGCCAGTCGAGTGGGACGAGTTGGAAGTGGATCCGGGCCGCCTCTTCTTTGTGGGCGATCCCAAACAATCCATCTACCGGTTCCGGCGGGCTGACATTGACATCTTTAACCGGACGCGAGATCACGTCATTGGGCGGGCCGGTCAGCTCGTTGCCAATTTCCGCTCCCGTCCCCCCATCGTGAGCTTCTTGAATTCAGTGTTTTCTGGACTCTTCGACACGGATCAAGTGGCGGCGCAGGCCACCTACGTGCCGCTCGCCGACCATGGTGACCAGGGCCGGGACAATGATCGTGGGCTGAAGCCGGTCATCATTCTCGGACAGTCACCAATAGACGCTGGTGCCGAAGGAGTGCGCGCGGTCCAGTCCCTCGAGGTGGCGCAAGCAATTGCCACCATGCACGCCGAGCACTGGCTCGTTCGGCGGGGCAAGGAGGAGCCCGCGCCGCTTCGATTGTCCGACGTGGCGGTTTTGGTACCGGTGCGCACTGGACTGCCGGCGCTGGAACAGGCATTCCAAGCAGTGGGGATTCCCTATCGCCTGGAGAGCAGTTCACTGGTATTCGCTTCGCAGGAGGTGCGGGAATTATTGGCGTTGTTACGTGCCATTGATGACCCGACGGACACGGTGAGCGTCCTGGCGGCCTTGCGCTCTCCCGCCTTCGGCTGCGGTGACGATGATCTGTACCAGCACGCCGTCAATGGGGGGCGATGGGATCCTCGCCACGTGGACGACGCCGTCGACGTCGTGACGTCCGGCTTGGTAGGTCTCCGTGGCTATCACGAAAGGCGTTGGTGGTCGGGAGTCGGCGCACTCCTCAGTCATGTCGTGACAGATCGCCAATTGATGTCACTGGCCCTGGCTGAGCCGCGTCCTCGGGAGACATGGCGCCGTATTCGATATCTGCTTGATCAAGCCCGGGCCTTCGACGAGGCATCCGGCGGTGACTTACGCGCCTTCCTTCGTTGGTTGGGTCACCAACAAGATGATGAGTCGCGTGTGACCGAGGTGATACTTCCGGAATCCGATGATGATGCCGTCCGCATCTCAACCATTCATGCCGCCAAGGGCTTGGAGTTTCCCGTCACGGTGTTGGTTGGCTTGCAGCGTGAGCTCAAAGCGCGACACCCGGCACTTTTATTTGGTCCACACGGTCCGGAGCTGAGTATCGGCAAGTCCTTCGTGACAGGTGGATACAAGGAGGCCCTCACCGCTGAGGGTGAGATGGATCGGGCCGAGCAAACACGGCTGCTCTACGTCGCAGCCACCCGAGCCACCGACGTGTTGCTGGTCAGCCTTCATCGCGGGGTACGCAAAGTGCCGAGTCTGTCCCAGCAGTTAGCGGCCGAGTGCGAATTGCATCCCGATGAGTGGTCAGATGGGAGCGAACTCTGCGCACCGATTGGAGCAATACCGGATGTTCTGCCAAAGGTGACTGATGACGTGCCCGATGATGACCGCGATGCCTTCATCCTCAGGCGGGCCGAACTCTTGCGCCGGGCTGAAATGCCCCGGACCGTGGCGGCGACCGGGGTGGCTCATTTAGCCGACGCAGCTGCCCAGGAAGAAGTGGAAAGACCTGAGGAGGTGCGAGCCGGCACTGTCGAGCGGAGAGGTCGTGCTGGCACAGCCGTCGGGCGCGCTGTCCACGGTGTGCTGCAACTCATCAACCTGGAGACGGGGGAGGGGCTCGAAGATCTGGCTCAGGCCCAGGCGTTGGTCGAAGGTGTAGCCGATCGGGCTGATGAAGTTCGGGCCCTGGTCACCGCCGCCCTGGAGTCACAGCTGGTGCGGCGCGCTGTGGCCAGTGGTCGGTATTGGCGCGAGGTCTACGTGGGGGTACCAGTCGGAGAGCTGGTACTCGAGGGCTTCATCGATCTGTTGTTTGACACACCCGAAGGGCTGTACGTCGTCGACTACAAGACGGACCGCCTCCTTGACGACGAGGATGCTGCAACCAAGGCTCATCACTACGCCCTGCAAGGTGCCAGTTACGCCAACGCGCTCCAGGCAGCCCTGCAGCGCCCCATTGCGGGGGGTGCCTTCTTGTTTCTGCGCTCCAGTGGTGCGATCGCCGTGCCCATCGAGGGCTTAGACGCCGCCATGTCAGAAGTGGATCGAATCCTGGCCCTTCCCTGGGGCTGATCTGAGGATCCCGGAGGCATGTCGAACTGGGACTTATCCTGGGGCTGAGACTGTGGGCGGCGAAATAACCGAATGCAGGCCGCTTTCACAGGCTGGATTCAGGATAGAAACGGATGATGTATCCGTCGGTCGCAGCAGGTCCCGCGGTGGAGTCGGCAAACAGAAGGAAAACGATGAACATCTTGGTTCTGGGCGGAGACGGCTACCTCGGCTGGCCCACCGCGCTCCACCTATCGGGCCTGGGGCATCACGTCACCATCGTCGACAACCTGGTGCGTCGTGAGTACGACATTGAGATGGGGGTGGACAGCCTGGTGCCCATCGCCACCATTCAAGAGCGGGTGGCCGCCTGGAAGCGGATTTCCGGACATCAGATCGACTTGCGCATCGGCAACCTGACTGACGCCGGCTTTACCTATTCCGCCATTGCCGAGACCAAGCCCGAAGCCGTGGTGCACTTTGGTGAGCAGCGTTCGGCACCGTATTCGATGATCGACCGCGAGCACGCGGTCTACACGCAGGTAAATAACGTGGTCGGCAACCTGAACGTGATGTACGCCATCATGGAGACCAATCCCGACATTCACCTGGTCAAGCTCGGGACCATGGGCGAGTACGGATACCCCAACATCGACGTCGAAGAGGGGTTCATCGAGATCACCCACAAGGGGCGGACCGATGTGCATGCCCTACCCGAAGCAGCCCGGCTCCTTCTACCACCTGTCCAAAGTGCACGACAGCCACAACATCATGTTCGCCTGCCGGGTGTGGGGTCTGCGTTCCACCGATCTGAACCAGGGCATCGTCTACGGACAGTCAACGCCTGAGACCGACCTCGATCCCGTTCTGGCCACCCGCTTCGACTATGACGCCGTGTTCGGCACGGTCCTCAATCGATTCTGCGTGCAAGCCGTCACTGGGTCATCCGCTCACCGTGTACGGCGCCGGCGGACAGACCCGCGGCATGTTGAATATCCGCGACACCCTGGCCTGCGTCACGCTGGCCATCGAGACGCCCGGCCGACAAGGGCGAGTTCAGGGTCTTCAACCAATTCACCGAGTCGTTCTCCGTGCGTGACATGGCCAAATGGTGAAGAAGGCCTCAACGAAGCCGGTGGAGATCGCCATGGGCACGGCCAACCCCCGGGTCGAGCATGAAGAGCACTATTTCAATGCGGCCAACACTAAGCTGCTCGATCTTGGGCTCGAGCCGCACCTGCTGACCAAGGACGTCATTGTCAGCATGCTGGACCTGGTCGAACTGCACCAAGACCGGGTCGACGCCAACGCCATCGCACCCACTGTCCAGTGGCGGTCCAGTGCCAACACGCTGAACACAGGCAACCCCGCGTCCGACGCGTCGTTCCTGGAGGTCTGACCCGGCAGTAGCGTGGCTCGCCGATGCAGCCGTTCATCCCGCGCCGCCGAACTCGACGGCGCTCCATCTCAGGACGGATGGTGCTGCTGGGCTGCGCCGTTGTGCTCACCGCACTCGTGGTGGGAGGGGTCACCCAGATTTCACGCCAATCGGGCCCATACGACGCCAGTCTGAACCGCTCCTTCGCTGCCCAGGGTGCGGTGGCCGCCACTGAATCCGACGCCTCGGCCACAGAGCTGCGCCAGCTCATGTCCACCATGCGCAATCTGCCCCGACAGGTG
Organism: uncultured Acidimicrobiaceae bacterium; assembly: GCA_963766995.1. GTDB lineage: Bacteria > Actinomycetota > Acidimicrobiia > Acidimicrobiales > RAAP-2 > Bog-473. The sequence continues at coordinate 1,287,859 of CAVYCE010000003.1, read as the reverse complement.
GTGCAGGCGGAGCTGGACAGCGAGGTGCAGCAGACCGCATCAGAAGAATCGCTGGCCCAGGCCGCCAAGGCGTCGCCGCCACTGGCGGCACAACAGGGTGCCTTCGTGGCCATTTTTGAAGTGCGGGCCAAGGCAGTGCGCCAATTCCGGTCCGCGGTCGACGACCTTCTCGGCATGCGCCCGCTCCCGGTGGCCGGAGGGCCGAATGGGAACGCTGTCCCGCGGGCCGATCCCACCCTGGCGTCTTCGACGACTTCTACCAACGGCATGGTGGCAGCTGGCACGCTGCTCATGTCCGCTGATCAGCACTACCGAACTGTGCGGCGCGCCTTGCGCGCCGCCAGTGGGCACGCGCACCTGCCGAGGTCGGAATGGGTGACCAATGCCGAAGCCTGGCAGCCAGCGTCACTGGCCCGGGTGGTCAATGGACTGTCTCTTTCTCCCGAGCTGGCGACCAGCCACCGATTGTTGCTCAGTTCGGTCCGCCTCAACCCTCCGGCCCTCCCGACGGTGACCGGCACTCAGACGACAACCCTGTCACCGACCACCACGGTGACGGTCACCGCCGTCCTGTCCGACCGGGGCTCGGTGGACGAGCCCGGTGTCTCGGTGCAGTACATGCTGACCCCCGAGCTCAACGGAACGGCGGTGACCCCGGCAACCAAGACCAAGCGGGTGTCGCTAGAGGCCGGAGGATCGGTGGTCATGGCACCGGTCACGTTCAAGGTGAAGCCAGGTCACCGCTATCAATTGACCGTGGCCATCGTGCTCCCGGCCACCCAATCCGTGGTCACACAGACATCACAGACCGTCAATCTGGAGATTGCCCCCAGCACCTGAGTTGATCAAATCAACCAACCGAATCGTGTCATTTGGGGCGCGTCTCGACCGCAGCATGATTCGGGCCATAGGATCGGCCTTGAACCCAAGCCAGAACTGGAGGGGTCGCTCACGTGGCCGACAGCATCACGATCACCGACAATCGCAATGGCGAGACGATGGAGATCCCACTGGTCAACGGTGGCGTCTCGGCGGAGGAGTGGTCCAAGCTCCTTCCTGGCGTCTGGTTTTACGACCCTGGCTTCATGGCCACCGCAGCCTGTGAGAGTGCCATCACGTATCTCGATGGCGAGGCCGGTATTTTGCGCTATCGGGGCTATCCCATTGAGCAGCTGGCCGAGAACTCCACGTACCTTGAGGTCGCCTATCTGCTGCTGAACGGCGAACTTCCCACCACCGAGGAGTTCGACGCCTGGCGCCACGAGATCACGTACCACACGTTCATTCATGAGAACGTCCGGAAGCGCTTCCTCGACGGCTTCCACTATGACGCCCATCCGATGGGCATGCTGGTATCGGCTGTGGCCGCGCTGTCCACCTTCTATCTCGATGCGAAGGACATTTTCGACCCTGAGTCACGCAATAAGCAGATCATTCGTCTCATCGCAAAAATGCCCACTCTGGCCGCTGCCGCCCATCGATTCAGTGTGGGCATGCCCTTCGTCTACCCCGACAATTCGCTGGACTTCGCCGGGAACTTCCTTTCGATGCTGTGGAAAGTGGCCGAGCCCCGCTTCGAGGCCGATCCTGTGCTGGCCAAGGCACTGGACGTCCTGTTCATCCTGCACGCCGACCATGAGCAGAACTGCTCGACGACCGCGATGCGGGTCGTGGGCTCGTCGCACTCCGACCCCTACTCGGCCACGGCTGCCGCAGCGGCTGCCCTCTACGGGCCCCGGCACGGGGGGGCCAACGAAGCCGTGATCCGCATGTTGACCGACATCGGAAGCATCGAGAACGTGCCCGACTTCATCGCCTCGGTGAAGGCCGGCCACGGCGCGCAGCGCCTACAAGGCTTTGGTCATCGGGTGTACAAGAGCTACGACCCCCGGGCCAAGATCATCAAACGAGTGGCCGACGAAGTGTTCGAGGTAACCGGCAAGAACCCGCTGCTCGACATTGCGCTGAAGCTGGAAGAGATTGCGCTGAGCGACGAATACTTCACGTCGCGCAAGCTGTACCCCAACGTCGACTTCTACTCCGGTCTCATCTACCAGGCCATGGGTTTCCCCATGGAGATGTTCACAGTGCTGTTCTCCATCCCGCGCACGGCTGGTTGGCTGGCCCACTGGCAGGAGATGCTCGACCAGGACTCGAAGATCGCCCGGCCCCGCCAGCTCTACATCGGTGCCGAGCCCAGGGACTACACCCCTATCGCGAATCGGTAGTGCGGATGCGGGCCAGGCCTTCCTGGACCATAGACACGCACAACCGTCCGGACCGATCGAAGAGAAAGCCTCGGGCCAGGCCGCGTCCACCGGCAGCCACCGGAGAGTCGGTGTCGTAGAGCAGCCATTCGTCGGAACGGAACGGTCGGTGAAACCACATGCAGTGGTCGAGGCTGGCCCCCATGAAGGAGGGGTCGTCCCATCGCACGTCGTGCGGCGCCAAAATGGTGTCGAACAGGTTCATGTCTGAGGCGTAGGCCGCTACCGCGGCGTGGAGCAGAGGGTTCTCCGGCAGCGTCCCATCAGCCTTAATCCAGAGGCGTTGGTAAGGCTCGGCCACTCCTCGTCGATGCCAGGGAAGGTCCCCGATGTGGCGCTGCTCAATCGGGTGGGGACGGTCGAACCAGTCCGCCAGCTCCTCCTTCCAAGGCTCGAGACGCTCGAAGAGAGGCTGCAGCGTCTCAGGGTCGGGCACCTCGGGCATTGGGAATTGATGATCCAGTCCGCCCTCGTCGTCCACGAACGAGGCAGACAAATTGAAGATGGCCCGTCCGTGCTGAACGGCCACCACCCGCCGAGTTGTGAACGAGCGGCCGTCGCGAATGCGATCGACCTCGTAGAGGATGGGCACGTTGGGGTCGCCAGGACGTAGGAAGTACGAGTGCAGGGAGTGTGGGCGTCCCTGTTCGACGGTGCGACCTGCCGCGATCAGCGCTTGCGCCGCCACCTGACCCCCGAAGACGCGCTGACGTTCCTCGTTGGGTTGAATTCCTCGGAAGATGTTCACCTCAATGGGCTCGAGGTCCAACAAATTGACGAGGAAATCTAAGGAGGCGCTCACCGCCCCATCCTCGCAGGCGGTACTACCGTGCGCCCCATGACCGCAGCCCAGACGCTTGTCTTTCCGGAAGGTTTCACCTGGGGTACCGCCACGGCGGCACATCAGATTGAGGGCGGCAACGTCAACAACGACTGGTGGGAATGGGAACACAATCCGCGATCGGGCACCGTGGCTCCCAGTGGCGATGCCTGCGACTCGTTCCACCGCTGGCGCGAGGACGTGGACTTGGTCGCCGAGCTTGGGCTCTCGGCCTACCGGTTCTCGTTGGAATGGAGCCGGATCGAACCGGCCGAAGGTGAGTTCTCCATCGCCGCACTCGAGCACTATCGACGCGTCTGCGCCGCCTGTCACGGTCGGAACATCATCCCCGTCGTCACCTTCCATCACTTCACGACGCCGTTATGGCTGACCGCTCGCGGCGGGTGGGAGGCATCCGACGCCCCTGATCTCTTTGCCCGGTACGTGACCAAAGCCACGACGTATCTGGGTGATCTCATCGGATGGGCCTGCACCATCAACGAGCCCAACGTTGTCGGGGTGATGGGCTACTTCCAAGGCCAATACCCACCCGGAGTGAAGGACGACTTCTTCCGCTTCGCCGCGGTGAACGAGGCCATGGTACGAGCTCATCGCCTGGCGGTCGACGCATTGCGATCGGGTCCCGGAACATTCCCTGTGGGACTGACGCTCTCGATGGCCGAGATCGTGGCTGATGAAGGCGGCGAAGATCTGGCCGCGGCCGCTGAAGAGACGCTGGAGAATGTCTTTTTGCGGGCCACGAGCGGGGACGACTTCGTCGGCGTCCAGTGCTACACCCGCATGCACTTCGGCCCGGAGGGGGTGAATCCCAATGACCCGTCAGTGCCGCTGACCCAAATGGGCGATGAATATTGGCCCCAAGCAGTGGAACACACGGTACGGCGGGCTGCCGCCGTCAGTGGTTGCCCCGTGGTGGTCACCGAAAACGGCATCGCCACTGAGGACGACACCGAGCGCGTGGCGTTCCTGTCTGATGCCATCGAGAGCGCTCATCGGTGCATTGAGGACGGTATCGACTTGCGGGGTTACTTCGTATGGAGCCTGCTCGACAACTTCGAATGGCACCTGGGCTACGGCCCTAAGTTCGGATTGGCCGCCGTGGCCCCAGGCACGTTTGAGCGACGACCCAAGCCCAGTGCCCACTGGTTCGGCCAAGTGGCCAAAGCCAACGCATTGGTCACAGCTCGCGCCTAATTGGCGCACAGGGGGTCAAAGAGGGTCCCGAGTATTGTGTCGCCGTGCGTTCCCGCCTCAAATCCCTCAATGAATGGCTCCACACTCATGAGGGACGGAAGATCTTTCGCTACAGCATGGTGTCGGTGATTTCGACCGCGGTGTCGCTGATCGTCATCACGTTGGTCTACGGCGTGCTCAAAGTATGGACCGAAGTGCCGAGCACGATTTTCGGAAATGCGGTAGCCACCTTCCCCTCGTACTGGCTCAACCGGCAGTGGGCCTGGGGCAAGAGCGGCCGCTCTCACTTCTGGAAGGAAGTGGCGCCCTTCTGGTTCATGTCGATCCTGGGCATTGCCTTCTCCATCATTGGGGCGTCACTGGCTCGGCACGTTGGTCATTCGTTCAAGCTGGGCCACTCAGAGCAGACGGTGTTGGTGCTTGCCTTCAATCTGCTCTCGTTCGCCATCTTCTGGGTCGTCAAACTTCTCATCTTCAACCGACTCTTCAAAGTAGAGCTAGAGGAGTTCGACGAGCACCTCACGGCCGAGGAAAAGGAAGAGGCAGCGCACAGTCTCGATGCGCGCTGAGACCCGAACGGGGCCGCCTCAGTCGCGAAAGTTCTCGAACTGCAGTGGAATGCCGAAGTCCTCGGCCTTGCAGGCGGCGATGACTTCTTGGAGGTCGTCGCGCTTCTTGCCGGTGACTCGCAACTGATCACCTTGGGTCTGTGACGACACGCCCTTGAGGCCCAGGTCCTTGATGAACTTGTTGAGCTTCTTGGCGTGATCGGAAGAGATGCCGGCCCGGATGCTGATCTTTTGGCGCGCCGTGCCCTTGTTCGCCTCTTCCATCTTGCCGTCTTCGAAAGCCTTGAGTGACACCTGGCGCTTGACCAATTTCTCGTCCAGAACCTGATGTAGGGCTCGCAGCCGGTCTTCGGTAGACGACGTCAACACCAGCTCTTGGTCCGTGAGCTCAATCTGCGAATCGGTGTTCTTGAAGTCGAAGCGGGTTGAGGCTTCGCGGTTGGCCTGGTCAACGGCGTTGCGCACTTCCTGCATGTCGACTTCGGAGGCGATGTCGAAGGTGGGCATGTCGGTCAGGTTACCGGGCGCTCGGTGGCGGGCTGGGTTCCTGGTGAGGCTATTCTCGCCGGCTGCGGGTCGGTGTCCGAGTGGCCAAAGGAAACAGGCTGTAAACCTGTCGGCTCTGCCTACGGAGGTTCGAATCCTTCCCGGCCCACCAGGGCGCTGGGGTGCCGGAAGGCACCCCAGCGCTGCTGTTGCGGTCACGCCAATTGCCATTACAATGAGATTTCAGATTGGTTGCGGGAACATGCTGCTCCAGCGTGTTCCGTCCCTCACACCGGATGGTCGGGCCGGCTCGGCACACAAGAAGCGAGACTGACACTCCAAGTGGAAGAACAAGCGACGACCTCAACAGCCGCCTTGCTCGACCGCGTCCAGCGACGAGTGCAGCGGCTCGGGATGCTGGTGGACGGTGCCCGTCTGCGCCTGACGCCTCGTCTGACCATTTCCGAGCGGGTCGATGCCGAGGTCGGTGCCTCCGACGACTGGTCCTTCCTTCGCCGTCCCGCCCTCTTGGGCTTCATCGCCATCGTCTCGGTGTGCCTTGGTGCCTCGTTGCCCAGTTCCCCGTTCAAACTCGAGATGGCCGGCACCTGGTTCTTCGGTGAGGGAAATGGTCCCAACAACCCGTTCTTGCTTCTGCCCGGCGTCGTCGCCGTTTACGGAGGCATGTTGCTGTTCGTCCGGGTGTGGTTCGGCCTGGTGCAAACCTTGCGCCATCGCCCAGGTGCCCCGATTCGTGTCCTGGCCATGATGCTGGCGGCCTGGATCGTTCCCCTGCTGGTGGTGGCTCCGCTGTTCAGTCGGGACGTGTTTTCGTACGCCGCCCAGGGCGAAATGATGAGCCACCACATCAACCCCTACAAATACGGGCCTGGAACCATCGGGTCAGGGCAGTTCGTGAACCCCGTGGACGGGCTGTGGCTGAACACTCCGGCGCCGTATGGCCCCCTTTTCCTCATGGTGGACGGTTGGTTCGCCTCCCTGAGTGGCCACAACGCCATGGTGACGGTGCTCCTGCTTCGACTTTTGTCGGTGGTTGGCGTGGTCCTCATCGCCTATTGCGTACCCAAACTGGCCACAGCGTATGGACGTGACCCTGGTGTGGCCTTCGTGTTTGCCGTGCTCAATCCGCTCACGTTGTTGGCGCTCATCGGCGGTGCTCACAACGACGCCATCATGGTGGGACTGTTGCTGGCGGGACTGACCGCAGCCAAGTACCGACATCCGGTGATCGGGGTGGTGTTGTGCACCCTGGCCGCCGCCATCAAGGTGCCGGCTGCCATGGGCATCATCTATGTGGCCTGGGACTGGGCCGGTCCAGGCGTGGATTGGCGAGCTCGGGTTCGGCCGGTGTTGAAGGCCGCCCTTATCGCGCTGGCCGTCATGGCGGCTTTGTCGTTGATCTCGGGCCTGGGCTGGGGCTGGATCGCCAACTTGGGTACCCCTGGCACCGTTCGTTCCTGGATGGCACCGGCCACCGCCATCGGCCTCGTGCTGAGCGGCGCGCTCCACCTTGTGGGCCTGCACGTCGGACTCGGTGGGGTGCTCACCGTCACCAGATTGCTGGGCCTCATGGCGGCCGCGGCCGTTGCCGTGCACTGTCTTCGAAACCACGACCGCATGGGGACGCTTCGAGCCGTGGGCATTTCCATGCTCATGTTTGTCCTACTCGGCCCGGTGGTACAGCCTTGGTACATCACCTGGGGCGTGATCATGATGGCGCCCATCATCACTGGCCGCATGCGGACATTGGCGCTCGCCCTGTCCATGGTGGCTCCCTTCATCGGGCTCACCGGTGGCGCTTCACTCTTGAACCAGCTGGTGCACACCAATCCCATCAGCATGGTGCTCGCCGTGCTCGTGCTGTGGGGCGTGGCCATGCTGCCACTCGGTCGCTGGACCACCCACTGGCAGATCGACACGTCTCGGATCGCCTCGGCCCTGCCGGCCGCGCACGGTCCCGGGCCCGCTTTCGAATCCTGATCTTCGGATCCTGAGTCGGGGTTAGAGCAGGCGCTGCAGCTCGACCACGTCCAGCCATTGCCGGTGCTTGCGCCCCACCTCACGCTCCACGCCGACTAGCTCGAAGCCGGCCGCCTTGTGCAACCCGATGGAGGTCTCATTGTGGCCGGCGATTCGGGCGATCAACGAGTGGAACCCGTGGGCCGAGGCCAAAGTGAGCAGCTCGGCCAGCAAGTCCCGACCGATGCCTTTGCCTCGGTGATTCCGGTCGACGTACACCGAGTTCTCGGCCGTGGCGGCATAGCCAGGACGCTCCCGGAAGGACGAGAGGGATCCGAAGCCGAGGACGATGTCACCGCCGGCGCCGGCGTGGCCCTTGGTATGGGCGGGGGAGTCCACGGCCACGATGGCGGGGTGGACGCCTTGGTGCTCGGCCAGCCAACGCTCTTGTTCGTCGCGGGTACGAGGCTCCATGTCGAACGTGTTGGTGCTCCCGAGCACCTCAACGTTGTAGATGGCGCGAATGGCTTCGGCGTCGCCGGAGGCGGCCAATCGGATCTGCACGCAGCGGATGGTACTGTTGACCGGTCCCAGCAGGGGAGGCGCAGGCGTCGCCAGCCGTGCTCTGGCTATCATTGACGGTTCGTGGCTGGAAGGCCGCGGCGCCCCCTTAGCTCAGTCGGTAGAGCACAGCCATGGTAAGGCTGGTGTCGTCAGTTCGATTCTGACAGGGGGCTCGCCCATGGCGGCGTAGCTCAGTTGGTCAGAGCACACGGCTCATAATCGTGTTGTCGCGGGTTCGAGTCCCGCCGCCGCTACCAGTTGTGAAGAAGTGATTCGGGCAGGAGAGGAAGGACGCAGGATGGCGAAGAACGAGAAAAGGGTGCAGGTCACGCTGGCGTGCGAAGTATGCAAGCGACGTAACTACATCACCACCAAGAACAAACTGAACGACCGCGAGCGGATCGAGATGAAGAAGTTCTGCCGCTGGGATCGCCAGCACACGCTCCACAAAGAGACCCGCTGAGTCATCCCCGGCTGGCCGGTGCTACTCTGGCTGGCCGTTCCCCAGGTCAGGGGGAAGAACCACCCGCCATTGGGAGACCGATGGCAACCCACCGAGGGCAGTAGCTCAACTGGTAGAGCACCGGTCTCCAAAACCGGCGGTTGGGGGTTCGAGTCCCTCCTGCCCTGCCCAAGGACCACCGCAGTCCGTACAGACCATCGATATGAGGCAGAACCAGTGAACCGCGAAACCAAGCGCATGATGCAGCGCCAAGGGCAGATGGAGGCCGATGGGTCTCCGTCCACTCGCCGCGCGCCCGCTGGACAGGGACGCGGAGCTCCTCGCACGCCTGGCAAGGGCCCGTCGGGCCGCAAACGGACCACCCCGGTGCAGTTCACCCGAGAAGTCCGGGACGAGATGCGCCAAGTGGCCTGGCCCTCGCAGAGCGAATTGGTCAACTACACCACCATCGTCCTCACTGTTCTGATCATCATGATTTCCCTGATCTTCCTGCTGAACTTGGGGATCGGGAAACTGATCACCGAACTCTTCACCAGGTAGCCGGTGACCGACATGACCGAAGTTGAAGCGGAAGGCACAGAAGTGACCACCCAAGAAGTTGTGGAGAGCCCGGCCGAGCCCGATCTCGTTCTCGACGCCACTGCTGAGCAGGGCGAAGAGATTGTCGAGCTCGGTGGTTGGGGCGAAGACGATGGGGAAGTTGAAATCATCCCGGTTGAGAGCCCCTACGACCGTCCGGGCCGCTGGTACGTGGTGCACACATATTCCGGCTACGAGAACAAGGTGCGCTCCAACATGGGCAACGTGGTGGCCTCACGCGGCATCGAGGACCGGGTCTTCGAAGTGGTCATCCCGATGGAGGACGTCGTCGAATTCAAGGGTGGCAAGAAAGTCACCGTGCAGAAAAAGGTCTTCCCCGGCTACCTCCTTGTGCGCTGCGATCTGGACGACGACACCTGGGGCGCCATCCGCAACACCCCAGGAGTCACCGGCTTCGTTGGGCCCGGTACCAAGCCGACGCCACTGTCGCGCCGTGAGGTCGAGAACATCCTCCAGGTGAAGGCAGAGGGCGTCGAAGCCACCACCAAGCGCAGCCGACCCCGCCTCGAGTACGAAGTGGACGAGACGGTGCGCGTGAAGGAAGGCCCCTTCGCCGACTTCTCGGGTCAGATCGCTGAGATCAACGAGGACCAGCTCAAGTTGAAGGTGCTGGTCAATATCTTCGGACGAGAGACCCCGGTGGAGCTCGAGTTCAGTCAAGTCGCCAAGCTCTAGGTATTAGGGACGAAGAGGAAGAAGGAGACAAGAGACGATGGCACCCAAGAAGCGTGTCCTCGCCGTGGTCAAGATCCAGCTGGAAGCCGGATCGGCAACCCCCGCCCCCCCAGTGGGTACGGCGCTCGGACCTCACGGGGTCCAGACGATGGAGTTCTGCAAGCAATACAACGCGGCGACCGAGAGCATGCGTGGCTCCGTTGTCCCTGTTGACATCACGATCTATGAGGACCGAACCTTCAGCTTCGTCCTCAAGACCTCGCCGACCCCGGTGCTGCTGCGCCAGGCCGCCGGCCTGGCCAAGGGAGCGGCGACGACTGGACGTGAGCAGGTGGGCACCATCACAGAGTCCCAGCTGGCCGAAATCGCCCAGGTGAAGCTCAAGGACCTCAACACCAAAGATCTCGAAGCGGCCAAGAAGCAGGTCGCCGGAACAGCTCGTTCCATGGGGATCAAGGTCGCTGGCTAAGCGACCGCACCGGACCGCAACAGGAGAGACGATGGCCCAGCACGGGAAGAAATATTCAGAGGCATTGAGCCAGGTGGACCGCGAGGCGCTCTACAGCGTCACTGAAGCGGTGACGCTGATCAAGGGCCTGGCCACGGCCAAGTTCGACGAGACGGTGGAGCTGGCCGTGCGCCTGGGCGTGGACCCGCGCAAGGCTGACCAGATTGTGCGCGGCACCCTGTCGCTGCCTTCGGGTACCGGCCGTACCGAGCGGGTGGCCGTCTTCGCCGCGGGTGAACTGGCAGCCGAGGCCCGTGCCGCCGGTGCCGACGTGGTCGGTGCCGATGACCTGGTGGCCAAGGTGGCGGGTGGCTTCTTGGACTTCGACGTGGCCATCGCCACCCCCGACCTCATGGGCCAGGTGGGAACCCTGGGCCGAGTGCTCGGCCCCCGTGGTCTCATGCCCAACCCCAAGACCGGCACGGTCACCATGGAGGTCGGCAAGGCTGTGACCGAGTTCAAGGGCGGTCGGGTCGAGTACCGCACCGACAAGGTGGGCAACGTGCACATCCGGGTCGGCAAGGCCTCCTTCACCAAGGAGCAGCTGGTGGCCAACGTGCATGCGGTCATTGAGGAGCTGCAACGAGCCAAGCCCCCGTCATCGAAGGGCCGTTACATGTTGTCGGTCACTGTGGCCACGACGATGGGCCCAGGAGCGCACATTGACCCTGCTCGGGCCCGCTTGGTGGAAGAGGAACTGGCCGCCACTGCGTGACCGATCGGGCCTGGCCCGATCGTCGTAGTACGATGTACCGCACAGCTCACCGCTCCGGCGGACGAGCACTGAACTCAGACGCCACAGACCTCCGGTGCACCCTCGGGTGCGGAAGGGGCCCAACCGGGCCCGCCTGACGAGGCGACTACTGCGAAGCCGGTCTTGCCGGCCTCTGCACCGTCGCACATCGGAGATCCTGGCCCGTCGCCGGGCGGTTGATCCCGGTGGAGGAAAACGATGGCTACGCAGAACGCACAGATGCTCCACAAGGTTGCCGTGGTGGACGAGGTCAAGTCGCTGATGGCGGCATCAACCGCGTCTATTGTGAGCGAATACAGAGGACTGACGGTGGCTGAGTTAGCCGACCTCCGGTCGGCCCTGGCCTCGGTGGGCGGCGACTACAAAATCTTCAAGAACACCCTGGTACGTCGGGCTATCGACGGTGGCGACTACCAGCCGCTTGGCGAGTATCTCAACGGACCGACAGCGCTGACCTTCGTCGAGGGCGACGTCAGTGCGGTGGCCAAGGCGCTGAAGGACTTCGCCCGGGGCAATCCACTTCTGGTCATAAAGGGGGGGTTGGCCGATGGTTCGCTGCTGTCGCCCGCAGACCTCTCGGCTCTGGCTGATCTGCCTCCCCGCGACATGCTGCTGGCTCGCATCGCCGGTGCCCTGGCCGCGCCGATGCAGCAGATGGCCGGACTCCTCCAGGCCCTGCCGCGCAACCTGGCTTACGGCATCTCAGCTCTCATCGACCAGCGCCAAGCCGGGGGCGAGACGTTGCCAGAGGCCGAGCCTGCGGCGGAAGCCCCCGCGGCAGAGGTGGCCGAGGCTCCCGTAGCCGAGGTGGCAGCCGACGACACGCCGGTGGCCGAGGTAGAGGAGTCGGCACCAGAGGAAGCGGACGCCGTTCCCGAGGTCGTGGCAGAAGCGGCGGCCGAGCCCGAAGCGGCGGCCGAGCCCGAAGCGGCGGCCGACGAGGCTCCCACCGAGTAGTTCCAGATCAACTGACCCACACACAAGACCGAAGGTAAGAAAGGAAGGCCATTCACATGGCAGGAACCCTGACAAAGGACCAGATCCTCGATGGCATCGCCGAGCTGTCGGTGATCCAGCTGAGCGAGCTGCTCAAGGATTTCGAGGAGCGCTTTGGCGTAACGGCCGCTGCCCCCGTGGCAGTGGCGGCTGCACCGGCAGCGGGCGGCGGAGCCGCTGCGGCTGACGAAGGCGAAGAGAAGATCGAGTTCGACGTCATCCTCACCGACGCTGGCGACAAGAAGATCCAGGTGATCAAGGAAGTGCGTGCACTGACCAGCCTGGGTCTCAAGGAAGCCAAGGACCTGGTGGAGGCCGCTCCCAAGCCCGTGCTTGAGAAGGCCAACAAGGACGACGCCGAGAAGGCCAAGGCGGCCCTCGAGGCTGCTGGCGCCACCGTCGAAGTCAAGTAGTGATCGGCTCCGGCCGGGCCTTGTGCCCGGTCGGAGACCGGGATCCTTGACGTCGGGATGGGTCGCTCGTAGCCTGTCGCGCAGCCCGGGTTTCGGCCCGATCAGGTCGTCGCGGCCTAGGGGTTGTGTTCAGGCACGCCCATGGTTAAGATGCAGGGTTGCCGTGCGTCCTTGTGCTTTTTTTCCCGTAATTCCGCGGGGTCAGCGCGCGCCCTGGCACCCCCCGGGCCCTGATCAGGTCCGTCCATAACCGTCCGTTTCACCCACGAAGTACCGCCACCCACCCGCCGCAAGCCCACCTGGGAGGAGTTGACCGTTGTCCTCACGGTCCCGCAGTCCCGAACGTTTTTCATTCGCCAACATTGATGAGGCTCTCCAGCTTCCGGACTTGATCGCCATTCAGCGCGACTCGTTCCAATGGTTTCTAGACAAGGGGTTGGCCGAGGCCTACCACGACATCAGTCCAATTGAGGACTTCACCGGACAGCTGAGCCTGGAGCTCGAGTTCGACCCGAAGGACCCCGACCTCCGTCCCCCGCCGAAGTTCACGGTGGAGGAATGCAAGGAAAAGGACATGACGTACGCCGCCCCGGTGTTCGTACGCGCCCGCTTCCTTAACGCCACAACCGGCGAAATCAAGGAGCAGACGGTCTTCATGGGGGACTTCCCGATGATGACCGACCGAGGCACCTTTATCGTCAACGGCACTGAGCGTGTGGTCGTCAGCCAGCTGGTCCGCTCACCGGGCGTCATTTTCCAGCCCGGTCGCGACGCCAAGACGGTGTTCACCGGTACCATCCACCCCTATCGCGGTGAGTGGATCGAGTTGGACATTGAGGCCAAGCCGGGCAAGGACGTCACGGCTGGTTGCCGTGTCGCCCGCAAGCGCCGCCTTTCCCTCTTCGTGCTCTTGCGTGCCCTGGGCTATGGCGACGAGGCCTTTCTGGATCGCTTCGTCCGCCACTTCGATTTCCTGGAAGGACAGTGGGAAAAGGAGCGGGGTCTCGCTCCCACCCGTGAAGAGGCACTACTCGAGATCTATAAGCGCGCCCGTCCGGGTGAGCCGCTGTCGGCCGAGGCCGCCCGCGTCTATTTCGAGAATGCCTTCTTCAACCCCAAGCGCTACGACCTGACTCGGGTCGGCCGCTACAAGTTGAACCGCAAGCTCGGACCGGAAATCGACCGCTTGTCGGACCTCTTCGGTATCGACATTGAGAAGCCGGCTCCCAACCAGAGCGTGCTCAGCCCGTCGGAGATCCTGGCGTCGGCCACCTACATGCTCCACCTGGCGCTGCACATGGCCGATGGTGAGTCGACCTACCGCATTGACGACCAGGACCACTTTGCCAACCGGCGTATCCGCTCGGTGGGCGAGCTGATCCAGAACCAGGTGCGCGTCGGTCTCTCCCGTATGGAGCGGGTGGTGCGCGAGCGCATGACCACCCAGGACGTCGAGGCCATCACGCCGCAGACGCTGATCAACATCCGCCCGGTGGTTGCCGCCGTCAAAGAGTTCTTCGGCACCAGCCAGCTGAGCCAGTTCATGGACCAGAACAACCCCTTGTCGGGTCTGGCCCACAAGCGTCGCCTGTCGGCGCTTGGACCTGGTGGTCTGTCCCGTGAGCGTGCCGGATTCGAAGTGCGAGACGTGCACACGTCGCACTACGGCCGCATGTGCCCGATTGAGACGCCGGAAGGTCCGAACATCGGCCTGATCGGCGCCTTAGCCACCTACGCCCGGGTCAACGAGTACGGCTTCATTGAGACGCCGTATCGCACCGTGGTCAACGGCCGCGTCACCGAAGAAGTCAGCTACTTGGCGGCCGACGAAGAAGAAGAGCACGTCATCGCCCAGGCCAATGCTTCCATCGATGCCGATGGCAAGTTCCTGGAGGAGCGCGTTCTCGTCCGTCGTGGCCCGCAAGGCACCGGCGTGCGAATGGGTGCGGTCAATACTTCGTACGGCACCACGTCGGAGATCGACTTCGTGCCGCCGTCAGAGGTCGACCTTATGGACGTCTCCCCGAAGCAGATCGTGTCGGTTTCGACCGCACTGATCCCCTTCGTTGAGCATGACGACGCCAACCGTGCCCTGATGGGCGCCAACATGCAGAAGCAGGCGGTGCCCCTGGTGGTGCCCGAAGCTCCCTACATCGGGACTGGCGTCGAAGCACGCGCCGCTCGTGATGCCGGGGACGTGTTGGTTGCTGAGGGCAACGGCACCGTGCTCGAGATCAGTGGTGATTCCGTCACCATCGACTACGCGCCCGGACAGAAGGACCGCTTGGGCACTCCGCTGGCCAAGAAGGTCTACCGTCTGTCGAAGTTCCGCCGCTCCAACCAGAACACCTGCATCAACCACCGCACCTTGGTGGCTGAGGGTCAGAAGGTGTCCATCGGTGACCTGATCGCCGATGGCCCCTCCACCCACAACGGTGAGCTGGCGCTGGGCAAGAACCTGCTGGTGGCCTTCATGCCTTGGGAGGGCTACAACTACGAAGACGCCATCATCCTTTCGGAGCGCCTGGTGCGCGACGACGTGTTGACCTCTATCCACATTGAGGAGCACGAGGTTGATGCTCGCGACACCAAGCTCGGTGCCGAGGAGATCACTCGGGACATCCCGAATCTCTCCGAGGAGATTTTGGCCGACCTCGACGACCGCGGCATCATCCGCGTGGGCGCCGAAGTGTCGCCGGGAGACGTGCTGGTGGGGAAGGTCACTCCCAAGGGTGAGACCGAACAGACGCCGGAAGAGCGGCTGCTCCGTGCCATCTTCGGTGAGAAGGCCCGCGAAGTGCGTGACACCAGCCTCAAGGTGCCCCACGGTGAGTACGGCAAGGTCATTGACGTGCGCGTCTTCTCACGGGAGGAAGCGCACGAACTGCCGCCGGGCGTCAATCAGCTGGTCCGCGTCTACGTGGCCCAGAAGCGCAAGATCTCCGAAGGCGACAAGCTGGCCGGACGGCATGGGAACAAGGGCGTCATCTCCAAAATCCTGCCGGTCGAGGACATGCCCTATCTGGCCGACGGTACGCCGGTTGACATCATCCTCAACCCGCTTGGTGTGCCGAGCCGAATGAACGTCGGTCAGGTGCTTGAGTCGCACTTGGGTTACGCCGCCCGCCACGGGTGGGAGGGCATCACGAGCGAGGAGTTCGTCGGCACCAGCGGCAAGGGTGACGGTGCGGCGCGCAAGACGCGTCCGCGCACGCAGCCTGCTGCCTGGGTGGCCACCCCGGCCTTCGATGGCGCCCACTGGGACGAGATCGACGACGCCGGTAAGCACCCGACCATTCAAAAGATCTTCGGGACGCTCAACTCGGACTCGGCCAATGGCAATGTCCAGATGCAGACCGACGGCAAGACCACCTTGTACAACGGTCGCACCGGCGACGCCTACGACAACCCGATTTCGGTCGGGTACGTGTACATCCTGAAGTTGGCCCACCTGGTCGATGACAAGATCCACGCCCGTTCGACTGGCCCGTACTCCATGATCACCCAGCAACCGCTGGGTGGGAAGGCACAGTTCGGTGGTCAGCGTTTCGGCGAGATGGAAGTGTGGGCGCTCGAGGCATTTGGTGCCGCGTATGCCCTGCAGGAACTTCTCACCATCAAGTCCGACGACGTGCTTGGCCGAGTCAAGGTCTACGAGGCCATCGTCAAGGGCGAGAATATCCCTGAGCCCGGCATTCCCGAGAGCTTCAAGGTGCTGATTAAGGAAATGCAGTCGCTCTGCCTCGACGTCGAAGTGTTGGCGGTCGACGGCCGGGAGATCGAGATGCACGAGCTTGATGAGGACGTGTTCCGCACGGCCGAGGAGCTCGGCATCGACATCAGCCGCAATGAACGTGGGTCCGACGAAGAAGATGAGCGGCGCGCCGCAGAGAGGAGCTTCTCCTAATGGCTCTCGACGTGAACACCTTTGATCAACTTCGCATCGGCCTGGCCACGGGTGACTCCATCCGCGGCTGGTCGAACGGTGAGGTGAAGAAGCCCGAGACTATTAACTACCGGACCTTGCGCCCGGAGAAGGACGGGCTGTTCTGCGAGAAGATTTTCGGTCCCACCAAGGACTGGGAGTGTTACTGCGGCAAGTACAAGCGCGTCCGCTTCAAGGGCATCATCTGCGAGCGCTGTGGCGTGGAAGTCACCCGCAGCAAGGTTCGCCGCGACCGCATGGGCCACATTGAGCTGGCTGCTCCCGTGGTGCACATCTGGTACTTGCGCGGGACTCGCAGCTGGCTGGCCTACTTGCTGATGGGCACGGAGCCCCGTGAGGAGCTCAAGGCCAAGCAGCTGGAAAAAGTCATCTACTTTGCGGCCAACCTGGTCACCTGGGTCGACGACGAGAAGCGCCACCAGGACCTGCCGTCGCTCGAGGCCGAAATGGCTGAAGAGATCGCCGACATTGAAAAGAAGCGGGACCTCGACATCGACCGCCGCTTCAAGGCCCTTGAGGACGACCTCAAGGCGCTCGAAGCCGACGGAGCCAAGGATGCCGAGATCAAGGCGCGTCAGCGAACCGTCGAGAAGGAAATTGCCTCCGCCCGTGAGCGAGCCCAGGAGGACGCTGAAATCGCTCAGCGATCGCTGGACGAATTCCGCAATCTGCACGGCCGCAAGATCATCGAAGATGAAATGCTGTGGCGTGAGCTGCGCTTGCGCTACGACGAGTATTTCGAAGGCGGCATGGGTGCCGAGTACATCCTCAAGCTGATCGACCGCATCGACCTCGATGCCGAGGAAATCAAGCTGCGCGACATGATCGACGCCAAGGATGGACGCCGTCCGCTCTCGGCCCAGCGTCGACAGAAGACCATCAAGCGACTGAAGATCGTCACCGCCTTCAACCGGCGCGACGACCACGGCCGCCGTATTAACGACCCGCGGGCCATGATCCTCGAGGCCGTCCCGGTCATCCCGCCCGACCTGCGCCCCATGGTGCAGCTCGACGGTGGCCGCTTCGCCACGTCGGACCTCAACGACCTCTACCGCCGCGTCATCAACCGCAACAACCGGTTGAAGCGACTGCTTGACCTCGGTGCGCCCGAGATCATCATCAACAACGAAAAGCGCATGTTGCAGGAGGCCGTTGACGCCCTCTTCGACAATGGGCGCCGTGGCCGTCCCGTGACCGGGCCGGGCAATCGCCCACTCAAGTCGCTGTCGGACATGTTGAAGGGCAAGCAAGGTCGGTTCCGCCAGAACCTGCTGGGCAAGCGCGTCGACTACTCCGGCCGTTCGGTCATCGTGATCGGCCCGAACCTCAAGCTCCACCAGTGCGGCCTGCCCAAGCTGATGGCGCTGGAGCTGTTCAAGCCCTTCGTTATGAAGCGACTGGTCGATGCCGAATTGGCACAGAACATCAAGTCGGCCAAGCGCATGGTTGAGCGCCGGCGTCCCCAGGTGTGGGACGTGCTCGAAGGTGTGATTCGGGAGCACCCGGTGCTGCTGAACCGTGCACCCACCTTGCACCGTCTGGGCATCCAGGCCTTCGAGCCCGTGCTCGTCGAAGGCAAGGCCATTCAGGTCCACCCGCTGGTCTGCACCGCCTTCAACGCCGACTTCGATGGTGACCAGATGGCCGTCCACTTGCCGCTATCGGCGGAGGCGCAGGCCGAGGCCCGCGTGCTGATGCTGTCTGCCAACAACATCCTGTCGCCCGCCACCGGTCGCCCCATCACGGTGCCGACGCAGGACATGGTGTTCGGTGCCTACTACCTCACTCTCCGGGTGGATGAGGGCAAGGGAGCCGGGCGTACGTTCCGCCACATCCACGAGATCGAGGCCGCCTTCGAAGAGGGTGTCCTCGGACTCCAGGTGCCTATTGTCGTGCGACCTTCGGTTGACTCGCCCCTAGCCATGCGCTTGGCGACCGCCGGTGTCGTGGCTGACGCGGAGGGTGTGCTGACGTACGAGACCACGCCTGGCCGCGTCTTCTTCAACGAGGCGCTGCCCGAGGGTTTCGCCTACGTCAACGACGTGGTGGGTAAGAAGCACATCCCCATCGGCACCATTGTGGAAGAGCTGGCCGCCAACTACCCCAAGAACGTGGTGGCCAACAGCCTGGACCGCATCAAGGCCCTGGGCTTCCGCTTCGCGGCGCAGTCCGGTTTGACCATCTCCATCAATGACGTCCAGACGCCGCCCGACAAGCAGGCCATCCTGGATCGCTACGAGAAGGAAGCGGAGAAGGCCGAAACACAGTTCAAGCGCGGCATCATCACCGACGACGAGCGACGCCAGAAAGAAATCGAAATCTGGACGTCGGCCAACTCTGAAGTGGGACGAGCGATGGAAGCCCAGCTGGCCACCATCGCCTTCAACCCGCTGGACATGATGGTGGACTCGGGTGCTCGAGGTAACTCACAGCAGATCCGACAGATCGCCGGCATGAAGGGTTTGGTCTCCAATCCGCGAGGCGAGATGATTCCCCGGCCGATCAAGTCCTCCTTCCGTGAGGGTTTGTCCGTGTTGGAGTACTTCATCTCCACCCACGGCGCCCGCAAGGGACTGGCTGACACCGCTCTTCGTACGGCCGACTCCGGCTACCTGACTCGTCGACTGGTCGACGTGGCCCAGGAGCTCATCATCCGTATCGACGACTGCGGTTCCACTCGCGGTATCTGGATCGAGGGCGTTTCGCCCGACGGTCCGGGTCATCGCAACTACCTGGAGACCCGCGCCTTCGGTCGCTTGCTGACCGAGCCGGTGACACTGTCGGATGGCACCACCTACGACGTAGGCACGCTGCTGGACGACGTCAACATCGCCACCATCCGTGACGACGAGACAGTCGACCGTATTCGGACACGTTCGGTGCTGACCTGCGAGTCGCCTCACGGCGTGTGTGCAGCGTGTTACGGACTTTCACTGGCCACGGGCATCATGATCGAGCTCGGCGAGGCCGTCGGTGTCATCGCCGCTCAGTCGATCGGTGAGCCCGGCACTCAGCTGACCATGCGTACCTTCCACACTGGTGGTGTGGTTGGTGAGGACATCACTCACGGTTTGCCCCGTGTCGTCGAGTTGTTCGAAGCCCGTACTCCCAAGGGTGCTGCTGTCCTGGCGCACCACTCAGGGGTCGTGCGGATCGACGACGACGAGACCGGTCGCCATGTCACCGTGGTAGCCGACGACGGCGAAGAAGTGACCACGCTGGTGGCTCCTCGAGCCCACCTTGAAGTTGTGGACGGCGAAGAAGTGGGCGCAGGCGATGCCCTCGTGGAAGGCCCCAAGGACCCCAAGGAATTGCTTGAAGTCAAGGGCATCCGTGAGACGCAGCAGTACCTGGTCGAAGAGGTCCAGAAGGTGTACCGCGACCAGGGTGTGTCGATTCACGACAAGCACATCGAACTCATCGTGCGCCAGATGCTGCGCCGAGTGCTCGTTGCTGAGCCCGGGGATGCCCCGTTCTTGCCTGGTGAGCGCGTCGACAACCAGATCTACGCCGAGGTCAACCGCACGCTGGTTGAAGATGGCAAGATCCCGGCTGAGGGTCGTCCTGAGCTGATGGGGATCACCAAGGCTTCGCTCGCCACCGAGAGCTGGCTGTCTGCTGCCTCCTTCCAGGAGACGACGCGGGTGCTGACCGAGGCGGCGATTGAGGGCAAGAGTGACCAACTCTTCGGTCTCAAGGAAAACATCATCATCGGCAAGCTCATCCCGGCCGGTTCAGGCATGGAGCACTACCGCCATATCCGTCTCGAAATGCCCGACGCCGAGGCGATGCCGTTCTGGGCCCTGGGCTCAGGCGACTCGGACACCGAGGACCTGGCGGCTTGGCTGCGTGACATGAGCGGCGAAAGTGTGGGGGACGACCCGTTCGACCCCTCCATCGACGCCAGCTGGCTCGGTGCGGCACCGACGGCGGAGGATGCCTTCGGCAACGCCATCGAGGCCGATCCAAGTGACGGGGCAGTGGAGGCCGGGGCATAGAGCTCCGGCCTCACGGCCTGCCGTGGCGCGGGAATACCTTGTCCCCGACGGAGAGCAGGACATAGCGTGGTCACACACGTTCGAGACGGAGTGACTGCATGAGTGCCTCGAGCCATCAGGTGCCCGACGAGAGTATCGATGTATCAAGCCAGGGGAATTACCGGTTGACGCATCTCCGGGCCCTCGAGGCTCAGGCGGTCTACATCTTCCGTGAAGTGGCAGCCGAATTCGAGCGTCCGATATTGATGTTCTCGGGCGGCAAAGACTCCATTGTGATGCTGCATCTGGCTAAGAAAGCATTCTGGCCCGCGTCGATACCGTTCCCGGTGCTCCACGTCGACACCGGGCGCAACTTCACTGAAGTACTCGAATTCCGTGATCGGCACGTTGCCGACCTTGGGGTGAAGCTGGTGGTGGCCAGTGTGCAGGCCGACATCGATGCTGGCCTCACGGTGGAAGAGACCGGACCCGGTGCCACCCGCAATCGCCTCCAGACCCCAACGTTGTTGCGTGCCATCCGTGATGGCCGTTACGACGCCGTCTTCGGGGGGGCTCGCCGCGACGAGGAGAAGGCACGGGCTAAGGAGCGGATCTTCAGTTTCCGCGACGAGTTCGGGCAATGGGATCCCAAGAATCAGCGCCCGGAACTGTGGAACCTCTACAACGGCCGTCATCACAAGGGTGAGCACATCCGGGTCTTCCCGCTCTCCAACTGGACCGAACTCGACGTCTGGCAATACATCGGAGAGGAAAGCATTGAGCTGCCTCCGCTTTATTTCGCGCACAATCGCTCTGTCTTCCAGCGCGACGGCATGCTGATGGCGGTGACACCTCATTTGGCTCCGCCTGCGGGAGGGGAGATCTTTGACGCCAAGGTGCGCTTCCGCACGGTGGGCGATGCCGACTGCACCGGATGTGTGGAATCTGCGGCCGACACGGTGGACCTCATAGTGGCTGAGGTGGCCCTGACTAGGTTCACCGAGCGCGGTGCCACCCGAGCCGACGATCGCATTTCTGAGGCCGGAATGGAAGACCGCAAGCGCGAGGGGTACTTCTAAGTGCCTGAGCTTCTGCGCCTCGCCACGGCCGGATCCGTCGACGACGGCAAGTCCACTCTCATTGGCCGCCTGCTCTATGACGCCAAGGGGATCTACGAGGACCAGCTCGAGTCGATCCGCAAGACGAGTGAGCAACGGGGCAACCCCGAGACCGACCTGGCCCTACTGACTGACGGGCTGCGGGCCGAACGCGAGCAGGGCATCACCATCGATGTGGCCTACCGCTACTTCTCGACGCCCAAGCGAAAATTCATCATCGCAGACACGCCTGGACATATTGAGTACACGCGCAATATGGTCACCGGCGCCTCGAGTGCCCACTTGTCACTCATCCTCATCGACGCCCGACATGGTGTCATTGAACAGACTCGGCGCCATGCCTTTCTGTCGTCCATGTTGGGCATCCCGCACATGGTGGTGTGCGTTAACAAAATGGACCTCATCGACTGGGATCAGAGCGAGTTCGAGCGGATCAAGTCGGACTTCATGGAGTTCGCCGCTCGACTCAACGTGCATGACATCACGTTTATCCCGATCTCGGCTCTCCGAGGCGACAACGTGGTACACCGATCCGAACACTTGTGGTGGTACGAGGGGACCCCACTATTGACCCATCTTGAAGCGGTCTACATCGGTAGCGACGAGAACCTCATCGATCCTCGCTTCCCAGTGCAGTACGTCATCCGCACCGACACACCTGAACACCCCGACTTCCGGGGCTATGCCGGTACTGTGGCCAGTGGGGTGTTGCGCCCAGGAGACGAGGTCCTGGTGCTGCCGTCTGGCACCACGTCACGTATCGCCACCATCTCAACGGTCGACGGCAAGATGGCCGAGGCGTACGCACCGATGGCAGTGGTGGTCACTCTCGAAGATGACATCGCGGTGTCACGTGGCGACGTCATCTGTCGTCCTAACAACCGACCATCCATGGTCACCGCCCTCGAATCGACCGTCTGTTGGATGGATGATCGGACCGCACTGAGCGAAGGCCGCACCTTCCTGCTGAAGCACAGCAATCGAACTGTGCGGGCCGTGGTGGAGACGTTGCATTACCGCCTTGATGTAAATGGACTCCACCGCGAACATACGGCGGAGTCACTGAGCCTCAACGAGATCGGCCGAGTCACGCTGCGATGTACCGAGCCGCTGATGGTGGACGACTACACCGCCAATAGAGCCACCGGCAGTTTCATCATCATTGATCCGGTCTCCAATGGGACCGTTGGAGCCGGAGTGATCAGGGTCATCGCTGCGGCCCACGCCAGCCCCAATGTGGTGCTGCAGGGGGGCAGGCTCAGCCGAGAGCGCCGCTACGCCTCGCTCGGCACCTCTGGTGTCACCGTGCTGTTCACCGGCTTGTCGGGGTCTGGGAAATCGACCATCGCGGCCGGCGTAGAGGAGGCCTTGGTCGTGGGAGGACGTCCGGCTTTCATGCTCGATGGCGACAATCTTCGCCATGGCATATCCGGTGACCTGGGCTTTTCCGAGAAAGACCGTCAAGAGAACGTCCGCCGGGCCGGCGAAGTATCGAAGATGTTCGCCGATTCGGGAGCGGTGGCTCTCGTCTCCATCATCAGTCCCTGCGCCGGCGATCGGCAGCTGATCCGCACCCTGCATGAAGAGGCAGGCCTGCACTACCTCGAAGTGTTCATGGACACACCGCTTGAGGAGTGCGAACGCCGTGATGTGAAGGGTCTCTACGCTCGGGCCCGAGCCGGGCAACTGCCCGGGTTCACCGGCATCGACAGCGAGTATGAGGTCCCCGAGCAGGCCGATTTGGTGTTGCGACCCGAGTCAGGCAGCATTGCAGAACAGGTCACCATGGTGCTGTCCAAGCTGGACGAGCTCCTCAGATAGGCGAGACCAGGCCCCCGCTCCCGAAGCGATGCCGCCGAGCCGGACATTACCGATCCAACCCCTAATCGTTCGAGCTATCGGGGCTAAGGTGTCTCAGGATCCAAAGTGACCCGGAAACTTCGGACCCAATCGGTCCTTCGGGTGATCTTTGGCGATTCTGCGTCAGTCTCCGGCGGTGACGGCGTAGCGGGGTATCGAACGAGTACTCGACAGGAGCGTGGACGTAGGGATGGCCCGAACGGAAAAAGTCCGGGGGATGAACGCGGCGATCGCAGCTGGCGGTGGATCGCTCGTTCCCTCGAGTCGGACCGCCATCACGCTGACCCGCAAGCAGATGCTCATCATCGTCGTCGTCTTCGTTTTGGCGGTGGTCGCCGCCATCTTGACGATCGAGTCTGCGTCGCAAGGTAATCAAACCTTTCCCGGTACGGTCGCCTCGGTCACGGCTCAGGATCTCGAGTTTCAAAGCACCGGTACGGTGATGGCCATCAACGTAGAGCCAGGACAACGGGTCCATGCCAATCAAGTACTGGCCTCCCAGGAGGACTCGTCCCAGGACCTCACGGTGGAGTCGGACAAGGCTGCTGTTACGGCAGCACAAGCAAGTGAAGCCCAAGCCCAAGCACCTCAGCTGAGCCCGGCCCAACAGACGCAAATCAGTCTGAACGTCGCGCAGGCCCAGACGACGCTTCGAAATGCGCAGAACGCGCTCGCACAGGCTCAAACTGTGGCCGCGGCCCATATTGCCGCCGCCCATGCTGCAGTGAGCACCGATGAATCGAACTTGACCGCGGATGAGATCAACTTCAGGTCGCAGTGTGGTGGGGCCGCCCCAACCACCACCACCACCACCGGTACTGGCGGATCGGATGGAGGGGGCGGGGACGGAACCACCGAAACCACAGTGTCGCCGGCCACTTGTGACACGCTGAACGAGCAGGTCACGAGGGACTCCACGACTCTGCAGTCCGACCAAGAACAACTCTCGGTAGTCCAGGCTCAATCAGCTCAGGAAATAAGTGCCGCCAATTCAGACGTGTCGTCGAGTCAAGTGAGCCTGAGCCTGGCGCAGAACCAAGAAGCTCTCCAGGCGTCCCCGGAAACACCGGCGGAACTGGCCCAAGCGCAAGCCGCGGTGACCCGGGCCAAGGCCCAACTTCATCAGGCCGAAGCGCTCCTGTCGGCTACCAAGATTATCGCACCCACCGACGGCGTCATTGCTCAAGTCAACGGATCGGTGGGCGACTCACTAGGACCGGCAGGAGTGCAGCAGTTCGATGGCCCCGCCGGGATTCCACAGTCCTCAGGATTCGACCTCTTTCCTGCGCCTGCAACTCCCGATTCGGTCAGCGCTTCGAAGTCCGAGCCTTTTATTGAGCTGTTGAGCGGCCAGAACGAGGTGATCGCACAGATACCCGAGACCTCGATCTCTCAATTCACCAACGGCAGCATCGCCACGGTGACGATCACGGCGCTTAACAAGACCGTGACAGCGACCGTTCGGCACATCGTCCTCGATCCGGCCCGGTCGTCCTCGGCGGTGACGTATGACGTTGTGCTCAAAATCAAGGGTCGGATCACCGGCATTCTCCCGGGTATGAGCGCGACCATTCGTCAAGGCTGAGCCAGTACGGTCGTTGGATGATGACCGCTGGTCCCTCCCCTCGACCGACGCCGCGAGAGAGGCGTGGTCGGTGGACGGATCACTCTCAATTGGCCACCCGGGCAGCCACGTTGGTCGTGCTCCTATTCGGAGTGTCGGTCGCCGTCTCACCGGCGGCCGCGGGAGCATCTTCAATCACGTCGGGACCGCCAGCCCCACCGCGTCATGGCGCACTCCTCGGGGCGTGGATCAACCCGAGCGGCCGGCCCGACAGCGCGCGTGTCGATCGGACCCAAGTGGCCAATGCCCGCCGCCTGGGACTCCAACGTCGACGGAGACTCGGGATCTTGCACGTCTACGCGGATTGGATGGCCCCGGCCCCACTGAGCGCCCTGCGCTCGATCTCTGACGCCGGGTCAACTCCTCTCTTGGACTGGCATTGCGGTGATACCGACGCCAATGTGATCGCCGGTCGAGACGACGCTCTCATCACGGCGTATGCACAGGCGCTCAAGTCGCTTGATCGGCCCGTCTTTCTCCGTTGGTTTTGGGAGATGAACTACATCAATAGCGGTCGCCATTCTCGATGTCTGGCCGGTGGGGGTGCCAGTGGTTTTGTGAGTGCTTGGCGCCATGTCTGGAGCATCTTCAATTCGGTCGGTGCGACCAACGTCGCATGGGTGTGGAGTCCTGGTCTGGCGGGAACGAATCCGGCCCCGTTCTACCCGGGAGCCTCCTATGTCAATTGGATCGGCGTCGACGGCTACAACGACCGGTTCCAAAACGCCGGGACACAAGCGTTCACCGACATGTTCTCAGCCTTCTACAACAGCTTTGTGGGCGACGGGAAACCGATCATGATTGCGGAGACCGGTGCACCGCCCCCCGATCAATCGATCTACCTCAAAGGTGCGCTTGCGGCGCTGCCGAGCTACCCCGCAATCGAAGCGTTCGTGTACTTCGACGGGCAGGGTCCGGACGGAAACTGGGCCCTACAGGGAAGCGGCATCAGGGAGTTCCGCTCCATGGCGTCGAATTCGTATTTTCATTCGGGATAGGGCCCGCAATGTCTGAGCTACAGGGTTTCCTCGGGTAACGAGCCCGCCCCAACCAGCGCCGGGGTCAGCGTTTCAGTGGGCGGCGGAGATTTGATGAGACTCCACGTCGCCACGGGTCTGGCCCGGAAGCACAAATTGGCATCGAGTGCGAAGAACATCCTCAGGGCAGCGAAGAAGTACCACATCACCATCCACGGGAGTTCGCGGTATCTGCGGTAGTAGCAGAGCACCAGGAAGGCCTGGAGAATGCCAGGGAATTGCCACGCCAACAACAGGCCCCCCACCCGCAGGAGTGAGTGGCCTGGACCGGGCTGGAAGACCGCATAGGCGATGAGGAACATGATGCCGGCCACATGAAATGGTCTGGACAACCGGCGCGAGCCCACTTGGTAGAACATGAACCAGAAACGGGGACCTTGGAAACCGCAACCAAATGGGTCGAAACGCGAGCAGGCGAGTACGCCGCCCCAGTTCCAGCGGATCCGTTGGATCCGCAATTGACGCATGGTGTTGGGGACGTCCTCGTAGGAGATAACCCGACTGTCGCAGATAGCGCGGTACCCGAGGCGTGCGCACGCGCAGGTGAAGTCGACATCTTCTCCGTACATACCCTGAATAAATCCACCCACTTCGAGTGCCACTTCTCGGCGCATGCCGGTGAAGGTTCCGGGCACACATTGGAGTGCGTCGACTTCAGTGAGGCAGAGCCGGGTGAACCCGTAAGCCGGGAGCAGCTCGAGGAGCCTCATCCGGTCGATCCACGTCGTATAGGGCTCTTTCGGGATCGTGACGGCACCAACGAGGCCCACGTCGTCATAGTTCAAGAACCAGGGCACCGCATATAACAAACTGTTCTCTTCGATCTCGCAGTCCCCGTCCACACGGAACACAATGTCCGCCTCGCAAATGGCCAGGGCCTGATTGAGGGCAGCCGACTTTCCGGCGTGCTGACCATGGATGATCTCTCCGGTCGCGGCGAGAAAACTGTCCATGACGGCCTGGGCAATCGGAATCGTGTCGTCGGTCGAGCCATCGTCACACAGGATCACCCGGACTGGTCCGCCGTATCGCACGGCTGCACGATCAAGAGAGTGGAGGAGCCGCGGCATGTTCAGCTCCTCGTTGTAGGCGGGAATGATGACTTCGATTGGCGGGCGACGATCGTCGGGATCTGGGTGCTTCGGGCCGGCCATTCGAATGAGCCCGAGGAAGACGTAGGCGAATCGGATCGCCATGGACCCCGCTCCGACGAGCAGTGTCGCCTGCAACATGAAGTCGTCATGGGTGTATTGGATGAGAAAGGTGGCAGCGACGGCGACAACGGCGAGGCCCCCAGCAAGGGCGGACCAAAGGACGAGGTCGTCGCGGAGATTGCTGCCGCGCTTCAAAGGCACAGGTGTTTTGTGGGGCAGCTGGAACGTGGTCCAGGCCAGCCGGAAGAAGAGGACTCTCGTGATGGCGTAATGGATGATCACGCTCACCACCGGGGTCGGCCCGAGGGGGAACCCGGTCTTGACGACGACGATGCACAACAAAGTGTCAGTGAAAGCGGCGACGATCACAAACAGAGCGACGTTGGCCAGGATCATCAGCCTTCGGCCAACGGTGCAGTTGAACACGATCGCCGTAGCGACTCCGTAACAGATTGCCGCAACGGGAACCACCGGAACCAGTCGCTGTGCAAATCGGTCGACCAGGAGCGGTTGGTGCAGGACAGAGTTCGAGAGCAACTCAACCAATTGGTGCTCAAGCTGGATGATGTTGGGGAACTTCAGACCTATGAGGAGAATCGCGCACAGAGCCGTGACGACCATCCAAATCAGCGCACGAATGTTGCTTGGCGGTCGCATGGGCTCGAGGACCACCGTTTGACCGGAGCCGCGATCGGCCGATGGAAACTTCCGGGGAAGTGGCCAGGCCACTATGACGGTGAGGACAATCGTGCTGAGGAGGAGAATAAGTGCGGCGGGCATCTCAGGACCTGAAATTCAGGCGATCAGTTGGCAAGAGCGGCGTGATGGATCGGGCAGTTTGACCTGCCGTCGAGTGCGCAACATTGCCTTCGTAACCCGACCATTCGCCTGCGAACCACGCCGTCTCCTCCGAACCCGCCGCCAACGCCAACGCGCGGCGGATCAGACTACAGCGGCCACACCGAAGGCTCCTTGATCTGGGATTGGGACAGTCGAAGGTGTGGTGCGTTGTGAGCGAGTTTCCCAGCTCCAAGGGCGTTCGCTCCCGGAACCTCCCCATGGAGGCAGGCGCACCCCATGCGAGTCTGCGGAGGCCGTCGTTCCTTTGAAGCAATTGCACCAGCGTGCATGGTCGAATGTTGGGACCAGCTGACTTGGATTTTGAGCCTGTTCGGGGCCAACCCGCCCCAATCCGACCCGTGGGGGATCGACCCAACAGGCGTTCGGACTAAGGCAGGCTATTGGGGGTGATGGGCCCAAATCCAGATGGCGGAGGGGTTCGCATTGTGCTGATTCCTAAGGCGATTCCCAGGAGGATGGGATAGATGCGTGCTGCCACCAGTTCACCCGGCGTTCATTGAACTGTCGCCTCCTCAGGCTAGATTGGACCGTCGGGGGATATGGCTTTCGGACAACGATGGCGGCGACCGGAAGGGCAGAGGGGACCCATGGGCGAGGTGAGGAACACGAATAAAAAGATTCTTTTCATCTCCCTCGACACCGTGTGCGCTAACAAGCTCTCTGTGCTGGGGGCGACCAACGTATCGACGCCCAACCTCGACGCTATGGCGGCCGAGGGCGCCGTGTTCACCCATGCTTTTACGACCGATATTCCGACGCAGCCGTCGCACACGGCGCTCTTCACCGGACGCTACGGCGCCAGCTCTGGGATCGTGTCGCACTTCCACCCTCCGGCAGTGCTGGCTCCAGAAACGCCATGGTTGCCCGAGATGCTCCGCCAACGCGGCGCAAAGACGGCGGCGGTGGATCACCTCTTCTCCATGAAGGAATGGTTCATCCGGGGTTACGACGACTACCTGGTGCCGCCCGGTCGTTCGCGCTCTCCAGCGAGCCAAATCAATCAACTCGCTTTCCCGTGGTTCAGCGAGCACGTCAACGACGACTTCTTCTGTTTCTTGCATTTCTGGGACGCCCACATTCCCTATGTGCCGCCAGAGCCATTTCGCAGTCAATACACGAAGAAATCGTCGACCTGGACGGATCCGCAGTTGCTC
Organism: uncultured Acidimicrobiaceae bacterium; assembly: GCA_963766995.1. Classification (GTDB taxonomy): domain Bacteria; phylum Actinomycetota; class Acidimicrobiia; order Acidimicrobiales; family RAAP-2; genus Bog-473. Next base: position 1,258,818 of record CAVYCE010000003.1, on the reverse strand, counting down.
GAGCGTCTGCAGGCCCGACCGTCATACCCACTGTTCAAGCAGAATCACTATGACCTCATCGGTGATGTGCCCAACCTCGACTACATCGCCGACCTCCATCTGGCCGAGATTGCCTATCTCGACCATGAGATCGGCAACCTGTTCAACCATCTCGACTCTCTGGGGATCCTCGATGAGATGATCGTGGTGGTATTCGGTGATCACGGCGAGGTTATGTACGAACACGAATCCTGGTTCGATCACGCGGGGCTCTACGACTCGGTGGTGCACGTGCCGCTGTTGATCAAGGCTCCCGGGATGATCGCACCGACCAAGGTTGATCAGCTCGTTGCCCTGGTGGATGTGTTCCCCACCATGCTCGAATTGCTCGACATGCCCGAGGAGCCCGGGATCAACGGACATTCCCTCGTTCCCACCCTTTCGGGGGAACGAGCACCCCAGCGAGCGTTCGTCCCCTTGAGTGAATGCACGTGGGAAGCCAAGCGCGGCATCCGTACGGATCGCTGGAAGTACATCCGTTCGTACGATCCTGGTCTCTATCCCTGCGACCCCGAGGAGCTGTACGACCTCGAAGCGGATCCGGGAGAAACGACCAATGTGGCCGACGCCTATCCCGAAGTACAAGCCGAACTCTCAAGGTGTCTCGACCAATGGTTGGTGGACACCCTGGCTGGGAAGCCGGACCCGATAAATGACGTGCTGGCGGAGGGTCTTCCCGGACTTGAGCGACTCAAGGGCCTGATTGCCGAAGAGATAGCGGTCAACGTCGCCGCTTCGTAGTCCCCACCGTCCTCACGGGTTGGTGCGGTCCCACCTTCGTTCCATCGCCACTACGGTGCTCGCCTGTGCCGCCCAGCTCTGATCGCCAGCAGCGGCGGTCAGCCCAGAGCCGGGCCGACCGTCAGAAGCCGGCAACGCCTCGCCGTCCGCTCTCGGCCCAGCGTCGACTCCGCAATGGTGTCGGCCTCGCCGCTCTGGTGGTTGTGGTGGCTGTGGTCGGCGCTGTGGTGGCCACCTCGTCGTCGCCCCCGGCGAAGGAGCAAGCCCCAGCGCTCCATGCCAGGACCTTGGTCACCCTCACTGCCGCCTCTGCAGTAGCTCGGGTCGACGGGGCCATTTTTGTCACCGATGACATCAAGGACCGTTTAGAGCGCATCGATCCCGAAGGTAGTCATACGAGCAGTTCGGTCCACCTCAATGGGAGACCAGTGGCGATGGTGGCCATCGGGTCCGATCTGTGGGTGGCCAACATGGTGAGCGACTCAGTGCAGGAGATCGCCGCCTCCGACCTGAAGGTGCTCCGGAGCATCGCAGTGCCCAAGGGCCCGTCAGGACTGGCCGTCTTGGACGGGAAACTCTGGATGTCCAGCATCACCGCTAGTTCGGTCAGCTCCATCAATCTGCGTCGTGGCACATTGAGTGCCCCGGTGCTTTTGCCAGCCGGTGCCGTGCGTATCGCCGCCGGCTTCGGCGCATTGTGGGTGACGGGCACGCAAAATGAACTCACCGAGGTGCGGCCCACATCAGGCCAGCCCCGGCTAAGGGTCGCCTTGGTGGGACAGGTGCCAATCGGAGTAGCCGTGGGGGACGGTTCGGTCTGGGTGGCCAATCTTGCCAGCGGTACGGTGAGCCGCATCAACCCGGCCTCGGACAAGGTCACTCGTCACTACAGGGTGGGCGGTGCGCCGTTGGAGCTCGCCGTGGTGGACGGCAGGGTGTGGGTGGCCGACGGCACGGGGCAGACGGTGCGGACCATCCTTCCCAGCCCAGACAGTCACGCTCTCAACCTGGACGCCACTCCTCGCTTCATGCTGGCCGTCGGAAGCACTGTGTGGATTGCCGAATCCAATCCGGGACGGGTCGTCCAAGTCAGGGCGGGTTGAGTTAACCCTCTTCGGTGATACCGAAACGATCGATGTAGAAGCGGAAATCCCGACGCAACGCATCAGCGTCGAGGCCGAACTGGTCCAGGTCGTAGAGCACGGCGCCGTGACGGCCCCGCGGATTGTGCACCATGAAGTCGGACATGGCGGCCGCCGCCGTCTCATCGAAGGGCTGGTCGGCCAGCTCGTAGACCAGACGGGCCATGGCCAGGTCATCACGCATGAACTCGTCGAAGTGCAGATCCATTGATTGCTGAGTTGGCAACACATCCCGTTCATCGACGCAGGCCTGCAGCATGCGGCGCAGGCGGTCGCTCCAGTAGGCCCCGAGAGCGGGGAGGTCGACGTCGTCGTAGACCAGCCGAGCCGTGTAAGCAATCATCGTGACCATCGACGCTGTGACCGACACCGGATCACGGTGCGTCACGATAAAGGTGGCATCGGGAAAGGTGTCTCGTAGTGCCGGGAACTGCTCCAAGTGCTGTGGGGACTTGAGCACCCAGCGTGTGCCACCTCGCAGCCACTGCAACACCTGCAGGGTCTTCCTCAGGTAGGCGTAGGTGGGTCGCTGGTCGCGCTCCAAGTAGTGGTCGCGCCAGGTGGGCATGGCAGCGGTCGTCTCAAACAACATGGTGGAGAAGTCGATGGCCAACAGCTGGATCTCTTCGTGGACGTGCTCGACCGTCATTTCATGCATGCGCTTGAACTCGGGCATGGCCACATCCAAAAAACCCAACGCAGCCGCGGTGCGCTCCAGCCGAGGATCGGGGTCCACAAGTGCTGACTGTTCGGAGACGGGCAGCACGGGCTCGGTGCTCTCCCAGTAGGGCAGGGAGCGGAGCCTGACATCCGACGACATCAAGTTGTGCAGATGTGTGGTCCCGGTGCGGGGCAGCCCGCAAATGATGATGGGTCGTTCCACCGGGAGGTGGAGGATCTCAGGGTGTCGTGCGACGAGATCTTCGATGAGCAACCGATTGCGCAAGAGTCCGATGAGAAGCACCTGTTGGGCCAGCGTGCCGGCAGCATTGAGCCGACCCTCGCGCTGCAGGGTCTCGCAGAGCAGATTGAGCCGCAGAATGAAGTCCACGTTCCCGTAGTCGTGCAGCCCCGTTTCTGCCTCGGCCGCCTGCAACAGCGCATCAGGTTGCAAGCTCAGTGCTTGGCCTGCGTCGGCCATCAGATCGAGGATGGATTTGGCCTCAGCCGAAAACTGAGGGTGGGCCAGATCCGTCAGGGCGATGGGAGCAGGGCGATCGCTCATGGCACCGACTTCACTTCGGCGGTGGGTTGCTCGGGTGTGGACTCAGGCAGAAACCAGCGGAACCAAATGCGACCCTTGAGGTGCCCGGCGGTGGAGATCCAGTTCGGGTGGGATGGATCTCGAGGAGCGATCCAGATTTCCCATGCACCATCTGGCTCGTAATGCACCTGGGCGCCATTGAGGGTGACGCGCTCGTAGTCGTAGTTATAGGTGTGTAGGAACGGGTTCCACAGACAGATGTTCCAAAAGGCGCAGTCGGGAGATCGGCCACGCAACACCAGAGCCTCATGCTCGTTCAGTTCGTAGCTGCCCATGGCGTAGGCGGCGTCACCGGCTGCCCATCCGAAAGTGGCCGTCGGCACGGGATAGGGAGGGTCGATGTGATTCGGTTGGCCCAGGGCCAGTGGCACCATGTTCGATTGCTGGCGAATCCAGGTCAGTGCGGCGCGGAACTTCCGGGCCAGGTCCTCGTCGCTCTCCCGGTATTCCGCCGGAGGGTCGGTGGCACTGATCTGCCACTCGGCCCGGGTATCTCGAACGGGGTCGTTGAGGTAGTCCCGAGTGATGATGGCCACTGCGTCGGGTTCGAGCCGTATCCACGGGATCCCGGGTCCCGGATCGTTGGGTGAGAGCACCATGGAGATGTAGCCGTCGGCGTCGGGTTTGGCCTGGCGGTTGTTGATGCTGCCCACAATGCGCTCGGAGTAACGCCCGTCGTCGGGGCCGCCGTAGACGGTGAGAGAGAGGTAGACGGCGTCGCCTGCGGCCACCGAGACTCGGTAGGTGCGCTCCGGGTCAACCGGGGCGTAACAGTAAAAAGCGTCGGCGTTGTCTCCGCCCCACTTTTTGTACGGCCCAACGATCTCAGTGAAGCGCGGGCGGGCCGGATCAGCCCAGACCTGGGTGTCGGTGGCCACCTGCAAAATCGTGGTCAGCCAGCGATGAGCCTCCAGCAACGTCTGTTCGTCGCCGGGACCAGACAGCTGTTCGACGAGGCGCCGGTGTTGGGCGGCAAGCTCTTCGAGCAGCTCGGCGAAGACAGCCTCAGTCTTCGTCCCCATGTCGCCGCAATCTATCGACGACGGCTCGACTTTTCTTGGCTGTTACTCCTGCACTAGCTCGATGAGCGTGCCGAATGAGGTCTTCGGGTGCACAAAGGCCACTGTGGTGCCGCGCGAGCCGGGACGCGGCGCCTCGTCGATGACGCGACCGCCGGCATCCTTAATGGCCTGCAGTGCTACGCCGCAATCGTCTACCCGGTAGCCGATGTGATGCAGCCCCTCACCCTTGTTGGCCAGGTACTTGGCCACAGGCGAAGTGTCCGAAATGGGGGTCAACAACTGCACGTAGGAGTCGGCCACCTTGAGGAGGGCTTCTTCTACGCCGTCCGATTCCACCCGCTCGCGGTGCTCAACGGTGGCGCCGAACACATCGAGATACCAGGCGATGGCCGCCTCCAAGTCGTTGACGGCAATGGCCACGTGATCGATTTCGGTCAGCAGGGATTCGGTCACGCGCCGTGCCGCCGGAACAGCGTGATGCGGTCCTCGCCCACCTGCTGGCGCAGCTCGGGATTGTCGATGCCGAGGCCCTCCTCGGGGGCCAGGCAGAGCACGCCAATCTTGCCTTCGTGCAGGTTGTGGTGCACTTGGTAGGCGGCCTCGCCCACCTCGTCCAGTGGGTAGACAGCGGAAAGAGGGGGAAGGATCTTTCCTTCGCAGATCAGCTGGTTGGCATCCCACGCCTCGCGGTAGTTGGCGAAGTGTGAGCCCTTAATGGTCTTGAGCTTCATCCAGAGGTGACGGTTGTCGTACTCAATCATGTAGCCCGAGGTGGCGGCACAGGTCACGATCATGCCGGCCCGCTTGCAAGCGAAGACCGAAGCTCCCATGGTCTGGCGGCCTGGGTGCTCGAAGATGATGTCGGGTTCGCCGCCCACGAGGCCGCGGATGTCCTTGCCGAAGCGACGCCATTCCGATTCGTCTTGGGTGTGCTCGTCGCTCCAGAACTTGTAGTTGGCGGCGCGGCGGTCGATGACGGCTTCGACGCCCAGATCATTCAGCAGAGCCACTTTCTCGGGGGAGGACACCACGCCGATTGGGGTGCCGCCCCCGTTGAGCACGTACTGGACGGCGAAGCTGCCAAGCCCACCACTGGCCCCCCAGACCAGGACTTTGTCTCCTTGGGTCATGTTGGCGCCGTTGCGCGAGACCAGCATGCGGTAGGAGGTGGAATTGCACAGCGCGTTGACGGCAGCTTCCTCCCAGCTCAGGTGCGTCGGCTTGGGCATGAGCTGATTGGCTTTGACGACGGCGATGTCGGCCAGGCCTCCGAAATTGGATTCGAAGCCCCAGATGCGCTGATTGGCGGCCAGCATGGAGTCGTCGTGCGCCGAAGGGTCTTGGTCGTCCACGTAGTTGCAATGGACGGTGACCTTGTCGCCCACTTTCCAGTTGCGCACGGCCGAGCCGGTCCGGAGCACCACGGCCGCCGCGTCGGATCCGACGACGTGGTAATCCTGCGCGTGGCGGGCAGCCCATGGTCCTTCTTTGGCCAGCCGATCCAGGAAGCCGAAAGTCGGCAGCGGCTCGAAGATGGAGGTCCAGACCGTGTTGAAGTTGATGGAAGAGGCCATGACGGCGATGTAGGCCTCGTCCGGGGCCAACTCGGGCAGGGCCACATCCTGAATATGGATGGACGTACGAGGGTCCTTGTCCCAAGACTCCATCCCATCGAACATGCCGGTCTCCTCCCGGCGCACGACGGCAGCACGATAGGACTCGGGCATGGGGAGGGAGGCCAGCTCTTCTGCCGGCGCACCAGCCAATACGGCGTTCAGAATGTCGCTCATGGCCACGCACGATAGTGGGCCAATAGGATGTAGTTTCCGACCGGTAACCACACCGGTACAGACTCGGAGGTAGTCGTCATGGCTGAGGCCGTCATCGTCGCTGGGGCTCGCACCCCGATTGGCAAGCTGTCCGGGGCATTGGCCGGTTTCTCGGCCATGGAGCTGGGTGGATTCGCCATTGCCGAGGCACTTCTGCGTGCCGGCATCGCCCCTGACCAGGTCGACTACGTCCTGATGGGCCAGGTGCTCCAGGCTGGACAAGGCCAGATCACGGCCCGCCAGGCCGCGGCTCACGGCGGCATCCCCATGTCCGTCCCGGCCAACACCATCAACAAGGTGTGCCTCTCGGGCCTCAACACCATCTATCTGGCCGACCAGATGATCCGGGCCGGAGATGCCGAGATCGTGGTGGCCGGTGGCATGGATTCCATGACCCAAGCCCCCTACCTGCTGCCCGGTGCCCGTGCCGGCTACCGCATCGGAGATGGTGCGCTGGTGGACTCCATGATGTACGACGGCCTGACAGACGCCTTCGACCACATCGCCATGGGCCTCTCCACCGAGCAGTACAACGAGAAGGTCGGCATCTCCCGGGAACGGCAGGACGCCTTCTCGGCCGCCAGCCACGAAAAGGCCGCCGCAGCCGCCAAGGAAGGCCGCCTGGCCGAGGAAATTGTGGCTGTGTCGATCCCTCAGCGCAAGGGCGACCCGTTGTTGTTCGAGACCGACGAAGGTGTGCGTCCCGGCACCACCGCCGAATCACTGGGCGCGCTCAGGCCCGCCTTCACCAAGACAGGCACAATTACCGCTGGCAACGCCTCGCAGATTTCCGATGGAGGCGCGGCCGTCATCGTGATGTCAGCGGCCAAGGCCAAGGAGCTGGGCATTTCGCCACTGGGCGAGATCGTCAGCTACGGCATGGTGGCTGGCCCCGACACCTCCCTGCTGACGCAGCCTTCCCGCGCCATTACCAAGGCGGCGGGCAAGGCGGGCATCGAGCTCTCGTCCATTGACCTCTTTGAGATCAACGAGGCCTTTGCCGCCGTTGGCCTCGCTTCCACCGATGAGCTCGGTATCTCTGAGGAAAGGGTCAATGTGAACGGCGGGGCCATCGCACTGGGCCACCCCGTTGGCATGTCGGGCACTCGGGTGGCGCTGACGGCGTTGCTCGAGCTGCGTCGTCGCGGTGCCAGCACGGCTGCCGTGGCCCTCTGCGGCGGCGGAGGACAGGGCGACGCCGCCATCCTGCGTTCGTTGGCCTAAGGCCAGTCGAACTCAGCCCTCGTCGAACTCAGCCCTCGTCGAACGGGGGAACGAGGAGCCCGGCCAGCTTGGCGGTGTGGGCACCCACATCAGACCAGTGGTCGCCCTCAAAGCGATAGACGCCCAGAGCGCACGTGGGGAAGCTGCGGCGCACCGCCAGGTCGTGCCCCTTCTTGTCTGACTTGGCGATGAGGCCCATGGCCAGGGCATGCGCCGTGGGGTTGTGTCCGACCACCATCACGGACGTCATTTCCTGTGGAAGAGCGCGTAACAAATCGAGCACGTCCTCGGGCTCGGCCCCGTAGAGGTCGTGAACCAGCTGCACCGCCGGAGGCTTCTTCATGTGGGCCAGCACCAGGTCGGCAGTCGCTTCCGTACGGGCCGCCGGCGACACCAGGGCCAGGCTGGGGCGTGGCACCCGGCTCAGCCCCGGGAGGGTGCCCTTGGGGCCAAAGCGCTCCGCCAGTGCGGTGGCATCACGCCGTCCTCGGGGAGCCAACACGCGGTCGAAGTCGGTACCGCCCTGGGGTGGGTCGGCCACCGTCTTGGCGTGCCGCAGCAGCCAGAGCGTTTTGGGCATCAGCCCAGTTCAAAAGCCGCGTGCAAGCTCCGCACGGCGCGCTCGACGTCGTCGGTGCGCACGATGCACGAGGTTCGGATGGGGGAGGTGGAGATCATGTCGATGTTGATCTTCTCGTTGGCCAATGTCTCGAACATGAGGGCGGCAATGCCGGGATGCGACTTCATGCCGACACCAATCAGAGACACTCGGGAGACATCGCGGTCAGAGGTGACGCCGGTGGCTCCCAGCTTCTCGGCGTGCGATTGAGCTGCCTCGACTGAAGTAGCCAGGTCGTCCTTGGGCACAGTGAACGAGATGTCGGTGGTCCCATGGGCCGATGTGTTCTGGACGATCATGTCGACGTTCACGGATCGATCAGCCAGGGCGCGGAAGAGCTGGGCCGCCACTCCGGGACGATCGGGTACGCCGCTGACCGTCACCTTTGCCTCCGAGGTGTCGTGGCTTACTGCGGTGACGACTGCTGCTTCCATGTTTGCTTCCTCCTCTACCACCCAGGTGCCCGGCTCCCAGGTGAAACTGCTGCGTACGTGCAGCGGAACGTTGTGATTGCGTGCGAATTCCACCGAGCGCAGGTTGAGTACGCGCCCGCCGGTGGCAGCGATCTCGAGCATTTCGTCGAAGGAAATCCGGTTGATTCGGTGCGCCGTCGGGACGACGCGAGGATCGGCGGTGAACACCCCGGTGACGTCGGTGTAGATCTCGCACACGTCAGCACCCAGGACGGCGGCCAGCGCCACCGCGGTGGTATCGGAGCCGCCCCGTCCCAGCGTCGTGATTTCCCGATCGGCGGATTGGCCCTGGAATCCGGCCACCACCGGCACCTGGCCGGCGGCCAGCGAGGCTCGGAGCCTGTCGGCTCGCACCTCGAGGATTTTGGCCCGGGTGTGATCGCCATCGGTGATGATGCCGGCCTGGCTCCCCGTAAACGAGGCCGCCTCGACCCCAAGCTCAGCCAGTGCCATGCACAGGAGGGGCATGGTGATCCGCTCCCCGGCGCTGACCAGCATGTCGTACTCACGCGAGGGTTGGACGCTGCTGACGGTGTTGGCCAGGTGGATGAGGTCGTCGGTGGTCTTGCCCATGGCACTGACCACGGCCACCACGTCGTGGCCCTCGCGGCGGGTCCGGGCCACGTGATCGGCCACGGCTCGGATGCGATCGGCGTCACCGACCGACGTCCCGCCGTATTTCTGCACCAAGAGCGCCATCCCACTCAGGCTAATGGGCGCCATCGCCTCGCTCTGGCCGATGCCGCTTCAACGGGCCGCTCCGGCGCGGATAGGGTCTCGGGCCGTGCCCAGCGAGAAACGTCAACGTCAGCGAGATGCCCGGGAAGCCCGCTTGGTGGCCCAGGCCAAGGCCAAGAAGCGCCGCGCCCAAACGCGCAACACGGTCATCGTCGCCGTGGTGGCTGTGATCATCGTCGGGATCGTCTTCCTCGTCTCTGGGAACAACAGCCCAAAGAAGCCGGCCAGCGCCTCCGGGTCCACCACCACGACCACGGCGGCGAGTAGCAGCACCACGACGACGGCAGCCTCATCGAGCGCCAATGCGGCAGCCCAGAAGGCGGCCAATGCCATTGCGGTCAAGGCAGGCTGCCCGACCAACACCAGCGCCCGGGTCAACACCCAGAGCTACTCAGCGGCGCCCGCCATGACCATCAATACCAACGACCTGTACTCGGCCACGGTGGTGACGACTGACGGCACGTTCACCATGTCGCTCTACGCCAAGGCGGCACCGACGACGGTCAACAGCTTTATCTTCCTGGCCGACAAGAACTACTTCCACTGCGACATTTTCCATCGAGTCATTCCTGGCTTCGTGGACCAGACCGGTGACCCGACCGGCACCGGTACCGGCGGTCCCGGCTATGAGTTCAACAACGAGAACATCCCGACGTCCTATGCCACCGGCGATGTGGCCATGGCCAACTCAGGCGCCAACACCAACGGCAGCCAGTTCTTCATCGTGGCCCCTGGTGGGTCCACGCAGCTGAACAATGACATCGCCAGCGGCGGGTACTCGTTGTTCGGTTCCATCATCAGCGGTCAGGACGTGATCAACGCCATCAATGCGCTCGGCACTCCCGCCGGCACGCCAGGGGTCATTGAGCGCATTATTTCCGTCACCATTCACGAAGCAGCAGGGAGCTAAGTCCATGGCCACACCCGTCGCACCAGCCGTCGATGGCTCCAGTCCAAAGCAGCAGAAGTTCGACCAGGCCCCACCGATGTTCATTGACCCCTCGAAGCGCTACACGGCCACCATGGTGACGTCGCACGGGACGATGGTGTTCGAGCTCGATGCCGCCAACGCTCCTCAGACCGTGAACAGCTTCGTGTTTCTCTCCCGCTACCACTTCTACGACGGGGTCATCTTCCACCGCATCATCCCCGGATTCGTGCTCCAGGGTGGCGATCCCAGCGGCAACGGGACTGGCGGTCCTGGCTACAAATACGCCGACGAACTGCCGGCACCCGGGCGTTACCAGTACGGATCGTTGGCCATGGCCAACGCCGGCCCCAACACCAACGGCAGCCAGTTCTTCGTCATCAGCGGCCCGGACGGTATGGGGCTGCCGCCGCTCTATTCACTCTTTGGCGCCAACGTCAGCGGCAAAGAGGTGGTCGAGAAGATCAACGATCTCGGCACCCGCTCCGGCACACCGAAAGAGCGTGTGGTGATTGAGTCAGTCACCATCGTCGAAAGCGACTGACCCTCTCCAGCAAGGGTCAGACCAGCGCGGCCAAACCCTCGGTGGGCATGGCGTCCACGAAAACCATCGGTGCCTCCACGCCCTCGTAGCGCCAGCTGCCGTCGACCGACCTGATGAGCGCTGTCCGCGGCGGGAGGCCCACCACTGGGAGACCCTTGGGCGCCATGGCCAAGGTGCGCTGCAGCTTTTGCTCTGACTCCTCCTGCTCTTCGCCGAAGTGAGGAATCACGGCCAGCTGAGTCACTAATCCGAGGCCCAAGGTGAGCGCACCGCCGCGAGGGTCCACCATTGGGTCGGTCAGCACCATCGCACCGGCCCCCGATCCGACCACCACCGCTCCGTCGTGCCACGCCTGGCGTAAGGCGTCGAAGGTGGCTGATTTCTTGAGCACGGCCTTGAGGTGAAGCGGGGACCCATCGGCCACATAAATACAGGTGGCCCTGCGCACCACCTCGGCCATGCCCGGGTCGTCGGAGGAGGCCCGGTCCAGCACCATGAGTCCCTCCACAGTGGCTCCCAGAGTGGCCAGCCATTCGGCAGCCTGAAGCACCACCCGCTCGGGGTGTTGGTACGCGGCGGCCGTCGGCAGGACCACCACCTCCGTGCCTCCCGAGGCTTCGAGCAGACCGGCATCGAAGGTGCATCCCGGTGTCCACTCAGCTCCGCCCACCAGGGCCAACACGCCGCTCTTGTCCATGAGCCACTCTTGCACGCAGGCACGGGTACCCCGGCTTCGACCGCGACGGTTACTGGCCAGTAGCCTCTGCCCCCATGTCGATCGCACGCGTTGGAATTGTCGGTTCGGGAATCATGGGCTCAGGCATCGCCGAGGTGGCGGCTGCAGCGGGGTACGAGGTGGTGCTGCGCAGCCGTAGCCAGGCCAGCGCCGACGCCATGGTGGCCGGGCTGCAGAAGTCGCTGGCCAAGCAGGTGGAGAAGGGCAAGCGCACCGAAGCGGAAGCGGCCGAGATCGCCGCCCGCGTGAGCGGCACCACGCACCTGGGCGAGCTGGCCGACGTCGACCTGGTCATTGAGTCCGTCGTCGAGGACCTCGAGGTGAAGAAGGCGCTTTTCGCCGAGCTGGACTCGGTGTGTAAGGCCGGAGCCATCCTGGCCACGAACACCTCGACGCTCCCTGTGGTTGAAATGGCTATGGCCACCGGACGGCCCGAGCTGGTCTGCGGCATCCACTTCTTCAACCCGGCGCCGGCCATGGCGCTGGTGGAAGTGGTGCGCCCCATCACGGCCGACGATAAGACGGTGACGACGGCGCTGGAGTTTGCCGCGGCCTGTGGGAAAGACCCGGTCGAGGTCAAGGACCAGGCCGGCTTCATTGTCAACGCACTGCTGTTTCCGTACCTGAACAACGCCGTGCGGTTGTTGGAGCAGGGAGTGGCCACCAAGGAGGGCATCGACGCCGCCATGAAGGGCGGTTGTGGGTTCCCCATGGGACCGTTTGCGCTCCTTGATCTCGTCGGGCTGGACACCTCGCTGGCCATCCTCGATGCGCTGTACGCCGAGTTCCGCGATCCCAACTACGCCGCCGTTCCCCTGTTGCGCCGGCTTGTGACTTCGGGTCAGCTGGGCCGCAAGTCCAAGCGCGGCTTTTACGACTACAACCGATAGACGCCTATCGGCGTCGCCGCCGAGCGGTCAGAATGGTGGCAGTGCTGCTGGCACCCCAAGGAGGTGAGCCATGAGCAAGGACACACCGCGTGACAAGCCCTGGGTGATGCGCACCTATTCGGGCCACTCCACCGCTCGTGCCTCCAACGAGCTGTACCGCTCCAACCTGGCCAAGGGCCAGACCGGTCTTTCCATTGCCTTCGATCTCCCCACCCAGACGGGCTACGACCCTGACTCGCCTGAGGCGGCCGGTGAAGTGGGAAAGGTAGGCGTGCCAGTGGCCCACCGTGGCCACATGGAAGAGCTGATGGCGCAGATCCCGGTGGCGGAGATGAACACCTCCATGACCATCAACGCCACGGCGGCCTGGCTGCTCGGGCTCTACGTGGCTCACGCCCAGGACCAGGGCGTCGACCAGAAGCTCCTTTCTGGTACGACGCAGAACGACATCGTCAAGGAGTACTTGAGCCGCGGCACCTTCATCTTTCCGCCCGGGCCCAGTCTGCGGCTCACCGTGGACACCATCGCCTACACGGTCCGCCACGTGCCCAAGTGGAACCCCATCAACGTCTGCAGCTACCACTTACAAGAGGCTGGAGCCACGCCGACCCAGGAAGTGGCCTTCGCACTGGCCACTGCCATTGGGGTCCTCGATGGCGTGCGCCAGTCCGGCAAGATTGAGGAATCGGAGCTACCCGAGGTAGTGGGCCGCATCAGCTTCTTCGTGAACTCCAGCGTTCGCTTCGTAGAGGAGACCTGCAAAATGCGGGCCTTCACCCGACTGTGGGACCGCATTTGCCAGGAGCGCTACGGGGTCACCGACCCGAAGTTGCGCCGATTCCGCTACGGCGTGCAGGTGAATTCGCTTGGCCTGACCGAGCAGCAACCCGAGAACAACGTGCAGCGCATTGTGCTCGAGTCCCTCGGGGTCACGCTCTCCAAGGATGCAAGGGCCCGGGCCCTGCAGTTGCCGGCCTGGAACGAGGCCCTGGGCTTGCCTCGGCCCTGGGACCAGCAGTGGTCACTGCGCATGATGCAGGTGCTGGCCTTCGAGTCCGACCTGCTCGAGTACGACGACATCTTCGAGGGATCCAAGGTCATTGAGGCCAAGACCGAGGAGATCATGAAGTCGGCCTTGGCCGAACTGGCCGATGTCGAGGCGTTGGGCGGTGCCTTTGAGGCCATCGACGAGCTGAAGATGCGGCTGGTCCGCAGCCAGGTCGATCGGGTCCAGCGCATCGAGACCGGCGAGCAGATTGTGGTGGGCGTCAACAAATTCCAAGAGACGGCCCCATCGCCCCTGACCGGCGACGGCGAGATCGACAACATCATGCGGGTGGACCCGCGGGTCGAGGCTCAGCAGATCGCCGACGTGCAGCGCTGGCGATCCGAGCGCGACCAAGGCGCCGTGCAAAAGGCGCTCGATGTGCTGCGCCAGGTGGCGGAGAATGCCGGGCCCGACGGCAACATCATGGAGGCCACCATTGCCCTGGCTCATGCCGGCGGCACCACCGGCGAATGGGCGGGGGCGCTGCGTGAAGTCTTCGGCGAGTTCCGGGCGCCGACCGGGGTGAGCGGCGCCGGTGGGCGTCGCGGCGAAGAGATGGCCCCCATCCGGCTCCGGACCAAGGCCCTGGCCGATCGTATCGGCGGGCCGCCCCGCTTCCTGGTGGCCAAGCCTGGGCTCGACGGCCACTCCAACGGCGCCGAACAGATCGCTGTTGCCGCCCGGGACGCCGGATTCGAAGTGATCTACCAAGGCATCCGGTTGACCCCGGCCCAGATCGTGGCCGCTGCCCTGGACGAGGACGTCGACATCGTCGGATTGTCCATCCTGTCGGGTTCACACCTCGAGCTCGTGCCCGAGGTACTGGACCGATTGCGCTCCGCCGGAAGCACAGCGGCCGTCGTGGTCGGCGGCATCATTCCGCCGGAGGATGCCGAGATCCTGCTGGGCAAGGGCGTGTCCTCGGTGTACACGCCGAAGGATTACTCCTTCGATCGCATCATGGAGGACCTGGTCGCTCTGGCCGAGCGCCAGCGCGCCGCCACTCCCGCGTAAGGCGGCCCATCTCCCGCCAGGTGATGGGGATGGCGCCCAGCTCAATGGCTCGCAGGCGCAAGCTTTCCGGAAGGTCGTAGTGATTCAGGGCGGCCGAGCGGCGATGGCGCTGGTAGCCGCGAATCGGAATGCCGAGTTGCGCGGCCAGCGTGTGCAACTCGTCCTCGTCGTCTGACAGAAGATGCGACCAGCGATCCTCCCGGTCCCGAATGGTCGCCCGCTGCCGCCAGTCGTCGACGTAGACGGTCAGCGGCGGGCCCAGGGTCGCTCGCGGCGCAAGGGCGTGGGCTTGTTCCACCAGCGTCCGCTGAAGCGCCACGTCTGATGCACCGGGTCCTGCTCGTCCGTCAGTCCGGGTTGCGGCCACACCATCTGCGCCGCCGCCGTGATGGCGGCCAGCACCGCCGGATCGGGTTCGGGGCGCGGTCGCAGTGTCAGGTCGATTGTGTTCGTCACAGCGGCACGTTCCCGTGCTTGCGCCGCGGCAGTTCCTCGCGCTTGGAGGCCAGGATCTCGAGGCTGCGGCAGATGACGGCCCGCGTATCGGCCGGAGAAATCACGTCATCGATATAGCCGCGTTCGGCGGCGATGTACGGGTTGGCGTAGCGCTCGGTGTACTCGTCAATGAGTTCGGCACGTCGGGCCACGGGATCGGTAGCTTCGGCCAGTTCGCGTCGGTAGACGATCTCCACGGCGCCGTTGGGGCCCATCACGGCCAGCTCGGCCGAGGGCCAGGCAAAGGCCAAGTCGGCCCCGATCGACTTGGAGTTCATGACGACGTATGCGCCCCCGTAAGCCTTACGAGTGATGATCTGGATGCGCGGCACCGTGGCCTCGCAGTAGGCGTACAGAAGCTTGGCCCCGTGACGGATGATGCCCCCGTATTCCTGATCGGTGCCCGGCATAAAGCCCGGGACATCGACGAAGGTCAGGAGCGGGATGTTGAAGGCGTCACAGGTGCGCACGAAACGGGACGCCTTCTCCGAAGAGTCGATGTCGAGCACGCCGGCCAGCACGGCGGGTTGATTGCCCACAATCCCGACCACTCGGCCGTCCATGCGGGCGAAGCCACAAGTGATGGACATGGCCCAGTGCCGGTGCACTTCGAAGTAGTCGCCGTCGTCTACCACTGTCGTGATGACTTTCTTCATGTCGTAGGGCTGGTTGGGCGAGGCCGGCATGATGTCGATCAGTTCGGGCACAGGACGATCGACATCGTCGCCGCTGCGCTCCAGTGGGGGCTCCTCCAGATTGTTGGAGGGCAAGAAGGAGAGGAGGTGGCGCACGTCGTCAAGACAGGCCTTCTCGTCGGGTGCGACGAAGGTGGCCACACCCGACTTGGTGGCGTGGCTCATGGCGCCGCCCAACTCCTCCAAGGTCACGTCTTCGCCGGTCACCGTCTTCACCACGTCGGGGCCGGTGATGAACATGTGTGAGGTGCCCTGCACCATGAAGATGAAGTCCGTCATGGCCGGGGAGTAGACGGCACCGCCGGCGCAGGGGCCAAGGATGACGCTGATCTGGGGGATGACGCCCGAGGCGGTGACATTGCGGTGGAAGATGCCGCCATAGGAGTGGAGGGAGACCACACCTTCTTGAATTCGAGCACCCGCCCCGTCGTTCAGTCCGATCATCGGTACACCGGTGGAGGTGGCCAGGTCCATCACCTTGTGGATCTTTTCGGCGAAGACCTCGCCCAAGGCGCCGCCGAAGACGGTGAAGTCCTGGCTGAATATGCAGACTCGCCGGCCGTCGATGGTGCCGAAGCCGGTGACCACGCCGTCGGTATAGGGGCGGTTGTCTTCCAGACCCATGCCGTGGGCCCGGTGCCGGGCCAGCATGTCCAGCTCCTGGAACGAGCCGTCGTCGAGGAGATAGTCGATCCGCTCCCGGGCCGTCATCTTTCCCTTGGCGTGATGCTTCTCGACCGCCTTTTCGCTGCCGGCGTGCAGGGCTTGTTCCTTGCGATCTTCCAGCTCTGACAAGCGTTCGGCCATCGAATGTTCCATAGTGGGGCAGGCTAACGCTCCGCAGAGGACCGCAGAAAGGTGGCTCTGAGAGGGCGATATGGAAACACGTTCTATTTTTTGACAGACTGGGCCGACTGAACAGGGGAAAAGCAGGCGAGACGCCCATACGGGTCACCGTGTGCCGGGGAGAGCTGACAGGGGGTGATGTGAGATGCCGCTGCTGCAGGTAGCTGAGGCCGAAGTGCGTTTTGGCGGAGTCCATGCCCTTCGAGGAGTGAATCTCTCTGTCGAACCCAGTGCCGTCACCGGTCTCATCGGCCCCAACGGCGCCGGCAAGACCACCCTGTTCAACGCCATCTGTGGCTTGCAGTCCATCAACGGCGGTCGCATCGCCTTCGACGGCAAGTCCATGGAAGGGATGGGGCCACACAAGCGGGCCCGCCTGGGCATCGCCCGCACTTTCCAGCGTCTCGAGGTATTCGGTTCGCTGACGGTGAGGGAAAACGTGCTGGCCGCGGCCGAGATTCGCCGTCGCTGGTCCCGCGATCGCTCCGACACCAAGGCGGTGGCCGACGACGTGTTGGCCCAAGTCGGCATGTCCGCTCTGGGCGATCGCCCCGCCGACACGCTGCCCACTGGCCAGGCCCGACTGCTCGAACTGGCCCGCTCGCTGGCCACCAAGCCTCGACTGCTGCTGTTGGACGAGCCCTCCTCGGGGTTGAGCGAGTCCGAGAGCGAGGAGATGGGCGAGCTCTTGTTGAAGCTGGCGGCCAATGGCATGGCCGTCCTGCTGGTGGAGCACGACATGGAACTGGTCATGCGCGTGTGTTCGGGCATCAACGTCCTCGATTTCGGCGCCGTCCTGATGGTGGGCACTCCGACCGAAGTGCGGGCCGACGATCGGGTGCGAGCGGCCTATCTCGGTGCCATGGACGACGGAGACGAGCAGCTGGCCAGTAGCGCTCAGACGGCCGACATGATGCTGGCCACCGAGTTCCACGTGGCCATGGGGGGGACGCTCGATGCCTGAGACCCCCACGACCCGGCCGATACCGCCGGTGTTGGAGCTACGCCGAGTGCATGCGGCCTACGGGCAGATCGAGGTGCTGCATGGCATCGACTTGGCGGTCCAGGACGGATCCGTCCTGGCGCTGCTGGGACCGAACGGCGCCGGCAAGTCCACCGCGCTGAAAGTGGCGAGCGGTCAGATGGAGCCGACATCGGGCTGCTTCCACGTGCTGGGCCGGCACGTCAACGGGATCAAGCCCGAGGCGCTGTCCCGGGCCGGCGTGTGCACCTTGCCCGACGGCCGCGGCATCTTCCCCAACCTCACCGTCTCGGAGAATCTGAGGCTCATGACTTTTGGTGGTGCGTCGAAGGCCACCGTCGAGGATCGGGCCTTCCACCGCTTCCCCCGCCTCTCGGAGCGCCGCACCCAGGTCGCCGGCACCCTTTCCGGGGGCGAACAGCAGATGCTGGCTATGGCCCGAACCCTGAGCGTCGAGCCAGCGTTGCTCCTCTTGGACGAGATCTCCATGGGGCTGGCACCGATGATTGTGAGCGAGCTCTACGAGCTGGTGGCCCAGATCGCAGCCGAAGGCGTGGCCGTCATTCTGGCCGAGCAGTTCGCTGCCACTGCCCTCAAGGTGGCGACCCATGTGGCCGTGGTGGTGCAGGGCAAGATCGTGGCCGCCGGCACACCCGATGAGCTGCCGGCTGACCTGGCCAGCGCCTATCTGGGTGGAGTGGCCGCCTAATGGCGAAGCACGTGTCCCCTTCCAGTCGCCGGCGCCTGCGCGCCTTGCTGGCCAGCACCGCGCTGCTCTTGGGCGGAGGTTCCGGCCTTTTGGCTGCGGCCCTGACCGGAGGATCAGCCGGGGCGGACTCGACCCTGGGTGGCTTTACCGTCACTGCCTTGGCCGAGGGAAGCACGGTGCAGTACGAGCAGCCGAACTTCCCGTTGCCGGCGACCCCCACCGTCGAGCTCGATGAGGGCTACGCCTCGACCACGGACAACTTCGGTCCCACCGGGGTCGCAGTGGCATCCACCTTCTACCCGGGCCAGGTCATTGCCAACGCTGGTCCGGAGTTGTCCTTGTTGGTGCCCGGCGCCCCGCTGCCCCCGGCTCCCGTGTGGCCCCTGGAAGCGACATCGGACTACCCCCAGACGCCGAACTCCGATTCCACCGATGAGCCCGGCGTGAACATGGACGTGACGTCCACGGCCGACTCCAACACGGCCACCTCCACCATTGGCGACGATGCCCCGGCGTCGGGGTCGACCGGCAGCCAAACCTCCGGGTCGGCCTCGGGGACCGGCAACCCGCTCGGTGCCTCGTCCGCGCTCTTCGGACTGGGCGTGATCTCGGGTACGTCCAGCTCGAGCACCACCGACAACGCAGCCATCGCCTCGGCTTCATCGTCGGTGTCCGGCATTTCTGTCCTGGGTGGATTTATCTCCATCGGCGCGGTCACCTCGACGGCGACGGCGTCGTCTGACGGCACCACGGGGACGGTCACGGGCAACACCGTCATCGCCAATGCCTCCATCGCGGGGCAGACGGTGACCATTACGGCCAACGGGATTCAGGTAAACGGGAAGAACACAGCCTTGGCGGTGCCGGTGGCCACCATCAATACGCTCCTCAAGGAGCTGGGCATCACCCTCGCCGTGACCAGCCCGGTGGACACCATCAACGGGGCCTCGGCCACCCGTACGCTGGACGGGCTGAAGCTCACCATCAATCTGGACACGCTCGACAGTGCGGCCAACAAGCTCTCCTCGTTGTTGCCGTCTTCCCTGACCTCTGAATTGCCGGTGCCACTACCGAATGCCCAGGTGATCACCGTCGACCTGGGCACCTTGACGGTGTCCTCGTCGGCCTCTCCGGCCTTCGTCGATGACAGCGGATCAGCGAGCACTGCCTCCGGTGACGACGGCGACCTCGGCAACTTCAGCTCACCGACCACCGGCAGCGGTGACTTCGGCGCCAGCACCTTCGGTGGCACCTCGCCGACGACGGGCACGGCCACCACCCCGACCTCGGGTTCGGGCACCACGCCCACCACTGAGGGCACCGGCACGCCGGCCTCGGCGGTCACACCGGTCTTCAAGGGAATCGGAACTGGATTGCTTCTGCTTGGCCTCGCCGCGGCGGCAGCGCTGGCCTACGCCTACAAGCGGGTGGATGACGTCAGCGAGCTGGTGGGACCGGCCTGCACCGACGGGGATCCACTCGGTGAACTCTTCAGCGATACCGCCGATCTACCTACTCACGCGGGAGACTTTGGGTCATGAAGCTGAAGTTCTGGCAATGGACCAACAATGACGATGCCGGGTCCCCGACCGCGGTTCGCCGCGTCTTCGGTACGCCCGGTGCACCGGACTCGCCGCACCTGGCCGATACTTCGGCGACCGACTCCAGTCCCGACAACGGTGCGAGCACGCCGGCTTCGGGGCGACTGCAGCGGCTGGCCCAGGCGGTCGACAGTGGTCGGCAACGCCGGAGCGACCGGGACTTGCGCAAAATCATGCAGCTGGTTGGGATGCTGGCCATCGGTTTCGGATTCGTCTGCATCCTGCTCGGTTGGTACGGCGCCGCCCACAGCCCGTACCAATACGAAGAGATCCCCTATGTGATTTCGGGTGGGCTGCTCGGTGTGGCACTGGTCATCGGCGGTGGCGTGTTGGTGCTCTGCGCCTGGAGCCTGCGCCAGGTCGAGGAGTCCCGGCGTAACGCGTTGGCCATCGTCCGCTCCGTCGATCGTCTCGAACGGGTCCTACGCGACTTCGGCGACAAGGCAGCCTCCGAGGACCGGCTGCAGGAAGAAGCGATGTGAAGAAGCAACGAACGATGACCGGCATGAGGCGTCGACGTCGCGCCGCGCTTGGCATGGTGGCCGCACTGGCCCTGTTGGCTTCGGCCTGCGGGTCACGGCTCACCACCAGCCAGCAGGCCCAGGCCCTGGGCGCCAGCAAGAACACCGGCGCGGCCAGCGCGTCGAACGGCGGCTCCGGCACCAACGACGAGACCACGACGACGTTGGGCAGTACCACCGCCACCACGGCGGGCACCACCACCGGGGGCGCCACGCCGACGGGTGGAGGCGCCACTCCGACCGGCGGAACATCGACCGGTGCCGCCGCCGGCTCTTCAGGTCCTTGTGGGCCCAACGGAAATGAAACACCTGCGGCCGGTAATGGCGGGGCCACGGCCACCGGCGTCACGGCGACGTCGATAAACGTGGGCAACATCGCCAGTATCACCGGCGTGGTGCCCGGGCTGACCCAGAGTGCGCAGCAGGCCACGGAGGCGTGGGCGGCTTACGTCAACAGCCAGGGTGGCATCTGCGGCCGGATGATCAAGGTGACGCCGTACGACGATGCCAACGACTCCAGCCAGAGCTACGCCGACACCGTGCAGGCCTGCTCGGCGACGTTCGCCATGGTGGGCAACGCATCCGGCTTTGATGATGGCAGCGCCAACGCGGCCAACTCCTGTGGCCTTCCCATCATGGCGGGTGAGGTGTCGACCGACACGGCCGGTGCGTCGCCAGAGATCTTCGGGGCCAGCCCTGGTCTGGCCCACTACACCGCCTTGGGAGCGGCCGAGTACCTGGCCCGCACGTACCCCGCTGCGGTCAAGCACGCGGCCATGATCTACCTGCAAGTGCCGGCCACCGCCGACAACGCGGCGCAGGAAGTGAAGGCCTACACCAGCGTCGGCTTCGATTACGTGTACAACCAACCGGCCACGCCGACGCAAGCCAACTACGCCGCCGACGTCGAGGCGATGCAGTCGGACAAGGTGCAGTACGTCACCGAGTACTCGGATGACGCGTCGGCAGAACGGCTGCTCGAATCGATGGAGCAATACAACTTCGATCCTCAAGTGATCGACTGGTTCTCAGAGGAATACTCGCCCCAGTTTGCCCAGCAGACTGAGCCCTCCTCCAACGGCGATCTGGTGTTGATCTCGGCCACCGCGGCCTACAGCGATGCACCGGAGAATCCCGAGCTCCAACTATTCGAAAGTTGGATGAACCGGGTGGCGCCTGGGTACCACCAAGACATCTTCGCCATCTTGGCCTGGTCGGCTGGCCTGGCCTTCGAGCAGGCGGCCAAGGCGGTGGGCCCCGATCTGACTCGGGCGGCATTGCTGTCGCAGTTCCAGAAGATCGGCACCTGGACCGGAGATGGGATACAGCTGCCGGTCAACATCGGGCAGAAGATCCCCTCTCATTGCTTCGCCTACGTGAAGATCGAAAACGGCGCCTTCCAGCGCGTGTACCCGACTGCACCGAACACGTTCGACTGCACCGGCGGGCTCTACTCCTACTAGACCGGACTGTTCGTGCACGAGTTTTTTGCCTACACCGTCATCGGCGTTGTCGCCGGTGCCACCTATGCGGTGGCGGCGTCCGGACTGGTGGTCACCTATTCGACGTCGGGCATTTTCAACATCGCGCACGGAGCCATCGGCATGTTCATGGCCTTCGTCTATTGGCAGCTGTCAGTGGCCTGGCACATCCCTCCCGGTTGGGCCTTCATTCTCAGCGTGTTCGTCCTGGCCCCTCTCTTCGGTGCGCTGATAGAGCGGGTCCTCATTCGGCGCGTGGCGGGTGCGTCGGTGGCCGTCACGCTCGTCGTCACCGTCGGGTTGACGCTGCTCCTCATTGGCGCGGCCGAGAAGATCTGGGCCAACGATTCGCCCGTGGTGCCGCAGTTCTTCGGCCACTCCGGGTTCACCCTCTTCGGCGTGTACATCGTCTATGAGGACGTCATCACCATCGGGATCGCTGCGGCCATCGCCATCGGGCTCCGCCTGCTCCTCTATCGGACTCGAGTGGGCATTGCCATGCGAGGCGTGGTCGACAACCGGGACCTGGTCGGCCTCTTCGGCGGCCGTCCGTCATGGCTCTCCACCTTCAGTTGGGCCATCGGCGCGTCGCTGGCGTCGGTGGCCGGCATTCTGGCCGCTCCCATCTTGCAGCTGAATCCCCTCATCCTGACCCTGCTGGTCATTGACGCCTATGCCGCGGCAATGTTGGGTCGCCTCAAAAACCTCCCGCTCACGTTTGTCGGCGCGTTGGGTATCGGCCTGGTGGCCTCCTACGCCACGGGCTATTTCCCATCGACCGGCATCTGGAGGTCGACGCCGATCCAAGGCCTGGCCTTGTCGGTCCCGTCGGTGCTGCTGTTCGTTGTGCTGCTGGTGATGCGCCAGGACCGGATAAAGGTGGGGTCGCTGCGACGTCAGGTGAGCTTGGCCCCGGCCGGCTTCACTCGGAGCCTTCAAGGTGGGGTGCTCCTGGTGGCTGCCGTGGTGGTGGCGGTGCAGCTGCTCGATCCGGGCAACCTCATCACCTTGGGGGTCGCTCTGGCCTATGGCCTGGTCTGCCTGTCATTGGTCCCGTTGACGGGCTGGGGCGGGCAGGTCTCCATCTGCCAGATGACCTTTGCCGGTCTCGGCGCCTTCGCTGCGTCCAAATATGGCGGCTGTTCGTTCTGGGGGCTGGTGGCCGCCGCTGGTTTGGCCGGGGCGGTCGGGGCGTTGGTGGCGCTGCCGGCGCTTCGCCTGCGGGGGCTCTACCTGGCCCTGGCCACCATGGCCTTCGCCACGCTCATGGACAACAGCTTTTTCCCCTGGTCAGCCGCGTTTGGCTACAACGGGTCAGTGTCCATCAAGCCACCCCACCTCTTAGGACTGCATGTTGGGGCCGGGAAGGGCCTCGACATCTTCCTGGCCGTGGTCTTCGCCCTCCTCTCGATCGGTTTGCTGGCGCTGCGACGGGGACCGTTCGGCCGGGTGCTCATCGCCATGAAGGACTCCGAGCCGGCCTGCTCCACCCTGGGCCTGAGCCTCACCATGACCAAGCTGGTGGTGTTCGGGCTGTCAGCCGCCATTGCCGGCCTGGCCGGTGCGCTGTTCGGGGCGGCCAGCTCCGTGGCCGGGTCCACCGATTTCGAGATGTTCTTCAGCCTCCTGATCCTGGCCGCAGTCGCCGTCAGTGGCGCCGCCACCTGTTCGGGGGCCCTGGCCGGCGGAATGTTGCTCGGATTCCTCCCGTCCAGCATTGAGTACCTCGTGGTGGGCACGGCCGGAGTCAGCTTGGGGGCCAACCCCGATGGATTGATCCCGCTCACCATCCTGTGGTTCCGCCAGTCCTGGAAGTCGTTTGCTCCCGGTGGGGGTGGTCGCCAACCGGTGGGGGGCGAAGGCGGACCGGCACCGGGGCTCGCGCTGGAGGGCACTGCGGCCTAGACGGCCGCACCCGTCATCGTGGGCCGCGATTGTGGGGCCACCAGGCACCCGCTATCATCTTCTGTCTGCCATGTGAGGCTTCGGCCAGCGCGGTCACCGCGTTGCACATGGGTTCACCATTTTCAGTATCGAGAGGTAGCGCGTGCCCACAATCGCCCAGCTCGTCCGCAAAGGACGACAGGCCAAAGTCACAAAGACCAAGACGCCAGCCCTGAAGGGCGCGCCTCAGCGACGTGGCGTCTGCACACGTGTGTACACCACCACTCCCAAGAAGCCGAACTCGGCCCTGCGAAAGGTGGCTCGTGTCCGCCTTTCCAGTGGGGTCGAGATCACGGCCTACATCCCCGGTGTGGGCCACAACCTGCAGGAGCACTCCATCGTCCTCGTACGTGGTGGGCGTGTAAAGGACCTGCCTGGTGTGCGGTACAAGGTCGTCCGCGGCGCGCTCGACACCTCGGGTGTTCGTGAGCGCAGCCAAGCCCGCAGCCGCTACGGCGCCAAGAAGGAGTCCTAAATGCCCCGTAACGGACCTGCCACCCGTCGTGAACTGGCCCCGGACCCGGTCTACCGCTCGGTCCTGGTGACCCAGGTGGTCAACAA
Source organism: uncultured Acidimicrobiaceae bacterium (assembly GCA_963766995.1). Classification (GTDB taxonomy): domain Bacteria; phylum Actinomycetota; class Acidimicrobiia; order Acidimicrobiales; family RAAP-2; genus Bog-473. The sequence goes on along the minus strand of CAVYCE010000003.1, from coordinate 1,234,732 downwards.
GGTGCTGTCGCGCGGCAAGCGCACGCTGGCCGAGCGCATCGTCTACGGCGCCCTTACCCTGGTCGAGGAGCGCTCGGGCGGAGACCCGGTCGCCGCTCTCAAGCGTGCTGTCGAGAACACCCGTCCCGAGCTCGAGGTCAAGAGCCGTCGTGTCGGTGGCGCCACCTACCAGGTGCCGGTCGAGGTTCGCCCCCGCCGTGCCACCACACTGGCCATTCGCTGGCTGACGACGTACTCGCGCCAACGCCGGGAAAAGACCATGGCCGAGCGCCTGGCCGGCGAGATTCTCGATGCGTCCAACAACATCGGTGCCGCCGTAAAGCGCCGTGAGGACATGCACAAGATGGCCGAGTCCAACAAAGCATTCGCCCACTACCGCTGGTAGTGGATCGCACCTCTTTCACAAGGATCATTCCGCACCATGGCTGACGCCCTGCCCACTCGCGACTTTCCTCTAGCCAAAACCCGCAACATCGGGATCATGGCCCACATTGACGCGGGCAAAACCACCACCACCGAGCGCATCCTGTATTACACGGGACGCAACTACAAGATCGGTGAAGTGCACGAAGGCGCCGCCACCATGGACTGGATGGTCCAGGAGCAGGAGCGAGGCATCACCATCACTTCGGCCGCCACCACCTGCATGTGGCGTGACAACTGGATCAACATCATCGACACCCCGGGCCATGTGGACTTCACAGTCGAGGTGGAGCGATCCTTGCGCGTGCTCGACGGCGCCGTGGCCGTCTTCGACGCCGTGGCTGGTGTGGAGCCCCAGACCGAGACGGTGTGGCGCCAGGCCAACAAGTACAGCGTGCCCCGGATCTGTTTCGTTAACAAGATGGACCGCATCGGCGCCAACTTCGAGCGCACGGTCGAGATGATCCGTGACCGCCTTGACGCTCTGCCCGCTATCACCCAGCTACCCATCGGCGCCGAGTCCGAATTCAAGGGCGTGATCGACCTACTCGAGATGAAGGCGCTGGTCTGGGCCAACGACTTGGGCGAGGAGTGGGAAGTCACGGCCATTCCCGATGCCATGGCGTCGGACGCCGAGGACGCTCGTCACCAGCTGATCGACGTGGTCTCGAACTTCGACGACATCATCATGGAGAAGTACCTGGCCGAGGATGCCATCACGGCTGAGGACCTGCGTCGGGCCCTGCGCACGGCCACCCTGGCCGCCGAAGTGGTGCCGATCCTGTGCGGCTCGGCCTTTAAGAACAAGGGTGTGCAGCCCATGCTCGACGCCGTGGTCGATTACCTGCCCAGCCCGCTCGACCTCCCGCCGACCGGGGGCATTCGCCCCAACCACCCCGAAGACACGCTGGAGCGCAAGGCAGATGACTCCGAGCCATTCTCCGCTCTGGCCTTCAAGGTGGCCACTGACCCCTACGTGGGCAAGCTGACGTACGTCCGGGTCTACTCGGGCACCCTGACCAAGGGCTCGTCGATCTCGAACTCGACCAAGGACAAGAAGGAGCGGGTCGGGCGCATCCTCCAGATGCACGCCAATGACCGGGTCGACAAGGACGCCATCTTCACGGGCGACATCATGGCGTTCGTCGGCATGAAGAACACCACGACGGGCGACACCCTGTGTGACCCGGGCCACCCCATTGTGCTGGAGGCCCTGGAGTTCCCCGAGCCCGTCATCCACGTGGCTGTCGAGCCCAAGACCAAGGCCGACCAGGACAAACTTTCCAAGGCGCTCTATTCCCTCAGCGAGGAGGACCCGACCTTCCGGGTGCGCTCTGACGAGGAGACCGGCCAGACCGTCATTTCGGGTATGGGTGAGCTCCACCTTGAGGTCTTGGTTGACCGCATGCTGCGGGAGTTCAGCGTGGACGCCAACGTGGGCAAGCCCCAGGTGGCCTACCGCGAGACGATCCGCGACACGGTCGAAAAGATTGAAGAAAAGTACGTCCGCCAGACCGGCGGTAAGGGTCAGTACGGCCACGTCGTCATCAGCGCCGAGCCGACCGGCCCGGGCGGCGGCTACGAGTTCATCGACAAGATCAGCGGCGGTGTCATTCCCAAGGAGTACATCCCCTCGGTGGACGCCGGTATTCAGGGCGCCCTGACCGCCGGTGTGCTGGCCGGCTACCCCACGGTTGACGTCCGGGTCACGCTGACGTACGGCTCCTACCACGACGTCGACTCCTCGGAAATGGCCTTCAAAATTGCCGGTTCGCTGGCCATCAAGAAGGCCTTGCGGGCCGCCCGACCTGTCTTGCTCGAGCCCGTCATGGCCGTCACCGTGACCACGCCCGACGACTACATGGGCGACGTCATCGGCGACCTTTCTTCCCGTCGGGGGAAGATGGAGGGCATGGATCAGGTGGGCAGTAGCCACGTGATCAACGCGCAGGTACCGCTGGCCGATATGTTCGGCTACGCTACTGACCTGCGTTCGCGTACCCAGGGTCGCGCCACGTACACGATGCAGTTCCATTCCTATAACGAGGTCCCGGAGTCGATTTCCAAGGAAATCATCGCCCGGGCCCACGGGGAGTAGTCGGAGCCTCAGGCTTTCGGCAACAGGTCGCAATACCAAAGACAGCGAAAGCGGCGTCGGTCGCCGCGGCGGGGCCAAGGGTGCCCCGTCCGATATCAGGGAGTAGCAAGGCGATGGCCAAGCAGAAGTTCGAGCGCACGAAGCCCCACGTCAATGTGGGAACCATGGGTCACATTGACCATGGCAAGACCACGCTGACCGCGGCCATCACCAAGGTCCTGTCGGAGAAGAACCCCGCCAGCACTTCGTTTACGGCGTTCGACAAGATCGACGCCGCGCCCGAAGAGCGCCAGCGTGGCATCACGATCACCATCGCCCACGTGGAGTACGAGACGGAAAAGCGTCACTACGCCCACGTCGACATGCCCGGCCACGCTGACTACATCAAGAACATGATCACCGGTGCGGCCCAGATTGACGGCGCCATCCTGGTGGTGTCGGCCGCCGACGGTCCGATGCCCCAGACCCGTGAGCACGTGCTCCTGGCTCGCCAGGTGGGTGTGCCCTACATCGTCGTGGCCCTGAACAAGGCCGACATGGTCGACGACCCCGAACTGCTTGAGCTGGTGGAGCTGGAAGTACGCGAGCTCCTTAACCAGTACGAGTTCCCAGGGGACGACACGCCGATTATCCAGGTCAGCGCCCTCAAGGCGCTCGAAGGCGACGCCGAGTGGAGCGAGAAGATCATCGAGCTCATGGATGCCGTTGACTCCTTCATCCCCGAGCCTGACCGCGACGTCGACAAGCCCTTCCTGATGCCGATTGAGGACGTCATGTCCATTACCGGTCGTGGCACCGTGGTGACCGGCAAGATCGAGCAGGGTGTGGTCAAGGTGGGTGACGAAGTCGAGATCGTCGGTCTGTCCGACACTCAGAAGACCACCGTCACCGGGATTGAGATGTTCCGCAAGCAGCTGGACGAGGGTCGTGCCGGTGACAACGCCGGCGCCCTTCTCCGAGGCACCAAGAAGGAAGAAGTGGAGCGCGGCCAGGTGCTGTGCAAGCCCGGTTCCATCACTCCCCACACCCAGTTCGAAGCCAACGTCTACGTGCTGAACAAGGATGAGGGTGGCCGTCACAAGCCGTTCTTCACCAACTACCGCCCGCAGTTCTACTTCCGCACCACGGACGTGACCGGCACCATCCAGCTGCCTGAGGGCACTGAAATGGTCATGCCCGGTGACAACACCGAGATGACCGTTGAGCTGGGCAAGCCCATTGCCATGACTGAAGGTCTGCGCTTTGCCATCCGTGAGGGTGGCCGCACCGTTGCTTCCGGTCGGGTCACGAAGATCCTCAAGTAGTCAACCGGAACGAGAGCAGACACCATGGCAGAAGGCCCCAAGCAGAAGATCCGCATCAGGCTCAAGGCCTACGACCACGAGATCCTCGATCAATCGACCGAGAAGATCGTCCAGACGGTGTTGCGCACGCAGGCCAAGGTGCTGGGGCCCGTCCCACTGCCCACCGACAAGCACCGCTACACGGTGATCCGGTCGCCCCACAAGTACAAGGACTCCCGCGAGCACTTTGAAATGCGGGTGCACAAGCGCTTGGTGGACATTGTCGAGCACACGCCCAAGACAGTCGACTCGCTCCAGCGCCTCGACCTGCCTGCCGGCGTGGACATCGAGATCAAGATCCAGACAGCCTGACCCTGGTCGGCGGCGCCTGGCAGCAACCTGTCCAGGTGGTGTAATGTCGCAAGGCTGATTTCAGCACCCGGTGGCGCAGCAGCGCTGCCCACTACAACAGAAGTGCGTGAACGCCGGCATGTCCGGTACCTCACGCCAAACCATTCGAGCGCTCCGCTCGGGATTCCCGGGCGGAGCGTTGGCGTGCTCACGGGAGACCGGGCGCAGCGCAGGGAGAGATAGAGACGTGGCAAGCAAGGCGATCGTCGGCGAGAAAGTCGGCATGACCCAGATCTGGGACGACCAACATCGCGCCATCCCGGTGACGGTGCTGAAGGTCGCGCCCGTGCGGGTAGTCCAGGTCAAGACCGAAGAGACCGACGGGTATTCCGCCCTTCAGGTCACGTGGGGCTTCCGCCGTACCTCGACGCTGACCAAGCCCGAAATCGGGCACTACGCCAAGGCCAATGTCGATCCTGGTCGCGGCCTGGTGGAGCTGCGCCTCGACGATGTGACCGAGTTCAGCGTGGGCCAGGAGTTGGCCGCTGACATCTGGACTGCGGGCGACCGGGTCGATGCCATTTCGGTCAGCAAGGGCAAGGGATTTGCCGGTGGCATGAAGCGCCACAATTTCAAGGGCCAGGGTGCCTCGCACGGTAACCACAAGAGCCACCGCGTACCCGGTTCCATTGGGGCCTGTGCCACCCCTTCCCGCGTCTTCAAGGGAACCCGCATGGCCGGCCAAATGGGCGGCAAGCAAGTCACTGCTCTCAATCTCCAAGTGGTATCGGCCGATCCCGAACGCCAACTGGTGCTGGTCAAGGGCGCGGTGCCCGGTGGCCGTGGCACCGTGGTCGTCCTGCGTGACTCGGTCAAAGCGCCGACCAAGGCCGGAGGGGCACGATGACCGTCGACACCGTTGTCCGCGGTCCGGTGAAGAAGGAGCGCCCAGCGCCCGTCACCCGCACGGCCACTCGCCGGAACATCGCCGGTCATGACCTGGGCCAGGTCGACCTGGAACCAACCATTTTCGGGATCGAGCCCAACACGGCCGTGCTGCACCAGGTGATCACGGGCCAGTTGGCTGCCGCTCGAGCCGGTACGCAGTCAACCAAGACCCGGGCCGAGGTCCGCGGCGGTGGCGCCAAGCCGTTCTCCCAGAAGGGCACCGGTCGTGCCCGTCAAGGTTCGAGTCGATCGCCTTCCATGAGTGGCGGTGGTGTTGCCCTCGGACCAAAGCCCCGCAGCTATCGCCAGCACACGCCCAAGAAGATGGTCCGCCTGGCCCTCCTTTCGGCGCTCAGCGATCGCGCCGCCATTGAGCGCATCATCGTGCTCGATGCCTGGGGCTTCGAGGCACCCAAGACCAAGGACGCCGCCACCGCGCTGCGCAAGCTCAAAGTCACCGGCACCGTCCTCGTAGTGCTGGCCGATGACGAAACCGTGGTTGAGAAGTCGCTGGCCAACCTGCCCAATGCCCGTACCACCACCTATGGCCAGCTGTCGGCGCACGACGTGATCCGCCACGATTGGATCCTCTTCACTGACCGCACTCTGCCCAGCGCCCCCGAGGGCACGGCCACCACCAAGGAGGTCGCTGCCGATGCGTGACGCCATGTCGGTCCTTATTCGGCCCGTCGTCTCTGAGAAGAGCTACAGCCTCATGGACAAGAACGTCTATGTCTTCATCGTCGACCCCGGCGCCACGAAGATTGACGTTCGCCATGCTGTCGAGCAGGCCTTCAGCGTGCGAGTCACCAACGTCAACACCATGAACCGCAAGGGCAAGTCGACGCGTAACCGCCGCACCAACATCAAGGGACACCGGCCGAACACCAAGCGCGCCATCGTGACCCTCCACCCCGACGACTCCATCGATCTCTTCGATCGCTGATCACAGGATCGCCTCTTATGCCACTTCGCTCACGCAAACCCACTAGCCCCGGTCGTCGGTTCCAGACCGTCTCGGACTTCTCGGAGATCACCCGCGATCGTCCAGAGAAGTCGCTTCTGGCCCCGAATCCTCGCACCGGTGGTCGTAACGTCCACGGTCGCAAGACCGCTCGTCACCGCGGTGGCGGACACAAGCAGCAATACCGCATGGTGGACTTCCGACGGAACAAGGACGGCGTGCCGGCTCGCGTGGCTGCCATTGAATACGACCCCAACCGCAATGCCCGCATTGCGCTGCTGCACTACGCCGACGGTGAGAAGGCCTACATCCTGGCTCCCGCTGGTCTCAAGGTCGACGACAAGGTACAGAGCGGCCAGGGGGCCGACATCCGTGTCGGCAACGCCTTGCCGCTTCGTTACATCCCGGTCGGTTCCACCATTCACAACGTCGAACTGCGCCCGGGTGGCGGCGGCAAGATGGCCCGCGGCGCGGGCATGAGCATTCAGCTGGTGGCCAAGGAAGGTGCTTTCGCCACACTGCGCCTGCCCTCCACCGAAATGCGCCGTGTTTCCATTGACTGCCGAGGCACGCTGGGCACCGTCGGCAACGCCGAGGCCGAGCTGATCAAGATCGGAAAGGCCGGACGTAACCGCTGGAAGGGCAAGCGCCCGCAGACCCGTGGTGTGGCCATGAACCCGGTCGACCACCCGTTGGGTGGAGGAGAAGGCAAGTCGTCGGGTGGTCGCCACCCGGTGTCGCCATGGGGCAAGCCCGAGGGCCGTACCCGTGCCCGCCACAAGAAGTCCGATTCGATGATCGTCCGCCGGCGCCGCACCCGCGGCGCGCGGCGATAGGGCAGGGGTTGAGCATTTATGCCGCGTAGCTTGAAGAAGGGCCCGTTCGTCGATGGCCACCTGTTGAAGAAGGTGGACGTACTCAACTCGAGCGGCGAGAAGAAGGTCATCAAGACCTGGTCGCGCCGCTCCACCATCATTCCGGACATGGTGGGCCACACCATCGCTGTGCACGACGGCCGCCGGCACGTGCCGGTGTACGTCACCGAGTCGATGGTCGGACACAAACTGGGCGAGTTCGCCCCCACACGCACCTTCCGGTATCACGCCGGCCAGGAGCGGGGAGCGCGCCGCTGATGACCGCTACCAAGACCAACGAGCGTCCCGGGACGCGGGCCGTCCTGCGTCACAGCGGACTGTCGGCCTCCAAGGTGCGCCAGGTGCTCGACCTCATCCGCGGTCAGGATGTGGACCGGGCCGCCGAGATTCTGAACGGCACCGAGCGCGAAGCGGCGAACGTCATCGGCAAGGTCCTCAACTCGGCCGTGGCTAATGCGGCGCACAACGATTTCCAGAACCCCGAAGAGTTGTATGTGTCGGCTTGCTACGCCGATGAGGCTGCCACAGCCAAGCGCTGGAAGCCCCGAGCCCGCGGTCGCGCCACTCGCATCCGGAAGCGGTCAAGCCACATCACCATCATTGTGAGCCGGCTGCCCGAGGACAAGCTCGAACTGCGTCGCAAGCGCATGGAAGCAGTCAGCGCCAACCGGTCTCGTCGAGTCGACGCCTCCCGTCGCCGGGCCGATCTCTCCGGTCGCCTGTCGCGCCGCCGGGCCGTGGCCGAAGCAGAGCAGGCCGCTCTCGAAGAAGGCCATGACCACGAACACGATCATGACCACGACCACGACCACGACCACGATCACGCTGAGGCCATTGACGTAGTGGAAGTCGACGACGTCGACGCCATCGTTGAGGCGCAACTCGAAGAGACGGCAGCGGAGAGCGACAACGACGTTGTTGTCGATGAGGCAGGTGCCGTAGATGAAGCAGACGACACGGTGACGGCAGACGCCGAGACCGAGGAGAAGGGCGAGTAGATGGGCCAGAAGGTCAACCCCTATGGCTTCCGCCTCGGTATCACTACCGACTGGAAGTCCCGCTGGTTCGAAGAGCGCCACTACCGCGAGTTCGTGGTGGAGGACTGGAAGATCCGCGACTACCTCATGACGCAGCTGGAAGCCGCTGCGGTCAGCCGCATTGAAGTGGAGCGCACCCGTGATCGCTTGCGGGTGGACATTCACACGGCCCGACCCGGCATCGTCATCGGTCGCCGTGGTTCCGAGGCCGACCGGCTGAAGAAGAAGCTCGAAGAGATCACTGGTCTGCAGAATCGGATCCAGCTCAACATTCAGGAGATCAAGCAGCCCGAACTGGACGCCGCCCTCATCGCCCAGGGCATCTGCGACCAGCTGGTGCGCCGCGTTGCTTTCCGCCGGGCCATGAAGCGAGCGATCCAGACCGTGCAGAAGGCCGGAGCCCAGGGCATAAAGGTCCAGTGCTCGGGTCGTCTGGGTGGATCGGAAATGTCCCGCAAGGAGCAATACCGCGAAGGTCGGGTCCCCCTGCACACGCTGCGGGCCGACATCGACTACGGCTTCCGCGAGGCCCGTACCACCTCTGGTCGCGTGGGCGTCAAGGTCTGGATTTATAAGGGCGACATCCTTCCGTACAAGGTGTCCATTGAGGACAAGATCACCCGAGAAGCCGCCATGGCCGTGGGCGAGACCTCGGGACAGAGCGGTCCTCGTCGTCTCATTACCGCTGGTGGTGGTCGCCGCAAGGCCGACGGCTTCGGCACACCGGAAGATGAAGCAGTGGCCACCAACGGAGTACTGGACGAGGCCATGATGGACGAGCTCATGCAAGAAGAGGTTGCCCCGGTCGAGGTTGAAGCCGTCGTGGTCGAAGTGGCTGATGACGACGAGACCGAGACGCCCGTGGCCGACCTGCTGCCTGTCGCACCGGCTGAGCCCGACGACCTTGAGCGCCAGCTGGCCAAGGACGAGGAAATGGAACGTCAGAACCGCCACGAGCATCACGAGGCTCCGCACTTCCGCAAGGAGTCTGACTGACCATGTTGATGCCTAAGAAGGTCAAGCACCGTAAGACACAGCGCGGCCGTTTGAGGGGACAGGCCAAGGGTGGCGCCCACGTTGCCTTCGGCGACTTCGGGATTCAGGCCATGGAGCCCGGATGGCTGACCGCTCGCCAAATTGAGGCCGCTCGTATTGCCATGACCCGTCACGTCAAGCGTGGTGGAAAGGTCTGGATCCGGGTGTTCCCCGACAAGCCAGTGACTCACAAGCCGGCCGAAACCCGCATGGGTTCGGGCAAGGGCAACCCCGAGCTGTGGGTGGCCGTTGTGCACCCCGGTCGTGTGCTGTTCGAGCTGGCCGGTGTCGACGAAGAGCTGGCTCGCGCCGCCATGGAGCGAGCAATTCAGAAGCTGCCGTTCAAGGCACGCTTCGTGGTCCGTCCTGGGACCCACGGTCACGCGGAAGTGGCGATCTGATGGCCAGCGCTACCGACCTTGCTCTGTTGGATGGCGACGAACTGTCCACCCGTCTAGGTGACGCTCGCCGCGAGCTGTTCAACCTCCGATTCCAGTTGGCCACCGGTCAGCTGGACAACCCATCCCGCGTGGGCCAGGTGCGCCACGACGTGGCCCGCATCCTGACCGTGTTGCGAGCCCGCGAAATTCTCGAGGCCGAAGGCGCCTACGTGGCCCCGACGGCGGCCGAGCACGCTGACGCCCTGGCCAAGTTGGCCGCCGAGGACGCGGCAGTGGTCGAGAAGGCTGAAGCTCGGGCCGCAGCGGCCAAGGCCGAGGATGCCGACGAAGAAACGACGTTCGACGATGACGAACTGGAAGAGGAAGAGGCCTGATGGCCGACGAGATCGAAGAGACGACAGAGACGACTGAGGTCACCGAGCCGGTGGCTGAGGTCGAAGTGGCTGAGGTCGAAGTGGCTGAGGCTGCACCGGTGGAGGCAGAAGCCCCGAAGGCAGCAGCTCCGAAGGCTGCTGCGCCCAAGGCTGCTCCCAGCGCGCCTGCTGACGAGGATGGTGCCCGTCCCAATCGCCGCAAGGTGCGAGAGGGCATTGTGGTGTCCGACGCCATGCAGTCGACCGTGGTGGTGGCAGTGGTCGAGCGCACTCGTCACCCCCGCTACGGCAAGACGGTGCAGCGCACCAAGAAGCTCTACGTACACGATGCCGACGACACGGCCAAGGTGGGCGACCGCGTGCGGGTGCAGGAGACTCGGCCGCTGTCCAAGCTGAAGCGCTGGCGCCTGACCGAAGTGGTGGAGCGAGCCCGATGATCCAGCAAGAATCCCGACTCAGGGTGGCCGACAACTCCGGCGCACGCGAGGTGCTCTGCATCCGCGTGCTCGGTGGATCGCGCCGTCGTTACGCCAGCATCGGCGACGTCTTCGTGGCCTCCGTCAAGGATGCCATTCCCGGTGCTGCCGTCAAGAAGGGCGACGTCGTCAAGTGTGTCGTCGTGCGCACCAAGAAGGAAAAGCGTCGTCCTGATGGCAGCTACATCCGATTCGATGAGAACGCGGCGGTGCTTATCAACGACCAGCAGCAGCCGCGCGGCACCCGCATCTTCGGCCCTGTCGGCCGCGAGCTGCGTGACAAGAAATTCATGCGCATCGTGTCGTTGGCTCCGGAGGTGTTGTAATGCGGATCCACAAGGGCGATCAGGTGATCGTGCGTGCCGGCAAGGACAAGGGCAAGAAAGCCGAAGTGGTGCGGGCCTTTCCCGCTGAGCACAAGGTGATCGTTGAGGGCGTCAACGTGGCGAAACGCCACGCCAAGCCCACCCGCGCCACTCAGCAAGGTGGCGTGATCGACAAGTTCATGCCGGTGCACGTCTCCTCGGTGGCGTTGCTGTGCAAGAGCTGCGACCAGCCCACCAGAATCGGCATGAAGATCAACGATGACGGCCAGAAGGTTCGCATCTGCCGCAAGTGTGGAGCCGAGCTATGAGCGCCGTGACTTCTGCCCCCGCACGCCCCCGCCTCAAGGAGCGGTACCTCGGTGAAATCCGGGCCAAGCTCCAGGAGGAGCTGGGCCTGGGCAACATTATGGAAGTACCGGGTCTCGAGAAGATCGTCATCAACATGGGCGTGGGCCGGGCCACCCAGCAGGCGTCGCTCATTGAAGGCGCCCAGCGCGACCTGGAACTCATCACCGGCCAGAAGCCGATTGTGACTCGGGCCAAGCAGTCCATCGCCGGGTTCAAGCTCCGCGAGGGCCAAGCCATTGGCGTCAAGGTGACGCTGCGCGGCGATCGGGCCTGGGAGTTCTTCGACCGGCTGCTCAGCCTGGCCATTCCCCGCATCCGTGACTTCCGCGGCTTGTCCGCCCGTTCGTTCGATGGCCGGGGGAACTACACCTTCGGCGTCACCGAGCAGTTGATCTTTCCCGAGATTGACTACGACAAGATCGACACCACCCGGGGCATGGACATCACCATCGTCACCACCGCACGCACCAACGAGGAAGGACGGGCGCTTCTCAGTGCGTTCGGCTTCCCGTTCCGACAGGAGACTCGATAAGCATCATGGCAAAAAAGGCTTTGATTGAGAAGCAGCAGCGCACGCCCAAATTCAAGGTGCGCGGGTACACCCGATGCCAGCGTTGTGGTCGGCCTAAGGCCGTTTACAAGAAGTTCGGTCTGTGCCGTATCTGCCTGCGCGTCATGGTGCATGCCGGCGAAATTCCCGGCGTGACGAAGGCAAGTTGGTAGGCCAGCTATGACAATGACTGACCCCATCGCGGACATGCTTACGCGTATTCGCAACGCCAACTCCGCCATGTTCGACACGGTGAAAATGCCCGGCTCGAAGCTGAAGGAGTCCCTGGCTTCCATCCTCGAGAGGGAGGGCTTCATCGCCGGTTACACGGTGCAGGCCAACACTGAGAAGCCTGGCACCACGCTGGAGATCTCCCTGAAGTACTCGGGCGACCGGACGCGAACGATTGCCGGCATCAAGCGCATCTCCAAGCCCGGCTTGCGCATTTATGCGCGTGCCGATGGGATTCCTCGCGTGCTCGGCGGCATGGGTGTCGCCGTCCTGTCCACCAGTCAGGGCCTTGTGACTGACCGTGAAGCCCGCAAGCGCCACCTGGGTGGCGAGGTGCTCTGCCATGTCTGGTAGTTGCACCCACATGCAGAGAGGTGAGGGCTGATGTCGCGTATTGGACGTTCACCCATCCCGGTTCCTTCCAATGTCACGGTTACCCTCAGCGGTGACTCGGTGACGGTGAAGGGTCCCCAAGGGGTCCTGGAGCGGCAGCTGCCCACGGGCATCTCCATCACCCAAGAGGGTGATGAGCTCATCGTGACGCGCCCGGATGACGAGCGTCAGCACCGTGCGCTGCACGGCCTGTCGCGCACGCTGGTGGCCAACATGGTCATTGGTGTGACTGAGGGCTTCAGCAAGGAGCTCGAGATCGTTGGTGTCGGGTACCGTGCCACAGCCAAGGGTCCTCACTCTCTGGAGTTGGCGCTTGGGTTCTCGCACTCGGTTCCGGTCAATGCGCCCGACGGCATCACTTTCGAAGTGCCGGTGCCCACCCGCATCATCGTGAAGGGCAACAATAAGGAAACGGTTGGCCAGGTGGCCGCCAACATCCGCAAGCTCCGCAAGCCCGAGCCCTACAAGGGCAAGGGCGTGCGCTACGCCGGCGAGCGGGTCCTCCGTAAGGCCGGAAAGGCAGCGAAGTAATGGCACGTACGCACGATCGGACTCGCCTGCGCATTCGCCGGCACGCCCGCGTCCGCAGCAAGGTGATTGGGACGGCGGAATGTCCGCGCCTGGCCGTACATCGGTCGAACCGGCACATATCAGCCCAGATCATCGACGACAGCACGGGTCGCACCCTGGTCGCGGCGTCCACGGTGGAGGCGGAGTTGCGGTCGTCACTGGGACAAAGTGGCGGCGGTAACGTGACTGGCGCCGCCTCGGTGGGGCGCCTGATTGGCTCTCGAGCCAAGGCAGCCGGTATCACTAAAATCGTTTTTGACCGGGGTGGATTCGTCTACCACGGACGTGTCGCCGTCCTGGCTGATGCGGCACGGGCCGAAGGACTGGAGTTCTGATCATGGCTGACACACAGTTCGAAGAACGAACCATCAAGGTGAACCGCGTGGCCAAGGTCGTGAAGGGCGGCCGTCGCTTCTCCTTTGCCGCCCTCATGGTGATCGGCGACGGCAACGGTCGAGTTGGCCTGGGTTACGGCAAGGCCAAGGAAGCCGGACTCGCCGTGCAAAAGGGCATCGAAGAGGCGCGCAAGAACATGTTCGAGGTGCCGCTGGCCGGCACCACCATCGTGCACCCTGTCATTGGGGAGAGCGGCGCTGGTCGGGTCATGCTCAAGCCGGCAGCCCCTGGTACCGGCGTCATCGCCGGCGGCGCAGCCCGTGCCATCCTCGAGATGGCCGGCATCCGGGACATCCTGGCCAAGTCATTGGGATCGTCCAACGGCATCAATGTGGCGCACGCCACGATCGCTGGTCTCAAGGCCCTGCGCCGACCCGACGAGGTCGCGGCGTTGCGGGGCAAGTCGGCCGACGAAGTCACTCCGGGTGGGACGCTCCGCGCCTACCGGGAGCGCAAGCGTGAGACCGAGCTGTTTACGGCGGAGGCACGCTGACCATGCCGGCACGACCAACAAAGCAGGTGGTGGCCGGTGAGGCTCGTCTCGTCGTCACCCAGACGCGCTCGGCCATCGGCAGCAAGCCGAAGCACCGAGGCACGTTGCGGGCCCTCGGCTTGCGCGGCATCGGGCAGTCCAACGACTTGCCGGACCGCCCGGAAATCCGCGGCATGCTGGCTCGCGTTCCCCATTTGATCAACGTCGAGGAGGTGTCGGCATGAAGCTGCACGATCTGACGCCCCCCAAGGGTTCCACCAAGGCCAGGCGCCGCGTCGGCCGTGGTACCGGTGGCAAGGGCCACAAGACCGCTGGCCGCGGTACCAAAGGTCAGCACGCTCGCAACACGGTGCCGGCAGGTTTCGAAGGTGGTCAGCTGCCCCTGATGCAGCGCATCCCCAAGCTGCGCGGCTTCAAGAACCCCTTCCGGGTGGCCTACACGCCCGTGAATATTGGTGCGTTGGCTGAGCTGGATGGTGCCGAGATCACGATCGAGCACCTGGTTGCCGGCGGCCTCTGCCGGCCCAAGGACCTGGTCAAGGTCCTGGGGCAAGGGTCACTGACCCGTGCCGTCAAGGTGTCGGCCCATGCGTTCTCGGCTTCAGCCGAGGCCGCCATCACCTCAGCAGGCGGTAGCGTCGAGCGGGTGCCACTTCCGTTCGGTCATGGTCGTCCCCCGGCATCGGGCAACGCCCTCATGAACCGATAGTGACGGCATCAGGATTCCGTAGCTAACCAGGACATGCTCTCTCGGCTCGCCAACATCTTCAGGGTTCCGGACCTTCGCAATAAGGTCATCTTCACCCTGGCTGTCATCGCCCTGTACCAGGTGGGCGCCAATGTGCCTGTCCCGGGCGTGAGCTGGAGTCGCTTGCAGTCGCTGGAGAGCTCGGCGTCGAACTCCGGCGTCCTGGGCTTCCTCAATCTCTTCAGTGGTGGTGCGCTGGTGCGCCTGGCCGTGTTCGGCCTGGGTGTCATGCCGTACATCACCAGTTCCATCATCATTCAGCTGCTCTCGACCGTCATTCCCAAGCTGGAGGAATGGCGAGACCAGGGCGCGGTGGGGCAGAAGAAGATCACCCAGACCACCCGGTACCTGACGGTGGGCTTGGCTCTCATGCAGTCCTCGGGTCTGGTCTACGCCTTCCACGGCCATGACGCCGCCCTGCTGGGCACCAACATCGACCTCATCCCCAAGTTCAACCTGGGCCTGGCCGCCTTCATGGTCATGTGCCTGACGGCCGGGACGGCCTTCGTCATGTGGCTGGCCGAGCTCATCACCCAGCGCGGCATCGGGCAGGGCATGTCCATCCTCATCTTCGCCAACGTCGTGGCGGCCATCCCCACCGGGTTCAAGTCCATCCTGGAAGAGGGCGGCAAGCTCAAGTTCGGCGTCATCATCGCCGTATCGATCATCTTGCTGGTCACCATCGTCTTCTTCGATCAGGGCCAGCGGCGAATTCCGGTCACCTTCGCCAGACGTGTGGTGGGAAGACGAATGTACGGGGGAAGTAGCACCTACATCCCCCTGAAGGTCAACCAATCCGGTGTGATCCCGATCATCTTCGCCAGCTCGGTGCTGTACATCCCGGTGCTGTTATCGAACGTGATCCAGTGGGCCAGTTTCCAGAATTTCGTGCGAACATTCGCTGACGCCGACCAGCCTTTTCTACATCGTCGCGTACTTCTTCCTTATCTTCTTGTTCACGTTCTTCTACGTGTATGTGGCGTTCGACCCGCACCAGCAGGCGGACCTCATCCGCAAGCAGGGTGGTTTCGTGCCCGGTATCCGGCCCGGACCGCCCACCGAGCGCTACTTCGCCCATATCCTCAGCCGCATCACCGTGGTCGGTGCCTTGTTCCTTGGGTCCGTGGCTGTCGTTCCATCGGTGCTCATGCACTTCTGGAATCTCAATCGCTTCCCCTTCTACGGCACCACGCTGCTTATCTCCGTCGGTGTCGCTCTCGAGACCATGCGCCAGATCGACAGCCAGCTGATGATGCGTAACTACGAGGGATTCCTCAAGTAGGGGATCTGTGATCCCCGGGGTCAGGCTCGTGGTCCTCGGCAAACAGGGGGCCGGTAAGGGAACGCAATGCGTTCGCCTTTCGCATCACTATGTCGTGCCGCACGTTTCTACCGGCGACATGCTGCGCGGCGAAGTGAAATCAAAGTCACCGTTGGGCCTGCGCGCCCAGGCGCTGATGGACAAAGGCGAGCTCATCCCCGATGAAATGGTGATGGAGATGGTGCAGGGACGTCTGTCCGAGCGCGACACCCGAGGCCGGGGCTTCGTGCTCGACGGCTGCCCCCGCACCACGGCACAGGCCGAGGTGCTCGATGACATTGTCCATCCCTTCGGCCTGGACCTAGTGGTGGACCTGGAAGTCCCCACCACGCTGGTTATGAAGCGGCTGGCCTCTCGCCGGGTGTGCGTCGACTGCGGTGCGAACTACTCGACGGCGGCTCCGCCCATGGTCAACTGGACGTGTGACGTCTGTGGCGGCGAGGTGGTACAGCGCGAGGACGACACCGAAGAGGCGATCCAGCGCCGGCTCGATCTCTACGAGAAGCAGACTGCGCCGCTAATCGACTGGTACTCCGAGCGGGGACTGTTGGTGGGATTGAACGGCACCGGATCACCCGATGCCGTCACTCGGCGAGTGGTAGGCGCCATCGACGAGCGCCGCCGGAACCGGAACGTCCCCTCATGAGGCGCAACAAGCAGGAATTGGCCACCATGCGCAGGGCTGGCAAGGTGGTGGCCGAAATGCACGAGGCCACCCGGGCCGCCTGCAAGCCCGGCGTGACCACGGCCGACCTCGATACCGTGGCTCGGGATGTGCTCGAACGCCGGGGGGCCACCTCAAACTTCCTGAACTACCACGGCTTCCCGGCCGTGATCTGTACCTCGCCGAACAGCATGATCGTCCATGGCATCCCCGGCGACTACCGATTGGAGGAGGGGGACATCCTCTCCATCGACTGCGGAGCCATCATTGAGGGCTACCACGGGGACGCCGCCTTCACCATGGGCGTGGGGGAGATTTCGGCCGAAGCCCAGAAGTTGATCGAGGTCACCGAGCGGAGCCTGTGGGCCGGAATCGCCCAGCTCAAGAAGGGAAACGCCCTCCACGAGGTGGGCCGGGCCGTCCAGGACGTGGCGGAGGCAGCCGGCTTCAGCGTGGTCCGGGAGTACGTCGGGCACGCCATCGGTACTGCCATGCACGAGGAACCCCAGGTGCCGAACTACTGGCCCGGACACCGGGGTCCCACGCTCAAGACGGGCAATGTGTTCGCCATTGAGCCCATGGTCAACGCCGGGACGGCCGAAACGGTCCAGCTGGACGACGGCTGGAGCGTGGTGACCGCCGACGGTCGCCTCTCGGCCCACTTCGAGCACACAATTGCGGTGACCGAGGATGGCCCGGAGGTGTTCACGGTCGCTTAGCAGGGTCCGGCTGGATATTTCTGCAGGTTGCGGTAGAATCTTTCGCTGGCTCTGGGCCAGGCTCCCTTTGGGGTCTCCTGCCGCCGGGCCACACCCGATTCGCACCGTTCCGGCTCCGCGCCGCCGGTGTGACCGGAGAAGTACCAGATCAACGTATTGAGGAGAGTCACCTGCCCAAGCCCAAGGAAGACGCCATCGTGCTGGAAGGCACGGTGGTCGAGCCACTGCCAAACGCCATGTTCCGTGTTGAGCTGGAAAACGGACACAAGGTGCTGGCGCACAGCTCGGGCAAAATGAGGATGCACCGCATCCGCATTCTTCCGGGGGACAAAGTCCAGGTGGAGATCACTCCGTACGACCTCAACCGAGGTCGAATTACCTACCGGTACAAGTAACAAGGAT
The DNA here is from genome assembly GCA_963766995.1 of uncultured Acidimicrobiaceae bacterium. GTDB lineage: Bacteria > Actinomycetota > Acidimicrobiia > Acidimicrobiales > RAAP-2 > Bog-473. The sequence continues at coordinate 1,217,306 of CAVYCE010000003.1, read as the reverse complement.
TAAGGACGCGACGTGAAGGTTCGGCCATCTGTGAAGCCGTTTTGTGAGAAGTGCAAGATCATCCGACGCCACGGTGTCGTGCGCGTGATCTGCGAGAACCCGCGCCACAAGCAGCGTCAGGGCTGAGGAGAGGATACTGATGGCCCGCATTTCTGGAGTGGACATTCCCCGCGAGAAGCGGTTGGAAATCTCATTGACGTACATCTTCGGCATTGGCAGCACGCTGTCGTCGCAGATCTGCGAAGCGGTCGACGTCAACCCGTCGACCCGGGTGCGTGACCTGACCGACGAGGAAGTTGCTCGTCTGCGCACCTACATCGACGCCAACTTCCGCGTCGAGGGTGACCTGCGCCGTGATGTCTCCCAAGACATCAAGCGCAAGATGGAAATCAACTGTTACCAAGGTGTGCGTCACCGCAAGGGGCTGCCGGTCCACGGCCAGCGCACGCACACCAACGCTCGGACCCGCAAGGGCCCGAAGAAGACCGTGGCCGGGAAGAAAAAGGTGAAGAAGTAGATGGCAAAGCCCACCAAGCAGGCCCGCCGGCCTCGCAAGAAAGAGCGCAAGAACATCAGCTACGGCGTGGCTCATATCAAGAGCTCGTTCAACAACACCATCGTCTCCATTGCCGACCCCGAGGGCAACGTGTTGGCCTGGGCCTCGGCCGGCAACGTCGGCTTCAAGGGTTCCCGCAAGTCCACGCCGTTCGCGGCCCAGCTGGCCGCCGAGGCCTGTGCCAAGCGGGCCATGGAGCACGGCGTGCGCAAGGTCGATGTCCTGGTGCGTGGTCCCGGTTCGGGTCGTGAAACGGCCATCCGCTCGCTGGCTGCTGTCGGCATTGAAGTGGTTGGTATCAAGGACGTCACTCCCATCCCCCACAACGGCTGCCGCCCCAAAAAGCGGCGTCGGGTCTAGAAGGAAGATTTATGGCTCGATACACCGGACCCGTTTGCCGCCTTTGCCGGCGTGAGCGGACCAAACTGTTTTTGAAAGGCGAGCGTTGCTACTCGCTCAAGTGCCCCGTCTCCGAAGCGGTGACGGATCGGCACAGTCGCGCCTACCCGCCGGGTGAGCACGGCCGCGACCGTATGCGCCAGGGCTCTGAGTACCTGACTCAGCTCCGTGAGAAGCAGAAGGCCCGTCGTATTTACGGCCTCTTGGAGAAGCAGTTTCGCAATCTGTACGAGGAGTCGAGCCGCCAGCCCGGCATCACCGGCGAGAACCTGCTGCGCAATCTCGAGCTGCGTCTCGACAACGTGGCCTTCCGGGCCGGATGGGGCGCCAGCCGCCGCCAGTCCCGACAGTTCGTGCGCCACGGCCACGTCCAGGTCAACGGCAAGCGCGTCACCATCCCGAGCTACCGGGTGCGCAAGGGCGACGAAGTCACCCTCAAGACCGCCACCCGCGAGAACTTCCTGGTCCGTCGCAACATGGACACCCTGGAACGTCAGACTCCGGCCTGGCTGCAGACCGGCGACAACGGCTTCAGCGTCGCCGTCCTGAACCCGCCAGAGCGTGCGCACATTGACGAGCCCGTACAAGAGCAGCTCATCGTCGAGCTGTACTCGAAGTAGGACGAGCGGCGCTCCGGCGTCCAACGAACGACCGACACCCCCCACCGCAACAGGAGTCACACAATGCTGATCATCCAACGCCCGACAGTCGAAGCCATCGACGAAGAGCAGAACAACCGGCAGCGCTTTGCTATCGGCCCGCTCGACCCAGGCTTCGGTACCACCCTGGGTAACTCGCTACGCCGGACGCTGCTCTCTTCGATTCCCGGTGGGGCAGTCACCCAGCTTCGCTTCGATGAGGCGCTGCACGAGTTCACCACGCTGCCGGGCGTCAAGGAAGACGTGACCGACATCATCCTGAACCTCAAGGACCTCTTGGTCCAGGTGCAGACCGATGAGCCCGTCACCCTCCGGCTCGACGTGCGCGGTCCAGCCGACGCCACTGCCGCCGACCTGCAAACGACGTCCGATGTCGAGGTGCTCAACCCCAACCTGCACATTGCTTCCATCAATGCCAAGGGCCGTCTGGCCGTCGACGTGACCGTCGAGCGTGGCCGAGGCTATGTATCGGCCGACAAGAACAAGCGTTCCAGCACCATCGGCGTGATCCCGATTGACTCCATCTTCTCGCCTGTGCACCGTGTCACCTTCGACATTGAGCCGGTCCGGGTCGAGCAGTCCACCAACTTCGACCGGCTGGTGCTCGACATTGAGACTGACGGCACCATTTCGCCTCGCGAGGCGCTGGCCTCGGCCGGCGACACGCTGCGCAACCTGGTGTCGCTCGTAGCCGATCTCGAGGACGCACCGCAGGGACTGGAGCTGGGTGACACCGGCACCACCACCAGCGGGTCGCCCGACCTCGACCTCCGCATTGAGGAGCTTGACCTCTCCGAGCGCCCCCGCAACTGCTTGAAGCGGGCGCAGATCAACACCATCGGCGAACTGGTCGAGCGCACCATGGAAGACCTCCTGGCCATCACCAACTTCGGGCAGAAGTCAGCCGACGAAGTGGTGCAGCGCCTGGACGAGCGCGGGCTCTCGCTCCGCACAAGGGACTGATCAGCGATGCTAGGAACTCCGAAGCGCGGCCGCCGAATGGGTGGCGACGCCGCTCACCAGAAGGCCATGCTGGGCAACCTCGTGGCCTCGCTCATTGCCGCCGAGTCATTGGTGACCACCGAAGCCAAGGCCAAGGCCCTGCGCCCCGTGGCCGAAAAGTGCGTCACGGCCGCCCGTAAGGGTGGCGTGCATGACCAGCGTCGCGTGGTGGCGTTGATCCGCGACAAGGACATGGCCCACAAGCTGTTCGCCGAGATCGGCCCTCGCTATGCCGATCGTCCCGGTGGCTACACCCGCATCCTCAAGCTGGGCCCACGTCCGGGCGACAACGCGCCGATGGCGCGGATCGAGTTCGTCTGAGCGTGGCAGTACCCACCACCGGTGGGATGCAGCGCTGGCGACTCCTGGTTGCCTACGACGGCGCGCCATTTAGAGGATTTGCTGATCAACCCGGTCTGCCCACAGTGGCTGGCGCTCTGCGCCTGGCCCTGGGCCGCACGGCGCGGATGGACCCGCCACCAATGCTGACGTGTGCCGGCCGCACCGATGCGGGAGTGCACGCCAGGGGCCAGGTCATCCATGTGGATCTGCCGTCCATGTCATTCGACGGAGAGTGGCTGGCCCGAGCCATTAACCGCCAGGTCTCGCCCTCGGTGGTGGTCCTGAGTGCGACGGAGGTGTCCGACACCTTCGATGCCCGTCGGGCTGCCGTGGCTCGCACCTATCGCTACTTGGTCTGGAATGCCCTGGTCTCTGACCCGCTCCTCACGCCTCTTTCATGGCATGTGCGGGACCAGCTGGACCTCCGGGCCATGGGCGCCGCCTCCGATGTGTTGCTCGGCACCCACGATTTCCGCTCGTTCTGCCGGCGCAAGCCCGGAACCAGCCCCGACGAGCCGATCGTGCGGCGGGTAACTGAGGCCAGCTGGAGCCAGGACACTGGTCCCGAAGTGGCCGACATTGGGCAAGGTCGGCTGTTGCGCTTTGACATCACCGCCGAGTCTTTCTGCCACCAGATGGTGCGCTCGGTGGTGGGCAGCCTGGTGGAGGTGGGTCGGGGGAATGGAAATGCCGCCACGCTGCTGGATCGCCTCCGAGTCCAGCACCGGCACCGAGCGCCCGATCCGGCGCCGGCCCGTGGCCTCTGCCTGCTGTCGGTGGCGTACGCCTAGAGGCGGCTTGCCCGCTCGGTTTGTAGGCCCTATCCTGGTACGTCGGCCCACGGGACCTCCGAGGGCCTGAGACCACCCCACCGGGTGCGCGCTCTTCGCTCCACTCAGCTACGAAAGATTCTTCCCTTGCGCACATTTTCGCCCAACGTCACCAAAATCGAGCGAGCCTGGTACGTCGTTGACGCCGACGGCCTGGTCCTCGGGCGCCTGGCCACCGAGGTGGCGCGCATTCTGCGCGGGAAGCACCGCCCCTACTTCGCCCCCCACGTCGACACCGGCGACCATGTGATTGTGATCAACGCCGAAAAGGTGATCCTCACCTCCAACAAGGCCGACGCCAAGATGGCCTACCGGCACAGTGGTTACCCGGGTGGCCTACGCTCCACCAGCTATAGCGACCTGCTGACCACCGCGCCGGCCGAATTGGTGCGCCGCTCCATTCGGGGCATGCTGCCCAAGAACACCCTCGGACGCCAGCAGCTGAGCAAGCTCAACGTCTACGCCGGTCCCGACCACCCCCACAAGGCGCAGCAGCCCGAAGTGCTTGAGCTGCCCGCGGCCCGTCGGGCCAGCTGAATTCTCGGAAGGACAACATGCCCGCACCACTCACACAGACCACTGGCCGTCGCAAGCAAGCGGTGGCCCGCGTTCGCTTCCGCCCCGGACAGGGGGCCATCACGGTGAACAAGCTGCCCATTGAGGGCTACTTCACCTCGGCCACCCACCGCATGCTGTTGACCGAGCCGCTGCGCATCACCAACACCACTGAGTCATACGACATCGACGCCACCATTGACGGCGGCGGCATTTCCGGACAGGCCGGCGCCATGCGCCTGGGCATCGCCCGCAGCTTGTGCGAGATGGACCCGGAGCACCGGGCCGCGTTGAAGCGCTCGGGTCTCCTGACTCGCGACGCACGCGAGAAGGAGTCGAAGAAGTACGGCCTCAAGAAGGCCCGCAAGGCTCCTCAGTACTCCAAGCGGTAAGTCCATGGCGCCGGCACGCTTCGGCACCGATGGCGTCAGGGGTGTAGCAAACGAAGAGCTGACGGCCGAATTGGCCCTCGCCCTCGGTCGCGCCACTGCTCGCATACTGCCCGCTCCGTCCTTCGTGGTAGGGCGAGATACACGCCGCTCGGGACCCCTCCTGCAGGCCGCGCTGTCAGCTGGGCTGGCCACCGAGGGAGCCGACGTCATCGACCTCGGCGTGCTGCCTACGCCCGGTGTGGCCGCCATTGCCGAACGGCGCCACGTCCCCGGCGCCATGGTCTCGGCCTCCCACAATCCATTCGGCGACAACGGCATCAAGCTCTTCAGCCAGCTGGGCACCAAACTGCCGGTAGAGATGGAAGCCGATGTGCAGCGTGAGCTGGACGCCATCCTTCTCGACCCCGATGGCCCGCCCCGTCGGCCCACCGGGCACGGCGTGGGTCGCATCACCGTCGACGAGGAAGCGGGCGGCTACTACCGAGAGCAGTTGGTGGGCGCGCTCGACGGCCGCACCCTGGCCGGACTGCGCATTGTGGTGGATTGCGCCAATGGGGCAGCCAGTGCGTTCGCCCCCGATGTGCTGCGGCGGCTCGAGGCCGATGTCGTGGTGCTGCACGATGCGCCCGACGGGACCAACATCAACGACAAGTGCGGATCCACCCATCCCGGTGAACTGGCCCGCACCGTGGTGGATCAGGGTGCGCACATCGGCTTGGCGCTCGACGGCGACGCCGACCGCGTCATCGCCGTCGACCACACTGGAGCCATCATCGATGGCGACGTGCTGCTGGCGCTGTTCGCCTTGGACATGGCCAGCCGCGGCCAACTGGCCGGCAATACGGTGGTGGTCACCGTCATGACCAACCTGGGCTTCCGACTCGCCATGGAGTCGCACGGCATCGCCGTGCGAGAGACAGACGTGGGGGACCGCCAGGTGCTGGCTGCCCTCGATGCCGACGGCCTGGCTCTCGGCGGGGAGCAGTCCGGGCACATCATTTTTCGCGGCCGCTCGACCACCGGCGATGGGATCCTGACCGGGCTGGCCCTGGCCGACCTGGTCCAGCGCTCCGGCCGTTCGTTGGCGGAAGTGGCCCAGGGCGTGGTCGAGCGAGTGCCCCAGGTGCTGGTGAATGTGCCCATTCCACAGCCCGAGCGCCTGGCCGACGGCACCGAGGTGTGGGAGGCGGTGGCCAAGGCCGAATCCGAGCTGGGCCACGAAGGCCGCATTTTGCTGCGACCCAGCGGCACAGAGCCGCTGGTCCGTGTCATGGTCGAGGCTCGGCTGGAAGCCCAGGCCAATGCCGTGGCGGCACAACTGGCCGGCGTAGTCGAGGCCGTCTTGGGTCGAGTCGGAGGCTGAAGCGGCCTTACGGCCGGTTGTACGGCTCGGTGCAGCCTGAACCCGCCGGTAACCTGGGTCTATGTGCGGCATTATCGGCGTCACCGGTGAGTCCGACGCCCTCCCTGTAATTCTGGGCGCGCTCCACCAGCTCGAATACCGGGGCTACGACTCGGCCGGCGTGGCGCTGGTGGTCGACGGTGACATCTGGAGAGCCCGAGCGGCTGACGGCACCCGTTCGGTGGCCGAGCTGGCCACGCTGACCGAGGTGGCCCCCACTGGGCATTCTGCCGCCATCGGCCACACTCGCTGGGCTACCCATGGCCACCCGACGCCGGAGAACGCTCACCCTCACATCGATTGCAGCGGCCGCCTGGCCATCATTCACAACGGCATCATCGAGAACCACGCCGAACTGCGGGCCGACCTGGTAGCTGACGGGCACATCATGACCTCCGTGACCGACACCGAGGTCATGGCTCATCTGATCGAACGCCACATGGCAGCCGGGCTCGACCTCACCGAGGCGACCCGCACCATGCTGCGCTCAGTGCGGGGGGCCTTTTCCATCGCCGTGGTCCACGCTGATGAGCCGGACACCATTGTGGCGGCACGGCGCTCCACGCCGCTGGTGCTCGGGCTGGAAGACGGCACGGCGTTTCTGGCCTCCGATATCCCCGCCCTCATCGGTCATACTCGCCAACTCTTTGCGCTGGGTGACGACGAGCTGGCCGTGCTCACGCCCGGGGTCATCACCGTGACCACACTCGACGGTGAACCAGTGACACCCGAGGCATTGCACATCACGTGGGATCTCGAGGCGGCCCAGAAGGGCGGCTACGAGGACTTCATGTCCAAGGAGATGCACGAACAACCTCAGGCGGTCGCCAACACGCTGCTCGACCGGCGCGGCCCCGGCGGCGACTTGGTGCTCGATGAGACCCGGCTCACGGCCGATGATCTGATGCAGATCGACAAAGTGTTCATCGTGGCCTGCGGCAGCAGCTACCACTCCGCCCTGGTGGCCAAGTACGCCATTGAGCATTGGGTACAGCTCCCCACCGAAGTCGATATCGCCAGTGAGTTCCGTTACCGCGACCCGGTGTTGACCGAGCGCACACTCTGTGTTGGCGTCTCGCAGTCTGGTGAGACGCTCGATACGTCGGAGGCGATGCGTGAGGCCTCGCGCCTCGGGGCCAAAGTCATGGTCGTCTCCAACGTGGTCGACTCGTCCATGGCCCGTGCTGCCGACGGGGTGCTCTATACCCGGGCCGGTCCAGAAATCGGTGTGGCCTCCACCAAGTGCCACATGGCACAGATCGTGGCGCTCGAGATCCTGGGCCTGACGTTGGCCCAGCATCACGGCACCCTCAACGCGGCGCAGATCGGCGAGATTTTGGCCGAAATGGATCGATTGCCTGACTTGGTCACCCAGGCGCTGCAGCGCGTCTCGGACGTCGACGACGTGGCCGGCAAGTTGGTCGACGCTCGGGACTTCTTCTTCCTAGGCCGTCACGTTGGCTTCCCCATGGCGCTGGAGGGAGCACTGAAACTGAAAGAGCTGGCCTACCTGCGTGCCGAGGGCTACCCGGCCGGCGAGCTCAAGCATGGCCCCATCGCGTTGATCGAGCCCGGCACCGTGGTGGTCGGCATCGCCACCCGCAATCGTTTGTGGGAGAAGCTGCTGTCGAACATTGCCGAAGTGCACAGCCGCGGTGCCACGGTGGTGTTGGTGGCCGACGACGGCGACGACGAGGCGGCGGCCGTGGCCGATCACGTGCTTTGGGTGCCGCCCACCGATCCGCTGCTGTCGCCTGTGGTGGGCGTGGTGCCGCTGCAGCAGCTGGCGTATCGCTTGGCTCGGCTGCACGGTCACGACGTCGATCGCCCCCGCAATCTGGCCAAGACCGTCACCGTCGAGTGAGTACCCTCGCCGGCTTGGTGCAGCAGGTGGACGCGCCCATCGTCGGTGTAGGTGTCGACGCGGTGGATGTGGCGCGATTTCGCAAGGTGCTGCTGCGGCGACCTGGGTTTGCAGCCCGCTACTTCACCTTCGTCGAGCGCGAGGATGCGGGACGCGCACCCGATCCGGCCGAGAGTCTGGCGGCCCGGTTCGCGGCCAAGGAAGCGGTGATGAAGGCCTTTGGTGTTGGCCTCGGCGCTTTCGCCCTTACTGACGTCGAGGTGCGACGAGCCCCCGTGACTGGGGCGCGTCGCGGAGCGCCCGAACTGCATCTCCACGGTGCAGCTCTGGCACTGGCCGAGGAACGCCAGGCGGGTCCCTTCCATCTGTCACTCACCCACACCAGCGAAGTAGCCGTCGCATTCGTGGTGGCCGAACGACGGCAGCGATGCAACCCGTCCTAACCCGGGACGAGATGCGCGCCGCTGATGCCGCAGCACTCGAGCAGGTCAGTCACGACACATTGGTGGCCCGCGCCGGGACGGCCGTCGCCAAGACCGCACTGCAGATGCTTGGCGGTGTCTACGGCGCCCGGGTCACCGTCGTCGCCGGCAAGGGCAGCAACGGCGCTGACGCTCTGGTGGCGGCGGCTGAGTTGGGACGGCGAGGCGCCAAGGTCACCGTGCTCGGTGCTACTGATCTGCCGGGCACCCTGCCACCCTGCGACTTGGTGATCGACGGGGCCTACGGCACCGGTTTCCACGGCACCTTCGACGCCCCCGGGTGCGCAGCCGGCACGCCAGTTCTGGCCATCGACATCCCCTCGGGGATCGACGCTGACACGGGCCGCGCCCAGGGTTCGGCCGTACGCGCCAGTCGTACGGTGACCTTCGCCGCTCTTAAGCCCGGCCTCCTTCAGGGCGATGGCCCTCAACACTGCGGCGTGGTGCAGGTGGCCGATATCGGCATCGGCGTAGACCGATCCGCCGCCTCATTGGTAGAGGACGCGGATATCGCCGCTTGGGTGCCGCAACGCCTTGCTTCTGGTCATAAGTGGTCGGCTGCCGTGGGCATCGCCGCCGGCTCTTCGGGTATGGAGGGCTCAGCCGTCCTGTGCGCACGCGGCGCGCTGGGAGCTGGCTCGGGCATGGTGCGCCTCGGTTCGCCCGGCAATCCGGCAGCATCGTGGCCGGTGGAGGTGGTGCGCATGCACCTGCCTGGTTCTCAGTGGTCTGAGGCGTTCCTCTCCGCGGTGACCAAGTGCCGTTCGGTGATCGTCGGTCCGGGCCTGGGTACCGACGATGCCTCCAGGGCCGAGATCCGCGCTGTGATTGCCGGGGTCTCTGTGCCACTTGTGATCGACGCCGATGGGCTGACCGCACTGGGCTACACCCAGTCGGCCCGGGAATTGCTATCCCGACGCGTCGCACCAACGGTGCTCACGCCCCATGACGGGGAATACGCCCGCCTGATGGGAGCGGCGCCTGGAGACGACCGTTTGGCAGCGGCGCGAGCGATGGCCAACCAACTGGGTGCCATTGTGCTCCTGAAGGGGCCGCTGACCGCAGTGGCCGCCCCCGACCCATCCAGTATTCCCGACGTGCTGTTGTCGACATCAGGTTCGCCGGCACTGGCCACGGCCGGAACTGGTGACGTGCTCTCCGGCATCATTGGTGCCCTGCTGGCCCGGGAAGTGCCGGCCCACGTGGCCGCGGCGTTGGGGGCGCATGTGCACGGCCGAGCCGCCTCGCTGGCTGCACCTGGCCTTGTGGCCGGTGACCTCCCCCCGTTGGTGGCCAGGGTGTTGCATACGAACGGCGCCCATGGCTGAAGGCGAACGCAAACGATTGCGCGACGGCATGCGCTGGCAGTCAGTGGCACCGACGCCGCCTCACACCAGCGCGGCCGTGACCATGGCCCAGGGGCGTTCTCGCCCGGCCTGGGCCGAGATCGATGTCACCGCCATTGCTCACAATGCGAAAGTGCTGTCTGCACTGGTGGCGCCGGCGCAGCTGTGCGCCGTGGTGAAGGCCCACGGCTACGGGCACGGTGGTCCAGCGGTGGCCAAAGCGGCTCTAGCGGGAGGAGCCATCGGCCTGGCCGTCGCCCTGGTCGACGAGGGGATCGAACTGCGCCAGCACGGGGTAAACGGTCCCATCCTCCTGTTAAGCGAATGCAGCGCGAGTGCGGTCGAGGCCGTACTCGAGCATCGCTTGACGCCCACGCTGTACACGCCCGAAGGAATTGAGCATTTCGCCCAGTCCTCGCACGACGTTGGGAAGCGCAAGCGCGTGCACATCAAGGTGGACACGGGCATGCATCGTGTTGGTGCGCAGCCGGGCGACGTGCCGGACCTGGCCCGAGCCGTGGTGAAGGAGCCGTCTTTAGTGCTCGAGGGGCTGTGGACCCACTTATCCGTCGCCGATGGGGAGAATGAAGAGGATCGCTCTTTCACCCTGGACCAACTGGCGACCTTCGACAGATTGGTGGCCGAGTTGGCGGAGGCCGGCATTGCGTCCGAGGTGCTCCATGCCGCCAATACTGCCGGCGCTATCGCCTTTCCATCGGCTCGTTATCACATGGTGCGCTGCGGCCTCGGCCTCTATGGCTACCTGCCCGGTTCGGCGGTGGCTAGTGCTTTTGGGGCGTCTGGTGCGGGTACGCCGCTGCGACCGGCCATGTCGCTCAAGGCTCGAGTGGTGTCCACCCGCACGTTGTCCGCGGGGGAGCGCCCGTCATACGGACGGCTCCGCCCGTTACCGAATTCGTCAGTGGTAGCCACCGTGCCCATCGGGTACGCCGACGGTGTACCTCGGGGACTGTTCAACCAGGGGTACAGCGTCCTCATCGGCGGGCGGCGCTGCCCACTGGCCGGCGCGGTGACGATGGACCAGATCATGGTGGATTGCGGGCCCGATGCCCATGTTGCCATTGGCGATGAAGTGGTCCTGCTCGGGAAGCAGGGTGACGAGGACATCACGGCAGACGAGTGGGCCTCCATGCTCGGCACCATCAGCTACGAGGTGCTCTGCGGCATCGGACCTCGGGTACCTCGCCTCATTGTGGGTGAGGCGGAGCTGGCAGCCAGCTCGAGCAACGCATCGGAGCGCTGAACGGTGGCCAAGTCCTCTCGGACGCTGGCACAGTTGCGCGACCTCACCCTCGGGTGCACCAAGTGCCCGTTGGCTGACGGGCGCACCCAGGTGGTCTTTGGTGTGGGTGATCCCAACGCTGAGCTGCTGTTCGTCGGTGAAGGCCCCGGACGTGAGGAGGACCTGGCCGGCGAGCCCTTCGTCGGTCGCTCCGGCAAGTTGCTGGATCGACTGATGTGGGAAGAACTCGGGCTCACCCGGGACCAGTGCTACATCGCCAACGTGGTGAAGTGCCGGCCGCCCAACAACCGAAATCCCGAGCCGATTGAGATCGAGTCCTGCCGCCCCTACTTGGAGGAGCAGATCGCGCTCATCGCTCCGGCGGTGATCCTCACGCTCGGAAACTTTGCCGCCCGCTTATTGCTTGATACCACGACTGGAATCGGCCAGCTGCGAGGCAACGTCTTCTCCTATGGCGGTGGCCATTTGGTGCCGACGTATCACCCGGCCTATGCCTTGCGCGCCGGAGGTGAGGCGTTGGCCGAAATGCGGGCCGACATGGTGCGCGCCAAGCGATTGATGGCAGGGTCGGGGTCATGAAGATGCAGAGCCGATGACGTGGCCCATTTGCGTCGGTTCCGACAGTCCGGAGGCGACCAGGCGAGTAGGGGCACGGATGGCCTCGGTGTGCCGGTCGGGGGACGTCGTGCTTTTGATCGGCGAATTGGGCGCGGGCAAGACAGCCTTCGCTCAGGGCTTTGCTGCGGGACTCGGCGTCGAGGGTCCGGTGACGAGTCCCACCTTTGCCCTCGTGCGGCAATATCGTTGTACGGCGCCCGGTTCCATCGAGACGCTGATCCACGCCGACGTCTATCGCACTGGTTCACTTGATGAGGTGGCAGACCTCGCACTGGCCGAGCTGGTGGAAGAGCGAGCTGTCGCCCTAGTGGAGTGGGGCGATATGGCGGCCCCAGTGCTCGGGCACGATGTGCTGGAGGTGACGCTGACAGTGCCTGATGATGTGTCGGCGAGTACGGAGCAGCGCGTCATCACCCTGGTGGGTAAGGGGACGTGGGCGCAACGTGGCCGGGAACTGGCCGGAGCGCTTTCGGATGTGGCGTCGGTGGTCACTCCATGAACAACGACGCCATCAAGAGTGGTGCCATAAACATCGTGGCCATCGAGACAGCAACTGAGACGGTGGGTGTGGCCGTGCGAACGACCGAAGGTGTGGAGGCTGAGTTCGCGTTGACCGGACGCCGCCGCCATGTGGAATCGCTGACGCCTGCGCTGGCCCATCTCCTCGAGCAGGTGGGTCTTTCTGTCAGCGACCTTGACGTCGTGGCCGTTGATCTCGGCCCGGGTCTCTTTACCGGGCTCCGGGTGGGAGTGGCAGCGGCCAAGGGGCTGGCCTTAGCTCGGAACATCGGTGTGGTCGGACTTTCCAGTCTCGACGTCTTGCTGCACGGCGCCGGGCAGATCGGGCACCGGGGTCTCGTGCTGGCCGCGGTTGATGCACGGCGGGGTGAGGTGTTCGCAGTCGTCCGGAGAATGGGTGACGCTCGTCACGGGGACGACGTCATTGCAGCAGGGCTCTTCGCGCCCGATGCCCTTGTCGCCACCCTGGGATCGTTGGCCGGAGAGCCGGTGCTCGGCGTGGGTGATGGTGCCAAGCGGTATCGGGAGGTGCTGGCCACTGTGCCCGGCCTCTCCACGTTCAGCGAGGGATTGACCTTCCCGCCGCCGCTGTCGCTCTTGCAAATGGCAGTGGAACAACTGAAATCCGGTATATCGCCGGTTGTGCCTGCCGACGTCGTTCCTCTCTACATGAGGGACGCTGACGCGGTGAGTAATTTCGCCCAGATCACGCCTTCATAGGGAACGATCCGTGGACCTGCGAGTGGAGAAGATGAAGCGCCGAGATCTGCGTTTCGTGCTGCCAATCGAGGCGGCTGTGTTTCCGGAGCCGTGGAGTGCGAATGTCTTCAATTCGGAGTTGGCCTTACGAAATGGTCGGTTGTACCGATCAGCCTGGGCCGGGGACCAGCTGGCCGGCTATATCGGCTTCATGATGGTCGACGACGAGGCTCATGTGACCACCATTGCGACAGCCGAGCAGTTTCGCCGTCACGGCGTGGCCACCACGTTGCTCGTCGACGGCATCGGGATGCTGTTGCCCACCGGAGTCAAACATCTCTCGCTGGAGGTCGCGGCCGGGAACGAAGCGGCCCAGTCGCTCTACCGCCGCTTCGGTTTCGCCCCCGTCGGGGTGCGCAAGAACTACTACCAACGCACCGGTGAGGACGCGCTAGTCATGTGGGCGTACGACATCGATTCGGACGAATACCGCGAGCGGCTGGACGAGCTGGTGGCGTCTACTCAGCGCCCGTAGGCAGACCCACCGCAGCGCAGTCGTCCCTGCCGGTCCAGATAGGGTCGACAGACATGGACTACATCTCGCTGGGCAGTCAGGGGCTGACCGTTTCCCGTCAGGGGCTCGGATGCATGGGCATGTCGGACTTCTACGGCGCCACCGATGACACCGAATCCACCGCCACCATTCGCCGCGCATTGGAACTGGGTCTCACCTTTTTCGACACGGCCGACATGTACGGGCCGCACAAGAACGAGGTCCTGCTGGGGCAGGCGCTTGGAACCAAGCGGTCCGAAGCGGTGGTGGCGACCAAGTTCGGGATTGTGCGTGATCTGAATGATCCGACGAAGCGCTCGATCAGCGGGCGTCCCGAGTACGTGAAGTCGGCGTGCGAAGGCTCGCTGCAGCGGCTCGGTACCGATTACATCGACCTGTACTACCAGCATCGCGTCGATCCCGATACGCCAATCGAGGAGACCGTGGGCGCTATGGCCGAGTTGGTTTCGGAAGGCAAGGTTCGCTACCTCGGCTTGTCCGAAGCGGCGCCGGCCACGATTCGACGAGCCCACGCGGTGCATCCGATTTCCGCTCTGCAAACCGAATACTCAATCTGGTCGCGAGATCCCGAAGTCGAGATCTTGCCGACGTTGCGCGAGTTGGGGATCGGATTTGTTCCCTACAGTCCGCTCGGCCGAGGCTTTCTGACGGGGACCCTCCGAACGGTGGATGCACTCGATGCGAACGACTTTCGCCGTGTCAACCCTCGCTTTCAGGGCGACAATCTCGAAAACAACGTGGCCATCGTGGAGCTTATTGATGCGCTGGCTGCAGCCAAGGGCTGCACGGCGGCTCAAGTGGCGCTGGCCTGGGTGCATGCGCAAGGCGATGATGTGGCTCCGATTCCCGGCACCAAGCGCAGGGCGTATCTCGAGGACAACCTGGGTTCCCTGGGTGTCGAGCTCAGCGAAGCCGATCTTCTTCAACTTGATGGCGTGTCCGTGCACGGCGACCGGTACCCCGACATGTCAGCGGTCAATCGCTGAGTGGCGAGTGCGTCAATTGCGAGCGCGTCAATTGGTTGAGGGGCGCCGGGCATCAGCCATGGCGACCAGCTTGCGTGTGATGGTCTGGACCGGGGTGCTGCTGGCGATCTCGTCCTGAATGACCCTGGCCCTTGTGGCGTAGCTCCGGTCGGCCAGGATGCGCGTGACCGCTTTGGCGATCTTGGCCGGCGACGGTGTGCTGGTGTGGAGGTTGACGCCCACGCCGGCCCATTGCACGCGGGCCGCCACCTCGGGCTTGTCCTCACTGTCGCCGGCCATCACCAGTGGGACGCCATTGGCCAGTGCTTGCTGCACCCCGCCGTAGCCGCCGTTGGTGACCATCACGTTGACGTGCGGCAAGAGCAGGTGGTGCGGGATGAATCGCTCGACCCGTGCGTTGGTCGGGAGGTCGTGGCGAAGTGCTTCTGGATCGGGACCCCCAGTGGTGGCCACTACCAGTACATCGAGGTGGTTCAGTGCTTGGACTGTGGGCAGGAGGAGCCGGCCCAGGTCGGCATTGTCGAGGGTGCCCTGAGTGACGTGGACGACTGGCTTGGGTCCTGTCAGTTCGCCCCACCACGTGGGTGGGTCAAAGGCCGACGACGGTGGGTCCAAGACCGGACCCACGAATTCCACGGTGCTGCGAAGGTCAGATCGCGGGTATTCGAATGATGCGGCCCCGGCCTGCAGATAGGCATCCACCACATTGGGTTGCAGGTCCATTACGGAGCCGCTGAACGGAGGCGATCCGCAGGCGGCGAGACAATTATTGGCCAGACGATTGATGTCACCCAACACGACGTGCCCGGCTATTGCGTTGAGGAGTCGATTGCGGGTGCGCGAGACCGGACCCTGACCCGGCTGCATGGCGGTGCCAAATGGAGCGGCATCACGGCTGGACACCGCCAATGGCATGACACCGATGCAGGCCAGTGCCGGTCTATCGGCCCGGTCACCGAGGGCGTAGGGCAAGGCGCCAAAGAACATGGTGTCCACCACGATCACATCGGCCGGGAACGTCGTCATGATGTGGGCCAGCCCGCCATACTGCCCGGTGAGCGGGCCCACAAAGATTCGCCGTAAGTCGTCCTTGACCCCTCGGGTGCCTCGTTTGTTTGCCGCTTCACGCTCGGGATTGGCGACCATGAGGTCGTGGGCGTCGTATTCCGGGGCGAACGGGGCCAGACGAGCGCCGGTAGCTTCCACCTTGGCTCGGTAATGCTCAGTGGTGAAGAACACGACTTCATGTCCGTCAGCTACTAGTTGCCGGGCCACCGAGAGCAGCGGAGCCGTGTGTCCCTGCGCCGGCGTGGTGCACAGGATGAACCGACGTGGCGTCACGATCTGATGACGATGCCGCTCCACGGCGCCATTGTGATTGCGCCCTGGCAGGTTGTTCCCTCGACCGCTCTATCCGTGGCTACCGCAATGGTGCCTGTGGCCGCATCGACCTGGCACGGTGCGTCACTCATGTTGAGCGCCACCACCGAGTGCTCGCCTCGAGCGAAGACCCAGCATTGGTCAGGGGAAGGCAGCGAGCGATAGGTGCCAACAGCCAAGTCCTCGTTGCTGGTGCGCTCTGCGATAGCTCGCCGAGTGAAGGCCAGGATGGAGTCAGGATCGGATTCCTGGTCGGCCACGTTGCATTCAGCGGGATCGGTCATGGGCAGCCATGTCGTCACACCGGCACGAGCGAAGCCACCGTTCTTGACGTTGGCCCACGGCATGGGTGTTCGTTCGGGATCGCGCCCCTTGTAATAGGGCCAGAATCGGATGCCCACTGCGTCGTGCAGGTCACTCTGCTCGATCGGGCCGTCCGTCAACCCAATCTCATCACCCATGTAGAGGAATGGCGTGCCGCGCAAAGTGAGCAGCAGCAAGAGAGCGCAGCGCACCTTGGCCGGGTCACCGCCGGCCCATCGGGTGGCGAGGCGGGAGACGTCGTGGTTGGAGCCGGTCCAGATCGGCCATGCTCCATCGGGAAGGATGGACTCGACTTCCTCGACGATGGTGCGCATGGCCAACGCATTCAGCTCGGCATTGAGGAAGACAAAGTTGAATCCGCCGTGAAGCTCGTTGCGCCCGTTGCCGTAGAACTGCATAAGCGCCGGCAGGTGCTCCACGTTGGTCTCGCCGATGAGGAGCCGGGGTGTCTCGTAGGACTCGGAAATGGTGCGCCAACTCTTCAAGATGTCGTGCGCTTCGGGACGATCGCTGTTGTACACCGCCTTCACACCCATCAGCTGCTGGTCGATCGGGTCGTCCTTGGTGGCCGGCGGGTTGTCACGTAGCTCGGCGTCCTTGATCATCATGTTGCACACATCGATGCGGAAACCGGCCACGCCTCGATCCCACCAGAAGCGCACGATGTCCTCGAAAGCGCCGCGCACGCCATCGTTCCACCAGTTCAAATCCGGCTGCTGGGCCTCGAAGTTATGCAGGAAATATTGGCCGCTGGCTTCGTCCATCTCCCAAGCCGATCCGCCGAAGATGCTGACCCAGTTATTGGGTGGGCTGCCGTCGGGCTTGGGATCGGACCAGACGTACCAGTCGCGATGGTCCGCGTCCGGGCCGGTACTGGCGTCGACGAACCATGGATGTTGGTCACTGGTGTGATTGGGCACCAGGTCCAGCAATATCCGGATGCCGCACTTTGCTCCTTCGGCCACCAACATGTCCAGGTCGTCGAGGGTGCCGAAGTCGGGATCAATGTCGCAATAATTCGAAACGTCGTAGCCCCAGTCGCGGTTGGGCGACACGGTGACGGGGGACAGCCAAATACCGGTGATGCCGAGCGCGGCCAGGTAGTCGAGCTTCGAGATGATGCCGGGCAGATCGCCGGCCCCGTCACCGTTGGCGTCCATGTAGGACCGGGGATAGATCTGGTAAAAGACGCCGCCGCGCCACCAGCGGTCGGGATCGGTGACCTGTTCATTGATGGTCATCAGACCGAACCCACCGCGGTCATGCCCCCGTCGACGGTGACGCTCGTCCCGCTGATGTAGGCGGCGTCGTCGGAGAGCAGGAAACGCACCACGGAGGCGATGTCTTCGGGCTGGGCCAAACGGCCTAGTGGCGTGCGCGCCTCGAGATGCTCCCGGGCACCGGGCATGGCCAACAACGGCGCAAGCAGCGGCGTATCCACGGCGCCGGGGCACACCGAGTTGACTCGGATGCCGTCGGGCCCAAGGACCGAGCAAGCCGAGCGAGTGAGCCCGAGCAGTCCGGCTTTGGAGGCGCAATAGGCGGCCAGGAATGGGCTGCCCACGTTCGCTTCGATGGACGAGATGTAGACGATGGCCGACCCCGGATTGGCCTCGAGCAGCGACGCATGCAGCTCCTTGGTGAGGGTGGCGGCCGCACGCAGGTTGACGTCGAGCACGGCGTCCCAGGCCTCGTCGTCAATCATGGTGACCGGCGCTGCGCCACCGATGCCGGCGGCGTGCACCAGTCCACCAATGGGTCCTAGTTCGTTCCGGGATCGTTTGACAGCAGCCTTCAGCGTGACGGTCTTGGTCACATCGAGCTTTACGCCCACCGCCCGCACGCCGAACTCATCAATGCAACGCCGGGCCACCCGGCGCGCCGCCGTTCCGTCGCGGTCCCAGATCGCCACCGCCCGCCCAGCTTCGGCCAACGCCAGCGCACAGGCCAGTCCGATGCCCGAGCCTCCGCCGGTAATCACCACGGCTGAGCCCGGCGACGAGGCGCCCCCGATATGGGTCCGCATGCGCACGGCTCTGGGGGCTCTTCGTGCCGCTGAACCGGCCGTCGAGGTGCCGGTTCGAGATCGGGGCGTGGGTGCACGCCGAGTTGCGCCCGGTGCAGTCGGAGTGGGTCTGCGCACTGGCGCCATATGTGGTCCCCTTCGAGCTTCAGTGGCCCGGCCGGGCCCGCGTGCTGAGGGAGCGTACTGATGGAGGTCCAATGACGCCTATTGGTGCCCCCTTCGAATGGCAATTGGCCCAGCAGTCGGCGGGGTGGATAGAGACGCCCTTGCCGAGCGTGGCGGCGACCGCTATCTTTGGCACTCTCAACCCGAGAGTGCTAACGAGTGCCAAGGAGGCCCGTTCAGATGAAGCTGCACCCGCTCGAAGACCGGATCGTCGTCCGGCCCGGCGAGTCTGAAGAGACCACCGCGTCCGGCCTGGTGATCCCAGACACAGCAAAAGAGAAGCCTCAGCAGGGCGAAGTCCTGGCCGTCGGCCCTGGTCGCCGTGGCGAGGACTCTGGAGAACTGATCCCTGTCGACGTCGTCGTGGGCGACACGGTCGTCTACTCCAAGTACGGAGGCACCGAGATCACTGTCGAGGGCGAGGACCTGCTCATCCTCTCCAGCCGGGACGTGCTGGCCAAGCTGGCCTAGTGACTCCTCGCAGGGCGTAAGGCCGGGGTAACCCGGCCTGCCCTGCGCTGTTCGACACATTTCGCATTTCACGGAGCAATAGAACTCGAGAGGAGTTCCACACAACCATGCCCAAGATCCTGAAGTTTGATGAATCAGCCCGCCGTGGGCTGGAGGCCGGCGTCAACAAGCTGGCCGACACGGTAAAGGTGACGTTGGGACCGAAAGGCCGCAACGTCGTCATCGAAAAGAAGTTCGGTGCCCCCACCATCACCAACGATGGTGTGTCCATCGCCCGGGAAGTCGAATTGGACGACCCGTTCGAGAACATGGGCGCCCAGCTGGTCAAGGAAGTCGCCACCAAGACGAACGACGTAGCCGGTGACGGCACCACGACGGCGACCGTCCTGGCTCAGGCCCTGATCACCGAAGGCCTGCGCAACGTGGCCGCTGGTGCCAGCCCCACTGGGTTGAAGAAGGGTATTGAGAAGGCGGTCAAGGCTGCCGTCGAGTCACTGGCCAAGCAGTCCAAGGAAGTCGGCGGCAAGATCGAGATCGCCCAGGTGGCATCCATATCGGCGGCCGACCCGTCCATCGGCGACGTGCTGGCCGAGGCCATCGACAAGGTGGGTAAGGACGGCACCGTCACGGTCGAGGAGTCCAACACCTTCGGCATCGAGCTCGAGCTCACCGAGGGTATGCAGTTCGACAAGGGCTACCTCTCCCCGTACTTCGTGACCGATGCCGAGCGCCAGGAAGCAGTGCTGGACGACCCGGTCATCCTCTTTTACAACTCCAAGGTCAGCGCCGTGCATGACCTCGTGCCGGTGCTCGAGAAGGTCATGCAGACCGGCAAGCCGCTGCTGATCATCGCCGAGGATGTCGACGGAGAGGCACTGGCCACCCTGGTGGTCAACAAAATCCGTGGCACGTTCACCTCAGTGGCCGTCAAGGCCCCCGGTTTCGGTGAGCGCCGCAAGGAGATGCTGCAGGACATGGCCGTCCTCACTGGCGCTCAGGTCATCAGCGAAGAGATCGGCCTCAAGCTCGAGTCCGCCACCATCGACCTGCTGGGTTCGGCCCGCCGGGTCATCGTGACCAAGGACGACACCACCATTGTGGAGGGTGCCGGTAGCTCCGAGGACGTCAAGGGTCGCGTGGCGCAGATCAAGCGCGCCATTGACGACACGGACTCCGACTGGGACCGCGAGAAGCTGCAAGAGCGCTTGGCCAAGCTGGCCGGCGGCGTGGCCGTCGTCAAGGTTGGCGCAGCTACCGAAGTCGAGCTCAAGGAAAAGAAGCACCGCATTGAGGACGCTCTATCTGCCACTCGCGCTGCGGTGGAAGAAGGCATTGTGGCCGGTGGCGGTACTGCGCTCCTGCGCTCACGCAAGGCCGTGTTGGAACTGGCTGCCACCCTGGAGGGTGACGAGGCAACCGGCGCCAACATTGTGGCCCGAGCCCTCGAGGCCCCGTTGCGCTGCATTGCCGCCAACGCCGGCTACGAAGGTGCGGTCATGGTCAGTGCCGTTGAGAATGCCAAGGGAGCCCACGGTCTCAACGCCGCCACGGGCGAGATCGAGGACCTGGTGAAGGCCGGCATCATCGACCCCGCCAAGGTGACCCGTTCGGCTCTGCAGAACGCGGCGTCCATCGCTGCGCTGCTGCTGACCACCGAGGCCCTCGTTGCCGACAAGCCCGAAAAGGCCGGCGACGCTGCTGCAGCCGCTGCCGCCATGGGTGGCATGGGCGGTATGGGTGGCATGGGCGGAATGATGTAACTCCGTCTCCTTGAGACGGCAGGTTGTCTGGCGATGGCCGGGTCTTCGGACCCGGCCATCGTGCTGTCCCGGGTGAGGCACCGCCCCGTGGGTTCACCCTCACGTCACCGGAAGTACTGGTTGCGCCGTCCGCGGCCGGCAACCTGGTCACAATGGTCGGATGGGCCTGGCTCAGCGGATCTATACGGCCTCCCACCTCGAGGGCAGCTTCACGCTGCGCTCGGGCCGGGTGGCGAGCGAGTACTTTGACAAGTACCGCTTCGAGTCCGATCCAGCGCTGCTGTCCGAGATCGCCGAGTTGGCCGCAGGACAGATCCCAGAGGGGACGGAGGGGTTGGCGGGCCTGGAGTTGGGTGGCGTTCCCATTGCCACCGCTCTCTCTTTGCAGACTGGACTGCCACTGTTCTTCATTCGAAAGGAAGCCAAGAAGTACGGCACCGAGCGCATCTGTGAGGGCGGGGACCTCAGAGGCCTGCGTCTGCTGGTGGTGGAGGATGTCGTGACCACCGGCGGCCAGATTGTGCTCTCGACCGATGACCTACGAGCCGCTGGTGCCGTGATCACGGACGCCCTGTGCGTGATCGACCGGGAATCCGGCGGTGTCGAGTTGTTGGCCCAATCCGGAGTAGCGCTGCGGTCACTGTTCACCATGACCGAGCTGCAACAGGCGGTGGCCGCAGAGGGCTGACCCGGTGCCGTCGCTCGGAGCGAGTGGCCGATCTCATAACGTGGCCGGCGTGTCCCGTCCCGTTCCGCCCCAGGTGATTCCGCGACCGCCCAACTGGCGGCCCGGTGATCCGGCGCCCTGGTCGCTGCCCTCGGCAATGAAGGCGGTTGATTCACCCATCACCGTGGGCCGGGTGGTGGCGGCTCTGGACTCGCTGGGCCAGGCGGGTCCTGTGCCCGCCGACATTGGGGCCGATCAGGTGCTGGGTCCGTCGATCTTGATCAATGAGACCGCACTCCCTGACGTTCGCTTCATCAACTCGGCCGTGTTGGCACTGCTGTTCGAAGAGAACGGAGAGGCGCGACTCCTTTTCACTCGCCGGTCGTCGTCGCTGCGGGCCCATCGGGGTGAAGTGAGTTTTCCCGGTGGTCGGCTCGATCGTGGTGAGACACCGACGGCGGCTGCCCTGCGCGAGGCCAACGAGGAAGTGGCCCTGAACCCGGCCGACGTGTCGGTGGTGGGATGGATCCACCCGGTGCTGACCCTCGTATCGGGATCGCTCATCATGCCGGTGGTGGCCACGGTGTCTGAGCGGCCTCGAGTGGTGGCCAGCCCTGCCGAAGTGGAGCGGGTCTTCGACGTGTCACTTCGCGACTTGGCTGATCCGTCCATCTTTCACGAGGAGTGTTGGTCGATCCCCGGACGAGTGATTCCCGGCAGCCTGGACAACTCATTTGCGGTGTGGTTCTTCGAGGTCGAAGGCGAAATGATCTGGGGTGCCACGGCACGCATGATTCACGAATTGCTGAGCATCGTGTTGGTGCCCTCCGAGTGAAAGTGATGGAGCAAACGTCGATCTGAACCGCTTAATTGAAGTGGGCGGTCAGCGACCCGAGGGGTCCAAAGGTCACCGCGACGTCCTCACCCGGCGCAATGGGCAGCGGCGTGATGATGGAGCCAGCAATGATGCGATCGCCCGGCGAAAGCGTGGCGCCGTGTGCCTCGAGAAAACGGCGAACTGTCTCGACCGTGACCGAGGGTGCCTCGGCCAAGATGCCCACAGCTCTGATCTCGCCTTTGCTCGATGTGACCTGCACCTCTAGGTCTGCGACCAGTCCGTTCAGGTGGCCGCTGGTTTCCTCGCCGAACACCACACCCCGGTGGCAGATGTTGGAAGACAGGATCTGGCCGATGTCGTCGAAGAAGTCGCCCAGATCCACTAGCTCCAGCGCCGGTGCGATCCCGGCCACCTTGCCGTCGGCACCGACCCGGATGGCAATCTCGACCTCAAGCGCGGGCTTGGCCCATTCGCGCACCCGGATTGGCCGGCCCGAGGTGAGCTCAGTGGTGGACAGCAGGTAGCCCACCACCGGCCCGTCCAGGCCAAAGAGCTGTTGCACATCGGTCCCATTGAGTCCGATCTTCCAGCCCACGGCGTTGGCGCCATTGGCCAGTTCCTCTTCACGCCGCGTGAGAAGGGTGCGCATGCCCCGGGCCACGGTTTCCGCCACTGTCACGGTCGGAGTTTGGCATCACCAGCGGACACGCAGCCGCGTAGAGTGAGAAGGGCCTGGTCCCCTCGAAAAAGGCCGGCAAGTTGGTCGGGACGGACAGTCCCACCGAGTAAAGTGAAGGATCGTCGGCGTGTCGGCCCGGCGTTCGCTTTTGACATGCCGGTGTGGACCGTGAGCCGTACCGGCCCCATCGAATGCCGGAGGGCGAACACATGGCAGAGATCGAGATCGGCATTTTCAAATCCGGTCGGCAGGCCTACGGCTTTGACGACATCGCCATCGTGCCCAGTCGGCGCACCCGCGATCCGGAGGACGTCGACATCTCGTGGCAGATCGACGCCTATCAATTCGAACTGCCCATGCTGGGCTCCGCCATGGACGGCGTGATCAGCCCGACTACTGCGATCGAGCTAGGCAAGCTCGGTGGGCTCGGCGTCCTGAACCTCGAGGGTCTGTGGACTCGCTACGAGGACCCCATGCCGCTGTTCGACGAGATCCGCGAGCTGGACGACGACAAGGCCACGGCCCGTATGCAGCAGATGTACCAGGAACCGATCATCCCGGAGCTGGTGACCGCTCGCATTAAGGAAATGAAGGCAGGCGGGATCACGACCGCAGCCTCTGTTACGCCGCAGAAGACGCAGGAGTTCGCCAAAGCCTGCTTGGATGCCGAGCTCGACATACTGGTCATTCAGGGCACCGTGGTGTCGGCTGAGCACGTTTCGAAGACGGCCGAGCCACTGAACCTCAAGAAGTTCATTCGTGAGTTCGACATCCCGGTCATTGTGGGTGGCTGTGCTTCTTACCAAGCCGGACTGCACCTCATGCGTACCGGCGCTGTTGGTGTCCTGGTTGGTATTGGACCTGGCAATGCCTGTACCTCGCGTGGGGTGCTCGGCATCGGCGTGCCGCAGGCCACCGCCATCGCTGACGTCGCCGGCGCCCGCATGCGTCACCTGGATGAGACTGGCGTCTATGTCCATGTGATTGCCGACGGCGGCATGTCCAAGGGCGGCGATGTGGCTAAGGCCATTGCCTGTGGCGCCGACGCCGTCATGATCGGTTCGCCACTTTCGTCGGCCTTCGAGGCCCCGGCCCGCGGTTTCCACTGGGGCATGGCGACGTTCCACCCGACCCTTCCTCGTGGCGCCCGTGTCCGCACCGCAGTCCGGGGCAGCCTGCGGGAGATCCTGCTTGGCCCCGCTCATGAGAACGACGGCCGAATGAACTTGTTCGGCGCCCTGCGCACCGCCATGGCCACCTGTGGCTACGAGACGGTGAAGGAATTCCAAAAGGCCGAGGTCATGGTCGCCCCCTCGCTGCAGACCGAAGGGAAGTTCTTCCAGCGGTCGCAGGGTGTGGGTATGGGCCATTGACCCGACCGCACGCCATCCGGGCCTTTTTGAATCGGGACCGGTGACGGAGACCGTCCTCGTCGTTGACTTCGGGGCTCAGTACGCCCGCCTGATTGCCCGCCGAGTACGCGAGCAGCACGTCTACTCCGAGATCGTCGCTTCCACCATCAGCGTCGAGGAGATCAAGGCCCGCAATCCCAAGGGCATCATCTTTTCGGGCGGGCCCAAGTCCGTGTACGAGACGCCGGCCCCCACCATCGACCCCGGCGTCTACGAATTGGGCATCCCCATTTTGGGCCTCTGCTACGGCGCACAACTCATTGCGCTGCAGCTTGGTGGCACCGTGTCGCACACCGGCCGGGGTGAGTACGGCCGTACCGAGTTGTCGTTGACGGGCAGTTCGCCGCTTTGCCCGGATTGGCCGGCGACGTCGCAGGTTTGGATGAGCCACGGTGATGCCATCACTGCTCCCCCCGAGGGCTTTGTGGCCACTGCCACCTCGACCGATGCCCCGGTGGCGGCCATGCACAATCCCGAGCGCAAGCTCTTTGCCGTGCAATTCCACCCCGAGGTGGTCCACACCGAGCGAGGCAGTGAAGTATTCGAGCATTTCCTGATCGACGTCTGTGGGTGCCTGCCGTCATGGACGAATGTCTCCATTATTGAGCAACAGGTGGCCGCGGTGCAGGCGCAAGTGGGTAAGGACCGGGTGTTGTGCGCACTCAGCGGCGGTGTGGACTCGGCGGTGGCGGCGGCGCTGGTCCATAAGGCCATCGGCGATCAGCTCACCTGTGTCTTCGTGGACACCGGACTCATGCGCTCGGGCGAAGCGGACCAGGTGGAGGACACCTTCCGACGCCAGTTCAAAATTGACCTCATCCATGTCAAGGCGGCCGACCGTTACTTTGCAGCGCTGGCCGGGGTGACCGATCCCGAGCGCAAGCGCAAGATCATCGGCGAGCTCTTCATCCGCATCTTCGAGGAAGTGGCCCGTGACTTGGGAGCGGGAGACGGCGCGTTGGAGGATGAAGGAGAGGCCGGGCCGAAGTTCCTGGTGCAAGGCACGCTGTATCCCGACGTCATTGAGTCGGGCAGCGACACCGCGGCCAACATCAAGTCGCACCACAACGTGGGTGGTCTCCCCGACGACCTGGCCTTCGACCTGGTCGAGCCCTTGCGCCTGCTCTTCAAGGACGAGGTGCGGGCGGTGGGCGAGGAGTTGGGCTTGCCCCACGAGATCGTCTGGCGCCAGCCCTTCCCCGGACCGGGCTTGGGCGTGCGCATCATCGGTGAGGTCACGCCGGAGCGGGCCGAGATTCTGCGCAACGCCGACGCCGTGGTGGTCGAAGAAATCCGCCGGGCCGGCCTGTACCGGGAACTGTGGCAGAGCTTTGCCGTCATGCCGGCCGTGCGCACCGTCGGCGTCATGGGCGACGGCCGCACGTACGCCTATCCCATCGTCATCCGGGCCGTCACCAGTGACGACGCCATGACGGCGGACTGGGCTCGACTGCCCTACGACCTGGTGGAGCGCATCGCCTCGCGCATCATCAACGAGGTCGAGGGAGTTAACCGGGTGGCGCTCGATGTGACATCGAAACCGCCCGGCACCATTGAGTGGGAATGACCCTCCCGGGATTCGGCGGCGCCCTCGACCTCAGCCCTGCCTCGCTGGTTGACGACCTGACGCTGCCCCAGCGCGCCGCCGTCGAGCACCGAGGTGGTCCGCTGCTGGTGGTGGCCGGAGCGGGTTCGGGCAAGACGCGGGTGCTGACACGCCGCATCGCTCACCTGTTGGCCACCGGCGACGCGCCGACCTGGGGCGTACTGGCTATCACCTTCACCAACAAAGCGGCGGGTGAGATGAGAAGCCGGGTGGCCGACCTGATCGGGCCAGCCGGAGAAAAGATGTGGGTGTCGACGTTCCATTCGTCTTGTCTGCGTATTTTGCGCTCGCACGCCGACCGGCTGGGCTACCGGTCGCAGTTCACGGTGTACGACGACACCGACTCCCGTCGGCTGATCGAGATGATCATCGCCGAGTTTGGTCTCGATACGAAGCGCCTTCCTTCTCGCTCCGTCGCCGCCGTCATCGGCCAGGCCAAGTCCGAACTCATCGACTTCGAGACGTTCCGGGAGTCGGCTCGATCCGAGCCGGACCCTTTCCGTCGGCGCATCGCCGACGTGTACGTGGAATACCAACAGCGTCTGTTGGCCGCCAATGCACTGGACTTCGATGACCTACTGATGGTGACCGCCAACCTGCTGCAGGCCTGCGACGATGTCAGGGAGGCCTACCAGGAGCGCTTCCGGCACGTGCTGGTCGACGAATTCCAAGACACCAACCGGGCCCAAAACGAGATCGTGAAACTCATCGCTCAGGCGCACGGCAACGTCTGCGTGGTGGGCGATTCCGACCAGTCCGTCTACAAATGGCGTGGAGCCGACATCCGCAACATCTTGGAATTCGAGCAGGCCTTCCCCCATGCGACCACCATTGTCTTGGAACAGAACTTCCGTTCCACCCAGAACATTCTGAGCGCGGCCAACGCGGTAATCGCCAACAACCTGGGCCGCCCCCCCAAGCAGCTGTTCACCGTGGGCGACGCCGGTGATCCGGTGCGGCGCTACCGGGCCGAAGACGAACGGGACGAGGCATCGTGGATTTCCGGAGAGATCCTGCGTCTGCGAGCGGCCGAATCGTTGTCCTGGGGGGACGTGGCGATCTTCTATCGCACCAACGCGCAGAGCCGGGCGCTGGAGGACTCGTTCATCTTCACCGGCATCCCATACAAGGTGGTCGGCGGGGCCAAGTTCTACGACCGCAAGGAAGTCAAAGACATCCTGGCCTACGTGCGGGTGCTGGCTAACCCGGACGACGAGGTATCGGCCCGGCGCATTGTGAATGTGCCCAAGCGAGGGATCGGCGATACTTCGGTGGCCCGCCTGGCGGCCTGGGCCCAGACCGAGCGGGTGTCATTCGCCGAGGCCATTGACCGAGCTGAAGAAGCCGGTTTGTCAGCCAAGGCGCTGAAAGGTGCGCAGCAGCTGTCCAAAACCCTGGCCGAGCTGCGGCCTCTGGTCTCGACGGTCAACCCAGCCGATTTCGTCCAACTGGTGGCCGATCGTTCCGGATACATGGCCGAGCTGGTGGCCGAGCACACGCACGAGGCCGATGGTCGGATTGAGAACATCGCCGAGCTGGGCTCGGTGGCTGGTGAATTCGACGACGTGGTCGGTTTCCTCGAAACCGTGGCCCTCGTCGCTGACTCTGACGAGATCGACGGCGACGGCACTCGGGTCTCGCTCATGACGCTGCATACGGCCAAGGGGCTGGAGTTTCCCGCCGTCTTCGTGGTGGGTCTTGAGGACGGAATCTTCCCCCATTTCCGCTCGATCGGGGAACCCTTGGAGCTGGAAGAGGAGCGTCGGCTTTTCTACGTGGGCATCACCCGCGCTCGGCGCCACCTGGCCGTTTCGCATGCCTGGGTGCGCACCATTTGGGGACGGACCCAGCACAACATCCCGAGCCGCTTCCTGGGAGAGATCCCTTCGGAGCTGATTGAAGACGTGGGGCTGGTCACCACCCGCCAGCAGCGGAATTACTCCACGGGCGGCGATCGATGGGAGAGGGATACCTCTGGTGGGTCGTCCACCGATAAGTCCAGTTATGAGTCCAGTTACGAGTCCCCCTTTGGCTCCTCCAAGTTCCGGCCCAGCGAGCCCATGTCCATGCGGCCCATCGGACCGCGCTCGACTACCGGAGCCGAGGAGCTGGCTCTGGTGGCGGGGGACGAGGTCATTCACGACCATTGGGGCCGAGGCGTGGTCATCGATACCAAGGGCGAGGGATCCAGGGCCCAGGCCACGGTCGACTTCGATTCGGTGGGCAAAAAGAGCCTGCTGCTGTCGGCGACACCGCTCCACCGGTCTTGAGATTGCGCCCTGATCGGAGGGGGCCTCAGGCCGGCCCCCAGGAGGCGGTCTGGCGCCTCACGCTGGGCGTCCGTATCATCGAGGCCTCATGAGGCGTCCCTACAGGGTAGTCGTAGCCAAGCCCGGGCTCGATGGCCACGATCGGGGGGCCAAGGTCATCGCTCGCGCACTGCGCGACAGCGGTTTCGAAGTGGTCTACACCGGGCTGCACCAGACGCCGGAGCAGATCGTGCAGGCCGTGGTGCAAGAGGACGCCGATGCCGTCGGGTTGTCTCTGCTTTCGGGGGCGCACCTCACGCTCATCCCGAGGGTCATCGCACTGCTGGCCGACGCCGGCCGATCGGACGTGTTGGTCATCGCCGGTGGCATCATTCCCGACGCCGACATTCCGGTGCTCAAGGAGCAGGGTGTGGCTGCCGTCTTCCCGCCGGGTTCTTCGCTCGATTCCATCGGCAGCTGGCTGGGCGAAGCACTCGATGCGCGGGAGGAAGCTCTCGACGGCTGACCGTTCGGGCCGCGCCGCCGTCCCGCTGTTCAACTGTCGCTGAGGCAATCACCTTTTAGGCAACATCCCAACCTTTCAAATAAGCCACAGTTTCAAAGAACCCACAGTTTCAACCGATACAAGGAGAAGGCATCGCAGTGGATCTCTACGAGTACCAGGGCAAGCAGTACTTCGCCCGCTTCGGCATTCCGACTTCGCCCGGTGGCGTGGCCGACACAGTCGATGAGGCTGTGGCGCAGGCGGATGAGGCCGGCTATCCCGTGGTGGTGAAGGCTCAGGTCAAGGTGGGGGGCCGGGGCAAGGCCGGAGGCGTGAAGCTGGCCGCCGACGCCGACGAGGTGCGCCTGCACGCCGGGAACATCATCGGGCTCGACATCAAGGGGCACGTGGTCAAGCGGCTGTGGGTCGAGCACGCCTCGGACATCGCCAAGGAGTACTACGCCAGCTTCACGCTCGACCGCCCCAACAAGATGCACCTGGGCATGTTGTCGGCCGAGGGCGGCGTGGAGATTGAGGAAGTGGCGGTCACCAACCCCGACGCCATCGCCATGTTGCACATTGACCCCATCGTGGGCCTGGACGAGGCCACAGCGCTGGACTGGGTCAACCGGGCCAACCTCGACCCCGAAGCGCGCGAGCAAGCGGCCACTCTGTTGGTGCGTCTGTACCACTGCTACGTGGAAGGTGACTGCGACCTGGCCGAGATCAACCCCTTGATCCTGACGCCGGAAGGCAAGGTCCACGCCCTGGACGCCAAGGTCACGCTGGACGAGAACGCCACCTTCCGCCACCCCGAGTGGGAGGAGTTCGAGGACGACTCTGACATCGACCCGCGAGAAGATGGCCAAGGAGAAGGGGCTCAACTACATCGGCCTCGAGGGCTCAGTCGGCATCATTGCCAACGGCGCCGGCCTGGCCATGAGCACGCTCGATGTCGTCACCCAAGCCGGTGGCGCAGCCGCCAACTTTCTCGACATCGGCGGCGGCGCCAACGCCGACGTCATGGCCGCTGCACTCGAGGTCATCAACGCCGACCCGGCGGTTCGTTCCATTTTCGTCAATATCTTCGGCGGTATTACGAGGGTGGACGAGGTGGCCAAGGGCATCATCGAGGCCATGGCTCGAGTCAAGCTGTCCTCACCAGTGGTGATGCGTCTCGACGGCACCAATGCGGTGGAGGGTCGGGCCCTGCTAGCCGATCACCTGTCTGACTCGTTGATCGCCGAGCCCACCATGCTCGAGGCCGCCCGCCGGGCCGTGGCGATGGCCCAGGCCTAAGCGGCACTGCTACTGAACCGCACGGCTACTGAGCCACACCGCACTGCAATGATCCGCACCGAACTGATCCGCACCGAACTGATCCGCACCGAACTGATCCATACAGAACCAGAGGAACGAACGTGAGCATTTTCGTCGACGAGAACACCAAGGTCTTGATCCAAGGCATCAGTCCCACCAGCCAGGGTCTGTACCACGGGCTCCGTAACAAGGCCTACGGGACCAAGATCGTGGGTGGGACCAACCCCAAGCGCGGGGGTGAGGAGATTGAGGGCATCGCCGTGTATGCCTCCATGGCCGAAGCGGTGAAGGAGACGGGGGCGACGGCGTCGTTCATCTCTGTGCCGCCGCGTGGAGCAGCCGACGCCATTATTGAGGCGGCCGAAGCTGGGATCGCCTTCATCGTCTGCATTACCGAGGGCATTCCTGCCCAAGATGAGGCGTTGGCCTACAACCGCCTGCTGCAGGACCACCCGGGCACCCGCCTGCTGGGTCCTAACTGCCCGGGCATCATTTCGCCCGGCAAGTGCAATATCGGCATCACCTCGGGCGACATCGCTCTGGCCGGCGGACCGGTGGGCATCGTGTCTCGTTCCGGCACGCTGACCTATCAAGCCCTGCACGAGCTGTCGCAGCAGGGCATCGGGCAGACCACCTGCGTGGGCATCGGCGGCGACCCCGTCCCCGGCACCAACTTCATCGACTGCCTGGCCGCCTTCGAGGCCGACCCCGAGACCAAGGCCGTAATGATGATCGGCGAGATCGGCGGCTCGGAAGAAGAGCGGGCCGCTGAGTTCATCGCCAACAGCATGACCAAGCCCGTGGCCGCTTACGTGGCCGGCGTGACGGCACCTCCGGGACGGAAGATGGGGCACGCTGGTGCCATTATCTCGGGCTCGCAGGGCACGGCTCAGGCCAAGATGGACGCACTGACCGCTGCCGGAGTGCAGGTGGCCCAGAACCCGACGGAGTGTGGCGAGAAGATGGTCGCCATTGTGCGGGGGCTCAGCTAACCCGCCTTTGCCCATTGCGGTAGTTGTCGGGCGGCATGGTGGTTGGCCGCCGCACAAAGGTCCGGCGGCTCGGCTCGGCCATCCTTGGTGCTGCGACGGCAGGCGCCCTATTTGAGGCGTAGGCGAAACGAACGGTGGGCCCTGCAGTGGCGCGGGTTACCCGAGCACGCCGACTCATCCTCACACTCGTCGGATTCATCCGCCGCACAGCCGCATGAGAGCGCCTGTCCCAGACAATTGGGACACTCCTCCATGTCGCAACCTGGATGATGCATGCCCCCCAGCGGGGTCGCACAGTCCGGGCAGTCGTAGTCAGGTTTCCACCGCTTCGACGATGCTTCCTTGCCCCACCGGATGGCCTCAAACGTTTCGCCCCTGATGACGTAGAGGGCGGTGCAGCTCACGTGTTCCGTCATCTCTTGACTGCACGAAGTGCATACAGCCATACAGCTACCTCCTTGACCGGTGGGTCCGCCTTGTGGCTCACCGGGTCGGTTCTTCTCTCTTCGCATGGTGGCAGATGGTTGTGACAGAGGGTGGTCTTTCCGAGTGAAAACTTTGGACGGACCGGGAATTGTTGGGGCGAGCCGGGGGATGGGCCTGGGGATGGGCCGGGGGATGGGCCGGGGGATGGGCCGGGGCGATGTCACACCCTCATGCTTCGATAGTGGCGTGGGCATTTCCCAACTGCGCCAGGCGCTGGACGAGCTGTTCGACGAGGGGCCTGCGGCGTGTGCCGACCCCGACTCGATCGTCGAGCTCCAAGTGGCCATGAACCGGCTCGATGCCTTCCTGTGCCAGGCCACGGCCGAGTTCGACGAGGGTGGCGCCTGGGCGGCGGACGGGGCCAAGACGCCGGCGGCGTGGATCTCGACCAAATGTCGCTTGCCTCGGGGGCAGGCGCAGCGGCGGATCAAGGTCGGCCGGGTGCTGCGCCACCTCGACCACACTGCCGAAGCCTTCCAGGAGGGGAGCATCTCTTCCGAGCAGGTGCGGCTCATCGCCTCGAAGCACAAGGGAGTGACCGAGGCTCCCCTGGAGCGCGACGAGGCCGTGCTGGTGGAGCAGGCCCAGAAGCTCCAGTTCAACCAATTTGCGCAAGCCCTGGCCTACTGGGAGCAGTTGGCCGATCCCGATGGCTGTGACGCCACCGAGGAGGAGAGGCGGGCCCGGAGGGATGTGTATCTCGAGCCGACTATCGAGGGGATGTGGCTCGGCGGAATGACCCTCGACCCGATCTCGGGGACCATCGTCTCGAGGGAGTTGAAGCGCTTGGAAAAAGGATTGTTCGAGGCTGATTGGGCGGCGGCTAGGGAGCGATTGGGACGCGAGCCAAAGGCCCATGAACTGGACCGCACCTCGGCGCAGCGGCGCTGCGATGCCCTGGTCGAGATGGCGACGCGCAGCCGCATGGCGCCAGCCGACGGTCGCCGGCCGGAGCCGTTGTTCTCGGTATTGGTGGGCTACGAATCGCTGCACGGACGCATCTGCCAGCTGGAAGAGGGGAGGCCCATTGCCACTGGTGCACTCTTCCCCTGGTTCGACTCGGCCTATTTCGAGCGGGCCATCTTCACGCCGGGCACCCGCATCGAAGTTTCCGTGCAGTCGCGGCTCTTTACTGGCGCCACCCGCCGGGCCATTGAGTTGCGAGATCGGCAGTGCATCCACGACTTCTGCGAGGAGCCCGCGCTCGATTGCCAGGTGGATCACATCGACATGTACGCCCATGGTGGGCTGACCACGCAGGAGAACGGACGAATGCTTTGCGGCTTCCATAACCGGCTGCGCAATCAAGACCTCGCTCGGGCGGGCCGCCCACCGCCTGGGGGATAGGGACGGCGGCAGCCCCAAGCCGCGTTGTCGGCCGCAAAAGCACCATCCATCGGCTGAGTAGCCTGACGGCTGTGCGCATGGCGGTCCTGGTATCGGGCAGTGGAACGATCCTCCGATCCATGTTCGAGTCACACCTCCCGGTCACCACGGTCATCACTGATCGCCCCTGCGCGGCCCTCGACGTGGCCCAGGAGTACGGGGTCGATGGCCAGCTCATCGACCGCAAGGTCTACGGCGGTTATGGCCCGGAGTTCGACCGTGACGGGTACACCCTGACCCTCACGGCCGCGCTGGTGGCCGAGCAGGTCGATCTGGTGGCCATGGCCGGATTCGGCACTGTGTTGAGCCAGCGCGTCCATTCAGCGTTTCCGAATCTCATCGTGAACACGCACCCCGCCCTGCTGCCCCTCTTCCCAGGCTGGCACGGGGTGCGTGACGCCCTGGCCGCCGGCGTCACAGAGACCGGCTGCACCGTGCACCTGGCCACCCTCGAAATGGACGCCGGGCCGATTTTGGCCCAACAGGCCGTGCTCGTACTGCCCGAGGACACTGAGGAGACGCTGCACGAGCGCATCAAGGTGGTGGAGCGGAACCTTTATCCGGCCACACTGGCCTGGGCCCTGGCCGAGCTCGAGGCCGGACGATCGATCACTTCTCCAACTGCACCCCAGTGGGAGACCAACGAGGAGGTACGCGCGTGAGAGCGCTGCTGTCGGTGTACGACAAGGACGGATTGGTGCAGCTGGCCCAGGGTCTGTCGGACCTTGGCTGGGACCTGGTGGCCAGTGGCAACACTTCCACCGCTCTTACTGAGGCCGGTATCGCCCATCGCCAGGTGGCTGAGGTCACGGGCTCTCCCGAAATGCTGGGCGGCCGGGTCAAGACCCTCCACCCCAAAATTCACGGCGGCATTTTGGCCAACCGCAACGAGCCCGGTCACATGGCCGACCTCGAAGCCAATGCCATCGATCCCATCGATCTCGTCGTCACCAACCTTTACCCCTTCTCCTCTGACCCTTCCATCGAATTGATCGACATTGGCGGCCCCTCCATGGTGCGCAGCGCAGCCAAGAACCACGAACACGTTGGCGTCGTTACCTCGCCAGCCGACTACGACGTGGTCCTCGAGGAGCTGCGCGGCGCCGGCACGCTGTCGGCCGCCACCAAGCGCCGTCTGGCCCGAGCCGCCTTCGCCCACACGGCCGCCTATGACGCCGCCATTGTGGCTTGGCTGGACGAAGGAGGACCGGCGCCGGTCGAGGGGACCGACCCCGACGAGGCCGCGCTGGGCTCGGCGCTGCCACAGACCCTGCATCTCACGCTCGAGCGCACCGGCGTATTGCGCTACGGCGAAAACCCACACCAGCGTGGCGCTCGCTACCGCACGGCCGGCACCACCAGTTGGTGGGACAACTTGGAACAGCACGGCGGCAAGGAGCTGTCGTATCTCAACCTCTTCGACGGCGACGCGGCCTGGCGTCTGGTGCACGAGCTGACCGCCGATGCGGGTCAGCCGGCTGTCGCCATCATCAAACACGCCAATCCGTGCGGTGCTGCCGTGGCCGACGATCTCGTCACCGCCTACGAGCGCGCGCTGGAATGTGATGTTCAGTCCGCCTTCGGCGGGGTGGTTGCCATCGGTGGGATAGTGACCGAAGAGGTGGCCGACGCCATCGCTGCCGGTCCACAGGCCGACGTCATCATCGCTGCCTCCTACGAGCCGGCAGCACTGGAGAAGTTGACGTCTCGCCGAAAAGCCACCCGGCTCCTCTCCGGCCCGGCGCCTGAAACGGCGGTGCGCCAGCTGCGGAGTCTGGGTACCAGCGTGCTGGTTCAGGACCTCGATGTATTCATGTCTCCCCGCTCCACCTGGCAGGTAGTGACCACCCGGGTCCCCACCGATGAGGAGTGGGTCGATCTGCAGCTGGCCTGGCGGGTGACCGGGCGTACCACCTCCAATGCCATCGGCATCGTGACCGGCGGCCAGGCGGTAGGGGTCGGCGCGGGGCAGCAGTCGAGGGTGGTGGCAGCCGAGATCGCCGTGCAGAAGGCGGGTGAGCGAGCCAAGGGAGGGGCCGCCGCCAGCGACGCCTTCTTCCCCTTCCCCGATGGGCTGCTGGTCCTGGCCGATGCCGGGGTCGCTGCCGTGGCTCAGCCCGGAGGCTCAGTGAAGGACGAGGAGATCATCGCTGCGGCGAACGAGGCCGGTATCGCCATGGTGCTCACGGGTGAGCGTCACTTCCGCCACTGATGGCAGCCAACTCATGCCAAGTAACTCATGACGGCTTACTCATGACGGCTTACTCATGACGGCTTACTCATGACGGCGATCGTCCTTGACGGCGAGGCCGTGGCCGCCCGGGTGCGGGCCGAAGTGGCCGACCGGGTAGCCCGTTTGCGCGGGGAAGGCATCAGTGTGGGCCTGGGGACGGTCCTGGTCGGCGACGATGGACCCAGCGAGCGCTACGTGGCCATGAAGCACGAGGACTGCGCCAAGGTGGGCATGGAGTCGGTGGGGGAGCACCTCCCCGCCTCGGCCACACAGGAAGAAGTGATGGCGGTCATCCGGCGCTTCAACGAGGACCTCAGGGTGAACGCGTATCTTGTGCAGTTGCCGCTGCCGCCGGACCTGAATGAAGAGCAGGCGCTCATGACCGTTGACCCGGCCAAGGACGTGGACGGACTGCACCCGGTCAGCCTGGGCCGTCTGGTCATGGGCGCACCCGGGCCGCTGCCATGTACGCCGGCTGGCATCGTCGATCTCCTGCACGCGTACGACGTGCCGGTGGAAGGCCGCCATGTGGTCGTCATCGGGCGCGGGCTCACCATCGGCCGGCCCCTGGCGCTGCTCTTGGCCATGAAGCGGCCTGGATGCAATGCCGCCGTCACCGTGGTGCACACGGGCGTTCGTGATAGCGCCGAGTTTGCGGCCATTGTTCGATCAGGCGACGTCGTGGTGGCCGCCGCCGGCCAGGCGGGGTTGGTGACGCCGGACATGATCAAGCCCGGCGCGGCCGTGGTGGGTGCTGGCACCAGTTGGGAGGGCAAGAAGCTGCTGTCCGATGTGCATGAAGACGTGGCCGAAGTGGCGGGCTGGATGACGCCCCGTCTCGGGGGCGTAGGTCCGATGACCCGTGCCATGCTCTTGCGCAATGCGGTGCGGGCGGCCGAGCGGGCCTCGTGAACTCGTACGTTTTTGAGCACTGCGAACCGATTATGAGCATCACATCACCAGACAGGGAGGGAATGTGAGCGACGGCGAGTATTCCGAGCGACCGTGGGGCAACTACACCGTACTGAGCGACGACAAGGCCGACCACAAGGTCAAGCGCCTGGTGGTCCACCCGGGAAAGCGGCTGAGCTACCAGCGCCACTCGCAGAGGGCCGAGCACTGGTTCATCGTGGCCGGCACGGCCGAGGTCACTCTCGATGGCACCGTGCACACACTCGGGCCAGGCCAGGCCATCGATATCCCGCTCAAGGGCGCCCATCGCATCGCCAGCGTGGGTCCCGACGACGTCGTCCTGATTGAAGTGCAGCACGGGACCTACTTCGGCGAGGATGACATCGAGCGGTTGGAGGACGACTACGGGCGCGTCGAGACGGCATCCGGTTCCGGTGCCGGGTCCGAGACAGCAACCCCATGACGCGAATTGAAGAGCAACTGGCGGCCGGTCAGACCTTCTCCTTCGAATTCTTCCCTCCCAAGAACGACGCGGAGTTGGCCACGTTGGCTCGCACCATCGGCGAGCTGCAGCCACTCAATCCGCACTTCGTGTCGGTGACCTACCGCGGCGGCGCTGAGTCGCGGCAGCGCACCTTCGACTTGGTGAGCGGCATGCTGCACACCACCTCGCTCAATCCGATGGCCCACCTGATCTGCGTGGCTCACACCCGGCTCGAGCTGGCTGACATTCTGGTGTCATTGCGCAAGGCCGGCGTGGAGAACCTGATGGCGTTGGGTGGCGATCCGCCGTCGGATCCCTCGAGTGCACCGGGGGAGCTGGCCTATGCCGCCGAGCTCGTGGAACTGGCCCGTGCCATCGGTGGGTTCTCCATCGGCGTGGCCGCCCACCCGGCGTGCCATCCCCGCTCGCCCAACCGTCCCAGCGACCGCGACTTCCTCGCCGCCAAGCTGGCCCTAGCCGACTTCGGCGTCACCCAGTTCTTCTTCGAAGCGACCGAGTACCAGGGCCTGATGGCCGACCTGTCCGAGCGGGGTGTCTCTACGCCGGTGCTGCCCGGGATCCTGCCCGTGACCTCGCTCTCGACCATGGGTCGACTGGAGGCGATGGGTGCCGGCGCGCCGAACTGGATGCAGGATCGCCTGCGCGCCGCCGACGAGATCGGTGGTGCCGAGGCCGTGCGCAAGGTCGGAGTGGAGCTGGCCACCGAGCTTTGTGCCGACCTACTCGCTACCGGCGTGCCGGGACTGCACTTCTATACCTTCAACACCTCGACGGCGACGCGTGAGATCTATGCCGCTCTGGGGTTGGGGTAGGCCGACTAGCCGGACCGCTCATTTGGAAATCGGGGCCGAAAGACGCGGTCGATGGTCACCATTCGGCCCGGGTGTGACATGGATGAGGTAACTGGGCTCGACCGCTTCGAGCCGATGCCATACTCCGCGTGGGACGACGTAAGCGTCGCCGGAGCCAAGGAGCACCTTCGTCTCGACGCCAACCGCCCGTTCGTCACCATCGTCAAGAATCAATTCCATCACCCCGTTGACGATGTACAGGAACTCGTCGCCGTCGGGATGCATCTCACCACCGTGCGGTCCCGGACCATCGATGTTGGGCACTGCTCCGATTGTGTATCCATCGATGCGCCGCGGCGGTCCCGGCTGCGTAGATCGAATGCTTATGGACGAGTCCGGAGCGATGTCGGCAACGCATTCGGAGTGGATGTCATG
Source organism: uncultured Acidimicrobiaceae bacterium (assembly GCA_963766995.1). GTDB lineage: Bacteria > Actinomycetota > Acidimicrobiia > Acidimicrobiales > RAAP-2 > Bog-473. The sequence goes on along the minus strand of CAVYCE010000003.1, from coordinate 1,179,675 downwards.
CGCCCAGATTGCCCGTTCTCTGGCTCTCGCGCACCTCCACTGACAATTGCCGCGGTCAGCGGCGCACGCGGGTGCCAGAGGGGACCGGCGGCGAGCACCCAATGGAGTGGGTGCGCAATGAGGAGGACCGCTCTTCAGATAGCGCCTTGCTCGGAAAGTACGGCGATCTCCTCCCAGCTGAAGCCAGCCTCAAGCAACACTTCTTCAGTGTGCTGCCCCAGTTCGGGCGCGGGGCCGAGCACGCGGGCCGGGGTGCCGCTGAAGCCGACGGGAGAGCCCACGACCCGCTCTTCGGCCTGGCCATCACTACCGCCGTCAACGTCGCCGTCTCTGCCGCCGGTTCCGCTCATGACGAAGTAGCCGTTCTCCCAGCAGCTCGGATCGTCCACCACGTCGGCGTAGTTGCGCACGGGCGCATGGCGCACCCCGGCGGCGCGTAGCAGCTCACACCATTCCGCCGTGGTGCGGGTCGAGAAGGCGGCATCGAGTTGCGGATACAACTTGGCCTTGTCGGCATCGAAGTAGTACAGCTGGGCGAACTGCTCGGTGAGGTCGGGTCGACCCACCAGCTCGAAGAGTGTGGTTCGGGCCGAGGCCACCACGCCAACGATGGCGATATGGCCGTCGGCCGTCGTGAACATGCCGTACAGGCCGGGCACCAGCGAGTTGCCGCGGTTGGCCCGCCCCGGTAGCTCACCCGAGAGCAGATAGGAGGTGTACTCGCTGGCTTGGGCCCAGATCTGGCCACCCAGCAGTGACGTATCGAGCCGCTGGCCCACTCCGGTGCGGCCGCGGGATAGGAGCGCAGCGAGGATCCCGGCCACCATGTTCTGGGAGGCGATGTGGTCGGCCAGCGTGGCGCCCACCGGTGTGGGCTCGCTGCCGTCCACTCCGGTGGTGCTGATGAGGCCGCCCGCAGCCTGACCGCTGAGGTCGGCGCCCTCCCGCTCGGCATCAGCCCCGAGTGGCCCGAAGGTGGAGCCGGCGGCATAGACCACGCCCGGGTTGCGGGCCGCCACGTCGTCGTAGCCGAGGCCCCACGACTCCATGGTCCCCGGCTTGAAGTTGGTGATGATGACGTCGGCCTTTTCGGCCAACCGAAGAAACACCTCACGGCCGGCTGGCGTACGCAGATCGACGGTGGCGCTTCGCTTCCCTCGATTGCACGCCAGGAAATAGGGCGACCGGCGGTCATCCGAAGTTCGGGGCAGCCACCGACTCTGGTCGCCGAAACCCGGCAGCTCCACCTTCACCACCTCGGCACCCCATGCGCCCAATGTCGCCGCTGCCTGGGGACCCTGCACCAGCAGTCCCGCCTCAATGACCGTGATGCCGTCCAGTGCGCCCATACCGCCCATCCTGCCCCGGCCACGCCTCCGACCACCGCAATTGGTGCCATCAATTGGGACAGCGCCGCCCCGCCCCGTAGCATCGGCCCCATGGCAGAACGCATCACTATGGGGTCCGACGGAACGCTCAGCGTGCCGAGCGAGCCGATCATTCCGTTCATTGAGGGCGACGGCACGGGAGTCGACATCTGGCCCGCGGCCAAGCTGGTCCTCGATGCCGCCGCCGCCAAGCACGGCCACACCGTCGCCTGGAAGGAAGTGCTCGCCGGTCAGAAGGCCTTCGACGAGACCGGCAACTGGCTGCCCGACGAGACAGTGGAAGCCTTTCGCTCGCACCTGATCGGCATCAAGGGCCCACTCACCACGCCCATCGGTGGTGGCATCCGATCGCTGAATGTCGCCTTGCGTCAGATCCTCGACCTCTACGTCTGCCTCCGTCCCGTGCGCTGGTTCACCGGCGTGCCCTCGCCGGTCCTCCACCCCGAGCTGGTCGACATGGTCATCTTCCGGGAAAACACGGAGGACGTCTACGCCGGGTACGAGGTGAAGGAGGGCACCCCCGAGTCACTCAAGCTCATCACCTACCTGCGCGACGAGATGGGCTGGCCCATCCGCGACGGCTCGGGCATCGGCATCAAGCCCATCTCCGAAATGGGATCCAAGCGCCTGACCCGGGCCGCCATTCAGTACGCGCTGGAGCACGACCGCAAGTCGGTGACCATGGTCCACAAGGGCAACATCCAGAAGTTCACCGAGGGCGCCTTCCTGGACTGGGGCTACGAACTGGTCCGTGAGGAGTTTTCCGACGTGGCCGTGGGCTGGGACGACTGCGGCGGCAATCCCGGCGACAAGCTGTTGGTCAAGGACTCTATTGCCGACATCACCCTGCAGCAGGTGCTGACCCGCCCGGCCGAGTTCGACGTGATCGCCACCACCAACCTCAATGGTGACTATCTCTCCGATGCGCTGGCCGCCCAGGTTGGTGGCATCGGCATCGCTCCGGGGGCGAACATCAACTACGTGTCAGGTCACGGCATCTTCGAGGCCACTCATGGCACGGCACCCAAATACGCCGGCCAGGACAAAGTGAACCCCGGGTCGGTGCTGCTCTCCGGCGTGCTCATGTACGAGCACATCGGCTGGACCGAAGCCGCCGCCGACATCGTCAAGGCGCTCGAGGCCACCATCGCCGACAAGGTGGTCACCTACGACTTCGCCCGTCTCATGGACGGTGCCACCGAGGTCAAGTGTTCGGAGTTCGCCGCCGCCATCGTCGACCGTCTCTAAGCCGACCGTCTCTAAGCCGACCGTCTCTCAGCCGACCGTCTCTCAGCCGATCTCCCTAGGAAAGGAAACACCCACAATGGCCGCCAAGGCTCCCATTCACGTCACCGTTACCGGCGCCGCCGGTCAGATTGGCTACTCGCTGCTGTTCCGTATCGCGTCCGGGCAGTTGCTGGGCGAGGACCAGCCCATTGTGCTGCGCCTGCTCGAGATTGAGCCTGCGCTCAAAGTGCTCGAGGGCGTTGTCATGGAAATCGACGACTGCGCCTTCCCATTGGTGACCGACATCGTGGCCACTTCTGACCTCAAGACCGCCTTCGACGGAACATCCTGGGCCTTGCTCGTGGGCTCGGTACCGCGCAAGGCCGGCATGGAGCGCGGCGACCTCCTCAGCGTCAACGGCGGCATCTTCAAGCCGCAAGGGCAGGCCATCGCCGCCAACGCCGCTTCCGACGTCCGCGTCCTCGTGGTGGGCAACCCTTGCAATACCAACTGCCTCATTGCTCGCTCCAACGCTCCCGAGGTACCGGCGGACCGTTGGTTCGCCATGACCCGCCTGGACGAGAACCGGGCCAAGGCCCAGTTGGCGGCCAAGGCCAACGTGCCCGTGGCTTCGGTGACCAACTTGGCGATTTGGGGCAACCACTCGGCCACGCAATTCCCCGACTTCGCCAACGCCCGCATAGACGGGAAACCCGTGCCCGAGGTCATCACCGACCACGAGTGGTTGCAGGGTGACTTCATCTCGACCGTGCAAAAGAGGGGCGCCGCCATCATCGAGGCCCGTGGCCTGTCCTCGGCCGCATCGGCCGCATCGGCTGCCATCGACACGGTGGTCGGCCTGCGGACCAAGACGGCCAAGGGTGATTGCGTCTCGGTGGCCGTGGCCAGCTCGGGCCAATACGGCGCGCCGGACGGCCTGCAGTTCGGGTTCCCGGTCATCGCCGACGGCAAGGGCGGGTGGTCGGTGGCCGAGGGCCTGTCCCACGACGAGTTCGCCCAGGAGCGCATCGCGGTGACCACCGATGAGCTGTTGGGTGAGCGTGCTGATGTGCAGGGCCTCGGGCTGATTTCGTAGGGCTGCTCGTCGGGCCGTCGGCATGACGGTACGGTGACAACACGGTGGCAACAGTGTCGGATGGCAGACGGGCGGAGGTTTCGGCGGTCGGACGCGCCCTCTGCTTAGCGGGACTGAGCTGATTCGTGCCTGGCCACCGGCACTCTGGCGGTCACATGAGCAGCGTCATCGCCCGTTCGCGCCGGCGAAATCCCTGCGAAACACAGGTCTGGCACGCTGCCTGACGTGGGCGACCTCTTCGATGGCTATGGGTCGCAGGCCCGCGGGCTCACCGAGAGCGCCTTTGACGAGATGGTCCGGCCCGACGGCACGACACGAACGCCCTATGCCGGGGTGGCGTCGTCGCTGTCGCAGATGGGACCCGAGGACGTCTCTGCCCGCGGCGCCCGCCTGGCCCGGGCCTTCATGGATCAGGGCGTCACGTTCGATCTCGATGGTGAGGAGCGGCCCTTCCCCCTCGATGTGGTACCCCGCATCTTCCCGGCCGAGGAATGGAAGCAGGTCTCGGAGGGTGTAGCGCAGCGCGTGCGAGCCCTCGAAGCTTTTCTGGCTGACGTCTACGGCGCCCTGCGGATCGTGAGCGATGGCGTGATCCCCCACGACGTCGTGACCAGCTCGCCTGGATTCGTACGGGCGGTCCACGGCTTGCAGCCCCCCAATGGCGTCCGCATCCACGTGGCCGGTATCGATGTCGTGCGCGACGAGGAAGGCGAGTTCCGCGTCCTCGAAGACAATGTGCGCAGTCCTTCGGGCGTCAGCTACGTGCTGGCCAACCGAGCGGCCATGGCGCGGGTGTTGCCCGAGTTGTTCTGGGGTCAGCCGATCCAAATGGTGACCGACTACCCGGCCCACCTCATCCATGCGCTCCGTCGCTCTGCTCCAGCCGGTGTCAATGACCCGACGGTGGTCGTGCTGACGCCGGGCGTCCACAACTCGGCCTTCTACGAGCACGCGCTGCTGGCCCGTCTCATGGGCGTGCATCTGGTGGAGGGGCGTGACCTGGTGTGCCATGGCACCGAGGTGTTCTTGCGCACCACCGAAGGCGAGGTGCCGGTGCACGTCATTTACCGGCGCATCGACGACGAGTATTTGGATCCGCTGCAGTTCCGTCCCGAGTCGTTGGTGGGCTGCCCCGGCGTTCTCAACGCAGCCCGTGCCGGGCGCGTGACCATTGCCAATGCCGCCGGCAACGGCGTCGCTGACGACAAGCTCGTCTACACCTACGTCCCGGCCATGATTCGGTACTACTTCGGCGAGGAACCCATACTTCGCAACGTCGAAACCATGCATCTGGTCGACAACGCAGCGCGGGCCGATGCGCTGTCTCGCCGGGACGAGCTGGTGTTCAAGCGGGTGGACGGTTCCGGGGGTAAGGGCTTGATCATCGGACCGGCCGCTACCGGTGCCGAGCTCGACGAACTGGCCTTGGACGTCGAGTCGGACCCTCGGCAATGGGTGGCGCAGCGGGTGGTGGCCTTGTCGACCTCTCCCACCTGGATCGACAATTCCATGATGCGCCGACACGTCGATCTGCGACCTTTCGCCGTGAACGACGGGGAAAACGTCTGGGTATTGCCCGGTGGTTTGACCCGGGTCGCCTTGGGCGAGGGTGGACTGGTGGTCAACTCCAGCCAAGGAGGCGGCTCCAAGGACACCTGGGTCGTCGGCGGGGTCCCGTCCGCACCCATAGCGCCACCACGTCTTCCCTCGATCGTCACCACCAGCCTTCCCATGGACCAAGGACCGATGCAGGACTCAGAGAGCCGGGGACAGCAGCAGCAACAGCAGCAGTCGCAGCAGTCTGCCGAGCAGCAGTCTGCCGAGCAACAGTCTGCCGAGCAGCAGTTTTCCGGGCAGCAGCGTCTGGGGCAGGGACGGGCATGACGCCAACGCTCCTGAGTCGGGTGGCCGAATCCATCTTTTGGGTGGGGCGCTACGTGGAGCGGGCCGAAGGCACGGCTCGCATTCTGGACGTCTCGCTGTACCAGGCACTCGAGCAGAGTGATGCGGTTGGCGGACAGGCGGCGCGCCGATTGCTGGCGGTCATGGGCCTGCCCGATGTCGAGAACGAAACCCTGTGGCAGGCCACCGAACGATTGGCCACCGACCCCCAGAGTCGGTCGTCCATTGCCGGTGCGCTGGCCGCGGCTCGGGAGAACACCCGCGGCATCCGCCACGTCGTGCCCGTCGAGTTCTGGGAGCACATCAACTCCACCTGGTCGGCCCTGCCTATTCAGTGGGAGTCGACGAACCGTGTTGGGCCCGCGCCGTTTCTCTCCTTCGTGAAAACCCAGTGCGCCGGGATGACGGGACTGGCTGACACCATGATGAGCCGGGACCAGACCTGGCTGTTCTTCACCCTCGGCCGTTGTCTGGAGCGCACCGACGTGGTGGCCCGTCAGCTGGCCACCGTGCCCTTTGACGAAGTGTCGGACAGCGGACTGGTCATGCTCCTGCGCTCCTGCGGCGGTTACGAGCCCTACCTGCGCCTGTCCCAGGGCGTGGTGGAGCCGGCTCGCGTCCTGGATTTCCTTTTGCGTGACCGACTCTTTCCCCGCTCGGCCTTCGCCTCGCTCACACTGGCCGAGGAGTGCTTGGACCAGATCAACGTCGGGCGCGACGGCACTTGGGAAGACGCGCGTGGGTTGGTGGGACTGGCCCGAGCCGAGCTGGAGTACTCAGCGCCGGCGACGCTGTCCCGGGGCCTTGATGCCAGGCTCGAACGCTTGCAGGCCTCCATCTCATCAGTCAGCGATGCGATCACCCGTCGCTACTTCGCTCAGGACCTGCCCACGCAATGGCGCCGTGGGGGTGGTGGGGCATGAGCCGCGCCGACGGCTGGCGCCTCAGGGTGATGCATGAGACCCGGTTCGACTATGACGCCCCGGCCAGGGCGTCCTACAACGAGCTGCGGCTCACCCCACGAACCGAGCGCCGGCAAACGACCCTCGAGACCAAGGTGACCACAGTCCCGGTGTCGCCCCAGTACAGCTACCTCGATTATTGGGGTACGCAGGTGATCGCTTTCAACGTGGATCGAGGGCACGAGATGCTCTCCTTGGTGGGGTCGGCATTGGTCGACACCCAGCGCCCAGAGCAACCCGAGAACGCCAGCTGGTCGGAGGTGGGCGACGCGGCATTGACCATGGCCGACCATCTGTCTCACAAGCTCTACACGGCGCCAAACGCTGAGTTGAAGGAGCTGGCCGCCAGCCTGCGTACTGATCGGCCCTTGGAGACGGCGCAACGGATCATGGAGCGCACTCACGCTGCTCTTTCCTATGTCAGGGGCGTCACCAACGTACATACTTCGGCCCATGAGGCTTTCGATGACGGTGCCGGCGTGTGTCAAGACTTTGCTCACTTGGCCCTGGCCCTGACTAAATCGGTGGGACTGCCGTCGCGCTATGTGTCGGGCTATTTCCATCCCGAGGAAGATGCCGTCATCGGTGAAGAGATCAGTGGCGAGAGCCACGCCTGGGTCGAGGTGTGGACCGGAGCCTGGTGGGGCTACGACCCCACCAATGATTGCCCCATCGGCGAGCGTCATGTGGCCATTGGTCGGGGGCGTGACTACTCCGATGTGCCGCCGGTCAAAGGCGTCTATGCCGGCAACGCCGAGCACACCATGCATGTTGGTGTGCGGATCACGCGGACGCATTGACCATGCTCACGCGGATGCGAATCTGGTTGGCCGACTCGCCGGGAATTTTGGGCGCGGTGGCAGCCGAGATCGGCGCCGTGCGGGGCAACGTCATTGGGCTCGAGGTACTCGAGCGCGAGGCGGGAGTGGCCATCGACGAATTGGTGGTCGAGCTGCCCGACGAGCCCGGTGCCATTGAGGCCGTGTGCAAGGGCATCCGCAACGTGCCCGGCGCTGGCGTCGAAGAAGTCAAGGAGCTAGTAGGACTGGCCGAGGACCGGGAGGACACCGTCCTCAACGCCGCTGCGGCCATTCTCCAGGCAGCCACGCCCACGGCGGCCATGAACTCGCTCCTGAGTCAGCTGATGGGGCTGTTTGATCTGAGCTGGCTGGCTCTGGTCGACCTGGAGCAGGAGTCCTACGTCGAGGTGCACGGCGACGTACCCGCCGTTCAGTGGCTAGTGGCCTTTGCTGAGGGCTCGCGCAGTGGTGCGGACCCGGCCAACGACACCACGCGATCCGGCGTCTTCATAGAGCAAGTGCCCGAGACCGACTTCTCGGTGTGTGGCGGGCGAACGGCTCCGATACGGAGGCGTGAGCGTCACGAAATCGCCACGCTTACCGTGGTCACCGCCCGTTTTGTCGATGCCCTGGGTGGGCGCGTCCACGCGCACTAAGCACGGCACAGGTTGGTCATGGTGCGCATTCGGCGCACCGGTAGTGTCCCGTGCATGTTGCGGATTGGATTCGTCGGCACGGGGTTGATCGCATGGGCCCATGGGCTAGGGCTCAAGGCCATGATTGAGGCCGGCGTGATTGACGCCGACATCACCGTGGTGCACGACGTAAGCGATCGCCGCGCGCTGGGCTTTGCTGAAGCGTGTGGGGCCAAGACGGTCCCGGACCTCGAGTCGGTGATGGCGGCGAGCGATGCCGTGTGGATTTGCACCCCGACCTCGGCCCACCGCGCTGCGGTCGACGCTGCGTTGGCGGCTGGTCGACCCATCTTTTGCGAGAAGCCCCTCTCGACCGACCTGGCCAGCGCGGCGGCGTTGGTCGATGCCGCCGCTGCCGTCGGTGTTCGTGCCCAATCTGGATTGGTATTGCGCAGCGCACCAGTGTTCCGCGCTTTGCAGGACATGGTGATTTCGGGCCAGTACGGTCGGCCGATGGCCGCGGTCTTTCGCGACGACCAGTACCTTCCGATTCAGGGCACCTACGGCTTCGGTTCCAAGTGGCGATCCGATGTCACTCAGGCCGGCGGCGGCTGCCTCATTGAGCACTCCATTCATGACGTGGACATCCTTCGCTGCTGCTTTGGAGAAGTCGACGAGGTGTCGGCCCAGACGTCGAATTTCGCAGGACATGAAGGGATCGAGGACATGGCGGCAGTCATGATGTCCTTCGCTTCGGGCATGACGGCTCAACTGACCAGCGTGTGGCACAACGTGCTGACTCGGGGCTCCAGCCGGTCCATTGAAGTGTTTTTCGAGCAGGCCATGGTGTCGCTCAAGGATGAGTTCCGTGGACCGCTACGCATTGAGACCAGCGAGGGCAGGCAGGACCGCCTGTGTTCGTCGCCGTCGTGGGTGGACGAGTTGCCATTCGCCGACGATGAGACGGGGCTGGCCATCAAGCCCTACGTGGAGGCCGATCGCGCTTTCGTCGACGCCGTGACCAATGGCGTCGCGCCACAGCCCGGGCTGCACGATGCGTTGATGGCGCACCGCCTGGTTGATGCGGCCTATCGATCGGCCGAGGGTGGGGGAGTGCCAGTCAGTCTGAGATGACGGGGGCCTGCCACAAGATGTACTCCTTGTAGCGGTACAGCGTCTCGTAGCCCAATGTGGCGTAGAGGGGCTCGCCCATCGGTGAGGCCTGCAATACGCAAGCGGTGGCCCCCCGATCGAAAGCGGCATTGGTCGCCCATTCGGTCACCGCTCGACCCAAGCGCAGCGAGCGGACGTCGTCCACCGTGCCCACCCACTGCAGGCAACCCACCTCGTCACTCAGATAGGTCAACGCCGTGGCCACCGGTCGCCCTTCCAGGTAGGCCACGACAATGACGGTGTCCTCGTTGGCCAGTACCCCTTCGGGTCGATCGAAGAGATCAGGCAGCACGTCGGGCGGCATGCCGTAAGTGGCGTAGGCGTTGGCGTTGACGGCCACGAAGTCGGCCACGCCCTGGAGATCGGTGACGGCCCGCAGCTCCACGTTGTTCGGCACTTGGGGAGCGCCAAGCCGGTGGCGGCACACCATTTGGGGGCTGGGCTCGCCCAAGGTCTTCATCCCCCTGGCTTCGCAAGCGGCCACCAGGTCGTCATCCTGGCCGGTGTCGCGCAGCATGGCGTTGTAGCCGCGCCCAACCTCGGCGAAGAAGGCGTCGGCCCGCGCCAGCAGCTCGTCGGCCGGAAGGGTGTCGTCGGTGCGGAAGGCAACGTTACCGACGGCGGGCAGCCATGAGCCACCGGCGCACAGCACGCTGCCCGGCTCATCTCGGTGGATGCCCTGGGTGCTAAACCCCACCGAAGTCCGGCACCAACTGATTTCGTTTCGGTGCCCGAGAAGCACCACGTCTATCGAGTCAGATGCCATCAGTCAGACACTCTGCCAGGTGGGCGTTCGCCGAATCTGGCCTAAGCGGAGATGCGCTCGAAATCTTGGGCCACGAACTTGCGGGCCGAGATGGCCACGAAACCACCCACGATCACCAGCACTCCGAGAAAGGACATGGCATCGCGCTGGCCGTGGCTGTCGGCGATGGTCCCGATCACACCCGAAATACAGATGGCGCCCAGCGCATAGAAGAACAGTGACCAGGCATAGGCCTGGCTGCGCAACTTCGGTGGCGCCAGCACGGCCACCATGGTCACGTAGGTGGGGAGGAAGCCGATGGCGCCGATGGCCACGATGCAGGCCGCAACGATCGAACCGGTCAGGCTGTGCACACGGGCCATGACGAGCGCGAAGACACCGAACTCAATAACGCACAACCCCGCCACCACCGGGAACCGGGCGATTTTGTTGCTGGCGATGATCCGCTGCGAGATGCCACCGCCGATGACGATCCCGATCAGCCCGAAGACACCGAGTAGCGCACCGATCCCACCACGCTCGGTGGACCCGACGTGGTACACGTCATGGAAGAAAGTGGAGACGAGTGTGGCCAGCGGAATGGTGCCGGCACCGAAAAGGAAGGCCGACGCCCAGATGCGACGCAAGGTGCGTATGTTGCGCACGGCCCGGAAGCCGTCGCGGAGCGAACCCTCGAACTGCTCACCGCCGGCCATCCCCGGCATGGTGGGCATGGTTGAAATCTCAGCCGAGACCTCACCGGCGACCTCTTCGGGGGAGGGCACGATGACTCGCCGTGGCGGTTCCTTGAGGGTGATCATCAGCGCCGCGGCACAAATGAACGTCGGAATGGCCAGCACCACAAAGGCGGGTCGCCATCCCACCGATTGACCCAGCCAGCCGGCCAGCGGACTGCCGACCAAACCGAGCGCGGTGGAGCCAATGAGGAACACAGTGAAGATCTGGGCCAGGCCCTCGGGTGGGTAGAAATCGGAGAGGAGGCTGGGGTAGATGGTCTGAGAAGCCAACAGGCCCACCCCACCGACCAGTCGAGCCACGATCAGGATCGCCAGCACCGGGGCCAGCCCGGTGAAGATGGCGGCAATGCCCCACAGGACGGCTCCGCCCGCACTGAGATGCAAACGGTTCCCCTTGTCCCCGAAGTATCCCAAGAAGATGGCGCACATGACAGGCACGGCCGCCGTGAGGGAGGTCACCGCATCAATCCCGGCGTTATCGAGATGGAACGTGTGCCGGATCTCGGGAGCGAGGACGCCAAAGGCCGCCCCGTCGAATCCCTGGGTTACCGCCAGTCCGACCAGGAGGGCAAGGGGCAAAATCCCCGCCGGTCCGAGGATCACTTTCAGTCGGCCCGGCTTGCTCGTGTTCGATGCCGTCACGCTGTCTTTGGACACGTCAGACAACTGTCACTACCCCCCGCATCCTCGGCCCTGCAAAGTGATGGTTTAGCCCAAATGAACGTTCAGTGCCCGTTTCTCAGTCGAGAATGAACACCGGATGGCGCTCGGCGATGGCAGCCAACTCGGCGTCCGTGCTTTTGGCCGAAACGCCATTGAAGAACATGCCGACCTCGAAGCCCCAGCGCTTGAGATAGGCGCGCAGAATGGGCACGCAGTCCTCCAGCGGCACCGGCGTAGCCGTCTGCTGCTGGCGCCGCCGGCCCAACTGCAGCACCAGGTGTCCTTGGGCGGCGCGGACATTGCGCACCCACTCGGTCTCGCCCCGGGGTGAGACGAGATATCGGTGACCGTCCACCGTGAGCACGTTGACCGGCACATGATGCAGCGCCCCGGTGCGCCGCCCCTGGTGCTCGAGCACCCGTGAGCCCCACACGCTGATGCCCAACCGCATGCAGAGCCGGAGCGCCGGGTTCATCACCTTGCGGGTGAACCAATCGGGTCGTTGGTAGTGGGTGGCCTGCTCACCTTGTGGCTTGGTCATGGTGTCCATGTCTCCTCCGATCGAAACCGCTTAGAACACTGATCTTGATAGAGAACAATGTTCTTGTCAAGTACTTGTGTTCTCCAAGCCAGGCGACCAGACTGTGCCTATGGCCGCTCCCCGCACTGCCCGTGATCGCATCCGGGCCGAGCTGACCCAGGAGATTTTGGCCACGGCCAAGGTGCACCTGGCCCGCGATGGAGCTGCGGCGCTCTCCCTGCGCTCGATCGCCCGTGACCTGGAGATGGCCGCGTCGGCTCTGTATCGCTATTACTCAGGGCGCGATGCCCTGCTCACGGCGCTGATTCTCGACGCCTACAACTCGCTGGCCGATGTGGCCACGGCGGCGTCCGACGCCATGTATGCGAAGGCAGGAGGCAAGGGGCGGGGATCAGGGCCGAACGCGGCCCACTGGCCGGTGGTGCCGCGCGCCATGCGGGAGTGGGCGCTGGCCAACCCGCATGAGTGGGGGCTCATTTTCGGGTCACCGGTGCCGGGCTACCGCGCTCCAGAGGAGACGGTCGTGTCCTATGTGCGGTTGACTGCCGCGCTGGTGCGACCGATCATGGACGCCTCGGCAGCGGGCACACTCCACGTCCAGCAGTTGGGTTCGCTGCCCGGACCCAACGCGAAATGGCGGGAGGCGCTGGCCCCGGTGCAAGAAGGTCTCGTCCCCGGAGTGCCGCTCCCAGTGGTGAGCCGTCTCCTTCAGGCGTGGTCCACCCTGGTCGGTGTCATCAGTCTCGAAGTCTTCGGCCACTGGAACAGGACCGTGCTCGACCCGGCGTTGCTCTTCGAGGAGACCGTGCGCACCCTGGCCCGCAGCGTCGGGCTGGTCGAGGACCTCTAGATCGATCCCGCTACGTAGCGACCGGCAGCCGTACTTCAATGCCGGCGTGCTGTAGGAACAACATCTTGTGCTCAAGGGCCGATTGCCATTCCACCATGTCTTTGTCGAAGTGGGCTCGGTCACCCTCTTCGCACGCGTGCTCAAGTTCGTCGAACGCCACATCTTCAGCGTCCAGCAGAGCTCGGTACTTCGACAGGAAGTGGTCGTCGATCGGCTGATGCACGTCGTCCTCCCTACTGCGGCCCGCCGTTTGCTGGCCGGTGATCAAGACGTTACCGCCGCCCGGTCCCATCCGCACCAGCGAATTCTGACGGCAACCCAGCGACTCGTCGGCCCCGGCTTAGCACGGCGCAGGAGGCCCCTCGACCTGCGGAAATGCCCGAGTAAGCGCTCGCCCTACTCAGTCAGAAGAGCAAGTGCAGGCCCAGCCGCCGCCGCGGCGGCTTGAAGGAGGACCTGCCCGGCCACCAAGACCGCCAGCTCTCCGCGCACCCGCACCCTGCCCGCAGCCAGCGCGTCGGCCGGCTCCAGCTGACCCTGCGCCAGAGCCAACGCGTCGGCGTAACTGAGCACGATGGTGACGTTGGCCGTGGCCGTGGCCGTGGCCGACGCATCGGGCAGAAGGGCCAGTGACACCGCCCCATCAGCGACGCTGAGCAACGTGTGTACGCGTCCCGAAGCTGACACGTCGACCGGGACGTCGGTCACCACTTGCGCCACTTGGAACCTGCCGTCGCTGGCCGTGACCGAATCGCGCCCGGCCGCCGCAATGGCATCGGTCAGTGGGAGGTCGGCCAGTGCAGCGTTGAAGGCCTGCACCCATTCGGGTGAGAGATAGCGCGGCATGTTCGACTGTAACCCTCAGCCGGCGGCAGCCTCCTGGGCTGTCTTCTTAGTGCGCTTCAGGATCTTGCGACCGAGCCAGGCCACTGGGTCGTAGTGAGCATCGACCACGCGTTCCTTCATGGGGATGATGGCGTTGTCCGTGATCTTGATGTGCTCCGGGCACACCTCGGTGCAGCACTTGGTGATGTTGCACATCCCCAGTCCGGCACCCTCACGCGCCAGCTCCCGCCGGTCATTGACGTCCAACGGATGCATCTCCAACTCGGCGAAACGGATAAAGAAGCGGGGCCCGGCGTACTTGGGCTTGTTCTCCTCGTGGTCGCGGATCACGTGGCACACGTCTTGGCACATGAAGCACTCAATGCACTTGCGGAATTCCTGCCCGCGCTCGACATCGATTTGGGCCATGCGGTAGCCGCCCTCGGGCTCGGGTCCGGGCTTGAAGGCCGGCACCGTCTTGGCCACCTCGTAGTTGAAGCTGACGTCGGTCACCAGGTCGCGGATGATGGGGAAGGCCTTCATCGGCGCCACTGTGACGGTCGCACCGGCTGGCATCGTGTCCATGCGAGTCATGCACATCAGTCGCGGCTTGCCGTTGATCTCGGCCGAGCACGACCCGCACTTGCCGGCCTTGCAATTCCAGCGGCAGGCTAGGTCGGGAGCAGGCCCACTCTGAATGCGATGAATGACGTCCAACACCACCTCGCCCTCGACGGCCGGCATGACGTAGTCGGTGAACTGGCCACCGTCAGGGTCGCCGCGCCAAATGCGCATGGTCACATTGCTCGACACGTTGGCCTCCATGATCAGTGCGCCTCCTCTAACAGAGCCTTCAGTTCCGCCGGCATTTCGGGCAAGGGCTCAGATTGCACGGTGATGGGAGCCAGGTAACCCCGATCGGCGCCCTGACGCTGGACGAAGTTGACCTTGCCGAACTCGGGATCCGGCCCGGGGAAGTCTTCCCGGGTGTGTCCGCCGCGAGATTCCTTGCGGTTGAGCGCGCCCTGCGTCACGCCGATGGAAGTCGAGATCATGGACGGGAGGTCGGTGGCCAGGTTCCAGCCCGGGTTGTAGGCCCGGCCGCCGGACACCGACAGCTTCGAAGTCTTGTCCTTGAGGTCCTCCAGCTTGACCAGCGCCTCTTCCAGCTCGGGTCCAGTGCGGATGATGCCCACCAACGCCTGCATGGTCTCCTGGAGTTCGTGCTGGACGTCGTAGGGATTCACGCCATCGGTGCGACCGAAGGCGGCGTAGGCCTCGTCGATCACCGACTGGATCTCCGCCGCGTCGACGGTGGGAGTACCGGTGCGGCCCTCGGCGTAGTCAGCGGCGCCGATGCCAGCCCGGCGACCGAACACCAAGAGGTCCGACAGCGAGTTGCCGCCGAGGCGGTTGGCGCCGTGCATGCCGCCGGCCACCTCACCGGCCGCAAACAAGCCGGGCACGGTGGCCGCCGCCGTCTCGGCGTCGACCCGGACGCCACCCATCATGTAGTGGCAGGTCGGTCCGACTTCCATGGGCACGGCAGTGATGTCAACACCGGCCAGCTCCATGAACTGGTGGTACATGGAGGGCAGGCGCCGGCGGATGTACTCGGCCGTGCGGCGGCTGGCGATATCGAGGTACACGCCGCCGTGCGGTGTGCCTCGTCCGGCCTTCACCTCAGAGTTGATGGCGCGGGCCACCTCGTCACGAGGGAGCAGGTCGGGAGTGCGGCCGTTGTTGGCGTGATCGTCGTACCAGGCGTCGGCTTCGGCCTCGGTCTTGGCCGTCTCAGCCTTGAACATATCGGCGATGTAATCGAACATGAAGCGCTTGCCCTCGGAGTTGCGCAGGACGCCGCCGTCGCCGCGCACACCCTCGGTCACCAAAATGCCGCGCACACTGAGCGGCCACACCATGCCCGTCGGGTGGAACTGCACGCATTCCATATCGATGACGTCGGCACCGGCCCACATGGCCATGGCGTGCCCGTCACCGACCGACTCCCACGAATTCGACGTGTACTTCCACGACTTGCCGATGGAGCCAGTGGCCAGCACCACGGCTTTGGCAGTGAAGGCCACCATCTCGCCGGTGGGACGCATGTAACCGATGGCCCCCGAGACGCGGCCCTCGCCGTCAGCCAGCAGGCGCAGGATCTTGCACTCCATGAAGACGTCGATGCCCATGGACACGGCCTTCTGCTGCAGGGTGCGGATCATCTCCAGGCCGGTGCGGTCGCCCACGTGGGCTAGCCGGGCATACCGGTGGCCACCGAAGTCACGTTGCGAAATGCGCCCATCGCCGGTGCGGTCAAACAGCGCGCCCCAACGCTCCAGTTCGTAGACCCGGTCGGGTGCTTCCTGGGCGTGCAGCTGCGCCATGCGCCAGTTGTTCAGCATTTTGCCGCCGCGCATGGTGTCTCGGAAGTGGACCTGCCAGTTGTCCTCGGGGTACACGTTGCCCATGGCGGCGGCGCAGCCACCTTCAGCCATGACCGTGTGCGCCTTGCCCAGCAGCGACTTGCAGATGAGGGCCACGCGCAGCCCGCGTTCTTCGGCCTCGACGGCGGCGCGTAGACCGGCCCCGCCAGCTCCGATGATGATGACGTCGTAGTCGTGTGTCTCGTAATCAGCCATGTGCGGTGCGGTCCTTTAGAAGTGGAAGCCGGGATCGTGGATGGTTCCGCTGGCCACCAGGCGCACGTAGAGATCGCACAAGGCCACGCCGAAGAGGCTGATCCAGGCGAAGCGCATGTGCATGGCGTTGAGCGGTGAGACGAACTTCCACATTTTGTGGCGGATGGGGTGCTTGGCGAACGACTTGACCTGACCACCGCAGAAGTGGCGGCAGGCGTGGCACGACAGGCTGTAGAGCCACAGGAACGTGGCATTGAGACACAGCACGACGGTGCCCACACTGATGCCGATGCCCACGCCGGGCTGGCGGAAGGACTCGACGGCGTCGATGGTCAGAATCGTGTTGAAGACAAGCAGGATCCAGAAGAAGTAACGGTGCACGTTCTGCAGGATGAGTGGGATCTTCGTCTCACCGCTGTAGCTGCCGTGCGCGTCGGCCACGGCGCAGGCCGGCGGCGACCACCAGAACGATCGGTAATAGGCCTTGCGGTAGTAGTAGCAAGTGAGACGGAAGCCCAGCGGGAAGATCAGGATGAGGAGCGCCGGCGAAATGTGCCAGGCCTCCACGAGCACTCCGAAGGGATGGCTGCCGGTCACGCAACTGCCGGTCAAGCAAGGGGAGTAAAAGGGCGAGATCAGGTTCCGGTGCAGCGCTGCTCCGGCGTAGTAGTCCTTGTTGATGAAGGCAGCCCAGGTGGAATAGACCACGAAGGCGGTGAGGATCGTGACCGTCACCACCGGCTCCAGCCACCACATGTCCTGGCGCAGCGTGGGCTTATCGGGCCCACCTCTGGCCCCTCCAATGACCACCGGAGTCGGTGCTGGATTTTCGACCGTCGTTGTCACGCAGTCCTCCTCAATGCCCGCTGGGCAGATCGTGGCCGGCCAATCATTTCATCCCCGCCTGGCCGCCACGCAGGCTGGGATGCATTGGCCATACCTAGGACCATAGACAGTGCCCAACTAGTGGTCAAAGACATGGACAGCATCTTCTTGATAGCCATAGGCTCTGTTTGTGCAGCTTCACCAACTCAACTACGTACTGGCTGTGGCCGAGGAGCGCCACTTCACGAGGGCGGCCGGCCGCCTGCACCTGGCCCAGCCTTCCCTGAGTCGGCAGGTCCGCCTGCTCGAGCGGGAGCTCGGTGTCCTCCTCTTCAACCGAGGCCCTGGCCAGTCGGCGGTGACGCTCACCGCTGACGGCGAAGCCCTGCTGCCCTTTATTCGCCGCGTTCTGGCCGACGTCGATGCCATCAGTGCCGAGGCCAGGGCCCTCACCGGTATGTCGCGTGGCCGGTTGTCGATTGGAGCCACACCGAGCCTGATCACCCGCGTGCTGGCCCCGGCCCTGGTGACGTTTCACGAGAGCCATCCAGGCATTGAGCTGCTGGTGGTGGAGGCCGGCTCGCGCCAGCTGGTGCGCCAGCTGGCCAGTGCGGAAGTGGACGTCGCCCTAGTGGTCCTGCCCATCACTGACGCTGGTGTGGTCACTATTCCTCTCTTCCATGACCCCCTGGTCCTGGCCGTCGACCCCGATCACCCATTGGCCGGGCGCCGTGAAGTGACCATGGCCGACCTGCATGATCTGCCGCTGGTGATGTTCCGCGAGGGTTACGACCTACGTGAAGTGACCTTGGCCGCCTGCCGTGAGGCAGGGGTGGAGCCGCGCCTCGTCAGTCAAGGTGGCGAGATGGACGGGGTGCTGGCGTTCGTCGCCGCCGGTCTGGGCGCGGCGGTCGTCCCCGCCATTGCCATGCCGGCGGAGCGCAAGCTGGCTGCCATCCCATTCCGCGCCCCAGGCCTCAGTCGGACAGTGGCGTTGGCCCATCGCGACGACCGTCCCCTGCCCCGGCCGGCGCAGGCGCTGTTGGACCAACTGTCCGCTCTGGGTGGGCCGCTGTCGCCCGCGGCGCCCTGAAGCCGAACCGTTACACTCCGCGTATGGAAGGCTCCGCGTATTCAGATCCGACGTCGACCACGAGTGCGGACGCCTTGCGCTCCCCGACCGACTTGCCATCGACCCTGGGTGAGCTGCAGGCCTCGGGGTGGAAGTCAGTGTCAGTGGCCGAGGAAATGCGTCGCAACACGGCCGCTCGTATCGCCAACGACGAGCCGCTGGTGCCCGGTGTGCTCGGCTTCGAGGACACGGTGGTGCCTCAGCTGGAGAACGCCATTCTGGCCGGTCACGACATCATCCTTTTGGGTGAGCGGGGACAGGCCAAGACCCGCGTCATCCGCGCCCTGGTCGGTCTGCTGGACGAGTGGTTACCGATCGTGTCCGGGTCCGAAATCAATGACGACCCCTATGCCCCGGTGTCACGCTTTGCGGTGAACCTGGTGGCCGAGAAGGGGATGGACACCCCGATCACCTGGGTGCACCGTTCCCAGCGCTACGGGGAGAAGCTGGCCACCCCCGACACCTCCATTGCCGATCTCATCGGCGAAGTCGACCCCATCAAGATCGCAGAGGGCCGCTACCTGAGTGACGAACTGGCGCTGCACTACGGGCTCATCCCGCGGGTCAACCGCGGCATCTTCGCCATAAATGAACTGCCCGACCTTTCCGAACGGATTCAGGTCGGACTGCTGAACGTGCTCGAAGAGCGTGACGTGCAGATACGGGGCCATCGCATCCGTCTCCCGCTCGACATCACATTGGTGGCCACCGCCAACCCGGAGGACTACACCAATCGCGGTCGGATCATCACACCGCTGAAGGACCGCTTCGGGGCCCAGATCCGCACCCACTACCCCTTCGACACCATGACCGAGGTCAAGATCATGGAGTTCGAGGCTGAGCTCCCCACCTCCGGGGTCACCATCACCGTGCCGACCTACCTCAAAGAGGTGGTGGCCGAGATCAGCCAGCTGGCCCGCCGCAGTTCGCACCTGAACCAACGCAGCGGTGTGTCGGTCCGTCTCTCCATCGCCAACTACGAGACCCTGGTGGCCAATGCGGTGCGCCGCGCCCTGCGCACCCACGAGCCGGTGGCCGTGCCCCGCATCAGTGACCTGTCCTCACTGGTGCCATCGACCCAGGGCAAGGTCGAGGTCGAGGCGATGGAAGAAGGACACGAGGACGAGGTGGTCGCCCAGCTGGTGGCCGCGGCGGTGCTCTCCGTGTTCCGCCGTCGGGTCACCCTCGACGACCCTGCCGCCATTGTGGCCGCTTTCACCGAGCAGGTGGTCGTGCACGCCGGCGACGACATGCCGTCGGCCGCCTACCTGGCCGTGCTGGCCGACATCCCTGAGTTGGAGCCACCGACTCGAGCCCTCGCCGGGCCTGACGCGGCTGAGTCACCGGCGCTGATGGCCAGCGCACTGGAGTTCTTGCTCGAAGGGCTGCATCTCACCAAGCGGCTCAACAAGGACTCTTCGGGCGCCCGTGCCCTGTACCGAGGGCGGCGCTAGGCCCAAGCATGAGCGCCCGGTACGACTACTCGGAGTGGGACGGAACACAGGACTTCCTCGACCTTGACCCCGACGAATTGCTGGCTGGGCTGACTGATGATCTGCTGGCCGGGGGCGACCTTGACGATGCCCTCAGACGACTGCTCCGTTCGGGCATGCGCACCGCCGACGGTGAACAGGTGGCCGGGCTACGCGACATATTGGAGCAGCTGCGCCGACGCCGGGCCGAAATGCTGGCCGAGGGTGATCCTGACGGACGCATGGCCCAACTCACCGCCCAGCTCGACGAGATCGAATCCGAAGAGCGTGAGGCCATCGACGAGCTGGTCGATGAGGCCCACGGTTCGGGTGACGATCGCCGGGCCGAGGTCACCGATGACGTGGCCACCGAACGGCGCATGGCCCTGGACCTCCAGCCCGACGACCCGGCCGGACGCATCCAGTCGATGCAGCACTACGACTTCGTGTCCTCAGAAGCGCGCGAACGCTTCGAGGAGTTGCTCGATGAACTGCGCCGGGAAATGGCCGACACCTTCTTCGAGGGGGCCACCGACGCCCTCTCGTCCATGACGCCCGAGAACATGGCCCGCATGCGCGACGCCTACGACGCGCTGAACCAAATGCTGGAGCAACGTGAGCGGGGCGACGACCTCGACCCCAGCTTCGAGGAGTTCATGGCCGAGTACGGCGACATGTTCCCGGGCAATCCACAGAATCTGGACGAACTACTCGAGCAGTTGGCCGAGCGCATGGCCGCAGCCCAAGCCGTCTGGAACTCGCTCTCGCCCGAACAGCAGGCCCAACTCAGGGGCCTCATGGAAGCAGTGCTCGAGGACATGGACCTGCGCTGGCAGGTGGAGCGGTTGGCTCAAAATCTGCAGCGGGCCGTCCCGGGTGCTGGTTGGGGACGCTCGTACGAGTTCGAGGGCGAAGGCCCCATGAGCCTGTCGAGAGCCACCGATCTGGCCACCCAGCTGGGGCAGCTGGACAGCATTGAGGACATGCTGCAGTCGGCCACTTCGCCCGCTGCGCTGAGCGAGATCGACCTCGATCAGGTCAAGGCCCACATGGGCGAGGACGCCGCCCGCTCTCTCGACCGATTGGCCAAGCTGACCAAGTCATTGGCCGACGCCGGTCTCATTGAGCAGCAGGGCGGCCGCACCGAGCTCACGCCGCGCGGCGTGCGCCGATTGGGGCAGAAGGCACTGGCCGACTTGTTCGGACAGATCAATAAGGACCGTATTGGCGATCACAGCGTCACCTCCACCGGTTCAGGACACGACCGGGAAGAGACCACCAAGGCCTACGAGTACGGCGACCCGCTCAACCTTCATCTTTCGACCACCGTCCACAACGCCGTGCGCCGCGGTGGCTCCGGCGTGCCGGTGCGCTTGTCTCCGGAGGACTTCGAGGTGATCGAGACCGAGGCACTGGCCCGCTCGGCCACCGTGCTGTTGGTCGACCTGTCCATGTCCATGCCCATGCGCGACAACTTCGTGCCGGCCAAGCGGATGGCTATGGCCCTGCAGACGCTCATTAGCAGCAAGTTTCCCCGGGACTATCTCGGCATTGTGGGCTTCTCCGAGGTGGCCCGCGAGATCAAGCCCGAAGAGTTGCCCACCGCCATGTGGGACTACGTCTACGGCACCAATCTGCAGCACGCGCTGGCGCTGGCCCGGCGCATGTTGGCCCATGAGCATGGGACCAAGCAGATCATTGTGGTCACCGACGGTGAACCCACGGCTCACATCACCGACGCCGGCATCCCCGAGTTCAACTACCCGCCCATCCCCGAGACGCTGCACCGCACCATGGCCGAGGTCATCCGCTGCACCCGGTCTGGCATCGTCATCAACTGCTTTGCCCTCGACCTGCAGCGCACGCACTACCCATTCGTGGAACAGATCGCCCGGGTCAACGGTGGACGCACCTTCTACACCACGCCCGACGCGTTGGGTGGCTACGTCCTGGTCGACTTCCTGGCCCACCGCCGCGTCCTCCGTCCCGCGGGCTGAACCCACCTTCCCCGCTGCATCGGGGGTGTCAGCGGGGGCTTTCATCTTCCCCGCCCTCCTCACCTCTTCTCCCTGCTCACGCCCCAGAATGGACGGTTGGCCCATTCCCAGGCACGGACGGCCGGAATTTCCCCTTGCGCTCAGTGACAGTGTGGTGAAAGATGACACCGTTGTAACTACATAGATGCCACCCAGGTGGCGAGGGGAGGCGGACCAGTGGACATAGTCACCACGCTCTACGGTCGCCAAGAACGAAGCTGGCAATTACAGGCGAACTGCATGGGAGTCGATCCCGACCTGTTCTTCCCCGAGCGAGGGGCGTCGACACGTGAGGCCAAGGAAGTGTGCCGAGGCTGTGTCGTGCGGGAAGACTGCCTGGAGTACGCGCTGGCCAATGGCGAAAAGTTCGGGATTTGGGGCGGGATGAGCGAGCGGGAGCGCCGTCGCCTGCGTCGGGCTCGGGCCATGCAGCGTCGAGACATCGTCAACGCTTCCTGAGTCACCCCGGGGTCATGCCCGACTCCGACGGCACGGCAGGTCGCTCGAGCTACTGAGCGGCCATGCGACTTTCAATAGTGCGTTCGGTTGAGAGATCCAGTTCGGTCCAGCGCGCTATTGGCACCGCCCCCAACACCATTTCGGGGATGAGCCCAACCAACTCTGCGCCTTCGACCCGACCACCAGCCGCAGTGGCATGGCGGGCGACATCGTCATAGAGATCCCCCGGTCCGAGCAGGGCCGGCTCAATCAGGTTGCACGACACCTGGGCTCGGTCACCCACGGGCAGGGCCAGCGAGCGCACGTAGGGGCCGCGCACCAATGGCGCCACGTGCCGCGCCACCTCGAGGGTGTCGACCCAGATGTTGTAGGCCACTAGCGCGGAGCGAGCGCCCACGGCCACCGCACCGGCCGTGGGGTGGGGTAGGGCGCCACCGAAGTCCGGAGTCAGTTCCCCGAAAGCCTGTCGCCTTACTTGGGGCAGCGTCCGATCGCCGCCGACCACCGGCCCGTACAGGAAGCCGGGCAGCGCCAATGCATCGGCGCACCAGCGAGCAAAGGAATCACGAAGCGCTACTGCGTCGTTCAGATCGTGCGGGGGAAGTTGGCCCGGGACGTAAGGCACAAACGGCACCACGTCGAGGGCGCCCAGTCGCGGGTGTACGCCCAAGTGTCCTCGCAGATCGATGCGGCTTACCGCTGCGTGAGCCAGATGACGAGCGGCCTGACTGACATCGTCCTTTGACCCGGCCAAGGTGAAGACGGATCGGTGGTGGTCGGGATCACAGTGACGATCCAAGAGCACCGGTCCCGCCGCAGCACTGAGCTCGTCCAACAAGGCACCGTCCCGGCCCTCGCTGACATTGATCACGCACTCGAAGAAGGCTGCCCCGGCCGACATGACAGCGTCAGTCTCACATGGGCCGTGCCCTCAGGGCTCAGCCAATGGGCCTAGCTGACAGGGAGGGCACGGGCGCCGCGACGACGGCGCAAGATCCGGCGCCGCTCGCGCTCGGAACACCCACCCCACACGCCGTGGTCGATGTGGTGCTCCAGTGCGTATTCCAAACAAGCGTCGGCCACAGGACACTCGGCGCAGACTCTCTGCGCCGTCTGTACACCCATGCCGTCACTTGGAAAGAAGATGTCAGGTGCAAGTTCCTTGCACTTTCCCCGCATCATCCATTCTGTTTCCACTTTGCAACTCCCTTTTCACGCACCATTGTAAAAGTCACCCCCTACAAGGAGAAGAGCTGGGGCATAGGAAGTTCGTAAGAAAATGGCCACTCAGGCACGAGCTCGGCCGCGAGAACGGCCGGTGGCAGGGCTCCAGTACGCTGACGGCCGATCGCCAACGGATGCAACCCCAGGAGGTGCGATGTCTCCGGACATTGAAGAAGAGGTAGTTGAGACAGCAGAGCCCGTCGAACCCATTGGGCATGTGCGCGTGATCTACCTCGGACCAATCGCTCCCCATTGGGATGTGCAATCGGACTTCGGTCCGGCTGAGATCGTCGACGCGTTCCGTGAGCGTGTCCTGGCCCGGCTGGTGTTGTTGCCTCCGCACGACCCGCAGTTTCGACGTAACCGCGAGCGAGTCGTGCGCGACGCCGAACGGGAGAACCTGGCGCTGGAGTGGGACCTCGGCTTCTTAGAAGAGCCGTCCGAATAGGTTCAGTCCAGCAGGCCGATGCGGGCCAGCCACAGCCCGGGTGCGTCCACTTCGGCCGGTGTGGGTAGGTCCATTTCGTCAGCCAATAACCGGTACAGGGCGTCTTCACCGGCCCGCTCGACCACGCCATCGATGAAGTTGGCGCCACGATCGACTTCGGCCTGGCCGACGTTGAGCCCAAACAGTCCGGCGAAAGCCTGCTCGCCTTTGGCGTCTTCCACCCGGTATCGGTACCACGCCTCTCGCAGTGCGGCCGGTGTCGAGGTGAGTGCCGACGCGATCCCAGCCGTGACGTGGTCGACGTAGGCCCCCAGTGATGTCGTCACTGCCGTCAGTGCATTGGAGACGTTGCGCTGTTCGGGGCTGATCAGATCAGAGATGATCGACTCCGGGTCGCTGAGGACACCTTCGAGTGTGGCCTCGTCACCCAGGCCGTCGCCCAGTCGCTCCACCAGTGATCGCTGCGCGGCAGCGGCATGCGCCGCAGCGTCACCCAACAACCGAGTCAGCGCACTCCGAATGCCGGGCCGGGTCATCACCGCGTGCATGGTGAGCTCGCGCACGCAGACCCACAGTTGGACTTCTTGGAGCGGCAGGCTCCAGTCCTCGGCAAACTGCGCCACGTTGCTGGGCACCAACAACAGGGTGGCCGACTCCGGCCAGGGCAGCGGGAGCGCGTATTGGCCAAAGGCCCGCCGAGCCAAGTGGCCGGCTGCTGACCCGAACTGCATGCCCAGCAGCACTGGGCCTAGCGTCACCGCGAACTGACCCAGCAGGCCGCCGAGGCCCCCAGTCGGATCGTCGCCGAAAGTGCTCAGGTCCATGGCCGGTGGAATGGCGGACGCGCCCTGCTGCTGGGCCTCCACCATCAATTGCAGGGTCGGCCGGTAGGCCTCGAGCACTCGGAACGACCACTGGCCCGGTCCCACGGCGTCGAACGAGATGGCGGCACCGCTCGAGGTGAGCGAAATCCCGGTCGCCTCGGCCACATGCAGTTCGGCCACTCGGGCCAGCTCTTCGAAGGCGATGCGAACCAGTGGATCGGCGTTGTCGTCCTGTTCGCCCTCGGTGGCCACGCCGTGGGCCAGGGTACGGGCGGCATCGAACCAGCCGTCATTGCCACTCTGGGACGAACCGATGACCTTCAAGAGGTCGCCGAGCAAACCGCCCATGGGGTTTTCCGGATCATTCGAGCCGAACATGCTCACTCGTGCATGCTAGGGGGACGGGCTCAGGGTGACGGCCACGACCTTGGTCTCGGTCCCATTGACCACCGACAACACGACTCGGGTATCGGGAGCGAGCACATAAAGACGGGCCCGCAGCTCAGCCATGTTCCTGATCGGGTAGCTGCCTAGCTTGGTGATGACTTCACCCGGTCGCAGACTCGAGGCCGCGGGGCTGCCGGCCATGATGGACGACACCATCGCTCCTCCCGTGCCTGCTCCATCGGCCCCCTCCACGCCAAGCCAGCCGTGGGTCACCCGACCGACCGAGCGAAGATCATCGGACACCCCCAGCACCAATTGGGCCGGGAGGAAGGTGGGCTCGGGATTGGGGGCGTTGTAGAGAATGCCGATGACGTCACCCGAGTCATTCAACAGCGGGTCTCCCGATTCGACCGACGGTGCCGACGCCGATGAGGTGATGGCTGGCATGCCACTGGCCTCGCCGCTTGGGATGGGGATACCGATGGCCGTGATGGCTCCTGGCGTGCACTCCAGCGCGTAGGCCGAGTGACGAGAGGTCATGCTCAGGATCATGTCGCCGCTACCCGTCCCCAGGTAACTGTCGTCGGCAAACGGGGCCACCGGGACATCGTCGGGCACGTTGACCAGCGCCACATCGGAGTCGCGGTCGACACCCACCACTGACGCTCGGAGGAGCTTCCCGTCGCGGCCCACCATGTCGATGGAGCGCAGTCCATTCAATCCATTGGCTGTGGTGGCCACCAGCCCCCCTTCGGCCACGGCCACCCCGACGAGTGACACCTCACCATGTGAGGTGCTGGCCCGAAGCTGCACCAGGGATTGCCCGGCCGCGTTGGCGGCGCTGGGAATGGCTCGGGTGTTGCTGGCCAGGGTGGTCAGTGGCGCATCGGTCATGGCCCCGCCGGAGTCGGCCACGGTGGGGTGGTCGGACGACGGAGACAGCAGGATGATGACCCAGGCCACGGCGGCCAGGACCGCACCCGCCCCCACGAGCACCATTGCCGTGGAGCGGTGATGGTGGAGCAGCGACGGGGAGGGCACGGCGCCCCGTGCACCCGGCTCTCGTGGTTCGAACTCGCTGGGATGACGCCACAGTCGGTCCTCGGGGTCAAGCCAGCCTCGTAACGGGACGTCGAAATCGTCGATAGGGCCGTCCTGGCCATCGTCGTCCGGACCCCCGAGAGGCGGGTCCTGGCGTGAGGGGGTCACTCCGCGAGGCTATCGACGGACACGAGCAAAATACGGTCGCGGGTCCGTGCGGTCGTACCATGAGGCGGAATGTCGCGCGACCTGGCCATTGATCTCGGGACGGCCAACACACTGGTGTACGCCAAGGGCAAGGGCATTGTGCTCAATGAGCCAACGGTGGTGGCACTCGACTCCCGCACCCGCGAAGTGTTGGCCATTGGCACCGACGCCTGGCAGATGATCGGGCGCACCCCGGGCTACATCGTGGCCGAGCGCCCCTTGCGCGGCGGTGCCATTACCGACTTCGAAGTGACCGAACGCATGCTCAGCGTCCTCCTGCACCGGGTGGGGATCAGCAGACTGAACCGGCCCAAGGTACTTATCTGCGTTCCCTCCGCCATCACGGCGGTCGAACGCCGTGCCGTCAAAGAGGCGGCCCGGCGGGCCGGAGCCTCCGCCAGCTATCTGATCGAACAGCCCATGGCTGCCGCCATCGGAGCCGGGCTCCCGATTCACGAGCCCGTGGGCAACATGGTGGTGGACATCGGTGGTGGCACGGCTGAGATGGCCGTGATCTCGCTGGGTGGCGTGGTGGCGGTGCGCGGCATTGCGTTGCGGCGGATTCGACTTCGACGCGTCCATTCAGGCCTACATACGGCACGAGCATGGTGTGGCCATCGGCGAGCGGACGGCCGAGGCGCTGAAGCACGCCATCGGATCGGCCTTCCCATTTCCAGGAGAGCAAGAGGCGGAGATCCGAGGTCGCGAGGTGGCGACCGGTCGACCCAAAACGGTGTTGCTGGCGCCATCGGAAATTCGACGTGCCCTCGAAGAGAATGTGCTGTCGGTGATCACCGCCGCCGCCTACTGCCTGGGGGACTCACCACCGGAGCTGGCGCAGGACATCATTTTCCAGGGCATCCACCTCACCGGCGGTGGCGCACTCCTACGCGGGATGACGCAACGCCTGGCCGACGCCACCGCGGTGCCGGTGCACCTGGTGGATACACCGCTCGAGTGCGTGGTGCAGGGAGCGGCGGTGTGCCTCGAGTCGTTCGACCGGCTCAAGCGCCTCTTCACCCACGACGAATAACGAGGTGATGGCGGTCTCATCCGGCGACTGTGTCATTAGTCGTCGCCCTCCATCAGTTCGTCGGCCGCCTGACGAACCTGCCAGTCGCGGTCCTCGGCGGAACGACGCAAGGCGTCGGCCACTCGAGGATCATCGAATCCGGCCAGGGCCACCGTGGCGCGGCGCCGGACCGTCGGCTTGTCGTCGAGGGCGGCAATCACGGCAGCAAGGCCATCACTGTGGCCAATAGCTCCGAGAGCAGCGACCGCTGCCTCACGGCAGCGGGTGTCGTCGTGATGGCCGGCCACGCGGTTGAGCGCAGGTACTGCGGGTGCCACTCGCCGCTCGGCCACGAACCAGGCCGCACCGACCACCACGAGGGCATCCGGATCATCCAGCGCGGCAATTGCGAATTGGTAGAGCGTCGAACGCGAACCCGGGCCGCGTACCGACAGGGCCGCATCAGTGGCACGACGGCGTACCAAGGCATCGGGCGACGCCAGGGCGTCAGCTAACTCGGGCACGGTCAGCAGGCCAAGGCGGCCCAGCGCACCCAGGGCGGTGGCTCGCACCTCGGCATCGGGATCACTCAGTCCAAGCCGGGCTTTGGCTGCATCACCCGAATGCCCGGCCAAAATGATTCGACGGCGCCGGAGTGCGGCGGCGCGGCGGCTGGTCGCCGGTTCCGTGGCAGGATCGTCGCTCACCAATCCGAGTATGACCGACCTGGACACCCCCCCTGCTGGAGATGGCGACGACCTCTCCCATCCTTTGCTTCCCGACGGGCATTCCCGTCCGGACGCTCTGCCGCGTCGCCGCCGATGGCCCTTCATCCTCATGGCATTGGTAATCCTCTTTGGCGCCGGCTGGTGGATTCTCGGGCGCTGGAGCGTCAACTACTACGCCATCACGCCCGGTGATGCGACACCAGTGGCGCAGTTCATTGATGTGCCAGCGCACCTCGATCACAAAATCTCCGGCAACATCCTGCTGACCGATGTCTATGTCCAACAGCTCAATGCGCTCACATACCTGCAGGAGCGTTATCTGTCTTCGGACGCTCAGGTCGTCCCCTCGGACGAGTTGCTTGGACCTTCCGTTTCCGAGAACGAATTCGTCGATCAGGGCTACCTCGAAATGTCACAGGCGCAACAGGCCGCCACGGCCGCCGCGCTGACGCACCTGGGCTACACCATCAATGCGAAGGCCGCTGGCGCGCTGATCTACGGCATGGACCCGGGCTCGCCCGCCAGCCGCGTGTTGCAGGTGGGCCAGATCATTGTGGGAGTGAACTTCACCCTCACCCCGTCGGCCTGTGGTCTGGTCACCGCGCTGCACGGGTTGAAGCCGGGCTCGACGGTGGAGCTCAGGATTGAACAGTCGTTCATCAACTCAAGTGGCACATTCGAGTCAGGGAAGATCGTGGAGCGCAAGGCCACTCTCGGTACCCCGCCCAAGGGTTTGAAGGAGGACGGGTGCGGAACGGCTGACGCCGTCCCCACCGCCTACCTGGGCATTGAGCCTGAGGATCAATTCAACTTTGACTTTCCGGTCAAGGTGTCAGTGCACACGGCCGACATCGGCGGACCCTCGGCCGGTCTGGCCATGACCCTGGGCATCATTGACAAGCTGTCCGGGGGACACCTCACCGGCAACCGAATTATCGCCGCCACCGGCACCATCGACCCGAACGGCGCCGTCGGCGACGTGGGAGGGGTGGCAGAGAAGACCATCGCGGTGGAACGGGCTGGCGCCACCGTGTTCTTCGTGCCGCCCCAGGAACTGGCCGCCGCCCGCTCCAAAGACACACCGCAGCTCCACGTGTACGCCGTCTCGACGCTGGACCAGGCGCTGAAGATCCTCGAGCATCTCGGGGGCAAGCTCCCGACAAGGCACGTGGAGACCCAGGCCGCGCCGTAGTCTTTGGCCATGCCAGACGGTCTCGCGCCAATCTCCTCCTCCCGGGTATCGACGGGCGACGTCGCCCGGCACTCGTTCGCCATCGTTCGCCGTGGGTTCGATCCAGACGAGGTCAAGGCCTATCTGCAGACGGTGGCCCGCTCCATCGAGACCTTGGAGCAGCGGGAGCAGGAATTCAGGGAGGCGATCAAGGCCGCCGATGAGCGCGCCGCCCACCCAGTCGTCGACGAGGCCACCCTGTCCGCTTCGTTGGGGCAGCACAGCGCCCAGATCCTCCGTCAGGCCCACGAGGAGGCGGCGCGGATCGTCGTCCAGGCCCAGGAAGGCGCGTCGGCCCTGCTCCGCGAGGCCCAGAATCAAGCCAACGAGGTGCAGGCCCGCAGCGAGGTTGCCTCGGCCCAACGAGTGGCCGATGCCGAGATCATGGTGGCCGAGGCCGAAAAGGACGCTCGGGACGACGTCGAGCGCATCCGCCGAGACGCGTTGGACCAAGGTGACGAGGTCATCGCCCACGCCAAGGATGACGGCCGTGCCCTGCTCGAACAAGTGCAAGAAGCGCGACGGAGAGTGTTGGGAGATCTGGCGACGCGGCGCCGAGCACTGTCCATGCAGATAGAGCAATTGCGCGCCGCACGTGACGAGATGGCGGCGGCAGTACAGGGTGTGCGCCACTCGGTGGACGGAATTCTGGATCACCTCGCTGGCACTGATGACAGTGCCCGCGCCGCCGCCCTGGCCGCTGGAGATCAGGCTCGGTTGCACGGTGTTGGCGGCATCACCGAAGAAGAGGTGGCCCTCGGCTCGTCGGAGGCCGTCGAGGAAGAAGCCCACAGTGACGCCGAGCACGGAGCCGACGGGACCGCACCGTCGGTGGATGAGCTCTTCGCCCGGATCAGAGCTGGAACGGGGGAGACCCCGCCATCATCGGAGGCACCGATCACGTTGGTGGCGCCCCGACCCGGGGTGGAAACAGCGTCGGCGCTCGACGAGACCCAGGCTGTTCCCGTGGTGGTCGAGGCGCCCGAAGGGCCTGATCACGACGTCATCGTGCGGCGAGACGAGGCGCTGAATCCGGTGATCACCCAATTGGCCCGTCACATAAAGCGCGCGCTCGGTGACGACCAGAACCGCATGCTCGAGATTTTGCGCACATCGCCGCAGGCCCAGGGTGAGGCACTTCTCGGGCCAGAAGATCTCCATCTTTCGACCTTCGTCACTGCGGCGCAGGGTCACATCGCTGATGCCTTCGCCGTCGGCGCCGCCTTTGGCGGTGCCACGGGCTCGGCGCACGACGAGTCTGTGGTGGCTCAGTCGTCCTCTGGCCTGGCCCGCAACGTGGTCACACTGCTGCGTCGTCGGATTGACGCCGATGCCGGGTCGGGCGAGGAAGCAGGCGAACGGGTCAGTGCCGCCTTCCGTGAATGGCGCGGCGAGCGTATTGAACGACTCGTGGGCGACTATGCGCTGCAGGCCTTCTCGGCCGGGGTGGCTGCGGTCAGCAATGGCCGACAGATGCGTTGGGTACTGACATCTGAGAACGGCTGCTCCGACTGCGCCGACAATGCCCTGGCCGGAGCGGTCGACATGGCTGAAGGGTTCCCAACCGGGCATCCCTACCCACCGGCCCATCCGGGGTGTCGGTGCCTGGTGACACCCATCTGAAGCTGATCCGGCGTCATGGGCAGCGGACGTTAGGCTCGCTCCGTGCGCGCCCCTCGTGACCTGTCTGCTGCTCGTCCTCCCAGGTCACGCTTCCGAGCCCGATGGTGGTTGATCGCCGCCGCCGCCATCTTCCTCATCCTGTTGGCCTCGCTGCGCTCACTCGCCGGCGTCTACACCGATGGCCTGTGGTTCTCGTCGGTGCATTACCACGACGTGTTCTCTACCCTGCTGCTGGTCAAGCTCGGGCTGTTCGGCGTGTTCGGGGCCGTATTTTTCGTGGTGCTGTGGGTCAACCTGGTCGTCTGCGATCGCTTGGCTGGCAGCGACACCGCCGTAGTGCAGGAAGACGAGTTGGTCCGCCGCTACCAGCAGATCATCCGTCCTTACGCCGGCCGTGTCTATGTGGCGCTGGCCTTGGTAATGGCGCTCATCGCCGCCTCAGGCACCATCGGGGAATGGCAGAACTGGATCCTCTTCCGCCATGGCGGCAGCTTCGGCATTAAGGACCCGCAGTTCCATAAGGATGTCGGCTTCTATATTTTCAAGCTGCCGTTCCTGACCTTCTTGGTGGACTGGACCCTGGCCATCCTGATTGTCACGCTGATCGTGGCGGCCATCTTCCACTACCTCAATGGTGGGATTCAGCCCCAGCGGGGCATTCCCCACGTCCGCCCGGCCGTGAAAGCGCACCTCTCCGTGCTCCTGGCCCTCATTGCACTGATTAAGGCCGCCGGATACATCCTCCAGCGTTGGTCTTTGGTAAATGCGCAGGACGGATACGTCAACGGAGCGGGCTACACCGATGTGCACGCCCGCCTCCCGGCGCAGACCCTGTTGGTCGTGGTGTCGATCTTCGCCGCCGGCATTTTGCTCTTCAATATCCGCCGGCAGGGTTGGACGCTGCCCGTGCTGGCGGTAGGGATCTGGGCTTTTGTCGCTCTCGTGGTCGGCGTGATCTATCCGGCCCTGCTCCAAGCGCTCAAGGTCACCCCGGCCCAAAGCTCGCTTGAGGCGCCTTACATTCAGCGCAACATCAACGCCACCCGGTCGGCCTACGGATTGACCCATGTGGCGACCTCTGACTTCTCCGGATCAACCAATGTCTCGTCCCAAACGGTTGACCAATCGACTCCGACACTGGACAACATCAGGCTGTGGGACCCAGCATCCTCTATCTCGCTGCAAACCTTTGATCGTCAGCAGGCCATTCGTTCCTACTACGCGTTCCAGTCGTTGAGCGTGGATCGCTACGAAGTTGATGGACAGCTCACGCCCGTGCTCATTGGCGTGCGCTCCATTGCGCCGGCCAACCTTCCGTCATCTTCGTGGGTGAACACCCATTTGCAGTTCACCCATGGCAATGGAGCG
Source organism: uncultured Acidimicrobiaceae bacterium (assembly GCA_963766995.1). Taxonomy (GTDB): domain Bacteria; phylum Actinomycetota; class Acidimicrobiia; order Acidimicrobiales; family RAAP-2; genus Bog-473. Next base: position 1,147,451 of record CAVYCE010000003.1, on the reverse strand, counting down.
GTCGTCGCTCTGGCCAATCAGTCAAAGGGCAACGGCAACCCCGTGTACGGCGTCAAGGACGTGCCGCCGGCGTCGGCCGATGGACTGCCCAAAATCACGCAACCAGATGTCTATTTCGGGTTAGGCGACTCGGGCTATGTGGTGGCAGACACCAAGCAGCTCGAAGTGGATTTCCAGAAGGCCGACAACTCCAACAAAGAGAGCCACTACTCCGGCAAAGGTGGCGTCCAGTTGACGTCCTTCCTCAAGCGAGCTGCCTTTGCCTTGCGGTTGGGGGACTTCAACCTCCTCATTTCGTCACAGATCACCAACGACTCTCGCATCATGTACGTGCGAGACCCGGTCACCATGGCTGAGAAGGCCGCACCATTCCTTACCTTCGATCACGATCCCTACGCCGTGATCAACAAGAACGGACATATCGATTGGGTGGTTGACGGCTACACCACGTCAAACGAGTACCCGTATTCACAGAACGCCGATACGCAACAGGTGCCCGTCGGGAGCGGTCTGCCCTCCAGCTACAACTACGTCCGCAATTCGGTCAAGGTTGTCATTGATGCCTACACAGGCCAGATGACGTTTTATGCCATCGATCCCGACGATCCCATCTTGCAGGCGTATGAGGCCGCCTTCCCACACATGTTCACGCCCATCTCACAGATGAGCTCCCAGCTGCAGGCCCACCTGCGCTACCCCGAAGACATCTTCTCCATTCAGTCCGCCATCTACGGCCGCTATCACCTGACTTCGCCGCCCGCCTTCTATGCGGCCAGTGACTCGTGGCAGCTGTCGCCCACTGCTGGCGCCGGACCCCAATCACAATCGCTGTCGGTGGTGAATACCTACAACTCGCAGGGTCAGTTGATCTCCACCAATCCCTCGCGTATGGCGCCGCTGTACCAAGTGTTTGCTCTGCCTGGTACCAACGCCCAGGCCTTCACCATCACCGATGCCTATGTGCCGGCAACGCAGTCGAATTCGTCCGGTTCGGGCAACCTGAACCTGACGGCGTTCCTGCTCGGCAATTCGGATCCGGGACATTACGGACAGTTGCATCTGTACGAGACGCCGCAGGGGACCGTTGGTCCGGCCAACGCTGATTCGGAGATCCAGGCCGATAACACGGTGTCTAAGGACATCACCCTGCTGGATCAACACGGGTCAGAGGTGCTTCTGGGCAACACCTTGATGGTGCCGGTGGGACAGGCCATTGTCTATCTGCGGCCGCTGTACGTGGCGTCATCGACCAACCCGCTGCCCCAGCTCAACTACGTCATCGGCGTGGTGGGGCAAAAGGTTGTGATTGAATCCTCGCTGGCTCAGACGTTGTCCGCTGTGCTCAACACAACGGTGTCGACTTCGTCGCCATCATCGGGTGCGGGCAGTGGTCCGGTGACCTCCGTCAATGGCCAGCTGCCGGCACAGGTGCAATCAGACCTCCAGGCTGCTCAGACGGACTACAACAACGCGCTGGCGGCGCTGAAGTTCGATCAACTCGGGACCTACCAGTCGGACATCACCGCCATGGACCAACAGATAGCCAACGCGCAGGCATCGCTCAAGAGTTCAACGGGATCCTCGTCCGGCGTCACCTCCACCACGACGGCCAAGTCAAACCAAAAGAGCTCCAAGTCGGACAAGAGCAGCAAGGACAAGGCCAAGGGCTCGGTGACCTCCACGACGTTGGCAGCGGCGGACGGCGCGCACTGAGCGAACACCCACTCGACGTGAGATGCTGCACACGAGTACCGGCCAGGAAAGGATGACTCGATGGGACTGCTGGACAAGGTAAAGGCGCAAGCAACGGCGGCCACGGAGCAGGCGAAGGACCTAGCTCAGAAGGGGCAAGCCAAGCTCAATGAGGTGCAGTCGCTCAAGGGCTCCGACGGCATGCTGCGAGACCTCGGTGCGGCTTATTACGCCACCCAGACCGGTCGCAGCACACCCACCACCGATTCCGACATCACCCGGCTGGTCGCCGCACTGCAGACCCACGAGGCCGAGCACGGCAGCCTGACCCTGGCCCCGACGACGCCAGCCGCAGCCCCCACTGCAGCGCCAACCGGTGCCACACCTCCGCCTCCATCACATCCGGTCTCTGACGCTCCCGCCTCTGCATCCCCGCCGCCGCCGCCCGCGCCGGCCGCACCAACATCCCCGCCACCACCACCGCCGACCGCCCAGTCCATTTAGCCCGGCCGAGACCGGCGCCCTGGTCGGGCCTTCGGCAGCCGTGTACACTGCCCTCCTTCGCCGCGGGGTGGAGCAGTCTGGTAGCTCGTCGGGCTCATAACCCGAAGGTCGTGGGTTCAAATCCCACCCCCGCCACCAATGTGGACCATCGGATTCTGGTGGGGTCTGCCTGCTCACTGGACGACGATCGAGCCCAGCACCCGCCAGTTCGGCTTGCCGGCGTAGAGCAGGGCTCTGATGCGATAGTTCTCGAAGTTGCGGAACCCGAAGCCGATCCGTTTGATGCGCTTGATGAGGTTGTTGAGCGCTTCGGTGGGGCCGTTGGAGACCCGGGCCAGATGGAAGTTGACGATCTTGGCGAACCAGTGCTTGATGGTGCGGCCGAGTCGTCGGATCTCAGGGGGCATGGCCTTCTTGGTGCAGTGTTCTTGGAGGTCGACCAGCATGGCTTCGGCCTCGTTGGGATCGATGCAGCGATAGAAGTCGCGTAGGCGTTCTTTGACCCGGTAGGCAATGGCCACTTCTGCTCCGGGGTCGCCCAGTTCGAGGAGCGAGGCCAGTCGCTCTGAGGCCTCCTCGCTTAGTTTCTCCTCGCCGGCCAGCAGCAACCGGCGGGCCCGATAGAGCGGGTCGTCACGACGGCCTCGATGACCGAGTTGTTCGACTTGGACCCGCCGGCGGATGGCATCGAGGGCCCGGTTGGCGAGCGCAACGACGTGGAAGGGGTCGACCACCTGGTGAGCTTCCGGCAATACGACGCTGTAGACGGCGGCATAGGTGTGCGACATGTCGAGTGCGCCGTATTCGATGCGCTCCTTCCAGCTCTTGGGCTGTTTGTCCAGCCATGCGGCCACTTCGACGTAGTCGCGGCTGGGCAAGATGTCGAGGATCTGGTGATGCTCCACGTCGGCCACCGTGGTGGCGTATTCGGTGTGATGTCCGGCCGGGCGCACGAACGAGGTCTCGTCGAGGCCGATGGCCGAGGTCTTGTTCAAGCGCTTGCGATCGGCCTCTATGAGAGCCAGGCCGTAGGTGGTCACGGCGTCATTGACCGTGTGCCAGTCACAGTCGAGCTCGGCGGCTACCTCTTTGACTGTCCGCCCATGGCCGATCTGGCGAGTCGCCCATTTGGCCGCCCGGGTCGTCAACAAGCAGTTCTTGGCCGCGATGCGGTGGTCAAAGAGCACCCAGGTGCCCTTGGGGCATCGGTCGTTCACGCACCGCATCCGATGCTTCTTCCAGCACAGGCGCATGGGAGAGCCGTAGACGGGCAAGTCGATGTAGCGCACCAGCGGACGGTCCTTGACCCTGGCTCCCTCCCCACACAGCGGGCAGGACACGTCGCCGAGCACCCCTTCGATGGCCAGTTCAACATCGGGTCCCCGGCGTTCGAGGTGCAGCACGATGACGTCTTTGAGGCCGACGAGCGCGGCCAGGATCTGGGTAGGGTCAGTGATGACGTAGGTGCTTCTTGGTTTTTGGCTCACACCTCAAGCTTGAAGCACCTTCGTCGCGTCTGAGGTGATCCTCATGGGCGCGCGCCCCACCAGAATCCGATGAGCCACCAATGTGATGTCGCGAGACATCGGAGACACCTGTGTCAAGACATCGTAGACATCCCGTTCAGGGTTGTCGCTGGTAGTCGATTGTTGGATCAAGGGTCAGATGGCGGAGCGGCGATCCGTCGAGGCCCAAGATGCGGACGTCGAGTCCAGCGACCAGCATGACGACCCGCCAGCCGGCGTAAGGCCGCCCAACTCCGATGTGATGAAGCTTGCTTTTGTGGCGCAAGGTGATGGCGCCGCCCTTGGTGATTTTGCCGAAGCAAACCCGGTAACCCGAAATGTCAATGCGCGGCCCAATGGGGCCGACTTTTTCTCTGGCCTCGAAGGCTGTTCGAGGCGTCCGTCGGTCGAGCGCTCGATGCGGTCGCTGGTCGTTGTAATAGGCGACGAAGCGATTAGCTGACCCTGGAGCTGCTTCTTGGTGGTGGCTGGCTCTTGTTTGTCCAGGTACTTCTTCATGGTCTGGTGGAACCGCTCGACCTTGCCTTGGGTTTGGGGGTGATAGGGCCGCCCGTGGCTGATGGCGATGCCCAGGGCCAAGAGCTCGGACTCCATGGCGCCAATGGCCTGGCCCCGAGGGGTGGTGAAGATGCGGCCATTGTCAGTCAGCACCGAGCGTGGATACCCCCAGGTCTCAGCCGCTCTGTGCAAGGTGCGCACCACGTCAGGCGCGCGGGTGACGCCAAAGACCTGCGAGGCAATACAGATCCTTGAGTGGTCATCGATGATGTTGAGAACCTCGTAGACCACCCCGTCTGCCACCACGACGTGGGTCATGTCGGCTTGCCAACACTGGTTGGGAAACTCGGCCTCGAAGCGCTTCCACGAGCTGCGGGGACGCTTGTGGGGCTCGGGGGTGACAAACCCCCTGGCCTTGAGAACCCGCCAGATGGTGGCCACCGAAGGCACCGTGCGCCCCGGGGTCGCCATATGGAAATGAATGGTCTCGGCCCCGGCGTCGAAGCCGCCGTCGATCAGTTCTTTTCTGATGCGGATGATCTCGTCTTCGTAGAGATTGGCAATACGGGTGGGTGAGGTCTTGGGCCGCCGAGACCTCGGCTCAAGCCCGGCCCACCCCTCTCGGCGGTAGCGAACCAAGAGCTTGTAGAGCCAGCTTCGACTGACGTCGTGTGCCTTGGCCAACTCGCCAATCGGTCGACCTGTCCGCAAGTGGGTCTCGATCAGAACCCGGCCCTTTTCCATAGGAGATCCCTTCCGCCAAGGTGTCTCCTATGTCTTGACACATCCCCAACCAGGGATGTCTCTTATCTCCTGAAATCTCACACTGCCCCCGCCACTTGGCCGGATTGTATAAATCTGGTTCAGTTTCACCTCACGGGGAGTCCGCTGACTTCTCCATTGCCCTTGTCACTGTGGGGTACTCCGTCGTTCGCGCAATCAAGACCGACATCTCTGCGCTCGCGCCGGTTGCCTAGCCCGGAACGGCCTGAGCAGACGGAAGTTGCCTGGCCGCGGTGTCTGATTGAGCGAGAGCAAGGCGCTCCGCCCAGCTCAAATTTTGGAACCTCGGGATCCACTGCAGATCTCCGGATCCGTGTCGCTCCTCGTGGTCGCTGGCTTTACATCATCCACCCATAGACGTGAAAGGAACGGCGACCGGGAGGCCGCCGTTCCTTTCGCTGCGCCAGTGGGATGGAGAGAGGGGCGCTGTGTTTTCAGTGTGCACGACCTCAGGCACCGAGTCATCGGGACTTTGGTCCCGAATGCCGTGAGGTTCTAGGCAATCACGTCGTGACTTGCGGCACGCTCCAAGATGGCAATGGCTCGGTGCGTCACTGCCTCGACCGTGATCTCATCGAGACGCCAAGGGGTCGAGTCGCGGCTCGACCCCTGCTTCTCCCACATGTCGCCTTCCCACACGTTGAACCGTCGGTTGGGTACATCAAGGTCCAGTTGGAGATAGGGATTGCGGTCCTGCCGTGGATCGGCGATGGAACCCTCAAGCGACATCCACAGCGTCAGTCGGTACGAGTGCCGGTCGTCGCGTGGGCGCTCGTCAATCCGCCCATCGCCGCCGTCAGTCCTGAGCCGTGCAACAAGCGCGACAAGAGTTGGACGTATGACGTTGGTGGCTAGAACATCGCCATCGCGTTCGAACTGCAGGCGAGCTGCTCGAGCTTCAGCTTGGCGCTGGGCGAAGGCTTGTCGATGGTCCGTCCACTCGCCAATCACGTCATCGATCTCGGCCAGTGGGTCGGCCAGGGCGATGGGTGGCATGGCGGCAGGCGGCACGGCGGGCGGAGGTTGAGTCACCGGTTGGGCTTTCGGAGTCAAGTGCTCCCCGGTCGTCGTGTTCAAAGTCGTCATAGCGCGGCGCCCTCTGCGCTGTTGCTCTCGGCGGTACTCGAAGCGCGGTGGTGGATGTGGCGGCCAGTGACCTCTTCGAGCTCGATCTTTATGAAACTGTCACGGCTCGGGCCGGCCCACGGACTGAGCCGAGCTGCGTGGAGCCGGGCGATCTCAGACGGGTTGTGGATGTGGGAGGCCCGGCCCACCACGAGCACGCTCCATCCCTCGTGGTACATGCCGTCGGTGCCATCAATCTCAAACGCGGCGGGTGCGTCGAAGGAGTTGGCGAACAGATCACTGCCCCGTCGGGTGCGAAACACAATGCTGTCCCCGTCGACGATGTAGTTGACCGGGTAGATTGCGGGACGGTCGACCCGAACGACGCTGACCCGGCCGACGCCCTGAGCCTGAAGGCGCAGTACGCACTCTTCGCGGCTGAGGGCTTCCAGGTGGCACGAGGTGTGCTCGGAAACGTCGGTCGTGGTCATGGCTCCATCGTCGTTGATGACCGGTGCCGGGTTGTAGGGACCAACGTCCTTGCGAGGTGGACCTTGGTCACTTCGGGCTTCACCTAAGAGCGCGCCGCACTCGGCACGACCACCACAGGCACTCGCGAATGCTCGACCAGCTCAAGGCTGGTGCTTCCGAGCACGGTCCCTGTGTGTTGGCCAGCTCCTCGTGAGCCGACGACCAAGAGGTCGACTGGGCTCGGTGCGTCCGCCAGCCGGAGCAGTGCGGAGCATGGGTCGCCGTCGGCCAGCGCCCACTCGAGCTGGCGGCGATCGAGACCTTCGTTCTGCACGATGTCGGTGACATCGTCTTGGTGCGGGCTTCCCGTTGAGCTCAGGCCAGCGTGTTCGAGCATGCCGACGGCATGGAGCACCTTGAGGCGGGCCTGGCACTGGCTGGCCAGACGGGCCGCCCACCGCAGTGCGGTCACCGAGTCAACTGAGCCGTCGTAGCCAACCCCGATCGTCACCAGGGCCTTCACCACTGGGCTCCAGTGCTCAAGTGCACCAGGCCTTGGGCGTCCAGGGCTTGGTCCCGGGCCCGCTTGGCCGCTCGGATGGACTCGAGTCCAGGCCCGTTCGACGTGGGCGTTTCGGTCTCGCCCGGAACATCAAGCAGCGCCCCGAGCGTGGCCGCAGTCGAGGTGCGCAAGGCGCCGGCCTGGTAGCCCCCTTCGAGGAAGAGAGCGAGCCGGCCGGGTCGCGGCGCATAGCTGCGAACCAGACGAGCTAGCTGCGCGAAGTCCCCACTCGAAAGGGCCAATTCACCAAGCGGGTCAGCCCGGTGGGCGTCGAAGCCGCATGAGACCAGCACCCAGTCCGGAGCGAAGCGGTCGATGGCGGGCTGAGCCACCTCGTCTAAGGCGCAACGAACTACATCGCCGGTGGCCCCGGCGGGAAGAGGGATGTTGACGGTCAACCCGAGGGCATCAGATCCGCCGATCTCCTCAGCCCGGCCGGTGCCGGGAAAGAGCGGCCACTGGTGTGTCGAGACATAGAGGACGCTCGGGTCATCCCAGAAGACAGCCTGGGTGCCGTTGCCGTGGTGGACGTCCCAGTCGATGATGAGCACGCGCTGCCCTTTGGCCGTCAAGGATGCAGCCGCCACGGCGACGTTGTTGATGAGGCAGAACCCCATGGCCCGATCACGTTCGGCATGGTGGCCCGGTGGGCGCACCGGTACAAAAGCCACACCATCGCCATGGCGCTCGAGCGCGGCGATGGCCTCGAGGCCGGCTCCCGCTGCCCGGCGGGCCGCTCGGAAGGAGTCCTCTTTGACATAGGTGTCTCCGTCGATGTCGCCGCCGCCCTGGTTGCACAAGGCTTCGAGGTCGGCGAGGTACTGAGGCGAGTGCACCCGGGCCAGATCCTCGAGATCAGCCTTGGGCGTAGAAACGAACTCGATCTCGTCGTCGAGGTACAGATCACGCACGCCGTCCATGACTGAAAAGATCCGACCCTGTTGCTCTGGGTGCAGTCGGCCCCCGTCGTGGGCCAGGGCTCCGGCCGGACCGGCCACGATCAGCACCCCGGTGCTCCGGCGAGTTGCTGCAAGGGACATCGAGGGAGGATTTGGCGGGATTGTTCCCGACCAGCCAGGGCTTTGAGGTACGAGTCGGTGGGCAAGATGTTGAAGCGCAAATAGACCGTGCCCCATTCGGTGTTGGTCTCCACATCGAATCCGGCGTGGCGAAAAACGCCGAGCATCGTCTTGTTCTCCGACAAAGTGTCGGCCAAGAACGTGGTGATGCCCTGTTCACGGGCAGCCAGGACCAGTTCATCGAGCAGGAGCGACCCGATCCCGTGATGCTGGTAGTCGTCAGCCACCACGAAGGCGACTTCGGCCTCGGCGCTGCCTTCGTGGCGGTCATAGCGGGCCACCGCAATCAGGGTGCCGTCGAGCTCGGCCACCAGGGCTAGTCGGTCGAGGTAGTCCACGCAGCTGAAGCGCTCGACCTCGGCCGCCGAAAGGTTGGGGTGGTAGGAGAAGAACCGCAAATAGCAGCTGTGAGGCGACAGGTGGTTATGGAAGGCGGTGAGCCGTTCAGCGTCGTCGGGGCGGATCGGCCGAATGCGGTAGTGCAGATCTCCTTCTGATACCACGGTGCGCTCAAGAGCGGCCGGATAATTCGGCGGCACATCTCGATCGGTCGGTATCGGAGCAGCGGTGGTCATGGCCATCAGTGAACAACGAGGGTCGGGCAGGTGACGTGATGCACGCAGTGCTCTGACACTGAGCCGATCAGTAGGTCCGTGAGCTCAGAGTGGCCGCGGGAACCAACCACAAGAAGCGTTGCGCCCTTGGCTGCTTTGACAAGTACGGCGCCGGCGAATCCGTGGCGGTGCTCACCCTTGGTGACGAGCTCGGGGTAGTGCTCGTGGACCTTGGTCAGCGACTCGCTGACGATGGCAGCCGCACTCTCCTCGAAGGGGCCGAGCGGGACCACCACCCAGCCGGCCGAAGGCGGGATCTCATAGGCGCTGACCACATGGAGTAACGCGCCTCGTAGGCCAGCCTCGTAGGCGGCCAGGAGCAGGGCCCGCTCAGCACACGGTGAGCCGTCGACGCCGACCACGACCCTGAGCTCTCCGGTCGACTCCGTTGTGGTGGGATGATTCGCAGTGGTCGTCATGTGATCCATCGTGCCTGAGGAGGCACCGCTGGACCTAGGGACCAAGGTCCTCGGTCTTGGGGTAATCGGTCCCATTCATGCGAGGTAGTGGGACTGGCTGACGGATATGCCCGTAGGCCCTTACGGGTGGTGAGAAGAGTCGTTTCGATGAGTGGTTGTTGACCATCACCATGCGACTAACGGGAGGTTCGTTGGCGGGTTCGTCGCCGGCAGCCTAAAGGGGAACACGCCAGGTGACCCGAGTACCACCGGCGGCGGCTGGTTGGATCTCAAAGGTGCCGCCGAGCTTCTCGGCCCGGTTGCGCATGTTGGTCAACCCGAGACCCTGACCCTGCGTTGCCGGATCGACGCCAACGCCGTCATCGATTACCTCGAGGACGAGATCGTCGCCGACGATGAGTGTGACGACGAAGCGGTTGGCGTGGGCGTACTTGCCTGCGTTGGTCAGTGACTCGCGCACCACCGCCAAGAGATGGTCAGCTACTTGCTGAGGCACCCGATTGTCGACTTCGCCGCCAAAGGTGACTTCGGGTCGAGAACCGAGGGAGGGCGCAAGCTCGTTGGCCAGCGCGAGGATGCCTTGCCGCAACCCGCCGATGATCGAGGTGTCGCCGAGTTCGAAGATGGTGGTGCGGATCTCATTGATCGTGGCGTCCACGTCGTCGATAGCGCGGTCAATTCGATCGACCATTAGGGGAAGTTCAGGCAGTCGTTTGGCCGCCTGGAGCCCCATACCGAGGGCAAAGAGGCGCTGGACGACCCGGTCGTGGAGGTCTCGGCCGATACGCTCTCGGTCGTCGAGCACACTGAGGACGCGTACCCGGTCGTGAAGCCGGGTGTTCTCGATGGCGATACCGGCGGCCAGAGCGAGCGCCTCAGCCAAGGCTTCGTCCTCATCGCTGAAGATGTCGGCCCCAATCTTGTCGGTCAGGTAGAGGTTGCCGTACACCTCGTCGTTTTGGCGTACCCGTATTGGCACGCCGAGGAAGCTCGTCATGGGCGGGTGGTTCGCCGGGAATCCATAGCTGTCGGGATGGGTGCCCAGATCGTCGAGTCGAAGCGGTTTGGGGTCGGTAATCAGCAGGCCGAGCACACCGCGCCCGGTCGGCCGTTGGCCGATTGTGTGCTCCTCGTGATCGCTGAGCCCAACAGTGAGGAACTGCTCGAGACTGCTGCGCTCTTCATTGAGCACACCTAGGGCTCCATAGCGGGCGCCCACCAGCTCGCAGGCTTCTTCGACGATGTGCCGCAAAAGGACCGGGAGGTCGATGTCGGCCTCGATCATCAGGACAGCGTCCATCAGACGCCTGAGCTTGACCGGGTCCTCGACGCGCTTGTACGGCATGCCTCGATGGTACCTAGAGGTGACGGTCCGGCACTGGGCACGTGGAGTGCGGAAGAGTGCGTGGCCGGGCCGGGCTGGCACAATGGGGGCATGGGCATCCGCGTCTTCCTCCTTGACGATCACGAGCTGGTGCGGGAGGGCATCCGCAGCCTCCTCGAAGGCGATGAGGAGATCGAAGTCGTCGGAGAGGCATCTACGGCCGAGGAGGCCCTGACCCGAATTCCCCTGGCCAAACCCGACGTCGCCATTCTCGACGTGCGACTTGAGGACGGCAACGGGATTGAGGTCTGCCGCGATGTCCGCTCCCTCATGCCCGAGCTGGTGTGCTTGATGCTCACCAGCTACGCCGACGACGAAGCCCTCTACGCCTCAGTCATGGCCGGGGCTGCCGGGTACGTGCTCAAGCAGGTCAAGGCCAGGGATCTGATCGAGGATGTAAAAAAAGTCGCTGGCGGCGCATCGCTGATGGACCCACGAGCGGTGTCTCGAGTGGTCGAGCGGATCTCCAATCCTCCCAAGACCAACCCTGAACTCAAGTCGCTGTCTCCTCAGGAGGCTCGCCTCTTGGATCTCATCGCCGATGGACTCACCAATCGTCAAATCGCGGAGGCGATGTTCCTGTCAGAGAAGACGGTCAAGAACTACAATTCGAGCCTGTTCGCCAAGTTGAAGATGAACTCACGGACCGAAGCCGCCATCTACGCCACCAAGCTCAGGTCCGGCGAAGCGACTCCGCTCTAGGAGTCGCTTCGACGACGGGCCAGCGCGGCCAGGTCGATCCCGGCGACAGCCAACTCGCGCTCAAGTCGGGCCCGCTCTTGGCGGGGGAAGTCGAAGCTGGTTGCCTGCACTGCAACACCGTTGGTCTCGCACAGCTTTATGAGCGCACGGTCGTAGGCGATTTCAGCGGCCAGTGAGGCATAGGCCGTGTCGCCGCGATGAGGTCCAGCGCCCAGCATCTCAGCCCGGCAGACCAGGGCGTAGTCGACCAACGCGGTGCCGGTCAGCTCGTCCACCCAGCTGTCGAGTGAGCTCGCCAGAATGTCCACGTACATGCTCATAGCCAACATTGTGCGGGTATCCGGTGACCTTGTACTAGGGAGCTTGGTCCCTTCGTTGGCGGTGCTCGCGTTGGTCGGGACTTTGGTCCCCCCTGATGGGACCAAGGCCCCCATGAACTCCTCTCCCCCTTTCTTTACCGTGCAAGGAAAGGACATGCCCAGGTGAACACCTGAGCGTTACGGCAGCCGGGCGAAGGCTCGTTGCCCGGAGGGAGATGGCAATGACACTGACCACGGATCGCCCACCGGCGGGGACTTCGCCCGAAGTACCACCACCGGCGCTGTCGCCCCGAAATGAGAAGAAGGCCCACTCGTTGGGCATCACCTCGGCCACCGGATTGGTCATTGGCAGCATCGTTGGCACCGGTGTGTTCACCATGCCGGCCGTTATCGCTGGCGCGGGAACGATGGGCATCGCCGTGCTAGCGGTCGTCGCTGTCGGCGCCATGCTGTTGGCTGTTCTCTTCGGTCAGTTGACCAAGCGGATCCCAAACAACGACGGCGGGCTCTACGCCTACTCCCGCCACGAATTCGGAGACTTCGCCGGCTACCTGGTCGGCTGGTGCTACTGGATCCAGGCTTGGGCGGGCAACGCCGCCATCGTGTCGTCCTGGGTCTTTTACGTCGATGCCCTATTGAACCTCCACAACCCGAGCGGCATGGAGAACTGGGTGATCGCACTGACCGGACTGTGGATCCCCGCCGTCATCAACTTGGCCGGTGTCCGCAAGATGGCGTGGTTCCAGAACGTCACTGTCGTCCTCAAGTTCGTGCCACTGCTGTTTGTCGGCGTGGCCGGATGGTTCTTCGTGAGAGACGCCAACTTCGGTCCCTTCAACGCTTCGGGCGGCAGCCTCTACAGCGCCATCGGGATCGCAGCTGGCGTCGCTCTCTTCGCCTTCATCGGCGTGGAGGCGGTCGCCGTCACGGCTAAGCGGGTTCGAGACCCTCGTCGCAACGTCGGGCGAGCCTCGATCATCGGCACCGTCGTCAGCGCCGGGCTCTACGTGCTGGTGACGGCGGTGGTCATGGGCCTGGTCTCGCACCACACTCTTATCCACACCGGCTCGCCGTTCGTCAACGCCTTCGACACTATGTTTCCCCACAGCGCCTGGGCCGGTCGCTTCATCGCCGGCGTGGCAGTGGTCTCGGGTATCGGCGCCCTCAACGGCTGGACCCTGATCGTCACCGAGACCTCTCGGGCCGTCGCCCAGGACGGCCTATTTCCCAAGCCTTTTGCCTGGACTGACAAGAGAGGCACGGCCTGGTTCGGCATCTTGGTCGGCACGGCTCTCCCGTCGCTTCTGATGCTGTTTGCCTATACCAGCAAGTCGGGTTTAACCGTCTTCACGTACCTGGTCGACCTCACGGTTGTCACGGTCGCCATCCCATATTTCATGTCGGCACTGGCTCAGCTCACCTACCTGGTGTCCCGCCGCCGCCGGGTGCAAGGGTGGCGCCTAGCTCGAGACCTCTCGGTCGCCGGCGCCAGCGTCCTGTTCTCAATGTGGGTCACCTTCGCTGGTGGGTACCAGGTCGTCTACCAGGCTCTGGTCGTCATCTTGGCCGGCCTCATCCTCTACGCCTTCTTGAATGCCCGGCGCCAGCGCTTGGGCCAGGCGCCCGAGCCGGTCGACTTCGTCGACGACGGGACCGACCAGGTCAATGCGGCCACCGCCCTGACTGACCCAGAGCTTGCCCTCGCGGCGCAACTCAGCGACCTCGGCGGCAACTCCATCATCGCCCCCAACTTCACCGACTCGAAAGAGGTGCAGTCATGACTCACACCATCACAGTCACCAACTTATTGGGCGTCCGTTCGGAAGTGGGGCAGCTGCGCCAGGCCATCATCCACCGGCCCGGACTCGAGCTCTCCCGCCTGACCCCGTCGAACTGCGAAGAGCTGCTCTTCGACGACGTCATGTGGACGGCCAGAGCCCAACAGGAACACGACGCCTTCGCCCAGGCTCTGCGAGACAAGGGGGTGCAAGTCCACTACTTCGGGGAACTGCTGGCAGAGACCCTCGAGATCCCAGACGGGCGGGCCTTTGTGCTCGATCGGCTGTGCACACCGGAGACCCTCGGACCCTCGCTAGTGGGCTCGGTACGAGGCCTGCTCGAAGACCTCGAGGGTGCAAAGTTGGCCGAATACCTCATCGGCGGGATCCTCAAGTCCGACCTGCATCCGGCCGGAACCCACAGCCTCAAGTGGGACGTGTTGGGCATTGACGACTTCGTCCTTACCCCCCTGCCCAATCACCTCTTCCAACGCGACAACTCGGCCTGGATCTACGACGGGGTGACCATCCACCCGATGGCCAAGCCGGCCCGTCAGCGCGAGACCCTGCACACGCGGGCCATCTACGGGTTCCATCCCATGTTCGACGCCAAGTTCACCGTCTACTACGGCGATGACGATGCGCCGCACCAGCCGGCCACCATCGAAGGCGGCGACGTGCATGTAATCGGGCACCGCACTGTGCTGATCGGTATGGGCGAGCGGACTACCCCGATGGCAGTCGAAATTGTGGCCAAATCGTTGTTCGCTCACGATCAGGCCGATCGGGTCATCGCCATCGAGCTGCCCAAGAGCCACGCCTTCATGCACCTCGACACCGTGATGAGCATGGTGGATACGGCCACGTTCGTGCTCTATCCCTATTTCGATGAGCACCTGCGCAGCTGGACGGTGACACCAGGACAGAGCGACTCGACCCTCAGCGTCACACAGAACGGAGATCTGTGGCATTCGTTGGCCGAAGCCCTTGAGGTTGACCAGATCACTGTCCTTCGCACCGATGAAGACGTCCGCGCCGCCGAGCGTGAGCAGTGGGACGACGGTACGAACTACCTGGCCGTCGCTCCCGGCGTGGTCTTCGGCTACGAACGCAACGTCAATACCAACACGATGCTGCGCAAGCACGGTATCGAGGTCGTCACCATCGCCGGTGAAGAACTCGGCCGGGGCCGTGGTGGCCCGCGCTGCATGACCTGCCCAATCCAGCGGGACCCGGCCTGAGCCGGACCTCGCCCACTCCTGACCAATCACTGCACCATTTACGAAACGGAGCACAGCATGAACCTCACCGGACGCAGCTTCCTCAAAGAGGTTGACTTCACCAAAGAGGAGTTCGTCGGGCTCATTGACCTGGCCGCTTCCCTGCGAGTCAACAAGCGCAACCACGCAGAGCACCTGGCGCTGGTTGGGCGCAACATCGCCCTCATTTTCGAGAAGACCTCGACCCGGACCCGCTCTGCCTTTGAGGTGGCCGCCCACGACCAGGGGGCGCACGTCAGCTACCTCGGACCGGGCGAAACCCAGCTGGGCAAGAAGGAGAGCGCCAAGGACACGGCCCGGGTGCTCGGCCGCATGTACGACGGCATCGAGTTTCGGGGTTTCGCCCACCAAGACGTCGAGGAGCTGGCGCAGTATGCCGGCGTGCCGGTGTGGAACGGACTGACTGACCGGTGGCACCCCACCCAGATGCTGGCCGACATTCTCACCATGCGTGACCACTCGACCAAGCCCCTTGAGCAGATCACCTACTGCTATCTCGGCGATGCCCGCAACAACACGGCCAACTCGCTGTTGGTGACCGGTGCCCTACTGGGCATGGACGTGCGTATCTGTGCTCCCAAGGCCTTGTGGCCGGACGCCGGGATCCAAGAGATCGCTCGCAGCCTGGCCGAGTTCAGTGGCGCCCGCATCACCATCACCTATGACATCGAGGCGGCCGTGCGAGGTGCCGACTTCCTCTACACCGATGTCTGGGTGTCCATGGGTGAGCCAACCGAAGTGTGGACCAGCCGCATTGAAGAGCTTCGAGACTTCGCCGTCACCACCCATGTCATGGACATGACCGGCAACCCCGACACCAAGTTCATGCACTGTCTGCCGGCCATGCACAACCGCCAGACCGAAGTCGGAGAGATGATTTACGACAAGTTCAACCTGGCTGCCCTTGAGGTGACCGACGAGGTGTTCGAGTCGCCTGCCTCTGTGGTTTTCGACCAGGCGGAGAATCGGCTCCACACCATCAAGGCCGTCATGGTGGCCACACTTGGACGGTCTGAGGAGGTGACCGGGTCATGAGGATCGTGGTCGCCCTAGGTGGCAACGCCCTTCTCGAGCGCGGCGAATCGCCGGACTCGAACATCCAAGAATCCCATGTTGCTCAAGCAGCTCAGGCACTGGCCCCACTCATCCGGGATCACGACGTGATCATCACCCACGGCAACGGTCCCCAGGTTGGCGTGCTCGCCCTCGAGAGTGCGGCCGACACCGCCCTCAGTCACCCCTACCCCTTCGATGCCTTGGTGGCCGAGACCCAGGGTCTCATTGGGAACTGGCTGCTCAGTGCCATTGAGCGCACCATGCCCGGACACGACGCGGTGTGCCTTCTCACCCGCACGGTGGTCGACGCGCTGGACCCGGCCTTCTCCAACCCGACCAAGTTCGTGGGGCCGATCTACACCAATGAGGTGGCTGACCAACTGGCAGCCCAAAGGGGATGGACCGTGAAGGCCGACGGCACCTCATGGCGTCGGGTGGTGGCCTCTCCCGAGCCCCAAGACATCGTCGAACTCGATGACATCAGGGCACTGGTCAACCGAGGTGCCACCGTAATCTGCGCCGGCGGCGGCGGCGTGCCGGTTGTCGTTGGGAGTGACGGTCTTCTCAGCGGGGTTGAGGCGGTGATCGACAAGGACATGACGGCGGCCCTCCTGGCCGAAGAGCTCAATGCCGACGTATTGCTGCTGCTCACCGATGTGGCCAATGTCCAGGTCGACTTCGGCACACCACAAGCTCGGGCCATCGGGCAGACCAGCGTCGAACAGCTTCGAGCGCTGGATTTCCCGGCGGGTTCCATGGGCCCCAAGATCGAGGCAGCATGCCAATTCGTCGAGCGCACCGGCGGCAAGGCTGCTATTGGCCGGTTGGCCGACGCTGCGTTGCTCCTGCTTAGCGATGTGGGGACGGTTGTGACAAGCAGTCAGAGCAATTCCGAAGCCGATGGTCGAGCTGCCCTGGCCGCAACGCACAGCCGATAGGAGGACAGATCATGCCCACTTCACACGGGTTCTCGAGCTACCACCGAGTCGTCGCCGGGAGTGATGGTTCCCCAGCTTCCATCGCCGCGCTGAGATGGGCGCTGAACTATGCAGCGCTCACCGACAGCGCAACGGAGGTCATCGTGGCCTGGGATTGGCCTGCCAATCTTGGCTGGGCCTTCCCGATACCCGGTGACTTCGATCCTGAGATGAGCGCCGAACAGGTGCTTGACGTTCTGATCGGGCAACTGCGAGTCGAGTTCCCCAATCAGGTCATCGAGGGAAGGGTCCTGCAGGGTCACCCGGCACCGATCTTGGTGGACGCTTCAGTCGGTGCCGATCTCTTGGTGGTGGCCAATCGGGGGCACGGCGAGTTCGTTGGCATGCTGCTCGGATCAGTCAGCGAGCATTGCGTGGCTCATGCGCACTGCCCGGTAATGGTTTTCCGAGAAGAGGTGGTCCAAGTCAGCGGCATCGCCGCCACGAGGTAGCACGCTGCTGGAAGTCCGTTGATGCGGTGCGAGTGGTTACGTGCAGCGGTCTTGTCAGTTGAGCCCGCTGGACTCCGCCTGGGGCTCGGCCAAAACGCTGAAGGACACGAGTGCTTGCTCCACGTCGCGCTGGGACGCCTCAATGGCACGTTGCATCGACGCCATACAGACGGCCGAAATAGGCGCGGTCGGTGGACACGGGCTGACGACGCAAAACCGGCAGACCGCTTCGCTCAAGACCTTCACGTGATGCCCCCTCTTCCCCTCGCGACCCGGCTCCCCTGGGATGTAGATGCTGCGCGGAGCTGGGCACGAATTCCCTGTCCCCATTGCACACCACGGGCAGCCCGAGGCACTAGGGACTTTGGTCCTTAGTGCCTCATGAGTGCTGGGTCTTCGAGGGACCAAGGTCCTCTCCAATGGGACCTTTGCACCCATTCTTTTGCGCTCTGGTCACCGGACAATGAGATGCAGATCACCTCACACGGAGGGGTCATGTGTGAACAAGGAGCAAAACAATGCAACGCAAAGTGTTCGACCTGCTGGCCAGTGCCGGCGGACTTTTGATGGTGGTTGTGCTGGTGGTGGCCGGTGGACTTTTGATGTGGGGCTATAGCTTCGCCAACTCCAACGTGCACAACCAGCTGGCTGAGCAGCAGATCGTGTTCCCGTCCAAGGCGGCTTTTGCCCACCCGGTGGCGGGATCGGAGATCACGCCATCGATGATCGGCACGGTTTCCAAGTACGCCGGAGAGCCCCTTACGACCGGTGCCCAGGCTGAGGTCTACGCCAACGACTTCATCGCGGTGCACCTGGCCGAGATCGGTGGCGGCAAGACCTACGCCCAGCTGAGTGCGGCCGCCATGGCCCTACCCAAGGGTTCGGCCGCCTACACCGCCGCTGAAGGCAAGGTGCAGACTGTCTTCCAGGGCACCACGCTTCGTGGCCTGCTGCTCGAGGCCTACGCCTTCGGGACCTTCGCCACCATCGCCTTGGTGGCCGGCGTCTCGGCCTTCATCCTGGCCGGACTCATGATGCTGCTGGTGGCCTTCGGCTTCTGGCACGCTCGCCGAACCGATGAGGCCAAGGAGTTGGCCGTCCACACCGCCCCGGTGCGTCGAGGAGCCCTGGCCACCGCCTGAGCCAACGACCCCACCGTGTAGTGACGCTCCACCCGGCCCGGCTGTCTGCGGGCCGGGTGGAGCGCGTCACGATCCCAGGTGCGGGCACAACCGAGGAGAAGACTTCGTTCATGAGCACCCCAGCCATCACGACCACCGGCCTGACCAAGGCCTACAGCGGCACCGAAGTGCTGAGCGACCTGAACCTCGAGGTGGCGGCCGGCGAGGTCCTGGGCTATCTCGGCCCTAATGGGGCGGGCAAGACCACCACCATCCGGCTCTTGCTTGGTCTGATCCATCCAACAGCTGGGAGCAGCAAAATCTTCGGTCTCGACAGCCAACGCCGGGCCGTCGAGGTGCATCGGCACCTGGCCTACGTCCCGGGCGAAGCGAATCTGTGGCCCAACCTCACGGGGGCGGAGACCTTGCACCTGCTCGGTCAGGTCCAAGGCCAGATCGACGCTCCCTACAGGGACCTCCTCATTGAGCGCTTCGAACTCGATCCAACCAAGAAGGTGCGGGCGTACTCGAAGGGCAACCGCCAGAAGGTGCTCCTCATCGCGGCGTTGATGACCCGTCCGGATCTCTTGATTCTCGATGAGCCCACCAGCGGCCTCGACCCTTTGATGGAGCAAGCCTTCCGCCACAGCGTGCACGAGGCCAAAGAGCGCGGCCAGAGCGTGTTCTTGTCCAGCCACATCCTCTCCGAGGTTGAAGCCCTGTGCGATCGGGTCGGCATCTTGCGTGCTGGGAAGCTGGTCGACGTCGGCACCTTGGCCCAGATGCGCCACCTCTCTTCCCTCAGTGTGACCGCTACCTTCGACGGCTCGGTGCCGGACCTCTCCCGAGTCCCTGGGGTGAGCGCCATCAGCGTCGAAGGGAACGTGGTCACCTGCCAAGTACAGGGTGCGGTCGAGCCACTTCTCAAGGTGCTGGCGAACTCGAGTGTGCATGAACTGCTCAGCCGTGAGCCCAGCCTCGAAGAGATCTTCATGGCGCACTACGGAGCTTCGGCTGATGCCGACTGAGGTGGTGGCGCACGCCGGAGCGCTGCCGCCGACTGTGATGTCGGGCCCGCTGTCCGCCGGTGGGAACCCGGCCCGAATGGTCCGCCGCCGAACGGCCCGTAAGGCCGTGCGCTCTGGTGCGCTGTGGGGCTACATCTTCGGGGCCTACGTGGCGTCCCAGGCGCTGGCCTACGCCTCGACCTATAAGACGCAGGCTTCACGAGAAGCTCTGGCCAAATCGTTTAGCGCCAGCGGTGGACTCAATGCACTGGTCGGTCCGGCGCACGACCTTGCCTCGGTGGCCGGCTACACGGCCTGGAAGTCGTTGGGCATTTTGGCCGTGATGGGCGCCGTGTGGGCGCTGCTTATCTCCACCAAGCTCATGCGAGGGGAGGAAGACGCCGGGCGCTGGGAGCTGCTGCTGGCCGGGCAAACCACTCGGCGTGCTGCAGCAGCGCAGGCACTTTCGGGCCTCGGCTCGGGGCTGGTGTCGGTGTTCTCCGTTACCGCTGTGGTGACCGTGCTCATTGGACACAGCTCCAAGGTTCACTTCGACACCGGGGCCGCGCTCTTCTATGCCCTGAGCGTCACCTCGGGGGCTGTGATGTTCATGGCCGCCGGAGCGTTGGCCAGCCAGCTCGCAGCCAGTCGCCGTCAGGCTGCCGCCTACGGAGGTGGAGCCATCGGGCTCTTCTTCGCCGTGCGCATGGTGGCGGACGCGTCAAGCTCGTTGAGTTGGCTGCGCTGGACGACACCCTTCGGCTGGATCGAGCAGCTGCAGCCCTTCACTCACCCTGAGCCCCTCGTGCTCGTACTTATCTACGGACTCACTACGTTGTTGGCCATCGTCGCTGTGGCTCTAGCCGGCACCCGTGACCTCGGCGCCAGCGTCCTGCCCGACCGCTCGACGGCGCGTTCGCACTCGGCGCTCCTGGGCGGCCCGATTGGCCTGACACTACGGCTCATTCGCCCCACCGTCCTCGGCTGGCTGGCCGGTGTGTGCGCCTTCGGATTGCTACTCGGTTCGAGTGCCAAGGTGGCGGCTCAGTCACTCAAGGCATCGCCCAGCGTGGAGGCTGCTCTCAGCCGCCTCAGTGGGGGCGGCGGGTTAGCTAAGGCCTACCTCGGCGTGTCCTTCCTATTGATCACGCTGCTGGTCACCCTGATCGCTGCCGGGCAGATCAGCTCGGCCCGGCACGAAGAGGCGACGGGTCGGGTCGAGCACCTTTTGGTCCGCCCGGTCTCGCGGGCCCGCTGGATGCTTGGGCGCCTGGGCGTAGCCGCCGGGGTCGTTGTGGTCGCCGGGTTGCTGGGCGGAGTGTTCTCGTGGCTTGGTGCGGCAGCGCAGCACACCGGGCTCAGCTTCACCAACATCGTGGGAGCCGGATTCAACACGGTTCCTGCCGGCATCTGCCTCTTGGGGATCGGAGCACTGGTGTGGGCTGTCGCTCCCCGCTTGGCCTCAGCCGGTGTCTATGCCGTGCTGGCGTGGTCGTTCCTGGTTGAGCTCCTAGGCGGGATCGTGAACTCCAGCCGTTGGTTGCTCGATTCCTCGATCCTGCACCAGCTGGCGCCGGCGCCGGCCACCGCCCCCGACTGGACCAGCAACGCGGTCATGCTGGCCCTCGGGGTGGCCGCTTCGTTGATTGGGGCCTTCCTATTCGACCGTCGGGACCTGGCCGGCGAATAAGCCGCAACAAGTGCGTCCATCACCTTCCCGAGCCTGGACATCTTCGTCGTCATTGCCGCTCTGCTGGGTCCAATAGCGGCCAGTTGGCGGGCGAGGCGAGCATCCACGCTAGATGTGCTGGCGGCCATTGCCTCCGATTGATTTCCTGCTCCGTGCGTGAAATGTCACGAATGACCGACGTCCGATGGTCGGTCCGGTCACGACAGCGCCTGCCGGGTAGTGCACCGACAGCTGTACATGGCACACTCGTTTCGTGAGGCTCGCGCGGTATCTCGGACAGCTCTCCTTTAATTCCGATTCGAAGATGTGCAGAAGCGTGTGCACGAAGGTGTGCAGGGAAAAAGGAGGCCTCCGACATGGGTATTCGCCAAGAACCGAAGTCGTTTGGGGATTCACCACCGAGTTCCCCCGCCACCAACATGCAGGTCCGGGCCGATCCGAGAGGGTCGGCCCTTCTGCTGTCCGGTATTTCGTGCACTTTCGTTCCGCGTCGCTACCTGCCCGCATGGCTGATGGTGTCAGTTGCTGCCTACGGGGATGGTCTGCCTGGCACACTCCGACGCGGCAATCTTGTGTGTCAGTTTAGGTTGACAAATTGAGGTTGTCAGTCTAGACTGACATGTATGAACATCGAAGATCTCAGCGGGTCTCTCTCGTCGGATGACCCAGCAATAGGGCTTCGCGCTTCGTTGGCGCTCCATCGCCTGGCTGAGAGGGTCGAGGCGAACCATGTCGCGACGGCTCGGGAAATGGGTTGGTCTTGGCAGCAGATCGGCGACGCCTTGGGCGTCACCCGCCAATCCGTGCATACCAAATACAACAAGGAGTAGTCATGAGCACAGATTCCGTTGCGCCCGAAGCGCTTCACGCCTGGGCCATCTGTCTGCAAGCCAGTGAAGAAGCTCGTCGCCGAGGTGATCGCCGCTACGGCACTGATCACTTGTTGCTTGCATTGTTCGAGGATCCCTCAATTGAAGTCGCGCTAGGTGTGAGCCTGCAACAAGCTCGCCAGGCCCTTGAGTCACTCGATAATGAAGCCCTGGGTACCCTGGGCCTCGAGTCCGACATTGTTACTCCAACGCTGCCGATGCGCGCTGTGCCGAAGAAGCCGAGGCTGAGAGACGTGGCGCAAAAGGACCGCCTCCGCATGACACCGGCCGCAAAGAAAGTGCTCGAGGACTCGTCGAAGCGAAACCGCCGGAGGCTCTATGTCACGGGCCAGCAAGTGCTGACTCAAATCCTCACTCTCCAGCCACCAGATCCTGCTGCGGTGCTCTTGGGCGCTCTCGGCGTGGACACATCAGATGTTCGCCGTCGATTGGATGCGGCCACTCCTGAAGGCTGAGTCCCGCAGTGCAGGGTTCATATTTAGAAATGAGCGAGCTAAGCGGGGAGCATCGTCGCCAGGCCATCGAGCACACGCTCGAGCCCCGTGTCGAAGCTGTGCTCGAGGCGATCGGGATCATGAGGCGAGCGTGCATCGAGGACGACGCGGGTGAGAAGCGGGTAGTGGCCGCTGCCGATCAGACTCTGTATGTAGGGGAATTGGATTTGCATCCACTGCTCCTGGTCGAGACCGGAGCGACGGGCGGCTTCTTGCTCTGAGAGCTCATCGAGGGCGCGACCACGGATAAAGGCGTCGAGGGTTTCGACCATCACGAGCATGTCGTCGATATCGAGACCGAGCTCGTCGATTGCGCTGAGCACCTGTTCGTAGCGCCGAGCTGTGTTCGGGCCAAGATTGCGCCGGCCGGCGCCATGGACCGCCACCCACGGGTGGTGCAGTGTCATTGTCCGCATGCCGCGTGCGAACGAACGAAGTGTGCCGCGCCAATCCCCGCTGACCTCGAACTGCAGGTCGTCACCCATTACCGCGTCAAACATCAGGTCGATCAGTTCATCCTTGCGGTCGACATAGCGGTAAAGCGATGCCGCTCCAACCCCGAGCTGGACGGCCAGCGTCCGCATTGAGACCGCCTCGATTCCTTGCGCGTCGGCTAGCGCTACGGCGGCCGCGGTGATCTCCTCGCGAGAAAGCGAAGGGGCTGGACCGCGGGTGGCCCGTTCAGGGCGGTCCCAGATGACCCCATGGTTCGAGCTCATTGCGAACAGTGTACTCAGTCTGCTACGGTGATGACTGCGAACAGCGTACTCAGTAAGGAGTCACCATGGGAATTGGCGGAGACATAGGAACGATGGTCCAGCCCGCAGGACTGGAAAAGGGCACTGGCGCGGCCATGCAGGTAGTTGCTCGCAACCCCGTGCGCTGGTTCGTCTTCGCCGTGGTCATTGCCGCCAACATCATGGATCTCATGGACGCGACGATCGTTAACGTCGCCGGCCCATCGATCCGGGCGGCCCTCGGCGGCAGCGCATCCACACTACAATGGCTACCAGCCGGCTACACGCTGGCCTTCGCTGTGTTCCTTATTGCTGGCGCCCGATTGGGAGACATGTTCGGCCGCCGCCGCCTGTTCTTGCTCGGCTCGGCCGGCTTCACCTTGATGTCTGCCGCCTGTGCGATCGCACCTTCGCCGGGAGTACTGATCGCATTCCGAGTGCTGCAGGGCTCATTCGGGGCGCTGATGATCCCCCAGGGATTCGGCATGCTCAAAGAGGTCTTCGACGAGGAGGAAATGAGCAAGGTATTCGGCGCCTTCGGCCCCATGATGGGGCTGTCGATACTTGCCGCGCCGATATTGGCTGGCGCGCTGATTGAGGCAAACCTGTGGGGGATTGGGTGGCGTTTGGTGTTCCTCATCAACGTACCCATCGGCATCGCCGCATTTGCAGGAGCAGTCCGAGTGTTACCGCGTACGGTGGCTCACCCGGGAAGCCGCCTGGACATGGTCGGGATGGTGCTCATCGGTGTCGCACTGACGGCGATTATCTATCCGCTGATTCAGGGCCGCGCCGATGGGTGGCCGGCATGGACGTTTGCGTCGCTGGCCGTCGGCGCCTCCCTGCTCGCAGCGTTCGGCGTCTGGGAGCGTCGCCGACGCAGTGATCCCCTCATCGATCCCGGGCTGTTGGCCAACCGCACCTATACCAGCGGCATTCTGGTCGCTCTCGCCTTCTTCGGCGCATTCGGCGGACTCCTGCTCTGCGTATCGCTCTTCGCTCAGCTCGGCGAACACTTTTCGCCGGTCCATGCCGGGTTGACCCTGATGGCGATGGTCGTCGGAATGATCGCCGGGATGGGCGCAGGGTTCGCGCTCGTCGGTCGGCTCGGGCGCCACCTGCTTCACCTCGGAGTCGCCATCACGGTCGCCGGCACCATAGTGCTGGCACTCACCGTGACAGGGGCACGGTCAGCTTCGTCTCTGGACCTCGCCCCTGGGTTGTTCCTGATCGGATTTGGTGCCGGGTCGAGCATCGGTCAGCTCTTCGACTTCATTCTGGCCGGGGTCACTATGGACGAAGTCGGCTCCGCCTCGGGCGTGCTCGAGGCCGTGCAACAACTCTCCAGCGCAATCGGTGTCGCCGCGTTAGGAACCATCTTCTTCTCGGCGTTTGATGGCCATCTCCCAACGCATGCCCTGGCGATTACTGCGTGGGCGTGCCTCGTACCGCTGGCGGCAACCTTTCTTCTGCTGTTCAAACTGCCCATGCATGCGCGCGAACGACAGGCATAGCAGCTGCCTATTGAGGACTGACTTCCGAGTGCTGCTTCGTCGCATCTGATCCCTTTGTCATGGCGGGTGGTGCTCCTCGGGTTGTGGAATGCAATCGCCCATTGAATTGGGATGACGGTGCGATTGGTTGTAGCTCGGAGTGTTCGACCTCACCGTAGAGTTGGCGTGATGGTGCGCGATGTTTCGCCGGAATTCATCGAGCACCCGCTTGCCGGTCATACTGGGCCACGAGAAGTACTTCGATGACATCTGCTCCAATGGTCGCGACCGCGACTAACCGCAGGTTCGACCTTTTGAGCCTGGGGACGTTTGTCGGCATCGGCTTGCCTGACGGGATGCTCGGCACGGCGTGGCCCGCCATGCGCCGCAGTTTTGGTGTCGCGGTGGGGGATCTCGGACTGATTCTGTTGGTCAACAGCCTCGGGTCGATCGCCGTGTCTGTATTTGTGGGCCGGCTCATCAACCGCTTTGGCATGACCGCCCTCCTTGCCGTAGCCGGTTTGTCCGCTGCAGTGGGCGGTGTCGGCTTCGCCGTCGCTCCCGGCTTGTGGCTCGTGTTGTGTATCGGTCCGCTCATGGGGGCGGCATCGGGGATGTTGGACGGGGTGCTCAACACTGCCGTCGCGCTCACCGGCCGACCGCGGCTACTCAACCTTCTGCATGGTTTCTACGGCATTGGTACAGCGATTGGACCACTCGTGGTCACCGCCGCGATTGTGGCTGGATCGTGGCGACCCGCGTACCTCGTACTGGTCGCTGTCGACCTGGCAGCGGCCGGTTCGTGGATCATCTACCACCGCAAGCTCCCGTCATCTCCGCCGGTAATTCTCGATGTTGCCGCCGTCGGTGCGATCAGCGATAACGTTGGTCACCCCGCCAAAACCACTGAGATGACCGAGCCCACAGAAGGGTGGTCTCGTCACAGGGTCGTGTCAGTTCTGACCGCTGGACTGGTTTTGTTCTTCGTCTACACCGGCCTTGAGGTCAGTGCCGGGCAATGGGAGACCAGTTACCTGCGGGGGCACTTGGGTCTTTCGGCATCAGCCGCCGGGTTCGCTGCTTTTGGCTATTGGGGTGCCCTGACCGTTGTCCGTATCAGCCTGGCCCTTCTGGGAAAGTCGGTTTCCGCTCAGAAACTCATCAGTGGGGGAGTGTGTCTGAGCGTCGCGGCGACTGCGCTTATCTGGTGGCAGCCAGATGCAGCGGTATCGATTGCCGGCTTCATAATTCTCAGCGCCGCGCTAGCCGGTATGTTCCCTGCCCTCATCGCAGTGACCCCCCAACGCATTGGGAAGCAACGAGCCCAACACGCCATTTCCTGGCAAGTCGGGGCCGCCGCTGGCGGGGGGTCTGCCATTTCCGCTCTGATCGGACTACTCATCAATACATCGGGGCTGGTCGTTCTCGGCCCATCGCTCGTCGTCCTGGCACTGCTCTTATTGGCGGCCAACACCACACTTTCTCGAATGGCGCCAATCCCAGCTGACCGGTTCAGTGGCGCACTCTGATCAAGTGTGAGTCAACGACCTCGGGCAAAATCACGGCTGGATGTGGCGGTCACTCGACGGGAGTCAATTTTCGTCGGCGGCTCGCCCTCTGCCGTGGTCTGTCGCCGCGTCACACGCGTTAGAGATACCGCTTGGCCTCGGCGATCATGAGGTCCATGGTCTCGTAGGACCGCTTGGTGAGCCGGGTCATGAGCAGGTGTCCATGGGGCATGTCGTCCATGTGGACGTGCTTCACATCGACGCCTGCACCTCGGTAGGACGTAGCGAGTGCGATTCCCTCATTCCGCAGGAGGTCGTACTCGCACGTGACGACCAGCGCCGGAGCCAAATCCTTGTGGTCGGCGAAGAGAGGACTCATCAGTGGGTCGGCCGGGTCCGTGTCAGTGCAGTACAAGCGCACCATTGTCTCCGCGACCCCACGAGTGACCCCGGGATTGCCTGCGTTGCCTTGACTCCAATCAATGTGGCTGGTGGTGAAGTCGGTGAGGGGATAGATCGGTGCCTGATGGACGACGCGCGGACCGTTGTTGTCGCGGCTCCAGATGGCGAGCAGTGCGGTGAAGTTGCCACCTGCACTCTCACCGCCGATGGCGATGCGCTCGGGGTCAAGTCCTCCGGGTGCCTCTTTGGCCATCCAGGTCAGGACGTCTTGGCAGTCCTCAATACCGGCCGGGAAGGGATAGTCGGGAGCCAGTCGATAAGACAGTCCGACGACTACGAAACCACTGCGGTCTGCCAGCTCACGGCATACGTGGTCGCAGAAGTTGATACCACCGACGGCGAATCCTCCACCGTGGATGAAGAGGTAGCCAGGTGCGCCGGCGACGGTGTCCGGGCGCTTGTAGATACGGGTGTGGATCGGTCCGCCGCGGCCCTCCACCTGAACGTCCTCGGTGTCGATGATCGCGGTGACTTTGCGCGTCATGAATCCCGGATTCTTGTTGGCGATCCGCTCCGCATGGGGCTTTCCCGCTATCGACTCCATGGAAGGCCCGATGTGGAGCTTGCCGAGCGTGTTCACCATTCCCAACAAAGTGCGCAACGGTTGCGCCATCGGCGTCTTCGACATGTGAACCCCCTATTGCTGCCTGCCTCGGTGGTAGGCGCGGTGGCCAGCGTACCGGCAGAAAATCTGTCGCTTAGAAGACCTTCGGAAGCAGTGCCAGGTAGTCGAGGAATGCCAAAACCGATACCGGGTCCAGGAGGGTTGACGCAGTCGTCAACCCGCCGGTCGCACAGTTGTCCGGCGCCTTCGCCGCCCTTAACTGGATAGAAAATCGATTTTCCGGAACAAGTCGGCAACTTACTCGAGGCAAACGTAGTCCTTAGCGAATTCAATTTCGAAGGGCTCGGTCTCCCATTCGGTATGTTCGACTACGAGGTTGGCGTACTCATGCTCCGTGTGATCTTCGAAGTCGGTGTTCAGGCGGTAGCTCCACTGACGGTGAACGACATAAGGAGCGAAGCTCAGTTGGTAATAGACGAAAGCCAGAGCCTGAGGGAAGAGGGTGAAACGGAGCCGCCCTTCTCGGACGCCACCCTTGGTGATCATCTCTTGGTCACTCGATCAAAGACGCGACAGGCGAAGGGAGGGTCATGGTAGGTGTGGGTCACAGCGACATAGCCGGCTTGTTCCCAGGCCTGGTAGGGCACCTGAGCTACCAGCTCAATCACCTTTGTGCTGGCAGGTGCTTCGGTGGCTACGTCAATGCACCCGCGAACAATTGTGCCCATGCCTCAACGAAACGGTTCTCGTCTAGGCCCGCAGGAGTGTCATGCAGTAGGTGCTTAAGGATTTGAAAAAAGGCGAGCGAACTGAGGGCGACGGCAGCAACCGCTTGGCTGTCATGAACCTTGACCCTTCCCAACGAAGCTTCGTGAGCAAGCCACGCCGAAAAATCATCGAAGGTCGCTCGTATGCGTTCGGAACTCACCTTGCGCTGGAGATCGGGAAACGCTTCCAGGTCGCGCCACGCGATCCGCAGTGCGTCCCTATCAGCTTCAAACGATGACATCGCCGCTCTGGCGATCATTGTCATGGCGTCTGACACCGAGACATCCTCCAGGCCTTCCAACATCCGTCGCTCGCTGCGAGCGCTGTCGACGAAGCGTTCGATTACCTCGGTCAGCACTGCTTCCTTGGATGGAAAATGCTTGTAGAGGGCCCCGGAGCCGAAGGTGAGCCCGGCGCCCTCCTGAATTTCTCCAACTGAAGTTCGTTCGTAGCCATTTTCAGCGAATAGTCGCATTGCGACCTCGAGGAGGCGTTCCGCCGCCTCAGAGAGCTTGCGTTCGTCCATGGTGAGAGAGTACTCTCGCTCAAAGGAGAGTGATCACTCTCCTTTGAAACGGAGGACCGGAATGCCCAATTCAGAATCAACCCTTGAGCCTCTGGATCGCTCCTGGGCCGTTCTCCTGACCACCTTCAAACGGGACGGGACACCCGTTGGCACCCCGATCAATCTGGCTATTGAGGGCGACCATGCATTTTTCCGTAGCTACAACAAGGCATGGAAGACGAAGAGGATCCGCAATCATTCAGAAGTTGAGATCGTCCCTTCAACCGTGCGTGGAAAGTCCACGGGTGACGCAGTGCGGGGGAATGCCTACTTACTCTGCGGCGATGAGGAAGCACATGCGCGAAAGGTGATCGCGAAGCGCCACCCGGTGTTCCAGCGTTTCATAATTCCGTTCGGACACAAGATCTCTCGGTATAAGACAATGCACTATCGGGTTTCTTTCGCTTCCGCACTAGACCCCGACGTCACTTTGTAGCGGAATAGGAGTGCGGGCAATCGCGCCGAGCACTACGAAATAATTGTCCTACTCAGATATGGTCTCGGAATGCCGACCTTCGAGCCAGTTATTGAGGCGTTTCAGAGCTTTCGCGATGCTGATCCCACGTACTGTGCGCAACTTTCTGTGCACGTCAAGGGCGAGCGGATACTCGACCTGGCGCACGGGATGGATCCCGATGCGCTACTCCCGGTGTACTCGAGTAGCAAGGGTGCCTCTGCAGTAGTGATCGCACTGCTCATTCAGCGTGGCCAGCTCGATCTTGACGCTACGGTGGCGTCGTATTGGCCCGAGTTCGCGCAGGCCGGCAAGGCCGAAGTGACGGTCCGCCAGCTGCTCTCGCATCAGGCCGGCCTCAATGGCGTTGACGGTGGATTTTCTTCTGAAGAGCTGCTGGCCCATGACCCATTGGTCCAGCGGCTGGCTGCCCAGCGCCCGTTCTGGTTCCCGGGAAAGGGTGTCGAGTACCACGCCGTGACCATCGGCGCCCTGGCCGATGAGTTGGTGCGCCGCATTGACGGGCGGAAGCTGGCCGACGTGCTGCGAGAGGAGGTGACTAGCCCTCGGGGCATTGATGTGTGGATGGGAACGCCCGAGTCAGAAGATCATCGTGTTGTCGAAGCCTTGCCGCCGACGGGGGAGGAATTCACCGCGTTCCTGGCCAACCCACCGGCTGGCATAGATCTTGCTGGAGGACTGGATCGCATTGCCAGCCTCTCGCTGCCTGCTGGCGGCATCTTCGAACTCTTCACGCGCGTGAACAGCATTGACTTCCGTCGCGTCGGACCTCCGGCTGCTGGAGTGACGGCCAGCGCGCGTGGACTGGCCTCGCTCTACGCCTGTCTGCGCCACGAGGTAAATGGACAGCCTCGCCTGCTGAATGACGACACCATTGCGCAGGTGTCTCAGATCCAGGTGTCTGGAATGGACATCAGCGGGGGCTTGCAAGTTCGCTTTGGCGTGATCTTCCAGGTGCCCATCGCCCCCCGTTGGCCCTTTGGGACGTTCCGAGCCTTCGGGCATGACGGTGCAGGCGGTTCACTCGCCTTCTGCGAACCCAGCCACGACGTTGGGTTCGGCTACAACGTGCAACGTCTTCCTTTGCCAGGTGGCATGGATGCTCGAGCGGTAGAGCTCTCGCGTCTCGTCCGTCAGGGCCTGTGACCGCTGCACCACGGCGTTAGGGTCGGACCATGGCACGTGAAGTGGTGACGGGATATTGCTGGCCCCAATCGGCAGTCCCAGGCGAGAACATCGGACTGCACATGTCGTCTGCAGGCGGACGTCCGGTTCGGGTGGAAGTGGCCAGAGTCGGAGCCAATCGTGAAGTGGTGTATCGGGCTGACGCAGTGGCCGCCGGCGAACACGAGATCCCGACCGACGCGGCCTCGAAAGGGTGCGGCTGGCCTGCTGCGCTCAGCATCGAGGTAGGTCCGAACTGGATTTCTGGTTACTACGAAGTGGTCATGGAAATCGAAATCGGAGAGAATGTTCGCCGCGACTTTGCCTTCTTTGTTGTTCGTCCAGCTGCCGGCGCCCGGATTGTGCTCGCGCTCTCGACTAACACGTGGCACGCCTATAACGACTTTGGGGGCGACAACCTCTACACCGGTGGCACGCATGTCGCGATGCAGCGACCCATGTCAGCGGGTTACCTCCACAAGCCGCCCGGCAAAGGTCGGCGGGTGACAGGCACGGGAGCCCCCGATCCACAGAACGCTTCCCACGTGGGTTACATCCAGCTCAACCATCTCTCTGGTTACGCCGGCTCAGCGGGATGGCCTGATTGGGAGCTGCCCTTTATCCAGTGGGCCGAGAAGGAGGGTTTCGAGGTGGGGGTGTGCACGAATGCGGACCTCGAAACACACCCAGAAGTACTCGACGGCGCCAGCCTTTACCTCTCCGTCGGCCATGATGAGTACTGGTCATTCGGGATGCGCGAGACGGTGGAAGCGTTCATTGGACGCGGCGGTAATGCTGCTTTCTTCTCCGGCAATACCTCGCTCTGGCAAGTGCGACTCGAAGGCGATGATCACAATGTGGTCGTCGGATACAAAGGGTTCTTCAAGAATGACCCATTCATGGAGACGGATCGCCAGCCAGAAGTCACGACGTTTTGGTCTGATGTCGTGGTCGGGCGTCCCGAGAATCACATGACAGGTGTCACCTTCACTCGCGGGGGATATCACCGCATCGGGCGTAACGTCACTTCCGGTCTTGGTGGGTACACCGTGCACCGTGCTGGTCACTGGATATTCGATGGAACAGGACTTGGGTATGGCGATGTGCTCGGAGCCGGGGCCACTGTGGTCGGATACGAATGCGATGGTTGCGCATTCACGTATCGCGACGGTCTGCCTTACCCGACGGGAGAAGACGGCACCCCGTCCACTTTTGAGATTCTTGGTACTTGCCCAACGCAACACTTCACGCGGGAGACGGCGCCCCGGCCGCCCAGACCGGGCGAGCCGAGTGAGTTGGAATACATCGCGTCGCGGGTATTCGGGACCCGGGATTCCGAGGCCATGGACCGAATTCGACACGGCCACGCGGTGCTCGGCGCCTATGTGAATCAGGCTGGTGCCACCGTGGTCACGTCGGGTTCAACCGATTGGGCGCACGGCCTCGCCGGACGTGATCCGCAGATCGAACAGATCACCCGGAACATCCTGACTCGCTTGGGCTGACTGGCCTGGCGCTATTTGCGCAGTCGATGGGTGATTGGGCACGGATCCGCTGAGCGGGCCACGCCACCAATCTGTGAACGCACCGGTGGAGGCCGATCGGTCCAGTCCGAATCGAAGGCGAACTCCTGGAACAGACGAGTCACCGTTGCCGTCATGGCCGAGAGTGAGTAGGGCTGGGCCGGACAAGTGTGTCGACCATGGCCGAAGACGGTGACTAGTTCAATCGCGGCTAGCGCAGAAGAGTCTGCCAATCGTCGTCGATTCCACCGACGAGGATCCCACTCTTCTAACCCAGCACCGGCGCTGGTGTTGGTTAACGGCAGCAGCGTGGCGATCGTGACTCCCGGTGATACTTGGTACTCCTCGTCCCCGACGTTGAGCGACACCGGAGCGAGGACATAGCGAGCCATGATGGAGCGCTGGGACAGCCGGGTCGATTCGAGACAGCACATCTCGGCCAATGCACCGTCTCCGCCCCGCACCGCCGTCTGCTCCGCCGGGTGCAACATGAGGTCGACAATGGCCCATCCAAGCGCGGCGAAGAGGTTCGACATCGAGGCGATGTGGATGAGAGCGATGTCCATGGCCACCCCAATGGCGCGCTCGTCAGGAGGCACGCCATCCCAGGCCGAGGCGACCCGTGAAAACAGCGGGTGATGTGACTCATGTCCGTCCAGCTCATCGAGGCAGCAAGACAACTCATCGGCGATCACCTTCAGCGCAATGATCTCGTTGGATTTTCCCGAAGCAGCGACGGCTTGCATGGTTTCGGGATGTACGAATGAATCGGCGCCGTCGAGCGTGTCGAAGGCGTTGCAGAGGCTTTCGAATCGATCGCCCGTGGACGACCCCGGGCCACCCCATGAGGCCAGACCGACCCGATGTCCGAGCCGCCGCGTCAACGCAAAGACGTCCGACTTCTGAGTGTTCGAGAGTTCGGCGATGGTGATGTCGAGTGCCCGATCGACGTTGGTCAGATAGTCAGCCACGTCGTGACGACCGAAGAGGAGATGGGGGAAGACGCGCCGTCCTATGAAAATCTCATCGGGCAGCTTGCGTCGGAGCATTCTCCAATCAGCGACGCCCTTGCTGGCCACGTCCTCGAGCAGTCCATAGAACGACTTGACCCCAATCGGCGAAAATGTGAAGAGGTAGCGATCTTCGCCGCTATCGATGACGAATGTGTCTCCAAGGGAGCGACGCGCTTCGGCAATGGCATCGACAGGGTCGTCAATCCGAACGTCCCATGGCATGCCGATCCCGGAGGCGATGGGAGGCATGGGGGAGATGCCGAGCTCTTTCAGAGCGACTTACCTATCCGGGACTCGATGACATGAACCCATCCTAGGGATATGGGCAACACGGCGAGGTGGTGATCGTCCTCAACAGAATCAGTTCAGGACGCGGTACCTAAGGAAGACGACTCCACTTTGAAAACGTCGCTCTTCGAGTAGCTCCAGGTCGAGGTGAACGCCATTGGGCAATGATGGCTTGCCTCCGCCCACCAAAATCGGCGTCAGATAGATCTGGTATTCGTCCACGAGATTCGCACTGAACGCCAGCGCTGCGAGTTCCGCACCTCCTACCGTTATGTTGCGCTCCGATGTGTCCTTCAAGTCTTCGATGACACTCGAATCGAATTCACGTTCCAACTTGGTCTTGTTACTCGACGTGGAGGTGAGGGTCCTCGAGTACACGATCTTGTTGGCAGCCTTCCAGATCTTCTGAAACTCACGTACGTATGCGGGTCCGTCGAGTGCATCTTGCTCCCAATAGACCATCGTTTCGTACAGGCGTCGACCGTAGAGGTACGTCCCAATTTCGCACTCCTGGTCATTGAGAAAGCTGAAAACCTCTTCGTCCGGCGCGGCCCATTGAAAATTGCCGGCCTGATCCTCTATGTAGCCGTCGAGTGACGCAATGGACGAATAGATCAGATTGGCCATTGGGGGTCACCTTTCGGACGCTCAGTTGGCGTGGGAAAAGGGTACCTCTACGCCGACAGTTTCAGTCGGGTTGCACACCCGTCGCCCGCGCCGCCACGTGCGACTCACAGTGACGTCGCTGTTCGAACCAGGTGCTCCATGCTTGATATCCGCCGACGAGATCGGAAGCCCAGCGATAGCCGAGATCCGCCAGTGAAGCGGCGGCCAGGCTGGACGCGTAGCCCTCCGAACAGACCACAACGATGGGTTGCTCGAAGCTGTGTGCTTCGGGGAGCCGATGATCGCCATTCGGATCGAGGCGCCACTCCAATACGTTGCGTTCAACCACAATTGCGCCGGGGAGGTCTCCCTCCACACGGCGCTGCAATACCGGGCGGATGTCAACAATGAGGCCACCGGAGGCGGTGACGCCGTCCAGCTCATGTGGACCAACCCGAGTGATTCGCTCTCTGGCCCGCCTCACCAGGTCTTCCGGGGTCGTGGTCACGCCGCCACTATATATGACTAATATCATCAGGTATAGTGGCTACCGGAATTACCGGGGTGCCCGCCCGGGCGATCAAGGCGGTTGATAGGCATATGAGTGGAACAGAACGACGTTTCGAACTGTCAGCACGGCCACCACGGGGCTGGGTTTCCGGCATCGTGCACTCCTACTTCGCCGCTGCCGCGGGCATTGCCGCCGTGGCGTTGCTTGTCGCTCCCCTCCTCCCTTCCACTGCGCAAGCCGCAACAACAGGAACACCCCTGGTTGGAATGTTCACACTGACCGCAGGTTCGTGTAGTGGAGGCGTAGCCAGCGGGACCTATCTTCGGATGGTGCTCTCAGGAGGCACCAATACCGCTGGACCGTATTTCTCCAACAGTGATTCGACGTGCAGCGACAACACCTACACGCCGCTGGCGCCTGGCACGGCCGGGGGCTTAATCACGGGTACCTATCAGCCGCAACCTTCTCCGGCCTTCGACAGTGCAGGCAACGCCCTGGCGAACCAGATCACGGCGCCGGTGGCGTTTGAGGGAGTCCGCTTTGCCACAGCCACCAACCAGACAGACCCGCAGACCGGATTGAAAGTGCCAGCGCCCAGCATCGTGGCCAACGGGTCCATTTTGAGCGGAAACGTGCAGAGCTTCGGTGTGTCGTGGAACAACCAGGAGTTCAATCAGGGATCGCCAAAGCCCGACGGTTCAGCACCTGCCAACACGAAACCTGTGACCGGGGTTTACAACTCGTCCACCGGCGCGTACACGCTGCAGTGGTCAAGCCAAGTGGTGGGCGGTCCTTTCAACGGGTTCTCCGCCTATTGGAACTTGACTGGCCGTTTCATCCCATCTCGCGCGGCGACATCATCAGCCAGTGGTACCGCGTCTAATGCTGGAAGCACCGCCGTCGGGGGCACCCCCACGGCTTCGGGCACGAAGGCACCAGCCACCTCACCTGGTACGGCTGGCTCAGGCGCCAACACCACCACAACCATCGGCTCGGATTCGACGTCGTCGCCCAAGGTGTCAAAGGTGACCACGCGCACGGTACTGTCCTCTCGAAGCTACGTGAGCCGCACTTCGGGGTGGCGAATTCCAACTTGGCTCACCGTGGTGGTCTTGTCGCTGGCCGTGCTCGGCCTGATCGGAGTGGTGACGTCCGATCTCGCGCTGCGCCGGAAACGACGTAACAACGTTCAAGAGTCGAAGGGAGTCTGACCATGACACAGTTGGATACGAAGGCGACCACCTCCAAGCCACGGCCACTCTTTTCGTTCCCGAACCCCGTCAATGAGGTCTCAGCCCGACTCGTCGCCGGCGGAGTCGCCATATTTGCCATCCTGATTGTCTCCCTCAATCTGCGTTGGGCCACTCCGATCCTGGCCTATGGCTTCGTCGCTCGGGTGCTCACCGGTCCGACGCTGAGTCCGCTTGGACAGTTTGTGACCCGCGTCATCACTCCCCGCCTGCCCTTCGCCGAGCGTCTAGTGGCCGGTCCTCCCAAGCGGTTTGCTCAAGGGATGGGTGTGTCGTTCTCGGTGACAGCACTTGTGTTGACCATTCTTGGCTACTGGGGCGCAGCACAGATCGTGCTGGGCCTTCTCATTGTCGCCGCCCTTCTGGAGTCGGTCCTCGGCTTTTGCATGGGATGCAAGGTGTTCGCCATCCTGATGAAGTTCGGAGTCATTCCCAAAGAGGTGTGCGAGAGTTGCAACAACATTTGGGCCGTCAGGCCCGGGACGGTCTGATCCCATGAGTGACACCGCTACGAGCCGTCTTCGAGGCACTCGCCTGGCGTCGGCCGTGACCGCCCTTCTCGCTGCCGCGTTGTTGGCAGTGTTCGCCATGGAAGGCGGGGGAGCTGTGACCAAGCACACAAGAGTGGAGCGGGTCCAGGTGGCGCAAAAGACCACCACGCCTGCAGCTGCTACCCCTCAGGGAGCCGTTGAGCCGACGGCACAGTTGCCAGCTCAAGCCACCGGCCTGGCCACGTCCCCCCGCGTATCGGCGCCGACTGTCGTCACAGCGGCAGCGGTCACCACTACTGGTTCGCCCACGCCGAGTACGACGACTCCAGCCACTGGGGCACCAACCTCCGCACTGGTGCCGTCCGATCTGCCGGCTTGCCCGCTGGGTCTGAAGAGCCCGGCCAATCCGGGTGGACTGCAGTCACTCATCCCGTTCGCGCCCTTCTTCGGCCCGTTCTCTTCCGAAGCCTTTGCTGCTGCTCCGTTGTTCCAGCCTTTCTTGCAGGCCATCGGCCCGTTCCTGGTGGCGTTCGCTGCTCAATACCAGACAGCGGCACCTTCGCTGGCGCCGCTGGTAGCCCAACTCGAATCGCTCGAAAACGAGGGGTTCACCGTCCTGTCGCCGTTGTACGGACCATATCGTGCGCAAGTCTTGGCGGCCGAGTCGTCACTGGCCACGGCGCTGGCTCCGTTCACCAAAGCGGTTGCCCTAAATCAGGGCACCTCTTGCCTCGTCGACATTGAAGCGACCCTCACTGCAGCGGGAGCAACACACTGATCAGCTGAGCAGTTCGGCCACCATCGGCGGCACGAATGCGCCATCGGTCACGATGATCACCGAACGCTTGTGTGGGCCACCACCATCTGCGGTGACGTAACCGTCATGGAACATCCGGCGGGGGCCGAGCTCCATATGGTCGACGCGAATCCGCGCTCAGCCAACCGGCTTCTATGCTCGGCCTACTTGAGCCGAAGGAGGCATGGGACCACGTGGATGCAGAGCGCCGGTTCGACTCAGCGTCGCTCCAGTCGGGAACTGGACGGGGTCGGAAAAGTGGACAGGTTCCGATATTGGGGCGCATCTTTCCGGCGCCGGTTGCCGCCAAGGTCCCAGAGGTCATCCTGTTGTTCTGGGTGGTCAAGATCCTCACTACTGCCGGAGGTGAGGCGACCTCCGACTATCTCAAGACGCTAGGGAACATCAAGGGGGGCGGTACTGAGGTCGTCCTTTTCTTAGTGGCTTTTGTTATTCAGTTCTGCACCCGCCGATACCGAGCCTTTTCCTACTGGTTGCTGGCCTATGCCATCGCCATCTTCGGGACTGGCGTGTCCGACTTCCTGCACCTTGACGTCCACATCCCGTATGCCGGAACGACGCTTCTGTGGGCCGCGGTCCTTCTCGTCACCTTCTGGATATGGCAGCGCAGCGAGGGAACGTTGTCTATCCACAGCATCACGACGCAGCGCCGCGAGTTGTTCTATTGGACCACCGTGTTTTCTACCTTTGCTCTCGGTACGGCCCTCGGAGATTTCACCGCGACATCGCTGAACCTCGGCTACCTGTCATCGGGCATCCTCTTCGGGGTGGTGATCCTGATCCCGGCGTTAGCCTGGTGGCGGTTCAATCTCAATCACATCGCCGCCTTCTGGATGTCGTACGTGGTCACCCGTCCATTGGGTGCGTCCTTTGCCGACTACATCAGCAAGCCGCAGCACATCAGCGGTATCAACTTTGGCGACGGGCCAACTTCAGTGGTCTTTGCCGTCGCCGTGTTCGTCCTTGTGACGTACTTGGCTGTGCTTCGCCCTGATATTCAGAAGCCCGAGGACACCGCAGTGGTATCGATTACTACGTAGCGCTTCCCAGCCGCGCAGGCATATGTCAGAACAACCCTGACGACCAATCGATAAGCGTGGTCGAAAAGAGTTGAGGGTCTTGCCCGTGCATGGAGTGCCCCATGGTCGGGAACGACTGGTAGTCGACCATTTGGCCCGCTTCAGTGACGAGCTGTTGCACCCGAGATGCTTGGTCGTCAGAAATGGCGCCAAGCAGACTCCCGGAAGCCTTCTCAATCATTCGGAAGTGCTGGGTGAGGAGCACGGGCGCCTTGACCGAGGACAGCATGCGCTCATGTCGGCAACTGGCGGCAACCGTGCCAGTCCAGAAAGCCTTCCCCCATTCGGGGTCGTACTCCTTTAGGTTCTGGGTCGGATCGGGCGCACCCATCATTGGGGCGGCCACGTCGCATGATCGAACTCCTCTTCGACACGTCTCGAGCAGTGGTCAACATGGTGCTCAACGGCACCGTTGCCCGTCATCCCAATATCGAATTCATTGTGCCGCACGCGGGGGCCATGTTGCCCGTCATCGCCGATCGGGTGGCTGCCTTCGCCTTTGTGCTCGAGGGCGTCGATCCTGACGCCAATGTGTACGGCGACCTGGCTCGGCTCCACTACGACCTGGCCGGGTTCCCTATGCCTCGACAGCTCGACGCCATTTTGGCGCTCACCACGGCCGAACACCTGCACTACGGCAGCGACTTCCCCTTCACTCCCGAGCATGTGGTCGAAATGCTGGTCGATCCATTGGGTGCGCTGGAGACACCCACCGGCCCTACTGCGGCGACGCTCACCGAAAACACTCGGCGCCTGTTCTTCGGGGACTGATCAACAGGCAAGGCGATGGACAGTTGCGTGACTGCCTATGGGAAAATAAGCAGCGTGCCCTATGACGACGGCAACATTGCTTGCAACGAGACGATGCTCATTATCCGGCGGTACTACCCCTGGTTCGGAGCCAAGAAGATCCCCTACGAATCCATTCAATCAGTGCGCTCATTCACCGTGACCTCAAGGAGCGGAAAGTGGCGCATATTCGGATCCGGCGACTTGAGACATTGGTGGAACTTCGACTCATCACGTCCCGGCAAGACCACCGGCCTTGAGATCGATCTGGGGCGGCGGGTCATGCCCACCATTACTCCCGACGACGCCGCAGTCGTGGAGCGCGTCATCGGGGAGCACATCGGCCGATAGGCCACGTTTCAACCGGGGCGGAACCTCAAGGCCGACCAAACGTCGTCAAGTGCAATCTGGCGCACTGGTTGAATGCCCTGCTCGATGAGGAAACTGGCCAGAGAATCCCGATTGAGGTCGGTCCCTAACTGTCCGGCTTTCGGGTAGGCCACCCACGTCAAACGATCATTGGTCGCACCTGCGACGATGGTGGCGCAGTGCTTCTCGAGGACGGCTCGGTTGGTCACAAATATCAGAAGCGCCGCATCGGCCGCTTTCCCCGTGCCCTTGAGTTCGCCCATGGTGGCGCGGAGCGACGTGGGAGCCCCGACCGCTTTCAGGCCTTGCTCGGAATCGAGCTGAAGTTTCTTCGCTAGGTCCACTGCCGAAACGTACTGCAGCCCATGTGTCGAACATGGCCCAATCGATTGGTGTGATCTTCACTCTCGCCTTCAAATCCATCCAGCGCCACATGCAATAGCCTGCCCATGTGCCGGGACTGCTGGAGGTCGAAGGACTGCGACGCAGTTACGGTGATCTGACCGCCCTGGACGATCTTTCTTTCGAGGTGCCGGCCGGGCAGGTGGTGGGGTTCCTGGGGCCGAATGGTGCTGGCAAGACGACCACCATGCGTGCCATCTTCGGCCTCACCGATCTCGATGCAGGAGTTGTTCGCTGGAACGGTGAGCCCGTGGGTCAGGCCCAGCGGCGACGGTTTGGGTACATGCCCGAAGAGCGAGGGCTCTATCCCGGCATGTTGGTGGGTGAGCAGGTGGAGTACCTAGGTCGGCTGCACGGAATGAGTCCGGCCGCTGCTGCATCGGCCACGGGTACCTGGCTGGACCGCCTCGATATCGCCAATCGGCGAAAATCCAAGGTGGAGACGCTCTCTCATGGAAATCAGCAGCGGGTGCAGTTGGCAGCGGCGCTCATCCATGACCCCGAGCTGCTTGTGTTGGACGAACCGTTGTCAGGACTCGATCCCGTCGGTATTGACGCCATCGGCAAGGTATTAGTGGACCAGGCTCGGGCCGGGTGCTGCGTCCTCCTCAGCAGTCACCAGCTCGACCAAGTGGAGAACCTCTGCGAACAGGTCACCATTATCGACCACGGGCGCATGGTGGCGTCGGGAACGGTGGACGAGTTGGCCACCAGTGGCGCTCGCCGGCTTGTCGTGAGACTGGAGGACGATTGGACGTCCGACTGGGCCACGCACCTGCCCGGCGTCGAAGTGTCGGAAATAGTGGGCGGTGCTGTCCGCCTGATTCTGGGCACTGATGTGGACAGCGACGATGTCCTTCATGCAGCCATGGCTGCGGGCCGGGTGACCCAGTTCTCATTCGAGCGCCGCCGCCTCTCCGAGGTCTTTCGGGAGGCGCTGGCATGAGGTACCTCGTCATCGTGATCGTTGCTGCAGTGGTCATCCCCTTGCGGTTGACCCTGCGGAGACGGCGGAAGCAG
The DNA here is from genome assembly GCA_963766995.1 of uncultured Acidimicrobiaceae bacterium. Taxonomy (GTDB): domain Bacteria; phylum Actinomycetota; class Acidimicrobiia; order Acidimicrobiales; family RAAP-2; genus Bog-473. The sequence goes on along the minus strand of CAVYCE010000003.1, from coordinate 1,107,192 downwards.
CGAGCCAATCGAGAGACGCAGGGCGCAACGCCGCAGAGCGTGTCGCCATCGCCTCGTCGTACCTACCTGCACGTGTTCGAGCGAGCACTCGGTGACGTTGGGACCGTGGCTGTACGCGAGATACGAGAGCGCATTCGGGGCCGCATCTTCCGCGTGGGGACGCTGATCATGCTGGTGGCAGTGTCAGCCGCCATTGTCATTCCGACACTGCACAAAAGCACTAGCAGCGGTCCACTGAATCAGACGGTCGGTGTCGTCGGAGGGCTGTCATCGTCGACCAAGGCACTCATTTCCAGCTCGGCCAGGCAGAACGAAGACACCGTGAAGTTCGTGTCCGAGTCTTCAATCGCGATGGCCAAGCAAGCATTGCGCAGGGGATCGGTCGACATGTCCGTCCTCGACGGCAGCAAAGTGCTTCTCAATGAGGCGGCGACCGATTCGAGCTCACCAGCCGATCCGAGTCTGGTGTCGGCTGTGGCCGAGGACCTTGGGGTGTTGCAATCTTTTCGAGCCGCCGGGATCACTCCTACTCAAGCCCAAAAGGTCATTGAATCGAGTTCGGTGCCGGTAGTCACACTGATGCACAGCACGAAGGCGCCATCGAAAGGCACCTCCATTGTCGGCATCATCCTGCTGTTCTTCATGCTGACGCAGTACAACACCTGGATCCTCATCGGCGTCATGCAGGAAAAGTCGAGCCGGGTGGTTGAAGTCTTGCTGGCGACCGTGCGGCCCATCCAACTCCTGGCCGGCAAGGTGCTGGGCATCGGCCTCGTCGCCCTCGGTCAGGCCACGCTGATCCTCGCCTGCGCGCTGGGCGTGGCCAAGGCCGTTGGCTCTGACTTGTTGCATGGTTCAGCGCCGCTGGTGCTGGTCTGCCAACTCATCTGGTTGGTGCTGGGCTACGCCTTCTACTGCTGGCTCTATGCCGCCGGTGGCTCGATGGCCGAACGACAGGACCAGGTCCAAACGCTGGCCCTCCCATTGAGCATTCCGATCCTCATCGGATACATCTTTTCCATCACTGTGGCGAGCACGGGCAATGCCGACACTCTGTACAAGGTACTGGCGTATCTGCCGCCAACGGCACCTTTCTGTATGCCCGTGTTGGTTGGACTAAACGACGTGGCCTGGTGGCAATTCGTGGCGTCTGCGCTCATTAGCTTGGTCGGGACCGCAGGCATGGCTGTTTTTGCCGCACGCATCTATCGACGGGCCGTGCTGCGCACCGGAAGCCGAGTGCGCGCCCGGGACCTGCTGGGGCACGGCGCTCGCTAGTTCGGCTGTGCATCAGAGGGCGTTCGTCTTACTCCGTGCACGAACAGCTCAAGAAACTCGTTGAGACCATCGGCCAGGCCGATGCCAGAACGCCGAAGCACACCGGGTTCGAGGAGCCGAGCTACGCCTGCATCGAGGATCTCTGCCGCCAGCGCCGGGTGGATGTCAACGAGTTCCCCCGCCTCTGCACCTTCGGCCACCATTTCAGCGGCCACGGCCAGCCCATAGCGGAAGTGACGGATAATGAGATCGTGTACGGCAGGTGCGTCGGCCACATCTTCCGCAAAGGCCAACGTGGTACGCCGTAGGTCGGCCAGTCCGATGGTGAGGAACACCCGCAATTTGTCGTAGTGGGAGGTCTCGGCCTGAACGGCCGCACCGGCTCGGCGCGCCACTCGCTGCAAGAGCCGGTTCACGACGACGAGGACGATGCCCTCCTTGCTCTCAGCGATCTCATAGAGCGTGCGCCTCGAGCAATGCAGTTGCTCGGCTAACCCGCCAATAGTGAGGTCGCGGAATCCCTCGGTGAGAATGATCGACTCCAGGCCATCAAGGAGTTCGAGGTGACGCTGTCCGTACTCCCGGCCCCTCGTCACATCCGGAAGGGAAATGCTCTTCAACCGTGCCCTGGCGTCCTTGCTACCCGATCGTCGAGCAGTCCCGGGCTTCATGGCTTGGGCATGGTACTCGTGACGGCGCTGAGGTACCAAGGGTGGCGAAGCCGATGCTGTGTTGTACCAACTCTCTCTGGACGAAAACACGGCAGTAGGATCGGTCCTGGTGGACCTTCGAGACGTGGTGACATCGAACTTGGGAGGCTCATGCAGTCATGAGCCCGTCTGTGCCGCAGTCCATCGCGTCATTGATCCGGATACTCCAACGTCGGACTACTACTGCTGCCGAGCCACCGGCTCGTTGTGCGAGGCCATTTACAACGCCTACTACGACGGCATGACGTCGGGGGACAGAGTGGGTGACATCTGCCGCGCTATCGAAGCATGGTGCAGTCGCTCGATGGCGCAACGCGTCGCATGAGTGCTGGTGATCTCCGTCTTGCCAATGCCCGCCTAGAGGGTCAACCGGAACTGGTTGACCTGGTGGCCCGGGACGGACGCTGGGTGTCCATTGGTCCAGACCAAGCAGCCGATGGTATCGAGACCATTGATGTGGCGGGACGGCTCGTCACACCACCGCTGGTCGACTGTCATCTGCATCTCGACGCGTCACTGACCGCCGGGAATCCTCGCCCCAATTCGTCGGGCACTCTGATCGAAGGCATTCATGTCTGGGGCGAGCTCAAGGAAAGTCTGACTGAAGACGACGTCGTGGCGCGAGCTCGGCAAGTGGTCAAGTGGTCTGCTGCGCAAGGAACCTTGTTCATACGCGCCCACGCCGACGTGTCGGCCAAGAATGAAGCACCGCTGCGAGGCCTCCTCCGAGTGCGAGAAGAAATGGCGGATTTGGTCACCATTCAGGTCACGGCGTTCCCGCAGGACGGCATCTTCTCGGATCCTCGCAACGAGACACTGTTCGAACGGGCGCTGGAGCTCGGTGCCGACTGTGTCGGAGGCATACCGCACTATGAGCCCACGGCTGAGCTGGGCTTGGCCGAGGTGCATCGCGTGTTCGATCTGGCTAAGAAGTACCACCGCAGGATTGACGTGCACTGCGACGAAACCGATGATCCCAATTCTCGCTTCCTAGAAGTGATGTCACACAACACCAGTACCTACGACATGGCGGGGCGGGTGACGGCCAGTCATTGCTCCGCCATGGGGTCCTACGAGCCCTATTACTCCTCGAAGCTGTTGGGATTCCTGCAGCGTTCGGGCATCAACATCGTCGTCAACCCGTTCGCCAATTCGCTCATTCAGGGTCGGCTCGATACGTATCCGAAGCGCCGAGGTTTCGCGCAACTCAAAGAGCTATTGGCGCACGATGTCAACGTGTCGTTGGGCAATGACGTGATCATGGACCCTTGGTACCTCATGGGGAAGGCGGACATGGTGCAGGCGGCATCGCTGGCGTTGCACTTCACCTATATGAGCGGGGTGGATGAGATTCCCGAGATGCTGCGCTGTGCCACATCACGCGGCGCGATCACCCTCGGGGTGCAGGACGAGTACGGGCTGGAAGAAGGCAAGCCCGCCGATTGCGTCGTCTTCGACGCTCCGAATGCCACCGAAGTGCTCCGTCTCAATCCCGCTCGGCGGTACGTGGTTCGCCGCGGCACCGTGATCGCCACAACAGAACCGGCGCGCACAACGCTGCTCGGTCAACCCATCACGTTCACGCCGATCCACGTTCCAGACGCCCAAGCGACCTAATCGCGGTTGAGCCGGAGATGGTTCAGATGGTGAACGCCAAGTTCTCAATCAAGCGCCGCCCGAACTCCTGGTCACCTGTCAGCGTCACGTCAGCGCCGATGTGCGAGCTCCCAGGTTCCCGACCGCCGGTCAGCCGTAAGAACAGCATGGCGGGCATCTGCACCACCAGCGTGGGCGGGGCGTCCAGTTCGGCCACCACAGCGGCTCTTTCGTCAACCGCCACGAGCAGTACCCGTTCCACCGGTCCGGAGAGTTCAATCCGGATTCGACTGCCTTGGGATGCCTGGGCGCGCTTGCCCACAATGAACCCGACGCCGGTTGTCACTTCATCGAGCGCTGAGGCCAGGTGGGCGGCCTCTGGACGTTCGGGTGCACCAACGGCGGCTCGCATGTCGTGCTCGTGCAGGTAGCAGTCGAAATGTCGGATGCGCATGAAGCGGCCGTACGTTTCATTCGGCCCAGCCGGCGTCCACGAAGGCGCATCAAAGTCTGCCTGCGACATAGCGGACAGAGCGGTGATTCGGCGGGTGGTGACGTCTTCGAAACGATCCACCAGTTCTGCACCGGACAGTGACCGCATCGATTCGACCCACACTTCGTTGGCTTCGCCGATGGGATTCTTCACATAAGGGAGATGCTCAACAGTCGTTTCGGGCGCAGCCAACTGCAGCAGCATCGATTCGGTGCCGACCATGTGACTGAGGTTGTCTCGGACGCTCCAGCCCGGGAGGCAGGTGGCAGTATCCCAGTCATCGTCGTTCAAGTCGCGGCCCAGGGCAATGAGGGAGGCGAACTCCTCTTCCAACAGGGCGACGATGGAGTCGCGATCAATGATGGTGGGCATTAGGGGGTCTCCTTTTGCATGCTGATCCAGTCCCGGCCTTCGAGGTACGGCCTGAAGGCCGAGGCGATGGCCGCGATGTCACTGCGCTGCTTCGGTCGTTGCAATTCGTAGAGATGGGGATAGTCCAGCCATCCGGTCACCAGGTCCCACAAGGCGACGGCCTCATCGCCCTTGGGCGGGTCGATGAGCACTGGGCCAAAGAGTGCCTGCCCATCTCTGAACACCAGGGTGGGGACGCCGAATGCACCCTTCTCCACTATCAGATCGTGTTCACGCTTTACTTCGTCGCCAGTGGTGGGGTCGTCGATGGCGGCCTGCACGATCCCCGGATCGAGCCCCAAGTCCGCCAGGAGAGAAGCGGCGACCTCGGGCCGGTGCGGCTTGCGTCCCTCGAGGTGGAGCGCAGTACCGGCGGCGAGGTACCAGCGGTCAAGCAGGTCCATGTCAGTGCGCCGCAAGTAGGCCCCGATCCGCATCATCGACCACCCATACGACCATTCCCGCTCCCAAGGATGCTTTTTCCCATCCTCCCGATTGATCTCCTCCAGGCTGAAGAAGCGCCAGCCGATCTCGACCCCAGCGTTGTCCCGGACTTCTCTCATCCACAGGGAAGTCTGGAACGCATAGGGGCACATGATGTCGAAATGGAAGTCCACTGCGTTGTGACTGGTCTTTTCCACGTCGCCCCTCTCGGTGTGGCTGGTTCCTGCTCAATGCAGCACACACGGTAGTTGGGTCTTCCAGATCGGTGGCGGGTCAGCAATTGGCATGGTGGCTGACTCGTTCTCCCTAGGGTGGGGGTGCAGAGGCTGGCCAGGTCGCGGCGGTACGGCGATCGGCCCCGATCACCAAAGGTGCACCCGGATATGACTGAATCCCTACAGGTTGGCGAGCAACTGGTCACTCCCAACGGACGGAGGGTGCCTGATTGGGTCGTCCTCTCCATCGCCTGCGTCGCCCAGTTCATGGTGGTGCTGGACGTGTCCATCGTCAACGTGGCCTTACCCTCTATCGGCCGGGACCTGCACTACAGCCCGACAGGCCTGCAATGGGTGGTCAATGCCTACGTCCTGACGTTCGCCGGGTTCCTTCTCCTCGGGGGTCGGGCCGCTGACCTCTTCGGTCGGCGGCGGGTCTATCTCTTTGGGCTGGGCCTCTTCACGGTGGCCAGCCTGGTCGGAGGACTGGCCCAGGACTCGGCCTGGCTGACGACGGCGCGAGCTGTCCAGGGCATCGGCGGTGCCTTCTTGTCGCCGGCGACGTTGACCATCATCGTCACCACCTTTTCGGGGGCTCGGATGGCCAAGGCCCTCGGCATCTGGAGTGCGGTGGCCGGCGCAGGTGGCGCCGCCGGATCGATTCTGGGTGGGGTGCTCACCTCTGAGATTTCCTGGCGCTGGGTGTTGTTCGTGAACATTCCCATCGGGGTGGCGGCGTCGGTGGCGGCACTCGTTTACTTGACCGAGGCCCGACGGCAGGAACGGGGCCAGGATGCTCCAAAGCTCGATATTGGCGGTGCCATCACCGTCACCGCTGGGCTAGGAGCGTTGATCTACGCCATCGTTGGCACGGATACGCATTCGTGGGGTTCGACCTACACGTTGTCCATCTTGGGTGTGGCGGCTGCGCTCCTCGCCACCTTCGCCTTCATCCAGTTGCGGGTAGCTGCCACCCCTCTCGTTCCGTTCCGCCTGTTCCGCTCCCGCTCGGTGACTGGCTCCAACATCGTGATGTTCTTGGTCGGCGCCGCCTTCTTTTCGATGTGGTACTTCCTGTCGCTCTATTTGCAGAACGTCCTTGGCTACGGTGCGCTGAAAGCGGGGCTGGCGTTCTTCCCCATGGCAGCCACCATCGTCATTGGGGCGCAGATCAGCTCACGGGTGCTGACACGCTTCGGCGTGCGCCCGCTTCTGCTGGCCGGGACCGCGATCGCTGGCGGAGGCTTCCTGTGGCTGAGCCGGATACAGGCGCACAGTTCGTATATCGGGCACGTCTTCGGCCCGGGTTGCCTTATCTCCTTCGCCCTCGGCCTTCTCTTCACCCCGCTGGCGTCTGCTGCCACATCGGGAGTGGATCACACCGAGGCCGGTCTGGCGTCCGGAGTATTGAACACGGCCAGGCAAATGGGAGGGTCGGTCGGATTGGCCGTCCTGGCCACCGTGGCCATCGATCGCACGCATTCGTTGTTGGGCGGATTGCATTCAGTGTCTGAATCGGTCGCCCTCACATCGGGGTATGCCCGCGCTTTCACCTTTGCCGCCGTGTTGGGGCTGGTGGCGTTCATAGCGTCCTTCATCGTCCCGACTCTCGGACCGCAACGGATCACCGAACCGAAGGCCATGCAGTTGGCAGAGGCCTTGGTTGAGGGCGAAGAAAGTGCACTCCCACTGGCGGGTATGCCCGATGCAGAGGCAGACGCCCTCCGTCCCGAACCGGCATAGCTGATGACACCGACCAACGACGGTGTGCCATCCTCCATGGAGTCCTCGGCGTTGCTCCGACGCCTGGGTGATGAAGTGGCGCTGTGGGATCTCGAGGTCATTGCGTCCAGTCGCATCACCGCCTCCATGCAGCGCGTCCGCTGCACCGCCCCAGGACTGGGCGACTTCAGGTACCTACCCGGACAGGACCTCATGTTGGCGGTCCCGACCGCGGGGAGCGAAACATTCCGGCGTCGCTACACCATCCGGCAGGTCAATCCGAGCGAGCAGAGTATCGATATCGACTTTGTGCTGCACGGAGACGGTCCCGGTGCCACGTGGGCGTCGAAGGCACGACCAGGTGATCGGATTGAGGCCATCGGGCCCCGAGGCAAAATCACAGTTGAAGAGGATGCCGATTGGCACCTCTTCGTCGGGGACGACTCTGCTCTTCCGGCCAGTCTGGCCATGGCGGAGTCACTCCTGACCTCACAGCGCGGGATCGTCATTCTCGAAGTCGATGGACTCGAAGACCAACATGACGTCGAGTGTGCGGGCGACGTCTCCGTGCAGTGGTTGTATCGAGGTGGTGATGATCCGGCCTCGGCCGTCCGTCTGCTCGAACAAGTTCGTGACGTCGCCTTGCCCCCGGGGAGGGGTCACGCGTACCTGGCTGGGGAGCTGAAGGTGGTGGCCGCTCTGCGAGCACTCCTCCTGGAGCGAGGGCTGGAAGCCGAACAGGTGTCGTCCAAGCCGTATTGGCGAACCGGAGTGGCTAACGCGGCGCACGGCGAACCCGAACGGGACAGTTAGTTACTGCGGATTCGTTCCAGGGGCTTGACGCCCCCCTGAAGGGCTCGGGACCGCTACCGTCTGGCTCGGCAGGGATTCGTTTGAGGACGTTGACACTCGGCGAGGTCAGAAGGGTGGGGCACTGAGATGGAGATGCACTACGCCACCATTTGGGAGGGCATCGCCGATGCCATTCCTGATGCCACTGCACTGGTGCAGGGAGAGGTACGTCGTTCCTGGGCTGACTTCGATCAGCGAGCTTCCCACCTGGCCGGGGCTTTCCTTGAGGCGGGGCTGGGGGAGGGCTCGAAAGTCGGCCAGTTCCTCTACAACTCGCCGGAATTCATGGAGTCGTACTTTGCCGCTTTGAAGATCCGGGCGGTGCCCTTCAACGTCAATTACCGGTACCTGGACGACGAGCTCTTGTACCTCTTGGACAATGCGGATGCCGAGGCGTTGGTGTTCCATTCCAGTCTGGGCGAGCGAGTGGCGGCCATCGCCGATCGACTGCCGAAGCTCAAGGTCATTGTCGAGGTGTCCGATGATGCTTCGCACGTTGACGGAGCTCCCATGCTGGAAGAGCTACTGGCTGGCACATCCTCGGCTGCCCGCATCACCCGCAGTCCCGATGACATCACCATGATCTATACCGGTGGCACCACGGGCATGCCCAAGGGGGTGATGTCGAGAGTCGGCGCTTCTGCCGGCGAACTGTTGGCAACGGCACCGCCCATGTTCGGGGAACAGCCCTGCGATTCGCCCGAAGCGGCGGTGGCCATGGCCACGCGAGCGTTCGGCGAAGACCGGCAATTCGTGACCATCCCTGCCCCACCGCTGATGCACAACACTGCATTGGGCATCGGAGCCAATCCCACCCTGCTCTTGGGCGGCCGAGTAGTGCTGTTGAACGGTCGCCGCTTCAGCGCGGACGAGGTGTGGGATGTGACGTCCCGTGAACGAGCCAGCACCATTGTGGTGGTGGGCGACGCGTTTGCGCGACCAATGCTTCAGGCCCTCGATGCCAACTCGAGTCGGGATCTGTCGTCAGTGCAGTTGATCTCTTCGGCTGGCGCCATGTTCTCCAGTGAGGTGAAGGACGCGCTCATCGGCCATTTGCCTCAGCTACGAATAGTCGACCTCATCGCGGCCAGCGAAGGAGGAATGGGGCTTTCGTTTGCCTCTAAGAACCACCCGGCGATCACCGGCAAATTCACACCATGGGCTGGAGTTGTCGTCCTGACCGAGGACGACCGCGTTATCGAGCCCGGCAGCGATGAGATCGGGGTGATCGCTTTGCCAGGTGGGGCAGTGGGCTATTTCAAAGATGAGGCGAAGACGGCGGCCACCTTCCGCGTCGTCAACGGCCAGCGCTACACCATTCCAGGTGATTTCGCCTCGGTGGACGCCGACGGGTCGCTCACCTTGCTGGGACGCGGCTCGCAGTGCATCAATACGGCTGGGGAGAAAGTGTTCCCCGAAGAGGTCGAAGAGGTCATCAAGACCCACTCGGATGTGGATGATTGTCTGGTCTTCGGTCTGCCCGATGAACGTTTCGGCCAGCGCGTCGTGGCGGTGATATCTCCGGCTCCGCAGGTGGGGAAGGTGACCGTCGAAGATGTCGATCAGCATGCACGGTCGAAGCTGGCGTCGTTCAAACTGCCCCGGCAGATCGTGGTGGTCGATACGGTGCCCCGCATCGCAAGCGGAAAGGCGGATTACCCCGAGGCCCGCCGCCTCTTCGAAGCAGCGACGGAGTAGTGCCCCATATTTGCGTGCACTGTCAGTCAGGCGGGATCAGAACCCCGCCATGCTGACGATTGGACTGCTCGATCCCGACGCACCCAACGAACCGTATGACTGGGCATCGCCATAGTTGAAGACTCCACCGTCGGAGGCGACGAAGCGGTAACCCTGACCCGTAGCGGTGGCCTGCATTCCCACAATGGGCTCATTGAGTCGAATGTTGCCCGTCGAGCCGAAGAAGGGAACGTTGTACGAGAACACGCCGCCATCGGAGGCCACCAACCAATATCCGCTTCCGCTCGGTGCCGCCGCCATCCCCACCACCGGCTTATTCAATGGGATATTGCCCGCCGATCCGTGGAAGGTTGCATCGCCATAGTTGAAGATGCCACCGTCGGAAGCCACCAACCAATAGCCCCTTCCATCCGCCGTGGGTGCCATGCCGACGATGGGCTTGTTGAGATGGATGGCTCCGGCCGAGCCATAGAATTGCGCATCGCCATAGTTGAAGATGCCACCGTCGGAAGCCACCAACCAGTAGCCCTTTCCATCCGCCGTGGGTGCCATGCCCACAATGGGTTGGTTCAGGTGGATGCCCCCGGCCGAGCCGAAGAACTGGGCATCTCCGTAGGTGAAGATGCCGCCGTCAGAAGCCACTAACCAGTAGCCGCCTCCATCGGCGGTGGCGGCCATGCCGACGACGGGCTTGTTCAGGCCGATCGGGGAGCCGCAATAGGGGACGTTGCCAAACGATGACACGTCGCCGTCGGCCGCGGCCAGATAGTACCCCTGTGGCTTGGAGGCAGGAGCGGTGCAAGGCACCGAAGTGGTGCCGTCACCGCCGGCGTTTCCGGTCAGTTGTGGATCGTGATGAAACTGCGGCCAAGCGCCGCTTTCGTTGACCAATGAGCCGTTCGAGCCAGAGAGCTCGTAGTGGTAGAGGTAGCTCCCCGCGGCTTGGTATCCCGCCAACGTGATGCCGATGGTGCCGTTGGGGTCATCGGTGATCAGCGGTGCGTTCTGGAATCCGGTCTGTGCTTGCAACGTCGTGATGACGGTCCCGGTCTTTCCGTCGAGCACCGCCACGCCGTTCACGGTGGGTGCGAACACATCCTGGTAGCCGGGGCCGAGATCGGCGGTGACCACCGACCCGATGACACGGGCCAGATTGGTTTGCCACAGGATGGATCCGTTGGACCCGTCGATGGCATAGACGGCGCCCGTGGTCCCGTTGTCCACCCCCTCCACCACTTGCATCTGCCCGTTCCCCATAACGTCGGCCAGGGCGGGACTACTCGCCGTATTTCCACTGAGCGAGGCCATCCACTTTTGATTGCAGTGGGTGTCCACGGCGATGAGTTTGTCTGTGTCGGACTGGTGGTAGGTGATGCCCGTACCGAACACGATGCCCAATTCATTGGACGTACCGAGGAACGGCCCCACCGCCGGCGACGATTGCACCGTCTCGTTGGTGTTGTATTGGCACAGCAAACCGTCGTTGGGTTGTGGCAGGCCAGCGTTGCCGGTGCTGCTCAGAATCCGAAGGTGGCCACCATTGGCGTAGGACATCCCGTACGACGCACCTTGCGTCGAGTCACTGCCCTCAACGATGTCGGTGTGCCCATTGCCGTAGAGGTCGGACAGCGCCGGCGTGGTGAAGTTGCTGTCGGCCTGGTACCACGGAAAGCCCGGCAGTAGGGCTCCGCTGGCCGCATTGAACGCGTCTTGCTCCTCGCCCAATGAGCCGGCCGTGACATCCGTGCCACCTTGCAAATTCCCGACGGCCATGGACGCCTGTACCCCGTTGTGGGCTGTGGCGTCGGTCGACGGGTTGCTTTCCTGGGCGGACCACAGCTTGGTACCGGTCGGGCTGATGGCCTGGTAACCGCCGCTGAAGGGATTGGCGGGATCGCCGGTGTCCACGAAAACAGAGTCATACGGTCCATTGGCCCCCGTCACGCCCACCGATGGGGTCGAGTTCACCGGTGCGCCGGCGTTGTACGTCCACACGGGCGCGCCGGTTACCAGGTTGTAGGCATACACGTTGCCGGTTTGGTCTCCCACGACCACGGCCGGACCTCCGGGCAGGTTGGCCACGTTGGGGGATGAATTCACAATGGGGGCGGACGCGTCGGGGAGCGGGCCAACGGTCCAGGTCTGGTACCCGAAGTCGATGTCGTGGGCCGTGGTTGCTGCGGCGAGTGGTCCCGAGAGCAATCCCCCGGTGGCCAGCAATCCTGTAGACAGCAATCCAACAACCATTGTGCCCGTGATCGTTTTCTTCCAAATGCCACCCGGACGCGTTGGAATACCTCTGAACGACACCACTCTTTGTCCCCTCCCTCACAACCCGCACCCCCGGCAAAGCTCGCACACCGGAGGATACGAAGTCCCCAGCGAATGTTAGCGACAGACGCAGGAACCATGGTGTCGAGATGGGTGCAAAATCGGTGCAGCACGAATGATTGGGTGGAGGCGCCTGTGGCGAGGCATGATGCACGCGATGCGCTTCAGGTTGGCGGGGATTGATACTGACGTGTTCGAGGTGGGCTGACGTGCCGCTCCCTCCTGCCATTGAGATAGCCCGTTCGGCCGACATGCGGCCCATCACCGAAATCGCCACCCAAATGGGGATCGGATCCGAGCTGCTCGAGCACTACGGACCTCATGTGGCCAAGCTGAACCTGGGGGCCATTGAGGCGTTGGCCGATCGTCCCAAGGCGCGGTATGTCGTGGTGACGGCCATCACGCCGACGCCACTCGGAGAAGGGAAGACCACCACCACCATCGGATTGGGCCAGGCCCTGGCCCGTATCGGCAAGCAGGCGACCATCGCCATCCGACAGGCATCGATGGGGCCCACCTTCGGCATCAAGGGCGGTGCCGCCGGTGGGGGCTACAGCCAGGTGGTGCCGTTTGAGAACCTGAACCTGCACCTCACCGGCGATCTGCATGCGGTGACGGCCGCCAACAACATGCTGGCCGCCATGATCGACAATCACATGCAGCACGGGAACGCGCTGGCCATTGATCCGCACGACATCACGTGGCGCCGTGTGATGGACATCAACGATCGATCACTGCGCCAGATCGTTTCAGGCTTGGGCAGCAGCGAGGACGGCACGCCACGCCAGACTGGGTTCGATATCACAGCGGCTTCGGAGGTCATGGCCATTCTGGCTCTGTCCACGTCGCTCTCCGACATGCGGGCGCGCTTCGGCCGGATTGTGGTCGGCTATACGTCACAGGGAGAGCCCGTGACGGCTGAGGCCCTCAAGGCAGCCGGTGCCATGACGGTGATCATGCGTGACGCCATTAAGCCCAATCTTCTCCAGACCATGGAAAACACACCGGTATTGGTGCACGCCGGGCCGTTCGGCAACATCGCGCACGGGAACTCGTCCATCGTGGCCGACCTCATCGGCATTCATGCCGGCGAGTACCTGGTGACTGAAGCGGGCTTCGGGGCTGACATGGGTGCCGAGCGCTTCTTCAATATCAAGTGCCGGGCTTCTGGGCTGGTCCCCGATGCGGCCGTGGTGGTGGCCACGGTTCGTGCCCTGAAGCTGCATTCTGGACGGCACAAGGTCACGGCCGGTCGCCCGCTCCCGCCCGCCATGCTCGAGGAGAGCCCGGAAGAGGTGCACCTCGGAGCGGCCAATTTGTTGAAGCACATTGACATCGTGCGCCGCCATGGGGTGACTCCGGTAGTGGCCGTGAATGCCTTTGATCAAGACTTCCCCTCCGAGCACGCGGCGATTCGGGAGATCGCCGCCTCGGTCGGCGTACGCACCGCCATCTGTACCCACTTCATCGACGGAGGAAAGGGCGCCATCGAGCTGGCCGAAGCGATCGTGGAAGCAGCGGAGGAGCCGAACCAATTCCAGCTCCTCTACGAGTCGAACGCCACCATTCGCCAAAAGATCGAGACCGTGGCGAAGGAGGTCTATGGCGCCGAGGGAGTGGACTATCTCCCACTGGCCAACAGCCAGATCGATACCTACGAACGTGCGGGGTTCGGTGACCTTCCCATCTGCATCGCCAAGACTCATTTGTCGATTTCGTCAGATCCCAAGTTGAAGGGTGCACCAACCGGATGGCGGTTACCTGTGCGCGAAGCCCGTGCCAACGTGGGCGCCGGCTTCGTGTACTTAGTCAGTGGCGACATGCGGACGATGCCCGGGTTGTCGTCACATCCCGCCGCCGAGCAGATCGATATCGATGCCGACGGGAACGTGGTCGGCCTCTACTAAGTAGGGTGGCCCGGGCACCTCACGGAAGGACGTCGTCATGGGATGTGTGCTGGCACTCTTTGCCTGGATCTCGCCGCGGTTCGTCCTGGCCATGCTCTACGTGTTCAGTAACCGGCTGACTATCGCCTTCAGCTCCGGGTGGACGGGATTGCTGGGATTTATTCTGCTGCCGTACACCACCCTCTTCTATGCGCTGGTATACACCCAGGGCCGTGGCGTCTCGGGACTCGGCTGGTTGATCGTGGCGGTCGGTGCACTCCTCGATCTGTCGTCACTCGACCTGGGTCGTCGTTCCCAGCGGGCCCGGGCGAGGCTACAGCGGCGATGACGTTAGGAAAAGGCCAGACGTAGGTCGGGCTGGGGACCAAAAGTCGATGCGGTCGGTCCACTTGCCGTCAGTCGTTGCCAACCGGCGATGCCGATCATGGCGGCGTTGTCGGTGGCCAGAGCCTGTGGTGGGATGAGCAGGCGGCTCCCGAATTCGTCAGCCAGCTCCTGTGCTCGCTGCCGCAGAATGGGGCTGGCGGCCACGCCACCCACGATGGCCAACGCTGGGTCCGCGAACTCCTGGAGCGCTCGGCGCATTTTGGTGCACAGGACGTCCATGCAAGCCGCCACGAACGAGGCCGCCACATCCTCCATGACGAAGTCTGGGTGCTTGCGGACGTAATTGACGACTGCGGTCTTGAGCCCCGAGAACGAGAACTCGTAGCCCTCTTGCAGCATCGGTCGAGGGAAGCCGAGGACGTCCTGTCCGCTTTTGGCCATTCGGTCGAGCACGGGGCCACCCGGGTAGCCCAGCCCCAGGTATCGGGCCACCTTGTCGTAGGCCTCACCGATGGAGTCGTCTACCGTCTCGCCCAAGAGTTCGAACGCACCCGGGCTTTTGGTCCGGGTCAGCATGCAGTGTCCGCCCGAGACCAGGAGCGCGGTCTGAGGGAACGGCACCTCGCCCTCGGTGAGGAACACGCTGGCCAGGTGTCCCTCCAAGTGATTGACGCTGACAATGGGCACCCCCCACCCCTGAGCCAATGACTTGGCCGCGGCGATCCCGACCAGCAGTGCGCCCACCAGCCCGGGACCGCTGGTCACCGCAACGGCAGTGAGATCGGCGCCTTCGACACCAGCCTGATGCAGCGCCTCCTCAATCATGGGGACGATGAGCTCGACGTGGGCCCGGCTGGCCAGCTCAGGTACCACGCCACCGAATTTGGCGTGGAGCTCAATCTGGCTGGCCACGACGGACGAGTGCACTTTGTAGTCATCACCAATGACCGCAGCGGCCGTCTCGTCGCATGAAGTCTCAATGGCCAGGAGGACTCGGCTCATGGCGCCTCACTAAGTGCGGCCAACACATTCTCAATGTCCGCACGGCCAATGACCCCTTCACGCTCGACGGAAGCCACTGCGCAATGCAGATTGACCAACGTCGATGGCGTGGCGCTGAGTGTGCCGCCGTCCACCAGGAGGGTGGGGTAGTCGGCGAGCTCGCGTGCGGCATCCTCCGCCGTTGGGGGCGTGGTAGCTCCGTGTTGGTTGGCACTGGTCACCAAAAGCGGACCAGTGCTAGAGATGAGGCGTCGAAGGAAGTCATGATCAGGAATCCTGACCGCTACCTCGTCCCGACCGTGCAGCCATTGCGGTCGAACGGCGGTAGCCGAAAAACCGAGGACGAGCGTCAACGGGCCCGGCCACCAGTGCTGGGCCAAGGCCTGACCCGCTTCGGTGAGTTCCAAGCCCAGGTCGCGGACCTGCTCGACGGTGGCCGCCATCACCGGCAGGTGTTGCGTGGGCGGGCGCTGCTTGGCGGCGTAGATGTCACGAACGGCATCGGGATGGGTGGGAACGGCAGCGACGCCATAGACGGTATCGGTGGGGACAACGATGACCTCACCGGCGCGCAGAGCCGACGATGCCGCTTCCAACGTCCCGTCGTCATGCATGTGCAGTGTTCGCATTGAGCCCTCCAGCCGTGCTGCAGTATTGCCGACGCACCTCCCGCCGCTGCGTAGCCCAGGGCTAGCGTCCGTTCCTACCGGACCAGGCAAGGAGCCGCAGGCGTGAGGCGACGGTACCCCGATGAAGATTGACGTTGGCCTCACCGGCCTCCCTCTCCATGAGGTCGTCGATCGAAGCTCCTCGGTGGCCCGACTGGGTGCCGATGGTGTGTACTGCGCCGAGGGGCCGCACGACATCTTCGTACCTTTGACCCTGGCCGCCGGCGCCGAGGCCGGCCTGGACATCACCACCAATGCCGCGGTCGCCTTCCCACGCAATCCAATCCACCTGGCTCACGCCGCCTCTGACCTCCAGGTGCTGTCAGGGGGGAGATTCCGGCTTGGACTGGCTCCCCAGATTGAGGCGCACATCGTCCGGCGATTCGGTCTGGAATGGTCGGCTCCGGTGGCCAGGATGCAAGAATTGGTGGCGGCCCTACGGGCCATCTTCGCCAACTGGCAGGACGCGATACCGCTCCGATTCGAAGGTGCGTTCTACCGACACACGCTCATGACGCCCATGTTCAGTCCCGGACCCACCGAGTTCGGCCCGCCGCCCATCCTGTTGGGTGCACTCGGGCCGAAGATGACCGCCATGGCAGCGGCGGTGGCCGATGGGATCATGATCCTTCCCTTCAACTCGCGCCGTTCGCTGACTGAACTGACCATGGCCTCGGTGCAACTTGGACGACAGGATCGCGACCCGTCGCTCGGACCATTCGAAGTGGTGTGCGGACTGATTGTGGGCGTGGGCCAGAACGCAACGGAGATTGAGCAGGCCAAGCGTGCAGTGCGCACCTTGCTGGGTTTCTACGGGTCGACGCCGGCCTATCGCCGGGTATTGGAACTAGACCACTTCGGCCATCTCCAGCCCGAACTGGCCGAACTCATCCGCCAGGGTCAATGGTCAGCGCTGGGCGAGCATGTGCCCGACGAGTTGGTGGATGCCCTTGCTGTGTGCGGCACCCCGGCCGAATGTGCTGCCGGCATCGTCGACAAGGTTGGTGACCTGGCCGACCGGATCGCGTTGTTCACCCCATCACTGCCTGATGACGCCGCTCTGGGCCAACTCATTGCGCTGCTTAAAGACGAAGTGGCTTGATCGGCGCCGTAATAAGTGCCGGATCGGACTTCCAGTCGACACCGGGGACATCGACATAGAGCTCTATCTCGTTACCGTCGGGATCCTCGATGTACAGGCTGTGGGTCACCGTGTGATCAGAGGCTCCCACGATGGTGGACCCAGCACCTTGCAGCGTGGCCAACATGGCTCGAAGGTCGTCATCGGTCTCACCGACGTTGAGGCCGAAGTGGTACATCCCCACCCGGCGACCAGCGGGGATGGGTGAAGCGTCGACACCGACTTCAATGAGCAGCAGTTCGTGATGTGTTCGCCCGGATGAGAAGGCGGCCACTCCCACTGGCGCTTCACCCAGCGGCGGAATGATCTGCTGCCAACCCAAGACGTCACGGTAAAACGCGGCGGACCGGTTGACGTCGTGCACGTAGAGGACCAAGTGGCCGAGCTCTCGAACCGTCATGCGCCGGCCGAGCCCTCCATCTCGGCTTGCTGCGAGGCGGCGGAGCGGACCCAGTTGGCGGTGGGAGGCATGCCTGGGCCCAAATGAATCGGCACATCGAACGGCTCCGACTTCAGTCCGGCCGCTTCCATCAACTCTGTCAGCGCGTGCGGTATCGCCGCGGCAATGTCCCACAAACGGGGCACGGCCCGAGCGTCCGACGCCAGACCCCAATACAAGACGCCCATGTAGCTCATGATGGTGATGTTCAATCCCATCCCGTCCATGACCGGACCGAGAGGGAACATGCCCAGCATTTGGCTGCCACCCATGTACAGAGGGAAATCAGGACCAGGCACATTCGAGATGACCAGATTGGCAATGGGACGATGCCGGTCGGCCAACTTCATGCCCGTGTAGAAGCGGGCCGCCATGGCAAAGACATTCGGGGTGGCGTGTTCGGCCCAGTTCTGCAGCGTTGAAGCACCGAGGGCGTGATGTTCTTCTTTCGCACCCTTCGTGCCCTCGTGAATGGCGCGCAAGCGCTCGAGCGGGTCCTCGAGTTCACAAGGCAGTTGTACGAACATGGACGACACCTTGTTTGATCCCTTGAGCTCCGCCACATCGGGGGTGACCGACACCGGCACCACCGATACCAGCGGGATGTCTGGGAGCTCGTCGCCAGCCATGAGGTAGCTCCGTAGCGCTCCGGCACACATGGCCAACACGACATCGTTGACGGTGGTTCCCATGGCGTTCTTGAGCGCCTTGGCGTCGGTCAGGCTGGCGGCGGCAAAGGCCACCCGGCGCCTGGCATGGACGGCGACGTTGATGGACGTGCGAGGTGCGCTGAGGGGGAGTGCCGCCTTGGCTGTGCCGGTGGGGGTGTTCTGCCGCACCCGCCGTACCCCGGCAATGGACTGACCAGTTCGCCACACCATGCGGGCCATATCGAAGGGACGGACGGTGTTGGCCAGGAGGGCTTGGGACACCAGTTCGATGGAGCCAGGGATCCGGGTGTCGACCTGGCGGACGGGGACGGCCTCTTGTGCAGGGGGATTGGGTTCAAGATCGAAGAGAACCCCGAGGAGCTCGGCACCTGAGACGCCGTCAATGGTGCTGTGGTGCATTTTGGTCACTAAGGCGATCTTGCCGTCCTCCAACCCCTCGACCACCCACATTTCCCAAAGCGGACGATCGCGGTGGAGCTGGCGACTGTTGATGTCGGCCGCGAAATCACCGAGTTCCCGCATGCCGCCCGGAGACGGCAGGGCCGCCCGGCGCAGATGGTTGTCGATGTCGAACTCGGGATCGTCGACCCAGACGGGATGGCCCAGGCGCATGGGTACCTCGACCAATCGCCGTTGGAACACTGGAGCCAGAGGGATCCGATCCACAATCATCTGCCGTACCTTGCGGAACGAGTAGCCGTCAGGCACGGTCGAGGGGTCGAACACGGCCGCCATGGACACGTGCATGTGGAGGGTGGGTGTCTCCATATACAAGAAGCTGGCATCGAGCCCGGATAGGCGTTCTGGGGACATCGCTGCTCCTTCGTGGACGGTACGCGTCATAACCTCGCACCTTCTCGGCCCCTCGGCAACTGTCTGACCTGGTCCCAGCCTCGAAAAGCGGCATCGCCTTCGGTGGTACGAGAAGATAGGGCGTGCCTTACATCTATCTCGGCGTGACCCTCCTGGGGGCCATTGGTGTGCTCCAGGCTTTCCAGCCCATTCGGCGTGAGCCCTTCACCGTCTTTAGTTTTTTCACGGGATGGCTGGTGGGTGAGGTGGCCATTCAGAACATCGTGTGGCAGGTGGCGGCCACTGGTGTCTTCGGTGTGTTCGGGGCCTTCAAGAATTGGGCCGGATGGCTGGGACTGGCCGTGGCCATCGTGAGCTGGGCCGGACTGGTCGGGTTGGCCATCTCCGGCCGGCGAGCTGCCGGTGTCGTCCAGGGCGCATTGGACGAAGTGCGCTCCGACGCCTTTGTGATCTCCACCGAACGGGTCGCTCCGAGCTGGGGGCGGTGGTGGCGGGTGACGCAGGCCATTCCGCTTAAGGGACGCGCCGTACGGACCGTCAAGAACATCGATTATTGGGGTGACGGGATCCGCCGGCACCGCCTCGACATCTACCACTCACGCGTGGCGCCAGACAGTGGTGCACCCGTCATGGTGTACATCCACGGCGGTGCCTGGGTGATCGGTGAGAAGCGCGAGCAGGGCAAGCCGATGATGTACGAGTTGGTGGCCCGAGGCTGGGTCTGCGTCGCCATTAATTACCGGCTCAGTCCGAAGGCCACCTGGCCGGAGCATGCAATCGATGCCAAGCGGGCAGTGGCTTGGGTCAGGGACCACATCGCCGAGTACGGGGGTGATCCTTCATTCATAGCGGTCAGCGGTGGTTCGGCCGGCGGGCACCTGTGTGCCCACCTGGCGCTGACGGCAGACGACAAATCGCTGCAGCCCGGCTTCGAGACCGCCGATGCTTCGGTGGACGCCTGTGTCCCCTTTTACGGCGTCATGGACATGACCGGGTCCGCTGAGGGATCAGGCCGTTACGGCCCCGGCTTGCTCGAAATGCTGGAGAAGCGTGTCATGAAGACGACGATGGCCGAGCACCCTGAGGTGTTCCGAGACGCATCCCCAACCTCCCGTGTGCACGCTGGGGCACCGCCGTTTTTTGTCCTCCAGGGACAAAACGACACGCTGGTGCCGGTCGACGTGGCCCGCACCTTTGTGGACGCGCTACGAGCGGTGTCGACCGCTCCGGTGGCTTATGCCGAGCTCCCGCTGACCCAGCATGCCTTTGATGTGCTGGCCTCGCTGCGCTGCCAGGCCACCACCGCCGGTGTGGCCTCCTTCCTCGATGCTGCCCGCCAAGCCAAGCTGATCGCTTCGCCCCAGGCGGGAGCCCGCGTCGAATCATCCATCTGAGATCAGGAGGCATCGCCACATGCGGCCAATTCCGTTCTTGATGTTTACCGGGCAGGCCGAAGAGGCTCTCGGGCTGTACGTGCAGGCATTCGGCCATGCAGTGGTCGATGAGCTCACGAGATTCGGATCCGGCGAGGACGGCGTCGAGGGACAAGTTAAGCGGGCCCGAATATCCATTGATGGGCAGCCGTTCATCCTGTTCGACAGCCCACCAATGCACGACTTCACCTTCACCCCGGCCGTGTCGTTCTTTGTCGAGTTCGAGACAGAAGACGAGTTTGAACACGTGTGCATCGTCTTGAGCGAGGGAAGCACCACGCTCATGCCAAGTGCCGAGTACCCCTTTGCGCGTCGGTTCACATGGTTCAACGATCGCTTCGGAGTGTCCTGGCAGCTCAGCTTGACCTGAGGGCCAGCTCCCCCCGACGCCACTCCTGGGAAATACCTGACATAGAGTCAGAAACCAGGACATGACTTCGCCTCGTCCGGACCATCTGGGGGTGAGGACGTCGACGAAGTAAAAGGGGGATGGCAATGGCCAACACGTGTGCGCAAGGGGTGGCCCGGCGCGACAAAGGTGGGCGCTCGGTTCGAGGGATCCTTGGTGGAGCGCTTGTCATCGGCACCCTGATTGCCGGCAGCGGCGCATCTGCCGGAGCATCTTCGGTTGTCGCACCGGCACCGGGCATCACCGCTAAATCCGTCACCGTTGGCTCGATCAGTGACATCTCTGAGCCCATAGCCGGGCTCTTCGAAGGGGCCAAGGTCGGCACCGCGGCCTACTTCGCCTACATCAACAGCAAGGGTGGGGTGAACGGGCGCAAGCTCATTCTCAACGGCATGGACAGCGCATTCTCGTCGGGGACCGTGGCCAGCGAAGCGGCGACCATCGCCAAGAGCGATTTCGCGTTCGTTGGCGGGTTCTCGCTGCTCGACGGTTCCGAGCAATCGGCCATTGATGCAGGCAAGGTGCCCCTGGTCACTCAGGTCCTGTCCCCCAACTTGTACACGGACCCCAACCTTTACTCGGCTATCCCGCTCGTAACGGGTGGAGAAGCCACGGGCCCCTTCAAGTGGTTCAAGTCCAAGTACCCGGCTGCGGTAAAAGCGTTGGGACTTATCGGTTCCAATGCCGCCGCGACCGCGGTCACCGCTGAGAACACCTTCAGGAAGCTGACCGAAAGCCTCGGTTACAAGTGGCTGTTCGCCCACGACGAGGGTGCGTTCACGACTTCGTTCCTGCCTGACATCGTCAAGATGAAGGCGGCCGGCGTGAAGGTGGTCTACGAGCCGACCCAGCAGGGTGCCTACATCAGCAACATCGCTCAAGAGATCAAGCAGGAAGGACTCAACGCGATCTTGTTCAGTGGAGCCAACGCATACGAGCAGGGCTTCAACCCGGGTTCAGCTGGCAACGGCACCATCGTTACCACCGTGACTGCCCTGTACATGGGCCAGGACGCCAAGGTCGTGCCCGCGGTGGCCACCTTTGACAAATGGGCCAAGAAGGTCGATCCCCAGACACAGCTCGACCTCTACACGTTGTACGGCTGGATCAACGCGCAGCTCTTTGTGCAGGCCCTGCAAAAGGCCGGCGCCAACCCCACTCGGGCCAGTCTCGATGCGCAACTCAACAAGATCACGTCGTTCAATGCCAGCGGCCTTATCTCGACCCAGGATCCGGCGCAGAAGATCCCCGGTCAGTGTTGGATCGCCGCCAAGTACGAAAACGGGACGTGGCTGCGCATCAGCCCCGACCCCAAGTCGGGATTCGTGTGCAGTCCTGGTGGCTTCTATCCCAGCAGCTACAAGGGGATCTCCCGTTAAGCGTCAATTGACGTCGTCCTGAGGCTGAGTCGCCGTGAGTGAGTTTCTGAGCTTTCTGGTGACCGGGATCGTCACTGGGTCGATCTACGCCGTCACGGCCAGTGGATTGGTCGTGACGTACAACGCCACCGGCATTTTCAACTTCGCGCACGGAGCAGTGGGCATGTTCCTGGCCTACGTCTATTGGCAGTTGTGGCAGGGCTGGGGTTGGAACCCACTGGTGGCACTGGCAGCTGTGCTGCTCGTGGTCGCTCCGGTGTTCGCGTTGGGGATTGAGCGAGTGCTCATGCGCCCGCTCTACGGCTCGTCTCTCAACACCATGATTGTGGTGACACTCGGCCTCTTTCTCGTCCTCTATGGATTGTCCTCCACTATCTGGAATCAGACCATCACCAGGAATCTGCCCAATTGGTTTGCCAGTGACCAGGTGGATGTGTTCGGGGTCAACCTCACCTACGAAGAACTGATCACCGTCGGCTGCGCGGTGGGAGTGGCCTTGACGTTGTGGTTGCTGTTCAAGCGCACCCGCATCGGCGTGGCCATGCGAGCAGTGGTGGACGATCCGTCATTGGCCTCTCTGACCGGTGCACGGTCAGGCCGAATTTCGGGTGTGGCCTGGATGATCGGTTTCATGCTGGCCGGGTTGGCCGGCATCCTGCTGGCCCCGGGCACGGGCATGAGCATCGAGATCCTGTCCGAACTAGTCATCTTCGGCTACGCCGCCGCCATCGTGGGACGACTGCGCAGTCTCCCCTTGACGTTTCTCGGCGCCATGATCCTGGGCATCGCTGAGTCGCTCTCGGTGGGTTACGTCCCGTCCAACATCCTCAACGATGTGACGGACATATTGCCCATGGGCTTGCTGATCCTCGCCCTGATCGTGCTGCCGCAGGACAAGTTGGCTATCGGGCGAGTGGTTCGACTGCGCGCTCCTAGAGCGGCCAGTCTGCACATGACGCTGGCCGGCGCCGCCACGTTGGTGGTGGCTACCGTATTGCTCTCCTCCGTGGTGACGGGCAACAACCTGTATACGTTGGGAGAAGCGTTGGCGCTGGGCCTGTCTGCTTTGTCCCTCGTTCTCCTCTCCGGGTACGGCGGCCAGGTCTGGCTTTGCCAGTTCACCTTCCTAGGACTCGGTGCGTGGGTCATGACTAAGGTCGATGGCGGCAGCTCCATGCTGGGTGTGCTGGCCGCCATCGGTCTCTGCGCGGTGGCGGGCGGCATTCTCGCCCTACCGGCCCTCCGGCTGCGTGGGCTTTACATGGCGCTGGCCACGCTGGCCTTCGCCGCGTTGATGGACAGTATTTTCTTTACCAACCCATCGATCATTTCGGGCGGATCGCTTGCGGTCGGTCGACCTGACATTTTCGGCATGCGGTTCGTGACCGATCGGTCGTTTGTGGTGTTGATCGCGGTGGTCTTCGCCTTGTGTCTGATCGGGGTCGGGGCGCTCCGCCGCGGGCCGTTCGGTCGGCGTCTGGTCGCCATGAGCGACAGTGAAGCGGCCTGTGCCACCGTCGGTATGAGCATCGTCCGCACCAAGCTCGCCGTGTTCATTCTGGCCGGCGCGTTAGCCGGGCTGGCGGGCGTCCTCTATAGCGGAATGACGCCGTCGGTGTCCGTCTCACAGTTTCAGTTCGTCAACAGCCTGGTGCTGTTCGTCGGCGTAGTCCTGGCCGGGGTGACCATATTGAGTGGGGCCGTGCAGGCCGGCATCGGCCTTTCTGTGGTGCCGGTCATCGCGCAACACCTTCCGTCCTTCTCCGGATTCACCTACATCCTCTTCGGTGTGGGCATCATCGTCGTCGGCCGTAATCCCTATGGGACTGGTCGTCTGTACTCCGAAGTGACGGCGTGGCGAGAGCGACAGCACACCCAGCCGGGGCCGTTGTCGGGACCGGTGCGGCCCGAGCAGGTGCCTTCAGTTGGCTGACCTGGCGACGGTGGTGCCCGACTCCAGCACCGCCCTATCCGTCGAGGGGGTCTCCGTCCGCTTCGGCGGGCTCCTGGCCCTCGACGGCGTGGATCTGGAGCTGACCGCCGGCCACATCCACGGCCTCATCGGTCCCAACGGAGCAGGCAAGACCACCCTCTTCAACGTCATCACCGGTCTGCAGCGACCCACACATGGCACCGTGCACATGGGCAGCCACGACATCACCCGCAGCCGGCCGCATGCTCGGTCGATGCTCGGACTGGGCCGGACCTTTCAACGACTCGAACTCTTTGGCACCCTCACGGCCCGCGAGAACGTCCAGATGGCGGCCGAGGTGCAGCGACGAAAGAACACCTCTGGCCGAAACCCCAGCCAGGAGGCTGAGTTCCAGCTCGAACAAGTCGGCATTCTTCACGTCGCCGACCAGCCCACGGATTCGCTGCCGACCGGGCTGGCCCGCCTGGTGGAGTTGGCTCGTGCCCTGGCCACGTCACCCAGCGTCTTATTGCTCGACGAACCGAGCTCCGGTCTCGACGCCGATGAAAGCCATGCGTTGGGTCAGGTGCTGCAGAGGGTGGCCTCGGAAGGCACATCGGTGCTCCTGGTCGAACATGACATGACGCTCGTCATGGGGATTTGCCACAGCGTGGTCGTCCTCGATCACGGCCAGGTCATCTCCCAGGGTGACCCCGTCTCGGTGCGGGCTGACGCAAAAGTGCAAGAGGCCTATCTCGGGAGTGAGGCCAGCACCTCTGACCCAATCAACCGGGCCCAACCAACGGTGCCGGCGACCCCACGTGACGTGGCAACAGGCGCTGCTCGGGCGTTGGCCCTGTCAGTCGATGGCGTTCGAGCCGGCTACGGCCGGATTGAAGTGCTGCACGGCATCACGCTGGAAGTGCCCAAGTGCTCGGCGTTGGCTCTGCTCGGTCCGAACGGTGCCGGAAAATCGACCTTGCTCAAGGTGATATCTGGTCAATTGGCCCCGACGGCTGGCCGCGTCGACATCGGCGGGCGGAACGTGAAGAAGAATTTCCTCCGAATCTTTGGCCCGGTCGGGTGTGTGCATGATTCCCGAAGGGCGATCGATATTTCCAAATCTCTCCGTGTCGGAGAACTTGTTGATGTACACGTTCAGGCGGCGAGGCCTGAGTCGGAATGAGGTGGAGGAGCGAGCGATCGAGCGCTTCCCGGTACTGGGTAGTCGGCGCAAGCAGTTGGCCGGGACGTTGTCGGGCGGGGAGCAGCGCATGCTGTCCATGGCGCGGGCACTGACCACCGAACCGGAGATCCTCTTGCTGGACGAACTATCCATGGGCCTGGCTCCGCTGATCGTCGAGGAGCTCTACGAAATAGTGGGCCAGCTGGTGGCGTCCGAGCAGTTGACCATCATTATGGTCGAGCAGTTCGTTCAGACGGCACTGCACATCGCCGACCAGGCCGTGGTCATGGTCAATGGCGAACTGGTCAAGCGCGGCACTCCCGAGGAAATTCGTGACGATGTCATCAGCGCGTATCTCGGGACGGATACCGCTGGGCCATTGGCCTGAGTTCAGCCCTCTTCGGCCAGCACCACCGACACGGCGAAGGTATCGGACTCCGTCAGGATCAACGAGTCCAGCCCGCCCGCGTCAATGAGGTCCTGCCGCGCCGCTTCGATCGCGGCCAGCGTGGCGGCGGGTCCAGTCACACTGAGCTCGGCGACACGCGCCCGCATAGAGCGCTTCTCCGACGTCTTGGCCCGCCGGACGAGACCGAGGACTTCGGCCGCCGCCGTCAGCACTGCACCGTCACTTTCCGTGCCGTTGCCGAATTCGATTGCCGTTGGCCAGGAGGCACGATGCACCGAACCGGACTGCCACCACCGCCACACTTCCTCGGTGACGAAGGGGAGGAAGGGTGCGAACAAACGCAGCAGCACGGAAAGGGCGAGTCCCAAGGTGGCGCGGGCCGATTCGGCACCGCGGCCATCCCCTTCGCCATAGGCCCGGGTCTTGACCAATTCGACATAGTCGTCGCAGAACGACCAGAAGAATGATTCAGTCAACTCCTGAGCCCGGGCGTAGTCGAACTCCTCGAAGGCGGCAGTGGCGCTGGCGACCATCTGCGCCAATTGTCCGAGCAGCGCCCGGTCAAGCGGCTCGGTCACAGAGTCCACGCCAGGCGGTGGCTCGTCGCCCAGGCGACCCAGCGCAAACTTCGACGCATTGAGGATCTTGATAGCCAGTCGGCGCCCAATCTTCATGACGCCGGTATCCAGGGCAGTGTCAGTGCCTGGCCTTCCGTTGCAGGCCCAGTAGCGCACGGCGTCGGCCCCGAACTCGTCAATCAACGGCATGGGGGTGATGACGTTGCCCTTGGATTTCGACATCTTCTTGCGCTCGGGATCGAGGATCCACCCGTTGATGTTGGTGTCTTTCCACGGCAGGGTGTTGTGCTCCAAGTGAGTGCGAAGCACCGTAGAGAACAGCCACGTCCGAATGATCTCTGGCCCTTGTGGACGAAGGTCCATGGGGAAGGTAGCGGCGAACAACGCCGGGTCGTCCTCCCATCCGCAAGCGATCTGTGGGGTGAGCGATGACGTAGCCCAGGTGTCCATCACGTCCGGATCGCCCATGAATCCGCCCGGCACGCCGCGCTGCTCCTGCGAGAAGCCAGGTGGGACATCGGTGGTGGGATCGATGGGCAGGGTCGACTCGTCGGGGACGATGGGCTTGGTGTAGTCGGGCTCGCCGTCGACACCCAACGAGTACCAGACGGGCACCGGCACGCCGAAGAAGCGCTGCCGGCTGACCAGCCAGTCGCTGTTGAGCCCGTTGACCCAGTTGTCGAAGCGCACCTGCATGTAGGGCGGGTGCCACGACAGGCTGTTGCCCCGCTCCAATAGCGCGGCGCGGAGGTCGGCGTCACGCCCACCATTGCGGTAGTACCACTGCCGGCTGGTCACGATTTCGAGGGGTCGGCTGCCCCGTTCGTAAAACTTGACCGGGTGGGTGATGTCCCTCGGTGCGCCGATCAACTCGCCAGACTCGGTGAGCAATTCGACCATGGTGCGCTGCGCCGCCTTGATGTTGCTGCCGGCGATGGCTCGCCAGGCCGGCCCATCGGGCACTCCCTCTGGCGGCGTATCGGTGATCCGCCCGGCCCTGGTGATGATGGAACGGATGGGCAGCTGCAGCTCTCGCCACCAGACCACATCCGTGACGTCACCGAAGGTGCAAATCATGGCGATGCCCGACCCCTTCTCAGGATCGGCCAGCGGGTGGGCGACCACAGGGACTTCGACACCGAACAGCGGCGTGTGCACGGTGGTGCCGAACCGGGCGACGTAGCGCTGGTCGTCGGGATGCGCCACCAGGGCAACGCAGGCCGCCACCAGTTCGGGACGGGTGGTCTCGATCTCTATGTCGTCGAAGCGAAGACGGTGATACGCGCCGGGACGATCCCGGTCTTCCATTTCGGCCTGGGCCACGGCCGTCTGGTCGTCCACGTCCCACAACGTGGGTGCCTCGGTCGAGTACGCCTCGCCACGGGACAGATTGCGCAGGAACATGCGTTGGCTGGCCCGTCGACTGCGGTCGTCAATAGTGGCGTAGCTGTGATTCCAGTCCACTGACAGGCCCAAGCGACGCCACAGCGCTTCGAATGCCTTCTCATCTTCCAGCGTGAGTTGATGGCAGAGCGCGATGAAGTTGGGCCGACTGACTGGGATGTCGTCCTTGCCGGGCTCATCTGGTGGGCGGAAATCCGGGTCATAGGGGAGTGACGGGTCGCACCGCACACCGAAGTAGGTCTGCACCCGACGCTCGGTGGGAAGGCCGTTGTCATCCCACCCCATTGGGTAGAAGAGCGTGAAGCCCCGCATGCGCCGGTAGCGCGCAATGGAATCGGTCTGCACGTACCCGAACACTGACCCCATGTGAAGGGAGCCCGACACCGTGGGAGGAGGGGTGTCGATGGAAAACACCTGGTCCCGAGTGGCATTCGGGTCGAAGCGGAAGATGCCTTCCTCGTCCCAGACGGGGCCCCAGGTCGACTCCAATCCGTCGATGGTGGGCTTCTCGGGAACTCGGGGCGCGCCGGTCGCGTCAGTCGACATGATCGGGTTACCGTACCCGGATGCTGCACCTGCACGACACCGCCACGGGCACCGTCCGCCCACTTGAGCTGCGCACCGAGGGCGAAGTGTCGATGTACGTGTGTGGTCCCACGGTCTACGACCTTCCTCATATCGGCCACGGTCGGGCCAACCTGACCTTCGACGTCCTGCGCCGGTATCTCAGCTTCACTGGCCTGAAGGTTCGTCATGTGGCCAATATCACTGACGTCGATGACAACATCATTAAGCGGGCGAACCTCCTGGGGCGCACCGAGTCCGACGTGGCCAAAGAATTCGAGGGTCATTGGTGGGAGTCAATGGGGGCGCTGGGAGACCTCCGCCCGCACGACATCCCCCATGCCACCGCTTATATCGGCCGCATGGTCGAGTTGGTGGGCGACCTCGTGGCCCGGGGGAAGGCCTATGAGACCGCCGACGGCGTGTACCTCGAGGTGTCCAAGGTGGAGGGCTACGGCCTCTTAGCCCAGCAGCCATTGGAATCGTTGCAAGCGGGAGCTCGGGTCGAAGCCAACGAAGACAAGCGCTCACCACTTGACTTTGCGCTTTGGAAAAAGGCCAAGGAAGGGGAGCCCAGCTGGTTCTCGCCGTGGGGTGACGGTCGCCCGGGCTGGCATACCGAGTGCGTGGTCATGTCGCTCGACCTCCTGGGCGAGGGGTTCGACCTGCATGGCGGAGGCCAGGATCTCAAGTTCCCGCATCACGAGAACGAGAGGGCTCAGGCAGTGGCCGACGGCAAGGTGTTCGCCCGGCACTGGATGCACAACGGATGGGTGGAAGTCGAGGGCACGAAGATGTCGAAGTCGCTCGGCAACTTCACCACTCTTCCGGACCTGCTGTCTCGCTACGACGCTCGGGCCTACCGGTTACTGGTGCTGCGCGCCCATTATCGCTCGCCCATCGAAGTCACCCCGGAAACGGCGACCGATGCAGAGAGGGCATTGGCGCGTCTGGATGGATTGGCCCGGCGTTTCGATGTAGGTGGCGTCCTTGAGCAGGGAAGTGACGGCGTCGTCGTCGATGGCGTCTCGCCTGCTACCGAACTTGATGCAGAAGCATTGTCTACCTTCCGGGAACGGATGGATAACGACCTCGATACCCCGGGCGCTCTGGCCGGCATCTTCGAACTCGTCACCGCCGCCCACACCAAGGCCGATGAGGGCGACTCCGGCGGAGCGCAACTGGCGGCGCGGACCGCGGCTGTATTGGCGGCCGCCTTGGGTCTGTCGTTGCGTGGCGAAGCCGATGACGTCGACGACGAGACCGCTCGATTGGTGGCTGAGCGTGATGCAGCCAGGGCGGCCAAAGACTTCGCCCGAGCCGATGGGTTGCGGGACCAACTGGTGGTGCTGGGCTGGACGGTGGAGGACACCGCTTCAGGCACCGCAGTTCGCCGCTAGCCGGCGGGAAAGCCCAGTTCAAAGGCAGAAAAACGATATGTCTGGACCTCTGTCTCCTTCTAGGTTACCATTCAGTAACCACGAACTGGATGGGCCCGGACATCGCGTGGAGCGGTGCAGGGACCGAGCCGATCAGAGGTGGTGATCAACGGATTTTTCGACGAGACCCGGCGAATGCTCGGGCTCCTGCCCCAAGGAGGGCCCTACATGTCCGACTTCTCCCTCTCGCTCAACGAGGACCAACTGCAGATCCAGAAGTGGGTCCACGAGTTCGCCGAGAACGTGGTCCGTCCCGCCGGTGCCGAATGGGATGAGCGTGAAGAGACGCCTTGGCCCATCATTCAGGAGGCGGCCAAGAACGGCCTCTATTCCTTCGACTTCGTGGCCCAGTGCTTTGGTGATCCAACCGGACTCCTGATGTGTCTGGTCAACGAGGAGATGAGTTGGGGTGACGCCGGCATCGCGCTGGCCATCTTCGGGTCGACCTTGGCCGTAGCCGGCATCTTCTCCAACGGCACCCCCGAGCAATTGGCCGAGTGGGTACCCCAGTGCTTCGGCACACCCGACGACGTGAAGCTGGCCGCCTTCGGTGTGTCCGAGCCCGACGCCGGTTCCGACGTCTCGTCCCTCAAGTCCCGTGCGGTGTACGACGAGGCCAAGGACGAGTGGGTGCTCAACGGCACCAAGACCTGGATCACCAACGGCGGCATCGCCAACACCCACGTGCTCGTCCTGTCGGTCGACCCGACCCTGGGCAGCCGGGGTCAGGCCAGCTTCGTGGTGCCGGAGGGGACGCCCGGTATCTCCATGGGTCAGAAGTTCAAGAAGATGGGCATCCGCGCCTCACACACGGCCGAGGTCGTGCTGGATGACTGCCGGGTGCCGGGTCGTTGCCTGCTCGGCGGCAAAGAGAAGCTGGACGAGCGCCTGGCTCGGGCCAAGGAAGGCAAGAAGACCTCGACCCAAGCCGCCATGGCCACCTTCGAAGCCTCTCGCCCGATCGTCGGTGCCCAAGCCGTTGGTATCGCCCGTGCCGCCTACGAGTACTCGCTTGAGTACGCCAAGGAGCGCAAGCAGTTTGGCCGGGCCATCATCGAGAATCAGTCCATCGCTTTCAAGTTGGCCGACATGAAGATGCGCACTGACGCTTCGCGCCTGTTGGTGCACCGCGCCGCCTGGATGGCCAGCACAGGACAGAAGTTCGAGAACGGCGAAGGTTCCATGTCCAAGCTCTACGCCGGCGAGAACGCGGTCTGGGTGACCGAGCAGGCCATCCAGATCCTGGGCGGGTACGGCTACGTCCGGGAGTACCCGGTCGAGCGCTGGCACCGCGACTCGAAGATCTACACCATCTTCGAAGGCACCTCCGAGATCCAGCGCCTGGTCATCAGCCGGGCCATCTCGGGCATCCACATCAACTGATCCATCTGAGCCGTTGGAGTCTTTGACTCTAAGGATATGAATCTGGCCCGGGCGGCCGGGCAAAGCTGGAGATAGAACTACTCAGCAATGAGTACATCGTCGACCACCCAATTCCCGGACGGCTTCCTCTGGGGCGCCGCTACGGCTGCGCACCAGATAGAGGGCAACAACACCAATAGCGATCGTTGGACGGTCGAGACCCAGCCCAACAGCTCCATAAAAGAGCCATCCGGCGATGCGTGCGACAGCCTGCATCGGTGGAGGGAAGACCTCGACCTTGTCGCTTCGATGGGGCTCAACACCTATCGGTTCAGCATTGAGTGGGCCCGCATTGAGCCAGCCCAAGGGATGGTGTCTTCCGCCATGCTCGGCCACTACCGACGAATCATCGAAGGGTGTTTCGAGCGCGGGATTACACCGGTGGTGACCCTGCATCACTTCACATTGCCGAAATGGGTGGCCCGTCTCGGTGGTTGGTTCTCCGAAGAGTCACCGGCACTCTTTGCTCAATACGTCAAAGCGGTTCGCCCCATCCTCGATGGCGTGGAGTGGGTGTGCATCATCAATGAGCCGAACATGGTGGCGCTGGTCACCGCGGTGATCCGAGGGCGGGGGGCCGTGACCTTTGATACGGCCGTGCCGGAACCAACGGTCACGGCTCGTTTGATCGATGCGCATCATGCGGCCCGGGCAGAACTGGCCGGACATTCCACCGTGAAGACGGGTTGGACCGTCGCCAACCAGGACGCTCAAGCGCTTGACGAAGACGGCACCGCGAACGCCGAAGCTTGGACTTGGCAGCGTGAAGATCAGTACCTGGAGGTGTGTGCTGAAGATGATTTCATCGGGGTCCAGGCCTATTCCCGGCAGATCATCGGGAAGGACGGGTGGGTCGCTCCGGGTCCTGATTCTCGACGGACCACGACAGATTGGGAGTTCTATCCCGCCGCTCTCGGCCATGCCGTACGTCACACCGCGGACGTGTTGCCCGGTGTACCGATACTCGTCACCGAGAACGGGATCTCCACCAAGAGCGACGACGACCGCATCGAATACATCCGCGACGCGCTCATCGGTCTCCACGGCGCGCTGGCTGACGGTGTGGATGTCCGCGGCTATTTGCACTGGTCACTTCTCGACAACTACGAGTGGGGATCGTACGGACCCACGTTCGGGCTGGTCGCAGTTGATCGGCAGACCTTCGAGCGGACGCTTAAGCCGAGCGGACAGTGGTACGGCCAAGTGGCGGCCGCCCAAGGGTTACCGAATTGAAGTGATCCAGGGTTAGCGAGCCAGGACCACGAGCGCGCCGAGCGCCAGCACGGCAACCACAGCTCCGACGCGAAACGGCGTCAGTCGATCGCTGACACTCTTGCCTTCGTCGGATGCGGAGGAGTTTTGATGTCCTGAAGCCAAGCGCAGCAATCGGATGCGGTTGGTGGATGTCGCCGCGACCCAGCCCACAGCGGTCGTGGCCAGCGGTACCGAAATCAGGTAAAGCATGGCCACGCTGAAAAAGGCCTCGCTCACTCCGCCGGCAAGAGTCGCCCCCGGATCGCGCGGCCCTCCATCGATCGCCACCACCGCAATCGTGGCAATGAAGAACATTGTCAGTCCCGCACTCACTCCGGCGAGCCGTGCGGCTCGACGGCCAACGGACGCATTGCCTCCGAGCAATGCCGCCCCGACTCCGACTACCAATGGCACCGCGATCATCAGTGTCGGGCCTGACCAGGCGCCGACCGAATTCACCGGCGTGACCACTCCCGCAAAGGTGAATCCCGTGGTCCACAACCACGATGCCGCCACGATGAGCCCACCTATCAAACCCAGAAGGGCCGAATTTGATCGGCGTAGCTGCACGCTCACCCCAATGATCGAACACAGCAACACAGCGGCCAAAATGGCCACCAATATCCAGTTCCACGGATTTGTGGCCAGCCCGAAATGGACGAAACCAACGCTGAACACCACCGCGCTCCCGAGAGCGGCGGTTCCCAGCACCGCCATCGGCGCCACGAGACCGCGCGGTGGCGGCACCAGGACACCAGTCACGCAGGAAAGAGTGAATCGCCACCGAGCTGGGGAACCATCAATCCGATCCAGTTCACCCAGCATCGCCTGGCCCCACTCGGCCCTGTCCGCCGGAAGCAGACCGCTCGCCCATTGCAACACCCGCACCGGGACATCGCGGGCCATTCGAGGAGGGTGCTCGCGTCCCCACAATGCGGTGCCGAGTACACCCAGCACCAAGAGGCAGAGGACTGATACCGGCCCCCCACCGACCGCGGCCAGCACTATGCCCCGCTCAAGCCCAGGTGCCGGCGGGGCACTGGGGGTTGGATGCGGACAGCGTCAAGAGCAGCGACGTATTCGTGTCCTGTCGGGGTGAGGCGATAGAGGTGCCGGGGTGGCCGGCCCGACAGGCCTTCTTCCCAAGAAGTTTCGAGCAGCTCACGGTCAGCCAGCCGGATCAGAATCGGATAGAGCGAGCCGGACTTCAGGTGGACCTCCCGGGCGAGGTCGTAGCCGTAACGCCAGCGCGTGGGGTCAGTGGTAAGTGCTCGGAGGATCTTGATCGCCTGCGGCGACAATGTGCGAGACCTGCCCATACGGTAACTCTACCTATGTAGAGATATAAGTCAAGCGTTGGAGCCGTGGTACTCCTCGACGATGGGCCGGAGTTCTTCCGGCGTGCTGCCGTGCAAAATCACGCCGTCGCATCCGAGGGCCAGCTGTTGTCGAATCGCCGCAGCACACTGCGCAGGTGATCCGGACGCGCTGGGGGCCAGCCACTCCTTCGGGATGAGCGTCGCGACATGTTCGAGTTGCTCAGTGGTGCCGACCGCGTCGAGCGCTCCAGCGACGCCTTTGACGACGTCGTCGTCGCGAAAGCGCTGCAATGCGGCGGTATCCCAATCGTTTGTGCGTACCAATAGATCGCCATAACCCTGAAGGTAGGTGGCTAGCCGGCCCACGGACTTTTTGAGTCGCAACTCCTCTGGTAGGTGATCGCCGATGGTGGCGAAGCACGACCAGACGCGCACGTCCTTCGGATCACGACCGGCTCGACTGGCCGCCTCCTTGACCACCTGAACACAATGAGTCGTTGTCTCGTCGGTGAAATACGTGTGGAGGACCACATCGTCGAAGACGCGCCCTCCGAGTTCCAGACTGTTGTCTCCAAAGGCCACAAGGCACAAGGGAAGATATTCGTCCAGGCTTGAGTCGAGATTGAGCACTGGAAAGCGTCCAGCTGGGCCATCGTGACCGAAGATTGCCTCGCCACGGAAGAGTCGGCGCAGCACTAAAGAGAAGTCCTCCATTTGTGCCGTAGTGATGCGCGGTATGCCGTAGACATCTTGCAGCGGCGCGATGCCGCGCCCAATGCCCAAGGTGAACCGACCTCCCGTCAAACTTTGCATGGTCCGGACCATCCCAGCTGTGACCATCACGTGGCGGGTGTTGTGGTTCGTGGCCGCAGTGATGATCCGGATGTCCTCGGTCACTGCGCCAGCGGCCCCGGCCAGGGTTCCGACCTCTTTCAGGTTGTAGCGCTCGGAGATGAAAGCGGCGCCCAGTCCCATCTCCTCGGCCATGCGGGCTTCGTTGACGATGTCTCGTGAGCTGGACGGCTGACCAGCCAGCAGATAGCAGCCGAGTTCCGGTGACTGACTCATGTGGTCTCGATCAAGGCCAGTGTGTCGAGATCGCGGATGGCCCGACATGACCGTTCCAGCATCATCAGTGCCATGGCGTCTCCCCGTTCAGTGGTACTCGAAAAGGCCGTACCAAGGGTCGTGATCAGCGGACTGTGCAACATTCCGAGGCAATAGTCGCGCCAGCATTCGTCGGCGGAGTAATCGGTGACTCCATGTTCGAGCAGGCGGGAGTGGTAGGTCACCACCAGATCGTGCTCACTTGCGGCCCGTTCGTCCGGCATCAGGCTGGTTGACAGGAAGTAGGCAAGGTCGCGGGCGGGCAGACCGACGCTGATCGTCTGCCAGTCGACGACGGTGACCGATCCGTCTGGGGCAAACATGAGATTGTCCAGCCGGTAATCGCCATGCAATAGAGCGAACCGATCCGGGTGGAGCATTAGCCACGGCGCCACAGCATCTGGGAACTCTCGAACGGTCTCGCGTGCGAGAACGGACATCCGACTTCCGAGTCGCTCAAGGAACGTCTCGGCGGCCATTCGTGCGACCTCTGCGAGTCCGCGAGCCTGCTCGGCATCCGGCTTAGGCATCACCGTCGCTGCAAAGTACGTCCATGCCTCGTCGCACCAGCGTGGTCCGTGCAGCCCGCTGAGTGCCACGACTGCAGCGCGTGCCGTCTCGGGACTGCACCCAGCGAGTTGATCGCCCTGCACTGCCGGAGAGAGATCTTCGAGGAGCAAGACGAATTGTTGTGCATCATCGGAAATCGCAGAGAGGTGACACTTGGGCAGTGGCACGGCAAGAGTGGCCGCGACGGAGTCGTAGAAGGCGACTTCAGCGCGATAGCCGAAGGCGACGCGTTCACGAACCGAAGGGTCTTGCGCCGGTAGCTTCACCACGAAGGTCGGTGGCAGCTCAGTCGGCTCGGCGTAGTGCGCTTCGAGGCGAAAGCTTGACCCCGTCTGGCCCGTGCCGATGGCGTTGACCGTCACAGCCGCAACCTCCACCCCGAGTGCTTGGCTGAGCCACGTCGCGGTGAGCTCGTCGGGACCGTCTACAAGCACGTCTCGACATTCCTTTCCGCGAACAAAGTGGATTGCCACGTGATCCTAGACAATAGTCTGGACACTTGTCCAGGCGTTAGCTGAACGGCTTTGGTGTCAACGTCCGCGAGCTGGCGGTTCCTCGGGCAATCCGTGCTGGTGGGCATACACCGCGGCCTGGGTGCGGTCACGGCTGTTGGTCTTGGCGAAGATGCGGTTCACGTGCGTCTTGATGGTGGCCTCGGCCACGTAGAGGCGGGCTGCGATCTCAGTGTTTGAGAGCCCACTGGCGATGAGCACGAGCACCTCAACTTCTCGCTCGGTCAGCCCGTCGGGGAGTGACGCCGGACGAACCGGGCGAACCGGTGCCGTCTGCGCCGCTTTGAGAAGCGCGGCCTGCACCACAGGATCGAGTACTGACTGACCGGCCAAGGCTGCCTCCAGGGCACGCCTGATGTCGTCTCGAGTGGCGTCTTTGGTGAGGTAGCCGGCCGCTCCAGCGGACAGGGCCGCGATGATGGAGTCGTCGTCGGCGAAGGTGGTGAGCACTACGACCGCGACATCGGGATGGCGCTCCTTGAGCGCCTTCGTGGCCTCGACGCCATCCATGCGTGGCATACGCAGATCCATTAGCACCACGTCTGGTCCTGCCGACTCCGCCAACTCGAGAGCCTGCATTCCGTCCTCGGCCAGGCCCACTACCTCCGTATCGGCAAAGGCACCCACAATGGTGGCCAGGCCTTCGCGGACCACCCGCTGATCATCGACGATCAGGACTTTCACGCCGACACTTCACTGGGGACGATTGGGATAGACGTGGCCACTCGCCACCCTGTGCCGTCCAGTCCTGATTCGACCTCTCCACCCAACAACTCCACCCGTTCGGCAATGCCACGCAGGCCATATCCACTGCCGGTCTGCTGTAGTGGTTTCGGACTTCCACCTGGAGCAGCACCGTTCACGACGCTGAGCGACACCATCGTCATGGTCCATCTCAGATCCACAGTGGTGGGCGCACCTGGCGCGTGCTTCATGACATTCGTGAGAGCTTCCTGGGCCACGCGGTAGAGGCCGAGGATGGCCGGGGCCGGAAGCCGTTGCGCGATGCCGCTGGCTGAGAATGCAGCGTCGTGCTGCCGGCACAGGTTGTCGAGCTGTTCCCCGAGTGGGGCTGGCTCATCCCGCAGCGCCCGCACCGCGCCGCGAGCCTCGTTGAGGCCGTCTCGTACGAGCATCTTCGTGCGCTCCAACTGCTCTCGAACCGCCGGACTCGTGTCCGGCTCGCCGTCGACCACGGTGCTGAAAGCTTCGAGGTGCAAGGAGAGCGCAGCGAGCGTGTGGGCCAGGACGTCGTGCATCTCGCGGGCCATGTGGTTGCGCTCGGAGAGGAGCTCGGCTCGTGCCCGCTCCATTTCGGTGCGCGCCACTTCCAGGTCCATGCGGGCCAGCTGCGCACTGCGCTCCTCGGCATCACGTCTGGTGAGACCGACCACCAAGCCACCGAGCACGGCGGCCACACCTCCCAGGAGCAGGCCGTATGCCCTCCCGTAGGTCTCGACGCTGATCAGCATGGTGAGCCAGCACGACAAACCAATCAGTGCCGCGATACCGATGCGCCAACGGATGGCGGCGCTCAGGACGGCCACGCCGGCAAAGACCATTGCCACCGGGGTCAAACCAACCAAGAAGCTCCCCGCCAACCCCATGACCACGAGTGCCACCTGTGCCGCCAACTCGCTCCGGGACCGGAGGAACATCCAGATGACCCACGACAGAATCGCCACGACCAGGAGTGCGATGGCGACGGCACGCTCGCCGTGTGTGCGCAGTGTGTGAATCTCGGCGGCGACGGTGAACGCCAACAAGCCCAGGGAGGCCAGACCCACCGCATTCCCCGCGATGGTCCAGCCTCCCTGGGTGTTCTTGAGTTCGTGGGAGAGGATCACTGACCTCCATGATGGACCGATACCAGGTCCCGGTTGAAGACTGGGTCGTCATTGCGCACCACTGCAGCCTGCTGGCGGACGTAGTGGGCCCTCCATCCGAGAATGGCGGTGCGGGTCAAGGCTTCGAAAAGCGCCATGAGGATGAGGGCGTCGGTCCAGGCCGCCACGCTGGTGATGCTGTGGGCGGCGCTGAAGCGCTCGACCGCTGCACCGCCGCCGTGCGAGGCGTAGAGCTGGAAGCTCAGGCGTCCGCCGGTACCAAGGATCCACAGTCCGGCCGCCAGCAACCCTGCTCTGGCCACGGGGATCCCGTCGGCGTTGGCACGTACTGAGGTGAAGTGTCCGGCCAGACTGCCTAGGAGCGCACCGACTGCGGCACATCCCACAACGAGGAACAAGTCGTTACCTGCCGTCGGAATGGCCTTCAGGTAGGTCGTTGCGACGTAGATGACGATCCCCACCGGCAGTAGGAGTGCCTTCGTAGTGATCCGGCGGCCTCGGACTTGGAAAAGAACGAGGCCGATGAGGGTGATGTCGATGAGGTAGTCGTTAAGTGTCATGTCTCAAGTGTCCGGGAATACCTTCGTTTTGCCGTCCACCCGGGGGTTGATCGATGGGTGGATCTCGGGGGTGGAGCCCATGACATGCAGTTCAGGGGCAATGTACCGTCGCGCCCATGGCTGACCTCCGGATCATGCAACTGCCCGACGGACGTGAACTGGCGTGGTTGGAGGTGGGTAAGCCCAAGGGCCCGGTGGTGTTCGCCTTCCACGGCACCCCAGGTTCGCACCGCCAGGTGACGGCACAGGCCGACGCCATCACGGCAGCAGGTGTGCGCCTCATTGCCCCCGACCGACCTGGTTACGGCCACAGCACATTTCACAAGGGCCGCACCTTGGCCGATTGGCCCGCCGACGTGTCCATGCTGGCTGATCACATCGGCGTCTCCACCTTCTCGGTCGTCGGCGTGTCCGGGGGTGGACCGCACGCATCGGTGTGCGCGCGTTTTCTTTCTGATCGGGTCACGGCCGCCGGCATCGTGAGTGGTGTGGGCCCCTTGGACGAGGCCAAGTCCAGCGAGGGCATGATGGGGCTGAACAAGGCCCTCAGCGCGCTGTCGCGTCGATCGATGTATCTGGTGTATCCGATGTTCAGTTCCCAAACGGCGATCATGCGCCGTTGGCCCGAGGCGCTTCTGCAACGGGCCGACAAGGTGCTGCCCGCTGCCGACGTCGCCGTGATGCAGCGACCTGTGATGAAGGAGCTCTTTGTGGAGGACGCCCGTCGCGCCTCGCCGACCAGCGCCATGGCGGCGGCGCAGGACTTCACCCTGTTCGCCCGGGACTGGGGCTTTCGGCTCGAAGATATTCAGGTCCCTGCTCACGTGTGGCACGGCGATGCCGATCGCAACGTGCCCTACGCGCACGGCCAGCAGCAGGCCGAACGCATTCCGGGCGCGGTCTTCCACGCTTGCCCGGGTGAAGGACACTTACTCGTGGTCGATCACCTCAGCGAGATTCTGCGTACGGTCACCGCCAGCTGAATCGGGCGCGTTCTGAGACGCCAGTCAGTCTCACTAGCTTTTACCGGATGTCGACCCGCTTCATTGAACCCACTGCTGCATCGCCAAACCGGCGCGGGCGCGTGGCCCTCGTCACCGGAGGTAGTCGCGGCATCGGCGCGGCGACGGCGCGCCTGTTGGCTGCTGCAGGGTGGGACATCTGCCTCACGTACCGTTCGGACGAGGTGGCTGCTGGCCACGTGGCGGTGGCGTGTGCCTCCGAAGGCGTGGGTGCACTCATGGTCTCCGTCGATGTGGCCGAAGAGAGCCAGGTTGACGAACTATTCGAAGCGCTGCTGGAGCAGTGGCCCGCTGCCGGCGCCCTGGAGGTGTTGGTGAACAACGCAGGCATCGTCGATGTGGAGTCCCGGGTGGAGTCCATGAGCGCCGAACGGCTGCACCGCATGTTCGCCGTCAATGTCATTGGCTCTTTCCTCTGTGCCGGGCGAGCCGTACGGGGCATGTCGACGCGGCACGGTGGTGGAGGAGGTGTCATCGTCAATGTGTCGTCGGCTGCCTCGCGCCTTGGTTCTCCTGGCCTTTATGTGGACTACGCCGCTTCCAAGGGTGCCATCGACACCTTCACACTTGGACTGGCCAAGGAAGTGGCCGACGACGGAATCCGCGTGGTGGGGGTACGACCTGGAATCATCGACACGGAAATACATGCCTCAGGTGGTCAGCCCGACCGGCCGGAGCGAGTGCGGACGCAGATTCCCATGCAGCGGGTGGGTCAACCGGGGGAGGTGGCGGCCACCATCGCCTGGCTGTGCAGCGACGACGCTTCCTATGTGACTGGTGCCCTGCTCGATGTCAGCGGCGGTCGTTAGTCCGTAGCTCCTAGTGTCGGTCCCATGTATCCGCCCTCGCTGCTGCGGCACGTCGATGATGTGACCCCCGATTGGATGACCGACGTCCTTATTGACTCCGGCGCCCTTCGTACCGGTGCGCAGGTCATTGACATCGTGTCGTCCTCGATTGGCACGGGTCAGATGGCCGACACGTCGCGCCTGGCACTCACGTATGACAGTCCGGGCGCAGGCCCGTCGAGCGTGGTGGGCAAGTTCGCCTCTGAAGATGAGCAGAGTCGGGGCACCGGTCTGGCTTTGCGCGCCTACGAGATCGAGGTGCGCTTCTATCAAGAGGTAGCCACTCGAGTGAAGGCGCGCGTTCCTGCCCTGCACTTCGCCGACGTGGAACCCGACACGGGATGGTTCACGCTCATCCTGGAGGACATTGAAGGAGCGCGCCAAGGCGATCAGATCGAAGCCTGCGGTGTCGATGTGGCCGCGGCTGTCCTCGGTGAGATGGCGGGATTGCACGGTCCCTGCTGGGAGGCCAATGACCTGGCCCAGCTCGAATGGCTCAATCGCAACTCCCCAGACGCCGACGTGTTTCTCTCCGCCATGGTCTCGTCGTTACTACCGGGATTTCTCGAGCGCTACGCCAATGAGCTGGCACCCGAGCACGCCAAGCTGTGCCAGTTTTTCGTCGACCACCTCGTGCAGTGGTCAGCCCTGCGGGAAGGGCCGCGCACAGCCAGCCATGGCGACTTCCGGCTCGACAACCTGCTCTTCCAGGAGGGGAATCCACGACCCGTGGTGGTGGATTGGCAGACCCTCTCGTGGGCGGGTGCCTCCTACGACGTGGCGTATTTCATCGGTGGCTGTCTCACCCCCGAGGATCGGCGAGCGCATGAAGCTGATCTCCTCTCGCACTACCACGAGGCCCTCTGCGCCCATGGCGTGAAGGACTATTCGTTGCCACAGTTGCGGCAGGACGCCATTCGGGACACCTTCGGTGGCGTGCTCATGGCCATCGTGGCCGCCATGGTGGTGCAACGCACCGAACGGGGGGACCTGATGTTCTTGACCAGCACGACGCGCCATGCCCAGCACGCGCTCGATGTGGATGCGCCCGGGCTACTGCTGAGCCAGCGTGACTGAACTTCTGGTGCTGTGCACCGGTAATGCAGCGCGCTCGGTCATGGCTGGCTTCATGTTGGAGGAATTGAAGGGCAGTCGTCCCGATCTCAATTTGCACATCGTCACGGCCGGTACGCACACGATTGACGGGCAACCCATGGGCATGCGCACTCGCGCGGCGTTGCAAGGCATCCCTGAGTTGTCCGACGCCGTCTTCACCTCGCACCGCAGCCGGCAAGTGCATGAGCGCGATTTCGCGTTGGCTGAGCTCGTTGTGGTCATGGAGGCGGACCACGTGCGCTTCGTGCGCCGATTGTTTCCAGATGCCGCGGCCCGCACGGCCTCCATGCGCCGACTGTGCGAAGACCTGCCTCCGGGCCCGGAGCAATTGGTCGATCGCGTAGCTGGCCTCAAGTTGGCGGACACCGAGCTGAATGACGCCGACGACGTGACCGATCCCGCTGGGCGTGAGGCCGAGATTTACGACGCCTGCGTGGCCGAGTTGTGGGGCCTGAGCCAACGGTTGATCACAATCCTGTAGGGCGAGGGCAATAGAGGATCAGTTCGTCGTCGTCCTCACCGGGGACGGTGACTTGGCGAACGGCCGAGAAGCCGGCCTTCTCGAAGGCTCGGATAGACCGGGCGTTATGCACACTGGGTCCAGCCAGCGCCCCACGCACCTCCGGGTACGTTCGCCAGATGAGTGCTGCTGCTGCCGAAATGAGTCCGGTGCCGACGCCCCGGTCACAGGTGGATGCCTCGCCGATGAAGAGGTCGATGCCGGCCGCATCGTCGAATCCAACTGCGTCGACATAGTCGGGGTTGTCCGCCATGCGGTAGATCTGCACCAACCCGATTTGTCGGTCGCCTTCATGACAGAGAAAGAGGTGGGTGGGGTCGGTGCCGTCAATGCACGGACCGTATTCAGCCTCCACGTCATCCAAGGTTTTGGGGGCGCCCCACCATTCGGCCACGTGCGGTTGGGTCAGCCACGTCACCAACAGTGCGAAGTCGACGCGTGCAAGGGGTCGAAGGCTGAGCTCCGACGACGTCATGGTGTTCAATCAGCGTGGACGGAGCGCAGTCCGGCCCAGGCCAAGTCGGCCATGCGCTGCGCCAGTCGCTGTGCTTCTTCCTCGGCCGTAATGCCGGCGGTGGGTCGTTGGGCCATGAAGCGACGGCTAGCCCCTTCGGCCATGCCGACCACGGCGTAGGCCAGAAGACGTCGGTGATCGTCGTCCAGCCCGGCCGCGATAAGTGGGTCGATGGCTTCGGCGATGGCGTCTTCGACGGTGCGGAGGGCACGGCCGAGCTCCTTGTCGTCGGCATGGTCGCGCCCGTAGAGAAGGCGGAACTCGGCCTCCCGGTTGATGACCAGCCGGAAGTAGGCAGCGAAGCCCATTTCCACCTGTTGGCGTGGCCCGTTGGCCCGCATGACGGCGCCACGCACGGCGATGAGGAGTTCTTGGGCGATGGAGTCGACCAGTTCCAAGTACAGCGCCCGCTTGGAAGAAAAGTGCTGGTAGACGAGGGGTTTCGTGACGCCGGCGGCCTCAGCAATGTCGTCCATGGTGGTGGCTCGGTAGCCCCGGCGGGCAAAGAGCTCGAGGGCGACGGCAAAGAGTTGTTCACGCCGTTGCTCTGCGGTGAGACGTCGGCCCGTGGGCTGAAGTGCACTGGCCATGGGCCACAGGTTACTGGCCGGTCATCAGGCCCTCAGGGGATCGGCAGTTGCTCCAGCACTCGAGAGAGTCGGTCGGGGAGGTCACGTTGGTTGAAAGAGCGCGCCGCCACGGCGTGGTTGTGGTCGAGCACACGGCGATCGGGTGCGTCGAGCCATTGCACCAGCGCGTCCGGTTGCGCCGCGTCGAACCACTGGAAACCAAACGCCGCCAGTTCCGCCGCCACCGGATAGGTGCCGATGGCCAATGGACGGCGATGGGTGGCCGACTCGAGTGCGGGATTGCCGAATCCCTCCCAAGTCGACGGCAGGAGCACGGCGTCGCAGGCGGCGTAGGCATCAGCGATCGACAGCGGTGGTGCACCGGGTCCCAGGATGACCGGGCACGAGGCGCCATCGACCAGTGCACGGAGCTCAGGCTCGTATCCGTCCTCGGCCGGACCCAAGAGCCAATACGTCCCGTGGGCGGCCGCGGCAACTGCCAGGCCACCGCCGACGTTCTTGCGGGCGAGCGCCCTGGTGGGCTGGAGCAGCAGCCGCGTCGTGGCCGCCACACCCAGGGACGCCCGGGCCTCATCGCGATGACCGAGTGGTGGTTCGGGATCGAAGGTGTTGTAGATGGTCGTCGCCGTGATGCCGTGCGATTCGAGTTGATTGCGACTCAGTTCGTTGATGGTGACGTGGGCCCACTGAGGGTCATCGGGCGGGGGAGGCAGATGGGCCAGATGGACTCGCTGCCAGGGGAGGTCATGGTGATGGAGCAGTGTCGGCCGTCCAGCGCAGACCTCGGCTACCACAGCGGCCGCCCCGGGATTGAGGGGAAGGGAGCAGAGGTTCTCGACCACCACCAGGTCGGCCCTGTCCAGCGCGTCGGATACCTCGTGCCGAGTCGGTGGCACATCGGCGTCCATGGCCAGGCCGGGAAGGCATGTTTCCACTAGACCCGAACCGCCCACCGTGATCAGTTCCCAACCCAGTTGACCCAGCGCAGCAGCCCATTTGGCTGCTTCGATGGATACGCCATCGCTACCGCCGAGGCGGAACGACACGATGGCAGCGACGGGCATCGGGGCACTGTAGGACCGGCCGACACGGGTCGCAGCGCCGGCGTCGTCGAGTAGCGTTGCCACACCATGTCCAAGCGTGCATTGATCACCGGCGTGACCGGGCAGGACGGTTCCTACCTGGCCGAATTCCTTCTCGAGCAGGGCTACACCGTCATCGGCATGGTGCGGCGCTCGAGCACCGTCAACTTTGAGCGGATCGCCCACATTCAGGACAAGATCGAGCTCGTCGCCGGCGACGTGCTGGACGAAGCCTCGCTCATCGCCGTCTTGCGGGACCACCGCCCGACCGAGGTCTACAACCTGGCCGCACAATCGTTCGTGCAAACCAGTTGGAGTCAACCGGTTCTTACCGGCGAGACGACCGCACTCGGAGTGACACGCCTGCTCGATGCCATCCGAATCGTCGACCCCGGCGTCCGGTTCTACCAAGCCAGCTCGTCAGAGATGTTCGGCAAGGTGCAGGAAGTGCCGCAGCGCGAGTCGACGCCGCTCTACCCGCGCAGCCCATACGGCGTGGCCAAGGTCTACGGCCATTGGATCACCGTGAATTACCGCGAGAGCTACGACCTGCACGCTTCTTCAGGCATTCTCTTCAATCACGAGTCGCCTCGGCGAGGGATCGAGTTCCTGCCCCGCAAGGTGTCCTACGGCGTGGCCCGCATCGTCAACAACCTCGATGAC
The DNA here is from genome assembly GCA_963766995.1 of uncultured Acidimicrobiaceae bacterium. Classification (GTDB taxonomy): domain Bacteria; phylum Actinomycetota; class Acidimicrobiia; order Acidimicrobiales; family RAAP-2; genus Bog-473. The sequence goes on along the minus strand of CAVYCE010000003.1, from coordinate 1,062,815 downwards.
AAGTTGATGCTGGGCAACCTCGACGCGCAACGCGACTGGGGCTTTGCGGCCGACTACGTGCGGGCCATGTGGCTGATGTTGCAGCAGGATTCGCCTGACGACTTCGTGGTGGCGACGGGGGAGACCCACTCCGTGCGTGAGTTATGCGAACTCGCTTTCGCGGCGGCTGGACTCGACTGGGAACAGCATGTCGTCATTGATGAAAAGTTCTTGCGCCCGGCGGAGGTGGACCTTCTCGTGGGTGATCCGACCAAGGCCCAGCAGACCTTGGGGTGGCATCGCGATGTCGACTTCCCGGGTCTGGTCACCATGATGGTCGAGGCTGACATCGACCTGGTGCGCCGCACGTCCAAGTAGTCGGGGCCTGCGGGGCACCCATTGCTATCCACCATTTCGGCCGACCCGATCGGCGTCCTGGTGGCGTTCGGTGCCGGCATCCTCTCCTTCCTCTCACCCTGCGTCCTGCCGTTGGTGCCGGGGTATCTCTCCATGGTCTCGGGCCTGTCGGCAGCAGAGCTCAGTGCTACGGGGTCCGACCCTGCGTCAGTGTCACTCCGGCCAATGCTGCGCGGCATTGGCCTGTTCATCGGCGGATTCACCATCGTGTTCGTAGCCCTGGGCGCCGTCGCGTCGGGCATCGGGCAGCTGCTCCACGCGCACCGGGCCGTGCTGACCCAGGTCAGCGGGTATGTCGTGATCCTTCTTGGCATCATTTTGCTGATCGGGCTCTTGCCGTCCGGGGTGTGGGTCCGACTGGGTAGCGGGCCCATCGGTGTGCTCTCCCGAATCACCGGTGAACGCCGGCTTCACGTCCGCCCTTCGACGCTCGGGACCTGGGCTGCTCCAGTCATCGGTATGGCCTTCGCGTTTGCCTGGACGCCCTGCATTGGGCCGGTCCTCGGGGTGGTGTTGAGTCTGGCGGCTCGCAACGGTTCGCTAGCAGGCGGGGTGCTTCTCCTGTTTGCCTATTCATTGGGGCTCGGCGTGCCGTTCGTGGCCACGGGCCTGGCCTTCGGTCGGTTGACGGCGGTCTTCGGACGCGCTCACAAGGGACTGGCCATCATTGAAGCGGTGGCTGCCGTCATCCTGATCGCGTTCGGTGTTCTCCTATTGGTCAATCACGTGACATGGCTGTCCACCGAGTTCAGGCGCCTGCTTGACGACATCGGACTCGGGCGTCTGAGTTCGAGCTGACCGCTCAGGCCGAGGCCACCTCGTCCAGTACCTGGGCGAAGGTGCGGGCGAAGGTGTGCACATCACCCGGCCAGCGTGCCGACACGTAACGGCCGTCGCGCACCACCCACGCCGCTCGCCGGTCCTTGAAGGTGTCGCGGCTTCGACCACTGGTCTTCATGCGGAAGTCGGCCTCACCCTCGGGTACGTCAAGGAAGTCCTCAGGGTGGGCCAGGGCACGCGTGACTTCGTGTTGCACCGACATGTAGCCCTCGGGCTGGTCCGGCTCCTCCTGGTACGTCCTGTAGTAGCCGGGGTCCCAGAATCGGGTGCGCCGAGCCACCGACCACGCGGTTCGTTCGAGGGACCATGTCAGCGCCGTCGTTCGGCGGCCGTAGAGGACCGACTGTCCCGTCACCGGATCGATGCTGCGCGCTGCCGCCAACACTCCGTGGCACACTGCCGCCACGGGCATGTCGGCTGAGAAGCAGTCCACGATGAGTTGTCGTATGACCGGGCTCTCCAAGTACGACCGCATGCCGCGGGCGCGGTGACCACCTGGCAGCAGGAGGCCATCGAAGTCCTTGGCCTTGACCTCGTTCCAGCGCAGCGGCGAGACGTAGGCCGGGTATTCCTGCACCGCGGCGTAGGCGCGGCGGGCGTCGGCGTTGGCGCGAAGCACCCTCCCCACCACGGTGGCGTTGCGCAGCACCGGGATGGTGCCCCAGGGATCGAGCCCTCGCCCGTCCAGCATGAGCTCGTCGGCCCGGCCCGGGGCGCCACCCGGAGTGGCGAAGGTCACGTGATGACCCAACGTGGTGAGGATGAACCAACTCACCGCCACCTCGGTCGGGTCGAAGTCCTGCGCCGGAATGGGAATGAGGACGGTGGCCATGGGTCTGGTCCAGAACTTAACCAGAACACTTCCCTATGGCTGACTCCCACTTCGCTCGAGCGTCGCCAAACGCCTGGCGATATCGTCGGTGGTGTGCCGACGGCCCAGTTCAGCGAGAGCGACGGCCTCGACGTACTTTTGGTCAAGGCCTTCCAGGGCGAAGTGTCGGGCGAGACCCTGTTCGGCAACTTGGCTCGGCGGCTCAGTGATCCCGACCATGCCGCCAAAATGGGGGAGCTGGAGACCCTGGAGCGTCGCACCAAGGAGGCCATGGTGCCGGCCATGCTGCGGGCCGGGCTGCCCGTCGAGCCGGAACCGGCCGTCGTTGCAGAGGGCGTGGCCCTGGCTGATGCGGTGCTCGACCTCCCCTGGGGTGACCTCATGGGCAGCTTCGAGCCGGTCACCACTGAGTTCCTGACCCTCTACCGCCGCATCGGCGAGGTCAGCCCCTTTGAGGGGGAGATTTCGGCCATTTTGGTGGCTCATGAGGAGGCTCTGCGGGACTTCGCCCGCCAGGAGCTGGCCGGCAACGTCGGAGCCTCTCTCCATCAGATTCAGGCCCTGTCGCACCTGCAATAGAGGCGCATTCACAGGTTCCGCTTGGAACCTCTCTCCCCACCCCCCCTACCATGGTGAGGAAGGCCATGGCCCCTGTCGTCCAATTCCGCGCCGCCGTCGCACTTGCCGGCCGCTTCCCCGCCCTTGCCGGGGTCGATCTCTCTCTATCCACCGGGGAGGTCGTGGTGGTGGTCGGCGCCAACGGCGCTGGCAAGACCAGCCTTCTCCGGGCCTGTGCCGGACTTTTGCCGGTTACCTCGGGCCTGGCCGAAGTCCTCGGCATCGACCTCACCGCCGACCACACCACGGTGAGCCGCCATGTCGGGCTCCTGGGCCATGCCGCACCGTTGTATGACGAGCTCAACGCCGCGGAGAACGTCCGCTTCGCCGTGCGGGCGCTCGGCCTGCCCGTACACAGTGGCGACGCCGCCCTGGAGCGACTGGGCCTGGTTGGACGCCTCCGCACCACCCCCACCGGACGCCTTTCGGCCGGTCAACGGCGACGGGTGGCGTTGGCCGCCCTGGTGGCCCGCCGCCCCGCCCTCTGGCTGCTCGATGAGCCGCACGCCGGGCTCGATGCCTCCACCCGATCGCTCCTCGGAGATCTGATCGCCGAAGCAGCCTCGGATGGAGCAGCAGTGCTGCTCTCTTCCCATGAGCCTGAGCTGTCAGTGCCACTCGCCGATCGCGTGGTGACCATGGCTGGCGGGCGGATCACGACGGAAGCCTCGGGCGGCCGGCGTCCCTACGCTCACGACCGTGCCCGCGGAGGAATCACGCTCTGATCCGGGCACGATGGGGTCGTGGCATGTGGCGTGACGCACTCCTGGTGGCCGGGAAAGACCTCCGCATCGAAGCCCGCTCCCGCGTCGCTCTCTGGCAGGTGGTGCCATTCGCGGTCCTCGTCCTCGTTCTGGTGTCCTTCGCCATCGGACCGGACCAGTCACCCCTGCGCCACGCCGCTCCGGGCATTTTCTGGATCGCCGTCCTCTTCTCCACCGTGCTGGCCATTCAGCGCAGTGTGGCCATTGAATCCGGAGAGGGCACTCGAGACGGGCTGCGTCTCTCGGGTATCGACCCAGCCGGGATTTTCTTGGGCAAGGCTGCGGCCGTTGGGCTCCAGCTGCTGGCCCTTCAGGTCGTGCTGTGGGCCGGCGTCACTTTCCTCTTCGACGTCCGCGTGCACTCTGTGTGGCTGGCGGTGACGGCCTCGCTGTTGTCCACTGTCGGCCTGGCCTGTGCCGGCGTGCTCTACGGAGCGTTGTCGGCCGGCCTGCGTGTGCGTGACACACTCCTCCCGCTACTGGTCCTGCCCGTCCTGGCCCCGGTGTTGCTGGCCGGCTCCAAGGCCTGGCAGGCGGCACTGGCACGCACAGCCGGCACGGGCGCCCAATGGCTCCGACTGCTCATTCCCTTTGCCGTGATCTATCTGGTCATCGGCGTCGTTCTCTACGGGCCACTCCAGGAGGCCGCATGACCACCCTCATCACGTCCGACCGGGCCGCCACGGCGCGGACCTCGAGCCTTCGGCTTCGACCCCGCTGGTTGACCGTGGTCGGCGTTCTTGGCATCGTCACCATGATCGCCACGGTGTGGCTCGGCCTCTGGATCACTCCGCCCGATCAGGTCCAGGGCAACCTGGCCCGGCTGCTGTACATCCACCCGCCCATCGCCACCGTGGCGCTGTACTGGGCCGGCGGCGTGGCCGCGGCCGGAAGCCTCCTGTATCTGTGGCCGCGTACCCGATCCCTTTTCTGGGACCGACTCGCTGCCGCCTCGGTCGAGGTGGGTGCGGTCTTCTCGGCCCTGACCCTCATTACCGGTTCGCTGTGGGGACGTCCCGTCTGGGGCGTGTGGTGGACGTGGGATGCACGACTTACCTCCACCGCGCTGCTTTTGTTGCTGGAGCTGGGCTACTTGGCGTTGCGTCGGGTCCCAGCTGATACGGCGGTACGCGCCCGCCGGTGCGCCGTGGCCGCACTGCTGGTGGCTGTCGACGTTCCAATCGTGCATTTCTCGGTGGACTGGTGGCAGACGCTGCACCAGGGCGGCACGATCCTCGATCCGGGATTCCATCTCCACGTGCACGGCTCCATGCTCTGGACCTTGTTGCTCGGCTTTATTTCGTTCTCCCTGTTGTTCGTGTGGTTTCTGGGTGTGCGATACCGGATTGAGGTACTCCAAGACGAGGTGGGAGATCAGGAACTCGAGGTCTCGCTGACCGAGCGTTGGAGTGAGAGCGACACGCTGGCCAGCGTCGGCACCCGCACCGAAGGGCCATCGTCATGAACTATGTCGACGCCGGTTACATATCGGCCTTGGGAATCATGTTTGTGTACGCCGTTGGGCTGGGACTGCGCCGCCGCCGCTGGGAGCGGGCTGGCGCGGTGGCCCAACGTGATGCCGGTTCCGCCGCGGGGGACACGCCCACCGCTCCGGTGGAACCCGGCGGCCATTCGTGACAGACGTCTCGAGCACCCATAGCGGTCCCGCCCTTCCTGTACCTCGGCGCAGGGGGAGCAAGCGTCTGTGGGTCGTCTTCGCACTGCTCGCCGCCGCCTTCGTCTTCCTCCTGGTTGAGGGACTGGGCAGTTCGCTCAATTACTTCGACACGGTCGACCAGGCCATCGCTCACCGCGGCTCGCTGGGCACCACCACGTTTCGCCTTGAGGGCGATGTGGTGCCTGGCACCATCCACTCCACCGCCGTGGGCACCGACTTCACAATTGCGGATGGGAGCCGCGAGCTGCACGTGGCCAACACCGGGAGTCCGCCTCAGCTGTTCCAGTCCAACATTCCCGTCGTCGTGGTCGGCCACTTCGCCTCGACCACGTCGCTGGCGTTCCAATCCAATCAAATCCTGGTCAAGCATTCGTCGACCTACATCGCGGCCCACCCCAGTCGAGTGAAAGCCAAGAACGGGACGGTTCGCTGAGCGTGAATGCCGCATTTGGGGTGATCGGCGTCTGGCTGGCGTTCGTCGCGGCGGTGATCGGAGCCGTCGTCATAGCGGTCGGGTTGGTACGTGGCCCGCGACCGGCGGCCGACGAGGCGCCATTGTTGGACGGCACCAGTCTGGGTGGTTTCGATGCCCGCCTCTTCGCACCTGTGATGTTGATCGGGGGCGTCGTGGCCACGCTGGCCATGGAGCATGCCCTGATCACCCACGATTTCTCGCTGGTCTTCGTGGCCGAGAACAACAGCCGGGTGACGCCGCTGCTGTATTCCATCAGTGGACTGTGGTCGGCGCTCGCTGGCTCCATCCTGCTGTGGGGACTGGCCCTCACCATCTTCACGGCCATCTTCGTCTGGCGCTACCGCGGCAATGCGGCTGACCCAGTCATCCGCTGGGCTTCGTTGGTCATGTACGTCGTGACGGCGTTCTTCTTTGGCCTCATGATCGGGCCGGCCAACCCCTTCACCACCACCCACGATGTTTCTTCGGGTTTGGGACCGAACTCGTTGCTCCAGGACAACCCATTGGTGGCCATTCACCCTCCGTTGTTGTACATGGGGTTTGTCGGGTTCACCGTGCCCTTTGCCTTCGCCATCGGCATGTTGGCCACCGGCCGAGTAGGGGAGCGTTGGCAGATTGAGTGCCGACGCTGGACCTTGGTCTCGTTCACCTTCCTCTCGGTTGGCATCGTGCTCGGCGCCTGGTGGTCCTACCAAGTACTCGGTTGGGGCGGATTCTGGGGATGGGACCCGGTGGAGAATGCGGCGCTGCTGCCATGGTTGTGTGGCACGGCGTACCTGCACTCGGTGCTGGTGCAGGAGCGGCGCGGCCTTTTGCGGGTGTGGAACCTCTCGCTGTCAGTCGCCACGTTCTCCCTCACCATTCTCGGGACCTTCCTGACTCGATCGGGTGTCATCAACTCAGTGCACGCCTTCTCGAAGTCCTCTATTGGGCCGGTGCTCATCGCCTTCTTCTTCGTGGTCATTGTGGTCGGATTCGGCCTCATTGCCTGGCGAGGAGATCGGTTGCGTGCGCCAGGAGGGATTGATGCGCCGCTCGGGCGAGAGGGCGCATTCCTCCTGAACAACTTGCTCTTCGTCGGGTTCGCTTTCGTGGTGTTGCTGGGCACTGTGTACCCCTTGCTCTATGAGGCGGTGACCCAGCAACAAGTGACTGTCGGTGCGCCCTACTTCGACACAGTGGCCGTGCCGGTCGGATTGGCCCTGCTGTTCCTCATGGCCGTGGCCCCGGTGCTGAGTTGGCGCAAAATCAATGGGGCATTGCTCTGGCAGCGCCTCTCCATCCCGGTTTGGGTGGGTGCGATCACCGTGGTGCTGTGTGTGGCCTTCGGATTGCGCGGCGTCTTCCCGCTCATTGGTTTCGGCTTGGGCGGCATGGCGGCCGCCACCGCAGCGCGGGCGCTGGTGCTCTCTGTTCGTGCGGCCAAGACTCGTCACGTCGGCCTGTGGCGCGGTGTGGCGGGACGGACCAACGGCGGCATGGTGGTGCATCTCGGCGTGGTGGTCCTGGCCGTTGGCATCATCGCTGCCACTACGTATCGACACCAGACCGAGATGGCGCTGGCTCCGGGACAGGTCGTCCACTTCGATGGCCACAGTTTCGAGTTTGAAAGCCTCCGTACCGTGTCAGTGCCTTCCAAACAGTCCGACGAAGCCCTGGTGAAAGTCGACGGCGGCGGTGTCTTCAAACCGGCCATCACCAGCTTCGGGAGCGCTCTGTCTACCGTTGGCACCCCGGCCATTGACTCGGGGTTGTTCGGTGACGTCTACCTGACCTTTGATGCCATCGGAGGACAGCACAACGTGTCAGGCAACCAACCCATCGCCAATCTTCCGACTGGCTCCATTGCTGTTGGTGTGGTGATCGAACCCTTGTTGGCCTGGCTCTGGGCCGGCGGGCTGCTGATCGGATTGGGTGGAGTACTCGCCCTCGTGCCCGGGTCGAGGCGCAAGGCCACCGATCCGGTATCAGCGCCTTCAGCCATGGTGTCCGGGCCGGATCCACATGAAGCGACATCGGGCGACGTGGCGGACAAGAACTTGGCTCCGGTTGGCGCGGGAGCGCACGCCGCAGCCACTGCTCCGTGATGGCGGTTCCCGTCCGACGCCACGTCACGCGCTGGGTGGCCGGCGCAGTGCTGTTGGTCCTGGCGGTGGTGGGAGTCGTGCTGGCCACGCGCACCCCACAGGAGGCAACCGCGGTCGACAGTCCTCTCATTGGGCATGTCGCCCCCACGTTTCATGGCACCGACTTGCGCACGGGGCTCCCGGTGTCGCTCAAAGCGCTGCGCGGTCGGTACGTCTTCATCAATTTCTTTGCCAGCTGGTGCGGGCCCTGTGAGCAAGAGGCGCCAGACCTGGTGGCGTTCGACTACCAGCAATCGGAGATTTCTGGAGGGGCGGTGCTGGTCAGCGTCGTTTTCCACGACCTGTCGTCTTCGGCCAAGCAATTCCTGGTCTCACAAGGAGCCAACTGGTCGGCCATCAACGACCCCGGCGGCAACATCGCCCTGACCTACGGAGTGACCGGGCCGCCAACGACGTTCCTGGTGGATCCGTCGGGTCGCATCACGGTCGAGCCGGTGACCGGTCCGGCCACTCAAGCGAATCTCAACACCATGCTGCGTGACGCCAAAAAGTCCAATGGCTGACAGTCGGCGCGTTCCCCTGTGGTTGCAGGTGGTGGTACCGCTGGTCGTGGTGTGCATCGCTCTATTGGTGGGCAGCAACGCCTTCAAGAGCTCGCAACCGTCAGTGACCCAGCGTGCCGCCGCACTGGAATCACTGGTCCGTTGCCCTTCCTGCATTGATGTGTCGGTGGCTGATTCAGATGAGTCGACGGCAATCGCCGTGCGTCACGAGATAGTGCGTCAGTTCCAGCATGGCCGCACCTCGTCACAGATTGAACAGACCTTGGTCGCGCAATACGGGCCGACGATCTTGTTGGAGCCTCCGGACTCTGGTGGCTTCGCACTTATCTGGATCATCCCGATTGTGCTTGGAGTCGCCGCGCTCGGCGGAGTGGGCATTCTGTTCTGGCGCCGAACGCGCCAGTTCACCGAGCTGCGCCAGGCCTCGGCCCAGGAATCACTGCAATGAGCGAGACCACCCACGCGCCGAGCAAGGGCGACCAGCGATGGTTCCTCACCGACCAGCGTGAGTTTTTGCAGCGCTCGCTCCGCGACGCCGATGCTGAACTGGCTGCCGGGGATCTCAGTCCAGAGGACCATGCACTGCTTACCAAGAGGGATCGGAAGCGACTGGACGACGTCACCGCTGAGTTGTCCTCCATGGGAGTCGAGGCCGATGACGTCAGTCACGAAGTGGGCGACGAACCCGAGGAGGGGCCGACCCGAGCCGACTGGCGCCGGATCGGCATCATCGCCTCCTGCTTCCTCATTGTGGCCGGCGTCGTCATATTGGCGGATAACGCCATCAACCCCCGTCTTCCTGGGCAGGCCAGCTCGGGCAGCATTTCGTTGCCTAAAGCACAGCTGATTGAGCAGCAGCTGTCCCAGGCCGCGTCGCTCAGCAATTCGGGCCAGGCCCTCTCCGCCTACAAGCTCTACAACAAGGTCCTCGCGGAGGACCCCAACGATCCGAACGCGTTGGCCGGGTCCGGATGGCTGGAATGGAACTACGGGACGGCGGGCCACGACCCCACGTTGGAGTCGGCCGGCCTCAAGGACGAAGAGAAGGCCACCAAGGTGGCTCCCACGCTCTTCGCCGGCCACTTTTTCCTGGGCCTGATCCTCTTCGAGCAATACGACAATTTCAAGGGTGCGGTGGCGCAGTTCAATGACTTCCTGGCAGAAGATCCTCCGGCCGCAGAGGTGAAATCGGTGGCTTCACTCATCCGTGGCGCTTACACGCAGGCGGGAGTACCGGTGCCAGCCGCGCTGGCCGGCTGACACTCAGCCTCGCAGCGCGCGCAGGTGCTCCACCACAGAGCTGAAGGCACCGGCAAAGGCTGCGACATCGCCATCGGTGGTCGACCAACCCACCGATAAACGGAGTGAATGACTGGGATCGACTCCCATGGCCTCGAGCACCGGAGAAGGCTCGATGCTCTCCGAAGCGCAGGCGGATCCCGAGTGCACCGCCACCCCGGCCCGATCCAAGCCGATCAGCACGGGCTCAGCCTCGACCCCGTGGACACCCACGCACACGAGATGGGGTAGCCGGTCGCCCTCAAGTGGACCAACCACCTCTACGCCGTCAACCGCAGTGGCCGCGGTGACGAGGGCGGCCACGTATCGACGCGCCTCCTCTGCCTCTTTGTGAAGCAACGACTGCGTGTTGGCCGACAGCTCCTGGGCCGCCGCTCCGAAGGCCAGCAGCGCCGGCAACGCCTCCAGGCCGCCTCGACGCGCCCGCTCCTGCTCGCCCCCCACAATCAGCGGTTCGATCCGAGTACCCCGACGCACTATCAATGCACCGGCACCGGGCGTGCCCCCAAGCTTGTGGGCGCTGATGCTGACCATGTCGGCCCCAAGGTCGTCCAACTCCATGACCACATGGCCGCACGCCGAAGCAGCGTCGATGTGCAGTGGTACGTCAGCAGCGCGACACAGGGCCGCCACTTCGCCAACCGGCTGCAGGGTGCCGACTTCGTGGTTGGCCCATTGGCAGTGCACCAGTGCGGGTTGCGGCAATGTCCGATCATTCAGTCGCGTCGACAGTGCAGTCACGTTGACGCGACCCGTGCCGTCCACCGCCAGTTGCTCGGTTGGGCCTAGACGTTGGGAAGCGGCACGAACGGCCGAATGTTCGACATCGGCAAAGAGGATGGGTGCGTCAGGTCGCTGCCGAGCGACACCCCACACCGACGCGTTGATGGCCTCGGTGGCGCCGGAGGTGAACACCACTTGCCGCGGTGCGGTGCCCACCAGTTCGGCCACGTGCTGGCGGGCTTCCTCCAGCGCATCGCGCACGATGATGCCTTCCTGGTGCAATCGCCCCGGGTCGGCCGCCGTCATGGAGGCCCACCGGGTCAAGGCGCGGATGGCGACGGCGCGCGGTGGCGTGGTGCTGGCGTGATCCAGATAGGCGCGAGGCATGGTGTTCGATCGGACGGCGGTCAGTCAGGCGGAAGCAGTACAGGCGTCGTCGCCCCGAGCCCGGGACGACAAAATCACTGGCAGCGCCGTTTCCGATGCTCGTCCGCACAGACCGGACAGCAGTCCCTTCACCATGCCGCGATCCACCGCACAGAGAACGGGATTGGTGGTGCTCGCATTCCCGAATGGACATTGCTCGGCCACCACGGCGGTGGTCTCGCCTCTGTCCTCGGCGTGGGCGGCAAAACCGTGCGCCGTCAACGTGTCGGCCACCACGTGCATGGCCGCTCGGATGGTGCGCTGACCCTCGGTAGGCGTCATGCGGGCAGCCAGCGAGCGCCCGTACTCCTCGCCCACATGCGCTGCCATCTTTTCGGCTTCGTCGGGGCCGAGCCGTTGCATGGCTTCGGCCAACAACCGCATGAGGAGGTCATCTCTCCGTTGAAGGAGACCGACGGTGAGGTCCTCCTCTACACAGAAGAATTGCTTGGAGGGTCGCCCGGCACCAGCAGACTTTCGTCCGGTCTCCACCCGAAGGTATCCACCGTCCACGAGGCGCTGGAGATGGTGACGCGCCACATTGGGATGCAATGAGAAGGTGGCTGCCACTTCGGTGGCGGTGATGCCCGGCACGGAGCGCACGTGCAAGAAGATGTCGCGACGAGTGGGATCGCCAAACGCGGCCGAGACGGCGGTGACGGCGGCGCTAAGGCGTCCATCGTCGGTGTTCGGCCCCGGAGTCTCCTCAGGCGCCTCCATATCCAACGTGATCGGGGCCACACTCACTGTCGGTAGTCTACCGAGGGTTCTGGCCCGCCAGCTGGGCTGATGCTTGTCCGGTGCCTGCGCACGGCGGGCGGTAGGTGCCGAGAACAAAAAAGACGAGGGAGTGCATGTCAATCGATCAATCGGAGCTCGAGGCAGCGCTCTCAGCCATCGTGGAGCCTGAGTTGAGCCTCCCGTTGGGAGACCTGGGCTTCCTGCGAGAAGTGAAGTCACGCCGCCGCCGGATCCGTATCGAGTTGGCACTCCCGATCGCCGCTTGGCCCGGATCGGATGAATTAGCCGACGAGGTGCACCGCGTGGCCCGCGCCGTGCCGGGCGTCGACGAGATCGAGTTCGATCTGACCGTCATGACCGAGGAAGAGCGAGCCGCGCTGCGTATCAAGTTGCGCACGACCATGCTCGGTGTGGCATCGCTGGATGAAGTGCCCGACGAAGAAGAGCACGGCCACGGAGGCCACGGGCACTCGCATGGTCCGGACTTCACGACGCCCGCTTTTTTGCAAACAGACGGCACCACGCGGGTCATCGGCGTTTCGTCAGGTAAGGGCGGAGTGGGCAAGTCCACGGTGACGGTGAATTTGGCGGTGGCCCTGGCCAAGGCCGGACACAGCGTGGGACTGCTCGATGCCGATGTGTACGGATTCTCCGTACCCAAAATGCTGGGCACCGACCACGACCCCATCATTTTGGGCGATGTGGTGATCCCCACCACGGCCCACGGCGTCAAGTGCCTATCCATGGGCTACTTCGTGCCCGACGACCAACCGGTGATTTGGCGCGGGCCCATGCTGCACAAGGCCATCCAACAATTCCTGCAAGACGCCTACTGGGGCCAGCCTGACTTCGTGCTGGTCGACATGCCACCGGGCACCGGTGATGTGGCACTCACACTGGCTGAAGTGATGCCCAAGGCCGAGATCATTGTGGTGACCACACCGCAGCCCGCAGCCCAGCGTGTGGCGCAGCGCTCCGCCTTTGCCGCCCGTCGCCTCAAGCTGTCGGTGCGCGGTGTGGTGGAGAATATGAGTTGGTTTACCGGTGACGAGGGCACCCGCTACGAGTTATTTGGAGCGGGAGGGGGTTCGACGCTGGCCGCCGACCTGGGTGTGCCGCTGCTGGGTCAGATCCCTCTCGTCCAGGCCGTGCGCCAGGGTGCCGACGATGGCCACCCGATTGTGGCTGACGCACCCGACAGCGAAACCGCACAGGCCTTTATGGCCATCGCCGCCAAGCTGGCCGCACTCGGACCGGCTCGGGTGTACCGCAAAGAATTGAGTCTCCGCTAGCGCTCCGGTCCGCCGAGGGCGGATCCGAGAACTAAGGCAGGCGACGCTACGGTTGCCGCCGTGGCGCAGGCATCAGGATGGAACGGTGGGTTCCGCCTGTCGCGACGCTCGCTGCTCGGCGGTACGGCCGCCGCCGCGCTGACCGGCGCCATCGGCGCAGGCTCCACCAGTTCGCCCGCAGCCGCGGCCACACCGTGGTCCCGCCGCCTGTGGGGATACATCCCGGTGTCGGGTGGCGCGGCGCTCCGCTACAGCGTGTTGCTGCCCAGCGCCACCGGGCGTTTCCCGGTGGCGCTGCAATACAGCGGCTACGACTCGGGCACCATTGGCGGGAGCGCCTACCTGCAGGGCAACACCTGGCTGTCCGAGGACGTCGACCTTTCGCTGCTCGAAGCCGGTTATGCCGTGATGGGCCTCTCCATGCGAGGCACCGGCTGTTCGTCGGGTACCTTCGACCTCTTCGGTTCCGGGTGGGGCACCGACGGTGCCGAGGCCGTCGAATGGGCGGCGGCCCAACCCTGGTGCACCGGACGGGTGGCCATGTACGACTGGTCCTACGCCGGATTATCACAGCTGTTTGTGGCGGCCGAACGACCCAACGGCCTGGTGGCCATCGCGCCGGGCATGGTGGCGGTCGACGCGCTGCGCGATATCGGAGCGCCCGGTGGCGTGCCCAATCTGGAATTCCCCGCCTTGTGGTGGGCCACCATCATGGATTCGTGGACCTACGTCGCCCAGAACGCGGCAGAGTGATGGCGATGCTCGCGGCCTGGCCAACTTGGCGGAAAACCTGGCGCTCGGGCAACTGACCTCGCCGGTGCTGGCCAGCGAGCACCCGTTCGAGGACGCCTTCTGGGCCGAGCGCAACCTGTTGGATCGGATCGGGCAGATCAACGTGCCGGTGCTCTCCATGGAGGACTGGCAGGACGAGGAGGTGGGCCCACGGGGCGGGTACTACCAAGAGCGCCTGAACCCCGACACCACCTGGTACGTCGGCACCAACGGCCAGCACGATATCTACGTCAACCGACGCTTCCGCACGCAGCTCATCGCCTTTCTCGACCACTTCGCCCAGGGCGCCGCAAACGGATTTGAGCAATCACCCAAGGTCCAGCTCTGGATGGATGTGACCTCGGACGGAGCCCCCAATGCCAGCGATGAGCAGTTGGAAGGGGCGCGGCCGGGCTGGGTGGTCGAATTGCCCAGGTTGCCCATCCCAGTGCAGCCGGTTCCCCTCTTTCTCGGCGCTTGGGGCTTGCTCACCACCGAGACGACGGCGCCGCAGGCGGGCCGCCCGACCTATGTGGCCCTGCCCGGACCAATCGTCAACAACGGCATCTTCGGTGCCATCACTGGAGCAGCCGGCGGACCAATCAGCGAGGAGACCTGGGACTCAGTGCCCGTGCTGCACGGCGGGGCCCTTACCTTCACCACGGCGCCGTTCACCCAGACGGTGACGCTCTCAGGGTCGGCCTCACTCAATCTGTGGATCTCCTCTTTGGCCCCCGACACCGACGTGCAAGCCACCCTGACCGAGGTGCGTCCCGACGGACAGGAGCAATACGTCCAACGAGGCTGGCTCTCGGTGGTGCAGCGGGCCCTCGACTCCGCTTTGTCGACACCGCTCCGGCCGGTGCACCGACAGACGCTGAATGCGCTCGAGCCACTGGAGCCCGACGTTCCCGTCGAGGCGCGGGTCGAGATCAACAAATTCACTCACGCCTTTCGCCCGGGTTCCTGCCTACGCCTCATCATCGACGCGCCGAGTGGCACCGGCGACTGGACCTTCGGTGCCCTGGCCGGTACACCCAACACGATTTGGTGCGGGCCTGAACATCCGTCCGCTCTCGTCGTCGGGCTGCTGTCCACGGATCCCGCTCCGGTGGGCTATCCGGCCCCCAACACCTTGGTGGGACAGCCCTGCCGACCCAACACCATTGCGGTTCCCCGTTCCCCGGTGATCACCTGGCCGTCGGCGACGTTGTCTCGTTGAGACGGTTGGTCCCATCGAGCGCCAGTAGCGTGGTCGATGCACGAGGCCAAGGGGGGTTCATGGCACAGGATTGGGCGCGACCGGTCGTCCACTGGGAGATCGAAGCCAAGGACCCCACACGGCTCAGGACCTTCTATGGCCGACTTTTCAACTGGGACATCGGTGACGGCTTCATCATGGACATTGCCCCCGGCATCGGCGGACCCGAACCAGGACCAGCAGGCCACATCCGACAGAGCGACCGATCCGGCGTTACCCTTTTTGTGCAGGTCGCCGACCTGCGCACCTCACTAGACACGTCCGTCACGCTGGGCGGGACCATCACAGCCGAGCCCTTCGACGTGCCTGGCGGACCCACCATTGCGGGCATCACCGATCCAGAGGGCAATCCCGTCACCTTGGTGCAGGCGTGAATCCGTGTCGGTAGTCGCCGTCACCACGTTCCGCCTGGTGGAAGGAGCGGACGAGTCGGCTTTCCTGCAGGCGGACCGACGGGTGCAGACCGAGTTGGTGCCCAACCAGCCGGGCTTCATGCGCCGCACGACCGCTCACCGAGGGCACGATTGGCTGGTGGTCACCTTGTGGCGGGACGAGGAGGCTGCGATCGCCTTCGACGTGCTGGCCAGTACCCATGAGGTGCAGCGCGAGTTCGACGCCTTCGTCAATGCCGCCAGCGTCGCGACGTCCCGTTTCGACACACTGGACTGAAGTGGAGCTCGACCAACTCAAGGTCACCCGCTATGAGGTGGCCGAGCGCATCGCCACCATCACGCTGTCGCGGCCTGATCGCCTCAACGCTTGGACGGGCCGTATGCACACCGAGTACCGAGCCTTGCTGGCGCGTGCGGCCTCCGATGCGACCGTGCGGGTGATTGTCGTCACCGGTGACGGGCGGGGCTTTTGCGTGGGTGCCGACACAAGGGCGCTCGAAGGGCACGTCGAACGTGGGAGTTACGACGCCGGGGTGAGTGCCGACATCGCAAAGCCGGGCTACGGCATTCGACCCGAGTTCGACGCGGACTTTGCGTACCACTTCGGGATTCCCAAACCCATCATCGCCGCCATAAACGGGCCGGCCGCCGGTGTCGGGCTGGTGTTGGCTTGCTACTGCGATCTGCGGTTTGCCGCGTCAGGCGTGAAACTCACCACGTCACACGGACGTCTCGGGCTCCCCGCCGAATATGGACTGTCGTGGCTATTGCCCCGGCTGATCGGTGTGACCCGGGCCAATGATCTGCTGCTCTCCAGTCGAGTCGTCCTCTCCGATGAAGCGGCCCAGATGGGACTGGTCAATCGGGTGGTGCCACCCGAGGAGTTGACTGCCGTCACGTATGACTACGCCCGGAAGCTGGCTACCGAGGTGGCCCCGACGTCGATGGCCGCCACCAAACAGCAGATCTATGTCGATTTGCACGGTGATGTGGCGTCGTCGGTCAACGCGGCCAGCTCCCGCATGAGCGCCATGATGCAAGGAGCGGATTTCGCCGAAGGGGTGGCAGCGTTGACCGAACGACGAGCGCCCAACTTTCCCGATCCACTGAACAATTGATCAGGAGTCCACACCGGAAGGAAGTTTGTCCGGATCCCAACCGAGCAGTGCGATGGCTTGCCGAAAGGCGAAACGGTCGGTCATGCCGGCCACATAGGTCACTGCGGCCTGCACAGCCTCCTCGCTTCCGGCCAGCAGGTCACTGGGAACACCGAGGCTCTGCTCAGCAATGAGGTGGGGCCGGTCGGAGAAATGTTCGACCAGGGCACGCAGGACGCTGATGACAGCTTCGCCCTGTGCCACCGAGGCTGAACGAAGATAGATGCGCTCGTAGTTGCACGAACGGAAGGCGGACAGCGCTTCGGCCGCTTCTTCCTCCATGCCCACCTGCCCGGTGCGCAAGGTGGCGGTGACCACGCCCTGAATGAAGGCGTCCAACTGTGCGCTGCGGCGCTCGCCGCAGAGCTCGCGGACGACCAGCGGTAGCTGATGGGGGGCAACGATGCCGGTGAGCACGGCATCCTCCCAGTCGTGGCACACGTAGGCCACCCGGTCGGCCCAACTCACCACCTCGCCCTCAGGGGTGCCGGGGGCAGGACGCGACCAGCTGTGATTGGCGATGCCGTCGACCGTGGCGGCGCACAGATTCAGCGAAGCCAGTGAGACGTGCGCCCCCCAGGGCGCGTGGTCGAAGCCACCGGGCAGAAATGGATCGAGCGCATCTTCACTGGCATGGCCACCCGGTCCGTGCCCGCAGTCGTGGCCGAGCGCAATGGCCTCGGTCAGCGCCACATTGAGGCGGCAGGCGCGGGCCATGGCGGTGGCGACTTGGGCCACCTCGAGCGCGTGGGTGAGCCGGGTGCGCTGATGGTCCTGGGGAAAGACGAAGACCTGCGTCTTGCCCGACAGGCGGCGGAAGGACGTGGCGTGCAGGATGCGATCGCGGTCGCGTTCGAAACAGGTGCGCCAAGGGTCCGGCTCCTCCGGCACCGCTCGATCTCCGCCGCCTCGGGCTCGAGTGGCGCCAGCAGCCAGCAGCCCTTCTTCCGATGCCTCTCTGGCCTCTCGACCGAAGGGCGAGGTCTCCGCCTCCACAGTTGGTGTCGACGGGCCACGGTCGATACGGGCGTGAGAATCGGCGTGGGCCAGCCGGACCGGTCCCGAATAGCCCGCCATGGTGGAAGCCCAGCGCAGGCTGCGCTCGGACGCGGCGGGCTGTGGCACATCACCCATGAAGAGCAGTCTGCCCCATGCCTGTAACGTCCTACTGCCCGCAGGCCTCGAAAGAGAGGCTCACGAGAGGAGTCAGACCAGGTGGACGTGCGCATCGGGATCATCCAGACCCCCAAGGAGCTGGAGGTGGAGCTGAAGGATGACGCCGACCGCGACAAAGTGGTGGCCGAGATCGAAAAGTTGCTCAAGAGTGGCGATGGCGTGTTGTGGCTGACGGACCGCAAGGGCCGCAAGGTCGGTGTCCCGGTGGCCAAGGTGGCCTACGTGGAGGTGGGCGCGCCCACATCGGAGCGTCGTGTTGGTTTCGGCGCACCCTGACCTGGGCAGGCAGGGACGGTGACCGCAGAGGCACCTGATCTTCTTCAACTCAAATTGGTGTTCGTCACCGGCAAGGGTGGCGTCGGCAAGACGACCGTGGCCGCCGCGCTGGCTCAACTGGCAGCCGAGCACGGCAAGAAGGTGCTGGCTTGCGAGGTCGACGCCAAGGGTGATCTGGCCGGCCTCTTCGAGGCCTCAGCGACGGGCTTCGTGCCCAAGGAGATTGCCCCCGGCGTCTCATCTATGTCGATGGACACCGAGGCGTCGCTGCGCGAGTACCTCAAACTGCATCTCCGCATCCCCATTGTGGGACGCATCGGCCCCTTGGCCAAGGCCTTCGACTTCGTCGCCACTGCGGCACCGGGTGTGCGCGAGATCCTCACGGTGGGCAAGCTCTGTTACGAGGTGCGGGAGCATCACTACGACCTGGTTGTGGTCGACGCCCCGGCCAGTGGCCACATCATCGGTCAGCTGGCTGCGCCCCAGGCCATCAACGATCTGGTCAAGGTCGGCCTCATCCGGAGTCAAACCGACTGGATGCTCGAGATCCTTTCTGATCCGCAGAAGACGGGTCTGGTGGCCGTCACCACCCCCGAGGAGATGCCCGTCAATGAGACGCTCGAACTAGTCGATCGCGTCAAGGAAGAGACCACCGTGCGCCTCTCGGCCGTCGTGGTCAACCGGGTCCTCCCCGAACTTTTCGGCCAGCGAGAGGAAGAGATGTTCGAGCAGCTGCGCCAGCCCGAGAACGAAGCCGTCATTTCTGGCCGGGCTGGCGGCACTGTGGCCCCTGTGCTGGAGGCGGCCCGACTGGCCGTGACCATGCGCCGTACCAGGGCCGGCCATTTGCAGCGCCTGCAAGGCGGCTTACCCCAAGAGGTGCCCGTCCTGCTCTTGCCGTATCTGTTCTCTCGCACGCACGGGATGCGCACCACCAAGCAAGTGGCGCAGTCCCTGGGCGAGGAGTTGGGGTTGTGATGACGCCGCGTCAGGAGGCCACGCCCAAGCACATCGCCCAGTTGCTGTCGGCCAAGGAGATCGTCATCGCCTGCGGCCCAGGTGGCGTGGGCAAGACCACCACCGCAGCCTCACTGGCGGCCATGGCCGCGGCGGAGCATGGCGGTCGGGTGTTGGTGTTGACCGTCGATCCAGCGAAACGCCTTGCCGACGCCCTCGGTCTCAAGGGCATCGGTAACGAAGAGGTACGGGTGGAGGACGAAGTCTTCAAGCGCGCCGGCGTTACTCCACGCGGGGAGCTGTGGGCCGCCATGCTCGATACCAAACAGAGCTGGGACGACCTCATCCGACGTCACGCACCCGATGAAACAACGCGCGAGCAGATTTTGGCCAATCCGCTCTACCAAAACATTTCTGGCCGATTCGTCCAGTCGCACGATTACATCGCCATGGAACGGGTGTTCGAAATTCACTCCGAGGGCAAGTACGACCTCATCGTGGTGGACACACCCCCCACCCGAAATGCGCTGGATTTCCTCGATGCGCCGGCTCGCATGGCCGACTTCTTCTCGTCGCGGCTGCTGCGCTGGTTGATCGTGCCCTACCGTTCGAAACTGGTGAATGTGGCGACCAAGCCTTTCTACCAGGTGGCCGATCGCATTCTGGGCACTCAGTTCCTGGCTGACATCTCCGAGTTCTTCATCCTCTTCCAGTCCATGTACGAGGGCTTCGTCGAGCGTTCCAACGCGGTGACGCGTCTGTTGTCGGACCGGCGCACCACCTTCATTGTGATCTCCACGTTGGAGGCGACCCCTTTGCGAGAGGCGGAGTTCTTCTCGGACGAGCTGACGGCACGCAAGCTTCACCTTGGTGCCATCGTCTTGAACAAGGTGCTGCCCGATTACCTGCGCAGCACCAAGACGGCCAAGTTGGCGCAGTCGATGACCGACAACGGCCCGGCGTTGGCTGACGGGCTGACCGACGATCCGGTCCTGGCCGGTCGGGTGCTCCAAGAGGTGGCAGAAAGCTTCTTGAACTTCAGCGTGGTGGCTCGGCGCGAGGCCGAGCAGCAGGCCGAGCTGCGCGGCGCACCGGACATTCTGGTCACGGTGCCCTTCTTCGACGCCGATATCTTCGATATGGGGGGATTGCTCAACCTGGGCGCTCAAGTCTGGGACTGAGGCAGGACGCGTACCATGCAGGCATGGGACCACTGATCGACCCCGAGGTGTTGCAATACGCCGAGACCCACTCCACCGAGCCATCGCCCCACCTGGCCGCGGTGGATGCGTCCACTCGTGAGGAGTTCCCCGCCTGGGGGATGATGGTGGGACGCCAGGAAGGCCGCTTCCTTGAGCTCCTCGTCTTCGCCACCCAGGCCACCAGTGTCCTGGAAATTGGGACGTTCACCGGCTATTCGTCCATTGCCATGGCAGCAGGGCTGCCCATGCGCGGTTCCATCATTTCGCTCGAGGTCGACGCCCACCATGCCACGACGGCCCGGGGGAACATCGCCGCCGCCGGCCTCGAAAGTGTCGTCAGCGTGGTGGAAGGTCCAGCGCTCGAGTCGCTGGCCGCATTGAACGGTCCATTTGACCTGGTCTTCATTGATGCCGACAAAGTGAGCTACGACGCCTACTTCGAGGCGGTGCTGCCCAAACTGGCCCAGCATGGGTTGATCGTGATCGACAACACGCTCCAGGCCGGCGCCGTGCTCGACAGTGCCGAAGATCGCAACGACGCGGCCGTGGCCATTCGGGCACTCAACGACAAATTGGTCAACGACGGGCGTGTGGTCTGCGTCCTGACCACCATTCGGGACGGCGTAACGCTGGTCCGGCGGGCCGGCTGATCCGCGCTTCGTGCTCGACTACCACCTCCACCTCTGGCCGCACAGCGATCGGGAGACGCCCCTCACCATTGAGCAGCTGGCCGCGTACTGCGAGCGGGCACAGGCCCAAGGTGTGCATGAGCTGGCGATCACCGAACACCTCTTTCGCTTTCGCCAAGCGGAGTCGCTGCTTGGCGGCTTTTGGCGGGACGACCGCATCGCGCCGCAATTGCAGGAGTCGATGGCCGACTATTGGGAGTTTCACGCCACGTCCGATCTCGAGGCCTACGTATCGTTGGCCCAGGCGGCCAAAGACGCCGGGCTTCCAGTGGTCATTGGACTCGAGGTCGATTACTACGAGGGTCAGATGGACAAGGTGGCCGATCTGTTAGCGGGCTACCCCTTTGATGTCTTGCTCGGATCCATCCACTGGTTGGGCGCCTGGCGCTTCGACGACATTGACGTACCGGTGCAAATGGCCGAATGGTCAGCCCGAACGGTGGACGAATGCTGGGAGGGCTACACCTGCGCCCTCGAAGAGCTGGCCGCATCGGGAGCATGTGATGTGCTGGCCCATCCCGACCTGATCAAGGTGGCCGGGCACGTACCGAACTGCCCGGACGAATGGTGGGACCGAATGGCCGAAGCGGCAGCCTCTTCAGGTATGGCGGCTGAGCTGTCGTCGGCCGGTTGGCGCAAGCCCATCGGCGAGCAGTACCCGGCGCTACCACTGCTGCAGCGCTTTGCCGACCGCGGGGTGGCGCTGACCACGGCGTCGGACGCCCATCGCTTGGAACAGGTCGCAGATCAGGCCGACGCGCTGCGGGACATCCTGGCCTCAGTCGGCGTCGATTCCCTGCAGGGGTATCGCGCCCGCGTCCCGCACCGGGTGCCAGTGGGAAGCCCACCGGCTCCCGATCGCGGCCAGGATTGAGGCATGCCCACACCGGCTGAGCTGGCGCAGACCCATACGGGGCTGCAACCCGACGAGCTCGGGCATCTGCAGCGGCTGCTTGGCAGCTGGAGCGTGCTGGCTGACCTCTCCTTCTCCGATCTCCTCTTGCTGGTGCCGGTCACGGCCGGCGAAGGGTATCGGTCGCATGACCCAGAGCTGGTGGTGCTGGGTCAGATGCGGCCGAACAATCGCCCCACCCTGGTGGATCAGGACCTGGTGGGCCAAACCGTCAACGAGACGCAGTGGGCGCTGGCCGCCAGCTGTTTGCATAGTGGCGAGATTGTCCGGGGCAGCATTCACCACGCGGTACTGGGCGAACAGGTGCCGGTGGAGACCATCCCTGTCCGTTTCGGCGGCAAGGTCATCGGCGTGCTGCTTCGGGTGTCACTGGCGCCACTCAAGGGTCCGACCAGCATGTATGAGCGGACATATCTCGACGTCTTCGGGCGGTTGGCCGACATGATCGCTCAGTCCGCCTTTCCCTATCCCGACGAGGACATCGGCACCGAGGAGGCACCGCGGGTCGGTGACGGGGTCGTCGTCGTCGACGCCGACGGCAGAGTGGAGTTCGCCTCCCCCAATGCCATGAACGCCTTCCACCGGATGGGCATCTACACCGCACCTGAAGGTCGCCGTTTCGGGGATCTCGACATTGAGGCCACTGCGGTGGAGTGGGCGCTGGCCAACGGGCGACCGGTGGTGGAGGAGGTGGAGCGGCGACCCGACGTCATCGTTCTCGTGCACTGCATCCCGATGCTCTCCCACGACGTCGTGACAGGCGCCATGATCCTGCTACGCGACGTCACTGACGTCCGCCGGCTGGACCGGCTTTTGCTGTCCAAGGACGCTGCCATCCGCGAGGTGCACCACCGGGTCAAGAACAACCTGCAGACAATTTCGTCATTGTTAAGCCTGCAGGCTCGTCGGGTGGACGAGCGCGCTGCCCGGGTGGCATTGCACGAAGCCGAGCGCCGAGTGCGCTCCATCGCCTTGGTGCACGAGATCCTCTCGCGCGATCCGAGCGACCAGGTGCCCTTTGCCGAGATTGTGGGCTCGCTAATTCAGATGGCCGAGGACTCAGTGGTTTCCTCCCAACCCATCGTCATCACCACCAATGGCGATCTGGGTGAGGTCACGGCCGACGTGGCGACGCCGTTAGCTGTCGGCCTGGCCGAACTACTGCAGAACGCCGTGGAACATGCGTTCGACCCGGAGTCGGTCGGAGGCCAGGACGGCGCCGCCGGGCTCGAAGGGGCAGGGGGATCGGCCGGCTACGCCCCAGTAGGCCACGTGGACGTGACGCTGTTGAACGACGGCTCCGACCTCACCGTCACCGTGCGCGACGACGGCGTAGGGCTGCCGCAGGGATTCGACATTGAAAAGACCACCAGCCTCGGGCTCTCAATTGTGCGCGACCTGGTGGTGAGTCAATTGGAGGGTCGCATCGCCATGACAGCGCTGCCCGCCTCAGAAGGTGGCGGGACCACGGTGGTCATATCGGTCCCGGTGCGCGCCCCGTGCTAGGGGCTGCACTGAGTCAAAAAGTGCGCTGGGAGCGGCGGGCGGCCAGCCACGCCTTGCGCAGCTTGCGGCGCTCCTCTTCTGAGGTGCCGCCCCACACGCCGGACTCCTGGTTGGTAGCCAACGCGAAGTCCAAGCAGGGCTCGATGGCCTCGCATGAACGGCAGACACCTTTGGCGGCATCGATTTGATCGATGGCCGGGCCGGTGGTGCCGACGGGAAAGAACAGATCAGGTTCAGTGTTGCGACAAGCTGCGGCGCGACGCCAGTCGTCGGCGTCCCAGTCCACTGTGCGGTTCCACATGAGCGCCATCGGGAGTGCCTCCACCCTCGTTTGTGATCCTTTTCACATGTTCGGACCCATATTGGTGTCCGTCATGGAGAAGGGATTGACGAGAAAAGGGTAATGGAGGGTCGGGGCAGTGGCAAGCAGTTTTCTGAAAATTCGGTTCAGGGCGGCAATAGGGCCGACAGGCTGGGACAATGGGAGCGATGACCGCCGTCTTTGCCCACCGTGGCTGCACGCAAGGGTTCACAGAGAACACCCTCGAGGCCTTTGCCGAGGCTCGCCGGCTGGGTGCCGACGGGGTTGAGCTGGACGTGCGCCTCACCGCTGACGGGGCCCTGGCCGTTCACCACGATGCCCTCGTGGCCGCCTTGGGACCAGTCGCTGCGCTGACCGTGGCCGAGCTCCCGTCCCACGTGCCTCTGCTGGCGGACGCCCTGTCGGTGTGCGAAGGCATGGTCGTCAATGTCGAGATCAAGAACGACCCCCGTGATCCCGGCTATGACCCCACCGAATCGGTGGCGGCAGTCACGGCATCGGTGATCGCTGACGCAGGCTGGACCAGCCGAGTCATTGTCTCGTCCTTCCAGGTCAGCACCCTCCACGCCGTCCAAGTGGCGGACGGCCAACTGGCGCTGGGTGCACTGTGGGGATTCCAGACCGAGCCAGAGGCGGGGCTAGAGGCGGCAGTCGACGCAGGATGGAAGGCCGTTCACCCCTTCGTTTCCCATGTCACACCGGCCCTGGTCGAACAGGCGCATGGGCTGGGCCTGGCCGTCAACGTCTGGACCGTCAATGCCCCACATGATCTGACCGCCTTCGTGGAGATGGGGGTGGACACGGTGATCACCGACGTCGTGTCGGAAGCACTGGCCATCGCTCGGGCTGGCGGCTGAAAACAGCCCCAAAATGACCTCTGACGCTGCGGAATGGCGAGAGGGCGGCTCTTTCGTCAAAGATGATCGGCCATGAACGTCGTTGTCTGTGTGAAGCAGATCCCCGATCCGGCCGCTCCGGCTGCCCTCGATCCCGGGTCCAATACCCTCGTCCGCACTGGAAAACTGATCATGGATGACTCCGATAACTACGGGGTCGAAATGGCGCTGCAGCTGGCCGGAGGTGAGGGCGACAAGGTCACCCTGGTCTCTATGGCCCCCGGCGGTGAGACGTCCGGCCTTCGTACCGGACTCGCCATGGGCGCTGCCGACGCCATCCTGATCAGTGACGATGCCCTCGCCGGCAGTGATGCGCTGGGGACGGCCAAGGTGTTGGCCGCCGCCATAGCGCGGGCCAACCCCGATCTGATCGTTATGGCCACCGAGTCCAGCGACGGGTACACCGGCACGCTGCCGGTGCAGGTGGCCGAACTGATGGGATTGCCGTCGGTGACCTTCGCCAAGTCGATCGCCGTGGACGGCAATTCGGTCAAGGTGGAGCGCCAGACCGAAGCCGGTTACGACGAGGTGACCTGCCCGCTGCCCGCCGTCGTCACGGTGACGGCCGGTGTGGTCGAGCCTCGCTATCCGTCCTTCAAGGGCATCATGGCGGCCAAGTCCAAGCCGGTCGATCAGGTGACCGTGGCCGACCTCGGCATCGATGCTTCACAGGTGGGCAAGGCGGGCAGTGGTCAGGAAATCACTGACGTGACCGCAGCCGAGTCGCGCTCGGCCGGTGAGATCGTGGTGGACGAGGGCGATGGCGCACAACGCGTCGTGGCCTTCCTCGAGCAACTGAAGGTGATCTGAGATGGCGATCAACAAGGTGTGGGTGCTGGCCGAAGCGGGGGACTCCGGTCCAACTCCAGTGACCCTGGAATTGTTGACCGAGGCGCGCGCGGTGGCCTCCACCGTCGAGGCCGTGGCCTGGGGCAGCGAAACCGCCTCCATGGCCGCCGCACTCGGTGAGTTCGGCGCCACGACGGTCTACGACGTGGGTGACCTCGGTGGAGCGCTGCCCGGCGTGCCAGTGGCTTCGGCCATGGCGGCCCTCATCACGGGTGGCAATGCGCCGGACGCCATCCTCATCCCGGCCACCTACGACGGACGCGACATTGCTGGACGCCTGTCGGCCAAGCTCGACAAGCCGGTACTCACCAATGTCACCGGCCTGGTGGCGGGCGACAGCCTGTCGAGCCAGCATCCCCTCTTTGGCGGCAGCCTCACCGTGACCGCCAAGTTCACGGGCGACGGCCCCGGCATCTTTGTCATCCGGGCCAAGTCGTTTGCGGCCGAGTCGGGTGGCGGCGCTGCGGCCTCGGTCGTGGCCGCGGCGGCGCCTGACGCCGGTGCTTCCAACGCGGCCAAGATCGTCGAGCGCCACGTCGAGGAGCGCAGTGGGCCCAAGCTGGACGAGGCGTCTGTCGTGGTGTCCGGCGGACGCGGCCTCGGCGAGGCTGCCAACTACGCGCTCATCGAGGAACTGGCCAAGCTGCTCAAGGGTGCGGCCGGCGCCAGCCGAGCCATCGTTGACGCTGGCTGGGTGCCCTACTCACACCAAGTGGGTCAGACCGGCAAGACGGTGAAGCCAACCGTGTACGTGGCGTGCGGCATCAGCGGCGCCACCCAGCACCTGGTCGGCATGAAGGGTTCTAAGAACATCATCGCCATCAACAAGGATCAAGAGGCGCCCATCTTCTCAGTGGCCGATCTCGGCATTGTGGGTGATGTCCACAAGGTGCTCCCGGCATTGATCGAGGCGCTCAAAGCCAAGGGGTAGTCCCACTCGCGGTGGATCCGCGGGATCCAGCGCGCCACGTCACATACGGGTGTTCCGTCGAACCGGTTGAGCGGCAGTACATTCGGCGCTGTCTTCTGATCTCGCGCCATGCTCTTTCCCACTTTCGACTTCGCCATCTTCTTTGCCGTCGCCTTTTCGGTGAACTGGCTCCTCAACCCCTACTCGGGGGCGTGGAAGGTCGCGATGATCGGCCTGAGCTACTTCTTTTACGGCTGGGTGGGCTGGAGCTACTGCCTCCTGTTGCTGAGCACGACCGTGATTGCTCTCATCGGAGGTGAAATCACTTCGTCGGCGCGCACGGAGCGCTCGCGGCGATGGTGCATGGGGCTCTCCTGCGCTGCACTGCTCGGGCTGCTGGGCTGGTTCAAGTACTACGGGTTCGTCTCGGTCAACGTCGACAACGTGACCCACGCCATTGGACTGGGGCGGCTCCTTCCCCTCATGCAGGTGGGTCTGCCCATTGCTATCTCGTTCTTCACCTTCATGGCGCTGAGCTACGTCATCGATATCTACCGACGCCAACTTGAACCGGCTCGGCCGCTCGACGTGGCGCTCTACCTGTCGTTCTTTCCTCATCTCCTGGCCGGTCCAATTGTGCGCGGTAACGAGTTGCTGCCGCAGATTCGCCACCGGCGCGATCCCAACAACATCGACTATTCCCGCGCCCTGTGGCTGATTATGGCCGGCCTTTTCAAGAAGGTCGTGATCTCGTCCTACGTCTCGAGCGCCATCGTGACCCCGGTATTCACTGCTCCGGCCCAGCACTCGGCCCTCGAGTCCATCTTCGGGGCGTGGGGCTACGCCGTGCAGATCTATTGCGACTTCAGCGGCTACACCGACATCGCCATCGGTTTGGCACTTCTCTTGGGCATTCGA
Source organism: uncultured Acidimicrobiaceae bacterium (assembly GCA_963766995.1). Taxonomy (GTDB): domain Bacteria; phylum Actinomycetota; class Acidimicrobiia; order Acidimicrobiales; family RAAP-2; genus Bog-473. The sequence continues at coordinate 1,035,886 of CAVYCE010000003.1, read as the reverse complement.
TTCCCCGTCAACTTCAACGCGCCGTACACGGCGCGCAATCTGCAGGATTTCTGGCGGCGGTGGCATATCACGCTGTCCCGTTGGCTGCGGGACTACCTCTACATCCCGCTCGGCGGAAACAGCGAGTCCGAGGCCAAAACGGTGCGGAACATCATGATCACCATGATTTTGGGAGGGCTCTGGCACGGTGCCGCCTGGACCTTCGTGGTGTGGGGGGCGCTGCACGGGACAGGGCAAGGGGTGGGTCATGTGCGGCGCCGTTCTCGGGTGCGCCGAGGACTGCCCGAAATAGCCGAGGGGCCCGTGCGCGTGTGGGTCCAGCGCTTCCTGACCTTCCAGTTTGTATGCCTGGGCTGGGTGTTCTTCAACTCGAGCGGCATTTCGGAAGCGCTAGCGGTCCTGGGTCGCCTGTTCAGTGGTTGGGGTCAAGCCTCGCCCCTGGTCACCCCCCTCCTAGTGCTGGTGGTGGTGGGCACCATCGCTTCGCAGTTCGTGCCGACATTCAGCGTTGATCGACTCCAGAGCCTGTTCGCGCGCCAACGGGCCGCCGTGCAAGTGGGTGTGTTGGGATGCATCCTCCTTGGGGTCACCACATTCGGTCCGGCCGGCGTGGCTCCCTTCATCTACTACCGGTTCTGATGGCCCACGACGAGTCCACCCCCACCGACGTGCCGCGGGCCGAGGTGTTTGCTGATCCGCCCGAGGTGGAGAGGCAGAGGACCGGCTGGAAGCGCGTGCTCGGTGTGTGCGTTTGTGCCTTCGCACTCTGGCTCGTGTTATCCGCCCCCACCTTGCAACACAACGCTCAGGTGTCGCCCATTGGCACACGGCGCACGGTCGCGCTCGATCTGCTTGGCCCCATCGCCGCCACCAGCCGCGCCCTGCAGCTGTCGCACATCGTGTCGGAGACCGATGCGCTCACCGGGCGAACTGGAAATCGACCGGGCGACGGCGCCGCTGCAGTGTTGATCGGTCCCCTGCATCATCACCTCACGCCGCCCGTGTTGTCGCCGCTTCCGTTCGTGCCGATTGGAGGACCTCCCAGCCCGCCACTCGCTTTGACCCATCCGAATGCCGCCAACAAATTGCGTGTCCTGATTGTCGGGGACTCGTTGGGCATCGACATGGGTGGTCCGTTGCAGAACGACCTGACCAACACCGGTGTGGTCCAAGCAACGCTCGATGGTCGGGAGAGCACGGGTCTGACCCGGCCCGACTACTTCAACTGGCCGGTCGAACTTCAGTCCGACATGACGTCCATACGGCCCCAAGTCGTGGTGATCATGATGGGCGCCAATGATCCTCAGGACTTCCTGGGTCCGCCCGACGTTCCGTTCGCCTCCAGTAGGTGGAACCCGATGTACGCGGCGCGGGTGGCAGCGTTCATGCAGATTGCCCAGAGCGATGGTGCCACGGTGATTTGGGTGGGGATGCCCCCGATGCAGAGCCCGACCCTGTCGTCTGAGATGTCCGACATCAATACGCTCGACCAACAGCAGTCCACCGTGGCGCACCCTCCGGTGCACTTCCTGAGCTGCTGGACGCTGTTGGGCACGGCGCAGGGGACCTATACCCCCTTCATCACCAATGCCTCGGGGCAGGCCGTCAACGTGCGTACGCCGGACGGCACTCATCTCACGCCGGCCGGTGGGGAAGTGCTCTCGCAGTTGGTGTTGAACTACCTACGAGGTCCACTCCAGTTCGACCTGCCGTAAGTCAGGAATCCCTGGGTGTCTCAGCGACTGGATGCCATGGTTTGGCATTGACCACCCACACCAGCCCACCGAGGAGGAGGGTGCCGCAAAGCACCCAGCCCAGTGCCGTGGTGCTGAGCCCGGCGTACTTGAGGCCTGAGGCAAAAATCACGAAGGTGATGACGGGGCGAATTAATCGGTCCGGTGCTCGAGACGAGAAGAGGGCGCCCACCAGTACTGCCGGCACACTCCCGATGACCAGGGACAGTGTCACCCCAAGTTCCACGTGTCCGAAGGCCAGTGCTCCGAGGGCCGCGGCCAAGGTCAAGGGCACAGCTTGAGTCAAGTCGGTGCCCACCAATTGGCTGGCGCCGATGGTGGGGTAGAGGAAAAGCAAAAGCACAATCATGAGCGAGCCCGAACCCACCGACGTCATGCCCACCACGAATCCGCCGATCATCCCGATGCCGACCGTGCGCACCGGATGTATCGCCAGGTGGCCGATCTCACCGAGTCGGTGCTGTCCTGACCGTCGGTCCAGCGCATAGCGCAGCACCATGGCGGCGGCACCCAAAAGCAGGGCAGCGCCCAGCGTTCGTTCGACATTTGATTGCGCCATCGTCGAGTTACCCATCACATGGAGGACGTAGGCACCAAGGAAGGCCATGGGTACCGAGCCCAACACCATCCATCCCACCAGCGTGAAATTCACGGTTTTCTGAGCCATGTGTACCGCTGCGCCGATGGGTCGCATGACAACGGCGGCCACCAGGTCACTGGAAATTGCCGTCGACGGCTTGACCCCGAACAGCAGGATCAGCATGGGTGTCATGAGGGCGCCGCCACCGGCACCGGTCACACCCACGAGGAAGCCGACAATGGCACTCCCCAACACGATGTACGGGCTTATGTGCACTTTGGAGCTCCGGAGTCCATCAGACCAACGGCCACGGATAGGGCGGCCAGTCGGCGTCGTCGTCCAGTTCGGGGAGGGCGCAGAGGTTGGCCAGCCACGAAGCACGGTCCTGGGTGGCGGCTACCTCAGCTGGGGTCAGAAACTCGCACAACGAGGCCGGGGGAGCGCCGGTGCCCAATCGCTCAAGGGCGTCGGTCACCTCGGACTCAAGGGGTTGGCCGCCGAAATCCCAGATGACGGTGCGCAGCTTGTCGTGCTCGTTGAAGCACAAGCCGTTGTCGATGGCCCAAAGGCGGTTCTCGGCCAACAGGACGTGTCCGCTTTTGCGGTCCGCATTGTTGGCCACCACATCGAAGGCGCACAGCAGCTGCATGGTTGGATGCCATTGCGGGTCATCGCGCAAGGTGAAGTAGTGCGATGTGCCGTCCTCGTGCACGAAGCGCTGTACTGATCCCACGCCAAACGGTCCCTCGGTCCGCAGGACCGTCTCGGGCACCAGTCCCCAACCGAGCGCCTCGGACAATTGGTAGGCGGCGACCTCACGGCGGTACAGGCCACCGGGGAAGTCCCAGAGTGGGCGTTCTCCCTGCTCTGGCTTGTACACGGCCAGCAGCTCGTCGGTCCCGAGGCGGCAGGTCACCAGCAGCGTGGCGTTGGAGCTCCCGGCAATCCTGCCGTGCACCTCCATCTCACCTTGCAGTGAGGATGTCCGCCACGGTGTCGTCCGCCATGGCGCGATCAGGTGACCGGTGGTCGGTGCCCGTTCGTCCGGGGGCAGGAGTGACCGGACGGATCGAGCGGGAGAGCGCACAGTGGGCAAGGCGGGTCGACCAGCTTCGACCAGTCGGGTGGCGTGAATGGCGAAGGCGGCAGCCTGTTCGCGGCTAAGGGCGGCCCGGAGCACGTGGCCGCTCTCGTCCTCCTCTTCCTCTTCGTCGACGGCGACCTCTTCGAGCACCACGACGACCCGGTCGATCTCCTCGTCGTAGGAGACGCCGATGGTGCCCACCACCCATTCGGAGTCCTCAGTGCCGTCGAACCTCAAGTCGTCGGGCAAGTGCCCGGGTCGGTTCGAGCTCCTTGACGATCCGGCCCGAGGTACCTCGGCCAACACGGCAACCTGCTGTTTCTCCACCTTGACCGTGGTCTCGTCCAGGCCCTGCCGGCAGTAGAAGAGGAAGAGGCGGTTGCCAACCTCGCCGATGACGCCGACGGTGCAGTGGTCGGGCGCGTCGTAGTCCACTTCGTCGCGTCATGACAGCACCAATTCGCTCAGAGTCCCGGTGGAGTTCACGCAGAGCACGGCCGGCCCGCCCGCGGGGAACAGCAGCGCCGAAATGGAGCAGGGCGAGATGACGATCCGCTGCATCAAGTCGAGGGGGACGCCGGCCGCCGCGGCCACGATGGCCTTGATGGGGTCGGCGTGGGACACGGCCACGATGGTCTCACCGGGATGGCTGGCCACGAGTTCCAGCACGGCGTCCATGCTACGGGTCGACATTTCGGCAGAAGGACTCACCCCCGGGAAAGCGGAACCCGCTGGGCCAGCGCTGCACGGTCGGCCATTCCTTGGTCTTGTAGAGCTTGGCCAGGGGCTTCTCGGTCCAGTCGCCGACGTCGGCCTCCAATCAGCCCGTGCGAGCGTGCGCACCCGCAGCTTCAAGGCCGAGGCAATGGGCGCCGCCGTCTCGCGGGTGCGCTCCAGCGGAGAGGCGTAGATGGCCGTCGGCGGCTTGGCCATGTCGGCGATGCGTTCGGCGGCGGCCGCAGCCTGCTGGCGCCCCTTTTCGGCCAGGTGCAGACCTGGGGCACGGCCGGGAAGCATTTTGCCGGTGGTCGGAGTGGTGCCGTGGCGCACCAGCAGCACCACAGTGGGCGCAGGCGGCTTTCGGTTCGCAGCCTGGCGGCTGGACGCGGATCGAGAAGCGGAAACAGGCACGGGCACTCATCGTACGCTCTGGGTCATGGGGTCGAACCGGGCTGAGGGGTGCTCCCTGGCCGATCTGCAGCGAGAGGTGGCCCAATGCCGGAGCTGCCCTCGACTGGTGGCCTGGCGAGAAGAGGTGGCAGCGGCGCCCCGGGCCTCTTTCGCTGGTCAGACCTACTGGGGCCGGCCCGTTCCGGGATTCGGCGACCCTGAGGCCCGATTGGTCATTGTGGGTCTCGCTCCAGCGGCGCACGGCGCCAACCGGACGGGTCGCATGTTTACCGGCGATCGATCCGGAGACTGGCTCTTCGCGGCGTTGTACCGGGCCGGCTATGCCTCCCAGCCCACGAGCACCAGCCGGGACGACGGACTGGAACTCGCGCGACGTGTACATCACGGCCGCCGTGCACTGCGCACCACCGGCCAACAAGCCGGACCCGAGCGAGCGGGCGGCTTGTGCCACATACCTGGTGCGCGAGTTACCCCTGCTGACACGGGCTACCGTGCTGGTGGCCTTGGGCCAGCTCGCCTGCCAGGCCATTGCCGGGGTGTTGAAGCTCAAGCCACGACCCAAATTTGGTCACCTGGCCGAGTACGGCATGCCGGACGGGCGCACGTTGTTGTGCTCGTACCATCCGAGCCAGCAGAACACCTTCACTGGGGTGCTCACCGAGCCCATGTTCGATGCAGTCTTCACCCGAGCCCGGGAGTTGTCCGATACCGTCGGCCCGACTTCGATTTGATGAGGGGATGATGGATCCGAATGACGTAACGCCGTGCGATGCCGGCGAGATCTCCAGGTGGGACGACGCTGCCGATGTCCTCGTCGTTGGCTTCGGTGCCGCCGGGACGTCCGCTGCCTTCACGGCGGCGACGGCTGGAGCGGACGTCCTCGTGACAGAGCGGGCCGGCGGGTACGGGGGTGCGGCTGCCCTGGCTGAGGGCATCGTGTACCTCGGTGGCGGGACGCCGATCCAGAGGGCCTGTGGGTTCGAGGACAGCATCGACGACATGTACCGCTACATGATGGCGGCCTGCGGTCCTGATCCCGACGAGGTGAAGATCGCCCGGTACTGCGAGGAGAGCCTTAGTCACTTCGACTGGTTGGTGGCACCGCGGCGTGCCGTTCGATCCCGAGCTTCTGCGCCGACACCAGCATGGCTCCCGACGGCGTCGAAGGGTTGGTCTATTCGGGAGGGGAGGACGCCTACCCGTTCAACGAGATCGCCCGCCCCGCCCCCCGTGGGCATTTGGCCAAGACCAAGCGCTCGACCGGATGGCTGCTGATGCAGCATCTGGCCACGGCCGCCACCGACGCCGGAGCGCGGGTCTCCTACGACACCCGGGTCGATCGCCTCGTGGTCGATGACGGCCGGGTGGTCGGGGTACAGGCCCAACGATTCGGCGAGACGGTGTCGCTGCGGGCCCGTCGCGGCGTGGTGCTCACCGCCGGTGGCTTCATCTTCAACGACGACATGTTGCGCCAACATTGCCCGCCGCTGGTGCGGGGCTCGTTCAAGGTGGGGACGGAAGGCGACGACGGGCGGGGGATCCGCATGGCCCAGGCCGTCGGTGCCTCGGTGCGCAACATGTACGCCGGCGAGGTGTCGCTCCCGCTCACGCCGCCGCGGACGTTGATCCACGGCATCCTGGTCAACGGCCAGGGCCAGCGCTTCATAAACGAGGACACCTACATGGGACGGGTGGGCCAATCGGGCTTGTACAGCCAGGATGGCGAGGCCTACCTGGTGATCGACGAGGCGGCCTACGAGGTCAACTGGATGGGATTGGCCGCCACGTGGGTGTGCGAGACGGCCGGCCAACTTGAGTCAGAGATGGGACTGCCAGCCGGATCGCTCGAGTCCACCGTCGAGCTGTACAACCGTCACGCCGTCAAGGGCGAGGATCCGCTCTTCCACAAGGGCGCGCAGTGGGTGCGCCCGTTGGTGCCACCGCTCGGGGCCTTCGACCTCCGAGTAGGACCGGCCCCTTACGCCCCCTTCACCCTGGGCGGTCTGGCCACCACGGTGGATGGCGCCGTGCTCGGCATCGGCGGCGACCCCATCTCGGGCCTCTTCGCTGCCGGACGGACCACCTCGGGCGTGTGCGCCTTCGGCTACGCCAGCGGACTCTCTATTGGCGACAGCACGATGTTCGGTCGATTCGCCGGGACCAACGCGGCGAGGGCCGAGGCTTAGGAACCGGCAGGCACCCGCCGCGGCCGCCGCTCGAACCCGCCCCCGCAGTTGGGGCACACGCCGTGCAGCTCGTGCTCGACGCAATCAGCACAGAAGGTGCATTCGAAGCTGCAGATACGGGCATCGGTCGAGTCGGCGGGGAGCACCTTTTGACAGCCCTCGCACTCTGGCTTGAGTTCGAGCATCAGCTGCGGGCTCCCGGCGTACTCAATGACCCTGGCCATGACGACTTCATCAGACTTGGCCACCGAGCCGCAGTCGAACGGTGGCTGGGGGTCGTACTCAATCATGAGTTGGGCCGCTTTAGCCGCCGTGCTGTCGACCAGTAACTCCACGAGGCGCAGCGCCATGTCGATGCCACTGGACACTCCAGCAGCGGTTATCAGCCGTTGTTCGAGGTGTTCCACCACGCGCTCGGAGGTGGGAGCGGCGCCGTAGTCGGCCAAGAGGTCCATACAGGACCAGTGCGTGGTGGCGGTGAGGCCCTCCAACAATCCGGCCGCGGCCAGCACCAGCTGAACCGGTGCACACCGACGTGGTGAAGCGGGTGGAGATGTGGGCGTGCCGCACCCATTCCAGCACGGCCTCGTCGTGGATCAGTGTGCGAGTGCCTATGCCGCCGGGGAAGACGAGGATGTCGGGCTGTGTGAGTTCGGCGAAGGTGGCATCAGCCTGCAGCGCCAGCATCCCATTCTCGGTGCGCACCGGTCCGATTGAGTGACCGATGAAGGTGATGTCAACGTGAGGGATTCGCTGGAGCACCTCGTAAGGGCCAATGGCATCGAGGGCGGTGACCCGGTCAAAGAGAGGGATAACGACCTGTAACCGTTCGGTCATGCGGTTTTCCTTTCGGTGTTGGTGCAGAAACGACGGCGATAGGCATCGGGGGTGGTGCCCAGCCGACGCTGAAAGACCCGGCGCAGCGTCTCGGCCGTGCCGAATCCACAGCGCAGGGCGATGACGTCGAGCGTGTCGCCCGTGGATTCGAGGTCGAGTCGAGCCGCTTCCAGCCGCACGCGCTCGACAAAGCGGCCCGGCGTCTCGCCCACTTCTGCGTGAAAGACGCGGGCGAAATGGCGCAGGCTCATGGCCGCGGCGGCGGCCAACGATGGGAGCCGGTGATCGCCGCCCGGCGCCGCTTCGACCAGAGATTGCACGGCCCGGACGGTCGAGCGCTCGGCCCGGGGTACCCACACCGGGGAGGCGAACTGGGTCTGCCCTCCGGGACGGTGCAGAAACATGACTAGCCAGCGCGCCACCGTCTGGGCCACCTCGACACCCATGTCCTCCTGGACCAGGGCCAGGGACAGGTCGATGCCGGCCGTGACGCCGGCGCTGGTCCAGTACTTGCCGTCGTGAACGTAGATGGGGTCGGAGTCGACAGTGAGCGCCGGGTACTCGTCTTGAAGTTGTACGGCCGAGGCCCAGTGGGTGGTGACCCGACGGCCGTTGAGCAGCCCGGCTTCGGCGGCCAGGAAGGCGCCGGTGCACACGGTGGCCACCCGACGGGCACGAGGCGCAGCTGCCTTGATGTAGGCCGTCAGAGAGGCGTCATAGCGACCTTGTCGGGTGCCGCCGCCACCCGGCAGCACCAAGGTGTCGATCGGCTCGTCGTGTGGGGGGAGCGGCTCGGTGCACAGTCCGAGTCCGCTTTCGGAGCGCACCGGCTGCCCGTCGGTCGAGGCCAGCGTGATCCGGTACTGAACCGACCGTCCGGAGGCAGCCGCCACCCGGTTGGCGCCGGCGAACACCTCGAACGGCCCGACGGCATCGATGGGCTGAAGGTCGGGGAAGGCGAGGATGACGATGCGGCGCTCCTTCATGCCTCCACCATGGGCCAACCGGGCCTTGGCGTCAATGACACAGTTCCCACTGTTTCGGCCATCAGGCGTCAGGGGCGAATCAGCTTCGCTGCGGGTGTCTCAGGCTGGACGGCTCCGCCGGGTGCCCCGGGCCCGGAACCAGGCCAGCAGGTCGCCGCCGTCTCCCCGGCAAATGGTGCCGCTAAAGATGTCCTCGCGTTCGGTGGAGGCAACCGATCGCACTTCGGCGAAGAGCACGTCGCCGATGGCGGCCGGCTGGAGATATTCGACCAGGACTGAGGAGATGATGCCCGAGCGCTCCTCGTCGTTGGCCGCAGCGGCCACGCTGGCACCCGCCACGGCGTAGAACACGGCGCCATGGACGGTGCCGTGCGGATTGGCGTGGTGAGTCGTGGTGGTCATGGTGGCGACGGTATGACCCGGACCTCGACGCTCGACGGCAATGCCGAGGAGTTCGGCGAATTCGTCGCTTTTTGGACCAGCCACGATCAGGCGCTCGGAGCGGGGAGGCGCCCCGGCATCTCCACGGCGGTTACTGGCCAGCGCTTGCGACTGACCCGGCTGAGCTTGTTGAGCAGGGCGACGGCCCCGGGGTCGTCCTCCGAGGGACGGGTCTCGATGACCCCGCCTGCGATCATGTCGTTGATCAGCGCTTCACCCTTTTCGGTGCGAACCAGAGTCAGGGTCCAGTCACCAAAGGCACCGATGCCGCCGGTGGAAATGTCGGCGTGCTCGGCGGAGAAGTCCGGGCAGCTCTTGCAACCTTCGCGGGTCCAGGCGTGTGCTTCCTTGAGGGGAATCTCGTGGAAGCTTCCGTCGCGCATCCAGACCTGGAAGACGCCTTTGATGTTCATCTTGACGATGTCAGCTCGCTGCAAGCCGTACTTGGCCTCGAACAGCTCCGGGAAGATGGCGTCGTCGAATGTCTTCGAGCACAGTAGCCCGATGGACAGCACGAATCGCCGGGCGATTTTGCCGGCCTTGCGAGATTGCATGATGGGCGGGGCCGAGGCTTGGCAGCCCATACCGACCAGTGCGATGCGCTCCGCACCGTCGGCGATGGCCTCGGGATAGGCCAGCGGGTTGGCCGAGTAGGTGTAGCGCGAACCGGAGGTGTTCAACACGTCCTCCTTGGAGCGAGCCACCCGGGGCACTGCTTTCCAAGTGGATCCGTCGCCCTCGAGGCCGGAGACCAGTGCTGCGTCGATGATGTCGTGCTCGAAGGCCCAGATCAGCAGAGCGGATACAAATCCGCCGTCCTGTCCCGAGTTGCGCACTGCTTCATCGCTGGCCCGGGCCAACACCACCTGCCGGGCGATGCCCGACACCTCGTCGTCACTGCGGGGCCGACCGAAGAGATGTGTCTCGGCCTCCGGCTCCCAGGAGCGAAAGCGCGGACACGCCCGCGTGCACAGGGTGCACCCCTTTTCGCCGTGGGTGCAGTTGTCCGTGCCCCCGTCGGCCAGGACATGGAATGGCTTGTAGTGCCCATCCGCGTCGTCGTACTCGAGAACGTCATAGGGGCAGGCGATGACGCAGGCGGCACATCCGGTACACAGACCTGATGTGACGACCTCGGTGAACAGCTCGGCCCATTGTGGTTTTTCGGGAGGCACAGGACCACCCTACAGAGAGCGGACGAGGCAATCCGGTACGGTCGGGCGATGCCGGAAATCCTCGAGGTCGAGCTCTACAAAGGACTGGCCGAGAAAGCTCTCAACCGGGAGATTGTCCGGGCCGCGATGGTGGATGCTCGGTACGGGCGAGGAGGCACGACGGCCCGGCAGCTGACAACGGCGTTGGTGGGCCGTTCCTTCACTCGGGCCAGGCGCCGCGGGAAACTGCTCCTCCTCGACAGTCAAGACGGGCCGACGCTCGGAGTGCGCTTTGGCATGACCGGTGGCCTGGTGGTCGACCACGAGGAAGCACTGGACCGACTGATTTACGGCCCGGGGGTCTTCAATGAGAAATGGGTCCGGGCCCGGTTCGACTTTGCCGACGGGGGACATATGGCGCTCCATGACCCTCGTCGGTTCGGTTCACTGGAGCTGGCCCCGGACGAGGAGCGCCTCGGTCCCGACGCCCTGGGAGCCACCTTGCCGCAACTGCGCGCCGCGCTCGGCGTATCTTCCACTTCGGCCGCTCCGCTCAAGGCCCGATTACTTGATCAGGCCCGGCTGGCCGGCGTTGGGAATCTCCTGGCTGACGAGATGCTGTGGCGCTCCTCACTCAATCCCGAGCGCCGCACGGCGTTGACAGAGCTGGAGCTCGCCGCCCTTCACAACGCCATGCGGACCACGTTGCGCCAGCTCGGCCGCCGGGGCGGTTCGCACACCGGTGACCTTATGGAAGAGCGCAGACGCGACGGCCACTGTTCGCTCGATGGGGCGCCGCTGCGACGGTCGACGGTGGGAGGTCGGACCACGTTCTGGTGTCCGGCCCATCAGGTGTAGGCGCAAGATCGCCGCGCTCACTTCGGTGCGTCCCCGATGTCAGGAAGGAACTGACTCGTGTCAGGGATGACCTGACATGGCGAATTAGTCGCCGTTGACGAACTCGAGCACCTTGGCCGCGTGCCCGTCGGCCTTCACGTGGTACCAAGCTCGCTCCACCTTGCCGTTGGCCCCAACCAGGAAGGTGGAACGGATGGTGCCCACTGTCTTCTTCCCGTACATGGTCTTCTCGCCCCAGGCGTCGTATTTCTCCATCACCTTCTTGTCCGCATCGGTCAGAAGGGTGAACTTCAACTTGTACTTGGTGCGGAACTTCACGTGGCTCTCGGCCTTGTTCGGCGAGATACCGAGCACGGTCACGCCTGCCTTCTCAAAGGTCTTGAGGTTGTCGTTGAACTGGCAGGCTTCCTTGGTACAGCCCGGCGTGTCGTCGTTCGGGTAGAAGTAGACGATGACCCTCTGACCCTTGAAATCGGAGAGCTTGACCGGCTTGCCGTCCTGGTCAGGCAGGGTGAAAGCGGGGGCAGTGGCACCGGCCTCGAGTTTGGCCATAGGACGTTCTCCTCCTTTGATCGGGACGAACGGCGCTCTCACCAGGTGTATTGCGCCGATCCGGACTGCTTCGCTGGTACAATAGAGGTGCAACCACTGGCATGGGGTCGGTGAGTTGGGGCCGTTTCTTCCTCTTCTGGTTGGCGCAGGGTCCCGCCGCTCAACAGAGAGAGCGAACATGACCGTAGAAGCACTTACCGGCGCGCATCCCGGAACATCCGACGATGCCGCCACCTCCGATGACACTTATGAAACGGCTCGAACTTTCGAATCGCTCGGTGTCTCTGAAGAACTGACCAAAGCGCTGGCCGATCAAGGGATCGTCAGCGCTTTTCCGATTCAGGCCCTCACCGTGGCCGATGCGCTGGCCGGGCGAGACGTCTGCGGGAAGGCCAAGACTGGCTCGGGCAAAACCCTGGCCTTCGGTGTGCCGCTGCTACAGCGCACCAAAGCCACCCGCGACGCCCAGGGGTCACAGCCCACCGCGGCGCGGCCGGCCCACCCGCTGGCCCTGGTGCTACTGCCGACCCGCGAACTGGCCGTGCAGGTGCACGACGTCATTGCGCCCTTGGCCACGAAACTGGGACTGCGTGCAGTGGCCGTCTACGGAGGCGCCGACATCGACCGTCAGGTGTCGAAGCTACAGAAGGGCGTCGACATCATCATTGCCACGCCGGGACGATTGATCGACCTGGGCGATCGGGGCGAGATTTCAGTATCGAAGCTGGAGACGCTGGTCCTCGACGAAGCAGACCGCATGGCCGACATGGGTTTCATGCCGCAGGTGGAATGGGTACTGCGCCGTCTGGAGACGCCGCACCAGACCCTGCTGTTCTCGGCCACTCTCGACGGCGCCGTCGATCGGCTGGTGCAGCGCTACCTCACCGATCCGGTGTTCCACGAAGTGGCCTCGAATACCCAGACGGTGACGCTTATGGAGCACCGCTTCATTCAGGTGCACCAGATGGACAAGGTCAAGGTGGCTGCGGCCATCTGCCGAGCCCAGGAGAAGACGCTGTTTTTCGTGCGCACCAAGCGGGGCGCCGATCGCCTGGTGGAGAACCTGGAGAAGGAAGGTATTCCGGCGGCCGCCATTCACGGTGATCTCCGTCAGGCCAACCGTGAACGAGCTCTCGCTGATTTTTCGAACGGCAAGCTCTCAGTGCTGGTCGCCACCGATGTGGCAGCACGTGGCCTCCATATTGACGGCGTCGATGGAGTCATCCACTACGACCCGCCAGAAGACCACAAGGCCTATCTGCACCGCTCCGGCCGTACGGCCCGAGCCGGCCGAGCCGGCGTGGTCGTCAGCCTCTCGCTGTGGAACCAGGTGGTCGAGAACGAAGTGATTCAGCGCCGACTCGGACTTCGCATTCCCATTGTCGAGATGTTCTCCAATGACCCGCGCCTGGCCAATCTGGCCGAGTGGACTCCCTCTCCCGAGGAGGGTGTGCTCTGAGCGACACGCCAGCGATCGCAACCTGGTCGCCCGACGACGGGGTGCGGCGAGTGCTCGTGGTCACCGCACATCCTGATGATGTCGACTTTGGCGCAGCCGGCACGGTGGCCGCCTTCACCAAGGCCGGCCTTGAGGTCACCTATTGCATCGTGACCAATGGCGATGCCGGCGGATCCGATCGAACCATTTCCCGTCAGGACATGGCTGCGTTGCGCCAGCGAGAGCAGCGGGCGGCCGCCTCTGAGGTCGGCGTCACCGACGTTCGGTTCCTTGGCCACCCCGACGGCCGGGTCGAGGCATCCTTTGACCTGCGCCGGGATATCAGCCGAGTAATCCGGCAGGTGCAGCCCGAGCGGGTGCTGACGCAATCGCCGGAACGGCGGTGGGATTTCATCTTCGCCAGTCACCCTGATCACCTGGCCGCCGGTGAGGCAGCTGTGTGCGCGGTCTACCCCGACGCCCGCAATCCCTTCGCCCATCCCGAACTCCTGAACGATGAGGGTCTGGAGCCTTGGTCCGTGAGTGAGTTGTGGATTATGAGCGGGATGGACCCAAACGTGGCAGTGGACACCACATCGACCATTGAGCTCAAAGTGGCGGCCCTCCTGCGCCATGAAAGTCAGATCAGCGACGCAGCCGGGGTGACCGAGCGAGTCACGAACGGAGCCCGCGCTTCGGCCGAGCAAGCTGGTCTCCCTGAAGGATCTGCCGCCGAGCTGTTCAGGATTACGCGCATCCCCTAGTCATGGGTATTCGGCTGTCGACCGTCCGTCGCTTGGCCCTCTCGCTGCCCGAGGCCACTGAATCGCCCCACTTCGACATGGTCTCGTTCCGGGTGCACAACAAGATCTTCGCCACGGTGCCCCCTGAAGGTGACCGTGTCCATGTGTTCCTGGACGGCGACGAGGTGGCGGCCTACTGCGCTGAGTTCCCTGCTGCGGTGGGGGAGCTGTGGTGGGGCAAGAAGCTCAGCGGCTGCCGAGTGGAGCTGGCCACGGCCGATGTCTCGCTCATGACCGAACTGTTGGCCTTGGCTTGGCGCCGGAAGGCACCGGCACGACCGTTGCGCTCCTAGCCCGCCATCTGGCGCAGGACGTAGTGAAGGATGCCGCCGTGGCGGTAGTACTCGGCCTCCATCGGTGTGTCGATGCGCACGATGACGCGGAACTCGGTGGTGGAATCGTCATCCGCCGTCGCAACCACGCTCAATTCCTTGGGCAGCTCGCCTCGGTTAAAGGCATCAATGCCAGTGATGGTGAAGCGCTCAGAGCCGTGCAGACCGAGACCCTCGGCGGAGTCACCCTTATAAAACTGTAGCGGGATGACGCCCATACCGATCAGGTTGGAGCGGTGGATCCGCTCGAAGCTCTGGGCAATCACGGCCTTAATGCCGAGCAGTGATGTGCCCTTGGCGGCCCAGTCGCGGCTGGACCCGGTGCCGTATTCCAGGCCAGCCAGGCCGATGAGGGGCACGCCGTCAGCCTGGTACTGCATGGACGCCTCGAAAATGGACGTCTCGGTGCCGTCGGGGAAGTGCGTGGTGAACCCGCCCTCAGTTCCCGGCGCCAGTCGATTGCGCAGGCGCACGTTGGCGAAGGTCCCGCGCATCATCACCTCGTGGTTGCCTCGCCGTGTGCCGTAGGAGTTGAAGTCGCCGTGGGCCACCCCATGCTCAATCAGGTACTTCCCCGCCGGCGTGTTCAGCCCGATAGAACCGGCCGGGGAGATGTGGTCGGTGGTCACGCTGTCGCCCACCATGACCAGAGCCCGCGCATCCGTGATGTCAATGAGCGGGCTCGGGGTCATCGTCATGCCGTCGAAATAAGGGGGATTCTGAATGTAGGTGGAGTCGCTCTGCCAGGAAAACGTCTCGCCCTCGGCCACGGGCACGTGCTGCCAGTAATCGTCACCAGCGAACACGGAGTCGTAGCGGGTGCGGAACATTTGCGAGGTGATGGACCTCATGATCGTCTGACTCACGTCTTCGGCGCTGGGCCAGATGTCGGCCAGGAACACAGGTGTGCCGTTGGCGTCTTCACCCAATGGCTCGGTGGTCAGGTCGATGTCCATAGTGCCGGCCAACGCGTACGCCACCACCAGCGGCGGTGAGGCCAGGTAGTTCATTCGAATGTCGGGGTGGATGCGACCTTCGAAGTTGCGATTGCCCGACAGCACCGAGACAACGGAGAGATCGTCGCTCTTGACCAGGTCGCTTATGCCGTCGAGCAGTGGGCCGCTGTTGCCGATGCACGTCGTGCAGCCGTAGCCGACCAGGTAGAAGCCCAGGGCGTCGAGCGGCTCCACCAGCTTGGCCCGCTCCAAGTAGTCCATGACCACTCGTGAGCCTGGGGCCAGCGAGGTCTTGACCCAGGGCTTGGTCCGCAGCCCCTTGGCTACGGCGCGCTGAGCCAGCAGGCCCGCAGCCACCATGACCTGCGGATTGGAGGTGTTGGTGCAGCTGGTGATGGCAGCCACCACCACGTCCCCGTCCGTGATCAGGTGGTGAGGGGACGCCGATGGGGCCGACCCGGACTCCTTGGGAGTGCGGTCCAGAGCCACGCGGAACGAGTCCCGAGACGTCGTGAGCGAGACACGGTCTTGCGGGCGGGACGGACCGGCCAGAGACGGGACGACATCGCCCAAGTCAAGGGTGGCGTACTCGGAAAATACGGGCTCCACGCCATCGGCCGTGTGCCAGAGGCCCTGTCGCTTGGCATAGGCCTCGACCAGGGCGAGGTGCTCCTCGTCTCGTCCCGTGAAGCGCATGTAGTCGATGGTCACCTGGTCGATGGGGAACATGGTGCAGGTGGCGCCGTACTCAGGCGTCATGTTGCCAATGGTGGCGCGGGTCTCAAGGGGTAAGGCGGCGACGCCGGGCCCGTAACACTCAACGAAGGCGCCGACCACGCCGTGGTTGCGCAGCAACTCGGTCACTGTGAGCACCACGTCGGTGGCTGTGGTGCCCGGCCGCAACTCGCCCGAAATGCGAAGCCCGACCACAGGGGGCAGCAGCATGGACAACGGTTGTCCCAGCATGGCCGCTTCGGCCTCAATGCCGCCGACGCCCCATCCCAGCACTCCCAATCCATTGACCATGGTCGTGTGCGAGTCGGTGCCGACGAGGCTGTCACAGAAGGCGCGACCGTCCGGTGTGGCGAAAACCAGTCGGGACAGGTATTCCAAGTTCACCTGATGGCAGATCCCCATGCCCGGCGGTACGGCCCGGAAGCCGTCGAATGCCCCTTGAGCCCAGCGCAACAATTTGTAGCGTTCGAGGTTGCGCTCGTACTCAATGGTGACGTTCTCGTCGTACGAGGCGGCGGTGCCCGAGCGCTCAATGATCACCGAGTGATCGATGACCAGTTCCACTGGCACCAAGGGATTGACCTGCGACGCGTTGCCACCAAGGCGAGCCAGTGCGTCGCGCATGGCGGCCAGATCGACCACCCCCGGGACGCCGGTGAGGTCCTGCATCAGCACCCGTTCGGGCGTCAGCGCGATCTCATGGGCCGCGTCGCCGGCTCCCTGGCCGTGCCCTTCGGGATTGGCGCCCCATGCCGCCACCGCTGCGATGTCATCGGCTGACACATGTGGCGTGTCTTCGTGACGTAACAGGTTCTCCAGCAGCACCTTGATGGAATACGGCAGTCGGGCAATGTTGTGGTCCGCCGTCAGTGCGGCCGCCTGAATGTCGAATATCTCGTAGTCGCGCTCGCCGACGTTGAGCACAGATTGCGCCCCGAATGTGTCGGGATGCGGAGGGGAAATTGGTCCTGGTGCCATGCTCCCATTCTGCCGTGGACATGCTCTCAGCGGCCATTCAGAAAATTCGCAGCAAAAACAGCCCCGAAGTGGGTGTTTGATCCAATGCGGTTGGGCAGAATCGAGCCCATGCGATTGCACCGGAGCCTCGTCACCATGACGGGTGTCGGTTTGAGCGTCTTTTCTCTCACCCCGTTCATTTCGGCGTTGACGCCGAGGGCCGGAGCGGCGACGGAGTCACCGCACGCCTATCCGAGTGGAGGGATGATCAGCTTCGGTGACGCGGCGCAGATCACCCCCGATGTTCCTCAGCCAGTCAATGCCCCCATCTTCACCGGAGTGGCCACGCCCGACGGGGCCGGATATTGGCTGGCCAGCGCCGACGGTGGCGTGTTTGCCGAAGGTGACGCCCCCTACGAGGGCTCGCTTGGGGACCTGCCGTTGCAGGGCCCCATCGTGGCGATGGCGGCCACGCCAGACGGCAAGGGCTACTGGCTCGGTGCCATCGACGGGGGGGTGTTCGCGTTGGGTGATGCCGGCTTCTTCGGGAGCATGGGCGGTACCAGGCTGAACCAACCCATCGTCGGGATGGCGTCTACTCCAGACGGCAAGGGCTACTGGTTGGTGGCGGCCGACGGCGGCATTTTCGCTTTCGGCGATGCCGTGTTCTTCGGATCGACCGGTGCTCTCACTCTCAACGCCCCCATTGTCGGTATGGCGGCCACCCCCGACGGCGGCGGCTATTGGCTGGTGGCGGCCGACGGTGGGATCTTCGCCTACGGCGATGCGCACTTCTACGGGTCGTTGGCCAACGACAACCTGCCCGATCCCGTGGTGGGCATCTTCACGTCGCCCGACGGCGCCGGATACACCATGTCCACGGCCAACGGAGTGGTCTTCGCCGAAGGAGACGCCATCAACTACGGCAAGCTCTCTCTTAATCCCACCGCCACGCCGATCTCGGCCATTATTGGCAACAACCAGGGCACGGGGTACTGGCTGCTCGACCCCGAGGCCTGGAACTACACCTTCACCACGCCGACTCCTGAGGGCAGTTTTCCGGGGTCGTCAGCCGTCGTGTCGGCGGTGGCATCACAGATCGCCCCCGATCCCGACACGGGGTACTACTGCAATCCATACGGCCCGTGTGAGGAATGGTGCGCGCTGTTCGCCACGTGGGCCTGGCAGCAGGCCGGCATCGCCATTCCGTCCTACGCCTTCACCGGCAGCATTTACGACTGGACGGCGGCCAACGGGACAGTGCTTCCACCGACAGCCACCCCCGATCCGGGCGACGCCGTTCTCTACGGCACGGGACCAGAGAATGCCAACTCATCGGTCCATGTGGGGATTGTCGCCCAGGTGTGGCCCGATGGAGCCATCGATACGGTTGACGGCGATTCGGGTCCCGGACGTGACGGCTCTCTCTCGGTCACCATTAATGGTCCATTTCTGCCGGCGGATTCAGAGTCCTACAACGACACGCCCATTTACGCCTTCGCCATGCCGTGAGAAGGCGCGCCCTAGGCTGACCTCGGAGGTCCTGCCGATGCCCGTCTACGAGTTCCGCTGCCGCACCTGTGACGCCACCTTCGACGAGCGACGCCCCATGGCCGACGCCGACGAACCGGCTGCCTGCCCCCTTGGGCATGGCAACGCCGTGCGACTACTGCCCGTTTTCGCCACCACGGGGCTGGCATCGCAGCCAGCATCGGGAGGCTGCGGCGGCAACTGCGCCTGCCAGTGACTCACCTCCCGCTCCTAGGAGCACCGTGTGAAGGGGAACTGCGTGACTGTCTCGTCATGGGATGACTTTCCGGTACATCAGGCCGCTGAGTTCATCGCTCACCCTGCCACCAGCGATCGAAATTTCTACGATCGCTACTACTTCAATATGCACCCGAGCTCGGATGAGTGGTTCGCCATTTTCGGGGTGGGGCAATACCCCAACCTCGGGGTGATGGATGCATTCATTGACGTACGGCATGGCGACAGCCAGCACATTGTGCGGGCGTCCAAGCCGCTATTGGATCGGGCCGATCTGTCGGTTGGTCCATTTCGAATTGAAGTGCTGGAGCCACTGCGCCGCCTCCGGGTAGTAGTGGAGCCCACCGAGCATGACGTGGCCATGGACGTGACGTGGGAAGGCCACATTCCCGCGCTGGCCGAGCCTCGGCAGTACATGCGGAGCAAGGGGAAGGTGGTCTTCGATACGCAGCGCCTGGCCCAAACCGGCCGCTGGAGCGGAACCATTTCAGTGGGTGGGACCGACCTGGCCGTGACTCCCGACAACTGTTGGGGCACTCGGGATAGATCGTGGGGCGTTCGGCCAGTGGGAGAACCCGAGAACGACGGCATCCGCCAGGGCGAACTGGTACTCGGTGGCATGTGGAACTACTTCCCGATGCAATTCCCCGACCACACCATTATGTACATCTGCCACGAGCGCGATGACGGCGAGCGCCCCCTGGTTCAGGGCGAGCGGGTGTGGTCCGACGAGACTCGGCCGATTGAAGACCTCGGTCGATCTGAGCATGCACACCACCTCATCCCGGGCACGAGGGTGATCGACCACTCGGTTATTCGCTTTCCCGCGGTCGATCTCGAGATCACGTGCACGCCCCTTTTAGCCAACTATGTATCGGTCGGCACCGGTTACGGCATCGACTCCGACTGGCGGCACGGGATGTACCACGGCCCCGAACTCGTCGTGCAAGGCCTGGTGCTCAATGTGGAGGAGACCAAGGGCCTGGCTCAATACGGGATCGTTGACCACGTTGCTCGCTTCACCTATGGGGATCAGGTTGGATTCGGCTTGCTCGAGCATGGGTTCTTTGGGCCGTATCGCCACTACGGGTTGATGGATGGCGGCATGGGGGCGCCCGCCGACTGATCGGCGCCGCCGAAGGGCAGATACCCCCGTCTCGAGAATGCGACAATGGGGGATGCCCGACGCATACAGCGTCCTCCTCGAACGACTGCAATCGGCCTTCGACACGTTGTCGCCCGGCGCCGATCCCGTGCTGCGGCCGTCCGATCGCGCCGATTTCCAATCCAACGGAGCGCTGGCTCTGGCCAAGCAACTGGGCCGGCCCCCGCAACAAGTGGCCCAAGAAGTGGTGGAGGCGGCGTCGCTGGCCGACCTGTGTCAAGAGATCAACGTCAGTGGTCCCGGCTTCATCAACCTGACGCTGTCGGACGCATTTGTGGCGGCACAGGTGGCGGCACTCGGAGCCGACGACCGTCTCGGTGTGGCCAAAGCGGCCCATCCCCAAACCATGGTCCTGGACTATTCGGGTCCGAACGTGGCCAAGGAGATGCACGTCGGCCATCTGCGCAGCACGGTCATCGGCGACGCATTGGCACGCATCCTCGACTTCGCCGGCCATCGGGTGCTGCGCGAGAACCACATTGGTGATTGGGGCACCCCCTTCGGCATGCTGATTGAGCGCCTCCTCGATATCGACGGTTCGGCCGATGCCGGCACCTTCAGCGTGCGAGACCTCAATGAATTCTACGCCCAGGCCCGCCAGCTTTTCGACACGGACGCCGCTTTTGCCGATCGGTGCCGCCAGCGGGTGGTGCTGCTACAGAGCGGCGATCCCGAGACCATGCGCCTATGGGACATCTTCGTGGCCGAGAGCCTGCGCCACATCGGCGAGGTGTACGACCTCCTGGGCGTGCTCCTGACGCCCGAGGACGTGGTGGGGGAGAGCTATTACAACCCATTGCTCCCGGTGCTGGTCGACGATC
The DNA here is from genome assembly GCA_963766995.1 of uncultured Acidimicrobiaceae bacterium. GTDB lineage: Bacteria > Actinomycetota > Acidimicrobiia > Acidimicrobiales > RAAP-2 > Bog-473. The sequence goes on along the minus strand of CAVYCE010000003.1, from coordinate 1,015,349 downwards.
TGAGTGCCAAGGGATTGTTGGTGGAGGACGAGGGCGCCCTCTGTGTCTTCCCGAAGGGCTTTGCCAATCGCAGTGGTGATCCTCTGCCCCTCATCGTGCGCAAGTCTGATGGCGGTTACGGCTACCCGGCCACTGATCTGGCATGCATTCGCGACCGCACGGAGCGGCGTCAGGCATCGACGCTGCTCTACGTGGTAGCCAGCGAGCAGACGTTGCACTTCAGGCTGGTCTTCGCCGTGGCCCAACTGGCCGGATATCTGCCCGAAGGCACTACCGCAGAGCACGTGGCCTTCGGTCTCGTCCTCGGGACCGACGGCAAGAAGCTGGCCAGTCGATCCGGCCAGTCGGAGAAGTTGATCGACCTTCTCAACGATGGGGTGGATCGAGCCCGGGCGGCACTGGAGAGCCGGCCCAGCGACCTGAGCGAGGCCACTCGAGTCGATGTGGCGCGGGCCCTGGGCATCGGGGCCATCAAGTACGCCGACCTGTCCACCGAGCGCGGTCGGGACTATGTCTTCGACTGGGACCGCATGCTTGCCTTTGAGGGTGACACTGGCCCGTACCTGCAGTACGCCCACGCCCGTGTCCGCTCCATCTTCCGTCGAAGCGAGTTGCAGCCTCCACCGGCAGGGTACGTACCGCTGGTCGCCGAGCCGGCCGAACGGGCCCTGGCCCTGCATCTCCTGGGCTTCGGCCTGGCCGTCGAGGCGGCGGTCGAGTCGTACAGCCCGTCCAAGCTCTGCACCTACCTGTTGGACCTGGCCCAGACCTTCACTACCTTCTATGAGGCCTGCCGGGTGCTGGTCGACGATGAGCCCGTGCGTACCTCCCGCCTGGCCCTCTGCGACCTGACCGCTCGGGTGCTCGAACTTGGTCTCTCGCTGCTCGGCATGGAAGCCCCGGCCCAGATGTGAGCAGCGTGCGTCCCGGTTGGGACGCAGCGGGAGCGAGGCCCTATCCTCTCCCCGGCACAACTCGCGCCCATGGCCCCGAGTCCGGGCAATGACCAAGGAGCAGAACTTCTGATGGAACTGAACGGCACGTCTGCAATCGTCACCGGTGGGGCTTCGGGTCTGGGCGAGGCAACCTCCCGCCTGCTGGCCGAGCGGGGTGTGCGGGTGGTCGTGGCCGATCTCCAGGAGGAGAAGGGCACCAAGTTGGCGAGCGAGATCGGTGGCATTTTTGCCCAGACCGATGTCACCAACACCGAGAACGTGATTGCCGCCGTCGAGGCCGCCATGGAGATGGGTCCGCTCAAGTCGCTGGTCAACTGCGCTGGCACTGGTTGGGCCACTCGCACCATCGGCAAAGACGGCGACTACGCCTCGGCCCACGACCTCGATCTCTACCGCCGGGTCATTGAAATCAACCTGATCGGTACCTACAACTGCATCCGCCTGGCTGCCACCAAAATGAGCCTGAACGAGCCGGACGAAGACGGCGCCCGCGGCGCCATCGTCAACACCGCGTCGGTGGCCGCCGAGGATGGCCAGATAGGACAGGCCGCCTACTCCTCGTCCAAGGGTGGGGTCGTTGGCATGACGCTCCCGGTCGCCCGCGACCTGGCTGTGGTCGGCATTCGCGTCAACACCATCCTTCCCGGCCTCATCGACACCCCGATTTATGGCGCCGGCGAGGGATCCGAGGCCTTCAAGTCCAAGCTGGCCCAGGACGTCCTCTTCCCCCGCCGCTTGGGCTACGCCACAGAATTCGCCACGCTGGCCGTGGAATTGCTGGGCAACTCCTACATGAATGCTGAGTCGATCCGCATCGACGCCGGCATCCGCATGCAGCCCAAGTAGTCCAGCCATGATCGATCCAGAGCTGCAGGCCCTGGTTGACCTCATCCCGGACATCAACCTGTCCGACCCGGTGGCGGCGCGCGCCGGGTTCGAGGCCATGCTGGCCAGCATCCGATCGGACATCCCGGGCATCGACACCCTGGAGATTGAGGATCGCTTGGTGCCCGGGTGGGAGAGCGATCCCGATGTCAGCATCCGGATCTACACCCCCAAGGAGCGCCCGGGCAACGTGCCGGGCATCCTGCTCATCCACGGCGGCGGCTTCATCATTGGCAGTGTCGAAGCGGAGCATGTCGGCGCCGCCATGATGGCCATCAACACAGGCGCCGTCGTGGTCTCCGTCGAGTACCGCCTGGCCCCAGAGCACCCCTTTCCAGCCGGACTACACGACTGCTACAGCGCGCTGAGCTATGCGGCCGAACATGCGGTCGAACTCGGCATCGACGCAGCTCGCCTGGCTGTCGTGGGCACCAGTGCCGGTGGGGGATTGGGGGCAGCCACCGCACTCCTGGCTCGTGACAAGGGAGGTCCGGCCCTGTCCTTCCAGATGCTGCACATCCCCGAGTTGGACGATCGCCTGGAGACGCATTCCATGCGCACGTTCGTCGACTCACCGGTTTGGAACCAGCCGCTGGCCGTGCAGAGTTGGCTGGCCTACCTCGGTGAGCACGCGGATCCCGACCACGTCTCGCCCTACGCGGCACCGGCTCGAGCGACTGACCTGTCAGGCTTGCCGCCGGCTTACATCTCGACGGCCGAGAACGACCCACTGCGCGACGAGGGCATCCTCTACGCCCTGGGCCTTCTGCGGGCCGGCGTCTCCGTCGAACTTCACCAGTTTCCAGGGACCTACCACGGGTCGGCCCTGGTGACCACCGCGCACGTTTCGAAGCGAGCCCAGAAGGAGAGCATCGTTGCGCTCCGCCGGGCCCTCGCTATCGACTGAGCCTTACGCCGCTTCGGCGTTCGACAGTTCCCGCCACAAGGCCCGGTAATTCGGGTACGTGATGGCGTCAGTCACATAGCCGGCTTGCTCCAGCTCAGCATGGAAGGCGGGCAGATTGCGCCACGGCACACCCATGTCGACATGGTGAGCCAAGTGCCATCCCGTGTTGTAAGGCACGAACCAAAAGCGGGCGAAGAGCGATTGGTGCACATTGTGAGTGGTGGCGCGCCGGTCTTTGCTTTGCTCCATGCCGCCGTGTTCGGCGATGGAGCGCAGGCGGTTGATGACGCGCCACTGGGACATCCAGGGCAGCCACCACAGCACCGGATAGATCCACCACCGCCCGGTGGCCAGCCACAACACCGCCCACAGCACGGCCTGTACCCCGAAGATGGAGAGCCCAATGCTGCGGAAGGGCTTGTGTCGGGTGTTCTTCACCAGCGGGACAAAGTTCTTCCAACCTGAAATACCAATCGCATCACGGATGAGACGGCGACGCAGCGCCGCTTTCGTGCACGGGTACGGGCCGTAGAAGGCCATATCCGGTTCGTTCGGACCGAATTCGTCCTTGTGATGGGCGAAGTGCACTCGACGGTAGAGCTGTACCGGCGTGAACACCGGATAGGCGATTACCCACATGCCGATCCAGTCGTTCCACCGCTTGTTGGTGAAGAGGAGCTTGTGGGCCGATTCGTGCATGAGGATGGCAAAGCGCGCGTACATCGGTCCCATAAGGACGAAGGCAATGAGGAAACTCCACCAAGCGTTGAGCCAGCAGGCACCACCCACAATGACGACGACCCACCCCCATACCGCTGCCACCGTGATCGCATTGCGCCAGTTGCTGATGTGCCGCAGGGCCGGCCGGATGTCTGGAGCCGCCATGCCATTGACCATGAGCCGTTCGGTGGGGAGAACGTCCGGTCGGGCCTCGAGATCGGGCACCATGGTGGTGGCCATGTGGAGATATTACTATCTGAGATCAAGTGATGCAAGAGCGTAATACTCCTCTGACCGCCCGTTCGGTGCTGGCCTCGGCTCTCCTTGGTATGGACCCTCCCGAGCTGCCGGTCTCGCAGTTAGTGCGCCTGACCGGCCTTTTCGGCATCGGCGAGAACAGGGCCCGGGTGGCCTTGAGCCGGATGGTGGCGGCCGAGGAGGCCTCGACCGACGGTGCGGGGATCTATCGACTCATCGGGCACCTGGCCCTGCGGCAATCCCGCCAATCCGCCAGTCGTTCTGGCGCGCCAGAGGACTGGCCCGGCGAATGGTGGATGGTGGTGGTCACGACAGCTGGGAGCTCTGCCGCCGTCCGGACGGCCCGGCGCCGCGACCTGCAGTACGCCCGCTTGGCCGAGCTACGAGAGGGCGTCTGGATGCGTCCGAACAACACGATCGTCAGTTATTCCGAGGAATACGAGCACGACTTCGAAGTCATGACGGTGCTGCCAGGAGACGAAAAAGCATTGGCCGCTCGTCTATGGGACCTCAGCACGTGGTCGAAGAGAGCGAATGCATTGCTGAGCGCCATGGCCGAACTGCGACCGGACGGGCCAGATGCCCTCGCGCCCGGATTTGTCCTTTCGGCGTCTGTGCTCCGCCATCTGCAAGCGGACCCCCTCTTGCCTCCAGCGCTGCTGCCGAAGGCATGGCCCGGACGGCGACTCAGGTCGACCTACGACGAATGGGACGCGCGGTACCGCACAACGCTCCGCCATTGGAGCCGCGGCGACTGATCAGGCTCTCAGGAGATGCAGTGAATCAGGCGGCATGCGACTGTGAAATCCAAGTGGCGTACATCTCGGCGTAGTGCCCGCCCAGCGCCACCAGTTCGTCATGGGAGCCGACCTCGAGTAGTCGTCCGTCACCGACCACCACAATTCGGTCGGCCCGCATCGCCGTAGAGAGACGGTGGGCGATCAGTACTGCAGTCCGCTGCTGAAGCAACACATCGAGGGCCGCCTCAATCATGGTTTCTGACTGCAGATCCAGATTGGATGTGGCCTCGTCGAGCACCAGGACACGCGGTTGGGCCATGAAGGCACGAGCCAGAGCGATGAGTTGGCGCTCGCCCGAGGAAAGGGACTGGCCTCTTTCGTGGACGATCGTGTCGAGACCGTATTGCATGCGCTGGACCAGTTCGGTGAGACCTGTGGCCCGCACTGCCTCCCATACTTCGTCATCGTCAGCCCCGGGTCGAGCGAAGGAGATGTTGTCTCGAATGGTGCCGGCGAAGAGGAACGGCTCCTGTGGAACCACTCCCAACTGGCTACGCAATGAGTGCAGCGTCACCGATTTGAGGTCGTATCCGTCAATGAATACGCGCCCTGCCGTGGGGTCGTAGAAGCGAGTGATCAGCTTGGCCATGGTGGACTTGCCAGCACCTGTCGCACCCACAAACGCCACGGTCTCTCCGGGATGGATCGTCAGGTCGACATCCTCGAGAACAACTGCGCCTTCGTTGTACTCGAAGGTCACATGGTCGAAGCGGATTTCACCTTCAATGGGCGGCAGTGCAACCGCGTCAACGCTTTCCAACACGGAAGGCTCATTGTTGAGCAAGTCACGCAACTTGAAGACCGAAGCTCGGCCCTGTTGAAAGGTGTTGTACTGCTGCACAAGGAGCTGGATGGGGGAGAAGAAGCGGTTGACGTAGAGGAAGAAGGCCGCCAGCTGTCCCAGGTTGAGGGCATGGTGGAAGACCATGTCGCCGCCGATGCCGAGGATTAACACCTGACCCACGACGCTGATCAACTGGGAGCCGGGTCCGTAGACGGCGTTAATTTTGCCAGTGAAAATGTTGGCGTCTCGGTAAGAACCGACGACGTCGCGGTGGTGTTCAACGTTGTAACGCTGACGGTTGTGGGCAGTCACGATGCGCACGCCCTGCAGGCTTTCCGAGAGATCAGCCAGCACCAAGGCGATCCCGTCGCGCACCTTGTCGTAGCCGCGCTCGGAAGCCCGCTTGAACCACACCGACATGATGATCAGCGGTGGGAGGACGACGAACACCGTGATAGCGGCCAGCAAGGCATTGGTAAAGAAAAGGATCACGGTGATGACCACCATGGTCAGTCCCTGCACGGCGAACTGGGCCAGGCCGTCCTGTAGCAATTGTTGGAGGTTCTCGATGTCGCTGGTCATGCGACTCATGACCACGCCAGCTTTTTCTTCAGTGAAGAAATCGAGAGAGAGCCGTTGCAGGTGCCTGAAGATGGTGACCCGTAGGTCGTTCATTACCCATGAAGCCAGACGTCCCGTGACCTTGACCTGACCCCACTGAGCCGCCGACGAGATGACGATCGAGACCATGTACAGCACTGCCATGAACACGACGATGCCGAAGTCCAGGTTGTGCGGCGGGGTCATGCCGTGGTTGATGGCATATTCGGTCAGGCTGGGACCGAGTTGGGTGGCCAGAGCAATGACGGCCACCAAGACGCCGGCTGCCACCAACATGCCCGGGTAGACCAGCAGTAGGCCGGTCAGCGTCAGTGTGCGCTTCTCCGAATCGGTGGGCAGCTGGGTGAAGAGCAATGTGGATTCACCGCGTTCCGGCTCGTCCTTCAGCAGAAGATCGACGCCTTCCTGCAACTCGGGAGGAATGCCTCCAAAGGGCAATCCGTTTTGAGCGGCCCCGGGGGCCCCACCACCGCCCATCGGCGGGCCGACACCGCCGCCACCGAACATCAGCGCACCGTCCCATCGATTGACGAGGCATCGATCTCGTCGTCCAGCCCATCGGTCTCGGCCGGACCGGCCTGGGCCAATATCTCGCTGTAGAGCGGCGTCGTGGCCAGCAATTCGGCGTGGGTGCCGTCAGCCACGATACGCCCGCCGTCGAGAAGGACGACTCGGTCGGCAAGGCTGATCGTGGAAAGCCGGTGGGCGATGATCAAGGTCGTCCGGCCTTGCATGAGTATCCGAAGGGCAGAGTGAATGGTTTGCTCGACCTTGACGTCAATGGCGCTGGTGGCGTCATCCAAAATGAGGATGGGTGGGTTGATCAGCAGAGCACGGGCAATGGCGATGCGTTGACGCTGACCGCCGGACAGCGTGTAGCCGCGCTCACCCACCACGGTGTCGTAGCCATCGGAGAGTCGAGAAATGAAACCAGCCGCGCCTGCTGATTCAGCCGCGGCCACTACCTCTTCCATGGTGGCGTCTGGCCGTCCGTAAGAGATGTTGTCCCGAATGGAGACCGAGAACAAGAAGGGTTCGTCCAGGACGACACCGATGTTGGCCCGCAGACTGGTGAGCGTGAGGTCACGAACGTCGTTCCCATCGACGCGCACGGTGCCACCGGTTGCGTCGTAGAAGCGGGCCAGCACCCGGGCCACCGTTGACTTCCCGCTCCCCGTGCGTCCCACCAGTGCCACGGTCTCGCCAGCCCGCAGATGTAAATCGAAGCCATGGAGCACGTCTGGGCTCCGCTCCTGTTTTGCTTCGACCGCCTGCAGGCTGTCCGCGGCGTAGGCAAAGTCGACGTGATCGAACTCCACGTCACCGACGCTGTCGACCAGATCTGTAGCGTCTGGGCGGTCCACAATGGTGGCTTGTTCGTCGAGGATCTCGTATATACGCTCGGCCGAGGCTGAGGCGCGCTGGCCCATCATGATGAGCATGCCCAGCATCATGAAGGGGGCCTGCATCATCACGAGGTAGAGGTTGAAGGCAACGATGGTGCCGACCTGCATGTGGTCGTGAATGACCATGTAGCCGCCGAACAGCAAGACCAGCGCCAGACCTACTTGGGAAAGATTCTGCACCAGGGGCGAGAATCGAGCTCGCAGGTCGGCGTCCTTGATGTAGCCCCATTGCACCGCATCGGCGGCGTCGGCCAGTTGTCGCAGCTGCTGCTGCTCGCCGGCAAAGGAACGAACCACGCGCACACCGTTGACGTTCTCGTCGACCACGGTGGCCACTTCGGCCAGTCGCGCTTGGATAATCCAGGACACTGGGAAAAGCGACTTCCGCATCCGGACGCCGACCCAGTAGATGAAGGGCATTGTGGCCATAGCCACGAAGGCCAGCGCCACGTTGATGGTCAGCATGAAGCCGAAGGCCACCAATGCGATGGAGCACTGCACGAGAATCATGGGGGCGAAAGTCAGGTACATCTGTACCGAGCGGATGTCCGAGTTGGCCCGAGAGATGAGCTGACCCGACTGCACCCGGTCATAGAAGGGGAAGGACATGCGGGTCAGGTGTTCGTAGATGATGTTGCGAAGATCGAACTCCAGGGCGTAGGCCACCTTGAACAGGTTGTTGCGGGAGATGTAGCCGGCCCCACCACCGATGACGCCGAGCACCGCCACCCAGATGACGTAGACGTGCAATGGGACGCCAGTAGGTGCCGGGATGTGGTGTTCGCGTTCGACGAACGGGACCAATGAATTGTCGATCCCGCTCTGGAGTACTCGCGGGACAAGCACTTGGAGCACCATGCCGAGAAACGAGAAGATCAGCGCGCTGAGGAACATGCGCTTGTGTGACAAGACAATGGGCAATGCTCGCTTCAGCCACGACTTGGAGGTATCTGGATCAATCGTGGCTTTCGGGCGCTCGTAGTTGCTCGTCAGTCCCATCGGGACATAGGAGGCAAGCGGCTGGCGCGGCAACGTCGCTGTGGAGGTGGTCGTGTCGGTCACAGCTGATGTCTCGCTGTCGTCGGCGGGTGCGCCGGTGATCTGGTCTTCGCTAATACTCACTTTGTGTTCTCTCGGGTTTGGTGAAAGGTGCTGAGTGCCTCGCCCCACAGTTGGAGCGATCGCAGAGCCATGGCCTCATCTTTCTCGGGCAAGCATGAGGCAATTGCCGTCAGATGCTTGTCCACCGAGAGATCTGCCTCGGCAAAAATCCGGCTTCCCTCATCGGTCAAGCGCAGGGAGATGCGGCGGCGATCACTGTCTTCTTGCTTTCGATCGACAAAGCCCCGCGCCACCAGCCCGTCGATAATGGCGGTAATGGAGGGTGGACGTACGGCCAGACGATCGGCCAACCCGGAGGCCGCCGCCGAGCCCTCCACCAATATGCCGAGAACTCGGTATTGAGGAAGCGTCAGATCGACCTCGGCCAGGGCCATCTCGACCCGCTTGGACAGCCAGGCTGCGATTCTGCCGTAGTTGCCGATCACCGGCAGGTCAGCTTGCTGACGCGGCGGCGTTACGGTCGAAGGGGAGGAAGACACTTCGACCATCATACAGTTAGATGCTCTAACTACAATCCGAGAGAGCTCCACTCCGGGTCGAGCTGGCGCAGAAAGATGGCGCAACGCTGCTCTTCGTCGACCTCCCCGATGGCTGCGGCCGCCTGCTCCAGAGCGTGCAGCGCCCGCAGAAAGCCGCGATTCGACTCATGGCGCCAGCGGACATACCCCGATCCGCGCCAGCCCGCGGCCCGCAGACTGTCCAGCCCGCGGTGGTAGCCAACCCGAGCGAAGGCGTACTGGTCAATGGGCGCTTCGGCCAGCTCGGCCAGGGTGGCCCAGGCCTGAAGGCACTTGGGATCGGCGGCGGCCACAGCCGATACGGCGGCGTGTCTGGACTCGGGCGCCAACTGCAGGGCAGCGGCGAGGGCATCGGCCAGCTCAGGTCGTATCGGGTCGAGCACCGTCTCGCCGCTCGGGCTGGTGAATTGGACGGCGTGATCGGTGGCCATGTGTGCATGTTACGGAGTGTCGGCGCCATTGCCTCCGGCGATACTGTTCGCGCCGACATGAGCAGCGAGCCGACACCTTCCTTTGACCATCATCCGGGGCTGAAGGGGCGCGAACCCGAGGCCCGGGCCATGGCCGAGGAGATCCGACGCATCATTCGCCTTTCGGTAAGCACTGCCCCTCCGGCTGAAGAGACGGCCTCCATCACGGCCCAGTTGGCCGAGATCGCCGATCGACTGGAAGCCCATGTCCCCGAAAAGCCGCTTCCTCGGTTTGTGGTGCCAGAGGAGTCGAGCATCGCCAAGGGTGCTCCGCTGGGGGGCTCTATGCCGTTCGACCTCATTGTGGGCGGCTTCAATCCTTTGGCCCTGCCAGTGCGCCTGGCCTTCGAGCCACCGAAAGCGATGGGCATCGCCACCTTCACCGTCGCCTACGAAGGAGCACCCGGGTGTGTGCACGGTGCGGCGCTGGCAGCCACGTTCGACATCGTGCTCACCGCGGCCAACTCCATCGCCGGCGTCACGGGCCCGACGGTACGCCTGAGCCTTCGATTCAAGCGACCGACACTCGTCAACGAAGAGGCGGTGTTCGAAGGCTGGGTCACCGAAGTCACCGATCGCCGCGTCTTTAGTCTGGGCCGCATCGTCCAAGGCGGGGTGGTCACGGTGGAAGCTGAGGGTGAGTTCGCCGTCCTCGGCCACGCCGGAGTGCACAAAATGGCTTCCGGACGTCGAGAGGCCTACGACGCCGCCGCCGGTACCGCGACCTAACGACGTCGCATGCGCCAGTCCCTCATTCCTTCTCGCGATGCGAGCGATTACCCATTCAGCCATCGAATCCGCACCCGATTCGCCGAGACTGACGCCATGGGCGTCGTCCATCACGCCGCCTATCTTCCTTACTTGGAAGAGGCTCGCGTCGAATATTTACGGCACCTAGGACACCCCTACAACGACGTGCGGGAAGACGGCATCGACATGGCGGTGCTCGAAGTCGCGCTGCAGTATCGGTCGCCCCTGCACTTCGATGACGAGCTGGACGTGTACTTGCGCGCCGGCGCGGTGACCCGCACCACGTTCCAGATCGCCTATCTGCTGCAGGTCGGAGACGAGACGCGGGCCACTGGCGTGACAGTGCACGGATCTGTCGATCGGAACGGCAAGGCATCCCGACTGCCGGCGTGGGTTGGGGAGCTCTTCGCCGAGTAGGAAACGGTCAGATGCCCGCCAACAACCTCTCGAAGGTCTTGGTCATGGCCAGCTTGGCCGCGATTGGGTCATCGGCCCTGGCCACAACCATGCCGGCCTGCATCGTTGCCCCCATGAAGAGATGGGCCAACGGTTCGACTATCTCGGGTTCGACTGCTGCGTTGAGGTACCGCTTCCAGACACCGAAGGCGTAGCGCTCATCGATGTCATGCCAAGTGTCCCAACCGAGCACCGTCGGCCCATCAAGCATGACGATCCGGAGCACATCGGGTTGCCGACTCTGATCCAAAAAGGCGCCGAAGCACCTCCGGAGACGGCTCACCGGGTCGGAACCGTGCATGGCCGCCGCCAACACTCGCGCCGTGAGGTCCTCTTCCACGACTTCGAAGGTGGCCTGAAACAGCTCTTTCTTGCTGGAGAACTGGTGATACATGGAGCCTCGGCTGACAGCCGACATTTCGAGGATCTCCTCCGTCGAGGTGTCGGCAAATCCTCGAGAAGCGAAGAGACGGCGGGCGCCATTGATCAGGCGCAGCCGGGTTGCCTCGGTCCGTTCCGCCTGGGTGGGCACCAGACAAGCCTAATGATCGAACCTCTGTCGTCCCGGTGGCAGCTGGCAAAATGGTCGACACGATAAAAATGGAGCGGGCGGTGTCCCTGCGGCGCGCCCGTGATCTGATCGACCGCTGTTTCAGCGAGCCACTTGATCTGCTGACGATGGCCGCCGAGGCCGGTTATTCCCGATTCCACTTCACCCGGGGGTTCCGCCAGGCATTCGGTGAGACACCCGCTGCGTACCTCATCCTTCGACGAGTAGAGCGCGCGAAAGACCTCCTCCGCTCGGCCAACCTGACGGTGACCAAGGTGTGCATGCTGGTGGGATTCAGCAGCCTGGGCTCGTTTAGTTCACGGTTTTCTGAGATCGTTGGGGTCTCGCCCTCGATCTACCAACGCCGGCAGGTCGACCGTGGCGGCCCGTCATCGATACCGGGGTGCTTCCTGATGGATTGGGGCCGACCACAATCACTTCGCAGTTCCGCAATCTCGGAGAAGCCGGAAGCACAGGTCATCCAATAGGTTCACTGCATAACGAACCGAAGGAGCCTTCGATGATCTCCCACATCTCACACGCCAGCGTCTTTGTTCTGGACCAGGACTCGGCCAAAGAGTTCTATACGGAGAAGCTCGGCTTTGAGCTGAAGATGGATTTCGCCATGGGCGAAGGCTTCGAGGGCAGTGGTGCCGGCTACCGCTGGCTCACCGTCAGCCCAAAGAACCAGCCCGATCTCCAGCTCATCCTGTCCAGTTGTGACATGGGTCGTGACCCGAGTGCCGCCGAGGAACTCAAGTCACTAGTGGCCCGGGGCGTGATGGGCGTGGGAGTTTTTGCAACTGAGGACTGCCAGAAAACCTACGAAGAGCTCTCCGCCAAGGGCGTCACCTTCCTGGCTCCGCCGACTGAGCGACCCTATGGGATTGAGGCGACACTGCGTGACGACTCGGGCAATCTCATCAGCCTGACTCAGCCGTCTGCCTTCCCTGGCTGAGGAAAGATTGGCCCTATGACGCAGCAAGGATTCACCAGCGACGGGTTGGCGAGGCTGGCCGATGTCCTCGGCCTTCTTCACTGAAAACGAATCAGCGAGCTATTACTCCGAGCCAGGCACCGCATCAGGAAAGCGACGGCGAAACGCCAAAACGGTGTAGCCGGTCACGGTTGAATCCTCCAGTGCACGCACTGTTGCGCTGCGCGGCAGATTCAAAATGGGTCCAAGTTCTCCGACGTATGCGCCGGGACCCACATGAGCGAGGTGCTCCTCGGCTCCATCGGCCTTCATGCGAAACACTTCGAGGCGTCCCGACTCCACGAAGTAGATCAGATCCCCCCGCTCACCTTGATTGAAGAGGGTCTCTCCTGCAGGAAGTTCGACGAATTCAGGCGGACGATCGGCATTGGCAAAATGAGGAACGAGTTCGACGACTCGGTCTGCAATGTGAGTGACCCGATCGTCGTGGGTGGCGACCACAACAATCCTGCCCGGGGCGGCCAACTGCCGGAGAAGTTTAAGGACGCCCTCTACCTGAATGTGGTCCAGATGGGCAGTCGGCTCGTCCGCCACAACAAGTGGAGGGTTCTGGACCAGCGCTCTCGCAATCGCCACGCGCTGTTGCTGGCCACCAGAAAGTTGCGCCGGTCGATGATTGGCTCGTTCAGACAGTCCCACTCGCTCTAAGAGTTCGTCAGCCCTCACCGCAGCCTGGGCTCGACTCACTCCGGCCAGACGAAGAGGCACCATGACATTGGCTCGAGCGGAAAGGCTTGGAATGAGATTGAAGGCCTGAAAGACCACTCCCACCGTCTGCTGGCGGTAGAGAGCGAGTTCTGCCCCTTTCAATTGATTCACAACCTGCCCGGAAAAAATCACTCGTCCCGACTCAGGCGTGAGGAGCGCTGCCATGCACGAGATCAGGGTGGTTTTGCCGCAACCCGATGGCCCCAACAGCACCACCAGCTCTCCGTCCATCGCGCTAAAGGTCAGGCCATCCAAAGGACGCACCATGTATCCGCTCGACTCGAACTCGACTGTCAGTTCGTTGATTCCAAGATGTGTGGTCATCCGAACGCCTCTGCCGGGTCAGCGCTTATGACGCGTCGTAACGCCGTCAGGCTGGCGAGAGCGCCAACGGCGAGCGCAATGATCGGGAGCGTGACGTAGGCATTGAACTTGATGTCCACTGGTTGAGAAAAAAGGAATGGCGTCAGGGCATTAGCCACGAACTCCGCCAGGACAGTAGCAATGAGGGAGACGATGATCGCTTCCATCAGAAGGCTTCCGAAGAGCTTGGTTGATGAGGCGCCCAGGGCCTTGAGCACCGCAAAATCCTGCTTGCGTTCAAGTGCGGCCACATACAGCAATGCGCCAACTATGACTGCGGCCAGAATCCACATGAGCAGTCGGGTGTTTTCAATGGAGGCAACCGCGCCCTGCATTTGGGCCAACGTCGTGGCTGACACTTGCTCTGGTGTGTAGTGAGAGAACCCAGAGGGGAGTTGGGCCGGCGTTCCCCGAGCGACGATCGCCGTGATCAGAGACTGACCGTGAACCACGATGGCCTGAGCGCTCGACAGCGGTACGTAGATCATTGGGGTGCCACCGAGCAGTGTTCGGTCAGCCACGGTCCCCACCACGTGCAGCGCGTGGCCGCCCATGACCAAGGTCGAGCCAATTGGGACATCCAACCGGTCGTCAACGACTGCTTGGTCGGAGCCAGTCAACCTGTGTCCCGATGTGGTGACCGGATCGCCCAGTTTCCCAATGGCGACACCAGCCAAATTGACGGTGAGATCCATGGTGCCAAAGTGCGCCACTTGAGAGGGAAGGAGCAGGACGGGTGAAGCATCGTGGACACCCGATTCGTTGGAGACCGCCAACGTTTCGAGTTCTGGAAAAGCGGCGAAGGCGGTGATCCTCCCACCGGCCGAATTGGCCAGGACCCATGTGGTGCCGTTGAACCCGCCGACCGTCTGAGAGATTTCCGTGCTGAAGCCCGATGCCAGGCCCGACAGCAAGAGCGCCAAAGCGAGGACGAGCGTCACCCCGACCACAGCGATCACGAATTGTCTAAATCGATAGACAAGATCGGCGATCGTGATCGAGAACATGTGCCTTCTCCCGCCCCGCCTTCCGGCGACTGTAAGACGCTGGTCAGTCGGAACGTCCACCCTAAATCAGGGTTGCAAACTGAACAAGTATGACGGATGAAAGACCTGCTGAAGCTGCGACCTGTCTTGAAGTTCGAAAGGCTGATCAGAAGATCGGCGGTCGCTTCTCCTGGCGAGCAGCTATGACCTCGGCGAATTCTGCTCCACCGAGGGCTTCCACGAATCGAGTCATCTCTTCAGCCATTCGTCCAGCGATGGTCACCTCATCAGAATGCAAGAGCGCCTTCGCTGCACGCAGCGCGTGGGGTGGCTGAACGGCCAAAGACTCCGCTGCAGCGCGGGCTGCGGAGAGGACGGGTGATGCCACCGCGTTGGCCAGTCCCCAAGTTACGGCCTCGGTCCCATTGATTTTGCGGCCAGCCAACAGGAGTTCGGAAGCGCGACGCTCACCAACCACGCGGGGGAGCAGCAGGCTCGACGCCGCTTCGGGTACGAGACCAAGAGAAACGAATGGGGCTGACAGGATGGCTGAGGGCTCCACGTACACCAGGTCACAATGAAGCAGCATCGTCAGTCCCACTCCGATGGCCAAGCCATTCACCGCGGCGATCAATGGCACGTTGACCGTCATGATCGTCTGAAGAAACCGCGAGACTTGTTCCAGGCTGCCCCCTGAAGCGAAGTCATGAAGGTCATTGCCGGCGGTGAAGGCGTCACCGTTTCCAGTGAAAATCACTGCCGCTACTCCGATATCTGCGTTGGCTGCCTCCAGGGTGTCGGCGATGGTGCCGTACATGGCTTGCGTGATGGCATTGCGCTTTTCGGGACGGTTGAATGCCACGACGACGATTCGGTCGTCAACCTGCACCGTGATATCGCCGCTGCCAACAGGAATGACGCTCATAGTCTGAGCTTGTCAGGCAACTTAAGCATTCAGCCAGTCCACACCGCGTCCTGTCACCTGTTGCGGCTGAGGCAGAACAAGGACTTGGAGTCCTCGGCTGGTGCTACTCGCCTTGAGGTGGCGGCCTTTCTGAGCCAGCGAGCTTGCGTCCCCGCTCACGAGCTTCTATTTCGGCTTTGGCTCGCAACTCAATGGCGGTGTCCTTGAAGGCGTCGAGGGCAGGATTAACTCCTACCAAGGTGAACTGTTCTTCCACGACTTCCAGATCAAATTTCCACACGTCAGCCAGAATGCGCCGCATCCACCCGGTGGCGTGATCCCACCCCTCGCGCGGCGAGCCCTCATCGTAAAAGCCACCCCGCACTGCTGCCAATACCGCAGGGGTACCGGCAGTCGCCGGCGACGGGCCAATCATGCGCGGGTCGGTAATCATGAGGTCTACCCACGCTTTGAAGTGCTGCGACACCCCGAAGTTGTAGAGCGGTACGGCGAAGAGTGCCGCGTCAGCAGAAAGCAACTGATCGGCTTCGTGAGTTGCCAAGGCCACGGCCTCAACCTGTTCGGGCGTGCGCTCCTGTTCTGGCGGGGCCATCCGAGACAGCGCGGCCAGTGGCCACGCGGTGGCAGGTACAGGATCGATCCCGACCTGACGACGGATGATGGAGTCGTTGGGGTGTGCGGTCACCCACTCTTGCTCCACAATGTCGGCCAAGGCGCGGCTATGCGAACCCTCGATGCGAATGCTGGCGTCCAGTCGATACAGCGTCATGTCTTCTCCGGCCGTTGGATATTTCTAATTTCGATGGCAAAAACGGCGCAGATTGACGCCGTCAATCATGGGTCAGCCCGAAAGATAGTGCGGTTGAAGCGAGGTCTTGCATCGGGCTGACCAGGGTATTTTCGAAGATGCCCTTCCTCGGTTCGATAGCGAGTTGGCGGTGAGTTGGCTCCAGATACGTGAGATCACACAAATCTGTGTAATCTCACGTATCTGTGTATTAAAGTGACAGGATGCCAACCGACGGTGAAATCACCTATGCCGACCATGTCGGACGCTTCTACGCCCGCCGCTATGGGATGGCCCCGATGGTGGGCCGCTTGCTGGGGTACCTCTCCGTTTGTGATCCACGGGAGCAGACCATTGCTGAGCTGGCCGATGCCCTACTGGCCAGTCGGAGTGCCATTGCCGGTGCCGTGGCCGCGCTCGAGAACCTTGCGCTTATCAAGCGGTCTCGCGCCGCGGGCGAACGAATGGACCGAGTGCGGGTCGACATGTCCTCGCCGCAAGCAACGGGATTCGATCTCTCCGAATATCAGGAACAAGCGGATCTGACTCAAGAAGGTCTCGACATGCTGGGCGACGCTCCGATCGAACGTCGGGCCGTACTCCTCGAACACAACGCCTTCGCTAAATTCTTGGTCCAGCACCTTCCTTTGTTGGAAATGGAATGGGTGAAGCACCGCGAGGCCCTCCGCAATGCGGGCGAATTGCCCGACGAATCAATGACGCGCTGAGTGAGGCCTGACATGACCGACCCATCATCCATACCGGGACTCGTCGCCCGCGACGTATCGAAATCCTTTGGTGACAACCTGGTCCTCGATAGCGTGGATTTGACTGTCGAAGAAGGAATGATCTTTGCCCTGCTCGGCCCCAACGGTGCAGGCAAGACGACGATGGTCCGCATTCTCTCCACGTTGATCACGGCCGATGCAGGCTCCACACAGATCGCTGGCCATGACCTGGAAACCGACCCCGACGGAGTGCGCGCCGTCATCGGAGTCACCGGACAGTTCTCCGCTGTGGACAACCTCCTCACAGGCACCGAAAATCTCCAGCTGATGGCCGACCTGCGCCATCTCGGTCGAGCCTCCGGAGCGCAGCGCGTGGCTGAACTGTTGGAGCAGTTTGACCTTACCGATGCCGCCAACAAGTTGCTCTCGACCTACTCCGGCGGAATGCGACGACGTCTTGACTTGGCCATGACGCTGATCGGCGCACCGAAGGTGATCTTCCTTGATGAGCCCACGGCGGGCCTTGATCCGCGCAGTCGCCACACCATGTGGCAGATCATTCGGGAACTGGCCACTTCAGGCGTCACCATCCTTCTCACCACCCAGTACCTCGATGAGGCCGACGAACTGGCCGAACGAATCGCTGTGTTGGATAACGGTCGCATCGTGGCCGAAGGCACACCCGATGAGCTCAAAAGTCGGATACCTGGGGGACATGTGCAGCTGCACTTCGCTGATCCCAATGCGCTGCGCTCAGCCGCGGCGTTGCTCGCATTGGCCGTGGCCAATAAAGAGGAGCTGGTGCTGCAAGTTCCCAATAATGGGTCGGTCGACGCTCTCCGTGAACTGCTCGACACCCTGCACGAAGCCCACATCTCGGTTGACCGACTGTCCATGGAGACTCCCGATCTCGACGATGTCTTCTTCGCAATGACCGGCAGCCACGTCTCAGAGAAGTTCGATCAGGAGCAAATCCTGGAAGGAGCCACGCCGTGAGCACGCTGGCCTTCACCATCAGCGATTCGCGCACCATGTTGCGGCGGAATCTCAAACACCAGCTTCGGTATCCATCCATGACCTTGATGTTGGTTGGTATGCCGATCGTCTTCCTTCTCCTTTTCGTCTACGTCTTCGGCGGCCAACTGGGGGCCGGTCTGGGCGCACACGAAGGACGGAGTGCCTACCTGAACTACGTGGTGCCCGGCGTACTGTTGATTGCGGTTGCTTCAGCCGTCCAAGGCACATCGATCAGAGTGGCCATGGATATGACCGGCGGCATCATCGACCGCTTTCGCACCATGGCCATCGCTCGGGCTTCGGTGCTCACGGGACACGTACTGGGCAGCATGATCCAGATTGTCGGGGCCATCGGTGTGCTCATCGGCGTTGCCTTCGCACTCGGTTTCCAAGCATCGGCCAGCCCGATGGCCTGGGTCGCCGCCATCGGGATGCTGAACCTGTTTGCCTTCGGCCTGATCTGGCTAGCCGTGGCACTGGGGTTGACGGCAAAAAGCGTCGAGACCGCCAGCAACACACCGATGTTCCTCACCTTGTTGCCCTTCCTTGGCAGCGGATTTGTACCGACCAGCACCATGCCGACCGGCCTGCGGCAGTTCGCTGAGTACCAGCCCTTTACGCCGGTGGCGCAAACCGTGCATGGCCTTTTGAGCGGCGGTCCCGTTCGCGCTCACATCTTGTTGGCCATCATCTGGAGTCTGATGATTGGTGTTGCCTCGTACTTCTGGGCCACCCACCTCTACAACCGACGACGCGCCGCCACGCCGCAATAGCTGTCCGATGGACCTGAACTCGAGCAGCAGGAGCAATCCAGCGCACAGCTTCGCTGTTTCATACGCTGGTGCTCTGTGTCTTGACACATCACAATGGCGCCCCCGGCAGGACTCGAACCTGCGCCACCGCCTCCGGAGGGCGGTGCTCTATCCGCTGAGCTACGGGGGCGAGAGCAGGGAACGATCGTAGTCGTCGGGTGACTGGACGCGGTTCGAGGCGGATCCCAGGCTGCCGTATTCTGCTTGACCATGCCTGCTGAAATCGACGCGCGCCACGCGGCCGTGCAGTGGGATTTACTCCCCAGTTCATCGTCGGTGAGTGAGAAAGGCCACCTGGAGATAGGTGGCATCGATGTCCTCGAGCTGGCCGCCGAGTTCGGGACGCCGCTCTTCGTTTACGACGAGCAGCACCTCCGCGGTGCCTGTCGGGAAGCGGTGGCGGCCTGGGGCGAGGGGGTGGCCTATGCCACCAAGGCTTTCCTATGTCGAGCGATGGCTCAGTTGGTACATGAAGAAGGCATGCACCTCGACGTGGCGTCCGGCGGCGAGCTGCACGTGGCGCTGTCAGCCGGGGTGCCGGCAGAACGGCTGGTCCTCCACGGCAATAACAAGTCTGAAGATGAACTGACACAGGCGCTCGATGTCGGTGTGGGGCGGATTGTCATTGACTCGTTCGACGAAGTAGCCCGACTGGGACGCCTGCTGCAGGATCGATCACCGCAGGTCGACCGGCCGAAGGTGCTGGTGCGCGTCACGCCAGGGATCTCTGCTCATACTCATGAGTTCATTCGCACCGGGCAAGAGGACTCCAAGTTCGGGTTCTCAGTGGCTTCGGGGGCAGCAGACAAAGCGGTGGCTGCGCTCGAGCTGCTTCCAGGTGTCGAGCTGATCGGCGTGCATGCCCACATCGGCAGCCAGGTGTTCGATGCGGCATCGTTCGAACAGGCGGCCGAAGTTCTGGGCTCATTCTTTGCCCCCCTTGGACTGTCCGAACTGGTCGTCGGTGGTGGGTTGGGTGTGCCGTATGTCAACGGTGAGTCCGCACCTTCCATCACTGAATGGGCCGAGGCGACCCGGCTGGCCTGCCGCAAAGCGGGAGTACGTGAGGACGTCCGCCTGTCGGCCGAACCGGGCCGCTCCATTGCTGCGGCTGCGGCCATCACGTTGTACAGCGTCGGCACCATCAAGGAGCTGCCCGACATCAGGACATACGTCAGTGTCGATGGCGGCATGAGTGACAATCCGAGGCCGGTGCTCTACGGAAGCGGCTACGAGGCGTTTCTACCCCGTGCCGTTAGAGCGGAGCGCCCTCGTTCGGTTCGAGTGGTGGGCAAGCATTGCGAGAGCGGCGATCTCATTGTGCCGGAGGCTTGGGTGCCCAACGACCTGCACACTGGCGACATCCTGGCCACGCCGGTCACGGGGGCCTACGGCTATTCCATGGCTTCCAATTACAACAAGGTGCCCCGTCCCGCCGTGATCTTTGTGGCCGATGGTTCGGCTCGGGTGGTCGTTCGGCGCGAGACCTTCGAGGACCTTTCTCGTCTCGATTCGTGATGCCGCAGCTTCAATCGTCGCGGCAGGCACCCTGTACCGTGGTGGGATGACCAAGGCCGCCTCACAGACTGGGTTGACGGTCCGCGTCGGGCTCTTGGGCTGCGGAAACGTAGGCAGTGCGCTGGCCGAGCTGCTCCTCACCCGACAGGACGAGATAGCCACCCGAACGGGGGTGCACTTGAGTCTGGTCGGTATCGCGGTGGCCGATACGGCACGGCCTCGGTCGAAGGAAATCCCTGTCGAGTTGATCTCCGCTGATGCGGCCGGATTGGTCACTCGCGACGACGTGGATGTCGTGGTCGAAGTCATCGGTGGCATGCACCCGGCTCACGAATTGATCGACGCCGCACTCCGATCCGGCAAGCCGGTGGTGACCGCCAACAAGGCTCTGTTGGCCGTGGCTGGCGCTGAATTAGCCGATGTGGCCGCCAACCACGGGGTGGACCTTCTCTATGAGGCAGCCGTTGGCGGAGCCATCCCGGTGATCCGCCCACTTCGGGAGTCCCTGGCCGGTGAGCAGATTGTGCGAGTGATGGGCATCGTCAACGGGACGACCAATTTCATCCTGACCCGGATGGAAGAAGACGGTATGGACTACGCCGACGCCCTGGCCGAGGCCCAGGCCTTGGGCATGGCCGAGCGCGACCCCACGGCCGACGTGGAAGGGCACGATGCCGCAGCTAAAGCGGCCATCCTGGCTGCGTTGGCCTTTGGGAGCGATGTGGTGGACGCCGATGTCCATCGCGAGGGGATAACGGGGATTGGCGCGGCCGACGTGGCCTATGCCAACCGGCTGGGTTACTCGGTCAAGCTCCTCGCTGTAGCTGAACTCGTCGACGGTGGTCCCGAGCTCTCGGTTCGAGTCCATCCGACCATGGTGCCTCGGGCTCATCCGTTGGCTTCGGTCCGCGGCGCTTTCAACGCCATTTTCGTAGAGGGGGCGGTGAGCGGCGAGTTGATGCTTTACGGCCGTGGCGCCGGTGGAGGACCGACTGCCAGCGCCGTTCTCGGTGACCTGGTCGATGCGTCGAGGAATCTGCGGGCCGGAGCGCCTGCGCCTGCGCCGAAGCGAACCAGTACCAAGTTGCAGTCACAGGCCGACATGCGCTCGGCCTTCTACCTGAGCATGGACGTGGCTGATCGCCCTGGCGTGCTGGCCGCTGTGGCCAAGGTCTTCGGTGACCACGATGTGTCGATCAGAGCCATGGAGCAGGCCGGCATGGCCGATGAAGCCAGGCTGATCTTTTTGACCCACGTGGCACGGGAAGGCGATCTGCTGGCCACCATCGACGAACTGCGTCGCCTCCAGGCCGTCGATCGGGTCAGCGGAGTAATGCGGGTGATCAGCGAGGGAGACGACTGAGCATGGTGGTGGGATGGCGGGGCGTGATGGAGGAGTATCGGGAGTTCCTGCCGCTGACACCTGACGCACCGGTGGTGACGTTGTTGGAAGGTGGCACTCCGTTAGTGCCGGCACCTCGATTATCGGACCGGGTTGGAGCCCAGGTGTGGTTGAAGATCGAAGGAGCCAACCCCACCGGTTCGTTCAAGGATCGCGGCATGACCATGGCCATCTCTAAGGCGGTCGAAGAGGGTGCCAAAGCCGTGGTGTGCGCATCGACGGGCAATACCTCGGCCTCGGCTGCCGCCTATGCCGCTCGCGCCGGACTGGCCTGCGCCGTATTGATTCCCGACGGTCACATCGCGCTGGGAAAGCTGGCGCAAGCGCTTATTCACGGCGCCCGAGTGTTGCAGGTGAACGGCAACTTCGACGAAGCGCTCAACATTGTGCGGGACCTACCAAACCATGCGCCCATCACGGTCGTGAACTCGGTCAACCCGCACCGGATTGAAGGCCAGAAAACGGGTGCCTTCGAAATCGTCGACGTCCTGGGCGATGCCCCCGACTTCCATTGCATACCCGTCGGCAACGCCGGCAACATTTCGGCCTATTGGCGTGGTTACCTCCAGTACAAGGAAGCGGGACGCTCAACCAAGCTGCCGCACATGCTCGGCTTCCAGGCCGCTGGTGCCGCGCCCATTGTGCTCGGGCACCCGGTTGAGCATCCAGACACCATCGCCACCGCCATTCGGATCGGCAACCCGGCCAGTTGGTACGCGGCGACTTCGGCGGCCAGCGAATCAGGGGGCTCCATCACCGCAGTCACCGACGAAGAAATTCTCGGGGCCTACACATTCTTGGCTCAGCATGAGTCGGTGTTCTGCGAGGCGGCATCGGCCGCGTCGGTGGCAGGGTTGATCAAGAGCGGTGTGCCCGAAGGCTCCACCGTGGTCTGCGTGCTGACCGGGCACGGCCTGAAGGATCCCGATTTGGCCATCGGTCAGATATCCGTACCCTCGGTCATCGACCTCGATATGCGGTCGATTTTGGCCGAGCTCTCCCTCTGATCGGACCAGAACTTCCTCAGACGACACCCAGGTTGACCAGGGGATGTTGGCAATGCTGTTCCGGCCCCGCTAATGTGCATCTATCCCCACTGCGCTTTGAGGCGCTCTCCGCGGGTACCAAATGGTCCCGGGTGCGCTTTTCGCAGAGGTGATCGGGGGAAGGTTCGAAGATCGAACGCTTTCTCCTCCCTGAATTCCCTTGCCGCGCGCGGATATCCCGAGCCGGCGATAACCCTCTATGGAAGAGGAGCCCGATGACTGCGGAACAGCAGCTCGAACGATCGGTACTTGAAGGCAAAGAGCGTGATGAGCTCAGTGCCATTGCCCAGGCCATGTCGCTGAAGACGACGACCCGGACCAAGAAGGCCGACATCATTGACCAAATACTCTCCGCTACTGGCGTGACCAGCAACGGCGACAGCTCGAATGGCGGTTCCACCAATGGTGGCGGCACCACTCACAAGCCAGCGCGATCCCGTGCGGGCACCCAGACTGCAGACACTCCTGCAGAGGCGGCTGCTCCAACTGAGGCCTCGGCAGAGCCCGTGGCCGAAACGGCATCAGTCGCCACCGACAGTTCGGCTCCCGCCGTGTTTGTCGAGCCGCCTGAATTGGCCGATGGTGCTTCCTCCGATGGGCCGCAGCAGAACGGTCAGCACAGCCAGAACAATCGCAACAACCAGAACCGGCCCAGCCAGGGCCAGAACAATCAGAATCGCAACAACCAGAACAACCAGAACAATCAGAATCGCAACAACTTCCAAAACGACAATGACGGCTCCGACCCAGGCAACCGCCGCAGCCGGCGGCGTCGTGGACGTGAACGCGGTGTCGGCGGCGAACTGCAAGGTGCCGGTCAAGCAGAGCAGCCGTACTCCGGCGAGATGGTCGAAGTAAAAGGCATGTTGGATTTGCGCGACGAGGGCTATGGCTTCGTCCGCTGCGACGGTTACCTCCCGTCCAACAAGGATGTGTACGTCTCGATCAGCCAGGCTCGCCGCTTCGCTCTCCGCAAGGGCGACTACGTCGAAGGCGCCTGCCGTCCAGCGTCCAATAACGAGAAGTACCCGGCGTTGCTGCGCATTGACACCGTTTCTGGTCTCGATCCCGAGGCAGCCCGCAACCGCCCTCGCTTCGAGGATCTCACCCCGTTGTTCCCGGATTCCCGATTGCATCTCGAGATGCAGGGCGACACCGACAAGGACAACCTCACTGCCCGCATCGTCGACCTGCTCTCGCCAATCGGCAAGGGACAGCGTGGCCTGATTGTGTCGCCGCCAAAGGCGGGCAAGACGACGGTAATGAAGCAGATTGCTCATTCCATTGAGGCCAACAACCCGGACGTGCACCTGATGGTGCTTCTGGTGGACGAGCGTCCCGAAGAAGTGACCGACATGAAGCGCTCGGTCCGGGGCGAGGTCATCGCCTCCACCTTCGACCGGCCTGCCGACGAACACACGCAAGTGGCCGAGCTCACCATCGAGCGGGCCAAGCGCCTGGTCGAGGTCGGTCGGGACGTGGTGATCATCCTTGACGGCATCACCCGATTGGCCCGGGCTTACAACCTGGCCGCACCGGCCACCGGCCGCATCATGTCCGGTGGTGTGGATTCTGGTGCCCTGTACCCGCCCAAGAAGTTCTTTGGCGCCGCCCGCAACATCGAAGAAGGGGGCTCGTTGACCATTTTGGCCTCGGCCCTGGTCGAGACCGGCTCGAAGATGGACGAGGTCATCTTCGAAGAGTTCAAGGGCACCGGCAATATGGAGCTCCGCTTGGACCGCCGCCTCTCGGAGCGCCGCCTCTACCCGGCCATCGACGTCAATGCCAGCTCGACCAGGCACGAAGAGCTGCTCTTCGAGCGAGGTCAGCTGCAGCAGGTCTGGAAGCTACGCCGGGTACTCAACGCCTTGGCCAACGACGGCAAAGAGGCAGCTGGCCTGGAATTGTTGATGGACAAGATTCGGACAACCTCCAGCAACGACGAATTCCTGGCCGAGATCGCCAAGGGGCCGGCCACCTGATTGAGGCCGGCGGACGGAGACGGCCGGCCAACCAATACACTGTCCTGACCAAATCGACGCAGGAGACATCATGAAGCCCGACATTCACCCCGAGTACATCGACGCCACGGTGCGCTGTTCCTGTGGCAATACCTACGTCACCCATTCGACCAAGTCGGATCTGCATGTCGAGCTGTGTAACGAGTGCCACCCCTTCTTCACCGGCAAGCAGAAGCTGGTCGACTCCGGAGGTCGGGTCGAGCGCTTTCAGCGCCGCTATGGAGAGCGCAAGGGCAAGGCGAAGGCTGCTGCCACGCCTGAGCCAATAGCGCAGGACTGACTTCGGCCGTACTAGGGCTGGACCTGCGGTCCAGCTCCCCGGATTCTCTTTAGCCTGATCTCATGTTCGACGACCGAATCGCCGCGCTCGAAGCCGAGTTCACCACCGTCGAAGCCGAACTGTTGGACCCCGCCGTGCTCGAAGATGCTGAGCGCGTACGCGACCTCTCTCGGCGCCATAAGGAGCTGGGCGAAATCGTGCGGGCCTGGCACGACCTGAACGCCGTACGCGAAGACGTGGTGACGGCCCGGGAAATGCTCACTGATACCTCAGGTGACGACCGAGAGCTCATGCGCCTTGAGGTGGAGGAGTCCGAAGCCAAGGTGGCTCAGCTGGAGGAGCACATCCAGGCATTGCTGCTACCCAAGGATCCGAATGAGGGACGTAACGTCATCATCGAAATCCGCGGCGCCGTTGGCGGCGATGAGGCGAATCTCTTCGCTCGAGTGCTTTTCGAGATGTACCAACGCTTCGCCGCACTGGAGAAGTGGAAGGTCGAGATCATGTCGGAGGACGCCTCCGACCGTGATGGCATCAACGAGGCCGTGCTCTTGGTCAAGGGCAAGGAGGCTTACATCCGAATGGAGCATGAAGGCGGCACGCACCGAGTGCAGCGAGTGCCAGTCACCGAGGCCAAGGGGCGCATCCACACTTCCACGGCCACGGTGACGGTCCTCCCCGAGGCGGCAGAAGTCGACGTCACCATCGATCCCAACGACCTCAAAATCGACGTGTACCGATCCACCGGACCCGGTGGCCAGTCGGTCAATACCACTGACTCCGCCGTCCGGATCACTCACCTCCCGACGGGCACGGTGGTGGCTATGCAGGACGAGAAGAGCCAGATTCAGAACAGAGCCAAGGCCATGGTGGTGCTTCGATCACGGCTACTCAAGGCCGAACAGGATCGTCAAGCGGCCGAGATGTCGGCCCAACGACGCGATCAGGTGGGGGCCGGATCACGCACGGACAAAATCCGTACCTACAACTTCAAAGAGAACCGTGTCACCGATCATCGGATCAATCTGACGCTGTACAAGCTGGACCAGGTGCTCGCAGGCGACCTGACAGAGCTGACAGACGCCCTCATGGCAGACAAGCGAGCGCGGCAGCTGGCAGGGGAATAAGGACGCTGCCGTGTATCGCAGCGAGCTGATCGAAGAACTGACGGTCTTCCTGGGCGCACGCCACGAAGCTGGTTTCATCGTCGAAGATGTGTCCGGTTCCAACGGTGACTTGAGTGCTCAAGCGATCGAATTGGCCCGTACGCTGGCGGTGCGGCGTGCAGCCGGCGAACCCCTGCAGTACGTGCTGGGTCACTGGCCCTTCCGCTCGTTGGATCTGGTGGTCGACCCTCGAGTGTTGATACCGAGACCAGAGACCGAGCAAGTGGTCGAAGTGGCGCTTCGGATACTGCGCGATCGCGGTATTGATGATCCAACGGTGGTCGACGCTGGCACCGGCAGCGGCGCCATTGCCCTTGCCCTCGCCACCGAACTGGCCGAGGTGCATCAGGCGGCCCAGATTTGGGGGATCGACGCCAGTCCTGACGCCCTCGAGGTGGCCACACTCAACGCCGTCCGAGTTCAACAGGCCTGCCCCAGCATGGTGCCGGTGACATGGGTCGAAGGGTGGTGGCTGACGGCTCTGCCTGACCACCTGCGCGGCAGAATCGACATGGTGATTGCCAATCCACCGTATGTGGCTGAGTCTGAATGGGACGAACTGTCGATTGAGGTACGCCAGGAACCACGCCATGCTCTCATTTCGCCTCATTCCACCGACGGGATTCCTGGACTGGCCGATGTCGAGACGCTTTTGGTCCAGGGCAAAGAATGGCTGGCTCACCCCAGCGCCATCATCATTGAATTAGCGCCGCACCAAGCCGACGCGGCTGCCGCATTGGCGAGATCGCTTGCCTATGTCGACGTACGGGTGGAGCCTGACTTAGCCCAGCGGCCTCGGGCGCTCGTTGGTTACACGCAATGAGCGCACCCCTCGTCGTGAGGGCACAGCAGCGCGACCTAATTCGCGTTTCGCTGCTTGACGATCAGATCATCGCCATGCCGACCCACGGCGGTTATGCATTGGTGGCGCGAGCGGCTGGACCTGTTGCACCGGCGAAGTTCTCGTCCTTGGCTGCTCGGCAGTGCCAAGGACAGGAAGTGACGCGTGTAGTTGGACAACAGAAACAGGCTCCAGCACTGGCTTCGGAATGGGGCGTGGTGGCGCAACGGTTGACCGAGCGCATGTGGCCGGGACCTCTCATTGTGGCGGTGCCGGGTGTCGACAACCCCACGGTTCGGATCGGTATTCCGTCAAGCAGGCCTCTTCGCTCGCTCTGTACCGACACAGGACCATGGCTTAGTGCGTTGCTCTGCGGTGACGGTCACGTGGCGAGCAGCGTCACGGACGTCCTCAATGCCTGCGTTGGTAGTGAGATGGCGTTGGTGGTTGACGGAGGACCATGTGCCGGGCCAGAAGCGACCGTGGTGGACTGCACCCACGCGCTGCCCGTGGTGTTGAGCGAAGGGGCGTTACCCGAGAGCTATGTCGATGCAGTCATGGCCATGGGGGCATGGCGTCGCCGACGGTGGTTCATCGGACCTCGCACCTGAGTTCACATCGTGACGATGTGCGCATCGGTTGGACCCTCATGTTGCACTGATGTCCTTGATCAAGCCCGCGAGAAAGGTCTCGTAGAGTCCGACAATGCTCTGCTCGGGCTGAAGCTGCCAGACCAGGGAGGCGCCTTCCTGGAAGGCCACGATCATGGAGGCAACGGCCGCGGCGTCGACATCTCCTCTGATCTCACCGGACGCCTTGCCCCGTTCAATCCCGTCGGCCAACCAACGTGCAACCGACGTCTGCCGGGCCACGAAATAGTCGTGAGTGAGCGAGTCCGCGCTTAACCCTTCAACCAGAAGCGCGGTGTGCAGCGCATTAAGCCCGGGTTCGGCCTCGCCCTGATGGGCGTAGCGGATGAGGCCCCGCAGCATCTCGATCCCACCCTCATGGGCGAGCTCGCGGAACTCCACCTCAGCTCGGCGATCTCGCTCTTGCAGTACGGCAAAGAGCAACTGGGACTTAGAGCCAAAGTGATGCAGCACGCCGGTGCCGCTGATACCCGATCGGGCCCCGATCTCATTGATGGCCGATCCCCGGAAACCGTGCTCAGCGAAGACGGCGATGGCCGCTTCGAGGATGGCCTGACGCCGCGCCACCCCTCGCTGCTGTACCTGACCCTTCACACCTACCACGGGGCAACCTTATTCTCCGTAATGGGTACTCAGGAGAATAAAGATCAAGCAGGCTGCGAGGCCTTCTTCACGGGAGCGAGCGCGCTGACGGACCGCTTGGCCTCCCAGTGTTTGCGCCCGAGGGCTTGGAAGTGGGCCGGCCGATCGGTGAGCGCGTACGTGGCTAACCACAGTCGCTTGAGATGCCGCTTGTAGCCATGGGCCACGTCGTCTTCATAGGCGGTGCGGCCATGGAGCACGTGGTAGTTGTTGATGAACTGCATCTCGCCCGGTTGCAGATCCATGTACACGTTGAAGTCGGGATCGTTGGCGAGTGCCACCGCCGCCGAAATGGCTTCCCGTGCGGTGTCGCTCAATCGCGGTGCGTCGGCATGGCGTTGAGAGGCCAGGATGTATTGGGGAATAAAGCGCACGAACAGTCGATCGGCGTGGGCAGTGAATCCCGGCACCAGGTAGAAGGGCGTACCTCCCGTGGCCTGTTCACCTCGAGTGTCGTACGGGAGAGGCTGGTAGAGCGCGGCTGCGAGTTCGGGGCACTCCCGCACCATGTGATTATGAATGGCCACGGCGTTGGCCACACAGGACAGCCCACCAGTTCGTGCGGTTCGAAGGCAAAGCAGTCCAACCAGATCGGAACCATCGGTGTGATAGTCGAGCGCGATGCCGCCGAGCTCATTGCCGCGCACGGTCGGATCAGTGATGGACTTGCCCTGATCGGTCACGTCACCCAACACGTGTCCGTGGTGATTCTGGGCCCTTGGTTCACCCAAATGCAGGCCGATGCCCCAGTAGAGGAGGGTGAGTTCGTCGTCAGAGTAACGGTCAGCATCGAGGGCGCTTATCCGCATGAACCCCCGCCCGTTCAAAAGCACATCGACCACGCTTTGTAGCTTTTCCCCAAGTTGGCCCAGAGGGAAGTCTTCCCGCCCGATGTCCAGCGGATCAGTGCTCTTGGACTTCGCCACCCGCAGCGCGTCCTCCAGCTCGACATTGTCCTCATTGCTGAGCTGCAGCGTCCAGGCCTTCGAGTCAGCCACATCGGCCGCCCGCCACTCGGCCAATGGTTCCAGCTCGCTCAGTGTCACGCCTGCCTCCTCTGCTGTGTCATCGAGGATCAGGTTGAGGTCCACGAATGAGCTGCCCAGGCAGCGCTCCCGTGCTCTCACCGTCTCGGTTGATGATCTGGCCCGCCACAACGGTGGCGGTGTAGCCGCGAGCCCTCTGCAGCAATCGCTTGCCTCCAGCCGGTAGGTCGTAGCTCATAGTGGGGCGCTCGCAGCACAGGTGCTCGAAGTCGATCACATTGACGTCGGCCCGCATTCCTGGCACCAGCACACCTCGGTCCCAGAGCCCCACAGCCCTAGCGGTGCGGCTGGTCAGCTGCTCCACCAGCCAGCCCACTTCGAAGGTGCCATGAGTGCGATCGCGACCCCAGTAGGAGAGGGCGTAGGTGGGGAAGCTGGCATCGGAAATGATGCCCACGTGAGCCCCGCCGTCACCCAGCCCGAACAAAGTGTCCTCGTGGGCCAGCATCTCGCCGCAACAGTCCAGGTTGAAGTCGGCGTAGTTGGAGAACGGGGCAAAGAGAAAATTGCGACCTTCGTCCTCCAACAACATGTCGAGTGCCAGCTCGGTGGGATCGATGCCACGAGTGGCCGCGACGACTTCCAGACTGGAATCGCGAGCAGGCTCGTAATTGGGGCTGTCGCCCAGAGGAAAGATCCGGGTGTAATCGATCAGTCGCCGACCCCGGGGCGGGGTCTCGCTCAGCAGCCGCTCCCGGAATACCGGGTCGCGCAGTGCCCGTACCTGATCCGCCAGGGGCTCCTTAGCGATGGACTGATAGGTGGGGTGTCCGGAAAAGGGATGGAAGCTCGACTGCAATCCCAGCAACAATCCGACCGGCCGGGGCGCCACTTGAGCCTTGATGGGCAGCCCTTCTGCGGCGGCCGCTTCGATCTTGGCCAGGATCATTCGCCAGCCGGTGGGGAAGTGGTTGTTCTGGGCCAGTGAGACAGACAGTGGGCGTCCGGACTTGATGACCAGGTCTCGGATCATGGCGAACTCGGTATCGACGTCGGGCTTGAAGTCGGTGATGAGTTCGATGACGCCGTGACCGGCATCGGACAAGCCCATGGCGATCATCTCGAGTTCATGGGCAGTGGCGCGCAACGATGGGGTTGGGTCACCGGTGGACGTGCGGTGGTTGAGGGTGCGAGAGGTGCTGAATCCGAGAGCACCGGCGCGCATGGCATCGGCCGCCATGGCCCGCATAGCGATGGCGTCCTCGTCGGTGGCTTCCTCGAGTCGAACGGCGCGCTCGCCCATGACGTAGTGGCGCAGAGAACCGTGCGGCAACTGGCCCCCGATGTCTATTTCATGCGGGCGCCGGGCCACGGCGTCGAGATAGTCACCGAACGACTCCCAATTCCATTCGATGCCTTCGTCAAGGACGGCACCGGGAATGTCTTCGACTCCCTCCATCAGTTCGATCAGCCTGTGGTGCGCATCGGCATGCACCGGTGCGAAGCCGACGCCGCAGTTGCCCATCACGGCGGTAGTCACCCCATGCCAACTCGAAGGGGCCAGTGATGAGTCCCACGTGACTTGCCCGTCGTAGTGAGTGTGGATGTCGACGAATCCCGGAGTTACCAGCAGTCCTTCGGCGTCGATCTCTTTGTCGCCCGTTCCCAAGAAAGTGCCAACGGCAGAGATCACCCCGCCATCGATGGCGACGTCCCCTTGTAAGGGTTCGCCCCCGAGACCGTCGGCGACGAGGCCGCCCCTGATCACCAACTCGTGCGCCACGTTCACCCCCTCCCGACGTCTGCTCCAAATCTAACGATAGGAGCGGCGGTCAACCCGGCCGACCTCTATTTGAGAGTCAGAGAGCCGTCCTCAGCCAGGGTGCCGGTGCGGCCGATGCCCTCCTCGGCGCACAGTCCGCTCAGGGTGTCGGGATCGGTGATGTTGGCCCAGGCCCGACTGTCGTCCGCGGTGCGGCAGGCCAGGATGCCGCGCTCAGGATTACCCTCACGGTCGAAGGCCACGGTGTAGGTCTCCACTCGCACCTGGCCGGTGGCGGCCGAGTCCACCCGGCACTGAGGAAGGGCGTCGACCTCGGGTTGGACGTCCCGCCAGGCAAAGGGTTGGCGGCCTTCGTGGGACGGAGGGGCCGAGGAATACAACCCAACCGAGTGCTTGGTGGCATACCAACCGAGACCGGTGACGAGACCCACCGTGTTCGGGGCGTTGCGCAAGGCGCCGACGGCCTGGGCGATGCCGTGGGAGGCGTAGTTGTTGCCAGGGCCGCCCCCGAAGGTGAGTCCGCCGGTCAACGTCAGCGGGCGGTCCGGATCGTCAATGGGTAGTCCGAGCTCATGGGCCGCCATCTGCACCACGGCCGGGAAGCAGGAGTACAGGTCGATGGGGCCGATGTCATCGATGCCGACTCCGGCCAGCTCCAGCGCGGCCTGACCGGCCAGGCGTATGGCGGGGGAGCGATGCAGCTCGGGTCGGTGCGAAATGAACCAGTGGTCGTTGGCGTCGGCCCCTGATAGTGGGAACACCCAGCGTTCCTCCGGCACTCCGGCACTGCGGGCAGCTTCGACCGAACACACGATGTACCCCGCACCCTGGTCGACCGCCATGTTGGCCGTGCACAGCTTGGGATAGGGGAACGAGACCATCCGGTTGTCGGTGGAGGGGGTGGCGATCTCCTCGGCGGTGCGGGGGCTGCGGATCCAGGCGTAGGGATTGTTGGCCGCCACCTGGCTGAAGCGCGCCCAGAGCTGGCCGATGCGGTCGGCATGCTCGGCCAATGTCCAGCCGTTGGCGGCACGCAGCGCGTTCTCAAACAGCGGGTAGGCGTGAATGGGCAGAATGACCCCGCGGGACATTTCGAGATCGGTGGCGCCCGGCTTGTCGACGCCGAACATGGTCGGCTCCGGCGTGCCCTCGGCGGCTTGGCTGGCCCACGACAGCGCCGGCTTGGAAGGATCTCGCCGCGATGCCCCCCTGGTGTACATGGCCTCGGCCCCGGTGACCATGACCACGTCGTGCTCGACCGGCCGAGATGGCCCGGCAGGCATGGTGCATCATCGCCTGCGGTGTGTTGCCGCCGATGGCCGAGAGCATGAGCTCTCCCGGCATCTCGTCCAGCTTGAAGCCCAGTCGCTCGGCCACCAGCTGCGCCGGGTTGATGGAGCGCCATCCCAGCGGCACTACCACCCGCAAGCTGTCGGCCCGCTTCATGAGAGTGTGGCCGGCCGGAGAAGCGGCGCCCGGGCTGACACCGTCACAATCCTCGGCTGCGGCTCTCAATGCCCGAGCCATGAGCTCCACCGGCTCCGGTCGATCAGCCGGATCGGTGTCTGGGTCGGGGTGGATGGTGACCTGCCCGACGCCGACCACCACGGGAGTTCTCGGGTCAAGGCTCATGGAGCGAGGACTGTACCGTTTGTCGCCCAAGTGGTCCCGAATGGCGTCAGTAGACTCGGTGCATGCGTGTGGCCTTCGGCTCGGATCATGCCGGGTTCGAACTCAAAGAGGCGTTGAAGGGCGAGGTCAGTCAGCGAGGACATGAGGTGCTGGACCTGGGCACTTTCGATGGATCCGTGTCGGTGGACTACCCCGACTTCGGGGCCGCAGTCGGACGGGCGGTGGCCACAGGCGAGGCCGACCTTGGGGTCTGCACCTGTGGTTCGGGCATCGGCATCTCCATGGCCGCCAACAAGATCGCGGGCATCCGGGCGGCCGTTGTCCACGACGTGACCACCGCCACCCTGGCCCGGCAGCACAACCATGCCAATGTGGTGTGCCTCGGCAGCCGGACCACGGGCACCGTCGTCGCCACCGACGCCCTGGCAGCCTTCTTGTCGGCGGCCGAGGAGCACGGACGGCACGACACGCGCATCGCCAAATTGGCCGAGCTCGATACCGAAGGGAATGCATGAGCACGTACGAGACCGCACTGTCCGCCGATCCCGAGGTGGCCCGACTGCTCAAAGAAGAGCTCAACCGCCAACAGACGACGGTGCAGCTCATCGCCTCCGAGAACTTCACCTCTCCGGCTGTCCTGGCCGCGTCGGGCTCGGTGCTGACTAACAAATACGCCGAGGGCTACCCGGGGAAGCGTTATTACGGCGGTAACCAGATCATCGACGAGGTTGAGGACCTGGCTCGGGACCGGGCCACCGCGCTGTTCGGCGCCGAACACGCCAATGTGCAGCCGCACGCCGGGGCCAACGCCAATCTGGCCGTCTACCAGGCCCTCCTCGAACCCGGGGCCACCATCCTGGCTATGCGGCTCGACCATGGCGGGCACCTCACGCACGGCTCACCTTCATCCATCGTGAGCAAGTTCTGGCGTTTCGTCGCCTATGGCGTCACTCCGGCCACCAACGATCCCGAACGCCCGGGCGAGGTCATCGACTTCGACCAAGTGGCCGACTTGGCCAAACGAGAGAAGCCCGCCCTGATCGTGGCTGGTTCCACTGCCTACTCCCGCATCATCGACCCGGTCCCCTTCAAAGAGATCGCCGACTCGGTGGGCGCTCTGTTCATGTTCGATGCGGCCCATCCGGCTGGCCTCATCGCTGGCGGGGCCCACCCCAGCCCGGTGGGTGTGGCCGACGTGGTCACACTCACCACACACAAGACGCTCCGCGGGCCGCGAGGTGGCGCCATCCTCTGTGGCGCTGAACTAGCCAAGAAGATCGATAGTGCTGTCTTCCCGGGTCTCCAGGGTGGTCCACTCGAACACGTCATCGCCGCCAAGGCCGTGGCCTTCGCCGAGGCAAATGGACCCGAGTTCCGGCAATACGCCGCCAACGTGGTGACCAATGCCGCCGCACTGGGTACGGCTCTGGCCGGTCAGGGTTTTCGCGTCGTTTCGGGCGGCACCGAAAACCACATGATGCTCATCGACCTGCGCACCTTCGATGAGGAGCTCACCGGCAAGGTGGCTCAGGAAGTGTTGGACCGGGCCGGCATCACGCTGAACCGCAACACCATCCCCGATGATCCCCGCTCGCCCTTCGTCACCTCGGGGCTGCGCCTGGGCGCCGCGGCCGAGACCACCGCTGGCATGGGTCCAGCGCAAATGCAGACCATCGCCGAACTCATCGGCCGCACCTTGCGGGCCAGAGATGATGAAGCTGAGATCGCCGCCGTCCGGGCCGACGTGGCGCAACTCTGTGCCGGCTTCCCGCCCTATCCCGACCTGTTGGGGTAGGGCATGCCCGATGTCGGTTGGTACGTGCTGGTGCTGTGCATTGCCGGTGGGGCGACCGCAGCACTGACCATTCCGGCCCGACGGCTCGCCATGCGAGTGGGTTACGTGGCCATGCCCAACGAGCGCAAGGTACATACCAAGCCCATCCCCTATGGCGGGGGAGCGGCGATGTTCATCGGCTTCCTGGTCGCCATGTTGGTGGCGTGCCGCCACACCGGCGCTGCGGCCCATCTTCTCTGACTCGAGCGAACCCATGGGAGTCGTGCTGGCTGCCGGGGCCATCTTTGCCGTCGGTCTGATCGACGACGTCCGGGACATGTCGGCCCCAGCCAAAATGGCCGGCCAGGTCCTCGCCGCCAGCATCTTGTACTTCATGGGCGCCACCATGTACGAGTTCAAGCTCCCGCTGGCCGGCTTCATCGTGCTGACTCCGGGGATCATCCCGCTCATCACCGCCGCCTGGGTCATTGCCCTCACCAACGCCATCAACTTCATTGACGGGCTGGACGGTCTGGCTGCCGGCGTGGTGGCCATCGGTGCCGGGGCCCTGGCCATTTACGGCATTCGGCTTATGGGCTTGGGCCTCCTGCCGACCGACAACGTCGGCCCCCTGGTGGCAGTGATCGCCTGTGGGATCTGTCTCGGCTTCCTGCCCTTCAATTTCAATCCGGCCCGCATCTTCATGGGCGATGCCGGGGCCCTATTGCTCGGGGTCCTCATGGCCGCCTCCACCATGGTCATCGGGGGCCGGGTGCCCACCTCGGGGCCGGTGTCGGGTGTGACGTTCTTCTTCTTCGCCCCGCTCTTCATCCCCTTCTTCATTCTCGGGGTGCCCATCGTCGACATGGCCTTTGCCTTCATCCGGCGAACGGCTCGAGGCTTGCCCTTCCACACCCCGGACAAGGAGCACATCCATCACCGGTTGCTGCGTCTGGGCCACGGACCCCGGCGCACCGTGGTGATCCTGTGGACTCTGGACGGCCATTCTGTCCGGATTCCTGCTCTTTCCCCTGTTCGTGCACCAGGTCAACGCCATCATCCCGCTGGGCGCCGCCATCATTGGGGTTGGGCTCTACACCCTGTTCCACCCCGGACTCCGCAAGGGCAATGGGGACCCCGGCGACGATGAGCCGAGGAGACTCTGGGACCAATGGGAAAACTGGGGCCAGCCTGGGCGCCAAAGTCGTCCCCTTTTAATAAATTGTCGTGAATTACCGTTTGGACGCGCAGTCGACCCAGATGCGATGATGACGCCTGTGTACCCCGTCCACCTCGCCTCGCCGAAGCCCCTTACGCGGGCCGCTCGGCGACGGACTCCTGCGCGCCACGCACCGCGTAAAAGAGAAGCAGTCGCGTGCGTGGTCAAGTGAGCGTCATTGGGCGCGCCCGGTCCGGTGACGGATTCGGAACGGTCAGGGGAGCAAGCCAGGCGAATCGAAACCCCTGCCCGGAGCAGCAGCTTTCTTGGGCATGGGACTGTCGGCCGCGGTGTGCGTCGCCATGGGCGTGGGACTTGGGGTCTGGGGCGACGAGCACCTGGCACACCGCTCCAGTGCCTCTTGTTGATCGGGACTGGCACTGGGTCTGTGGCCGCCGGCGTGGTCACTGTGGTGACGCAAATCCGCAAGTATCTGTAGCGGGAAGTCGGTCGATTTGATGCCGGGACTTTCCGACCTTGAGGGCACGGCGCTGGCCAAGGTGCTGCGACGCACTGTGGTGTCGGCCCTTATTGCCGGCGGCGGTGCCATCATTGTCGCCCTCTGCCTGTCTGAGCCGTTGGCCGCCGTCGGCATCGTGCTCGGCCTTGGCATGGCGGTCCTGAACTTCCGCTTCCTCGACGCCGGTGTGGCCAAGATGCAGACCAAGGGTGAGACCGATCGCAAAGTCCTGCGCCGGGCCATGGGCACCAAGACCGTCACCCGCCTCGGCGTCATCACGGTGATCGCCGTCGGGTTGCTGTTTCTCAACGGCCCTCTGGGTATCGGCAGCGTGGTCGGGCTCGTCATCTTCCAGATCTTCTTCGTACTGAACGTAGGGCGGACCGTCTTGGCATCAGGGCATCCAATGATCGCTCGTTTAGCGGGCGGCAGCATCACCATCGGCGACCACCGAGGCGTGGTGCACATTCCAGGGTTGGGCACAGTCGACCTCGATGTCATATGGACATCGGCCCTGGCTGCCATCGTCATCATCACGCTCGGTTACATGATGAAGAGGAAGGTCACTTCGGGTGTGCCGAGCAGGCTTCAGCTGTTCTGGGAGACCATCACCGAACAGGTGACTGATCTCACTGATTCGGCCATCGGGCCTGCGGGTCGGAAGTTTGTCGGGCTCGGGGTGACGATCTTCTTCTTCATCCTGCTCTGCAACTGGATCGCCTTCATTCCCACTGGCGAACCGGGCTGGTTGCCACCCCCGACGTCAGACGTCAACCTTCCCCTGGCCATGGCCGTCGCTGTGGTCGCACTACTGCACTACCAGTCGATCAAGGCGCGGGGCCTTAAGAAGTATCTTCAAGCACTACACCCAGCCCTATGCCGCCATGACCCCGATCAACGTCATTGAAGAGATCACCAAGCCGATCACCCTCACGTTCCGACTCTTTGGGAACATCTTCTCGGGGCTCCTGATGATCAGTGTGATCGTTACGCTGCTCCCGCTGTATGCCTCGTGGATTGGCCTGGTGGTCTGGAAGCCGTTCGACGAGCTGTTCATCGGAGCCATTCAGGCGTTCATCTTCGCTCTACTGACCATCATTTACCTGGGCTTAGGGATGAGCACAGATGAGCACTGATCGCATTCTCATCAAATTCTCGACAAAGGAGAGGAATTAATGGCAGCAGACACAGTGGAAGGTGCGATTCGCATTGCTGGCGCACTCGTCGGCGGTGGAATGGCCCTGGGTGGCGGTGCCATCGGCGCTGCGGTAGGTGACGGTCTGGCCGGATCGCAGACCATTGCCGCTATCGCCCGTCAGCCGGAGATCGAAGCGAAGGCCCGCCAGTACTTCTTCATCACGGTGGGACTGGTGGAGGCTATGTACTTCATCAACCTGCTCTTCATGGTCGTCTTCGTCTACGTCTTCGCCGCGAAGGCCGTCAAGTAACCATCGGGCTGGGTCCAACCCCGTCCACCGTCAACACCGGACTGCAATCCGGAGACCGAGAGCATCGTGACAGCTGGAATCTTCATCCTCCCCAACGCGACGTTCATCTTCCAACTGATCATCTTCCTTGTGCTCGTCTACGTAGTCGGGCGGAAGATCCTTCCCCCGATCAACGCGGCGATGGCGGAGCGACAGGATCGGATCCGAGCATCGCTCGACGCCGCTGATCAGGCGCGGGCCGACGCAGTGGCGGCCGATGACGAACGCCGGGCTGTGCTCGAAGCGGCGCGCCATTCAGGCACGCGAAGTGGTGGCTGAGGCCAACCGGAGCGCCGAGGTAGTACGGGTCGACTTCCAGACCCGGGGCCAAACGGAATACGAGCGCATTGTCGGGAGCGCCGAGGCCGAGGTGGCCTCGGCCCGCCAGCGCGCTGTAGACGAAGCAGCCAACCGAGTCGGTGAGATGGCCATGGATGTGGTGGCACGCGTCGTCGGCCGAAGGGTCAGCGTTGAAGCCCATCAGGACCTGATTGCAGAAGCAGTCAGTGCACTACGTAGTGGTTCGGATTCCGGAGCCCGCCCGTGAAGAACTTCATCATTGAGTTCGTCGTCTTTATCGTTCTGGCCACGGTGATCGCCCGAAAGGCCGGTCCATTTATCAAGACGGCCATGGAGAAGACACAGGAGAAGATCCGCGCCTCGCTCGAAGCGGCCGACAAGGCGGCGGCCGACGCTGCGGCAGCCGACGACGAACGCCATGACAGGTTGGAGGAGGCCCGCCGGACGGCGCAGGAGATCGTGGCTCAGGCCGACCGTACCGCCGAGGCGGTGCGCATTGGCGCCCAAGCGCGCGGCCAATCTGAATTCGATCGCATCGTGAGTGGCGCCCAAGTAGAGGTGTCCCTCGCTCGCCAACGTGCTGTCGAGGAAGCGGCGAACCGTCTGGGCGAGGTCGTTATGGACCTGGTCGAGAGCGTGATCAGTCGAGAGGTCAGCGCCGAGGCGCACCACGACCTCATAGAGGAAGCGGTCAGTGCCCTACGCGCCGACGCCGGCGGGGGCGCAGCTGCCGCTTCGGGAGCCCGACAGTGAATCCCACGCTGCAGGGATACACCGCCGCGATTGTCGAGTCCGCCGGGTCGGGCGCGCTCGCCAGCCTGGCCATTGACCTCGAAGCCGTCACCCAGTTGGTGGAAACCAACGCCACCTTGAATTCAGCCCTGACCGACACCACGGTGCCCGGCCCGGCACGGCGTGCCGTGATGCTGGATCTGCTGGACGGCAAGGTCTCCGAGCAGGCCCGGCGCCTGGCTGCATTCGCCACCTCCGCGGTCCGGGCCCCCGATGTGCCGGCCGCCCTGGCTTGGGTGACCACGCGCACCCGCCATGCGGCCGAAGGTCAAGACTACGAAGAGCTGCCTTTGAGCCTCATGGAGGCCCGGTCCCGGGTGGGTGGCTTTGCCGCCGCCGTGCAGGAAGACAGCAGCACCGCCGAATTGGAAGGGACCGAGGACGACCTGTTCCGATTTGCCCGCATTGTTGATTCGACGCCGGCCCTCCGCTCCGCGCTGATCGACCGGGACCTTGACGTGTCGGCCCGGCAGGCACTGGTCACCCAATTGCTCGAGGGCAAGGTCGGGGCAGGGAGCTTGGCGCTTGGTGCGCTACGCCATTGCCGGCGGGCGAGCCCGCGACATTGTCGGCACTCTGAACTGGCTGGTCGAACAAACCGCCAAGGCTCGGGGCTGGCGAATCGCCCGAGTTCGGTCGGCCGCTCCCATCGAGGCGGGACAGCAGACCACCCTTTCCGATTCGCTGGCAGCATTGGCAGGGGCGCCGGTGGAACTTCAAGTCGTGATTGACGAAGCGCTGCTGAGTGGCGCGGTGATTCAGATCGGCGACCTCCAGGTGGATGCCAGTGCTCGAGGAAGGATCGACGCCTTGCGAGAGCACCTCATGCCCGGAGGGTGGGAAGACAGTGGGTTT
The DNA here is from genome assembly GCA_963766995.1 of uncultured Acidimicrobiaceae bacterium. Taxonomy (GTDB): domain Bacteria; phylum Actinomycetota; class Acidimicrobiia; order Acidimicrobiales; family RAAP-2; genus Bog-473. The sequence goes on along the minus strand of CAVYCE010000003.1, from coordinate 975,969 downwards.
CATGCCGCGGCATCGCGGCCGAGGGGAACGACGACACAGACAGAGGGAGCAGGTTGATGGCAGAACTGACGATCGACGCCAGTGAAATCACGGCGGCACTGAAGAAGAACGTGGATGACTACACCCCGACGGTCGGGACCGAGCAGATCGGTCGCATTGTCGAGGTCGGGGACGGCATCGCCCGTGTGTCGGGTCTGCCCGGCGCCGCGGTGAACGAACTCCTCGAATTCGAGGACGGGACACTGGGCCTGGCCCTGAACCTGGACGAAGACACCATCGGTGCCGTCGTCTTGGGCGAAGTGGACAGCCTCGAAGAAGAGCAGATCGTCAAAGCCACCGGTCGGATCCAGACCGTGCCGGTCGGCGACGCCCTCCTAGGGCGAGTGGTGAACGCGCTCGGTGAGCCGATCGACGGCAAGGGCCCGATCAACACGACCGAAACCCGACGCATGGAGGTCCAGGCACCCGGCATCGTCGGGCGTCAGCCCGTCGGCGAGCCCATGCAGACGGGCATTAAGGCCATTGATGCCATGACTCCCATCGGCCGAGGCCAGCGCGAGTTGATCATCGGTGACCGCAAGACCGGCAAGACCACCGTGGCCGTCGACACCATCATCAATCAGGCCGGTCAGGGCGTGAAATGCATTTACGTCGCCATTGGCCAGAAGAACTCTTCGGTGGCCCAGACCGTCGCTACCCTTGAGGCTCACCAAGCGCTGGAGTACACCGTGGTCGTGGTGGCCTCCGCTGGCGACCCTGCCCCATATAAATACCTGGCTCCCTATGCCGGTTGCGCCATGGGTCAGCACTGGATGGACAACGGCCAGCACGCGCTCATCGTCTACGACGACCTGTCTAAGCAGGCCGAGGCCTACCGCTCGGTGTCGCTGCTCCTCCGCCGCCCGCCAGGGCGCGAGGCCTACCCCGGTGACGTCTTCTACCTGCACTCGCGTCTGCTGGAGCGAGCGGCCAAGCTCTCCGACGACATGGGCGGTGGATCGCTGACCGCTCTGCCGATCATTGAGACCAAGGCTGGTGACATCTCGGCCTACATCCCGACCAACGTGATCTCCATCACCGATGGCCAAGTCTTCCTGGAAACCGACCTCTTCAACTCGGGTATCCGCCCAGCCATCAACGTGGGTAACTCGGTGAGCCGAGTCGGCAGCGCAGCACAAGTCAAGGCCATGAAACAGGTCTCGGGCACGCTGAAGCTCGACTTGGCTCAGTTTCGTGAGCTCGAAGCATTCGCCACCTTTGGGTCCGAACTCGACAAGGTGTCCCAGGCTCAGTTGGACCGGGGTTACCGGCTGACTGAGCTGCTCAAGCAACCGCAGAACGCACCGGTGCCGGTCGAAGAGCAGGTGCTCGTGATTTACGCCGGTACCAAGGGCTGGGCCGACTCGGTCCCGGTGACCGAGGTGCAGCGATTCGCCCTCGAGCTGATCGAATACTTCAAGGGGAACCACGCTGGCGTGCTCGAGGGCATCGCTAAGACGGGCACCCTTCCTGATGGTGACGAGCTCGACAAGGGACTCACGTCCTTCGTTGAAGGTTTCGACACGGGGAAGGTCGACTGACCAATGGCCGGAGGCCAAGAGCGCGTCCTGCGGCGTCGTATCCGCAGCGTGCAGTCCACCAGGAAGATCACCAAGGCCATGGAGCTGATCGCCGCCTCGCGCATTGTGCGCGCCCAGGCGCGCATTGCGGCCAACCGTCCGTACCGCGAAGGCATGGAACGGATCCTTCGCGCCACCGCGGCGGCCGACACGGTGGCAGCCAAGAAATTGCTCGGCACCCCTGAGTCGCCTCAGCGGGTGGGGATATTGGCGATTGTGGGTGACCGGGGTCTCGCTGGCTCCTACAACTCGGGCGTCTTGCGCGCCACCGAGCGCCTGGTAGCTGAACACAGGAAGGCCGGCATTGAAATCACGGTGTGGACGGTGGGCAAGAAGGCCCAGTCCTACTTCCGATACCGGGGCATTGAGGTGAGTCGGTCCTTTCCCGGCGTGGCCGACCGTCCCGAGTTCGCTGACGCCAGGTCGATAGCTTCCACCGTGTCTGCTGCCTTTGTGGCCGGTGAAATGGACATGGTGCAGCTGGTTTCGACTCGATTCATCTCGGCCGGCACCCAGCGGGTCGGGACATTGCAGATGTTGCCGCTTCCCTTGCCTGAACTGGACGAGAACGAGCCAGCAGGCGACCCGGCGTTGGTTGGCTACACCGAATTCGAACCCGAGCCAGAGAAATTGTTGGCCGAGTTGGCCCCTCGGGCTGTGGAGGCCGAGATCTTCGCCGCCCTTCTGGAAGGGTCGGCCGCTTTCTTCACTGCTCAGCAACGAGCCATGGCGGCGGCCACTGACAATGCGGACGAACTCGTCCGGACGCTCACCCGCGTCATGAACCGCGCCCGACAGGACGCCATCACTACCGAAATCATGGAAATCGTCGGCGGAGCCGAAGCGCTTCGCCAGTCGAAGGGAGCTTGACCACAATGACTAGCACCGCAACACAGGACACCGCACCGGCGGGCTCGCTCGCCGACGGTCGTGTCGTCGCTATCGCCGGCCCGGTGATCGACGTGGAATTCCCGCCGCATGCCCTGCCGGAGATCAACTTCGCCGTGGAGTTCACCATTGACCTGGACGGCGAGAAGCACGTGGTGGCAGCTGAGGTGGCCCAACAGATCGGTGACGGTCGGGTGCGTTGCATCTGCATGCAGCAGACCGACGGACTGGTCCGTGGCGCACCGGTGCGCAACTTGGGTCGCGGCATCACGGTGCCGGTGGGCAATGCCGTCCTCGGCCACGTGTTCAACGTGCTGGGCCAGCCGCTCGACACCCCTTCGATTGAAGGAGCCGACGATTACTGGGAGATTCACCGGAGCGCTCCGGCCTTCGATCAGCTGGAGCCCAGGGCCCAGATGTTCGAGACCGGGATCAAGGTCATCGACTTACTCGAGCCGTACGTGCAGGGCGGGAAGATCGGCCTGTTCGGCGGAGCTGGCGTAGGTAAGACCGTCATCATCCAAGAGATGATCCACCGAGTGGCTCAGCAGCACGGAGGTGTGTCGGTCTTCGCCGGTGTGGGGGAACGCACCCGTGAGGGCACCGACATGTGGTTGGAAATGCAGGAGTCGGGCGTCATCGACAAGGCCGCACTGGTCTACGGGCAGATGGACGAGCCTCCGGGCGTGCGCCTTCGGGTGGCTCTGGCCGCGCTGACCATGGCCGAGTACTTCCGTGACGTGCAGAACCAGGACGTGTTGCTCTTCGTGGACAACATTTTCCGTTTCGTCCAGGCTGGCTCCGAAGTCTCGACCCTCCTGGGTCGCATGCCGTCGGCCGTGGGCTATCAGCCCACCCTGGCCGACGAGATGGGTGAGCTCCAGGAACGCATCACCTCCACCAAGGGTAAGTCGATCACCTCGCTGCAGGCCGTGTATGTGCCTGCCGACGACTACACCGACCCGGCGCCGTTCACTACCTTCACCCATCTCGACGCCACCACCGAGCTCTCCCGACAGATTGCCGCCTTGGGTATCTACCCGGCGGTGGACCCGTTGGCCTCGACCTCGAACATTTTGGCGCCCGAGATTGTGGGCGAGCGTCACTACGCCGTGGCCCGTCGTACGCAGGAAGTTTTGCAGCGGTACAAGGAACTGCAGGACATCATCGCCATCCTCGGCATGGACGAGCTCTCCGAAGAGGACCGAGTCACCGTGCAGCGGGCACGCAAGATTCAGCGTTACCTGTCGCAGCCCTTCTTCGTGGCCGAGGTGTTCACCGGTGTGCCCGGCATCTTCGTGCCCATTGAGGAGACAGTCGAGTCATTTGAGGCATTGGTCAACGGCGACCTCGACAACATTCCCGAGCAGGCATTCCTGAACGTGGGCGGCGTGGAGTCGGTATTGGCCAAGGCCAAGACGCTTCAGGACGAGGCGGGCTAGTGGCCGACGGTGTCTTCGGCCTCGAGGTCGTCACGCCCGAGCAGTCCATTGTGGCCGGCGGTGCCGTTGCAGTGGTCCTGGCCACTTCGGAAGGCGCTCTGACGGTGCTGGACGGGCACACGCCGCTCATCGGCGACGTAGTGCCGTGCCAGGTCAAAGTGGATCAGGCCGACGGCGGCACGCTGCGGCTGGCGGTGCACGGTGGCTTCGTGCAGGTCGATACCAGCCCCGGCGCGGCCGGGGGCCTGGCGGAAGGCGATGGACCGCTGCCTGGCCTGTCGACCCGGGTGACGGTGCTGGCCGGCATCGCCGAGCTGGCTGAAGAGATCGACGTTCCCCGTGCCGAATTGGCCAAAGAGGCGGCAACGCAACGGATCGGTGAACTCGGATCCGGTCGGAGCGGCACCTCCACCGATGCCGGTGAGTCGGTCGATGCCGCCGATCTTCAGTTGGTTGAAGCTGAACTGGCCCTGGCCCGAGCCGAGTTGCGACTCGCTGTCGCCGCCGGTTCAGCTGAATGAAATAGAGCTGAACTCCGCCAACTTCTCGAGCGCGTGGCTGGCGTCGATTTTGCGGAGCGTGCCCGACTTCGAACGCATCACCAGTGACTGCGTGGTGGCGCCGAACTCGTGATAATGGACGCCCTGTAGGAGCTCGCCGTCGGTGATGCCGGTGGCGGCGAAGAAGCAGTTGTCGCCCGCCACCAGGTCGTCGGTGGTGAGGACGGCGTCGAGCTGGTAGCCGGCAGCCAGGGCCGCTGAGCGCTCTTCCTCGTTACGGGGATAGAGCCGTCCTTGAATTTCACCACCCATGCACTTGAGGGCGGCGGCAGCCAGCACGCCCTCAGGGGTGCCGCCGATGCCGAAGAGGATGTCGGTGCCAGCTCCGGGCCAGCCGGTGGCGATGGCGCCGGCTACGTCGCCGTCAGTGATGAGCCGGATGCGTGCGCCCGAGGCGCGTACCTCGGCGATGAGATCGTCATGTCGAGGGCGGTCGAGGATCACGGCCGTGAGGTCCCGGACGGGTCGGCCGAGGGCACCGGAAAGGGCGTGGAGGTTCTCGGTGGCCGACCGGCGGATGTCACAGGCACCCTTGGCTCGAGGCCCAACGGCCAACTTTTCCATGTACACGCACGGTCCGGGGTCGAACATCGTGCCCCGCTCTGACACGGCGATCACGGCCAATGCGCCACCGCGGCCAAGTGCCGTGAGGGTCGTGCCGTCGATCGGATCGACGGCGATGTCGGTTTGCGGCGGGGTCCCATCCCCGATGCGTTCCCCGTTGAAGAGCATGGGGGCATTGTCTTTTTCGCCCTCACCGATGACGACGATGCCGTCCATGGGGACCGAGGAGAGCACCACTCGCATGGCCTCGACGGCGGCGCCGTCTGCGCCTAGCTTGTCACCGCGGCCCATGAATCGGCTGGCCGCCATGGCGGCCGCCTCGGTGGTCCGCACCAGCTCCATGGCCAAGTTGCGGTCAGGAGCTTGACGGGTCGTCGGCACGGCCCAGACCATAGTGGGTCACCCATCCTCAGCTGTGGGCCGCCGCCCCCGCCAGCGGCGATACTTGAGGTTGTGGAACGGATTGTGGTCCAGCCGAACGGCCCGCTTTCGGGCTCGGTTCGAGCCGGTGGGGCCAAGAACTCCGCACTCAAGTTGATGGCGGCCTGCCTTCTGGCCGAGGGACGCACTGTCTTGCGCAACGTGCCTCGCATTGACGACGTGGATTCCATGGCCGACGTGCTGCGGGCAGTCGGGGCCGGGGTAGAGCGACTGCCTGACGGCTCGGTGGCCATCACCACTCCGGCAACTGCACAACTCACCCCAGTTGCCCCGCTGGAGCTGGTGGAGCGGATGCGGGCGTCGGTGGTCATTCTTGGCCTCCTCCTGGCCAAATGTGGCGAGGTGTCTATGCCCCTTCCCGGCGGTGACGACTTCGGTGAGCGACCGATCGACTTTCACCTCAACGGACTGGCGGCCATGGGGGCGAAGTTCGAGTCCTCGCACGGCCAGGTGCGCGGACACGTGGAGGGCGGCCGCTTGATCGGGACGCGGGTGGTGCTGGAATATCCGAGCCACACCGCCACCGACAACCTCATGATGGCTGCGGTGCTGGCCAAAGGCACCACCGTCATTGAGAACGCGGCCAAAGAGCCCGAGATCATCGACTTGGCCACCATGCTGTGCGACATGGGAGCAGTGGTCCGAGGGGCCGGCACCTCTCGCATCGAGATTGAAGGCGTCGAGGCGCTGCACCCGACAGAGCACACTGTGATCCCCGACCGGGTAGTGGCCGCCACCTTCCTGGCCGCGGTGGGCATCGCCGGCGGTGAAGTCACGATCGCCGACGCCCGGCCCGACCACATGGAAATGCTGCTGCGCAAGGTCAGCCAAATGGGCGTGGTCACGGACATGGGACCTCAAGGCATGCGGGCCACCGCAGCACACCGGCTGGCAGCAGCCGATGTGGCCACTCTGCCGTACCCGGGAGTGGCCACCGACTACAGCCCGTTGTTAGTTGCCATGTTGACGGTGGCCGACGGGGTGGGCATCCTGACCGAAAACCTGTTCTCCGGACGCTTCCGCTATGTCGAAGAGCTGCGCCGCATGGGCGCCGACATCCGCACCGAGGGTCACCACGCCGTGGTCCGCGGCGTGAGCCACCTTTCGGGCGCACCGGTGAAGGCACCGGATCTGCGAGCGGGCGTGGCCCTCGTGTTGGCTGGTCTTGTGGCGGAGGGGCAGACCGAGGTCAGCGGCGCCCACCACATCGGCCGGGGCTACGAGGACCTGGTTGGTGCGCTCTCGATGTTGGGTGCCAAGGTGTCCAGCCAATGAGCACGAGATTGCCCACCGATCCCGCCGCCCTACTGGACTTGGCCAAGCACCATGACCGCGTCCGCGCTGGCCCGACTGCTCTCGTTGGTCGAGCGCGGCGGTGAAGCCGGTATGGCCGTGTCCCGATTGTCGTACCGGGCCGATGTGCCTTACACCGTGGGGCTCACCGGTGCGCCCGGAGCCGGAAAGTCGACTTTGACCGACCAGCTCATCACCGTGGCCCGCAAGGGCTGGCCGGGCGACGATCCTGAGCCCATCGATCAGGTGGGGGTGTTGGCCATCGATCCCACCTCGCCATTCAGTGGCGGCGCCATCCTGGGCGATCGGGTGCGAATGGGACAGCACGCGCTCGATCCGTCTGTATTCATTCGCTCCATGGCCACCCGCGGCCAGTTGGGCGGCCTGGCCCTGGCCGTGCCCGACGCCGTGCGGGTGCTGGGCGGAGCCGGCCTCCCGCTGGTCATCGTCGAGACGGTCGGCGTGGGACAGATGGAAGTGGAAGTGGCGTCGGCGGCCGACACCACCGTCGTGGTGGTGACACCGGGCTGGGGCGACTCCATGCAGGCCAACAAGGCCGGACTCTTGGAGGTGGCCGACCTGTTCGTCATCAACAAGGCGGACCGCCCGGGGGCACGCGAGGCACGTCGCGACCTTGAGCAAATGCTCGACCTTTCAACGCTGGGCGAGTGGCGACCACCGGTGGTCGACACCACTGCCATGACTGGAGACGGCGTCGAGCATTTCTGGGCCGAGGTAGCCCGGCACCGCCGCTATCTCGTGTCCTCGGGGGCTCTGATCCAGCGGCGCACCGATCGCATGGCCCACGAACTGCGGCGGGTGCTCCTGTCCCGAAGCGCCAAGCGGATTGAGGAGCTGGCGGCGGGGGAGGAGTTCACCTCGGCTGTGAAGGCGCTAGCGGCGGGCGAACTCGATCCCTACGAGGCGGCCGATCGGCTCCTCCCTCAGTGAAAGCGCTCGGGCCGAGTCCGGTACGGTTCGCCCATGGCTGACCAGTTCGTGACCGTGGAGCGCCGTCCTGACGGCGTGGCTCTCATTCGCCTGGACCGACCCAAGGCCAATGCGCTGTCGGGCGCCGTTCTTCATCAGATATTCGCCGCGGCCGAGGTCCTCCAGGAGGACCCTCCGGGCGCCGTCGTGCTCTGGGGAGGGCGCCGCATCTTCGCTGCTGGGGCCGACATTGTGGAACTCGATGGCAGCGCCGGGGCTGTCGGTGCCAACTTCACCAGCGCACTGGTCGCCCTGGCTGAGGTGCCTCGAGCCACCATCGCCGCCATCAATGGCTACGCCCTGGGTGGTGGTCTAGAGCTGGCGCTGGCCTGCGATTTCCGAGTGTGCGCCGTAGATTCGAAACTTGGGCTGCCCGAGGTGCTGCTTGGCGTGATCCCTGGCGGCGGCGGCACCCAGCGGCTGCCTCGTCTCATCGGCTCCTCTCGGGCCAAGGAGCTCATCATGACGGGACGGCAGGTCCGCTCCGAAGAAGCGCTGGACATCGGTCTGGTCAACAAGGTGGTGCCAGCCGACGAGGTCCTGGACGCTTCGCTGGCCTGGGCGGCCGAACTGGCCAAGGGACCGTTGGTGGCCCACCAGCTGGCCAAATCGGCCATTGACCGCGGCCTGGAGGGCACGCTGGCCGAAGGCCTGAGCCTTGAGCAAGAGGCGTTCGCCACGGTGGCCCGCACCGAGGACGCCGGGCGCGGTATTGCCTCGTTCAACGAGCATGGCCCGGGCCGGGCCACCTTCGTCGGTCGGTGAGTTCTCCCCCCATCCCGGTCAGTGCCGGCGAGGGCCCCTTCGATCCGTCGGTCCGGTGGTTCCAGCACGCCGTCTTCTATGAGGTACTGATCCGCGGCTTCTACGACGCCAACAACGACGGCACCGGCGACCTCAAGGGTCTGCGCGAGAAGCTGGACTACATCGAATGGCTGGGTATCGATTGCATCTGGATGCTGCCCTTCTATCCCTCTCCGTTCCGGGATGGCGGCTATGACATCAGCGACTTCTTCAATGTGCACCCCGATTACGGGAGCATCGGCGACCTGGTGGCGTTCCTCGAAGATGCACACAGTCGCGGTATCCGCGTCATCGCCGACCTGGTGATGAACCACACCAGCGACCAGCATCCCTGGTTCATTGAGTCGCGATCGAGCCGCGATAACGCCAAGGCCGACTGGTATGTCTGGAACGACGACGATCAACGCTGGCCCGACGCCCGAGTGGTCTTCACTGACGTTGAGCGCTCCAATTGGACGTGGGATGACGTGCGCCAGCAGTACTACTGGCACCGCTTCTACCACCACCAACCCGATCTGAACTACGAAAATCCCGAAGTGGCCGACACCATGATCGACCTGGTCCGCTTCTGGCTGGACCTTGGCTTCGACGGTTTCCGCCTGGACGCTGTGCCCTATCTGTACCAGCGCGACGGCACGGCCGGCGAGCACCTGCCCGAGACCCACGCCTTTATCCGTCGCATTCGCAAGCAACTGGAAGCGGATTACCCGGGACGGATCCTCCTGGCCGAGGCCAATGGCTGGCCGGTGGATGTGGCCGACTACTTCGGCGACGGCGACGAATGCCATTTGTGTTTCCACTTCCCGCTCATGCCCCGGCTCTTCATGGCCGTGCGGCGCGAGCAGCGGTACCCCATCACCGAAATCCTGGCCCAGACGCCAGTGATAAGTGACTCGTGCCAGTGGGCCATCTTTCTCCGCAACCATGACGAGTTGACGCTCGAGCAGGTCACCGACGAGGACCGTGACTACATGATCGCGGAATACGCCAAGGACCCGCGCATGAAGCGCCATATGGGGATTGGCCGCCGCTTGGCCCCATTACTCGACAACGACCGACGCACCGCCGAGCTGCTCTATGCCCTCCTGCTCTCGCTGCCGGGCAGTCCCGTCATCTACTACGGCGATGAGTTGATGATGGGCGACAACATCTACTTGGGTGACCGTGATTCGGTGCGCACGCCCATGCAGTGGTCGCCCGACCGCAACGGAGGCTTCTCGAAGGCGGACTTCGCCCAGCTGTACCTGCCGCCATTGATGGACCCCGTCTACGGCTTCAGCGCCGTGAACGTGGAGGCGCAGCTACGCAATCAGGGATCGTTTCTGCACTGGTTGCGGCGCATGTTGACCGAACGCCGATCACTGCCCGTGATGGGCGTCGGCGAAATGGAAGTGCTGCCGTGCGCCAATCCCTCGGTGCTGGCCTACATGCGCTCGGGCGAAGTGGCCGATGTCATGGCTTCGGCCGCGACCCACGCACTCCCAATGCCGTCCATGGACTTCGACGGGAGGAGCTGGGATCGGCCTTCGGCCACAGCCCGCACGGTGCCGGCGGGCAACGAGGGCGCGGACGACGAGGTCGTCCGGCGATTCCAAGCCGTGCTCTGCGTGCACAACCTCAGTCGCTTCGCCCAACCGGCAGAACTCTCGCTGTCCAAGTGGGCTGGCTCGACGCCGTACGAGGTGTTGGGCCGGGTGCCCTTTTCGATGATCACCGAGGAGCCATACACGATCACCCTGCCTCCGTATGGTTTTCTTTGGTTCGATCTCGTCCCCGAGGGAAAGATCGAACAGTGACCCCGGAAGAGACCTCGGCGGCGCGCACCTTGGTGCAGGCCTGGGTGTCGCACCGTTCCCAAACTGAAGTACAGGCCCAGGACATCACCATCCGCAGGGTGGAAACCCTTCGTGCAGGTCGGCCCGGGCTATTGGACATTGTGGCCGAGGTGGATGGCCGCCTGGCCCACGTCGTGGCGGGCCTGCGATCAGTGGGTGATGAGCCGCACTTCCTACGCTCCGGTGACGAAATCGCCCTTGGGCTGTGGGAAGACCGCGACGGGTTGGCCGTGTGCACCGATGCGCTGCATGACGCCCAGCTGGCCCCGCTCCTCTTGGCCACCCTGCGTGCGGTCGAACCTCGTAGCGGTCGAATCGCCATCGTCAGGGACGACGAGGATGCCACGGTGCTCGACTGCGGCGACCGCGGTGATCTCACCGTCTTTTCGTGGCTGCTCGACCGGCCCGATCCGGCCGTGGATCTGATGGTGGCGCTGGAGCGCATGGGCTTCAACCACGTGGCGGCGCCGCTGGTGCGCTGGGTCTGGGAACACCTGGACCTGGGGCTGGTGCAAGAGCCCCTGGAAGATCGATCCACTGGTTGGGCCCTGGCCCTGACCTCGCTGCGTGATCTGTACGCCGCCGGCGGGACACCCGAGGCGGCTGGTGGTGATTTCGGAGCCGAAGCCCACGCATTGGGGACGATGTTGGCCCGCATGCACCTGGCCATCGACCGAGCGTTCAGTCGCCTGCCCGAACCAGTGGCGGAGTGGGCCGAGATGGCGGAGGCAGAGATCGGCGATGCCGAACCAGCACGGCTCGACGCTCCCGGTGTGACCGATCTCGTCAAGTCACTACGTGCCTCGGACATGCGATTGGCCGCCATCCGCACTCATGGTGATTTCCACCTGGGCCGGACCTCTCGCACCGATCAGGGTTGGGTGGTCAGCGACTTCCGACCCGGAGGAGTACTGCCCGGCATGTATGACGTGGTGGCCCGATCACCCTTGGCCGACGTGGCTGATCTCCTCTGGTCGTTGCACCAGGCCGGCATGACCGCAGCGGCCGAGCGAGACCCCGGTGGCCGCCAGGGCTTGGCTGACCTCGGTCAAGCGTGGGAGAACCGGAATCGGCGTGCGGTTCTGACCGGCTACCTCGGTACGCCGGGCATCGCTGGGCTGGTGGGACCCCAACGGGAGCTCATCCTCAATCTGATTGGGCTGTTCGAACTCGCCCGCTCGGTGCGAACGAACTAGGCGGAGAGTACCGACATCATCAGGGCCTCGGCTGCGACCTCGGGTGACACCACATTGATGGCCACACCGGTGCCCAGCTCGAAGCCGGCCGTGGTCGTGGCCTTGGGCCAAATATGGGCGTGCCAGTGGAAGGGCTCGCCCACGCGATAGGGGGCCGAGTGGAACACAATGTTGTAGGCCACGTCGCCGATGGCATCGGCCAGCTGACCCAGGGAGCGGCGGATAGCTTCGCCCACGGCGATGAGATCCTCGGTCGAGCTCTTGTGCAGATGCGGGTTGTGCTGCCTCGGAATGACCAGCATTTCGTAGGGCACGGCACTCCAGAATGGGCAGACCACGACGACACGGTCATCGGCATAGATGACGCGATGGCGTGAGTCTTCTTCCGCTTCCATCGTCGTGCACAGGAGGCAGGAGCCGACGAACCGAGCGAAGCGCGCCTGCTCCTCGGCCAACTCGCGTGGGATGAACGACATGCCGAGCAGTTGCCCGTGCGGATGTTCGAGCGAGGCTCCGGCCTCTCGCCCCGAGTTGACGATGGCCTGGGTGTAGCGAATGTTGGATTGGGAGGCGTGCTCCTCCAGCCGGTCGCGCAGGGCGGCCATGACTAATTCGGTCTGTTCCTGGCTGAGCTGGCCCAGGGTGGCGTGGTGTTCGGGGGAGAAGATGAGTATCTCGTGGATCCCGCCGGCCGAGGCCTGCGTGAACACCGGACCACGATTGGCCACGACGAAGGGCTCGTCACCCTCGAAGGCCGGGTAGAGGTTGGGAACCACGCGGACCAGCCAGCGCCCGGTGGGCCCGTAGGTCTCGAGTGCGGGCGGAGTGATCTCCTCATTGCCCGGGCAGAAGGGACAGGGGCGAGGGGGAACTTCTTGCACCCAGGGTGAACGGGTCACGAACGAATAGGGACGTTCCGAGCGCCCGGGGCTGACGACGACCCAGCGACCCGACAGCGGGTCCAGCCTCAACTGGTTCATGTTTGCGCACCCTGTTGCATTACCCACTCACCCACATCTGTGCTTGCCCGTATCTCGTCTTCTCACACCACGGTACAGGTTCAACTGCCGCTCCTGGCAGCATGTACTGGCTCGGCGCCCCATACCGGCGCCACTGGGTGAAAATGGTCGCCATGCAGGCCCAGCCCACCGGCGCAGCGTTCGACATTGTGCTCCTGCTTCACGTGGTCTGCGTCGTCGTCGGCCTGGCCACAGTGGTGACCAGTGCGGCCACGGCATCACGCTTGAAGCGGCTCATGACCACCGATGCGGTCCTGCCTGAGACCGTGGCCCGCTACTTCAGGCCCGGAGTGAACTGGGCCGGGCGCACCATGTACGGCATTCCTATTTTCGGATTTGCCCTCCTGGTCATGAGCCGCGGCGCCTATGACTTGCACGACATGTGGGTCACGGCCGGATTGGGGCTCTTTGTCCTCTTGGTCCTGGTGGCTGAAGGGATGCTGTGGCCAGCCGAACGCCGGCTACAGGGCACCCTGTTGCCCTATGTGCCTGACGTCACCGCGGCCGATCCAGCCGTTCAGCGCGACAGGCGGACCATGGCCTTGTCGTCGGGAGTGATCATCGTGTTGCTGCTGGCCGGTTCGGCCATCATGTTGTCGCAACCCTGACGACGCCAGATCAACGGTGTCCGCTCAGCTTCGTCCCACCACCAGCAGGTGACCGGCGGTCGCCATCATTTCGGGATCCTCTTCGACCAGACGGGCCGACAGCATGAGCGCTTCTTGCCGCTTTGGATCGACCCAACGCTCCGGCAAGTTGTTGATCATGAAACCCGGTCCCTCAATGTTGAATAGTCGGATGTCCAACAGGCCGGCTTCGTTGGCTTCATCGACGAGATCGGCGGGACGATGTAGGTAGGCCTTCGTGAACAAACCGGCCCGGCCATCCATGATGCCCGTGGTCACCGATTGTTCCGCCACTTCGGCCACTGGCGCCTCGTGGAGCCGATCAAGCCGCACCAAGAGATCGAGGAAGGCGGCGTAGCGGGAGATGGCAGCGGCAAAGATCACTCCACCGGGGCGGGTCACCCGACGAGCCTCCCGCAAGGCCTGCAGGCGATCCTCCCGATCAATCAGGTGATAGAGGGGGCCGAGGAGGAGCAGCGTGTCGGCGCTGGCATCGTCTCGATCGATGTGACGCGCATCGCCTAACCCGGCCGAGATCCCCAGCGATCTGGCTTGCTCCACATGCAGAGGTACCGGGTCGAAGAGGCTGACCTGATGGCCCAAGCTGGCCAGCCATGCGGCGTAGGCACCTGGACCGCCGCCGACGTCGAGGATGTGCAGGGGACCGTCAGGCAGGAATCGAAGGATGAGTTCCTTCGTGCGAGCAAACTCGAGAGGCCCCGAAAGGCTGGTGGGACTGGTGAGCCGAGCCGCTTCCTTGCCCTGGTCGTAGAACGCCCTGATCGCCGGATCGAACTCGGTCATGCGCCATTATTTCGCGGCGAGATACGCCGAGTATCCGGAGAGACACACCAGTACGACTGCGGTCACCCGACGGATAGTGGCGACGGAGATGAAGCGCAGCAGCGTCTGACCGCTCAGCACGGCGATAGCGGCCACGGCCCACAGGGCCAGCGTGGCGCCGACGCCTACGGACAAGGCCGAGTGGTAGTGAGCAGCCAAGTTCACCGTCAGGATCTGGGTCAGATCGCCCCACTCGGCCACAAAGATGACGATGAACGCGGTCAACACCACGCCGTGCTTGGAGATCTCTTCCTCGGCAAGTTCCTCTTCGTCTTTGGTGCCTTCGCGCCAGGCATAGATGGCACCGAAGAGGAACATGCCAGCCAGCAATTCCTTCGACCACCCGATGGGGGAGTAGGGCGAAGATGGCCACGCCCACAGTGGTGGCGATGACGACATGCACCACGAAGGCACCAGCGGCGCCGAGCCACACCTGCCGCGGTCGACCCCGGGTGGCCATGACCAGGCTGGCGAACATGGTCTTGTCAGGCAGCTCCCCGATGAAAATGATGGGAAACACGGCCAGTGCGATCAGCGGGTTCACCACAACCACCTTTCCGACCAAGACCGACGGAGGGACCTTAGCGTTGGGTATAGGACCTGGACGGACCGGGCTCGTGCCCTACAATGGCAGCACGATGTAGTGGCAGGACCAAGGAGGTGTGCCAGATGAAATCTGAACCCCCAAGTATCTGGTTCGCCTCGATGCACACGTCGATCTGACGAACCGTCCTCTCTGAAGTGTGCCGCGACCCCTGGTCGCCATCGAGGCATCGACGTAACCATCGACCCCACTGCTGAAGTGAGCCGTCTGCGCTCACGACGACCCGAAGGTGACTTCAATGCAAACACACTCCCCCTTTTCGTCACGCGCGCAGTCAGCGCAGCGTGATCCGTCGGTATTCCGCCCGTCCATGCGCAATGGCATGCTCCAATCACTGCTGCGCGCATGACCAGGCGGCCAGGATTTCCCAAGGTCGCCCTGCTGGCGGTGGCCGGCCCTGGGCTGATCGCGGCGGCCGCCGGCAACGATGCCGGTGGCATCGTGACCTACGCCTCGGCCGGTGCCGAGTTCGCGTACCGGACGCTCTTCCTGATGGTGCTCATCATGGTGGCTTACGTCGTGGTGCAAGAGATGGTGGCCCGTTTGGCCGTCTACACCGGCAAGGGGCTGTCGGCGCTGATCCGCGAGGAATTCCCACTTCGCGTCACGGCCTTCGCCGTCACTGCCTTCGCCATTGCCAACATCGGGCTGATGGTCACCGAGTTCGGCGGCATCGCCACGGCCTTCGAGCTCTTCGGCGTGTCGCGGTACTTGTCGGTGCCCATCTCGGCGGTGGCTATCTGGGCGCTCGTCCTGTTCGGTTCCTACCGATACGCCGAGCGCATCTTCCTGCTGCTCACGTTGACCTTCATTACCTATCCGATCGCTGCCATTTTGGGCCACCCGAACTGGCACCACGTCGTGTCCAACACGGTGTCGCCCCACTTTTTCGGGACCAAGGCCTTCATTTTGCTGGCGGTGGCGCTCATCGGCACCACCATCACGCCGTACATACAGCTCTACGAGGCTGGAGCCGTGGTCGACAAGGGCGTGAAGCCGGCGGGCTACCGGCTGCAGCGGATTGACGCCATCAGTGGGGCCATCATGGCCAACCTCGTGGCCATGGCCATCATTGTGGCCACCGCCGCCGCCATCGGTGGTTCTGGTGTCTTGAAGTCCGCTTCGCAGGCGGCTCACGCGCTGCAACCGGTGGCCGGATCGGCCGCGGTCTATCTGTTTGGACTCGGACTTCTCGGGGCCTCGGCCCTGGCCGCGGCCGTGGTCCCGCTCTCGACTTCGTACGCGGTGGCCGAAGCCATCGGCGTGGAACGTTCGGTGTCTTCCAGCTTCCGTCAGGCGCCGGTGTTCTTGGGCCTGTTCACCTTTCAGATCGTGCTTGGGGCGGCCGTCGTGCTCGTTCCGGGCAATCTCATTTCGCTGATCCTCAACACCCAGGTGCTCGAGGGTGTGATCACCCCATTCACTCTGATCCTCATTCTGATTCTGGCCAACCGCCGGTCACTCCTGGGCGATGCGGCCAACGGCCCGTTGGCGCGGTGGGTGGGTGGCATCTCTATCGTGTCGGTGGCCGGCGTGGCCACCGTGTTTGTCGCCCTCACCATTCTGGGCTGGTTCGGGATCAGCTGAGGCCGGCCCCGGCCTCAAGACGAGCCCTGGCCCCCGCCAGGTCGCCCTGTCGCACTAACTCCAGCAGCTCTTCATTGAGCAGTCCGGTCCAGTCGACGGTCTCGGTGCTGCGCCCCGACCCATGGAGTTGCCGACGAATGTCGCTCACCAATGCGGCCAAATCGCCGTAGCCCTCACCGATCTGAATGGCAATGCGCCGTCGCAGCCAACTCGAGAGCGCGGGGCTCTGCCCTGCGCTCGACACCGTCACCGTCACGGCGCCGTCGCGATGCACGGAGGGCAGGATGAAAGACGAGTGATCGAGGTCGTCTGCGCTGTTGCACCAGATACCGGCTGCCTCGGCGTCGGCGAAGACGGCGGCGTCGACCTCAGGGATGCCGGTGGCGGTGATGACGAGGCGGTAGTGGGCCGCCTCGCCCAGGGCATAGGGACGACGATGCAAGGTAAGCGAGTCGAGGGACAGCATGTCCTGACTCAGGTCGGGTGCGACGACGGTGACCACTGCACCAGCACCCAAGAGGCCACTGGCCTTGCGGGCCGCCACGGGTCCCCCTCCCACCACCAGAACGGACCGGCCTGCCACATTGAGGGCCACCGGGTAGAAGGCTGAAGGTCCTCCCTCCACCTCAGCGGTGCAGCAGCGGGGGACCGACCATGCCGGCCGCCACGGTGGCCATGGTGATTTCGTCAATCAGGACGAAGCTCCCCGTGATGCGATCGACGGCATAGGTGTCGATGGCCAGCGGTAGGGCTGTGTGTAAGCGCACAATGCCGATGTCGTTCTCGACCAACTGATCGGCTTCCGACACGGCGAGTTCGTTGACGTCGAAGGTGCCTTCAATGCCCTCGACAATCACGGGGGTCACCCGAGTCGTGTGCTTGAGCTTGAGGCGGTCACCCGCCACCAGGGGTCGATCATGGAACCAGCACACGGTGGCCACGAAGTCATCGGTCACGGTGGGCGGCTCTTCCAGCGACGAAATGAGGTCACCCCGGGAAATATCGATGTCGTCCTTCAGCTTGAGCGAAATAGACAAGCCGACTTCGGCTCGAGAGAGTGGGCCGTCGGCCGTCTCGATGGACTGCACGGTGGAGTACGCCTTCTGGGGCAGCACCACCACCGGATCGCCGGTGCGGAACGGACCGCCATTGACCATCCCGGCATAGCTGCGTCCCCCGCCGGGTTGGCGCAGGACCCATTGCACGGGAAGGCGGCCGCCGTTGCCTTGGCGAAGCCCGTGTTGAGAGGCCCAGCCACCGGCAGTAGCCGACTCGAGGGCGTCCAGCACGGTGGGGCCGTCGTACCAAGGAGCAGCGTCTGATCGGTCCACCACGTTGTCGCCCTTCAGGGCGGAGATGGGGATCACCGTGCAGGCCACCACGCCCAGACGGTGGGCCAGTGACTCCATCTCGTCCACAATGTGCTGGTAAGCCGACTTATCCCAGTCGACCAGGTCCATTTTGTTGGCGCAGACCACGAGCTGGTCCACGCCCAGGAGGGCGGCGATGCAGATGTGTCGCCTGGTCTGCTCTCTCAGCCCCGATGTGGCATCCACCAGCACCAGCGCCAGGTCGGCTGTGGAGGCGCCAGTGGCCATGTTGCGGGTGTACTGAATGTGTCCCGGGCAGTCGGCAATGACGAACTTGCGGTGCGGCGTGGCCGAGTAGCGGTAGGCCACATCGATAGTGATGCCCTGCTCGCGCTCGGCCCGGAGCCCGTCTGTCACGAAGGAGAGATCCACCTCCCCTAGCCCGCGGCGCTCCGACGCCGACTCAATGGCGTCAATCTGGTCCTCGAACAGCTGGCTGGTGTCGAAAAGCAATCGGCCGATCAGGGTGCTCTTCCCGTCATCGACTGAGCCGATGGTGGCGAAGCGGAGGAGGTCCATGGTGTCGGCACCAAGCTCCGCACCACCACCAGGTGGCGAGCTGGGCATTCTGCTCATGTGGTTAGAAGTACCCCTCACGCTTGCGGTCCTCCATGGCGGTCTCCGAGAACTTGTCGTCGCCACGGGTGGCGCCGCGCTCAGAAATCCGCGTGGTGGCCGTCTCGCGAATAATGTCGTCTACGGTCGACGCTTCGGAGCGCACGGCACCGGTCAGGGTGGCGTCGCCCACAGTGCGGTAGCGGACACTGAGTTCCTCGACCACCTCGTTGCCTTCCGGCTGCACCCATTTACTTTCTGCCAGGAGCATGCCTTCGCGCTCGATGACACGCCGGGTGTGGGCGTAATAGATCGACGGCAAGGTGATGCGCTCTCGTCTGATGTACTGCCAGATATCGAGTTCGGTCCAGTCCGAGAGCGGGAAGGCTCGCAGATGCTCCCCTGGTCGGACGGTGCCCTGGTAGAGCTGCCACAGCTCGGGACGTTGGCGCTTGGGGTCCCACTGGCCGAAGGCATCGCGAAAGGACAGCACTCGTTCTTTGGCCCGGGCCTTGTCCTCGTCCCGGCGGGCGCCACCGAACGCGGCGTCGAACTTGTTGGCGTTGATGGCGTCGAGGAGGGTAGTGGTCTGCAGGCGATTCCGTGAGGCGTTGAGCCCGGGGTCGGCTACGCGACCTTGGTCTATTGAGTCCTGGACCTTGGCCACCAACAGGCGGGCACCCTCGGCCTCGACTTGGGCGTCGCGGTAGTCGAGGACTTCGGGGAAGTTGTGGCCCGTGTCCACGTGAAGCACCGGAAAAGGGATCTTGCCTGGCTTGAAAGCTTTGGCGGCCAAGTGCAGCAGCACGGCCGAGTCTTTTCCACCGCTGAAGAGGAGGACCGGTCGCTCGGACTCGGCTGCGACTTCGCGGATGATGAAAATGGCCAGGGACTCGAGCAAGTCGAGGTGTCCCAACGGGTGTCCCGACCGACGGAGGAGCGGGGTCACCGAGGCATCCGAACGCCCGGCGGAGGCGTCCGCGAGCGAGCGGGATCGAGCTGTCTCAGCGATTGCGGCAGAGTCCACGGGACCTCTTCGAAAGATGACCAATTTGGTCATGTATACTTTGGTCTGCATTCCGCCGGGCGTCAAGCGCCGGGTGAAGGGCGCCAAAGAGGCCCCCACAGGCCTGAAGTGCACCAGCCGAGGAAGAAGGAAGCAGGCCATGAGCGAGACGGTGAAGGACGGCGATCTGAGCGTCGAGGAGTTGCAGGCCCTCTCTTCGGAATTCGAATCGGCCCCGGCCAGCAAGATCATCGGCTGGGCAGTCGACACGTTTGGCGGGTCGCTGGTGATGGCCGCCTCGTTCGAGGACATTGTGCTTATCGACCTGGCCACCAAGGTCAAGCCCGACATTGAG
Organism: uncultured Acidimicrobiaceae bacterium; assembly: GCA_963766995.1. Classification (GTDB taxonomy): domain Bacteria; phylum Actinomycetota; class Acidimicrobiia; order Acidimicrobiales; family RAAP-2; genus Bog-473. The sequence goes on along the minus strand of CAVYCE010000003.1, from coordinate 956,372 downwards.
GTCATCTTCCTCGACACCGAGGCGCACTTCCCTGAGACCCTGCAGTTCGTCGAGTCCACCCGCCGGCGCTACGACCTGCACCTCACCGTGACCAATCCAGGCCCCGAGGCGGCGGCCTTTCCCTGCGGCACCGATCAGTGCTGCCAGTTCCGCAAAGTGGCCCCCCTGCGCCAGGCCGTGCAGGGCAACCGAGCCTGGATGACCTCGCTCAAGCGCGTCGACGGCCCGACTCGGGCCGACGCCCCCATCGTCAGCTGGGATGAATCCTTCGGGCTGGTGAAGATCAACCCGCTGGTGACGTGGACCAATGACGACATCAGCTCGTACCTCAAGGACCACGACCTTCCGTTCCACCCGCTCGTCAGCCAGGGTTATCTCTCCATTGGTTGCGCCCCGACCACCCGTCCGGTGGCGGAGGGTGAGGACCCGCGTGCCGGCCGTTGGGCCGGCATGGACAAATCCGAGTGTGGGCTGCACGTCTAGTGCCCCGTGATCTGGATAATCCCTACGGCATGCAGTTCCGGGGCCGCGAGCGCGCCCTGAAGTTTGTTCGGCCCTATCGCAACATCGGCGAGCTCAATCCGGTCGAACAGGTAAAGCTGGCCCGCCATCCCTTCGAGGTAGCCCAGGCAGTGATCGACGTGTACTCCAAAGAGGGTCCCGCCGCCATCGCCAAGGTGCCGGGAGAGGTGGAGCGCCTCAAGTGGGTGGGCATGTACCCGCAGAAGCAAGGCGGCGACGCCTTCATGATGCGGGTCAAGGTGCCAGGTGGGGTGCTGACGGCGGCCCAAGTGCGCGAAATCGGTGTGGCCGCCGATGCCTTTGCCGAGGGTCCCGACGACAGTCCCGTCTTCGGCAATCGTTATGCCGACCTCACCACACGCCAGGACATACAGCTGCACTGGATCCGCATCGCCGATGTGCCGCGCATTTGGCAGCGCTTCTGGGATGTTGGACTGACCACCGTCCAGGCCTGTGGCGACTCGGCTCGGAACGTGTGCTCGTGCCCGGTATCGGGCATTGACGCCGGCGAAGTCATTGAGGCCTTTCCAGTGGCCCAAGCCATCTCGGCCTTCTTCACCGGTAATCGCGAGTACGCCAACCTGCCGCGTAAGTTCAAGATCGCTATTTCGGGCTGCCTCGAGGACTGCGCCCGTATTGAGATCAACGACATCGGACTATGGCCGGCCGAGCATGCCGACGGTTCCATCGGTTTCAACGTGCTCATCGGCGGCGGGCTCTCCGATGGGGAGCGCATGGCCTCCGACATTGACGTGTTCATCCGTCCCGAGCAGGCCGTCGAGCTCTCACGCGGCGTGGCCCAGGTCTTCGGGGAGCTGGGGAATCGGGAGAACCGGGGTCTGGCCCGCATGCGGTACCTGGCCCAGGAATTAGGCCCCGAGGGCTTCCGCTCTGCCCTCGACGAGCGCACCCGATTCACGCTGGAGCCGGCGGGCAAGGAACTGACCAACCGATTCCGGGGCGATCACGTCGGCGTGCACGCCCAGAAACAGGCAGGCCTCGTCTACGTGGGCTGCTCGGTGCCAGTGGGTCGCATGCATGGGATCGAGCTGATTGAGGCGGCACGGCTGTCCGAGAAGTATGGCGACGGCCACGTGCGTATTGGCACCGACCAGAACTTCATCCTCTCGGGTGTGCCCGAGGACAAAGTGTCCGACTTACTGGCCGAGCCCCTCATGCTGACGTATTCCCCCTACCCAGGTCCCTTCGAGCGTGGCGTCGTGGCCTGCACCGGGTCGGAGTTCTGCCGCTTCGCGGTCGTGGAGACTAAGGAACGGGCCGTCAAGTGGGCCCGTTCGCTCGATGCCGCTCTCACCACCGCTGGTGGCAACGGCGGAGGCAGCGACGCCGGTGTGATCCGCATGCACTTCTCAGGCTGCTCCGCTTCCTGCGCACAGCCCCAAATCGCTGATATCGGCTTCCGGGGTGACATCGCCCACGTGGATCAGCACATCGAGGAGGCCGTGGATATCGGGCTGGGTGGATCACTCGGTCCGGACGCTGCCTTCATCGATTGGATTATTGGTGCCATGCCCGTGGACAAGGTGCCCGACGCCCTCCTGCGAATCGTGACCCGCTACCAAGACGAACGCCGAGCGGACGAGCCCTTCCACCTCTGGGCGCGGCGGACGCCGCAGGCCGATCTGGTCACCACGCTCTCGGGTGTCCCAGCGGGGGTGAGCGCGTGAAGCGCTACCGGGTGCGCGAGCAGATGAACGGCATCACCGAGCCTCCGGGCAAGGTGTGGTTTTGGGAGTTGGAGGCGGGGGTGATTCACGCCGACCGCTGCATCCAGTGCGGTACCTGCGTGGCCGTGTGCCCATCGAACTCCATCGGCATTGACGAAGACACCAACCTCCCCGAGCTGGTCAAGATGTGTACCGGTTGCTCGCTGTGTTGGGACTTTTGCCCTCGAGGCGGACTCCGCTACGAAGCATTGTGGCCACCATCGACCATTACCGAACACGAGGATGCTGCCGTGTTGCCGGCCCAGGAACGGGCTGACTCGGCCGACACCTACTGGAAGATCACGGGCGGGCCACCGGCCGACGGCTTGGGTGCGGTCGTCGACAGTTTTGCCGTCCGCGCCTCGGCCAAGCTGGAGGACGTCCAGGACGGGGGCGCGGTCAGCGCGCTGCTGATCGGATTATTGGCCGCGGGAGAAATCGACGGTGCCTTGGTGTCGAAGCCCAGCGCTGATCCCGATGAGCAGTGGAAGGGCATCGCCACCATCGCCACGACAGCCGACGCCATCCGAGCCGCATCTGGCTCCTTTTATAACCAGACAATGGCGCTGGCGGAGTTGGACCTGTCCAGGTACGACCTGCCACCCAAGCCGCGCATCGCTGTCGTGGGGACGCCGTGCGAAGTACAGGGGCTGCGGGCCATGCAGGCTCGGCGCTGGCCCACGGGTGCGCATCGGGTAGACGCCGTGGTACTCAGCATTGCCCTCATGTGCACCAAGAACTTCGATTACGAGGCACTTACCCTCAAGGAGCTACGCGACAAGCGTGGCGTCGATCTTGACCGGGTCTCGAAGATGGACGTGATCCGCGGCCGCATGATCGTTGAGTACCGCGATGGCGAACTGGCCGTTGATGAGCCCGTCAAAGACTTTCACGGAGCCGCGCTCAAGGGTTGCGACGAGTGCGCTGACTTCCTGGGCCGGTCGGCTGATATTTCGGTGGGCAGTGTGGGGTCGATGGAGGGCTGGACCAGCGTGCTGATCCGCACCGAGCGCGGCCGGTTGGCATTCCAGGCCGCCCGGGCCAAGCTAGACGTGCGCAACCTCGATGACCCGGCCGCGTTGCTGCGTCTTGATGCCTTGGATAAGAAGATCGCCAACCGGTCTCTGCAGCGCAAGTTCGACCCAGACGCCCCGCTCTTCATCGATTTCGAGGAGCATGTGCGCTCCTATGACGGCACCGATCGCCAACCCGTGTTCATACGCCATTGACCACTACCGGAGTGCCATCACTGCATGTCCCTGACGAACCCACGGGGCGGGCCGACGCCTGGCTGTCAGCCATCCTCGAGGGCAGGGATCTGGCCGAGGTGCTGCAGGAGAAGGACGGACTGATCGACTGGCTGTGGTCGCGCTGGAGCAGCCTGACTCAGGCCGGCATCAGCCGTGACGACTTCGCTGCCATGGTGGTCGAGAATCGCCGTGAGCTGTGGCTCTGGCTGGCCGGCGAGCGCACGTGGGTCCACGCCTGCTCCGGGCTGTTGGGCCGCGTCACCCGTCGCATTGCGGTACCCACCCCCGCCGGGTGACCAACGTCGATGTCCCGGCGCGGGTCATCGCGCTGCGAGATGTTGCCGTCCGGCGTGAGGGTGTGCCGGTCCTCACCGGGGTGGATTGGGAAGTTTCGGCAGGGGAGCGCTGGGTGGTGCTCGGTCCCAACGGATCGGGTAAGACAACGCTGCTTTCTCTGGCCGGGGCCAGACTTTGGCCCACTGCCGGAGTGGTGGAAATCCTCGGCTCGACGCTCGGGCGAGTGGATGTGCGCACCCTTCGGCCTCGAATCTCACTGGTCAGTGGTGCGGTCACCCGGGAGCTCAGGCCAGACCTGACGGCGCGCGACGTGGTGATGAGCGGGCAGTACGGAGCGTTGGAGACGTGGTGGCACCGCTACACCCAGGGCGACTTCGACCGGGCCGACCAATTGCTGGCCCGAAGCCGGCGTGGGCTCCATCGTCGACCGTCCATTCGGGGTGATTTCCGAGGGGGAGCGCCAGCAAGTGCTGCTAGCCCGAGCCCTCATGGGCACTCCTGAGCTGCTGTTGCTCGACGAGCCCGCAGCTGGACTCGACCTGGGCGCCCGCGAACGACTGGTAGACCGCCTCGGAAAGCTGGCTGCTGACGCCAACTGCCCCACCATGGTGTTGGTGACGCACCATTGTGAAGAGATTCCCACCGGCTTCACCCATGCCGTCCTGGTCAAGGGCGGATCCCTGTTGGCTATGGGACCGCTGGTCTCGGTCATTACCTCGGAACTGGTCTCGGAGTGCTTCGGCGTGTCCGTGAGCGTCGGGTGCGAGGCCGGCCGATGGTGGAGTCGAGCTCGCTAAAGCGGGCTGAACAGGCACTGAAGGAATCGCTTGCCGTGGCGCCACGGCCGAGCTAAAAAAAGCGACAACACGGAGAGGTGCTGACGAGGTCGGCGCTGTGCATTTCCCCAACCATCCACCAAATGGAATTGGCCGCTGATTAGGGTCTTCCACGGAGCGAAGGTAGGTCGTCGGGGAGTGACGATAGTGATCCTGCTAGTCCTCGTAGTCGTACTGTGGATGGTGGTGCTGGTGCCCAGCGCGGTACGTCACCGTGCCGAAAAGCGGGGCTCGGGTTCGATCGACCACTTCCATCACCAGCTCGAGCTGCTTGAGCACGCCGGACCCAAAATTGTGGAACCGGCCTATCGCCTCCACAGCGCCATGCCGGGCATGCCGATGGAGTCCTCAGAACACCGTCCGAAACTGTTCCTGTTGGGTTCGGGTGGCGAGGATGCGATCCGCAGCAATGACCCCGCGGATTACCAGCATGTCGGCTATGTCGCGCCACCAATGACCATGGCTGATGTGGCCCAGACCCGAATGGAGTTGGCGGCCCACCGGCGTCAGGAAGCCCGGCGTCGTTGCAATGTGTTGGTCGCCACCCTGGTGGGCGCCACCATCCTCACTGGCGGGATCGGAGTGCTCCCGGTGGCTCGCTTGGCCTGGATTCTCACCGGCGTCTTCGGCCTCGCCACGCTAAGCCTCGTCGGCCTCATGGCGTACGCCCGGGAGCTGGAAGCCCAACGCCGGAACCGTCGCCCAGTAGTTCCTCGCTCGTACGAAGAGGACAGGTACTTCGACCAGGCCGAGGCTGGCTATCCCGGTGCCTGGGACGATGGCTTCGTCGTTTTGCCAGAACCCATCGCCGTCGCTCGCTGACCAGTCGGCGCGAGCGCAGTAGCGCAATGGAAAGCGATCATTTAGGCCTTTTGGCCCATAGGTATGAGAAGACCCCAGCCGTAGGCTTGCATCCATAGATCAAGCCAATTCGCGGAAGTTGGGGGATGACCGCTCGAACCGAGGTGCCAACCCGCAGCGTCGTGTCTGAGTGGAGAAGTCCGGACATGACGGCAACCATCACACCGCAATCGACGCCCGATGTGAGCGTCAATGATCGCGGCATTCAGGTGGAGATCGTCGTACCCGTCTTCAACGAGGCACCCCTACTCGCCGAACGAATAGAGCGGCTGCGCTACTACCTGAACGAGTCATTTCCATTTTCGTCGGTGGTGACGGTGGTGGACAATGCCAGCACGGACGACACGTATGCGGTGGCCTGCACGCTCGCAGCCCGTCTGTCCGGCGTGAAGGTCATCCACCTGGCTCAGAAAGGTCGAGGGAGGGCACTTCGCCATGCCTGGGCCACCAGCACTGCACCAGTGGTGGCCTACATGGATGTGGATTTGTCCACGTCGCTCACTGCATTGCTGCCGCTCGTAGCACCGCTTCTCTCGGGGCACTGCGATGTCGCCATCGGTACCCGGCTGGCTCACGGTGCTCGGGTGGTGCGTGGCACGAAGCGGGAGTTGATATCGCGGGCGTACAACCTCTTGTTGAAGTTGTCACTTCACGGCAGATTCAGTGATGCACAATGCGGATTCAAAGCATTGAGGCGAGATGCCGTGGACCGGATCCTGCCTTTGGTCAAAGACGAGGATTGGTTCTTCGATACCGAGCTGCTCGTCACGGCTGAGCGTCTCGGTATGCGCATCACCGAGGTGCCCGTGGACTGGGTGGATGACCCCGACTCCCGGGTGCACGTGGTCTCCACCGCCGTCGACGACCTGAAAGGCGTCTGGCGCATTTCCCACGGAGAGGCGCGCAAAAACTGTCGCGTCACTGCTGCTCTCGCTCCATCCTTCGATGAGATGCCGGCAGAACAGTTGTTCCAGTTCGCCGGCGTAGGGCTGGTCTCCACTGTGGCCTACCTTTTGCTCTTGGTAGCCAGTCGACCAGTACTGGGTCTGTTCGCCGCTAACGCCATGGCTCTGGGTATCTGCACCCTGGGCAATACGGCGGCTCATCGTGAACTCACGCAACGGTTTCACGCCACAAAATTGTTCGTGATGGCATCCCAGCTGTTCTGCATCAGCCTGTTCCTGACTTCGGCTGCCCTGGCGGTGGCGAGGGTGATCGATCCTCAATCGCTTTCGATCAGCATGGTGGCCCTGCTCACTGGCAACGCCGTAGCGGCCATCCTGCGGTTCTCGGTTCTGCGAGCTTGGGTCTTCCGCCCGACCAGCTCGGCATGACCCTTTTTATCAATAGGGATACTGATGTCCAGATGGGCGAGGTCGAACTGACGGACGTCTTCCATGCCATTGGCCTGACTTCGGACGCGACGAATTACGCAGCAGCTCCTGTCCGCCCCCACGAACATGACACCGAGGAATCGGGGCGCGAGCTCACTCGTGGACTCCTTCGACCCTGTGGCTATTTCGCTGCATCGCGGATCGTCGTCCTCATTGGGGCCGTGATCGCCAAAGTGATGGTGCCGCGACTCAACCTGGTGCATGCCATCACTGGTTGGGACGGCTACTGGTACACGTTGATTGCCCGTCACGGGTACCCGCACGGCCTATTCAATGAAGGCGATGGGAGCCGTTGGGCCTTCTTCCCGGCGTATCCGGCCGTCGTTCGTCTCACTGTCGATGTCACCAGGCTGGGCTACGCCCAAGCTGAATTCCTTCTCTCGTGCTTGTTCGGCCTGACGTCGGTTATCGCCATATGGCTGGCCGTGCGAAGCGTGTTCGGCAAGGCCATCGCCGACCGAACCGCACTGCTGTACGTCTTTTTCCCGGCGTCCTACGTCCTCACCATGGCCTACACCGAAGGCCTCTTCCTCACCGTGGCTGCGGCTTGTCTCTACGCCATCTCTAAGCGGTACTGGCTGGCTGCATCAATGTTCGCCATTGTCGGCAGCCTGACCCGAAGCTTCGGCGTTGTTCTCATCGCCTGCGTGGTGGCGGCGGCGGTGACCAACGTCGGAAAGAAGTGGGAATGGCGACCGCTCGCGGCCATCGTCACGGCGCCCCTGGGTTTCATGGGCTGGCTGATCTATTCATGGAGAGAAACCGGGACGCCCCTGGCGTTCCTCAAGGCCGAGCAGTTCTGGGGGTACTCCCACTTCATGTGGTTCATGACGCCAGTGATTTCGCTGGCTCGCCTGCTGACCAGTACGCGAGCATGGGGTGATGGCCAGTTGGTCATGGCCTGCATGGCCTTCCTCTTCGCCCTAATCGGGATCGATTTACTGTGGCGGGCAGGTAAATCCGGCCCGAAGGTCCCTGCCTACTGGTGGGTGTTCACCATCGGCAGCGTGCTGGGCATGATGAGCCCGTACGCGCCCACCAGCATTCTGCGCTACTCCATGGCTGCCTTCCCACTCCTCGCCGCGGTGGCCTGGAAGATCCGCCTCCACTGGCAGTACGTCTTGGTTGGCACAATGGGGATCACTCAAGCCGTCCTCTTTGGGGCTGTGCTCGTCGGCACGCTCCATCCCCACACGACCATGTACTGGCCGTAAAGGACCCTCCCGACCATTCGCTAATCTGTCGTCCGCCGGGGGTGTAGCTCAGCTGGCAGAGCGCTACGTTCGCAATGTAGAGGCCAGGGGTTCAAATCCCCTCACCTCCACCATCTGTTTCGGTGGACCCCAACGAATGCCCACGAATGCGTGGGCATTCGTGCACTTTCAGCGTATTTCAGCGGACTTATCCACAGGTTCGTCGACGGAATATATCGACGGGTTATCAAACCTGCCTTATTAAGTATTGGGCAGACGAGCACCCGCCACCCCTGCGACTCGCTGGACTGTTGCCTGGAGTCACTGCGTTTGGCTGGACGGTGTTGTACGTGCCACTACGGCAGCCACGGCTGCCGCCCTGCTCAGCACTCCACGAGGCGAGAATGCCGGGTTCAAAGTCCGCCTTGGATATCTCAAGTCCACGACTGGTTGTTGCGCGGACACCGATGAGGAGTCGATTGATTGGTCTTCATTCGGTGGCGGTGGCGATTTGAGCCGGCGACCGGTTGAGGCCCACCACGGCAACGATGGATATCGGTTCCTGTCAGGTGCCCACTTGTCATCGTCGGTTGTCCCATTGCCAGTGCCCTCTCCCTCTGAGGAGGGACCTTTGAAGCGAAGTCGTAGGCCGTGCGGTGGACGCCAACATTCGTTCGACCTCCCCTGACGGGTGACGATTCGCCGGCTTCGGACGCTCATGCTCCATAGAGACGGCATGTTGCCGTTCCCGTGAACCCGAGACGGAGGCATCGCAATGGTCTTTTCCCTTCCCCACGAATCGCAGGCACCGATCCGATCGACGCGGCGGCACCCAATTCGGAGAGTGCTGATTGCCAGCGGAGCCGCCAGCACGATCCTGCTGAGCGCACTCTCGCTCAGCGGCGGAGCCGCCAGCGCCTCGACTTCCTCGACAGTTCTTCGCTACTTCCAAAAGCAGACGACCCTGACGTTCTACAACGCGTCCGGTCAGGTTATCCAGGGTTACCCGCCTGTCGGAGGACACGTGAGGGAGGACGACGTTGACTACGTGGGCAACCACTCGCACCATGCCAAGCACTGGACCGTGACCGACCATCTTTACTGCAACGTCGTGTCCGGTCCTGCCACCGCCGACTGCTTCACCGAATTCGCCACGGGCGGCTCGCTGATCTATGCCGACAACCTCACCGTCAACCTGGCGAGCCCTTCGGGGACCCTCGCGATCGACGGCGGAACCGGCAGCTACGCGAATTACTCCGGGACATATTCCAGCACCACCATCGGGAACAGCAATAACAGCGACGTCGTACTGGCTCTGCACAAGCGATGAGTCGATCCGGTGCTGTCTGTGGGGCGGTGCTGGCCATGCTCTGTCTGGCCAGCACCATGGGAAGCTTCGCCGCCTCGACCGACACTCAGGCCGCCGCGGCTGCGCCGAAGGCGGTGGTTGACTACGACGTCTCCGTCGGTGACTCGTACGCCGCCGGTTACCAACCCGTTGCCAGTGCCACTGCACACCGGGACACGCACGGGTTCGCCTATCAAGTGGTGAACCTCGCCCGGGCCCGGGGATACCACTTCACCTTACGAAACTTCGCCTGCGACGGTGCCACGACAACCAGCATCCTCCACCAGGTTGGGTGCCCGCTCTTCGCCCCGGGACCTGACGCCATGTCCTACCCGACGCGGACACAGGCCGCGGCGGCGGATCGATTCATCGCCCGTGACCGCGGCAAGGTCGGACTCATCACGGTGTCCGTTGGTGGCAATGACATCCTCGGCTGCGCCGCCGCCGCCATCTTCATCCAGTGCGTGACGCAGGCGCTGCCTGGAATCGCGGCCAACCTGCACACGCTCCTGACTGGTCTGCGTCAGGCCGCGGGGCCGGGGGTGCGCATCGTCGGCCTCACCTACCCCGACATCTTCCTCGGTCTCTACACGTCGAAAGATCCTTCGGAAAAGAGCCTGGCCGTCGTATCGGTCGCGGGGTTCCAAAAGCTCTTCAACCCGGCCCTCGAAGCCGAATACAGTGCCGTCGGTGCCGCCTTCGTCGACGTGACGGAGGCGACCGGTGCCTACGTGCCACTCACCGAGATGACGCCGTGGCCCTCAACCTCGTCTGTGAGCATCCCCGTCGCCGTGGCCGACATCTGTTCCCTGACCTATTACTGCCAGCTCCAGGACGTTCACCCGAAGGCCCGGGGCTACCGCGTCATCGCCCGGCTCATCGTTGCCACGTTGCCCCGACGCCGCTGAGGCGCCCGCGATGCCGGGAGACCCAAGCGGTGGGGGCGTGTCCCACTTGAGAGGGAGGGAACGGCCAGATGATCCCCCTCCTGGGAGACGAAAAGCCCGTCCCTCCCCCTCACAGTGTCAAGAGAGCGGCACTGCGCCGCAATGAGAAGTCCCGAACGAGATAGGAGTTATCGATCATGTTCCATTCTCAGAAACCGCTCATCGCCATGTTGAGTGTCCTCGTCGTCCTCGATCTCGTCGCCCCGGCCCTCGCCTCCCGGGTGACCGGATCCGCCGAGCCTCCGGCGCCGGCCATCGCGGTCATGGTGATCGTCGGGGTCCTGACCCTGGCCGCCATGTACGGCCTGTGGCGGGGCTGGCGCTCGGCCCGCCCGGTGATCTACGTCACCCGGGGTCTCGACGTGGTCAGCAGCCTCCTCGGGCTGGGGGATCGCCCCAGTGTCGCCCTGGTCGTGATCGGGGCGGTGACCCTCGTGCTGTCGGTGGCCGTGATCGTGATCCTGGCCCCGACCCCGGCTGGCGAACTGACACCGGCCCGCCGATGAAACTGATACGACGACGGTCCTCGGCCACACCGGCATTGCCACGAACGCAAAAGACGACGACAATTAGAGCGACACCGAAACGAGGTGCATCATGAAAAGCAGACGGACGCGGGCCAGTCTCTTCACCGGCCCCACTCTCGGCATCACCGACCTGGGGTGGGGCGACATCGCCCTGGCCCTCATCCTGAGCGTCATCGCCATCCTCATCGTCACCCATGGAAGGAGCGGGGGGCACGTCTTCGACGCCGGGTGGACTGGAGCACTCGCCGTGTTGCTCATGACATTGCCGGTGGCGTTCGCCCGTAAGCGCCCGCTCGTCGTGGCCGGCGTGCTGCTGGTCGGCGCGCTCATTAACTGGGGGGCCATCGGCCACTACGTCCGCTGCGGGGCGACCCTGCCTGCCGTCTTCTACATGGCCTTCGTGGTCGGAAGTCGCTGCCAAGGCCGGGACCGGGTCATCGGCGAAGCGCTCGTGATCGGCAGCATCGTGGTCCAGTGCGAATCCGATCCGCAGCTCTACCCGATCAGCACTGCGCTCTACTTCATCCCAATCTCGCTCGCCTTCTTGGGCGCGGGTTACCTGCTGCACCGGCGCAATGTCACCGTTGAAGCGCTTCGAGCTCGGACGATGGAGCTGCACGAGCAGCGGGAGCGCAATGCCAACCTGGCCGTCGAGGCCGACCGCGCCCGTATCGCCGTGGACCTCGACGGGTATCTGCACACACAGGTGCACGACATCGCCGCCGCGGCTGTTGCCGGTCGGGAGTCGCTCGGTGCCGGACCAGACCAAGCCGCCGATGCCTTCGTGGCCATCCAAGGCACCGGTCGGGAAACCCTCGCTCACATGCGTCAGGTGGTTGGAAGCCTTCGTGAGGAGGCACCCACGGGCCCCCAACCGGTGCTGGCCCAACTCGACCGGTTGCTCGCCCAGACCGACGAACTCGATGTCCGCCTCCATGTCACCGGCGACCCCCGCCTGTTGCCGCCGGGTCTTGAGCTTTCTGGCTACCGCATCGTCGAGCATCTCCTCAGCACATTGGAGAAGAACCCGACATCGGAAGCCCGGGTCGAGGTGGTGTTCGGGGTGGACGCGCTCGAATTCAAGGTGGTAGGCCCGAGCGTGCGCGAGAGCACGGCCCGACCGGCCCTCGCTGCCGCCACCGAGCGGGCACACCTCCACGGAGGAACGGTTCGCTCTTTCACGCGGGATGGGCTCCGAGAGACGCTGGTCCTCATCCCGCTGTCCCCCAGGGCGGTCTAGAGGCGTGCACCGCCTATGGGGGTATTGCCGCCATTGGCCTGATCCCTTGGTGGCCGCACTGCTGGCGGCGGCGGCGGCTCTCGCGCTCGCCGCCGAGGGACAGCTGGGCGATTTCCCCGGCTCGGCTTGCGTGCTCGGCTTCTGCGGCGTGGTCGCCTTACGCCGGCAGTGGCCGGTTCTCGTGGCAGTGGCGGCAGGTGTCCTTATCGCCATTCCCTATCTCGCCCACGACGCCTCGACGGTCTACGCCAACACCACATTCATCTCGGAGTGGGCAGCCGTCTTCCTTTACGCCTATGCGCTGGGGTCGGACGCGCCGTTCCCTCTTTCCCTGTTGGGCATCGCCGCCATTTTGGTCGGCGTCAACCTCAGCGACGGTGGGTGGAACCCCGTCCCCGAAATGGTGGCCTTCGGGCCCTACGCCGGTGGCTTGGCCGTGGCGTCGCGCCGAAGGGCGTCGGCCGAACTCGAACAACGGGCACGCGAGCTCGAGGAGGAGCGCGAGATCTTCGCCACCCAATCTGTGCGCTACGAGCGCGCCCGCATCGCCCGTGAGCTACACGACATAGTGGCCCACAGCGTGAGCCTCATGGTGGTCCAGGCCAACGCCGGCGAGCGCCTGGCCACGCTCGATCCCGAGGGCGCCGCCGAAGCCTTCTCCTCCATCAGCGAGGCCGCTCAACAGGCCGAGGCGGAGATCGATCGGCTGGTCGAGCTGCTTAACGACACCTCGCCCGCCTCACCGTCCACCGGGCTGCGCATTGTCGAGGAACTGGTCGACCGGGCGCAGGCCTCGGGCGTGGCCATCTCGTGCCAGTTGCGTGGGGACATCGATGATCTCAGCGGAGGCGGTGCCGATGCCGCCTACCGAATGGTGCAAGAAGGCATCACCAACGCCATGAAGCACGCTCCCGGTGCACCCATAGAGGTCACGGCCCATGGCGGCGACGACCGGGTCGAAGTCAGGGTGGTCAATGGCCCTGCCGGCTCGGGTCCCTCGGGCTTGGAGCACACCGGTGGTGGCCACGGCCTGGCCGGAATGCGCGAGCGGGTCACTGAGTGCGGCGGTACCTTCGTGGCCGGCCCGACGCAGACCGGCGGCTGGCAATTGATGGCTTGCTTCCCCCACCGCATGGCCGCCACGCCCACGACCCGCCGCAAGGATGCGTGACCTCATGGCCGAGACTGCCGCGTCCCCCCCGACCGCCCCCGACGATATTTCGGTGCTGATCGTCGACGATCAGCGATTAGTCCGATCCGGCTTCGCCGTGATCCTGGGTACTGAGCCGGGCATCACCGTGGTCGGTCAGGCCGGCGACGGGGAGGAGGCCGTCGCACTGGCCCGCCAGCTCGCGCCGAGTGTCGTCCTTCTCGATATCCGCATGCCCAACATGGACGGCCTGACCGCCGCTCGGCTCATCTTGGCCGAGACGGTCAGCCGCGTCCTCATGCTGACCACTTTCGACTCGGACGAATACGTCTACGCCGCATTGCGCGCCGGAGCCAGCGGTTTCCTACTCAAAGACGCCCCGGCTGAGCAGCTGGTGGGTGCCGTGCGCAGCGTGGCCGCCGGGGACGCTCTCATCGACCCTTCCATTACCCGCAGGCTCATCACTCAGTTCGTTCAGGCCGCTCGACCCGACCCGGTCGATCCGCCTCGTCTCGCCGCACTGACCCCCCGCGAGCGTGACGTCCTGCGTCTGGTCGCCCAGGGGCGCTCCAATGCCGAGATCGCGGCTGACCTCGTTGTCGAGGAATCTACGGTCAAGACGCACGTCAGCCGCATCCTCATGAAGCTCGACCTGCGCGACCGGGTCCAGGCCGTCGTCATCGCCTACGAGAGCGGGTTCGTCGTTCCCGACACAGCCTGAAGTTCAAGCGGGCCGATCGGCGGTGATGATGACCCGGCCTCGTAGCTGGAGCAGAGAAGAAGCGCCTTCGCTGGCAGTTCAGCGAACACCGCACGTATCGAGCGTTTGATGATTGAGGACGTAGATGCGCCAATAGAGCAGTTAACGAGCACGTCAGTGCCCTGGCGGTTGCGAAATGCAGACTGGCCTGCCGCAGATTTCTCGGCGGTGGAGACCTGGATATTTGAGGTCTGGCGAACTAGGTGTCTGACTCGGTCTCGTTGATTTCCACAGCGACGGATGTTGGGTCACGCCGAGCAATGATGTGGACATCAATGCCGGCCGGAGCGGCCAACTGGGAGATCTTCCTGACGATGGAGCCGCCGCTTCTCAGCTCCTGCCAACGACTTCTACCGCTCGATCCGACGACGATTTGCGTGATCTGGTGGGACCGGGCGAAATCAAAGAGTGCCTGTGCAGGATCGTCGGCTCGCACCTCGTTCCAATGAGCCCCGATATCAGTGGTCAGTTGCTGGAGGAGCGCCAGTTGCTTGTCGTTGGATGTATTTGCGCTTTCGCTCGAAACGATATGCAGGACATGCAGTTCACCCTTAATGCGCATAGCCATCCTCGATGCCCTGCGGAGGATGGTGTCGGTGCCCGGAGCTCCAGTGACGGCGACCAAGATGCGTTCGCTCGTATCCCATAGGACACCGGTCTGCCGCCTCTTAAGATGCTCAAGGAGCTCCTCTTCCGTCTCGTCAGCCAGAAAGCGAAGCGCTAGCTCGCGCAGTGCCATCAGGTTGTCCTCGCGGAAGAAGTTGGTGAGTGCCTTGGGGACCTTTTCGGGCGGATAGATGTTCCCGTGCAGCATTCGCCGTCTGAGCTGCTCAGGCGAAGAATCGACCAGTTCAATCTGGTCGGCCTTCCGCAATACCCAATCAGGCACTCGCTCGCGAACTGGCACGCCCGTGATTTGTTCGACGGCGTCGGCGATGCTTTCGAGATGTTGGATGTTCACCGCGGTGATGACGTCGATACCGGCATCGAGCAGTTCCATAATGTCCTGCCAGCGTTTCTCATTGTGACCGGAACCAGGAACGTTGGTGTGGGCCAGTTCATCCACCAGTGCGACCTTGGGATGGCGGGCAAGCACTGCCTCGAGATCCATTTCAGCAAAGTCGGTCCCGCGGTACTCGACCGCTTTGCGTGGCACGACTTCCAGGTCTGCAATGAGCTCTTCGGTCAGCGGGCGACGGTGGCACTCCACGAATCCGATGACGACGTCGGTGCCGCGCTGTTTGCGCCGGTGCCCCTCGTTCAGCATGGCAAATGTCTTACCGACCCCAGCGGCGGCACCAAGGTAGACACGAAAGTGTCCGGCTGGTTCTACCGTGTCAGCAGAGTCTGAAGGTACGAACGTAGCTACGTTCACCGCTTCATAGTTGTTTTCGGTGTCCGGCATAAGCGCTGTTCCGTCTCTTCCATTGTGAACGCGAGAGCCGAGTGACGTACTCGTCAAACCTCGGCGCCCCATGGACCAATTTGAAGATAACCGTTGGCGCGTTCTGTCACCAGTAGGTGCGTCAGGAATCGATCGGCTCATTCACATCGTGTTAATACGGATCGCTGTCCATTAACTCCGCGTTGATATCTGCGGCATGAGAGTTGGCTCATGGCTGATTTCCTCAGTGTCGTGAGCGTTGCGGCGTTCATAGCGGTATTCATGGGTCTCATCTGGCTCCTGGAGCGAGTATGAACGCCGTCCAAGCGATTTTGCTCGTGCTCTCGGTTGCCGTCTTCATTTACCTCGGCATCGCCATGTTCAAACCGGAGTGGTTTTAGGTGGGGTTCTTCTGGACCATCGTTGTCCTCATTGCCGCTCTGGCGCTGTGCTGGCGCTTTCTGGGCAGCTACATGGTGGCCGTCTACGAAGGACGGGTGCACTTCCTCGGCTTCATAGAACGGCCGATCTACCGCCTACTTGCCACCAGCCCTGAAAAGGAGCAGACCTGGAAGCGGTACGCCGGCTCCCTCGTCGTGTTCTCGGGACTGTCACTTGGCATTACTTACGCCATCCTGCGCCTGCAGGGTTCGTTGCCCATCAATCCGCAGCACCTCGGAGCGGTACCACCCGCGCTGGCGTGGAACACGGCTGCCTCTTTCATCACCAATACCAACTGGCAGAACTACGGCGGCGAGACAACCATGTCGTACCTCTCGCAGATGGCTGCACTGACGGTCCAACAGTTCGTCACTCCGGCTGTGGGCATTGCCGTAGCGCTGGGCATCACACGGGGCTTCTCAAAGAAGAACTCGCCGACGATCGGCAACTTCTGGGTCGACACCGTTCGCGGCATGCTCTACATCCTCTTGCCTATCGCCACGGTGGCCGGATTGATTTTCGTGGGGCAGGGAGCGGTAGACACGCTGAGCGGTCCGGTCAATATTCACAACATGTTGAATGGCGTGTCCCAGACGCTCGCTGTCGGCCCAGTCGGATTTATGGAAGCGATCAAACAGTTGGGCACCAACGGTGGCGGTTTCTTCAACACCAACTCGGCCCACCCATTTGAGAATCCCACTGGATTGACCAATCTGCTCTCAATCATTCTGTTGCTCTCCATTCCGGTCGCCCTGACCTATGTGTTCGGCAAGATGGTCGGCCGCGTCCGCCAGGGGTTTGCCCTTTTGGCTGCGATGGCCATCATTTTTGGCTGCTGGGTCGGTTTCGCGGTGGTGGCCGAACATCAGGGCAATCCAGCGGTGCAGCAAGCAGGCCTCACCCATCAGCCAACGGGCAACACCGAAGGGAAGGAAGTTCGCTTCGGTGTCCCGACTTCCGCACTGTTCGGCGTGTCGTCGACGCAGACCTCCACCGGATCGGCCGATGCTTCATATGACTCCTTCACCCCGGTCGGCGGAGGAGCGTTGCTCACCGGCATGATGATTGGTGAGGTAACCCCGGGCGGGGTGGGTAGTGGCCTCTACACAATCCTGATTTACGCCATCATCGCCGTCTTCTTGGGCGGCCTGATGGTCGGGCGAACGCCGGAATATCTGGGCAAGAAAATTCAAGCCACGGAGGTAAAGCTGGCTGGCCTCGGATCACTGGTCATGCCGATTGCCGTGCTCGCCATCACCGCCTTTGCAGTGTCGCTCCATGCCGGCCGGGTGGGCCCGGAAAACGCTGGCCCACACGGTTTCACTGAGATTCTCTATGCCCTCACGTCACAGGGGAATAACAACGGGTCTGCATTCGGTGGACTGACCGGCGACACCACCTTCTACAACGTGATCGGCGGCATCGACATGTTGATTGGTCGCTTCGGGATCATGATTCCGGCCTTGGCGCTCGGTGGTGTCCTGGCGGCCAAGAACACAGTGCCGGCGGGTGCGGGCACCTTTCGAACGGACAGCCCGATGTTTGTTGGGTTGCTTATCGGTGTGATTCTCATCATCGGTGGCCTGACCTTCTTCCCAGCCGTCTCGCTCGGACCAATCGTCGAGCAGTTCAGTCACGGAAAGTTCTTCTAATGACCACTCTGACTTCTCCATCCGCTCCTTCCAGTGCCGCGCCACATGGTGTGGCGCAGTCGCGGAGCCTCTTCGATCCCGAGATCCTCAAAGAAGCCCTGTGGGGTTCGATCAGCAAGCTGGACCCTCGGGTGCAGGTGAAGAACCCCGTCATGTTCGTGGTGCTGATCGGCTCCATTGTGACCTTGATCGAATCCATCGCTCACCCCGGCATTTTCAACTGGTCAATCACCATCTGGCTGATCCTTACCGTCATCTTCGCCAACTTCGCCGAGGCCATGGCTGAAGGCCGGGGCAAGGCTCAGGCTTCGGCCCTGCGCAAAATGCGATCCGAGACAATGGCCCGGCGACTGTTACCTGACGGAACCGAGGAATTGGTGGCCGCGGCGTCACTGGCCAAGGGTGATCGGGTGGTCTGCGAAGCCGGTGACCATATCCCCTCCGATGGCGAGATCGTCGAGGGAGTGGCGTCGGTCGACGAGTCAGCCATCACCGGGGAATCGGCCCCCGTCATTCGTGAATCGGGTGGGGACCGATCGGCTGTGACTGGCGGCACCACGGTACTGTCGGACCGCATTGTGGTCGAAATCACTGCCGAGGCGGGCAAAACGTTCTTGGACCGCATGATTTCGTTGGTCGAGGGAGCAAACCGACAGAAGACTCCCAACGAGATCGCCCTGACCATTCTGCTGGCCGCCTTGACCATCGTGTTCCTGCCCGTGGTGGTGGTGCTCCAACCATTCGGGCACTACGCCGGAGCCACGGTGTCCGTGGTCGTTTTGGTCGCTCTGCTGGTCTGCCTCATCCCGACCACCATCGGGGCACTTCTGTCGGCTATCGGCATTGCCGGCATGGACCGACTCGTACAGAAGAACGTCTTGGCCATGAGTGGCCGGGCCGTTGAGGCCGCGGGTGACGTGCAGACGCTCCTCTTAGACAAGACCGGAACCATCACGCTCGGTAACCGCATGGCCTCTGACTTCTATCCGGCGTCGGGCCACACCGAGCAGGACGTGGCCGACGCCGCCCAAATGGCTTCCCTAGCCGACGAGACCCCGGAGGGTCGTTCCATCGTGGTGCTGGCCAAGGAACGCTTCAACATTCGCGAGCGTGATCTCGGCGCCGATCATGAATTCGTTCCCTTCACGGCCATCACACGGATGTCGGGGCTCAACGTCGACGGCCGGCAGATCCGCAAGGGTGCGGCCGAGTCCGTGCGTCAGTGGGTGCTCGACCAGGGCGGTGCCGTCCCGGCGGGACTGCAGGAGATTGTTGATCGCATCGCCCGGGTCGGCTCGACACCACTCGTGGTGGCCGAGGACGGCATCATCATTGGTGTCATCGAGCTGAAGGACGTGGTCAAGGAAGGGATCAAGGAGCGCTTCGCAGAATTGCGGGCTTCGGGGATCCGCACCGTGATGATCACCGGGGACAATCCGCTCACCGCCGCCGCCATCGCCCAGGAGGCAGGAGTCGATGATTTCCTGGCTGAAGCTACCCCCGAAGCGAAGATGGAACTCATCAAGGCCGAGCAGGAAGGCGGAAAGCTCGTGGCCATGACCGGTGACGGCACCAACGACGCCCCGGCGCTGGCCCAGGCCGACGTGGGTGTGGCCATGAACACGGGGACCACGGCGGCCAAGGAAGCCGGGAACATGGTCGACCTCGACTCCAATCCCACCAAGTTGATCGATGTGGTCGAGATCGGCAAGCAGCTGCTCATTACCCGGGGCTCCCTCACGACGTTCTCCATCGCCAATGACGTGGCCAAGTACTTCGCCATCATCCCGGCGCTCTTCGTCGTGACCTACCCGCAGATCAAGGCCCTCAACATTCTTCACCTACACAATGCCCAGAGTGCCGTGCTCTCTGCCGTGATCTTCAACGCATTGGTGATCGTGGCGCTGATTCCACTGGCGCTGCGAGGCGTCAAATGGCGGCCGTCAGGCGCTGCTTCCATTCTGCGCCGCAACGTCTTCATCTACGGAGTTGGTGGCGTGATTGCCCCATTTTTCTTCATCAAGCTGATCGATCTCATTATCACGGCGCTGCACGCGTACTAAGGACCACTGACCATGCTCGCTCAACTCCGCCGTTCGGCCGTCCTGTGTCTCATCTGCCTGGTGCTCTTCGGGCTGGCGTACCCACTAATGGGCGTCGGACTCTCACAACTATTTTTCAAGCACCAGGCCGACGGTTCCATCACCGCCAACGGTTCCACCAGCATCGGGCAGAACTGGTCTGCCACGAAATGCCCGGGACACCCGCTCGGCAGTTGCGTCTTCCAGGGCCGTCCCGATGACTTGGGTCCCTATGCCAGTGCCAAGCTGAGTCCGGCCGAACACCCCGGCGACGACCCTCTGGTGGCCAACGAGGCACCCGGTGAGTCGGGAGCGACCAATCTCGGCCCTCGGTCGGCCGAGCTCGTGACGTACACCAAGGAATTGATTTCCTATTGGCACAAGCGCGGCGTCATTCCCACTTCTGACTTGGTGACGACGTCGGGCAGCGGATTGGACCCAGACATCACTCCGGCCGACGCCCGGGCCGAGATCCCGATGGTGTCGCGGGCCACCGGCCTTTCGAGCCCCACGCTCGAGACACTCATCGATCGGGAGACCAACGGAGCACAACTCGGCTTCTTGGGATCGACGTACATTGATGTACTCCAGCTCAATGAAGCATTGGTGCAACTGGAGAAATGAGCATCGCTGCCATTTCGGCGGTGGTGCCCCGGGTGCGCACCTCAGTCAGAGGCCAGGTCAGCAGTACTGAGCTTCACAGCCGACCATGGACCCGCTTCGAGGTGGTGCTGACCGACCACACCGGCAGTATCACTCTTCGCTTCATGGGGCGCAGCCAAGTGCCGGGGTTCGAGGTCGGGCGCAGAGTCGTCGCCGAAGGCACGGCAGGTATTGAGGGCGACCGCATGGTCATTCTCAACCCGAATTACTGGCTCCTTCCGTTGACCCCGGGTTCGCTATCCGACGCTGCCGCTGGTGTTCAGTTGAAACGCGGCTAAAAGTGCTTTAGTGGCCCCCCGTTCGAGCCACGGTGGCGAATGTACGTGATAGAAGGCGTTGTAATGGAGATGCCTACACCACCCCCCCGTGGGACCCAAGCTGACGTTGACTTAGAAGAGGTCCGTGCCAAATACCGCCTCGAACGGGATCGGAGACTGGTGCAGGGTCGGACGGAAATCCGGGAGCTCGATGCCGACGCCCGTTTCGGCGCCTTCCGGAACGACCCATTTCGACCGGTCGACCAGCGGGAGCTCGTCGCCGACGACGTCGACGTCGTTATTGTGGGCGGGGGGATCGCTGGACTGCTGGCCGGAGCCAATCTTCGCAAGGCTGGAGTCCAGAAAATTCGGATCATCGATGAGGCCGGGGGCATCGGGGGCACCTGGTATTGGAATCAATATCCCGGTGTGATGTGCGATGTCGAGTCATACATGTACATGCCCATGCTCGAGGAGCTGGGCTATGTCCCATCTCAGCGCTACGCCGTCGGGGAGGAGATTCGCTCCCACCTCGAAGCAGTAGCAACGAAATTCGATCTGACGACCGATGCTCTGTTCCATACCCGTGTGCTTCGCGCAGAGTGGAATGAGGGTTCCTCCCGCTGGAATATCCAGACGGACCGAGGCGACTTCGTGACATCTCGCTGGTATGTCCTGGCCGTGGGAATCCTGAACCTGATGAAGCTCCCGTCTATTCAGGGGATGGACAGCTTCGCTGGGCCCTCGTTTCATACGGCGAGATGGGACTACGAGTTCACTGGTGGATCGTCATCGGAGCCTCTCGACCGACTCTCGGACAAGAAGGTGGCGCTGATTGGTACCGGCGCCTCGGCCATTCAGTGTCTGGCCCCACTGGCCGAATCGGCGAAACAGGTTTATGTCTTCCAACGCACACCCTCGGCGGTGGGTGTGCGAGACAACAAGCCGACCGATGCTGCATTTGTCGAGTCGCTCACCTCAGGGTGGCAGAAGGCTCGGATGGACAATTTCCAGGCCGTCATTCTGGGCAAGCCCGTCGACGCCAATCTCGTCGATGACGGTTGGACGCACCACTATGCAGTCGTGCGCAATCCGCCGCGCCCGGACGGCGTCTCCACTGCCGATTTTCTCCGAGGTGCAGAAGAGCTCGACTTTCGGATTATGGAGGAGCATCGTCAGCGGGTGGTCAACACCGTGACTGATCAGGCCACTGCAGACATTCTCAAGCCGCAGTACCGGTACCTGTGCAAACGCCCCTGCTTTCACGACGAGTACCTACCGGCATTCAACAGTCCCAATGTGAAGTTGATCGATTGTCCTGCCGGCATTGAACGCATCACACCGGAGGGACTGGTGGTGAATGGCGAGCAACTTGCTGTTGACTGCATCATTTATGGCACCGGCTTCGAAGCCGAGCTCACGCCACTCAATCGGCGCGTCCATCAGGAAATTGTCGGTCGAGACAACCTCACGCTCGAGTCAAAGTGGTCCGAGGGAGCCTCCACGTTGTTCGGGATGCTCATTCGTGGTTTTCCGAACATGTTCGTCATGCCTGCGCCGGGGCAACAGGCGGTCGTCACGGTGAACTACACCCAACTCGCAGTGCTCGGAGGTGAATTCATCGGGAAGATGATCGCTCAACTCGAAGAGCAAGGGGTAGAAATCTTCGAGGTAAGTGCTGAGGCAGAAGCGTCATGGTCGAGTCGGATCGTCGAAAAGTTCATTGACGCCAGCGGGTTCATGTCCGCCTGCACGCCTTCGCGGCTCAACTTCGAAGGTCACCCCGAAGAGAACAATCCAAAGAACGGTAACTTCGGCGGCGGAGTTGGAGACTGGTTTGGGTTCCGGGAGCTACTTGACCGATGGCTGGCGGATGCGTCGTTCGAGGGCCTCGAGGTCACCAAGGCTGATGGGGCCGCATGAATGAGCGACAGCGGGTCGCCGTTGTGACCGGCGGCGGGGGCGGGATTGGCGGTGCGATCGCTGAGGAAATGGGCCGTTCCGGGTGGTTCGTTGTGACGGTCGACCCTCTCGTCACGTTGGACGGGACAGAGCGGGTGGCCAATGGTGAGGAGACGACGGCCGATCGCATTCGATCCGCCGGTGGCTCAGCCATGGCGTCGGCAGTGTCGGTGACCGATCGGTCGGGGTTGGTCGATCTGTTCGATGCACTGACGGAGGACCATGGATCTCTCGACGCGGTAGTCAACGTTGCTGGCATCACCAGGCAGACAGGCTTTGCCCATGGATCCGCCGATGACTGGAACGCCGTACTTGATGTCCATTTCGGCGGTTTCTTGAACATTCTTAAGGCGGCTCTTCCTCACATGGTGGCGCAAGGACGTGGCTCTGTCTTGGGTGTCACATCGGGTTCAGGCTGGCGAGCAACCAACGCCGGGGCCTACAGCTGTGCCAAGCGAGCTATCGCTTCATTGGTGTGGCAGTTGGGACGGCAGTTGCCTCCCAATGTGACCGTGAATGCCATCTCACCTATCGCTGCCACCCGCATGGTTGCAGCGGCCGCTGAGCGAGCTCGCAAGGCCGGGACGGGCGGAGCCAGTGGCGGATTGTCGCTCTTTGACTCCATGCCCCAACCCGCCGACCTGGCACCGCTGGCCACGCATCTGGTCGGCGACACGTTCCGATGGTGCTCGGGTCGAGTGATCTTCGCCGGTGGATCGGAGCTGGCCGTCATCGAGGAGCCCAGGCTGTTGGAGTTGGTGCGACTCGATGGAGAGACACCGGCATCGTCGGTGCTGCAGGCCACTGTGCCTCGAGCGCTTGCACCGGCCGAAGCGAACCAAGGCAGCGATGGGGGAGGGAATCCACGGTTTGGCGCGCTGTTCGGAGAAGCGACCACTACGGCACCGGCCCGCGTGAGCAGCGGCTCGTGTGTGTTGGTGAGCGATCGAACCGAGCTTGTCGCAGGCATAACGGCCTCGCTCGAGGCCCACTCGATGGTGTGCCATCAGGTCCCTCCCACCACCGGATTTGGCGAAGCCACCGATGCCTTGCGGCAGGTGGTTGCCACTCATGGTCCCGTGGATGCGATCGTGGTGTTCCCGGCGGGGTCGTCTTCGGCTTCACTGCAGCAGCAAGTGAAATGGCAGCGGACCCTGACCGAGCATGAGCTGGTCAGTCAGCAGATTGAAGACGATGCCGGTTGGGCTCGAGCAGCGGCGGATTACGCCAGATCATCGGATCAAGCCTTCCGGTTGGTGACGCTTGTCGACGGCGCCAACTCGGGAGGCCGCAGTCGAGCCCAGGCATCGGCGCAGCTCTCACGCCTGGCGCGTGAAACGACCAAAGGAAAGGTCGTGGCCTTCTCGGTGAGCGTCGAGGCTGACGAGCACGACCTGCCTCACTCAGTCGGTGACGTGGTGAGCTACTTGCTTGGCGAGGAGGAAGCGGCGACTCTGGGCGGGGCGGAATTGGTGCTGCGAGCAGGATGGCTTGGCTTACGAAGTCATCCGCGCCCGATGGGCAGCCTCACTTATGGCGGGCCGTCGTTGCCAGTGTGGTTTGACGAGACGATGGCGGAGATCATCGGCGCTGGACCGGGAATCACGACATGACAGGCGCTCCGGTGCGGATTGTGGATGCTCACATCCACCTATGGGATCCCAGCAATACAGAGTGGTACCCCTACCTCGGTCGCGTCCCCGAAGACGGTGGCGGCGATGCTTCACGTATGTACCGATCATTCGACGTAAACACATATCGCTCAGAGACGGCGCGTTGGAATGTGGAGAAGTTCGTCAATGTCGCTGCAGCAACCGGTCGACATTCCATCAATGAGACGATTGCTCTCGACGGGTCGGCGGCATCCAACGGTGGTCCGACCGTGATCATCGGCGGGTTACCTCCAACCGACACGGTCGGCGAAGCCATTGACCTGCTCGATCGTCAACTGGCCGCGTCTCGGTTTAGAGGCGTGCGGCCGATGGGTCAGAACCCAAACCCAGTGCCGAAGCGCGAGATTTTGAGCGCGCTGACCGAGAGGGATCTCGTATTCGAGCTCATGGCTCACTCGGACGAGCTTGAGACGGCAGCGCGCCAACTTGAGGGTCACGATGACGCCCGGATTGTTGTCGAACACACTGGCTGGCCTCGATCGGATTCCGAAGAGGTGTTCGCCACCTGGAAGACCGGCATGGAAAGACTGGCCGACTTAGGCCAACACGTGTTTTGCAAGCTGTCTGGACTCGCCATGCCGCTCAAGACCATGGAGCGCGGCGCATTCGCTCCCTGGATTGAACACGCCATCGAATGCTTCGGAGTGGATCGGTGCATGTTCGCCAGCAACTTCCCGGTCGACGCCACCTATGGGACCTTTGACGATCTCTACGAGACTTTCAGTGCAATCACCGCCGGACTTGATCCCGTGGAGCGAGAGAAGCTCTTTGCCGCCACGGCCGAACGCGTTTATCGGATGTAAGCAACGTAGGGTTCACCAGCCGCGCATGTCGACTGGCCACGCCTCAACCACCTCATCGCCGTCAACCAGATGCAGCCAC
The DNA here is from genome assembly GCA_963766995.1 of uncultured Acidimicrobiaceae bacterium. Classification (GTDB taxonomy): domain Bacteria; phylum Actinomycetota; class Acidimicrobiia; order Acidimicrobiales; family RAAP-2; genus Bog-473. The sequence continues at coordinate 931,325 of CAVYCE010000003.1, read as the reverse complement.
TGGTGGTAGGCGACGGTGGGGTCAACATGGGCTGGAATGACATGGAGGAGGTCTCCGACCTTCACGGGCTCGGCGGGAACGAAGGTGACATGTTCGTCCGAGCAGAACATCACTTTGGCGCCAACGATGGACGGGTCGCCGTGATCCATACCAAGTGCCTTGAGGCCGCAGTCGGCGACGGCCCAATCCTTCGAAACCGAGATCACTGTGGCCAGCACCGAAAGAGCTTGCTGAAAAGGCAAGTCCAACTTCCCGTACGCAGTGTCCATGAGGGCGTAGGAACCAGCTTGTATCTCGGTGGCCCAACGGTTCAGATCGAAGGTGCCGGTGCCGCCGGCGGACACCACGTCACCACCGACGAGTTCATGGGCGGTGAGGAGGAGTGCCATCGACTCCTCGAGCATCTCCTGCCGAGTCGCCCGTGCTTCCAACCCGACGACGTGCCCTTCGTAGCCCATAACGCCTCGCACGGTCAGCCCACGCTGGCGGGCTGTGTCAGCAACTCGACCAGCGTCGTCGGGTTGGCAGCCGCATCGTGGCAGTCCCACGTTCACGTCAACGAGGACTTCTGTCACGCCGGCTCGAGCGGCAGCCTCAATGGTGGCCTCGGAATCGACCGCCATTGTCACCCGTGAGCCGTTGCGCACCAGCTCACCCAGCCGGCTGGCATCGCTGACCTCGTTAGCGAGCAAAAGATCGGTGTCGAGTCCGGCGCGCGCCATACCTTCCATCTCCCCGATGGTGGCGCAGGTAAACGCCGTGTGCCCGAGGGCAGCCTGTCGCTCGGCCAAGGCCGTGCACTTGTGTGCTTTGACGTGTGGTCGGAGACGAAGTCCCGGCAGCGCCGCCGACATCGTGTTCAGGTTGTGCTCGAAACTGGATCGATCGACCAGCAGGGCAGGGGTCACGAGTTCGCCGGTTCGCACACTCGGCAGCGTACTGACAGAGCGAAGGAGCAGACCGGGCATCAAGCAGTACCAAGAGCTACCGTCGAACTATGACCACGCCTTGGATGGACGACGCCTGCAGTCTGGTGGATGCCTTTCGAGCCAAGGAGATCTCTCCAATAGAGGCACTCGACGCCTCCATTGAGGCCATCGAAAGGTCGCCGCTGAATGCCTTCAGCTTCACCGATTTTGATCGGGCCAGGGAGGCGGCAATCGCGGCAGACGTGTCGCTGCCCTTCGGCGGGGTGCCGTTCGGAGTCAAGGAACTGGAGCGGGTCAAAGGGTGGCCATATACCGAGGCGTCGATGATCTTCAAGGATCGCGTTTCGGAGTACGACCACACGTCGGCCGAGCGGCTTCGAGCGACAGGCGCCATCCTGACTGCGCAGACCACTGCCAGCGAATTCGGAGGCATCAACTGCACATCGACAGAACTGCATGGCACCACGCGGAATCCCTGGAATGTTGCACGCACACCCGGCGGGTCTTCCGGTGGTACAGCAGCCGCTGTAGCCGGCGGCCTGTTGCCCATCGCCACAGGTAGTGACGGTGGCGGATCAATTCGAGGACCGGCCGGGTGCGTGGGACTGTTCGGTCTGAAGGCGACGTACGGTCGGATCCCCAAGGGACCCTGGGCCGGGATGCAGCCACTCACCGCCGTTTTGGGGTGCTTGACCCGGTCGGTGCGTGACACCGCTCGCTACTTCGACGCCTGCAACGGATTCGATCAACGCGACCCTCTGAGCCTTCCAGCCGTCGGCGGCTGGGAGCGTGATCTGGGCTCATTCGACTTGCGGGGAATGACAGTGACGATCATCCCGGATTTGGGCATCGCTCGAGTCCGAGCAGAAGTGGGCGAACTGGTGCAGGCATCGGCCGAGCGTTTGGCTAAAGCAGCCGGTCTCCGAGTGGTGGACGTCCGTCCAGCCCTGCCACCTCTGCGTGGTCAGTGGGCCATGGCAAACCAGCCCAGCTTCGTGGCCGACTTGGGGAGTGCGTATCCCGATCGGGCCGATGAGCTCTCACCCGAAATGCGAATGGGCGTCGAAAGTGCCGCCGAGCGATTCACGCTGGCGAGGGCCGCGTCCATCGAGTCGTATCGGCGTCAGTTGAATGAGTCGATGGCTGATCTCTTTGCGGAGGCTGACTTCGTCATGTGCTCGACGCATCCCGATGTTGCCTTCAAGGCAGAAGGTCCGCCGCCGTCAACCATTCCCGGAGCCGATCTCATTCACGAAATCGGTTTCACGCGAGCCATCATGAACAATGCGGCACTCACGGCACCTTCCAATCTGCACGGTAGCCCTGCCATGACCATCCCGGCCGACGTCTTGGACGGACTCCCGGTCGGCCTTCAGGTGTTGTCAGGCCATCATCGTGAACAGCTCTTGCTTGACCTGGCGTTGGTGGCGGAGCGAGAAATGCCTTGGCCCAAGGTCGCACCGGGATCACCCCTGGTGGCGTAGTCCTTCCCGCCAGGGCGACATGTCGAGGCCCGGATAACGAGCGTTCACGCCGGCCAGGGTCTCGTCGTTCCAATACGGGTGACCTGGTTCGGGAAACCCGAGCACCGTGAGCTGGCGGAGATTGGCCTGCTGCACGAATTTGCTCCACTCAGGCTTGAGTCCTTTGAAGGCCCACGACTGGTATCCACCCCATTCTGCCGCCCGTGGCTTGAACGAAACGTGGAGCATGACCCGACAATGGCCCGGCTCATCGACATCGACTGACCGGTGATAGACGTCAGGTCGATAGGCGACGATTGACCCAGCTGGTGCGGCCGCGCTGCCAGGATCTTCATAGAGTTCGGCGTAGTCGATGTAGTTCAGAGTGTGGCGCTCCACCGGAATGTCCGCCGTCTTGGTGCGGGACACCAGTCGGGTGGCCCCATCGGCGTCGGTGACGTCGGTCAAATAGATGAAGAATTCGACCTGCTGGTACCCGGGTTGGCGGCGAGGCACCAGGATCATGTGATTGGGGTAGTCCGTGTGCAGGAGCTGGTTGAATCCCGAAGCTTGGCCGGAATATTTCGCGGTGACCAAACCCATATAGAGCGCAATGTCGGTAGTCCCCAGGAGCTGTTCAGCCACTGAGATCACGTTGGCATGCAGCACCAGATTGTTGATGCGAGTGCTGTGAAAGGGAAATTCCGGCCACTGTGCGTCCCAGGTCTTCCACCGGATGTGATGGGTGTCGTCCGCACCCGCCTCCATCTCCTCGGCCGTCGGGAACAAGCGACGCATCGCATTTTGCGCGTCTTGCAATTCTGCTGTGGGAATTGCGCCCTCAATGACGCACCAGCCGTCCTCATCCCACTGCCGCTGCAGGAGTAGCGTGAGGGGCTCGCGGGCCATGAAGCAATCGTAATCGTGCCTTTTGACCTGCCCGATGTCGCAGATCAGCGCGCATCTGCTATCGTTGGTGTCGCCGCTGAACCATCGTTCAGTGGGGCCCGTTCGAAAATCGTGTTCGAGTAGGCCGTACATCACTCGACTGGAGTTTCGACATCACTTCCTTCACAGACCTTGGCGTGTCCGCGGACATAGACGCGCGACTGCAAAACATGGGCATCAACAGCCCGCTCCCCATTCAAGCTGCAACCATTCCACCGGCGCTTGCCGGCAAGGACATCTGCGGCAAAGCCCCCACCGGTTCCGGCAAGACGCTGGCTTTTGCCATGCCGATTGTGGCGCACATGGCACAGTCTCGGCCCAGACGCCCCCGCGCACTTGTGTTGGTGCCGACCCGAGAGCTGGCATCGCAGGTGCACTCCGTGATCGGCTCGTTGCTTGGTCGCGACAGCCAGCGTGTTGTCTCAATTTTTGGCGGCACCGGTTACCGAGACCAGATCAAGGCTCTGCACAAGGGTGCCAATGTCGTGGTGGCGTGCCCAGGACGCCTCGAAGACCTGATCGAACGGGGTGACGTCCTGCTGGACGACGTGACCACGGTGGTGCTGGACGAGGCAGATCGTATGTCCGACATGGGATTTCTCCCCGCCGTGCGTCGACTCCTGGACCAGACCTCTCCCAATCGCCAGGTCCTCTTGTTCTCGGCCACCATCGGTAAGGAAGTCGAGTCGATCATCCGGAGCTACCAGCACGACCCTGTGCGGGTGCAGATCGAGGCCGCTGAAGAGCAGAAGGCCGACGTGGCCCACCACTTCTGGAAGGTGAGCAGAGACGAGCGTGTGGCCGTGACGGCAAAGTTGATCGAGGGTCATGGTCGGGCTTTCGTCTTCTGCCGCACCAAGCGTGGTGCGGACCGGGTGGTCCGCCAGCTGATGGCCCAGGGCGTGAGAGCGGTGCCGATGCATGGCGACCGTACTCAGGCTCAACGGGAGAAGGCACTCGATGCTTTCGCCAAGGGACGCACCGATGCTTTGGTCGCCACCGACGTCGTAGCCCGAGGCATTCACGTTGACGATCTCCCTTGCGTCGTGCACTTCGATCCGCCGGGAGACCACACGGACTATGTGCACCGTTCTGGACGCACGGGACGAGCCGGCCGTACGGGCACTGTTGTTTCCCTGGTAACTGATGAGCAGCAGAAGGAAGTCAAGGGCTTGCAGCGTGCCCTTGGCATGGAACCAGGATTCCAAACTCCGTTTTCCACACCGATGAAAGCCCCAGAGGTGCAGCAAAAGAAGAAGTCCCCTGAACCTCAGCAGGGGGAGTACCCGAAGGTGCAGCAGCGACAGGCACCGGCCGCCAAGAAAATGATCGGAACGGTCAAGTTCTTCAACGGCGCACGGGGCTACGGCTTCCTCGCCCGTGACCGCGGTGACGATCTCTTTGTTCACCACACGAACATCGAAGGCGATGCCCGGCGTGGTCTGGCCGAAGGTTGGACCGTTGAATTCACGGTTGCCGCAGGTCGGAAGGGTGAAGAGGCCCGCAACGTGCGGGTAGTTGCCGCATAGGAACCTGCGGGGGCGCGTGCCCTTACATCGACCGGGGGAGTAACGTCCTCGGTTGCTTCAATTGAATTGCAACAATCCCTTGGCGATGGGAACGAGCAATGTCTGCAGACCGAATTCGCGTCAGTGCCATCCGAGCACTGGTCGCCATTGGTGCCCTCCTGACGGGATTGACCGTTTTGGTTGGCCCGTCAGCAAGCAATGTCGGCGCGGCAACACTTGGAATTGCCAATTCGGTCTTGGCCTTCGGCAGCGCACTTAACGCAGTCGGCAATGAGACCGGACTGAGCGGGCCCATCGCGGCCATTGCGTCCATGCCTAATGGCAGCGGCTACTGGACCACGACGGCGTCCGGTGCCGTTGACAGCGAAGGCGACGCTCCGGAGATCGGCTCTCTCGCTACCGCTCCCAACGCTCCCGTTGTGGGCATGGCGTCTACGCCAACAGGGAACGGCTATTGGCTCGTCGGCAGCGATGGTGGGATCTTTTCTTTTGGTGACGCTGCGTTTCGTGGATCGACCGGATCCATGGTGCTGAACCAACCCATTGTGGGCATGGCGTCCACGCCATCTGGAAATGGGTACTGGTTAGTGGCGTCCGATGGCGGCATTTTTGCCTTCGGCGATGCCCCCTTCCTCGGATCGACCGGTGCCATGACTCTTGACGCACCCGTTGTGGGCATGGCGGCGACTCCTGACGGCAGGGGTTATTGGCTGGTTGGTAGTGATGGTGGTGTCTTCGCCTTCGGCGATGCTCGTTTCTTGGGCAGCATGGGCGGAACGAACCTCAACGCTCCCATCGTGGCCTTGGCGGCTACTCCCGATGGCGGCGGCTACTGGATGGTCGGCAGCGATGGTGGCATCTTCAGTTTCGGTGATGCGCCCTTTGCTGGTTCGGCCGAGGCGAATCCGGTCACTTCTCCCGTTGTTGGCATTGCTGCTCGGAATGGGGGCTATTGGGTGGCCTACGGAGCAGCGGAGCCACTCAATACCGTGCTGGGTCAGCAGGAAGCGCTGGCCAACTTGGGCTATCTGCCACTGACTTGGTCGGGTCACGACTTCCAGTGGCGATGGGTCCCGCCGCCCACGCTGGCTGCCCTGTGGCAGCCCGGTCAGGACAACGTAATGACCCAGGGCGCCATCAGGGCCTTCGAATCGGTAGCCGGACTGCCTACCGACGGCAACATCTCGCCACCCGAGATTGCCGACCTGCAGGCGGCGGCACAAGACCCCAGTGCACATGTCAACCCCAACGGCTATTCCTACGCCGTGGCCACCGAGGAGTTGCCGGAGACACTGACCATTTGGCACAACGGGCAGGTGGTGGAACTCACTCCGGCCAATACCGGCGGTTACGGGACGCCAACGGCCAAGGGCACGTTCCCCGTCTACCTACGTCTGCGCAATCAGGTGATGCGAGGAGTCAATCCGGACGGAAGAAGCTACGCCGATCCGGTGCAGTTCGTGGCGTACTTCAACGGCGGGGATGCTCTGCACTACATGCCTCGAGCGTCGTATGGCGATCCTCAAAGCTTGGGCTGTGTCGAGCTTCCTTACACTGCAGCATCGGTCGTCTGGCCTTATATGGTTATCGGATCGCTCGTCACCGTCAGTTAACTCCAGACGAAGATGACCACGGCCGAGGCCAACGCTAAATAGAGGCCGAACGGAAGTGCTGACGTTCGCTGGCCTCGGTGGGCCGCAATCATGACTAAGCCGGCCACCGCAGCCAGCACATTGGCCACGATGAATGTCTGCAGCAGGGCGGCACCGCTTATCCAGCCGAGACCCATGCCTACGGCGAAGGCCAGTCGGACATCTCCGAAAGCCATCCAGGCCGGATTCATCAGGTTGATCACTAGCAGGAACGCGAAAAGTGCCAGCCCGCCTACGCCGGCCCAGATCACTCGGTGCCAGTCGTCGTGGACCCATCCAACGGTCAGGACACTGGCCGCCACACAGGCACTGGTGACGTGCACCATCGTCTTTGGCAGCAAGAACCGGGTCATGTCGCAGTAGGCCAGGTGCACCAGGCCCACCAGGAGGAGGAGCGGTGGTATAGCGACGATCGACCACCCCGCCCGGAAGACCACCAATCCCGGAAGGAGGCCTGACGCGACGATCAGGGCGATTCGGTGAAAGGTCCCACCGGGAACATCCAATGCGGGTCCATCATCGGTCGAGCGAGCCATGGCAGCAGCCAATTGCCGGCGGGTAGCGGGTACGCACACGGCCCCGACAGCCATTCCCAGCGCGGTGGCGACAAATACAGCAACGTTCATGGTCACTGCACCAGCGACGCAGCACCACAGTTGGAGCTGATTGTCGCCACTTGAGCTCCGGCCAAGGAGATGCCGAATAGTTGCAGCACCGGACCGAGGACCAAGGAGAGCGGGCTGAGTACATTACCGACGATGCTGTCGAGCACCGATGGCAAGAGTCCATCGAGTCCGCTGGAGACGTTCACCGTACCGAATCCAAACGATCCACTGGTCACCGGGTTGGTGCCAGCGGTGATCGTCGCCGACGTCGGTGGGACCACTGAAGCGGCGTAGGTATCCGTCTGCGTGTTTCCAAGTGCCGTAATCGTCGTCGCCTGCAGCCCACCCACAGTCACGTTATTGCTGACTCCGGTGGTGGTCACCAAAATGCCGTCCTGGCTGAACGTGTCGTTGTTGCAGGTCACCGAGCTGAGCTTGGCGGTCCCCTGGGCGACGTTGAGCGGGATCACTATCGGCAGAGACGCCAAGGTGATTCCAGCCAGAGTCAAGTTCAGGGGGATAGTCAACGTTGCGGTCACTTGCGTGGTCGACGCGCTGGTTGGGACCGGACCGTAGGCGTACACAGGCTTCTGAATACCCGTCACGACCAAACTCGGCGTGCCGATGGTGGCATTGAGGAGTGAGTTCAAGAGAGTAGTGACGGTGCCCAGGTTGATCAGTGACGTCAAAGCGATGGCGTTGGTACCGTTGGCCAGTTCGGCTTCAGCAGTCAGCACCTGCAGCACGTTGATGGTCGTGGATAGACCACTCACCGAGACCGAGCCACTGGTGCAGTCAGCCGTGCTGATCATGGAGCACAGGGTTGTCGATGTCGTGTGCGAATTGGCCGTCAGCTTGGTAATGAGACTGGTCAGAGAGGTGTTACTCCCCGAGACAGCAGTCACGGCATTGCTCAAAAAGGTCGCCCACTGTACGTCGGTGTAGGACGCAGTCAGGATATTCGACGTTGAAAGCACGGACGAGTTAGCGCTGATCAATTGCGAAATAGTGATGCCCGTCGTGGCCAATCCGTTGTAGCCGATTCCTGAGATGCTGACTGCGGTCTGATTGCTATGGCCGCTTAGATTTCCCAACAATGTATTCAGGACGGTGGATTGCTGAGTGCTGACGTTGGTCACATAGGTTCCAATGTCAAAGCCGGCAAAGGGCGTCAATGCCGCGATCGCGCTTCGAGTCAGGGAACTGCTCCCCGAGACGAAGAGGTTGCTCATTGAGTCAGAAGCCGTCGTTTTCACTGCGTTGCAGGGCGACGCATATTTCGTAAAGGTCGTTCCAACGTACGATCCGGGTATCGCCGTCACTGTTGGGCTGAAGCCCGAAGGCAAGGATCCGATCGGTTGACCATTGGTCGAGATGGTTGATGCCTCGGTGGATCCGGAGCTACACAATCCACCATCGTCGAGATACAGGGCCGAATCGAGCGCACCTGAATCGGCAATCGACTGGAGCGAGCGATTGATTACCACATTGCGTCCGAGATCTACCGCGAATGCACATGCAGTAGCCATGAGGGCCATGCACAGAACTGTGACGATGAGCACGACACCCTTCTCGGAGTGTGGACCTGCTATGCGGCGCTTCAGTGAACGGTTCATGACGGTGTCGGACTCCACTGAAGTGTGGCGGTCGACGAGATGGTGCTAGGCGCAGTGATTCCGAAAAGAGCAGGAAAGAGCGGACGGCTGGCGTAGTTGTACGAGACGTAGACCTGTATGCAGGCACTGGCGCTATTGCCGGGGCAGATGGCTAGCTCCTTAGCCGTGCAGGTGATGGCCGATCCCGATGAGCCGCACGATGTCATAGTGCACGAAGACCCGGAACCTCCGGCGCAGGTCGGAAACGTCGTATTCGGGGCTGACCCCATCCAGGCCAAGTCACCCGAGGTGGTCTTGAGTGCCGCCAGCTCACCAGTGCCAATGGACGTCGACACGATTCCGCTGCGAGCCCCGTCGGCGGCCGACTGAGTGATCGTCTCCTTGGCAGCGAACGAAAGACCTAGTGACACGATCCCGAAGATAAGGCCGAGAAGTAGGACGACAACTATGGCGAATTCGACCAACTCGGCTCCCGCTTCGTCACTTCGTCGTTCTCGAGCTATTCGTTGCAAGACCCTCGGTCCCATGTTGGACCTCCTCCTCGGTTATTTCGACGGACGAGTGACCCCTCGTCCTCAGCAAACCGTCCCTGGGGGTGAGTGTGCGCCATAAGGCCCATGTCCCACATGGGCAGAAAGGCCTATTTGTGGGCTCTACAAGGGTCGCTCGGAAGCCAAATGGTCCAAAGGGCCTATGTACGCCGAGCTGTTCCGGTCTTACCCTCGAACCATTGGGAACGGGTGGGTGACTCAGAAGAGCTTCGGACCTTCTGGACATCGCCCAAATGAGCACAGCAATGTCTCGTGGATCGGATGGTCCGCCGGGCGCAACTGTGAAATGGGGGAAATGCGGTGAAACGGCAGACGCTGATTCTGGTGGCCATAGGTGTCGTTCTCTTCCTGGCGGGCGGCACTATTGCCTTCGCTTCGGTCGTGAACGGTTCCAAGAACAAGACCGGCGGGATCACGATCTCGGCAGTTAACACGCCAGTGGTGGTGGCCAAGGCCAACATTCCGGCCGGTACAACTGGCCAAACGATGGTGGCCAAGGGACTGGTCGGAATCGAAACGATCTCCACCAAGGAATACGTCGCTAGTGACCTCACCACCTTGCAGGCCCTGACCGACACGGTCCTGACTAGCTCAGTGAAGCTGGGACACGCCATTGAATCCGTCCAGCTCACGCCGAGCACCTCGACTATTTCACTGCCCAAAGGCGACGACGGGGTGACGGTCACGCTCACGGGCGTGGCAGGTCTGGCTGGCTATTTGCAACCCGGAAGTGATGTGGATGTATATGCCAACATCACCAAACTCTCACAGGGAGACGTCAGTACTTCGGCGATTCCGCTGCCTTGCACAGAGCTGGTGATGTCCGACATCGAGGTACTTGATGTCTCAAACATCGTGCCCGCCCTCGCCACGGATCCATCACTGGCAGGTGGGAGAGCTGTACCGGGAACGATCACGCTTCTTCTGGCAGCAAATCCCAACCAATCCCGCTTGCTGACCTTCATGTCGGAAAATGAGACCCTGGCCGTCACTCAGACGCAGAAGAGCGCGGGTTCTGTGGCTGTCGGAACGTGCATTGGCACCGGACAGACAACGGTGGCGCCATGATCTCCCGTCGGATCTTCGTCATCTCGAAGTCGCCGGCCCTGAGCCGAGCTATCCAAGCCTCGTTAGGTCCGGGCTACCAAGTGGTGACCAGTGCGAACGTGACGGACGTGCTGGAAGAAGTCCTGGAGCAGGGCCCCTTCGATGTGCTCGTCGCTGGCCCGGTTTTCGACAGCCACGCCGGAATGGTGCGGTTGGCTCAGCTTCGTAACGCGGGCTCAGTGCCCGCAATCGTGCTGGCGCTCGGGCCAAAGCCTCGGGCATCAATGAGTGACATCGTGCGCACTGGCGCAGTTGAGCTGGTGGAATACCCCACAAGCAAGCGCCAGCTTTCTACCGCTCTTCAGCGCGCGTTCGATTTGGCCGACAGGACCCCTGAAATCGGCACGGTAGTGCCAGTGACCACGCACAGCGTGGCCATTGAGCGAAGCCAGTTCGCCGAGGTGTTCACGGTTGCATCGTCGAGCGGTGGCTGCGGGAAAACCTTTTACGCCACCAATCTGGCCTGCTACCTGGCCGCTCAGACTGGGCAACGGGTCTGCCTGGTTGACCTTGACCTTCAATTCGGCGAGGTATCCACCGCCCTGCATTTGCGTCCGAGATTTACGATCTCGGACCTATTGGCTAGGGAGCCGGTGGACGAGGATGATCTGGACGAGCACATCGAGGAGTACCTGCTCGAGCACGATCTTGGTTTCTCAGTCTTGGCGGCGCCTTTCAGTCCAGCCGAAGCCGACATGATCGCCCCCAAAGATGTCTACAAGGTCATGGGGGCACTGCGGAAGCACTTTGACTATCTCGTTGTCGACACTCCCGCCCAATTGTCCGAGGTGGTGCTTGCAGCATTTGATCACTCCACCAAGGTTTTGTGCATGGTCACACTTGATTTGCCGAGTATTCGCAATATGCGGGTCTTCTTGAGCACCCTAGAAAAACTGCGCATCAACAGTGATTCCATTGGTGTTGTCCTCAACAAGGTGGAGGACGATGTTGGGATTAAAATTCAGGACGTTCAGGACGTTCTGGACAACAAGATCGTCTCAATTCTGCCGTATTCGAGAGAAGTGAGCCGCTCGATCAATAAGGGACAGCCTGCGCTTGTCTCGGCGGCCAACTCAGAGATCGGACTCAAACTGACAGCTGGCATGCGCCAACTGCTTGGAGGCGAAACAACTCCAGTCCTCGAGACTACGAACGGATCACCTGAAAGTGGACTGAAGAGAATCATGCACTGGCACCGCACCTCCAAAGTTGCCGAGCTTGCGGCGGCAGCAGGCCGATGAATCTCACCGAGAAGCTTGCCGCGGCCATTGAAGAGGTCGATGTCGATTCAGAGGTGACCAGCGCCAAGCCTGGTCTACCAAAGGTGGCCGCAAAGTCCCGGTCTCGACGCGTGTCGGATCGCGCCGCCAACGACGAGGCTTGGTCCACGTCAAAGCGAAAAGTGCAGCTCATGGTCCTGTCTGAAGTAGCACCCGGATCGGCTGACCTTCCTCCTGATGAACTACGAACGAAGGTTCGCTCAAAGGTCAATGAAATCCTTGAGCGAGAAGACATTGGGATATCACCGATTGAGCGCCAACGGTTTGTCGACGAAATGTTGGAGGACTCTCTCGGCTACGGCCCAATCGAAACTCTGCTGTCGGACGGGTCGATATCCGAAATCATGTGCAACTCTTTCAATGAAATCTGGATAGAGCGAGCCGGAAAGATCACCAAAAGCGACATCGAGTTCAACTCTCCTGAGCAATATCGACGGATCATCGAACGAATGGTGGCTGCGGTCGGCCGTCGAGTGGACGAATCATCTCCAATGGTCGATGCGAGGTTGGCTGATGGATCTCGTATCAATGCCATCGTTCCGCCGCTGGCCGTCAAAGCACCCGTCCTGACCATCCGTAAGTTTCCCGAAAAGCCCATGCGTATGCAGGACCTCATTGGCCTTGGCTCGGTCAGTATGGATGCCGCAGTATTTCTCGAAGCATGTGTCCGGGCCAAGATCAGCCTGGTTGTCGTTGGAGGTACTGCCACAGGTAAGACCACCATGCTCAACGTCCTCTCGGACTTCATACCTAGTGATGAGCGAATTATCACCATTGAAGAGTCGGCTGAACTCCAACTTCAGGGCAAACACACCGTCACGCTCGAATCTCGGCCTTCGAACGCCGAAGGGAGCGGTGAGGTGCGTATTCGCGATTTAGTCCGCAACTCCCTTCGAATGCGCCCCGACCGGATCATCGTCGGTGAGTGTCGAGGCGCCGAGACGCTGGACATGTTGCAAGCCATGAACACAGGCCATCCGGGATCCATGACGACTGTGCACGCCAACAGCCCACGGGAGGTGTTGGCCAGGCTGGAAACCATGGTGTTGATGGGCGGAGTTGAACTCCCCCAGCGTGCCATCAGGGAGCAAATCGTGATGGCCGTCGGCCTCATCGTCCAGCTCCAGCGCACCGTTGAAGGCCCAAGAGTGATCTCCTCCATTACCGAGGTGCAGGGGATGGAGGGTGACACCGTGCTTCTTCAGGACATCTTTCATCGCGTTGGGACGGCAGAAGGCGCAGGTCGTCTGGTGGCGACAGGGCTTCGTCCGAAGATCCTCGACGAACTGGCGTCCAATGGTGTGACGGTTCCCGCTTCATTGTTCCGTTCGGAGACGGACCCGTTTGCCAACGTGTCTAACTCCCGATCCGAAAAGACCCGTCGTCCTGCCCGTCCGGGGCGGGTTGAACCTCCTTCGGAAGACCTTTACGAAATTCTCAATCAGCGCCGTCGAGACGGAAGGTGATGGTCATGTTCGGATTGGCCACAGATGTAACCCCTGCAGCCCTTGCTGCCATTTTGGTTGGTGGTGGTCTGTCACTGACGGTCGTCGCCATGTTGACCAGAGTTCGCCGCAAGCAGCGAACATTGGCGTCAATCCTCGACGACACGATGGGCGACGCAAATGTGCCAGTAGAAGTCATCTCAGAGGCTCCACCTCACACCCAGACCACTGCATTGTCGGTCAGACTCAGTCAGTCTTTCGGGCGACTGGACACGCGGGGCGTTTTGGAACAGCGTCTCGAACGGGCAGCTATTCCGTTGCGATCCGGCGAATACCTCGTCATGACTACGGTTGGTGCGCTCGTAATGGGATTCATTGGTGCATACGTGATCGGGTCGCCTCTCGCCGGCGTTGGCGGTGCGCTACTCGCTCTGGTAGGCGCCTGGAAGATCCCTAAATTCCGTACTCGAAAGCGCACAAAGAAACTCCAGGCTCAATTACCCGATGCTCTTTCGCTCATGGCCGCCTCGGTCGAAGGTGGGCAGACCTTTCAACGCGCCATTGATATGTACCGGCACGATGCGCGTGCTCCTCTTTCGGAGGAACTGAATCGAGTCATGGCCGAGGTGGCAGTTGGATCCGATCTGGTCCTGGCCTTGGAGAACATGGCCGAACGCTCGGGAATCGATGATCTCAAGTGGGCCGTTGAAGCTGTGCGGATTCAGCAATCCACCGGTGGTCGTTTGGCCCCGATTCTGCACACACTGGCTGAGTTCATGAGATCGAGGCAGGAAGTTCGCAGGGAGGTACAGACACTTTCGGCCGAAGGGCGCGTCTCTGGATATGTCCTCTTTGCACTACCCATCTTCATTGGATTCTCCATCTCGACGACGGACCCGGGGTATCTGAAGCCCATGTACCACGGAGCTGGGCTAGTTGCCCTGATTTTCACCGCGGGACTCATGGCATTCGGCTACTGGATCGTCCGCAAAATGGTCAATATCGAAGTTTGATCGGGGGAGAAAACGTTATGAGTGTTGAAATTGGATTAGTTCTAATGCTGGCCGGTGTTGGCGGGGTCATCTGGGCCGCACGGCGTTCCCACCAAGCAGAACGGCAACTCGAATTCATTCGGACGCTCGGAAATGAAGCTGACCTAAATGTGCTCGAGACCGTTCTTCCTGACCGGGTGCAGACGCCGCTGGTCAATCGGATCTTCGGTCCCACAGCGCAGCGGATACGTCACACGCTGTCGAGGCTCTATCCGTCTCGGGACATCGATAGAGTCCATGCTGATCTTCTTAAGGCGGGGCTTACAGGTTCTGTCCGGGCAGAGGAGTTTGTGGCGCTGCAAGTATCCAGCGTCCTCATCGGACTGGCGATCGGTCTGATATCGCTGGCCACAGGCGTGGGTGGTAGCAAAATTGGCGTAGCACTCCTGGTTCTTTTACCGATAATTGGCGCGGCAGGTCCCGTGTATTGGTTGCGCCATCGGGTGTCTTCGAGATTCGATGAAGTGACAAAGGATCTACCTGATGTTCTCGATCTGATGACGATTTCAGTGGCTGCAGGACTCGGCCTCGAACAAGCTATGCAGGTGTCGTGTTCCCATTTCAATTCTGCGGTGTGCGACGAGCTCAGGCTGACGCTTCGTGAAATGGAGCTGGGTCTCTCGCGCCACGACGCTCTCGAGAATCTTAAGGTCCGTACCGACATCGATGACCTGGTGACGTTTGCCGTGGTGCTATCGCAGGCGGATGCACTCGGTCTGCCGATCGGCCGAGTGCTTCAGGCACAGGCGGATGAGATGCGTGATAAGCGCCGCCAGCGTGCTCGCGAACGCGCCGCCAAAGTGCCGGTCAAGATCTTGTTTCCACTGGCTTTTTGCTTTTTGCCGGCCATCATGGTCCTAGTCGTTGGCCCTCTGGTAGGTCCGATGCGAGCCGTGTTTCATCAATAAGGCGCTAACGATTTGCCGTTTTCGGGTGATTGGTTGCGGAACGATTGCTGACCGGTAGTAGCGCAGGTGCGCAGGTCAAAAGGCCTATTTCGCTCTAAATGTGAGGCGTACACTGCCCATGGGAACCCCGTCCGACAAGGGCGGGAATGGAGGACTCAATCCGGCAGTCGTGCTGGATTGAGTCGAAGGGGGACCATGAGCAACGTGGCAACTGCCGTCAGGTGGAACGCGGCGCCGTATGCCGTCACCACCGAACTGACGAAGCAACCAAGCTGGGTGTATTACTCGCACGTATCGGTGACGAACCCGTACAGAGCACTTGTTGATATTTCGGCGCCAACGATGGGCAAGGTGCTGGGATCACAGTCTGGAGGAGTCGACGATCGAACGGCACAACGGCCTGAGCTTGCAGGTGAAGCGAATGTACCGGCTCAATATGTGCCTACGTGCATTCGTGGAGATGACAAGCCATTTGGGCCGTGGTCACTGACTCAGCGGGAGCTCGAGGTCATTCAACTTCTTGCTGAAGGCGCGACGAACTGCGAGATCGCTGAGCGGCTCTACATCAGCCAGAAGACAACCAAAAATCATTTGGCATCGATTTTTCAGAAGCTTGATGTCACAAACCGAACTCAAGCGCTGGTTCGGGCTGTGGTTATGGGACTCGTCAGCATTGAGTAATGAGAGGGCAAATGGTCCGAACGACCTATGGAATCGCTGAATGCCTCCTGACACAATCAGAACGGGAACATCAAATGGATGGAAACAGTGTCCGTACATTTGAATAAGAGAGGGGAAACGAATGACTGAAGTGTTTATGCACGCCTACTTTGCCGTGCAGGGTGCTCACAGCAAGCTGGTGCAGCGTGTTCACAGCGAGCGAGGAGCGTCAATGGTGGAATATGCGCTCCTCGTCGGGCTGATCGCAATCGTCGCCGTTGTGGCGGTGTCTGCTCTCGGCCACGGGATCAGCAACTTGTTCACCAACGCCAATAACTGCATTTCCGGTAATGGCGGCGTTGGTACCTGCCCATAGTCGCTGAGTCTGCTGCCTCGAAATATCGTCGCAGAGACTAACTAATGCGTATTAACGGCAACTCACTCAAGAGCCAAACCATCTGAGTGAAGCGGAGTGAAGGCAGGGCTGGATCGGCAGTGTCCGATTCAGCCCTGCTTCGCGTGTGGGGTCAGTTGCAATTGTTCATCCGAGCGAATGGGTCCAATGGCCTATGGAATTCCTGATCGCTCGCTGCGAGAATCAATTTGGGAACATCAAATGGTCGGAAAATAACTTCCGGACACTTGACTATGAGGGGGAATCGAATGACTGAACTATTTATGAGCGCTTACTTTGCTGTGCAGACTGCTCACAGCAATCTTGCACAGCGCGCCCGCAGCGAGCGTGGTGCTTCAATGGTGGAGTACGCACTCCTTGTCGGACTGATCGCGATTGTTGCGGTCGTGGCAGTGTCTGCTCTTGGGCACGGCATCAGTGGTCTCTTCAGCAATGCCAACAACTGTGTTTCGGGATTGGCGAACTGCCCATAGTCATGAAAGGTCCTGTGACGACTCGTCGTTGCAGTCGCTTGAAGTGCAGTTTCACGATGAAGCTGAATCTTCTGAGTGAGTTGAAGTCAGGGCTGGGTCGGCTTAGTCCGATTCAGCCCTGCTTCGCGTCGGGAGTCAGGTTCAGAGCGGTCTTCGGTTCGAATAGGCCAAATGGCCTATGGACCCTGCGGATGCTTCAACCGACAATGGAATTGGAGAGCCAAGCCTTCGGAGTAGCAGGAGGTTTGGCAGAGAGAGGGGATTGAGATGACTGAGTTGTTTTTCCAGGCATACGTTGCGGTTCGCGGAGCCCACACGGCGCTGCTGGGTCGGGCCCGTTCCGAGCGTGGTGCTTCAATGGTGGAGTACGCGCTTCTGGTCGGCTTGATTGCCATTGTGGCAGTGGTAGCCGTGGGACTGCTGGGCACCAGCATTAGCAACCTCTTCACTAACGCCAACAACTGTGTTTCGGGAGTGGCGAACTGCCCGTAAGGCACGTGTAGCTGGAGCGTTATCCCGAATGGGTGGAGACAAGATCTCCTTGAGGGAAAGTTCCCCCTTCCCAATACGGGGCGACCGCAGGGCTGGATCGGTTCATACCGGTCCAGCCCTCTGTCGTTGTGGGGGACTACTCAGGACGTGGGAAGGAGCTGGTCGGATCCATCGGGAAGATGGTCCTTCACGCGAGGGAATCGCTCATCCATAGGGATGGGAGTCGGTGGTGGTCTCAAGAATCGAGGAGCCCACCACGCAGCATTGCCGGCCAGCTTCATTAAGGCTGGTACGAGGACGCCTCGAATGACAAAGGCATCGAGGAGCACGGCCACAGTGAGGCCCAGGGCGAACAGCTTAATGAAGGCGATGCCACTGGTGACAAGGCCCACGAAGACGATGCTCATCAGAAGTGAGGCTGCGGTGATTATTCGTCCAGTGTGCTGAAGCCCGCCGGCTATGGCGTCCTCGTTGCTGGCTCCGGCGTCGTGGAGTTCCTTCATTCGGGATAGGAGGAAAACTTCGTAGTCCATGGAGAGTCCGAAGGCCACGCAGAACATGAGTACCGGCATGGTGTCGACGATTGTTCCTGTAGGGGTGAAGTCGAGAGTGCGGGCGAAATGGCCTTCTTGGAAAATCCACACCATGAGCCCGAACGTGGCGCCCAGACTGAGCAAACTCAGGACCAACGCCTTGAATGGAATGAAGAAACTTCGGAACAGGAAAAGCAACAGTAGGAACGTAAAGCCTGCGACCAGCAAGAGAGCCAGCGGCATGTAGTGGTCGATGACACCGGTGGAATCGACGAAGCCGGCCGGGAGCCCTCCCACGAGAACGGGAAATGGATGAGCGCCAGCTCGGATGGCATCGACCAGGTGCACGCCGGAGTCATTGAGGCCGTCGCCAACCGGGATCACGGAGTACCAGGTGCCGTTGGAGTCGCTGAACTGGGCCAAATAATTGGCGGGACCGCCCACGTCAACGCCGTGGAAGTACACGCCGCCGGCCGAGTCCACCCGCTCTACGTCGGGAAGGTTCGAGAGATGGGCTGCGTAGGCGGCTTGCTGTTTTTTGGTGGAGCCATCCGTAGAGGGGGCGACCACTTGGAGTGCGTCCCCCTGCCCCTGTCCGAAGTCGGAGCGAAGCGTGTCGTTGACAACGCGCACCTGATCGCTAGGGGAGAGAACCCGATCATCGAGATAGCCCAATCGAATGTGGGCGAACGGAGACGCCACAAGCAGTAGGACGGCCGCCATACCGAGGAAGACCATGACGGGCCGTCGCATAACGGCACGAGCGGTCTTGGACCAGAAGCCAATGGTGGGCGGTCGCACGGACCGGTGCCACACGGTGAGCGCGTTGATCCGATGGCCTAAGAGCGAGAGAACGGCGGGAAGCACAATGAGAGCCGCCGCTCCAGCTAAGAGGCTGACGGCCATGCCTGCGTAGGCAAAGGAGCGGAGGAACATCAACGGGAAGACCAGCAAGGCACTGACGGCCGCAGTGACGGTGAGGGCGCTGCCGGCGACGGTTCGACCAGCATGGGCCAGCGTCTCCTCAAGGGCAGAATTCACGTCACGCCCTGCGGCCAGTTCCTCTCGGAACCGGCTGACAATGAACAAGCTGTAGTCGATGGCCAAGCCGAGGCCCATGACAGTGGTGAGGTTGACGGCGAAGACCGAGACGGGCGTGATGCCGTTGAGCACTCGCAGGGCGAGGAGGGTGCCGACGACAGCGACGCCTCCGATAGTCAGCGGCATGGCAGCAGAGACGAGAGAACCGAACACGAAGAGCAGCAGGAGCAGCGTCACTGGCACGGCGAACGCTTCGACGCGAAGGAGATCGTGCTCCACCACGGTGTTGACCTCATGGAAGGCGGCGCCGAATCCGCCGACCTGAATGGATATGGGTCCACTGAGATGGCTCAGCGCCTTCGCGATCACTGGCTCCCGCTGCACCACTTGGTTCTGGTCGCCAATGATGCGGCCGACGACGAGCGCAGTGGCTTTGTTGTCGGTGCGCAGTATGGGTAGGGATCCCAGGCTCCAATAGGACATGACATTGGCCATATGTGGCTGCTCGGCCAAGCGCTCAGTCAGTGCACGTCCAGCTGCTGCGACTTGGGCGCTGTCGACCGTGCCCGAGGTGGCATGCACCAGCACGATGATGTTGTCCGATCCATTGTGGAATTCGGATGACAAGACATCAGCGGCGTGCACTGATTGCTCTGATGGCGCGTCGAAGCCGCCCTGGGACAACTTGGACTCGACGTTGCCGCCGAAGAGGGCCGCCACAATGACCAAGAGACCGGTAACGACGAGGATGCCCTCGCGATGCGACGTGGTGATCCCGGCCAACCGGCGCAGCGCCCGCTCGATAGGGCCCCGGCTCGTATTCGCATACTCTGAGTATGTACTCATGGTATGTAGTATTCCGATGGTGTCTGAACGTGTCAAGATGGCGATAGCGGATATGACTCAGACCCGGACGCGTCGAGAGGAATACGCCGAGGCCACCTATGAGGCCTTGCTCGACAGTGCCGCCGCCTGCTTCGCCGAGGACGGCTTTGCTGCAACTTCACTGGATCAGGTGGCGAAGCAAGCCCGTGTCACCAAGGGGGCGATCTACCACCACTTCGATTCCAAACGCGACCTCTTTCAGGCTGTGCTGGAGCGTCAGCAGATCGTTAGCGCCCAAGTGGTCACTCAGGCCGCAGCCGACGCAGGCGACGCCTGGAGCGCCATTGTTCAAGGCTTCGATGCCTTCCTCGAGCTGATCTCTGAGCCCGTCTACCAGCGCCTGTGCTGGGTCGAAGGGCCAGCGGCGCTGGGCTTCGAGGAATGGTGGGCCTGCGGCGAGCGCTACGAGATTGAAGTCATTCGGGGAGTGCTCAATAGAGCGGCCGACGCCGGCATCCTCCTGGTCAAGGACGTTGACATGCTGGCCCACATTCTGTTCGGGGCGGTGGTGGCGGGGGTGTTGGCCATGGCCCGTTCCGAGGATCCGCCGGCTGAGCGGGACCGGTTCCGCACCGTAATGCTCGAGGTGATGGCGGGAATGCTCCAGGTCGGCTCTCCATCCTGAGAAAGGCCTGAACCGTTGTTCATCATCGGTTCACAATCCGGATACGGATGCGAAACCTGCCCAGTAGAAACTGCGTCAGCACGGGGTCACCGCGTGCCCTACGGTGCGAGGTCGATTACCACCCTGCACATTCCAACTGACGAAGCGGAGCACAGGAGAGTTCATGAGCTACCAGGCCGAATACATCTGGATCGACGGTACGGAGCCATCACCGCTCCTCCGTAGCAAGACCAGGATCGTTGAAGACGGCAAAGAGCCGGGCATCTGGGGATTCGACGGATCGAGTACCAATCAGGCCGCTGGCCACGACTCCGACTGTGTGCTGCAGCCTGTATTTGTGTGTCCGGACCCATTGCGGGCCGAGGGCGACAAGCTCGTGATGTGCGAAGTGCTCCTGACCGACTTCACGCCGCACCCGACCAACACCCGGGCCAAGTGTGCCGCCATGGCCGAGAAGTACGCCGACCAGGAGCCCATGTTCGGAATCGAGCAGGAATACACCTTCTTCCAGTACGGCCGCCCCTTGGGCTGGCCTGAGGCTGGCTTCCCGGCCCCCCAAGGTCCGTACTACTGCGGCGTTGGTGGCGACAAAATGCCCGGTCGCGAAATCGTCGAGCAGCACACGGTGGCTTGCATGAAGGCTGGTCTCGGCATTGAGGGCACCAACGCTGAAGTGATGATGGGGCAGTGGGAGTTCCAGGTCGGCGTACTGTCGCCGCTGATGATCAGCGACCAGCTGTGGGTGGCCCGTTGGCTGCTCTTCCGCATCGCTGAGAACTTTGACACCTACGCCACGCTGGAGGCCAAGCCGGTCCTGGGTGACTGGAATGGCGCCGGAGCTCACACCAACTTCTCAACCAAGGCCATGCGCGAGGACGGTGGCTGGGATGCCATCATCGCTGGCTGCGAGGCCATCGGTACTCGAGTCGAGGAGCACGTTGCTGCCTACGGAGTTGGTATCGAGCAGCGGCTCACCGGTGCGCACGAGACCGCCCACTACTCGAAGTTCAGCTACGGCACTTCTGACCGCGGTGCGTCAATCCGTATCCCGTGGGCCGTGGCGAAGGCCAAGAAGGGCTGGCTGGAAGACCGTCGTCCGAACGCCAACATGGACCCTTACCTGGTCACCGGACTCATGGTCGAGACAGTATGTGGAGCTGCCGCCGGCGACCGGTAGAGCGACAGATTGTGTGAACGCCGCCGGTGTCCGGAGTAATCCGGTGCCGGCGGCGTTTCTAATTGCCTAGGTTGGCGGTACGGGCTGATCGGACGGTCGAATAGCGGCCATGGCCGATTCGCCAGGGCGAGCAATTGGGCCATGCAACAAGGCGCTGGGTATCGCCCTCCAGGAAGTTCCTGCCGTCGCTGTCGGCCATCTCGTCCATGCCAATTGGGCCCTCGGGCCGACCAGCCAGGAACTGCTGAATGATCGGGTTATCGGTGGCAAGCATGTCCGCCTTGCTGGCGAACTTCACGAGATTCGATCGGAAGAGCACGCCCATGTAGTCGGCCGTCCGCATCACCGACTGGATGTTGTGGGTGATGATGAAGAACGTGGCGCCCGTCTCCTTTTGCGCCGTCACCACCAGTTCGTCCAGGTAGGCCACACGCACGGGGTCAAGACCGGAGTCAGGCTCGTCAAAGAGAACGATCTCGGGCTCCGTCACCATGGCGCGAGCCAGTCCGGCCCGCTTTTTCATGCCACCGGAGACTTCGCCGGGCAACTTCTTGAGGTGGTCCATGAGACCGACCAGCTCGGCGTTGCGATGGACCAGCTCTCGGATTTCCGCCTCGTTCTTCCGGGTGTGCTCGCGCAGCGGGAAGGCGATGTTGTCGTAAAGGTTCATGGAACCGAATAGGGCACCGTCCTGGAAGAGCACTCCGAACTTGCGCCTGATTTCGTACAGGCGCTTCTCTCGCAGGCCCACAATTTGGTCGCCGTCGACCCAGATTTCGCCCCGCTCGGGGATGAGCAGCCCCAATATGTTCTTGAGGAGCACAGACTTGCCGGTGCCGGATGGGCCCAGAATCGCCGTGATGCGTCCCTTCGGTACGTCGAAGGTGATGTCCTCGAGCACCGTGTGGGAACCGAATGACTTGGTGACCCCACGCAGCGAGATGATGGGCTCGCCCGGAGCGATCCACGGCTGGGGCTCGCTGACCTTTGATTCAGTCGCCATTCCTAGAACCTACGCCCGCGAGCGGACGTCCGCCACGCTCAGTGCGGGGCCAGAACCGAATTCAAGGTGGCGTTCACCGTGCCGGTGAGTCCGCCGAGCAATGCCGGCACCGTGATGCCGCTGGTGCCGGTGCCAGTTGCGGGCGTCTGCGGGGTCAGGCCGATGGCCGAGAGCACGCTGCCCAGACCAAGGCTGGTGGCCAGGCCATTGACGGCGCTCACCAGGCCGGTGGTGGCATTGGTGAGTCCGCCGGCGACGGGTGCCAGCGGCGAGGCAAAGCTATTGCCGGGAGTAATCGGAGCCGTCGGGTCACTGGCCGAGTTATCGGGGACCTGTGGCTTGATCGTGGGGTCTTCGCCCAGAGACGGCAGCTTGGTGGCGCCGGGCGCCACAGACGGAGTAGCCGAACCGCCGGACACGTCATCGGTCGAGTCGCCGATGTCAGAGGAAACGGCGCTGTTGGTAGACGACACCGAGTTGGCGGTGTTGGGAATCGGCAGCTCCGGGTTGGCCAGGCCGACGCCAGCCGGTGCGGACAGCGCAGCCTTGTCATGCGAAGGAGCTGAAGAGAAGGCGTGCGGCGTGATCAGAGCCGCAGCCACGGCGGCCGATGTCACGGCCACGCCTGCGATGGCGTTGCGCAGGCCACCATTGCCCACGCCCATGCTCGACTGGACCATGGCGCCACGGTGCGCCACCCGCATGATGCTGCGGCGGATGAGTGCGCCCGATCCGGCCAAGAAGCCGGCCAGCGCGCCCTTCGACTCAGACAGCACGGTGAACTCGCGCTTGAGGGCCTGACGGGCCCTCCACAGCAAGGTCTCGATGGTGCCGATTTCCACACCTTCGTGGTCGGCCATCTGCTGGTACGTCCAACCCGATCCCTCGCGCATGGCCAGCACGTGGCGGTGGCGTACGGAAAGGCGGTCGAGTGCCTTGTTGACCAGCTCGCCGTCGACGGCGGCCAGGATCAGCTCATCTGATGTCTCGCTGGTCCCCATCCCAACGGGACGGTGATTGCCCAGCTCCAGATCATCGGTTGGAGTACTGCGTGAACGGCGGCGCAACATGTCGGTGCAGATGTTCCCGGCGATGACAGTCAGCCAAGGGTAAAAGCGGCGTTCACCAGCGAAGTTGGGCAGAGCCTTCCAAGCGCGAGCGAAGGCTTCCTGTGCGGCATCCTCGGCCTCATGTCGGTCGTTCAAACGGCGGAGGCAAAAACGGAGCAGACGCTCGTAATAACGGGCATAGAGATTGCCGAAGGCAGCCGAGTCACCGGCCTGACAGCGTTCAACCAGAGCGCGGTCGCGATCCAAGTCGACGTCGTCGCACAGATTGATGAACTCTTCTTGGCGAAGCGCCACGTTCCGTCCCTCCCCTTCCAGCCACTCTGCTGGAAGGCATCTGAACCATTATGACTTCAATGAGGCCCTTTTCGAAAGGCCCAATTGACCTCTCCCTCCACAGAGCGAAACACTCGTTTAGCCACCATCTCACACAATTTCTGGAATTGTTTCGGAGAAAGTGAAATGGGATGAGAGGCAACCATCCTGCCACTTTCTTGCGATGTCGTTCACAGCTAAATCTCAGGAATCGATGCCTCGGGGGGTCGCGATTCTTTGTTGGGCGCAGGCAGGATACGGTTGCCCTCCACCGCAAGGTAGTGGAGAACGAGCAGTTCCGCTCTTGACCAGGTAAAAGGGGCAAGGGGGGCGGTACGTTTTCCCCTGATGCGGTCGTGAAGGCCGATAGTAAGGGGGGTTTGCGGGTGGCAGATTTTGGTGACGACACCGCTCCCCTGAGCCGCGACGAGATTGCCCGCCGCCTCGGTACCCCAAGCGGACGGACGGCCACGCTCGAGGCAGTCGGAAGCCCGCTCAAGCCATTCGTCGGCCGGGACGACGGCAAGATCGCTAGTGCCGTACGTGAGACCGGCAACATGTTCGCCACGGCGCTTGAGGCCCTACGCCAGGCCTTCCTCAAAGGTGTGCCGGTCGGCGAATTCTTCGATCAGTGCTGGTTCCTGGCCCGGGTGACCACCCTGCCTCTGATACTTCTCTCTATTCCGTTTGGCATGGTCATAGCCCTCGAGGTCGGCTCCCTGCTCCAGCAGATCGGCGCCCAATCCCAGCTGGGAGCCGCCATGGTGCTGGCCGTCGTGCGCGAACAGGCACCGGTGGCCACAGCGTTACTCATCGCCGGCGCCGGTGGCTCGGCCATGTGCGCCGATTTGGGTTCACGCCGTATCCGAGACGAGATCTCCGCCATGGAGGTGATGGGAGTGAACCCGCTCCACCGCCTGGTGCTGCCGCGTCTCCTGGCGGCCACGCTGGTGGCCATCCTGCTCGATGCCGTGGTGAGCGTGGCCGGCATTGCCGGTGGACTGTGGTTTGGCACGCACGCCATCCACATCACGGCCAGCAGCTTCTTCGCCACCTTCGGTGAGCTCAGTCAAGTGGCAGACCTAGCGATTGCGCTGCTCAAGGCCGGCATCTTCGGCTTTATCGCCGCCATGGTCGCTTGTTACAAGGGGCTGTATTGCAAGAGCGGGCCGAAGGGCGTGGGTGACGCCGTCAACCAGGCGGTCGTCATCACCTTCATCTTGTCGTTCTTCGTGAACTTCCTACTGACCGTGTTCTATTTCAACTTCATCCCGCAAAAGGGCATCTGAGATGGCCATCGACACGCCGGTGCGGCCCGAGGGCGATTCACCCAATGGATCCAGGTCGGTGTTGCAGAACAGTGCATCCACGGTGGGCAAAACGGCGTTGGGATCGGGCAACGCAGTCATCGGCATCTTCGAGGACTTCTATATCCAGCTGAAATTCTACGTGCGCATTCTGCGAGCAATGCCTCGAGCCCTGCGCTACCCGCGAGAGATCCTCGTCTTGATGTCCGACATCACCTTGGGCTCGGGCGCGCTCATTGTCGGTGGCGGCATGTTCTTCGTCGTCACCTCCATCGCTTTCTTCACGGGTACCGAGGTTGGACTAGAGGGATTCAACGGGCTGCAGCAGATCGGTGCCGAGGCATTCACCGGTGTCATTACGGCGCTGGCCAACACCAGAGAGATCACTCCGCTGGTGGCCGGTGTGGCGCTCGCCGCGCAAGTGGGAGCTGGCTTCACCGCGCAGCTCGGTGCCATGCGCATTTCCGACGAGATCGACGCCCTCGAAGTCATGGGCGTGAACTCTGTGGTGTACCTGGTGGCCACTCGCGTCTGGGCTGCGCTCATCACCATGATCCCGCTCTATCTGGCTGCGCTGTTCGCCAGCTACCTGGCTTCCGAGCTGGTTGTGACCAAGTTCTTCGGCTTGTCCGCTGGCACCTACCAGCACTACTTCCGTCTGTACCTGCCGCCCATCGACATCCTGTACTCGTTCATGAAGGCGATGATCTTCGCCGTCCTTGTCACCTTCGTGCACTGCTATTACGGATATAACGCCACCGGTGGACCGGCCGGCGTGGGCGTGGCAGCCGGACGGGCCATTCGCCTTTCCATCATTTTGGTGGTCGTCGTGAACCTCTTCATGTCCCTCATCCTCTTCGGCGGCGTCAACGCCTCGGCACGGTTGGTGGGATGAAACGCCTTCGCCGCGCCGGCATCAGCCTGCTCGTCCTGTTCGTGTTGGTGGCGGGCACCATCACACTGATCCGCCAGGCCAACGGCGATTTCGCGGGCGACTACCCGCTCTCGGGCATGTTCCCCAAGGCCGGCGAGGGGCTGCATCCTGGTTCCGACGTGGTGTTCCGCGGCGTGCAGGTGGGCCGCGTATCCACCATCGAGCTCAAGGACAACGAGGCCCGAATTTCGGTGCTCATCTCGCCCACCTTCAAGGTGCCGGCGACGGCCACCGCCACGGTTGAACCGGTGAACCTGTTCGGGGCCGAGCAGGTATCTCTCAGCACGCCCCATCACAACTCCGAGGCGGGCCCGTATCTCGCTCGCAACGGCACCTTCGCTCACGCCGCAACGAGCGACGAACTGGGTGACCTCTTTGCGGCCGCGACGCCGCTGCTGCAGAAGATCAACACGCAAGCGCTCTCCACCGTGCTGGGGGAGCTGGGCCAAGCCAGCCAGGGCGAGGGTCCGAACATCGCCCGCTCCATAGGTGCGGGCACTCAGCTGGCCACGCTGCTCAACAACACGCTCAACTCACAGTTGAACGCGCTGGACTCATTTGCCCGGTTCTCGGAGGCCGTGGCTCCGACAGCCGGTGCATTGAACAGCCTCAACGCGCAGATCAACGCTGGACTCCCTACCTTCAACGCCGAAGAGGCCAACTATCAGAAGCTTCTCAACACACTGATTCCATTCTCCAACGATCTGGCCTCGCTGCTTACGACATATCATCCCGACATCGACACCATTTTGGCGTCGGGCGACAACATTTCGAGGGTGCTGCTGGCCCAGCAGGACACCATCGGGCAAGTGGTCCAGGGCGCATACCACTACTTCTTGAAAATCGCCGAGGGAGCGAGCGGGCTCAGCACGCTTCCTGACGGCAGCACCTTCGTGTATTTCAACACTTTCGTCCTCTTCAAGGACGTCAACTCGCTGGTGTGCAATCTCATTGCACCCGATGCCCCGGGTCTGTCTTTCTTGCAGCCCATCCAAGCGGCGTTGGCGGGTTCGGGGTCGGCCTTCAACTGCAATGCTGAGCTCTCGCAATTCGAGGACGTCCAGAACGATGGCACTCCGGGATTGTCGTCTGCCCCCACGTCGGCCGCCACGAGCGCGGGCAACACGGCATCGACCGCGGCCTACGGGTTGGCCGGGCAGCCCGACAAGTCCAAAGGCACGAGTGTCGGCTCCTACGTCAGCGGATTGGTGGGGGCGGGATCGTGAGATTCCTTCGCCACCTCCCGTCGTCGGCGTTGAAGTTCGCCGGATTCGCGCTTATTTGCCTCTTTCTCTTGGCTGCCCTCACCGTCAAGATCGGCAATATTTCGCTCTTCGCCAACCGCTACCCCCTGAGCGCGCAGCTCACTGACGCCACGGGGCTGGCCAACGGCGACCCGGTGAACATCGCTGGCGTACCGGTGGGCCAGGTGGGCAGCATCACCGTGCAGCACGGTCATGCGGTCATTCAGATGAGCATCAACAACTCAGTGAAGCTGCATCAATCCACCGACGTGGGCATGCGCTGGCAGAACTTGATCGGTCAGAAAGAGATCCAACTCTTTCCCGACAAGGCAGGTCCACTGCTCAAGCACGGTGCGACCATCCCGATGAGCCATGACGTCACTGACGCCAGCATCGATACCTTCTTGAATACGCTGGGACCGCTGCTGACCTCTATCAATCCACACGAAGCCAACGAGTTCGTGGAGAACGTATCGGGCGCGCTCGAAGGCGACACGGCCCAGATCAATCAGCTCATCAATAGTGGGGCAACCGTGTCGACCACAGTCGAGCAACTCGATTCCCAGGTCGGATCGGTCATCACCAACTTGAACCAGGTGCTTACCGCTCTGGCCTCGCGCAGCGGCGACATCGATTCCCTGGTCGACAACCTGCAGACGGTGTCTTCATCACTAGCAGCCAAGAACACGTTGCTCGACAGTGTGGTGGGCAACCTGTCCGAAGTGGCCACTGATCTGGCCAACTTGCTCGGACAGAACCACACCACAATCACCAACACCATTGATGACTTGCAGTCAGTGGCCGCCGACATTGAAGATCACCAGCAGGAGCTGGCCACCGGCCTGTCCACTCTGGGCCAAGGGTTGGCGCCGTACATCCAGATTTCGCAATGGGGTCAATGGTTCGCCGTGCAGACCATCTACACCTGCCTGGCCAACCAGACGGTGTGCCCCTACTACCAGTCCACCAATCCTCCGGCCGGATCCGGGCCTGGGGGCGGGCCGCCGTTGCCCGGTGGGTTGTCGGGCATCTCTACGCCGGGACTTCCCAATCCTTCGGCGTCGAGCAAGAACAGCTCCTCAGTGGCATCGTCCAGCCTGAGTCAGTGGCTGGGCGTCATCAGCGGTGACAGTTCCAGCTCCACCTCTTCTACTGGAGGCTCGAAGTGAAGGCCTTCACCGAACGTAAGCCCAAGGTCGTGGGGTTGATCGCCGTGTCCGTGATGTTGGTGCTGATCATGGGCATCCTCTTCCTCAACAAGAGCGTCTTCGCCTCGGGCTACGACGTCACGGCCCGGTTCTCTGACGCGGCCGGCATCGCCAAGGGGACTGACGTCATGGTGGCCGGCGTGAAGGTGGGCACCGTCACGTCGGTGAAGGTCGAGGGCAACGCGGTCGATGCCGTGATGTCGGTGAGCCACTCCGTGCAGTTGCCCCACGACACCACGGCAGCGGTGGAGGTGGAGACCCTCTTGGGAGTGGTCGACGTCACGCTCAATCCGGTGAGTGGATGGTCCGAACCCCTGCAGAGTGGCGCATACATCACCAACACTTCGGTTCCGACTGAGCTGTATCAGCTGCAGAACAACGCGGAGAAGTTGCTGTCCAAGAGCAACGCCAAAGCTCTGAACAAGCTGATTACGTCGCTGGCCACCATTACCAAGGGCAAGCAAACGCAAGTGGCGCAGATCATCGCTGGTCTGGGCGCGTTGACGGCAACCGTGGACTCGCGCAGCGGTCAGGTGTCGCGTTGATCGACTCGGCCAACACGCTGTCATCGTCACTGGCGGCGCGTGATCAGGAACTGGTGTCCATCGTCAACAACCTGGACACGGTGTCGACCGGGCCTAGCTGCGCACAGCGCCGACCTCTCCAACCTCATTACCAATGTGGACCAGATGGCGACTCAGACCAACAGCCTGGTGTCGGCCGACTCGCCGGCACTCAACTCGCTGCTGGCCAGCTTGCACACCGACCTGAACGTGGTGGGCCAGCACCAAGATGACCTGGCCGAAGGGGTGAGCTACCTGGGCAGCGCGCTGAAAGGCTTTGCCTCCATCGCGTATGCCGGAAACCAAGAGGTCAACTGGGCCAACATCTACGCCAACACCACATCGCTCACAAGCACCTACGGCGTCATCGGCCCGTGCGGCACGCTGGACCAGGTGCTGAACGAGGTATTGGGTCCCGATCCGCTGCCGTGTGCGGAGCAGACCGGACCGCTGCCAGGCGAGGGCTCCAACCCGTCGTCGGCGGAGGCGGACTCGGCCAAGGCGCCGAAGGGATCGGCGGCCAAATCCTCCGACAGCCCGAACTCGGGCATCGGGGCTCTGTCGGAACTCCTCAGTCCGCTGCTAGTGGTGCAGAAATAATGGACGCCCTGAAGTCGCTGGCCCAGTCGACCATTGCTCGAGCCGTCGTGGCCAGCATTGTGCTCGTCGCCCTGGTTGTGGTGGCACTCGACGCCACCTCGGGTGGTTCGACGTATGCACTCAAGGCCGTCTATAGCAGCGCGCCTGGCCTGTTCCCGGGTGCCGCGGTAGATGTGCTCGGAGTCAAGGTCGGCACGGTCAACTCGGTGGAGAACGTCGGCGACACCGTGCTGGTGGGACTCAAGGTCAACTCGGGGACCAAAATCCCGGCCCAGGCCGTGGCCTCACTCGTGGCCCCACAGTTGCTGGGGCAGCCGGACGTCGATCTCAACCCCGGGTACACGGGCGGGGCATTGCTGGCCCATGGAGCCACCATCCCTCTGTCGCGCACCACAGTGCCCATCTCCACCGACGAGGTGTTGAAAGAGGTGCAGCGCACGCTCAATGCCGTCAATCCTCACGCTGTGGGCAGCCTGGTGACCAATCTGGCCCAGGACCTCGACGGGCAAGGCGCTGCGCTCAACAAGCTCATTCAGAACGCTGCCGGCACCATTCAACTCTTGGCCGACAAGGGCGACGACTTGGGCCAGCTCAACGGCACGCTGGCCCAGCTCACCGGCACGCTGGACGACGACACCTCGCAGATTGAGCAGTTGGTGAGCGAATACGACACCGTTTCTGGAGTGATCGCCCAGCACTCGGGGCAACTCAATGACGCGCTGACGCAACTCACTGGCGCCAGCTCCGCGCTGGTCGGAGTGCTGACCCCCAACCTCAAGCCCCTTGAGGCCGACGTGGGCACGGTGACGACGGTGGGTCGCACCCTCGACCGCAACCTTAATTCGGTGGACGAGATTCTCCAGCAGGGGAACAACCTGTTCCAAGGTGCGGCTCGCGCCTATGACCCCAATTACAACTGGCTGGACCTCAACATTGCCACCTCACCCGGAGTCACCACCGCGTACGTCTCGGGTCTGCTGCGTGACCGTCTGGCCGGGATCTGCCGCCGAATTGTGGCCAATCACTCGTCGGGTCTCACGTCGACTGAGTTATCAACACTCAATTTGTGCGGCAACCCGTCCTCCAGCTTCTTTAACAGCCTTCTGGGCACCATTCCGAACATCATCAACACTCTGAACAACAGCGCCAGTACGGCAACGAGCGGTGCTGTGTTGCAGACCGGTCTGGACCAGATCCTCGACATTGAGGATGGGTCGGGCGGGGCAGCCAACAGCAGCCCTGGCGCACCCAACTCACCGCCCGCATCATCGACCACAACCACCACCACGCCGACCAAGAACGCACCCGGCAAATCGTCGTGCACCACGTTGACGACGTTGCTGGGATGTAAGGCGGGATCGTCCTCTACTTCGAAGAGCAGCGGAGTGCTGGGCGGGTTGCTGTCAAAGACGGAGACACCAGCGACGCAGAAAGAGGCCAAGGTCTCATTGACTTCCAATGCTGGACCGTCGCTGACCGCTCCTGCCGCCAAACTTCTGGGGCCGCTGCCCAGCACGCACAAGTCCTCGGTCCACCACCGAGGACTGGTGTCGCAGTGGATGCACGACCTCGGGAGCTGGCTGTGACGCCGCGCCTGCGCCGCTGCCTCTTGGTGCCGGGCGCCTTGGCGTTGGTGATCGGCTTGGCCAGTTGCGGGATGTCAGGGTCGGGAGCACAACGGACGGCCAACGCTGTGTTCAGCGATGTCGGCGACCTGGCCAACGGGGCTCAGGTGCAGTTGGCCGGTGTGCCCGTGGGCTCGGTCAGCAACATCGAGCTGGACGGTGACCGGGCTCGGATCACCATCAATCTGACATCCGGCGTGCGTATCCCGGCCGACGTCAGCGCCGCCATCGCCCGCACGACCATCCTCGGTGATCAGTACGTGGAGCTCACGGTACCCAAGGGGGAGACCGGTGCAGGCGCTCTCAAGACGCCGCAGCTGGCCAACGGGGCCACCATCAGGCACACCTCATTGGTGCCCGACGTTGAGCAATTCGTCCAGGCCGGTTCCGATGTGTTCGGTGCCATTTCGGATACCGAGCTCGAGCAGGTCATTCTGGCCGGGGGTGAGGGGTTCACCGGGCAGGAGGCTTCACTCAAGTCGTTCTTGAATGATTTGGCCACCGTGACCAACGGGTACGCGCAGCACACAAGCGAAATCACCCAAGCGGTCAATGGGCTCAACCAGCTGTCGGCCACGCTGGCCCCTTCGAGTTCGAGCAACGCCGACGCTCTGACCACGTTGTCAAAGACGGTGGCCATCCTGGCTCAGAACTCCACCCAGTTTGAGTCCCTCTTGCAGTCGCTCAACAACCTGTCGGTCCAGGGGCGAAGCATTCTCGAGACCTACTTCCCTCAGATCACGCGCCAGCTCCAGACGCTCGAGGCCGTCAGCAGTCAGGTCAGCCAACACCAGTCCGACCTGGCCGGCCTCCTTCAAGAGATACCCGTGGCCAACACCGCGCTGCCTTCGGGCGTTCGCAATGGCTACGTGCAGCTGTACGAGAACATCATCGTCTGCGGTATTCCCGGTGGGGGAGAGGACGACAACTCGCCGGCCTTCTCTTGTGCCAATACGGGGTCGGGCCAATGATCGGTCGCCGACTCGTCATCAATCTCATCGCCTTCTTCCTTGTCAGCTTCGGCCTGGTGACGTACGGCGTGGTCAATTTGCTCGGCAATCCCTTGCGGAGCCCCACCATGCTGACCACCGAATTCCCTGATGCCTCAGGCTTGTATCAAAACTTCACCGTCGAGCTCAACGGTGTGCCGGTAGGCACCGTGGCCAAGACGGCACTGACATCGACGGGCACCAAAATCACCATGAGCATCAACCCTGGGACCACGGTCCCCAGCGACGTGCAGTCATCGGTGCAGATCGCCAACGATCTCGGCGAGCAGGTGGTGAACCTGGTGCCCACGAGAGCAGGAACGGCCGCGCCGCTGCGAACCGGGGCCAACGTCCCTGCCGCACCCAACCAGATTCCGGCCGACGTCGGAGCGGTCGTGGCGTCGGCCACCAAGTTCTTGGAGGCCATTCCTCCCGGAGCGCTGAACCAGCTCATCACCGAGCTGGCCACCGCGCTGCAGGGTCGTTCCGGCGACCTGCGCACCATCATTACCGCGGGCACGCAGTTCTCCAAGGAGTTCGTGGGGTACGAGAAGCAGTTCACCGAATTGCTGGCCAATGCACCTCCCGCCCTCAACGCCATTACGTCGGTGTCGCCGGAACTCAGGTCTGACTTGGCCAACACGGCGGCACTGGTGCAGGTGTTGGTGGACCAGAAGAACAATTTGCCAACGCTATTCACTGAGGGAGCCAATGCCTTCGGCCAGGTCAACGATCTGGTGACGTCGCAGTCAGCCAACCTCGGTTGTGTGCTCCATGACGCTGCCGCCATTGTCAGCAATGTGGCCCAACCCACCAATCTCAAGAACTTGTCCGAGGGGCTGGCCTTCAATCAGTACTTCTTCGGCGCTGTCGATCACATAGCGGTGGCCGGCACAGCCAAACCGACCGTGCAGGGGCAGGCACCGCGCCAGCAGGTCTTCCTGCGCACTCGCCTGATCATTCCCCCGGTATTGGCACCAGCGGCCCAGGCCTATGCCCAGAACAACGTGGTGCCCGACGTGTTGCCCGGCGCCGGCTGCACCACTGCATACGGCAATGGCGTCGGCGCGGCCGCCCAGACCGGCTTTGCCCCGGCCACCGGCAGCAAGGTGGTGCCGGCCACGGCCCAGGACGCCGACGTAGAACTCGGTGGGGCCGCCCCACAGGCCACCTTGTCCGGCACGGCCTTCCAGACCAGCGGCACGAGCCAGTGGTCGCTGTTGGGCCTAGGCATCGTGATCGTGCCCGCCCTGCTGCTCCTCTGGGGGGCGCGTCCATCTCGCCGGAGGGTTCGCCGCCGGGCCTAGGTGGTGCCGTCTGGCAGGGCGATCATGCGAAACTCTCGAGAACCAGCATGCGCAGCGCCTGTGGGCGCGTGTGCGATGACGACAAAGAAGTGAGGAGAATCACATGGACAGCGGCGTGAAGGTGGTTGGTGCCGCGCCATCCGACGAGGCTGAGACGCCGCCCCCCGCGGTTCGCCAGAAGGATCAGGCGGCGGGCGACCCCATACGCAACCGCCTCCTCGCCCTCTCCGCCGTGGCGGTACTCGGTGTCGTTGGCACCTTGGTCTTCGGCTTGCTGTATGCCGGGAGTGGAAGCGGGAGTAGCCAGCAGGACCCGGCCGTGTTGAGCTCAGCCCGCACCTTTTTGACCGATCTGACCAACTTCAATGCCAAGACGGTGGATCAGGATTTCTCATCGGTGACAGCCATGGCTACCGGATCGTTCGCCAGCCAGGCGCAGAAATTCTTCAACTCCGCCATTCGAGTTGAACTTGAGAAGGCGCTGGCCGATTCGCGAGGCCAGATCCGCGCCGTCTACGTGCAATCTCTCACCGGCGATGCGGCCACCGTCTATGGCGTGGTCGATCAGCTCTACGTAAACAGCAAGATCACCACGCCCCAGGCCGATGTGCTGCGTATTCTGCTCAATCTGCAGCAGGTGGGCGGCACCTGGAAGATCTCCAACGTCACCGTGCTTGAAGGCGCCAATCCGGCCAGCGCGGGATCGGCGTCGGGATCGGCCGGTTCCACCGTTCCAGGGCAGTAACGACTGCACCAAAGGTGCGGTTTCATCGCGGCGTGCTGCAACACGTTCGCAACCAGTGGGTGCCGGTCAGGTGCTCCACGCCTCGGTGATTGGTCGGGTGGCCCTGTGCTTCGTGGCCATGTCGCTCATGGCCAGCGCCACCTATCTGATCAACGACGCCCGCGACGCCGAGGCCGACCGCGTCCATCCCAAGAAGCGCTTCCGTCCGATTGCCGTGGGTGAGCTGAGCCTCTTGATGGCCATGGTCGAATCGGTGCTGCTGGCCATTGCCGGGACGATGGTCGGCTACCTGGCCGGCGGAGTGCATTTGTGCGAGATCCTCGGTGCCTACGTGGCACTCTCGTTGGCCTACTTGCTGTGGCTCAAGAACGAAGAAGTCATCTGCATGGCCGCCGTAGCTTCCTTCTTCCTGATCCGGGTATTGGCCGGCGCCGAGGCCACCCATGCTGCTATCCCGCACGCCATGTTGCTGACTACCGGCTTCGGTGCGCTCTTCATGGTGGTGGGCAAGCGCTTTGCTGAGTACCGCTCGCTGGGTCAGGACCGCGGTACCCACTGCCCAACGCTGAGCATGTACACCGAGCCCTACCTGAGGGCGATGTTTTACCTGTCCGCTACCGCCACCGTCCTGATGTATTGCTGGTGGACTATTGAGCGCACCAAAATGGCGTCGACGCCTGATCTGTGCTTTGAGCTCTCCATGATCCCGGCGGTGGTGATGGTCATGCGCTACGCACTCCTGGTGGAGCACGGGCATGGTGGCAGCCCTGAGGAGTTGGTGCTGAGCGACCGCCAGCTGCAGGTGCTCGGCGTACTGGCCGCCGGATTGTTCGTTCTGGGTGGGCTGGTCGGGTTGCCCCACTAAGTAGCTAAATGGTCGTCTTCTCGGTCCAAGTTCCGAAGACTGAACCCAGCGCATTCATGAGTTCGCCCACAGTGGCGTAGGTCCGTACCGCCTCGAGCACGGCAGGAATGAGGTTGATCTCGGGGCTCGCCGCCTCGAGGCACACTCGAGCCAACGCGTCATCAACGGCTTGTGTGTTGCGGGCTCGCTTCACATCGGCCAGTCGTTTGCGCTGGAGGTCCTCGACGTCGCCGCCGATGTAGAGGATGTCGTGCTTACCATCGTCGCCGTCGGTGAAGTCGCTGACGCCGACCACCACCCGCTTCCCTTCGTTGACCCGGTGTTCGAAGTCATGAGCCGAGTCGGCGATGCGCTCGCAGAACCAGCCGCTGTCGATGGCGGCATAGACGCCCTCGAGCATGGAGCCGCCCCCGAGCTCGTCCAGGTAGGAGAAGATCTCCTCGGCTCGTCGCTCCATCTCGTCGGTCATCCACTCCACAAAGTGCGAGCCCCCCAGCGGGTCGGCCACATCGGTGACCCCGGTCTCGTGGGCGATGACCTGTTGGGTCCGTAGGGCAATGCGCGCCGCCCGTTCGGTGGGCAGGGCGAGGGCCTCATCGAAGGAGTCGGTGTGGAGGCTCTGCGTGCCGCCCAGCACGCCGGCCAAGGCCTCAATGGCCACACGGGCGATGTTGACTTCGGGCTGTTGAGCGGTGAGCGATACTCCGGCGGTCTGGGTGTGGAATCGGAGCTGCAGCGAGCGATCCAAGCGCGCTCCGTAGCGATCGTGCATCACCCTGGCCCAAATGCGGCGGGCGGCTCTGTACTTGCCAATCTCTTCGAAGAAGTCGATGTGTGCATTGAAGAAGAAGGACAGGCGGGGAGCAAAGTCGTCGACATCCAGGCCGGCGGCCAACGCAGCTTCGACATAGGCGAACCCGTTGGCCAACGTGAAGGCCAGCTCCTCGACGGCCGTCGAGCCGGCTTCGCGGATGTGGTAGCCGGAAATAGAGACGGGATGCCAGCGGGGCATCTTGGTAGCGCAGTAGCGCATGAGATCGGTCACCAGCCGCATGGAGGGGCGCGGTGGGAACACGAACTCCTTCTGCGCTTGATACTCCTTGAGGATGTCGTTCTGCAGCGTGCCGCTCAGGGCCGAGTGGGGGATGCCACCCTTCTCGGCGACGGCCAAGTACATCGCCATGATGACCAATGCCGGTGAGTTGATCGTCATGGAGGTCGATACGTCGGCCAAGTTGATACCGGCGAACAGATCCTCCATATCGGCCAGGGTGTCGACGGCGACCCCCGCCTTGCCTACTTCGCCCAGCGAGTCGGGATCGTCGGAGTCACGGCCCATCAAGGTAGGCAGGTCGAAGGCCGTGGAGAGCCCGGTGCCGCCCGAACGCAATAGCTCATGGAACCGGGCATTGGTGTCCTCGGCCGTGCCAAATCCGGCGAACATGCGCATGGTCCAGAGTCGGGAGCGGTACATGGAGGCGTAAGGGCCCCTGGTGTAGGGGAATTGCCCCGGAAAGGGCCCGTTGTCGTCGCCGTAGACCGGGTCGACTTCGACGCCTGACATGGTGGTGCCCACATGGGGACGGCGAGGGGAGGCGGCGTAGGCCCGATCCCATTCCTCACGGTTGGTCACTCTGCAGAGCGTACCGGGGGGCAGCCACCTACAATGGTGCCGGGCTGCGTGCGGGTCTGTGGTTGCAAGTCGATGCCAGTCGCAGGCGAAACGACCCACGTAAGGCAACTTGTGGTTGCTGAGCATGGTGCGGCTTAGAAGTAAGCCCTGCCCATCGAGTTCCCGGCTGTCGGGGGCCGATGGCGACGAGGGGATGCGTGCCATCACGG
Source organism: uncultured Acidimicrobiaceae bacterium (assembly GCA_963766995.1). GTDB lineage: Bacteria > Actinomycetota > Acidimicrobiia > Acidimicrobiales > RAAP-2 > Bog-473. The sequence continues at coordinate 894,325 of CAVYCE010000003.1, read as the reverse complement.
CACCGTTGGACCTGGCGACGGCAACGTCAGCGGGTCGCCGGTGTCGGTGCGTCAACCTTGCTGCAGGCGAGTGTGGGGTCAAAGACCAGGTCAGCCGCACGCAGCCCCTTCTCCTCCTCCTGGCACGACGGTCGGGTCCCTTGGGGGACCGGTAGGATCGTCGACTCATGAGTGTGTTCACGAAGGTTCTGCGTGCCGGAGAAGGCAAGAAGGTCCGTCGCTTGGCGGAGCTGGTCCCGGTCATCGGCGCACTCGAGCCGGAAATGCAAGCGTTGAGCGACGCTGAGCTCCAGCACAAGACGGTGGAGTTCCGAGAGCGCTTGGAGCAGGGTGAGACCCTCGACGACCTGCTGGTCGAGGCCTTTGCCGTCGTGCGCGAGGCGGCCTGGCGGGTGCTGGGGCAACGGCACTTCGACGTGCAGCTCATGGGTGGCATGGCGCTGCACTTCGGCTGGATTGCTGAAATGAAGACCGGTGAGGGTAAGACACTCGTTTCCACCCTGCCCGTTTACCTCAATGCGCTTGATGGTCGGGGCGTCCACGTCGTGACCGTCAACGAGTATCTGGCCAGCTTCCACGCCGAGTGGATGGGACGACTGCACAGGTGGCTTGGGCTCACCGTGGGACGCATCGGCTCCGATGTTGACGACCCGGCGCTCAAGCGTGAGGCCTACGCGGCCGACATTACTTACGGCACCAACAACGAGTTCGGATTCGACTACCTGCGCGACAACATGGCGCGCACGCGCGAGCACATGGCACAGCGTGGTCACGTCTTTGCCATCGTCGACGAAGTGGACTCCATCCTCATTGACGAGGCGCGCACGCCGCTCATAATTTCGGGACCGGCCGACGAAGCAGCGCAGCTCTATTACCAGTTCGCCTCCATTGCGCGCACACTGGTTCGCGACACCGATTACGAAGTGGACGAAGAGAAGCGCACGGTCGTCCCGTTGGAAGCGGGCATCGAGAAGGTGGAAAAGGCAGTGGGCGTCGACAACATTTATGACGACGTATCCACCAACTATGTGCACCAGTTGACCAAGGCGCTCGAAGCCAAGGATCTCTACCAGCGTGACAAGGACTACCTGGTGGCGGACGGCCAGGTGAAGATCATCGACGAGTTCACTGGACGTACCCTCGAAGGTCGGCGCTGGTCTGACGGATTGCACCAAGCGGTGGAAGCCAAGGAACGGGTGTCCATCAAAGAGGAGAACCACACCTGGGCCACGGTGACCCTGCAGAACTACTTCCGCATGTACGAGAAGTTGTCCGGCATGACCGGGACCGCCGAGACAGAGGCTGGCGAATTCGCCGGCACTTACGGGCTGTCGGTCGTGCCCATCCCCACCAACAAGGACATGATCCGCGCCGATGAGCCGGACCTCGTTTTTAAAACCGAAGAGGCCAAGTTCAGCGCCGTGGTGGAGGACATTGTCGAACGCAACGAGAAGGGGCAGCCAATTCTGATCGGCACCGCCTCGGTGGCGAAGTCGGAGTTACTCTCCCGACTACTCGAGAAGCAGGGCGTTCGTCACAATGTGCTGAACGCCAAGCAGCATTTCCGTGAGGCCGAAATCGTGGCCCAGGCCGGCCGCAAGGGTGCGGTCACCGTGGCCACCAACATGGCCGGCCGTGGGGTTGACATCATTTTGGGCGGCAATGCAGAGCTCCTGGCCCAGCACGAATTGCGGGCCGACGGGGTGGATCTCGAGTCCGAGGAAGGTCAGCTCGAGCTCAAGCGTCGGGAATCGTCCATCGAGGCTCGGTGCCGGGCCGAGGGTGAAGAAGTGCGCAAGCTCGGCGGGCTCTACGTCCTGGGCAGTGAGCGGCACGAAAGCCGACGCATTGACAACCAGCTTCGTGGTCGCTCCGGCCGTCAGGGCGACCCCGGGGAGAGCCGCTTTTTCCTGAGCCTGGACGACGAACTCCTGCGTCTCTTTGCCACGGGTGCCATGAGTTGGGTCATGGACAAGACGTTGCCCGATGACATGCCGATCGAGTCCAAGACGGTGGCCAAGGCCATTGAGCGAGCACAGAACACCGTCGAGGCTCGCAACGGCGAAATGCGTAAGGACGCGCTGAAGTACGACGAGGTCATGGATCAGCAGCGCAAGGTGATTTACGAGCGCCGACTGCAAATCATTGACGGCGATGATCTCGAGGAGCGCACCGAGGACCTGTTGGCCGGCGCGGCCGAGAAGGTAGTGAGCGAATACTGCCCCAGTGATTTCGCCGAAGAGTGGGATCTCAAGGGTCTCGTGGAAAGTCTCTCGCAGTACTACCCGACAAAGTTCTCGGTGGCCGACCTGGCTCAGGCCACGGTGACCGACGACCTCGTCGAGAGCATTGTGGAGGAGGCCCTCGACTACTACGAGCAACACTCCGAGGCCATGCCTGGGGGCGCCGACACCATGCGCCAGATCGAGCGGGACGTGATGCTCCAGATAATGGACCAGCGTTGGCGTGACCACCTGGCCGAGATGGACAACCTGAAGGACGGTATCCACCTGCGCTGGACGGTGCAGGCCGACCCTTTGAACGCCTGGCAACAGGAGGGCTATGCGCTCTTCGGTCAGCTGCTTGAGGTCGTCGACAACGACTACCTCCGCTACATCCTCCATGTTGAGGCCGTCCAGGCCCCGGCGGCCGAGCCGGACCTCGACAAAGCCGTCTATGTGGCGGCCGAAGACCCGGTGGCCGAGACCGGAGCGCTGGCCTCGGCCCTGCTGGCGGACCAGGCCGTCAACGTTCCGTCGGTGGAGCAGCCCCTACCCCAGCGCGCCCCCAAGGGTCAGCTCTCGGTGCCTGCGCCCCGCGACCCTGACGCTATGGCGCCCATCATTAAGCCCGACACCGAAAAGGTGGGGCGAAACGATCCCTGCTGGTGCGGGAGCGGCAAGAAGTTCAAGTTCTGCCATGGCGCCGCCTGAGTCGGGAGCGGCCGAGGCACCACGGGATCTCGCGGCCGAGCTTGACGAATCCGAACGCCGGCTCATCGAAGCCGAGAGCTACCTGCACCTCGAAGCCCTGACGGCCCGCCGGGCCGAGTTGGAGGCTGAGGCGGCCCAGCCTGACCTGTGGGATGACGGCGACAATGCTCGCGCCGTCACCAAAGAGCTGGGACAGGTGACGGCCGACTTGGAGCAACTCACGACGTTGCGCGACGCACTGCAGGACGGACAGGCCCTCCTCGAACTCATCGAAGAGTCGCGGGCCGAAGGTGCCCCCGATGCGACCCTGGACAAGGAACTGGGCGAGATGGTGGACGTCCTGCGAGGGAAGCTCTCAGCGCTGGAGCTGCAGTCACTCTTCGCCGGGGAATATGACCAGTCCGACGCCGTGGTGGAAGTCCATGCCGGCGTGGGCGGCACCGACGCGCAGGACTGGACCGAAATGATGTTGCGCATGTACCAGCGCTGGGCCGAGCGCCGTGGCTTCTCGGTGGAACTGGACGAGGCGACCGAGGGCCAAGAAGCCGGATTGCTTTCGGCCACCTTTATTGTGCGCGGTCGCTTCGCCTACGGACTGCTAGCCACTGAACGCGGCGTGCATCGTCTGGTGCGCATGTCACCGTTCGATTCACAAAAGCGGAGGCAAACCAGCTTCGCCGCGGTAGACGTGACCCCGCTCCTGGACGACCTGTCCAGCGCGGTGGAGATCGACGAGAAGGACCTGCGTATCGACACCTACCGCGCATCGGGTGCCGGAGGGCAGCACGTCAACAAGACCGATTCGGCCGTGCGTCTGACCCACTTGCCCACGGGTTTGGTGGTGTCCTGCCAGAACGAACGCAGCCAGCACCAGAACAAGGCCAAGGCCATGCAGATCCTGGGGGCCAAACTGGCTGAGTTGGCGCGTAGCGAGCGCAAGGCAGAGATGAATGCATTGAGCGGCGAGCGCTCCGACAATGCGTGGGGGAACCAGATCCGTTCGTACGTGTTGGCTCCGTACCAGCAAGTCAAGGATTTACGCACCCAGCAAGAGACCGGGAATGTGGCGGCGGTGCTCGATGGTGATCTCGAGGCCTTCATGGAGGCGGAACTGCGACGACAGCGTGGTCAAGTGACCGATGCATAGGCCTGACCAGGGCGGAGAGAGTGTCGCCAAATCGCAATGAGGGGACAGTAAGGTCTGTGCGTTGAGACGCTGCTCTGCAGCAAAACTCAGCCTCCTCTCATCATGATCCGATTCGACAACGTCACCAAGACCTATAAGGGATCAACCGTCGCCCTACGTGACCTCTCGATTGAGATCGAGAAGGGTGAGTTCGTCTTCCTGGTTGGTTCATCGGGATCAGGCAAGACCACGTTCATCCGGCTATTGCTTCGTGAGGAGCTGCCCGATCAAGGGCAGATCTGGGAGGCCGGTCGAAATATCGTCGATCTGCCGAAATGGCGGGTGCCCTACCTCCGCCGCAACATCGGCTGCGTCTTCCAGGATTTCCGCCTCCTCCCCAACAAGACGGTGTTCGAGAACGTCGCGTTTGCCCTTGAGGTAATCGGTCGCCCCAGGCACGTGGTGGCCAACCAGGTGCCCCAGGTGCTGGACCTGGTCGGTCTGGCTAAGAAGACGGACAACCTTCCTGGCGAGCTTTCTGGTGGAGAGCAGCAGCGTGTGGCTGTGGCTCGGGCCTTCGTGAACCGGCCCCTCATCCTTCTGGCTGACGAGCCCACCGGAAACCTGGACCCACAGACCAGTCAAGGCATCATGCAACTCCTCGACCGAATTAACCGCACCGGCACCACCGTGGTGATGGCCACTCACGACGAAGTGTTGGTGGACAAGATGCGTCGACGAGTCATTGAGTTGAGTAACGGCAACTTGGTGCGTGACCAGGCCCGCGGCGTGTATGGCATTGATGGCACCTCTGAAATTCCCGATGTGGCAGCAGGAGGAATGGGCTGACCATGCCGGTATCAGTGGACTATGTAGCGCGCGAGACGGCATCGAACCTGTGGCGTAACCGGCTGATGACCATCGCTGCCGTGTTGACGGTGGCGGTATCGCTGACCCTCGTGGGAGCTGCATTGCTTCTACGGCAGGGCTCGGCCAATGCCTCCGGCGCCTTGGAGCGCGGCACGGAAGTGACCGTATGGATGGAGCCCAACTCCACCCCGCAGGAGATTCATGCGGTGGGCACGACCTTGAACCAGCTGACGTATGTCCGTCAGCCGTGTGCCTACTGGAACAAGGAGCGCAACTTCAACGAGGCGCGCAAGTTGCTGCCCGCCGACGTCTTCCAAGCCACCACCGTGGCCCAGATGCCGACGTCCTACTGGTGCACCCCGGTGGTGCTATCCGACGCCAATCAAGTCATCAAGACGTTTACCGGCATCGCAGGCGTATTGACCGTGACGGCGCCCACCCAGCAGATCCACACCGAGGAGAAATTCATCAACATCTCCAAGTGGGTGTGCCTGTCTATTGCCCTGGTCCTCATCGTGTCGGCTGCGGTGCTCATTTTGAACTCCATCCGCATGGCCATCTTCGCTCGCAGGCGCGAGGTGTCGGTGATGAAGCTGGTGGGGGCCACCAACTGGTTCATCCGAGTCCCGTTCATGTCAGAAGGGCTCATCCAGGGGTTCCTGGGCTCGGCCCTGGCTGCCGCCTTCACCTACTTTCTTTATCTATTCATCAACCATGCCGGCAGTGGCAACAGTTCGAGCAATATTTTCGGGGAGATGCATCTTTCTGGGGGCCAAGTGATATCCACCAACGTGGTGGTGGTGCTCGTGGGCATGGTGATCGGCTCGCTCGGATCGGCTGTTGCCATCCGCCGTTTTCTCGACGTCTGACGCACTATTCGGTGTAGAAAGTGTTCATGCAACGTCGTGGACACATCGTTGGCGTACTCATGATGGGCGGCCTGGCACTGGCCGCGTGCAGCAGCGGACCGGGGTCGACCACCACCACGACGGCCAAGCACTCCCATTCGACGTCAACATCGACAGTGACACCGACCTCGTCGGCGCCGATGCCGGTGCCCGGTACCGCCATCGTGACCACCACTACGTTGGCCGCGGCGCAGAACGAGACGGCCACTCCCGCCGTCAAGTCGGCCTTGACGGCCGCCTACGTGGCCAACCGCGGACTACCAGCCGATCAGGTGCAAGGGACAGCGCCGGGCTCGGTGTACTACTCCTTCTATCCGCCGACCAACACGTACTGGGCCTATGCCGAATTCATACCGACATCCAACGCCAGCATGAACACCCAAGTGGGCATGCAGGATGATGGTTGCTGTGGCGTCTTCTCCATGACCGCGGGCGGCTCGTGGGTCTATGTGACGGGTGGATACGGCCCGCTCTGCAATACGCCGGTACCGCTGGCCGTCCTGGAACTCTGGGGCAAGGCACCGACTGCGGCCGACTGTCAATCGAGCACGCCCACCGCCACGGGGGGCTAGCTGGTCGGTCGCCCCACGTCGATGTCGGCGGGTGCGCACAAGTAACGCTGGAACGTTGTCCCCAGGTCGACGAACGTGGTCCCATTCCCTTGTGTATTGCGCAAACAGTTGGTCACTACCCAACGCATGACGAGGTTGTTGGACAACGGTTTGAGTGCGATCAGCGCCCGTGGAATTCGACCCTCGTCGACCAGGCGCACGAATTGATGCACGGTGATACTCGGCACTCTGCCAGTGAACCCGCCGGCCGGCAGGAACTCGTGGCCGGTGGCCAGGATGTCCTCGCCTGCCTCGCCCGACGATTCAAAGACATCGACGGCTTGCTTCGAGGGAAAGGTAGTTGCGTAGTTGGCGATGGCCGGCCACTCCGCCCGTCGTTCTGATGGCAATACCTGGGTCACGAAAGTGACCGTGGCTGGTTGATATGGCGTATCAAATGGACCCAGGCCGGCATTGAGTACAGCGCCTGACGCCCAGGCAGAGCTCATCAGGAGCGCCACGCCCGACAGACCCAGGCCCACCGAGATGGTCCAGGTCGATCGGTGTCTGGGCCAGAGAGAGGTGACGAGGGCGAGCGCGGCAGCGGCCGCCGTGCCCGTCGTGGTGCCGATAACCAGTGTGTGCACGCCGGCCGCGGCCGGGATGAGCCAGCAGCCGTACGCGGTGCTTGCCGCCACTGTGACGACCACGGTCGCCCTGGTGAGGGTCCGTTCACGACGACGCCAAGCGACGGCAGCACCAATGCCGCACAGTGCGGCCATGGCCGGCACGAGTGCGGCCACGTAGTACGAGTTGAGGTATTGCCCTGTACTGAAAAAGGCACCGGTGACCAGGAGCCACCCGATCCACATGATGGTTGAGCCTCTAAGGGGATCGCGGCGTGGACGTCGCCGTCGGAGCAGCACAGAAGCGGCTGCCACCAGCGACGGGATCAGCACCCATGCGTCGTCACGACCGAACGGACCCTTCAGCAACCGGTTCCACCCGGCGTGAATGCTGAAGGTGCCGATACCGAGGGTCCGTCCGATGGCCAAGCTTGAGACCAGGAAGGACGATGGGGCCGTGCAACCGGCTTGATCCAATTCGGTGCCGGCGAAGCGGCTCGAGCCGTTGTAGACGAAGACCTGACTGAACAGCGAGTTGTTGCAGCTGCCGTCGACGTAGGGGCGATCATGCTGAGGCACGAGAGTGACCGCGGTCATCCAGCTCAGGGACACCACGCCGACGATGACGACCGAGAGCAGCACGTGAGCCGAACGTCGGACCAGCGTGGCAGTGGGGGCGGCGATCAAATAAGCCAGATACAGCGCCGGCAGCACCAGCCAGGCCTGGGTCATTTTGGCCTGGAAGGCCAACCCCACCCAGACACCGGCCAGAGCTAGCGACTGCCAGCGACCGGTGCACAACGCTCGGGTGGAGGCATCGGCCGCCAACACGAGCAGCAGAATGAGAAGGGAATCAGAAATGTTGCCTCGGTTGAGCAGCACGGTGATGGGGCTGGCAGCCAAGACCAGCGCGGCAATCAGGCCCGCGTTCGGTCCGGCCACCCGTCGCACTGCTCGGTAGAGCACGAGCACGGTCAGCGTGCCCTCAACCACCTGGGGCAGCACGATGGCCCAGATGTGGAAGCCGAAGATGCGCAGCGACAGGGCCTGGACCCAAAGAGCGCCGGGCAGTTTGTCCACCGACACGGTGCCCCACGGGTCAAAGGCCCCGAAGAAGAAGTTGTGCCAGCTCTCTGACATGCTCCGCGCTGCGGCGCCGTAGAAGGTCTCGAGCGCCACGCTGCCGATACCCCAGCAGTAGGTACCGGCGGCCATGGCGGCAATCAGCAGTAAGAGTGGACGGGCCCAGGGTGGTTGACCGTCGGGCGAGCGCCAGAACTGCAGCCGTCGCCCGATTCCCGGTGTCAGCGGGGGAAGACCAATGGGCTCTCGCTCGGCGACGTCGTTACTGGAGACTTCAGTGGCGCGAGTGTCGGTCACGAGCCCCCTTCATCTCGGCTCCATTCACGCTATCCCCAGGAATCTTTGGAGCCGAGTATTCAGATTTTTCAAGAAATTTCCGTCCTGCAAGGTTCTCGTCAAGGTTTCGGACAATGTGCCCCCTTCATGCTGACCATTGCCGACCGCGAGCGCGGGGGCGATTCGAGAGCAAGGAGCACGCAATGGCCAACACCACAACGATCACCGGCAATCTGACCCGGGAGCCGGAGATCCGCTACACCAGGGAGGGTCAGGCCACCGCCCAACTGGGTGTGGCGGTCAACCGCCGCTGGCAGGACCGCACCACCCAAGAGTGGCAGGAGGTCACGTCGTTCTTCGATGTTGTGTGCTGGCGCGACCTGGCCGAGAACGTGGCCCTGAGCCTGTCCAAGGGCATGCGGGTCGTGGTCACCGGTCGGCTCGAACAGCGCAGCTGGGAGAACGAAGAGGGCGAGCACCGCTCAAAGGTTGAGATCACGGCCGACGAGGTCGGTCCCAGCCTGCGCTTTGCCACCGCTGACATCCACCGCAACGAGCGACGCGGCGCTGATCAGGAGGAGGGCGAATCCGGGTCCGAGCACGAGCCGTCGGGTCCAGTTGCCATTGAGGCGTGAGTGCCGACCTGGCTGATGACTTCGATCGGCCTGCCGGTGATCATGGCTTCGGGCTGGCTGCCCCAAGAGGCCGCGCTACACCGGTGGACCTGGTGGCTCCTGAGCGGTGCACTGGCGCTGGCCATCGTGATGTGGCGGGTCGTCAGGCGACCATGGCGCCGGCGGTCACCCTCTTGAAGGAGGAGGTGTGGTCCGCCTGCGACGCGTTGGTGCGTGGTGACGAAGCACTGAGTTGCGTGGGACTGCCCGCCGAGGCTGAGGCTCTGAGGTCAGTCGCCGAACTACTCGAAGACCGGCTTTTGGTGACTCAGTTGGCGGCTTCGTCCTTCTCGTAGGTGAGCGATAACGAGTTCACGCAATAGCGCAGCCCGGTGTCCGTGGGGCCATCAGGGAACACGTGTCCCAGGTGGCCCCCGCATCGGGCACAGAGAATTTCAGTACGGGCCATCCCGAAACTGCGATCGGTGTGTTCAATGATGGTGCCGTCGGACTTGGCCCGATCGAAGCTGGGCCAGCCCGACCCCGAATCGAATTTGGAGTCTGACGTGAACAGGTCGGCTCCGCAGCCGGCGCAACGGAACACGCCCTCACCCTCGACATGCAGGAGTTCACCCGACCAGGCTGGCTCGGTGCCGGCCTTTCGCAAAACGGCATAGCGCTCTGCTGGCAGCTCCTGCCTCCACTCCTCGTCTGTTTTGGTGACTTCGTACTCCACGGTGTCCTGCTTTCCAGATTTACGGAACATCACAACCCTTTCGTTGCTAAGTACAACAAGGATGCCCCTAGACGTATTTCGCCTCAACGCCGATTGCGGCGTAACAGGCCCTATTGAGCCGGCGAGCCCGAGGGTCCCCGGTAACGGTGGCTGACATTTTGTTCATGACGTATCCGGCGGCCAGTCCATTGGTGGGGTCGGCATAGCCGAACGAACCCCCGGCCCCAGTGTGGCCGAATGACCCTTCGGTGCCGAACCAGGCATAGGGACTAGCGATCCAAAACCCCTGGCCTATGGCCTGTTCCATCGGGAAGCCAAGAGTGAGGAAACACTGATCAGGGCCTGACGTACGCACCGTGCGTGCCTCATCGACCTGCTCCTTGGTGAGCATCGGGTGCTCCGGGCCGCCTTCTACCGTCCCAACGAGACTGGCGTAGAGGCGTGAGAGCGAGGTGGCGTTGGTGATCCCGTTGGCGGCTGGCACCTCTGCGGCGTGCCAGGACTGCTGATTCATCCAACCTGGCGCGCCGAACGCACCCCCGAGGTTCAGGGCGCGAGAGAGGAGGTTGCCGTTGCCCGTTGGAAGAGCGCCTACCGGGTCGGTTCCTTCCTCAGGCGCGCTACTGAAAACCGGGGACACCCGGTGCTCCTGCTCTTGGGGCAGTCCGATCCAGAATTCGAGCCCGAGTGGACCGGCGAACTCCTTGGCGAAGTACGCGCCGAGTGACATCCCTGTCACACGGCGGACGACTTCTCCGACCAGGTAGCCGTAGGAGAGGGCGTGGTAGCCGTGGGCTGTGCCCGGCTCCCAGAACGGAGACTGGGCGGCCAGCGCGTCACACATCGGGTCCCAGGCCATGGCTTCTTCGGCCGAGATACGGGCGTCAATGGCGGGAAGTCCCGCCTGGTGCGTGAGCAGCCAGCGCACTGGCATCTCTTCCTTGCCGGCTTGAGCGAACTCGGGCCAGTAGGTGGCCACCGGTGCATTGAGATTGAGCTCGCCTCGCTGGGCCAGGAGATTGGCGCACATGGCGGTCGCTCCCTTGGTGGTGGAGAAGACCAGCTGCAGTGTGTCTTGCCCGTATGGCTTCGTCTGTTCCCGGTCTATCCAACCGCCCCACAGATCGACCACTTTGCGGCCATCGACGTGCAGACAGAAGGCGGAACCACCTTCGCGCCCGACCTCGAAGTTGTGGGCAAAGGCATCACGCACCCCTTCAAAGCCCGGTTCGACGACGCCGTCGATATTGAAGCTCATTGGCATCCCTTCGTGATGGGTTTAGGCAGCCAGACGAGCGCCGGCCGCGCCCATGAGAAAGAGGAAGTTGTCGACGTAGAACTGCTGGCGAACTTCGTCATCGGCCGAGCCCAATGACGCTTCGAAACGCTCGACGGGACGACGGCCGCCTTCGACGTGCGGGTAATCCGAAGAGAACATGACCAGATCGGCGCCACCTTGCTCCACAATCCAACCCACGTCCTCGGTGGGGTAGGGCGTAAATCGGACCTGACGGTGCACGTAGTCACTGGGCCGGAGCGTCAACCCTTGCAGGCGCTCTTCGTGCCGGTGGAAGGCCTCGAAGGCCGACTCCATTTGTCGCATCCACGAAGGGACCCAGATGGCGCCCTGTTCAATGACTCCGATACGCAACCCGGGGAACCGCTCCAGCACCCCGTCGAAGATAAGCGTGGCCAAGGTCTGGGCCGGCGGCACCGGGATGCCCATGTAGTCAACGGAACGGAAATTTTCATCACCCCCGTGGAAGTCGTGCGGGACGGGAAGCCCGTTGACGAAGTAGTTCGGATCGATCAGGTGACCCGTTCCGCCCACGTGAAAGACCACAGGGATGTCGGCGTCTTGAGCCAGCGCCCACACGGGGAACAGGTCGAGGTGGCTGGGTGAGAAATTCGGCGGGCACCCCGACGCAATGAGTAGTGCACTGCCCCCCTGTTCAATGGCGTCGGTGGCGGTACAAAGTGCCAGTTCCGGATCGACCAGTGGGACGTAACAAGAAGCCAGCAACCGTTCGTCTACTGAGCAGAACTCGAGCATGCCCCGGTTGTGGGCCCGCGCCGCGGCATAGGCCAAATCGGCATCTCCCGCATGCTCGAGCCCGTACAGGCGACCATTGTGGAAGGTGTTGAAGACAAGTTGGCTGCTGAACCCCAAGAGGTCCAGGGCGCGCGGACGGTCCTCGGACAAGAAGGATCCGGTGGCGGCGAAGTTCTTGCGCGCCATGATCTCGGTCGCTTCGGCAGCGCGGTACTCATCGCTACGGTGGCGCTCGGCCAGCCGATCGAACGAGGCGGCCAGGTCATGCTGCTGCTCTTCGGGGCTGCCGGTCTGTCGCAGCTCATTGCCGCCGGGATAGCGCAACACCGGGAGGCGGTCGCGGTATTTGGCCTCGGCGTGATCCCGCAACCAGGTGGGAGTCTCCATAATGTGGGCGTCGGCATCGTGGACGATGCGGCCCTCGCTGTACGGCACGGGCTTCTTCCTTCCGTTCGTCGCGAGTATTCCAGGGAGCCTGGCCACTGCGCATTTGGCCCCGCCTGGCGTATCTGACGCCCCGTCAGATCGGGTTGGGCCGGAATCGGTACGCTGCACGGGCCATGGATCTCCGAGATCGTCCCGAAGACGCCACCTTCCGGGCTCACGTACGTGCCTTCCTGGCCGAAGCCCTGGTCGGCGAATTCGCCGACCTGGGCGGCCGCGGTGGATCAGGTGACGAGACCTTCGGCTTCGAGACCCGTCTGCGCTGGGAGAAAGTCCTGGCCGAAGGCGGTTGGACCTGCATCGGCTGGCCCGTCGAACACGGGGGTCGGGGCGCTTCCATGACCGAGCAGGTGATCTTCCATGAGGAGTACGCCCGGGCCTCGGCGCCGGGGCGGGTCAGCATTTTGGGCGAAGGACTGTTGGGTCCAACCCTCATTCACTACGGCACTGACGCCCAGAAGGCTCGCTTCCTGCCACCCATTGTGGGCGGCACCGAACTGTGGTGCCAGGGCTACTCCGAGCCCGATGCCGGCAGCGATCTGGCCAACGTCAAGACGCGCGCCATGCTCGACGGCGACGAGTGGGTGGTGACTGGCCAGAAGGTGTGGACGTCGCTGGCCCATCAGTCCGACTGGTGTTTCGTGGTGTGTCGCACCGATCCGGAATCGACCCGTCACAGGGGGTTGTCCTATCTGTTGGTGCCTATGGACCAACCGGGCGTGGAGGTGCGGCCGATCACCCAGCTGACCAAGACCAGCGAGTTCAACGAGGTGTTCTTCGACGGTGCCCGCACCCATCGGGACAATGTGGTGGGAGAGGTCGGCGACGGATGGAAGGTGGCGCTGGCCACGCTGGCCTTCGAGCGGGGTGTGGCGCTGCTCGGCCACCAGCTCGGCTTCGTGCGCGAGTTGCGGCACCTCATAGACCTGGCCCAGCACAACGGCCGGGCCAAGGACCCAATAGTGCGCCACGGCTTGGCCCAGGCCCACATAGAACTGACCATCATGCGCTACAACACGCTGCGCAGCCTGTCCGGAATTGACGGTCCGGTGGCCCCACCTGAAGCGTCCATTGCCAAGTTGTACTGGGGCAGCTGGCACCGCCGCTTGGGTGAGTTGGCTCTCAGCGTGATGGGTCCCTCGGCCACCTTGCTCAGTCCCGGGGACTATGAGCTCAACGAATTCCAACGTACCTTTCTCTTCTCGCGGTCGGAGACCATTTACGGTGGCTCCAATCAAATTCAGCGCAACATCATCGGTGAACGGGTGCTTGGGCTCCCGGCCGAGCCCAAAGGAGCCGCATGAGCTTGCAGGGTGATTTCACTCCACCCCTTCCGCCCGACCCACCGGCCGGCCACGGCCTGTTGACGGACAAGGTGGTCATCGTCACAGCGGCAGCCGGGACGGGCATTGGTTCGGCCACGGCGCGCCGCTGCCTCGAAGAGGGGGCGCGGGTGTTGGTGTCCGACGCTCACGAGCGACGCCTGATGGAGACGGCCGAGCAACTGGCGTCCGAAACCGGGGGCGACGTCCATGCCGTGCCGTGCAACGTCACCGACGAGGCACAGGTGCAGTCGCTCTACGCGGCGGCCGTCAGCCACTTTGGTCATTTTGATGTCGCCGTGCATAACGCCGGGCTCGGTGGCACGGTGCCCTTGGTGGAGATGACCGACGAGCAATGGTCCACCGTGCTCGACATCACTCTGACCGGTACGTTCCGTTGCACTCGCGCGGCCATGTCGCATCTCTTGCCGCGCCGCAGCGGCGTCATCGTCAACAACGCCTCGGTACTCGGTTGGCGGGCCCAGGCCGGACAGGCCCACTACGCCGCGGCCAAGGCCGGCGTCATGGCGCTCACCCGCTGCGCCGCGGCCGAAGCCGCAGCGTCCGGGGTGCGGGTCAATGCGGTCTCGCCCAGCCTGGCCGAGCACCCCTTCCTCAATCGGGCCATCCCCGACGACGACTTGGCCATTTTGCGCCGGCGCGAGCTGTTCGGACGTGGGGCCGAGACATGGGAAGTGGCCAACGTCATCATCTTTCTGGCCAGCGATTACTCGTCATACATGAGCGGAGAGATCGTGTCCGTGAGCAGCCAGCACCCATGAGCACCGGTATCGGAGGCGCGCCGGTCAAAGACGAGGACCCGCGGGCGGATCTCACGTGGGGCACCATCCCCAACTTGGTGGCCGATGGCGCCCAACGCCATGGGGCGAACCTGGCCCTTGTGGACGGGGAGGTGCGGCTGAGCTTCGCCGAGATGGCAACTGAAGTGGACGCCTATGCGCGGGCCCTGGTGGCCGGAGGTACCGAAGCCGGAGACCGTGTCGCCATTTGGGCCCCCAACTGCGCCGAGTGGATGCTGGCTGCACTGGGTGCGCTGCGCGCCGGTGCGGTACTGGTGCCCATGAATACCCGGTTCAAAGGCGGTGAGGCGGCTTACATTCTGCGCACGTCGGGTGCCGTCACACTGCTCTCGGTTCGCGGCTTCCTTGGTGTCGATTATCCCGCGCTGCTCAAGGGTGAAGACGTCGGTGCCTTGCAGCGCATAGTGCTGTTGCGTGACACGGGCGACGAGGATGGCGGTGGTCCCGATGGCGTCGAGGTCGTCGGCCTCAGTGCGTTTCTGAAGATTGGCGAAGGGGTGGACCCGTCGGTCACCGAAGCCCGGGCTGCTGCCATCGCCCCCACCGACGTGTCCGATCTCATCTTCACTTCGGGGACCACGGGGCACCCGAAGGGTGCCGCTACCACGCACGCGCAGTCACTGCGCACCTTCGGGACGTGGGCGTCGATCGTCGGACTGGGCCCGACCGACCGCTACCTGGTGGTCAATCCGTTCTTTCACACCTTCGGCTACAAGGCTGGCATTTTGGCCTGCCTCATGGCCGGTGCCACCGTGGTTCCCGAGCCAGTCTTCGATGGCAAGGTGGTCATGGAGCGCATCGCTTCGGAACGCATTTCAGTGTTGCCCGGGCCGCCGACGCTGTACCAGACGCTGCTCAATGACCCTGATCGAGCTCATCACGATCTCTCATCGCTCCGACTCGGAGTCACTGGCGCCGCCGTTGTGCCGGTGGAGTTGGTGGAGGCCATGGCCAGCGAGCTCGGCTTCTCGACGGTGCTCACCGCCTATGGGTTGACCGAGTCCTGTGGCACCGTCACCATGTGCCGCCGCGGCGATCCAGCCGAAGTCATCTCCAAGACTTCCGGCCGAGCCATCCCTGGCCTCGAAGTACAGGCCGTGGTCGACGGGACGCCCGTCCCGGTCGGTGAGCCGGGTGAGTTGGTCGTGCGGGGCTACACGGTGATGTCGGGCTACTGGGGCGACGATGAGGCCACTACGGCCACCATTGATGCCGACGGGTGGTTGCATACCGGTGACATCTGCGTGATGGACAAAGACGGGAACGTCACCATCACCGATCGGCTCAAGGACATGTTCGTCGTGGGTGGATTCAACGCCTACCCAGCCGAGATCGAAGCCATGTTGCGTGGTCACGATGGTGTGCTGCAGGTGGCAGTGGTGGGCGTACCGGACGAACGCATGGGGGAGGTGGGGTGTGCCTACGTCGTGCCTCCCGCTGGCCACCCTGCGCTCAGTGACCTCGTCGCAGCCGATGCGTGGGGCCGGGAGTTGCTGACCTGGTCCCGCGGGGCGATGGCCAACTACAAAGTGCCCCGTAGCGTCGTGGTGATGGAGGCATTGCCGCTGAACGCCAGCGGCAAGGTGTTGAAGCGCGAGCTGCGCCAGCGCCACGCCGATGGAAAAGATCATGTGGTGACCAGCGAGAGGAGCAACTAAGTGAGAGGCATCGTCTACACCGGAGAGGGCGTGGAGGTCACCGACGATCTCGAAGTGCGTGAGCCCGGGCCGAACGAGGTACGCATTCAGATGGTGGCCGCTGGCGTCTGCCATTCGGACCTATCGGTGATTGATGGCACCATCCCATTTCCGGCTCCCGCCGTCCTAGGCCACGAGGGAGCCGGGGTGGTTGAGTCCGTCGGCTCGGCCGTGAAGTCGGTCAAGCCGGGCGACCACGTGGTCATCGCCACCCTGGCCAGTTGTGGCACCTGCCGCGCCTGCGGCACCGGGCACCCCACCTGGTGCAAGAGCTCGCTGGGCAACATCTCCACCCCTTTTACCTACAAGGGTGAGCCCGCCTCCAACTTCGCGGCCTCCTCGGTCTTTTCGGAGATGACGGTGGTGAGCGAAGTCCAGGCCGTCAAGATCCCCAAGGAGGTGCCGCTCACGTCGGCCTGTCTCATCGGCTGCGGTGTACTCACCGGCGTCGGAGCAGTGCTGAACCGGGCCAAGGTGCGTCCGGGTGAGACGGCGGCCGTCTTCGGCGTGGGCGGTGTGGGGCTGAATGTCATTCAGGGCCTGCGTATCGCCGGCGCCACCCGCATTGTGGCCGTGGACACCCTGGCTTCCAAGGAAGCGCTCGGTCGTCAGTTCGGGGCCACCCACTTCGTTGATGCCAGCTCCGGCGATGCAGCAAAGGCGGTACGCGAATTGGTCCCGGCCAAACGCGACTCAGCCGCCGGCGCTCTGTTCCCATTGGGTGGGGTCACCTGGGCTTTCGACTGCGTCGGGCACCCGGCCGTGCTGCGCAGCGCACTCGATTGCCTGGACTGGGGCGGGAACGCCGTGGCCATCGGCATCCCTCCCCGGGGGACCGAGGTGTCCGTCGACGTCAACGCGCTGGCCTATGTCGACCGTGGACTGCTGGGCAACCGCTACGGATCGGCCCGTCCCCACCACGACATCCCCCTGATGGTGGATCTCTACCTCTCGGGTCGGTTGATGCTGGACGAGCTGGTCTCGCTCACCCGTCCGCTTCATCAGTTCAGCGAAGTGGTGGACGAAATGCACGCTGGGCGCGTGGCGCGCGGCGTGCTCACCTTCGACTAAGCAGTCCCCATGCGATCGACCACGACAGAGCGGGTAGCCCGATGAAGGGCGTGCTGCTGGCCGGCGGCACCGGCTCGCGCCTGTACCCGCTCACTCGCATCACCAACAAGCACCTGCTGCCGATCTACGACCGGCCCATGATCGCCTGGTCGATCGAGGCGCTGGTGACGGCCGGTATCGACGAAATCATGTTGGTGACCGGGGGTACCCATGCCGGCGAGTTCCTGCGCCTGCTGGGGAATGGGCACGAGTGGGGCATCGATCGCCTCTCCTACGCCTACCAGAGCCAAGCCGGTGGGATTGCCGAGGCCCTTGGACTGGCCGAGCGCTTCGTCGACGGCGATCCGGTGCTCGTCATGCTGGCCGACAACGTCATGGAACGCTCCATCAAGCCCATGGTCGACGCCTTCGCGGTCAATCCCGTGGGGGCCCGCATTTTGCTCACGCCGGTCGACGAGCCCGAGCACCTGCGCCACCTCGGCGTGCCGGTGCTGTCGGCCGACGGCAAGGTCGAGCGCATTGAAGAGAAGCCCGAGCACCCGGCCAGCAATTTCGGAGTGACTGGGATCTACTGCTACGACGCCGACGTCTTCGGCATTATTCCGAACCTCGTGCCATCGGGTCGGGGCGAACTTGAGATCACTGACGTGAACAACCACTACGTCGACCAGGGTCAGATGGCCTACGACGTACTGGAGGGATTCTGGGGTGATGCCGGGGAGTCCATCGACGCGTATTACACCGTCAATGACTTCGTGCGAGCGAACGGAGCCAATCGGGCTTGAGGCCTGAGCATCAGGCCTGAGGATGTACCGCCGCCGGCCGATGGGCGCGCCGCACGCTCTCGGCGATGCCCGCGCCGTCGAGTCCAAGATTGCGCAAAATCTCGTCGGCCTTGCCCTGCGCTAGGTACTGGCGGGGAACGCCGAGCACGCGCGTGGCAGGCACCTGACCACTGAGTGTTTCGCTCGCCATGGCATCGAGGAGGAACGCTCCGGCCCCGCCGTGGCGTACCCCGTCCTCGGCCGTCACCACAAGTTGGTGCCGCGCTGCATCGTAGAGCATGGCCGGATCAGGCGGGGAGACCACTCGAACGTCCCACACCGTGGCCTCGATGCCCTCGGCGGCCAGCACACATGCCGCCTCCAGGCAGGACTCGACCAATTTGCCGACACCGAGCAGACAGACCGATCCGTCGCCCTGCCGCAGCTGACGAGCTTGCAGTCCGTGCCCTACGTCGCTGGGCGCGATATGGCGGGGCGCCGTTTTGGGGAAGCGGATGACAGCCGGACCCTCAAGCGAGAGTGCCGTGCGGAACATCGGACCCACCTCTTCGGCGGCTGATGGGGCGAAGACGGCCATGCCCGGGATGGAGAGGGCCAACGCCATGTCGAGGATGCCGTGGTGACTGGGGCCATCGTCGCCGGTGATGCCGGCTCGGTCCAAGACGAAGGTGACGGGGCAGTGGTGCAGTCCGACATCGAGGTTGGCCTGGTCGAAGGATCGGCTGAAGAACGTGGAGTACACCGCCACCACGGGGCGTAGACCGGCCATGGCCATGCCAGCGGCTGAGGTCACTTCGTGCTGCTCGGCGATGCCCACGTCGAAGAAGCGCTCCGGAAAGCGAGCCTGGAACGGTAACAATCCGGTGGGGCCGGGCATGGCGGCAGTCAAGGCCACGATCCGCTCGTCCTCTTCGGCGGCGTCGAGCAGCGCTCGAGTAAAGGCATCGCCATAGGTGGCAGCCCAGTGGGGCGACCCGATGGGCGAGTTCTCGGATGACGAGTCGAGCGAGGTGAGGCCGCCGGCGTCGCCGACGCCTGAGCCACCCACGGCCACTCCGGCCGAACTCCCGACGGCGTTCTCGAGGGCAGGCGATTTGGGGGCCCGTACGTCGTGCAGGCGTTGCACGTCGTCCTCTTCGGCCGGGGCGTAGCCGCGGCCTTTCTGGGTCAACACGTGGACCACGATGGGCCCGTCCCAGGTGGCGGCGTGGGTGAAGGCCTGCTCCATCCCCTCAATGTCGTGCCCGTCAATTGGTCCGGCGTAGCGCACGCCGAGCGCTTCGAAGAAAGTGTGTGGCGCCACCATTTCGCGCAGGGCACTGGCCACAGAGTGCACACCGGAATAGGCCAGCGGACCAAACGCCGGGAGATCGCGTAGCCGATTGCGCAGCCGCTCGCGCGTGTGCATATACGTCGGGTTCAGACGAAGGCTGGTGAGGCTCTGGGACAAATGCGACACCGTCGGCGCATACGACCGACCATTGTCGTTGAGCACGACGACAACCCGGCGACCGGAATGCCCGAGGTTGTTCAGCGCCTCGTAGGCCATTCCGCCGGTGAGTGCGCCGTCGCCGACGACGGCCACCACACTGCGCTCCGAGCTCTGGCCTTGCAGCAGGAGTGCATTGGCCATGCCATGGGCGTACGACAAAGCCGTCGACGCGTGACTGTTTTCAACCCAATCATGCTCGGATTCGGCTCGATTCGGGTAGCCGGACATGCCACCGGCCTGCTTGAGCGACTTGAATCCGAAGCGTCGACCAGTCAGCAGCTTGTGTACGTAGGCCTGATGTCCCGTGTCCCACAGGATGATGTCACGGGGTGAATCGAAGACGCGGTGTACGGCCAAGGTCAACTCGACGGCACCGAGGTTGGATCCGAGATGGCCTCCAGTGGTGGTGACCGACTCGATGATGAAGTTCCGGATCTCACCGGCCAACTCGTTCAGTTGTTCGTGGGTCAGCGACTTGATGTCCGCTGGCGTTTCGATGCTCTGGAGGATCATGGCGATCGCTCCACGCTACCCCGTGCGCTCAGGATCCGGTCTGCGCCGCCGCTGGAAGACGGCCACCAGCGCTACGGCCAGGGCCGCCACGGCGAGAAGCTGTAAGCCGTGTTCTGGGCCATACGTCTGCGAGATCCAGCCCACCAGGGGCGCACCGGCTACCCAGCCGATGTAACCGGCTGCGGTGAAGGCGCCGACGGCGCTGACGACCTGGCTGGCCTGCTGGCTCACGGTGCTCATAACCAGGGGCCAAAACAGAGAGGCACCGCCCGCCCCGAGGGCCAGCCCGATGGCCGCCACCACGGAGAGTGGGGAGGCGGATTCGAGCAGGATGCCGCCGCCGGCAATGCAGCCACCAGCGATCAGCGCACCCCGGGCCGATAGGCGCCCGATCACGGGGCCCCCGGCCCCTCGAGTCGTCGCTGCCACCGATTGGCCCACGACATACGCTCCCGCCCCGAGCAATACCCCGGTAGCCAGATGGTTTCGGAGATAGAGCACGCCCCAGGTGTCCACCCCTCCTTCGGTCACCTCGGCCAAAGCGAACACGGCCAGCAGGGTCAAGAGCCCGTCGGCCCGGATGCGGCGAACCGGATGCGAACTCGCACCACCCAAGGCCCGACCACCCAGGGCTTGCCCTGAGTCGGTGATCAACGTCCACACGCCGACGGTCAGGGCCACTAACGCCACGCCGGGCCACACCCACCGCCACGAGATGCCGGCATGAATGATGATCCCGGCCGCCGCAGCACCGGTCAGCGCTCCTCCGTTGAAGAGGGAATGGAAACGGACGAGGGCACCCGGCTGCCCGTCCAGCCGATGGGTGACCTCCGCATTCATGCCGGTATCGATGCACCCTCCGGCCATCTCGACCAGAACAAGGGCACCGACAAAGGCCCAGCGGTCATGGGTCACGCTCATGAGCACGAGCAACACGGCCCAGGTGAACAGCGAGATCCATAACAGCCGCCGTGCCCCCACTCGGTCGGCCAGGTGGCCGGCCACCGCGCCGGCAATTCCCGCCAGCGCCACTGCCAATGCCAGCAGCAGTCCGAGCTGGGAATCGGACAGGTGAAAGGCGCGCTGGATGTTGAAGACCATGACGGCCCAACTGCCCCAGAAGAGACCGAAGGTGACGAAGGAAGCGACAATCGGGCCTGATCCGACCAAGGCGTCGCGCCCGGGGCGGGTGCCCGGGTGACTGATCAGGATGCGCCGGTGGCGCCGGCCTTGGCCAAGAATGCGGCCTCGTCCACCAGGACGCGTGTCACGCGCCCGGCACCGACGAGGCCGCCGCCGTCGGTGTCGAGGCGGGCGGCCGACACGGTGAAGACGAGGCGCCGACCTTCCACTTTGACCAGCGTGGCTTCAGCCATCACCACGTAGCCGATGGCCACTGGAGCCACGTGGTCGAACTGCACGCGGGTGGCCACCGAAGACTGGGCCGAAGTCAGGTGTCCATCGGTAGCCCGGCAGGTCGCTTCCTCACACAGGGCGATCAGGCGGGGGGTGGCCAGTACGGGGACGTTGCCCGAGCGGAAGTGTTCCGCCGTGTCCTCCTCGCTCACCGTGAGCTCGAGTTGTGCGGTCAGGCCGGCGTGCGGGGGGTGCCCCGCAGCCGTCTGGAGCTCGGAGGAAGACTTAGGCACGGCGATTACGATACCGCCCGTGACCGACACCTCACTGATTGAGAGCGACGTGCTGCAACGAGTGCTGTCATCGGCCTTGGAGCGGGGCGGGGACATGGCCGAAGTCTTCGCCGAGGACAGCGTCTCGGGGAGCGCCATGCTGGACGACCGCAAAATCGAGGAGCTCTCCTCCGGGCGATCGAGGGGGGCGGGTATCCGAGTGGTGGTGGGTGAGACCACAGGCTTCGCTCACACGGCCGACCTCAGCGAGGCTGGCCTGCTCGAAGCAGCCAGTGCTGCCGCCGCGGTGGCTCGCCAGGGAGGGGGCAAGGTTCGCACCGTCGCCCTCGGCCCGTCGCAGCGTCATGGGCGGGGGAACAAGACGTTGCCCTCGTCGGTGGAGAAGGCGGCCAAGCTCGAGCTCTTGCAGCGAGCCGACGAGGCGGCCCGGGGCATGGGCGATGCCATCACCCAGGTGCAAGTCGGTTGTGGTGACAGCCGGCGCCGAGTGTTGATCGCCAACTCCGATGGACTGTTGGCCGAAGACGATCAGGTCCGCACTCGTTTCACAGTGGTGTGCGTGGCGAACGGTGACACCGGGATGCAAACCGGGCATGAGTCGCTGGCCCGGACTGAGGGCTACGAGATCTTCGATCGTCACAATGTGGACGACATAGCGCGCACCGCAGCGGCGCGGGCTCTGGCCAAGCTCTCGGCCCGTCCCGCTCCGTCGGGCGAAGTGCCGATTGTGCTGGCTGGCGGCAGCGGCGGCATCCTCTTCCACGAGGCGTGCGGCCACGGGCTGGAGGCGGACCTCGTGGCCAAAGAGGCTTCGGTGTACGCCGGGCAGATCGGCAGCTTGGTGGCCAGCCCGTTGGTGACTTTGGTGGACGACGGCACGGTCGCCGGCGAATGGGGCAATTTCGCCGTCGATGACGAGGGGCATGCACCGGGGCGCAATGTGCTGATCGAGAACGGTGTGCTCACCGACTACATGTGGGATTGGCTGCGGGCCCGCAAGAAGGGTCGCACGTCGTCGGGAAATGGTCGGCGCCAGAGCTATCAACACCTGCCCATGGTGCGCATGACGAACACGTACTTGCTTGGTGGCACGGAGAATGCCGACGAGATTGTGGCTCAGACGCCTCACGGCGTGTACGTGAAGAAGTTGGGGGGCGGGCAGGTCAATACGGCCACCGGGGACTTTGTGTTCGGAACTACCGAGGCCTATCTCATTGAGAACGGCCGCATCACCGAAGCCCTACGTGATGCCAACCTCATCGGCAATGGGCCCGAGGTGCTTCGACGAATCGACGCAGTGGCCGACGATTTCGACATGACGCCTGGCACCTGCGGCAAGGACGGTCAGAGCGTGCCCGTCGGCTGCGGCCAGGCCACGCTGCGCATCACCGGCGTCACGTTGGGCGGAACGGCATAGTGAGCGATCTCAACGAGTTGGCTGCCTCGGTGGTCGATCTGGCCCTACCGGGTGAAGGTCTTGAGGTCTATGTGACTCGAGGCAGTGAGACCGAAGTCGTGGTCTACGAGGGTGAAGTGGAGTCGCTGAAATCGGCTGACTCCTCGGGCGTGGGCATCCGGGTGGTGATCGAAGGGGCCGAGGCGGAAGGCAACCGCTTGGGATTCGCCTGGGCCGGATCGCTGGACAAGGCGGTGATCGAAGCCACCCTGCAAGATGCCCGCGACAACGCTCGCTATGCCACGCCCGACCCCCATGTCGTTCTGGCCCAGCCCGACGGGGTGGTGCCGGTCGAGCTGGAACTGTGGCACGACGCAGTCACCACCACCCCGATGGACAAGAAGATCGCCCTGGCGCTTGAGACGGAGCGGGCGGTGCGATCCGATAAGAGAATCCGTGGTGTTCGTTCGGCCGACTACTCCGATGGCCGGGTCGAGGTGGCACTGGCGAGCACATCGGGCATCCGCTCGACGGCGAGGCGCACGACGGCCTTTGTCTCGGTTGAGGCCATGGCGGCGGCTGGTGACGACACGCAAACCGGCGGCGGTTTCAGCGTGGGCCGGTCACCGCTGGACCTGAACCCAGCCGAGGCGGGCAGGGACGCGGCGCTGCGGGCCACGCGTCTGCTGGGCGCCGCCAAGACCGCCTCGGGCCGGTGCACCGTGGTCTTTGATCCCCGGGTGGTGTCTTCATTGCTGGCCGTCGTGGCCTCGGCCCTCTCCGGTGAAGCCGTGGTCAAACAACGTTCAATCTTCGCCGGACGTGTGGGCGAATCGGTGGCCGATGCATCGGTGACGATTGTCGACGATCCCACCAATCCCAAAGCCTTCAGCGCTTCGACGCACGATGCCGAAGGGCTGGCCTGCCGGCGCAACGTGCTCATTTCTGACGGCGTGCTCCGCATGTTTGTGTTCGACACCGTGGCGGGCCGTCGGGCCCAGACCGCATCGACCGGATCGGCCGTGCGGGGCGGCTTTGCCGGCACGCCATCGGCCGGATGTCGGGCGCTGGTCCTTTCCCCGGGTCAGCATGATGCCGAGGCAGTACTGGCCTCGGTCGGTGAGGGCCTCTACGTCCAGTCGGTATTCGGCATCCATTCGGGCGTGAATCCGGTGAGTGGTGACTTCTCGGTTGGTGCAGAAGGCCTCATGATCCGGGGTGGTGCGCTGGCCGAGCCGGTGAGCGAAGTCACCGTGGCCTCGACGCTGCAGCGCATGCTGCAGTCAGTGGTGGCCATTGGGAGCGACATCACATGGCTCCCAGGCATGGCTGCGGGCCAGACGCTGGCCATCGCCGACATGCAACTCAGCGGCACCTAACTCGCTGGGACGTTTAGGAGAGTTTCTGCTCGGCCTTCGGGTTCGGATGTGAGGGCGCGGTGAGTGCGTGCGCCTGCTTCTCTCGTCGTCGCTGGCGGTAGCGGGCCGCCAGGAACCCGGTCAGCAGGGCAACCAGAATCACGCCCAGCACGATGGCCAGGAAGAGGGAGGAGCCCGTGGCCATCATGATGGGTGGATCTCTACCCCCGATGAAGCGAGTTGAACCTCAGGATGCCGGTGTGGACGTGGAGGCGGGTGTCTTCGACTCTTTGGTCGAGGTGTCCGACTTGGTCTCGGTCTTGGTGGTCGTGTCCGACTTCGTCTCGGTCTTCGTCGACTCCTTGTTGTCGCCGTCCTTGGCCTTGGAGCCAGACGAGCCGGAGGACCGTGAGTCGGTCTTGTAGAAGCCGCTGCCCTTGAAGGCGATCCCGACGGCCCCGTAGACCTTCCGCAGGGCGCCACCGCACTCTGGGCAGGTGGTCAGCGGGTCGTCGGAGAACTTCTGGACAGCATCGAGCTGGTGCCCACACGCCGTGCAGGCGTATTCATAGGTCGGCAATGTCCCTCCTCCGATTGGCACTCTCTATGGTCGAGTGCCAACTCTACCCGAAGGCCGCGATGGGTCAGCCGTTCCTGCCTGGCGTGGCAACCTCGTACACTGTCCCTTCGTGTCCGAGCGCAGCCTGGCCCATCTCGACCCGCTAGGCGGTGCCCGCATGGTCGACGTCACCCCGAGGGAGCCCACTCACCGGCGAGCGCTGGCCCGATGCAAGGTGTCGATGCTGCCGGAGACCACCACGCTGGTGGCCAACAACGCCATTACCAAGGGTGACGTGCTGGCCGCAGCCCGCATTGCGGGCATACAGGCGGCCAAGCGCACTGCCGAGCTCATCCCTATGTGCCATCCGGTGCTGGTGGGCTCCATTGCCGTCAATTTCTCCATCGGCGACGACTATGTCGAGGTGGAGGCCCAGGTGGAGACCGTCGATCGCACGGGGGTTGAAATGGAAGCCATGACGGCCTGCACCGTGGCCGCCCTCACCATCTATGACATGTGCAAGTCCTCAGATCGCAGCATGACGGTGGAGAACGTGGCGCTGTGGGAGAAGTCAGGCGGCCGTTCCGGCCCGTGGCGCCGCCCCGAATCCCGCCTGTAGCGATCACGCCATCCTGCGCCGGGCGTGGGACCTAGATTCTGCAGCAGTGAGCTCGCGCGTCGCCGATCACATCGGAATCGGCAAAGGCACGTCCGGATCGGTCACGGCCGGTATTGGGCGCATGGGTGGACGAAATGTCATCATCGCCCGAGCCTCCTCTTCGGCCCGACGAGGTGCTCTGTCCCACGCTGATGGCCTTCGAATGGCGGCCGCGGCCGACTTGGCTCGTCAGCTGCGCATCCCCCTTGTACTCATTGTGGCCTCGAGCGGTGCCGACGTCCTAGACGGAGTGGCCGCCCTGCACGGCTGGGGTATTGCCGCCGCGGCCATCGCTCGCTGCAGCGGCGTGGTGCCAGTGATCTCTGCCGTCATTGGTCCGGTGGTGTCAGGCCCCGCCCTTCTCCTCGGTATGTCGGATCTGGTGGTCATGAATTCAGAAGCCGTGGCCTTCGTTTCGGGCCCGCAGATGGTGGCTGATTTCACTGGCATTCAAATCGGACTGCGGGAACTGGGCGGCGTGGCCATGCACGCCAAGTCCAGCGGCTTGTGCGCCGTCGAGTCCGAAGATGTTGAAGGCGCCGTGGCCGAGCTGCTCGAATACCTGCCCCAACACACCGACGAACTGCCCCTGGTGGCCTCAGTGGGCGATCCGGTGCTGCGCTCCACTCCCGAACTGCGAGAGGTGATCCCCGAGCGCAAGGCCGCCACCTACGACGTACGGGACGTGATCCGAGCGGTCGTAGACGACGGTGAGTTCCGCGAGCTGTGGCCCCGGTGGGCCGGTCAGATCGTCACCACCTTCTGCCGCATTGGGGGCATGACGATCGGGATTGTGGCCAACCAACCTCGAATTCTGGCTGGGACGCTGGATATAGCGGCCTCACAGAAAGGGGCCCGCTTCGTCCGCCTGTGCGACTCCTTCAACATCCCCATCGTCAGCCTGGTGGATACACCAGGTTTCCTGCCAGGGAAGGATCTGGAGTGGCGCGGCATGATCCGCCATGGTGCCGAGTTGGCCTTCGCCTATGCCCAGGCCACCGTGCCCCGCATCTGCCTCATTTTGCGCAAGGCCTTCGGCGGCGCCTACATCGTCATGGATTCACGGGGCATCGGGAACGACGTCTGCCTGGCCTGGCCCGGGGCTGAGATCGCTGTCATGGGGGCCTCGGGGGCGGTACAAATTTTGTACCGAGGTATAGAGCTCGAGGAGCGGGCGCAGCGGGAATCGGAGTACGAAGAGGCCTTCTTGAATCCTTGGCCCGCATCAGAACGTGGACTGGTGGACCAGGTAATTGATCCGGCCGACACCCGCATAGTGCTCGGGGCGACGCTGCGCCAGCTCAGCACCAAACGGGAGCACGTGGTGGGTCGGAAGCACGATGCCGGACCCCAATAGCTGTGTGAGCTGCACCTTTGTAATTGTCATCATTTTGCAATCAACCTGAGGTGGATTCGACAGGGTTTCTGGAAATAGATCAGGCATGATCAGCGACGTGGTTCCCCCCACTTCTACCCCCGGCTCAGATTCGCTCTTTGTGCTGGAGTCCTGTCACAGCACATGGATCTTCGACACTGAGCGCCTTCGGTTCCGCCGCATCCTCAAAGGGTTGGCGCTCGACGCCCACGCCGCCACCACGGCCTGGCGTGCTTACTTCGGCTTGGAGATAGACCCCATCTCTGAGTCGTTCGTCGTGCTGCTCAACCCTGAGGGGACGCGGCTACTCCGATCGTGGCGCCACGTCGAGCATTGTCCGCAGTGCGGTGGGAATCAGACGGCTGAGCTGTCGATCGATGAGCTGCGGGGTGCTGCGCTGGCCTGAGCCGGCTTCTCTGGTGCGTCAGAAGTGAATCACGTGGGCGGCCGCCAAGAGCAGTGCCGCCAGCGTTGCTCCAGTGCCAAGCACCACCAGTGCCGTCAACAGTCTCGATACGGCGTGCGGGGTCCGATTCGTTTGGAGTCGCTGCTGGACGGCCAACTGCCGAAGCTGTGCCTCAAGCTCGGCCGGTTCTGCGGTGGGCAAGACGAAACGATGCCGACCTCCCGTGCGTTCGGCCAGGAGTACCACGAGTCCCTCGGTGCCGTCGGGCATCACCGATCGTTCCGCGGTCGAGAGCTCTCGTAGTTCGTCCCAGGGGCACGACCACACCAGTTCGTCAGTGCTCTTGGTCAGAGCCACGCCGCCATCGCTAAAGGCCAGGCGCAGCGACGGCACTGCCACCCGGCCGTCGCTGCCGTCGGTGAGCAGGTAGACGTCGGGAATGCTCCAAGGTCCGGTGGCATTCGAGGTCGACGACATACGAAGCGGCAACGCTACCGCCCCCACCTCAGTCATCCGGAGAATCGGGTGGCGTCTCGGGCCGACGCTCCCGACGCTCCCGACGCTCGGCCCGCTCTATCTCGCGCTCGACGTCGGTCCACAACAGTGGCTCGGCCTCCTCCTCGGCGCCAGCGAGTACGCCGCCCCGATTGACGATGATGAAGGCCACGGTCCACAAGACGGCGATGGTGCAGAACTTGGCCGCGAAACCAGCCAGTTGCTGATCGAGCACGGGTGACATGCCGACCACGGACGCGTGGTGGTTGTAGGAGGCATAGAGCGGTCGTTTGGCGAAGATCCAGACGATGGACAAGAAGCTGGGCACGATGGACTGGACCATGAGATACGCACATCGACCCAACGCGGACAGTCGGGCGGTCCCGGGGAGGTGACCCACGAGTGCCGGGGCCCAGAGCACAAAGCCCGACGACAGCACCAATAGCTCAATGATGATCCGAGCCAGGTCGGAATGGGCGGCCTGGCTCACCACACCGGTGGTCAACGTCCCGACGGCGATCACAGTCACGATGGCGATGGCCGGTATGGGCTTCACCGCCACGCGCAGGATGGCGTCAATGGGGGCAGGGCGGGTCAGGCGCTCAATGATGGGGCGCGGTGTGCCGGCCACCAACATGGGAGGAACGGCCAGCATGAGGAGCAGTCGCTGGAGCACGAGAGCCACCAGCGACCAATGAGCGGCCAAGTCGCCCAGTGGCCACAGCACGGCGATCCACCACACGAGCAGTGCGCACGCAAAGAGCAGCACCTGCCGGCGGGTGGCCCGCGCCGGAGGGGTGCGGGTGATCCCTAGGTACAGAGCGAAGAGGGCCGGCACAGCCAAGGTCCAAAAGAGGTGGAAGTGCCAGTCGAAGGGATGGGACACGCCGATCACGTGGCAAATGCCGCCGTAGGCTCTCCGCGATGGCGGGACTTGATCGACTGGAGCGGGTGACGGACCTGGTGCTGGTCCTTCTGTACACCGAGCGCCCACTCACGTTGGACTCGATCGCCCATCAAGTGCCGGGCTATCCAGACGAACACTCGGCTCGGCGCCAGGCCTTTGAGCGGGACAAGCGATTGCTGCGCGACGAAGGCATTCCCGTGCGCACCCAGCGACTGCTTGGTCAGGAACAGTACGGGTACCAGATCGACAAGGACGGCTTCTATTTGCCGGATCTGGCGTTGGAGCCAGATGAACAGGTTGCGCTGCACCTGGCCGTCGCCGGCGTCCACCTTGGCGATCCTAGTGGTCGAGATGCATTGTTGAAGTTGGGTGCCACTGGTCTGGGTGAGGTGCGACCCATCGCTACGTTGGACCCGCCACAAGCACTCATCGACCTGTTCGAGGCCGTACGCACGAAGACCCGAACCACGTTCGTGCACCGTGACGCGGAGCGCCAGGTGGTCCCCGCCGGTCTGTGGTTTCGCTTCGGCCATTGGTATCTGGTGTCATGGGACTTGGATCGTCTCGATATCCGTACGTTCAGAGTGGACCGCATTGTGGGTGGCGTGCGCCTCCATGAGCCAGATCCCGAGGCCATTCCCGAGGGCATCGACATTCGCGGCGCCCTCCCGCGAGACCCCTGGCGCAGCGAAGGCGACGACGACACCGTCACTCGTATTCGCGTTGATGCGATGGAAGGGCCGCGCGTGGCCGAAGAAGTCGGAGCGGACAAAGTGGAGTCACGCCACGAGGACGGCTCGGTCGTGCTGCGCATGGCCGTACCGAATTTTTCGGCCATCCGGTCGTGGGTGCTCGGTCTGCTCGGACACGCCGAAATCCTCGAACCTCCCGAGTTCCGCGCTGACATGGTGACGTGGCTGACCGACATCACCCAAGGGGTGGTGATCGAGACCAACGGCGCGGCCTTCACAGAGCAGTCCGACGGGACCGCGCCGAATGCAGACAAGGTTGTTCCCGGACAACAGACCAGTCATCGGTTACGACGCCTGCTGGCCATTGTCGGCTGGTTGGCCCAGACGGGAGAAGCGTCCATCGCCGAGGTGGCCGAGCGATTCGACATTGACGAAGAGGAATTGGTGCACGAGCTCGAGTTGGCAGCCTGTTGCGGTGTGCCGCCGTACACGCCCGACACCCTGATGGAGATTGAGGTCTCGGAGACGTCGGTCCGCGCTTTCCTGCCGCCGGAGTTCGCCCGCCCTCGCCGCCTTACGGCGGCGGAGGGCTTCGCGGTGGCCGCATCGGCCCGACTCATCCTCACCGTGCCCGGACCCGATGACGACGCACTCCGCCGGGCGTTGACCAAGTTGGAAGTGGCACTTGGGTCGCGCGAGCTCTTGGGTGTCGACGTGGATGCACCGGGCTACTTGACCGCCGTACGCCAGGCCGTGTCGGACGGACAGGCCATCGAGATTGATTACCACTCGGCCTCGAGAGACGAGCTCACCACCAGGGTCGTCGATCCCATTGCCGTCACCACCATGGACGGACATTGGTATCTCGATGCCTTCTGCCACAGGGCCGGCGACGAACGCCGCTTTCGCATCGACCGCATCGGCGCGGTGCGGGCTCATGACGGATCCCCAGGCTCACGAGTGCACACCCGTGCCGCCGGTGAATACACCTTCGTGCCCGGACCCGGTGCCGTCGAAGTACAGCTGCGAGTTGACCGTGCGGCCCAGTGGGTGGCCGAGTCCATTCCCGTGCGCACTGTGTCCCTTACCGCGGACGGCGCCGTGGCCGATGTCGTGCTCGATGTGGCCGGCATGGCCTGGTTCGAGCGCCTGCTGCTCCAACTCGGGCCGAACGCTCAGGTGGTGCGACCGGACGACCTGAGCGACCTGGCCGCCCGAGCGGCCCAGCGGGTGTTGGAGGTGTACGCCACCAGCTGAACCCGCTGGACCGTTCTTCCGCGTGTTGTTCATCCGGTCGCTGCCGTCACGTGGGGTCGACTACTACCTGAGCGACCTGGCGCAGGAGTTGCCAGTGTCGGTGCCACCCCACTGGGTGGGCCGGGCGGCCGAGGGACTCGGGCTGCAAGGCAGCATCAATGCCGATGCATTGCGCGCCGTACTCGATGGGCGGGTGCCTCATGGTGGGCAGCGACTTCGTTCCGATCGGGCCACAATGAGTGGACTTGACCTCACCTTTACCGCTCCGAAATCAGTAAGCCTCATCTTCGGCCTCGGTGGACGGGAGTGGGGGGCCGAGACGGTGGCGGCACATGTGAAGAGCGTGAGTGACGCCCTGACCTATCTGGAAGCACACGGTCTGGCGGCCCGACGCAGTTCGGGCGCCGAGCGCACGGTCATTCCGACCTCCGGGATGGTGGCGGCCGCCTTCACCCATGGGGTGAGCCGCTCCCTTGACCCGCATCTTCATTCGCACGTAGTCATGGCGAACATGGTCCATGGCATCGATGGTCGCTGGAGTGCCGGCGACCATCGCGGCCTGTGGGCCCACGTGCCTGCTGCGGCTGCCGTATACGAGTCCCAGCTGCGGAGGGGATTGTCCGAGCGGCTTGGGGTCTCCTGGCAGCAATCACCCTCATGTCGATTTGAAATAGCGGGTATGCCTGCCGCATTGATGGGGGAGTTCTCTTCGCGCTCAGCCGACATACGCCGGCACATGGCCGAGTGGGGAACGCATTCGAAGAAGGGAGGGCGAGTGGCATGGACCGTGACTCGGCCGAGCAAGGAGATGGGGCATTCCCACGCCGACCTCGAGGCTGACTGGCTGCGCCGGGCGCACGGCCATGGGATGGGATTGGAAGCGCTGGACGTGCAAGGTCCCATCCGTAGTGCGTCGGACACGCGTGTGGTGGACGAACATCTCTTCCATGGTTGGCTGCGACAATCAGCCGATGGGGCGGCCCGACGGCGTGACGTTGTGATGGCGTTCGCCTCGGCCTCAGCCGAGGGTGCCCGTGCCGATGAGGTGACGCGACTCACCGATCTGTGGGTGCCGGCCAGTGGGGAAGTCGGCGTCAGCGAAGGTAGGCATGCCTTGCGGTCGATCGTCCCCGGCGGTTATCTACTGCGCGAGCTCGGACCAAGACCGGTCGATCCGACGAAGCACGCACTATGGACCGAGACGTCAAGGGTGATCGACCAGTACCGGGCACGCTGGCAGGTTCGCTCATCTGATGCCCTCGGGGTGCCCGCTCAACTTCCTCTTCCAGCATCCTTTTCGACGGAGCGGTTGATCGATCATCTGCACACCAGCCGCCAGTTGGAGGTGGTGCGACAACGGATGCGTTGGCGCCTGCCAGTCGAACGCCAATTGGATCGGGGGCGGTGAGCTCAACGAGCTCGGTCGCCGGGCGTCCGGTGGCTGAACGGCACCTCCCGACCGATCAGCTCACGCCACGGGCTTCTGGCGTGTGCTGGCGTCAACGTGACTTGACCGAACCGTTTGTCGGGTCCCACCACCATGCCTTGTCCGCGTACTCCTTGGGCAATGGCGTCGACAGGGAAGCGGGGCACTCGCACGGTGCCTTGCGAGCTCGACGGTCGAAGCCGACCCCGATGGCCCACCGAGTGACTCAGGGTGGTGGTGATGATTTCGCGCTCGCCTCCCAGCGCGCTGAGGTCTCGCAGTGTGGCGGCGTCAGCGATGCCGGGCAGGACGACGGTGGTGCCGAAGAGTGAGAGGAAGCCACTAGCGCTGGCTCCCCAGCGAGCACGCGCCTGCGACAAGTCTTGTAGGCAGGCCAAGACGAGCAAGCCCTGCCCGCCTCCTTCACTTACCATTCCGGGCAAATCCGGAAGTGGCGCAATGTTGGCCACTTCATCGAGTGCTAGCAGCGTGGGCTTGCCGGTTTCTCCGCTACGTTCGCGCTCGTAGGTGGCATCTCGAATATCAGCGATGGCGCCTACGACGAGCGGCGCGAAAAGGTGCTGCCGCCTTCCCGGCGAACAGATATAGAGCGTGTGGCGACCACGGCAGAATTGACCGGCATTGAGTGGAGGGAGCTCCGTAGAAGCCAGAACGTCGGCGGACCGATAGGCCGCAAGCACGCCGGAGGCGGTGGACCAAATGCCCGATTGTTCCCGACTATCGGTGCAAACGATGCCGGCCAGTAGGTCGCTGGCCGTGTGTTCGTCTCCGACGGTTCTGGTCAAAATATCGAGCGGAGTGGCTCCATCGTGTCGATCTATCCATTTCAGGACAAATTTCATAGGCAACGATTCCAAGGCCGCAGCATGGAGCAATGGGGCCATTAATGCGCTCGCTCGCTCAGTCCAGTGGTTGTCCCCTGCACCCCCGGAAAATGTGCCGGATCCGAGTCGCGATGCCCGCATCATTGCATCCGAAGTCTGCACAGCACCGTCCCAGGTCGCTGCTGCAGTGATAGGCGACCATCCGACGCGTTCAACACCCTTGGGGCACTCAATTTCGCCGCTCGGATCGTACAGAAGCGTCCATCCGCCGTTGTTGCGCGCACGCGCCGTGGAATGCAACACATCCGGCTTGGTCGATGTCGTCACCGCGGGACCTTCGGCCAACAAAACATTGGGTATGACCAGGGAAGATGTCTTTCCAGAGCGCGACGGTCCCAACACCATTGTCGATCGTTGCCCACCGGCCCATACCCACCGTGCGCCTCGCGTTCCAAGGTAGATACCGCATGATTGACCCCGTAGTGCGTGCGCAGACGTCAGAGTTGCAAGCGCAGTGTGTTGAAGCGATTCAGGTGTACCGAAATCGGGTGCGCGCATGGCTTCGATCGTCGCGTGGACCGATCGACAAATCCATTGGACAACATCTCAATACGCACGACAGTTAACGGCGCGTCAGCAGTACAAAAGCGCGTGCGATGACGTCGAATTCGAGAGTGCACATGGAATGAGAATGGTCTGTCGCGAAGCCAAAATTGTCGTCGCAATTAAGAGGATGCTTGACCTGAGCGCTTCCACAACCAAGAATGTGCGTACCCGAAGCGTTATGGAGGGTTGATATGTGCTGCGACGGAACACTGTGCAGCGCGAGAGGCGACGATGTCGGATTGCCGAACACGCGCGACATGCGAAGCCTCACCACCTCAATCAACCGTTTCGGTTCGGGTAATTGGAATGCAGTGATCGCATGACTCATGTCGGACTTCAGAGCGGTCGTGTATCCCAAATGACAATGAAATCGGTGCGGCAGTGCGCGCGACGATGTGTTGTTGGCATCGACGTGGCGCAGGCTGCACCTCTATTCAGTGACCATGCTCCTAGGGAGGTGCACCTGTGGCAGTAGCCGCGAAAAAGAGGGCCCCGGCCAAGAAGGCCGTTAAGAAGAAGGCCCCTGCAAAAAGGGCAGTAGCCAAGAAGCGTCCCGCAGCCAAGAAGGCTGTGAAGCGCACTCCGGCTAAGAAGCGCCCGGCAGCCAAGAAGGCAGTCAAGCGCACTCCGGCCAAGAAGCGCCCGGCAGCCAAGAAGGCTGTCAAGCGCACTCCGGCCAAGAAGCGCCCGGCAGCCAAGAAGGCTGTCAAGCGGGCTCCGGCTAAGAAGCGCACGCCAGCGAAGAAGGCTGTCAAGCGCGCTCCGGCCAAGAAGCGTCCCGCAGCAAAGAAGGCAGTGAAGCGGGCTCCGGCCAAGAAGCGTCCAGCAGCCAAGAAGGCTGTCAAGCGCGCTCCGGCTAAGAAGGCCGTCAAGCGGGCACCCGCCCGCAAGGCGACTCGCCGGCGCTAAGCCAGCTGTTCCTTCGGGAACATGTGAAGCCGGGGGCCTTCGGGCCCCCGGTTTTGCAATTCCAGGGTCCTACGGAGAGGACAGCCCCTCTACGTCGGCCGGCCAATCCACGTCGTAGGCCAGTGCCGGTGTCCTGTGCACCCGCAGGCGCAGCCCTATTCGAAATGCTTCCAATAGGTGGGCCTGAAACGACTTTGGCCCGTAAGAGAAAGTGAAGCCACAACCGACAGGCAGGCGCATGACATTGGTGCCATCGTCGACCCGGTCGGGTACAAGGGTGATGCCATCAAAAGGGGCCAGGGTTCCGATTCCAATGGCCTGGGGTAGGTCACCGTGCGCCACCGTGACCCAGCGCATGCCCATTTCTTCGAGCTGCAAAAGGCCTGACTGGACCGCACGATTGAGACCACGTCCTGGCTCCCAGATGACGGTGGCGCCTCGCGCGGCAGCCCAATCAGCTACTTCGGAGTCATCACACACCACAAACACCGGAAGCGGGTCACACGATGCGACCACTCGGTCGGCCATGGATCGCACCAGGTGCAGTCGCTTTTCGTCCGTCATTGACGTACCCAGGCGCCTCTTGGCCTGTGAGAAGCCCTTAATCGGGATGAGGACGGCGTCGGTACGCATATCGGGATCCGTCATGGAGGAGGAATGCGGGGTCACCACGACGCCGGAGGACACTCGGCCCAGTGTACGGGCGGGAATGGCAATCGTTCGTGGCCGCCGTAGGCTCGCGTCATGACTGATCGTGTGGCCGTCATCGGTGCTGGTTCGTGGGGCACGGCGGTCGCCGGCCTTGTCGGTGCGTCACACCCTACGAACTTGTGGGTACGGAACCCAGAACTGGCCGAGTCAATACAACGCACACGCGAGAACGAGACCTACCTCTCTGGGGTGCGGCTACCCGATGACCTCGTCGCCACTTCGTCGTTGGAGGAGGCCGTCGCCGACGTTGGTGTCGTCTTCATGGGCGTACCTTCGCACGGCTTCCGCACCGTCCTCACCGACATGAAGCCATTTGCTTCGGACTTCGAGGCCGTCATCAGTCTGTCCAAGGGCATTGAGTACGGCACCTTTCTGCGTATGTCGCAAGTCATCAACGAAGTGTTGCCTGATGTGCCGGCCGGAGTCCTGACCGGTCCCAACTTGGCGCGTGAGGTGGCGCAAGGACACCCGGCGGCCAGCGTGGTGGCCCTACCCAATGAGGAGCTGGCGCGCCGGGTGCAGGCACTCGTGCACACACGCACCTTCCGCGTCTACATGGGCACAGATGTCGTTGGGTGCGAGATTGCCGGTGCTTCCAAGAACGTGATGGCTATCGCCGCTGGGATTTGCGATGGGTTGGGCTTTGGCGAGAACACGCGGGCAGTCCTGATCACTCGTGGACTGGCCGAGCTTGGACGTCTCGGCATCGCCCTGGGGGGACAGGTACTCACCTTTGGCGGTCTGGCCGGAGTTGGTGATTTGGTCGCCACTTGCGCCAGCCCGAAGAGCCGCAATCGAACGGTGGGATTCGAGCTGGGTCAGGGCCGCTCGCTCGAAGACATCGTCAACAGCATGCATATGGTGGCCGAAGGGGTGAAGAGTGCCGGGCCCTTGGTCGGGTTGGCCAAGTCGCACGGTGTCGAAATGCCCATCGCCGAGCAGGTCGAGGCCATCGTGGAGGGCCGACGTACGCCCCGAGATGCGCTGCTGGCACTCATGGACCGGCCATCGCGGGCCGAATGGGACGAGACCCTCCTTCGGGGCTTGCAATCGTGAGTGGCCTCTTCGGCACACACGGCGATACCTCGGGTGAGATCGACGATTCCCGTCGGGCCGCCGCCCTGCTCCACGTGAGAGAGCTCTTGCGGGTCAATGGAGCAACCGATGAAGAGATCGACCAGGCCATCGCTGACAATGTGATCGACCTCTTTGTCATCGACCGCATGCTGGTGCCGTCGCGTCGGCGCTACACCAGGGTGGAGGTGGCGGAGCTCACCGGGGTCAACCTTCAGATCCTGGAGCGCTTCTGGCGGGCACTTGGCTTCCCCAACGTGACCGACGACGAAAAGTCGTTCACCGATCTCGACCTCGAGGCCGTCCGCCTCTTTCAAGGCATGCAGGCGTTGGGTGCGGCCCGCACTGACTCGGCTCTGCAATTAGCCCGCGTCATCGGTTCATCGATGGCCCGCATTGCCGAAGCGGAACTCGTCCCGGGGGACATGGTCAGCACCGACGTCGATCCGATTGTGGCGGCCGACGCCTTCGCCAGCGTGGCCGATGTCACTATCCCGGCCATGGCCCGACTGCTCGAGTTTGTGTGGCGCCGCCAGGTGGCCGCTGGCATCCGACGAAGCATCATGCTGCGCAGTGATGGAGTAGCACCCGGTGAGAGCCCGGTGCTGTCTGTGGGCTTCGCCGACATGGTGGGATTCACCCTGTTGAGCCAGCATCTGAGCGATCAGGAGCTCGGAGCCGTGGTGCGTCGCTTCGAAGAGCTGTCACACGACATCGTCACTCAGTTGGGTGGGCGCGTGGTCAAGATGATCGGCGACGAAGTGATGTTCGTGGTCGAAAGTGTGGCGAACGCGGCGCGCATCGGTCTTGACTTGGCCGACGCCTATGCCGACGACGAGTTGCTGTCGGACGTCCGCGTGGGTTTGGCTTCAGGGCCGGTGCTGTTGCGAGACGGCGACTACTACGGCCCGACGGTCAACCTGGCTCACCGCATTGTCAACATCGGGAATCCTGGCACGGTGCTTATTTCTGATGAGTTCCACACCGCTTTGATGGCCGAGGCTCCGGATGAGTTCACGGCGCAACCGCTGCGACCGCGGCTCTTGAAGGACTTGGGTCGCGTCCAGCTGTGGTGGGCCGGACGCGCCGGCCAGGAGGCCGACGGCACCGGCGTCGCGGCCGACCGGCGCCGCAACGTGCGCTGGGAGCGCCTGTCGGAGGTATTGCGCGATCTGGAAGAGCTGCGCGAGGTTGGTGAGCGGCTACTCACCAGCAATCGGTCAGTCGGCGCGAAGTCTGAAGGTGGCGATACCGAAGGGTCGTAGCTCGAATGTGCCCTCGAACGGCGCCTCGGGGTAGCCCCGAAGGTTCACCAACCAGCCTGAGTGGCCGGGAACACGCAAAGTGGTGACGGTGTCGGTCGGGTTGTAGACCCGGACCTCGAGCGCACCGCCCTCCCGACGCAGCGCGCTCGATTTCGGCTCCTTCCAAGGTGAACGCGCTGCCTGACTCGGTCCGGGTGCCACCTCCGAAGGAGCTCACCACTTCGAGCGGCAACAAGACGTCGTCGGCCAATGCGTAGGGATCGTCGACGCCGACGGCCAAGGCGTAGCGCAAGTTCACCGTCTTGCCGGTCATTTGCAGCCCTTCGACCGGAGTGATCGGGCCGGCCGGGAACGGACGGTACGCCATGCCAAGACGGGACAACATGCCGGTGGAGCGCAGCACGGTCAGTGCGATGGTGTTGGCTCTCTCGCCATCGGGGGTGGACGCAATGCCGATCAGTTCGTACTCACACACTCCCTCGTGCACCACCGTCAAGCCTCCAGCGCTCACGAATCGGTTGGCCGGAGCGGTGGGAAGGCCGAATTCATCGGATCGCCCCTCGACCGTCAGACCTCGCTCCACGACCGCGAAGGGAGTCTCGGCCACCGATACGGCCGCTGGCTCGGGCAGAGGGAGGTGTACCCGTAGTCGGTGGTCCTTGCTCGGATTGACGAATGAGGTCGTGACCCTGACCACTGGCTCGTCGGCGTGCAGCTCAATGACGGTCTCCACGTCTGCCGTGCGGTCACCCACACGGGCCTGGGAGCTGCCGTCCACTTTGTCTGGCCACTGGTAAGTGGCAGAGACAACCGCCTTGGCTCGGACCGGACCCGACTCCACCACCCGCACAGAAACCGACGTGGGCGTTTCGATGAATCTGTCCTGTCCGGGTGGCGAGTAGTTGTAGGAGTCGCCCAGATCACCACCATCCACCAACTGGCCGTAACCGGGCCTGCCATTGAGGGAGAACGTCCCATCCTCGGCGTTGATCTCTACGCTGACGAGGCCGTTGGAGAGCGTGGCCGGGGATTCGCTGGCGACCACGGGGTGCGAGAGCGTGGCCGGAGTGAAGGCCTGCCAGCCATAGCCAGCGATGTCAGCCACACGGGCGATGATGCGACGGATGGGTGGTTGCTGCATCCCGACTCGGACGACGGCGTCGGGTCGAGCGCCGAGCCTGGTCAAGATGTCCCGCTTGACCGCGGTAATGGGCACATTCGGCTTCTCTTCCATGCCGACGGCGATGGTGATGTCGATGCCTTCGTCGTCTTCCTCGACGGTGATGCCTTGAATCCAGGCGTCATCGTCGATCTTCGGGCCCTGCATCATGCCCATGACGGTGCGCACGGTCTCGTGGTCGAGCACCATCGAACCGGGCAGACCCAGCTTCTCTGATACCACCTGCACGTCGGGCGCGGCCGGTTCAGCCGCGCTGACCACCAGTTCCACGACGCCCGACCGGGACCGCTGGGAGGCATTGAGGACGTAGAGGCCCGGCTCACTCAGCGACTGCGCAAAGGAGCGGGTGGCCCGGGCGGTGAGGCCCTCGGCGATGGTGCGGGCCTCGGCGTAACGGTAGAGCACGGCATCGACCACGTCGTCGACCGAACAGGCGCAGATCGAGTCGTGCGCCGAATTCCGCACCATCTCCTTCCAAGCCAGGTGCAGCAGTTGGGTGGGCCAGCTCGAGGCGGGGAGGAAGAGGGCTGACAGCGGTTCGGCCCGGCGCTCCAGTTCGCGCTCAGCCAATGCACCCATGCGCTTGACGTCAACTCGGTTGGAAGTGACGCCCATGAGCATGTTGGAGCGGAAGCCCGAACGCAGCTCACCTTTCCAGTGCTCCAGCCCGTCCGTTGGTGCGGCGGCCAGGTATTCAGGGAGGGAGGTCACCTCGAAGAACATGTCGTCTTGCAAATCGTTGGCTTCGGCCACGACGCGACCAAGTGCAGGCTGGGGGAAGAGGTGATCCGAGCCGTTCATGAAGAGGAGGTCGCCGATGAGGAACGAACCAATCTCTTCGATGTGGTCCGCCGTGCGCCGGATGAGCGCCTTGGCATCGTCGGGCAGTGCTGCGCCGTTGCCGTAGCCGACGGGGAGGTACTCGGCCCGCACCGTGGAGCCGTCCGGCGACTCCCAGTGGAACCCGGTCTTGGTGATGGACGAGGGGACCCCGCGCCAAATGACCGTGTGCTCAAACCCGCCCAGCTTGAGGATCTGCGGCATCTGCGCAATGTGGCCAAACATGTCGGGCAGGTAGCCCACCTCCATGACGCCACCGAAGGCAGCCCCCCGGACAATGCCCATCTGCAAGTTGCGGATGATGGTCTCACCCGAGGTCAGGAACTCATCCATGAGGATGTACCACGGGCCCATGCTGATGCGGCCTGCGGCCGCCAGAGCGCGCAGCCGCTCCTCGGCATCTGGTCGTACCTCGAGGTAGTCGTCGACCACGGCCATCTGGCCGTCCAGCATGAAGTAGGGGTAGCTGGGATCGGACTCCGCCAGAGGCAGCAAGGTGTCGATGAGGTCGACCAGGTTCATTCGAAAGTCCTGATAGGACTTGTACCATTCCCGATCCCAGTGGGTGTGGGGCACGATGGCGATGCGGCGAGCAGTCATGCCCGCCAGACTATGACGTGCGAGCAGAGCCGGCAGTGGCGTGACATCGGTCCACCCCACCGACCCCGAGACTGGGGACACCCTCCTCACGCGCTGGTCCAACCACTGGCGCCGGCAGGCCCATACCGCTGTCCTGATTGACGGGCGCGATCCATCCCAGGTCCTGACTGGTGGATCGCTGCACGACGACACGGCCGCCACCGCGTCAGCGCTGCAACGGGCGGGAGTACTGGCGGGAGACCGGGTGCTGTGGTGCAGCCAGCCGTCCTTGGCCTCCGTGACATGGCTGATAGGTGCACTTCGACTGGGAGCGATCGTGGTGCCGATCAGCCCCTCGCTGACCTCCGGCGAGATCGATCACGTGGTCCACGACGTTCGCCCTCGAGCGGCGACGATCGAACTTCCGGAACAACAACGGGCCATCTTGGGTGCGGACCCCGATGTCGTGACGCAGGTCATAGGCACGCCACTGCCGACCAGCATCGACCGCACGTTGGTGCTCGATTCGGCCCGCCCCGATGACGACGCCCTCATCGTCTACACCTCGGGTACCACGGGCAATCCCAAGGGAGCCGTGCACACCCATCGGTCGCTGTTGGCTGGAGTGGAGTCGCTGCAGCAGGCCTGGGGCTGGCAGTCGGATGATCGGCTGATCCTTACCCTGCCCCTCTTCCATGTGCATGGATTGTGCGCCGGTCTGTTCGGGACTCTGGCGACCGGAGCATCGGCGTTGGTGTTCGATCGGTTTGATCCAACAGCCGTCTTCGACGCCGCGCCCACCAGCACCATGTTCTTCGGCGTGCCCACCATGTACCACCGGTTGGCTCAGACGGATCGGCTGGGCGATTTGGCCGCGATGCGCCTCTGTGTCTCTGGCTCCGCCGCCCTGGCCCCTGACCTCTGGCAGGTGTTCAATCGTCAGGGCGTGTCGGTGTTGGAGCGATACGGGATGTCCGAGACGTTGCTCACGCTCTCCAATCCGTTGAGGGGGGACCGACGGCCCGGCTCGGTGGGCCTCCCGCTGCCCGGCGTTGAGGCCGAAGTGGCCGAACCGGACGACGGCGGGGTGGGCGAGCTGATAGTGCGAGGACCGTCGCTGTTCCGGGGCTACTGGGGCCGTCCGGACACGGCCCGCACCGACCAGTGGTTTGCCACCGGTGACCTGGCGTCGTTGGCCGACGACGGATACTTCTCCATTCGGGGCCGGCGGACTGAGCTCATCATCACAGGCGGCCACAACGTGTATCCCGCTGAAGTGGAGGCGGTGCTGAGCCGCCACGCCTCCGTGGCCGAGGTGGCGGTGGTCGGCATGCCGTCAGCCGAATGGGGGGAGACGGTGGTGGCATTCGTGGTCGGCCGAAATGGGGCTCCGGACATTGCCGAGTTGACCCTTCTGGTCGCTCGGGAACTGGCGCCGTTCAAGCACCCCCGCGAGTTCCGGGTGATTGACGCCTTGCCGCGCAATGCCATGGGGAAGGTGACACGCCGCGCCCTCCCGTGAGGGCAGCGTTCCGGCCCTCCTGCGGTAGCGTGCAGCCATGTCCACTTTCCTCATGCTCTCGACCATTGGACCCGATGGCGCGTCGACGCTGACCGAGAATCCGGACCGCTTAAAGGCTGTGAACGCCGAGGTGGAGGCCATGGGCGTGCGGGTGCTCAATCAGTGGGCGCTCCTCGGTCCCTACGACTTCTGCACCGTGCTCGATGCTCCCGACGAGCAGACGATGGCCCGCGTGGCCCTCGTCCTGGGCGCCCGGGGCACCCTGAAGACACTGACGCTGTCGGCTATCCCGATTGATGAGTTCGTCGAATCCGTACGGAACGCCGCCGGCGACTGACTGCACTCAGTGCCACCAGAACCCCTGGCGGCTTCGTTGACGACGGACATCGTCACGAGAGAACAGTTCGCTGAGGACACTGCCGTCGGACAATCGACGGAGGCGGTAGCCCTCTTCGGTGAACTCGGCCACTTCGAAGCCGCGTACCCATGTGCCCTGGTATCGGTTGCGCACATCGACCGCCGTGCCCGGTGTCAGCGGCATCCGCGCGTTGGGATCCAGTGCCTCCGCCCCTCCAGTACTCACGCCCCCATCGTATTGACATGGATCGAGCAGTGAGAACGCCCGATCTCCAAGAGGAGGACTGCCTGCGGGCAGAGGGCCATCATTTGATTGGCGGGCTCGACGAAGTGGGACGAGGCGCCTGGGCCGGTCCCCTCACTGTCGGGGTGGCTTTGATGGCCCCCGACGTCACCGAGGCGTCAATGCCAGCCTGGCTGCGCGACTCCAAAATGCTCAGCGAGAAACGCCGTGAGTCCATCTTTCCGGCCGTGGCCGATTGGTGTGACGACTGGTCAGTGGGGCACGCCACCCCAGAAGAGTGCGACCTCTGGGGCATGACAGAGGCCCTGCGCGTCGCCTCTCAGCGTGCACTTGAGGGCTTGCGCCGTTCTCCGGATGCGCTGCTCATCGATGGTCCGCTCGATCTGCTGCGCGGTGGCGACACCT
Source organism: uncultured Acidimicrobiaceae bacterium (assembly GCA_963766995.1). GTDB lineage: Bacteria > Actinomycetota > Acidimicrobiia > Acidimicrobiales > RAAP-2 > Bog-473. Next base: position 851,689 of record CAVYCE010000003.1, on the reverse strand, counting down.
CGGGGTTTGCCGGGACGGTCCGCCCGGTCAAGGGTGGCGACGCCCGCTGCGCCTCCGTGTCTGCGGCCTCTGTGTTGGCCAAGGTGGTGCGAGATCGTCTGATGCGGGACCAAGCCGAAAGCTTCCCGGCCTATGAGTTCGAGCGGAACAAGGGGTACCCGTCCCCCTCTCATCAGCGCGCCTTGCGCGGCTACGGCCTGACGTCCATCCACCGGCGCAGTTGGTCGTATGTGAGCGACCTACCCTGGCAGGTCGCCATGACGGGAAAGAGGGCGTGACCAGGGTTCTCGTAGTGTTCACGGCTCCAACCAGCAGTAGTGTGGCCCGATGACGGCTGTCTTGGAAGTCAAAAACCTCCGGACCGAATTCCACATGCGGCATTCGGAGGTGACAGCGGTCGACGACGTGTCCTTCACCGTGAACCAAGGTGAGTGCGTCGGCGTGGTCGGGGAGTCCGGCTGCGGTAAGAGCACCACCGGCCTTTCCATCATGCGCCTGTTGCCCAGTAACGGGCACGTCAGCGCCGGCAGCATCACGTTGCTCGGACGCGATCTGGCCACACTGGACGAGCGAGAGATGCGTCAGGTCCGGGGCGACGAAGTGGCCCTGATTCCCCAGGACCCCATGACGTCGTTGAACCCGACCATGACCATCGGCCGCCAAATTGCCGAAGGCGTGCTGCTTCATCGCGACATCAGCAAGGACCAGGCCCGCGAACGGGCTCTTGAGGTGCTGCGCCTGGTGGAGATGCCGAGGCCGGCGGAGCGGCTCGATCAATATCCCCATGAGCTCTCCGGTGGTCTGCGCCAGCGCGTGATGATCGCCATGGCGCTGGTCTGCGAGCCCAAGTTGCTCATCGCCGATGAGCCAACCACGGCCCTCGACGTCACCATTCAGGCCCAGATCCTCGACCTCATCGACGACCTGCGCGAGCGCCTAAAGATGGCCGTCGTGCTGATCACCCACGACATGGGGGTCATCGCCGGACGAACCGACCGGGTGCTGGTGATGTACGCCGGCAAGATCGCCGAGGAGGCCCTCACCGTTGATCTCTTCGAACGCATGCGGCACCCCTATTCGGAGGCGTTGCTGGCCTCGGTGCCCAAGCTCGACCAGGACCGGGACGAGCCTCTGCGCACCATCCCGGGCCTGCCACCGGATCTCTCAAAGGAGATCACGAGCTGCCGGTTTGCACCGCGCTGTCCCTACGCCACAGACCAGTGCCGGGCAGAAGAGCCGCCACTGACCGATGCGGGTGGCGTTCATCGCTTCGCCTGCTTCCACCCGGTGACCCACGAGCCTGCCGTCGCCAGCGTGACGGTTCGTTCTGGGACCTCGGAAGAGCCAAGCGTCAAGGAAGCCGGTCGGACCACGGCGCTGTCCACGGCACCGACCATCCTGAGCCTGAAGAGCCTCGTGAAGGAATTTCCTGTTCTGGCCGGCGGCATTCTGCGCCATCGGGTGGGCGCGGTGCATGCCGTGTCCGATGTGACGTTTTCCATTCGGCGGGGCGAGACCTTCGGGTTGGTGGGGGAGTCGGGCTGTGGCAAGACGACCATCGGGCGAATGATGGTGGCGCTTGAACCACCGACCAGCGGCTCCATTGACTTCGACGGTGCCGACCTGACCGAGCTGAAGGGACAAGCCCTGAGAGCCAAGCGCCGGGACATTCAACTCATGTTCCAGGATCCCTACGCCTCACTCAATCCCCGTATGCGCGTGGGCACGATTATCGGCGAGCCGCTACTGGTGCAGAAGGTGGGGACGAAAGAGGAGCAAGAGGCACGGGTCAAGGATCTGTTGCGCGAGGTTGGACTCAGTCCCCAGTCAATAGAGCGGTACCCACACGAGTTCTCCGGAGGCCAGCGTCAGCGCATCGGTTTGGCCCGAGCTTTGGCGTTGGAGCCGAAATTGGTGGTGGCCGATGAGCCCGTCTCCGCCCTGGACGTCTCTATCCAGGCCCAGATCCTCAACCTTATGAAGGATCTCCAGCAAGCTCACGACCTGACCTATGTCATGATCTCGCACGACCTGGCCGTCATCCGGTACATGGCCGACACCATCGGCGTGATGTATCTGGGGAAGCTGGTGGAACTCGGTCCGGCGGCGGACATCTACGACCGACCGGCTCATCCGTACACACAGGGACTGCTCGATGCCGTGCCGGCAGCCACCGTCACGACACGGGCGGAGCGCAAGCTGACCGTCAAGGGTGAGCTCCCTTCGGCCATCACCCCTCCTTCAGGCTGCCGATTCCGCACCCGGTGCCCGAAGGCGCAGGACATCTGTGCCGAAGTCGAACCGGCCATGACGACCTTCGGGACCGATCACACTGCGGCCTGCCACTTCCCCCTGGAGACGCCAGTAAGCCTCACCGCGTCCAGCACTTCCGCCTAGCTCAACGTCGTTGTAGCCGCACCTCGAGGGCGTCTCGTAGGGCGTCCCCAATGAAGTTGAAGGCGATGACGATGAGGATGATGGCGAGACCGGCCGGGTAGATCTCCCACCAGTAACCCAGTACCGCACTGTCGACGCCCTGGTTCAGCATGCTGCCCCAGTCCGTGCCCGGAAGGGGCACACCGAGACCGACAAAGCCCAGGGCAGCCAGCAACAAGATGGAGTCGGCCACCTGGAACGTGGCGAACACCACGATGGTCCCGATGGCATTGGGGACGATGTGGCGCCCCACAATTCGCCGACGTGAGCCGCCCATCACCCGTACGGCATGCACATAATCACGGGTGCGCAGAGTCAGCGTCTCACCGCGGACGAGACGGGCCGGGATGAGCCAGCTCACAAAGGCGATAACCAAGATGATCAACACCTCTGACTGCTTGTAGATGGTGACAAGGGCGATCAGCAGGAACAGCACTGGGATGGACAGCAGCATGTCCACAATGCGCATCATTATGGCGTCGAGCCAGCCGCCCACGAAACCAGAAACGGCACCGTAGATAACGCCGACCACCGTAGCCATGGCCGCCGATGCGAAGCCGACAATCAGCGACGCTTGGCCGCCGAACATGAGGCGGCCCATGATGTCGAAACCGTCGAGGTCGGTGCCCAAGGGGTGGCCCTTGCCGGGCGATGCGTTCAAGGCGTTGTTGAGCGATTCGGCCGAATTCGTCTGGTTGGTGTGATACACGAGCGGGCCGACAAAGCAGAAAAGAATAAAAAAGACAATGACGAACAGGCCGATGACCGCCAACCTGTTCTCCACAAAAACTTGGAAGATCTGACGGCCCATCCCGCCGACCGAGGCACTGTCACCGCCGGCAGGCTCGATCGGCACTTCAGTAGGTGCAATGAGGCCGTCTGGCGTGAGCCGCATGGCGTCGCCGCCGTGGATGGTCATGTGGTACTCCCGAGGCGAATACGCGGATCAGCCACGGCGTAGAGGATGTCGGCCAGCAGGGATCCGGCCACGGTGAAGATGGTGATGACCAATGTGGCCCCGAGGACAGTGTTTACGTCGTCATTGAGGGCGGCGTTCACGGTGAGTAACCCCATGCCCGGGTAGTTGAAGACGGTCTCGGTGATCAACGCGCCACTGGCGATGGCGGGAAGGGACAGGCCGATGAGCGTGAGAATGGGAATCAGCGCATTGCGCAGCGCGTGTCCGTAGAGCACACGGTTGTTGCTGGCCCCCTTGGCCCGCGCCGTTCGGATGTAGTCCTCGGTCAGGGCATCCATCATGGACGAGCGCATGTATCGGCTGTAAGAGGCAATGGTGATGGCCGACAACGTCAGCACCGGGAGGACGAAGGCTCTCGGATCGGTGAGGATCGTCCAGGCTCCGCTGTTGATCGGCGGTGAGACCGGGAAGAAGTGGAAGTCGAAGCTGAAGAAGAGGATGAGCAGGAAGCCGAGAAAGAACGGCGGCATGGCGTAGAGCAGGAAGGACAGCCCCGTGAGGGCATAGTCAGTCGGCTTGTAGCGGCGGACTACCTGCAGGATGCCCAGCGGAATGGCAATGACCAACGCCACCACGGTGGAAACGCCGACCAGGGTGAGCGTCTTGGGTAGGCGCTGGCTGATCAGCTCCTTGACTCCTTCGTTCTCCTTGTAGGAGTAGCCCAGATTGAGGTGAAGGAGGTTTTTGACGTAATGGTAAAACTGATCGTACGTCGGTAGGTCCAGCCCGTTAATCCGATTGAAGTTCGCCACTTGTTGGGGTGAACGACGTGGGCCGAGAGCCGCCGCCGCTTCTCCGCCAGGGATCAGTTTGGTCATCAGGAACACGATCAGAACAACGCCAAAGACAACGACAATGGCCTGGAGGAAGCGACGAAAGATGTAGCCGAGCACGGTGTCTTAGAACCCGTGCCCTAAAAACGGGCAGCCCCCCGCCCGAAAGCAAAATGGCTTCGAACGGGGGGCTGCATCCGCTTATGTAGGTCTACCGGGGACGATTGCTCGTTCCCTTGTTACTTCCACCGCCAGTTCTCAGGCAGGATCCCCGTGTAGGGGTTCTGAGGCGTCACGCCGCTGAGGTTCTTGTTGAACTCAGTCAGCGAGTAGGCGTCATTGGCCTGGAAAATGACCGGCAGCTGCTTGGCCAGGTAGTTCTCCCAGTTGTCCAGCGAGGCGTTCGTGTCGATGGTCTGGTTGATCAGCGTCTGGTTGACGTAGTCGTTGTAGTCGCCATAGTTGGCTTCTGAGCCCAGTTCGAACAGGTCCTCACCGGTGGGGTAGTAGTCCGGAGCGAAGGTCCAGCCTCCGCCCCAGTTCTGCACCTGCCAACCGCAGCCCTTGGGGCAGGCGATGGCGTTACCGATGACGGTGTCGAAGGTGGCGGCGCTCAACGTGACGTTGATGCCGGCACTGGACCAGGAGTCCTTCTCGGCCTGGAACATCTGGACCAGTGAACCATTACCCGTGGCGTACTGCTCGGTGAAGGCGAGCGGTGCACCGGCTGGGATACCAGCACCGCAGTCGCCCTTGGCCGTGCCAGCCGAGGCGCAGGTGTCCGTGCCGTTGGGGTTGATCTTCCAACCATTGGCCTTCAGCAAGGATTCGGCCTTCGAAACGCTGTACGGGAACGGGTTCGACTTCTCCAACTTCGATTCGAACGGGTTCACTGGCACCACCGGCACCGGCCCATAGGTCGGCGTGGCATAGCCCTTGAAAATCTTGTTGATGTACTGCGGCTGGTTCACCAAGTACTGGAGTGCCTGCCTGACGTACAGCTGAGCGAAGATTTTGGCCAGGACGCCGTTGTCGGCGGTGGTGCTGAAGTTCTCCGGGAAGTAGTCGATGCTGAACGTGTACCAAGGCGCCAGCGTGTAGTCAGAAAGGCGCGGGTTGTTTGGCCCGGTCTTCAGATAATTCGTGGTGCCCTTGGAAAGGTCGTTGGCCGGGATGTAACCCACGCTGAGGTTGCCACCGACAAGTGCGTTGAACTCAGTTGAGTCTGCGGTGTACGGCACCTCGGTAAACAGCTTGAGCGTGGGCTTCACGGGGCCCGAGTACGAAGGGTTGGGCACCATTGAGACCTGACCGTCAGGGTTGAATGACTTCAGCTTCCATGGGCCATCCACCACCTGCCAAAGCGGGTTGGTCGCATAGGTCGACAGTGAGTTGTTGGCGGCGCTGGGGTTATTCGGGTTGAAGCCCGCGGCATCGGACAGGAAGGTGTACACCTTGGCGCAACCGGCGTCATTGGTGCCGTAGGCGGCAGCGCCGCAACCGCCCGAGCCGGCGGCTGCGCCGGCAGTGTTGATGTCCCAGGCGTTCGGCATGGGAGTGATCTGGGCCAGCTCGTTGTAGAGGATCCAGTGTTGGTTGTAGGCCTTGTTGAAGGTGAAGGTCACCGTGTTCGCCGTGTGCGTCACGTTGGTGACATTGTCGGGGAAGTCGCCTGCGACATAGCCACAGAAACCGGCTTTTTCGGCGTGGTACACGTTCATGAAGAACTGGACGTCCTGGCCGGTGAGTGACTCACCATTCGACCACTTGTAGGTCTTCAGGTTGATGGTCACCGTGGTGCCACCATTGGCATAGGTGGGGCTGGTGCCGGCCAGGGACAACTTCGGGTTGACCACCGGCGACGCTCCCGAACCGAACCAGTACAGCGGCCGGTACATCAGGAATTGGAACTGCTCAATATTGTCCACCGAGCACAGCTGTGCTGGGTAGTACGGAAGAATGAAGTTTGGTGTCGCTGCCGGTGGTTCGGCCCATGTGGCCGATGTCGGCGTGGCGGCACTACTGGTGACCGCCGGTGCTGACAGGACGAATCCTGCGGTGAGCGCGCCCACCGCCATGGCTGCCGCCACGGACCCCTTAAACAACCCCTTCATTCGCATAGCACTCCCTTGCTATTTCGGTCACCCCGAATGGCGACCGGCACCGCTTCCCAAAGTCGACCCATCGACCCGGTTGCGTAAACGTAACGCAACTGCCACAAAGTCGGTAGTGGCACTGACTTTTTTCCGGCGGGATCGCTGGTTTCTATGGTGTTGAGCGTTGCCAGGGCCGTCAGCGCACACGAAACAGGCGTGGCATGGCGGCAGTGCGACTAATAGCGACAACCTTGGGGCTGCCTGAGGGCTAACTGCAGTGAATTAGAGAGCGCGCCGGTACTATCGCTTCCAAGCCGATGGTTTACGTACTTGCCCTTGCTGCAGCCCTCTCCAATGCCTTAACCAGCGTGTTCCAGCGCATGGGCGTGGAGGACGCGCCCGAGGAGTCGACCATGCGGCTCAGCCTGATTGCACACGCACTGAAAAAGGGCATCTGGCTGCTGGGCTTCTTTTTCATGGTCTGCTCCTTCCTGTTGCAGGCCTTTGCCCTCCACGTGGGCCGATTGTCGGTGGTACAGCCCATCCTGGTGATGGAGCTCCTCTTTCTGGTGTTCATCCTGGGCACGTACTTCGGGTACCGGATCACGGTGCGGGAATGGCTGGGCGCGTCGGCCATCGCCTTCGGCCTGGCCGGATTCCTCTGCTTTGCCGATCCCGGCGGTGGTCAACGCGTGCCCACCAACCTGGGCTGGGGCATCGTCGGAGGCATGGCACTTTTTGTCATTGCGCTGGCCGTGGTGGCCACCCGCTGGGGGCCGCGTTTCTGGAAGGCCGCCATGTTCGGCACGGCTGCCGCCGTGTCCTTTGCCTTCACGGCCGCCCTGATCAAGGTTGTCAGTGACTTCGCCGCCCGGGACTGGGTCACCATGCTCGGGCACTGGCAGACCTATGGAGTGATTGTCTTTGGCCTGGCCGGCCTCTTCCTGACCACAAACGCCTATCACGCCGGTCCATTGGCAGCGTCGCAATCCACCCTGGTCTTGGTGGACCCGCTCGCCAGCATCCTCATCGGTATTGCGCTCTACGGCGACAGCCTGCGTACGTCTGGGCCTTGGGGTCCCCTCGAGGCCATCTCGCTGCTGGTCATGTTCCTGGGTGCCGTCTCGCTGTCCCACTCCCCGCTCGTCACTGGCATCAAGAGCGAGGGCAAGGGGCTGGAGTACGAGGAAATGCTGTCCCGCCGGACAAAACACGCGTTGGCCCATGAAGCCGAGTCGCCCCTGTCCGACTCGGGGCTGCCACCCTTTTCTCCGACCTAAGTGCTCTGCCCGATTTAGCGGCGCGCCTGATTCAGGACGATGCGGACGAAGTTGGCGAAGTTGTCTGGATGCGAGAGATGCGCTCCGTGCTGCGCTCCGGCGATCTCGTAGGACATGGCGCCCGGCACATGAGCTCCCAGCCATGTCACTCCATCCCGGTGGTGGGGCTGACTTTCCATACCGCCCATACCGAAGACGGCCGGCACGCTGAGCTCCATGACGTCGAAGGGGGCCTCACCGCGCATGCTGGTCAGGTCAGCCACCAGGGCCGGACCGTCGGCCCGCCGTGACTCCCGTCCTTCGTCGGTCAGTCGTGCCCAGCTAGCCGGGCTGACCATGCGGCCAAAAAAGCGTTCCGCTTCTTCCCCGGGATCCTCGGCTAAGGGATTCCACGTCCGAGGGGTGTTCCCGTCCTCGGGGTTGCGGCGGAATCCAAGCCATGGCATAGGAGGTTCGAAGGCGCCGATGGAGTCGAAGTAACGGGGCTCGGCGATGGCTGCACCCACCACGACGTCGCCTCCAAGGCTGTGACCGATGGCTGACACATGCGCGGCCCCGCTGTCTCGAATGTGTGCCACCACCTCAATCAGGTCGGCCATGTGCCCACCCATGTCCACCACTCCGGCGTCTCGGGACTCTTGGTACCCACGCCGGTCGTAGGCCACGATCCCGACGTTTGGCATGCGTCGCATCACGCGTCGAAAGCTCTCGGCCCGGTCTAGCGATCCATGAACGAGCACCACGGTGGGGGCACCCTCGTGATCGGCCGCTCGCTCAATGACGTGGAGTCCGTGGGGGTAGCTCATGGGCAGGTCGACCATATCGTCCCGCCTCGAGACCTCAATCGGTCCCGGTAGGGTTGGCTCATGGCAGAGTCCAACCCATCCAGCGGTTCCTTCGGACCCAATGCGTGGCTGGTGGACGACATGTACGACCGCTTCGTGGTCGACCCCAGTTCGGTGAGTGACAGCTGGCGCGAGTTCTTTGCTGACTTCCGACCGGCGCCCGTTCCCGCGCCGCGGGCCAGCGTGCCAGCCGCGGTCTCGGCGACGCCCTCACCGACGCCGACTCCTGTACTCGGGGCTGACGAAGCGACCCCTCTCCGAGGCGCGGCCTCTCGGATTGTGGCCAACATGGAGGCCAGCCTGGGTGTACCCACCGCCACCAGCGTGCGGGTGGTGCCGGCTCGGCTGCTCGAGGTCAACCGACAGGTCCTGAACAACCAGTTGGCCCGGACCACCGGAGCCAAGGTCAGCTTCACGCACTTGATCGGGTATGCCGTGGTGCGCGCGTTGCTCCATGTTCCGGCGCTCAACGCTGCTTTCGTCGAGCGAGTCGGCGACAAGGAACAGCCAGGCATCGTGCATCACAAGCACATCGGGTTGGGTCTGGCCGTCGACCAGGAGAAGAGCGACGGCACCCGAACGTTGCTCGTGCCCTGCATCAAGGACGCGGACACATTGGACTTCCGGACGTTCGTGCTGGCGTACGAAGACCTGATCCGCAAAATCCATACCAACAAGATCTCTCCAGACGACTTCGGCGGCACCACGGTGACGTTGACGAATCCGGGCACGCTCGGCACCGTGCAGTCGGTGCCGCGACTCATGCCGGGTCAGGGCGCCATCATCGGTGTGGGGGCACTGGGCTACCCGGCCGGATTCGAGGCTGCCGACCCGAGGGTGTTGGCTCAACTCGGACTGGGCAAGGTCGTCACGCTGACCTCCACCTACGACCACCGCATTATTCAGGGCGCGGAGTCGGGCATTTTCCTCGGCCGGGTGGCCGCGCTGCTCACCGGAGCCGATGGCTTCTACGACGGACTCTTCGAGTCGATGGGCGTGCCCTACGAGCCGGTGCGCTGGCTGCCTGACCACAATGCGACCGAGGGCTCGGAAGAAGGCGAACACGAGCGTTTGGTCAAGCAGGTTCGGGTGCAGACCCTCATCAACATGTACCGGGTGCGCGGGCACCTGATTGCCCACCTCGACCCCCTTGACGCCGAACCGCCTCACATTCACGCCGAACTGGACCCGGCCACCTACGGCCTGACCATCTGGGATCTGCCTCGCAGCTTCGTGGCTGACGGGTTGGCCGGCCGAGACGTGGCCACCCTCGATGAGATCCTCCACGTGCTGCGCGACGCCTACTGCCGCACTCTCGGCATCGAGTACATGCACATTCAGGATCCCGAGCAGAAGCGCTGGATCCAACAGCACGTCGAGGGCATGCCCGCCACCATGAACGTGGACGAGCAGCGCCACATCCTCGGTCGGCTCAATGCGGCGGAGGTGTTCGAAAAGTTCCTGCACACGCGCTACGTGGGTCAGAAGCGTTTCGGCTTGGAGGGGGCCGAGTCCACCATCGTTCTCCTGGACAGCCTCCTCGATGCCGCCGCCGGTTCAGGCGTGGCCGAAGTGGTGATGGGCATGTCGCACCGTGGGCGCCTCAACGTGCTGGCCAACATTGTGGGCAAGTCCTACAAGGAGATCTTCGAGGAGTTTGAGGGCAATCTCGACCCCGAGTCAGTGCAAGGGTCGGGCGACGTGAAGTACCACAAGGGCGCACGAGGTGTTTTTACGGGCAGCGCCGGTGAGGTACTGCCCATCACGCTCGCCTCCAATCCGTCGCACCTCGAAGCCGTTGACCCGGTGGTTGAGGGCATGACGCGGGCCAAGCAAGATCGATTGTCGCCCCCGACCGACGGCACCCCCAAGGCCATGTCCGAGGGTCGTTACGGCTTCCCGTGCATGTCGGTGCTGGTGCACGGCGACGCAGCCTTCGCCGGCCAAGGTGTGGTGGCAGAGACCTTGAACCTTTCCGGTCTCTCCGGTTACCGCACCGGTGGCACCATCCAGATCGTGATCAACAATCAGGTGGGCTTCACCACGGCGCCGACCTCGGCTCGCACATCGGTGTATCCGACCGATGTGGCGAAAATGGTGCAGGCTCCCATTTTCCATGTCAACGGCGATGACCCTGAGGCCTGCGTGCGGGCAGCCCGTCTGGCCTTCGCTTTCCGTCAGACCTTCCATAAGGACGTGGTCATCGACATCGTCTGTTACCGCAAGCACGGCCACAATGAAGGCGACGATCCCAGCTACACGCAGCCCCTCATGTACCAGCGCATCGACGCCAAGCGCTCGGTGCGAAAGCTCTACACCGAGACTCTGGTGCGCCGCGGGGACATCACGCTGGAAGAGGCCGAGTCGGCGTTGGACGACTTCAACAACAAGCTGCAAACGGTGCTCGACGAAGTCCGGGGTGAGCCTTCGCTGGCTCCCACCAGCCTGCCGGTACACGAACTGCCGGACATGGAGATCCCTTCCGAGGCCACCGGTGTATCCGGCGCGGTGCTCCATGCCATCGCCAACGTGGTGCGCACGGTGCCTGACGGCTTCACCATCCACCCCAAGCTGGAGCGCCAGTTCGCCCAGCGCGACGAACTGGTGACATCGGGACAGGTCGACTGGGCCCTGGCCGAGGCACTGGCCATCGGGTCGCTTCTCCAAGAAGGGGTCAACGTCCGTCTCACCGGCCAAGACACTCGTCGAGGAACGTTCAGCCAGCGACATGCCGTGCTGGTCGACTACTCCAATGCCGAGGAGTACATCCCGCTGGCCCACCTGGCCGACGGTTTGGCCCGGGTAAACGCCAGCGAACTGTCCAGCACAGCCACGCCATTGGGCGATTTCACCATCCGCGATTCCCTCTTGTCTGAATATGCAGCGGTGGGCTTCGAGTACGGGTACTCGGTGGAGGCGCCTGAGGCCTTGGTGGCCTGGGAGGCGCAGTTCGGCGACTTCATCAACGGGGCACAGATCATCATCGATAATTTCCTGGCCGCCGCCGAAATCAAATGGGGTCAGTACGCCGGATTGGTCCTGTTGCTGCCGCACGGGTACGAAGGGCAGGGACCGGAGCACTCTTCGTCGCGCTTCGAGCGGTTCCTGTCGCTGTGCGCCCGGGGCAACATGCGCGTGACCATGCCGTCGACGTCGGCTCAGTACTTCCACTTGCTCCGCTCCCAGGCCATGCGCCGTCCAAAGCGCCCACTCATTGTGGTCACTCCGAAGTCGATGCTGCGGGCTCATGCCTCGCGTTCGAACATCAGTGACCTCGAGACCGGCTCCTTCGCCACCTTGCTGCCCGACACTGACCTGACCGATGCCGACAAGGTGACGCGCATTGTGTTGGCCAGCGGAAAGATCGCCCATGAAGCGATTGCCCACCGGGCCGAGTTGGCTGCCCAGGACGCCGAAGCCGCCACTGCCAGCGCGATCATCCGGATCGAACAGCTCTACCCCTGGCCCGTCTCAGCCATCAAGGCTGAGTTCGATCGCTACCCCAAGGCCGAAGAGGTGGTCTGGCTGCAGGAAGAACCCGAGAACATGGGCGCCTGGTCATTCGTGCACGCTCGCCTACACGCCGCTCTGCCGGACCGCCTCCGCTTGCGACACGTGAGCCGCAGTGAATCAGCCAGTCCGGCCATCGGAAGTGCTGCGCTTCATCAGCTGGAGCAGGCAGATCTGTTGCAACGTGCCATTGGCTAAACCACACCACGTCGTGGTCGACGGCTCCAACCTCGCCACCGAAGGACGTACATTCCCCAGCCTGGCGCAGCTCGACGAGGCTGTTCGCACCTACGCAGAGGAAGATCCGGGCGGCCAGATCACGGTGGTCGTCGACGCATCGTTCGAGCACCGCATTGACGAGTCCGAGCGAGATGCCCTGCGCGACGCCATGTTGAATGGCGAAGTCGTCTCACCACCGGCCGGGGCTATCGGGCGCGGCGATGCCTTTGTGCTGCGCATCGCCGAACGCACGGGTGCCGTGGTGGTCTCGAACGACTCGTTCCAAGAGTTCCACGGTGAGCACCCGTGGCTTTTCGACGACGGAAGGCTGGTCGGTGGAAAGCCAGTGCCCGGTGTCGGGTGGATCTTCACGCCGCGTCTCCCCATCCGTGGCCCCAAGAGCCGGGCCGCGACGGCCGAGAAACGCTCAAAGAAGGATCCGATATCGGCTCCGGCCAAGGCGGCAGAGTTGGCGAAGGCCGCCAAGAAGGCGGCCAAACGCGCGCCGGCCAAAAAGGTAAGCGCCAGCTGGCCGTTGGTGCCGGCGGCACCCCCGCCCAAATCTCGCAAGGCGGCTGATCCGGCACTTTCGAGTGCGATCAACGATGCCGTGGCCGAGGCGCTGGAGCCGACACCGGTCAAGAGGGGATCCACCAAGAAGGCGGCAGCTACCAAGGCCACCAAGAAGAAGATTGCGCCGGCCAAGGCGGAAGCATCGAAGAAGGCAGCCACGAAGAAAGCCACCGGCAAGAAGGCATCTTCCAAGGCGGCGCCGACCAAGAAGGCAGTCGCCACCAAAGTCAAAGAGCCAGCGACCGAACCCAAGCAAACGAAGAAGAACAGTGCATCGCCGCTGCCCGCAGTGAACGAGCCTCTGGCCTTCATCAACTTCGTGGCCGCGTTCTCGGTCGGCAGCACAGTAGAGGGCGAGGTGGTGTCCTTTACTTCACACGGCGCCATGGTCGATGTGCCGCTCCCCGAGGGTGGTGCTCTCCACTGCTACATCCCATTGAGTGCGATGGGCACCCCTCCTCCCACCAAGGCCCGCGAGGTACTCACCAAGGGTGTGACCCGGTCCTTTGTGTTGTCTGGGTTGGACCCGCCTCGCCGGGTGGCCGAACTCATGGTGCCGCCTGCGCCGACGAAGAAGCGGGGCGCCGCCAAGAAAGCAGCCAAGTCCACCGCCGCTCGGTAGCCTCGGGCGCGTGCCCCTGCCCCAACCGATCGACATCCTGCCGCACCGCGAGCCCTTCCTCTTCGTTACCAGTGTCCATGCTGTCGAGCCGGGCCTCTCGGCCGAGGGCAGCTGGATGCTCACCGGCGACGAAGCATTCTTCGCCGGCCATTTTCCAGGACGCCCCACGCTGCCCGGTGTGCTCATGGTGGAGGCAATGGCGCAGCTCGGCGGCATCGCCGTCCTGATGGATCCTCGCTATGCCGGCAAGCTTCCGCTGTTTGGCGGTATTGAGAAGGCGCGCTTCCGGCGCCAGGTGGTGCCCGGGGACACTTTGGACCTCAACGTCACCATGGACAGGATGTCAGCCCGTGCCGGTAAGGGACACGGCATTGCCACCGTTAATGGGGAGAAGGCTTGTGAGGCTGACCTTCTGTTCGTCATCGTCGACGCCGTCTGATGCGACTGGTCACCTGGAACGTCAACTCGTTGACAGCGCGACTGCCCCGGGTGACCGAATGGATCGAGACGCACCAGCCGGACGTGCTTTGCCTGCAGGAGACCAAGCAGGACGATGGCAAGTTCCCCTTCGCCACCTTTGAAGCATTGGGTTACGAGGCCGCCCATCATGGCGACGGTCGCTGGAACGGAGTGGCGCTCCTGAGTCGAGTCGGACTTGACGATGTGGTCAAGGGATTTGCTGTCCCTGAAGATGAGCACGGATGCCGCATTGTCTCTGGGACGTGCGCCGGCGTACGCGTCCACTCGGTGTACGTCCCGAACGGGCGCAGCCTGGACAATGAGTTCTACGGATTCAAGCTGGCCTGGTTGGCTCGCCTGCGGGCCACGCTGGAGGCGACAACTGCGAGCACCGAGCCGGTGGCTGTCTGTGGTGACTTTAATGTGGCCCCCGACGACGGCGATGTATGGGACCCGGCCCACTTCGAGGGCATGACCCATGTCAGCCAACCCGAACGCGACGCATTGCGATCGGTGCAGGAATGGGGACTGGTGGACGTGTTTCGTCGCTTCAATCAGCCGGGAGTGTTCAGCTGGTGGGACTACCGAGGTGGAGATTTCCACCAGGGACGAGGCATGCGGATCGATCTCGTCCTGGTCACCGAGGTACTGGCCCAACGGGCCTCGGGTGCCTTTGTCGATCGTGATGCCCGCAAGGGCGAGAAGCCCTCAGACCACGCACCAGTGGTCGTTGACTTCGACGGGTCTTAACGCATCCCCTGAGGCAGCGCGACCTCAATGAGCGATGGCCCGGGCAGACTGAAGCTCTTCTCCATGGCCACCACCAGCGCCTCGGCCGACTCCACCCGCTCCGCCGGGACACCCAGGCCATGGGACAAGGAGACGAAGTCCAGGTCTGGGTTGGTCAGGTCCAGCAGTCGGCGCGACAGCGGTCCGCCGGCATCAGCACCCACTCGCTGTAGTTCCAGATTCAAGATGGCATAGCTCCGGTTGGCCAGCAGGACGGTTGTTACGTTGAGCCCCTCGCGGGCCTGGGTCCACAGGGCCTGCAGGGTGTACATGGCACTGCCGTCGGCCTGCAGGCAAAGAACAGGGCGATCGGGCGCGGCGACAGCAGCGCCAGTGGCGGCCGGCAGTCCCATCCCGATGGCGCCACCGGTCAAGGTGAGCCAGTCATGGCGGGGCGCACCGGCGGTAGCCCCAGGGACGAATAGACCAGCGGTGTTGCCCTCATCCACCACAATGGTGCCTTCCGGCAACACTGCACCGATGGCTGCAGCCAGTGTCTCCATAGTGAGCTCTCCAGTGGGCCGTTCCGGTCGTACGGCGGGCGCGAGTACGACGTCGTCGGCCGAGGCACCCATCGCCTCCGCCAGCGCTTCGAGCGCGCTTGCCGCGTCCTCTCCCGGTTCGACCAACGTGTGCACGGTGCAGCCCTGTGGAACCAGATCGCTGGGCTTTTTCGGGTAGGCGAAGAACGAAACAGGTGCCTTGGCATCCACGAGGACGAGGTGACGGATTCCGT
This sequence comes from uncultured Acidimicrobiaceae bacterium, assembly GCA_963766995.1. Classification (GTDB taxonomy): domain Bacteria; phylum Actinomycetota; class Acidimicrobiia; order Acidimicrobiales; family RAAP-2; genus Bog-473. Next base: position 836,372 of record CAVYCE010000003.1, on the reverse strand, counting down.
CCAGCTGCGCCTGGGCGAACTCGGCGAGGTAGCCCAGGCGATCGATGGCCGGCAGGCCCGCTCCTCGAGCCAAGTTGGAGGGAAAGGTCTCACCCAGCAACTTGGTTCCGGCTGTTTGGCAGACACGGCTGGCGGCCCGCAAGCCCGCTTCCCGCAGGGCGGTGCCGCCGAGGAGCAGTGCCACTGGTTCACCGGATCGCAGCACCTTGGCTACTTCGGCGATGGTGTCGTCGGGCACGCTGCTGGCCCTCCGAATGGGTCGCGGAGCACAGGGACCGGTGGCGGACTCGGACCACGACGAATCGGCCGGGAGCACCAGCGTGGCCACACAACCGGGCGGGCCGGATGCAGCAAAGACGGCATCGGCGGCGTCGGCACCGACGTCGTCACTGCGGGCACTCACCCGGTACCAGCCCGACACGGAACGAGCGATGGATGCAATGTCCGATTCGAGCGGCGCATCGAAACGCGTGTGGTACGTGGCGTGATCACCCACAATGTTGACCACCGGAGTGCGTGCTCGCCGTGCGTTGTGCAAGTTGGCCAGTCCGTTGCCCAACCCCGGTCCGAGGTGTAGCAATGTCGCCGCCGGATGTCCGGCCACCCGGGCGTACCCATCAGCCGCTCCGGTGGCCACGCCCTCAAAAAGCGTGAGGATGCCTCGCATCTCGGGCACATCGTCCAATGCCGCCACGAAGTGCATCTCGGACGTGCCCGGATTGCTGAAGCAGACATCGACTCCAGAGCCGACAAGGGTCGAGAGGAGTGAACGGGCACCATTCATGAGCGATCTCCAGTCATGCCGAGCAGTCGATGAGGGCCCAGAATCCCATGCGGATCGAAGACCTGTTTGATGGAACGCATCAGGGCGAGGGCAGTGGCGTCTTGTGTGTCGAGGAAGTACTCAAGCTTCTCCGTACCGATGCCGTGTTCACCTGAGATGGCGCCGCCGAACCTGAGGGCGGAGGCGAAGATGGCGCGAATGAGATCGTGACGAAGTTCCGAGTCGGGCTGGAAGATGGACAAATGCACGTTGCCGTCACCCACGTGTCCGCAACCCGTGACCAGGGCGCCGAACGTGGTCGAGAGCTCCGCCACTTCCGCCAGATAGCCCGGAATGGCAGCCCGCGGGATGACGGCATCGACGATGTCATCGGCACCCGAGGCCTTTGACACAAAAAACGCCTTCTCCCGGGCCGAAATGAGTTGGGCGCCCGCCGTGGAGGGCAACACGTAGACATCGAGCGCACCATGCTGTCCCAGAAGTGTGGCCAACCGCTCCACATCCTCTGCTATCCGTGCGGCGTCCCTTCCTTCGAGCACCACCACCAGATACGCCAGCGTGCCAGCCTTGACGTCGTCAGGGATGCCCAGGTCGAGTCCTGCGCTCGATGTGATGCCGCTCATGGCCAACACGTCGATGTATTCGAGAATGGACGGCTCAATTCCGCTGCTGACGATGAGCGGCACAGTGCTCGCTACTTCCTGCAGGGTGGGAAAGGGTGCGAGGACGGTCGCGGCCTCCGTCATTCTTGGTTGCACCTTGACGATGACCTCGGTGCTCACGGCCAGAGTGCCCTCGGAACCGATGAGCAGTTGGGTCAGGTCGTAGCCGGAGGAAGACTTCACGAACTTCCCGCCGGTGCGCATGACGGTGCCGTCGGCCAGTACGACTTCCAACCCGAGGACGTGGTGCCGGGTCACCCCGTAGCGAACGGCGCGCATGCCGCCAGCGTTGGTGGCCACGTTTCCGCCGAGCGATGCACTCGACTCGCCCGGTGAGACGGGGTAGGTGAGTCCGCGCGGCGCCAGGGCCGCATTCAACTCTTCCAGGGTGACGCCAGGCTCGACCACCGCAACTTGGTTGGCCTCGTCAATCTCTCGGATGGCCCGCATGCGGTCGAAGGCCATGACGATGCCGTCGGCCACCGGCCGGGCCCCTCCCGAGAGTCCGGTGCCGCTGCCTCGGGCGACGACGGGCACGCCAGCCTCGTTGGCATGACGCAGGATGTCGGACACTTCGGCCGTGGAAGACGGGAACACAACGGCCAGCGGCGTGACCGGTTCGGCCGTCATGGCCTCGTCGTGGGTGTAATCAGAGTGGATCTCAGCGTCCACGACCACATGAGGATCGCCGACGGTCTTTCGAAGGTATTCGAGAAAGTCAGTCACGGCCCAAGCCCTCCCCGGCAGCGGATGCGCAAGCTGGCCGACATTACCGGGTCAGGTCAGGCGAAGAGCTTTCCAGTCGCTGCCGCAGCTCGGCCACCCTGGCCGCGACGTCCGAGGTGGCCGTCGGAGCCGCCTCCCGCTCGAGTTGGACGATGACCCGCTCGAGTGGAACCAGCCATGGACTGGGGCTGCGCTGGCGCGAGTCGCCTCCTTCGGACGTACCGGCGGACCAGCTGCACCACAGTTCCTCCTCGGCCCGAGTCAGCGCCACATAGAGCAGTCGCCGTTCTTCGTCGATGGCTTCCTGCGTCTGGGCCGAGGCCAGCGGCATCAACCCGCTGCTCAGGCCCACGATGATGACCGTGGGCCATTGCAATCCCTTGGCTCGGTGGAAGGTGGTGAGCACCACCGAGTCGCGTTCGGCTTCGCGTTCCTCGGACTCCTCTCGCTCCACCATCCTCGCTCGATAACTCCCATCGCCACGCACGTCACTGGCCGGGCCGGCATCGGAGCCGACGACGCGGCATGGGACATGCGCCGCAACGAGGACAGCCTCCAACTTGTGGAGTTGCGCGTTGGTGCGGGCCAGTACCGCAATGGTGGACCAACGCCGACCTGGGGTGCGAGAAAGGGCGGCCCGAGCCGCCACCCACTCCGCCTCGGCGATGTCGTTGTCATGAGACAGGACCTTAGGAACGGGCCCGTCGACCCGACTGCTCTTTGGCACATCGAGCTCGCCAATGAGTGAGTTGCCGTCGCGCAGGAGCGCCGTCGCCACTGCGACGACTTGAGGAGTGCAGCGGTGGTTTTCGTCGAGCCGCAGCACTTTGGTGCCGCGCAATATCTCGGGCAGGCGGTGTAACAGCGTGGGATCCGCGCCATTGAAGCCGTAGACGGATTGGTGGGGGTCGCCGACGACGAAGAGATCAGGCTCGTCGGAAAGGAGCGCCGTCAGCAGTCGGAACTGCGCCGGGTTCACGTCCTGCATCTCGTCCACGAAGAGGTGGCGGGTACGCCAGCGGATGGCGTCGGCAAACGATGTGTCGCCCGCCAATGCGTCGGCGCACGCCACAATGAGGTCGTCGAAGTCCAACAACTTGCGCCTGGCGCGCTCGGCTTCATATTGAGCGAAGACTTCGGCCACCTGTTGGACATTCATGCCAGTGCGTCGCTTGGCCTTCCGGGCTTCGGCCTCATAGCGGTCGGGCGACACCAATCGGGCCTTGGCCCAGCCAATCTCGCCGTCGAGCGAGCGCACGCGACGAGGATCGCCCGTGACCAGGTCGGCCAGGAGCCGCCGCCGGTCGGGGAGGAGCAGCGGTTCGGGTCGACCCCGTTGAGCCCTGTGTTCCCGCAGCAGCCCGAACGCGGTGTGGTGAAATGTACCGGCCTTCACTCCCGAGACCCCGAGCGACCACAGTCGGGTACGCAGTTCTTCAGCGGCCTTGCGACTGAAGGTGGTGACCAGCGTCCGATCCGCGTCGATAGACCCTTCGCGGACACGCCGGGCCACCCGCAGCGTCAGCACCCGGGTCTTGCCGGCTCCCGCACCGGCGAGCACGCACAGAAGCGGATCCTCGGCCTCGATGGCGGCTCGTTGCGCCATGGTGAGACGACTAGCACCGGGCAAGAGTTCCCAGGCTTCGCCTTCGAAGGTGGATGCCACAGCATCACCGTACCGAAGGGGTGCTTCCGAGATCTGGGCCGAGGTCGTTTCGGTAGGGTGACCTGGCGATTCCAACGCCCAAGGCCTGAGCAGCCGATGAGGAGAAATGCATGCCACCGCAAACCCGAGAATGCGATGTGGTCGTGGTGGGGGCCGGATTCGCCGGTCTATCGGCCGCTCGCCGGCTGGCTCGGGAGGGTCTCGACGTCCTGGTGCTCGACGCCAACCATCGAGTGGGTGGCCGCTCCTTCACCGACACTACCGAGGCCGGATTTCGCATCGACCGCGGTGGGCAGTGGATCGGCCCCACCCAGCGCCACCTGGCGGCGCTGGCCGACGAATTGGGGGTCACCACCTTCCCCACTTTCACAATCGGTGAGGCACTGAACATGTGTGACGGCCAGCGGCAGCCCTACGTGGGACTGATTCCCACCAATGATCCCGCCGCCGCAGCCGAGGTAGTGGGGTACTTGCTTGACCTCGACTTGGCCAGCTTTGACGTACCGCTGAGTGAGCCCTGGGCCGCTGCGGATGCCGCCGCGCTCGATGCGGTAACGCTCCATTCCCACTTGGTGGCCAATATGGAGTCGAGCCTCGGTCGCGACATCGTGAAGGTCGCGGTCAAGGCGGTCTTTGGCACAGAAGTAGAGGAGATGTCACTCCTCTTCACGCTGTTCTATCTGCACTCCGGAGGAGGCATGAGCAATCTGGTGCGCACCACCGGTGGTGCACAGGAGAGCCGGTTCCACGGCGGTTCGCAGCAGCTGGCTATCGGCATGGCCAACGAACTGGGAGATCGTGTGCTGCTGGGCGCTGCGGTGACCGCGGTTCACCACGGTCCAGATCATGTGACTGTCACTGCTCGCCTGGACGAACGAGACGGATACCTCGACGTGTCGGCCAGTCGGGCTGTTATCGCCATGTCGCCTGCTCTGACGTCACGCCTGGCCTATTCGCCACCGCTGCCGGGCCGGCGTGACCAGCTCTGTATGCGCATGCCGATGGGATCGGTCACCAAGGTGCACGCCCTCTACGACACGCCCTTTTGGCGGGAGGAAGGCCTCAACGGTCAGCTCGTGTCCAACGTGGGAGCCATAAGCAGTTCCTTCGACGACTCGCCCGACGATGGTGCACACGGTGCGATTGTCGGCTTCATCGCCGGTAACGACTGCCGCCGGTGGGAGGCGGCCGATGCCGAGACGAGGAGGCACCAGATAGTGCAGGAACTGACCCAGGCTTTCGGTCCAAAGGCAGGCGAACCCATTGAAGTGGTGGAGCAGCACTGGCCCGGTGAGCCGTTTACTCGAGGTGGCCCAGTGGCATGGCGTCACCCGGCGCCCTCACCGGATTCGGTTCGGCGCTACGCGATCCGGTCGGGACCCTGCACTGGGCCGGCACGGAGACGGCAACTGAGTGGTGTGGCTATCTCGATGGCGCCATCTCATCGGGACTCCGCGCTGCAGACGAGGTCTTGAGTGCATTGAAGGGAGCGAGCGGTGGCCACCACTGAAGAACTCTGTGAGGCCTTCGCCGACTGGCGCTCGCGAAGCAACGACAATCCGCGCCTGGCCAAGATGGTCAAGGGATGGGATCGGGTGGTTCACTTCAATGCCACCGATACCGGCCAGGGTTACACCATGCGGGTCGAGAGCCAGAAGCTGTCGGCACTCGAAGTGGGTCTAGTCGACCAGCCCGATGTAATCGTGACGGGCTCGAGCGAGGACTTCTGCGACATGTTCTGGGGTGACCTCAATCCCTCGGAGAAGTACATGTCAGGGGAAATCACCCTGGCCGGTTCGCAGCAGGACGTGATGCGCATCGATGCCATCTCCATGGTGGCATTCCTTGACCAATAGGCCACACGCCATCCGGACGTGACGACCACGTCAGCACCTCCACCCGCGACTGCGCCGCGCCCTGGGCCAGCGCACCGTTATCACCACGTCGACCGGTCTGGCCTTTGCCGCCCTTGAGTACCTGGCTGCGGCTGGTCTGGTGACCTACGTGGCGGGCGACTCAGCCTGGATCCCGATCCTCGTGGCTGGGTTGCTGGCGCTCCTGGCCTACGGGTTCTTCGGCGAACTGAACGGCATGTACCCGACGGCTGCGGCCATCCGTCTCTACATGCAGCGGGCCATGGACGACCGAGTGGCACTGACCATCACCTTCACCTACATGACCACCATCGTTCTGGTCATCGCATCCGATGCGTTCATTGTGGGTACCGCATTGGCCCATGCCTTCGGGGAGCCGCCTTGGGTGTCGTCGCTGTGGATCATGGGCTTATTGACCGTGGCCGTGGTTTGCAATCTGCGGGGCGTCACCGTGGCCGGCGCCCTCCAAGATGTCGCCACGACCGTGGTGGTCCTGGCCACGGTGGTCATCGCCGTCTTGGCGCTGGTCCATAGCGGTCATCCCCTCCACACTCCGCTGGAGCCGCTCCACGGGCACAGCCCCGTCGATCTGGTGGAAGCCATCGCACTCGGCGTGTTCCTCTACAGCGCCTTCGAATGGGTGACCACCAGCGCAGAGGAGGTACGACGCCCCGAGTCGATCCAGCGCGGCATGCTGGCGGCCATTGGCATCCTCTGCGTCGTGTGTGCGTTGGCCACGGTGGCCATGAGCCACACGCTGTCGCACCATGAACTGACATCGGCCTATCCCCAGCTCTACTTAGGAGAACGGGCCATTGGCCACGCCGGGCTGTGGGTCATGGCCGGCGTGACGGCGGTGACGGCTCTGAACACCTTCAACGGCGGCTTCATCACCGCATCTCGTTTCGTCTACGGCACGGCCCGCGAGGGTGCACTGCCACGCCAGTTAGCCAAGCTCAACGACAGAGCCGTGCCATGGGTGCCTGTGGTGCTGCTGGGAGTTGTGTCGCTGGTGGTGGCACTGATCGTCGCACTTTCGCACGGCTGGCAAGTCTTGGTGGCGGTGGGCGCGGCGCTCGAAGCGATGATTTACGGGGTGGCGGCGCTGTGCGCAGTGCGCTTACGGTCCCGCCGGCCCGATGCCGCCCGCCCGTTCCGGGTCCGAGCCCTCCGCATCCTGGGGCCGGTGGGAGTGGTGTTGTTCGGGCTCTTAGCCGTCATCGCATCGGTGTCGGTGAACAACCACTTCAACCCGTTGCCGCTGGTGATCATCGTCGCCTGTGCCCTTATCAGTGGCTATTACGTCGTACGCATATTGCCGAGCATTCGGGCCAGAGAGGAGGCCCGGCGGGCGACCACGCCTCGTCGACGTCCACCGCGCCCGCAGTGATTCAGTTTCAGTGTTTGGTATTGAAATGGGACCGGCGTTCGTGCCGCTCCAGCGCCAGCCTGACCAGCTCGTCAATCAGGGCGGCATAGTCCAATCCGCTCGCTTCCCACAGCATCGGGTACATGGAGATGGGAGTGAAGCCGGGAATGGTGTTCACTTCGTTGACGAGGAATCCCTGCGTTGAGGAGTAGAAGAAATCGACTCGGGCCATCCCTTCGGCCCGCAGCGCCTTGAACGTGCGAATGGCCAGGGCCTGGACGTCGGCCACTTCCGCGTCCGACAACGGGGCGGGTACCAGGAGCTTGGCTGCGTCGCTCTCGTACTTGCCTTCGAAGTCGTAGAAACCGCTGTCGCAGACGATCTCTCCGGGCAACGACGCCTTGGGGTTCAGATCACCCAACACCGCCACCTCGATCTCGCGACCTTTTACCTCCTCTTCGATGACGATGTACTCGTCATAAGACAGAGCGAGCCGAATGGCCTGGTCGAGAGCGTCTGCTTCGGTCACGCGGCTGATTCCGATCGACGAACCAAGGTTGGCCGGTTTGACGAAGACGGGATAGCCCAGTTTGCGGTCCACCTGGGTGCCCACATCCGGACCAATGTCGTTGGCCCGCAGGCTCATCCACAGCGATTGGGGAATGCCGTGTGCCTGCAGCACTTCCTTGGCGGCGCTCTTGTCCATGGAGAGGGCCGACCCCAACACGCCGCTCCCGATAAAAGGCAGGCCAGCCAACTCCAAGAGGCCCTGCACCGTGCCGTCCTCACCCATGGGTCCGTGGAGGAGGGGAAACACCACGGTGGTGTCCGACGCGGAAGCGGTCGGAGGGATGGAGGCCGAGGGCATGATGTCTGTCGACGGCGCCCCATCGGGCGAGGGCAAGGCGCCGACTTTCGCTGCGGCCTCAATGGACAGGTCACCGATGTGCACCCATTGGCCCGTCCGGGTGATGCCGATTGGCACCACGTCGTAGCGTTCCGGGTCAACGGCGTTGAGCAGGTTGAAGGCTGAGATGCAGGAAATATCGTGCTCGGCCGAACGGCCGCCGAAGAGCACCACCAATCGGGTCCGGTCAGCCATAGACGTGGTCAATCTACCGCAGCCGTATGAAATGCTTCCGCGATGCGGTTTACAGCGTCGGCTCTGGCCGAACGATTACACGGACACATTGAAGGGCCAGACGTCGAATGCAACGGGGTGGCTACCGATTCCCGTGCGTTGGTGTCAGGACAACTTTTTGTGGCGCTCCGGGACAGCCGCGACGGCCATCAATTCATTGACGAGGCAGTGGCGAGTGGCGCGCCGGCCTACATCACGGACGGCCACATCACCCAAGGTACGGCCATCATTGTGGCGGACACCTCAGCCGCTCTGTCCGACATCGGACGCTTGGCTCGTGCCCGCATTACAGGCCACGTGGTTGGCATCACCGGGTCAGTGGGCAAGACAACGGTCAAGGATCTGACCCGCAGCGTCTTTGCCTCCACTTTCAAAACGCAGGCCAGCCTCCTCTCGTTCAACAACGAGATCGGGCTGCCCTTGACTTTGGCCAATGCCGAAGAGGACGTCGAGGTAGTGGTGGCCGAAATGGGGGCTCGGGGTCCTGGACACATCGCCGAACTCTGTGACATCGCGCACCCAACCATCGGAATCGTCACCCGCATTGGCCTGGCCCACACCGAGTATTTCGGCACATTGGAAGCGGTGGCCACGGCCAAGGCTGAGCTGGTGGAGTCACTCCCTGCTTCGGGACTCGCTGTACTCAACGGTGATGATCCCTTCACGCCCTTGATCGCCCAGCGGTCTGGCGCACCCGTACTCAAATTTGGCACTACCTCGGGCTCCGATGTCATGGCCCAGGACATCCGCCTCAACCAGCAGGCGCAGCCCTCATTCCACATGTCCACACCGTGGGGACCGACTCAGGTCACATTAGCCGTCCACGGTGCCCATCAAGTATCGAATGCGCTGGCCGCGGCCACCGCCGCCTTGTGGGCCGGAGTTCCCATCGATGCCGTTTCGGCCTCCCTGGCCCAAGCCGAAGTGCCGCCGTGGCGAATGAACGTGTCCACCCATAAGGGTGGCGTCACGGTGGTCAATGATGCATACAACGCCAATCCGACGTCAGTCGAAGCGGCCCTGCAGGCAGTGCGCGACATGGACGCCTCGCGACGGATCGCTGTATTGGGGGTCATGGCCGAGCTGGGGCCAACGTCGGATGAGGCGCACCGCAGAGTGGCTGAAATGGCCGTCAACTTCGGAATCAGCCTCATCGGCTACCAGACGTCTGCCTACGGAAGTCCCGTGGCGCACGACGTCGACGAGCTGCTGGAGTTACTGCAGCCGTTTGCATCAGGCGACGTGATTTTGCTCAAGGGGAGTCGCGTCGCTCGGATGGAGCGAGTGGCCGTCGATGTGGTGAAGACCCTTTCGCTCTAGTCGTGACGACCTGGCGCACCGGGACCGACTAACACGCCCTGAGCTAACTCACCGTAAAGACGTTCTGTTCGGGGCGACGGCGCGCTTCCCGGATCAAGCTCGTCAATTCTTCTCTGGCACTCCCGCCATTCGCGTCGTAGGCGGTCGGCATCGCCGGCGGCGGCGGCCACCTGCATGGCTGCCCGTGACAGGGACTCGCTATACGGGTCGACCAGCCTGGCTTGGGCCAGGCCCCACTGGGCCAAATCGTAGTGGCCTGCCTTGACCGCAAGGGCGGCCAGATTGCAGGCGGCATTCACCATGACGGCGGCCAGTCGCGCCCCGTGCCCTTCGGCTTCCCACCACGTGTAACCGGACAGGACGTTGGCCAATGGCTCTCCCTCAATCAGTTCGAGGGCCGCTCGAAGGTGAGCCATCGCGGTGTCAGGGTCTTCGCAGGCGTTTCCGAATGCGGCCAGGTCACAAGCTCGGTGTACATCGACCGTGACCTCCGCGGCAATCCGGTAGTGGCCCATTCTCGTGCCCGATGGCAAAAGAGCGTGTCCGTGCGCGTTCACGCCCATGGCGCGACGGGCTGCGGCCGCAATGTTGAAGAGCGTCTTGGCCGCAGCGTCGGCATCGGACGAGCCGAGCACCCGCGTGCGTAAGCGATCACTGGTCACTTCATCGGGTTGATGCAACGCGAGATACGCCACCAGCTCGACTGCCCGTCGGGCCCGGTTGGCCGGAAGGTCCTCCCGTAGGCCAACCAGGTGGGGTGAAGCATTCAGTAGTCGCACCTCAACCGTGCCCGGTGTGAGCAGGCTGTGGCGGTCCGGGAACGGGCCCTTCAACATCGGAGGAGCGGGCTCATCTCTGATGTCGATCGGCAACGGTGTCTCCACCAGCTCGTGCAGCAGAAGCGAGGTGCCGAGGGCAAGAAGATGCGGTTGGACTACCCGTCCGAGTGGATGCAGCGTGGCGGCGCGGTAGTCGACCACGACGGTGAGATCAGTCGCATGCTGGTCGGTGATCGTGACCGTGCCTACCGTCTCCCGAGCACCGTGCGTCAGCGCAGCCGGGTCGCCGAAGAACAACACCGAGGTCAGATCTGGTGACGGGGTGACCGCGTTAGCGACAACTGGGTCATCGGTGACCAGTACGGCATCGGACCACCACCACGACTCCTGCATGGCGCGCATGGCGCGGGAAAGATCTTCGGCCGCCGCGCCAAGCAACGGTAGGCATGCGCCTGGATAGAGGGGCACCAGCCAGGTGCCCTCGTTGTCATCACCCACGGTCAGCGCCATTGGCAGCTGCGGAGGCGACGGCTCACACGAAGTCAACTGGTCATGGGTGATATGCCAACCCAAGCCGTCCGACGTCAGGGCAAAACTGCCAGGTGCCCAGTCCGACTCGGCGGTCAGCCAGAAATCCACGCCCAATGGGCCGATGCAGATGGCACGTATGGCCGGCGCCGACTTGTCTGGTCTCGTTTCGAGGGCCAGGCGCAGTTGACCGTTGGCGCGCTCGAAGGCCCGAAGGGATGGCACCGATTCAAACCGCGACAGGAGCGCATCAGTATCAACGGCCCCTGACGAGTGTGGACCCGGGTCGCTGCCGGCCAGTTGCTGCAGCACCCGTTGACGACGGGAGCGACGGGCCAGAGCTGCACAGAGGATGGCACCCAGACCCAAGGCGACGAGTTCAGGGAGCCGTGCGGCGTCATGTTTCGATGGGGTGGACTGGGCGACCGGGTGCAGATGAGCGGCCGAAGTCCCGGGGAGACGAATGTCTGCGATGGCGCGCTCGAGTTCCCTGAAGGTGGGCACTGGACGAACAAGGTCCACCACAGCGGCTTCTGTCGGCCTCGTTGGTTGCGTCTGGGCCTCGATCGGGAGCAGCAAGGTCCAGCCCGCCACGATCACGCTCGGATCGACGAAGGTGCGCCCATCGCCCATGGCGTGACCGAGGTTGAGCGCGGCGATGGCCGTCCAGTCAGCGCCGTCGCCCAAGTGAGCCTCGGCAATGGTCCACAGCGAGTCTCCCGGTTGTACGACGTACCACACCGATGCCGGTGCCGGTGCCGGTGCTGCGGGTGGCGGGGGTGAGGGATGGGTGGGGGTATGCGCGGCTGTCTGGGTCCCGATCTGGCTACTCACTCTTACCGTGCCACCGGATTGGGTCGATAGGGCCAGGGGAGAAGCCAGCGCACTCACCGCCAGAATGCCGGCGGCGATCCGAGCCGCCACGCGTTGGCCGAAGGCGGCACTCGCCACGTTGGCGTGGCGAACGTGGGCAGTGACGTCGCGTACTAATTGCGCGCAACAGGCGGCCCAGGCCACCCAGGCCACGCAGGTCAGCGTGGTCAGCAGCACTCGAGCTGGGTGCGTCCAGTTGTGGCCAAGTCCATCACCGAGTGGATTGCCGACGACGACAATCAGGACGGTCGGCGTGGCGCCGAAAGCCAACAGGGCGGTCATCAGGGATCCCACCACGTCGGTCACCGTGCGCCGAACATCGGGTGACGCGGACTTAGTCATTGTTCGCCGTTCCGATGGTGAGGGTGTAGTTGACCTCTTGTGTGGCCGACGATGGCTCCGTCAGGGTGGCCTGGCACGACTCCGTGGCAGCGGTGAGCGTCACAGCGATGGGCGACGACCCGCTGGCATCCTGGGAGTCGTCTCCGCAGCTCGCAGAGAGCGCCAGCGTCGTCGAGCCCGACCAGGTCACCGACACCGTGATCGGTCCGTTTCCACTGAACGGCTCAACGGCCGTCGTGTCTTCGGGCGGATTCAGGTAGCCCTGATCGATCTGGTCAGTACCGGATAGTGGTGGTGATGAACCGTTGCCCGATTGGGCTGTCGTCGGAGCAGTGGTTGAAGTCGTGCCGGGGTTGCTGGTGGTCGACGGGCCCGCTGTCGTCTGGGAGTGCAGCCCGAGAACAGCACTGGCGGTGGCCGAGTGGTTGCTCTCCAACGTGGTGGTGGTGCCCCCATGCGTCATTTGACTCATCGCTGGAGTAGGCGCAGGCAGTTGGTTGGCCGTCACATGCGGTTTGACCAACGAGCCAAGTGAATGTCCAGCCGAGGCCGCAGTGACGAGGGCCATCAGGGCGACCGAGACTGCCAGGACGGCCCACCAATGTGTGCGGCCCTGCATATGGCGCGCGCGGATAGACGGCGCGATGAAGTGTCCCCCTCCAACCACGTTCACACCATATGCACGGACGCCCGACAAAATCTGGGCACCCCTAGGCACAGAGTCGTCGCATGCCTCGATCGCGTCGGGCATAGAGCGCACGACGGTCGCGGCCCGAGACCGAAGCCAGCTCGGAGATTGAATAGCCGAGTACGTGCTGTGCGTAGAGCACTTCGACCTCTTCGGGCCGCATGCCGTCCAATCGGAGCTCTATTAATGTTCGGGCTAGCAATTCGAGGTCGGACTCGGTCCGGGCCAGCTTGTTCAGCGTCACCTCGGGGGTCAGGGAGTCGTGCGACTGACGATGACGCTTGGCCCGGAACAGCTGGCGCCGGAGTCGGCACCGAATGGCCGAGAGCAGGTCCAGCACCGCATAACGCCGATCCTGTCCCGACCAGTCGGCCACGACCTCCCAGGCGGTGGACAGCAGTTCACCGAAAAAGTCAGAACCATCGACCCAGTCACCGCCGTCGCCCCAACTCAGCTTCCCGGCCACGTTGACCAACCCGGGAAGGAGCGCCTGGACGATGAAGCGGGGCACGAGACCGTCGGTGCCCGCTTCGCGCAGCATGAGCCTGATCAGAGCGGCGGCGTCCTCGCGTCCCCGTTGTCCTGAGGCTTGCCGCATGTGGGCGATGAGCTCAAACGGAGTAGGGCAGGGTGGAGGTGACACACCATCATCCCCGTGCACCAGCCGGTGGAGCGCTTCGTCGCGGTCTGCCAGCTGATGCAGCACACGCACGGCATGAGCCGAGCGGCCAAGCGCAAGCCATTCGGTGTTCATCTGTTCGATGGCCAGGATTCGGTTCCGAGTTGTGGGGGGCATGGACCGAAATCTGCCGGCCCAGCCTCCCCCGATCGCTCCCCCAATCCGGGCTGATTGACCGTGGACGGTGAGATCGGTGCTTTCTCTGGTCGGGGTTAACCTGCGACCAATGGATATCGAAGAATTCTATGACGGTGATCCTCGGCGTCGACCCTCCGCAGAGATCGAGCTGGGTTCGGACTGGACCGATCAACACGGTGTCAGTTACGAGTTGAACTACCTCGAGGACACGGGAGAGCTCTACGTGATGCAGGAGCCTCCACCCAAGGAGTGGGGGGACCCTTTCGGTGGGATCCATTTGTCAACCTCGACTGCGGAGGACCATGGCCTCATTGTGCGGGTCATTGCCAAGATCGACTCGGTGGACAACATGCACAAGGTCCTGGCTGGCTGGGAAGAAGCCATGGCCGGCCCGAACAGCGCCGAGTGGCTGGGCGATCGCCTACGCGCCGCCGGCGTGGCCATCACCCCGGACGGGCCAGCGCCCGAGTAGAGGAAAAGTCCCGACTCAGGTCGGTACGGGAAGCTCCAACATTTTGGCCAGGAGTTGTGTGGCCAAATTGTTGGTGCCCATGTCGGAGTCGTTGGGCAGGATGTCGCTGCCCATCAGTAGGTCCGAGAGCCGCAGCATGACGACGGCAAAACGGAAGCCCGAGAACACCTCGTAATAGAAGATGTTCTGCATGGGTCGGCCCATGAGTTCGGCATAGCGGGCGATGGTGTCTTCGTGCGAGCCGAAGCCGGCGGGCCGGGGCACCTGCAAACCCTCGGAGAATTGGCGATCGAAGTACAGCCACCAACCCAAGTCCATTTCAGGTTGGCCCAACGAGGCCATCTCCCAGTCCAGGACGGCGGCGCAGCGAAAGTCGTCCCAGATGACATTGCCGATGCGGCTGTCACCCCAACTCAACACCACGTCACCCAATTCCTCGGGCCGGTTGGCCACCAGCCATTCCCAGGTCGACTCAATCACGGGGACATGCACGCCCTTGACGGCCCAATCCAAGAAGTCCCGGTAGTAGGACAGCTGCTGCTCTATTCCCGGCTTGCCCCGGGAGGGATCGTCAAGCCAGTCAAGGCCCGCAGCGCGCCAATCGGTGCGGTGCACCGCGGCCAGTGCGTCAATGCCGCTCCACCACATCGTTGCCTGTTGTTCGGGGGTGGCCTCTATCACCCACCCTTCCATGGTGTACGGCAGGTTGTCGGCAGGGACGAGTCCCTCGACGTGCTCCATGGTGAAGAACGGCACGCCCAGGTATGACGTGTCTTCTTCGAAGTAGCCCAAGGTGGGCAGCGGAACACCGGACCGGCTGTCAGCCACCGCCTTCATCACCTTGTACTGCGTGTCGAAGTCGGCGTTCATGAAGAGCAGGTGCTTGGTGGGCGCCACCCGCACCACCAGTCGCTTGTCCTCGGTCACCCCGTCCCTCGTCACGTGGGTACGACACAGGATGGTCTCATTGGAGAAGCCGTTCGACGCTGGCGCTTGCACCTCGGTGATCGAGACCTCGGCACCTGCACCAACCTTGGTGGAAAGCCAGCGGGCCAGGATGGTGGCAACCTCGGCGGGATCACGTTGGTCGATGTCGGGCATGGCGGCGCAGTGTATCGAGGGCGGGCGAAAGCCGGGAGGTAGGGTCAGCGCCCGTGATCATCACGGTGCGTCTCGAGGATGGCTCGGTGTCCCTGGAAGAGCCCGATGCCTTCACCCAGTTCTCGGTGCAGGTGGTAGGGGAGCCCGATGCCGACGCCGTGGCATCGGTGGTGGCATCGACGGGTCTGGGCCGCCTCCAACCCGACAAGCAGCACGTCGCCGTCAACCCCGGGGCGTTGCGCTCGCTGGCCGGCGCTGAGGTGGATGTGAACTGGGAGTCCGGCTTTCAAGGCATGTGTGCCTACGCCGCTGAGAAGGGCTGGGTGGAGGAAGACGGCGCCATCCTGGCTCATATCGAATGGGGCGAAATCTGACGCGAGCAGCCTCGGGCTGTCGGTGCCTAGTGCCCGTTGGCTACCCTGTCTGCAGCGTTCGCATGGACATCATGCGCAGGGCGCCGCACGGCGCCCACACATCTGGGGAGGATCCGTGGCGATTCGCGACTATGACCGTCTGTTTATTGGCGGCGACTGGGTCGCCCCGGAGGGCACCGACACCATTAGGTCATCTCGCCCTTCACCGAAGAAGTGGTCGGTCGGGTACCCGACGGCACCGAGGCCGACATCGACAAGGCTGTGGCCGCCGCCCGCACCGCATTCGACCGTGGTCCATGGCCCCGCATGACTCCAGCCGAGCGCGGCGCCATTGTGGGCAAGGTGGCGGCGCAGATCCAGGCCGAGATGGGCGATATCGCCTCCATCATCACCGAGGAGATGGGTTCGCCCGATCTCCTTCTCGACCATGGGGCAGGTGCTGGCTCCCTCCATGATCTTCAACTACTACGCCGACCTGGCGAACACCTTTGCCTTCGACGAAGTGCGCACCGGTCTGCTCAACCCGCAGGTGCTGGTGACGAAGGAGCCAGTCGGTGTTGTGGGCGCCATTGCTCCTTGGAACGTGCCGCTGTTCATCGCCGCCGCCAAACTGGCACCGTCATTGGTGGCCGGTTGCACCGTCGTCTTCAAGCCGGCGCCCGAGACGCCATTCGACGCCTTCCGCTTAGCCGAGATCTTCATGGAGTGCGGGCTGCCCAAGGGGGTTCTCTCGGTGATCCCGGCTGGACGTGAAGCCAGTGAGCATCTGGTCAAGCACCCGGGGGTGGACAAGATTTCGTTCACTGGCTCCGGAGTGGCGGGCAAGACCATCGGTGGACTCTGTGGCGAACGCCTGAAGCGCTGCACGTTGGAATTGGGCGGGAAGAGCGCGGCCATCATCCTCGATGACGCCGACCTCTCGACCATCATTCCCACCCTCTTGCCCAACGCCATCATGAACAACGGGCAGGCCTGCATCGCCCAGACCCGCATTTTGGCCCCACGGTCGCGCTACGACGAAGTGGTCGACGCCGTGGTGTCTGGCGTGGCCGCCATGAAGGTCGGTGACCCGTCCGACCCGGCGACCGAGGTCGGCCCCGTGGTGGCCGAGCGGCAGCGGGCGCGTATTGAGGGTTACCTCGAGAGCGGTCGCGAGGAGGGTGCCACCGTGGCACTGGGTGGTGGCCGCCCCAAGGATCAACCCAAGGGCTGGTACGTGGAACCCACGGTGTTCTCCAACGTCGACAACAAAATGAAGATCGCCCAGGAGGAGATCTTCGGCCCAGTGCTCGTGGTCATTCCCTACGACGGCGACAGCCAACGCCATCGACATCGCCAACGACTCCAACTACGGGCTTTGCGGCTCGGTCTGGACCGCCGACAACGATCGCGGCCTCGGTATAGCCCGACAGGTTCGCACCGGGACCTACATGCTCAATGCCCCAGTACCAATCGACTTCTCCACCCCCTTTGGCGGATTCAAGGAATCAGGCATTGGCCGCGAGTTCGGCCCTGAAGGGCTCGAGACGTTCCTCGAGAAGAAGTCCATCGCCCTGCCGGCCGGCTACACCCCGGCGCTCTGAGAGAGGTCGGGCGAGAGGCTCGGTTAGCGCAGACGGTGGCGGAGATGACGGCGGAGCCGGTCGCCGCGTCTGATGAAGGTGTCTAACTGGCCCATGTGGGTGATTGGCTTCACGCTGCTCATCGACGAAATGGATCAGTACATCGTCCGGGGTGCCAGCGACCAGATCAAGCACGCCTTCGATGTTGGGGACATCGCCATTGCGCGTGCTGTTCTCCGCTTTCATTCTGGTCAACGGGATTGTCACTCTGCCGGCCGGCTACCTGGCCGACCGCTGGAACCGAACCAAGGCCATGGCCGTGGTGATCGTGGCCTGGTCGATCATCAGTGCCCTGGGCGGCCTGGTGCCGACGTCGGCCTTCGGCCTGCTATTGGTGATCCGCGCTTCATTGGGCTTCGGGCAAGCCGTCACTGACCCCTCCGGGCAGCAGCGTCATCGCAGACTTTTACGGTACGGAACGCCGTGGCAAGGCCTTTTCCATTCAGCAATGCCTGAGCTTTGTCGGGCTTGGGGATGGGTCTGGCCATCGGTGGCGCCATCGGACCGCTGTTTCACGGTGACGGCTGGAGGCTGGCCTTCTTCATCTCGATCGTCCCGGGACTGATCGTGGCGTACATGTGCTGGAAACTGCCCGAACCCAGTCGAGGTTCAGCCGACCGAGCCCATGTGAGCCATAGCGAGGAGATGGAAATCTCCACGGGCGCGAGCCCACCGCTCTTCCCACATGGGTTTCGCAAGTTCGTGCATGACATGGTCGACGGACTGCGCATGGACGTCCGCACCATTTTGAACATTCCCGACCATGCGCTATGCGCTGGTCGGTGTCTCCGTGGTGGGGTTCGTGGTCACCTCTGTGGCCACCTGGATGCCCAACTTCTACCAAAACCAGCTCCACCAGTCGCAGCAGGCGGCTACCGGCACCTTCGGTGCATTGGCCATCCTCGGAGGCATCCCCGGCACCCTTATCGGCGGATGGATCGCCGACCGTTGGGTGCAGAAGTTCATGGGAGCCCGTGTGGTGATTCCTTCGGTGTGCATCGCCGTCAGCGCCGCACTGTTCATGCTCTCGTTCATCCCTATGCCATTCGCTCCTATCTTCGTGCTCCAGTTGTTCGGCTTCATGGCCGCCACAGCGTGCGTCCCTGCCCTGCGAGCGGGCTTGTCAGATGCCGCGCCGGCACACCTGCGCGGGGCGGGCTTCGGTGCTTTCAATCTGGCGTCGGTGGTCTTCGGGTCTGCGGCGGCGCCCATCGTGACGTCAGCCATCGCCGAGCAGTTCGGTAACAACTACCGCACCGCCTTCCTGCTCATCATGCCCGTTGCCTTCTTGGGCACTGCCTGTCTGCTGCTGGCCCGCACCCACATCGAGCGGGATGCGG
The DNA here is from genome assembly GCA_963766995.1 of uncultured Acidimicrobiaceae bacterium. Classification (GTDB taxonomy): domain Bacteria; phylum Actinomycetota; class Acidimicrobiia; order Acidimicrobiales; family RAAP-2; genus Bog-473. Next base: position 817,894 of record CAVYCE010000003.1, on the reverse strand, counting down.
CCAAGGTGTTTGAGGCGGTCGTCATGGCCATGGCGGCGCAGCAGGCGGAGGAAGCGGCCTATGCGGCTGAGGAGGCGGAGAAGAGTGCCGTCGGCGGGAGCACCAATCCATCCATTCAGTCCGTAGACGAACCGGTGGAACCTAAGGGTGACACGTAACCCGACAGTCGTCCGCCCCGCCCGTGTACGTCGGCGTACTCTTGATGCTTCCCCAACTCCACCACGCTGAAGCCAGTGCGATCGCCGTCACCGTTGATGACGTTCGGGGCGCTGTTGTCACCCGTCGTGCTCACGACAATGGCCACGTGTTGTGCTGTCACTGATGAAAGGTTGAGTCCGTACACCGCGACGTCACCAGGTGCCGGCTTGTAGTTGGAATGCACCGAGTGCCACACCCCGTGGTCCTCACCCCAGACATAAAAACTGGCGGACTGCGAGTTGAGATAGCCGGGAGCCAGTGCATAGTCCACCTTGGCTCCGGCCTGCTGCCACACCCAGGCTGCGAAGTCGGCACACCACTCCTCGTCCATGTTGCTGTTGCCACAGTCGCTAATGCCGGCATTCCAATACGCGCTGTATCGGTTGCAATATGTGTCAGCGGGGTCAGTCGTATAGCCAAGTTGCGACTGGGCGATGGAGACGATCCTGGACTGGAGCGGGCTGAGAGGCGGCGCAGCCAGCGGTCCGTATTTCCGTGCTGCCACCACGACTCCCGTGCCCACCACGACGATGAACAGGGCAAATGCCAGCACCCGGCGGCGACGGGCCACCCTGCGGTGGGGTACGAGGGGTCGATGAAGTGGGCGGGATGAACTCAGAATCGATCAGAGTAGCCAGGCCTTCATGCCCATTGGGATCGGCGTGAGTCTGCGAGAATGAGTGGCCCGACAAACGGAGCGGGTCAGTCATGACAGGTCACGGTGGAGGGGATGGTCGATTCCGACATTGAGGTAAGCGAGACGCCGCACCGGCGTCTGGCCTATCTCCCTGCCCTCGATGGCGTGCGCGCCTTCGCCGTGGTGGCTGTGATGATGTACCACGGCGGTCTGTCCATCACGACTGGTGGCTTTATGGGCGTCGACTCGTTCTTCGTCCTCTCGGGTTTCCTCATCACCTCGCTTCTGGTGGGCGAGTGGGGCGAGACCTTGACCATCAAGCTCAGCGCGTTCTGGACTCGTCGCGCCCGCCGACTGCTGCCAGCGCTGTTTCTCATGCTCCTCTTTGTGGCGTTGCTGGCCGGTGTCATTGAACCCAGCGGCTCGTTCCCGACACTGCGACTCGATACGTTGGCCACGCTGCTGTATGTCAGCAATTGGCATTTCATTTTGATCGGATCCAACTACTTCACCCAGTCGGCCACCGTGCAGTCGCCTCTCATCCACACCTGGTCGCTGGCCGTCGAGGAGCAGTTCTATTTGATCTGGCCGCTGGTGGTGTTGGGTGTGCTGCGCCTCACCCGCAACCTGAGGGTACTTCTGGCTATCTGCTGCGCCGCTGCGCTGGCGTCGGCCCTGGAGATGCTGGCGCTGTTCAATCCCGGTGGGTCGACCAACCGGGTGTACTTGGGTACAGACACCCGCTCGCAATGCCTGTTCATCGGGGCCGCCCTCGCCGTCGGGCTGGTGCTGATGCGCCAACGGGCACAGACGTCGGAACGGATGCACGACGGTGAACTCTGGCGACCTGCGGGTAATCGGGGACGCCTCATTTGTGCCCTCATGGGCCTGGCCGGGGCTGTCATTTCCTTGGTGCTTTGGACCACCACGTCGACCACTTCGTCGGTGCCCTACGAGGGGGGATTCTTTCTCATCGGATTGGGCACGGCTGGCGTCATAATGGCCATCGTTGGCGCGCCGCGCAGCCTCATTCCGAGGTTCCTCTCATTGGCGCCAATCCGCTATGTCGGACGCATCTCCTACGGGCTCTACATCTGGCATTGGCCGATCTTCATTTGGCTGGACGCCTCGCGCACGGGTCTCGGGGGCAACTGGCTGTTCATCGTCCGAGTGCTGGTGACTTTTGCGGTGTCCGCCGTGTCGTTCCACTACGTTGAGCGGCCCATTCGCCAAGGCACCTTCATTGAGGATTGGCAGGCCTGGTTAGCCGTGCCCGGCGGAGTGTTGGTGATTGTGTTGGCCACAGTGATAGCCACCACGGGTTCGTCGGCCGCGCTGACCATCCCTACTCTCAGCACCACCACGACCACTAGCACCACGATCGGGAGCACCACACACCCCAAGGGCGGCCCGACCACGACCACGCCCACCACCGTTCCGGCCGGCCCGCCGGTGCGTGTACTGCTCATGGGGGACTCGGTGGCACTCACCCTTGGCGTGGGCTTGGCCGACCCGGCTGTGCAGGATCGGTACAACTACGTCCTTTCCGACAAGGGGATTCTGGGTTGCGGTGTGGTGTTCGGCCCCGAGGTTGAGCTGATGGGAGAGCGCGACCAGACGCCCTCTTCGTGCAACGGCACGCCTTACAGCCCGAGCGAGCCGGCCTTGCAACAACCCTGGCCCTATCAGTGGCTGAACGCCATGTTCGTGACCCGCCCCAATGTGGTGGTCCTCCTGGCCGGTCGATGGGAAGTGGTGGACCGAGAGTACGAAGGCAAGTGGACCAACATCTTGAATCCCACCTACGCCGCCTACGTCAAGAAGCAGCTGGAACTGACGTCCGACCTCGTCACCTCGGCCGGCGTGCACATGGTGTACCTGACCGCCCCCTGCACCGATGAAGGTGAGCAGCCCAACGGCCAGCCTTGGCCCGAGGACAACCCGGCCCGCTTGGCCGAGTACAACAAACTCGTCCGACAGGTGGCCGCAGAACACCCGACGACGGACTCGGTCGTCAACCTGTTCGGCGCCGTGTGTCCCCACGGGAAATTCACTTCCACCGTTGACGGCACGGTGGTGCGCCGGTCCGATGGCGTGCACTTCACTGACGAGGGTGGTGTGGTGTTGGCGCCCGCCCTCATGCCGAGCATCGTGGCCTCGGGACGGGCTCAAGCAGCTGAAGCCGCAGCCTCCAATTAAGACTGAGGGTTGACGTTGACGTTGGTGTTGGCCACGGCGCACTGGGCCTTGAGTGCCGGTACCAAATGCGCTTCATCCACCGTGGCGCTCTCAGAAATGGTGGTCATGAGTGAGTTCCAGGAGCCATCGTCGGAATTTGCATCGGCCGCCAATGGCAGAGCCTTGCGCAGCTCAGCCTCGGCCTTGGTCTGAAAGCTGGCGCTGTTCGCCTGCGCCCCAGCCTTTTCAGCCAGCGTCAGGTCGTGAATGGAGATGCGGACGAATCCGCAAGCCTGACGGGCCAGGTTCTGTCCACCTTGTTGGCCACAGGCGCTGAAACCGCACGCGGCGCCCATGATTAATGCGGCGGCAGCGAGCAGGTGACGGCGCAATTCAGTTGAGCCAACCGTCGGCGGACTCGAGCAGGAACCGGCTGACTGCGAGCGCCCGATCGAAGACGTCGCACAGGAGCTCCTCACCGCTGAGCACTCGAGAGAGCGACACTGGGTGGCGGGCGACGATGCTGAGCCGGCGCTCAGACCCGTCAGTGGCGTTGGCGAAGGAGTCGATGGCCGAGACTTCCAGCGGCAGGTCGATGCCGCCCACCCCAGCCAGGTCGATGGCCAGGCGAAGCAGATCCGGACCACTGGGCAGCGGCGGAAGGGCCCACGTGAACGTCAGGGGGAAGTGGAACTCGTCCGGCGGCTCTTCTTCATCGGCCAGGAGCACCACTGCGTCTTCGAAGGACAGCAGTACTCGGGGATCGACGTCGAGGGCCAAATGCAGGTCGAGTGGTCCGCCGCAGCCTTCCTCCGGGTGCAGGTCGACCTCCCAGACCTGGCGCAGGGAATAGGTCTCCACAAAATGCCGCTCGTCATGGACGTGAAATCCATGGTCCACAGAATGATCTTTCAAGTCCGCCACGTATCCGGCGACGTCAATGGCTGCCACAGATGGGGGAGCCTAATGGCCAGTATGGTTCGTGACCCGTGGACGAGGCCCGGTTGCTGCAAGTGCTCGACGAGGTGGTGGCGGCCGTCCGCAGCGCCCTTGACCATCTGGACGATTGGGGTCCTGCCGGGACGCGCCCAGGCCAGTACCGCCTCGATCTGGCTGCAGATGCTGCCGCCCTGCCCATCCTGCACGGAGCCGGGCTGGCCGTGTATTCAGAGGAATCCGCCCTGACCGGACCCTCCGACGCACCACTGCTCGCCATCATCGACCCGGTCGACGGGTCCACCAATGCTCATCGCCGCATTCCGTTCTACTGCACCAGCGTGTGCGTGCTCGACGCCGATGGCCCTCTGGTGGGACTGGTCACGAATCAGGCCACTGGCACCCGATACGACGCCATCAGAGGCGGCGGCGCCCGCAAGGACGGTCAGACCATTTCGCCTTCTGGCTGCACCGACCTGTCGTCGGCCATCGTGGGGATTTCGGGCTTCCCCGGCACCCACCCGGGTTGGGCTCAGTTCCGAACCCTCGGAGCGGCCGCCCTGGAATTCTGCGCCGTGGCCGAGGGCATGCTGGACGCTTACATGGTGGTGGGTTCAAGCACCCTTTACGGGTGGGATTACTTGGCCGGCATGCTCATCGCCCACGAAGCCGGTGCCATCAGCGCTGATCGTGGTGGAGCTGATCTGGTCGTGCGCAATGACACCCCGCGTCGACCTGTGGTGTCGGCCACTCGGCAACTCACGGAACGACTCGTAAAGGAGCAGAAGCTATGACCACACCAGAACAAGCACTCTTGGCCCGCAAGACTTGGCGCACTGTTGAGCCGTTGCACGGGATGATCTACTTCGTGCCCGAGGCCGCAGAGGCCTACGCCGCGTTGGGCATTGAAGGACGAGATGGGTATTTCTCGTCGCGTTCGGCGCCCATGGGTGCCGTTGCAGCCGAAGTGGTCATCGCCACCTTCTTCAATTTCAATCCGGAACTGATCCATTCGGCCATTCCAAAGGCGTGGACGCTCACGACGCCAGAGCAACTGGTCGCGGCGCGCTTCGCTGCCGCCGATGGGGCCTGCCGCCGCTTGCTGGGTGACGAGGTGTTGGCTTCAAAGGAGATGTCTCGAGCGGCCGAGATTGCCCGGCATCTGGCCATGGATGCGTCTACCAACATGGAGGGTCGACCATTGGGAGCAGGACACGCCAACTTGCCGTGGCCTGAGCAACCGCATTTGGTGCTGTGGCACGGACAGTCCATCCTGCGAGAGTTCCGGGGCGACGCGCACATTGCGTTGCTGGTCACTCACGGCCTCTCGGGCATTGACGCACTCATCACGCATGCTGCGGCCGGCGATGTGCCGGCTCATCTGCTCCGCTCTTCGCGAGGGTGGTCCGCACCCCAGTGGGATGCAGCTGTCGATTCCATGCGCCAACGGGGCTGGGTCACCGAGGGGGACGATCCAAAGCTCACCGATTGGGGTGCCGCCCAACGCCTGGAAATCGAAGACCAAACTGACATTTTGGCCGCCGCCCCCTATGCCGCTCTCGGCGAGGACGCCTGTGCCGAACTCCGTACGCTGGCCCGTCCCTGGAGCAAAATTTTCTCTGACGTCCTCTTCCGCTAATTCTGGCGGGAGATCAATACTCCAGCCTCACCTACGCTGTTGTCCTGCCCCCTATCGGGGCCCGGGCGCTTAGCTCAGTTGGTTAGAGCAGCTGCCTTACAAGCAGCAGGCCGGGGGTTCGAGTCCCTCAGCGCCCACTCGCTGGCCAGATTCGGTCCATGTCGAGAATTTGTGTGCTGCATCCTTGTCCGCTAACGTACAACCAGATGGTTGTAGCTCAGTTGTCCGACGCAGAGGTCGACCGCATCTTTCATGCCCTGGCCGACAGGACCCGGCGCGACATCCTTACCCTCGCCGTGGGGGGTAAGTACTGCGTGTCGGCGTTGGCAGAGCGCTACCCGATGAGTTTTGCCGCTGTGCAAAAACATGTGGCCGTGCTTGAAGACGCCGGGCTTATCACCAAGGAGCGGCAGGGCCGTGAGCGGCTCGTTCGCACTGATGTCGACACCGTGCAGCGGGCCCGAATGCTTCTGGATGGCATTGAGGCGCTGTGGCGGGCGCGAGTGGACCGGATCGACGACCTCTTGGCAACCGAGAAACAAACCAATGGAGGCAAGTAATGGGCGTGACGAGCGTCGAGAAGGACTTTGAATCCTTGACCATGACGGTGGTGGCAGACCTCGATGCCACCGTCGAACGAGCGTGGCAGCTGTGGGCTGACCCCCGCCAGTTCGAGCGCTGGTGGGGACCCCCTGGCTCCCCGGCGACCGTCGTCGACCACGACCTGCGGGCCGGCGGGCGCATCACCTTCTTCATGACTGGGGACGAGGGCGAGCGCTTCGACAGTACCTGGGAGATCATCACCGCGGACCCACCCCGTCACTTGGAGTTGCGGGATGCCGACGTTGACGAGAACGGCCGCCCGAATGACGGGAATGCGATGACGGGATTTATCATCACCATCGGCGAGAAAGACGGCGGCGGCGCAATAATGGCCATTCACACTCGCTTCGACTCCCTAGCGGGCATGGAAGAAGTACTTGCCACGGGAGTCGAAGAAGGGATGTGCATGGTCTTCTCGCAAATCGACACTGTCCTCGCCAGCACGCCTGGATGAAGCGCTGACTCGGTAGTTCAATGGGAACTCGGCACCGTGCGGGGGCGTATGAGGTGCGCCATTCGCTTTCTGCGAGGTGAGCTAAGGGCCCGTCCATGACGCGTTGCCGGTTCGTATTGTGCCCCTTAGGTTCCATACACCACGCTGTCGTCCCCTGAATGCCACCGATGAGGAGAAGGAACCATGACAGTGACTCTTATTACTGGTGCCAATAAGGGGCTCGGCTACGAGACGGCCCGTCGATTAGTCGAACTCGGTCACACCGTTTACATCGGGGCGCGCAATGGCGCCAGCGGTGAAGCCGCTGCTGCGACAGTGGGCGGGCAGTTTTTACAGCTGGATGTCACCGATGACGCAACGGTGGTCGCCGCGTTGCGCATTGTTGAAGAGCGCGAGGGTCATCTCGATGTCCTTGTGAACAATGCCGGCATCAGCCCTGCGGTGGACGTGAGCGGTACGGCTGCTCTCGAGGTATTCGACACCAACACGATTGGCGTGATCCGGGTTACTCAGGCTGCGCTTCCCCTATTGGAGAAGTCGGAGCACCCGGTGGTCGTCAACGTCTCCAGCGCTCTCGGTTCGTTCTGGGCGGTCACAAATCCGGAGCGGCGACAGTTCCACTTCCCCTCCATCATGTACGGCGCAAGCAAGGCAGCCGTATCGATGCTGACCGTCCAGTACGCCAAGACGTACCCAACTATCAAGTTCAACGCGGTCGAACCCGGGTTCACCGCTACCGATCTCACTCCCTTCAGTTCGGCCGGTCAGCCGGTAGAAGTGGGAGTCGAGATCATTGTGCAGATAGCCACCATCGGTCCGGAGGGTCCCACTGGCACTTTCCGTGAGAATGAAGGCGAACTGGCCTGGTAGCTCGAGGTCGCCGCGACGTCTCTGGCAGGCAAGTGTCCGTTAGCGCAGTGCGGGCACGATTTCGGACCAGATGGCGTCCAAAATGTCGGTGGTCGGACCTTGATAGTGGGCGGTGGTCGTGACGCATGCCCCGTGGTAGGGCAGCACGATGCTGAACTGTCCGTAAAGCCCATCCATGCGCCACGCATCATTCCGCTCACACATCCAGACATGCAGGCCGTAGCGCGCGGTGTCCGGGTGGGGTCCCGTAGCGTTGGTGGCGACATGAAAGCCGGTCGGCACAGTGTCGCCGATCATGTTGGCCACGTAGGCCGCAGGAACGAGTTGCTGGTTGCCGTAGCGGCCACCATCGAGCAGGGTTCGGCCGAGCCTGGCCAACTCTTCGGTTCGCAGTTGGAGCCCGACCGCACCGAGAGAGTATCCAAGCGGACAGCGCAGCCACTGCGGATTCCGAATGCCGAGTGGCGTGAAAAGTCGTTGAACCAGGTAATCCCTCAGGTCTTGACCGGAGCAGGCATGGACGACACGACTGAGCAAATAAGTGTTCGCACCCCTGTAGGCGAATGTGGTCCCCGGTTCGGCGCCAAGTGGCGTGCTGAGGATGTCGGCCGCTGCATCTCCCGGGTGATCGACATCGGGGTCAACCCAGCGGTACGTGATCCCGGACGTCATTGTGAGGAGTTGTCGGATGGTGATCGCTCCGACACCAGACCCCGGACCGGATGTCAGATGCTGAAGATGAGAGAGGAGAGTGTCATCAAGGTCGAGCAACCCCTCGCTCTGGGCGATACCGATGGCTGCCGAAGTGAAGGTTTTCGAAGCTGAAAAAATGTCACGGCGAATGTCGGCCGCCCAGTGCTGCTCTATGGCTGGAAGTTCACGCACCTGGACATGAACGCCCTCGATCCCCAGGTTTTGCTGGCCCAGCGTCTGGACTGCGGTCAGCAGATTTCGAGAAGACTGGGATGCTGATCCCATGATCGACACCCTACGGCGGATCACCAACTCGATTTTGAGCTGAAATACGGCGATTTCCCTGTGGCGGTCTGTTCGCTGTAAGGGTACATTTGTTCCACTATTCAACACGAGCAATGGGGGGCCTGTGTCGCTGCTGTCCGAGACGCTGCGTGGCGTCACCGTGCTCGATCTCTCGAGAAACTTGGCGGGTCCGTACTGCACGATGTTGCTGGGTGACCTGGGCGCCGACGTGATCAAGGTTGAGTCCCTGGTCTCCGGCGATGACACGAGAGGTTGGCGTCCACCCGATTGGAACGGTCAGAGCGCAGCGTTCCTCGCCTGTAATCGCAATAAGAGAAGTATCACGATCGACCTCGATGCCGAAGCAGGACAGCAACTGGTTCGTCGCCTGGCTTCTCGAGCAGACGTTGTGATCTCGAGCTTTCGACCAGGTTCCCTGTCGAAGCGCAGTATCGACTTCGAGTCCCTTCGTAAAGGCAACATGGGTCTGGTCTATTGCTCCATCACCGCCTATGGACCCAAGGGACCCAAGCGGGACGCGCCTGGTTACGATCCGGTCCTGCAAGCCGAAACCGGCATGATGTCGATGACGGGTCATCCAGACGGACCGCCGGCGCGGTTAGGTGTCGGGGCCATCGACCTCGGCACAGGTATGTGGGCCGCCATCGGGATCCAAGCCGCACTGCGAAACCGCATGGACTCGGGTGAGGGTGCCCTGGTCGAAGTCAGCCTGTATGAGACTGCCGCCTGGCTGCTGTCGTATCACTTGGAGGGGTACTTGGCGACGGGCGAAATACCCCAAAGGCAGGGAAACGGGACTCCGTTCGTCGCTCCCTATGACGTCTTCGCCACCAACGACGGGGATCTGATGGTGACGGCAGGGAACGATCGACTTTTTGCCCGCCTGTGCCGGGTCGTCGGTTTGCCGGAACTTGCAGAGGATCCGACCTACGCCACCAATGCCGATCGTGTTTCCCATCGCGTCACCCTGCATGGTTTGTTGGAAGATCGCTTCAGCACGAAGAACGCCGAAGCGTGGGAGGTGCTACTGGCCGCCGAGACGATTCCTTGTAGCCGGATTCGCACCGTCGCTGATCTGGCCGGTGATGCACAGCTTGAGGCCCTGGGGATGCTGGTCGAGCTGCCGCATCCCGACATTCCGCACTTGCAGGTCGTCGATGTGCCCTTGATGCTCAACGGGGAACGGGCGTCGCACCGCTATCCACCACCACGGCTCGGAGAACAAACGACCGCTATTTTGGAGGAACTGGGAATGACGTCAGATGAAATTAGCGAGTTCATTCGAGAGGGAGTGGTCTCGTGCTAGCTGGCGAGCGGATCCCTCAAACCTTGCGCGATATGGCCGCCGCGTTCTCCGGACCCCTCGGCCCTCACGAGGTCACCACCTACACCGTTGACCTCCCGGTTGAGGACGGATTGGCTCTCTCGAGTTCGATATTTCGGCCTGAAGGTGACAATCCGGTTCCCGTCATCCTCGTCCGTACGGCCTATGCAAAAGAGCTCCTGCCTACCGAAGGGGCGTTCTGGGCTTCACATGGTTATGGCCTCATCATTCAGGACACCAGAGGACCAGCGTCCTACTTTGAGGAAGCCAAAGACGGCGAGGCAACTGTCAGATGGATCCAAGCCCAAGACTGGTTCAACGGTCGCCTAGGGCTGCACGGCCCGAGCTACCTGGGTTATACGGCGTGGGCTACTGCGACCAGATGCAAGTCTGACGTCGGTGCCATCTCGGTGTCGTACATGAGCTCCGACCGCATTTCTTCGTGGTATCCAGGTGGCTCCATTGGTCTCGATGTAGCGCTGGCCTGGTCGGCCATGCAGGATCGCGACCAAAGTCAGGGTGACGCCACCATGGGATCGCCGCTGGCGACCTTGGATGCATATATGCATCTGCCGCTTATCGACGCGGACAAGGCGCTCACTGGGCGAGAAGTCCCTTTCTATCGGGAACGGATCACCTATTGGGGCGACGATCCTCACTGGAAGCCGCTTGATTGCAGCCATGCCTTGTCTGATGGATGTCCGCCAACATTATTGGTAGGCGGTTGGTACGACTACCAACGTCGTTACCTCTGGCAGGACTATTTCCGCTTACGGGACGCTGGTGTTGCTCACCGTCTGGTCATGGGACCGTGGATGCACGGAGGTGGATGGGCCGAGATCAACGCCGAAGCATTGCGCTGGTTCGACACCTATCTGCTGCAGAAAAACAATTCTGTCCAGCTACCAATTTCGTTCTATGTCACCGGAAGTGACAACTGGACAGAGGCAGCCGATTGGCAGGACTCCGACACGAGCCCGCGACAGTGGTATCTCGGGGCAGTCGGCGCCCTTACATCCGCGCCAAGCGAACAATCCTCCGCAACCACGTTCCGTTACGACCCGGCCAACCCGACACCTTCCGTCGGGTTGGCGTCGTTCGACGCCGAAAGAGCCATGCCGTGCGACAACCGAGATCTTGAGGAACGGTCCGATGTCGTCACCTTCACCGGTGAGCCGATTGATGCACCCTTGACACTGTTCGGCCCGGTGACGGCAACCCTCTGGGTGAAATCGTCGGCACAGAGCGCTGATTTCTTTGTCCGGATCACCGACGTCCATCCTGACGGCTCGTCGATCAACGTGATCGACGCCTTGCAAAAGGTCGAGGGGAATGAACAGCTATACGCCGATGGTGAACCGTTGAGATTGCAGATCGCCGTGGGACCGTGCGCACATACATTCAAGGCGGCTCACCGGTTGCGCGTCCAGGTGTCGAGCGGTGCCTTTCCCTTCTACGCCAGAAACCTGGGCACTGGCGACGACGTCGCCACTGGCACTCGAATCGTCATAGCGGAACAGACGCTCTTTCACGAGGGTCAATTCCCAGCGAACGTCACTGCGTTCGTGGCCACCCCGTAGGCATGACGAAGTGCACTCCCCGATGAAACAGCCCGAAGCATCGGGTTCGAGCGCCCGGGAACGAAATCCGATCGGATCGATGGTGCGGGTGCTCGACGCCATGGTGGCATCCGAATCGCCGTGGTTCGGTGTAAGGGAACTCGCTCGTTCGCTCAATGCTCCGCCAAGCTCAGTGCAACGGACCCTTGAGGCGGGAGCCGCCGTCAGCTTGGTCAGTGCCTCGTCTTCAGGGCAGTGGGAGCTCGGATGGGAGCTGTATCGCATCGCCTCATTGGCGCAACGCAAGCGGCCCTTTCTGGCGGCCGCTGAGCTCCTCAATGGCCTGAGCAGCCAAACGGGTGAGACGGCATTTCTGGCTGTCTACGACGAGCAACGACACGAACGGATGTACGTCGCCACTTCGCCGAGCAATCGAAGCGTGCAATTTGTGCCCCAGCTCTTCGCCTGGCTCCCTCTCCACGCCACGGCCTCAGCAATGGCGATCCTGGCCCATCGGCCCGAGGAAGAGCGACGGAACCTCTACAAGCTGGGCTTGCCGTTCTTCGCGGGCCGGCGACCTTCGACACCCAAAATTGAACTGCTCATGACGTCGATTCGATCCGATGGATTCGCCTTGAGTCGTGATCAAGCCGACGTGGGGGCGAGCGCGATCGCTGCCCCCGTGTGGACTGCGGGTCGCGTTCAGGGGAGCGTCGGTGTTGCGGTGCCCAACCAACGATTCGGTACGAGTATCGAACGAGAGCTGGCGGGTCATGTGATGGAGGCGGCGACCCTAATCAGTCGACGCCTCGGGGATCCGCTCTCAGTCGTTCGTCAGTCGACCGCTTAGCAGCGACTCGATCAGTACCAGCTTGAGGCGGTTCGGTCCTGTCCGAGTCCCGTGTGCCGCCACTAGAGTTGCACATTCTTATGACGCTTGAAGGTGCATCAAAGGCGGATCGGTTGCGTCTTGAGTCCCCTCAGGTCCGTTGCAAAAATCTCGATCCCAAGGTTGATGGGCCATTTCCATCGCTCCGACGCATCGCCTGATGACCAGTACGCAACGCGGCAACATGGCTTCGCTGGTGGGTCAGTGCCTTCCTCTTTTTCCTTCCGTTGGCTGCAATCGCATATCTGCCCTCGTGGCAGCACTGGGGAGCGCAGATGAACGGATGCAACTGTTGGGACCAGGTCTTGGAAGAATGGTTTTTGACCTGGACACCCAATGCTTTGGCTCACGGGCATTCGTTGCTCCAGTCCAATTGGCTCAATGTTCCAGGTGGAGTCAACTTGACGTGGAATACCTCAATGCCGCTTCTGGGAGCAGTGGCGTGGCCGTTGACTCAGTCAGTGGGCCCCGTGCACACGTTCGACATCCTGGCCACGGTCAGCATCGCTGCTTCTGGTGCATCAATGGTTGTTCTGCTTCGCCACTGGTCCTTTTGGTGGCCCGCTGCATTCCTCGGAGGACTTCTCTTCGCCTGTTCGCCTTATGTGGTGGCCGAAGGCCTCGGTGGCCGCCTTCATCTAATGATCAACTTTCTGATTCCGCTCATCGTGCTTGTGTTCGACAAGCTTTTGCGGGACGACCAGGCGACGGTGTGGCGATTCGGCGTCGCACTTGGAGTACTGGTCGCCGCGGAAGTCCTCATTTCCGAAGAGACGCTGTTCATCCTGGGTTGCTCTCTCGCTCTTACCTTGATAATGACCTATGTGGCTCGTGGTCTAAGCCGTGGTCGGATCCACATCCGATTTGATCGTCTGGCACAAGGGACAGTGTGCGGCTTGGTGGTCGCCATGCTGCTATGCGCTTACCCGATATTCGTTCAGTTGGGTGGGAAGTACCGGGTGCACGGACCCGTGCAGTCGGCAGCTCAGTTGGCCTTGTTCAGCTCGGATCTAGTGAGTCCGGTTGTTCCCGGTCAGAACCAATGGCTCGACTTCCACGCTGCGTCTGACCTCTCCTCTCACTTCGCCACGGGCTATGCGGCAGAAGTGACGACGTATCTCGGCCTACCTCTCATTGTGTTGATGCTTTTGGGGATCTTCGTCGCTCGCCGCAGAAGGGGCCTGTTCTGGCTCCTATCAGGTCTCGGATGCGTGAGCTTCGTGTTGACGCTCGGACCGCGACTCATCGTTGCCAACCACCAGACGTGGTTTCCGTTGCCCGATGCTGCGCTGGCTCATCTACCAGGGTTCGAAAATGTCGTCCCGTCTCGCTATGCCGCCGTTCTCATGTTCACGTCAGCGGCGATACTGGCCCTCGTCATTAGCGAGATCCGATCCGGGCTGAATTCCAAGCGCCCTGCTCGCTCGTTCACCGGGTCGCGATTCGGTGGGCCACTGGCTCTTCTTGTCGGCGCGGCGGTGCTGATTCCGCTGATACCGAGCTGGCCCTACGGATCCGTTCCGGCGAACGTGCCCACTTTCTTTACATCGCCGGCCATACGACAACTTGTTCCTGCCGCATCTGTGGCACTGGTGTATCCGATTCCGCGCGCGCAGTATGACCAGGCGATGCTGTGGCAGGCCGAGTCAGGTATGCGGTTTCGACAACCGGGTGCCTACGCTGTCGCACCCTCGTCAACTGGTACGGCCACCTTTTACGCCTACCAGACGGCGCTTGAAGGCTGCGTGGATTCGGTGTATTCCGGTGGCTCGGTCGCGGCGAATTGTCAGAGCCAGGCGATTCGGAACAACCTGCGCCGTCTCAGTATCAAGAGCATCATTATCCCGATGGACCAGCCCTATGCCGCAACGGTGTCCGCTTATTTCCAGTTGCTGTTTTGTGAAGTTCCATTCAGCACGGGAGGGGTGCACTTCTGGCGCATTGACCCTGGCCAGGCGAACCGCTTGGGCAGCTGTCCCTAGGCCCTCTTGGTGCAATCAGTGCGCTAGCGCGGATCGCGGGGCAGTCCGAGGACACGCTCGGCAATGATGTTGCGCTGAATCTCGTCAGAACCCCCGGCGACCCTGAAGCCAGACACTCCGTTCACGAACTCGCTCCAAGCGTAGGTGCCCCACGTGCCACTATCGGCCACCAGGTCCATGCCGAGCAGAAGCGAGACCACATCTGACGTTTCGCGCAAGCCCTCCGTCCACGCCAATTTGCCGAGCGAACCTTCTGGTCCAGGCACACCGCCTGCCTTCGCCGCTTCAGTGACGCGACGCCGCGTCATGGTCCGAACCCGACCGCCGATGTAGAGCCGCGCCAAGGCCTGGCGGGCCAGGGGATCGCTGTCCTTGTGTTGGTGACGGGCCGCCAGCACCAAGCGTTCGAAAAGGTCGTCACTCCCCGCGCCACTCAATGTGGCCGAAGCGCGCTCGAATCCGAGAGTGGTCACCGCCACGCTCCAACCTGCTCCGATTTCACCGAGTCGTAGGGAGTCGGAAAGTTCCACATCGCTGAGGAACACCTCGTTGAAGGAAGAACCGCCCGACATCTGGCGCAGCGGGCGGACGTCCACACCAGGGCTGTCCATAGGCAAAATGAATGCGGTGAGTCCGGCATGGCGATGGGCCTGCACATCGGTCCGGCAGAGGATGTACCCGAAGTCGGCATACTGAGCCCCTGATGTCCATACTTTCTGGCCGTTCAGTATCCAGGCGTTGTCGTGTCGCTCGGCCCGGGTGGTGACCGAGGCCAAGTCCGAACCGGCACCGGGTTCGGAGAAAAGCTGGCACCACATTTCATCGGTCCGACGCATGGGACGGACGTACCGTTCTCGCTGAGCTTCATTGCCGCAAGTGAGGATGGTGGGAGCCACCAATTCCATGGTGATGGATACTGCTTCATGGCCCGATGGAGTCAGGAATTGGCGCTCGAGGGCCGAGAAGGCGCGATCAAACGCAATTGGGAGATCGGCGCCACCGTATTCGGAAGGCCAGCTGATGGATCCGAATCCGGCATCGGACTTAGTGCATTGCCACTCACGGAGTGCATCAATGTGAGCTCGCTCTTCAGATGCGGTGAGGTTCTTGAATAAGGCCACGTTGTCGGATCCCTCACCCCAGCGAAGTGTGGATCGGTCGGGTCGCCGCGGCATGTGTTTCCCCAACCAAGTCTCCGCCCGCGCCAGAAATTCCGCCAGTTGCTCCGCCTCCATTATGGCCTCCGTGTCCCGACTTCAGTGAGGTCTGATCGGGCGATGGTGGACTCGTCGGTGCCGAGGTAGGAATCGATCACCCGTTGGTGATTGAGGACATAGTCGGGCCGGCCTTCGGCGATTACTTCACCGAGTTCAAGGGCCACCATCCGGTCGCAGATGGTAGTGAGCAACGACATGTCATGTTCGACGACGAGAATAGAACACCCGGTCTGCTTTTGGACTCGAAGGAGAAGCGGTCCCATTGCCTCCGTTTCGCGTTGGGCCACGCCACCCGTCGGTTCGTCGAGAAGGAGCACCGTTGGTTTCTGGGCCACGACACACGCCAGCTCGACAATCCGGCGAGTCCCGGTCGACAACTCGCCAACCAAATTTTCGGCGTACTGATCCAATCCGGTGAGCGCTATCAGTTCGGCGACGTCCTCTGACACTTCGAACTCGGAGTCGAGGGAGGCCGGCAGCCGCAATCCGGCCGCCAAGAGGTCGCGTGATGCGAGGTGGCGCTCGTACGAAACCGAAATGGTCTCGGCCACCGTGAGGGAGGGAAAAAGTTTGGCGTTCTGAAAGGTACGTCCGAGCCCGAACGCCGCGCGTTCGTGCGGTGGAAGCTGTCCGATATCCATGCCGCCGAAGACAACCAACCCTTGATCGATCCGGGTGAACCCTGAGATCATGTCCATCAGCGTGGTCTTGCCGGCTCCGTTGTGGCCGATCAACCCGAGGATTTCACCTTCATGGAGTGAGAGGTTGATGTGGTCGGCGGCAATCACGCCACCGAAATGTTTGCTGACGTCGCGACAGGAGAGCACTGAGCGGGGTTCTTGATCGTCGGGGGTGACTCTCACGGGTCGAGGTCGAGCTGCTAAGTGCTCTGCGCTCCCAGTGTCGCTCGAGATGAATACCGAACGCAGCAGGTCGGGTCGGTCCAGAAGATCTCTTGAAGCACCGCTGAAGCGAACCTCTCCTTTTTCGAGAAAGATCGCCCGTTCGGCAATCTCGAGGGCAACGTTGATGGACTGCTCAACAATCACAATGGTGGTGCCCTGCTCGTGTAGGTCCCGCAGGACATTGAGCAATTGGCTCACCACCGTCGGGGCCAAGCCGAGGGAGAGTTCGTCAATGAGAAGGACTTCGGGTTCGATCATCAACGCCATGGCGAGCGAAAGCATCTGCTGTTCCCCGCCCGAGAGGTCGCTGGCCCGCTGACTCAGTCGACTGGCCAACACAGGGAAGAGGCCCAGCTGTCGCTGACGGGCGGCACTGATTCGAGAGGAATCCTTGCGGATGAGCCAGGCCGACAAGCGAAGATTCTCCGCCACCGTCAGTCCGGGGAAGGTGCCCCGGCCTCCCGGCATAAGGGACATGCCCAAGCCTGCTGTCACCTCGGGGTTCAGGCCGTTGATTCGTTGATCGTTAAGAGTGATCTCGCCCGCACCGAGTTCGAGCAGTCCGCTCATCGCTCGCAACAAGGTCGACTTGCCGGCCCCGTTGGTACCGAGGAGGGCCACGACTTCACCGCGCTCGACGACTAAGTCGATCCCGAAGAGGATTTGGACCGGGCCATAAGAAGCTTCGACGGCCGTGCAGGAAAGCAATGGTGTCGATACTGACGCTGCATCGCTCGGGACGGCGGTAAGCGGTGGCGGATCGATTTCGGTAGCGGTGGAAGAGCGGCGGGCGATAGTGGGCACGTCGAGGCCGCGGCGTCGGGCCACGATGCGCAGCAATACGTCTCGACCCATCTCAAGTAGCTGTCCCAGCCCGCCCGGGACGAGCATGAGGACGAGCAGCATGCCGGCACCGGCGATGAGGTCTTGATATTGCGGTAGCCCGTAGGTCGCTATTTCCACCAGGGTGACGCCGACCAGTGCCCCTGAGACGGACCCCAATCCACCGATGACGGCCATGGAGAAGACGAGAAGGCTAAGGCTCGGATCGAAGGAACCGGCGCCCACCGAACGCAGCGTGGTGACGTACAGCGCCCCAGCAATGCCGGCGATAGCACCCGACAGCATGAAGGCGCTCAGAGTGGTCCGAACGGTGGGGACGCCCATTGCTGCGGCGGCTTCCGGATTGTCTCGCACCGCGAGTAGGACGCGTCCCGCACGTGCCTTGCGCAGCCCGACCACAAAGAGCACAACGGCGACCAGCACGGCCAGGCACAGGTAGTACAGCGTCTTTCCGTCGACCAGATTGAGGTGGCCGAAGAGAACCGGTCGAATGAAATCGCCTGGAATGAGACTGTTGAAGTTGGTGGGATTGAAGAAGAAGGAGTTGGTACAGACCGCCAAGGCCAACGTGCTCACTGCGAGGAATTCACCCCGAGCCCGCAAGGCGGGTAGTCCGACCAAACCAGCCAGGACGGCCCCAGCTATGGCCGCCAGCACCAGGCACTGGAAGAGATCGATGTTGGCTTTCTCAATGAGATCTCCGGCCAAAATGCCGCCGGCGCCAGCGAGTGCGAACTGGCCCAGGCTGACCGTGCCGCCCCAACCCGAGAGGACCACAAGGGACACGGCAAGTAGCCCGAACGTCAGGGCGATGGTGTACTCAAGAGTGGTACCTGGACCACCGAGTACTGGGACAAGCAATGCGACCGCGGCCACAGCTATGGCAAGGAGGCCGCGGGCGAGTCGCACCTCGGGAAGTCGGCGCAGGATCGGTGGAATGGGACGGGCCACGCCGGTGGCCAGCCATTGCGATCCCTCCTCGCGCCCACGTCCTGAACGTCCTCGCCGTACCAACATGGCGACAAGGACGAAGGCCAACAACACCACGTCAGTGATTGACTCCTGAGTGACGTTGAATCCCACCACTGCGTTGATCACGCCCAGTGAAATGCCAGACAAGAAGGCCACTGGCAGGTTTTCCATGTTGGCAATCACGGCTGCCACGAGCGCGGGTAGGAGCAGGGTGGGGCCGGCGGCCAACGATGGCGCCACCCCTTGCGACGGTGAGTTCACCATGTCGACCAGACCGGCCAAGGCACCGGCAATTATCCACACCAACAGTGAGATCCGTTGCCAAGGAATTCCGACGAGACGGGCTCGATCGGGATTCTCGGCCAGAGAATGCACCGCCACTCCAGTGTCCGTTCTGGTCAAAAACACACCCAGAGCCAAGGGCACCGCAATCACCACAATGAAGACCAACAGATCGTTCCCGGTAAAGAGTACGGGCCGGATGTCGGTGTGCAGTGACGACAGAGGCGTTGTGAAAGAGCCGACGAAGGATGGCCCGCCCAACCACCCCGGCACCAAGGCCTGGATCCCCCCGAACACCTGGGCCAAGCCGATGGTGGCCACCATCACAATGAGACGAGGGACCCGCTGGAAGCGCCAGCGGAGGAGCAGCTCGGTCGCCACACCGAGAAGAGCGCCGGCCGCCACACCGGCAACCAGCGAGGCATACCAATTCCAATGTTGGCCGAGGTAAAGCATGAGCCCCACTGACCCAGCCAGAGCGCCCATGGCCCCGTAGGAAAAGTTGATCACCCGATTGGCTCGGTAGGTCAGGACGAGTCCCAGCGCGAGAAGCCCGTTGACGGCGCCATTCTCAATTCCTTGCAGCAACAAGCCGAGTGGTGCTCGGCCGGGGGATATCCATGGAACGACAACGAGGAGCACGACCAGGGCAAGCACCGCCGCCACCGCATTGCGGCTGCGCCTCATTTCTGGCCTCGCGATGCCGGACTATCGCTCAAACCAGTTCTCATGAACTAGAAGGCGGAGCGGCGTAGGGGTAGACGGCGGGAAACGGCGGATTCTCTGCGGGATATGAACCAATGTTGTAATCAGGCGATGCCACGACGTAGGCGCCGGTTTGGCCATCCTCGGCGGAGGTCTTGGTGGGGTTGTAGTAGATCTCCCACGACCCCGACGGAGCGGCATCACTGGACGCGCTGAACTTCCAGGGTCCGAAGTTCAAGTTGGGGCTGTTGTTCTGGCTTCCCGGGTACGCCAACATGCCCTGGGCAAACGTCTGCGGAGTGAGGTTGGGCCCGGCCATTTGAATGCCGATGGCCAGGGCCTGCATGGCCTGGAAGGCAGAGCTTGCAGTCGAGATGGCGGGCTGGTCTGACTCGACTGACGTATATGCCTCATAGCCCAGCGATTGTTGGAGCGGAACGGTTGGCCCGAGGAAGCTGATGCCCATGGAGCGAGCCCATTCGGAAGGTTGATAGGCCTGGCCACTGGCATCGGTGTCGTCACTGGCCACACCCATTTCGACCCATTCGGGGTCGTAATTCTGTTCGGCAGCGCGGTCGGTGAGTAGAAGCGGTGAAAGTGCATCAGTCAGCAGGAGCACCGTGGTGTCGTTGTCGTCGGCCATCTTGGCCACGAACTCGTCATCCTGGGTGGCCAGTGTGCTGGCATTGACGTCATAGGCCAGGTCATCGGCAATGCTGAAGCCCGCCGCCTTGGCCAGAGCCACGGCTTCGTTGGCACAGATTTGGTAGTTGGGGTTCTCCGGAGCGATGAGGGCGAACTTGCGAGGCTGCCCCTTGAGCGCCCCTCCGGCGTATGCCGCCGGCTTGTTGGCCAGCTGCTTGGCCACAAAGTCCATGGTGGCCTCCACCGCTTGAGAGCAGGTGGGACCCTGACTCCAGAGATACGGGGCATCAGCAGTCATTGTTGAATCGGCGCTGACAGCGTTGACGATGGTGACGACCTTCTGTTGCGCCAACGCGTTGGCGTACACGAGATCAAGTCCATTCACTTCAGCGAAGGCGCCGATCTGTTGGGCCGCGGTGAGAGCATCGGCATCGGCCTGTGCTTGCCCCTGACCCTGCAGCTCATTGGCAAAGGTGCCCTGCCCATTGAAGAAGTTCAGCTTCAGCTTCCGCCCATAAAACTGATAGTGGTCGTTGAAGTAGGTGACCATGCCCTGATAGGTGCGCTCCAAGTCCGCTACCGAGGTGGCTGGTGATGCCGCAGAGAGACTGCCGAAGGACTGAGACAAGCTCTCGTAGTCGGCATTGACTCGATAGGAGAGCGTGATGGTGGACGCGGTAACGCCCTTCGAAGTGCTGCCACCGTTGTTACCCGAGAACGAGATGCAGGGTGGGGAATAGGGGTCTCCCGGATCTTGCTCGGCCTGCCCGGAGCAGGCCGTGACTTTGCCGCTGGCTCCAGATGCGGCGCCGGTGCTGGTGCCCGTCCCTTCCGGCGTGCCGATCCCACCAACGGCACCGCCGGGAGTGATAGAGGTGGCGGTGATGCTCTGACCCGACGTTCCCGATGCACCTGCGTTGGCGCCCGAGTCCGCCGAAGCAACGCGCACAGTCACCACGTCACGTTCGGGAGCCTGAGTGGGTGTCAGCGTCGTGATGAGGGCAAACGCCGCCACAATGACAAGCAGCGGGGCGTAGCCGCGGAACAAGCGGATACGAGCTGCCCGCCACGGAAAGACGCCACCGTTCGAGTTGCTCATGATTCCTCCGGGAGTAGCAAACGCTTCCGTCGTCGCATGCGCCACGA
Organism: uncultured Acidimicrobiaceae bacterium; assembly: GCA_963766995.1. Lineage (GTDB taxonomy): Bacteria > Actinomycetota > Acidimicrobiia > Acidimicrobiales > RAAP-2 > Bog-473. The sequence continues at coordinate 796,911 of CAVYCE010000003.1, read as the reverse complement.
CTCCATGCCCAACAGACCCAGGGTCAACGCCACCAAGGAAATGATGATGACCAGACTGTGCGGTGATCGACAGCTCCCGACCGACGTGCTCTCGCAGCTCGACACCGAACTCAGTTGTTTCAGGGCGATGTTGGTGGGGCCGGTTACCGGGTGAGTCGGGACGGTGGTTGGCGTGGCCACCGAATTGGAGAGCGTCCCGAGTGAGGGCGAGAGGTCCTCAATCCCTGCGAGAGCTCCGCCAATCACGCCCGGCAACGTGTCCGCCCCAGATGTCGAAGTCGGGCCGTTCCCTTCGAGAGAGTTTCCGTAGGCCGTTCCGTTGGTGGTGGCGTAGGCGCCCCCCAAGTTGAGGTCCAGTGTTCCCTGGCCGGCCAGAACGGACAAGGCGATCTCCAAAATGAGGTCAGATTCACCAAGTGTGGGATCGACTTCGACCAAGGTCTTATTGAGGAGAGTGCGCAAAGGCTGCAGCTGCGGAACAAACGGAGACACCAACTCTTTGCCCAAGGCCGAATCGTCCAGTCCGATGGAAAGGGCCGATTCCTGGACGGACCCGTCGCTCCCGATGGTCTGGGTGGGCAGGGTGACGCGAAGTCCGGTTTGGGCCAGGACTCCATTGATGAGGGTAATGACGCCGCTCAACCCATTGACTGGGATGGCGATAACGGTGTTGTCCACGCTGATGGAGGCGATTGAGAACGTGCCGACATGTGACGTATGAGCCCCAGTGCTTTGGTTGGCCGTCCAACGCAGCCCGTTGAGCACAATCAGCCCACCCAAAATCGACACGGAGCCGATTGAGGATGAGGCCTGAGCTTGTCGTGTCTCACCATTCACGATGCTCGTGCCGGCCGCGCTCTGTCCGCCACTGATGTCCAACACGCCCGGGAGATTGAGGCCGGCCAGAGTGGCGCTGGCTAAGCCAGCGCTTTGAGACGCAGTGACGGCGAGAACGCCAACCCCGTTGCCACTGCCTCCTTCAACTGTCGTGCTGTGGGTGGTTGGTGTGGATGACGATTCGGCGATGATGCCGCCCGAGCCGGCCGGAGTCGCCACCCCGAGGTCACCGATGAGGGCAGAGGTAAGCATCTGCGACTCCGCCTGGCCTTCAGTGCCGAGATAGTCAGCAATGGAGACGCCGGTCTCGACTCCCAGGCTGTAGCCCGACAAGGCTGGCACCACGGAAATGGCCTCGGCCACTGCGTCACCCCCGCCTTGGACAAACGAGCTCGTGCTACTGCCCTGAGCAGTAGCGCCGTCGGCGACGGATTGAGCGAGCATGACGACGAAGGTCAGCATCGAAATGGCCAGAACTCGCCTCACGCTTCCGCCCCGTCGCTTGGCGCATCGACAGTGCGCGTCTCTGCCACCTGCATCCCCACCCCTTGACCCACCCCGAAAGCACTAGCTTTTTTCGTTAGAGATCTATTACTGTTAGAAGATAATAACAGCGGATCCACGGATAGCAAGGGGTGAAAAGCACCCGGCGCCACCGTGGAGACGCAGGCGGGAACGCTGATGCCGAACATGGGGTGGCATAAGGGCGATGAGATCAGGGGGGCTGGCGATGTTCGACGAGACAGTTATTCGTAGGGTCCGATGACGAATGGCCAAAGCAAAATTCCGCATGGTGGTCACGCCGTAGCTGGGTTCGAGGCGGTGCAGCAGGAATTCATTCGTGGCCTGTCTGACTTTGGTGCCGGCGGCGGAGGGTTTGCTGCATACGTTGACGGGAAGCCGGTGGTTGACCTGTGGGGCGGCTTTGCCGGTGACGCACCTTGGGCGGCTGACAATCTGGCCGTGGTCATGTCGACCACAAAGGGATTGGTCACGCTGTGCGCGCAGATCCTCGTCGATCGTGGCCAACTCGATATCGACGCACCCGTCGTGCGGTACTGGCCTGAATTCGGTCAATGCGGCAAGGAAGAAGTGTTGGTCCGTCACTTTCTTACTCACACCTCTGGCGTGTTGGGATTCGATGTCCAACGCCCTGTGCTGGGTTGGGACGGCCGGGGTTGGGGTGACTACGACGCCATCGCCGCCGGTCTCGCGGCATCGACGCCGCGCTGGACTCCGGGGACAAAGTTCGGTTACCACGCGCTGACGTATGGGTGGTTGGTGGGGGAGTTGATCCGTCGGATTACCGGGCAAACGGTAGGGACGTTCTTTGCTGCTGAGATTGCGACACCGCTGGCACTCGAGTCGTGGATCGGCACCCCAGCCGAGCACGAACAACAGATTGCGCCGGTCATCGCCAATCTGACCGAGGGAATGCCGCTGCCCCTTCGCCTCCTCTATCGGCCGATTCAGCGGCGGATGAGAGATCCGAAGACAATGATGGGACAGGCTTTCATCGCCGACGGAAGCGGTTCCCTCATGGATCACGCGGCTGACCTCTTCAACTCCGGACGTCTGACCGGAGTGGAGATCCCATCAGGCAACGGCACGGCCACGGCACGGGCACTGGCCCGGGTCTATGCCGTCCTGGCCATGGGGGGCGAACTCGACGGGGTCCGCCTCTTCTCTCCCGAGACGGTGCAGCTGTTTGCTGCACAAGCCATCAGCCTGCCTGATCAGCTGATGACCGACTTGGGCTTGCCTCTGATCGGTCGACTCCTCGGCCGTCCGGTGCGGCGCACGCTCGGCTATCTCATGAACCCGAGAATGGGCAATGAGCCGCCACACTTCGGTCCCAATCCAGACGCGTTCGGACATGACGGTGCTGGTGGGCAAATCGCCTTCTGCGATCTGACCAACCGAATCTCGGTCGGATTTGTCCGCAGTCGCCTGGGCTCGTCGTCGAAGTTCTCAACGCAACTGATCGAATGCCTCTACGACTGTGCCAAGGGTTCGTGACCCGAACCGACGATGTGCGCTGTTCGCAGCCTGAGCGCCAGGCCCTTCGAGAGAGCAAGGAAAAGTGCTTGCGTTAGAGATCTATCACTGTTAGAAATCGATAACACGGGGAGGGCATGTGGCGGAGACTGAAGGTGGCGTTCGATACGAACCGGCAGTTCGTCGACCCCGCTCGGCCGAGACGCGAGCTCGGCTCCTGCGTTCTGCCTTGGCCCTGTTCCGGGAGCGCGGATACCACGGCGCCGGTACCAATGAGATCGGGGCTGCGGCCGGAATGACTGGCCCCTCGATCTACCGCCACTTCGCCACCAAGGACGCTCTATTGGTAGCGGCTGTATTGGAGGGAGCGGATCAACTGGGTGCTGGTGCGGCCGCCGCGCTCCACGAAACAAATCCGGCCCGAGCCGTCGAGCTGCTCTGTACTTCATTCGTCGAAGTCGCCCTCGACGACCCCGATCTCCTCTGTGTCTACTTTTACGAATCACGCCATCTGCCCGACGATGCCAGGGATGCCCTGGACGTTTCGGCCAACCGCTACTTGGCGCATTATCAGCGCTTTATGGCACAGCTTCGGCCCGAGCTGAGTGCGGAAGAGATACACATACGGGTGATGACAGCGCTGCACATGGTGGGCGGTATGTGCACCGATCTCCCCAGCATGGCGACGGATGAGCTCACCACCATGCTGACACGGCGCATGTTGGCGACCTTGTTGGCCGATGTGGAATTTGTATCCGCAACATGAACGAAGCGGTGACTTAGGGGAGGGAAAATGAATCTGACGCAATCGATCCATCGGGCGCGGCAGCAGAGGTCGGACGACATCGCCACTATCTTCGGACCACGCGTCCGCACGGTCGGCGAGCATTTCGATCGCGTGGCTCGACTGGGAGGTGCATTGCGCGCCCTCGGCCTGGGTGACGGAGATCGGGTGGCCATCATGGCGCTGAACTCCGATCGTTATGCCGAGCTGCTGTTGGCCGTGCCTTGGGCCGGCGGTGTACTTACACCACTCAACACTCGCTGGAACGCGGCAGAGATCCTTTACGCGCTGAATGACTCAACGACATCCGTACTGTTTGTCGACGCCTCCTTCGCTTCTCTGGTCGGTGACCTGAAAGAGAAGGCGCCGTCCCTGACGCACATCATCTATATGGATGACTCGCCTGAGCCGGTCGGGATGCTTTCGTACGAGGACCTCATTGCCAACACGGACCCCGCACCCGATCGCGATCGGGGCGGAGACGACCTCGTGGGGATATTCTATACCGGCGGGACAACTGGGGAGCCCAAGGGCGTGGCCATCAGCCATGCCAACCTCTTGACCTCTGCGCTTGGAGGTTTGGCCACCTTCCCTTTCATGACTTCCGGGGGTCGCCTGCTCCATGTCGCCCCCATGTTCCACCTGGCCGACCTCGGATCGTGGGTAATGCAGTCCTTGGTGGGCGGCACGCACGTAATTGTGCCGGCGTTTGACCCTGCGGTCGTACTCCGGACCATTGAAGATCAGGGCATCACCACCACCCTCTTGGTGCCGACCATGATCCAAATGCTGGTTGACCACCCCGACGCCACAATTCGCGATCTCTCCAGCCTTCGTGTGGTGCTCTACGGAGCCTCGCCCATCAGCACCGCCGTATTGGACCGGGCCATGAAGTGCTTCTCGTCGGCCGAGTTCGTCCAGGCGTATGGCATGACCGAGCTCGCACCCATCGCCACGCTCCTTACCCCGAGCGACCACTCCGATGAGTCACTGCTGCGCTCCGCTGGGCGAGCCAGCACCAACAGCCAGATTCGCATTGCCGATGAGGACGACAATGACGTTCCACTGGGCACGGTGGGACAGATTCTCGTGCGCGGCGGTCACGTGATGCAGGGCTACTGGAATAAGCCTGAAGCGACCGACGAGGCCCTCAAGGGTGGATGGATGCACACGGGCGACGCGGGCTATCTGAACGAGCGTGGTTACCTGTTCGTGGTCGACCGGGTCAAGGACATGGTGATTTCCGGAGGCGAGAACATCTATTCCGTGGAAGTCGAAAACGCCGTCGCCAAGCACCCAGCCGTGGCCGCTTGTGCCGTTATCGGCGTACCGGATGAACGGTGGGGAGAGCGGGTACATGCGGTCGTGGTGCTCATGCCGGAACAATCGGTGACCATGGAGGACCTGCAAGAGCACGTACGAACACTGATCTCGTCCTACAAGGTGCCGCGCAGCGTGGAGTTTCGAGATGCCCTGCCGATCTCAGCGGCCGGCAAGGTACTCAAGAGAGACCTCCGCGCCGAGCATTGGACAGACGGGGCGCGGGGCATCAACTGACCCTGTCGCCATGTAGCCGTAACGGACCGGCGCTATCGGCCAGAGAGCCGCTCTGTGATGTGCACAGTGACTTCGTCTCCCACATCCTTGTCTATCCGTTTTCGGAGTTCAGCCTTGATAGGCAGCTTGTGTGTGCCGTCACCGAGCGCCATGAACGAGCTTTGAAATGGCTCTCCGTCGACAGTGCCCCGCACCTTCACTAGACCCTTCGTGCCGAAAAAGTCCGCTGAATCTCCCATCACGACGTAGGTCCAGCCACCCTTGCTGGGGCTTTTTTGAAGTGCAGCTCGAAAGATCTTCCTCATTTGTTCTCGATAGCGTGGTTATCGGTGGTGACTGGTGGAGAGGTCAAGCGTCCGTGTCCATGTCTCGGATGTGCTGTGTGATCTCCACCACATTTCCGTCAAAGTCAGATAGCGCCCGCTCTGCCCTCCCTTCGCCTCTACGAAACGGTACTGGACGTCACCTCAGTCAGGTAGCGATCGGGGCCTTGCTCGAAGCGCTCTTTGCAGCGCTCGGAGCAGAAAGAGAAATGCTGGTCGTCGTGATCAATCGTGGCGGGGGAGAGGGTGGTCTCGACTTGCATGCCACACACGGGATCAATTGCGTAGCCCACAGCCCCGCCGAGTCGAGTCGTGTTGCGATAGAGCCAGTAGAGGACGCCAAGCAAGACGAGGGCGGCAATGTCGAGGATCGTGGTGTAATTCCATCGGATGGAGTCACCGACGATCACGGTGGAGTGTGCGGTGGGTATCCACCCGGCGACTCGGAAGAGTCCCTGCGTGGCGAGTCCAGCAGCCGACATGACCGTCCAAAACAGCGCCAGCATGCGCAACGTCATGCGTGTGCCGTATTGCCTTCGGTACACCATGAGGAGTGGGAGGGTGATGAGGTCGGCGAAGATGAAGCTGATCACTCCGCCAAAACTGATGCCACCCTTCCAGAGTGCGGCGGCCAGTGGGATGTTTCCCACCGAGCAGACGAAGCTGATGATGGCGACGAAGGGACCGACGATCGCATTTTCCACGGTGGTCCAGGCGCCATGACCATGTAAAAACACATCGTCCCAGAGGTGGAGTGGGACCAGCGTGGCGAGAAATCCCGCCACGCCGAAGCCGATGATCATCTCCTTGCGGAGCATGGTGATATCGCCGATCGCGTAGGAAGCAGCGTCAGCCCAGCCCGCCTTGCTCCGAAGACGCATCCGCCTAGGCATGCGAGAACTGGCGGTGTCTTCACCCTTCATGTCTCGATCCATTTCGTCGACGCCGACACGCCGGCGAGCTTCGTCAAGGTACCGACCTCGTAGCCAGAGACCGCCAAGTGCGGCGAGGAGAGCGATCATGATCACGCCACCAACGAACTCGGCGAGCAGGAATTGCCATCCGATGAGCACGACCAGCACTAGACCGAGCTCGAGCACCATGTTGGTGGAAGCAAACATGAACACCATGGCGGCGACGAAGTCCGCGCCCCGAGCGAACATTGAGCGAGCCATGGCTGACGCCGCGAAGGAGCAGCTCGACGAAGCCATGCCGTAGAGCGACGCCCGAGTGACCGCTCTGGGTCCGTGGTTCCCGAGACGGCTTTGCATCTCCCGGCGTGATACGAAGGCTTGTACTGCGCCGGAGAGAGTGAAGCCCAAAACCAGGGCCCACAGTGTTTCCCAGAACATTGAGAAGCCCTCACGCAGGCTCCTCCCCACATCAGTGAGTACATGGGAGCCAAGTAAGGTCGCGAAAACGGCCGACTGCATTGTGATGATCGGCTCAGGAGCGGACGAGGCGCTCAATAGCGGCTTGGGCTTCGCGGATTTTGTTGTCTGCCTCGGCGCCGCCTTTGGCCACAGCGTCATGCACGCAATGGGCCAGGTGATCGCCGAGCAGTTCCAAGGCGACCGACTGCAGAGCCTTGGTGGCGGCTGAAATCTGAGTCAGCACCTCAATGCAATAGACGTCCTCGTCCACCATGCGCTGCAGTCCTCGGATCTGCCCTTCAATACGGCGCAGGCGCTTCTGCACCTCATCTTTCCGGTCGCTGTAGCCACGTTTCATTGTCAGCCTCCGCCTATACCTTACAGGGGTATAGTACCCGTAGCTGGCACTCCTTCGTGTCGTTCGCTGACTCAGGATGGAGAGGCCACTTCGTTAGTCAGGGGTGTCTGTGGGTGCACCGAACCAGGAAGAGATCGTGTCGGGAAGATGGGGATCCGAAGGGTCTCCCACCCAGGCGACATAGCCATCCGGACGGATCAGCATTGCCACTGGAGGGGTGACCTCGCCGAGAACCGGTAGCTCCCATGTGCCCGCGTACGTGGCTTTGCAGTATTGGACTCGGTTCGACCACGGCGTGATGTCGAATGTTTCTGGCTCACCGAGGTTGAGGAGCACCGGTAAAGCGGCATGGAGAAGCGAGAACACGCGGCGTGGCCCTTCAGCCGTTTCGAGGTCGAGGTCTGGCATGCGTCGGCCGAGCAGCGGATGTCCCTCTCCGAGGTCGTAGTGGACATCGAGGCCGGAAAGCATCCCGGCCAAATACTGGCGGGGCTGGTCCATGCCGAGCAGTTGTCTCATGGTTTCGAGCAGAGCCAGGGTCCGGTCATCGGTGGACCGGAGCGCAATCTGCGCCATGGTGTTTTGCAGCACACGAGCACCAACTGGGTGGCGCTCAGAGTGATACGTGTCCAGCAGCGATGCCGGCGACACGCCTTTGACCACCTGGGCCAGCTTCCACCCGAGATTGACGGCATCCTGTACACCGATATTGAGCCCCTGGCCGCCGGCCGGGGCATGCACGTGCGCCGCATCACCAGCAAGGAGCACTCGTCCCTGGCGATATGACACGGCCTGACGAGTCATATCGGTGAATCGGGATATCCAGGCTGGAGAGTGCACCCCGTAGTCAGTGCCATCCGCAGCAATGAGCGCGCGGCGGACGTGCTCCAGTGTCGGATCCTCGGAGCGCTCGCCACCGGGTTCGGTCAAAACGACTCGTACCAGACCGCTTTCTTCCACCCGACCGATGCCACCACCAGGCCGCAAGCCGAACGCCGGTTCTTCGTTCGTCTCCACTTCGGCGATTAACCAATACGTCGTTGGGTCCCACCCGCGGAACTCAATGCCAGCAATCCTTCTCACCACGCTGCGTCCACCGTCACATCCGACGAGGTACTGGGCTCGGAGCGATTGACCGTCTGAGAGTTCGACCGTGATGCCGGTGTCTTCCTGCATGAAGCCAGTAACCATGTGTTCGCGCATGACCGTCACACCGAGCTCTTCGACCCATGCGGCCAATATGGGCTCGAAGTACCTCTGCCACAGGGCCAGCCCGTAGTTGTGACGGGTGGGGAAGTCGCTGATGTCCAAGGGGATGGTGCCGTAGGCCTGCACCTGCATTGCCTGCCCTGCCTCCAGGAAGCGGTCGGCGATGCCGCGTTGATCCAATACCTCAATGGTGCGGGAGTGGAGTCCACCTGAACGAGAACTGTCGAGGTCCTGGCTGGGTCGCGGTTCAACAACGACGGCGTCGACTCCGGCCAGTGCCAGCTCGCCCGCCAGCATCATCCCGGACGGTCCTCCACCAGCGATCACCACAGCGTGGTCGAATGTCCCAATCCCCGTGCTTGCGGTCGTCGATGTCACTGCGTCCACTTCACCCCTCCAGCTTTCATTTGCGTCAACCCTCGTGCATGTTTCGAGGGAATCATGATGAGCACGGTTCGGTCGCTTGCGGCAAGACCCCCCTGTCGGGGTACGCTGATCATGGCGGAAGTCGAGTGCTCAGCTTGGTGTCGCCTGAACCTCTGGCAGGTTTCCAGGTCTGTCTCGTGACCTGATGTGCCGCCCCTCAGGCTCGTCATGATCCAGGTGCGTAGTGTCATTCGGATCATCGGTGAGAGGAGAAGCGGTGGCAGAGGACCCAAAGGTCGCGCTCATTACTGGAGCATCGGCTGGGCTGGGGTTGGCCTGCGCTGATGAGCTGGGTGCCGCGGACTGGACCGTCGTCGGCGCCAGTCGTCGAGGCACGTCGTCAGGGGGCTGGGACGGTCTGGTCATGGATGTGGATGACGACCGCTCTGTCCAAGACGGTGTGAGTGAGGTAATCCAGCGACACGGTCGGATCGACGCACTCGTTGCGTGTGCCGGGTGGGGATTGGCCGGGCCCGTTGAATTCACCGATCTCGGTGAGGCCAAGGCTCAGGTTGAAACGAACTTTTGGGGCGCGGTACGCCTGGTGCAAAGCGTGCTGCCAACCATGAGGGCACAACAGTCCGGGCGCATTGTGCTCATGAGTTCGATCGGCGGAGTGATCGGCATTCCGTTCCAAGCGTTCTACAGCGCCAGCAAGTTTGCACTGGAAGGTCTGGGAGAATCGTTGGCCTACGAGGTGGCGCCCTTCGGCATTTCGGTGACGCTGGTGGAGCCGGGCAACTTTGCGACGGACTTCACGGCCAGTCGAAGAATGACGGCGAATCTCGATGCGGAGGGGACGTACGACGCCGCGTTAAAGAAGGCAGTCACACTCATGGAGCGAGATGAGATCAACGGTGCCGCACCCAGCGGGGTGGCAGTGGCGGTGCGCAAAGTGCTCAGCTCATCAAGACCCCCACGTTCGCGTCTCGGTAGGCAAGGCTGATGAGCGTGTGGGCCTGATGGCCAAACGGCTGCTGCCGTTCCGGCTGTTCCAGGCCGCGGCCAAGAGCAGTTTGGGAGTGGATTGAGCCAAGGTTCGTTGCCATAGGTCCACCGATTGCCGCTGAAGGGCAATACGCTGCTCGGCGTGAACATTCTCTCGTACAGCCGACGCTTGAGCTCTTTGGCCCAGCAGGACCCTCAGCGTTTGGCCATCACGTGTGGCGACCAGAACATCACCAGAGCCGAGATAGATGCTGCGTCCAACCGGTTGGGCCGTGATTTGGCTGCTGGGGGAGTTGGTGTGGGCGACATGGTCACCGTGGCGCTGCCCAACTCCATCGACTGGTTCGTGACGGTGGCGGCCTGTTGGAAGATCGGAGCCACTCCACAAGTGATTTCGGCGAAGCTGCCCGAGCGAGAATTGGCAGCCATTCTGGAACTTGCCAATCCGACGGCGGTGATTGGCGTGCCGCCAGATCTGTGCGAGGGGCGCCGAGCGCTGCCCATTGGGTATGTGTCCGACGAAGAGATTTCGGACACGGAACTGCCGGACGTCACGTCACCAGCGTGGAAGGCACCGACGTCAGGAGGATCGACCGGTCGGCCGAAGTTGATCGTCTCGGGTGATCCCAGCAGCTATGACCTCGATGCGCCGCCACTCTTTGGAGTAGTGGATGGTTGCATGATTGTGCCGGCGCCGCTTTATCACAACGGTCCCATCGTGTGGTCCTGCTCAGCCTGGTTGGCCGGCAGCCACGTCGTCGTGTTGCCTCGGTTCGATGCTGAGGCCACGTTGGCCGCCATCGACCGTTATCGCGGCGACACTGTGTACCTGGTGCCCACCATGATGAAGCGAATTTGGCGCCTTCCAGAGGAGACCAGGGAGAGTTACGACTTGTCGTCCGTGCGTTCCTTCTGGCACTTAGCCGAACCGTGCCCGGAATGGCTGAAGCAGGTGTGGATTGACTGGGTGGGCGCAGAACGGATCTTCGAGCTCTACGCCGGGACCGAAGCACAGGCCGCCACCATCATCACCGGTCCGGAATGGCTCGCTCATCGTGGTTCGGTAGGCCGGCCCACCGAGGGCACGGTCTCGATCTGCGATGCCGATGGCAATGAGCTCGGCGTGGGAGAAGAGGGCGAAGTATGGCTGCGGTCAATACGGGAAAATCCCACGTATCGATATGTCGGCGCCACGGCCCGCACTCGCGAGGGAGGCTGGGAGTCGCTCGGAGATAACGGGTGGCTTGATGCCGAAGGGTATCTGTACCTGGGCGACCGAGTACAGGACATGATCCTGACCGGTGGAGCGAACGTCTATCCGGCCGAGGTCGAAGCAGCCTTTCAGGAGCACCCGCTGGTGCACTCGGTGGCGGTGATCGGCCTACCAGATGACGACCTGGGCAACATTGTGCACGCCATTGTTGAAGCTGATCTCGAGGCAGTCACGCCTGCGGAACTACTCGAGTTCGTGGGCGAGCGGGTCGCTCGTTACAAGGTGCCGAGGACCATGGAGTTCACTGACCAGCCCCTGCGGAACGAAGCTGGAAAAGTGCGCCGCAGCAGCCTGCGCGAGGAGCGGATCGCCTCCGCTTGAGGCAGGGCATTGAATTGAGAATCAGCGAATGAGGCCGAGACCCATTTGGCAGTGGGGGCCGCCCCAGTGCTCGGTGATGAGCCCATCCTTCATGCGCACGATGGCCGTGCCGTTGATGGCGACCGGCTCACCCGAAGGCGGCACGTCGTAGAAGGGTTCGCCTGTGTGGGTGCCCTGCACGGTCCAATTGGAGACCACCAGGTCATCGGATTCGATGATGAGGTTGACCGAGAACGTCATGTCGGGAAAGGCCGCTCGGGCCATTTTCCACCACTTCTGCTCCTCGCCGCGGACGTCTTCACCGACACGTTCGGGCGCCACTCGCGTCGTCACATGGCTGTGGAATTCCGGAGCCCAAAAGGCGTAGACGGCCTCGGTGTCACCAGACTCCATGGCTTCGCTGTACTGGGCCAGAATTCTCAGGTTGTCCGACACGATGACCTCCATGGTGGGTGCAGGCGCACCATATCCAATGAGCCTCGAGCCATTACAACTCCAGTTCGAAGAGATCAGCGGCGACAATGACGTTGCCATCGAAGATCGTTCGAGCCTCCTCGGCCCACTCGTCTTCGGTGCCTGGCCATGGTGCGGGCACCAGATGGGTCAACACCAGGGTTGATGCGTTGCCTTTGGTCGCGGTCGCCGCGGCATCCTGCACGCTGGAGTGGTAGCCGAGAATGTCCTGCAGCCGTGGTGAGGGGATGGCCTCGACTAGTGATCGGCGGATCACCGTCTGGACATAGACATCGGCGTCGGCCACCAGGCGATCGAGGCTCTCGCAGGGAATCGTGTCACCGGCAATGACGATCGAATGTCCTTCTGACTCCACTCTGTAACCCACCGTGGGTCGCACGGGTGCGTGCTCGGTCGGCGCCGCAATGATTCGAACCACTCCGTCGTCGAAGGCCACCCCATCGGAGACCTCCGTTACGTCACATGATGGACGCCAGTTGAGGTCATCGTGGTGGGCGATCCGATAGCCAATGTCGTCTTCCAGCATGGCCAGCGTGCGCTCCACCATCCGGGTGGTGCCCTCTGGTCCGATGACGCGCAGCGGCTGTTCCGTGGGCGACATGGCCCAGCGCATCGTCACGATGTCGTTGAAATCCGTGATGTGGTCGCTGTGGAGATGTGTGATCAATACCGTGTGGAGCGTGAGCGGGCCGGTGCCGGCCGCCGCACAGCGCATGAGCACACCCCGTCCGCAGTCGAAGAGGAAGTCTCCGCTGAGCGTTCGGACCAAGGTCGATGGTCCCGCCCGATTTGGATCGGGCAGCGGACTTCCGGTTCCCAGGGTGATGAGCTTCATGGCGAGGCACTCCAGTCAATGAGGTCGAGCCGTCGTGGGTATGTCTATCTGCCGGGTAGGAGGCGTGCGTCTCTTGGACGACGACAAGTGGATGCAGGTCGTGCCTGCGAAGGAACACCGAATGCCGTGACTGTCTGTGGGTGGTCACCGTCTGAGGCACACTGGTCGCCATGCCGGCCCAGTTCATTTACACCATGCGCAACTTGAAGCGGTTCTACCCACCCGATCGGGAGGTGTTGAAGGGTATCAACCTGTCCTTCTATCCGGGCGCCAAAATCGGTGTCATCGGCTCGAACGGTGCTGGAAAGTCGTCGCTGCTCCAGATCATGGCCGGCCTCGATGACGGATTCAGCGGGGAGGCACACCTGACCCCAGGATTTACCGTGGGATTCCTGGCACAGGAGCCCGAGTTGGACCCCAACAAAGACGTCGCTGGCAATGTGGCCGACGGGGTGGGCGAGGTCAAAGGACTGCTCGACCGTTTCAACGAGGTATGCGCCGGGTTTGCCGAGCCCGACGCCGACTTCGACGCGTTGCTGGCCGAGCAGGCCGATCTGCAGTCCAAGATCGATGCCGCGGGGGCTTGGGACCTGGAGAGGACATTCGAGATCGCCATGGACGCGCTCCGTCTCCCTCCCGGCGATGCAGACGTCACGACGCTCTCCGGCGGCGAGCGCCGTCGGGTGGCGCTGTGCCGACTGCTTCTCTCGAAGCCTGACCTTCTGTTGCTCGACGAGCCCACCAACCACCTCGATGCCGAGTCCGTGGCCTGGCTGGAGCGCACCCTTCAGGACTACCCCGGCACCGTGGTCGCCGTCACCCACGATCGCTATTTCCTGGACAACGTGGCCGGTTGGATTCTCGAGCTCGATCGTGGAGCCGGCATCCCATGGGAAGGCAACTACTCGTCGTGGTTGGAGCAGAAGCAGGCCCGGCTGGCTGGCGAGGAAAAAGCTGATCATTCCCGCGAGCAGGCCCTGCAGCGCGAACTGGAGTGGATCCAAATGTCACCCCGCGCCCGGCAGAGCAAGGGCAAGGCCCGCATCACCGCCTACAACGACCTGGTGGCGGAGGCCGAGGCGGCCGAACGCCGGGCCGACAAGGTCGAAATCAGTATCCCGCCCGGCCCGCGTCTCGGTGATCAAGTTGTAGATGGCAACGCGCTGAGTCAAGGGCTTCGGGGATCGACTGCTGATTGACGGGCTGTCCTTCCTCTTGCCGCCCGGAGGCATCGTCGGGGTGATCGGGCCCAATGGCGCCGGCAAGACCACCCTGTTCAGAATGATCGTCGGCGAGGACAAGCCGGACGAAGGCGCGCTCGAGATCGGCGCGTCGGTCGTCTTGGCCTACGTCGACCAGTCTCGGGAGAATCTCGAAGGCGGTGCCACCGTGTTTGACGAGATCACCGGCGGTGTCGATCGCATTGTGGTGGGGAATCGAGAGCTGCACGCCAGGGCATATGTGGCCAGCTTCGGTTTCAAGGGAAGTGATCAACAGAAGCAGGTGGGTCAGCTCTCGGGTGGTGAGCGCAATCGAGTACAACTGGCCAAGGTGTTAAAGAGCGGTGGGAATGTCCTCTTGCTCGACGAACCCACCAACGACCTCGATGTCGACACGTTGCGTGCCCTCGAGGACGCTCTGCTCGGGTTCCCCGGTTGTGCCGTCGTCATCAGCCACGATCGATGGTTTCTGGATCGGATCGCCACCCACATTCTGGCCTTCGAGGGTGAGTCGGACGTGCGCTGGTGGGAGGGGAACTTCAGCGACTACGAGGCCGATCGGAAGCGGCGTCTGGGCGTGGACGCCGACACGCCGCACCGGATCCGCTACAAGCCACTCGTTCGGGGCTGACCCGTGCCGTATTCGAACTGAAGGCGTCGTAACCTGCTTCCGATGACCAGCATGTGGCGCGGCACCCGGCGGACCCTCATTGCGGTGGGCCTGGCCACCCTTGTCTCCTTGGCCAGCACCCTGGTCGCCTCGTCGGCGAGCCAGGCGGCGTCCTTGTCGGGTCCTCGCTACTCGACCAACGGGCTGTGGATCACTGACGCCCAAGGCCGAGACCTCTTCTTGCGAGGGGTGGACGTGTCGGGAGCCGAGTACACACCCACCAACAGGGCGCTGCCCTACGACGAGGCTGACTTCGCCGCCATGCGGGCTGATGGCGTCACCGTGGTGCGCATCCCGATCGCCTGGGCACTGATTGAACCCACCCCCGGCCACTTCGATCAAATGGCGATCAATCGTGCGGTGCAGATTGTCGATTGGGCCGGCACGGCCGGGCTCAAGGTCGTGATTGATATGCACCAGTACATCTGGGCGTCATGTTTTGGCGGTCTCGGCATGCCGCTGTGGACGGTACCCAACTGCCCGTCCACGCCGCCCAGCAATGTGGCGCTGCAAGAGGCCGACGTCCTCGTGGCCCAGAACACGTTTTGGCACAGCACGGTGCTCCAGTCTGATTTCGCCCAGGCCTGGGTAGAGGTGGCCAAGGCGTTGGATCACCCGAGCTTTTTGTTGGGGTACGACATTCTGAACGAGCCTGGCCCCGGTCTCATTCCCAATGAATTGTTCGAAAAGGATTATCTGGCGCCTTTCTACCGTTCGGTCGGAAGCCAGCTCCGCCAGGTCGATCCCGGAGCGCTGCTCTTCGTGGAGCCGTCCGACCTCAATGGATTGGTCAATGGGGCGTCACAGTTCCTTTCCCCGATCGGATTGTCCCGTCTCGTTTACGAACCCCACCAGTACGGTGCCGTCTCGCTCAATGTGGACGCCAATGTTGGGGTGTTTGATCTGGCCGGACCAGATCAGTTTGTGCCCGATCTCTTTCTTGACTTCTTAGTGGCCAAGCGCATCAATGCGGCCATCTGGTTGGGCGAATGGGGTGCTATCAATCCAGCCGTGTCGTATCAGCCATACGCCTATGTGGATGATGACCTCACCGAACAGGATGCCTTCATGCTGGGATCGGCCTACTGGTCATTCGATTCCTCGCTGAGTGGCCCGAATAAAGGTATCGGAGCGGAGATAACCCGCATCACGCCATTCGCCATTGCTGGGACGCCATCCTCCATCGTCACGGGCGCTCAGACCATGACCTTGTCGTGGCACTCCAATGGGGGAGAGACCTTGGTGTCATACCCAGCCACATGCGCCCCAGTGGTCCGGATAACGGGGGGCACGGCCGCCGTCACTCCGGAAGGTAACGACTTCCTGGGTGTCACCACGCCCAGCGGTTCGAATGTGACACTGACGGTGCACTGCCAAGCGCGGACGGTTGGCAACTGATGGCCGACACTCGCAGCCCCAAGGAACGCTGGCAGGAAGACGGCTGGTGCGTCATTGAAGATCTTCTCCCCGCCGAGGATGTGGCGGCGGCCCAACGCGCGCTACCGGCCCTCTTCCCGACGGCTCAAGAGTTCGCCAACGACGTCGATCCCGCACGGAATCAGCCGTTCCGGGTCGATTCCCATTCGGTCATCCCGACGTTCCCCTTCGAAGATGGCGCGCTCAACGCCCTGGTACTACACGACCGGATCATCGGTCTGGCCGAGGAGTTTCTCGAGCTCACCGATATCCGGTTGTACCAGGGCATGGTCAGCGCCAAGTACGGGGGAGGTGCGCTCGAAGACGAGCAGCTTCTTCACGTCGACTACGGCAACCACACCCTCGTCGTACCTCGGCCCGAGGTGGGCTACCAGCAAATTGAACTGTTCATCTACCTCAGTGATGTCACGCCGGAAACCGCAGCCACACGAATGGTGAGTCGAACATTGACTACGGACATTCCGGTGGAACGCTCGTACCTGAATCCCAACGACTATGCCCACCTCTACGAGGCGGAGGTACCGGCCAACGGCAAGGCCGGCTCCATCCTGGTGTACCGGCCGGATGTCTACCACCGCGGCGTTCGGATGACGCAACTGGGCGGTGCCCGTTTCATGCTGCATGTCTCCTACAAACCAACGGCCACCGATTGGCTGGGCTCGCAGGTGTGGCCCGGCAAAGCCGAGGACATGGCCTGGCATGTCTTCATGCAGCACACCAACGTGCGGCAGTTGACGGTGCTTGGGTTCCCTCAGCCGGGCCATCCCTACTGGAACGAAACAACGCTGCACGGCGTTGCCGCTCGTTACCCGTTCCTGGACATGGCCCCTTGGACGGAGGCTGCGCCGGCACTGTGAGCGGATCGCCGTGGTGGAAGTCGGCCGTGCTGTACCAGATCTATCCGCGCTCGTTCGCTGATTCCAATGGGGACGGCGTGGGCGATATCCCGGGCATCATCGCTCGTCTTGACCATCTGGCTTGGCTCGGCGTGGACGCCATCTGGCTGTCGCCAGTCACGGTGTCGCCCAACGCAGATTGGGGCTACGACGTCGCCGACTTCTGCGCCATTCAGCCCGATCTCGGGACCATGGACGACGTGACCGAGCTCGTGGAGCAATCTGGTCAACGAGGGATTCGCGTGTTGATGGATTTGGTGCCCAATCACACCAGTGTCGAGCACCCCTGGTTCATTGATTCCCGATCTTCCCGCACCTCGGCCAAGCGGGACTGGTACGTCTGGGCTGATCCAAAAGAAGACGGGTCTCCTCCGAATAATTGGGTCAGCAGTTTCGGCGGTTCGGGATGGACCTCCGATGCCACCACCGGCCAGTCCTACTTCCACAATCACCTCTGTGAGCAGCCGGACCTCAACTGGTGGAACGAGGAAGTCCGCGACGCCTTCGACGACATCATGCGTTTCTGGGTGGAGCGGGGAATAGCTGGTTTTCGAATTGATGTGTGCAACATCATCATCAAGGACGCACTGCTACGAGACAACCCACCTGCCACTGAGGAGGATGACTTCGAGACGCAGATGTTTGGCCAGCGTCCAGTGTTCAACGCCAATCGGCCCGAAGTGCACGAGGTACTGCGCCGCTGGCGGGCGCTCGTCGACTCATATCCGGAACCCCCCATTCTGATCGGTGAGACACCGGTCCCGGTGGAGCAGCTGGCCCTCTATTACGGCAATGGGACCGACGAGCTCCAACTGTCCTTCAACTTTCCGTTCATCAGCGCGGCATTCGACGCCACCACCATGCGGGGAATCGTCGAGAGCATGGAAGAGGTCCTGCCACCGGGCGCGTGGCCGGCCTGGACGGGGTCCAACCACGACATGTCCCGCTTTGCCACCCGCTGGGCCGGCGACGATCCGGTCAAGACTCGTACGGCACTGCTCATGCTCCTATCCTTGCGCGGCACCGCCGTGCTCTATCAAGGTGACGAGATCGGGCAGTGCAATACGGCGGTCGCTCATGAGGACATGCGTGATCCTTTGGGCGTGCGCTTCATGCCATTTTATGAGGGCCGCGACGCCAGTCGGACGCCCATGCAATGGCAGCCCGGTCCGGGTGGGGGCTTCACGACTGAGGGCGTCTCACCCTGGCTTCCGCTGGGCGACGTCTCCGGGTGCAACGTGGCCGATCAGGTTGGCGATCCCGATTCCATACTGACGTTGTGCCGTGACCTCATCGCCCTGCGCCGTTCGACGACCGAGCTGGCCGAGGGTGAGTACCAGTCGGTTCCGACCGCAGATGGGCTGTGGTGCTGGGTTCGGGGTCAGCGTGTCGTGGTGGCCATCAACATGAGTGATGAGAAGCACACAGTGGATGGATGGTCGGGCACGGTGTTGATCGGCACTGACCGGAAGAGAGATGGGACCGAGCTGGACGGCTCAGTGGAGCTGGCTCCTTGGGAAGGTCTCATATTCAGTCGTCATTCCACAATGAACTGACATCGACAAACGGGGACGTGCAAGGTGGACCATCGGCCACCCAACAGTCTGGTGGCAATTCGGCGTCATCCCCACAGCGAATGACGCACGATGAGCGGGTGCCGTAGCCGTCAAGATGGATGCAGTTGGCCGAAGTCTTGGGCACCTCTGCTGTTGGCTCCGGAACGCTGTGGTCAGAGAGGACCCGGATGAGTCCCTCGAGCACCGCAGTCGGACTGCCCTGAAGTGGGCCGAGCAATTGGTGCACAAGATCGGCCTTGGGGGAGGGGGCACCCAGCGCTTTGTTCTCCAGGACATGGACGCCCGGCGGCAACGGTACGGCGGTGGGTTCGCTCGCTGCGGTGAAGTCGATGAAGAACAGAGAGTCCCGGTCGCCGACAAGCAACCAGCAGCCGTTGTACTGCAGCGGGTCATACCGTTCGACAAAATCAGTCGCGGCGCCGTGAGCGGTCGAATGCGTGGCGAGTGCCAGCGGGAGCTCGCCCCGAGAGCGCAAGGTCGGGTTCTTGTTCTCGCCGAGAGGCTGATTGGTGAGACCGGCGAAGACCCCGTAGCGGTTGATGGTGAGCCAAGTCCCGCCGGACTGCTGATCGCGTCCACCGAGGACTTGGGGCGGGCCCACGGACAACGTGTCGAAAGGTGATGTGGGTCGGATCAGAAACTCATCGCGATTGGCGGCAATGAGCAGCGGTGCTCCTGCAACGACGCGCGAGGCGACGATCAGTAGGCACACGAGGTCAGACTACAGAGCCTGCCTGAGGTTGAAACTATGCGGCGAGGAGTTCTGCCGGCTTCCGCTCGGGCGTGGTGGGAGGGTGTGCTGCTGCCTTGGTCGAGCGACCGGGAAGGGCGAAGCGGAAAATCTTGCCGATCACCGAGCCAAACTGACGCGACAGGCGGCCGGTGTTGTAAGGGATGCCGTAGCGCTCGCAGATCTCACGCACCTGGGGAGCGATCTGCTGGTAGCGCCGGGCCGGAATGTCGGGGAAGAGGTGGTGCTCAATCTGGAAGCTCAAGTTGCCGCTCATGATGTGAAACAGCTTGCCGCCGCTGATATTGCCCGAACCAAGAATCTGGCGGAAGTACCAGTGACCCTTGGACTCCTCTTCGCACTCTTCCTCGGTGAACTCGAGCACACCGCTGGGAAAGTGGCCACAGAAGATGATGATGAAGGCCCAAATGTTACGAATCACGTTCGCCAGTGCATCGGCCAGCATGGTGGAGAAGAACAGCGGTCCGGTGAAGGCCGGCCACATGATGTAATCCCGGAAGGCCAGTTTGCCTGACTTCTTCAGTCCGTTGACGAGAGCAGGCTTGGCTTCCCACCATGGCTTGTTTCCGCCACGCACCTGGGCGATATCGACGTCGTGCAGCATGATCCCGTGGTCGAAGATAAGGGCAAGTCCCAATGCATAGAGGGGGTTGCCCAGACGGGCCGGCGTCCAAGGCGTCTCGGCGCTGATCCTGATGACGCCGTAGCCAATGTCGCGGTCCTTGTCGGTGATGTTCGTGTTCGTGTGGTGCAGGTAGTTGTGATAGTGCTGCCAGCCTTTGGCCGGGCAGGAAGAGTCCCACTCAAACTCAGTGGAGGAAAGAGCCGGGTCGTTCGTCCAGTCGTACTGACCGTGCAGGACGTTGTGGCCGATCTCCATGTTGTCCAAAATTTTGGAGAGCGACAGTGCGCCCACGCCAGCCAGCCAGAACGGCGGCAGGAAACCGAGGAACAACGATGCCCGCCCACCGATCTCACTCCAACGCTGAATGCGGATGAGACGACGGATATAGCGCACGTCCTCGGCACCAAGCTTTGAGGACACTTCTGCTCGGAGGGCATCGAACTCGAGTGCGAGGGCATCGAGCTGTGCATCGGTGAGGCCATGCACCTCGGCAACGGTGGTCATTGGTTTCCTTTTGGGTTCTTAAAGTTAGAGGTCGATCTCAACGTCGCCCATGGGGACGTTGATGCAGATCCGGATGTTCACATCGGGGCCGCTGGTCAGCTCACCAGTGACAGCATTGCGCACAACGCCTGAACAGAGTCGTCGGGTACAGGTACGACAGATGCCCATGCGGCAGCCATGCAAAGGAGTGAGGCCGGCTGATTCGGCTTGGGCCAAAAGCGGCATTCCGTTGCTCGGGACGCCGATCTCGCTGGCGCCGAAGCGCACGGTGCCATCGATCGATCCCGCCTCGGCCGTGAACTGAGCCAGGGTGAAGACTTCGGTGTGGAGGTGATCGTCTCGATCGGCGGCAGTGAAGATTCGTCGGGCGGTATCCATCAGGGGAGCGGGCCCGCAGACGAAAGCTTCGGCCTGCTGCCAGTCCGGCATGGCGACGGTGAGTTGGTCTTCGGTCATGAAGCCGTCCAAGTCGCCGGTACCAGGTGCATCGGTGAACACGCGGATGAGACGTACGTTGGAGGAAGTAGCGACGAGTGTGTCGAGCTCCTCGGCGTAGAGCATGTCAGCGGCTGTGAGCGCGTAGTGGAGGAAAGTCACTGGATTGGTCCAGCCCAATGCGCAGCGAGTGCGCAGCATTGACATCACTGGCGTGATGCCACTGCCACCACTGATGAGCAGCAAGTGGGCCGGCTCGATCTCTGGCAACGTGAAGAATCCCTGTGCCTTCGTCAGCCCGACGGTTTGTCCCCGTTCGGCTGCGCGGCGCAAGTGCTGGCTGACTCGGCCATCTGGGTGGGCCGTAACGGTGAGCTCCAGGAGCCCGTCGCGGGCCGTGGCGGCATTGGCCATGGAGAAACAACGGGTGTGGCGAACGCCGTCAATCTCGACGGTGAGTTGGGTGTATTGGCCGGCCCGGAATCCGGTCCAGTTTCCGTTGGGCCGAAGGGTAAGGGTGACGCTGCGACGGGTCATGCGTCGAACCGAAACCACCTTGGCCCGGACCTCGGTTGAAGACCACGTCGGCCGGACGAGTTCGACATAGCGGTCGACTCCATAAGGAGTGGCCGCGGCATCGAACACGCGGATCGCCCTCCGTAGGAGTCTCTTCGTCAGAGGACGAGCGACCGTGTCAGTTGACATGTGTTAACTGTAAGAGCGTTAGTCTACAGTTGTCAACTGATCGTTCGATGACCTTGGGCGTGGGATTCACACTGTTTTGCCTACTCTGCCTGGTAATCCCGCACCTCCTGAATCAATCTCGATATACGATTGTGAACGAAAAGTGAGCGCAAAGTGCCTAAAGGGAATACCTCAAGACGACTGGAAAGCAAGGAGCTTACGCGGCAGGCGTTGGTCAGGGCGGCGCTGAAGCTCCTGTCCCGCCATTCCTTCGACAGCTTGAGCCTGCGCGAGGTGACCCGAGAGGCCGGAATTACGCCCACCGCCTTCTATCGGCATTTCGACGATATGGAGGAACTCGGACTGGTTCTGGTCGAAGAATCGTTCCACTCATTGGGGGAAATGCTCAAGGACGCCCGCTCACAGACCTCATTCGACGGCGACACCATCAAGCGCTCACTGGCCGTGGTTGTGATGCACATGCACCATCACACGTCGCACTTTCGCTTCATCGCTCGTGAGCGCTATGGCGGCGTGCGCCGTCTGCGAAGGGCCGTCAACCGAGAACTACAACTGTTCGCCGATGAGCTGGCCATCGACCTTGTCGCGATGCCCGGCGTGGATGCCTGGTCCATTGAAGATCGACGCATGCTTGCCGGCGTCATCACCGAAACCATCATCCGCATGGTGGCGGAGCTCCTCGAAGTAGGGCCTGAGGAAGAACAAGAGATCGTGGAACGAACCAAGAAACAACTCCGGCTCATCAGTCTGGGTGTGCCAGCCTGGGACGGGAGCCTGGCTTCCTCCAGCCCGTAGTTCGTTTGGTGCGGGCAGATGATTGACATGAGATGGTGCCGTACCTAGCGTTCGCTCATGACGACAACCCGCATTGTTCGCGCCGCGGCCGTCGGAGCCGGCCTGGTGCTCATGCTGTCCGTGGCCACCCCGGCGTCAGCCGCTCACAAGAAGGTGACCAGCTCCAATATCAATGCGCTGGCTAAGAGCCTCAATAGCGCGAAGAAGATCACCTTTGAGGCGGTGTACAAATCGTCGCTGAGTGGCCAGAACGAGACCGTGACGATTGCCCAGGCGCCACCGAAGTCCTACTTCTCGGCCAGCGGAGGATCGGTTGTTGATACGGGGACGAAGTCCTACTTCTGCTCCACGAGCGATGGTGCGACCTCTTGCCTATCTACCGGCACCTCGAATCCCTTCGCCAGCCTGGAAACTCTCTTCAGTCCCGCGACAGCAGCGGCAGCATTTGGAGAGGCGAAGGAAGGTCTGATTTCACGCACGGCAGGGATCAAGGTGACGACGAGCTCCGCTTCCATTGCCGGACAGTCCTCAACCTGTGTGACCGTGACGGTGCACGGCACGGTCGGCAAATACTGCATCACTAAGCAGGGCATCCTCTCCTATTCGGGAACGGGAAAGAACTATTTCGAACTTAAGAGCTTGACCAAGTCACCATCGAACAGCCTGTTCGACTTGCCTGCCGGTGCCACCACGGAAACGCTCCCTAGTGGAATTGATATCCCCTGAGCCGATCGCATTGGCTCCAGCAATGAGCCGATGGAGTGAGACTGACGCGCCGCGCGGCGACGAATACGACCGTCGGTTCGACCAATTGGCGGCGCGCGGTGTGCCAGTGCACGGTGAGGCTGATCTGGTTGATGCCTTCGATCCCGTGTCGGTGCTCGATGCCGGATGTGGCACCGGCAGGGTGGCCATCGAACTCAGTCGTCGGGGGCGCCAGGTGGTGGGGGTCGATCTAGACCAGCAAATGTTGGAGACAGCTCGCCAGAAGGCGCCACACCTGACGTGGTTGTGCGGCGACCTGGCTGATCCGGAGCTCTCACTCGATCGCCAATTCGACGCCATCGTCATGGCAGGGAACGTACTCATTTTCGTAGCTCCCGGAACGGAGGGAATGGTGTTGGCCAACATGGGCCGACACCTGGTGACTGGAGGACTTCTCATCGCGGGCTATTCCCTTCAACACGACGGCTTTGGCGTCTCGGCCCACGACGAGTTGGCTCGACTGAGCGGCCTGACGCTGGTCGAGCGCTGGTCCTCCTGGGACCGACAGGAGTTCGGTCCGGTGAGCGACTATGCCGTCTCGGTCCATCGATTGGGTCCCCCGTGAATGGGCAGCGGGGAGCGGCGTCGTTAACCTTTGCGTCATGAGTGCGGAAGAACTCGACCCCACGGATCATCAGATACTCGAGCTCCTCTCGGAGAACGCCCGACGCACCATGGCCGATATCGGTGAGCGTGTCTCACTATCCGCCTCGGCTGTCACTCGCCGTATCGAGCGACTCGAGCGCATCGGCGTTATCTCCGGATACACGGTGGTGGTCGATCATCGGAAAGCCGGGCGACCGATCCAGGCGTTTACTGAGGTTCGCTTTGCCGGCACCGCCGACCTCAACGAGATTGAGGACGTGGCCTCGCAGTTGCCCGAGGTGCAAGCGGTGTTTACCACTGCCGGTGATCCCGACGCACTGGTCTGGCTGCAGGTGCCAAACGTGGAGCGTCTTGGTCATGTCATCGAGAAGCTGCGCCGCGGTGGTCGGGTCACTGGCACGAAGACCCTCATAGTGCTCGATACGTGGTCCCGCCGCCGTGCCCAGGGAGGCAATGGACCGTTGTCTCGTTCTTCATGAGCCGCCGTCTCGGTGGCGCGTTCGCGCTCTTGTTTATGGGCTCCCTGGCGCTGTCAGCCTGCTCGGGCGGGCACACCCCGCCTTCGACGCAGTCGACCTCAACCACCGCCGGAGGCGAGGCTGCCGGCCAATGGTCACGGGCCATCCCGCTGGCCGCACACGTTGACTTGAGCGTGGTGTCATGCCCTTCGGCCAACTTCTGCCTGGCCGGTTCGACCACTGGCCAGTCCTACCGGTTGACGAATGGCAAGAGCAGCTCCATCGGGTCGGTGGGGTCATCTCCGTCACCCCAGGGGACGACCTATCTCACCTGTTCCACTCCCGCCTTCTGCGTGGCGGTGCCCAATCTCAATCAAGTAGTGACGTTCAATGGGACCGGATGGTCGGCGCCAACCACCATCTCTGGTGCCCAAGGCTTTACGGCGGTGAGTTGTGTGGGTACCACTTTCTGCGTCTCCATCGACGGTGAAGGTAATTCCTTTGTGTACAACGGTGCCCGCTGGAGTGGGAATGTCGGCGCCTGGGGGGCAGCCAATCAGATCTCCTGCGTCAGTCCGTCCTTCTGCATTGCCGCTGAAGGAGGGCCTTCGGTCTGGGATGGTCACACCTGGACCCAACCCAACGACGCCGACGCTCAGGGACAGCTCAACTCGGTGTCGTGCGTGTCGAGCGCTTTCTGCGAGGCGGTGGACAGTTCCGGCGACGTATTGGCCTGGAATGGAACGAGTTTCTCGACTCCGGTCTCCATCGCCACCGAGCCGCCATTGTCGGGCACCAACGGCTCCGGGCTGACTGGGGTGTCTTGCGCTTCCACCACCTTCTGTGTGGCGGTCGACTCCATTGGCCGCGCCTTCGTCTTTAACGGCAGCACGTGGACCAAGGGATCGCTCATTGACACGGGGGGAGCGCTTACCAGCGTGTCTTGTGCCTCCACCACATTTTGCGTGGCAGTGGACCACCACGGGAATGCCTATGTGTTCGGTGGCGTCTCGAACACGTAGCGAACATTCTCCGACACCGCCGAATAGCCCAGGGATCGGTACACAGAATTCGATGTTGGATTGTGGAGGTCGGTGTAGAGCATGCAGGTGAGCCCCATCTCCACTGCTTCACGCGAGTGTTCCCCGACGCAGGCACCGGCGTAGCCCTGTCGACGGTGCTCGGGTGGGGTGTACACCGGTCCGATGCGCACCACGCCAGCCACATCGGCCGATCGTCCAGACATGCACACCGGTGAGTCGTCCACTTCCCACAGCGCCAGCTGTCCCTGCTGGACCCGTCGAGCCACCATGTCTTCGGGGGGTGCTGGCTCATCCACGTCTCGCATGAACGCCGACGCCCACTCCTGCACCAGGGACATATCCGCCCCCGTGGCCACCCGAAGCCGCCCCGGTATGCCGACCGGAAGGGTCAGTCGGAAGAGCTGCAACACCCGCATACCCAACACCGGCCGAGCGCCGTTGCGTCGTAGCTGGGTCCAGTGCCCAGAGAAGGCGGCCGCACTGCGGGCCTCACCTTCGATTCCCGGCAACACCACGTCCTGAGTGGCAATGGCCTCGGCCGCCGCCTGGGCCACTTCGGGAGACATGGGAGTGAGGGTGGCTCGGAAGTTCAGTGGCGACTGGAGGACGACGCCGATCACGTCTCGATCGTCGCGCACCGCCCAATAGCGCCCGGCCTCGTTCGTGGCAGCGCGCTGGTGGAGCAAGGTAAGGATGAGGTTGTGGAGGACGGGTGACGACTCCAGAAATTCCTGCGCCTCGTCCAGAATGGCGGTGGCATCATCCAGTCGCTTCACCGCAAAGGTCACAGCTACCACGGCTCCAACTCTGGTGCGGGACCGCGTCCGAGGATCCAGCTCAACAGCGCAGCCGGATCGCAGCGGCCAGACAACTTGCTTAACTCGCTCGGCAGCCACTCCGACACGAGATCTGGTGGAAGAGGCGAGCCACTGCTCGTCAGTCCAAGGTCGCCGTGGTGGACGGCTACCTCGCGCCACCGCGAGAAGACCACCGCTCGGGAATCCTCTTCGACGCCGCGTGCGGTGATGGAGAGGGCATCCCAAGCCGACGGCGGCAAGGTGGACATGATGCGGTCCACCGCATCGGCACTGGTGCTGACATCGGCCACCAGTTCCCCTGCTGGACGATCCGCTCCGGCGTCGATGTCGGCTTGGCGGCCAGTGATGCCGCCGGCGTACTGGGTCAGCACCTCACCCCGAGCCGCACCGTCGAGGCGCCGCACGACGCTGTCGGCATTGCGGGCAATGTGAGTCAGGAGGTGGCCGACGCTCCATCCGGGCAGGAGGCTGGGCTGGCGGGCCTGCTCGTCAGTCAGACCCTCCAAATCAGTCAGCAACGCAGCGTGGGCCCGCCGGCAACCGTCAATCCATGCGTCGGGTCTTTCGGTGCTCATGCCCAATGGTATGGCCGCCTCTGGGTTATGACGGCGGGATCACCGACTGCGAATCGAGCATGTCCGCCATGACGGCTCGGATGAACTCGTCGGCCTCGTCCGTCATGCCGCCGGCCACGCCGCCGTAGATGGCGCCTGACTTTGGCATTTCGTTGGCGTGCTCCTTGGCGTAGGCCACGGCGTCACCCAAGTCGATGGCGAACTCACCCACCACTTCGGGCTTGGTCTGGGGACGAGTTACCGCCATGTGCAGCGCGTTCGGATATTGCTGGCCATTGAAGCGCCAACCTCGTAGCCGCATGAAATCGTTGATGTGGTACACGTCAAACTCATCGGACGTGAATGAGAAGAGGAAGGTGGGGTGTCCCATCATGCGCAGTTCAGGATGCGACTTGACTGCCTCTTGCATGGCGAAGGATGTCTCGAATATCTGCTTGGCGTAGCCGAGATAGCCGGCGTGGCCCAACTGCACCATGGCAGCCCAGGTGGCGGCGATGATGCCGCCCGAACGCGAGCCGTCCATGCCGGGCGACGTGTACTTTCCGCCGCTCCAGTCGGTCAGGTAGAAGTACTGGGAATTGCGCAGTCCTTTGTTCCTGAAGCTGACCACTGATGAACCCTTGAAGGCATAGCCGTACTTGTGGGTGTCGGCCGAGATGGAGGTGACTCCTGGGAGCCGATAGTCGAAGATGGGAATGTCGTATCCGAGCTCCTGGCCGAAGGGGAGCAGCAGTCCTCCGAGACAGCCATCGACATGCAGGCCGACACCCCGCTCAACGGCAAGATCGGACAACTCCTCAATCGGATCCACCGTGCCGTAGCCGTAATTGCAGGCCGATCCCACCAGGGCCACCGTGTTTCCGTCCATGTGGTCACGCACCCAGTCCACGTCGACCTTGGTAGTCACCGGATCGACCGGGGCCCGCCGGAGCTCAATGTCGAAGAGGTGGCAGGCCTTGTCGAAGGCCGGATGAGCCGTTTCGGGCTTGATGACGTTGATGCGACCGAGTTGTTTGGTCTGCCTGGCGTGTTCCCGATAGGCCAGCATGGCGTGGGTGATACTGCCGGTGCCGCCGCTGGTCACCAGACCACAGGGCTCGTCTCCCGTTGAGGCGGCAGCTTCTCCGTGGTGCAGGTCGAGCACCATCGAGATGATCTCGGCCTCGAACTTGGTGGCACTGGGGCAGATGTCACGCTGGAGGACGTTCACGTGAGCAAAGAGCCCGAAGGCCTCGTTCATGAAGTTGTAGTGGTCGTGGTCGCCGCAGTACATGGTGCCCGAGACCTTGCCGCCCTCCCAGAATTGATCTTCTTCGGTGGCCATCGTGCGCAGCTGGGCGATGACCTCGTCACGCGTCATGCCGGTCTCCGGTAGGGCGCGGTGAATGGCGAATCGATCGGCATAGGGATACGCAGGCATGACGGCTCCTTGGGGTGGGTGATGCGGGCAGCCCTGTCGGGTTTGGCTCCGGCCCGAGACTATTTCAG
Organism: uncultured Acidimicrobiaceae bacterium; assembly: GCA_963766995.1. Taxonomy (GTDB): domain Bacteria; phylum Actinomycetota; class Acidimicrobiia; order Acidimicrobiales; family RAAP-2; genus Bog-473. Next base: position 768,827 of record CAVYCE010000003.1, on the reverse strand, counting down.
TCGGGACGGACCCGGCTGAGCGATGATGGGGCGATGCCGGAGGGAGACAAGGCGAGCCCAGCCACCAAGTCGAAGCGAACGCCGATCGTCCTTGCCTCGCTGGCTGGCTACCAGCGTTCGTTTGTGTCGCTCGACGTCCTCGCGGCCGTCACCCTGCTGGTCATTGCCGTGCCGGAGCAGCTGGCCACGTCACGCCTTGCCGGCATGCCGCCCATTACCGGCTTCTACGCCTTCATTGCCGGCACCGTGCTCTTCGCTCTGTTGGGATCCAACCGGCAGATGTCAGTTGGAGCCGACTCCACCATTGCGCCGCTGTTCGCGGTGGGGATTTCCCACTTGGCGCCGGCTGGTTCGACTGACTACATCGCCCTGGTGGGGATCCTCGCCGTCATGGTGGGCACCATCGTCGCTCTCATCGGACTGTTGCGGTTGGGGTGGATCTCCGAGTTCCTGTCCGCCCCGATAATCACAGGCTTCATGGGTGGAGTGGCCGTCATCATCATCGTGCACCAACTTCCAGACTTCTTTGGGGTGACCGGAGTGTCGGGGTCGAACATCACTCGAGTGGCCCATGTCGTTAGTCAGTTGGGGCTAACCAACGGATGGACGGTGGCCATCGGGCTGGGAGTGTTGGGCGTCGTCTTCGGGGCCGAACGCATCAACAAGAGAATCCCGGCTGCGCTGGTCGGACTGGTGGGTTCAACCCTGTTGGTCGGTCTGGCCGGGCTCACCGCCCACGGCGTCGGCGTCGTCGGTGTGGTGGCCCATGGCGCGCCGCACTTCGGCCTGACCGGACTGTCATCTCTCGCCTGGGCAGCTTGGCGCCGCTGGCTGGAGTGGTGGCCTTGGTCGTGGTGAGTCAGTCGGCGGCAACGTCACGGGCCTTTGCCGATCAAGGTCATTACAGCGTCGATGTCGGGCGCGATTTCGTGGGTGTCGGGGCGGGCAGCATTGTGGCGGGCCTGGTCGGGGCCTTTCCGGTGAACGCCAGCCCGGCCCGCACCGGTGCCGTGGCCAACGCGGGCGGGCGAACCCAGGCTGCCTGTTTGGGCGCAGCGTTGGTCATGGTGGCCGTCATCCCGGCAGCCAGTCTGCTCAAGGATGTGCCACTGGCCACACTCGCAGCTGTATTGATTTTCGTCGGGACGCGCCTCTTTCACGTTCAAAGACTTCATGGCCATCGCCAAGTTCGACCGTTTCGAGTTGGCCTTGGCGGTGATCACGTTGCTGTCGGTGGCGCTCATCGGCGTGGAGCAAGGCATTGCCATCGCTGTGGCGCTGGCCATAGCCGACCGCACCCGGATCACGGCGCACCCGCCTGCAGCGTGCTGGGCGCGGTGGCAGCCACCACCAGTTGGGCGCCCATTGGTGAGGATCCTCAGGCCTTGTCCATCCCGTCGACGTTGGTGGTGTTGTTCTCCCGTCCGCTTTGGTACGCCAACGCCATCCACTTCCAAACCGAGGTGACGGACACCTTGGCCGCACTCCCGGAGAAGCCGACCGTCTTCGTGCTGGATGTCATCGGCATGAACGACATCGACTTCACGGGCACGCGGGCACTTACTGACGTGCTCGACGTTCTTGCCGCCGACCACATCATCTTCCGGGTGGCCAGGGCCAGCACTGATCTGCGCAAGGCCCTGTCGCGTAGCGGGCTCCTGAAGCGCATCGGCGATGACGCCTTCTTCTCGACCGTCGATGAGGCCGTGAGCGGCAGCTCTACGTGACCGTGAGTACCGCCCGCACTGGTCGGTGATCGGACCCGGCATCGGGCAAGACCTCACCCTTGGTGGCCCGAATCGTCCACGTACGAGAATGTGGTCTATCTGGCTATGAGGTCTCCAGGTGGGCCAGGTACGACCTTGCACAGTTCGGTGCCATTCCGGAAGAAGGCGGTGACTGGGGGACCCCACAGGTTCATGTCGCCCAAAAGGACCGCATCGGGACGGGCTTGCTTCCGCAGCTCGTTCGCGTAGGGCGGTGTAATGGCGGTGCGAGCCCATGTGCAGATGCGACATGTGGGTTCCGACCACCGAGATGGGAACGCCGTCGACCTGGAGATCGACCACCACGGCTGCTCGCCGGACACGGTCGAGTTTCAGCTGTGGCAGGTGCACCGTTCTGGAGTCCTCTACCTCGAGTCCGTCCCGCACAATGACGGCAATACCCCACGTTCCTCGCTCACCTTCGATGACGCGGGGTTGTTCCCGCACGGCAGCGCTGAGCGGCCGCTGGCAATCGAAGTACAGCGCGTGGCCTCCTGTGCGCCGCAGGCTGATCCGGGGCTTCCAGTGGCGGGTGGCCTCGGGATTGGGGCGGATGCGGATCCCTTCGGCCAGTGTGCAAGTGAACACCCGGCCACCTATGGCCCTGGCGATCTGCTCGGCTTGCCCATCTCCCTCGTGCCCTGCAGTGGTCCACGCCTCTTCCAGCACGAGCACGTCGGCCCCAAGCGACTGGCACACGGCGATCGGATCGAACGGCGCGACCCCAACCATCGACGCCGGCGTGCATGTTGAAGTTGGCGACGGTCAGCACGATTCGGATCGACGATAGGGCACCGGTACCATCACCCGGGTGTCAAGGCCCGCCTCCGAAGCACTCGCTTCCCGCCTCAAGGGGTTCAGCACCACAATCTTTTCGGAAATGTCCGAGCTGGCCGTGCGCACCAACTCGATCAATCTCGGCCAGGGTTTTCCTGACTCCGATGGTCCCCGAGCACTGCTCGATGCGGCGACTGCCGCCATTGAGGATGGGCGAAACCAATACCCACCGAGTCAAGGCATTGTGGAACTGCGATCAGCCGTCGCCCAGCACCAGTCGGCCTGGTACGGGCTGACCTACTCGCCGGAGGATGAGGTGTTGGTGACCACTGGTGCCACCGAAGCCATCGCCGCCACCATGTTGGCGCTGTGTGAGCCAGGCGACGAAGTAGTGATGTTCGAGCCTTCCTACGACTCCTACGCCGCTTGTGTCTCGATGGCTGGGGCCACCGTCCGGCTGGTGCGTCTGCATGCACCGGACTGGACCTTCGAGGCGGCAGACCTGGCTGCCGCCATTGGGCCGCGCACCCGCATGATCCTGCTCAATTCGCCCCATAATCCGACGGGCAAGGTGTTTAACGAGTTGGAACTGTCGCAAGTGGCGGCGTTGTGCGTCGAGCACGACATCCTGGCTGTGACCGATGAGGTGTACGAGCACCTCGTCTTTGATGGCGTGCATCGCCCGCTGGCCACTTTTCCCGGTATGCGCGAGCGCACGGTCACCATCTCGTCGGGAGGCAAGACCTTCTCCTTCACGGGCTGGAAAGTGGGGTGGATTACGGCGCGGGCCGATCTGACCTCCGCCGTTCGCTCGGCCAAGCAATTCCTCACGTACACGAGCGGAGCTCCCTATCAGCTGGCCATTGCCTACGGGCTGGGCCTACCGGCCGAAGACATCGCCGCCATCGGTCAGGCACTTCGGGCCAAGCGCGACCGATTCTGCGATGGATTGGGGCAGATCGGCTTCACGGTGCACCCGCCGTCAGCTACCTACTTCGCGACCACCGACGTGGAGTCGTTCGCTCCAGGGATGAGTGCCGTCGAGTTCTGCCGGGCCTTGCCCGAACGGTGCGGGGTGGTGGCCATTCCGAGTTCGGTGTTCTACGGCGGGGCGGATCCTACGGTCGGGCGCACGCTGGTGCGATGGGCCTTCTGCAAGCAGGATGCCGTTCTCGACGAGGCCCTGTCCCGCCTAGCCTTGTGGAGACGATGAGCACCTCAATCACGTGGGTCGACGCCTTCACCGATCGGCCGTTCGCCGGCAATCCGGCCGCCGTGTGCCTGCCCGACGCCTCCCTGACCGACGAATTCATGCAGTCGCTCGCCTTCGAGCTCGGCATCGCCGAGACGGCCTACGTCATGCCCACTGACCAAATGGGGCACTTCAGTCTGCGCTGGTTCTCACCGGCCACGGAAATCGATCTATGCGGACATGCCACTCTCGCCTCGGCCCACGCCATGCGTGAGAGCGGCGTGTCAGACGGCGTAGGACCTCTGACCTTTCACACGCGCAGCGGACCACTAGTGGCCACCTTCGACAAGGACCTGATCGCCCTCGACTTTCCGGCCAATCCGATGGCCCCATTGGACATGCCACAGACCCTGGTCACAGAGTGGAGAGGCGCAGACGTGGTGGCGACGGGACGCACCGGCTTCTTCGCCGTGGTGGTGTTGTCCGACGCATCGTTGGTGCGGGACTACCAGCCCGACATGTCTGCGATTGCCGCGGTCGAGGCCAAGGCGCTCCTGATCACGGCCCGGGCCGACTCCGGGACCGGTGCCGACTACGTGCTGCGCGTGTTCGGACCCAATGTGGGCATTGACGAGGATCCTGCGACCGGGTCGGCCCAATGCGTGCTCGGCCCCTATTGGGCCGAAGCCCTGGGCCAGCCCGAGTTAGTGGCTCACCAGGTATCCCCGCGGGGAGCCACTCTGTACGTCCGACCCGAAGGCGAACGGGTGCACATAGCTGGACACGCCGTGACGGTGCACGCTGGGCACCTGTGCTAAGTCTGGCGACCATGGTCGTCGAAGGTGGCTCGCTGCACGTTCTGGTGGAAGAGCACGTGCCGACCTCCGAGCGTGAAGAGGCAGCCAGGGAGCGCTTCCTGGTGGAACTGGCCCGACTGAGCGATCCGTGCAATGAGCATGCCGACCTCACGCACATCACGGCATCGGCCATTGTGGTGGGACGGCGGGGCACGGTGCTCCATCTCCACAAGCGACTCAACTTTTGGATGCAACCTGGCGGGCATATTGATGCCGGTGAGACGCCACCCACTGCCGCAGTCCGTGAGGCGATGGAAGAGTTGGGAATGGAAGTGCGCCATCCCGAGGGTGGATCACGGCTCGTCCACCTTGATGTCCACGAGGCCGCCCTGGGGCATACCCATCTCGATCTTCGCTACCTCACCCTGGGTGCCGATGTTGATCCCGAACCGCCCCCGGGAGAAAGCCCGGAGGCCCGCTGGTACAGCTGGGACGAAGCCGATGCCATCGCCGACGTGGCGCTGGCCCCCGCCTTGGTCATTGCGCGGGCCCAATGGGAGGACATGAGATGAGTGGTCCCGCACTCGACCGCTTGCTGGCCGTACAGGATCTCGATACCACCATCAACCAATTGCAGCACCGTCGAGCAGCGTTAGTGGAGCAGACAGGTCTGGCCGCGGTTGAAGCCGAGCTCGCCTTAATCGCGGCAGAGCGCGCCGTCGCCGAGGGACAGCGAAAAGAGTTGGCCACAGCGCAGAAGGACCTGGAAGTCCAGATCGCCACGGTGACCGAGCGTCGGACGGGGATTGAGCAACGAATGTATGCCGCCCGCGGTTCCTCCACCCGTGACCTCCAAGCCATGGATGAAGAGGTGCGCCACCTCAACCAGCGGCAGTCGGAGCTGGAGGAGCAGGAGCTGGTGATTATGGTGGATCTTGATCCCGTACACGAACGGCTGGCCGCACTGAGTGTTCGTGAGGAGCCCGTGGCCCTACGAGCGACCGAGCTCAGGGCTGAAGTCGCCACCGCTCAATCCGACATCGATGCCGAGGTGGCCGCGGCAGCCGGTGCCCGTGAGGTGGAAGCCGAACAGCTGCCTGCTGCGTTGGCCGAGCGGTACGAAAAGTTGCGTATCCGCATGAAGGGAGTCGGTGCCGCTCGACTCACCGGTCACCGCTGTGATGGCTGTCACCTTGAGCTGGCTCCCGTCGAGGTTGAGCGGATGCGGGCACTGCCCGACGACACCGTCACCACCTGCGATCAGTGCGGGCGCATTCTGGTTCCCGTCTGAGGTGTTGATCCTTGTCCGTCACGGCGAGTCCGAGGCCAATGCCAAGGGACTCCTGCTCGGTCGAACCGACGCCCCGCTTACGGAGAACGGCAAGCAACAGGCAACGGCCGTCCGACAGTTGCTGCACGCGCCGGTGTTGGCGGCATGGTCCAGTCCGCTCAGCCGCGCCCGAGATACGGCGGCGCTGCTCCATCTTGACTGTCCATTCTCGGTCGATGACCGTTGGGTCGAGGTCGATTACGGCGAATATGAGTGCCAACCACTGAGCGACATTCCGGCTGATGTCTGGCGGCAATGGCGTAAAGATCCCACCTTCCGACCAGAGGGGGGAGAGACCCTGGCCGAGGTCGATGCTCGAGTGGCGGGCGCCTGCGCTGATCTGTTCGCCGAGGAGGGCACGGGCGCTCGATCGCGACATGGAGATGTAGTCGTCGTGAGTCATGTGACGCCGATCAAGGCGGCGGTGGCCTGGGCCCTCGGGGCCGACGCTGGCCTGTCATGGCGCCTGCACCTACAGACAGCATCGGTGACTCGGATCGGGTGGGGTGCGGGGATGCCGGTGTTGCACGGGTTCAACGAGGTGGCGCCTGGCCGAGCGAGCACGACACAATCACTGAGTGCCTGACCCCACCTTCACCCTTTCGTCGCTACGTCCCAGTGCCGGCACTTCCGAGCCGCCGGTGCATCGGCGCACCATCGACATGCAGGTATTCGAGCGGGACGGCCACTTCGTGGTCATCGGCACGCTGCATGATCAGCGTCCATGGGCCAGCGAAGAGCTCGGTCCCCGGGACCTCCATCGCATGGAACTGGGCATCGTGGTCCGCCGCGCCGACCTGGTGATTGTCGACGCGGTCGCCACGATGGGCACCTTCCCGCATGCTGAATGTCCCACTATTGAGGACGCGTTCTCGGATCTGGTTGGACTCTCGGTGTCTCGTGGGTACACCAGCGCGGTGCAAGACCGTTTCGGCCGGCAGCGAGGCTGCAGTCATCTGGAGTTCCTGGCCCGCGCCCTTGGACCGGTGGTGATCCAAGCCATCACTTCGTCGGCCGCCTATCGCATGGAGTTGGGCGACGGGGAACAGACCTTCAGCGAAGGCGGCATGCAGTGGCTGACCAACACCTGCCACCTGTGGGCTGAGGATGGAATCGGCTTGCAGAAAGTGGCGACGGGATGGCGGCCCGGCAATGGGGAGTACCCGGCGCCGTCACTGGTTGAGATCCGCCGCAGTCTGGGGGGATAGCCCGACCCGAGTGGGTCAGGTGGAGCGAAACAGAGCGTCGACCGTGCGCAGCATTGCGCTCGTCGCCACTTCCATCGAATGGCCCGAGACATGGCGCAGGCGATCCCAGGCCTCCCATGAGGTGGCCGCGTCCAGGGCCACCAACAGCATGCTGTTGTCGTCGCCCGACGAGCGAAGCTCGGGTGCAAACGTGGCGGCCAGGTCGTGCATCAACCAGGTGTTGGAGACGGCCAGCGTGGCCATGACCTCGCCCGAACCGACGCACCGCCGCAGGGCCGCCCGGCGCACCGGGGAGACGTCTTCAAAGAACTCACTGCGCTGCTGCAGTGTCTCGTGGATGCGGTCGTCTAGCGGAAGGTCTGCCGCGATCGGATGGAGTGCGACCCGCTGCTGCTCGAGCGCCAGAGTCACCACCGAGCCGTAGAGGTCGTCCATGTCGGTGAAGTGGTGAAAGACGAGGCGTAGTGACACGCCGGCGCGCTCAGCCACGGCCTTGGCGGTGGGGTCAGCGTCGCCCTCATGCAAGAGCTCAACCAATGCCTCGGCCAGCCTTTGCCGGGTGCGCTGACCCCGAGCCACCCTGCCGTCAGTCGAAGTCACTTCGACCAATGGGGGAACCAGGGACAAACGTGTTGTGTCCTCCTCCAGCGTCATGTGTTGCACTACTGAAGAAGCGAGATAGCGCCCTAACCTTGCGAGATTCTCTTCGTCGATTTTAAGGATTGGATGAGAATGTTTCGGTCAAGTCACGACCCGGCCCGCTTCGAGCGTGATGGTGGTGTCGCAGAACGCTCGTTCCTCGGGCCGATGGGTGATGAGGAGGACGCTGCGTTCTCCAGCGGCGGTCAGTACGTCACGCAGGAGTTGATCGGCGACGGGAGCGTCGAGGCCGGCGGTCGGTTCGTCCAGAACGAGCACCTGGCCTCCAGCGAGCAGTGCACGGGCCACGGCCACACGCCGACGCTCACCTCCCGAGACGGCAACGCCGTCGTCTCCAACCGGTGTGTCGCTTCCTTGGGGAAGGGTGTCAATCCAACTGGTGAGCTGAGCTGCGGCCAGTGCGGCTTGCACGTCCTCCTCACTGGCGTCCGGACGTCCGAGCGTTACGTTGGACTTCACTGTTCCAGCGAACAGCTGGGCTTGTTGGTCCACCAAGGCGCAGGCGCCACGAACATCGCGTTGAGCCAAGTGATCGACCGGGACGTCACCCAGCGTGAGGGTGCCCTCCTCGAGCGGCCAGAAGCGGAGGAGTGCATTGACCAGGCTCGATTTACCGGCCCCACTCGAACCGGTGACCGCGAGCCGGGCGCCGGGGGGGAGAGAGAGATCGACACCATCAAGCGCTCGCGGCAGCGACGGCGAGTAGCGCAGAGCTGCGTTCGAAAATGAAATGTCCGGGACACCGGTCGGCATTGGCGACGTCAGTTCCCCGTCTTGCACCGGGACGGGAACCGAGTCGAGTTCGAGCAGCCGTTCGGCCGCAGCGCTGACGGCCAGCGCTCGAGCCACGGCTTGCGCCACTCCGGTCATGGGCTCGAAGGTGCCCAGGACAGCCAGGGGAAGCACGGCCACCATGACGGCCTCCAAATGGTGGGCATGGACGGCTGTGATGGCCAAGGCCAGCACCGCCGTGACGGCTATGGCGGTGCAGACCTGCGTGATGCCAGAGGCGAATGCCGCTACTCGAGCTCGCTGATCGTCCAACCTGTCGACTTGAGAGCGCAGCTCGGCAAGCCGCTCGAGCGCGGCCACGTCGGCGCCGAACGCCATCAGGTCGGCGGCGCCGTGCATCAGGTCGACGACGTGGGCCGAGAGTGTGCCGCCGAGCGCGGCAGCCTCCGCTTCTCGTGAGAAGTGCCATGTCATCCAGCTCGGGACCGTGGCCGCCACAAACAGGCTGACGCCCAGCACAAGTGCGGCGACAGGAAGTACCACACCCACGACGACAAGACCAAGGATCGCCGTACCCGCCGCCACCGACACTGGGAGCAGGGTGCGGAGGTAAAGATCCTGCAAGGTGTCGATGTCGTCGATGGCCCGGGTCAATAGGTCACCACTGCGCCAGCCCGAGAGGGCAGCCGGCACCCGAGGTGTGAGGCAGTCATAGAGCCACACTCGCCACCGGGTCAGCGCCCGGAGTGCGGCGTCGTGACCGACAAGGCGCTCGGCGTAGCGCAGTGGTCCGCGTGCGAAAGCCAGGACTTCAACCGCGGCCAAAATCCCCACCAGGGCGTCCAGCCCTGGGCGCGAACGCAGCGCGGCCGACCACGTAACCCGAACCGGCCAGCAAGCCAATAGTCGCCGCGGCCGACGCCAGTCCGAGGAGCCCGGCCACTGCCAATCGGCCATACGGCGTCCCTGGTTGGGACAGCACGGTGCGCAGCGCTTTCATCAGCGGCCCGCCATCAGTGGACCGCCGCCGGGGTTCGGATCTCATGCACGGCATCGAATTCGGTCAAAAGGAGGGGGGCGTGGGCCGACACGATCACCGTTCGTCCCCTCAGCCAGGGCTCAATGCTGGTGGCGATGCCCGCTGCCGTGGCCGTGTCGAGGAAGGCAGTCGGCTCGTCGAGCAGCAGAATGCGGGCAGGTGAGAGGAGCGCTCGAGCTAACGCCACCCGCTGTCGCTCACCTGAACTGAGCGTCAAGCCGTCCTGACCAAGGACGGTGTCTAGGCCTGCTGGTAGATGGTCGACAAGGTGGCGGAGACCAACTGCTTCCACCACCTTCATGAGCGCGGCATCGTCGGCCGACCGAGCACCAAGACGAAGATTGTCGGCCAGGGGCGCCGTGAAGAGGTGCGGGCGTTGCGGTACCCAGGCGAATTGGGCTCTCCATGCTGCGATGTCCCACTCGGTCGAGTCTCTGCCGCCGAGGGTCATGGTGCCAATGGCAGGGCTGGCAAATCCGAGCAAGGTAGACAGCACGGTGGACTTGCCGGCGCCTGATGGTCCCACCAGTGCGACCCGTGCGGCATCGACAACCTGGAGCGAGAAGTCGGTGATGGCCGGCACGTCGCGGTGCTCATAGTGCACGGTTAGGTGCGAAACGGAGAGGTCGAGCCTGCGAGGAAGAGCGATATCGCTCACTGCTGGCGTGGTCCGGCGCGTTGGCGACAGCGCCGGCTCGGTGTCGAGCACAGCGATGATCCGGGTGAGGGCTGCTTGGCCTTCGGTACTGGCGTGGAACTCGGCCCCGGCACGGCGGAGCGGCACAAAGATTTCGGGTGCTACCAACAGCACTGACATGGCGGTGACGAGACTCAACTCTCCCCACAACAGCCGCAGGCCCAGCACCATGGCCACGAATCCGACGCCGAAGCCAGCAATGAGGTCCATGGAGAGAGCAGACAGGAATGCCACCCGCAAGGTCCGCATGGTGGCTTCGCGCACGGCCTCTGTCGATGCTTCGACCTCGCGCCGGCCGTACGCGTCGCGGTTAAACGCCCGCAAAGTGGCGAGGCCCTCAATCAGCTGGAGGAAACGCCCGGCCAGTGATCCGAGCCGCCGCCATTGCCTGGCCGTTCGCTTGGTGGCCTCGCGTCCGAAATAGATCATGGTGAGCGGCACGGCGATGACGAGGCCCAGTACGACGACCAGCGACAACCAGTCCTGCGATGCCACCCAGGCCAACAGCACCACCGGAATCACCGCCGCGGTGGCCGCTTGCGGTAGATACCGCGAAAAGTAGGCGTGCAGTAAGCGCAGGCCTCTCGTGGCCGTAGTGGAGAGCTCTCCGGGCCGTTCCCCGGCCAGCCAGCTGGGGCCTAGGTCGAGAATATGGTGCACGAGACGCGCCTGGAGCCTGGACACCACTGCGTCGGCCGTGCGGTGGGCGAAGCGCTCCCCGACCATGACCAGGACGGCCCGGAAGACCAAGGCCACGACGACGGCCAACAGCTGGCCACTGACCGCGTGCAGCGGAGCGTGATGGAGCAGCGATCGGTCTACCGCAGTAGCCACAGCCACGGCCTGCACCACAATGGCGACTGCTGTGGCCGCGGCGATGATCACGGCGACGACGGACGTTCGGCGACTGTCCGGCAGCTGATCGGCCAGTTCTGCTGGCACCAGTCGTGGGCGATGAGGGCTCACGGAGTGAAGGCGGTGCGCGCCACATGGACGCGGTGTCCAATGAGGCTTTCGGAGAGGGCACGCTGGGCGATTGAGGCATCTTCGCAGGTGGCGGCCGTTCGCATGCCATCGTCCAGGTCAGCCACGATGGCGACTCGGGCGGCCTGTAGCGGGTCGTCTGCCGCGAAGGTCACGGTAGAGGAGACCACCGTCGCAAGGCCGTGGGACGAATCAGGATCGGCCACCACGCAGACGCCGGTCTCGCTTCGCACTTGATCGGCCAGATCGGCCATCAACAGATCGCCCCTCCTGGGAGGCTCGGAAGACCACACGGCGAGGCCGGGCTTAGTGAGCATGCCACTGACGGTGGTCACGAGACCCAGGTCGCCTGGCTCGGCGCGAAGTGTGGTGGCCATGGCGGCGGTGGCCAACAACACGAAATTGTTGAAAGGTCCACCGGCGAACGACATGCCCCCGGTGAGTGTCGGTGTACCGCCTTGATGGAGTCCCAGCGCTCGTTGCTGCACCCGCACTGCAGCGGGAAAGCAGGAGTACACCTCGGCGTGTGGAATGTCCCGGAGCGGCCGCCCAAGATGCTGCGCCGCGCTGGCGCCCAGTATTCGCATGGCCGGCCAGGCGTGCAGTTCGCGCCGCGCCGTGAGGGTGATGGCGTGCGAGGAATGCAGGGCGACGTGGGGGAACACCCATCGATCGAGGGGGACTCCGGCTGCTGTCGCTCGTTCGGCTGAGCAAAACAGCAGCGCCGAGGCCTGATCGACTGTCCACTGACTCGAATGCCAAAGGTTGTACGGATGGGCCAAGGGGCGGTTCTTCAAAGCGGGTGTGGCGATGTCGTGGGCCGAGCGAGGAGCGGAGAAGGCGGCGGCGGGGTTGTCTTGCGCCACCTGGTTGAAACGAGCCCAGAGGGCGGCGACGTCGGCTGCTTGTGTGGACGGGTCGGTACCCTCAGATGCGGCCAGCGCGTTGTCGATCAGGGCGTATTGCTGCACCGGCGGCCACACCAGACCAGCCTCAATTTCGATAGGCGCGACGAAGTCCGGCGGTCGAGTCACAGTGACGTCGGGCGGACGGGAGTCGTCCTCGGCCTCAGTCCCGGCCGTCCGCTCATAACGACGGGCTTCGCCACCGACGACCAATACGACGTCGGCTTCGCCCGCCGCGATGGCCGCCAACGCCTCATCAATGACTTCCTGTTGGGAGACGCCGATCTCGTAGCGATAGGTGCGCGCCTCGGGGGATCCGATGTGCCGGGCCAGGGGCCGAGCGGGGTCATTCAGGGACCAGCTGCCCTGTGGAAGATGGATGCGGTCAACGGTGGTGAGGAGCTCCGGCGCACCGGCATCGTCACCCGCCGCTCGTGTGGCGTTCACCAGGAGCTCTGTCACCGGTGCGCTGTCGGTGGATGTCCCCACGCCGACCAGCACGGGGGTGCGGGCGTCCAGATGGTGGCCCTGAGCTTGCATGGGTGGCGATGCTACGGTCCGCCGATGGCGAAGAGCGATGTGAGCGAGTGGCAGGCAGCACTGGAGGGCTTCACCAAGGAGACGTTCGAGGCTGATGGGAAGACCCGGGACATCTACCGGGCTGGGAGCGGACCGGCGGTACTGGTGATTTCCGAGATGCCCGGGATCACCCCTGGGGTGATCGGCTTCGCCCGCCGAGTGGTGGCGGCGGGCTGCACGGCCGTCATGCCTCATCTGTTCGGGGATCCCGGTCGACCGGCCACGGTGGGCTACACGCTGGCGTCACTTGGCCCCGCCTGTGTCTCGAAGGAGTTCTCTGCTTTCGCACTTAAGAAGACCAGCCCCATCACCAACTGGTTGCGCAAGCTCGGTGCAGCCGAGCATGAGCGGTGCGGCGGTCCGGGCATCGGGGTCGTCGGCATGTGCTTCACCGGAGGTTTCGCCCTGGCCATGATGGTGGACGATTTCGTCCTGGCCCCCGTGCTGAGTCAGCCGTCACTGCCCATTCTGCCGACGAAGCGGTCGAAAGCGGACGTCGGTATCTCCGATGCCGACATGGTCAAAGTCAAGGAACGGACAGCGGAGGGAGCGTGCCTCCTGGGGCTTCGATTCACCAACGACCCGATGTCTGGTGCGGCTCGCTTCGCCACGCTCAAGCGCGAGCTGGGTGACGCCTTCATAGCGGTCGAGCTGGACTCGTCGCCGGAGAATTCGCACGGTCACCCGAAGATGGCCCACTCGGTACTGACCGAACACTTGCAAGACCGTGAGGGCACACCGACCCGTGCCGCCTTGGATCAGACGCTCTCGTTTTTCCGCGAGAAGCTTGGCGTCGGCACCGGACCAGGACCGCGCCCCGGGGAGTAGTGCCTTAGCGGGGCAGTTCCAGAATCTCTTCGGACACTCGCTCACCAGAGCGCACGGCACCGTCCATGGCGCCATAGGAGACGGTGGCCGTTTCGGTACCGGCCCAGTGGATGCGACCAACCGGCTGACGTAGGTATCGGCCGTACTGGGTGAGGACCCCAGTTGAAAAGTGCGCCATAGAACAGCCACGGGTCCACTGCTCCTCGGCCCAGTTCTGCTCCAGGATCTCCATTGGCTGTGAGGCTTTGGGTCCAAGACGCGCAACCAGCATGTCGCGGAGGATGGCGTGGCGATCGGCCTTAGTCATCTGCCAGAGCTTGCGCGCTCGAGGTCCGGCGCAATAGGTGGCCATGACGCCCTCGGGGTGACCGGGCTGGGTCGTATCGAGCGATATTTCTATGTCGGCATCGGTGGCCACCGTGTTGCCCGAGATCCCGTCATTACGCCAGAAGGGCTCCTCGTACATCGCCACCATCTTCAGTTCGGTGCCAGCCGGCATTTGGTGCAGGAGGAGCTGGTGATCGCCGGAGAGCACCGGGTCAAAGGCGATACCGGCGGCCAAGGCGCGGGGGAGGGCCATCACGACGCGGCGGGCCTTGACCGTGGTCAGGCGGCTCTGCACCTCGACCGTGTCGGTTGATTGGGTGATGGCGGTCACTGGTGAATCAAGAATCATGGCGTCGCCGAGGTGAGCGGCCATGGCGATGGGAACCGCCTGCACGCCTCCCTCGAACTGCTCGTGCTGATAGCCGCCCTCAATGTTCATCAGGGACTCAATCCCGTTGGACGCTCGTATCAGGAACAACCAATTGAGGAGCGACACTTCAGACAGATCACAGGCGAAGCAGGCCCGAATGGTGGCCTCGATCAAGTCGCGGGCCAGTCGGGTGGGGACGTGGGAGGGAGTGAGCCAGGATCGGCACGACTCCGCATCCCACTTGGTCGCACGCTTGGCTTCCCAGGGCGCTTCGACGGGCACTGTGTTGGCCATGGCGTTCATGCGGGAAATGGCTTGAGCGGCGCTGATGAGGGCCACCGGGCTAATGCGCGGGATGTCGCCCCGGTAGCGCTTCACCTTGCCGCCAGTGGCGAGGATGTTGTCGCCCTTCACGTGAGTGGGGAAGACGGACACGCCCATCTCCTTGGTCAAGGCGTGCAGGCGCTCGTGTCCCGGTCCAATGAAGCAGCCGCCCATGTCAACGGGTACGCCCGTCTGGCTGGTCCGGGTCCAGACCCGACCGCCCACTCGATCACGCGCTTCGAGCACCACCACCGATTGGCCGGACTCGGTCAGCAACTTGGCCGCGGTGAGTCCGGCTAACCCGGCACCGACGATGCAGACATCGGCATCCAACTGCGTAGTGGTCATGGAGTGCTCCTCCTTTGATGGTGGTAAAGTAACATGCGTGCGGCCCGCATGTAAATGGAGAGTCGGTGATCACGGTGGTTGAGGCCAAGGTCAGAGAGACACAGGTGGAGCGGTCGGCCCGGACCCGAGGAGCCCTGCTGCAGGCTGCCCGCCAGCTCTTTGCCCAGAAGGGCTTTGCCCAGACCGGTCGGGAAGAGATTGCTCTCCTGGCCGGCGTCACCCGCGGGGCGCTCTATCACCACTTCGCTTCCAAAACAGAGGTCATGGCAGCTGTGGTCCAAGAGCTGGAGGGTCAGCTGGTGACCCGGGTGGTGCAGGCTGCTGTCGCCGCTGAAGTTGTGCAGGCCCAGCTGCACTTGGGCTGTGCCGCCTACATGGACGCCTGCGCCGATCCGAGCGTGGCCCGCATCCTGGCCGATGCGCCAGCCGTGTTGGGTGTGGAGGCCTGTCGTGCCCTCGGTGCGGCTTCGTGTTCTCCGTTGCTGGTCGAGGTCTTCGTCCGATCGGAGTCCGAGGGGGTTGCGGTGCCCGGCGACCCGGCCATCGCCGCCACGCTGCTCCTGGGGGTGCTCAATGAGGGAGCCGCCCTCATCGCCGCCGCCCCCCGGGATCGAGTCCTACGGAAGCGGGTGGGTCAGACGGTGGATGTCTTCGTGACAAAGCTCTTCGCCTGAACGGTTCCGATTGAGTCGGGGCGGGGGTTCTGGGAGGATGGCCGGAAGGGGGAATCCCTCACTCGAGCACAGCAAGGGAGCGTCATGTCCGACTTCGTGATGACCATTGGTGGGGACACGGTTCCCACGGCCGAGACCTTCGGCGTCCGCAATCCCGCCACCGGTGAGGTATTCGAGCAGGCGCCCGAGTGCACCAAGGCGCAACTCGATGCTGCTTTTGATGCTGCTCATAAGGCCGGACGGGATTGGAAGGCTGACGAAGCCGCCCGACGGGCCGCACTCCTGAAGATTGCCGACGTCCTGTTCGCTTCGGCCGGCGAGCTGGCGCCCATCCTTACTTCCGAGCAGGGCAAGCCGTTGGCCGACGCCAACATCGAAGTCTTCGCAGCGGCCATCTGGTGCCAATACTTCGCCAACCTTGAGACGCCGGCGCAGGTGATTCAGGACGACGATGCGGCCTTCGTGGAAGTGGTTCGCCGGCCTCTGGGCGTAGTGGCCGCCATTACTCCGTGGAACTTCCCGCTCACGTTGGCCTTCTGGAAGATTGCGCCGGCGCTATTGGCGGGCAACACCATGGTGCTCAAGCCTTCACCGTTCACTCCGCTTTCCACCCTCAAGGTGGCCGAACTGCTGCGCGACACGCTGCCACCCGGCGTGCTCAACGTCGTGAGCGGCGGTGACGAACTGGGCGCCTGGATGACCAGCCACCCCGTCCCGCGCAAGATCAGCTTCACCGGCTCGATCGAGACCGGCAAGAAGGTGGCCGCATCGGCCGCACCCGACCTCAAGCGTGTGACGCTGGAGCTTGGCGGAAATGACCCGGCCATCGTGCTGGACGACGCCGATCCCGCCGCCGTGGCCAAGGCCATTTTCGCCGGCGCCTTCAGTAACAACGGGCAAGTCTGCTCAGCCATTAAGCGCGTCTATGTGCCCGAATCGCTCCACGACGACGTGGTCGAGGCTCTGGCCGAGCACGCCCGGGCCATCAAGGTGGGCGATGGCACCGAGCCCGACTCCAAGCTGGGTCCGATCAACAATGCCCCGCAGTTCGAGCGGGTCAAGGAGCTGGTGGCCGACGCCCTCACGCAGGGAGGCACAGCCGTCACCGGCGGCAAGGCCATGGACCGTCCCGGCTATTTCTTCGAGCCAACCATCCTCACCGGGCTCTCCGACGGCACTCGCATTGTGGACGAGGAGCAGTTTGGTCCGGCACTGCCAGTGATCTCCTATCGAGACCTGGGCGACGCGGTGGAGCGGGCAAATGCCACTCACTTCGGGCTCTCGGGTTCGGTGTGGAGTGCCGACCCCGACCGTGCGGCCAAGGTCGCAGCCGAACTGGAGTGCGGCACGGCCTGGATCAACACGCACTTGGCCTTGTCTCCTTCGCAGCCCTTTGGCGGCTTCAAGTGGAGCGGAGTCGGCGTGGAGAACGGCCCTTGGGGCTTGGCTGAGTTCACCGAATTTCAGGCCGTGCACCGTTCACGCGTGGACAACGGTCTCAACGCGGGCACCGCGGGGCTCGTCTCCTAATCGAGACAAGCACCCGCGGCGCGGCTGGTTCTCTGGAGCTGGTTGCCCTAGGAGGGCGCGGTGGTCGGCGTCTGCGCGGCGCCCTTCTCACTCCGTAGCGCGGCTCGGATCTGCTTGAGATCAGCGACAGCGTTTTTCACGTCAGACGCCGCACTGCTCACGCTGCCGTGGGCACCATCGAGTAGTCCCTTATTGGCGTTCCACTGCGATGGCGTATAGGCCAACACCGTGGCTGCCAGTCCTGAGGTGGCTTGGGTGGCAGCGTTTATCTGCTGATTGAGATCGGCGATCAAGGGGTCCAGCGCGCTTTCGCTGGAGGCGTTGACCCGGCTGGCTGCTTTGCTCGAATCAGCCGACAACGTGGCAACTGCTCCGTTGGTCATGCTGGTGGCGTTACCGGCCACATGCGCCGCCGGCAACACAAGGGCCAGGACCCGGAAGTTGGTGAAGATGGTCGGCGCCGCGGCCTGCACTTCCTGCAGGGTGGTGTCGGCGGCGATCTGCTGTCCCAGCTGCTGCAGTGGAGCGATGTCGCTCTGCAGGTAGGCGGTGAGCGTGGATCCTTCAGAGCCCAGATTCTTGGCTGCGTTGACCTTGGCGATGGCGGCGTTGAGGTCGTTGACCCGCACCGTGATGGCCGCGGCGGCCTTGGCTTGCAGGGTGGAAAGACTGGGCGGCGTGCTGGACGCTGCTTGGGATGCGCCGGCCGACCCGGCCAGTCCACCCACTATTCCGAGTGCGGCAATCGATGCCGTGGCCATCGTTGTGCCCGCAATCACTCCCAGTCGCTTGGTGCTTTTCGACATGCGTCCTCCTCTGCCCGGAGCCGCCTCGTTGCGGCCCGTTTGTCCTGAGTCAGATGGTGCGCTGGCGGGGTCAGGTAAGTGTCGGAGAAACGTGAGGGTTTTGTAAGGGGTGGCTTGTTTTGGCCCATTTTCGACACGGCAGGTGCCAGGCTGAGGGACGTGAGTGCAGCCAAGGGGACGGTCATCGTGGTGGAGGACGATCCGCACATCGCCGACCTCGTCGATCTGTATCTACGACGAGATGGCTTCCGGGTCTTGCTTGCGCGTGATGGTGATCAGGGTTTGGCTTTGGTGCGTCAGGAAGATCCGTGGATAGTCATCCTCGACGTGGGACTTCCTGGCGCCAAGGACGGCTTCGACGTCTGCCGAGAAATCCGGACCCGCAGCGCCGTGCCCGTTCTGTTCTTGACCGCCCGCGATGACGAGATGGACCGCATCCTGGGTCTCGAGCTGGGCGCCGACGACTATCTAGTGAAGCCGTTTTCGCCTCGGGAATTGGTGGCGCGTGTGCGCTCCATCCTGCGTCGCACCCACGGGAGTGGGAGTGAACCCGAGCAGGAAACCGTGGTCATCGGGTCCATCGAGGTTGACCTCCGGCGCCGGGAAGCGCGCTCGGGTACCGAGGTCGTTGCGTTGGCCACGCGTGAGTTCGACCTTCTGGCCTTCTTGGCCCACAACATTGGGCTGGCTCTTTCGCGCCAGCAGCTACTCGACGGCGTATGGGGATCCGATTGGTACGGGGACGAGCGGACCGTCGACGTACATGTGGCCCAGCTGCGCAAGAAGTTCGGATCCGACCTGCCCCTCGCCACTATTTGGGGCGTCGGCTACCGGTTCGGGTGAGGTGACCCGGTGCGTCAGCGATTGATGGTGGCGATGGTGGGACTGGTGGCTGGCGTCCTGCTCATTGCGGGCGCCGGCAGCCTGATCCTCACCCATCAAGCGGCGCGCCACCAGGCCACGCAGCAGCTGATCACTGAGGCGCAGTCGTTGGCCAACGGCAAGGGTGGCGCCGCTCAATCTCTGCCCGCCTTGCGCACGGTGCGCCGCGTGCTCAGCCTGGAAGAGGCTGGCGTCGTCCGGGTGAACGTGCTCGGAGACATTGTGAGCACGCTGCCTCAAGGGATCTCCGTCACTGATCTGAACCCGCAGCAGCTGCTCTCGGGTAAGACGGTCTCGGGCTTTGATGGCAACTTGGTCTATGCCGCGGTGCCCATACCGCTCTCGATCATCGAGCGCGAGCATCCCAACTTCCGGGGCCAGATCGCCATCGTCCTGACCCGGCAGGTGGGAGATCCGGGCCCGAGCTGGGGGTACTTCTTGGTGGCCGGTGGCGCGGCGCTGGCGGTGGCGGCGCTGGTGGCGGCCCAGATGAGTCGTCGCATGGCCCGGCCGCTGGTCGAGACCATGGAGGTCACGGGTCGGATTGCCTCCGGCGACCTGGAAAGTCGGGTGCCACTCCGCGACGGTGACTATTCCGAGTTCGCCTCGCTGGCCCGCTCGGTCAACGGCATGGCTCAGAGTCTGCAAGACAGCCGAGTCCGAGAGCGCCACTTGTTGTTGTCCGTCTCTCATGACCTGCGGACGCCGCTCACTTCGATCCGGGGCTTTGCCGAGGCGATCATGGACGGGGCCGTGGACGACAGTCAGCGAGCGGCCGAGGTGATCATCGCCGAGTCTCGAAGGCTGGAGCGCTTGGTCGGCGATCTCCTCGACTTGACCAAACTGGAGGCCAAGCAGCTCTCCATCCACACCCGACCCACCGATGCCGCCGAAGTAGTGAGCACCACGTCGGAGGGATTCCGGCCCCTGGCCGAGAAGAGCTCCATCGCCCTGGTGGTCGACGTTGCCGCTCAAGGCGACGTGCGTGTGGCGGCCGATCCCGACCGCTTGGCCCAGCTGCTGGCCAACCTCTTGGAGAACGCCTTCACCTTTGCTCGGTCAAGCGTGCGAGTGAGCGTGGAACCGGGGGGAGTGGTGGACGGTGCTCGCTTCCACCTCATCACCGTGGAGGACGATGGCCCCGGCATTGCATCGGGCGATCTACCCCGCGTGTTCGAGCGTTTCTACCAAGCTGATCGCGGCCCGACCCGCAAGGTCGGTTCAGGCCTGGGATTGGCCATCGTGGCTGAATTGGCCTCGGCCATGGGTGCCACCATCCGGGCCGAGTCGCCCATCACTCCCGATGGCGGAAGTCGCTTTGTCTTGAGCCTCTGGCAGGCCTAGCCGGCAAAGAGGTTGGTAGCGAAGCGGGCGATCAAGAAATAGGAACAGGGCAGGAACAGAATCAACAAGGCCCGTTCCCGCCACCTTCGGCCGGAGGCCCAGACGCCGAGACTTATGAAGAGGGGAAAGAGCACCAGCACCTCTTGAGTGATGCCGAGCAGGAAGGTCTCGAAGGTGTAGACGCACCAGCTGAGTCCGAGCAGCACGCCATACGATCGGCGCACGTTGGTGAAGACGTGCACCGTGACGACGGCCAGCAGGAGCACGGTGACGAGGTCGACCACCTCGATGACACCCGCCGGTGCCGCATCGGTGAAGTGCCAATGCACGATGTCGCGCCCGACATTGGTGAACAGCGTCCACGGCGGCGCAATATGCCGGCGCCACACCAGCGTCTGGGCGTGGACGAACGCGAACTGATTGCCGATGTGCACTTGTTGGTACGCCATCCACAATCCCAGCCCGGCCAGCGTAGGCGTCATCAACGCGAAGAAGCGCACCAGCTCATGGGTCCAAGAGGCTTGGCGCTTACTGCCGTCTAATCGCAGCTGACGCTGCTCCCACACCTCGACGGCGAGTGCGAGGACGATGACGCAGAGGTAGTACTTATCGAGCGTGGCCAATGCAGCCAAGACGCCGGAGAGAATCCATTGGTGGCGCCGGGCACAGGCGAAGGCCAGTATGACCAGGAGTAGCCCCAGCGCGTCGGGATACGGCGCCAGTAGGAAGAAGGCAGTGGGGAAGGCCAACAACATGAGCACGGTGCGCTCGGCGGTGTCGTGGCCGGCGAGCGTGCGGGTGATCCGGTAGAGCACGGCTACGGCCAGCACTGTGGCCACCGCACTCAGGACTTCGGCGCTGGCCAACCAATTGAGCGGGGTGACCGCATGCACCAGACGGATGCCCCACGGATAGAGCGGGGCAAAGGCAATGCCGTCGATTGCCTGACCGTGGCCGAGCGACTTTCCCGCGTAGCCGTACTGAGCGATGGAGACGTAGTACGCGGCGTTCCAGTGCAACCACACCTGCACCATCAACATCGGGTGCTTGACGACCTGACGAGGGAAATTGACGCCGTATTGGTTCACCAAAGCCACCCATTCGGTGATCAGCTTCAGCGCGACGGTGCCGACGAGGCCGACGAGCAGCCCCCGTCGATTGAGTCGCCAGGTGGCAACGGACGACGCCATCAGCGAGGCCGGCGTCGGGAGCCGCATTGGATGCCGAGGCGAATGGCGAGGCAGGTTTTGGGGAAGCGGTGGATACCGGGTTAGCGCTAAATCGATCGGTGGTTCCGGGATGGAAAGCGGAAGTTCCCGCTCATGCACGGTCCAAGGTTCGCCCGGCGACTGGCCCCGCTCCATCTGACGTCAGCCTAGGTGGAAACTCCTCGGTGCAATAGAGAGTGATGGTGACGGTGAGTCGGCTTGTAGGCGGGATTCTGTCCAGCCCTTGCGGGCTTGGGTGACCATCCATCTAAGCGGCCTACCTGGGGATGCCCTCCTCTCGGAGAGCGGGCGAGCAACCCATTTCCCACGCTTGGCCTTGCTCCGGGTGGGGTTTGCCGAGCCGAACAGGTTGCCCTGCTCGCTGGTGCGCTCTTACCGCACCGTTTCACCCTTACCTGTGCCGACCCGGAGGTCGGCCATCGGCGGTCTGTTTTCTGTGGCACTTTCCTGCGGGTCGCCCCGACTGGCCGTTAGCCAGCACCCTGCTCTGCGGAGTCCCGACCTTCCTCAACACGATCCCGCAGGGCGGTCCGTGCTGCGGTCACCTGGCCGACTCACCGTCGGGAACAGTCTGTCATCTGTGTGGACGGGCCGGTGCCACACACCGCATCGGTAGGGTGTCGGCCATGCCCGGACGTGTCCATCAGCTGTTCGACCCCGAGGCGCCGCCGGTGGATGCCGAGGTCGGTGACGGAGGTCCCGATGTGCTGTCGATTGGTGCCCTCTACGACGAGGTGGATGCGGCGCTGAGTTCGGTCTTTCCCCGCCAGCGGCAGTTGTGGGTGCGGGGCGAGATCCAGAGTTTTTCCGATCAGAGCGGTCGATCCGGCCACTGCTACCTCGACCTGGTCGATCCCGACGAGGGGGGTTCGGGCAGCCGAAGCCGGGGAGCTCCGGCCCTGAAGGTGAAGTGTTGGAAGGGGACCTGGGGTCCCATGAAGCATGCGTTGGCCAAGGACGGCATCGCCCTGGCGGAGGGCATGGTGGTAGTGCTGCGGGGCACCCTCGATCTCTACCGCCCCAAGGGTGAAATCGGATTCATCATGTCCGAGCTCGATGTCACCGCCCTACTCGGTCGGCTGGCGGAGCAGCGGGCCGCATTGGTTCGAACGCTGGAGGCTGAAGGCTTGTTGCGGCGCAATGCCACGATGCCGATGCCGGACGTGGCTCTTCGGGTGGGGTTGGTCGCCAGCCCGGGGACCGAGGGATATCGAGATTTCCTGGGGCAACTGGAGGCGTCACCGTTCGCGTTCTCCGTGTCAGTGGTGCGGGTAGCGGTGCAGGGAGCGGACGCACCAGTGGCCATCGCTCGAGGCGTGGCGGCGCTCAACCGAACTGATTGTGACGTGGTGGTGTTGGTGCGCGGCGGCGGTTCCAAAGCCGACTTGGCCGCATTCGACGCCGAAGTGGTGGCCCGTGCCGTGGCTACTGCCGACAAACCAGTGTGGACCGGTATCGGGCACACCGGCGATGAGTCGGTGGCGGACCTTGTCGCCAGCCGCACCTGCATCACGCCCACGGAGTGTGGTCACCAGTTGGTGCTCCGGGTGGGGCAATGGTGGCAGGCCAATGTGGGCGAGCAGGCGGCGGCACTCAGTCGGCGGGTACCGGCACTGTTGGCCGAGGCCGAACGACGCGATGCGCAGGCTCGAGGACGAATGACCCGGGCGGCCCGGAGTCAGCTACGAGTGCATCGAGAGCGATTGTCACGACGAGCGGTGGCCGCGGCCCGACTGGCTCCTTTGACCTTGGAGGCGCGCCAGCGAGTGCTGCGGACACATGCCGCCCGATTGGGACCGCTGTCGTCCGGCCACCTGGCCAAAGAGGACGAGCGGGTGCGTTCGTGGCGCCGATTGCTGACCGCCTACGACGTGGAGCGACAGTTGGAGCGGGGGTACAGCCTGACGCTCACCTCTGATGGCCAGCTGTTGCGCAGCGTGACGATGGTGGACGTCGGTGCGGAAATTGTGACCCGTTTCGCCGACGGCACCGCCCGTTCTCGGGTCGAGGCGTCGGAACGACGTGCTATGCCAGCAGCCGACATGGATGAGGAGAATGTGTGATGGCACCCACCAAAGATGCAACACCGGCACCGTTGGAATCTCTGAGCTACACCGAGGCCAGCCAGGAACTGGACACCATCGTCGAGTTCTTCGAGCAGCGGGAGGTGGACGTCGACGTTCTGGTCTCGCGCTTGGAGCGGGCGACGGCACTGATCGACGAGCTAGACAAGCGCCTTCGCCACACCCGGACCCAGGTCGAGGAGCTCGTTCCCAGACTCGATGCGTTGGCCATCGAGGTCGAAGCGGACGACGATGACGATGGAGACGACGATGAGTGACGCCGCGGTCGACGACCGGCTGTATTTCAAGCAGTTGCTGTCCGGGCGTGATTTCGCTCAGGGCGATCAGATGGCGCGGCAAATGGTGAACTTTGTCTACCTGATCGGCGATCGCGTTAGCGGCGAAGCGGTGGTGGTGGACCCGGCCTATGCCGTGCAGGATCTGCTGGACATTCTCGACGCTGACGGCATGCGTCTCACCGGTGTGCTCGGCACCCACTATCACCCGGACCACGTCGGTGGGCAGATGGCGGGCTGGAATCTCGAGGGCATCAGCGCCTTGCTGGAGAGGGTGCAGGTGCCCATCCACCTGCAAAAGGAAGAGCTGCCTTGGGTGGAGCGCACCACTGGCGTCGGCGCCGTTGATCTGGTTGGCCACGACAGTGGTGACGTGGTGCAGGTGGGAGAGGTCTCGGTGGAGCTCATCCACACCCCCGGTCATACCCCCGGCAGCCAGTGCTTCCTGGTCGATGGCCGACTGGTCGCCGGCGACACCTTGTTCCTCGACGGCTGTGGGCGCACCGACCTCCCCGGAGCCGACCCCGTCGCCATGTACGAGTCGATCCACACCCGCCTGGCCAAGGTGCCCGATGAGGCGGTGCTCTTTCCTGGTCACCTCTATTCGGCTGAGCCGTCCCAGCTGATGGGTGAGACCAGGAAATGGAACTACGTCTTCCGCCCTCGCTCGGTCGAGGAGTGGATGGCGATGTTCGGGGTGTAGTGGTGGCTCCCGCGCTGGCGAGCGACGGATCGGTCGTGATCGTGGGGGCATCGCTCACCGGACTGCGCACGGCCGAGACACTCCGCAATGAAGGGTTCGAAGGCGAGATCACTCTTGTCGGTGAGGAGGTCCACCTTCCCTACGACCGCCCGCCACTTTCGAAGCAGATCTTGGCTGGGACGTGGCCGCCCGAGAAGGCGGTGCTGGCCGATCGCAAGCGGGCTGGCGAACTGAGGCTGCACGAGGTGCTGGGTCAAAGAGCGGTGCGGCTCGATGCCGAATCTCGGTCGGTGGAGTTGGACGACGGCAGCGTGGTGCGGGGTGACGCAGTGGTGGTGGCCACGGGGGCCAGCCCCCGACGGTTGCCCGGGACGGAAGCGTTGGGGGCTGCGGATGGCCTGTTCACCTTGCGCACACTCGATGACTCTCTGGCCCTGCGAGCGGCGGTGACAGCAGTGCCGTCGTGCCGGGTCATTGTGATTGGTGCCGGCTTCATCGGAGCTGAGGTGGCGTCCACCTGTGCCGGTCTCGAATGTCAGGTCACCTGTCTCGAGGCCATGGACATCCCGTTGACCAATGTGCTGGGACCCATGCTTGGGACGCATTGCGGGTCCTTGCATGGACAGCATGGAGTGGACCTGCGCACCGGGGTGGGAGTGGCTGGGGTGAGCCGTGGTGCAGCTGGCGGTCTTGTGGTGGGGCTGGTGGGCGGCGAAGTGCTGGAGGCCGACGTGGTGGTAGTGGGTATCGGGGTTATCCCCTCCACTGGTTGGTTGGTTGACTCCGGACTTGAGATCGACAACGGCGTGGTCTGCGATGACCGCCTCTTCGCCGCTGACGGCGTGGTGGCCGCCGGTGATGTGGCTCGGTGGCGGTGGCGTCACGATGGGGCGGAAGAGCAGATCCGAATTGAGCACTGGCAGGTAGCGGCCGAGGCCGGAGTGGCTGCAGCGCGCAGTTTGCTGGCCGGTCGAGAGGACGCGGCGCCGTTTACACCGGTGCCGTACTTCTGGTCCGATCAGTTCGGCATCCGCTTTCAGGTGCTGGGCAATCCGGGCGGGCAGGACGAAGTGGCTCTGGTCGACGGCTCGTTGGAAGAGGGAAAGTTCGTGGCCTTATTCGGTCGGGCCGGCCGGTTGCGGGCGGTCATGGCCATCGGCAAACCCCGGCAGCTGATGGGTTTCCGCCCACTGCTCGAAGCGGGATGCAGCTGGGACGACGGCCTGGCTCACTTGACCAGCTGAGGGGCTGGTCTCGCTAGAAGGAAATGCCGGAGAGTTCGGGGATGGTGCCCTCGGCCTTGGCCCGGGCGGCCAGCCACCGGGAGCGGGCGTGGTCTCGGGTGACGTCGTCGTTGCGCGGTTCCACGGTGCGTCTCGGTGCGAAGGTGTCGGCGATCTCGTCGGTCGACGAGTAGTTCCCGATGGCCAGTCCGGCCAGCAGACCGGCGCCCAGGGTGGTGGCTTCGAGCACCGGTGAAATCTCCACCGGCCGACCGATGGCGTCGGCCAACGCTATGACGAAGACCTCGTTGTCGGACATGCCGCCGTCGATTCGGAGGGCGGCGATCTCATGCCCGCTGTCCGCCTCGGCCGCTTCGACCAGATCGGCACCCCGATGAGCCACGCCCTCGAGCACGGCCCGCACGATCTCGGGCTTCCCTGAGCCGCGGGTGAGGCCGACCAGCGTGCCGCGAGCGCCGAAGTCCCACACCGGGGTGCCCATGCCGAGGAGGGCCGGCACGAACCACACGTCGCCTGTCGTCTCGCATTGGGCGGCGACGGCGTCGGACTCTTGCGACGTGGACAAGATGCCGAGGTCATCTCGAAGCCACTCGACACAGGTGCCGGCCGACAGCATCACGGCTTCGACACCCCAGGTGGCGGTGTCATCGACTTTGTAGGCCACGATCGGGAAGGTGCCGGCTTTGCCTTGCCCGGCGTGCGACGGGGGACGGCCGGCGCCGATGCACTGGTCGAGCATCCCGCCGGTGCCAAAGGTGGCCTTGGCCAGTCCTGGCCGGGTGCAACCCTGTCCAACCAATGAGGCCTGCTGGTCACCGGCAATGCCACTGATGACGGGTGCGCCGTCGAGGGCCAGGCTCGGCCCGATGGCTCCGGACGAGTCGACGATGGTGGGCAACATTGCTTCTGGGATGCGGAGTCGTTCGAGCAGTGTGCGGTCCCAGGACAGGGTGGCCGCATCGACCAGCGCCGTCACGGCGGCATTGGTGGCGTCGGTCACGTGCAGCGCGCCACTGCCTGATGCGGCTCCCCCCGAAAGGGTCCACGCCACCCAGGTGTCCACCGTGCCGAAGCACAGTTGGCCGGCCTCGGCCCGGGCTCGATCGGGATCGACGGCGTCGAGGATG
Source organism: uncultured Acidimicrobiaceae bacterium (assembly GCA_963766995.1). Classification (GTDB taxonomy): domain Bacteria; phylum Actinomycetota; class Acidimicrobiia; order Acidimicrobiales; family RAAP-2; genus Bog-473. The sequence goes on along the minus strand of CAVYCE010000003.1, from coordinate 742,066 downwards.
GCCATCAGCTTGGTGGCCGAGGCGTTCGGGGCGAGCCTGATGCCTTCGGCTTGCAACACCAAACAGTCGCCAACGGTGCGCAGGTCCTGCCAGCCGATGCCCGGTGCCACCGGTTGACCAGTGGTTCGGTCCCACACAATGGTGGACGCCCGCTGGTTGGCGATGCCCACGGCCGCCACCGAGCCGACGTCATTCAGGGCGGCCTTGGCCACCTGGAGGACGGCGTCGGCCATGAGGGACGCATCGAATTCCACCAAACCCGGAGCGGGCGAGTCGGGGAGTACCGGCGCGTAGTGAGCGTGGACCACAGTGGCATCGGGCTGCACGATGGCGGCGCGTACGCCAGAGGTGCCGACATCGACCACGAGGACGTTGCCGCCAGTGGTCATGACCAGGGGGACTGGCCGAAGGGCGAGGGCAGGCCGAGCTTGCCGGGGTTGAGGATGCCGGCCGGGTCGAAGGTCTGCTTTAAGCCGATGAGCACATCGAAGCCGGTCCCGAGGGCCTCGGGTAGGAAGCGCGAGCGGTTCAGCCCGATGCCGTGATGATGGCTGATGGCCGCACCGTGGGCCAGGGTGGCGTTGGTCACGGTGTCCCACGCTTGCCGGTAGTACTGCTCCCTCCAGGCGGCGTCCCCTTCGGGTCCGCGGCCGGCGAAGGTGAAGTACAGACAGGCACCGTCGGTGTAGGCGTGTGATTGGTGGGCCGAGGCGGCCAGCGTGCCGTCGATCTTTTTGAGCGCGCCGATGACCTCTTCGAACAACCCGGGCAACACGGCCCAAGAGCCAGACATCTCGGCGGTGTCGACGACAATGCCGGCCCGCCAGAGGGGAGCCAGAGCCGAGACGTCGTTGCGGTGTTCGAGCCATCGCTCTACGAGCGCTACGTCGAGCTGGTGTGCTCCCGCTTCCTGGCTGCACTCGTCGTCAATGACGGCCATGGTGGCGTCGAGCAGAGCGGGATCGGTCTCGTCGAGGACGATCAGCACGTTGGTGTCGGGCTCATCGAAGTTGCGGCCTGACTCGGTCTGGTCATAGAGGCGCAGCACGGCCGGGGTGGCGCCGCGCCGCATGATCTTGCGGCATGCATCAAGTCCGGCCTCGAAGGAGGTGAAGCCATAGGCACGACGGGACTGGGCCGCAGGTAACGGGTGGATGCGGAAGGTGGCCTCGGTGATCACGCCGAGCGTGCCCTCACTCCCGACGAAGAGCTGGGTCAGGTTCGGTCCGGTGGCGGCTCGCGGTCCATGTCCTTCGGTGCGCACGATGCGGCCATCGGCCAGGACCACTTCGAGGCCCAGGACCATGTCCTCGATCTTTCCGTATCGAGTGGAGTACTGACCGGCACCGCGACAGGCCAGCCAGCCGCCGACGGTGGAGAGGTCCATGGACTGGGGCCAATGCCCCAGCGTGTAGCCCGGACCGATCGCTCCCAGCGCGACCTCGAGGTCGGGTCCGAACATGCCGGCGCGGACGGTGGCGGTCAGCGATAGTTCATCCACATGGACCAGCCCGGTGAGGGCCGTGAGGTCCAGGGCCACGCCGCCAAAGACCGGGATGGAACCACCGCAGACGCCGCTCCGACCGGCGATGGGCGTGACGGGGATGATGGCTTCCTTGCAGGCGGCCAGGACAGCGGCCACCTGCTCCGTGTTGTTGGGCGTCACGACCACGCCCGGGCGCTGGGGGACCCCACCTTCGGCGGCCCATCCGATGGCCAGGGGCCACCAATCGCGGGAGGCATCGGCCCGGACGCCGGCGTCGGTGGAGACGCTGGCTCCGGTCTTGGTCAAGGTGTCCAGCAGCGCGGCGCTGATCTCGACCACGTGGCCGCCCAACCGATCGACGATGGCATCGGGTGTGGCATCGACTGGAGTGACGGGTGTGGGTTCGGTCATGACAGGTCCAGTCCGGCGGTGAGGAGTTCCTTTTCGCAGTTCTCAACAAAACCCTTGGCTTGCTGCGTCGCTTCTTCCTCGCTCCAACCCAGTTCGGGGGCAATGAGAAGGGCGGCAGCATGGGCGGCGGCCATGGTGGGCTGCGCCCGCTGGATCATGGAGCGGGTGCGTCGGGCCAGCACGTCCTCGAGGGTCTGGGCCATCTCTTCGCGGGCGGCGTAAATGAGTTCGGCACCGGTATATGGGAGGCCCTCGATCACTGGATTGAGTAGGTCCTTGTTTTCTTCGGCCAGTGCCAAGACGGCGGGGGCGTCGGTGCCGTAGCGGCCGACCAGGTGCGAGTGAGGGTCGGCCTGGGTCACGGGGTCCTTGGTGGCGGTGGTGGCGCCATGCAGCTTCAGATTCTTGGTGACGCATTTACGGGAGTTGGGCGATTCGCCCAGATGCTTGACCACTTCGTCGACGGTGTCTTCGGCCATCTTTCGATAGGTGGTGAGCTTGCCACCGGTGACGGTGACCACGCCGTGATCGGACGTGCGCACGGTGTGCCGGCGCGAGAGGTCGGATGTGCGCTCCGACACGTGGCCACCCTTTTCGGGAGGGGCCAGCAGGGGGCGGAGACCGGCCCACACACCGGTCACATCGGCGCGAGTGAGCTTCGAAGTGGTGACGTTGTTGGCCGCTTCGAGCAGGTAGTCAACGTCCTCGGGTGTGCAGACCGGATTCTCGAGTGGGCCTTGATAGTCGGTGTCGGTGGTACCGAGATAGACCAGGTCGGTCTCGGGCCACGACACGACGAAGATCGATCGCCGGTCCTTGGGAACGGGAATCACGGCGGCGATATCGCAGGGGAGCCGATCTGCCGGCACCGTGATGTGCACACCCTTGGCCGGGCGGATGGAGTGCGGATGGGAGCCTTCGTCGAGCTCGCGGACGTCGTCGGCCCAGACGCCGGTGGCGTTGACGACGGCGCGGGCCCTCACTTTAAATTCTGCGCTTGCATCCGACCCGTTGGGCCGGACGACAGCGCCGTCAGTTCTGCCATTGACGTCGGTGGAGAGCTTGACCACGGTGGTGTAGTTGGCCACGACGGCATCGTGGTCCAGAGCTGCCGTGCGAGCCAGGGTCAGGGTCAGGCGCGCATCGTCGGCTCGGGCGTCGAAGTAGAGGAAGCCGGCCACGAGGTGTTCGGTATTGAGGGTGGGGAGATGGGCCAGCGCCTCTTGCTTGTTGACTCGCTTGTGGCGGGCTCCGATGCGCAAGCCGCCCGTGATGTCGTAGAGCCAGAGGGCGGTGGAATAGGAGCGGGCGACAGTCTTGGACACCACACCGTCACGCCCGAAGAGGGGGATGAGGAACGGCAGCGGGGATACCAGGTGGGGTGCGTTTTTCAGGAGCCGCTGGCGTTCGGCCAGGTTCTCATACACCAGCCGGAATTCGCGCTGTTGGAGGTAGCGGAGCCCTCCGTGGATCATCTTCGATGACTTGGAGGAAGTGCCCGATGCGAAGTCGTGCTGCTCGACGAGCGCGGTCTTCAGGCCTCGGCTGGCTGCATCGAGGGCCACCCCGGCCCCGGTGACGCCCCCACCAATGACCAGGACGTCGAATTGTTCATCGGCCAGTCGGCGCAGCGAGTCAGAGCGATTGAAGCGGTGCACGGACCCAGCCTGCCACATGGCGAAAAGGGTCCATTTGGGCACGCTCCGGCGCCGGGGCGGGTCAGCCCCGCAGTCGAGCCAGGATCTTTTCCCGCCGTTGCCGCTCTTTGGTGGACAGCTCGACCGATGTGGTGTGAGGCGTCCGGGATTGCTCCTGGGCCGCCGTGCGCAGGAGCTCGGCAATGCCCGAATAGAGGATCTCGATGGTGAAGTCGTCGAGTTCAATCTCGGCCATCTGGTTGCCGCTCTCGTCGAAATGAACGATCTTGACCATCAGATCTCCACCTTCCGCGTCCGGGCCTCATCACCCGATCGCTCGATAGCGATGGCCTCGCCGTCCTTGAAGATCCAGCCCACCTCCCGCCAGGGATTGAGTTGGGGCAGAGTGTCCTCTGCGCCGTTCTCGGACTCGTCGTCCCCGCTCTTCTTCCGCCGGTTTTCCACCATCAGCCAAGAATGGTCCGCCGTTGTGGCGCTGAAGGTGTGAACCGGTTGCATTCCGGGTGCCGTTACTCGGCGCTTCCGGGTCGAGTCGGCTAGTACCCGGTGGTCCCTTCGACGATCTCACGGGCGATGTCGGCATGGCCGTTGTGCCTGGCCGTCTCCTCAACGAGGTGCTGCATGATCCATCGCAACGTCGCCTGCTTGCTGTCATGAGTGGCCTTTGAGACCTGGTCGAGGGAGGAGGCGTCCCGCTCGATGCGGCGGTGTTCTTCGCACACCCGTTCATAGGTGTCGATCAGCCCTTGGAGCGTCTCCTCACCTTGGAGGGTGTAGCCGGGATCGGGATCCGGATAGGGCCAGCCGGGATCTGTGCCCAAGAACACCTCGCGAAACCAGTGCAGCTCAGCGTGGGTGCCATGCTTAATCAGCCAACACAGCGACGTACCCGACTCGACGATGGACCGGTTCAGCTGCTCGTCGGTGACACCTGACACCTTCCACACCAAGGTGGCCCGCTGGAAGTCGAGCCAGCCGCGCAGGCTCTCCCGCTCATCGGTCGCCAGCTGGTCCGGTTGCGGGTGGGGGCATTCCATCTCGGCCATGTGGCTCGGTAGCTCAGATGGAAGCAGGTCGAAGCAGTACGAGTGGAATCTCCCGGTCGGTCTTCTTCTGGTACCCGGCGTAGTTTTTGTATTTGCCGGCGATGATGGGCCATATCCGTGCCCGTTCCTCGGGGCCGGCAATCTCTGCCGTCATCGATTCGGGCGCCTTGGGGCCTTGCTTCACCATCACGTTGGCGTTGCTCTGAATGTTGAGATACCAGGCCGGGTGGTGGTCATCGCCGCCTCGAGACGCCACGATGACAAGCATCGATTCCTCTTGGTAGGGAGACGTGAGCATGGTGCTGCGTTGTTGGCCGCTCTTTCGACCCGTCGTTGTGAGTTCGAGGACCGGCATGCCGGAGAAGTGCCAACCGAGCCGCCCGGCCGATCCCTTCAGGAGGATCCGATGGATGCGGTTCATGGCTTTGAGTGCTGTGTCGGAGGGCATGACTGGAGAGCGTAGCGAGAGCCGAGTGCAAAGGCGTTTTCGACCGTGACTCCCGCCTGGCTAACAAACCACAATTCTGGTGGCATTGTCAGCCAAGGTTGGGCCGAAACCTTTCACAGTGGTGCCAGCGCCCCAGTCAGCGCTCCGCGGCTCTCCTTCGCAATCGTCCGTCGATGGGCACCAGGGCCTAGTCGGTGGTGGTGACGGTTCCCGTCGCGCTCGACTGGGCGTAGCCGTCGGCCCCGGCGTAGGAGGCGGTGTAGGTCCCGGAAAACAGGAACTTGGTAGCGTTGGGAACCAAGCCCGAGCACTTCGCCACACCTCTGGCGTTGGTGATTCCCGAGCAGGTTGCACCGCCACCCGCGAAGGTCACAGTTTGCCCAGCAATGCCATGAGGTGGGACCTGAGTCGTGCTCAAGGTGCCAGAGAAGGTCACCTTGACAGGGGTCAAGGACCGCTTGACGGACACTGGATCTGCGACCAGCTTGGTCGCTACCTGGGTCACCGTGATCTGAACGGCTGGGATGTCGTTCTGTCCGTGGTCGTAGGCGTACGGGGGACCGTTTAGCGGGGTGTTCGTCGCGCTGCCACACGCAGGCGTGGCCACGAAGGCCGTTTCGATCGCTGAGTTGGCACAGGTCCCAGCATCGGTCTGCCATCCACTGAGCCACTCCGAGCTCAAAAGGTTCACGAATACAGTGCCGGGGTACACATCCGATCCCACCGACAGATTGGTGGCCGAGCTCGACAAGACAACGTTCAAGGAACTGGCGTAGTTGGCGTTGCTGTCGATGGTGGCAAAGGGGTTGTACGAGATGCCGTACACGACGGACCCTGAGACCTTGACAGCACTGAATCCGTCGAAGGTGATGGTCGAAAACGACGGGGTGTTGCCACCGTCAAGGACGGCCGTGAAGTTGAAGTCCTCCGTATCGGTGGCAATCACGGATCCCGGCCCCGACGATTCGGCCGCAGCAAGGCTCGCCGGGGGCTTGAAGAGAGTCAACGTGATGGGAACACCGGTGAGAGCTGGCCCCCAGTTGTGCATCGCCACGGTCACGGTGTTTAGCACCCCTGGCGTCGCCAGCTTGATCTCGTTGCCGAGTTCGAGGACGCCAGCTCCGCCGTAGGTCTGGTCCTGCATGTAGTTGTCGCCCGCTCCGGGGATCAGGCTGTTGTACGTGGTGACGCCTGGCGTGGCGGCCAAGGCGCTCGGCGCAGTAGCGACGATTCCTGCCAGGCCGCCGAACAAGAGCCCGACACTTCCTGCCAACAGGATCGGAATCCGCCATTTCGAGGTTGGGGGCATGAATCGCATCGCTTTGTTCCTCCTCGCCGGAGCCGCATCTCATCGGGACATTCCCCGGCGGAGCAGACTTGGCAGCGACCGCAGTATGCCACCTTCCAGCGAGCGTCTTCAGTTGGACGAGCGCAGAGGCCAGCGTTGAGGGAAGGGACGACTTCCGACTCAGGGGATCGACGCTGCTGAATGGATCTCTCAGCGGCAAAACGTCTGGGTGTCAAAGCCGGAATTCGGCTGACAGGAGTCTGCGAAATCTGGGGAGTGTCGGCAGTTGAGAGTCACATCGACAGTTCCGTGACCATTCAGTTAACAACGATTGTCAAAATCAAAACGGACCGCTAGGGTGGCAATCACATGCAGTCTCCTGACGCGTTGACCGATCTGTTCAGGGCCCACGGGCGCAAAATCACAGCCCAGCGCCAGTGCATCTTTCGGGCCCTTGAAGGTGACGTGACTCACCCTTCGGCCGAGCGGGTCTTCGAGAAGGTGCGGATCGAGATGCCCAACGTTTCCCTCAAGACCGTGTACCAAACGCTGAACGACCTGGCTGAGCTGGGGGAGATCAGTGCACTCGACCTCGGGACCGGGTCGGCTCGGTTCGACCCGAACGTGGAGGAGTCGCACCACCATCTGGTCTGCCGATCCTGCGGCAAGGTCCGTGACGTCAAGGCCGATATCCCCGGGCTCAAGGTGCCGGCGGGCACGGCCCAGGGCTTCAAGGTGTCGAGCGCCGAGATCGTGTTTCGCGGGCTGTGCCACGAATGTCGTGATGTAAGCGAGCAATGAAAGAGAAAGGGAACAAATCACCATGCCAGCACTGAAGGGCACTCAGACTGAGGCCAACCTGAAGGAAGCATTTGCCGGCGAGAGCCAGGCCAATCGCCGCTACCTCTACTTCGCTCAGAAGGCCGACGTAGAGGGCTACCCCGACGCGGCGGCCTTGTTCCGCTCGGTGGCCGAGGGCGAAACGGGTCACGCCTTCGGACATTTCGACTTCCTGAAGGAAGTGGGCGACCCCGTGACGGGTGTCCCGGTGGGTTCGACGGAGGACAACTTCAAGTCAGCTATTGAGGGCGAGACCTACGAATACACCGAGATGTACCCGGGCTTCGCCAAGACTGCTCGTGACGAGGGGTTCGAGGAAATCGGCGAATGGCTGGAGACGCTGGCCAAGGCCGAGAAGTCGCACGCCGGCCGGTTCACCCAGGGGCTGGAGTCGCTGTAACAGGGGATCGGCCGCATGGCTGCCACCTACGACCCCACTGATCCGCTGTACTTCAACCCGGCGGCGCTGCGGGTCGAGCTCGATCGCGTCTTTGATCTCTGCCACGGCTGCAGGCTGTGCTTCAACCTGTGCCCGTCGTTTCCGACCATGTTCAATTTCATTGATGCACTGGACGGAGACGTTGGCGCGCTGAGCGACGCTCAGCACGATCAGGTCGTCGACGAGTGCTACCAGTGCAAGCTTTGCTACGTGAAGTGCCCGTACGTGCCTCCGCACGAATGGCAGCTGGACTTCCCGCGCCTTATGAGCCGAGTGCACGCCGTGCGGAAAAAGGAAGGGGTACCGGTCAAGGAGCGGCTGACCGATCAGTTTCTGGGGCGGACGGACGCATTGGGCAAGGTGTCGGTGGCGGGTGCGCCGGTGGTCAATTGGGTCACTGGCACACCGGGTTCCTTCCCGCGCAAGGTCATGGAAAAGACCGTGGGACTGGCGTCGGAGCGGCTGCTGCCTCCGTACGCTCGGCAGCGCTTCACCACTTGGTTCAGGAAGAGGAAGGGTCCGGCCGCCAGTACGGAGAAGGTAGGGGCCGTCTCGGTCTTCCCAACCTGCTTTGTGGAATACATGGATCCCGACGTGGGTAAGGACGTGGTGCGGGTCTACGAACACAACGGTGTGGAGTGTTCGGTGCCGGCGGGGACGCAGTGTTGCGGCGCGCCCTGGCTGCATTCGGGCAACCTCGAGCAATTCGAGAAGGCGGCTCAGCGCAATGTCGAAGCGCTGGCTGCCGAGGTCCGGGCCGGTCGCGATGTGATCGTGTCCCAACCCACCTGCACCTACATCGTGAAGAAGGACTATCCGCTCTATGTCGGCGGTGAGGATGCTGCCTTGGTGGCGGCCCACACCTATGACCCGGCCGAGTATCTGGTGAAGCGGCACAAGGACGGAGACGATGCCTTTGTGTTGCGGGACGAGTTCCCGGGGCGTGACGTTGGGTCGGTGCCCGAGGCCGTGACCTACCACGTGGCCTGCCACCTGCAGGCGCAGAACATCGGGCTGAAGAGCCGTGACCTGTTGAAGGTGGCCGGGGTCAAGTGCTCGTTGGTACAGCGCTGCTCGGGCATCGACGGCACGTGGGGCTATCGGGCCGAGAACTATGAACTTGCCCGCAAGGTGGCAGCACCATTGGCCCGGGAGATCGAGGCGGCGGGCAACGACGTGGTGTGCGGTGATTGCCACCTGGCCAACGGCGCCATCTGGCAAGAGACCGGGACCAAGCCGATGCACCCGATGCAGCTCATGGCCCGGGCCTACGGGCTGTCGGACGAGTAGGAGTGGTGGCCTCGGCAAACGGACTGACGCTGGCTGATGTGTTGGACCTGCGGGAGTACGAACGGGTGCGTGAGTCGTATCGAGCACAGGTGATTGCCCGGAAGCGCCGGCGTCGCGTGGCACTGGGCCCGATCATGACCCTGGTCTTCGAATGCGTGGATACCGTGCGGTTCCAGGTGCAGGAAATGGCCCGGGTGGAGAAGATCATCAGCGACGAGGCGCTGCAGGTCGAGCTTGATATCTACAACCGACTTCTGCCCTCGGTGGGAGAGCTGTCGGCCACCCTCTTCATTGAGCTGACGTCGGACGGTTCCATGCGGGAGTGGTTGCCCAAGCTGGTGGGGATTGAGCGGGCGCTTGCATTCGAAGTGGGCGCTGACCTGGTCGAGAGCGTGCCTGAGGCGGACCACGAGGCGGCGCTGACCCGCGAGGCGGTGACCCCCGCTGTGCACTACTTGCGTTTCGGGTTCTCGCCATCCCAGGTCGAGCACTTTGGGCGGGCTGGTGATGGCGAGATTGCCTTGGTCGCTCGCCATGGGGCCTACTCGGCAAGGACGATAATCAGCCCGGATGTACGAGAAGAGTTGCTTGGGGACCTCCTTGGCGCAACAAAGCCGCTCTCTATCCCCTGACCAGGGAGAATTTTTGTGTAGCCCTTTACACGCCTTGTGGGCGTAGGCCATACTCTTCGTTCGCCGGAATTCGGTGTAGACGCAGCCAGGTGTATCCGGGCAGTGCCTCCGACCAGGGCGAACCCTGCCCATATCCGACTGTAGCGAGGAAGTGTTTCCCATGAGTGCCACCACGTGGCGCAAGCAGGCCGCCTGCCGGGGCCTCGATGTTGAGGCGTTTTACCCGAATTCAGAGGACGAGGCCGATGCGGCCGAAGCCAAGGCTATCTGCGCCGAATGCCCGGTCCGTCAGGCTTGCCTCGAGCACGCCCTGGCCCACCGCGAGCGTGAGGGAGTATGGGGCGGCACGACCGAGCGGGAGCGTCGTCGGATCGTTCGGCAACGTCGCAAGTCCGCCTGACCCCACTCCTCACTTGAGGGTGCACGGCACCGGATTCCAAGGCTCCTGCTGCGTGTTGGTGTAGACGTCCCCGGGGATCGTCGTCGTCGTGGTGGGCTCGCCCGGGTACGTCGTGGTGGTCGAGGTCGTCGATGTCGTCGTCGTAGTCGTGGTCAACAGCTGCGACCCGTCGATGAACAACGCCACTGTGTTCCCACTCAAGCTGGGGTCTGGCTTATAGATGACCGTCCCTTTGAGCGACGCTCCGAGAGTGTGGGCTGCTTCTTTGCCAGTGGGCCCGTACCAAATTTGCGGCGGGCTGCCGGCAGTCAACGGGGTCGGTGCGTCGCCTATCTCGGTGATGGTAAAGCCGTCGGTGGTCAGCGCGTCGGCCGTTTCATGCGCCAGGCCACCGGCGGCTCCCGCATTGAACACCTGCACATTGACCAGGTTGTGAGCCAGCATGGGCACCTTCTTGGCTGGCGGCCTTGGTTTCGCTTTGGGCAAGCCGATCTGGTTAAAGGACTTGATCATGTTGTCGGCATACGGCTGAGCCGCCTCTAACGCGTCGGCTCCACCCGAAGTCAGGTAGCTCACCGTGGGCAATGTTTCGGTCACCAGGTGTGAGGTTTGGAGGCCCTTGAACTCGGTGGCCAGATGGAAGAGATCACCTTTGGACAGCGTGTCGTCAATGGTGATGTTGCCCACGGCAGCGGAGATGAAGCCGTTGATGGCCAGGGGATTGTGCAGCGACACATTGACCTTGGCCAGCACGGCCCGGAAGAAGGCGTCCTGGCGCTGGATCCGGCTGAAGTCCGAAAGCCCGTCGTACTCCCAGTAGTCGTTCGAATTCTTGTAGTACAGGTGCCGGCTCCGGACCAGCTGCAAGGCGACGGTGCCGTTCACCACCTGGCAGCCGGGCGTGGTGATGTTCAGACCGGTATACGAATCTCTCACCTGAGTTGGGAAGTCCATCGTGATGCCGCCGAGGGCGTTGACCATGCCGTTGAACCCCTGGAAGCCCACAGACATGTAGTGGTTGACAGGGATGTGGAGCACCTTCTCGATGGTTTCGACCAAAAGGTCGGGGCCCGAGTTGAAGGCGGCGTTGATGCGGTTGTAGCCCTGGATATCGCTGCTATTGGCCGGAATGTCGACCCAGAGGTCCCGAGGGATGGAAAGGATGGTGATCGATTTCGTGGCGGGCACGAACCGAGCCACCATGGTCACGTCACTGCGCTGACCGCCTTGGGCCCCGGCGCTGCCGAAGGCCTTGACCTGCGTCTGGTTCTCGACAAAGGACCGTGAGTCGGAACCCACCATCAGCATGTCAAATGGCTTCCCGGGCGCCGCCTGCTTCACCAAGTGCTTGGCGTGGACCTTCTTGATCTGGTCGAAACGGTACCCGGCATAGAAGTACAGCCCGGCTCCGGCGGCCACCACCAGGACGACCAAGGCGAGCAGGGAGTACAGCGTCCGGCGGAGCCAGCGTCGCTTGTGCTTCTTGGCGTGCTTGCGTTGGTCACGCAGAGTGGCCTGCAGCGAGGCCCGATCTTTGGGCTCGAATTCCGGTGATGGATCGCCGTCTGGATCGGATGTTGGTGAGGGTGGTGAGGGTGGTGAGGGTGGTGGTGTTGAGTCGGTGGCACCGGCCGCGGCAAAGGCGGCAGCGGCGGCGGCGAGGGGTGAGAACGGCAGTGCCAGCTCCATGGGCTCCGGTTCCGGTACAGGTTCCGGCTCAGGATGGGGGGCTTTCTCCTCTTCTGGATCAACCTCCGAGTTGATTTCCTCGGCCTCGGCACCTTCGGCTTCTTTGTCCTGGGGCTCATCTTCGGGTGCCAAGTGGCAGAAATTACATTGCGGGACCGTCCTATAGCCTTCGCCGGTGGATTTTGAACTTTCGGACGAGTTGACGGCGCTGCGAGATTCGGTGCGTCGACTCGCTCAGGACAAAGTCAAACCCCGGGCCCGGGAGATCGACAAGACCGGCGAATACCCGCAGGACATCTTCGAGGCCTTCCGGGATGCTGGGCTGCTCGGACTCTGCATCCCGACTGAATACGGAGGCTCGGGCGCTGGGATCCTCGGGCTGGCCATCGCCATCGAAGAGGTGGCCAAGTACTCCAACTCGGCCGCCCTGATGCTGTTGCTGACCCGCCTGCCCACCGGGCCGATCATGATTGCGGGCAGCGAGGCTCAGAAGTCCAAATATCTGCCCGGCATTGCCGAAGGGAGCCAGCGTTGCGCGTTCGGACTGTCCGAGCCTCAGGCCGGCAGTGATGTGATGGGCATGCGGACTCGGGGCGTTCGGGACGAGGGCAGCAGCGATGGCGGCTGGGTGCTCAACGGCACCAAGTGCTGGATGTCGGGCGTGCGTGAGGCGGACTGGTACACCGTGTTCGCCAAGACCAGCGACCCGACGAGTCGCTCACACGACTCCATCACGGCGTTCATTGTGGAGCGCAAGTGGGATGGGGTCGACGTGGGCCGGACCGACCACAAAATGGGCGTGCGCGGCGTCGATACCGGTGAGCTGGTGCTGACCGACGTCCACGTGCCGGGAGAGAACGTGATCGGCGAGGTGGGCGGCTTCCGGCTGGCCATGCTCGGGCTCAATGCCATGCGGCCCGTGGTGGCCGCCCGAGGTCTGGGCCTGGCCGAGGGTGCCCTCATGTACGCCACCGAATATGTACAGCAACGGGCGGCCTTCGGGAAGTTCATCTCGGACTTCCAAGGGATTCAGTGGGAGATCGCCAAGTGTGCGGTCGAGATTGAGGCGGCCCGCTTGTTGACGTACCGATCTGCGGTCTTGGCCGATGCGGGCAAGTTCACCAAGGAGTACGTGCCCTACCTCTCCATGGCCAAATATCACGCCACCGAGATGGCGGTGAAGGCCTCATCCCTGGCCGTACAGCTGCTGGGTGCGGCGGGTTACATGGAAGACCACCCGACCGAGCAGTGGTACCGCGACGCCAAGCAATTGACCATCGTCGAGGGCACATCCCAGGTGCAGCTCGGCCTCATCTCTCGGGGGGTCCTCGACCGGGATCTGTGGTGGGACTGACGCTCGAGTGGGCCGAGGTGCTGACCCGCCTCTCAGACCGGCAGTCGCTGACGGCCGACGAAGCGGAGTGGGTGCTGGGTCGAGTGCTGGCCGGCGAAGCGACCCCAGCCCAGATCGGCGCCTTCTTGACGCTGCTGCACGCCAAGGGCGAGACGGTGGATGAGGTGGCCGGACTGGCCCGGGCCATGGTGGCGGCAGCGGTGCCGGTGGATCTGGGCAGCACGGGCGGCGGCGGGATCGTGGTCGATCTGGTCGGGACCGGCGGTGATCGCCTGAGCAGTATCAATGTGACGACGTTGGCCGCGTTCATCGTGGCCGGCGCGGGAGTGCCGGTCTGCAAGCACGGCAACCGGGCCGCGTCGTCGGCGGTGGGGACGGCAGATGTGCTCGAGGCGTTGGGTGTGGCCATTGAGGTGGGGCCGGCCGGTGTGGCGGACTGCGTGTTGGAGGCGGGGATGGGCTTCTGCTTCGCCCAACGCTTCCACCCGGCCATGAAATACGTGGGGCCGGTGCGCAAGGAGTTGGGCGTGCCGACGGTGTTCAACTTCCTGGGGCCGCTGACGAACCCAGCACAGACTCGGTACCAGTTAGTGGGAGTCAGCGATCCCGCGGTGGCCGACATCATGATCAACGTGCTCGGGACCACGGGCAGCCGGCACGCCATGCTGATCCATGCCGATGATGGTCTGGACGAGCTCAGCGTCACTTCGCCCTCGAGTGTCACTGAGTTGGTGGGGGATGGACTGGGTACCTACGAGGTATCGCAGTGGCGGGTGGATCCCGAGGCGCTGGGGTTCCCGCTGGCCACCATGGATGACTTGCGGGGCGGCGACGCCGCGTTCAACGCCGAAGTAATTCGCTCGGTCCTAGGCGGTGAGCGCGGGGCTCGGCGCGACATTGGCGTGCTCAACGCCGCAGCCGGGCTCATGGTGGCCGGCCGGGTGCCCGACTTGGAGTCCGGTGTGGTGGTGGCCAACGAGTCCCTGGACAGTGGTCGGGCCGCCACCGTCCTCGGCGCGCTGGTGACTAGGTCGCAAGCAGCGTTGCGCCGGGAGCAGGGCTGACCCTCCAGGCCTGGAGAGGCGCATGGGCGGCCAGGTCGAGGGCGGGCGAGTCCGGGGCGCACAGCGCAATCACGCAGCCGCCAAAGCCTCCTCCTGACATCCGAGCCCCGTAGACGCCCTCCATCTTGAGGAGCCGCTGCACCAGCTCGTCGACGGCAGGAATGGAGCACTCGTAATCGTCAGCCAGGCTGCGATGGCCCTCGGTCATGACCGCTCCTACCTCGGCGAGATCGCGTAGGGCCAAGAGGCGCTCCACCTCTCGCACCCGGGCACACTCGGTGATGACATGGCGGGCCCGCCGGCGCTGAATCGGGTCGGTCAGCGCGGCCAGGTCGCCGAGCTCGCACAGCCCGAGTGGTCGTCCGATGTGGTTGGCGGCCAGTTCACTCTCGGATCGACGGTCGGCGTAGTGCGACGTGGCCACCTCGCGGGCGACCCCGCAGTGCACCACCACGAAGGCCGCGTCGGTGGGAATGGGGATGGGGCGGGTGTCGAGCGTGTGGAAGTCGATCAGGGTGGCGTGGCCACTCATGATGGCCAGTGGATCGAGGAGGCCGACGTGCGATCCGGCCGCTGCTTCGGCGCTCTGACAGCGGCCGGCGATGGTGATGGGATCATCGCCGGCTCCCAGCGCCAGGAGAACAGCAACGGAGAAGGCGGCGCTCGAAGAGAGCCCTGCCCCCACCGGAACGGTGCTGGTGACGGAGAGCGAACCGCCTGATTGCAGATGGGAGAGATGGAGGAGTCCGGCCGCCAGTTCGGCGTGGCGGGGAACCGGCTCGGAGCCCCGTAGGGGAATCTCGATCGACTTGGGAAACTGGTCGCTGGTCAGGCCCACCATGAACCTGCCCGGCATGGGGGTGAACGTGGCCTCCGTGGTGAGGTCGATGGCCATGGGCAGCGAGACGCCCTCGTTGTAGTCGGTGTGATCGCCGATGAGGGTGACCCGTCCTGGCGCTCTGGCGGTCGGCATGGCCCCAGCTTGACCCCTGCGGGCCATGCGGGTCACGATCCTGCGATGGCTACCTCTCGCAGTGGACCACTGACCGGAATCAAAATCATTGAGCTGGCGGGGATCGGGCCGTCGCCCTACACCTGCATGATGCTGGCCGACGCCGGCGCTCAGGTGCTGCGCCTCGAGCGGGCGGCGCCGGGCGCTTCGAGTTCGGGCCCGGGGTGAGGCCTCCTGGGACCTCTTGAATCGGAGTCGCCCATCGGTGGGGATCGACCTCAAGCACCCGGATGCGGTCGAGTTGGTTTTGGGCCTGGTGGAGCAGTCCGACGGTCTGGTCGAGGGTTTTCGACCCGGCGTCACGGAACGACTGGGCGTGGGGCCGGAGGCGTGCTTCGCCCGAAATCGTCGCCTGGTTTACGGACGGATGACCGGGTGGGGCCAGGACGGTCCCATGGCGCAGTCTGCTGGACACGACATCGACTACATCGCTATTGGGGGTGCGCTGTGGTCGTTGGGTCGTTCGGACTCCCCACCGGTGCCGCCGTTGAACTTGGTGGGTGATTTTGGTGGAGGCGGGATGCTCTTGGCCTTCGGCATGGTGTGCGCGCTGTTGGAGGCGGCTCGCTCGGGCCAGGGCCAGGTGGTCGACGCGGCCATGGTGGACGGCGCTGCTTCCTTGATGACGATGATCCACTCTTTCCACCAGTTCGGCATCTGGAACGAGGAGCGCGGCTCGAACATGCTCGATACGGGTGCGCCCTTCTACGAGGTGTACGAGACGTCGGATGGGAAGTATTTCGCTGTGGGCGGGATCGAGCCGAAGTTCTACGCGGAGTTGCTGGAGGGCATGGGGCTGACGGGTGACACGTCGTTGCCCGGCCAGATGGATCGGGCCCAGTGGCCGGCCATGAAGGAGCGTTTCGCGGCGGTGTTCCGCACCAAGACCCGGGATGAGTGGACTGCCATCTTTGACGGGACGGACGCGTGTGCCGCGCCGGTGCTGTCGCCCTGGGAGGCGCATGAACACCCACATAACGCCGCTCGGTCGACCTTCGTGGAGGTGGCAGGAGCTGTGCAGCCGGCCCCGGCGCCGCGGTTCTCTCGGACACCGTCGGCTATCAGCCGCCCGCCCTCGAATCCCGGGGCCGACACGGTCACTGGGCTACTGGAGTGGGGGGTCGACGAGTCGGCCATTGCCAAGCTGCAGGAGTCGGGCGCGCTGAGTTGATCAGACGCCGCAGGTCTCGGGATATGCGGAATGCATGGGCAGTCAAGGTGGTGGGGGTCGTGGCGGTGGCTGTGGCCGTGGCCGTTGCGTTCTCCGGGTTCCTGCCGATGGCCGCGGCGAGTCCTTCGGCCGCCGTAACCGTTGGGCACTCCTCCAAATATCCGGTCCCCTGGGACTTCCTGGTCGATGCTGCGTTGTCGGCATCTCGGGGCACCCCGGATGCGCCGCCGCCGGGTGCGACGGCCGCGGACGCGCCATGTCCGGCGGGCACGCTGGCGGCGCATGCCAACCCGGTTGTGCTCGTTCACGGACTCTTGGCCAACGAGGACGACAATTGGCAGTCCATCTCACCCTTCCTGGCCGATTACGGCTACTGCGTCTATGCCCTCACCTACGGCACCCTCTCATCGCAGCCTCCGTTCAGCTTCATGGGCGGGTTGACCAGCATGACGGCCAGTGCTCGACAGCTGGCGGACTTCGTCGATCGGATCCTCGCCGACAACCCCGGGGTGAAGAAGGTGGACATCGTCGGCCACTCCGAGGGTGGCACCATGCCTGACTGGTATCTCAAGTTCGACGGTGGGTCGACCCATGTGTCGCACTTCGTCGCCCTCAGTGGCGTGCTGCACGGCACTTCCTTCTGGGGTGTGGACGACCTGTACGCCTTGGGTCAGGCGTTTGGATTTTCCAACGGAATCACGAATTCGGTCGGGTCATTCTGCACGTCGTGCCTGCAGTTCTTGCCCAACTCCACCTGGATGAAGACGCTCGACAATCCGAAGGCGCCGGGCGAGGCGGGGACGTGCCCCTCTGACGGAGCCGCGGTCGATGGGATCAGCTATACGTCGTTGGCCACGAACAACGACGAGTTGGTGCGGCCGCCGACCAGCGATTTCATCAACGAATCCTGCAATGGTTACAAGGGAATTTCAGTCCACAATCTCCTTGTCCAGACGCAATGTCCCAGCGATCAATCCGATCATCTATCGATCAACTCTGACCCGATGGTCGCCGAGGACATACTCAATGCTCTTGATCCCGGCAGCGTGACCCGCATCACCTGCACCGTGGTGTTGCCTTCATTCGGCACCGTGGTGCCTATCGGAGGTTGAGGTTGAGGTGATCGGAGTGGGGCTGGGCTGACCGGTCACACCCCTCTCGTACCGTTGTGTTGTGGGAATCGCTCCTTCGACAACTGCACTAGCGGCACGGCTCGAATGTGCCGTCCGCGAGCTTCAGGGAGTCGTTCGCGCGGCGGCGCCCGGATCGGTGTCAGGCGATGCCGCGCTGCCTCTTGTGGCGCTCCTGGCTGAGGCTGAACGAGCTGCTGCGTCCGGTATCGGCACCCCAACTTAAGGTGGTGACTGATGCCGTCGCGGTTGCCCCTGACGCGTTAGCCACGCTCCTGCCGATGGTGGTCGATGGGGCCAGCCACCAGGAGCTTTGTGACACCGCCACCCGGTTGAGGGCAGCGTCGCGGTGCCGAGAGACCGCCTGGGCCCGTCGTCTGCGGGTGCATGAGTTTCGCCATCTGCGTTGGCATCAGGACCCGAACGGCGGCATTCGAGGCGAGTTCTTCTGCGATGAGGTGGCGTGGTCGAGGGTCCTCCCTGGTCTGGAGTCTCGAGCCAAGGAGCGCTGGCAGTCGGCCGAACCGGGGCGGGACACCATCGACGCGCACCGGCTCGATGCGTTTCTCGACCTCTGGTCCGGCCCGTCGGGCTCGGGGGCACGGCCGCACACCATCGTGCTCGTTGATGCTGAAGCGCTACGACGCGGCAGCACGGTGTCAGGCGAGACCTGTGAGATCGATGGCATTGGACCGATTTCGGTCGATGCGGCAGTCGAGTTGTTGAGTGAGGGTTCAGTGCAGTTCCTGGTGCGCACCGGTCGAGATGTACGAACCATTTCATCGACCAGTCGCTCGCTCCCGCAGCAGCTGGAGATGACCCTGCTCGTGCGGGATCGGATCTGTGCCGTCGACGGCTGCGGAAACCGGCTCGGGCTGGAGAAGGATCACTGCACCGTCGACTACGGCAAGGATGGCCCGACCGAGCTGGACAACATGGTCCGGCTCTGCGGTCCGCATCACGCCATGAAGACGGACGGAGGCTGGAAACTGGTTGGACCTCCGGGCAAACGGCAGTGGATTGCGCCCGCCAATCCCCCCACGGCCGGTCGGCTGGCTCGGGCCCGCAAGATGGCGGTGGCTAAGGCGAACCGGATCAGAGATTGATCACGGGGCAGGTGATGGTGCGGGTGATGCCCGCGATTTGCTGCACCTGACTCACCACGAGGCGCCCCAATTCATCGATTGAGCTGGCTTCCGTGCGTGCGATCACGTCGTAAGGGCCGGTCACATCCTCGGCCAAGATGACTCCGTCAATGGAGGCGATCTGTCGCGCCACCTCGGCTGCGTGGCCCACTTCCGTCTGAATCAGCACGTACGCATGGACGGGCATGGCACACCGTACATTGGCGGGGTGCCGATGACCCCGAAGATCGAGCAGTTCCGGGAGATGGCTCGGCAGGCTCGTTCGGACCTGTTCGACCAGTCCAGTCCCATCGGGCGTTTGTCTTTGGTGCAGACGGCGATGATGGGTGGCAGCACGCTGGTCACCATTTCGTTGGCCGGTTCACTGTTCTTCTCGATTTCGCCGCACGAGGCCAAGAGCAAGGTCTTCTACTACCTACTCTTCACGCTGGCGCCGTTTGCCATTGTGTCGCCGTTGCTCGGGCCGCTGATCGACCGGAGCCGGAGTGCTCGGCGGGCCATGGTGGTGATCTCGGCTGTTGGGAGTGCGGCCATTTGTCCGCTCATGGCGTTGAACGTGCACGGGCTGCTGTTGTTTCCGTGCGCGTTCGGGATCCTGGTGCTGTCGAAGCTGTATCTGGTGACACGGGGCGCGCTGGTGCCCGAGGTGGCGGCCTTGGCGGCGACGGATGACTCGGGACAGCAAGCCGGCTATGCCACCCTCAATGCTCGCCTCACGTTGCTCGGAACGGTGGCTGGATTCGTGGTGGCTCCGGTCGGTGGACTGGTACTGAAGTTGGGCGGATCGTCCAGTCTGTTGTGGGTGGATTCGTTCGTCTTCGTGGGTGCGGCGGTGGCGGGGTATCGACTGCCCTCCATCGGCAAGGGACGGGCGGCGGCGAGGGAGTACGGCAAGCTCGACATGGCGCAGGATCCGCTCATGAGCGCGGCGGACACGCGCAATCCCGACCTCGTGCGGCTGCAGCCAGTGGCGCACCCCGAGGTCCTGCTAGGCCTCACGGCGATGTCGATCATTCGCGGTCTGCAGGGTTTCCAAATCTTCCTCTTGGCGTTCGGACTGCGTCGCTTGAATGTGAGTCTCTACATTTATGGGCTGGCCGTGGGGGCAACGGGGGCCGGTGCAATTCTCGGGCTCGTGCTGTTGGGTCGCTTACGAGAGCGGATGACCGAGCAGCAGCTGCTGGTGGCGTCCTTGTGGCTGATCACGGTGGCCTCGACCGGCTGTGCGATATGGGGCACGCTGGCGGCGCAGGTGGTGCTGGCCTTCGTGGTTGGGTTGGCTGGTGCGTTGGCCCAGCCGTCCTTCGATGCCATGACGCAGCGCTACATCCCACCCGAGGCACAGGGTCGAGCGTTTGCCCGTTTCGCCACTCGGCAACAGCTGATCTGGGTGATCGGCGCGCTGATTCCGGTCATCGTCAATTTCCGTCTGCCGCAGGGTGACGCGGTGATGGCGGCGCTGGCCGGTATCGGTGGCTTGACCTATGTGACCGGACGGCGGGCGTTGAGAACTCCCCGCACGGCGATGACTTAGCCGAGGCGGCGTTCGAGTTCGTCGACGGCGTGCGTGAGGGCGGCCGGGAGGCGATCGCCGAATTGGGCGAAGTGCTCACGGATGGAGGGCACTTCGGCCTTCCACTCCTCGTTGTCGACCTGCAGCAATGCGTGCATGTCCTCGTGTGAGACCGACAGCCCCTCGATGTCGATGGCGTCCGCAGCGGGGACCCAACCGATGGCCGTGTCCTGTGCGTCGGCCTTGCCGGTGACACGGTGGAACACCCACTCGAGCACTCGCGAGTTTTCGCCGTAACCGGGCCACAGCCACTTGCCGTCCTCGTCCTTGCGGAACCAGTTGACATAGAAAATCTTCGGCAGCAGTTCGCGGTCGGGTGCGTTGGCACCGATCTCGAGCCAGTGGGAGAAGTAGTCGGCCATGTTGTAGCCACAGAAGGGCAGCATGGCGAAGGGGTCACGGCGCAGGTTGCCGACGGCACCGGCGGCGGCAGCCGTGGTCTCCGAGGCCATGATCGAACCCAGGAAGACGCCGTGCTCCCAGTCGTGGGACTGAAACACCAGGGGAACAACGGAGGCTCGGCGCCCACCGAAAAGGATGGCCGAGATCGGCACGCCCTTGGGGTCTTCCCATTCGGGGGCGATGGCGGGGTCTTGGCTGGCCGGCGTGGTGAAGCGGGCATTGGGATGCGCGGCGGGCGTCTCGGAAGCGGGCGTCCAGTCGTTGCCCTTCCAGTCGATGAGGTGCGCCGGCTTCTCGTCGGTCATGCCCTCCCACCACACGTCGCCGTCATCAGTGAGGGCGGTGTTAGTGAAGATGGCGTTGCCATCCAGCGTGAGCATGGCATTGGGATTGGTGTGGTTGTTGGTGCCGGGGGCCACACCGAAGAAACCGGCTTCGGGGTTGATGGCGTAGAGGCGACCGTCGGCGCCGAACTTCATCCAGCAGATGTCGTCACCAACGGTCTCGACCTTCCACCCTTCGAGCGAGGGGATGAGCATGGCCAGGTTGGTTTTGCCGCAGGCGGAGGGAAATGCTCCCGTCACGTAGCGGGTTTCGCCCTCGGGCGACGTCAGCTTCAAGATCAACATGTGCTCGGCTAGCCAGCCGGCGTCGCGAGCCATCACCGAAGCGATGCGCAGTGCGAAGCACTTCTTGCCCAGGAGAGCGTTGCCGCCGTAGCCGGAGCCGAACGAGATGATCTCGTGGGACTCGGGAAAGTGGACGATGTACTTGTTCTCTGCGTCGCACGGCCACGGAACGTCGGCCTGACCGTCGGCGAGGGGCGCTCCCACTGAGTGGAGGCAGGGGACGAATTCGCCGTTGGCGCCCAGCACTTCGAGGGCGCCGGCACCCATACGGGTCATGATGCGCATGGACACTGCGACGTAGGGCGAGTCGGTCAGCTCAACGCCGATGTGGGCGATCTCGGAGCCGAGAGGCCCCATGGAGAACGGCACCACATACATGGTGCGTCCCTTCATGCATCCAGCAAAGAGTCCCTTGAGGAACGTGCGCATTTCGGCCGGGTCACGCCAGTTGTTGGTCGGGCCGGCGTCGATCTCGTTTTTGGAGCAGATGTAGGTGCGGTCCTCGACCCGGGCCACGTCGCCGGGATCGGAGTGGGCCCAATAGCTGTTGGGCCGCTTGGCATCAGCGAGCTTGGTGAAGGTGCCGCCGTCAACCAGGGCCTGACAGAGGCGGTCGTATTCGTCGGCTGAGCCGTCGCACCACTCGATGCGATCCGGCGTGGTGAGTGCAGCGACCTCTTCGACCCAGGCGAGAAGTTTGGCGTTCGTGGTGGGGGGCATGGTGAGGTTGCTCTACTCCTTCGTCCGACCAGTATCGGTGGCGTCCAATGCTAGGCATGTGCTGTGGGTTCCCCCAAACCTGGGCACACGCAATCTCGTGCTGAAGACGAGATCGTGGAGCGTATCCGCCACACGCTCGGAGGTGGAATCGAGGCCTTCGGATTGCGGGACGATGCCGGCCTGCTCGAAGTGCCTGGTGGGGGTTCATTGGTGGTCTCGGTGGACAGCGTGGTGGACGGTGTCCACGTGGAACTGGGGTTGTGTAGTCCGGGCGACGTGGGGTGGAAGGCGCTCATGGGGGCATTGAGCGACCTGGCGGCCATGGGGGCCCGGCCGCTGGGGGCGCTCGTTGCACTGACGGTGCCCGAGGGGGAGGGCGACGGCTCCATGACGGTGGCGGTCATGGAGGGGGTGGCCGAGGCGGGAGTGGCGAGTGGCTGCCCGATCATCGGCGGGGACCTGACCTCGGGGCCGGTGCTGGTGGTATCGGTGACGGTCATCGGCACCACGGATGGCGGTGACCCGGTGACGAGAGCTGGGGCGCAGGCGGGTGATGTCGTGATGATCACGGGTCCATGTGGTGGCTCGGCGGCCGGGCGGCGTGCGCTGCGATCGGGTTCGACCGTCGGCGCGGTAATCGAGGCCTACCGTCGACCAGTGGCGCGCTTGGGTGAAGGCGTTGCGGCGCGCCTGGCGGGCGCCACCGCGATGATCGACGTGTCCGATGGATTGGCGTTGGACCTGCATCGACTGGCCGACGCGTCGAACGTGGGTTTCTCTCTCGACACAGTGCCCGTTGTCGATGGCGCTACGGTGGATGACGCGCTCGGCGGCGGTGAAGATTACGAGTTGTTATTGACGATTGCTGCAACTCGCATTGAAGAGTTTGAACGCGCGTGTGAGACACGTGGATTGCAACACCCGGTGCAAATCGGTGTTATTGGTAGCAGCATCGCCACTCGCACCTGTGAGGGACATGAGATGCCTCGAAACGGATGGCAACATCGAGTCGGCTAGCCAACGTGTGTCGCAACAATCGCGACAGGGGTCGCGTCACCCGCTATAACATTCGCAACGAAAGCGCATGTAAGGGGGACCTTTGACGCGACGTCTGCTCGGATTCGGCGCCGTAACAGCAATGGTGGTTGGCTTCCTTGGCGCGTGCATCGCGTCGCCGGTGGGCGGCGCGCCGAAGGGTTCGACATCACCAGTTGTTCCCGCTCCGACCCAATGTTCGATCGCGCTCATGCTGGAACTCGGTGTGGGTAAGGGACAACAGAAATCGGGTTCATTGACCGAAACGTGTGCCTTCAAACCTGGGACATTCGCCAACGTCAAGTACTTGGGACGAATGGTCGAGCGGAAGTTGGCCCCAGCATCTGGATTGATCACTCTCGATTTCACTGCGAGCGACCCGCAACTCGCCATTGATGATGGCGCGTTTCAACCGGCAGCGTGGGACCTCAACACCATTGTGGCCACCGGTATCAACCCGGCCGGCGAATCGAACACAGCCACGTTCCTGGTTGACATCGCTCAGCCGGTGACGGCGGCAGCCACTGCTGGAGCCGGGCCCTTTAACTCGGCCAACGGCGCCAATCCGGGAGCGGGCATCGCAGCGAGTGCTGCACCGGGTTCGATCGGGCTGGCGTTTACCGGAGCAAATCTGATCGCCCTCATTGGGGCGGCTCTGTGCCTTCTGTTGTTCGGCGCGGCCATCGTTCTCTACGCGCGCCGCAAGGCGGCACAGCGCACGTGGCATCGTGAAGTGACTCGTCCCGGCCTGATCATGGTCGACGTGCCCGAGGGCGCGTGGCGCATGCGCAATATCTGGTAGGTCGCCTCAACTAGTGGGGACGTGGGTACGGCGCAGTGGCTTGGTCACCTTGCCGGCCCGGATGCAGGAGGTGCACACGTGCAGGCGCTTCGGTGCGCCGTTCACCAAGGCCCGCACTCGCTGGATGTTCGGGTCCCAGCGACGCTTGGTACGCCGGTGGGAGTGGCTCACGTTCATCCCGAACGAGGGCTTCTTGCCACAGATATCGCACACAGCTGCCATTGGGTAGACCTTCCTGAGGATGGCCGCGGTGATCCCACCAGCAGGCCTTCTCGAACGGCACAAAGGTTAGCATCCCCTGCCATGACCTCCCGGGCGGCTTTGGGCGCCGATGAACTGCGTGCCGTGATGGAGGGTTTCCGAGATGCGCTGCGGCTGCATCAAGGGGATATCAACCGCCTGAATGTCTATCCGGTGCCCGACGGCGACACCGGGACGAATATGGCCCTCACCCTCGAGGCCGTAGTGGCTGAGCTAGAGGGCGTGGACCAGGGGGCCGGATTGGCCGAGGTGTGCAAGGCCATCGGGCATGGTTCCCTCATGGGGGCCCGGGGGAACTCGGGCGTGATTCTCTCCCAACTGCTGCGGGGCATGAGCGAGCGCATGGGAGTGGCCGAGGAGCTCGGGGTTGGTCCTGAGGTAGTGGCCGACGCGCTCCGGCATGCATCGGACTTGGCCCGGCGGGCCGTCGTGCGCCCAGTGGAAGGCACCATCTTGACCGTGGCTGCCGCCGCGGCCGATGGAGCTGCCGGGGGAAATCTGCTGGAAGTGGTCGAGTCGGCCCATGCCGCTGCGGCCGACGCACTGGCTCGCACGCCTGACATGTTGCCGGTGCTCAAGCAGGCCGGCGTGGTGGATGCGGGCGGTACGGGCTATCTGCTGTTGCTCGACGCCATGCTGCTGGTGATTGACGGCCGCGCCTTGCCGGAACCGTCGGGCGTGCCGGCGCTGATCGATTACGCCGCAATGGGCGAAGCGATCGACGCCACTGCGAACGGAGGTGAGGGCGGGCACGACGTGAGCGATCTGCGCTACGAGGTGATGTACCTCTTGTACGCGCCCGACGATTCGATCGACGCCTTCAAAGAAGTATGGGCCGGCATCGGGGATTCGATCGTGGTGGTGGGCGGCGACGGACTGTTCAACTGCCACATTCACACCGACGACATCGGGGCCGCCATTGAGGCCGGCGTGGAGACGGGGAGACCGCAGCGCATCCGCGTCACCGACTTGGCCGAGCAGGTGGAAGAAGAGCGATGGGTACGCGAAGCCGAAGTGGTGGAGCCGAAGGAGCCCAGCGGGCCGCCGCCAACCACCAGCGTGGTGGCAGTGGTGACCGGTGATGGGATCGGCCGCATCTTCCGCTCACTCGGCGTGCATCACCAGGTGGTGGGAGGGCAGTCGATGAATCCCTCCACCGCCGACCTGGTGAAGGCGGTCGAGGCCGTCGGCTCTGATCAGGTGGTGATCCTGCCCAACAACAAGAACATCCGACCGGTGGCCGAACAGGTGGATGGATTGAGCGACAAGACGGTGCGAGTGGTGGCGACGGGTTCTATTGTCGAGGGCTTCGCCGCATTGCTGGCCTACGACCCGGCGGCCGATGCCCGTGTGAACGAAGCCGCCATGGCGGAGTCTGCCGCCCGGGTAGTGCCGGCCGAGATCACGCGGGCCGTGAGGGACACGACGACGGACGCCGGTGAAGTGCATGACGGGGATTACATCGGTGTGTCGAGAGACGGCGTGGTCTCGATCGCCGACTCCGCCGTCATGGCGACGAGGTTGCTGCTGAGCCGACTACTGGAGCCGCACCACGAACTGATCACCCTCATTGAGGGCGAAGGGGCCAAGGCGGGGGACACGCGGCAGGTGAGCGAGTGGTTGGGCGAGGAGTATCCAGCAGTGGCGCTCGAGGTGCACCACGGAGGCCAACCGCTGTACCCGTACCTGTTGGGCTTGGAGTAGGTCGGCCGGGGTGGCGTCCCCGCGCTCATTGCGCTCATTGAGCGAGGTGCCGGTGTCGGTGCTCGACAGCGTGAGCCCGCGCAAGGCCAAGCAGCTCGAAGAGTGGGGCGTCGAATCGGTGCTCGACCTGGTGACCACGTTCCCCCGGCGGGGCAAGTACATCGACCGCACCAGCAAGTCCGACGTCTCTGGCCTCGACATTGGTGAAGAGGCCGCAGTGTTGGCGCAGGTGCAACGCGTCAGCAAGCGACAGACCAAGAATCGGCGCGCCATGGTCAATGTGGTGGTGCGCGACGACACTGGCACCCTGCAGATCGTCTTCTTCAACCAGCCGTGGCGGGCTGCCCAGTTAGCGGTTGGGACCGAGGCCATCTTCTGGGGCAAGGCCGGCGAGTACAACGGCGCCCGCCAAATGGTGAACCCCGTGGTTGACGTGGTGGCCGGAGTGGAGGATGACGATCCTGACAATGAGGCGGTGGGGCGCCACCGTCGGACGCTGCGGATCCTGCCGGTGTACCCGGCCTCGGCCAAGGCGGGCCTGACCAGCTGGGAGATCGGCACGTACATCGAGGACGCGCTGCAGCGGACGGGTGAATTTGCCGATCCACTCTCCGAGGTCTGGCGGTCTGAGTTGTCGTTGTGGACCCGCACCGAAGCCATGCGGGCCATTCATGCTCCGACGGCGATGGAGGACGAGGAGCCAGCGCGGCGGCGGCTGGTGTTCGACGAACTGTTCCGCCTGCAGCTGGCGCTGGTGCTCCGGCGGCGGGCCTTCGAGGTGAACGCCCGAGCCTGGCGCCACGAGGTGTCTCCACTGGAAGTGACCGGGAGTAAGACGGGCACGCTGGTGTCACGGTTCCTGGAGGGCGTGCCGTTCCAGCTGACCACGGCGCAGCGGCGGGTGCTGGCCCTGATTGTGGCCGACCTGGCCGGGCCCTTCCCCATGCACCGTCTCCTCCAGGGCGACGTGGGGTCGGGCAAGACCGTGGTGGCCCTGGCCACGCTGCTGGGGGCGGTGCAGAGCCAGCATCAAGGCGCCTTGATGGTGCCCACTGAAGTGTTGGCCGAGCAGCACGCGGTGGCCGTACGAGAGCTGCTGGGGAACCTCACGGATGATGTGCAGGTGGAGGTGTTGACCAGCCGGATAAAGGGCGCCGCCCGTCAGCGCGTCCTCGACGGACTAGCCGACGGGACGGTACAGATTGTGGTCGGGACACACGCGCTGCTGTCGGCGGGGGTCGACTTCGCATCGTTGGGCGTGGTGGTGATTGACGAGCAGCATCGCTTTGGGGTGGAGCAACGGGCCGGGCTCCGGGCCAAGGGTGGCGCCGGCGATCCCGACCTGTTGGTGATGACGGCCACGCCTATTCCGCGCACCGCCGCCATGGTGATCTTCGGGGATCTCGATATGACCGTTCTCGACGAAATGCCTCCAGGCCGTGCTTCCATCACCACGCAATGGCTCCCCGAACCGGGCGACGAGGCCATCGCCTGGGACCGGGTGCGACAGGAGGTGGCGGCGGGGCATCGAGCCTTCGTCGTGTGCCCGTTGGTGGGCGAGTCGGTCCGGGTCGAGGCCAGATCGGCCGTCGAAGAGTGCGACCGACTGCGGGCGGGTGAGTTGGCCGGTCTCTCAGTGGGATTGCTGCACGGCCAAATGACGCCGACGCTGCGGGAGGAGACGATGGCGCGGTTTCGGGCCGGTGACCTGCAGGTGCTGGTGGCTACCACGGTGATTGAGGTGGGGATCGACGTAACCGACGCCACCGTCATGGTGGTGGAGAGCGCCGATCGATTTGGGATGGCCCAGCTGCACCAGTTGCGGGGTCGAGTGGGCCGGGGGTCGGCGCCGAGCTGGTGTTTCCTGCTCGGTCCCGGCGGAGACCGGCTGGCTGCGGTGGCCCGCACTACCGACGGGTTCGCCTTGGCCGAGGAGGACCTGCGCCTGCGCGGCGAGGGCACCATCCTCGGCGTGCGGCAGAAAGGGCAGAGCGACCTGCGGTTGGCCTTGCTGTCCGACGAGGGGGACCGCCACCTGCTGACCGAGGCCCGGCGGGTGGCCGAGGCCATCGTCAAGGACGACCCGCAACTGGCTGGACTGCCGCTGTTGGCCGACGAAGTGAAGTTGTTCTTGTCGGCTGAAGAAGGCGAGTACCTCTTCAAGAGTTAGGTAGGTTGGCAGCAGTGCGAGTCATCGGAGGCCGGAGCCGCGGGCGACGTCTCGCGGCCAAGCTGCCCGACGTCGTGCGACCAACGTCGGATCGGGTGCGCGAGTCGATCTTCGACATCCTCGGCTCGCAGGGCGGCGTGGACGGACTCACGGTGGTGGACCTGTTCTGCGGCAGCGGCGCACTCGGGCTTGAGGCACTGTCGCGAGGAGCGGCGACGGCCACCTTCGTCGACCAGGACCAGGGGGCGATCGAGGCCGTGCGGACCAACCTGGCTGCGGTCGGGCTAGGGGACGAGCCGGTCACGGTGGTGCGGGCCTCCCTCCCGGGATGGTTAGCCACGGCGCCGACCTTCGATCTGGCTCTGTGCGATCCGCCCTATACCTTCGACGGCTGGACCGATGTCCTCTCGGCGCTCAAGGCCGATCGGGCTGTACTCGAGTCGCGTGATCCCATCTCATTGCCCGACGGCTGGATAGTCACAAGGGAACGGCGGTACGGCGGTACGCTCGTCACCGTGGCTCAGCGCAGCGGTGCCGGATCATGAAGGCCGACTCATGAAAGTTGGCCTCTTTCCGGGTTCGTTCGACCCCTTCCACAACGGACACTTGGAGATCGTCGAACGGGCCAGCCGGCTCTTCGACGAAGTGGTCGTGGCTGCGCTGCGCAACCCGCAGAAAACCACGGCGCTCTTTGACCTCGAGGAACGCAAGGCCATGCTGGAAGATGTAGTGGCCCACTTGCCCACGGTGCGCATCGTGTCGGTGGCCACGCTGCTGGTGAACGTGGCCCGCGATGTCGGCGCCACAGCGATTGTGCGCGGCCTTCGAGCGGTGTCGGACTTCGAAACCGAGATGCAGATGGCCCAGATGAATCACCATCTCTCCGGCGTTGAGACCATTTTCATTCCCGCCGGACCGGAGTACTCCTTCATACATTCCAAGCTGGTGCGCGAGGTGGCGCAGTTCGGGGGAGACGTCTCAGCATTCGTGCCCAAGGTCGTGGCGGACCACCTCAACGCCACCTTCGGAAGTGAGGGGGAGGGATGACCGACCAGTACTTAGAGATTGACGAGCCCACCCAAGAGGTCGATGCCCACAGCATCATCCTGCAGGTGATGGACGTCATCGCTGGCGCCAAATCGATGCCACTCTCATCGTCAGTCATCGTGTCGCGCGAAGACATCATGGGGTTGTTGCAGGCCGCACTGGACCGCCTACCGGACGAGCTCCGTCAGGCCCGCTGGTTGCTGCGGGAGCGCGAAGATTTTCTGGCTGAGCGGGCCCGTGAGGCCGAGGCGCTCATGGAAGACGTGCGGGCACAGGCCGAACGCATGGTGCAGCGCACCGAGATCGTCCGTCAAGCGAACTCGGTGGCCCAGCGCATTCTCGATGATGCCAACGACGAAGCCCGGACCATGCGCCACGAAGCCGAAGATTTCTGCGACCAGAAGTTGGCCGGCATGGAGATCGTCTTGGATCGCCTCATCCGCACCGTGCAATCGGGTCGGGCCAAGTTGGCGGCGGCGCCGGTGGACACCGACACCACCGATGTCGCGCTGGGTGCAGAGGAGGACGGCTTCTTCGATCAGGATCTGTCCTGATGGCGGCCGACCCCTTCGTTGTCCACGTGGCGCGTCTGCGCCGGAACCCCGGTACCACCTCGCATGAAGTCCTTCACGGTCCAGTCGAGCTGGCCGGACCATTGCACGAAGTCGGCATTGATCCGGGCCGCAGCGTGGTCCCGGTCGGCGCCGAGGCCGAGTGTGACGTAGACATCCGGGCCTTCGATGGTGGCATGGAAGTGCAGGGCACGGTGACGGCTCCGTGGAGCGGTCTGTGCCGGCGCTGCACCATCCCGGTGGACGGCGAGCTGCGCATTCCGGTGCGTGAGCGATTCGGCGAGGGCGCCACCACCGAGGACGAGATGTACCCGATCGTCGACGACACCATCGACCTGGGACCGCTGGCCCGGGACGCCATCGTGCTCGAATTGCCCGATGGCCCCCCTGTGCCGGGAGGACTGCCGGGGCCTGTGCGTGCAGTGCGGAGCCGACCGCAACGAGGGCGAGTGCGGCTGCGTTGCCCCACGGGACGCCCGTTGGGCTAACCTCGATGTGCTCCGGTAGCTGACCCCTGCGGTCGGCGCGCCCTGATTCGATCGTTGGAGAAACACGATGGCAGTCCCGAAGAAGAAGACGTCCAAGGCCAAGGGCCGTAGCCGCCAGGCCTCGGCCTGGGTGCTCAGCCGCCCTTCCCGCAGCGTGTGCCCGCACTGCCAGGTGGCCAAGACGCCACACGTGGTGTGCCCCAGCTGCGGCTGGTACAAGGGTCGGCAAGCCGTAGAGGTCGACTGACTTGAGCCGGCGGGGCGAGCGTCCGTCCGCCGAGACGCTGGCCACCCTGCCGGTCGCCATCGACGCCATGGGGGGCGACAAGTCCCCGGGCGAGATCGTGGCCGGCGCCCGCCAGGTTCACGACGAAGACGGCATCCCGGTGGTACTGGTCGGCCCGGCCGACTTGGTGGGCGACACCATGGGCCTCCCCCTGGTGGCCTGCACCGAAGTGATCGCCATGGACGAGGACCCCGCCGGGGGCGTCCGGCGCAAGAAAGACTCTTCGCTGGTGCGATCGGCCGAGCTGGTGCGCGACGGCCAGGCCTCGGCCATGGTCTCCGCCGGCAACACCGGGGCCACCATGGCGTCTGCGCTCCTGCGCATGGGCCGCCTCTCGGGCGTGGTCCGTCCGTGTATTGCCACCCCCCTGCCTCGACTGGGTCGCACGCCCGCTGTGCTGGTTGACGCCGGCGCCAACTCCGAGTGCACCGCCGCCATGCTGGTGCAGTTCGCCCACATGGGCGCCGCCTACGTGTCGGCTCGCTTCGGCACCGCCAACCCCACCGTCGGTCTGCTTTCCATCGGCGAAGAGCCCACCAAGGGCACGCCGCTGGTCAAGGACACCCACAAGCTGCTGGCCGCCGCCACGGGCCGCGGGTTCGAGTTCGTGGGCAACCTGGAGGGACGGGACCTGCTGCCGTCGCCGGCCGACGTCATCGTCACCGATGGCTTCACCGGCAACGTGGCCCTCAAGTCGCTCGAGGGGTCGTTGCGTTTTCTGTTCGACGCCATGCTCGGCATCTTCGGCACTAATGCCGAGACCAAGGCCGCGGCGATGTGCTGATCCCGCACCTGCTCCCGATGGCCGCCCAATTCGAGCCGGAGAACACCGGCGGCGCCATGCTGCTCGGCACCGACGGGGTGTGCGTGATCAGCCACGGATCCTCCAATGCCACGGCCATGGTCAACGCCGTCCGAGTGGCCTACGAATGCGCCACCAAAGGCCTGGTCGACGCACGTAGCCGCTTCCGTCAAAGAGGCATAAAAGACCAGGTCAGAGGGTGTAAGGCGGCTATCTCGCCCCAAAAACCGGTAGCATGCGCTCATGCCCGCCGAAACCCACACCAATCACGGACCCCTTGACCGCAACGGGGTGTTCGAACTGATCCGGGATCAGCTGGCTGACATCTTGGAGACCGACCCCTCCACGATCACCGAAGGGGCCTCGTTTGTCGAGGACCTTGACGCCGATTCCCTGGCACTCATTGAGCTGGTGGAAGGGCTGGAAGAAGAATTGGGGGAGCGGACGGTCGGGTTCCGCATCGACGATGAAGACCTTGAAGATCTCCGTACTGTCAGAGACGCTGTTGACTACGTCTACGCCAAGCTCGAGGCAGGTTGACGGACCGGCCGAACTGGCCGAGCGATTGGGCCACACGTTCAGCGATCTCAGCCTTCTCGAACACGCATTGGCGCACCGGAGTTGGTGCGGTGAGCAGGAGGGCGGTGCGCCCTCCAATGAGCGCTTCGAGTTCTTGGGCGATGCCGTCCTCGGTTTGGTGGTCGCCCGCTATGCCTTCGAGCGCTACCCATATTTCCCCGAAGGCATGCTGGCCAAGGTGCGGTCCGCCGTCGTGAACGCCCGCGTGCTGGCCCAGGTGGCCGAGAGTTTGGGCGTCGGTGACGTGCTGCTGTTGGGCAAGGGCGAGGAAGCCTCGGGCGGACGGGCCAAGGCCTCCATTCTGGCCGATGCCTTCGAAGCCATTCTGGGTGCCGTCTACCTCGATGCCGGCTATGACGCCGCCGAGACGCTGGTCCTCCGCGAGCTGGCCGAAGCCATTGCCCGGGCCGGTGAGGAGCCGGACGATTTCGATCACAAAAGCCGACTGCAGGAACGAGCCGTACGCAACGGCGAGGGAACACCTCGCTATGTCGTCGTTGGCTCGGGTCCCGACCATGACCGGGCCTATGTGGCCGAGGTCTTCGTGGGCGGGACGCTGATCGGCGAAGGGGCAGGGCGCTCCAAGAAGGATGCCGAGCAAGAAGCGGCTCGGAACGCTTGGGAGGCGCTGCAAAATGCCTGAACTGCCTGAAGTCGAGACGCTGCGCCAAGACCTGGCTCGGGAAGTGATTGGCAAGAAGATCAAGACGGTGGCGGTCGCCAACGGGCGATCGGTGCGCCGTCATGCCTCGGCCAAGCACTTCCGGGTGCCCCTGGAGGGTCGAACCATCAAGTCACTCGGCCGCCTGGGCAAGTACCTGCTGATCACCTTGGACAGCGGTGACACCCTCGTCGTCCACCTGGGCATGAGCGGCCAGTTGCTTCGGGTGAAGTCGATCAAGGATCCCAAGCCCAAGCACACCCACGTGGTCATCACCTTCACCCAGGGTGGCGAGCTGCGGTACGTCGACCCTCGCACCTTCGGCGAAATGTTCATTTCGACGCCGCCATTGAAGGCCGACGGGACGCCACTGAGTCCGCTCTCGGGCACGGCCGGCGGCGATGGCGTGGCCATCCGCAAGGCCATCCCCGAGCTGGCCCACCTCGGTTTCGACCCCATCGAGGACATGATGAGCTGGGACCGCTTCGGCCTCCTGCTCCATCAGCACAAGGCAGGGGTGAAGACCATGCTGATGGACCAGAGCTTCACCGCCGGCATTGGCAACCTCTATTCCGACGAGATGCTCTACCAGGCCGGACTGCGCTACGACCGAGCCTCTGACTCGCTCACGGCCACCGAGGTGCGCCGCCTCTACCGAGCCATCGTCGAAACGCTGGCCGACGCCATTAAGCACCGAGGCTCGTCCTTGGCCGACGAGCAATACCGGGATCTCTTCGGCGAGCTGGGCGACTTCCAGGGCTCACACCAGGTCTACGACCGGGAAGGTCAGGCCTGCCGCCGCTGCCGAAACACCATTGTGCGCGTGAAGGTCGGCGGTCGTTCCACCTTCTTCTGTGACCACTGTCAAGTCTGATTTTCCCGTTCCCCCGATCCCACTAACGTCGCCTCGATGTTCCTGAAGTCGCTCAGCATGAAGGGGTTCAAGTCCTTCGCCGACCCCACCGTGCTGGAATTCGAGCCCGGCGTCACCGTCGTGGTCGGCCCCAACGGCAGTGGCAAGTCCAACGTGGTCGATGCCGTCACCTGGGTCCTGGGCGCCCAGGGCCCGCGCTCGCTCCGCTCGGCCAAAATGGAAGACGTCATCTTCGCCGGGACGTCCTCTCGTCCAGCCTTGGGGCGGGCCGAGGTGTCTCTGACCATCGACAACGCGGCGGGGAAACTTCCCATCGACTTGGCCGAAGTCACCATCACCCGCACGCTCTTCCGCTCTGGTGACAGTGAGTACGCCATCAATGGCGCGCCGTGCCGCCTGCTCGATATTCAGGAGCTGCTCTCGGACTCCGGAGTCGGGCGCCAGCAGCACATGATCATCGGCCAGGGCCAGCTCGACACTGTGCTCAACGCCCGTCCCGAGGACCGGCGGGCCATCATTGAGGAGGCCGCCGGGGTTCTCAAGCACCGTCGCCGCCGGGAGCGGGCCGAGCGCCGACTAGCGGCGACGGCCGAGAATCTCGAGCGTCTGGGTGATCTGGTCCGTGAGGTGCGCCGCCAAATCCGCCCCCTCGAGCGCCAGGCCGCCGCGGCCCGCTCGCACGACACCGTGGCCAGCGAGCTCATGGCCATCCGTCGCTACTTGGCCGGCTCCGAGCTGGCCGAGCTCGGCCACCGCCGTCACACGGCGGCCCAGAATTTGCAGATCTGCCACGACGAAGAGCGTGAGCTCCAGGACTCCCTGGGCACCCTCGACGCCGAGGCCACCTCCACGTCGGCCGAGCTCTCGTCCCGACGCCAGGAGGACCTCGCCACTGCGTTGGGTCGAGTCCAGGGTCTGGTCGAGCGAGCCCGCGGTACCACCGGTGTGCTGCGCGAGCGGGCCCGAGCCGTGGTCGCTGCCCTCGATGCGGCAGCCGACGTCGACGTGGTCTCCACCCTCGAAGCAGAGGCCGCCCGCCTGTCCTCCGAGATCGAGGCCGCCGTGTTGGACGATCAAGGCGCCGATCCCGAGCGTCACGCCTTCCAAGCCGAGTTGGCCGCCCTGGCCGACGAGGAAGCGCAACTGCAGCGACGCTGGGCCGACACCCTCGGCCAGGACACGCCCGAAGAGGCCGTCTCCAAGCTCGAGGCTCGCACCGATGCCATCACGCAGGCCGTGGCCCGAGAGCAGCGCGACCTGAATGGATTGGATGAGCGCCTCACCACCCTCGAGGGCCGACAAGCCGGTACTGCCGTCGCCGCCGACCGCCTCACCAGTGACGCCGTCTCGCTCGACGCCACTACCGCCCTCCTCGACGCCGACGTTGGTACCCGCAAGACCGAACTCGCCGCCGCCACCCGGCTCCTCGATGCCACGCAACACTCCACCGACGAAGCCGAGCAACAGCGCCACCGTTCGGCGGCGCGGGCCGAAGCCCTGGAGCGGGCGCTGCACGACCTCCAAGGCGCCGGGGGCCGGGAGCTGCTCCGTGGTGTCGACGGTGTCGTGGGGTCGCTGTTGGACTTGGTCGAGATCGACGAAGGCTGGGAAGCAGCCTTCGAAGCCGCCGCCGGTGCCGGTGTGGCTACCGTCGTCGTCAACGGGCGCGATTCGGCCCAACAGGCATTGGCCACCCTGCGAGCCCAAGGCGTCACCGGCGCCGTGCTCGCCCCGCGCCAGCACGATCAAGCCGTGCTGGCCCTTCCGAACGCCGCTGAGTCGGTGCGCCAGCACGTGCGGGCTCGCCACGGCGAATCTATGGCTGACTCGGTGCTCGACGCGCTGGTTGGCCGGGCTGTGCGCGTCGATGCGTGGGAAGACGCCATCGACCTCTCGCTCGAACGCGATGACCTCGTCGTTGTCACCCCCGAAGGCGACCGCTTCGCCGCCTCCGGTTGGAGGGTCCGTTCGTCCACCAGCGTCGTGACAGCCGCTGCGCTCGAAGAGGCCCAACGCCGCGCCACCGAGGCGGCCGAGGCCGCCGACGCGGCCCGCGCCGAGCTCGACCAGGCTCGCCAACACGTGGCCGCCGCCCGCGACGCCCTCGCCGCCGCCGAGCGTGTGGTCGACCGTCACGCTTCGACTCGCACCACGGCCACGGCCGACCTGCGGCGCACCGAAGAGGAACACGCCCGAGTCACCGCCGAATTGGCCGCCGTGCGTCAAGCCAGGGGTGAGGCTGAACAGCGCTTGGCCGCCGCCCGCTTTGAAGCCGAACGCCTGTCCCAGGTCCGACCAACGCTGGACCGGGCCAACGCCGCCTTCCACGAGTTGGCCCAGCGCCGCGCCGACGTTGCCGTGCGCCAGCAGGAGCTCGAGCTTCGCGTGGCCGGACTGGGCGAGCGACGCCGCGTCCTGGCCGATCGCCAAGCCGAGGTCGAGCGTCGTCTCCACGGCCACGCCGAAGAGCGGGCCACCGCGGCCAGCCGCCGTGAGCGACTCGAGGCCGAGGCCACTGCCTTGCAGCGCCTCGAGGGCGTAGTCGAGGTGGAACACCAGCGTCTCGAAGCCATCTTCGACACCCTGCGTCTCGACTATCGCGAGCAGGTCGACGCCGTGCGGGCGGGAGGCCAGCGCCTCGAGCAGCTCCGCCAAGACCGTCACACCACCGAGCAGCGGCTCGAGGCCGTGCGCTCGCGCACCCGCGCTCTCGACCTTGAGGCCAACGAAGTTACCCTCCGGACCGAGTCGCTCCATGAGCACATTGCCCGCGACCTCGGCGCCATGCCGGGTGACCTGGCCGGCTTGCCCGAACCGGAAGTGAAGGAGGGGACCACCCTCTCCGCCCACGCCGAGGAGCTGGAGCGCAAGCTCGTCGCTCTCGGACCGGTGAACCCGCTCGCCCTCGAGGAGCTGTCCACTCTCGAAGGACGCCACAAAGAGCTTGAAGTACAGGTCGACGACGTGCGCGGTGCTCGCCGCGAGTTGCACGAAGTCGTGCGCGCGCTGGACGAGGAAATCATCACGTCCTTCGCCGCCGCCGCGGCTGACGTCAACGAGCACTTCTCGTTCTTGGTCGCCATGCTCTTTCCCGGCGGTACCGGCCGCATGGTGTTGACCGATCCCGATGATCTGCTCAACACCGGAGTCGAGATTGAGGTGCGACCTGCCGGGCGCAATGTGCGTCGGGTCTCGCTACTCTCGGGTGGCGAGCGCTCCATGGCGGCGCTGGCCTTCCTCTTTGCCGTCTTCCGCAGCCGACCATCACCGTTCTATCTGATGGACGAGGTCGAGGCCGCTCTCGACGACGTGAACCTCCACCGTTTCCTCGGTCTCGTCCGAGAGTTCCGCGACGAAGCCCAACTCCTGATTGTCAGCCATCAAAAGCGCACCATGGAGACGGGCGACGCCCTCTATGGCGTGACGATGGCCCCGGGCGGCTCCTCCCAAGTGGTGAGCCAGAAGGTGGAAAAGGAACCGGTGTGACTGCCGTCCTGATCGCCATCATTGCCATCATCGTGGTGGCCCTGGTCGCCACTGTGGTCATCACTCGCTCCCGCTCCCGTGGGCGTGCTGCGCCAATTGCAACTGCTCCATCTGCACCAAAAACAGCACCAACGCCAGCCCCGATCGCTGAAGCGGAGCCCGAGCCCGCCACCTACCGAGGTCGCTTGGGTACGGTCCGCGGTCTGTTCAGCGGTGCCGTGTCGTCATTGCGCACTGGCAAGATCGATGCCTCGACATGGGAGTCGCTGGAGGAGGCGTTGATTCGCGCTCGACGTGGGTGTGCAAACCACCACTGCACTCCTGACTGACCTCCGCCGACGGGTCGACAGCAAAGAAATCGCCGGTGGGACAGACCTCCTCACTGCCTTGGGCCAGGAAATCCGTGCCTTGCTCAATGTCAACGAATCCCGCGCCCTGCGCTTCGACGGGAAGGCCGGTTCTCCCGACGTCTGGCTCGTCGTCGGCGTGAACGGCGTGGGCAAGACCACCACCATCGGGAAGCTGGCCCGTCAGCAGAGCACCGCCGGTCGGTCCGTGCTCCTGGCCGCCGGCGACACCTTCCGTGCCGCTGCGGCCGACCAGCTCGGCATGTGGGCCGAGCGCTCAGGTGTTGACATTGTGCGCGGTGCCGAGGGTGGGGATCCCAGCGCCATTGTGTTCGATGCCGTCCAGCGCGCGGCCGCCCGGGGCAATGACCTCGTGTTGGCCGACACCGCAGGGCGCCTCCACAACAAGGTCAATCTGGTCGAGGAGCTGAAGAAGATCCGCCGTGTGGCCGACCGCGATCCGGGCCATGTCACCGAAGTCCTGCTCGTCCTCGATGCGACCACTGGTCAAAACGCGCTGGTCCAAGCGCGTGAGTTCACCGAGGCAGTGACCGTCACCGGGATCGTGCTCACCAAGCTGGACGGGACGGCCAAGGGCGGCATTGTCATCGCCGTGCAGCGCGAACTCGGACTCCCGGTGAAGCTGGTTGGATTGGGCGAAGGGGTCGACGATCTCGTGGCCTTCGACCCCGACGAGTTCGTCGACGCCCTACTCGGGTGAGTTGAAGTAGGCCTCGGTCAACAGCGCGCCCAGCGCCGGATCGACGTCATCGGCGCTCTTGAGGTTGGCCACGGCGTAATACGTCCCGTGGTACTCCATCACCTTCCGAGTGATGAGGCGATGCTGCGGCGGGTGGGGCAGGAACAGACACATGGCCACCCACTTGGTCTTCGGCCGCAGTTCGACGAATGACCGCGCCCGCTTCAAGAAGATCCCGACCGACACCGGCTCGACGTGCACCGGCCCGATGCCTTCCAGATGGCGCATCACGGCCTCAAAGATGGGCCGCTCAAAGGACGGTCCAGTGGAGAAGTACTGCTCCAAAGACATGGCCGGTGCGCACTCATGCGATTGGCGAGTCCGGGCGAATTGCCGCCGGCACTTGGGGCACACCCAGGCAGCCACTCTGCCATTGTGCTTCGACTCGGCCCATAGTGTGAGCCGCATGGAGTCGACCGACACCTACTTCGAGGAGCACGGACCCAGCAGCGGTCGCCCACTCGTGTTGCTCCATGGCGGTCTGCTGACCATTGAGCTGTCCTTCGGCCTCCTCATCCCGGGTCTGGCCCAGCAGCGCAGGGTCATCGCCCTCGAACTCCAGGGTCACGGCCGCACGCCGGACAACGACCGACCCATGGCGCTCGACACGCTGGCCGACGACGTGTTCGCGCTACTCGACCGCCTGCAGGTTCCCACGGCGGATTTTCTCGGCTACAGCCTCGGCGGCGCGGTCCTGCTGCAGCTTGCCCTGCGCCACCCCGGCCGCATCAATCGACTGATCATCGCGTCGGTCGACTACCAGCCCGATGACAGCGTTCCACTGACCGAAGACCAGCTCCCGACGCAGCAGGACTTCCAGGCCATGCGCGACGCCTATGCCGCTGTCGCGCCTGACCCCGAACACTTCGATGCATTCGCCGCCAAGACCTCAACCATGGTGCACTCGTGGAGCGGCTGGTCCGACGAGGAGCTGGCATCGATCGCCGCCCCGACGTTGCTCGTCTTCGGTGACCGTGACTTCACGCCCATGTCTCGCATCATCGCTATGCACGCCCTCATGCCGAACGCCCGACTGGCCGTGCTCCCCAACACCACACACATGGGCGTCACTCGATGCTCGGACGTCCTTGTGCCCATGGTCCAACATTTTCTGGAGGAGACCACATGACAATCCAGCTCAACCACACCATCGTGCCGTGTCGCAACAAGGAAGCGTCGGCCGCCTACTTGACCGAATTCCTCGGCCGACCGCCTGCCATTCCCTACGGGCCCTTCATGTGTGTGGAGCTCGACAACGGTATCTCGATGGACTTCCACAACTACTGGGACGCCGACGAAGAGATTCAGCCTCAGCACTACGCCTTCTTGGTCAGTGAATCCGAGTTCGACCAGATCTTCGGTCGCATCACCGATAGCCAACAGGATTACTGGGCCGATCCCATGCTCAACCTGCCCGGCGAGATCAATCATCACGACGGAGGCCGGGGCGTCTACTGGCGCGACCCCGACGGTCATCTCCTCGAGATCATCACCCGCCCCTACGGCAGCGCGTGACGATCGGGCGCCTTAGGAAACCTTCAGCAGGTCGATGACGAACACCAGCGTGTCGTTGGCCGAAATGCCGGGTCCGGGGGAGTTGCTGCCGTAGCCATCACTGGGCGGAATGATCAGCTCGCGCCGCCCGCCAACCTTCATCCCCACCACCCCGGTGTCCCACCCGGGGATGACGTGACCCTCACCGAGAGCGAACGAAAAGGGCTGGCTCGACCACGACGATTGCACCACCTTGCCCGTCGAATAGGTGGCCAGCACGTATTGGACTGTCACCATGTCGCCGTCTTCGGCCGTCGCACCGTTTCCCGTTATCAGGTCCGCACTTTCGAGCTGCCGGGGAGGGGTGTCCTTGGGCACGATCACCGTTGGCGCCACCCCGGACGACCCCGCGGGCGACTGATCCGCCGCCGGGATGTTGCTGCCCGAAGATGACGCAGCGCTCTTCGGCGGCGATGAAGAGCCGCAAGCTGCGAGCGACAGCACGGCAACCACCGAGACGACGGTGATCAGGGTGCGGCGGCATGCTGAGTGAGACATGGGCCAGAGACCTTTCGAAAGGGGCGCCGGCACCGTAGTCGCCACCTGAGGGTAGGAGGGAATCAGCCCACGGCTACGCTGAGCACCCATGTTCGAAGGCCTCTCCTCCCGTTTAGAGGGAATTTCCACCCGCCTCCGAGGCCGGGGTCGCATCTCCGAGGCTGACCTCGAAGAGGCCATTGGCGAGATTCGTACCGCCCTGCTCGAGGCCGACGTGGAGTTGTCGGTCACCCGTCGTTTTTGTGACGGGATCCGCCTGCGGGTCAGCGCCGAGTCGCTCTCCAAGAGCCTGACCCCAGGTCAGCAGGTCATCAAGGCCGTCCACGAAGAGTTGGTGGGTGTCCTCGGCGGTGACACCCTCAAGATCTCCTACGCCTCACGTCCACCCACCGTCATCCTCATGGCTGGGCTCCAGGGTGCTGGTAAGACGACGGCCTCGGCCAAGTTGGCGCTGTGGTGGAAGCAGCAGGGCCGCAATCCGATATTGGTCGGCGCCGACCTCCAACGCCCCGCCGCCGTCGAGCAGTTGCGCATCCTCGGCGAGCAGGCCGGGGTCTCCGTTTTCAGCGAGCCCACCAACCCAGTCGCCGCAGCCAAGGCCGGCCTCGAGGAAGCCAGGCGCCTCGGCAAGGACATCTGCATCATCGATACAGCGGGGCGCCTCACCATCGACGCCAACCTCATGGACGAGATCCGCAGCATTTCGAAGGCGACCGACCCGCACTACACGTTCCTCGTCATCGACGCCATGATCGGCCAGGACGCGGTGACCACGGCCAAGGCGTTCCACGACACCCTCGAACTCGACGCCGTCATCCTCTCCAAGCTCGACGGCGACGCTCGCGGCGGCGCCGCGCTCTCGGTCAAGGGCGTGGTGGGCAAGCCCATCGCCTTCGCCAGCACGGGTGAGCGCCTGGGCGACTTCGACCTCTTCCACCCGGACCGCATGGCCGACCGCATCCTCGGCATGGGCGACATCATGAGCCTGATTGAGCAGGCCGACCGCACCATGGACTCCGACGTGGTGGCCAAGGGGGCGGCCCGTCTGCTGCAGGGCCACTTCACGCTGGAGGACTTCCTCTCGCAGCTCCAGCAGGTCAAGAAGATGGGTTCACTGGGCGGGCTCATGAAGCTCATGCCCGGCATGTCCAAGGAGATGCGCCAGGCCGCCGGGCAGATCGACGACGGCGAGGTCTCCCGGGTGGAGGCCATCATCCACTCCATGACGCCCGCCGAGCGGGACGACACCAACCTGCTCGACGGTTCCCGCCGCAGCCGCATCGCCCGAGGCTCGGGCACCACCATCCAGGATGTGAACGCTCTCCTCAAGCAGTTCAAGGAGATGCAGAAAATGATGAAGGGGATGGCATCGGGCAACATGCCAAACATCCCTGGCATGCCGTCCATGCCTGGGGGCATGGGTGGCCGAGCCGCCCGCAAACTGGCCCAACAGGCGGCCGGCGCCGGTGGCCCGGACTTCGACATGCTTTCCCAGCTCATGGGAGACATTGGTGGACCCGACCTTCCCGCCTCATTTCCAGGCCTGCCCGACTGCCCCCAACGGGGCCCCTCAGCCGGTCATTGGGGGCAATAAGGGCACCAAAAAGAAGAAGAAAGGTGGCCGCGTCACCCCGCCGAAAGGCCGGTAGGGGCGCCATCTGCCAGAATGGGTGCCCAAGATCCAGATAATGGAGGAATTGTTAAGTGGCAGTGAAGCTCCGCCTGGTGCGGATGGGCAAGAAAAAGCAGCCGACCTACCGGGTCGTGGCCGCCGATAGCCGGTCTCCTCGCGACGGTCGGTTCCTCGAGATCGTGGGGACGTATGCCCCCCGTGGTTCCTCGACCGCCGAGCCCGACGCGGTGATCAAGATCGACAACGACAAGGCCGTCAAATGGCTGGTCCAGGGTGCGCAGGCCACAGAGCGAGTGGAGAAGCTGCTCAAGACCTCCGGCGCCTGGGATGAGTTCACCGCGGCGAGGGCCAAGTGACCAACCTGTACGAAGCCGGCGACATCAACCAGGTTGACGGCGGAGGCGGCGGCGACATCAACGATGTGATCGACGACGACATGGACGACGTCAACGAGGCCGACGACGAGGTCAGCGAGATCGACGGCGGCACCCCGCTGGCCGTTCTCAACTACCTGGCCCGCTCGCTCTCGAATGAGCCCGACTCGGTAGTTATCGACACCGAAGACCGTCGGGGCGGCATCCGACTCAGCCTGCACGTCGCGGCCGAGGACATGGGTCGCGTCATCGGCCGCCGTGGTCGCACCGCGCAGGCCATCCGCACCCTCGTCAACGTGGCCGGTGCCAAGGACGGCGTCGCGGCCAGCGTGGACATCGTCGACGACTGAACTGCTCACAAGTCGGTCGGGTCACCAAGGCCCATGGTCTCCGTGGCGAGGTCAGTCGTCCAGCTCTGGACCGAACTGACCGAACGCCTCAACCAAGGCAGCACGCTCACCACCAATCGTGGTCCACTCACCGTAATCACTGCCCGCCCGTTCCAGGATCGCTGGATCGTGCAATTCGAGGGCGTCTTCGATCGCACCCAAGCCGAATCCCTCCGTGGCTTCGAGCTCGAAGCCGAAGCCATCGATGCGCCGGACATTCTGTTCGTGCATGAGCTGGTCGGCGCCAAAGTCATCGATGCCACGGGTGCGGATCTCGGGCTCGTGAGCGCTGTGGAAGCCAACCCGGCCAGTGATCTATTGGTCCTCGAATCTGGCGGGCTCATCCCGCTTGCGTTTCATGACCGACTCACGACACCGCCGCCGGCACCATCGAGGTCGACATCCCCGAAGGTCTGCTGGATCTGACTCCTGACGTGAGGATCGACGTCTTCACCATCTTTCCCTGACGCCGTCGCCACCTACTGCGCCACCTCCATCCTCGGTCGGGCCCAGGAGGCCGGCGCGCTGGAGGTTGATGCCCATGACCTACGCGACGGCGCCGACGACACCCGCCGCACCGTTGACGACAGCCCA
Source organism: uncultured Acidimicrobiaceae bacterium (assembly GCA_963766995.1). Lineage (GTDB taxonomy): Bacteria > Actinomycetota > Acidimicrobiia > Acidimicrobiales > RAAP-2 > Bog-473. The sequence goes on along the minus strand of CAVYCE010000003.1, from coordinate 699,323 downwards.
TTCGGCGGGGGAGCGGGCATGGTGCTCATGCCCGAGCCCGTCTTCCGAGCCGTCGAGCGGGCGGCCGGACGCGCCGCCGACCTCTCTTCCTGCTCACCCCCGGCGGTCGCCGCTTCGATCAGTCCGTGGCCCAGGAGTTGGCCGAGCTCTGCCCGACGGGTTCTCGCTTGCTCTGTGGGCGCTACGAGGGGGTCGACCAGCGGATCAGCGACCATCTGGTCGATGGCGAGCTCTCGGTGGGTGACTTTGTCCTGGCCGGGGGCGAGCTGGGCGCACTGGTCGTCATCGAGGCCGTGGCCCGCCTCTTGCCCGACGTCCTGGGCAACGAGGATTCCAGCCCGCGACGAGAGTTTCTCGGACGGCCTGCTCGAATACCCCCACTACACCCGCCCGGCCGAATTCCGAGGCTGGGAGGTCCCAGCCGTGCTGCGCTCGGGCGACCACGGCGAGGTGGCCCTCTGGCGGCGCCACCAGGCCCTCCTTCGCACCGCCGCCCAGCGCCCCGACCTGCTGGAACGCCTGGCACCTGCTCCGACGCCGACGTGCGGGTCCTGTCCGAGCACGGCTACCATGTTCCGTCCGGCACTGAGCCGGAGCAACGTAAGGACGCCCCCCATGCACCCCACTGAAATCATCGACCGCGACAGCCTGCGCGACGACATCCCCGACTTCCGCCCTGGTGACACCGTCAAGGTGCACGTGCGGGTGGTCGAGGGCAACCGGGAGCGGATCCAGGTGTTCCAAGGCGCCGTGATGCGCCGCCAGGGTGGCGGAGTTCAGCGAGTCCTTCACCGTGCGCAAGGTCAGCTTCGGCGTGGGCGTGGAGCGGACGTTCCCAGTGCACTCGCCGACCATCGCCAAGATCGAGGTGGCGTCGCTGGGCGACGTGCGTCGAGCCAAGCTCTACTACCTACGTGAGCGCGCTGGGAAGGCCGCCAAAATCAAGGAGCTCCGGACCGCCAAGCCGTAAGGGGCGCCATGAGCGAAGAGGACCTTGAGCGATACGAGGCCGAAATTGAGCTGGGGCTGGTCCAGGAGTACCGGGCCGTACTGCCAGTCTTCTCCTATGTCATCGAGACAGAGCGTCGCTTCTACCTGGCCAACGAGGTGTCGGTTGAACGTGCGGGCCGACACCAACCCCGCCTGCATTGAACTCGAGCTGCGCGACTGCCTGGGTATGGGACATGTACCGTCCGGCCCGATTCGTCCCTCAGCGTCCGCGTGATCACCTTCCGTGACGTCAATATCGAACGGCTGCCCGAACAGGAACTCTAGACCCGACCGTTCCTCGGTGTGCATCCCAACCAAGCTCGGGGCCACGCCGGCGAGGATGCAGCCGCCGACTGGTACCAGGGCCACGGCTTCCACATCCTCGAGCGAAATTGGCGCACGATTTCGAGCGAGATCGACCTGATCTGCGCCCGGCCCGGCCTCCTGGTCATCTGCGAGGTGAAGTCTCGGCGTACCGACCGGCTGGGCGCACCCGTCGAGGCCGTCACGCCGGACAAACAGCGACGTCTGCGCCGTCTGGCCGCTGCGTACCTACGTGCTTCTCCTGCCCGCTACCCCGAGGTCCGGTTCGACGTCGCCTCGGTGCTCGGCACCGCCCTCACCGTCGTGGAGGATGCATTCTGAGTGGGAGTGATGCCTAGAGTGGAAGCGTGCTGAACGGTGTGCAGGGAATGGTGGGCGACACCGCCCTCGTGACCAAGGCCATACAGGGTGAGCATCACCCGGGTCGGGTGCGGGCCAGGGGCGAAGAATGGTTCGCCATCCCTCTGGATCCGAACGGCAGCATTGCGGTAGGGACCAATGTGGTCGTGGCCGACGTCGAGCGTGGCCTGCTCGTCGTCTACGCCGCTGAAACCTAAAGGAGCACCATGCTCGCATCAGCGGGAGAACTCATTGGCATCATCGCCGTCGCAGTGGTGGTGGGCGTGGCCGGCGGAGCATGGTTCATGTCCCGCTGCATCAAAATTGTGCAACAGGGCAGTGTCGGCGTGGTCAAGCGATTCGGTGAATTCCGCTCCGTGGATCAGCCGGGGATGCGCATCCTCATGCCTTTCATGGATCGCATGGAGAAGGTCGACATGCGTGAGTTCCCGATGACTGGCGACCAGCAGGCAGTCATCACCAAGGACAATGTCTCACTGCAAGTGAGTGCCACCATTTTTTGTCAGGTCATTGATGTGAAGTCAGCCCTCTTTGAAATCAACGACTATCAGCTGGCGGTCGATCAACTCTCGCGCACGGCCCTGCGCGCTGTCTTCGGCGAACTCTCATTGGACCAGGCCCTCTCCGAGCGGGAGACCATCAACGTCCGCATGCAGGACCACATGGCGGACGCCACGGTGAAGTGGGGGGTGCGACTGAATCGGATTGAGATCCTCGACATCACGCCACCGATCAACGTGGTGACCGCCATGTCCGAGCAAAAGGAAGCCGAGCAGCACAAGAAGGCGGCCATCCTCAAATCAGAGGGTGAGCAGCAATCCGCCATCAACAGTGCCGGTGGTCGCAAGCAGGCCGCCGTGCTGGAAGCCGAAGGGGCCAAGCAGGCGGCCATCCTCCGGGCCGAGGCGGAGATGAAGGTCCTCGAACTGCAGGCCGAAGGAGAGAAGAAGGCACTCCAACTCGCGCGGCGAGGGCGAAGCCAACCGCCTCACCTCGCTCGATACGGCCACCATCAACCCGCGCACGCTTGCCGTCCTGCAGCTCAAGCGCCCTGCAGGACATCGCGGCCTCCAACAACGCCAAGGTGGTCGTGCCCTACGAAGCCACCAGCCTCATGGGAGCGGCCGAGGTGCTGCTCAGTACGCTCCGCAACTCGGACATCAGAGGCGCCACCGATCCAACCAGCCGCCACCTCCACCCAGCTGCATCTGATTTCTCCGGGCGCGCCCAGCGCCACGCCCTCCGACCGTTCCTTGGCATGCTCGCCTCGGTCGCAGCCGCCACCCTCTCCGGCGCCATGGGCCGACCAGTGTCGGTCGAGGTGCACGTCTCCAACGGCCTGCCCGGTTTCACCATCGTCGGCCTGCCCGATGCCGCCGTGCGCGAATCACGCGACCGAGTGCGAGCCGCCCTCCTCTCGAGCGGGCTGCCCTGGCCCCTCCGACGAGTCACAGTGAATCTGGCTCCCTCAGGGCGTCCGCAAAGGCGGTGCCGGACTGGACCTGGCCATCGCGGTCGGCGTCCTTCTGGCCACGGACGAACTCCCACCCGGTTCCACCGACGGCATGGCGTTCTGCGGCGAGCTTGGCCTCAACGGATCCCTCCGACACGTGCCGGGCATGATCGCATTGGCCGACGCCACCGCCCCACTTTCCATGGTGGTGCCGCTTTGCGACATGCACGAGGCCGCCCTTGTCCGCGGCAAGGACGCTCATGGCGTGGCCACCCTGTCAGAACTGGCCCACATCCTGAGCCGTACCGCCTCTTGGCCCGATACCCCCGGCACTGCCCGCCAGGCTGAGCACGCCCGACCCGCTCGACCTGGCCGAAGTAAAGGGGCAGGACCTGGGTCGCCACGCCCTCGAGGTGGCCGCCGCCGGCTCCCACCATCTGCTCATGGTCGGCCCGCCCGGTTCCGGCAAGACCATGCTGGCCCAGCGTCTACCCGGACTCCTCCCGTCGCTGACCCACACCGAATCGCTCGAGATCACCCGCATCCACTCGGCGGTCGGCGCTCCATTGCCGGACGGAATTCTGCTCAGCCGACCCCCCTTCCGATCGCCGCACCACCGGGCCTCCATCGTGGCCTTGATCGGCGGAGGGAGTTGGTCATTTCGCCCAGGAGAGATCAGCCTCGCTCACCACGGCGTCCTGTTTCTCGACGAGATGGGGGAGTTTCCCGTCCCAGCCCTCGAGGCGCTGCGCCAGCCGCTGGAGGAGGGAGTGATTCGGATCAGCCGAGCCGGTGGCACTGTCACCTTTCCGGCCCAGTTCCTTCTTGTGGCCGCCATGAACCCCTGTCCGTGTGGCGAAGGCGTGTTCCCAGGGGCCTGCCAGTGCACTCCGTTCGCCAGGGCTCGATATCACCGGCGACTCTCCGCCCCACTGCTCGATCGTTTCGACCTCGTGGTGCCGCTCAGCCGCCCCGATCCCGATCTGTTGCTGGCCGACGAGCCGGGACCACCCACGGCCGCCTCGGCCGCCCGGGTGGCCGCCGCGCGCCAAAGGGCAGCGGCTCGGGTCGGCAATGACGAGCCGCCGATGCATGAGGACGCGGCCCGACTCCTCGGCCATCGCCTGCGCGCTGGTGTTCTCAGTGCCCGGGGATTGCACAAGGTGGCGCGGGTGGCCCGCACCGTGGCTGACTTGCTTGACGAAGAAGTGGTCACCGAGGAGCACGTCAGCGACGCTCTCGCTCTCCGATCGGCCCGAGCCGCCGTCATGCCATGACGAACTCACTGCCCGAAGAGGCCTTCGCCGCCGCCCTCGCTTCCGCCGACCAGGTTGGCCCCGCCACTCTGCGCCGGTATATGGCCGAGGACGCTCCGTCCGCCGCCTGGCGACACGCCGGGCTCGATGGCGACGTCGAGCAGATCTGGCAACTGCACCGATCCAATGGGATCGACGTGTACTTGGTCGACCATCCCGACTATCCGAACCGTCTCCGCACTGACCCCGAGGCTCCAGCTGTTCTCTTCAGCCGTGGCGACCTGTCGCTCCTCAGCGCCCATCCCACCGTGGCGCTGGTAGGCACTCGCAGCCCCACTCGATACGGCATCGGCGTCGCCGCGCAGCTCGGCGCCGAACTCTCCGCTGCCGGCATCAGTGTGGTCTCGGGTCTGGCCATGGGCATCGACGCCGCGGCCCATGAAGGAGCAAGCGCCACGGGTGCGCCGCCCGTCGCCGTGGTGGCCGGCGGTCTCGATCAGCCCTATCCACGGAGCAACGCTCGGCTCTTCGAGCGGGTCGTTGCCCGTGGCGTGATCATCTCGGAGTCTCCGGCAGGGGTGCCCACCCAGAAGTGGCGCTTCCCGGTGCGCAACCGGCTCCTGGCTGCACTGAGCGATCTAGTGGTGGTCATCGAGAGTCGATTTCACGGCGGCTCCATGCATACCGTCGACGCTGCCATTGCCCGAGGCATCACCGTGGGGGCGGTGCCCGGCTCCATCCGTAGTCCGACGTCGGACGGGACGAATCGGCTTCTGTCCGAGGGCTGCGTGCCTATTTGCGGCACGGCCGACATTTTGATGGCGCTCTCACTACGCGGGGCCGACATCCCGTTGCCGCCCTCCGCATCCAACTCCACTCGCCCCACGTATCAGGGCCCCGATGCCGCCATTTTGGGCCACTTGTCGTCCGATCCCACCCCACTGGACTATCTGGCCCGCCTCACCGGTCTCCCGCTCCCCGCACTCTGCGGTGGGCTCGAGCGCCTCGCTTCGGCCGGCTACGCCCGCGACATCGGCGGATGGTGGGAGCGAGTCTGATGGCTCAGACGGGAGCAACCCACAACCGGATGGCCAAGCCGATACCCGCCAGTGCGACCAAGACGCGCAGCACACCGCCCGGCACGCGACGCGTCACCGATGGTCCCAGGGCACTCCCTACCAGCGCACCCGCCGCCAAGGGCGCGGCCGCCAACCAATGCACAGGACCGAAGAGGACAAAGCCAATGCCCGCACACACATCGGCCACCCCGAGCACCATGTTCTTGAGCGCGTTGGCCCGAGCCACCTGCTGGTCGACCAGCACCAACAGCAGGGCCAGAGTCATGACCCCGGCACCGGCACCGAAGTAACCGTCATAGAGCGCGACGGTAAAGAGTCCGGCCGGCAGCAGGAAACGGAGTTCGGCGCCGACCCGGGTCTGATGCCACGTGGTGATGCGCGGCTGGGCCAGCAAGAGGAGGGCGGCGATGATCAAAAGGAACGGCACCACACGCTGAAAATCACCAGCTGGCGTCAACAACAGCAGGGCCATCCCCGCTACGCCACCGGCGGCCGTTATCGGTGCCATGCGGCGCAGCAAGCCCGACTGACCCGTCAACTCCGGTCGCGACCCCAACGCCGAACCGGGAAAGCTGGCCACGAGCGCCACGGCGTTGGTGACATTGGCCGGCAGGGGAGCGATCCCCACGGCCAGCAGCGCCGGATACGAAATCAGCGAGGTGATGCCGCCAGCCGAGCCCACCGCACCAGCGACGACGCCAGCGCCGAGCAGTAACGAAGCTTCACCAAGCGAGAGCGAGATGCGCCGACTCTAGGACAACAACCTGCCTCGCATAGTGTGCAACGCCGTGGAGGGACGCATACTCGAACCGTCGACACTGGACGAGCTCATCACCACCGCCACGACCGTCGACACCGGTCACGTCGACGCACTGTTCATCGGCGACGGACTCCTGGGTGATGCGATCACATTGGCGGCCGCCATAGCGGGACGCACGGCGCGGATTCTCATCGGCATACGGAGCGAGCCCGAGGTACACCCGCACCGACACCCGACGGTGCTCGCTCGCGACATGACCACACTCGACCTTCTCTGTCACGGACGGGCCGTGTTGGTCTTTGGCGGCCCCTTTTCTCAGGACACCACTGAGGCTGCTGCCCTCTGCCGTGACATGTGGCGCAATGGGGTGGCAGCCAGCGAGGGCCCCACGTATCCGGTAGCGGGCGCCATCAATCGCCCGGGCCCGTACTCCCAGCAAAGCCCACAGATGGCGCTGGACCTCACCAAGGGACACGAACCGTCCCTGGAACTCCTCGCCCTGGCCGACCTCGTCCTGATCCCGGCCGAATACTCCCGAGCCACGCCCGTGCTTCCCCCTCACGTCCAGGTGTGCCAGATTCTGGACGCGTGACCGACACACCAACCACTGCCGTCACAGGCCACCATTTGCCCGCACTGAACGGCCTACGGGCGCTGGCCGTGCTTGGTGTCATGGCGTACCACCTGCAGCTTGGATGGGCCTCGGGGGGCTACCTCGGGGTCGACCTCTTCTTCGTCCTCTCCGGCTTCCTCATCTCCACCCTCCTCCTGGAGGAGTGGCTGGCCACCGGGGCAGTCAGCCTGGCCAACTTCTGGGGCCGCCGGGCCAAGCGCCTTCTGCCCGCGTTGTTCCTGGTCGTGGCCGCCCTCGGGGTCTATCTGGTGGTCAATGCCCACCTTGGAGGCCCCGGCGCCAACGGCCTGGTCGATCTCTCTGCCCTGCGAGGCGACGCCCTGGCCACCCTGCTCTACGTGGGCAACTGGCACGCCATTTACGCCCACCAGTCCTACTTTGCCCAGTTCTCGACGCCTTCCCCGCTGCAACACACCTGGTCACTGGCCATTGAGGAGCAGTTCTACCTGGTCTGGCCACCCGCACTCCTGCTTCTGGTCCGCAGTGCCCGCCGTTCCTGGCGCCAGGTGGGGACACTGGTCGTCACCGGTGTGGGCCTCCTCTCCGCCGGCCTAATGGCCTTCCTCTTCCACCCCGGCGGCGACCCCACCCGGGTCTATTACGGCACCGACACCAGGCTCTTTGACCTGATGGCCGGCGCCACGGTGGCCTTCCTGGCCGCTGGACGTCCCCAGCCCGGCCTGAAGGCTCGCAGAGTGCTCCACATGGCCGCCCCAGCCTCTGCCGCCCTCCTGGGTGTGTTCTGGGTCATCTCAGGCACCTCAGCCGGCTTGCCCAAGGACTTCATGTTCCAGGGCGGGTTCCTTCTCTGTGCCGTCCTGGCTGCCGTGGTGGTAGCCGATGTGCGACTGCTCGACCCCGGACCGCTGTCCCGTCTGCTCTCGGTACGGCCCCTCCACTTCCTCGGGCACCATCTCCTACGGGATCTACCTGTGGCACTGGCCGATCTTCGTCTACCTGACTGGCGCCGGTACCGGTCTCTCGATCGGGCCACTGGACGTGGTCCGCATCGCCCTCACCCTCGGGGTGGCCACAGCCAGCTTCTTCCTGGTCGAACAGCCCCTCCGCCGAGCCCACCTCCGTGGTGCTTTCCGTTTGGGGCTGGCGCCAATTGCTGGTGTCGCCGCCGCCGTCCTTCTTGTGGTGGCCACCACACCGGCGATCGCTGACCCTGATCCGGTGGCTCACGCCTCACGACTGACCTCGAAAGGCGCAGACATCATCGGTGCCGGCGGATACAGCCAGCAGAAGCTGATCTCGTTGCCCAAGGGCACGGTGATCACGCCCAGCCGTCCTTTGCGCGTCACGATTCTCGGTGACTCGGTCATGCACGATGCGTCGTTCGCCATCACGGCCGCCCTCCAGGCCACGGGTGAAGCGACTGTGCACACCAACACCATTGATGGTTTCGGGCTGACGACGGCCACCAACTGGCCCACGTCGCTGCCGATCATCATCCGGCAGAACCGACCGCAGGTCATTGTGGCCGTCATGGAGCTGGGACCAGGACGGTCCCACCACTCCCAACGCCCTGCACCAACCGAGCGGCCTACACAGCGCTGCTGGAGCGGGCCATCAAGGTGATGCTGACTCCGGGCAACGGCGTGTTGGGGTCGTGTTCACGCAGTTCCCGCTTTCGGGCACCATCCCCGCCGCCAATCCAGCCAACCAGAAGGTCTACAACGAAGCCCGACTGAAGGGCGTCGCGGCCTGGAACACCATCGCAGCCGAGATGGCGGCGGTCTTTCCGGGCCGAGTGATGTATCTGCCGTTGGCCGATTCGCATCCTGCTGCACGGCCGGTTTTCCAGCTGGCTTCCGCCCGCCGGGCAGCCCAAGGCCCCGAGTAGTGAGTGGATCCGAGTACGCAAGGTGGACAACGTGCACCTGTGCCCGGAAGGAGCGGCTCGTTACGCCGATGCGCTCCTGAGCGATCTCACTTCCATCCTGTCCCTGGCGCCCGCAGGCACCTCATGGACGGACGGTAGTTGGACCGGAAACCCGGACTTCAACAACCCGCCCGGAGCATGTCCTGATGACCATCCTCCGGGCGGGTTGCCAAGCCGGTAGTTCTTTAGCTAGTTGTCTCTCCAAAGGCGATGGCGGCAACAACCGGCGCATTCAATGCGAAGTTCGGCTGTCCCAGTGTCGGTGCATCACCAAAGCTGGAGACCGCACCGTTGGTGGCGAACTCCCAGTAGCCCTTGCCGGTGGAAGTGGCCTGACCGAAGACAATGTTGCCGCTCGTGGCGCCACCCCAGACCAGCGGTTGCATCACCGAAGTGCGCCACTGCACCGGACTGCAGGAACAAGTAGTAGCCGTCCCCATCCGGGGTGGAAGCCATGGCGACCACACGACCGTAGAAGGCGCCAAGGCCTGACTCACTGAACGGCACGTTTCCGAAGTGGTAGATGTTGCCGTCCTGTCCGGCCAGCCAGTAGCCCTGGCCGATCGGTGTCGAAGCCGCAGCTGCGATGGGCGCTGTTGGCGTCTCGGGGACACCAGGCAGCGAGCCCACGAACTGGGCGTCACCGAAGTCGAACACACCACCGTCAGCGGCGAACATGCGGTAACCATGACCATCCGGCGTTGCTTCGGCGGTCACGATGGGCGCATTCAGCGTCCTGCCTTGCGGTCCAAGCACTCCTGGCACCGAACCGAGGAACGGAGCGTCACCGAAGGCGAACACACCGCCGTCAGCGGCGAAGAGCCAGTACCCACCGTGGTCCGGCGTGTCGGCCATGGCCACGATCGGCGAGTTCAGCTTCTGTCCTGGCTGCAATGCGCCCGGGACGGAACCGTAGAACTGCGCACCACCGTAGGAGAACACGCCACCGTCACCGGAGGCTTCCCAGTAGCCGGCCTCGATGTATGTGAACGGAATGGGCGATGTCGAGGTCCCACCAGCAGTGGTGATGACCACTGGGACGTCGGTGCCCGAACCCGCAGGCTCAGTCACGTACACCCCGCCACAGTCTGAGTTGACGGACGTCACCGTGGCGACGACGCCATTGAAGGTGACCGTGATCGGGTTGCACAGGTTGATTCCACCCAGGAACACCGACTCACCGCCAGACGGCGGGCCACTGGACGGCGAAATGCCGTACAGGGTCGGAGCAGCCGTGGTAGGTGCGATGTAGGTGAACGCCTGAGGTGCGGTGACTGAACCGTTCGGCGTGGTCAAGATGACTGCAACCGCCCCGGCAGCACCGGCGGGCGTCGACACTGTCACCGTGGTGGCGGTGATCGAGTCAATGGTGCCCAATGCGCCACCAAAGGTGACGCTTGAAGTGCCGGTCAGGTTGGTTCCCGTGATGGTGACCACCGTGCCGCCAGTCGTCGGACCACTGGTTGGGTTCAGCCCGTTGGCTGCGATGGTGGGCGATGCCGCCGACGTAAATGTGAACGCTTGAGCAGCCGTTACCGAACCAGAGGGCGTCGTCAATGTCACAGGCACAGTCTCAGGTCCCGCAACTGCCGGCGTGTCCACCTGGAGTTCAGTGTTGGTGTCATTGATGTTGCCAGCCGGGATCGTTCCCGCCACGCCGCCGAATGTGACGCTCGTGGTGCCGTTGAGGTTCGTACCGGTGATCGTCACCAACGTGCCACCAGTCGTCGGACCAGTGGTCGGACTGATGCCAGTGGCGTTGATGGTGGGCGACGTCGCCGTTGTGTAGGTGTAGCCCTGATTAGCCGTGGCTGAACCAGCAGGCGTCGTAAGGACAACCGACACGGACTCTGGACCAGGACCTGCAGGCGTGGTCACGACCACTGATGTGGCAGTGATTGTGCCCAGAGTGCCAGCAACGCCACCGAAGGCGACTTCAGTAGTACCGCTGAGGTTTGTACCCGTGATGGTGACGGCCGTGCCACCAGCAACCGGCCCACTCGTCGGCGTGAAGCTCGTGACCGAAGGTGCCGTGGCCGAGTAGGTGTACGCCACAGCAGCCGTCACGTTCCCGCTCGGATCATCTAGGACCACAGGAACCGCACCGCCAGCGTGGGCCGGAGTGGTCACGATGACCTCAGTGGCGCTGACAACGTCGAGTGCCGTGCCCGCAACGCCACCAAAGGTGACGCCCGTGGTGCCAAGCAAGTTGGTACCCGTGATGGTGACGACGGTGCCACCTGCGATCGTGCCGCTAGTGGGTGTGTAGCTCGTGATGGTCGGAGCGTTTGCCACGTAGGTGTACGCCACAGCAGCCGTCGCGTTCCCGTTCGGGTTGTCCAGCACCACAGGAACCGAACCAGCACCGCCGGCCGGCGTGGTCACGATGACCTCATTGGCGCTGACAACGTCGAGTGCCGTACCCGCAACGCCACCAAAGGTGACGCCCGTGGTGCCAAGCAGGTTGGCACCCGTGATGGTCACGACCGTGCCACCGTTCACTGTTCCCGAGGTGGGTGTGTAGCTCGTGATGGCCGGAGCTGCTGCTACGTACGTGAAGGCCGGCGCGAGGTTCACGTTTCCATTGGGATTGTCTAGGACCACAGGAACCGCACCACCAGCGTGGGGCGGAGTGGTCACTTGGACGTCAGTGGCGCTGACAACGTCGAGTGCCGTGCCCGCAACGCCACCAAAGGTGACGCCCGTGGTGCCAAGCAAGTTGGTACCCGTGATGGTCACGACGGTGCCACCGATGGCCGGTCCGCTCGTGGGCGTGTAGCTGGTGATTGTCGGCGCTGGCAATGGATTGACGTCTGGGCCAGTCACGGCACAGTTCGAGACGCCACCTTCGACGACGACGGCCGTGTTCAGCAGCGTCACCTCAAGACCGATGACCTGAATGCTCGAATTACCGTTCGTATTGACCACGGTCTGCACGTTGGCCTCGATGGTGATGAGACCGGAAAGGGGGCCGGTCACTGTTTCGAGTTGGTCGACTGGAATCGGCACTTCGTTGCCGGAAATGCTCAGGAAGTCAGCGCCTCCTGTCGATCCGTCAACACCCGTGACTGATGTGCACGTTGTCGTCACGGCCTGCGCGTCGAGTGCAGTCAGGAGGTTGACACCGTCAACCGGCGCAAAGTCTCCGGCTACACCGGCGGTCGACGTGATCGACTCCGCTGCTGTGCCGAAGTTCGTGGATGATGTCGACACCGGGCCGGCATTCACTTGGGCCAATGGCGTGAGGTCCACGGGTATCAGCGTTGCGGTGTCCGTCTGCCCTGCAGGTCCCAACGTCACCAATGGCGAGGCTGGGATGAGGGGAAGAACCTCAACGCCGAAAGCACTGCCGGTACCTGAGTCACCGACAGCTCCGGCTGGCCCACCCAGTATGGCCACTGGCGCTGCGGCCAGTACCCCTACTGCAGCAAGTCCTATGAGCGACTTCTTCATTCGCTTGAACATTGAGGTTTCTTGTCCCTTTCCGCCTGGTGTGTGCCCAGTTTGTCACGGCTTGAGTAGGAGGAGAATGCCCTACCCACCCCATGTTAAACAACTGAGGACCCCTGGTCGGGACATCCCTGCCCTCCGTAAAGGGTTCGCGCCGCCGGATAACGGCCATCGCGCGTCGCAAAACCCTCAAGTTGAAGTTGAGGCCCCCATCTTTTCGGGGGAATCACAGGCTTTCGAGGGCCTGGTATCGCCACCACGAGGCCTAAGGCCGAACACACGGCCAAACCACCCCATTCACCCGCAGTTTTGCCACGCAACACAGCCGCAATCCCCGCCAGAGGACTTTCGCCGCCGTCATATGCTTCGCCACGTGCCAACTACACGTACCGAGAGCGACAGCATGGGGGACATCGAAGTCCCGACGGACCGATATTGGGGTGCCCAAACTCAGCGCTCGCTCCATCATTTTGACATCGGCAATGAAACGATGCCCCTCCCACTCGTCCGCGCCTTCGGCATTTTGAAGGGAGCGTCGGCCAAGGTGAACCATGACCTCGGCAAGCTCGACACGGAACTGGCCGACCTCATCACGCAAGCGGCAACAGAAGTGTCCGACGGCAAGTTGAACGATCACTTTCCGTTGCACATCTGGCAAACCGGCAGCGGCACGCAAACGAACATGAATGCCAACGAAGTCATCTCGAATCGTGCCATCGAGTTAAGCGGTGGCGAAATGGGATCGAAGAAACCAGTGCATCCCAACGATCATGTGAACATGTCGCAGTCATCTAACGACACATTTCCTACTGCGATGCATATCGCAGCGGTGGAGGAAATTGTGCTCCGACTCATCCCCTCGGTCACCGCACTGCGTGACGCACTGCGCCAGAAAGAAGTTGCATACGCCGACATCACCAAAATTGGTCGCACGCATCTCATGGATGCAGTGCCACTGACCTTGGGTCAAGAATTCTCAGGGTACGTTGCACAGCTCACCGACGACATTGCACGCGTCGAACTCACGCTGCCCGGTCTCTATGAACTCGCAGCCGGCGGCACTGCTGTGGGCACGGGCCTCAACACACACCCGGAGTTCGGCCACCGCGTCGCCGAAGCTATTAAGGAGTTGACCGGCCTGCCGTTCGTCACCGCACCGAACAAGTTCGCCGCCCTGGCTGCCCACGATGCGCTGCTCTTCACCCACGGAGCCATCCGCACCTTGGCCACATCCCTCATGAAAATTGCCGATGACCTGCGGTGGCTTGGTTCGGGCCCCCGAAGCGGCCTGGGCGAGCTGGCCCTCCCCGAGAACGAGCCCGGCTCTTCCATCATGCCGGGCAAGGTCAATCCCACCCAGAGCGAAGCGATGATCATGGTGGGTATCCAGGTGTTGGGTAACGACGCCGCTGTGGCCATGGCCGGCAGCCGAGGCAACCTCGAACTCAATGTGTGCAAGCCGGTGATCATCTACAACGTGATGCAGTCGATCGCGCTGCTCACTGATGCCTCCCGTGGCTTCCGGGAATTCTGTGTGGAGGGATTACAGCCGGACTACGCGCAGATCCAACGGCACTTGAACAACTCACTGATGCTCGTCACCGCGCTCGAATCCCATCATCGGCTACGACAAGGCAGCCGAAGTGGCGAAGAAGGCGCACAAGGAAGGGAGTACCCTGCGCGAGTCCGTCGTTGCGTTGGGTTACATGACGGGCGACGAGTTCGACGCCGCGGTGCGACCCGAAGAGATGACACATCCATGAAGCAAACCGTGCTCGCCAATGCCGACGTTGACGCCGCGCTGGATGAACAAGGCTTGGAGTGGGAACGACAGGACAGCGAACTCGTCACAACGGTCAAACTGCATGGATTCCAAGGTGCGCTCGATTTCGTGAACGCAGTCGGAGCCGCGGCGGAAGCGGCCAATCACCATCCCGACATCAACATCCGATGGGACACTGTGCGTCTGGCCCTCACCACTCACAGCGCCGGCGGGCTGACCGTCCTCGATTTGGCCCTGGCCGCAGCCATCGACCGGCTCCGGCCGCCCCGATAACCGCTCGAGCTACCCCTGCGGTTCGAGTAATCCGTCCCGCAGACTGGCCACGAGCGACTCAGAGACCCCAGCCGCGGCCTTCCAGCCCTCCACTGAGCCAAATCGGTCCCGCATGAAGGCAAACAAGGCCACCATGTTCGACGGATCGGCCGAAAACACCTCATCGAGGTCGGCGATCACGTCGGTTCCGTCTGGATATTTCAACATGAGCTTGGCTCGCAGGCGTTCCATGGCGGCTCCGCTCAGCGCGTAGTCGGCCACCACGGTCTCCTCAGGCACCCCGAGCAACGAAAGTACCAATGCCGACAGCAATCCGGTGCGGTCCTTGCCCGCAGTGCAATGGAAAACAGCCGGCCGAGCATCAGGTCCGGCCAACACTTCCAACGCGCTGACGATCTGCGGGATGGCGTCGACCAACATTTCGCGGTACGTCTCGCCCAACATTCCGGGATGCTGATCCCACGTATCGGCGTCTGGGAGTTTCTCAATGAAGGGGAAGTGGTGGAAGTCCACGGGGTGCGCCTCCACATCGAAGCGCGTGGTCTCCAACTCATATCCCGAACGGAGATCCACCACCGTGCGAATACCAAGCGAGCGCACGACGTCCATGTCCGCCGCCGTCGAATTCACCGAGACCATCGGCGCGAAATAACACACGCCAGCGCGTGCGACGACCATCAGACGTCTCGTAGCCGCCCAAGTCGCGAAAGTTGACGGCGCCTTCTAGAGTGATGACCCGATCAACGGTCATTTGACGGGGAGATCCCACATGGGGAACCAGCGCGCCAGGTCCGATTCCACCGGAAGATCGTCGCCCAGCATGGTGCGAATGCGCAGTTCCAATTCGGTGTCCCGCCGCTCCTTGGCCGCATCGAGCGGTGCAAAGGGATAGAAGGTGCCCCGCTTGAACAAATACACCAACGAGAAGGCGCGGGCATCACTCACCGCGTCCGGTCCCGGCACGAAGCCAAACACCGAGCACAGCAGCTGAGGTCCCCAGCCGGCGTCGCTCAAAGTGGAATTGGCCATGTGGGCCTGGGTCACCAGGTCATCGAGCTCGGGCACGTTCAGCAAGAGCCACCCATACCCGAAGGAGTCGGACGCCTGGGTAAATCCCTCGCCCACCAGCTGTGACACCTGTGTCTGTAGATCTTCGGACCCCTGACCGGAGGGTGGCTTCCAGCACACGCCGGCATGGCCGGATGACACCAGGCCACCGGCGCTCTGCAGCGTCAAGGCGGCCGTGGGCAGCGCAAACAACGCGTCCAGGTTTGGTTTCACGGGCTTCGTGCGGCCCAGCAGTGTGTCGAAGAGCCCCATGGTCAGAAGTGAATCAGATGGCCAAAAACAAGATCAGGATCAGTTTCCGGAGGGCTGCCCGAGCTGGCGTTCCAGCTGGTCGAGCTGGGCCAACCGCACTTCAAGCGTGGGGTGGGTGCGGAAGAGATTGCCGAAGCTGAACCCGCTGGTGCCGCCACGACCCTGGTCCTGCGCCGTCTGATGCGCCAGGGCGGGTGCGAAGAAGAAGGCGTTGAACGGCTCGGCGGCACGAAGGTCCTTGGTGGGGATGCGCCCCATCTCTCCAGTGATCTTCACCAACGCCGACGCCAGTTGCGATGGACGCCCGATCAAAATTGCGCCCGAGCGGTCAGCGGCCAGTTCTCGATACCGAGACAAGGCCATGGTCAGCAGGAAGCTGATGAAATAGACGACGATCGACACCAGCATCACGCCCATCTCAATCAATACGAGCTGACTGCCGCTGTTGTTGTTATTCCCCCCACCACGTCCACCCATGCCACCGAAGATCTCCGAATAGAACATCACCCGGGTCAACAGTCCGGCGATCATGCCCAATCCACTGGCGATGGTCATGATGGCGACGTCGCGGTGGACCACGTGTGAAATTTCGTGGGCCAGTACCGCTTCAATCTCTGGCTCATCCAAACGGCGCAACAGTCCCGACGTGGCGCACACCACGGCAGCTTTGGGACTGCGGCCAGTGGCAAAGGCGTTGGGCACGTCGGTGTTGGCGATGGCCACCCGTGGCTTGGGCAGATCGGCCAGGGCGCAGAGTCGGTCGATGATCCCGTGTAGTTCGGGCGCCTCTTCCGGCGTCACCACCTTGGCGTGCATGGCGAACATGGCGATCTTGTCGCTGAAGTAGTACTGGCAAAACAGCACGCCGAAGGCGATGACCAGAATCAGCACCAGGCTGTGCAAGAAGGCAAAGAGAACGCCAATAAAGGCCGCATACAAGATGACCAGGAAAAATCCCGTCATCAGCATGCGTGTGGTCAGGCCCCGATCGGCCTTGATGTCATGAGACAACGCCATCAGCTACTTGCTCCTCCAGGACCGCCTTGATCCGCCACCGGTAGTGCTGCTGCTTCGGAACCAGCCGCCCCGCTGCCGAGCTCCGCCTTCAAGGCCGCCAGCTCGTTGTCCACCTGATTGGTCGACGTCACCTTGTCCAGTTCCTTCTGAATGTCATCGACCGGCGTGCTCAGGTCGTTGAGCGCACCGGATGCCAGCAGTTCGTCCAGCGCCCCTGAGCGCGCTTGCATGCTGGCGATCTTGTCCTGCGCTCGCTGCATGGCGGCGGCGGAGTTGCCCATGGAGTCGGAGATGCCCGAGATGGCCTCACCCACCTGCGTCGTGGCCTGCGCCGCCGTGTAGCTGGCCTTCAGCGTTTCCTTCTTGGTGCGGAACTGCTCGACGCGCACCTGTAATTGCTGTGACGTGTCGATCAGCTTCTGCTCCTGCTCGCTGATCTGGTCGTGCTGCGTCTTTAGGTCGGCGAGCTGCTCACCCAGGGCGGCCCGACGCGACAGGGCCTCACGGGCCAGGTCCTCATTGCCTTGCGAGAGAGCGGCCTTGGCCTGGCCCTGCAGTTTGTCGGCCTGCTTCTGCAGGCCTTGCGCCTGCAGCTCAATCCGCTTCCGAGCCGTCGCCACATCCGCCACACCCCGACGGACCTTGGTGAGCTGCTCTACCTGCTTCTCGTAGGAAAGATCGAGGGTGTCACGAGGATCCTCGGCCTTGTCCAGGACTTTGTTGGCCTTGGCCTGAAAAATGCCCTTTACCCGCTGCCACGTGCCTGCCATGGGAACGAGCATAAGGCCCAGGGAAGGCGGGGTGGCACCGGATGGTGCCCCCGAACCTCGCCGCTAAGGTCACCGCCGTGCCTGATCGACTCACCCTCCTCTCCGTCCACGCGCATCCCGATGATGAATCGTCAAAGGGGGCATCGACGGTGGCCCGCTACCACGCCGAAGGTGTGCACACCGTGCTCGTGTGCTGCACCGGGGGAGAAGAGGGCGACATTTTGAACCCGGCCATGGATACTCCCGAGGTGCGGGCCGATATCGGCAAGGTGCGCATGGCCGAACTGAAAGCTGCCACCGACATCATCGGTTACGACGAGACGATCATGTTGGGTTACCGCGACTCGGGCATGGCCGACTCCGAGGCCAACAAGCACCCCGACTCCTTTGCTGCTGCGCCGCTCGACGAGGCTGTGGAGCGCCTGGTGGCCATCATCAGGCGAGAGCGACCCCAAGTCATCATCACCTACCCCGATGAGCAAAACCGGTACCCGCACCCCGACCACTTGCGCGTGCATGAGATTTCGCTCGTGGCTTTTGATGCCGCGGCTGACCCCGCCAAGTTTCCGGAGGCGGGGGAACCCTTCGCTCCCTCCAAGCTCTACTACTCGGTGTGGGCCGCCGAACGTTTCCGGCAGATTCACGCCAAATACCTTGAGCTGAATCTGGAATCACCCTTCGATGACGAATGGCTAGCCCGCGTGACCAAGGACGACCCCTACACGACGATGATCGACATCGACGGCTTCCAGCACATCCGTGGGGACGCATTGAAGGCGCACGCCACGCAAGTCGACCCGACGTCGAAGTTCTGGTTCGGGCTCCCACCCGATGTCATGCGAGACATCTTTCCCTTTGACCAGTTCTTTCTGGCCAAAAGTAGAAATGGTTCCACCGACGTCGCCGAAGATGATCTCTTCTCCGGCATCAACCCGACCTGACCGGAATTAGGTCCCGAGGAACGACAGGTGGATGGCGCCAGCGCTTTCCGCCAGCACCAACGCCACGGCCGTGGCCAGTGCAGCCAATAGGACCACGGTCACAATCAGCTTGGTTGACACGCCCGACCTCTCCCGCGTGCGTCGCTCGGCACGAGGCTGGGCCTTCTTCTTTGAGCTGCGCTCAGCGGGCAGCGGCTCGTAGGGCGGGATCTGCACCGGATGAGCAGGACGAACCGGATCTTCGTAGGCCACTCGCACCACTTTGGGTTGCTGTTCGACGGACGGAGATCCGGGCCGAACCGGATCTTCGTAGGCCACTCGCACCACTTTTGGTTGCTGTTCGACAGGCGGGGGCGTTTCACGGACGGGGTCGACCCTAGGGAAAACGGTCTGCGGCAACGGCGGCAGTCCCGGTACATCCTCAATCACCCATGGCGCCGACGACTCGCTTCCGACCGTATTGCCTCCATCGCTGGGCGGTGAGTCCGGGGTCGATGATGACGCCGGCTCGCCGTCAGCCGGCCACACCAGATTGGGGACGTCTTCCAGCGGAGAATTGCTAGGCCACACCAGCCCGCTCTCCATGTCGGCTGCGGGCGCCGGACTTTCTAGCGTCGCTTCAGCCCGGGTCACGCTCGGAGGTTCGTCCGAGACCGGCGCGGGCTCGGGCCACAACACCGTGTCCAGACCTTCGGGGTCTTCAGACTCGGTCCACAGATCGGCGTCTTCTACGGGCGCTACGGGCGCCGGCTCGGGTATCGACGCCCGTGCCGGGATGGGAGGTGCAGTCGCCGCCACCACTGGCGCCGTGAACGGCAACTCGGGCTCGGGCACTGCGACCTCGTCGATCGAGATGTCAAAGGGCATGCGCTCGGTCGGCACATCAGGATCAGGCAGACCCGACGTCACATCGCGCAGGACTCGATCTAAATCATCGACCGTCCACTTCGGGATGAGAAGCGGGGTGACCGCGCCGCCACCGCGCAGAATGAGAAGGACGCCGCCGCGTCGTTGTTGGATTTCCCATTCGGTGATGCGGGTCCATGGCAGATGGCGAGGAGTCTCACCGGGAGGCTGAATGGCAATGCCGTCGTAGTCCAGTGTCAGGTTGAAGACGCTGGCTCGGCCTCGGTCCTTGGAGTACAGCGAGACGTCGGCGATCGTTGCTCCGGCCATGACGTCAGCGTCCCGCTCTGGCGAGTTCACGAAGGGGTCGGAATCCGATGAGCGTGGCCCCCGCCTCCTCAATGGTCTGGCGTACCCACGTCTCCTGGCAAATCATGCGGTGATCATCCACTCTGGCCTCCCAGTCCTCGGTGGCCAACGATTGCAATTCGGCGCTGTCGACGGCTGGATGGAGGAACATCTCCGTCACCCCAGGTTTGAGGTTGGCGATGTCCTTCTCGAACACACCCCTCGATCCAACGCCCGGAACGATTCGCATGTAGTCGGTGAAGATGGCGCCAGCCTCAGCCGCAACGTCTCGGCCGGGGAATCCGATGTATCGCTCCGTGCTGGGGCTGATCATCCGCAGTGGCAATCCGAATTCAATAGCCATGTCGAGGTAGACGTCAAAGAACTCGGGCCGAAGCTGGAGCGTGCCCATGTGGGCATCGAGGTGGCTGACATCGAAACCCCACAAAATCGCCCGTTCTATCTGCGCCCGGCATTCGCGGCGCACCTCGTCGAGGTCGGCATGATCCCACACGTCTTCCATGGTGCGCGGGAACCCGCCGTCGCCGCCGAGCAATGACGGCGCGTGGGTGATTGGGCCCCAACGGTAGAGCTCATATTCGGCGTTGACCGTGAGATGGACCCCCACGTCCTCCCCCCGGTAACGGCTCGATGCCTCACGGGCCCACGGGCACGGCACCATGAGCGTGGCGCTCGTCACTACTCCGGTGGCGAGGCATTCGAACACTCCAACGTTGGCCGAATGGCATGAACCGAGATCATCGGCATTGATGATGAGCAGCTTGGCGTCGGCCGAGTATCCGAGACGCTGTGCCAGGTTCGGACTACTCACTCCTTCCCGCACCTCCCGCCACTTCGGCATCCTGTGACCGCGCCGTACCGGCGATCTCCGTCTGGTAGTCCGCCATTCTTACAGTCAAGCCCTCGTCGCTCAGGGCCAGAATGCGCACGGCCAGCAGGGCAGCATTGCGGGCCCCGTTCACCGCCATGGTGGCCACAGGAACACCACGGGGCATTTGCACAATGGAGAGGAGTGAGTCGAGCCCATCGAGATGGGACAGAGCCACTGGTACCCCGATCACGGGCAGCGTGGTGACCGCAGCCAGCATGCCGGGGAGATGAGCGGCGCCTCCGGCACCGGCAATGACGACCTTGAGGCCCTTGCCGGCCGCCGCGTGTCCGTAGGCCAGCATGTCATCGGGGGTGCGATGGGCTGAGACCACACGCACCTCGTGGGGTACTCCGAAGGTGTCGAGGATCTCGACCGCTTCCTGCATGACCTTGAGGTCGGATGAACTGCCCATGACGACGGCCACCAGGGGAGAGGTCATCGCAGTGCTCCTTTTGGGAGTTCGAGGCCGATGGGACGAGGCGTGCCAAGGGCCAACGCGGCCGCCCAGGCCCGTTCACGCACCACTTCAGCTTCGTCGCCACAGACCGTCACGTGTCCCAGTTTGCGTCCTGGTCTGGCCCCTTTGCCATACAGATGGACGTGAGCGCCCTCAATGGCCAGTCCATCAGGCAGTAATTGGGCCGGATCCTGCCCGTCGTCTCCTCCGAACACGTTCACGCTGGCCACCTGTGTATGGGCGGGACGGGGCGATCCGAGAGGGAGGTCCAGCACCGCCCTCAGGTGATTCTCGAACTGCGAGGTCACGGAGCCCTCAATGGTCCAGTGGCCCGAATTGTGGGGACGGGCCGCAATTTCATTGACCAACAAGATTCCCTTGGACCAGAACAGCTCCACGGCCAGGACGCCCACGACCCCGGCGATGGAGGCCACCTGTTCGGCCAAGGTCACCGCGGCGTGGACCACATCGGCCGGCAGGCGACCTGGCACCAGCACCTCACGGCAGACTCCTCCGACCTGTGCCGTTTCGACTGCGGGCCAGGCCACCGTCTGGCCCGACGGCCGGCGCGCCACCATCACGGCCAGCTCGGCCTGCAGCTCGACCAACTCCTCCACCAGCAGCGTCCCCGACAATGGTTCCACCACGTGGCGCGCTTCGTCGGCATTCATGACGGTCCAGACGCCCTTGCCGTCATAACCGCCGCGGGCCGTCTTCAACACCATCGGCCATCCGTTCGCCGCTCCAAAAACCTCCAACAACGCCAGCACCTCGGCCAGGTCGAAGGTATCGAGATCGACCAGCGTGTACGCCGGCACCGGCACCCCGGCTTCCGTGAGCACGGTGCGCATGCGAGCCTTGTCGACCGCCATCTCCAGGGTCGACACGCCGGGATAGATGGCCCGACCCTCAGCCACCAGCGATCCGATGAGCGCGAGATCCACCTGCTCGTGATCGAAGGTGATCACCCGGCAGCGTTCAGCCAGTGCGCGTAAGTCAGCCTCAATCTGCGGTGTGCCGATCAACACCTCGGCGGCCACGTCACAGGCTGCGTCATTAGGACGCTCGGAGAGCACGATCATCGACAGTCCCATTGCACTGGCGGCTTCACCGGCCATGCGGGCCAACTGTCCGGCGCCAACGAACCCGACGTCATGCGTGTTCATGTCGCTAGCCTCGAGGTAAGCAGTGACCCGGACACGACCGGCACACTAGGCGAGGAGATAGCAACGACCATGGCCAAGCCTCTGCGCATTGGAAGCCTGATCGATGTGGACAAGTCATTGAACGAGACCGTGGCACAGCTCCAACGTTTTGCCGATGCCGGGTTGGACCACGCTTTCGCAGTGCAGATCTTCGGACCGGACGCTCTGACGTTGCTGGCCGCAGCCGGCGCGCAAGTGCCGGGCATCCACATTGGGACCGGAGTGGTCCCCGTGTACCCGCGGCACCCCATGATGCTGGCGCAACAGTCCTTGACGGTGCAGTTGGCCACAGGAAATCGCCTCATCCTTGGCATTGGGCTCTCCCATCAGGTGGTGGTGGAAGGCATGTGGGGCATGAGTTTCGACAAGCCGGCGACGTATATGAAGGAATACCTGGCCGCCCTGATGCCGCTCCTGCATGGTGAGACGGTCAGCGCGGTGGGCGAGCGCGTCACGGCTAACGCCATGCAACCGATCGACATTCCCGGCGTGGAGGCCCCGCCGGTGTTGGTGGCGGCGCTTGGCACGGCCATGCTGAAACTGGCCGGTCGGGTGGCCGACGGCACTGTCACGTGGATGACGGGGACGCAGACCATCGACTCGCACATTTCGCCCACCATCCGAAGCGCGGCCGAGAAGGCTGGCCGACCGGCGCCGCGCATCGGCGTGGCCCTGCCCGTGACGGTGACCGCCGACGTGGAGACGGCCAAGGAGCGGATCAATAAGGAGTTCGCCCTCTATCCGCACCTGCCGTCCTACAGAGCCATGCTGGACAAGGAAGGGGCGGGCAGTCCATCCGATATTGCCTTCGTCGGCGATGAGGAATCGGTGGCGGCTCATATCGAAGCACTGGCGAAGGCCGGAGCCACCGATTTCGTGGCCTCCATTGTGGGCAACAGCGAAGAGCGCAAGCGCACCTTCAACCTCATGAGCGAGATCGCCACGTCCTAAGGGCCCGCTATTGCGACAGAGTGGTGTACTTGAACTCGTTGAGGTCGGGCTGCTCTTCCATCATTCGCACTACGGCGTCGATGGTGCGCCGGGCCAGTGCGGCGTCGCCCTGAGGCCGGCTCATCAGTCGGACGAACACGGCACGATCATCCATGACGAAGGTGGGAACGCCGAACACGCTCCATGACGTCACCGCCTTGGTGTGCGAGCGGCGGATCTCATCGATGGGCCCACCGGCATCCACCTCGGCCAACACCTTGTCCCCGGGGACGCCGGCCCCGTCGAGCACGCCGCTGACCACGTCAGGAACCCGCAGATCAAGTCCTTCGTCGTGCCGGGCGGTGAACAGGGCCCGGTGCACTTGTCCGAACTGGTCGGGATACTGATCTCGGACCACAACACCTGCGGCCAATGCGAGCAGGTCTTTGAACTTGCTCGGATCGTCCCACGCGTCAACGCCGCCCTCGGGCACGTGGCTCTGCGTCAGCGAGAAGGGGAGGAACGTCACGTCCCAATCGGCACCGTCGGCCAGCCCCTCAATGATGTGTTCGTGGGCATTGCGAGCGAAGGGGCAGCGATAGTCCCAGGTCACGGAAAATGGATTCACAGTCTCTTCAACAGGTAGTCCTGCCCTCCCATTCCCAACACCACTTTCTGGGTGCGTCGCCGAGTCCGAACCTGGCGCTTTCCTGGCGTGATGGCTTGCACCATGGGCCGCAGCAAGACGCCCAGAAGGGAGCCGATGGCGGCACCCCCCACCACATCGCTGGGATGGTGGGCTCGGAGGTGCACGCGGCTGACGGCCACGGCGCTGGCGAAGCCGACGAAGGCAGCGGTCTCGACTTCGCTTTCCGACAGGACCATGGCGGTGCAGAAGGCGGCCAGGGTGTGTCCGCTGGGGAAGCTGCTGCTGGTCGGTGTGCGCACGGTGGCGTCCAAGTGCTCCTCGGGACGTTGACGGTCAACCGTCGACTTGATGACTCGACTGATGCCAAGCGATGAGAAGCCGGCCACCCCGAGGGCCATGACGGCCCGGCGGCGGGTTGGTCCCCGACGACGGCACTTCCACAGCGCCACGATCACCCACACCAGCCCGTAGTCGGCCAGGTTGGAGACCATGGCTGCAGCCCGATCCACCTGTGGTGTGCCGCGCAACCGATCGAAAGCCTCATCGACCGTGGCGTCGAACCCCTGAGCCATGGACATGTCAGGCCGCTCCGAAGGCTGGACATGACGATTTGAAGTGGCAGAAATTGCACAGTGGACCCGTCTTGGGTCGGAAGTCCTCATTGCTGCAAGCGCGCTCGATGGCGCCCCACACGGCGTTGGTGCGTGCCTTTTGCCCACGGACCGTTTGGGGTGAAGAGACGGCCGAAATCACGACCGGGTCGCGCAGGTGGAGCAGGCGGACTTCGGTAGGCGTCCGGCCCAGAATGCGCTGGCACAGCAAGGCGTACGTGTGCACGCCACCCATGCGGGCCTGCTCGTAGCGGGCCGAAGGGGCGCGCCCAGTCTTGTAGTCGACGATGGTCAGCTCGCCATCGGGACCGATGTCGAGCCGGTCGATGATGCCGCGCAAGCGCATGCCGGCATCCTCCAGCTCCACCCCGAGCTCCACCCCAATGGCATTCACCGCATTGGGATCCTCCAAGCGGAAGTAATTGGACACCAGCGTGCGCGCATCAGTCAGAAATGCATCGGCGTCCTGGTCGTTCAATTCCAGCTCCACGAATTCCGGATCGGACTGGAGCTCGGTCCACGCCGCCAGTAGCTCGTCCATGGCGACCGTCTCTGTCCGGGTGCCTGCCTCATGATTCCAAAAGAGACCCTCGAGAGCGGCGTGCACCAAGGTGCCCTGGACCGCGTGGGGAGATGGTGGCTCAGGGCGATGCTCAATGACCGTGAAGCGGAAGGCCAGTGGGCAATTGGTGAACGACGTCATTTTCGATGGCGTCAGGGTCCGTGGGAGGTCGAGCGCCATGACGGCCAGGATAGGACGAGGCTCAGACAGCACCGATCCATGCACTAAAAAGAGGCCCAATGGAACACTTCCTCGAGCACTGGAGCTATGTCGCCATATTTGCCATAGCCCTGATTGAGGCGGTGTGCATTCCCTTTCCCTCGGAAATCACCTTCGGTTATTCAGCGGCCTTGGCGGCCCAGCACAAGCCCGGGTTCAACATCGTCGGCGTCATAGCGGTGGCCGTAGTGGGGGAGATTTGCGGTTGCGTGGTGGCCTACCTGATCGGAAAGTCGGGCGGGCGAACGGTGATCGACCGCTATGGCAAATACGTCCTGCTCTCTCATGCCGATCTCGACCGAGCCGACCGCTTCATGGCAAATCGAGGTGCACTGCCCGTCTTCTTCGGCCGATTCATACCGGTCGTGCGAGCCGTCATTTCGCTGGTGGCCGGCATTGGTGAAATGCCGTTCAAGCGATTCCTGGCCAGCACGGCGGTCGCCACGGCGATGTACGGCGTGGCCTTGGGGTCAATCGGGTATGCCCTCGGTCACAACTGGCACAAGATCGTCAAGGGCTTCTCGGACGCTGGCATTGCGGTCGCGGTCATCATTGTGATTGTGATCGTCATTGCGGTCATCCATCGACTCCGCGACCTGCGAGCGGAGCGTGAGACCGCTGGCTGATCTCAAACGCAACGAGCACTGGGCCGGACTGCGGCCGGGCGACCCCGTGCAGGTACAAGGCACTCGCATCCGCGGCGCCACGTGGTCTTTCGTGGCCCACGTGGCCAACTCGACCACAGGCGAAGAGTGGGTGGAAGTGGTCGGTGGGCGCCAAGGGGATCGTGCCGTCCGGTCCTTCCGAGTCGACCAGCTCTATGCCGCCTCCGCTCGACCCGGGCGAGACCCATCGCTGGCCGATGCGCCCGGTCTTCCGCTGAACTGAGGGCACATGGGCGATTTGGGACTGGAGACCGCCGTCACGCCGGTGGACACTGATAATTCGGAGGGGATTCGGCGCTTTACCGCCATGGTCCACCCGGATTGGGAGATTTGGGGTCCGGAGGGTGGCTATGTGGCAGCTATCGCGCTGCGGGCTGCCGGAGCGGCCAGCCCATTTGCTCGTCCGGCCAGTTTCTTCTGCCACTACCTCTCGGTGGCGGCCTTCGAACCCGTCGATCTTCTTGTCACCCCGCTGCGTTCCGGGCGCACCGTGCTGGCCCAACGGGTGGAGATGACTCAGAACGGGCGAGCCGTGCTCGACGCCATGGTGTGGTCGGTGGGAGAAGTCGACGGCCTCGTACATGAAGATGTTCGACCCCCCGAGGTGCCCAACCCCGAAGATCTCAAGTCACCGCAGGAGCTTTGGCCCGATCAGGAGGCACGCTTCAACTTCTGGAGCAATTTCGACCAACGCCCACTGAGCTTCTTTGACGAATATCCGCCCAGCGGTCCGGCTGAGCCAACGTGGCGGTCGTGGGTCCGTTGCCGGCCCGAACTCGATGTGTTGGACCCGTGGGTGGACGCGGCCCGCACCGTCGTCGTGCTGGACGTGATGAGCTGGCCGGCGGGTCATCGGCCCCACGCGTACCTCGAGCCGCCGTTCATCGCACCGAGCCTGGACCTCTACGTTTCGTTCCAACAT
The DNA here is from genome assembly GCA_963766995.1 of uncultured Acidimicrobiaceae bacterium. GTDB lineage: Bacteria > Actinomycetota > Acidimicrobiia > Acidimicrobiales > RAAP-2 > Bog-473. The sequence goes on along the minus strand of CAVYCE010000003.1, from coordinate 672,719 downwards.
CCGGGCGTGCACGACGACTGGCTCTTGCTTGACGGCCACTCACCGGTAGCGGCAAACGGGCTGTTGTCCTGGAACGGTCGCATTTGGAACCGAGACCGACATCTGATTGCCAGTGGCGGCGGGCAGGCCGTGTTTCGCCACACCTAGGCCACGGCTCACCAACACAAAAGCGCTACTCGACCGCGTAGCCGTCCATGCGCGCCAAAATGCGCAGCATCACTTCGTCGGCGCCGGCACCGATGGAGTCGAGGCGGGTGTCACGGTAGAAGCGAGACGCCCAGTGTTCTTCCATGTAGGCGATACCACCGTGGTACTGAAGGCAGGCGTCGGCCACCTCGCGCTGCAATCGAGAACCCATCAGCTTGCCGATGGTGGCAAACCGGGTGGCGTCCTCACCGCGCAGCACAGCGTCGGCGGACGCCCGTGCGTAGTGCTTGAGCATGTCGTGGCGCGCCGTCAGCTCGGCCAGGACAAACTGCAGATGTTGATTGGCCATCAAGGGCTTGCCGAAAGCCTGGCGCTCGCACAGATAGGCCTTGGTGCGTTGTAGGGCCTGCTCAATGGCGCCCACTTGCTTGTAAAGGGTGATCAGGCGCTCGGCTTGGAACTGAGCCATCTGCTGCTGAAAACCGCGGCCGATGGAGCCGATGGTGTTGCTGACCGGCACACGCACATCGGTGAACGAAAGTTCGGCAGTATCGCTGGACCACATACCCAGCTTCTCCAGCTTGCGTGACACCACCACGCCGTCGACGGCGGTGGGCACCACGATGAGCGACATGCCCTGATAGCCAGGATCGTCAGAGGTACGGGCCAGGAGGCAGAGCCAGTCGGCCTGGGTGCCGTTGGTGATGTAGAGCTTCGAACCGTTGATCACCCATTCGTCACCGTCCTTGATGGCCCGAGTCCGGATACCAGCGACGTCGCTGCCGGCATCGGGCTCCGTGACGGCGATGGAGGCCACGAGCTCACCTCTGATGGACGGGGCGAGGTACTGCTCTTTCAGCTCATGTGATCCGAAGCGAGCCAAGGCGGGAGTAGCCATCGACATCTGGACTGCCATCGCCATGGGTACGCCGCCACAGCTGATGCGTCCCATCTCCTCACCCGCCACGACGGTGAAGGAGTGGTCGGCCCCCATGCCGCCGTAGGCCTCGTCGTATTCGAGCCCCAGGAGTCCCACAGCTCCCAGTTTCGGAAAAAGTTCGTGGGCGGGGAAGGTGCGGGCGGCCTCCCATCCATCGACATAGGGATCGATCTCACGCTCAAAGAGATCTCGCAATGTCTTGCGAAAGATATGGTGCTCGTCCGTTTCGATCACCGTGGCACGATACCACTGACGTTTTTCAGCGCCCTTGGTGAGATGCCCCCCTACACTTCGCAACTGTGACCGATCCACTAGTTCATGTGCAGCACGATGGTGCGGTCCTAACCTTGACACTCGACTCACCGCACAATCGGAATGCACTCTCCATCCGGATGCTCGACGAACTGGTCGAGGCGTTGCATGACGCGACGACGAATCCGACCGTGAGGGCCGTTGTCCTCACCGGTGCGGGCACCGTGTTTTGTTCAGGTGCCGACCTCAACGAGCGCGCCGGCGTCATCACCACGCGTATGCCCGACCTGATGACCGGTATTTCGTCCTGTCCGGTGCCGGTCATCGTGCGGGTGAACGGACCAGCCAGGGCTGGGGGGATGGGACTGATTGCTTCGGCCGATCTGGCGGTTGCGCCGCAGCGAGCCACGTTTGCGTTCAGCGAAGTCCGGGTTGGTGTGGCGCCAGCCATGATCATGGTGCCGTCCTTGCGCATTGCCGACCGACGGTTTCTGACCCGGAAGGTATTAACGGGTGAGGTGTTCGATGCCAACGATGCAGCCGAAGCCGGCATCATCAGTGAAGTCGTCGAAGATGACGATGCACTCACGGCTTGGATCAGCGACGTGGTGAACTCCATTCTCAAGTGCGCGCCCGGAGCGGTGAAGGCCACCAAGTCATTGCTTCGATCGCTTCCGAGTGCCTCGTGGGCGGATGCGTTGAACACGGCACAACGACGCTCGGCGGAGCTCTTTGCCAGCGCTGAGGCGGCCGAAGGTTCGGATGCATTCCTGAACAAGCGCGCTCCTTCCTGGGACACCAGCATTTCGTGAGCACTCCCATCGTCACGCGACTGTCGCCGGCCAGCGAGGAATTCATGGCCAATGCCGCTGCCATGGCGGCCATGGCGGACGAGGTGCGCGTCCTGCACGATCAGCTCCTCGGTGGCGGGGGCCCTCTCTACGCCGAACGTCATCGATCGCGCCACAAAATGATGGTGCGCGAACGCGTGGAAGCACTGGTCGACCCTGGTACTCCGGTGTTGGAACTTTGTCCTCTGGCCGGGCTGGAGACTGACGACCCGGTCGGCGGCGGCGTTGTCGTTGCGCTGGTCGAAATCGCTCATACCCAGTGCCTGGTCATCGCCAACGATCCGACGGTGCGCGGCGGCACAACCAGCCCCACCACCATCAAGAAACTCCTGCGAGCCATGGATGTGGCTGAGTCCAATCGGCTCCCCCTCGTCTTGTTGGTGGAGTCCGGAGGCGCCGATCTGCCGCGCCAGGCCGACGTCTTCGTGCCTGGAGGCGAGCAGTTCCGCCGCCTGACCCAGCTGTCGGCCCAGGGCATTCCCACCGTGTGCGTCGTATTTGGATCGTCGACGGCGGGCGGGGCCTACCTGCCCGGCATGAGTGACTACACCGTCATGGTGGAAGGTCGGGCCCGAGTGTTTCTGGGCGGACCACCGCTGGTGAAGATGGCCATTGGCGAGGAAGCCGACGAGGAGGAGCTGGGGGGCGCTCTCATGCACGCCCGCACCTCGGGACTGTGCGATTACTTGGCCCGGGATGAGCTCGATGCGTTGCGCATCGCCCGCGGCATTGTCGGTCACCTGCACTGGGAGCGACGAGGACCCGGTCCGGCCGATGCTGCCGAGGAGCCGCTGTACCCCGCCGATGAACTAGTCGGTATCGCCTCGGTGGACGTGCGCGTGCCCTTCGATGTGCGAGAAATCATTGCCCGCATCGTTGATGGCTCCAAGTTCGAGGAGTTCAAGACCTCGTACGGCCCACAATTGGTGTGCGGGTGGTCATCTCTGGCCGGCTTTCCCATTGGGATTGTGGCCAACAACGGCATCCTCTTCTCGGAGGAAGCGCAAAAGGGTGCACAGTTCATTCAGCTCTGCAATCGGACTGATACGCCCATTCTCTTCGTGCAGAACATCACCGGATTCATGGTGGGGACGCGCTACGAACAAGGCGGCATCATCAAGGACGGCGCCAAGCTCATCAATGCGGTCTCTAACTCGAAGGTGCCCCATCTCACGCTCATGGTCGGCGCCAGTTACGGAGCGGGGAACTACGCCATGGCGGGGCGAGCCTACGATCCTCGATTCGTCTTCACCTGGCCCAACCACCGCATCGCGGTCATGGGGCCCAAGCAGTTGGCCGGGGTGCTTTCCATCGTTCGCCGCAAAGCGGCCGAGTCGGCGGGGCGACCGTTTGATGAGGCGGCTGACGATGAGCTCCGCTCTTCTACCGAAGCACAAATCGAAACCGAATCCACCGCTCAGTTCGCCACCGGACGGTTGTGGGACGACGGCATCATCGATCCACGAGACACTCGCACGGTGCTGGCCATCGCGCTCACCGCGGTGCACTCGGCCCCGGTGCGTGGAACTGCGACCTTCGGCGTGGTGCGCCACTGATGGCGCGATTGCAGCGGGTACTGGTCGCCAATCGGGGCGAAATAGCGCGCCGCATTATTCGCGGCGCGCACGACGCCGGGATGGAAGCAGTGGCGGTGTACGCCACCGATGACGGCGCATCCCCTTTTGTAGGCGAGGCCGACCTGGCGGTGCTCCTGCCGGGACGATCACTGGCCGAGACCTATCTCAACATTGAGGCGGTCGTCGCCGCCGCACAGCAAACAGGTGCTGACGCGGTGCACCCGGGATACGGGTTTCTTTCGGAGAACTGGGGACTGGCTGATGCGTGTGCCGCAGCCGGATTGGCCTGGGTCGGTCCACCGGCTGAAGCAATGCGGGTTATGGGACACAAGACGCGGGCCAAGAACACCGTGTCCGCCGCCGGCGTGCCCGTGCTTCCCAGCGTGGACCTCAGTGGGCTCGACCGAAAGGAGCTCACGGCTGCGGGGGCCGACATTGGCTACCCACTGCTGGTGAAAGCCTCCGCCGGCGGTGGTGGACGCGGGATGCGCCTGGTGGAGGATCCATCGTCCCTTGAGGACGCGGTGGCGGCCGCTCAACGTGAGGCCGGTTCGGCCTTCGGTTCCGACGAGGTATTCCTGGAGCGCTACCTGAAGTCACCGCGGCACGTCGAGGTCCAGGTGCTGTCCGACGCGCACGGGACGACCCTGCACCTCTTCGATCGCGAATGCTCGGTGCAGCGCCGACACCAAAAGGTGGTGGAGGAGGCCCCCGCCATTCTGGTGAACGACGCCACCAGGTCGCGAATGTGGGAAGCGGCCATCAACGCCGCTCAGTCAGTCGGCTACGAAGGCGTCGGTACCGTGGAGTTCCTGGTTGATGGCAAGGACTTCTTCTTCCTGGAGATGAACACTCGGCTGCAGGTCGAGCATGGCGTCACTGAACTCATCACCGGATTGGACCTGGTGGGGATGCAGCTCTCCGTGGCCGGGGGATTCCCACTTTCGTTCGGGCAGGCGGAAGTGGCGGCCTCGGGTCATGCCGTCGAGGTGCGTCTGTGTGCCGAGCGCCCACGGGAGGACTACCGGCCCACGCCCGGTACTGCGCTGCACGTCAAATGGCCGCAAGGTCCGGGTATTCGGGTCGACGCCGCCATCGAGTCGGGGAGCACGGTCAGCCCGGCCTATGACTCGCTGGTGGCCAAGGTCATGGCCCATGGAGATGATCGAGCGAGTGCCATTGCCCGAGCCAGCGGGGCGCTGCGCCAGCTCGAACTCGATGGTCTGGAGACCAACCGGACCCTTCTCGCGGCCATCCTCAGTGACGACGGGTTCACCCAGGGCGATGCCGGCATCGACTACTTGGACTCGCGCCACGATCTACGCCAGTCCAGTCACCCAGCAGACACACGCCGGCGTCACGCCGCCGCGGTCGGAGCAGCGCTCCTGCAGAACCGCGCCGCACACAGCATCGTGCCGGTGTCTGCTCCGGGCTGGAGGAACGTCGGCACGCCGCTCCACGCCGACCACCTCAGCGACATTGACGGAGTGCTGCAGGTGCGAGCCGCCCGACCCGATCTGCCGATCGAGGTGTTCGATGAGGGCGAATGGCACAGCGTCGGTACGGGTGAGACCACCAATTCCGCAGTCGATCTCACCACTGAGGGCCTTCGCCGCCGCTACTACGTTCGGTTGTCGTCTCATTCGGCCGAAGTAAATGGACCAGAGGGCCAGTCCAGCTTCGGATTGCGCAGTGAGGACGACAGCGCGGTACTGGCCGGAATGGCCGGCGAGTGCCGAGCGCCGCTTCCGGGTGCCATCAGCAAAGTGTTGGTCAGCGCCGGCGACGTGGTTGGTGATGGTGACGGACTGGTCGTCCTCGAGGCGATGAAAATGGAACACACGCTGCGCGCTGGCGGCGCCGCCACGGTGAGCCAAGTCTTGTGCGCTCCAGGTCAGCAAGTCGACGTGGGCGACCTGCTCGTGACCATGGAGCCGGCGTGAATCACCAGGGCCCGCTGCGGATCGCCAACTGCAGCGGCTTCTTCGGTGATCGAGTGTCGGCCGCCAAGGAAATGGTCGAGGGCGGACCCATTGACGTGCTGACCGGCGACTGGTTGGCCGAGCTGACCATGTACATCCTGCATAAGACCAGGGAACGCAGCGGAGGATATGCCGGCACATTCCTCCGCCAGCTGGAAGAGGTATTGCCCACCTGCCTCGAGCGTGGCATCACCATCGTGTCCAATGCCGGAGGGCTCAACCCGCAGGGATTGGCTGATGCGGTGACCGAACTCGCTCGCCGACAGGGTCTCACCGTCAAAGTGGGCGCAGTGTCTGGTGACGACATCACACATCGGGTGCCTGACCTGCTGGCCCAGGGACAACCCTTCATCAATCTCGACACCGGCGAACCACTTGACCCGGCTTCGCCCCTGGTGACTGCCAATGCCTACCTGGGAGCTCGGCCCATCGCAGATGCGTTGGACGCGGGGGCGCAGGTGGTGGTCACAGGCCGCGTCACCGACGCCTCGGTGATTGTTGGACCGGCACTCCATGCATTTGGCTGGAAGGACACCGATGTCGACGCCATCGCCGGTGCGGTGGTCGCCGGTCACGTTATCGAATGCGGGGCGCAGTGCTGTGGGGGCAACTACGCCTTCTTCGAAGAGATTCCGAATCGCCAGCGGATCGGGTTTCCCATCGCCGAACTGCATCGGGATGGATCCGCCGTGATCACCAAGCACCCTGGCTCGGGAGGTGCCGTGACCACGGGCACTGTCACCGCCCAGCTCCTCTACGAGATCGCCGGCCCCAACTATTTGAGTCCCGATGCCATCGCTCGCTTCGACTCCATTGCCCTGGAGCAAGAAGGTCCCGACCGTGTGCGCATTAGTGACACCAAGGGCATGCCACCACCGTCAACACTCAAGGTGACGGCCAACCTCAACGGCGGGTTTCGCAATGCCATGACCTTGGCCATCACGGGATCTCGGCCGAAAGAGAAGGCTCGCATGGCGGCCGACGCGGTGTGGGCCGGTATTGAGGGAGGGATCGCTTCCTTCGCCGAGACCGCGGAGGACCTCTCGGGTGATCTCACCGGCGCTGGCATGGCATTCCTCAGATTGGCCGTCCGCGGCGAGGACGAGCGCGCCGTTGGCCGTGCCTTTTCGGGAGCTGTGGTTGAGACCAGCCTTTCGAGCTACCCGGGCACCTTCTTCACGTCGGCGCCGTCGAATGCCCAGGCGGTGGCCCGCTACTGGCCCACCACGATTGACGCCAGCTGCGTCACTCCGGTGGTGACAGTGGACGGCAAGCCGATTGCAGTGACGCCTCGCCCCAATCAGCCGACCGCCAGTGGTGCGACCAAGGAGTACGCCGCCACCTGGGCGGCGAAGGGTACGTCGATGTCGGTCCCTTTGTGGGTGCTGGTGGGTGGACGATCAGGTGACAAGGGCGGTGCCGCCAACGTCGGCCTGTGGGCTGACGACGATGACGTGGCCGGATGGTTGCTCCATGCTCTCGACGTGGAGCTCTTCCGCCAGTTGCTGCCGGAAGCTGACGGCTTCGCCATTGATCGCTACCTGCTTCCCAACCTGCGTGCGGTGAACTTCATGGTGCACGGGATCCTCGGCTGGGGAGTGGCATCGAATCTGCGCTTGGATACGCAGGCCAAGGGCCTGGCTGAGCTGGTGCGATCGCGTCCAGTGACCGTGCCGGCGTCGCTGGTAGAGAAGGGTAAGCCATCGGCCCGCTGGGCCACGGTCCCCACCGCGCACTAGAAGCAATACGCCACCGGGCGCAGCAGGCCCCAATCCTGTTCGGACAGATGGCAGGATGGCGCCATGGAGACGTTCGTTCGCCTCATTGGGCTGATCCTCGGCATCTTCATTGTCACCAGCACGGTGCTCAGCGTCTTTACCGGGTTGGTGGTGCCCCGTGTCACCTCGTCCCGCCTGATGCGCTTTATCGCCAAGGTGCTGGGGGGAGTGGCCAAGAAGATCCTGCCTCGCCTCCCGACCTACGAGGTCCGAGATCGAGTCATGTCGTACGTCGGTCCGGCGGCCATGATCGCTTTATTCGTGTTCTGGCTGACGTTCCTCATTGTCGGTTTCGGTCTGATCGTGTGGTGGGACGGTGACCAGAGCTTGGGCACGTCCATGGCGGTGTCGGGTTCGTCGGTGTTCACATTGGGGATTGCCGCCATACCCGACGCGGGGGCCAAGACCCTGGAGATCATTTCGGCTGGTCTTGGACTGTTGGTGGTGGCACTGGAGATCGCGTACCTCCCGGCCCTCTACAACGCCTTCGCCACCAGGGAGACCGAGGTGACGCTGCTGGCTACCCGCTCGGGCACGCCGGCCTGGGGACCGGAGATCCTGGCCCGACACCACATGCTGGACAACATTGATGAGTTGCCGCCCCTCTTTGCCGATTGGGAGCGTTGGGCCGCTGCCGTGTCGGAGAGTCACACCAATTATCCGGCGCTGATGTGGTTCCGGTCGCCGGTGTCGTCGCGTAGCTGGCTGCTCAGCATGGTGGCGATGATGGACTCGGCCGCGCTCTATCACGCAGTCAGTCCGTTGGCCACGCCTCGTCAGGCCAGGCTCTATCTGTCCATGGGCAACAACTGCCTTCGATCCATGGCTCGGGCGTTGCAGATTCCACACGATGACGACCCTCTGCCTACCCAGGGCACGCGACTGACCAAGGATGAATTCATCGACGGCTTTCGGCGTTTGGAAGAGGTGCACTTTCCGATGGAGCGCGACCTCGAGGATTCCTGGCGCCACTTTCAAGGCTGGCGGGTTAACTACGAATCCATCGTCGACGCTCTGACGTTGTTAGTCATGCCGCCGCCGGCACCTTGGTTTGTCAATCGGCCTGAGATGGGCAAGACCGAATGGCCTGGTGTGCGCAACCGGACACCGGACGATCCCGAGGGAATTCAGACCTTGGGATCCAACAAGACCTTCAAGACACCATCGGTGCGCGAGTCGAACAGCTGATAGGCCTCGGCCGCCTGGCTGAGCCCCATGTGGTGGGTGAAGGTGTCGGCCAGCTGGAAACGACCGGCCTGCACCAGCGGCACCAACGCAGCCCAAGTGCCGGGGATGGGAGCGAAGATGGCCCGCACGGTCAAGCTCTTGAGGAACACCACGGCCATGGGGAAGGGCAGCGCCATGTCCAGGTTGACGCCCACGATCGACACCGTGCCGCCGGTAGCAGCGCAGGAGATGGCGTCGATGACGGTCGCCTCGGCCCCGACCGCCTCGATCACGGATTCCGCACCGCGCCCGCCGGTCGCCTCCATGACCTGCACTGAACCGGGCGCGACTCTCGCATCAATGGGCTCGGCGCCCATTTGCTCAGCTCGAGCCAACCGCTCGGGCACCATGTCGACGGCCAGGATGCGAGACGGGCCGAACAACTGCGCACACTGCAGCGCCATGATGCCGACCGGCCCTAGCCCCATGACCACTACGGTCGAACCAGGTTGAATGTTGGCCCGCACGGCCCCGACGTATCCGGTGGGAAGGATGTCAGTCAACAGCACGGCCTCTTCGTCGGTCACACCTTCGGGGATGGGAAGGACGAATGAATCGGCGAATGGGACGGCCATTGCTTCAGACTGGCCTCCGGGCAAGGTAGGCATTGTCCCGAACGCTGTAGCCATGCCGGCCAGGCATTCGTTCGGCTGGCCCGCTACGCACGGCCGACAGACGCCGCACCCGATGACACCTGAGACGAGCACCCGATCGCCCACCTTGACGGAGTGAACCTCGGGACCGGCCTCGGCGACGGTGCCGACGGCTTCGTGCCCAAGCTGGATGCCGATCCCTGTCGGCGCATCATGGAACAGGTGGAGGTCGGAGCCGCAGATGGCGGTGCGCTCCACTGTCACGATGACGCCGCCCGGGCCCGGTAGCTGCGGGTCGGGCACCTCTTCTACGGAAACATCGCGTGGACCATGGAGGACGGTGGCTCTCATGACCGCACGATATCTCGGAGAACTACAATCGACTCGGCCCGTTTTACGGACGCTCCCTTATGACGCTCACTCTCGACTCGATTGTTTCCGACCTCAGCGACACCGACGTCGATACGTTCTTTACTTCCGAGGACCTTTGGGCGGTCATCGTGTGGAACGACGACGTGAACACGTTTCAAAACGTCATCAAGGCACTGGTTGAGATCTTCAATCACACCGTTGAGCGAGCCGATCAGTTGGCCTGGAAGATCCACACCACCGGCAAAGCCGTGGCTGCCATCCGTCCTAAAGAGGAGGCAGAGGCCGGCGTCCGTTCACTGCACGAGAGGAAGATTTCAGCCAGCTTGGCCCGGGCCTAGCCCGGCACCCGGCACCGTCAAGCGGTCACTGATCGGGTGAAGTCGGCCACGCTGACTGCAGTGTCGTGGCTGATGTTCGGACAGAGCAGCGGCATGATCTCGGTGCCATGGATGGTGCCCATGACCTGACGGCAGCGGGCATCGACTCCGGCTTCCATGAGGAGTCGGTAGAACACGATGCCCTCGTCACGAAGTGGGTCGCACTCGTTGACGCTGATCATTGTGGGCACCAGGCCCCGCACGTCTTCCACGGTGGCGAACCCTGGCCACGCCAGAGGGTTGCGTGCCTCGAGCTGCTCAATGCCGTATGACATGGCGCCCTGATTGTTGTGGAGGTCGAGCAGAATCCCATTGTTTTCCACCGAAGACGGGTACTGCTCCTGCGGCCACTGGCCGGCGATGTAGGGGCACAGGGCGTAGAGGCCACGGATGAGTCCGAGTTCGCCCTGCTGCTTGAGGCGAAGGCCCGTGGCCAGCGTGAGGTTGCCGCCGCCGCTCTCACCGGCGACGACGATGCGAGCAGGATCAATACCGAGATCGGCGTGACGCTCCGCCACCCACTTCAAGCCGGAGACGCAGTCATTGAGACCGGCCGGATAGGGGGCAACCTCTTTTACCGAAGAGGGCGAGATGGAGTTACGGAAATCGATCATGGCCACGGCCACGCCTTCGGCGGCGATGATTTTGCCCCAGGCCCTGTAGTTGCCGTCATAGCAGGACGAGCTCGCCATGCCCCCGCCGTGGATGTAATAGACGCAGGGGAGGAGATCGGTGTTGTCGGGGCGGATGAACCGAAGATTGATTTCATTGCCGTCCGGCTGCGACGTGAGGCTGAATTCGGTGATGGATAGACCCTTCGAAGGCGCCAACTCTTCGGTATCGGCCAGGTCCATGAAGCTCAGCATCATGGCGCTCACGGCCTGGGCCTCGTCGGTCTGAGCTGCAGCCACCATGGCCTCGCGGCTCTTGGCGTCGCCCCGCCCGGTGGGTATATCGATCACGGCAGCAATGGCCTTGATGCGCGGATCGATCCGCTGGTCGTTTATGACGTTTTCGTTTGCCATCGTGGCCCCCTTCGTCGCTGAGGAGGAGATGGTATCGCCGAGGCGGAGGCCGGCGTCGGGCTACTCAGACAGTCGTTCAACCAGGCGGGCTTTGACCGCGGGCCACTCACTGGCCACTATGGAAAATCGGGCCGAGGTGCGCACTGTGTCGTCAGCTCCGGGGCGATCGGCCCGCAGAATGCCGTCGAGCTGCCCGCCGATCCGCTCAATGGCGGCCCACGAGCGCTTGTTGCGCACATCGGTCTGCAACGCCACGCGGTGGACCTCCCACACCTCGAAGGCGTGCTCCATCATGAGGAGCTTGGCCTCGGTGTTCACCCGAGAGCGCTGGGCGGAGGCGGCCAACCAGGTGAACCCAATGTCAGTCACGTCAGGGCGACCGTGGCGTTGGTGGGACGCCCCGGGAGGCCACTGCCAGTAGGACACGTAGCAGTACCGAGTGGCACCGACCACCTTTTCGCCCTCGTGCGCGTCGAGACGGACAGTGGCAAAGGCCACCTGATCGCCGGCGGCAACGCTGGACATGGCGTCCGCCACATAGGCCGCCATCTCTTCGGTGCCATCCGGCGTGTAGGCCCATTGGTACGTGCTTCGATCCTCGCCTGCAGCTTCGACCAGGGCGGGTATGTGTGACTCGGACAGGGGTTCGAGGCGAACGTGCCTTCCGGTCAGAACAAAAGGCTCAAGCATGCCCGCCGCCACCGGGGGGACCGAGCACCACGAAGTCGCGCTGGCGCACGAGGCCGTAGCCCATGATCGATCCAACCAGGGCCACGATGGCACCGATGAACATCAGATGGTTGAAGGTGCCCGAAAAGCCGATGTGATAGGCGTGCAACAGAGTGGAGCGAGCAGCCACTGGCAACTTGGCCGAGCTGATCGCCTGCTGCACTTCACCGGCGGCCATGGCCCCTTTCAGTTGGGCGCCACCACGGTGCAGCACTTGTAAGCCCAGCGCGGACTTAGACAGGACTCCGGACGTGTGACTCACGATTTGCGACTGGAAGATCGAGCCCAACACGGCGATGCCGGTGGCGATGCCGACTTGACGAAAAGTGTTGTTGGCTCCCGACGCCATACCACTCTTCTGGGGCTCGACCACCGAAATGGAGGCCGAGGCCAGAACGGGATTCACCATCCCGATGCCGGCCCCCGCCACAATGAATCCGGGTAGCAGCACTGTCCAGGCCGAAGTGGGATGGGTCTTGGACATGAGGAACATGCCCACCGAAATCAGCAACATGCCGGTGCCCAGTAAATAGCGCGAATGGATGCGCACGGTGAGCCTCCCGGCAAACGGAGCCACCGCGAAAGCCAGCATGGTGATGGGCAAAAAGCGCAGGCCCGCCTGGAACGGTCCATAGCCCAAGTCGTCCTGGAGATAGAGGGTCTGATACAGGAACGAAGCGAAGATGGAACCGGCAATGGCGAACGCAACAATCGATACCCCGACCATGGCTGGGCGTCGGAACAGGTCGAATTCGAGCATGGGGTCGGACGTGCGCATCTCGTTGACGATGAAGACCGCCATCAGCACGGCCGACAAGGCCAGCAGGCCGATGATGGTGTGACTCGACCAACCGTCGTCGTTGCCACGCACGAGCGCGAACACCAGGGAGAACAGACTCAACGAGAAGGAAGTGAAGCCGACCCAGTCGATGCGTCGAGTACTTGGGCTCTTGGACTCGGTGACTCGACTCAGGGTGATCAGGATGGCCACCGCACCGATGGGCACGTTGACGAAGAAGATCCACCGCCAGCCGATGCCGGCCGTGATGGCGCCCCCTAACAGCGGTCCGATGGCCACGGCGCCGCCGGAGATCGCACCAAAGACGCCAAAGGCCGTCCCCCTGTCTTTACCCTGGAAGGCCTGGGCGATGAGCGCCAATGAAGTAGCGAACATGATGGCGCCACCGATGCCTTGCGCCCCACGGGCCAGGTTGAGCATCAACGAACTAGAAGACAAGCCGCACACCAGTGAGGAGGCGGAGAAGATGCCCAATCCAACGGCAAATACTTCACGCCGGCCGTAAATATCTCCGACCACTCCGGCCGTTAGCAGGAATGCCGCCAAGGTCAACGAATAGGCGTCGACCACCCATTGGAGATCGGAAAAGCTCGAATGCAGCGATCGTTGGATGTCAGGTAACGCCACGTTGACAACAGTGATGTCCAGCAACAGCATGAACACCCCGGTGCAGACGGCAATCAACGTCCACCATTTGCGTTCGAGAGTCGGCATTGGCGGAGTGTATCGAGGCCCTCCTGCCCCTCGTACACTGTGATGTGATCGTTGGCTCATCACTCACCATTGAGATTGGCGATCGGACCCTCGTTACCGACGCCTCCTTTGTCGTGGGCGCCGGTGAAAAGGTGGGCTTGGTCGGCCGGAACGGCACTGGTAAGTCCTCGTTCATTTCGGTGATTGTGGGCGAGCCCACACCCCAGCTGCGTCATCGGGGCAACGTCCGCCTGCTCGGAACGTTCGGTTTCCTGCCGCAAGCGCCGGTCCCGGGTGGCTTGGGTCTCGAGCCCACCGGCTTCTCCCACATCCTTTCGGCCCGCGGCTTGGATGTGCTCGACGACGCATTGGGCACGGCGCGCCGAGCGATGGCGGAGGATCCTTCGGAAGAAAACATTGAGCTATTCACGGACCTGCAGGAGCAGTTCCAAAGCAACGGAGGGTATGAGGCCGAGTCGGTAATGGCGCGCCTGGCTGACGGCCTGGGCTTGCGCCAGGAACTCCTGCTGGAGGACATTGAGTCACTGTCGGGAGGTCAACGCCGGCGAGTTGACCTCATGCGGGTGTTGTTCCAAGAGCCCGAACTGATGATCCTCGACGAACCCACCAACCACCTCGATCGCTCGGCCAAGCGCTGGCTACTCGAAGAGCTGGAGCGCTTCCCCGGTGCCATCCTCGTCGTGAGCCACGACCTGAAGCTGCTCGACCGTTCCATCTCCAAAGTCCTTCACATCTCCAATCAGAAGCTGACCGAATGGAAGGGCAACTACTCCAAGTTCGAGGCACTCCATGAAGCGGACCAGTCACAGCGGGAGCGGTCAGCTGAGTTGGAGGAGCGCGAGATCAAGCGGCTTTCCATGTTGGCTGACTCCATGCGCGGCCAGACGGCCAAGCGGGCCAAGGTGGCCAAGTCTTTGGACCGGCGGGTGGATCGGATCGAAGGTCAGCGCACAGTGGTTGACAAGCGCGACAAGGCCAGCAAATTCCGCCTACCCACGCCTGCTCGGTCCGGTGTCACCCCGATTGAAGTGAGCAAGGTGGCCGTGCGCTACGGCAAAAAGGAGGTGCTCTCCGACATCACCTTTCACGCAGGCCGGGGCGATCACATCGTGATCATCGGCAAGAACGGTGCGGGGAAATCGAGCCTGCTCCGATGCTTGGCCGCCGTCCAAGAACCTACCAATGGGGTAGTGGAATTTGGAACGAACGTCGCGGTTGGCTATTTCGCCCAGGAACATGAACAGATCGATCCAAATCTGAGCTCCTTGGACAATGTGTCAGACGCCATCCTCACGACCGAACGCGAGCGTCGCGCGCTCCTCGGTTCCTTCGGCCTACCCTCCAAGGCGGCCGACCAATTGCCGGGCACGCTCTCGGGCGGGGAACGGGCCAAGCTCGGACTGGCCATGCTGTCGGCTGGCGAGTGCAACATGCTGTTGCTGGACGAGCCCACCAACAATCTCGACCCGTCGTCGATCGTGGCGGTGGGTCAAATGCTTGGTGCGTGGCCCGGCACCATTATCGCCGTCAGCCACGAGCGCGGCTTTGTCGAGGCCATAAATCCGACCTATTGCCTTCGACTCCCCGAGGAGCAGTTCACCCACTGGCGCGAGGAATACCTCGACGATGTGGAAATGCGCTAGCTGACCCAGACCTGCGTCGGCCAGATCACGCCCGCATCGAAGCCCAGCGCCTTGGCTCCATTGGGTGCCGTCGGATTGACGAAGTTCTGCACCTTCGGATTGGCGATGACGGCCCAAGTGGCCCGATCCAAATACACGTAAGGGATGTCCTCGGCTAGATACTGGTTGACCTTTTGGTAGGCCTTCACTCGCGCTGACGAGCTCAATGAAGTACGTCCGGTAATTAATGCCGTCTCGATGCGAGTGTCGCTGTTGCGCGCCATATTGAGTGGCAGCGGTGCCTTGGTCGTGGTGTCGCTCCACCACACATAGTTCAGATCGGGATTCACGGCACCAAACTGCCGCCACATGGTGGCTTGGTAGGTGCCGGCCAGTGCGTCATTAATCAGCGCACTCTGCTCCTGAATGTCGATGTTGACCTTGACGCCCACTTCGCTCCAGGCCTGAATGAGGTACTGAGCGGCTCGTTCAGTTTCCGGGTTGTTGGTCGAAATCAGTGTGAAGGAAATCGGCTTTCCAGTTTCCGCCTGAGCTTGCTTGACGAGCTTGGCCGCATTCTTCTGATTGAACGCAGGGTAGGCCGTTTTGGTGAAGTACGGACTTCCTGCTTGGAACAGCCCTGACATCGGGGCGTTGATGTTCAGGTCGATCTCCTTGGCGTACTGCTTGGAGTTGGTGGCCATGGCCAATGCCTTGCGCAGCGTGAGGTTGTTCAAAGGTGCCACTGAGGTGTTGAGCATCACGCAATTCAAGTCCGGCTGCCCCAAAATCGGGCCACTGTTGTCTACGTACGCCCACTTGTGATTGCCTCGGAACGATCCAAAGTTTTGGGGCGTGCTGGTGTGCATGATGTCGATGGTGCCGGACTCCAGAGCGTCCACCCGCGAGGTGGGGTCGATCACCGGCTTGAAGGTGATCTGGCTCAGGTATGGGAGCCCCTTGCGCCAGTAGTGCGGATTGGCCGTGGCCGTGAAATGACTATTCGGCACCCACTCCTTGAAGATGAATGGCCCGGTCCCTACTGGGTTGGTGGTGCCGCTCTTGCTGTTGAGCATGGACGGTGCCGCAATGTAGGCCGTCTGTGCTTGGGCCAAATAGAAGGGAAGCTCGGCCCAGGGGGTCTTGGTGGCAATAGTGACCGTCATGGCATCAGTGGCCTTGATGGCAGCCACGTTGGAGAAGGCGGCGCCCGTCAGGGGTGAGGCCTGTTGCTTCTGCAAGTTCAGCAATAGCGCGGCGGCGTTGAGAGGTGATCCGTCGTGGAAGACGATGTTGGGTCGCAGCACAATGGTGAACAGCGTTTGTTCCGCGTTGGGGGTGATCGATTGGGCCAAATACGGCACGACCTGACCAGTAGCGGTGACAATGGCCAGCGGGTCGAACACAGTGCGTCCGTACAGGAAACCACCTTCGTCCCATCGGGCCGAGGTGGGATCGAATCCTCCCTCTTCGGTGTCCATGCCGAAGACGATAGAGCCGCCCCGCTTGGGCTTAGCGGACGAGACACCATTGCGGCCAGATCCGTTGGTCAGCGCGGCGCCGGCCCATTCGGTACCAGAATCGAGCAGGACGGCACCGGCGCCCAGCGCCAAGCCTCCAGCTAGAAATGAACGCCGGTCAAACGAGTGCGTCATGACAAACCCCCATGCGTGTGCAGCTCCCAGGCGGCCACCAATCGTGACCTCGTGGCGACACTACATGGCGCCTCACGATTCCGGACGGCATCGATGGATGTGGCAACCTTGACTTCGAAGGCAGACCGACCGAGGAGACAGCATGACGATTCAGACCGGCGACCAGATTCCTGATGTGAAGGTGTTCACATTCGGTGAGTCCGGGCCAGAGGCCACCACATCGGGAGCGGTGTTGGGCAGCGGCAAGGTCGTACTGTTCGCCGTCCCCGGTGCGTTCACTCCGACGTGCTCTGACCACCACCTGCCTGGATTCGTCATGAGGGCCGACGAGCTTAAGGAAAAGGGTGTGGACAAAGTGGTGTGTGTTTCGGTCAACGACCCGTTCGTCATGAGCGCCTGGGGCCACGACCAGAAGGTGGGCCAGTCGGTCGTCATGCTGGCTGACGGTAATGGCGAGTTCACCGACGCCATGGGCCTGTCCATGGACGGCAGTGGATTCGGCCTGGGCCACCGATCGCAACGCTACGCCGCCATCATTGAGGACGGCACTGTGACCTGGCTAGGCGTTGAGCCCGGACCAGGCCTCAACGCCAGCTCAGCCGAGGAAGTCCTGGCTGCTCTCTAACCGAGGCGGGAAGTTGTAGTGAGCCAACGTGGGAAGCGAGACGCGTCGCCCCCAGGTAGGACGGCTGACCGGGATCAAACCGGCATCACGTGGCCAACCTCAAACAACGCTCGCAGGGGCAGTGCTTCTACGCTACGGCCATGATGCACTTAATGGGGTGTGGACTGAAACGGTCAACGCTGATCCGAGAACGACCGGCGACCTCCTAGATCAAGTCGCCGCGGCAGGGTTGCCCTATTGCCTGCAAGTGCGACCGGGCGCATCGTCGGAATTGTCAGAGATTGCGTCAAGGCGTGGCATGTACCAGGAGGATCACCCGATTCCGTTGATGGTGATGGATGCTGCGGATCGACTTGGGATGTCGGAACAAGCAGGTGACTTCCAGATTCGCGAACTTGATCCCGATGAGGCAGCCGCACATGCGCAGGTGCCCGCAGCCGGCTTTGAAGCACCAGTAGAACTGATGCTTCAAATGATGACTCCGTCAGTCCTATCTTTGTCCGGAGCACACTGTTACCTCGGCGAATTCGAAGGAAAACCGGTCACCACCGGGTTTGGCCTCGTTATCGATGCCTCGGTTGGAGTCTTCAATGTCGCAACGCCCCCAGAATGTCGTCGACGTGGCTACGGGGCAGCGCTGACAGCTCGGATTGCCGAAGATGCGTTCAGAGCAGGTGTCACATCGGCGTGGCTCCAATCGAGCGCCCCGGGGTTTGCGATTTACGAATCACTTGGATTTCGCACACTTGAAGAATGGACATGTTGGCTATCACCGATAGCTGGAGCGCCGTAGCGCTCTTAAGAAGGTCTGCAAATCGGCATTGCGATGGAACGTCGGGAAGCAAAGTACTGGGAGTGTTCCAGTACTTCGGTTCGCCCGCACCTGTTCGGGACATCAAGCGAGACCTTGCGTGCGCTTGGATTGGGGCCACCCGCTCCACTTCATCTTGTGCCCGTCCTCAATACCGCGCGAGTCCTTCTGTCCTGTAGTACTTCTCATGGGCAGTCTGTGATGGACTCCAGATACCTCGGCCGGTCGCTCTCAGAGACGTCGACTACGCGACACCATCGCCACCGGCCCTGATCGGTGACCGGTCTATCCATCAAGCTGATTGGCAATCAGGCGGCCGAGGTCCCGGTCACTTCAAAGAGATCCCAGGTGCCGGGAACGCCCTTGAGAACGTGTGGCCCGAGATCCTCGGTCGTGATGCCGGCCCCAGCGATCAGGTCCGCCACGTTTCGTGAGATGAGAACTTGGCTATGACTGGCTTGAGCCGACACCCTCGCGGCGACATGGACCGAGATGCCTGCCAGGTCGTCGCCCCGCCACTGCACTTCTCCGTTGTGGAGGCCGGCTCGAATCTCGAGACCAAGGTCCTTCACGTCATCACGAATGGTGCAGGCGCACTCGATGGCGCGAACTGGTCCGTCGAATGTGGCCAGGAAGCCGTCGCCGATGGTGGCGATCTCGTCACCCTTGAATCGGTGGAGGTTCTGTCGAACCACCCGATGGTGTGCATTGAGTTGCTTACTCCACGCTCCGTCCCCGACCGCCACCAAGTGTTCGGTGGACGAGACGATGTCGGTGAACATGATGGTGGCCAGCATCCGGTCGATGGCGACGTCGGTTCGTGCTCCCGTCAAAAACTCCTCGATCTCCCCGAGGGCGAGGTCGGCGTCGGCCGTCCACAAGAAGAAGTCGACTCCCGGCAGTTCGACATAGCGAGCGTTGGCGATGTGATCGGCCAGGTAGCGACCATGATCGACCGAGACCAGTGGATTATTGGCTCGCTGGAGGACCAGGGTCGGTGCCTGAATGGTCGGCAACACATGGCGAACATCGATACCGATCGCCATCAGGAGGGCTGATTGGCCCATCTGCGGTGAGGCTGACATCCGCTGGTACCGGGCCCACCAGCGGCGAAACTCGGGGTCGTCCTTCCTGGTGGGGGCCCAGTAATCGATGATGGCGCCGGTGCCCCATTGCTCGCCGATGGTTTCGACCAGTTTGGCCGCACCTTGCGGAGGGACGCCGCATGGATAGTCGTCCGATTGTAAGAAGCGGGCAGCTGAGTTCACCAGAATCAGGGCAGCCGTTCGCTCGGGGTGCGACGCCGCAAAGACCATGGCCATACGTCCCCCGTCGACGATCGACAGTAGCGCCGCCCGTTCAGACCCTGCGGCATCCATCACGACCCGGACGTCGTCAGACCAGGCCTCGAGCGTGGTGACGGTCGACTCCTGCAGTGGATCTGAGGCACCAGTGCCGCGTCGATCGAAGAGGATGACGCGACTGAACTCGCCGAGGCGACGGAGGAACCGAGCCGATGATGGCTCTTCCCAGATTCCGTCCACGTTGCTGAACCAGCCCGAAACGACAAGGAGATCGATCGGTCCATCGCCGAATACTTGGTAGGCGATTTGTTGGCTGCCCAACTTGGCGAACTGGGTCTCGGGTATGTCCATGTCCGCCTCCGGGATCCGCCTCCAAGAGACTAACGCTTGCCAGGCCCTCGTGGACCTGGTGCGCTCGATGGCGAGGACAAGGTCAGGTACCGGGCCCTTCACTCATCGACCTTTTGTTGTCGGTCCACCATGACCCGAAACGCAAGGACATGCCCGACCCCAGTTAGACCTGGAGACTGACGTGCTCCAGGATCTTGGGTCCCTCGAATCGGAAGACGTCGACCCAGGCGCTACTCGTGGTCCGCCCGTCAGCTGTCACCGTCGCTCGCGTGAACACAACGCTGGCAACACCATCGTCTTCAATCCGTTGGATCGCCTGTGACGTCTCGACTCCGCCAAGGGCCGCCCTAAACCACTGTCCGACAGCCTCTGGTCCGACGACAGACGCAGCAGAAATAACATCGTTCGCCAATATGTGCCATCGACAATCGTCCGTCAGCGACGAGATCACTTCATCCCATTTCTTTTGGTCAATCAATTCGTAGAATCGTCGGAGGAACTCGTGGCGCGTCACCCCTGCGTCAGTCATATGCGTGAGTGTGCCAGCCGCAGACGTGACACTCAACCGCCCCTCGGGATCGTTGACGTACAGGTGAAGCGCTTCGAGCCTGGCACGAGGGGGCGATCCGAATGAGACGTCACAATTGGGATCTCAGTACATCGAATTCACAGCCTGGAGCGGACGGGTCGAAACCGTGCTCAACAAGCCACCGGACCGCCACCAGGCAACGAAACGACCACCAACCGCGAATCACCTCAAGGTCGACATCGGTGCCGTAGCCTTCGATGACCTCCCTAAGATGCTCTTTGTATCCAAGCGTCAGCACGGCGAGATCGAACAGTGCGTCGCCTTGGCATGCATCGGACCAATCGATCACACCGCTAACTTCGTCACCATCGACGAATACGTGAGCACTCTGAAGGTCGCCGTGCGTGAACACCGGAGTCCACGGTCGTAGAACAGCCTCTGCAATCCGGCGGTTACCTGTGATTACTTCCGGAGGAAGAATGCCGTTGGTCGTGAGCCAGTCACATTCGCTGTCGAGGCGCGCTGCAGACTTGTCCGGGGTCCACCCGGGCCAGTTCGGAGGCAGCGGCGCCTCATGCAGCCTCTTGACGATGGCACCCGCCGCGGACCATCCCGCCGACGATGCGGTCGACGGTTCGCCGAGGCGGCCGAGAGCTGTCCCAGACAGGGCACCGAGCGCGAGCACAGGTGGATTCCGCCACAGCACCTCCGGAGTCGGGATGGGCGCCATCGCCATCGCCTCGACTTCGACATCAGTACGCCTTTGATCTGCGTCCACCTTTAGAAAGACGTCGCCCACTCGAAGTGTTGCGCGCTCGTCGTGGGCGACAACCACTTCAACGTGCATTTCGTCCACGTTGGCCATTATTGCTGGGACTGCCATCGGAATACTCGCCCTCGAGGACCGTTCGGAGCGCCCCTGCTATTAAGGGACCTCTTGCAGGCGAAATCGGCAAGCTAGCTGCGTGACCATGTCGTCGATGGTCTGAGTGCCGTCGACATAGAGGACCTCGAGGTGATGTCTGGCAGCGTCCCGGGCGATCTCATCAGTGAAGATCCCGTCCCGTTCCAGCAAATTGGTGAGAGCTCGGTCAGGGTCGGACGTTTGCATCCAGAAGGCCTCGTCGGCAAGTCGCCGACGGAATGCCGCTTGCCTGAAGTTCGATGTTGGCACAAGCCACACGGCATGGTCCCGATTCGACACATGGGGCCGCACCAGGTGCGGAATCAGCCGAAAACCCTCTACCAGGATCGGGCGGTCCGTCGGCATCTTATGGAGATCCTCGATGATCAAATCGAACCCCTCCCCGTGGAACCACGGGAACGTGGCGTACATAGTGGCGGGATCATGTTTGACCCACCGCTCGTCCGAGCTCATGCGGCGAAACCGATCGAGCAATGGTGCTTCTGTCGCCTGGAGTCGCTCGCCGTGGACGATAAACGTTGTGTCGGTGCTGTAGCGATGTACTTTGAACCGCTCGGTAAGCATGCGGGTAACTGCCGTCTTGCCGGCGCCGCTGCCGCCACCCACCCATCGCACGTGATCCAGGTTGGGCATCTCCTGATTCTCCATCCTACGGCTCGCAGTGGCCAGCGCTTTCACCGTGAGTCCTCACTTCATCGCTCAGCACAAGTTCACTTGATCCAACACGGGAAGGCACCGACTAACCTGAGTTTTCCGGCCACGAGTGCCCCGAACCGGCGTTATAAGTGTTTTGTAGCGTACGGGGTCACTCTCGACCATTGATCCCTGGGATCTCGAAGTCGTGGCGGCTACCTTGGTGAGTGCACCACGACAGGGGAGAGCAATGATGGGAACCGACGAATGCAAGCCCGTATCGGTATCTCGACGAATCGAGGCTCCGGCCGGTGTCATCTTCAATCTTTTGGCCCAACCAGACCGGCACCCCGAATTCGACGGCTCAGCAATGCTTCGTCCGGGAGCCAACAACGAAGTCATTGGTGGTGTCGGGGCTGTGTTCGTGACGAAGATGTACTTCGAGGCAATGGGCGACTACGAAATGTACAACCGGGTTGTTGCTTTCGAGACGGACCGGTGCATCGCTTGGGAACCTGGAAACCCCCAACTCGACAGGAACGGATCACGGTGGAGATACGACCTTGCCCCAGATGGTCCTAACGCAACCGTGGTGACAGAGACGTACGACTGCACAGAGTCCCCCGAGGGTGTCCGTAAGGCAGTGGACAACGGCAATGCATGGCTGGCCGGAATGGCGGAGACGCTCGAGCGACTCGAACATCTCTCCACTGCTCAATAGCTGAGAGGCTGATCGAGACGATCCGTTAGCCCAAGGTCGTCATCCCGAACCCGGCGATCGGGGACAGCCTCGACCGGCTGGCAACCGTGCTGCTTCGGGCGCGTTGCGTCAGTTGGCCCTCGCCGCCAATCTCGATGTGGAGACCGATGGGTTCGCTCTCGTTCTGATTGGTGGCCTCATCAACTTTCGCCGATCGACCTGGAGACTCGGAAGCCCACCAACTGGACTCGACGATGACCGATTCCTCGAAGGGTTTGCCACCACCTTCTCCATGATCGCTGACGAGAACCAAACTCGATGACGAGGTGGGTTTTGACATCCGGCGATCACTCGAGGTGTCCCAGTTTGAGGGCGCAATACGCAAGTGGGGCATGCCTCTGAGTTGCCGGAGCGTGAGAGTCTCGAGGTTGAGCGGACAGGCTGAATTCCAGGGAGATCCCGCACTCCCAGCGAACCGTTCGCGAACCCGATGACAACGCCGTATTCGTGGGGATGTCCGTGGGGAATCTTCTGGGTCAGACTGTCTTCAAAAGAGGTGGAGCGGCCGACCGGGATCGAACCGGCATGATCAGCTTGGAAGGCTGGTAGGCGCCGCGGTGGGCCGGTCCCGGCTCGACAATCAGGTCTCTGGTGTCTCAGTCCTGTGACCAGGGAGGACTGACGGAACACGGCGGAATCGGGCCTCGCGATTTCTCTCGTCATGCTGCTCGAAATTAGCCGTCGTGCGCGGAACGTGCGCGCAAGCCACAGCCTCTTTTTCGCGATGTCTGAGGTCGCGGTCCAGGCTCTGATGTTTGGACACTCGACCGTGTCCACACCTTCATGGGGAGACGAAGACGAGCAGTACTCTGATTCCGAGGTCGAAGTGAAGCGAGTTCCCATCTGGGATGAGTGGATTACGGCCGCATCTGAGTTCGACAGACCACCGACGGCCGACGACGTCTCGATCGGCCGTCGCCTCGACTCGCTGGAGAAGGTCCTTGAGTTCTGGACAGAGATCGAAGCAGAGTGTGCAGCCGGGGTGTCCGTTTTCGAGGATGAGCGGTAACTCGATGGTGAAGACGCTCGTAGCGTGGGAACGACACCAAATCTGAAGTCGAGACCGTCGGGGTCGTGTTTCGAGGCTCGAGAGGACAAGGCGACGAACGATTCCAACCGCTCGCGGCCAGTAAGCATCCGTCGGTCCAGCCCAGAATGATCGCGACCTCAGCCCCTCCAATCAGGACACCCTCAGTCATTCCACGAGGAGACGAATCGTCCCGAGTCAGCGAGAACGAAATCGCAGCCACCGTGCGCGCACCGTGGCCCGCTGCTTTTCGT
This sequence comes from uncultured Acidimicrobiaceae bacterium, assembly GCA_963766995.1. Lineage (GTDB taxonomy): Bacteria > Actinomycetota > Acidimicrobiia > Acidimicrobiales > RAAP-2 > Bog-473. The sequence goes on along the minus strand of CAVYCE010000003.1, from coordinate 648,860 downwards.
CGCACGCGATTTCCGCATTCACGACGATCTCGGATTCGGAGATCTTCTCTGGTTCCGCATGCAAGGACAAGACGGGACCCAATGGCGTCGGTCTCAGGAACTTCACCTCTAGACCGGCCGTGATGAACGGAACGGGTGCCCCCTTCTCAGCCTTCCAACCACGCTGGTCGGCCTCCCACATGACTACAGCGGCCGTGTGGCAGTCGAGCACCGTCGTGATGATTCCGCCGTTGAGAAAGCCGAAACCGTTGTCGTGCTCGGGGCGCGGCGTGAATGTCGCCACTGTAAGGTCGCCGTCCCGATAACTGCGGAGATGGAATCCGTCTGGATTGGCATGTCCACACCCGAAGCAGGTGAGGTCGGGGAACAGGGACTCCTGGATGCTCAGCCGAGACCTGGATGAAGTCATTTAGCGCCCCTTCTCTGGTTCGACGGTACGAGGAATCACGTTGCGTCCTTGCCCAACAGCCGACTCTTGACGGCTGATCGAGCACGACCGATCACAGCCAAATCGTCGTGAAGAACGCTGACAATGTTCGTTCCAGCCAGGATCACACCGAGCTCAAAGGCGAGTTGCTGGGGATCCGTGCCAACGGGAAGTTCGCCTCGATCAACAGCCGCGCTGGCTTCGCGTCCGAGCAAGTCTCGCCATTGCTGTTGGATCTGAGCGACCTCGTCATGGACGCGTCCGGGTCGGCCACCAACCTCAGCGGAGGCGGACACGAAGAAGCAGCCACCGGGGAAGACGCGCCGCTCGACGTAAGAGAGGTAGCCATCACAAAGGGCGAGCAGGCGCTGGCGCCCGGGCTCAGTCGCATTCAATGCCGGGGCGACGACCTCGGTGATGAAGCTGTCGCGTGCCGCGTTGATGGTCGCCATCTGGAGTTCTTCCTTGGAGCCGAAGAGCGCGTAGACGCTGCTCTTGGCGATGCCGGTGGCGTCGGCCAACCGTCCGATCGTGATCCCTTCGATTCCCTCGATCGTGGCCAGCTGCGCTGCCTGCTCCACGACGCGGGCACGTGAGCGCTCTCCCGGGGCCCGGGTTTGCTTCTTGGGGGTCTCCTCCTCGGCCATCGGACTCCTCACTCGAACGTGCTCTTGCATCTTAGACGGACGATCGTTTATCATAGTTGCACGGTCGTACGTTTAAGGAGGTCCGATGTCGACGAGCAAGGTGGACTGGCAAGAGGCTGGGCGGGGTTGGGGGGCACGAGCCACAGAATGGGCTTACTTGTGGGAGCCATATGCGCTTCCGGCTAATGAGGTGCTCTTCGATCGACTTGGCGTCGATGCCGGAATACGCCTCTTTGACATCGCGTGCGGATCGGGCTTCGCTGCCTCAGTGGCGGCGCGCAGGGGCGCCGTGGTCTCAGGGATCGATGCGTCAGAACAACTCGTCACGATTGCAGCGGCGCGTACCCCTGGTGGGAGCTTTAAAGCCGGGGACATGTTCGCTCTGCCCTTCCCCGATCACAGCTTCGATGTCGCTACCAGTTTCAACGGGATTTGGAAAGGCTGCGAGGGTGCCCTCCAAGAAGCGAGGCGTGTACTGATCCCCGATGGCCGTTTGGGTCTCACGTTTTGGGGACGGTTCGATCGGCTGGGGTTGATGCCCTACTTCCTCAAGGTCATCGAGTTGTCTCCACCCAGCCATGGCACGGCAACGACCGAACTCGGCGACACGCAGAATGTGATCGAGGGCATGTTGACTGCCGCGGGATTTGGGGCTCTCGAGCGCGGGACAGTGAACGTGGTCAACGAATGGCCAGATACTTCGACTGCCATCCGAGCGCTCGCGGCAGCTGGGCCGTCTGTACCGGCGATCGAGTCCGTCGGTTACGAAGAGTTCTGCAAGCACCTCGCCGATGTGATTTCTCCTCTCTCCGTGGATGGCCTGGGCGTGAGGATCACGTCGGAGTTCGGTTGGGTGACTGCTGGTCCCGTGTAGTTCGCAGCCTTCGGAAGGCATCACAGTTGGACCCGATGCAGTGCCGGTTACCGAGCGGGACCGACGGAACACCCAAATGGGTGACGGACCAGGGCCGATTCACGTCGGCCGCAGGGTGCCCAGATCGGGCCGATCCATGGCGGGTGCACTCGAGCAAGCAGGTCAAAATGTCGACGAAATCCGACTCAAGTGTCACATTCGAGTCGTGTCCGGTGTCTCATGGTGAAAGCACGTCACCACAGGAGGCATCATGACAAGCAGTACACGGATACCCGAGGCAGAGCTGACCGGGCTTTACGGCGCACTGGTGAAACGGATGTCTCGCAAAATGTTCGGAGAGGTCCCTGAGCCGGTCGGGGTGACCTGGCACAACCGCAAGGTCCTGAACTTCAGCTTCGCCGCCGGTCGCAAGGCGCAGAAGTGGAACCGGTGTGACGAGAACCTGAAATCATTCGCCCATATGGCCACGGCCAGCCTGATCGGGTGCAGCTTCTGTTTGGACCTCGGATACTTCTTCGCCCACAACGAGGGACTCGATGTCAACAAGGCCCGTGAGGTGCCTCGCTGGCGCGTATCGGATGTGTTCACGCCGCTTGAGCGCGATGTCATGGAGTACGCCGAAGCGATGACGCAGACGCCGCCCACGGTGACCGACGAGCTTTCGGCACGGTTACTCGAGGCGCTCGGACCGGCCGCCCTGGTAGAACTGACCGCGTTCATTGCGCTGGCCAACTTCATGGCCCGCTCCAACGTCGCCATGGGCATTGAGTCGCAGGAGTTCTCCGCTGCCTGTGACCTCAAGCCGCTCGCCCTAGCCTCGTCAGCATGATCGACGACCCGTTCGTCACTCACCGCGGGCTGCTCTTCACCGTCGCCTACGAGATGCTCGGTTCCGCGACCGACGCCGAAGACGTCGTGCAGGAGACCTGGCTGCGCTGGGCTGACGCGGATCGGGCCGACGTGCGTGACCCGCGGGCCTATCTGGTCCGGATCGTCACCCGGCAGGCGCTGAACCGGCTCCGAACGGTGTCCCGCCGCCGGGAGGACTACGTCGGGGAATGGCTGCCCGAGCCCTTGTTGACCGGTCCGGACGTGGCCGACGACGCCGTGCTCGCCGAGAACGTCTCGATCGCCCTACTCACGGTGCTCGAGGCTCTTGGCCCGGTCGAGCGGGCGGTGTTCGTGCTGCACGAGGTGTTCGAGACACCGTACGACGAGGTCGCCGAAGTCGTGGGCAAGACCCCGGCCGCGGTCCGGCAGATAGCGCATCGTGCCCGTGAGCATGTGGCGGCGCGACGACCGCGGATGCCGGTGGACCAAGCCCAGCAAGAGGCAACCTTCGAAAGGTTCATGGCCGCCGTTACCTCCGGGGATCTGCAGGGATTGGTGGCAGTGCTCGCCCCAGAGGTGGTGCTGATCGCAGATGGTGGCGGTCTCGTGCGGGCTGCTCGGAAGCCGCTCATCGGGGCCGAGAGGGTGGTGGCGTTCCTGGCCCGCGTGGCAGATCTCTCGGGATTGGTGGCGACAACCGCCCAGTTCAACGGCATGCCCGGTGCTCGGTTCGAAGTCGGAGGTGATGTCACTGCGGTGAGTCTGGTGATCGAGGGTGGCCGGATCACTCGGATCTACGCCATGCGCAATCCGAACAAGCTGGGATCGCTGGAAAAGGTGGCGGAACTGCGGCGGTGACCGCCCTGCAGTTACTCATGAGCTATCCCCACCGTGAGCGGCCAGGGCAGTTGCATCATCAGGAGGGTGCCCAGAAAGGGCCGATCACGGGCGGGGTAACTCGAGCAAGCAGACCAGCGAATTAGGCGGCCATCGGGGCCGGGCGATGGGGTCACGAAAGCATAACGCTTGACGGTAATAACGCAATCCGTTAGTATCGGTCGGTGTTGAGCGACGCTTCCTTCAAGGACGGAGACACCAAGAAGGTCTGGCGCCGATTGGCAGTCCGGAAATTCGGGCCGGAGGTGCAAAAGGTTGCGTGGCGAAAGCTGGCCTACTTGAACGCCGCCGAGAGGATAAGAGATCTTGCCATTCCACCGGGCAACAAACTCGAGAAACTCAAGGGCGACCGGGCCGGGCAATACTGCATACGCGTCAATGATCAATATCGGATTTGCTTCAAATGGGCCGACGCTGGCCCCAGAGACGTTGAGCTGGTCGACTATCACTAAGGAGGGAAAATGCCCAAGACCGAGACACCGATAATGGCTCCGGTGCACCCCGGGGAAATGCTCAAGGAGGACTTCTTGGATCCGCTCGGGGTCAGCCAGTACCGACTGGCCCAGGTCATCGGTGTTCCGCCCCGCCGCATCAACGAGATTGTGCACGGCACTCGTCGCATCAGCGCCGATACGGCCCTGCGGCTCTCGCGATTCTTCGGTATGAGCGACGGATTCTGGATGAACCTCCAGGGGCACTACGACATTGAGGTAGAGAGGGACAAGCTCCGATCGACCCTGGCGGATATCGAACCACTCGCGACCGCAAGCTGACCGGGGACGCGGTTCGAACCGAGGTATGTCAGATAATGTCTCGAGAGACAGAGAGCGGCCGACCGGGATCGAACCGGCATCGACAGCTTGGAAGGCTGGTAGGCACCGCGGTCGGCCACTCCCGAGTCGACGGTCAGACTCCCTTTGTCTCAGGCCCGTGATCAGGGGGATTGACGAATAGTCCAGAATTCCCACTCGCAATTGTTCTCTCCATTTTTCACAAAACCAGCCGTCGTGCGCGGAAGCGACAGCCCGCTTCTCGATGGCCGTCGCCTCGATTCAGGCCACCAGAGCCACGCCCAGCTCGGCGGCTTTGGCCGCCGCCTCCTCGGGAAAGACGTTCTTCAACATGAGGACGTCGCGAATCATGACGTAATCGGGTGCCAGCGCCTTGACGTAGCGCTCCAGGTAGAGGAATTGCTTGCCCACTAGGACGAGCTGGCGTGGCGCCACCGTGCCGAACTGACCCAGAAGCTCGAGCGCGCTCTGCACCAGGTCGCCCAAGTTGACGCTGCCTGCCGTCTGCTGGGCCAGCGGCTCGAGCACCGTGCTCAGTTGGAGGCCAAGTTCCTCATCGGTCCCCGGCACGCTCTCGGGGATCAGGCCGATGGTCCGGGCCCGGGCGATGATGCGCCCGTAATTCGAGTCGAGCATGAAGGCTCGCAGGAGGTCACCGGCCAGGTCTCGCCATTCGGGATCGAGTTCGCCCACAATTCCGAAGTCCAAGAAGGCAGTGCGGCCGTCGTCGAGGACCCACACGTTGCCGGCGTGCATGTCGCCGTGGAAGGGCCCGTGCACCAATACCGACTCAAGCCAGGCCTTGGCACCCCGTCGCAGCACCAGTTCCCCGTCGATGCCGCGGGACCGGATCAGCTCAAACCGATCCATCGGCACGCCGTAGAGGCGCTCCATGCAGATCACTCGCGGTCCGCAATGTTCCCCGTACACCTCGGGTGCCGTAATCATTGGGTTGTCGCCGAAGGCATCGATGTTGGTGCGGAACTGGCTCTGGCGATCCGCCTCCAGGGTGAAATCGAGTTCTTCGTGAGTGACGTGGTGAAGGTCGGCCACGATCTCGGGCGCGTTTAATTTGCGGCCCACTTCGATGTGCTGAATGAGTCGGGCGAAAAGGTAGAGGATGCGCAGATCGGTCTGCATACGCCGGCTGATGCCCGGCCGCTGGATCTTAAGGACAGCCGCACGTCCGTCTGAAAGAACACAGGCGTGAACCTGGGCCACCGAGGCGGCCGACAGCGGCACATCGTCGAACTCCGCGAAGAGTTCGCTGGTTGGTTGGCCCAGGTCCTCGGAGATCACGCGATGGGCCTCAGCGGCGCTGATGGGCGAGACCTGATGTAGGCAGCGGAGGCAAGCGTCGGCCAACCAGGCCGGGAAAATACCGGGGGAGGAGCCAATGACTTGGCCGACCTTGACGAAGGTCGGCCCCAGCCGCTCGAAGCCGAGAACAAGCCCTTCGGCAGCACTTTGCGCCCAGGATCGCTGCCGCCCTCGCACCAGGCGTCCGAGCAGTCCGATGATCACCGAGGCAGGCACCACAATGAGGATCTCGACCAGCCGGACCACCTCTTTGGGCCCAAAGCCTGAGAGTGAGGGAGGCTCGGCGTTCGGCGTGGGCTCACTCATACCGGAGCCGCCAACGGGGCGAGCATGGGTCCGAGCACTCGGTGCAAAGCGCTGCGGGCAGCCTCTGGGTCGTCGGTTGGAAAGACGGTCTGGCGGGTGAGGATGAAGGACACCCCGAGGCGGGCGGCCAGTTCAGCCAATTCGGCTGCTGCTTGGTGGTCGACCTGCGCGCCGAGTTCGGATGCCTGGGCCACCAGAAGTTCGCGGGCGAGAGCCAGCAACGGTCCAGCTTCGGTGGTCAAGAAGGGCAAGAAGGTCGTCGGATCCGACGTCAGCAGCGCTGTCACGAGCGATCCTTCGATGGTGCCTAGGGCAACCAGTGCGCCTTCGACGATCTTGTCTTCGAGGGTGTCGAAGTCGGCGGCGGCCTCGGTGATGGACTCAAACGTCTGTCGTAGCTCTCGCGCCAACACGGCGTGTACGAGGTCGTCGCGACTGGTGAACTTGCGGTAGACGCTGGTCCGGCCGACTCCCGCCCGCTCGGCCACGTCGTCCATGCTCCAGCGATGAAGGCCGTATTCGGCCAGGAGCGCGCCCCCGATATTGAGCAGGTGGGTGGCCAGTTCATCGCCACCGAGTTCCCCACTGCCCATCGACCCTCCGGCCCCATCGACCATGCTGGCAATGATGGAAGCCATACCGACCCTGGGTCGCTGTCGAGCCATTAGGCAGCCACCCGTTGTTCGGAGCGCACCCGTCGCCATCCGTCGAGAGCCCGGGGTTGCCAACGCAGGGAGAAGGGCACGAAAGGCCAACTCTGGGCCACCAGCAGCTCGAGCGCATCGAGTTGGATCTGGTCGTGGCGGCCCCACGGGATGCCGAACCGCTCCCGCACAATTGGGGGCAGGCCGCCGATGGCCGAAAGCCGGACCGCAGTCGATGTCATGTGGCGCATGGGCGGCAGTGTCATAAGGGGGGTCAACGGCGAGAGGAGGCCCTCGAACTTCAGCGGCTCAGGATGGTGGAGCAATCCAAGGACGAACTCGACGGCGTCGTTCATTTCGAGATCTTCAGCACAGACCCGATCCCACTCCACCTCAAAAGCAGCCCGGGAGGCAGGTACAGCGCGGTCGCTGACCCCATAGCGGCGGAACCATTCCACGCCGTCGAGATAGAGACTCTCCCGCTCCGTTTCAGCCAGTCGGTGCGTGTCGAAGCGGTCGCCCACCTGTTCAGCCATGAATTGGAATGTGGCATGGGCCCACCAGAACGTGGCGGGGTCGAGGGCGTGGTAACGGCGACCCTTATCGTCAACTCCCTTGATTGTTGTGTGAAAAGAACGCACTTCTTTCCCGATCGCCGAGGCGTCTGGTCCGTCGTAGACGGTGCCGAGAATGCGTGGGAGGGAGCGGAAGACCCGGCCGTAAGGGTTCGCGAAGAAGTCGGAATGCTGCAGCACGCCGGCTCCGATGGCCGGGTTCATGAGCTGGAGCAGCCCGATCGTGCCACCCATAAGGGCGATGCGATTGTCGCCGGCCCAGCGCCAGAGCCACGACTTGGCCCCGAGCTCGCGCCGCTCGACGGGCAGGCCAGATGCGGTGTGGAACATTCAAACGAGTATAGTACCAACGACCCATCAAAGTCGAAATGGAATCCGATCCTTGAGCAGACCAGATGGCGGCGTCGCAATCGAGCTCCGACGGATGATCAGCAACGAGGCAAAGGAATGATCGGCGATGACTGAACCACCCCAAATGCCACAACGAACCCGGATTGACCGACGGGCCTTTTTGCGAGGCGCGGCCACCGTTGGAGCCGCGGCCACTGCTATGGGGGCAGCGACGGGATGGAGGGGAGCATCGGCGAGTACACCGGGCCGTCGGGTGGCAGTGCTCGGCGGCGGGGTGGCCGGCCTCACGGCCGCTCACGAATTGGTCGAGCGCGGCTTCGAGGTCACGGTGGTCGAACCTCTCGCTCTCGGGGGCAAGGCTCGCAGCATCTCCGTACCAGGCTCGGGATCAGGTGGGCGCAAAGATCTTCCCGGCGAACACGGGTTCAGGTTCTTTCCGGGCTTCTACCAGAACATCCCTGACTCCATGCGCCGGATCCCGTTCTCGGGCAACGTCAACGGGGTCTTGGACAACCTGGTTACCGCGCCCCAGGATGCGCTCTACCTAAATAGTGGCGAAGGCGCAGTGTTCCTGAGACCCGAATCCAGCGCCGAGGGGGCTCTTCAGACCGAACAGACGCTTCTCGCCGCACTTTCGGTCGTCCAAGGCGTCCCAACCAATGAACTTGAGTACTTCGTCCGCAAACTCATGGTGTTCTTCACCAGCTGCGACGCCCGGCGCCTCGGCGAGTGGGAGTTCACGCCGTGGTGGACCTTTATCAATGCGGCTGCCTTCTCTCCCGTGTACCAAAAGGTCCTCGCTGAGGGACTGACGCGCAACCTCGTCGCCGCCAAGGGGACCGTGGCCAGCACTAACACCATCGGACTTATGGCCCAAGCATTCATCTTTGCCGTCGCTGGTCAACAGACCGGACTCAGCCAGCTCTTCGGCGGGTACGGTGCGGCTGACCGTGTGCTCAATGCGCCGACGGATGAGGCGTGGATCGATCCGTGGGTTTCCTACCTCACATCCCTCGGCGTGAAGTTCATGGTGCCCTACGGCGCGGCATCGTTGGAACTAGAGGGTGGAAGGATCGCGTCCGTCACTCTCTTTGACCAGGCATGGCACTTTTCCAAGCTCGAGGCGGACCAATTCATCTGCGCCATGCCGGTCGAGCGGATTGTCCCATTGCTCAACTCTCAGATCCTCGATGCCGACCCGAGCCTCGGCAAACTGGCCCAGCTGCAGACCGATTGGATGAACGGCATCCAGTTCTTCCTGAATCGCTCCGAGCCACATCCCGTGCAGGGCCACGCGGCCTACATGTACTCGCCATGGGCGCTGACATCGCTGACCCAAGGGCAGTTCTGGACCGGGCGCAATATTTCAAGGGACTACGGCGACGGAGCTGTCAATGACATCCTCTCGGTAGACATCTCGGACTGGATCACTCCGGGCATCCTCTACGGCAAGCCAGCCAACGAGTGCACCCCGACGCAGATCGCCAACGAAGTCTGGGCGCAGATCAAGCAAGCCGTCAACATAGAGGGCGACACAGAGCTGAGTGATGACATGCTCGTCAGCTGGTTCTTGGACCCGGGAATCAACTATCCCGATGGCCCAAGTGGCCCGGCGGCCAACTCGACTCCACTTCTGATCAACACGGTCGGTTCCTGGTACAACCGGCCCCGGGCCGCGACGTCGATTCCCAATCTGTTCCTTGCATCGGACTACGTCCAGAACAACGTCAATCTGGCAACCATGGAAGGGGCCAATGAAGCGGCCCGCCAGGCCGTCAACGCCCTGCTAGCCCAGACCAATTCCACCGAGGCCCCTGCAGCTCTCTATGACCTCTATGTGCCCCCGGAGTTCGCGATCGAACAGCAAGTTGACGCTGCCCGCTACGCAGCGGGGCAACCCAATCTCCTCGACGTCGTGCCCCCCACTCTTCCTATCTGATGGAGGGCGGCCCATGTTTTCCGCGCAGGCATCCGCTCTACGGGGCTGCCATTTGTGGGGAAGTTCGTGGGGTAGTCCCCAACGCAGGATTTCTCGTGAGCAATAGAGAGCGGCCGACCGGGATCGAACCGGCATGATCAGCTTGGAAGGCTGAGGTTCTACCATTGAACTACGGCCGCGAATCGGGGAGCATCCTAGAGCGTCTACCGTCGAGGCTGTGAACTCGCTGTTCGAACGGGTCAATGGCGACGAGTTCTTCGTGCAATTGGTGGACCGCTTCTATCTTGGGGTGGTCGGAGATCCTCTCCTGCGTCCCCTCTATCCGGACGATCTCACCGAGGCCCGGCATCATCTGGCTTTGTTTCTCGTGCAGTACTGGGGCGGCCCTCCGACCTACAACGAAGTGCGGGGTCACCCGCGCCTGCGCATGCGTCACGTCCCCTTCGTCATCGGACCGGTTGAGCGTGATGCCTGGCTCCTTCACATGCAGAATGCTGTGACGTTCATGGCCGAACAGGCTGGACTGACCCAGTCAGACGCCGATGAGCTACATAGCTACTTTGACATGGCTGCCCATTCGTTGATGAACGCGCCTTAGTCAGTCGGCGAAGTTCGGTGCCCGCTTCTCGCGCCGAGCCCGAATGGACTCCTCGAAGTTCTTGGTCGTGATGCGAACAAACAGTTGGGACATTCCTTCAGCATCCATGTGAGTCTGCAGGCTTCCGGCATCCAGGCTGTTCCACAGCTGGCGCTTTGTCAGCTCAATCCCAGCCCGACTCCATCCATTCATTCGGTCTGCCATGGCAAAGCAAGCGCCAAGCAATTCATCTCCGGGAACCACTTGCGAGACGAGTCCGATCCGTTCGGCCTCATCGGCATGGACGTCGCGACCGGTCAACATGATTTCCGAGGCTCTGGACTGGCCGATTGAGCGGGGGAGCAAGTAGCTGATCCCGAGCTCAGCTGCCGTGAGGCCGTTATTGATGCCGGCGGCCCGGAAGTAGGCCGTATCGGCGGCGATTCGGATGTCGGCCGCCAGAGACAGGCAGAAGCCACCTCCGATGGCCGGACCATTGACGGCGGCGATCACCGGCTGGTGCAGGCGCCGGATGGTGGTGATCACCTCGTCGAGGAGTTCCATGGAGCGCAGTGCGATGGTGGGAAGCGTCAGTCCTTCGACGTGAGGAATGGAACCAGGATTCTCCAGATCCGCACCGGAGCAGAATCCGGTGCCCGCTCCCGTGATGACCACTACCCGGGCTTCATTGTCGTAGCCCACTTCCCGCAATGCGTCGCGGAACGGGATCATCACATCGAACGCCATGGCGTTCATGCGCTCGGGTCGGTTCAACGTGATCAACGCCACGTGCGGATGGGGAGAAGCAACCTCGACAAAGGACATGGCAGGCATCGTAGGCAAGGGTGATCGGTGTCCCCCCAATCAGATGCCGGGTGGCCGTCGCGCGAACGGAGACCATCTCGCAGGCATGTCGCGGATCGATCGGGTACCGTCGGCTGTCTTAGCCCCAGCAAAGGAGACCCCATGGAATTCGAGCGCTACGACGAGGGAGTTCCCTCTTGGGTGGACATGAACAGCGGTCAGATCGACCAGGCCAAGGAGTTCTACGCCGGCCTCTTCGGTTGGACGTGCCCGGAAGGGCCCCCTGAGGCTGGTGGGTACACGGTCTGCGAATTACGGCGGCAAGACGGTGGCCGGTATCGGGTCCATGGCTCCTCCCGGGGCACCGCCGATGTGGATGACCTACGTCAATGTCAGCAACGCTGACGCCACCATCGCCAAGGTCGAAGCCAACGGGGGCACCGTCTTCATGCCGGCCATGGACGTGCTCGATGCCGGAAGAATGGCCATCTTCGGCGATCCTCAGGGCGCCGCCATCGGTCTGTGGCAACCCAACGGGCACAAGGGGGCTCAGGTGGCCAACGAGCCTGGAACGTACTGCTGGAGCGAACTCATCACCACCGACATTGAGGCGGCGAAGACCTTCTATGGCGCCGTCTTCGGCTGGGGAGCAGAGTCGCAGGGTCCTCCCGGCGGACCAGTGGCATACACCGAATGGAAGGTGAATGATCGGTCGATCGGCGGCATGATGCTGAAGAGTCCCGACATGCCCGCAGAGATGCCTCCCAATTGGGGCGTGTACTTCTCGGTGGCCGATACGGACGCTTCGGTGGCACAGGCCCTGGAACTCGGCGCCAATCTGTTCATGGGTCCGACCGATATCGAGCCCGGTCGCTTCGCCGTGCTGGCCGACCCGGTGGGTGCCGTTTTCAACGTGCTCGCGCTCAAGCCGGAGCTCACTTCGTAACGTGGAGCGTCGCCGGCTCGGCCGCACCGGACATGAGAGCAGCGTGGCCATTCTCGGTGGCGCCGCCTGCTGGGCCGCTTCGCCTGAAGAAGCCCAGGCCTGGCTGCAGGTGGCTCGATCCTATGGAGTCAATCACCTCGACATCGCTCCACAGTACGGAGCGGCCGAATCAGTAGTCGGTCCGCACCTGGCTGATATTCGTGACGAGTTCTTCATAGCGGGCAAGACGTTGCGAGCCAATCCGGATGGCGTGGTCGACCAGTTCGACCACACTCGGCGGTTGCTGAATGCCGACGTGCTGGATCTCTACCAAGCCCACGCCGTGACCAGCCTGGAAGAGTTGGATCGGCGCTCGAGCGCGCTGGAGCGGATCCTTGCGCTGCGTGAGCAGGGCGCCACCAGGTTCGCCGGCATCACCGGCCATGACATGACCGCACCGGCCACGTTCCTCGAAGCGCTGCGACGCTATGACCTCGACACCGTCATGTTTCCCGTCTACCCGGCCCTGTGGGGGAGATCGGAATACCGCGAGTCGGCGGAAGAACTGCTTGTCGTCTGCGCCGAACGGGACCTTGGGGTGATGGCGATCAAGGCAGTGGCCCATCGCCCGTGGTCCGACGGCCGCACGCTGGCCCATGCTGTCAATGGGGAAGCGTCGACTGCGACCCGCTGGGCGTCGTCCTGGTATGAACCGGCGGCCACAGAAGAAGCCATCGAACGAGGTGTCAACTTCGCGCTATCGACGCCTGGAGTGCACGGTTTCTGCACACCGGGCGACATCGATCTCCTGCCCCGCGTGCTTGACGCCGCCGATCGTTACGCCGGCATGGACCACGACGCCAGGCAGTCGGCCATCGACGCTATGGCGGACGACGAGCTGATCTTCCCGATGCCCCGCTAGGAATCGCTGCGCAGAGCGGCGATCACCTCAGCAAACGCGCCGTCACTTTGTTTGTCAGGTGGAGGACTCACCACCAGGCTGCCGCCGAATGCTCCGAACCGATCCCGCAGCAAGCCCGGCAAATCTTCATATGAAGCACACGGAACCAGAGTGTCGAGTACCTCGTCGGACAAGACTGCAGCCAGGTCATCCCAACGATCGCTACGAATGAGCGAGCGCAACTGGCCGCCGAGGTCGCCCCAGCCGTAGAGCTCCAACGTGGCACGGTAGGCCGGAGTCGAATACAAAAAGGCCAGCAATCGGCGTTGACGCTCACGTTCGGCGGCGACTGCCTCGGGACCAGCGCCAGTGATGACCTGGGTCCCGACGACCAACTCGAAGGTGCCGGCGTCTAGCGAGCGACCGGCACGGGCCGCACCCTCCTGCAATCCGGGCAGGCACACCGTCTCCAGATATGGGGGATTGGAGTTGGTGGGGTGAGTGACAAAGCCATCGGCAATCTCACCGGCCATGGAGCAGGCCCTGCGCTGTACGCCTCCGAGATACACCTTGGGCGCCTGCCTGACCCCATCAGGGCCCGGGTTGAAATACGGCTGCATCCGGGTGATCGTGTAGTGGGTGCTCTCGAAGTGGGGCGCCTGCCCAGTCTGAAAAGACGAAAAAACGGCCCGAACCGCTCCGACGTAGTCACGGAGTTGGCCAATCGGGTCGTCGCTAAAAGGCATGCCGTATCGGTCGACGATGTTTTGCCGGATTTGGGTACCCAGGCCCAACTCGAATCGCCCTCCACTGAAGTGGGCCAAGTCCCATGCCGCATATGCCGTGAGCGTGGGGCTGCGCACGAAAGCCAGGGCGACGCTGGTCCGAATGGTGAGCCGGGTGGTGTGCTCGGCAATGAGAAGCGACAGTGCCAGCGCATCGTGCACGGTTTCGGCCACGTGGATGCCGTCATATCCGAGCGCTTCGACCCGCTGAGCGTGCGCGATGACGTCGGGCAGGCGCAACTTCGGGTCCATGCCGGCATAGACCTTCACGACGACTGCGAGCGGCCCCGAGCGATGATGGCTTCGCGTTCCTTGGCTAGTCGGGCCTGATCGAAGCGCTCCGCCATCCAGTCACGAGAGGCCCGCGCTTCAGTGACCCAAGCCTCGCGCCCGAGCATGGCTCCGATCTTCTCGTACATGTGCCGGACCTCGCGCACATTTTCGGCGGGAATGGCAGCGATGGTGGCGGCGATTTCTCGAGCCCTGTCCATGAGGCTCTCGTGCGACACGACTTCCACCACCAGCCCCCACGCAAATGCCGTCTCGGCATCAATGAAGTCGCCGGTGAAGGTCATGCGGCGGGCGCGGTCAATGCCAATGAGCTGGGGGAGCCGAATGGTCATGCCTCCGCCGGGCATGGCGCCAACACGGGCGTGGGTGTCGGCGAAGCGAGCCCGGTCCGAGGCGATCAGGAAGTCGCAGCCCAAGGCCAACTCCAGACCACCCGTCACCGCTGCCCCATTGATGGCCCCAATGATCGGGGTCTGGTGCTCAGGCATAAGGCCCAGGTGCTTCAGCTCCCCGTGCTGTCGTTGCTGTTGCACCGAGCGCAGCTCGGTGGACAAGGCCCGCAGGTCGAAGCCGGCACAGAAGGCGGGATCTGCACCGGTGAGAATGATGGCGCCGACATCTGGATTCGAGTCCAAATCCACAATGGCGTCGTCGATCATCTGCGTCACCTCGCCCGACAGAGCGTTTCGGGCTTCTGGGCGGTTGAGTGTGATGGTGCCGATCCCATCTGCCACCTCGGTCTCGACCATCATCAGCGCGTACTCCTCTTCTTGGTGCAACCCCATTGATTCAAAGCCTGAGCCCGGCCTACCGATGCGACGGCGGCAGCAAGCCGTTGAAGGAGACGATCCGGGTGATCTTCCCTTCCTCGTTCAACATTCCGAAGCTCCACCCTTCCATGGTGGTCTGTCCGCTGCGAGCTCGACGCCAGGCATAGCGGAAATAGGCATGGTGGATATCGACGTCGGACGTGCGTTCTAGGTGCGAAGGCAGCACGTCCTGCCGATAGTGCGAGAACGCGTCACCGAGACCCCCAACACCGTCGTACACGGCATCCGGACTGACGTATACAAAGTCCACCGTCACATGTTCGGCCAGACGCTGAGCCCGCTCGTGGTCGTCCCGCACAAAGACGCCGCTCATGAGCTGGTCGACTCGCTCGGCCACAGAGTCGGGGTGATGGTGGTGGCGCAGCACGGTGGCAGTTTGTCAGAGCCGGTGAGAAAAAGTCAGGTAGTGCGGCGAGCCCACACATACAGCCGCCGTGTCGGGTGTTCTCGGGGATAGGGCGCTCGTTCATGGGCTTCCAACACCTTGAATCCGGCCTCGACCACGGAAGCGCTGAGTTCACTGAGCCCAAACAGGGTGGCGTCAAAGTCGGCAGGCTGACCAGCCATCACGTCTGCGTGGAGCGATCCCTCTCCGCCGTGCACGGCGACGACCAGCTCCCCACCATCGACCAGAACCCGGCGCATCTCGCTCAGGGCGAGCGGAACCCGGAGTCGATGGATGTGGATGAGCGCGTAAAAGCACACGATGCCCGACATCGAGCCATCAGCCAACGGAATCGACGTCATGTCACCTTGACGGAACTCCAGGCCAGGAAAGGAACGAGTCGCCACCTCGACCATGCCGGCTGACACATCGATGCCCATCACTGGCAGACCGAGACCAGCCACGTAGGCCCCGACGTGCCCGGGACCGCATCCCACATCGCACACCGGGGCCGACACTGAGGCCAAAGGCCTCACCGATCGGGCAAAGTGCTCCAGCAGATCGCGGTCAAAGGGCTTGTCGCCCAACTCGTCAAGGAACTGTGCGGCATAGGAATCGGCGGCGGAGTCGTAGGTCGGGGCCGGGTCGGCCCAGTCTGAGACGTCGGGATCTGGACCGGGCACGGGCGCGCTCATGGTTCCCAATCTTGTCGAAGCAGCAAGTAGGAATAGACATCTCGCTGTTCCCCGTCGATGCGCTCCCAACCGCGCAGCAGCGCTTCACGGTCAAAGCCGGCAGCCTCAGCCGCGCGTTGGGATGCGACATTCCAAGGCTCGACGAAGAGCTGCAGTCTCGGAATGGCCAGCGCATCAAAGGCAAACGCCGCCACCCCTCGCACGGCCGAACTGGCCAGACCATGACCCCGAGCCGATGGCACCAGCCAATATCCGACTGATGCCCGACCGCTGTCGATCTCCCGCAACCACAGACCAACCGTGCCCAGTCCGCGTTCCGGCTCGGCCTCATCGGCAATGACAAACGGATAGCCGTGACCTTCCTGCGCTCTCTTGTGTTGACGTTCAACGAAAGCCCGACCCTCATCATCGCTGTACGTCGAAGGGATGGAGGAGATGATGGGGATGTAGGGATCGCTGGCGGCTTCGCGGACCAAGCCCAAGTCCGACAGGCGGAACGGCCGAAGGACGCACCGACCCGATTGCAGCTCGGGCAGGACCAACGGAGGCTCGAAGCGGCTCAGATCGAACTCGGTCATCGCAGCGGTATGTACCCAGGCACCAGCTGGTGTTTGGTATCGAGATAACCCTTGGCCTCAGGGAAACCACCGAATCGACCATGGCTCCATCGGATCTCAATATGTCCGTTCACCTCGGAGTCATCTCCCGTACTCCGATCGCGCACCGTCGCCTGCCAGCCGACGCGCGGTTGGCCACCGGACTGGGGAAACACCTCGAATCGGCTCAGCGTGTACTGCTGGCGCCAATCCCACGGCGTGGCGATCCGCAAGCGCAGCGACTGGGTGTCGCTCGAACCCAGGACGAAGTACGGAGCACTGCCCATGCGCAGCAGTCGCCATAGCATGGCCTCGCCCGCTCCGGCGCCTTTCCCCAATGCGGCCAACCATCGAGCCGCCGACTGCCGGGCTACCTCATGTGAAAGCGAACCGTAAGCCTCTTTGGCCTGACCGGGCCAGCCTGATTTGAGCCGGGAACTCAATGCCCCCCGTTGCTCCGAAGAAAGGTCGATGGCCCGAGCGGGGAGCTCGAAAAGCGCGTCCACCGAATGTTCGGGCACGACCGCTGCATTCCGGCTGTCATCGAGTCCGAACAAGGAGGGGCTGTTGCCCCGAGAGCCGCTGGAACCTTGCCGTCGGACGGACGCCGCCCTCACTCCGCCCGCAACTTCACCCAATAGCGAATGGCGGACGGCCTCGTACAGCGCCTGGTATTGCAACGGCGCCACCTCGGCGTACCAATCCCTGCTCGCACCGCCGCCCCGCCCCGTGCCACCGACCAGGAGCGCGTCGAACACATGGGAAGGTGCCACGTTGAACAAAATATTGGAGAGGTATTTGCAACTGACCAGGTAGACATGATCGATGCGTAGGTCGACGGGGGTCACTTCGTCACCCGTACCGCGAAGTGCCCCCTTCCATTCCACTGCCTGCGGTAGACGACTTCGCAGCCCGTCAGCGGCCCGCAGGAAGGCCCGCCCGTTTTCCCACGAAGCGTGGAACTCCGCGTCGAATGCGGCACCGGCACGTGCCGCCGCCAGCTGGTCCCATGTCTCGGGCGAAAGACTGCGCATGATCGAAGGCCGGACATGGAGCACCTCGTCGAGGTTGTCCAGGCCCAACATGCCCAGACCAGTTCCGACCTCGGTCACCATGGTGCGCAGGTTTGGCACGGCTGCATCCTTCCACGCCGCCAAGCCCGGCCGACCGGAACCGCCTTTACGATCAGTCGCTGAACAGGGGCGTGAGTTGCAGCTCGAGGGGGCCGACCTCGACGTCGACCGGACCGAAGAAGTCCGTGCTCTCGTAGACGTCGACGGCGATGCCGGTGCGACCGATATAGGCGTACACGGCATCACCCCAACGCTCCTCTGTCAGCGCCAGGCGGAGCTCGTCACGCTCACCCTCGGGAAGCTCACTGCCTGGCGTCTTGGCCACCAGTTGGCAGGCCAATACCCAGTTGAGGGTGGCCAGATTCTCGGCCACGAACACCCTCGGTGGGTCTTCGCGTACGACCGCGCAAGCCACCAGTGTGCTCATCAGTCGCTTGGTGCGAGGTCCCGCTTCGTCCAGAAGCCCGCCATCGGTTGCCCGGCCTTGCCCGTGGCGTAGGCCGACAGGCGCGTCAGAGCCGTTTCGTCACAGAGGTCGATGGCGTCAAAGAAACCTGCCGTGCCCACTCCGCGCAATGCCTTGTCGCCCTCACTGCCCGAACGCGGTAGCTGCGGCGTCAGGATGACGAATGGACCAGTTTCGTTGACGGACATGAGATGGGCCCGGCCGAGTTCGCGCCACACCAACTCGGTCTTCGTCATGCCGCCCCGGTAGGCCGAGTTGGTCCCAGCCACGTCGAAGTACCAGGTGCGACCCTTCCGGTCGACCGCGGTGTAACTGACCGTGAGACCGACGCCTCGCACTCGGCGGTTGGCTCGCACATCCACGAAGCCGGCCGCCTCTAATGCGTCCTTGGCCAGCACTCCGGCCGAGGCCCCATTGCCGGGCACCGCCGACTCGCCAGCGGAAAAAGTGGCCTCTTCGAACAGCCGGGCCCGAGCCAGCGCCACGTAGTTGGGGTCGAGGTCGTAGCCCACCCCGAGCCGGCCGGTGCGCTGAGCGGCCAGCAACGTCGAGCCCGAACCGAGAAATGGATCCACCACCAGGTCGCCCACAAAGGTGTAGAGCTCAATGAGGCGCTGCGGCAGCTCCACCGGGAAGGGCGCGGGATGCTTGACGCGGCTGGCGCTCTCAGGCTGGATGTCCCACACGTCGAGCGTCAACGACATGAAGTCGTCGGCCCGGATGCTGCTCTCATGGGGTAGACCCAACTCACGACGCTCCTTCGGGGTCTTGGCCCGGTTGAAGCGGCCCTTGCTGGCCACGATCACCCGCTCGGTCACGTCACGCAGCACCGGGTTGGTGGGGGAGCGGTAGGAGCCCCACGCGCATGACCCGCTGGCACCCTCGCCTTTCTGCCAAATGATCTCGCCCCTTGGAAGCAGGTGGAGGTCGTCCTGGAGGATCGACATCACGTCGGCCGCCAGGCTCCGATAGGGCTTACGCCCCAGGTTGGCCACATTGACGGCAATACGTCCTCCCGGTTCGAGGACACGTCGGCACTCCGCGAACACGTCACGCAACAGCTGCAAGTACTCGAGATACGACCCGGGTACTCCTTCGCGGTCAAGCTCTTCTTCGTATTGTTTGCCGGCGAAGTAAGGCGGTGAAGTGACGATGAGGGCAACTGAGTCGTCGGCCAGTCCATCCATGCGGCGGGCGTCGCCACAGATGCACGTCTCGAGGATCGGCGCCGGTGGCTGCACCTGCTCGTCGGCACTGAGCTCGGGCGCTTCGAAGCGGGCGTAGAACGCGTCAGCGATGTGGGACTCGCGACGGCCCACCCCGAAATTGGAGGTCGCAGTGCGACGGCGTGGCGGCATGGAGACTTCTCGACCCTACCGGGCACCCGTGAGGTGCCCGGGGTTCCGATCCGCCGAAGTCGACTGCATGGGCCGAAGTGTAGGGACAGGGTGTGTCCGACGTGAGCCAACTGGCCTCTTTGTGCAGCGTGTGGCCCACTTCGCATCCGAAACGCAGCCAGCGCAGCCCCACCTATCGACGGCCGCTGCTGGCACGAATCACCAACTCCGGATCGAAGACCACATGGCGGTGGCGGTGCCCTGCTTCGGTCGTCTCCTCCAAGAGGAGGGCGGCAGCCACCTGTCCGAGTTCGTGTCGAGGTTGTCGCACCGAAGTCAACGGCGTACCGGCCGATGCCGCGAACTCAATGTCATCGTAGCCCACCAGTGACAGATCCCTTGGAACCGACACACCCCGGGCCGACAGCTCCTGGAGCATGCCCAAGGCGACCAAGTCATTGGCGCAAAACGCTGCGGTTGGTCGCTCGGACACCGGCCGTGCCAGCAGCGTCACCGCGGCTCGTCGACCTCCCGCCACGTTCAAGCTTGAGGCCTCTATGGGTACGAGCACGCTGTCTTCGCCCGCGGCCGCCACCGCCTGCAGGGCACCTCGCTCTCGATCCGCCACCTGCATGGAGCTGCCGCCACCCACGAAGGCGATAGTGCGATGCCCAAGCCCCAAGAGATGCTGAACCGCCAGCTGCCCGCCTTTGACGTCGTCCACCGAGGCAGAACATCCCTGGGTTGATTTGGGGTGGTAGTCGAGCAGGATGGTGGGGATCCCACGCGATGAGGCGATCGATGGTTGACGGGCGGACGCAGCGGCCGGCACGACGAGGATGCCCTGCACTCGTTGCTCGACTAGCAGCTCAATGTACCGAGCCTCCTTGGCCGGGTCGTCGTCGCTATTGCACAAAATGACCGACAGTCCAGCCGCACTGGCCGCATCTTCGACACCGCGCGCCACGTCGGTAAAGAACGGGTTGGTGATGTCAAGCACAATCAATCCGATAGTGCGGCTATGTCCAGCCCGCAGCTGGCGGGCCGACTCATTGCGTACGAACCCGAGGTCGTCAATGGCTTGGCGCACGCGTGATCGGGTGGCCTCGGCCACCAACTCGGGTCGATTCAGGACATTGGAGACAGTGCCAACGGACACGCCGGCACGGAGGGCCACCTCTCGGACGCTGGTCGTGGACGAGCTCTCGTCAGCGTTGTCCACGCTCGCCACCTCCCTCATCGCACCGGCTGGTCGGGCTTGCCGAATCGCTGCAGCCTTCTTACTGTAACGATTCAACTTAGACGGGCCGGGCATACGACGGCGCCGGCCCGAGGAGGTAGGTCGTGGCGACCCCAAGGGCGTCAGTGGTGGCAGTGGACATCGGCGCTTCGGGCGGCCGGGTGCTGCTGGCCGAGATCGGGTTAGACCACTGGCACACGCGTGAATTGGCGCGTTTTCCGAACGCCCCGGTCGAGAGGCACCATCAACTCTTTTGGGACTTCGCCGCCATCTCCGGTCATGTCGTCGACGGCGTCAATCTCGCGGCGCGGACCGCGTCGCGCCTCGACTCTGTCGGCATCGACACATGGGGCGTCGACTACGGACTCATCGATCAACAAGGTGCACTGATCACCGACCCCTTCTGTTATCGAGATGCGCGGACATCGGATATGCCTGCTCGACTCCATACTCAACTCGACACGGACGCTCTGTACGCCCGGAACGGAACGACGCCGCAACCTCTCCAAACGATATTTCAACTCATGGCCGAATTGGGAGGACCCTCCATCACACAGGCGGAGTTCGCCCTTCTCATCCCAGATTTGCTCAACCATTGGCTGACCGGCGTCGCCGTCACCGAAGTCACCAACGCATCGACTACCGGACTGGTCAATCCAAGCGACCGCAAGATTGACCGCGACCTCATGGGCATGCTGTCCCTCAATCTAGATCTCTTCGCCCTATTGACGGAGCCCGGCACACTGCTCGGACCAGCACGTCGTGACCGGGCCGGCGCAATCGACTTTGAAGGCGTCCCGGTTGTGTCGGTGGCCTCACATGACACCGCCTCGGCCGTGGTGGCCATGCCAGCGCAGTCAGAACACTGCGCCTTTCTTTCCTGTGGCACCTGGTCCATTCTCGGCCTGGAATTACCCGCACCGGTTTTAAGCCATGCCAGTCTCGCCGCGGGGTTCAACAACGAGTTGGGCGTCGACGGGACCGTTCGACATGTGAAGAATATGGCCGGCCTCTGGTTGCTGCAGGAGTGCCTGCGCCATTGGGCGGAAGTCGATGGGCAGCCGGTGTCGCTGCAGTTCCTCATCGCGGCCGCGGCCACTGCAGAACCGTGTCGCACCGTTTTCAATCCAGACGATTCCCGCTTCCTGGCCCCTGGCAACATGCCAGAGCGGGTGGCCGACGTGGCCAGGGAATGTGGCGAACCAGTGCCCATGAACCCCGGTCAGATGGCCAGAGCCATATTCGACAGCTTGGCCTTGGCCGTAAGGCGCCATCTTCGCCATGCCATGGAAGTCACTGGTCGTGACGTCGAAGTCCTGCACATGGTGGGTGGAGGGTCGCAGAACGAACTGCTCTGCCGGCTGATTGCTGACGCCACCAATACCCGGGTGACGGCCGGGCCGAGTGAGGCGTCTGCCTTGGGCAACGCGTTGATACAGATACGACCATTGGTCATGCCGGGTGCGTCACTTCTTGACTTGCGGGCGCTGTTGAGGAAGCACGTAGCAGTGCGCGTCTTTGAGCCTGAAGATGGCGGCGTGTGGCCATCGGCCGAGCGACGGGTTGACTACACGACCTCGCAGACGTCTCTATAGGCGGCCAGTCGTCCATCAGAAGGAGCGAGGTCGGTCACCAGTAAGTCGATGCGGTCGAATGGAAGGCAGCGACCCGGAGCACGACGATCCAATTTGGTGGAGTCGACCGCGACCACAATCTGCTCCGCTGACTGGGCCATGGCTTGTTTGACCTGCGCCTCTTCAAGCGTGGTTTCACTGGTGCCCATGGTTGGGTCGATGCCGGCAGCGGAGACGAAAAAGCGGCGGAGGAACAGTTCGTGTGCACTGCGCACCGCCAAGGGACCAACGAGACTTCCGGTTCTGCGGTCGAGCTGACCGCCCAGCAGAATGGTGGTGACTCCCGGCTGCTGTTGCAGGACGTTGAAGCAATCGGGACCGTTGGTAATCACGGTCAGGTCGCCTACTTCGTGCATGCGGGCCGCCACTCGTTGCAAGGTGGTCGAAGCATCGAAGCCGATGGCACCCCCATCACCCAGAAGGCGCAACACCTTTTCGGCGATCTTGTCCTTGGCGCGTGATTGCTTGGCAAAGCGTTCGGCGAATGGTTGGGGACCATTGGCCACCGCTCCGCCCCGAACTCGCCGGATGCGGCCCTCTTCGGTCAGGACGTCAAGATCTCGCCGGACGGTCATTTCCGAGACACCAAGGGAGGTGGCCAGTTCGGAGATCTTGGCTCGGCCCTCGGTGGCCACGCGACGTTCTATTTCGTCCAAGCGACCTATGGCATCGACGCTCATGGTGGAAAAATACTCCTCGCGGTACTGCTTCTCGGTGAGTACGGCACAAAACTGCACATCAGATGCAGCCTGGCTCCAGCTTTAGAGCGTTGCACCTGATGATCAATGATGATAAAAGTAACAAAACCGCATACGGGTCCCCGCCGGCGCAGGGGTATCCGCAACCGTGGGGGGTGCAGGTGGAGCGTCAAGGCCGAGTGAGGATTCCGTCCGTGCGCAGCACGTACGGCCTCTTGATCGCCGTGGGCAGCGTTATTTTCGCTCTCGGGTTGATCATCCCCTTTGCCATTGGCAGTCCCGCGCCCAGCCAGGCTTCGGCCAGTTCCAGCGGCATCCTCGGATTGGCCGGATCCAAGGCCGCCTCTCGGGCGTCCTCGGAGACTCCCTCCACTCTCATTCCGACCACAACCACGACGGCTCCGGTCGCGGCGCCTGGCACTCCGGCAGCTGCCCAGGGGAATGGGACCCCAGGTTCCCATTCGACCGGTCCAGCTTCCGGCCTGACCGCCAGCGCCACCGGCGTCACCCCCACCACCATCTCGGTAGGCATCCCCGTCCCGGAACTTTCCAATTTGGGTCAGTTGGGACAGACGGAGGGCAATCCTCAGTTGCAGTGGGAAGCCTTCATCGCCAATCAGAACGCGCACGGGGGGATTTTGGGCCGACAGATCGTGCCCACGTACGTGCCGATTGATCTGACGTCGGCCGACTCGTTGGAACAGGCCTGCATCCAGATGACCGAACAGGATCATGTCTTCGCCGTCCTGCAAAGCGGCGGCTACTACGGCGCTCCCATCTTGTGCCTGACCCAGCAACACCAGACGCCTTTCATCGGACAAGCGTCAGCCAACGATTACTACTACCAAGAGTCCAACGGGCTCTTCTTCTCTATTTCGCCCGACAATGACCGAGCACTGAAGAACCAGGTTGTGTCCATGCAACGCGACGGTGACTTCACCGGCGAGAAGATCGGCATCCTCGACGATGGCGGCGACGACGCCCTACTGGTGAATGAGACACTGCTTCCGGCGCTCACGGCGGACGGTTACAAGGTGGCCTACCGAATCAGCCTGTCCAGTGATCCATCGACCGCTGAGTCGCAGATACCCGTCGCCATCCAACAAATGCAGGCCGATGGTGTCAATCTGGTCCTTCCAGTGGCCAGCCTCGTCGCAGCGGACCTCTTCGGCCAGGAAGCTGAATCTGACGGCTACACACCCACCTATGTGCTCTCCGACGTCAACGGTGGCGCCACCGATAATTACGCCCTTTATATGCCGGCGAGCTTCGACGGCAGCATCGGCTACACCTCGCTCAACACGGGCGAATATCAGGCCGGCATAGCGGATGCGCCGCAAGATGCCGCTTGTGCCGCCATCTACACCCAGGAGACCGGCGACACGCTGAGTCAGTCGAATGAGGAGTACGCCACCGCAGTCACCGCGTGCGGCATCCTCAATCTCTTCGTCAAAGGCGCCACCAATGCCGGCGCTGACCTCACCACCTCATCCCTGAGTAAAGGGATGCAGGCCATCGGTCAGTTCCCCATGCCCTACGGCTCCGTGGGCAGCTTCGGGCCGGGCAAGTTCGACGCCCCGGACTCCACCCGCAAGGTGATCTGGCGTTATAGCTGTAAATGCTGGCTGCCCGATGGTCCCTACTACCAGAACCAATATTGATGGAGTTCTCACCGGATTCCGACGCACTTGATGCCAGCACCCTGGCCTCCACCATGTTGGCGGAGGAGGAGCGCCGGCATGAAGAGGCCAGGCAGATGGATGAGACTCCTGAATTGGCGAGCGATGAGCTCTTCGGTGTTGGTGGGCAGGCCATGTCGTTGCGTCAGGTACTCAAGGTCGGCGGCATCGCCACCCTCGGTGTCCTGCTGGCCTTGAACCTGATCAATGAGGTGGACGGACTCACCCTGTCGGTGCTGTCACCTGAGATTCAGCGCAGTTTCCATTTGAGTTATGCGGGACTTACCTTTGTCTCGAGCATCGGGGCAGTGGCCGTCTTTGCCGGCATGGTGCCGCTCGGCCTCATGGCCGACCGACGGCTACGACCCGTCCTCGTCGGGGTCACATCGATCATTTGGGGCGCGTTCTCGCTGGTGACAGGCTTCGTGACGTCGGCCTGGCAATTCGCCGTCGTCCGTACCGGGAACGGGGTCGGCAAGGGGAACATCCCCGTCGTGCAGTCCCTGCTCTCTGATCAGTATCCGATTGAAGGTCGCAACCGGGTGTTCGCCGTGTACAACGTGGCGTCCTTCGCCGGACCCGCTTTCGGCCCGATTTTCGCTGCCGTCATCGCCACCATCGCCGGTGGCACCAACGGGTGGCGTTGGGCCTTCGTCATCCTGGGTCTACCGGCCATGGGCTTTGGCGTGATGGCCTTTTTCTTGCGTGACCCAGGTCGAGGCAAGAACGAGCTCACCGAGATCACCGCCGAAATGGTGGAGAAGGCCGAGGCGGTCACCACTGGTGAAGCCGGCCTCTTCGGTGCCACCAATGACGTTGGCTCCAGCCCATTCCCCGTGTCCTCGACCGCCATCTCCATGTCGGCCGCATTCGACCGGCTCAAGAAGGTCAAGACGTTTACCGCCATCATGTCGGCCGTTGCCGCCCTGGGGCTCATGCTCTCGGGTGGGCCGATCATTTTCAACATCTACCTGCGCGACCACTACCACTTGGACGCCATTTCGCGGGGCACGGTGGCGTCGCTCGCCTCCTTGGGCGGATTGGTGGGGATGGCTGTTGGGGCACCGTTCGCAGACCGCTTGTTCCGCAAGGATCCCTCCAAGGTGCTCAAGCTGGTGGCTGCGCTGCTGGCCTTCTTTCCGTTCATGTATGTCACCAGCCTGTACATGCCAAAGACCTGGGAGTTGGTGCTCTGGCAGATTCCCGCTGGCGTGTGTTTGTTCTCGCCGGCGATCTGTGGCGCCATGGTCGCGTCCATCGTTCCGTACCGAATGCGCGGCTTTTCCTTCGCCATGGTGGGTCTCTACACCGTGGTGGTCGGAGGTCTCATTGGTGGCGTCATGACCGGAATCCTGGCCGACTCGGTTGGGCCTCGTACCGCACTGAGCATCATGATTCCGCTGGGTTGCTTCATTGCGGCCATCTTCCTGGTCCGCGCCTCGGGCAATGTCCATCACGACATGGCACTCGTGGTGGAAGAGATGCGCGAGGAACTGGAAGAAGCCGAGCGACTCCGCCATGGCAATGCGGATGATCACTTTGTGCAGGTCCGGAACCTGGACTTCAGCTATGGACCGGTGCAGGTGCTCTTCGACATCAACCTCGAGGTGGCTCGCGGTGAGACGTTGGCCCTGCTCGGCACTAACGGCGCGGGCAAGTCGACGCTGCTGCGGGCCATTTCCGGTCTGGCCCTGCCGGACCGGGGGGTGATCCGTCTCAATGGAACGTCCATTACGTACCAATCACCGAGTGATCGCGTGCGCGGGGGCATCGTCCAGGTGGCCGGAGGGAGGGCCGTCTTCCCATCCATGTCGGTGGAGGAGAACCTCCTGGTAGGGGCCAGCACCTTCATATGGGACCAGGCGCGCATCGAACGGAAGACCGAAGAAGTGCTCGACCTCTTTCCCGGTTTACGGCCGCTCTTGCAGCAACCCGCTGGCACGCTGTCCGGTGGAGAGCAGCAGATGCTCGCCCTGGCCAAAGCCCTTTTGCTCGATCCCGAGTTGCTCTTGATTGATGAGCTGTCGCTTGGCCTGGCCCCGATTGTGGTGCAAGAGGATCATCAAGGTGATCGAGCGCCTGAAGGCGGCCGGTACCACCATGATCATTGTGGAGCAGTCAATCAACGTGGCCCTCACCGTGGCCGATCGCGCCGTCTTCATGGAGAAGGGCAGGATCAGGTTCGACGGTCCGACCCAGGTGTTGGCCCAAAGCGGCGACTTGGCCCGTGCCGTGTTTCTTGGAGAGGACTTCGGATAGTGCTCGCCATCACCTACCCGCCAGCGATCTTCCTCATTGGGGTGTGCTCAGGATTGGTCTATGCGCTGGTCGCGGCCGGTCTGGTGCTCATTTACCGATGCACCGGCGTCGTGAACTTCGCCTACGGCGCGCTGGGTTCACTGTGCGCCGGCGTGTTGGCCAAGTTGGTGCTGACCTTCCACATCAATTACCTGCTGTGTTTTCTCATGGTCACGTTGATGGGCGCCGTCCTGGGTGCCCTGATGGAGTTCACCGTGATCCGACGGCTTTTCCATGCGCCGCGGATCGTCGTCCTGATCGCCACCATCGGGTTGGCGCAACTGTTTTACCTGGTCGAATTGCTGCTTCCATTGGGCACCAGCACGTTCAGATATCCGGTGCCCTTTAACCGCCAGGTCTCCATCGGGCATGTCGTCTTCAATGGGGGCGATTTCCTGGCCCTGGCCTTGGTGCCCACCATCGTCATTGTGTTGGGCATCTTTCTCACCCGCACCCCCATGGGCATGTCCATGCGGGCCTCGGCCGAGAATCCCGACGCGGCCGAACTGGCCGGCGTAAGTGTCAAGCGAATCTCCACCTACGTGTGGTCGCTGGGTGGCGCATTGGCGGCCATCACCGTGGTGCTCTACAACCCGATCCAGGGTGTGTTGGTCGGAGTGCCTCAGGATCCGTTTGGGCCAGGCATTCTCCTCCCATCCCTGGCGGCCGCTCTGGTGGGCCGAATGACGTCGCTGCCCTGGGCCCTGGCCGGTGGCATTGGCATGGGCGTCATTGAGTCCTTCATCAATGTGAACACCACCAATGGAGGAACCGCCGACGCCATCTTCTTCGTCATCATTCTGGTGCTCCTCCTGGTTCGGAAGGCCGATGTGGGTGGCGCCCAATCGGAGGCATTGGTAGCCATTCCGCGGCCCAAGGCGGTGCCGGCGGTGTTGTTGCAACGGCGCCTCTTCCGGCAGTTGCCGCGACTCAGCGCAGGGACCGCCATCGTCTTGGCCATGGCGCTGCCTCTGGTCATCACCGGATCGAGCGACCTATTCAGTGTCAGTCGTGTGCTGCTCTATGCAGTGGCTGCCATCTCCACCACCGTGCTCGTGGGTTGGTGTGGGCAGCTCTCTCTCGGGCAGTTCGCCTTTGTGGGATTGGGTTCGGTTCTCACCGGCACCTTCGAAGCTCACGGACTGAGTTTCGGGGCTGCGGTTGGATTCGCCACCATCTTCGGTGCGCTGGCCGGTGTGCTTGTCGGGGCACCGGCGTTGCGCATCCGCGGTCTCATGCTGCCGGTGACGACGTTCGCCTTCGCGGTGGCCGCCAGCACGTGGTTCTTTCCATTGCCCTTCATTTCCGGTGCGGGCGGATCACTATCCACACCGCCGGGCACCCTGTTCGGCATCAACTTGGCCAATGAGCGCAACTACTACTACCTCTGTCTGGCCGTTCTCGTGGCACT
Organism: uncultured Acidimicrobiaceae bacterium; assembly: GCA_963766995.1. GTDB lineage: Bacteria > Actinomycetota > Acidimicrobiia > Acidimicrobiales > RAAP-2 > Bog-473. The sequence goes on along the minus strand of CAVYCE010000003.1, from coordinate 620,633 downwards.
GTCGCTGGCGGTGGCTCATTGGAGGAAAACAGGCGTCGGTCGCGTGATCATCGCGGTCCGTGAAAATCAAGAGCGGGCCGAGTCGCTCACCGTCTCACCTTCGCTGGTGAAGCTGTCCGTGTTCGCTTTCACCGCCGGAGTGGCCGCATTGTCGGGTGGTCTCCTGGCCGGTCTCAGGGTGAACTTCGACATCTCCAACTTCGGCGCCACCCTGTCGTTGCAGATCCTGGCCATTGTCATTATCGGAGGACTGGGCACGGTGTCCGGCGCCATTCTCGGCACTGTGTACGTCATCGGCTTGCCAGCCGTATTCGGCAGCTCGACTGACGTGGTGCTGCTGACGAGCGGCGTCGGCCTCCTCCTCCTCCTGCTGTACTTGCCGGGGGGATTGATCTCGGTGGTGTACACGTTGCGCGATACCGCCTATGAATGGCTGGCCACTCGCCTGGCCGCGGTGGATGAACAAGAGGAATCGGAGCCGGTAGTAGTGAAAAAGGCGTTTCCGGCATCCACCGCCAAGCCCACTCACGGGGAGAGCAGCACGGCTGGTCCCGTGTTGGTGGCTCGAGACATCAACGTCGCCTTGGGCGGACGTGCGATTCTGAACGACATTTCGCTCTTTGCCAATGATGGCGAGACCGTCGGACTGATCGGTGCAAACGGAGCGGGTAAATCCACTCTGATGAACGCGTTGAGCGGTTTCGTGCGCCTCGGGAGCGGCACCATTGAGCTCTTCGGTACAGAGGTGAGTGGGATGTCTGCTCACCAGCGGGCCCGATGGGGCATGGGACGCATCTTTCAGGATGCCCGTTTGTTCGGTGACCTCACTGTTCGCGAAGCCGTACAAGTAGCGCTGGAATCCCGGGAGCACAGCGAGTTCATCCCCTCCTTGCTCTCGCTTCCGCCTTCCCGGAGAGCTGAAAGACGTAAACAGAGTGAAGCGGGGGAGATCATCGCCTTTCTCGGGCTCGGTCGTTATGCCGAGTCGCCGATCGCCACGCTGTCCACGGGCACGAGGCGCATTGTGGAACTGAGTTGCCTCATCGCTCAGGATGCCAAGCTCTTGCTCCTCGATGAACCAACAGCCGGCATCGCTCAGCGAGAAGTCGAAGCGTTCGCACCACTGGTGGTCCGCATCAGTCGAGAATTGCGGGCTACCGTGCTCATCATTGAGCATGACCTCCCATTGGTGAGCGCCATCAGTGATCGGATGTACTGCATGGCGCTGGGCTCCATGATTGCCGAGGGCACTCCGGAACAGGTGAGCCACGACCCGGTGGTCATTGCTGCCTACCTCGGCACCGATGAGCGACTCATCAATCGGAGCGGCGCGGCAATGCCACTGGCCCAGGAGGGTGCGCAATGAACACCGAGGAAAATGCGGCGCCGGTGAAGTGGCGGACTCGGCATGGCATTACCGACGGGCGCATCTACTCCGTCCTGATAGCGGTGGTAGTCGTGGCCCTGCTGGCCCCCAGCCTCACCCACTGGAAGCCGGTGGCAGCACTCAAACCGCTGAGCGGTGTGACCTTTCAGCACCCTGTGCCAGTGACCGCGGCGCCGGTACCGGCGGCACCTCCAACGCCAGCCGCCGCACCCTTGACATCTTCGACGGCACTCAATGGATTTTCACTCGGACCGGTCGCACCATTTCCGACGGGCACCATCAGCACCCCGCCGCTCCTCACTGCGCCGCCCACGTCCTCGTCGCTCCCACCAGCGGTCACCTGTGCGGCCGCGGCCCTCAATGCAGAGACGGCCAAGCTCTTGACCGAGCTCGATGCATCGCTCAAGGTGCTTCCAACTTCAACGATCGAGACCACGCTGGGCTTGGCCACCGGCTGCAACACCGCCAATCCAGCACTGGTAGCAGTTGGTGCACTCTCCGAGCTGGGCGATGACCTCACCATCGCTTTTGGCGAAATCCCGGGTGCCAGTGCATTGAAGTTCCCGACTGTGAAGCCGATCGAACTGCCGGCAGCGCTTCTGCCATTGCTGAGTTCTCTCGAGCCGGTGTTTTCCTCCATCTGTGCTGATATCAACACGGCGACGGATGCGGTGATCCTGATCGCTCCCCACTATCCGCAGGTCGTTGACGGCGCATCGGCGCTGGCCCTGTTCCAGGCGGCGGTGACTTGTGAGGAGTTGACTGGCGCGGGTGGGAAGAGCGGCTAGTCGCTACGCGTGTTGCACGGCTGCAGCGTCCCCGAGCTCGAGGAGCTCGACGGAACGCTCCCGCATCTCGACCTTGCGGATCTTGCCCGTGACGGTCATGGGGAATCCATCGACTAGATGTACGTAGCGAGGGATTTTGTAATGGGCCAACTTGCCCGTACAGAACTGGCGCAGTGACTCAGCGGTGATGTCACTGGCCCCATCGCGGAGCTTGATCCACACCATCAGCTCCTCTCCGTACTTGACGTCGGGGACGCCGATGACCTGCGCGTCCTGAATGTCCGGGTGCGAATAGAGAAACTCTTCAATCTCGCGGGGGTAGATGTTCTCCCCGCCCCGGATCACCATGTCCTTGATCCGGCCCGTGATATTGAGGTAGCCCTCCTCGTCCATCACGGCCAGATCCCCAGTGTGCATCCAACGAGCCGAATCGATGGCCTCGGCCGTCTTCTCCGGCTCCTCCCAATAGCCGAGCATGACGCTGTAGCCACGAGTGCACAGTTCACCGGCAACGCCTCGGGGCACGGTGAGCCCGGTCTCTGGATCGACCACCTTCACCTCGACATGAGGATGTACCTGTCCGACGGTTGACACACGGCGATCGAGTGAGTCATCGGCCCTCGTCTGGGTCGAGACCGGAGATGTCTCGGTCATCCCGTAGCAAATGGTGACTTCGTCCATGCCCATCCTCGACACCACCTGCTTCATCACCTCAACCGGACAGGGCGAACCGGCCATGATGCCGGTACGGAGAGTGGAGAGGTCGAATGAGTCGAAGTCGGTTTCGGCCAACTCGGCAATAAACATGGTGGGCACGCCGTACAGCGACGTACACCGCTCTTGTGTCACAGCCACGAGGGTGGCGTGAGGGTCGAATCCGGGAGCTGGAATGACCATGGTGGCGCCGTGTCCGACGCAACTCAGATTCCCCATCGTCATTCCAAAGCAGTGGTAGAAGGGCACAGGGATGCAGACCCGATCCTGATCGGTGTAGTCGCACAGCCGGCCCACGAAGTAACCGTTGTTCACAATGTTGTGATGGCTGAGCGTGGCACCCTTGGGAAAGCCGGTGGTTCCCGACGTGTATTGGATGTTGATGGGTTGGTCAGCCGAAAGGTGCGATTCGCTCTCAGCCAGTCCGGCTGCGTCGACGGGAGTGTCGGCCAACGAGTCCCATTGCGGTGAACCGATGAGCACCACACCGTCGAGCGTCGGACACCTGGGTCGGACCTCCTCGATCATGGCGGCGTAGTCCGACGTCTTGAAGGAAGGTGCGGCAACCAGCATTTTGATGGCGGCCTGATTCAACACGAACTCGAGCTCATGGGTGCGATAGGCCGGGTTGATGGTGACCAAAATGGCCCCAATGGAGGCTGAGGCGAACTGCACCAGGGTCCATTCGGGGCAATTAGGCGCCCAAATACCGACGCGGTGACCTCGATCGATACCCGCCTGCAGCAGCCCGGTGGCTACCGCATCGACCGCCTGCCCGAATTCGACATAGGTCCAACGGCGGCCGGACGGGACATCGACCATGGCCTCGTGATCCGGGAATCGGGCGATGGTCCGACGCAATGTCATGCCGATGGTCTCACCTGAAAGGGGAGTGTCGGAGATCCCGCTGACATATGACGCCGTCATTGTCCCCACCCCGTGGTCAGTGGCATGTCACGGGCGGCCAGCACGATGTCGGCGTAATCCGATCGGGCATAGGCAGCCAAGGGATCCGGATCGATCCCCATCTCCTCTCGTAGCGACCGCAACATCGGGCGCACGTCGGAGCTGTAGGCATCCATGAGCACTTCGTGAGCGCCCAACACATCACCTTGCTGTTGGGCCATTCGGAGGGCTTCCGCGTCCACCAGGAGCGCCTTGGCGGTGGCCTCCTGGACATTCATGATGGAACGGATTTCTGCTGGGACCTGTTCCTCAATGTTGTGACATTGATCGAGCATGAAGGCCACTCTTGAGGCAGGCGCCAGGGCGCCGGCTTGCACGATTTCAAACATGATGCGGAACAGCTGGAACGGGTCCGCTGCACCAACCATGAGGTCGTCATCGGCGTAGAAGCGACTGTTGAAATGGAAACCACCGAGTCGGCCCACCCGAAGGAGCTGAGCCACGATGAACTCAATGTTGGTGCCCGGGGCATGATGACCGGTGTCGACCAGGACTTGGGCCTGATCGCCGAGCGCCATGCAGTGCAGGAGCGACGTACCCCAATCCGGTACATCCATGGCGTAGAACGCCGGCTCAAAGAGCTTGTATTCCAAGAGGAGACGCAGCCCCGGCGACAGAGCGGCGTATGTTTCCGCCAGTGCATCCGCCAATCTCTCCTGGCGAGCCAAAAGGCTGTCTTGGCCGGGATAGTTCGTGCCGTCAGCGAACCACAATGAGACGATGGATGAGCCGGTCACCTCGGCAATCTGCACGCACTCCTTCAAATGGTCGATCGCCCTTCGCCGCACTCGGGGATCTGGATTGCAGACACTCCCGAGCCGGTAGTCCTCTTCCTGAAAGACATTGGGGTTAATGGCACCGATGCGCATGCCGACATCGGTCGCATGCTTGGCCAAGTCCTCGAAACTGTCGACGCGGTCCCAAGGGATATGCAGCGCCACTGAAGGAGCCACACCGGTGAAGCGATGGACTTGGGCCGCATCTGACACCTTTTCAAAGGCATTGCGGGCGGCGCCCCGGCGTGGGAAGACCTTGAACCTGGTGCCGGTCAGCCCGAAGGCCCAGGAGGCCGTTTCGATCTCCTGATGGCGGAGCGTCTCCTTGACTTGACCTAGGTCTGACATCACCATTCCTGCCCCCCTTTGAAACGTTACAAACCGCAAAAAGAGTACCTCTCCGCCATCGATCCGCTCAAGGGGCAATGGGCGGATCCCCTGCTTGACGAGGGGAAGCCTCGTTCCTACACTTATTGAAAGGTTTCATAACGAGGGGGTGTGGGGGGTGCCAAAGGCGGAGCCTGACGACGCCGCGCTGGTCGACCAGCTCCTGGGAAAGCTGACCCAGGAGGAGAAGGTCGCAATGGCGTCCGGGATCGACACCTGGCACACGGCTCCTGCTCCGAGCATCGGATTGCCGTCCGTGAAAATCAGTGACGGACCCAGCGGCGCCCGAGGAGGGACGTTTGGGGCAGTGGCGTCGGCCAGCTTTCCGTGCGGGAGCGCCATTGGTGCCACCTGGAACCCCGAACTCATCCGCCGGGTCGGAAGCGCTTTGGGCCAAGAAGCCAAGTGGAAGGGGGCCCGGGTGTTGCTGGCTCCGACCATCAACATTCAGCGCCACCCATTGGGCGGACGGCATTTCGAGTGTTACTCGGAGGATCCATATCTGACCTCTCGTTTGGCCGTGGCCTACATCGAGGGCGTGCAAAGCCAAGGTGTGGCGGCGACGGCGAAGCACTTCGTCTGCAATGACTCGGAATACCAACGCCACACCATCAGCTCTGAGGTGAGTGAGCGTGCATTGCGTGAGATCTACCTTCCGCCGTTTGAGGCCGCCATTCTCGAAGCCGGCTCGTGGGCACTGATGTCGGCCTACAACCGGATCAATGGCACCTACGCCGCCGAGCACGAACTTCTCACTGAACTCGTGAAGGGCGAATGGGGATTCGACGGACTGGTCATCTCGGACTGGTGGGGCACCATGAGCACGGTGGCGTCAGCCAATGGAGGTCTTGACCTGGAGATGCCCGGGCCACCGATCCACTTCGGAGCCAAGTTGGCTGCTGCATTGGAATCTGGTGAGGTGGCTCAGGAGGCTCTCGACGATAAAGCGAGACGTCTCATCAGGCTGGCGCAGAGGGTGGACGCCTTCGATGCACCGCTTGCGACCACAGAAGAGGCGGTGGACGACCTCCAACATCGGGCGCTCCTGCGCCAGACGGCGGCCGAGGCGGCCGTTCTCTTACGCAACGACGGCACGTTGCCTCTTGCGGTCGATGGAACAGGTTCATTGGCCGTCATAGGTCCGTTGGCCGAACGTCTCACCATGCAAGGCGGGGGAAGTGCCTATGTCGAGCCACACCGTGCCGCCTCACTTCTCAACGAAATACGAGCCCGGTACAGCGGAGACGTACGGTACGAACCGGGCTGCCGAATCTTCCGTGACCCGCCACCTCTCAACGCCAATTTGTCGGTATCGCATAACGGGGCAACGCACGAAGTGGCCAAGGTCGAATACTTTGCATCCTCCAATTTGGAAGGTGAGCCGGCGGAGGTGCAGCTGCGTCGCCGCTTGCACCTGATCTGGCTTGGTGACCCATTTCCCGGTCGCGTTGATGGTCAATTCTCGTTGCGGGCCAGCGCTACGTACACGGCCGAGGATTCAGGGGAATTTCGATTCACGCTGGCCAGCGCTGGACGCGCTCGCCTCCTGCTCGACGGCCAGTGCATCGTCGACAACTGGACCGAATGGACGCAGGGATCAACCTTCTATGGCTCGGGCAGCGACGTGATTGAAGGCACCGTCTCGCTGACGGCTGGTCAGCACTACGACCTGCTCCTCGAGTATCAAGCTCCGGAGACCCCAGGCATTCGTGGGGTCACGCTGGGATGTCTTCCACCTCCAGCCACCGATCTGATCGACAGGGCCGTGGCCGTGGCATCGGCTTCTGAACGGGTCGTGCTGGTGGTTGGCACCACGGCGGAGACCGAGAAAGAAGGAGGCGACCGCGCCTCGCTGGAGTTGGTGGGGGAGCAGGCCGAGTTGATCCGACGTGTGTCGGAGGTCAATCCGCGCACGGTGGTCGTTGTCAATGCGGGCTCGCCCATCTCGATGCCATGGGCCGACAGCGTGGCCAGCGTGTTGTGGGCCTGGTTCCCGGGACAACAAGGCGACGAGGCGATTGCCGACGTGCTCTTCGGGGCAGCAGATCCTGGTGGTCGACTCCCTGTCTCTCTGCCGTTTCGAGTGGAGGACTGCCCGGCGGATCTCAGTTATCCCGGAGAAGAGGATGCGGTCGACTACGCAGATGGCGTGTTTGTCGGCTACCGGGGCTATGCCCGCCGCGGGGTGGCACCCCAATTTCCGTTCGGGCACGGGCTGTCGTACACCGAGTTCACCCTCAGTCCGATGTGCCTGGAAGCTGAACACTTCGAAGCCGGAGCAGACGTTCGCCTTTCTGTCGGTGCCACGAACACAGGTTCGAGACCGGGCAGCCAGGTGATCCAGGTCTACGTGCGAGAGATCGCATCGTCACTTCTCCGTCCAGAGCTTGAGCTGAAGGGGTTCGCCAAGGTGCACCTTGAGGCTGGGGCGTACACGACCGTCGAGTTCTCGCTGCCGCCCCGAGCCTTTGCGGCCTGGCATACCGAGCCAGAGGCATGGATGATCGAGCCGGGACAGTTCGAACTCCTTCTCGGCACGTCGTCGGCGACGATTCATGAACGCCGATTCATTGAGTGCCACGGCTCGACCCCCTTTGTCCTGTCCTCACCTCACCAACCCAGCTAAGGAGCAGTGTGCATCTTGATCCTCCGCTCATAAAGATCTTCTCCATGATGGCCGGCGATCGTCCGGCCGAGCGTGGTGACTTGACGCAGCGCCGGCAACAGACCGAGTCATCGTTTGCCGCTATTCGTCCCGCACCGCAGGCGGGCGTGCAGGTGAAGGATCACGAGGTGGCTGTCGAGGGCGGGCACATATTGGTGCGCACCTACATCCCCGACCACATTGAGCGGCCAGCTCCGGTCCTTTTCTATATGCATGGTGGCGGGTGGTATCTGGGCAATCTTGACTCAGCCGAGGCGGAGTGCGTCATTCAAGCTGCAGACGTACCGGCGGTGATGGTCTCGGTGGACTACCGACTAGCGCCTGAGTTCAAGTTTCCGATTCCATTCGATGACTGCATGGCCGCGTATGGCTGGGTGCTGGACAACGCGGCGGAACTGGGCATAGATGTGCAGCGGATTGCGGTCGCAGGGGGCAGTGCCGGGGCAAACTTGGCGGCCGCCATGTGTCTGGCCATTCGCGACCGAGGCCTGCAGTTGCCGTGCCTCCAACTGCTCGACGTTCCATTCCTGGACTTCACCTTTAGCGCCGAGTCGCTCGTCACGGCCCAGTCGGGCTACGGATTGACCACCGAAGAGGTTTACGAGTGCGCCGAGCTGTACATCAGAGATGATGCGGATCGTCTCGACCCCCGGGTGTCCCCTCTCCTGGCCGATGACCTTTCTGGGTTGCCCCCGGCCTTCATCCTCACCGCCGAGTTCGATCCGGTGAGAGATGACGGCGAGCGTTATCTCGAACGTCTCCACCAAGCCGGAGTTGGTGCCGCGTGTTTTCGGGTGCTGAGTCATATTCACGGCACCTGGGTCATTCCGGGATCGGCCACTTGGGGGCTGGTCCGTGACGTCCGATTGGCTGCGCTGCGCCGAGCCTTTAACGGCACGTTCGCGCCGGTCCTTCCCTTCTGAAGCGAGGAACAACATGAGCCTGTCAACACCTGAAGAGTGGCCGAGCCGTTGGCGCTCAAGCTGGATCTGGTCAGCTGCAGAGCCCCCAGGTGGTCAAGGGCGACGCACCGTTGCCTTGCGCGCCAACCTGACTCTCGACGCGGTACCTGAGGCAGTTCCAGCCCGACTCTGTGCCGATTCGCGCTACGTCCTGTTCGCGAACGGTCAGGAGGTGTCCAGAGGGCCGGTGCGCGTCAACCCGCGCCGGCGGCGCTATGACGAGATCGATCTCGCACCCTTCCTCAGAACAGGTGACAATTGCATTGCCGCGCTCGCCTGTTATTACGGTGCCCCAACGGCATGGTGGATGCCGGCCTCCACGTTGACCAGCCAGGTCCGCAGCGGCGGCTTCGTCTTCGAGGCGAAGTTGAGTGAGAGCGATTGGGTGGTCTCCGACGAGACCTGGCGGGCCACACTGCTGACGGGCTGGGTGGACGGCAAGCCGCTTGGTGGTGTGAGCGGACGCCGACCGGACTTCATGGACCTGCGCTCGCTTCCCGAGGGCTGGACCGAAATGTCCTTTGACGATCGGTCGTGGGAATCGGCTCGTGTCATCACCGGCCGGGGGATGGGCGAATCAGGCAATCCGCATCCCCCCAACTATCCCCACGGACCCTATGTGCCCCGCTCGGTTGGATTCACCAATCCCGTACGTCGAGACCTACCGCTTTCGGAAGGGACGTACAAGAGTGATCGGGTGGTGGCGGGGACCATTGTCCTCGATGTGGACGGTCCAGAAGGCGCCGAGGTGGTGGTGACGTGTACTGAATTCATTGGAGGTGACGGAGCCGCCTCCAGCCACGGCGAGGCCATGGGTTTCACCGCAACTCTCGATGGGACACGGCGAGCGATCGAATCGTTCGACTCCTATGGCATGCAGGAGCTCATCGTGAACGCTCAGCCTGAGGTCACCGTGCACGCGGTCTACGTCAATGAGCGGCTGTACCCGGTGTCCGGAGACGCATCGTTCCGCTGTTCCGATGATCGGTTGAATCAGATTTGGCAGGTCGGCCGGCGCACGGTGTCGCTCTGTTCGTTCGACGCATACCTGGACTGCCCAACGAGAGAGCAGCGCGCCTGGACCGGTGACTCGGTGGTGCACCAAATGGTGGATTTGGCCACCAACGCAGACTGGCGCCTGGCGCACTGGCACCCACTCTTGGCAGCCGAACCAGGAGCAGACGGCATGCTCCCCATGGCCGTCGCTGGCGATGCCGAGGCGGCCGACCTCACCATCATTCCGGACTGGGCCCTGCACTGGGTGCACTCAGTGGCCAACCTGTGGCGGTACTCAGGAGACCCGGAGGAGATTCGCCGCCTGCTCCCGACCGTTGAGAGTGTGTTGCGTTGGTTCGATCCCTTCATCGGATCGGACGGCCTTCTCTCCGATGTCGTTGGCTGGGTCATCATCGACTGGGCCTCGGTGTACACGGAAGGCGTGTGCACCGCACTCAATGGCCTGTGGGCGCGCTCTTTGCTGGAGTTCGCCGACATGTCGGAGTGGTTGGGAGATTCGGGACGGGCGCAGTGGGCCAGAGACGTGCACGCCCGAGCCGCGGCTGCGTTTGACCGTCTGTGGGATCCAGAACGCCGGCTCTACGTCGACAACATGGTGGCCGGTCAACGTGGACCGACCGCGTCTCAGCATGGTCAGGCCGCCGCCATTGTGGGCCAGTTGGCGCCGTCAGATCGGTGGGACCGATTGGTCGAGGTGCTCACGGACGAGCAGGGCTTGGTCCACGCTGCCTTCAACGTGCCCGATGGAGAGGCCACTCCGAATTTGGGACTGCCTCCAGGTGGTGCCTACCTGCAAATCGGCCACCCAAAGCCCTGGTGGGACACCGAGAAGCTGGTGGTACGGGCCCAGCCCTTTTTCCGCTACGTCGTGCACGACGCGCTGGTGGAGGCAGGCCGAGCGGATCTGATTTCATCGCAGTGCCTCGACTGGATGATGGCGCTGGACCGATGTGATACCTCGTGGACCGAGACCTGGTTCGGCGGAACGGTCAGTCATGGTTGGTCCTCCACGCCGACGCGTGACCTCACCACTCGGGTGCTCGGGGTCGGTCCAGCGGAGCCCGGATTTGCCATGGCTCGTGTCGAACCCGCACTCGGATATCTCGCCTGGGCTGAGGGTCGGGTGCCCTGCCCGGCCGGAATGATCGACGTCCGGGCCGAGGGGGAAGAGCTGTACGTGACGAGTCCGATCCCATTCCGGCATGGCTCGACAGAGTTTGCAGCTGGTACCCATCGGATCACCCGAGGCACGTGAGATCCCCTGGCGACCTTCTCTCCCAGTTTCCGATAGAGCAGGCGTACGCACAGCGGGGCCCGCACGCGGTGCTGCACGAGACGATGCTGGAAGAGTCAGGCCAGGCCTCGTTCGAGGTCTTCCGCCCGGAGGTTCTGGGCCAGGACGGCAGGCAGCATCCCATCGTGACCTGGGGTAATGGAACGGCAGCGCAGCCCCATCAGTACCTCGGAGTACTCCATCAGCTTGCCTCGTGGGGCCTGGTGGTCGTGGCATCGACGAGCCGACGTACCGGCAAGGGCCACCAGATGCTTGAGGGCGTGCATCACCTCTTGGCCTGTCACGCCGATAGGACGAGCCCGCTCTTCGAGCTGCTCCATGTCGATCGCGTCGCCGCGGTGGGTCACTCCCAGGGGGCGGGCGGTTCGGTCAATGCCACCTCTCATTCAGATGGGGTCATCACCGTCACAGTGCCGATATGCCTGCCCAATGAGCGGTGGGTGAGCAAGGGCGACGAATACGACGTGACACAACTCCGCTCGGCCACGCTCTTTCTCGGCGGGAGTCGCGATCGCCTCATTGCCAGCGCCGACACCTTGAGCGGTTACTTTCATCGAACGCCCGCTCCAGCTGCCGTCGGCGTACTTCGAGGCGCAGGCCACAATGTGATTCAGAAGAGCGGAGGTCGCTACTTGGGCTACCTCACCGCTTGGCTGATGGCCCAGCTACTGGATGACCAAAGAGCGGCCGCAGCCTTCGCGGTTGATGGCGGGGAGTTCCTGCGTCACCCGGCCTGGCGGGCGCAGGCCGTCAAGTAGGAACAGCTCAGCGCAGGAACGCCGCCGGTACGCCACCGTCGACCGGGATGTGGGTGCCGGTTGTCAGCGCCAGGTCGCCTGACACCAAGGCAAACACGGCGTTGGCCACATGGTCGGGGAGTACTTCTTCCTTCAAGAGCGTGCGGTCGGCGTAGAACCGCCCCAAGTCCTCTTCGGGCACGTTGTAGACCGCGGCTCGTTCCGCACCCCAGCCCGAAGAAAAAATGCCGGAGCCTTGCACGACACCATCAGGATTGACTCCGTTGACCCTGACCCCCAACTGACCGAGCTCGGCCGCCAACAACCTGACTTGGTGTGCCTGATCAGCCTTGGCTGATCCATAGGCGATGTTGCTTGGACCGGCCACAATGGAGTTCTTGCTGACCACGTACACCACATCGCCCCCCATACCCTGGGCGGCGAACACCTCGGCCGCTGCCTTGGAGACGAGGAAGGATCCCTTGGCCATGACGTCGTGCTGACGGTCCCATATCTCTTCGGTTGTCTCGGACAGGGAGCCGGCTATTGAGAGACCGGCGTTGTTCACGACAATGTCGATCCCGCCGAAAAGGCGGCAAGCGTCAGCGAACGCGTCGGTGATGCTGGAGTAATCAGTGACATTGAGTCCAAGGGCGACTCCTCCCCCGATGAGTGAAACGGTGTCTTCGGCAGCCGGCACATCCATATCGGTGACCACCACGCAGGCGCCTTCGGATGAAAGTCTGAGGGCAATTGCCCGACCGATGCCGGATCCCGCACCCGTCACGAGAGCGATCTTTCCACTGAGTCGCCGGGGAGCCGCTCGGCGCGCCAACTTCGCCTCTTCGAGTGCCCAGTACTCGACTCGGAATTTCTCCGCTTCGGAGATTGGCGCATACGTCGAAATGGCTTCCGATCCTTGCATCACTGCAATGGCGTTGCCGTAGAACTCACCGGCCACTCGAGCAGTCTCGACGTCGGCACCCGCGCTGAACATGCCAACGCCGGGAATCAGGACAATGGCCGGATCGGCACCCCGCATGGCTGGGGACGATGCATCGGCGTGTCGCGCGTAATACGCGGCGTAGTCATTCCGATAGTCGGCATGGAGTGCTTTCAGCCGATCGGTGACGTCGGCTATCGGCGCTCCGGCGGGCAGGTCCAACACCAGGGGTCGAATCTTCGTTCGCAAAAAGTGATCCGGACACGACGTGCCAAGTGCGGCCAAACGCTCCATTGACGCGTGAGCCATGAAGTCGAGCACCTGCTCGCTATCGGAGAAGATCAATATGCGATGGGCGTCTTGCGAGCAGATGGACCGGACCACGGGAGCCAAGAGAGCGGCGACTCGCAATCGCTCTTCGAGCGGCAGCGCTTGGCGGGTGGCAACGATCGGGCCGAATGGGTCCACCTTTCCCGTCTGAGCGATGAACTCCTGGGCTCGACGGATGATGGCGAAACTGTTCGCTTCACACTCGTCTGATGTCGTACCCCAAGTGGTGAGCCCGTGTCCGCCGAGTACGACACCGAGCAGCGAAGGGTCGTTGTTGCGAAGTTCGGCCACCTCCAGCGCAAGATCGATGCCCGGTCGTCGCCAGGGGACCCACGCCACTTCGCCGCCGAAGCACTCTTTGACCAATGCTTCACCGTCGGCCGCGGCGGCCAGCGCGATGACCGAATCAGGATGTAGGTGGTCAACGTGCTGAAGGTCAATGAGCCCATGCATGGCCGTGTCGATGGAGGGTGCCGCACTTGGTCCGCCAAAACAGCACATCCCAACCAGATCGGAGAACTGATCTTCTCCATCAGACCCTTCCGGCTGGTACCGAGCGGCTGCTGACCGAAGGCGATGGAGGTCGACGACCGAGAGGCCATCGGGCGTCAAGGTGGCCAAGTCGCCGCCGCTTCCCTTGACGTAAAGCACCGGGGTCATTTCGCCCGTCGCCGGGTCCGATTCCACGGCCTTGGCCGACGTGTTCCCGCCGCCGAAGTTGGTGACCGCTCGATCTGCTCCCAGCCGGTGTGATCGAGCCAGGAGGTCCTGCATCACCTGTTGACGCTCGGTCACGTTGTGCGCTCCTGCGTACGCCGCCTCGGGTGTTCGAGACTGTCAATTACAACAGTATTTTACATGAGCCCCGCGAGGCTGTCGAGGTGCTTACTTCCGGGCCCAACGGCGCCCGCGCCGCGGACGGTCCTGCCCTTCGAACTTCTGCCGAATCTGGACTCGGCGGTCCTGGAGTTCTCGATGGGTCAAGTGGTCGGTGGATTCATCGAGGCCGAACCCAGCTTTCAGCGAGGTCAGGTCAGGCTCCCAATTGAGCTGCTGCTCCAGACCGAGCTGCTCCATAATCCGCGCCCCGTGCTTCTCGGCAAACATGAGTGAGATCGCTTCGATCTCACTGAATAGATCAAGATCGGGCGCCAGGGTGGCGATCGAGCCGTCCAGGAACATCAGGTTCTTGACGAACAGCATGAGCTCCTTGGGCATTTTGGCCCCGAGTGCCAGCAGCGTTTTGATGGATCGCTGGAGCTCGCCCACCAGCTCTTCGGGGGAAAGCGTGGTCGGATCCACTGGAGTGCCCTCAAGGCCGAGTTGGTCGACGACCGTCTGGACGTCGGTGTTGGCGGGAAAGGCGCCGAGATCGCGCATGGCGCCGATTTGGCCGGCGATGTCGCCGTTGGTGGCCGATACGACAAGTGAAAGCAGAGCGAGTCGCTTTGCTTCACTCAGGCGAGCAGTGATGCCGAAGTCCAACAGAGCGATCTTGCCCGATGGCAGCACGAAGAGATTTCCGCCGTGGAGGTCCCCGTGGAAGATGCCATGCATCATGCAGCCCTCGAGGAATCCGATCATCCCGCTGCGCACGATGGCTTCGGTGTCGATGCCGGCGTCCTTCATCCCCACCACGTCAGAAAAGTTGAATCCGCTTAGTCGTTCCATGACCAGCATGCGGCGAGTCACCAGAGTCGGGTGCGGGCGCGGGATGACAAAATCCCGCTGGCCCAGTTCAGCGAACGTCGCCGCCACGTCAAGCATGTTCTCCGCCTCGAGCCGGAAGTCGAGTTCTTCCACGATCGTCTCGGCGAAGAGCTCCACCAAAGCCGGAGGATTGGCCAGCGCGGCGACCGGGATGCGACCCGTCAGATGCGGCGCTACCCACGCCATGACCGCTAGGTCCTGATGGACAAGGCGAGCGACCGACTTTCGCTGGACCTTTATCACCACCTCAGTCCCGTCGAGCAGCACTGCGGCGTGCACCTGGGCGATTGATGCGGCGGCGAGAGGGATCCGCTCAATGGAGGAGAACACATCAGTAATCGGTCGGCCGAGCTCTTCGCGCAGCACCTGTGACACCACGTCCCAGGGCTCGGGTGTCACCTGATCGCGGCACCACTTGAACTCGGCTACCAGTTCCGCTGGGAAGATCCCATCACCGGATGACACGATCTGACCGAGCTTGATGTAAGTCGGCCCGAGGTGTTCGGCGGCGACTCGCAGACGCCGCGAAATCCCGGCCATCTTGACGGTGCCACCCTCGCGCCGCTCTTTGGCGTACCAAAGTGCCAGCGCTCCACCCAGGTGCCGGATGGTGGTGCCCAGCCGGGCCCCGGGCGGGATCTTGCCCGGACGCACCAAATCGGGCAATGAGGCATGGAGTGCGGCCCGGGTTTCGGCCAGGCCCTTCTTCCATACGAGCTCGTCCGGCTTTATCTCCCACGGTCCAACATCGGTAAATGCTCCGAAAGCTGTATCGGGAGCGGCCACTCGCCGAAGCGTAGTGATGCCCCAGCGCCGACCGCTATTCGGTGGCGATGGCGGCCTCTCGGCAGGCCTCGAGTCCGTCGAAGGTCTGGGCCACGTCTGCGGCGCTGAAGCAGAAGAACAGCGCTGCCACTGCATCAGCTCCGGCTTGGGCGTATTGCTCCACCATTTCGGGCGTGAGCGCGTTGAAGTACGGGCACACTGTGATCCGGAGCTCGTCACGGCTTCGACCGGCCTCTTCGAGCAGGACATCGAGCGTGGCCAACCCCTCGGCCAACTCGGATGGTGAGCGATTGAACGTGTGCCAGCCCTGCCCAATGCGAGCGACCCGTCGGAGTGCAGCATCCGTTTCGCCTCCGAAGTGCAGCGGGGGATGCGGCTGCTGGATCGGCTTGGGGAACATTTCGCAGGGCGGCAACTCATAGGTGGAGCCGCTGTACGAGGACGTGTCGTCACACCACAGGGTGCGCAGTACTTCTATGTAGTCGTCGGTGCGCACGCCCCGCTTCGCCCACGGGACGTTGAGCGCATCGAACTCCTCCTTGAGCCAGCCGACGCCAATGCCCAAGTCGACTCGGCCATCGGAGAGCCAGTCGAGGGATGAGACTTCCTTGGCGGTGTAGACGGGGTTGCGCTGTGGCAACAGCAGCATGGCGGTGCCCAGTCGAACCGTATGGGTGCGAGCGGCCAGGTAGGACAGGGTCACGATGGGATCAAGCAGTCCAGTGCCCGATGGTGCAGGGATCTTGCCGTCGGCCGCATACGGGTAGCTGCTGGCGTATTGGTCGAAGAGCACAACGTGTTCGCCCACCCAAAGGGTAGAGATGTCTCGTGCTTCGGACTCGGTGGCCACGGCGTCGAGGAGCGCACACGTGGTCATCGGACTGGCCGTAGGCATCCACAGATCGAACTTCACCTCATCCCCCTAAGCCTTGCACCACGAATTGGCAGATCTCCGTGGCAGCCCGCGCGGCCGGCACAGGTTCTGGCTCGCCGGCCCGAACTGAGATCGCGCCATACATCTGCTGACCGATCAGCACCACGGCACGTTCCCGGTCGAGCCCTGGTGGGAAGAGGCCACACGCCACTCCGTCTTCCAGAATGGCGTCGAGGAGCCGGATGATGTCCAACCCGATCCACATCAACGCGCCGCCGACTGCGACCGAACCGGCGGCCGTCGTTGAAGATTGGGTGGCCATGGCGAATCGAAAGAAAGCGGGGCTTTCGTCAATGCGCTCCAGCACGCCCAACACGAGGGCATGCAGTCGTTCCATCGGTGCGGCCGAATCCTCGAAGAGTACGGAGATGGTGTCCTTGATCTGGTCGTACATTGACTGGACGCAGGCCTGGAGCAACTCGTCCCGGTTGGCGAAGTAGACGTAGACGGTGGATCGAGCCACGCCGGCTTCGCTGGCGATCTCATCCATGGACACTTCGGTCGTGCCCCGCTCACCGAACAGCCGGCGCGAAGTCTCGATGATCTGATCCCGCCGGAAGTCCCTGATGACATCCTTGAGAGCGTCGGGGGAGCGGCGCGGCATTGGTCTCCTTAAGAAGGGGTGGAAGCTACAGGCTGAGACGGGCGGCCGGAGTGAAGGCCACCGGCAGGTGCTTGACACCATTGATGAACATCGACTGCAGCCTCTGCACGTCGCCATCTTGGTGGATGTCGGGCACGCGGTCGAGCAAGTGCTCGAACATGACCCTGATCTCCATGCGCGCCAAGTTGGCTCCGAGGCAGAAGTGGGGACCACCACCACCGAACGCGATGTGGGGATTGGGGTCCCGGCCCACGTCGAAGGTCTCGGGATTCTCGAAGATCGCCTCGTCCCGATTTCCGGACGCATGGTAGAAGACGACCTTGTCCCCCTCCTTGATAGCGGTGCCGCTGAGCTCGAGGTCACACATTGCCGTTCGGGCGAAGTTCATGACGGGGGAGACATAACGCAACATCTCTTCAATGGCGGTCGGGAGCAGCGAGCGGTCCTGGCGCAGTCGTTCCCACTGGTCGGGGAACTGAAAGAAAGTGTGCATGGCACCAGAAATCAGATTCCGGGTGGTCTCGTTACCGGCCACCGTTAAAAGGAGAAAGAAGAGCTCCAGCTCCATCTCGCTCAGTCGCTCGCCCTCCACCTCGACCGTGGTGAGCACACTCATGAGGTCCTCGTGCGGATTGATGCGCTTCTGGCCAAACAACTCCGACGCGTAGGCGTAGAGCTCCATGGCGGCACCAAGGGCGATCTCGGCACCGAGCTGATATTCGGGGTCCTCGTTACCGACCATCCGGTTGGACCAGTCGAACATTTTGTGACGGTCTTCCTGTGGGACGCCGAGCAGTTCGGCGATTACCTGCAGTGGGAGCTCTGCGGAAATGTCAGTGACAAAGTCGGCCTCACCCTTCTCGATGACCTGGTCGATGATGTTGTCGGTGGCGCGGTGGATGCTTTCTTCGAGATCCCTCACCATGCGCGGGGTGAATCCCTTGTTCACCAGACGGCGGTAGCGGGTGTGCAGCGGCGGGTCCATGTTGAGCATCATCAGGCTCTGCTGGGCGATCTCGTCCTCACCGAGCTCGAAGGGCATGGTGCCCTTGCGAGCCGAGCTGAAGCGCTCAAAGTCGCGGTTCACGGTGACGCAGTCTTCGTACTTGGTGACGGCCCAATATCCCGAGCCTCCCGGCTCGTCGATCCAGTGCACGGGGTCGTTCTGGCGCAGGTAGGTCAGCCACTCATGGGGAACCTTGGGCACAAAGGTGCGGGAGTCGGCCAGGTCGACTGGATCGAGATCGGACAGCGTGTCAGACATGCTCGGACAGCTCCTCTTGAGAATCGGACACTGTGTCCGATATAAGAGATAGTACGTCCGTCTCAATCCCAGGTCAACCCAGCCCGGGGTGGGTTCAGTCTTCGTTAGGCACGATGGCGATCGACTTGGTCGGATCTTCGGGGTCGAGGATGACCCTGAGCTTCTGATCGGAATCGGGTGGGTCTCCCGGTGCCTCGGCGGTCAACACCGGTTCGTTGTTCGAGGGCTGGAAGATGTCCTGCAGGCCGAGCGCGATGCCGGTGGCAATGCTGCCAATGGCCGAACGCCGCCGCCATTTCTCGAATCGACGTTCCGGAAGGTCGTCAGGATCGGGGCTCACCCGGGAGAAATGATTTCGGGCAGACCGCGCTGAATGTCCCACAAGTGATGACACACCTCGTGGGCGTTGCGCTGGACGATGTCGAAGGCGCAGACGGCGCCCGCCTCGGGGTGGGGTGTGTCGACGTCATGGGGTGCCTCGAGAGCCGCCGTCCGCCAGGACCGGGCGGCCGCAATCAGGGCGATGAGTCCGACGATGGGCGAGAGCTCGTCGTACGATCGACATTCCGCCATGGCGTTCTCATCCCATGACGGCACCCCAAAGGACGGGTCGGCACTGAGCGTCCATAGGCGCTCGGTACCGAAGCGAAGCACGTCAACCGTGTGCCAGACGTACCGGCTGGCCGACCACAACCCGGGCCCGACGGCAACGGTGGGGTCGATGCGTGAGAGCGCGCCGCCGAACACGGCCACGCCCCGTACGCACTGACCGACCAGGTCATCGAAATCTGCTTCATCCCAATCGAAACGGCACTCTGGGCAATGGCCGACATGATCAATCCAGGCCACGAACTCGTCGTCGGTGCTCTCGATGCTGTCACTCATCGTCAATCCTCACGGTTCTCGGCACTGCCCATGTGCCAACCCTGACAAAAGCCACATTGATAGACGTTCAGGGACACGCCAGTTTCATACCGTCGTTGGTCGGCCACGCTCATGGCCTCGCCTTGAGAATGAAAGGTTGACTTTGGGGCGCCATCCGACCGCCAATGCGATCCGATTGAAAAGGACCTCGAGCCGTGTCTGGTACTTCGCCGGCGAGCCATTGCACCATTGTGGCCGCTGCAACCGTCAGCTCATTCCCATAGGCCTCAAGGCTGGGCGCGCCGAGATCCGACTGAAGGGTAAGAGAGAGAAAGAATGAGGCTACAAGGGGTAATTCGCCCTAGGGAGTGAGAAGGACTGATTGGCCGATTTAGCAAAACGATTGGCCAGTCCTAGAAGTGTACCTAGATTCTTTGGGCCAATATTTTGGGGGGTCTTATAGACGGTTTGTAAAGATTGATTGCGTATGACATTATAAATGCATGGCAAAAATAGTCGTAGTAAAGCTGACAGACGACATTGATGGCGGCGATGCAGTTGAGACCGTCTATTTTTCGTTAGACGGTAAGGCGTATGAAATCGATGTCAATAGCGCCAATGGTGTTCAAATCCGGGCTGCATTTAAGCCGTTTATTGACAAGGGACGTCCTAGCGCCTCCGGGGCGAAGACCCGAGCCCCACGTCCCGCGGGGTCAACGGGCGACCAGACCCTTTTTTCGAAGCTGAGTAGCGATGAAAAGAAGCGCTTTCGCTCCTGGGCCAACATGGAAACGGCTCGTCGCATCAGTGATGCTCGGGTCACTGGCTGGGTGGAAGCCGGCAAGCCGTAGGACTGTGGCCCTTAGGGCCTGGCTGATTGCTTCCCGAAGCGCAGCGGTTGGACTATGCCCAGCCCAATGATCCGTAGGTGTTGCAGAGACCGAGCGCCTCGATCAATAGGAAGGCCGAGATAACAGTGATCACCACCGGTGTCCGCCATCTCGGTCCAGTTCCGGCCGTAGCCACAGGCATGTACCACTGAGGAAGTGCGCCCGCGAACTGAGCCAGGTGCACCTGGAATGGGACGGCGTCGTCGCTGAGTGGGGCGGTCGGATCGGCCGCCAGGGCTAGTTCTGTCAGCTCTTCGTCCGAGATTGGTGATTCGACGTCTTGCCGTTCGTGGTCGATCGTCATTTCGTCCTTGCTGGCGCTCCGAGGCGCCTGGAGATGTTGTTGCCTGACCTGCGGGAAAACAGGCCAGACAACAACGCTCAGTCTAAGCGATCGACGTGAATTACTGCGGCGGGCCCGAGGTCAGCGTGACCGTGGCGGTGTGACCCACCCCGGTTGAGTCTGTCCATCCGATGGTGACCTTGTCCCCGGGGTGGAACGGCGCGATGAAACCGGTCAGGGACTCCGGTGTGGTCACGGTCTTGCCGTTGACCGAGGTGATCACATCACCCTGAGCCAGGCCCGCCTCCTGGGCGGGCGAACTCGTGACCACTTCGGCCACCGTTGCCCCCGGTGAGGATGAATTCCCGAGGCCGCTGCTGCCGAACCTCGACACCGTCTGCACCAACACGCCGAGGAAGCCGGTCGCACCAATGTGAACGGCGGATGCAGTGGATCCCCCCTCAATCTCCTTGGCGATGGCGATGGCGTTATTGATCGGGATGGCGTAGCCCTGATTGCCCTCACTGTCGCCTTCGGACTCGAAAGTGAATCCATCAGAAGCGGCGGTGTCGATGCCGACAACCTTGCCTGATGCGTTGACGAGCGAGCCGCCCGAGTCGCCGGCCTGAATGTCGGCGTTGGTCTGGATCAAATCGGTCAGCTGCTCGGAGCTCCCGTCACCTTCGTCGCTGGCGGTGATGGCTTGGCCCAACGCGGTGATGGTGCCGCCGGCCGCGCTGGGCGTGCCGCCCGTTCCGCCGGCATTGCCGATGCCCACGACGTCCTCGCCCACTGCATTGTTGGATGAGTCACCGATGGTGGCCGTTTTCAGCCCAGAAGCCCCGTGCAGCTGAAGCACTGCGATGTCCTGCGTGCGGTCGTAACCCACGACGCTGGCGCTGTAGGTCTTCCCATTCCCAATGTCGGTGACACTGATAGTGGTGGCACCGTCAATGACGTGGTTGTTCGTCAGAATTTCGCCATTGGGCGTGAGCACAATGCCAGTCCCGGCTGCCTCCTCCTGCTGGTAAGCCAGCGAGGTATCAATGTCGACCAAGCCCGGATCCACCTTCTTGGCGATAGCCGACACATCGCTCGGGCCGACCGTCTGCGACGATCCGGAGCTTCCTGATCCATTTTGTGGAGTGAAGCCGTGTGTCGCCGGGGTCGAGGAGGCCGGTGAGGTGACCTTGGTCCAGGCGGAGTGCCCAATACCGATACCGGCGCCCAGGGCGATGATGGCCGCTCCTGTCACCAGCGCGGCATTGCGCAGTCCGTGTCCCCGCGCCGGGGGAGTGGGCGGAACCACCGGCAAGCTCCAGTAGGGCCGGCCGGCCGGGGGAGCACCTTGATACCCTGGCCCGGGAGGTGGGGGTCCACCGAACATGGAGCTGCCCGACGGGGTTGGGGCAGGCGGCATGGGGGGTGGGAAGTAGCCGTACGGCGCCGCAGCCGGCGGTACGACCGGCGCCGGGATTTCGGCGGTGACGTCGGTAGGTGGTGTGGCCGACACTGTTTCGGTGGGGCCAGTTTCGTTCGCTTGCTCGAACTCGTCGTCGGTCATTGCATCTCCTCAGTCGAACGTCACCACGAAGGGGGTCGTGTGCTGGAGTCATTTGACTCCCCCCACCTGTATGCCAGGTCAGGAAAAGTTATGAAGCAGATAAGTGTTGGCTGAAGGGCCTGAACTGGGAAAACAGTCAAATGGTGGCCTACCGAAGGGCAATGCGAGCACTGGAAGCCTAAGGGTGATGGCTTCGTGATCGCCACGCGAACAGACTCCCGCTGATTTCGTGACGGACAGAACTCGGCCCTACATTCAGGTCCAACCCCTTCGCTCAGGCTCCGAACGGTGCCCGCACAAATAGGAGCAAGCTCGATGCCCGATAGGCCCGAACACGGAGGTCGTCGAACGGATCGGTTGATTTCGCGCCGGGAGCTATTGACGGCTGGAGCCGTGCTGGGGACGGCAGCGATGGTGGCGGGGAGTGCAGCGTCGAGCACATCGGGCTTGGCCGGAGCGGCCACCAGTGGTGCTAGTTCCCTCTCCGATATAGAGCACGTGGTCATTTTGATGCAGGAGAACCGCTCGTTCGACCACTATTTCGGCACTCTTTCCGGCGTGCGGGGATTCTCTGATCCTCGGGCCATGAGCCGATCTGATGGGCTGTCAGTCTTCCAACAGCCCGACGTTGACCTCCTGCAGAATTCGTCGGACCTGCCCTACGTCCTGCCGTGGCATCTCGATTCGAAGACGACAAGTGCGCAGAACGCCGAGGATCTCAGCCACGCCTGGTCGGTGCAGCACATGAGCTGGAACCAAGGGTTGATGGATGGATTCGTCACGTCGCATCGTCTGGCGGATGACGTCCTCGATCGACTGCCGGATTCGATTCCGGTGACCAACTACGGGCCGCTCACCATGGGGTACTTCACGCGAGCCGACATTCCATATCACTACGCCCTGGCTGATGCATTCACCATCTGTGATGCGTACCACTGTTCGGTTTTCGGTCCAACCAACCCAAACCGCATCATGCACATGTCCGGAACCATCGACCCGGATGGCACCTTGGGCGGGGGACCGTGCATCGACAACTCACAGTTCAACGGTCAGCTGCATTGGGAGAGCTATCCAGAGCGACTGCAGCGAGCAGGCATTGACTGGTACCTCTATCAAGAGGTGGACAACTTCACCGACAACATGCTCCCCTTCTTCAAGGGATTCAACGACACGAAGACCGATCTCTATCGCCGGGGTAACTCGTTCATCCCCACTCCGAAGGGCCAACCCTATGGTCCGGCCCTGGCCGAGAAGCTCCGTCAGGATGTCGTGTCCGGCAATCTGCCCCAGGTGTCGTGGATCGTCGGGAGTTACCTCAACTCTGAGCACCCCGAAGCTGCGCCCAGTAACGGCGCCAACTTCACGGCGCAGGTCCTCGACGCGCTCATGGCCGACCCCAAGGTCTGGGCCAAGACCGTGTTGATCCTGAACTTCGATGAGAACGATGGGTTTTTCGACCACGTGGTGCCGCCAACGCCGCCGCTGGGCACACCGGGTGAATTCTTGAGCTTGTCCGGGGACATTGAAAACCCGGAGAGCTCCTTCGGGATTCCAGGACCAGTCGGTCTGGGTTTCCGAGTGCCCATGATGATGATTTCGCCCTTCAGTCGGGGCGGCCTGTGCTCAAGCGTGGTGCACGACCACACATCGGTGCTCTTCTTCTTGGAGAAGAAATTCGGAGTGGAGGTGCCCTACGTCAGCCAATGGCGCCGGAACACCGTGGGTGACCTCACCAGCCTCCTTAACTTCGCGGCCACAGCCGACCTCACGGTGCCGGAATTGCCAAATACCTCATTGTTGGCGTGGGTGGCCTACTGGGAGCAGATGCACCTGCCGGCACCCCTCATGCCCCAAGTGCAGCGCATGCCAACGCAAGAGCCTGGACCACCCCGCCCTCGTCCCAGCGGCTTGCTTTAGCCGGTCGCCTTATTGGGTCGAACTGATGTCGACGGTGACGGCCGGTAGGGACTGACCGCTGGCCGAGGTGAGATCGATGTGGAGCACGTGAGCGCCCGATGTAGTGGGGACGACATGCAGCGTCTGTGATGCGTCACCTACGGCACATGTGGAGCGGCCAAGGGTGAAGGTTCCACTGGTCGGGGCGACGGAGAGACCCTCATCATCGGCCACCGACCAGTGGACCGAGGTCGAGCCGGCGGCGGCCTGTCGAACACCCAGCGCCAGAGAGGCGGTCTGTCCAACCGCGACCGAGGTGGCGCCACTTGGAAACGAGTAGCCGACGGCCGGAAGTACGCCGGTGTTGTAAGAGGGCGGGCTCCCGACGGGATTCGAGCCCCATTTCGACGGGTGCTTGGACAGTGTGAATGTCAGGGTTCCACCGGTTTTCAGGATGGTGGATGGCAGCCAAGGGATGTTCCACTCGCCGCTGCTCGTCTCGGCTCGACCAGACGATGAACCACACGCCGGGGCGACCGTGGGCGGAGTGACTCCTTGAGCCCGGATCGAGTTGATGTACGGCGTCGCCGCGTTGGCCGCCGGAGATTTGAGGATCAGATGATGTCCATCGGGCAGGATCAGCTTGATGATGGGGAACAAAGGACTGCCCAACTCGAGATCAGCCGACCCCGGCGTCACCGGATACATCCCCATGGCGGCCCACACATACCAGGACGAGATGGCGCCGAGGTCGTCGTTCCCGGGCTCATTGACGGGTGCGTCGGCGTAAAGGGTGTTCACAATGTCCCGCACCGTCTTTTGAGTTCCTGACGGATCTCCAAAGAAGTCGTACTCCCACGGCGTCCACAGACTGGGTTCGTTGCCGGCCCAGTCATAGGGAAAGTACCGACTGACATTGAGGTGTGTGAAGAACGAGTTCAGTTCCTTTACCGCCTGCTGGTCGCCACCCATGAGAGTGCCCAGGGCGCCCAGGTCCTGCGGGACGGACCAGGTGTATTGGACAGCGTTCCCTTCCTCGAAGCCGTTCTGGCCACCGGCCTCGAGTTGAGAGAACTGGAAGGCCGGTCCGGGGGGGAAACTGCCGTCGGGATTGCGAGCTTGGACATAGGCGGTGGACGGATTGAAGAGGTACTCCCAGTTGTGCGCTCGCGACATCATGGTCTCGTAGAGGGAATGTTCTCCCTGAGCCAGTGCCATCTGTGCGATGGCGAAGTCGTCTATGGCGTACTCGAGGGTAACGGAGCCGCCAATTGAGTAGTTGATGGACGTGAGATCCAATGATCCGGCATTGACGTAGTGCTGTGACAGGTACTGACTCAGATATTGACGTTCAATTTCCAGCCCATGGCCCGATTCATCCCGCGTCGCCCCTTTGACCATCGCCTTCAGGGCGGCCGCCACATTGAAATCCCTGCTACCGAAGGCGTAGGCCGCGGCAATGATGGGGTCGGCCGAATCGCCGTTCATCTGCGATGCATCGCCATCGACAATGGCCCACTTGGGCAACCAACCACCCTGCGTCGCGTCGTTGACCAACGATTGCACCATGTCGCTCACTTGCTGCGGAGCGACGAGCGATTCAAGCTCGATCTCACTTCGGTAGATGTCCCACTCCGAGAAGTTGGCGTATTGCGGTCGAGAGCGGGACTGATGCAACCTTTCGTCATCACCGATGTACCGCCCGTTGTCGTCGCTTACGACATTGGGGTGAAGGAGCGAGTGATAGAGCGCCGTGTAGAAGGTCCGCTGCTCAGCTCGGGTGCCTCCACCGATGGCCACCCGGCCCAGGAGCTGATTCCATTGATTGGTGGCTGCCGATTCCACTCGCTGCAGCGACCATTCCGGGTCTTCAGAGTGAAGGTTGGCGGCGGCATCGCGGACGCTGACGAAGGAGATGCCCACCTTCATGAGGACGGTGGGGTTGCTCTGGGTGTTGAACGACACATAGGCGCCACAGGTCGGACCTCGGCAATCGGACTGCTGGGGCGCTACTCCCGCGCTGTTCCAGGTGCCGTCGGCAGAGATCGAACGATTGAACTCGGCTTCGAAATACAGGGTGTAGTTGGTCCCGGTACCGCAGAACTGTCCGCTGGTCACCTGGCCGCTAACCGTGTGCTTACCGGAGATCTGCACTCGCGCCGCCGAAACGGGATTCGAACTGCCAGAGACCTTGAAAAGCAGATTGGCGTCGTTAGACCGAGGAAAGGTGAACTTCGAAATGCCAGTTCGAGTGGTGACGCTCAGGGCAGCCGAGATAGTGGAGTGATTGAGGCGGACCTCATATTGTCCGGGAGATGCATGCTCCACATTGTGAGCAAATGAATCGGAGGTGCTCTCGGGCGAGGTCCCTACCGAGCCCAAGGTGGGAAGGATGGGCATGTCGCCGTAAGCGGCGCACCCGGTGCCACTCAAGTGGGTGAGGCTGAATCCGGTGATCTGCGAATCGGCATAGGAGTACAGCCCACCCGATTGCGCTGCATTGGGCGTCGTGTCAGGACTCCACTGCATCATCCCGAACGGCACATCGGCACCGGGGAATTCGCCGACGGTGCCCGGGTTCACGGACCCCGTGCCCGTCCCGTCAATGGGATCGACCAGGCTGCTGGGTTCTCGCACCGTTGAGGGTACGGCCGCTACCCGGACCGGCAACGTTGCGGCACCGGCAGTGGTCACACCCGGCATCAATGCGACGATCGACAGGAAGGACGTGGCCAAGCCAGTCCGTATCGTGGGTTTCATTGACGGCACCGTCCCACCAGTTCGAACGTAGCAAAATCCGCCGCCCGGTCTACGATTGACCCCTGATGGATCGCTGTCGACCTCGGGGGGTTGAAGCCGTGAAAATGTTCGTTGCCGGTCGCTGTGTGATGCAGATATCTGATCGGCTGTCATCGTTCGTTTGGGGGAACTGATGACCTCGATCGGTAACAGCAAACTCGTGGTGGAACCCGTCGCTGGAGTCCTTGGCGCCACCGTGACCGGCATCGACCTCTCCAACGTCGTGAACAGCGAGCAATTGGCGGGATTGGGACAAGCGCTGGCCGATTACCTGGTGGTGTTCCTGCCGGAACAGCAGATCTCGCTCGATGACCTGGAGCGGATCACCGACTTGCTCGGTGGGCGCGACGCCACACCGTTCGTCAATCCCTTGGAGGATCGACCGTATGTCATCCGCGTCGTCAAGGAGAGCGACGACGCACTGAACTTCGCTAACGCCTGGCATTCCGATCTGAGTTACCTGCCGGCACCACCGTCATACACGCTGTTGCATGCCTGGGACGTGCCCGACCATGGTGGCGACACGATCTGGTCCAACCAGTATCTGGCCTACGAGACCCTCTCCAGCGGTCTCAAGTCAACGTTGGCGGGGCTGAATGCCGTGCACTCTGCCGGCATGGCGTATGGCACCGGGGGACTCTTGGACAAGGTGAAGGATCTGACGTCCATGGACATTGCGCCATCGGCCGAGGCGTATCGAGAACATGTGCACCCGGCGGTGATCTCCCACCCGGTGACCGGACGATCAGCCCTCTATGTCAATCCGGTCTATACGACACGGTTCGAAGGCTGGACGCCGTTCGAGTCGCAGTCGCTTCTTGATTACCTCAATCGCCACAGCATCAACGAGAACTTCACCTGCCGTCTTCGATGGGCCGTACACACCCTGGCTATCTGGGACAACCGATGCACCATGCACAATGCGTTGAACGACTATTCGGGCGTCCGACGCGAGATGTTCCGGACCAGCGTCAAAGGCGCTGAACCGAAGCGCTCCACCTGAAACCTGACGATGGGCTTAGCCTGGCAAACCCAGGCCGAGCCGAATGGCGTTGGCCACCCATGTGTAGATCTGAGTGGCGACCTCGCTGCTCGCTGCGTCACTCAAGTCAGGTGACTTCACAGCACGTACCGATCCCTGCGGGGACGATGTACTCGTTCCTCGTACCGCGTTGGACGTCGTCGTCAGCGGCTCGCCGCAGCCGGGAGCGGCGCCTGCCGATACCGTCGGTGCCACGATCGCCGCAATGAACACCGATGCGCACGGGGTTCCCAATCCAGTTGAGTCGTCGTAACCCTTGAGATCATGGAGCGAGCTCAGTTGCCCGAGCAGACGCAAGTGATAGATGACCGTGCTGGCCGGATTCTGCGTGTTCGTAAAGTCCGGACGTTCCGTCACCAGGTTGCGTCCCAACGAAGGATCGCGGAAGCCGTTGGGACTGGTGACGAAAGCCTTGTACATCGCCGGACTCACGAAGCCGATGTCCCTGCCGCCGTTGTGCTGGATGGCCAAGGCCATCAAGCCGGCGAACAGAGGGCTGGACACCGACGTTCCCCCGAGCCTGAACTCGCTGTAGCGAGCCGCTCCGTTGATGTCGGTCTGGGTCTGGCCAACCAGCACACCGGTGGTCGAGTCGGCGACGAGGCTGATGTCGGGTACCACTCGACCGGGGGAGGTGACGTCGTTGGTGTTCTGGCCGTCAGGGCTGGTGTAGTGCTGAGTAGTCAGGTTTTTTGGCACGACCGGCTTTTGCCAGGATGGCTCTGCGTACTCATCGGACACACCACCTCCGCCGGCGCCGGCCAACGTGCCGGGCCCCGTTGCTGGGCCGGTACCCTCCGACTTCGATGTTGGATCCCATCCGGTCCCCGCCTTGGTCTCGGGTTCTTCCCGGGTGCCCCAGTAGGTCTCGCCGTAGTAACCGTTGTTCGGGCCGATGACCAAGGTGGTCCCACCGACGGCGGTGCCCATGTCATTGGAGGCCGGGAAATCGGCTGTCTTCACATCGTTGGCCTCAATGTTGTCGCCGTCGTCACCGGTAGAAAACGACGCCCCGATCCCTTCAAGGGCGCCCAAGTCCAGTTCGAGGCTCATCCATACGAAGTCGGCCGGGGTCACGAGTTCATCGGTTTCTTCGATGCCCCAGCTGTCGGAAATGAATTGGGCCTGATCCTCGGCGATGGCAATGGAGAACTCGGCTTCGAGGGGCTGAATGCCCAGGCCTTGGTCGCCGCCGTAGTACTCAATAGTGGCATCGGGAGCCATGGTGTGCTCCATCTCGACGTCAAGGGACTGCTCTTCGGACCACTCCTGTGGACTCTCGCCGGGAAGGGTGCCCAAGACGCTTGGTGGGGTGTTGATCTCGATCTCGGGCACATGTTGGGCCAGGAAGTCGCTGTGATCGACGTAGTGACTGCTCGGCAGGGGGGGAAGTCCATTGAGGGCTGAATAGTTGTTGACATCGGACAACATGGTGGGAGAGCTGTAGTCGTCCACAATGCCGATGCGTACGCCTTGGCCGGTGAGGTTCGTTTCTGGCACGCGGTAGGCGTCTCGTATTTGCGTCGGGGTGTAGCCACAGATGGTGACCGGCAGGTCCTTGCCCTTGTAGGTGGGTTGCGCGCTCGATTGCGTCTGGTTGAAGTAGTCAGCGCAGGGTCGTGCGTTGAAATAGGCCGGAGACGGAGCATTAGTGATGACGACCGGCGGCGGCGTAGCAAAATCATCGACTGGCGTCGCACTAAGGCCGATGACGTCAGAGATCAGTGGGCGGAGTACCGCTGGGAACAGCGGCTGGTTGAGAGCGACACGCTCTGTGGCGTAGTGAGATGCCTTCACATACCCGAAGCGGAGGCCCAGCACTGTGCTGAGTAATCCGGCAGTCGCTTGTGCGTCGACCAGCCTGCCGTCCGAGCTCGTGCGGATGACGTTGATGCCCAGCGCCTTGAGGCCAGCCACCACAGCGTCAGTCGATGCAGTCGGTGGGTCGTATTCGCTGACGATCTGAGACCGGGACAGAAAATGCCGGAAGAGCGAGCTGGTGGGATCACTGACCGCGCTGGCCAGTGCTGGCAACTCGGCATCATGAGGACCCTTGACCAGGACGGAGAAGTCGATTGGTGTGATCGACGTGACTGAAGCCACCACTTTTCCGAGTCGGGCCAAACCGGGCATGACCGACGGCAAGGAAAGCGCAGTCACCTTTGCCAGGGGGAGGGGAGCACCACCGGGAGACGCTCCGACAGGACCAGCCACCACGGTGGCCAGTACCAGCGAAGGAAAGCACAGAACAGCAGCCTTGCGTAGGAGCGCCATCACGAAAGGTTAGCGAGGTCGTGCCTGTCCCTACTCAGCAGGAAGTGTGGACCAAATCTGCGACAGAAAGGTGCTCCATGGATGCAATCAGTTCTCGGATCTCCCATGTCGGTCAAGAGGCAGGGGCAGGAGAGGTGCGGTGACGCATCACAAGAGGTCAGCCACGGCCGAGGTGAATTGACTGAGGTCGAAATAGTCGCGCCACGCGGCAAAGACGCCGTCCTGCACATCGAAGATGCCCATGACGGGTAATGAAACGGTCTGACCTCCCTTGGAGAAATGGTCGATTCGCTCGGTCATCACCTATCGCCCATCGGTCATGAGGTGGCTGATCTCGACCTCGACATCTCCGCCCATAGCGATGAAGTTGGTCAGTTCCATCAGAATGGCGTCGCGGCCCACCACTGCGTCCATGGGCATGTTCTGGTTCACCGACGCATCGTTAAAGAAGCGTCCCAGCGGCGCAGTGTCAGTGCTGGACCACGCTCGTATAGAAACATCGATGAATTCGCCGACGGTCTCAAATGGGGTCGACAAGGCGATTTGCCAGGATCAGCCGTCGTAAAAGCCGGGTTGGTGGTAGCCGACCAACGTCTTCTCGCGGTCCGACTCGGCCCGGGACAACGTTTCCGGACTGAGGTGATTTACCGATGATGTGGGACGGATACGTTGGGCAATGTCACGGCGTCCGTAGTGACACTGGATGAACATCCGACCAGGATCATGATCGCCCGGGGGTAGACGGCGGTGCCAGATGTCAGAGACGAAAAGGGCCACGTCGCCTGCCTGAGCCACCACTGGGATCGCAGGCCGGCCTTCCCATGACAGCGTCTCGTCGGCCAGCCGTTCGAACGGCGGTGGCTGACCTGACGTGTGGCTTCCTGGGATCACGCCGGTGGCGCCAGCTTCAACGGGACAATCCCAGAGATAGATGTGGGCGGCGATGGCAAAGATCGGGTACGGGATCCGGCTGTCCCAGGGGATGCTGGGGTCCCGGGGGATATGCGGACCACCATCGATATGCCAGAAGCGGCCCAGGTGATCGTTGCTGCCGGACGGCTGCCACCACGTCGTGTTGGCAATGACGTGGCAATCCTCTCCAAGGAGCGGTTCGATCGTCTCGAGTATTCGAGGGTGCCCGATGGTCTGCTGCACAAGTCCACTTCGGTTCAGCATTTCGTAGCGGAACGGCGCTTGGCGTTCTTCGGTGTCGTTGTCGTCACGGACATCGGGCGGGTACTCGTCAAAGACGCGCTTGACTTCAACAATGAGGGCTGCGACCTCTTCCTCGCCCAACACCTGGGGGATGATCGTGTACCCGTCATCCTGGAGCTGATTGGAAGCATCTGGAACGGGGGCCTTCCGAGGCCTGAGATAGCCCGATTTGCGTGTCAACACGCCCTGATTCTGCCGCAAGTGTGGGCCACGGCGCTCTGGATAATCGCATGGTGCTCCCGGGATAACCGCCAGCATGAGGACCCAGGTCTGGCTGGACAAGATTCAGGCATAATTCGTCCCGCTGCCATGCAATGGGCAGCAGGGCACAGGCGACCGAGGGGGTAGCTGAAGTGAGCGGATCCACAGTTGAAGCGGCGGGTCCGGATGTCGTGGTGGTCGGGGCTGGATTCTCTGGGCTCTATCTGATCCACCGCTTGCGGCAGCTCGGTCTTTCCGTGGTTGGTTTCGAGGGCGCCGGTGACGTAGGCGGCACCTGGTACTGGAACCGTTACCCAGGTGCCCGATGTGACATCCCCACCACTGACTACAGCTACAGCTTTGATCCGGAGCTCGAACAGGAGTGGACCTGGTCAGAGAAATACGCCACCCAGCCCGAGATCCTCGCCTATCTCGAACACGTCACCGAGCGTTACGACCTCCGTCGTCACATCAGCTTCAACACCCGGATCAAGAGTGCGGCATGGAATCCGGCACTGCATCGGTGGCATGTCACGACAGACCAAGGTGAAGAAGTGTCCTGCCGATATTTCATTATGGCGAGCGGTTGCCTTTCGGCCCCGAAGACGCCCGACATCGAGGGCGTTGAGCGATTCGGCGGCGGTGTCTACTTCACCAGCCAGTGGCCCCACCAAGGGGTCGACTTCACCGGTCAACGAGTGGCGGTCATTGGGACGGGCTCATCGGGCATTCAGAGCATCCCTCTTATATCGCAGGAAGCGGCTCAGGTCACCGTGTTCCAACGAACGGCAAACTTCTCCATCCCAGCGCACAACGGTCCACCGTCGGCGGAGCGTCTGGCCGAGATCGCCAAGGACCGAGACGCGTACCGGGCGTCAGCCCGCTTGTCCCGAGGTGGGGTGCCGGGCGAAGTCACCACCATCATGGGTGTGTTGGCCGACGACGAGGTCAGGCGCCAGCGTTTCGAAGACGCGTGGGAGCTTGGTGAGCTGTTTCCCATTCTGGGCGTCTTCGCCGATCAAAGCTTCAATCTCGCTTCAAACGAGATTGTGGCGGACATGCTGCGAGAGAAGATCCGCTCCGTTGTGGGGGACCCGGAAGTCGCTGAAGATCTGTGTCCCAAGGACTATCCCTTCGGCACCAAACGACCTTGCCTCGACACCAACTACTTCCAGACGTTCAACCTTCCGCACGTGAAGTTGATCAATCTCAAGAAACACCCGATTGTGTCCATCACCGAATCAGGAGTGGACACTGACAACGAATCGCTGACCTTTGATGCCATCGTGTTCGCCACTGGATTTGATGCCATGACCGGGCCACTCGTATCGGTGGACATCACGGGCCGGGACGGAACGACCCTCAAGGAGAGATGGGCCCATGGGCCATCGACCTACTTGGGTCTGACCACCGAGGGTTTTCCCAACCTCTTTGCCGTAACCGGCCCGGGAAGCCCTTCCGTCCTCTCCAACATGGTTGTCTCAATTGAGCAACACGTGGACTGGATTGCCGATTGCCTCGACTACATGCGCCAGCAAGGGTTTGATGCCGTTGAGCCCACGCCAGTGGCCGAGGCCGGATGGAATCAACATGTGCAGGACTGCGCGTCCCTGTCGTTGGCCGAGGGTACGGACTCTTGGTACATGGGCGCCAACATTCCCGGCAAGCCGAGGGTATTCATGCCCTACGGGGGCGGAGTCGACTTCTACCGGGCCGCCTGCGACGAAATCGTGGCCAAGGGTTATCTCGGCTTCACTTTCTCTGGCCCCAACGGCACGGTCTGCAATGACGGCGTCGTTCGTCGCTTGCAGCCCGACGCCCAGTTGGTTCTCGAGACACTGGCCCTGTTGGGCGTCCCACCACTGGAGACCATTGGTGCCGAAGGCGCCCGTGCCTTCATGGAGATCGCCGCGGCTCAGTCTCCACCGGGGCCTGAAGTTGGCCAGATCATCGACGGCGAGTTTCCAGGACCTGGCGGAGCACTGGAGTATCGGCTTTACCGCCCGGCTTCCATCGGACCGCATCCTCTGGTGGCCTATTTCCACGGTGGGGGCTGGACCATCGGAAATCACGTGACTGATAACTCCCTCTGCCGCGACCTGTGTGATCGTGCGGACTGCGTCGTCATATCGGTCAACTACCGGCACGCCCCGGAATCTCGCTTCCCTTCGGCCGTCGACGACGCCTGGGCGGCACTGGAGTGGATCTCAGACAATGCCGCCGAGCTAGGCGGTGCCCCCGGACAGCTCGCCGTGGCCGGATGGAGTGCCGGAGGGAATCTGGCCGCAGTGGTGTGTCAGATGGCACGCGACGCCGGCGGACCACACATCAGCGGACAACTGCTGCTCACTCCGGTGACCGATGCCGATTTCAGCCGTCCTTCCTACGCTGAAAATGGCGAAGGCTATTTCCTCACGGCGTCGCTCATGCGCTGGTTCTGGGATCAGTATGCCGATGAGGAAAGTCGGAGCGATCCGCGTGCCTCGCCGATCCGGGGAGATTTGTCGGACCTTCCGCCGGCCATGATCGTGACAGCACAGTTCGATCCTCTTCGGGACGAGGGAGCTGCCTATGCCGCCGCACTCAATGAGGCAGGTACTCGGGCGACCCACATCACGGCCCGAGGTCACACGCATACGTCAATCACCATGGTCGACGTCGTCATATCCGGTGCCCCTGTGCGAGCCGAGATGGCCGACGAGCTGCGCCGTTTCTTCAAATAACCGAGAGCAACGTTCGGGCGCTCAGGCGGCGCCGCATTGATTGCGGTCTCAGGGTCGGAACTGGCCCACGTAGTTCGTCACTGCGTTGAGATTCTCCGCTGTGCCTTCCGATGGAATAGTTCCGTCACAGAAGATGACGTTGCAGTTCGTGTTCGGGAAGTAATCGGTCAACAATTCGAACGGACTGAGGTAGTTGAGTGGATCGAGGTTGAAGTCTTCAGGAGGTGCCGTATACGGGCCGGGATCCGGAACGTGTACGTCCTCGACTCCGCTCATCAGGATGCGGAAGAAGTTGTAATAAAGATCCGAGGCAGCTCCTGAAGCACTGAGAAGTCCGGCCAGATTGGGAGTGGTGTCTCCGAGCACACCTGTCCACGTGATGGTCATGTGCAAGCTCGGAATCATGAAGTTGTTCTGTTGGAGTGCGCCGACCATGGCGAACAGATCCGAGGGTGCGGTGGCGATCAGCTCCCGATCGACGGTTTGGGCGGCCGGGATGTTGGCACTGGTGCAAGTGGGACCTCCATTGACCCAAAAGAGAAATCCGTAACATTTATTGGTGGAGGTCGGCGTACGGAGCTGGTTGATGTAGTTGGTGGAAAGCAGTTGATGTCCATTCCAGCTTCCGTCGTTCTGCATCAGCAATCCAAGCTTGGCGAATTGGACCGGTGGAATGAAGAGGTTGGCGTATCCGTAGGTATCGCCCGACCGGTCGCGCAGCCATATGTAGCTGTTCGAAGGAATGCCGATCGGTGAAAAGAGATACTTCTGCGCGAAGGCCTGGAGATCCTCACCTACCGCTCTCTGGACGACGTAGGCCAGCAGATCCGGCACGCGTTGGGTGTACTCGAAGTATGTGCCTGGCTTGTGCACCAATGGTTGAGCCAGGGCCTCCTGGACAATGTTCGGATCAGTCCCGATCGACGCGAATTCAGTGAGGATGGACTCTCTGAGACCTGCCGTCTCGGTCAGCAGGTCACGGATGGTGATGGCTCTATGGGCGGCGTCTCCCCAGCCCGGCCCAGTGGGCAGGAACGTGCCGATGGGGTCATTCAGAGCCAGTTTGTGTTGGTCAAAGGCGATGCCAGCCAGAATTGAGATCACGCTCTTGGTGGAACTAAAGATCTCCCACGGGATGTCATCGGTGACCGGATTGAGAATGCCCTCATCCACTTCGCAGTTGTTGCGGAAAATCTGCACCGAAGCCCGAAGGTGCGTGTCGGCATAGGCAACAGCTGCAGAGACATCGGCTGCGTTGAGGTCCTCTTGAGCAGGCGTGGCCTGGCGGAAGCTGATCCCCGAAGAAGGCAGCAAGCACGTGGTCATGGGTGCCCGCTCCGGTGATTGCGTTGATGCTGCCGACGTCCCCGGCGAGCCAACCACAAGCCCAACAACACCCAGAGCGAGAGCCAGCAACGACGCGGTCGTATTGCGGTGCAATCCCATTCGGCTCCCCGCTCCTCGGCATCAGTGGGCATCCGAAGCTATCTCAGGGTGTGCCACGTAACGATCACGCTGGAACACCGTTCTGCCTCACAAAATTCGAGGAGAAACCTCAGTAATTGCTGATCTTGTCTGCAAACCAGCGTGCTCAAACGGGGGTTGCTAATCTGCCTTCGGTGCCCATGGGGGCTTCCAAGTAGCAAAGGAGATTTCAATGCGTTCAAGATTCAAGATAGGTGGAGCGGCGATAGCCCTTGGTCTACTCGTCGGATCATTTGGGGGAACATTCATTGGATTGAACAGCGCCGGAGCTGACTCCATCGGCAGTCTCACTGAGGGTCTCGTAGGTCTTTCGACCACGACATCCGTTACCGATACCCCGCCGGTCGCAATAGCAGGGGTGGAGTCAACGACACTTACCGCGACGGTCACCTTGGAACTGGTGAAGGGGTTACTCATTACGCCTTCTGGTCAGGTCACGTTCTCTGAAACCGAATACACCCCTGTTCCCGGCGGAGGATACAGCGAGAGTTACTACACACCTCAGAACAAGACGCTTTCCAACTGCCTCCTCGGGCTTCCTTCCATTGGTGGTCTCTGGCAGGAGACCTGCACCGCATCGGTCAAGTTCGTGATGACCAACGGGACCTGCGGTCCTACCGAAATGTCAGCTGGGTACAGCGGGGTCTCTGATTTGCTGGCGGGGCCGAGCTACTCCAATCGATTGGACTTTTTGGCGTTGCCGGCAGGCTGCCCCAGCACGTAACGCCTGAAATAGATTCTGATGCGAAGCGGCCCGGGCCATCGCTGGCCCGGGCCTGTGGGACCCCGGTTCGTATGGGGTCACGCCGAGTGGAGGTGGCGGGATTCGAACCCGCGTCTTTCGTAGCTTTAGTAGGCCTTCTCCGAGCGCAGCCGGCAAAAATTGTCGGGGGCGGCGTCACTGCCGGCGGCTGAGCCGCCCCGTATTCAACTTGGTGTCCCTAGTGGCTAGTTGACGTCACCATAGGTAAGCCCTACTTAATGGCGTCCACATTCCGATCCGCAGGGCTGAGACCGGGTGAACGTCGCTACTTAAGCAGCGAGTGCGAGCTGAGGCTCGGCATTTATTTTTGGTTCCGGCTCTTTAACGTGGTTCCGGAGACCACGGCTCGCTTCTCCTACCTCAACGAACGAAATCGAAGCCAATCACCCCCATGGTGGGACACTCTCCACTGACCAGGTGGCCAGGGACACATTCTACGGGCAATTGAGCGACCAACGGTCAGGCGCCACCCCAGTGGTTGACTTCTTTGATGGCACGGGCCGCTTCCCGCTCGGCATCACGGGACATGAGGAGATTGCGCTTGTCGTAGAGACGGCGGCCCTTGGCCAGGGCAATCTCGAGCTTGGCCCGCCCATCTTTGAAGTACAGCTGGACCGGAATCAGTGTGAGTTGCTGTTGCTGGGTCTTGCCCTGCAGCTCGTCGATCTCGCCCCGATGCAACAGGAGCTTGCGCTTCCGATCGGGGTCGTGCGCCCCGAAGCCGGTGGCGTACTGCCATGGTGGGATGTGCATTTGGAACAACCACATCTCGCCGGCGTCGACCCGGGCATAGGCCTCGGAGAGTTGGGCTTTGCCTTCGCGGAGCGACTTCACCTCTGAGCCTTGTAGGACGATGCCGGCCTCGAAGGTTTCGATGAATTCGTATTCTCGGCGGGCGCGCCGATTGGTGGCGACCGTCCGGTCGCTCCCTCGCTCATCGCGGGCCGCAGCCCGCTTGGCAATCTGCTTCTTTGCCCGTGCCATAAGGCTCCGAGGGTATCGTGACCTGGTGCTGCGCCTTTCCAAAACCATCTATGCCGAGATGGTGGGGCACTGTCTCTCGGGTCTGCCCGATGAGGCGTGCGGCCTCCTGGTGGGGTCCTATGGTGGAGACGAGGCCACCCATCTCTTCGTGACCAAGAACGTGGCGGCCTCGGCGGTGATTTATGAGATCGATCCGAAGGAGATGTTGGGCGTGGACCGCCAGGCGCAGGCCCTCGGGGCCGACATCATGGGCGTGTTCCATTCCCACACCCACACCGATGCCTACCCATCGCCCACCGATGTGCGCCAGGCGCTCGATCCGGGATGGCACTACGTGTTGGTCTCATTGCGGGATACACACCCGGTCGTACGCAGCTATCTCATTGTCGAAGGGGTCATCACCGAGGAGCCCGTCGAGGTCCCCGGGCTCTCCTTGTAGAATCCTCACCTAAGAGGTCAACAATACCGACCCGGCACTTTCTGCCCTTCATCGACCCAACAGGAGGCCACGTGGCCGTCGAAGTTCGCATACCTACCGTGCTCCGCAGTCATGCCGGAGGACAGTCCATCGTCTCGGTGGATGGCGCCACCATTGGCGAGGTGCTGGCCAAACTGGTGGCCGAGTTTCCCGGCATGTCGGGCCAGGTGCTGCAGGACGATGGGACCTTGCACAAGTTCGTCAATATTTATGTCAACGACGATGACGTGCGGTACCTGAAAGGTGTCGACACGCCGGTGCTCGATGGCGCCGAGGTGTCCATCTTGCCGGCCGTGGCCGGCGGCTGAGTCGCTTCGGATAAGGCGAGTCGTCGTCAATGGCGTTGTATCCCTCCGTGTTGGGGCTCATTGGAAATACCCCGCTGGTTGACATCAGCGCGCTCAGCCCCAATCCGTCGGCCCGCATCTTCATCAAGTTGGAAGGGCAGAACCCCGGTGGCTCGGTCAAGGATCGCGTGGCCCTCTCGCTGATCGAACAGGCGGAGCGCGACGGGATATTGGTGCCGGGTAAGCCGGACCAGATCCTGATGGAACCATCGTCGGGGAACACCGGCATCGGACTGGCCATGGTGTGCAAAGTCAAGGGTTACCACTTGAAGGTCGTCATGCCGACCAATGTGTCGATTGAACGGCGACAGCTGTTGGAGCTGTGGGGTGCCGAAATCATCGAGTCACCGGGCTCGGAAGGATCCAACGGCGCAGTGCGCATGGCCCAACGGCTGGCCGAGGCCAACTCCGACTGGGTGTTCCTCTATCAATACGGCAATCCGGCCAATCCCAAGGCGCACTACGAAGAGACCGGACCCGAGATCCTGCGTGACTGTCCGAGCGTGACGCATTTTGTAGCCGGACTCGGCACATCGGGCACGCTCCTGGGCGTGGGTCGATTCCTGCGGGAGAAGCTGGGCGACGCCGTGCAGATCTGGGCGGTCGAGCCGCCGTCGGGCGAGATGGTCGATGGACTGCGCAACCTCGATGATGGGTACATCCCGCCCATCTTCGAAAACCTGGGCGGGGCCGAACTGCTCGATCGCAAGACCGTGGTGCGGCCTCGGGAGTCCATTGAGTGGACCCGCCGGCTCATTGACGTGGGGGTGTTCGCCGGCATATCGACGGGCGCGGCCGTGGCCGGTGCGGTCAAGTGCGCGGCGTCGCTCGAGCCCGGTGTGGAGGCTTCGATTGTGGTGGTGTCGGCCGACGGCGGCTGGAAGTACCTCTCCACTGGCGCCTGGACCGATGACTTGGACGAAGTGACCGAGCGGGCCAAGAGCATCATCTACTTCTGACGTAGACCGGTACCATCGAAAAGATGGCGACTATCGACATCGCTGGCCCGTCAGATTTCGACGCGATCACGACCTGTCTTACGCGCTCCTTGTGGGACTTTCCAGAGACGGTCCATCTCCTCCCGAACGAGCGCAATCGGTACCGAGTGCTCCCTCGCTATCTCCGAAGCGACGCTAAAGACGCGGCCAGTTTTCACGCTCTTTTTGCCGCCCAGGACGGTGCGGTCGTCGTTGGAGCGGCGGCGTGGTTGCCACCGGGGGCCTATCCGATCAACGGTCGGCGTCAATTGGCCGAGGCGATGCAGCTTTTGCCGGTAGCGCCTTGGGGTATCGGTGCTCTCGTCAAAGGACGGCGCGGTCAGGCTGCCAATCGATCACGTCACATCGGTTGCCCACCTCACTATTGGCTTCGAGCAATCGGCGTGGATCCTGATCGGCAACGAGAAGGCATTGGAACAGAGCTCATTCGCCCCGTGCTCTTACGGGCTGACCAGGAGCAGCTCGGTTGTTTCCTGTTCACTGCAACGGCCGCGAATGCCGCCTGGTACGAAAGCTTGGGCTTCGCCACCATGGAGAAGTACAACCCGACACCGACCTGGCCCACATCGTGGGCGATGTGGCGTGCACCACAGGCTTGTGAAAATCCCAAATAGGTGTCGAACGCGGGAGCCGAATATGCGGCTCCGTCGGATGACGATTTGGGCCTGCTTCAGTCGATGCGGTGAGCCACCCAGTCGGCCAAGGCACTAATGACGGAGTCGTTGAGCGGTGCGGCGGCTAGGTCAATGAGGGTAGCGGCGGTGATCTCGCCTTCTTCGTCTCCGGGTGGGGGACTCCAGTGAAAGCCATTGCGCCGGCAGAACTCGATGGTCGAGACCAGCGCCACCTGGGCGTTGCCGTCCTTGAGCGGGTGGTTCTTTACGAGATGGGCACACAGCACGGCAGCTTTGGTGGGGAAGTCGGGATAGAAGTCCTTCCCTTCGAAGGCGGCCATCGGTGCGTGCAGGGCCGAGTCGGCCAGGTTCAAGCTGGCGTCTTTGGCGATCCGAGGAGCCGGCTCTTGGAGCACCGCTTCGGCGATGAGGAGGAAGTCGGCCAGGTCGAGGGTGGCGACGTTCATGTGCCAAGCCGCTCCAGCGCCTTGTGGTTCTGCTGAATGATGTCGCCGATGCGTAGGAAGAAGGTCTGATCGCCCCGCCTGCGGCGCACGGCGGCCGTGAGGGTGGGCCGGGGTTCGGGGGACGGCTCCCCGGCGTCGACGTTCGCGCTCTTGCTCACGACTGAATCGTAGAGGGAGGCCAGATGTCTCCCTCCAGCAGGGTCAGAGGATCGGTCGCTTGGCCGAGTGTCGCCAGTTCGAGCTGCTGTCCTGACATGGCCAAAGCGGAGATGCCGGCGTCAAAGGCGTCCTCTGAGGCGGTCATGGGATCTCTGTGTTCAAGAGCGATCGTCCACGGTGCCGTCGCCAAATAGGCCGTCCGGTCTTCCTGGTTGCGTTTGTGCACGGGTCCCGTAAGCAGACGTGGATAGATCTCGACCACCGTGAAGGGTGAAGGAGGGTCGAAGGGCCAAATGCTGAAGCCCGCCTGGCGCAGACGAAGGAGGTGCGGCATGCCTCGAATGGAACCGGTGCCGACGGCGCCGGCGCCGCCGATCTGAAAGACGCTCTTGGCGCTGATTCCTGCCACCGTTGCTCGTTGTTCGCAGCGGCGCAGGTGATCGGGCAGGTCAGGGCGCTTCTTGCCAGGCCGGCCCCAGAACGGTGGCTGACATGAGGCCAGCCATTCATCACCATCTCTTGCCGTTGCCCCCCACAGCTGTCCCACGTTCCGGTAGCCACGCTCATGAAGGAACCAGGCCGGGAAGGAGAACGCGAAATCCAGTCCCACCACGACGCCATCGGGACAACGGTGGCGAATCGCGGCGAGGTCTTCGATCACTTCGTGCCGATTGCGACCGCTGCGAAGCGTGAGCATGGATCCGTTTCGCACATGGGATAACCAGATGTGCCGCGGGGTGCCGGATCTGGCTCCTGACCAATCGACGGCGATGGTATCCATGGGTGGTCAGCTATTCACGAGGTCATAGAGCTTGGCCACCGTGTTCCAGTTGCGGGTGGTGGTGACCACGCCCAGTTTCCGTTCGAGCAAGGCTCCCGTGAGTTTGGTGTTGGCATAGCCGTCCGGGGTGTGGACGTATATCTCCTGGCCGATGATCTGCAGCTCGTCCCGCCCGCTCGAAGGCGGGGTGAATGCAGCCAGTCGCGCCGCATCGGGTGGGGTGGCCATGAAGGTCACGTGGTGGCGAGACGGGTTGGCACCCTGAGCGGGATAGGGGCTGGCGTTGACCACGCGGCGAAGGTCGGCGGGAGTACGCACTAGTACGTCGGGGCTTCGTCCGAAATCGCGGGCCAGCTGCGCCTCGATGTCGGCCACCAGCCTCTTGGCGCTCTTGGTCGATGCACCAAAGATGACGTTGCCCGTTTGGATGTACGTGCAGACGTCCGTGTAACCGAGTGAGCGAAAGCTCTCTTGCAGATCAGCCATGGCCATGCGGCCATAACCGGCCACGTTCACGCTGCGGAGCAATGCAATGGAGACGGGCATGGTTCTTATGGATTGGGGACAAGCCGGAGGAACGACCGGTCCATGGCGAATCGGGACAGGTCGTGGGAGGGCGTCGATCCAGTCGCCACATCGGCCAACAGTTCGCCGAGGATGGGTCCGAACTTGAACCCATGTCCGCTGGTGCCGCAGCCCACAACAATGTGGCCGCGTCGGTCAACGATGAAATCGCTGTCCCGCGTGTTGTCATACCGGCAGCGTTCGGTGGATACCGGCTCGGGGGAGAAGCCTGGGAGCAGGCGGACGGCAGCTTCCTTCAATAAGGCCAGGAGCTCGGGGTCGTCGCTGAAGTCAGAACCGTCAGCGAAATCCGGTGGTCCCGGCTGGTGGTGGGACAGCTTGAGCAGCGGCTGGTCGACCACAGGCAAGCCGTACACGGTGTCGTCACCCCATTCGATGAACAAGGGGATGGGGGTGTCAGTGTGGAGTGGCTGGAGATAGACCACTTGCTGCAGTGACGGTGAGGCGGCATGTGGCACGCGGTCGTGGGAAAAGAGGGACAGGGTGTGCGGCCCGGCACAAAGGACGACCACTTCGGCTGAGAGGACCGCTCCGTCCTCGAGGATCACGGTGGCGCCATGCCGGCCATCGGTGACCTTATGGGCGCGCCGGTGTGCTGCCACCTCGAAGGAGCCGGCCTGACGCAAGGCCTCCAGGCAGTGATCAGCGGTCAGGACGCCACCGGTGTCTTCGGCGATAGCGGGACTGGTGATGGCCAGCTCCGGGAAGCGTGCGGTGGCCTCGGCCGGTGTGAGAGACGTGAATGGAGAGCCCTCGCTGGACAGCGCTTCTGTCAGTGCGTCCATCCCTGATCCGAAATTCACCAGCGTGTGTCGATGAAGGAGCGAGCGACCAGTGTCGTCTTCGATTACCCGCCAGAGCCCGAGGGCGTCTTGAGCCAGCCGAACATAGAAAGGGTCCGGGTAGCTCAGACGGAAGATGCGTGCCGTTCCTTTGGACCC
Organism: uncultured Acidimicrobiaceae bacterium; assembly: GCA_963766995.1. Lineage (GTDB taxonomy): Bacteria > Actinomycetota > Acidimicrobiia > Acidimicrobiales > RAAP-2 > Bog-473. Next base: position 578,016 of record CAVYCE010000003.1, on the reverse strand, counting down.
ACTGAGGTCATGTCCGGGCTCTTCGGCCTCGAGTACTAACACCTCATGGCCGCGGCGAGAGAGTGACCAAGCGGTGGCCAGGCCCAGCAATCCGGCCCCCACCACGATGCAGTCGTGGTGGGCCGATGGTTCGAAGTTGTTTCGTGCCGGCACCAACTTGATTGTAGGAACTTGATGTGCGAACTGTCGGCGGTCCCGGGGAGCAGTAGGGGCACGGCAGTACGCTCGCCTCCGTGGCGACGGCGGAAGAGGCGTGGGCGCAGTCGCCGCGGCACAGAGCGTGGATGGGACTGCAATGGGTGGTTCGTCACGCAGTCTGGATTGCCCTCTTCACCATCCCGGCGATTGTCGTCTGGTGGCACGTGTGGACGGGACACCCCTCATCCACGCTGACCTGTGCCTGTGGAGATCCGGCCCAAGAGGTGTGGTTCATGGCCTGGCCGGCGTGGGCGCTGGCCCACTTCACCAGCATTTTCTTTTCCCACGCCGTCAACAGTCCCCATGGAGCAAATCTGCTCTCAAACACGTCGGGAACGCTCGTCGGCTCGGTGCTCAGTCCGATCACATGGGCCTGGGGCCCCGTCGTCACCACCAATGTGGCGCTGACGCTGGCGCCTGGGCTCAGCACCTGGGGTTGTTGGCTGGCCATCCGCCGCTACGTGACGTGGAAACCAGCCGCTCTGCCTGCCGCCTTTGTCTACGGCTATTCGTCGGCGGTCATCACATCGCTGATCTTCGGGCATGTCTCCGTCACCATGCTCGTGATCCCACCGCTTCTTCTGGCTGCGCTGTACGAGCTGGTGGTGGTGCAGGAATGCACACCGCGGCACGACGGATTCGTATTGGCCGCTCTGGCGGTGATTCAATTCCTGATCTCACCCGAAGACCTGGTGATGATCACCCTGTTGGGCGGAATGGCCCTCGTCATCGCCGTGGTATGTGCCCGTCAGCGCTGGGCCTCGCACGGGCCCTATGCCCTCAAAGGTCTGTCCATCGGCATCGGCATCACTCTTGTTCTGATCGCCTATCCCGCTTGGTATGGATTGGATGGACCGCAGTCGGTTTCGGGGGTGCTGTTCGCCATCGCCCCGCTGTCAGGGGTGATGGCCGACGGATTCTTCTCCGCTGGTCCGTATATGTCGTTCGCCGATGCCTATGTGCGTTTTGGTGGCTACCTCGGGCGTATCGGACCCCCGCCTGATTATGTCGGTTGGGGCGTGGGCATCAGTGCCTTGGCATCGGTGGTGCTGGCTCGACGCCGACCCATCGTCTGGTTGCTGGTGGTCATCGCGTTGCTGACCGCCTGGTTAGCCCTGGGTTCGTACATCATCGATGGTCCCCATTGGCTCACCCACCTCTGGCTTCCGTGGCGCTCTGTGTCGAAGCTGCCGGTGCTGCAGGAGATCCTTCCGGACCAACTTTCCCCCTTCATTGCGCTCTTCCTGGCCATTCTGCTGGCCATCGGTTTGAACGCCGCGTCCTTGTGGTTCGCTCGCATCGGCACCTGGTCGACGCTTCGAGTGCGACTGGTCTCAGCGGGTACCACGGTGGTGGTGGGACTAGCTGCCCTGGTGCCGGTGTTCGTCACCTTTGACATGCCATTGAGGGTCACCTCCACCGCCATTCCAGTCTGGATGCAACGCGATGCGCCTGAGTTACCGGTCAATGACGTGCTCTTGACGGTACCGTTTGCGGTATCGGGCTCCACGCAGCCGATGCTGTGGCAGGCCGTCGACGACATACATTTTCACCTGGCTGGGGCCGGATTGAAGACACCCGACGCGCAGGGTGGCCCGGTGAACCAGGGATCGCCCGGATCAGCGCGTCGAATTCTCTCGGACCTCACCTTGGTGGGCAACGCCGAACCAAATGGGACGCTGAAGCAATTCAACACAGTGCGGCGCGCTCTCCGTGCTTGGCGGGTCAACGAGGTGGTGGTCGATGGAGACAGCCGGGAACCCGTCTATGCCGCAGGGTTCCTCACAGCCGCGTTGGGCGAAGCGCCAAAAGTGCACGACTTCGCCTGGGTGTGGAAGATCCCGATGGGTGGCGACACCTATCCGCCGGTGACCAATACATCGATCACGCTGTGCTGGATCGCCGCTCGATTCAGTAGCGCCAGCCATACGCCCTTGCGGGTGTCGAGCTGTGTGCTCCAGAAGACTCCGGATCGCCCAAGCTCATAGGCTGGGGGTATGCAACCCATCCTCCACCTCTCAATTCCAGTGCGAGACCTAGAGGAGGCCAGGCGCTTTTACGTCCACACATTGGGCTGCGAGGCGGCACGCGCCCGTCCCGGCTACCAGGACATCTGGTTCTTCGGCATGCAGGTGACGTTGCAGGACCGCCCCGCTGAGTTGGTGCCGCTACAGGCCGGCGGGGGCCGCCACTTTGGCGTGACGCTGAAGCGGTCGGCATTCGACGCGTTAGTCCACCATTTGGAAGGCACCGACGTGCAATGGGTAGTCCCGGTCACGACCGACGATGCGGGGCAGGTCACGGAGCAGACCAAGACCAAGATCGCCGACCCCAGTGGCAACGTCATTGAGATCAAGACCTACGCCGATGTGGCTGCTGCGTTGGAGTTGTCGACGCTTTCTTATCCACGGTCGGAGGAGCACGGGAACTGAGTACTCCTATCCGGTCCATCACCGTGTTGGGCTGCGACGGGAGCTGGCCCGGACCCAACGGCGCTGGCAGCGGCTACTTGGTGCGGGCCGGCTCTACTTCTGTACTGCTCGACGCCGGCCCCGGCACCTTCGCCAATCTGCAGCGCTGGGGTAATCCGGCCGAGATCGACGCTGTGCTCCTCTCGCATGAGCACCCAGACCATTGGACCGACATCGAGTCCTTCGCCGTCTGGGCCGGGTATGGGCCGGGACGGGAGTACTTCGCCGCTCCGCCCGGACGTCAACTGAGTATTTATGCCCCACCCGGTCTGCGCCAGTGGTCACACGCGGCCTCGGCCTCATGGGTGGAGTGGCACGAGATCATGCCGTCGATGGTGCTGAACATCGGAGAGCTGGAGATTCGTTTCGTGGCCGCCGATCACGGACCACCGACGTTGGCCATGAGGCTGGCCCACCAAGGGGCCACCCTGGCCTACTCGGCCGATACGGGACCGGGGTGGTCGGTGGCGGAGTTAGGCGACACCATCGGCACGTTCCTCTGTGAGGCCACTTTCCCGGAGGCATTGGAGGGCTCCCTCCAACATCTCAGTGGCCGGCAGGCTGGTGCCATGGCGCGGGAGGCCGGGGTGGGCCGGCTGATCATCACCCACCGGTGGCCTACGGTGTCGGCCGACGTGCTGCGCCAGGAGGCCGAGGAGGCATTCGGGCAGGCGGTGTCACAGGCTGAGGCCGGTGACATCTTCGAGTGGTAGCCCGCCACGACTGTCGGCATTGAGAGGAGCACGAAAACAATGAGCAGCAGCAATGGAGGCCCGTCAACGGCACGAAGTGACGGCCGCGCCTTGGACGAATTGCGGCCCGTGAGTTTCGAACGCGATTACACGGTGATGGCGCCCGGCTCGGTGCTAGTGACCTTCGGGCAGACCAAGGTGCTGTGCACGGCCTCGGTGGAGGATCGGGTGCCGCCGTGGATGAGGGGCAGCGGCAAGGGCTGGGTCACAGCCGAGTACTCCATGCTGCCCGGATCGACGCCCGAGCGAGCCTCGAGGGAAGCAGCCAAGGGCAAGCAATCGGGGCGCACACAGGAGATTCAGCGCCTGATTGCCCGATCGTTGCGCGCCGTTTGTGATTTGGTGGCGCTGGGCGAGGTCCAGGTAACGGTGGACTGCGACGTGCTCCAAGCCGATGGCGGCACGCGAACCGCCTCCATTTGTGGGGCCTATGTCGCTCTCCATGACGCGTTCACCCGGATGCAGCAGAAGGAACTGCTGCGCCAACACCCCCTCACCGACTCAGTGGCGGCCATCTCGGTAGGCATCATCGACGGCGTGCCCATGCTGGACCTGCCCTATGTCGAGGACTCGCGGGCCGAGGTGGATATGAACGTGGTCATGACTGGTTCCGGCCGCTTCGTTGAAGTGCAGGGCACCGCCGAAGGCATGGCCTTCTCGAGGGGTGAGCTGGACAGCCTGCTGGGTCTGGCTGAAGCCGGCATTCTGGATTTGTCCAAGCGTCAGGCCGCAGTACTGGCCGAGGCTCCGCCATTTCGATGAGATTGGTGCTGGCCTCGGCCAACCCGGACAAGGCAGCGGAGATCGCCGCCATTCTGGGCCCGTCCCTCAGTGTGGACCTGGTCCCTCGCCCCGTTGAAGTACCCGATGTGGTCGAGGACGGCGAGACGCTGCTCGACAACGCGCGTCTGAAGGCAGTGGCGTTGGTGGTGGCCACCGGCGAGGCCGCAGTGGCCGATGACACCGGATTGGAAGTCGACGCACTGGACGGCGCGCCCGGGGTGTATTCCGCCCGTTACGCCGGTGAGAACGTGACGTACGCCGACAATGTCAACAAGCTTCTGACTGAGTTGGCCGGAGTCACCGCACGCACGGCGCGATTCCGGACTGTGGCCCTCGTCGCCTTCCCTGACGGCAGTGAACTGTGGGCCGAAGGAGTGGTTGACGGGGTCATCACCACCGAAGAGCGGGGATCTGCTGGGTTCGGCTACGACCCAGTGTTCTCGCCCAACGACGGCGATGGTCGCACCTTTGCCGAGATGTCAGCGGCGGAAAAGCACGACATCTCGCACCGAGGACGGGCGTTTCGCTCCCTGGCGGCCGTTCTCTCAGCTCGGCCGATCGGCTGACTCAAGCACGAGGTCGAACGCTTCGGGTGGCATCACGGTCCCGAAGTAATAGTCCTCGGAGGCCAGCCACCGACCTCTCCAGTCTTCTTGGTAGGGCACCCCGTCCCGCTGGTTCAGGCGTGTCCTACGCACGAACGCATCCGCTTGCAGCAGCACTCGTACGTCGAAGAGGTCAGCTAAATCAGGGCGAGCGCTGTAGGCACCTTCCAGAATGACGAGGGTCGAGAACGAGCAGGTCAATGGGTGGTTGGCCAAGGAGCCGTTGTCGGCTTCCCAGTCATACGGCAGCCACGAGGCCGTACCCCCTCGCGCCAGTGTCTCGAGCACGAGGCTCTGCCGGCGCCAATCGATCACTTGTCGGGCTCGTTCGATGGTGGAAAGTCCATCCCAATATTCCGACGTACCACCCACATAGAAGTCGTCGCCGTCTATTACCGAGCCTCCAAGTCGCGCCGCCACCTCACCCGCCAAAGTGGACTTACCGACGCCACTCCGTCCGTCGAGTGCCACCAATAATGGGTGTTCTCGAGCCCTAAGCAACGGGGCCAGGTAGTGAGTCAATTGCTCGACCGGAGACGACACCGAGTTCAAGCGGGCGGTGCCTTCTTGGCCCTCGCGGCGCGCAGCTGGGTGATGCCGTTGGTGAGCGAACTTTTGATAAGCGTGTCGTTGTCCTTGGAGATGAACTTGTGCACTCGCTTCTCGAAGAGCGCCCGCATCATCGGATTGAAGGCGTGATACGTCTCAGAGAAATGCACCCTGGTCGTGCCATCGCCCAAATCTTCCAACCGGGTACGCCCTTCAGCTGTTGACCACAATGGGCGTCCGATGGCGTTGTATTTCCATGATTCGGTTGGGATGACCTCGGTCAGCCATTCCCACGATTGACCTTTGCCGCCCGAGAGCAAGTAGCGCGGGACGCGGAAAGTGCAGTGCCGCACCAGACCTTCACCAGTGGCGTCACCCGGATGGAGGATCTCAATGGTTACGTCGCCGGACTGCGAGCGGGGTGCTCTGAACCAGAAGAGCTTCCACAACTCTTCTGGCGTGGCTTCTATGTCGACAAAGTAGTGGTGCTCTTGCACGAACTCACCCTATCCAGCCCATGGTTGGCCCGTTAGGGTCACGGCATGACAGAAGGAAGTGATGCGTCACGATCTTTGTCGTTCGCGCCACTTGGGGACGAACGAGCCAGGCGGTGGTCGAAGTTCGGCAGTTGGGAGGAACGGTTCTTTCCCAACGTGGTCGGTCTTGTGCTCGAAGAGGTTCGCAGTGACTACGCCCGCATGCGATTGCCCTATCGATCCGAACTGCGCCAACCCGCAGGCATGATTCACGGCGGCGCCATTGCCACCCTCCTCGACACGGTGGTGGTGCCGGCCTTGGCCAGTGCCTACGACGAGGTGCCGTTTATGGTCACTATCGACCTGCAGATCCGCTTCCTCAGTGCGGCGGCTGACACCGATCTCATTGGTGAAGGATGGGTGACACGCCGGGGTCGCTCCGTTTCCTTCTGCCAGGCCGAGGTGCGCTCGGCGGTGGACCATTCCGTGGTGGCCGAAGGTTGGTTGGTCTACAAGGTGTCGCCACAGCGCAACACAGAAGGCTGAACCAATTGAGATGAAAGTGGCCTACGTGGTGCCGCGCTACGGCCCAGAGGTGCACGGCGGAGCCGAGTCCGCCGTGCGGATGCTGGCCGAGCGACTCGTGGCCCATTGTGGCTACGACGTCGAGGTGTTCACCACCGGCGCCCTGGACGCTTTGACTTGGCGAGACGAGTTGCCGGCCGGAACTGAAACCATCGGAGGCGTGACGGTACGGCGCATCGCATCGGCGGCCGGACGGGCTGATGATTTTCATCCCGTGTCGGCCACATTGCTGTCCGACCCGGAGCGCGCCTCGCAAGAGGACTGCCAGCGGTGGGTGGAGCTGCAAGGGCCGGCCTCGCCAGCATTGCTCGAAGCGGTGTCCTCATCGGACGCCGACGTGATCGCATTCTCTCCCTACCTGTATTACCCGACGGTGCATGGACTTCCGCTGGTGCGAGAGCGGGCCATCATGCACCCCGCTGCGCATGAGGAGCCAGCACTTCACCTGCCCGTCTTCAATGAGCTCTTCGGAATGTGCCGGGGCTTCGCCTTTTACACGCGCAGTGAGAGGCGCATGGTGGCCGATCGATTCGGGGTGGGCACCACACCGCAAGTACTGGTGGGCTTGGGCGTGGACGAACTGAGTGGGGACGAACAGTCGGCGCGGCTCGAATGTGTTTTGGGAGATGACCCATACCTACTCTGCATCGGCCGGGTGGACGACAAGAAGGGAACCGGCATCCTGTGGCGCTACTTTCGCGCCTACAAGGAGCGCCATCCCGGCCCGCTTCGTTTGGTGCTCGTAGGACAGGTGGTTGACCCACCCGACCCTTCACCCGATGTGACGGTGACCGGATTCGTGAGCGATCAGATCAAGTGGGGACTGCTGCGGGGCGCGCAGGTATTGGTGTCGCCGTCTCCGTTCGAATCCTTTTCGCTGACGGTGATCGAAGCCATGACGACTGGCACTCCTGTGCTCGTCAACTCCGTATGCGGCGCCACTCGGGAACACTGCGAATACTCGGGTGCCGGTCTGTGGTTCGATGGCTACGGCGAGTTCGAGGCAGCGTTGGAACGTCTCCTCAATGACTCCGTCATGCGTACCGACATGCAGTTGCGAGGCGTCCGCTACGTGGAGGCCAACTATCGGTGGCCAGTAATTCTCAAGCGGTACTGCGCCTTTGTGGAGGAGTTCGCCGAACGAATCAGCTGAGTGGAGTGCCGTAACGATTGAGATGCGCCTTCTCCGAGAGCGGAGCGCGCCGCGGTGGGCTCAGCGGCTTGGCCAAGTGTCCGATGGGGATGACAGCGACAGGCACCACTTCTGGCGGTAGGGCCAAGAGTTCTGCCAACTCGTCACCGCCGAGCACCGGCAGGGTGGTCAGCGTGGAGCCCAGCCCGAGAGCGTGGGCGGCTAAGAGAAGATTTTGCACGGCCGGAAAAATGGATGCATCCATGGCGGTGGCGTAGGTGAGGCGAGTGTCGCCGCACACAACGATGAGGACGGGAGCTTGGGCGATGCCGCCCATGGCGCCCTGGTCGACGTCACGCAGGAAGGCCGGCGCCAGACGTTCCGCCTCCAGCGCCTTGGCCCCTCCCTGCCAGATCCGGGCCGTGATTGATCCGATGGTGGCCCGAATGTCGGCGTCGCGCACCACGATGAAGATGAAGGGCTGGCTGTTCTCCGCACTTGGAGCATGGGTGGCGGCGGTCAGGATGTGGTTGATGTCGTCATCGCTGACGTCGTCGAGCAGGAACGACCGAGCGGCACGTTGGGACAGCACCACTTCGAAGAAGTCCGGCATTCGTCAGCGAATGCGTGGGGTGGCGCGCTCTCCCGAGGTGAAGGCGCGCTGCCCTTCGGCGATGCTCTCCTGGTCGGTACCGAGACCAACAAAGGCCCAACCCAGTGACAGCGCTTGCGCGCGTGAGAGCTCACGACCGGCCCACAGCGCCCGCAGCTCACGCTGCATGGCCTTGTTGAAGGAGTTGTAGACGTCGGGACGATTGAGGGTGACCGTGGCCACCCCGTTCGCAGCCTCATAGGTCAGAGTCTCGAAGTCAGCCACGGCGCGTGATGGTACAGAGCGCAGGACGTCTTGTCCGATTGAGGCTTGGATTGGGCCGTACCCAGGGGACCCGCTACCTTTGGCGCTGCACCGGCGACGGTTCGGTGTCCGCCATGGAAATGTGGTTCAGAACAACGGCGGAGGGGGACAAGGAGGAAGACGGTGGCCGACGGCGCCGCAACGCAAGAAGACGTGCTCAAAGGCATCATTGGGCAGCCCACCGGCAAGGCCAAGGTGGTCATTGAGCGGAGCACCGTGCAGCACTTTGCCGACGCTGTGCTCAGCACCAGCGCGATTTATCACAATCCAGAAGCGGCCAAAGCGGCCGGCTTTGATGCCATCCCCGCCCCGCCGACGTGGCCCTTCGCCATGGAGTTCTCGGGCAAGTACGACGAGCTACAGCCGGCGGACGCCCCTGTGGGCAGCCCGCTGATGACGGCCGTGGGACCGCTGATCGCCAAGGGTGGGCTCATCCTGCACGGAGAGCAGGAGTTCATCTATCACCGGCCGATTGTGGTGGGCGATGTGCTGGTGAGTGAAGGCAAGATCACCGACGCCTACCAGAAGGAGTCCAAGGGCAAGACCATGACGTTCATCTGCAGCCAGACCGACTGGAGCGATGACAAGACGGGTGAGCCCGTAGTCACTGCCACCTTCACGCTGATTCACCGTTCATAACGACATGTTGCTGACGGTGCACACCTCGACGACGTGGCTCACGGGCGCCCAGTGGCTGGCCGTGCTGCGCATCGGTCTTGGTGCGTGGTGGTTAAAGAGCTTCCTGCACAAGGACAAGAAGGCGTGGTTTACCAAGGCCGCCGGGATCACCTGGGGGCAGTCGGTGGCCGAAAAGCACAAATGGCCATTCGTCAAGAAGGGCTTCGACGCCATTGTGGTGCCGCGGCCCAAAATCATGGCCTACGTGGTGGTGCTGGGGGAGGGGGCGATCGGGCTGGGTCTGATTCTCGGCTTCCTTTCGCCGATCGCCGCCATCGCCGGCATCCTCTTGAATCTCTTGTATTTCATTTTGATGATTCACGACTGGGCTGAGCAGGGTCAGAACTTCATGATGGTCCTGGCTTCGGTGGTCGTACTGGGAACACACGCATGGAACCTGTGGTCGATCGACCACTTGCTGCACCTCTTCGGTGCATGACATGAACACAATTTCGACTGGAGGTCGACACAATGGGTGAACGCAAGCTTTCTTTCGATGCCGTGGCGGTGGGGGACGAGGCCCCGGTCATCACGCACAAGCTGGGACGGACCGATCTGGTCAAGTACGCCGGGGCGTCGGGTGACTTCAACCCGATGCACCACGACGAGGTGGCAGCCCAGGCGGCGGGACAACCCAGCGTCTTCGGGCACGGCATGTTCTCCATGGGACTGCTGGGATCGGCACTGACCGACTACGTCGGAGTGGGCAACGTCCAGCGGTATCAGGTCCGATTTGCTCGCCAGACGTGGCCCGACGAGGTGCTCTCGTCCAAGATTGTGGTCACGGGCAAGCGGGAAGAGAACGGCAAGAAACTGGTCGACTTGGCCGTCACGCTGACCAACGGCGACGGTGAAGACAAGCTGGTCGGCGAAGCCACCGCCATCGTTCCCTCACTTTGAACGGGTCAAAGCCCAACAACACCGTGCGAAGGGGCCTCCGGGCCCCTTTTGCGCGAGAGGAAGTGGTTTCCTCCATCAGCTCCGGCTGATCTTTTCTTTCCATGGCAAGGCGCACGAGCCAGCAAAAGGCTCGGCGCCGTCACGTAGTGCAGCCAGCACCATTTCGGCGTCACGGCGCGCCCCGAAGACGACGTCGTCGGGATAACCGAGCATGAGCCGGTGCTGTTCGAACTCGTCTTCATCGAGCAGTTCCACGACTCCAGTTCGACGTCGCACGACATCGAGATCGAGGTCGACGATAGAAATCTGCTGTTCCGAGCGGCTGAGCCGCGTCCCAATATCGACGTAGAGGTCGTGGTCGCCGCCCAATGGGAACCAAATCAGCATGTCGTGGTTGTAGGGCACCAGGAGTACGTGGGCATCGGGTTCATCGAACAGGTAGGTCGTGCCTCGATGCACCGGTGACCGTGGCTCGAGACCCAACCATCGCCCCAGCTCGTCTTCACCCAATTCCTGGCCGAGGTAGGTGTAGTGCGGGATGTCCGGCCACTTGCGCTTCTCGACCCGGACCTGGCTCACTCCTGCACTTTCGCAGAGACGGGGGTTGACCCCCTTGACTTTCGGACACTCCAGCGTCATATTTAACTAGGTTCCTAGATAAATAGAGGTGTGATGATCGAGTTCCATTTGGATACCCAGTCAGGAGTGGCCCCGTATCTGCAGCTGGTGCAGCAGGTGCGGCGGGCCCTTCGATTGGGACTGCTGCATGAAGGCGATCAGCTCCCGACGGTGAAGGAGGTGGTAGCCCGCGTGGCCATCAATCCCAATACGGTGCTCAAGGCCTACCGAGAGTTGGAGCACGACGGCCTGGTGGCCGCGCGTCCCGGCGTTGGGACCTTCATCACCCGCACGCTGAGTGACCCGTCGCTGGCCGCCCACGGTCCGCTGCGCCAGGACCTGCAGCGCTGGCTGACCAAGGCCCGAATGGCCGGCCTCGATGACGAGAGCATCGAGGCCCTTTTCAGAGATTGCTTTCGGGCCGGCCTCGAGAGGGGCATAGCGTGACCGCCGTCCTCGAAGCCCATGGTCTGGGCAAGCGTTACAGCCGTAAGTGGGCGCTTTCCGATTGCACCGTGAGCATTCCCGCTGGCCACGTTGTGGGCTTAGTTGGGCCTAACGGTGCCGGCAAGTCCACCTTGCTCAATCTCGCCGTGGGTCTGCTGCAGCCCAGTGCCGGCGGCCTCGAAGTCCTGGGTGTTCGCCCCACGGATGCCACAGCTCAGCTCGGCCGAGTGGGCTTTGTGGCTCAGGACACACCGACCTACTCGTCACTCAGCGTGGCTGACCATCTCCGGATGGGTGCCCTCACCAATCCCACCTGGGACCGCCAGGTAGCGGAGGGTCGTATCGTCCAGCTGGGCCTCGATCCGAAGCAAAAGGCCGGCAATCTCTCCGGAGGGCAGCGGGCGCAGTTGGCGCTGACCATGGCCGTGGCCAAGCGGCCGGAACTGCTCCTGCTCGATGAGCCGGTGGCCAGCCTTGACCCATTGGCTCGGCGAGAGTTCCTTCAGGTGCTGATGGAGACCGTGGCCGAGGACGAAGTGAGTGTCCTTCTCTCCTCGCATCTGATGGCCGACCTCGAGCGGGTCTGCGACTACCTCGTGGTGCTGGTGTCTTCTCGGGTGCAGCTCGCTGGCCCGGTGGACGATCTGTTGGCTTCACATCGGCGACTGATCGGGCCGCGCCGAGACCCGGCGACCATGCCCGGCAATCAGTTGGTCATTGAGTCGAGTCACACCGAGCGGCAGAGCACCTTCATGGTGAAGACCGAAGATCCGATTCTCGATCCGGCGTGGACGGTCGAGGAGGTCGGACTGGAAGATCTTGTGTTGGCCTATATGGGGCAAGCGGCCGAAAGCGTTCGCCAGTCCCGTCCGACGATTGGATTGGTCAAGTGATCTGGCTGGCCTGGCGCCAGTTGCGCACGCAGGCAATGGTGGTTTTCGGGGTGTTAGTGGCCCTCGGCATTGTCTTGGCCCTTACCGGTCCACACCTGGTGCATGTGTTCGACACCGTGGTCAAGCCTTGTGAGGGTAAGCCCAACTGCGGCAGCCTGACCTTCTCCAACAGTGACCGCTTCTTGCAATCCGTCAGCCTCTTGCTCCTGATCGCGCCGGCCTTGGTCGGCATGTTCTGGGGTGCACCGTTGGTGGCCCGCGAGTATGAGAACAACACCTTCCGGTTGGTGTGGACCCAGAGTGCCTCTCGAGTGCGCTGGTTGGCCGCCAAGCTGGCGATTGGTGCGATCGCCAGCGCGGCGGCGGTGGGCCTTCTGAGTCTGATGACGACCTGGTGGTTCAGTCCCATCGACGCCTTCAGTAACAACTCGCTCACCCCATCCACGTTTGACCGGCGTGATCTCGTGCCTATTGCCTACGCCTTGTTTGCCTTCGCCTTCGGGGCCACGGCAGGACTCATTCTTCGCCGCACCCTGCCCGCCATGGCGGTGACGCTGTTCGGCTTTATCGGTCTGCGTTATGTGGTCGAGGATTATTTGCGGCCACATTTCATGACGCCGTTGAAGCTCACATCCGGATTCGATCCGCTTGAACCCGGCCTGACTCTCGGCAATGGCGGATTGAGTTCGTCGGATCAGGTGGTCTCGCAGGAAACCGTCAGCGGCACGGGTCATGTCCTTTCTGCCAATGGCAACGTCGGCCCAACATCTGGCGAAGTAAACGTGTCGTCGAATGGCACCGTCACCTTGCGCGGAGTCGGACAGTGCGCAGGCAGGGCGACGAATACTCCTGCTACTCCTGCAACACAAGGCTCAGTTTCCCAATCCTTCGGCGGTTCGGGACCTCAGGTCCATGCCGGGAATGCCGGAGTGGGCGTCCCCTCCATGGAGCACTTGAACAAGATTGTGGTGCCTTGTGCCCGTCACTACCACTTGCACCAAATCGTGTACTACCAGCCGTTGAACCGGTACTGGCCCTTCCAACTTATTGAGTCAGGGATCTTCATCGGTGTGGCGCTGCTCTTGGCTGGTGTCAGCCTGTGGTTGTTGCGTCGCCGAACGGCGTAGGTGACAGCGCATCGTCAGTCAGCTTGCCGATGCCGGCCAAGGGTGCGACCAGTGATTCGGAGAGGTCGTAGCGAGCCGCCAATGCGGCCGGCGTCAGGTAGGACACGCGGGTGCGGCCGACATCGTCCCAGACCAGCACCTTGAGCGGGAGGTCAAGCGCGGAGAGCGGTTCGGCCCGCATGATCGGCGTACCGGCCACCGGGTTGCCGAAGAAGATCAGTGTGGTGTCACGAAGATCTTGACCCACGGTGAGGGCCGCCGCCCGTTGATCGATGGTGGCGAAGATGGTCATTCCGCGCTGGGTCATCAGCGTGGTGAGTCGTTCCACTGTCTCTGCGACGGTCCACGAACTGTCCTTCGTGGCGATGTTGGAATCGTGGCCGGTGCTCACCGCTACGTCGGGTCGAAGCTGATCGGTAGGGCGGCCGGGCCCCATATCCCGAAGTTGGCGGGCTTCCACTCGATGTCGCCGGAAAGCTCGAGATTGGGCATCCGGCGGGCCAGTAGCGGAAGGGCCTCTTGTAGTTCGGCCCGGGCCAGTGCGGCACCCATGCAGAAGTGGATGCCGGAGCCGAACGTCATGTGGGCGCTGCTTCGGTATTTGGTGATGTCGAAATCATTGGCCACTTCCCAGACCTCTGGGTCGCGGTTAGCACCGGCCAGCGACGTGGACACAAACGTGCCTTGGGGAAAGAGGACATCGCGATAGATGATGTCCTCTGAAGCGAAGCGCGCTGTGGCTCTCACCGCACCGAGATACCGCATCGACTCCTCGACCGCCCGGGGCGCCAGATCAGGTTGTTCGGCCAGCATCGTCCACTGATCAGGGTGTTCGGCGAAAATAGCCACGCTGCAGGCCAGCTGGTTTCGTGTGGTGTCGGTGCCGGCCAAGAGCACTGCCTGGGCCAGCATGGTCATCTCCTCGGTGGAGAGACGATCACCCTCCTCCTCAATGGCGATGAGGTCGCTGAGTAGATCGTCTCGTGGATGGGTCCGACGGTCGGCCACCATGTCAGCCACGTACCCAGAGATCTCGTTGGAGGCCCGCTCAATGAAGGGCAGGTCCTCAACCAGATTGCCGTTGAAGATGCGGAAAATGTCGGTGGCCCAGTTCGAGAACAACTTCCAGTCCTCAGCCGGCGCGCCGAGGAGCTCGCAAATGATGGGGATGGGGTAAGGCTCGCAGACGTCGGCTACCAACTCGCATTGTCCGTCACCGGAAATGCGATCCACCAGCTCGCCCACTACTCGGCGCATGGTGGGTCGGAGCCGGTTGGCCGAAGCGGGAGTGAATGCCGGTGCCACCAGTCGGCGCAGCCGGGCGTGCCCGTCGCCTTCCATTGAGAGGATCGACTGCCGTTGCTTGCCGGTGTATTCCGCTTCAGGAATGCCGGACATTCTGGGCAGTGCCGAGAGTGCCGAATGGAATCGCTTGTCACGCAATATGGCGGTCACGTCCTCGAAGCGCGTGACAGTGAATCCCATTTCGGTCCGGGCCAACCAGTGGCGGGACCGGGCCTGCTCAATCACGACCAATGCATCGAATCGGTCCAGTCCGATGGTGTTGACGTACGGCAGTTCCAAATCGCTAGCGGGTGTGGCAGTCACATGACCCCCTTGAGCGGTGAAGCTACTTCTTCTTCAGTGCCGGATGCTGCTTGGCCAACGTGGGCAGCAGCCATTTCTTGGGGAATACGTTGGCCAGCTGCGCCGCTACGCGATTGACAGTGCCGGGAATGACGACGGCGCGTCCCGCGGCCAATCCCTCCACGGCCACACGGGCCACTTCGGTTGCAGACACCCACATGATCTTGGGCAGTGAGTCGCTCGCCTCTTCGTCTGTCAGGCCTGACGCTTCGGCGAAACCGGTTTCGACCGGTCCCGGGCACAGAGTGGTCACGGTGACGCCGGTGCCCTTCAGCTCGGTGCCCAAGGCGCGTCCGTAGGACAGCACGAACGACTTGGAGGCGCCGTAGACGGCTTGGCCGGGTAGTGGCTGGAAGGCGGCGGTCGACGCCGTGTTCAGGATGGCGCCACGCTGACGGGTCACCATGCCAGGCACGAACATGGTGCACAGGTCCACCACCGCTTCGACGTTGGTACGCACCATGGAAAGTTCGGCGTCCCGATCGCCCTTGTGCACTGCGCCCATGGTGGTGAAGCCGGCGTTATTGACCAGGATGTCGACGACGAGCCCTCGTTTCTCGACCTGACTCGGCAAGGCGGCGCGCGAATCGGCATCGGTGAGGTCGGCCGCGATCACCTCGCAGCGCACGTTGTGAGTGGTGGACAGTTCGTCAGCGAGGGCCTTGAGTCGATCTTCCCGACGCGCCACCAAAGTGAGTCCGTGACCGCGCGCAGCAAGATTGCGGGCAATCTCGGCCCCGATACCCGACGACGAGCCGGTGACCAGGGCGGTTGTGTTCTCTTTGGGAGTGGGAAGAGTCATGCGAAGACCATAGGGGATGCCCTGCACATGAAGATTGTGTTGCAGGCGGAGCATGGACCAGGGACTTCGCGAACGAGCAGTTCGCGTGGGGTTCACACTGAGGGGACAGAGGTAGATAGTGGAAGTACAGCGGCACGAGGGTGTCGCGGTGAGCCAACAAGAAAGGAGCTGCCGATGCCATCGACACGCTCAAGCGAGGAAGGCGAGCCGCCGGGTTGAACCTGCGCCACCGATGTCGGTTTCGGTGACGCTTCAGAGCAGCTCCCGTGGCAAGAAGCCCGGCGTGAGTCTGTGGCCGCGTTCGCGCCGGTGCGTGTGCCGGCCGGCCGACTTGGCGGCCCCCGCACCATCTACGTCGAAGGCTGGAGCCAGGAGTTGTGAACATCACGAATTGTGCGAGTAGCGGACCGGCCTCAGGGCCGGCCCCTCTCGCGTCTGAGCCCATGACCCCGCGCATGACGTGAAACAGTGGGTTCCGTGAGCGAGCGCATGCTGCCGATGTTCCCGCTCTCCGCAGTGCTCTTTCCGGGATCGGTCATCCCGTTGCACATCTTCGAGCCTCGATATCGGGCACTGACCAAGGACTGCCTGGCCGGGGACGGCCAATTCGGGATTGTGCTGATTGAGCGGGGCCGCGAGGTCGGTGGGGGAGACCAACGCTCGACCATCGGTACTCAGGTGGTGATCACCAAGTCCTCCGAAATGGCGGATGGCCGTTGGCTGATGCTGGTGAAGGGTGAGCATCCCATTCAGATCGATGAGTGGCTGCCCGAAAACCAGTACCCCATGGCCATGGTCTCGGTGGTTGACCCCCCTCACGTGACGATCGAACCCGGAATGGTGCACCAGGCCGAGCAGTGCCTGCGGCGCACTCGGGGTCTGTTGTCCGAGAGCGGCGCCGCCGCACCAATGTCGGCCGACCTGGTGTTGAGCGACGATCCAGAGGAGGCAAGTTGGCAGCTGTGTGCCGAGGCGCCCCTCAGCGCTTACGACGCCCAGCGACTGCTCTCCACCCAAGGGGTCGTCGAACGCCTCCGCCTACTCATGTCATTGACGGAAGGCATTGAAGAAGACCTCCGTCGGCTTATGTCCGGGGGATGAACCTATTGACAGTAAGTATGCCAATTCATTAGCCTTTGAGTCGTGCCGACGGAAGACGGTGATGGGAGGTCGCTCCAGGTCGCTGACAGGCCAACTGAAGCCGATGGCCGGAATTTGCGTCGCACCCAGTCCTTCGATCGTGCCGTGGACGCAGTGCTCGACCTGATTGGCGAAGGGTTGCCATCGCCAACGGCCCAGCAGATCGCCCAACGCTCGGGTTTGTCCATCCGCACCATCTTCCGACTGACCGATGATGTCGAGGCGTTGCACGCGGCGGCGGTGCAACGCCAAGTGGAACGGACGGCTCCGCTGTATGTCGGCCTTCCCGCCGATGGCCCTTTGGCTCGGCGTATTGCCGCCCTGGTCAAGAACCGGACCACCATTTTTGAAGCCATTGCGCCGGTGCGACGCGTCGGGGATCGGCTGGCCACCAGATCGGGCCGGATCGCCCAGGGGATCGACCGTCATCACCGGGTCTTACGGGTCCAGGTGCAACAGGTCTTTGATGACGAATTTGAGTCGCCTGCCGGCCCAAGAACGGGAAGTGGTACTCAACGCCATGGATGTGGCCTGCAGCTGGGAGACCTGGGACCAACTGCGCCGGGTCAAGGGGCTTTCTCCGGCCCGGGCCGAACACGTTGTCAGCTACTTGCTCCAAGGAGCACTACACACCAGCCGAGAGGCATGAAAGGACACCATGGCCATCACCCCGACACGAGAGCAGTTCACCGCATTTGCGGGCGATACCCGGGAAGGAGAAGTGGTGATGATCAACCTGCTTCATTTCGGCCGGGACGACCAAGGTGCCGAGAGCACCGGGAAGGGCGCCTACCGCGACTACAGCGATGCCGCGCTCAAGATGGTGGAGGAGCGGGGTGGCCGCGTCGTGTGGCTCGGCCGTCCCGAACAAGTGCTCATCGGCGACAGCGAGGGCGATCAGTGGGATCTGGTCGCGCTGGTGGCCTACCCGAGCCGGTCCGCCTTCATTGAGATGGTGTCGTCGCCGAAGTACAAGGAGGCTCACACCCACAGAGAACGTGGGCTGGACCGCACGGTGCTGCTGGCCTGCGAGGCGCTGGTGGACCGGACGGGCAGCGATGCCTGAATCGGCCGCACCTCGCCGCAACATCCTCTTCATCACCACCGACCAACAGCGCTACGACAGTCTGGGCTGCAACGGCGGGACCGTGGCGCGCACGCCGGTGGTCGACCAGTTGGCGGCTGAGGGCATCAATTTTCGCCGGGCCTACAACCAGAACACGGTGTGCATGCCGGCGCGTTCGACCATGTTGACCGGGCAGTACGCCCGCACGCATGGCGTGGTGGCCAATGGCATCCCACTCCCCACCGATGCGCCGTCGGTGGCGGCGTACCTGGCGGAAAAGGCGGGCTACCGCACGGCCCTCTTGGGCAAGGCCCACTTCGAGCCGGGCTTCGATCCCGATATGCGTTGGGAGGAGAACGCTCGCATCGCCCGGGGCGACACCGGTTCATGGCGAGGTTTTGAAAGATCCGAGCAGGCCATGCATGCCGCCGCCTGGGGCAATTTCCCCTTGGCCCACTACGGCCGATGGCTCAAGAAGCACCATCCGGAGCACCTGCACAGCTTTGCCGGCCTCTTGCAGGCCGAACCTGGTGGGGACACCTTGGCCCCCGAGACCAAGAACAACCCCATCCCGCGTGAGTGGTACCACACGGATTGGATCGCTGATCTGACGGTGGATTGGCTTTCCTCGGTGGGCCAGGACGAACCGTGGTTCTGCTGGATGTCCTTCCCTGATCCTCATCACCCTTGGGATCCTCCGGCGTCCGAACTCGGTCGCGTGCCGTGGCAGGACCTCGACCTGCCTCCTGGTCACCCCGGGTCCGACGAGGCCATCCGCCAGGTGCTCAGCCGCAAGCCAGCGCATTGGCTGGGCTATTGGGAGGGCACGTTTTCGAACATGGAGGGTGGGCCAGCCGCCTTCGTCCCTTCCCATCTGACCAACGACCAGATCCGCGAGGTCAACGCCAAGGTGCACGTCATGAACGAGCTCATCGACGAAGCGTGTGGTCGTGTCATCGCTACGGTGGCAGCGCGTTCGTGGTTGGACAACACCGACATCATCTTCACCACCGACCATGGCGAAATGCAGGGCGACTTCGGCTTGCTGTACAAGGGGCCGTACCACACCGACGCGCTCATGAGGCTGCCGTTCGTCTGGCGCCCCGCACCATCGGCCGGTGTATCGGCGGCAGTGGTCACTGACCCGGTGGGACAGGTGGACCTCGCCCCCACATTTTGTGCCATCGCCGGAATAGAGCCCGCCGACTGGATGCAGGGCAAGGCGCTGCCGGTACGAAACGGAGACGATGATCGCCAGCGCATGCTGTGCGAATGGGACAGCCAGTTTCCGGGCTACGGCATGCACCTGCGCTCCATCTATCGAGACGGCTGGCTGTGCACCGTGTACGAGCCATCCACTGCTGGACAGCCCAATGGGCTGGAGGAAGTGTGGGGCGAAGGAGTACTGAAGCCCTGTCCTGTGGTGTACGAAGCGCAACAGGACGGCCCCAACGGCATCAGCATCGCCACCGGCGAGCTCTACCAAGTCGACGATGACCCGTATCAGTTCGACAACAAGTGGGACGAGTCCGCTACTCGTGCGCGGCGCGACGACCTCATCGCCGACCTCTACGACAGCCTGCCTCAGGAAGTCCGCACGCTGAAGGTCGAAGCACCGGCCTGATCTATCGGGCAGTCACGATGTCCTAAGGGCAGAATGCGGACATGAGTGATGTGCAACGCGCCGTGATCGAGGCCATGCGCCGCTCCGGGTTGGCCGGCGTCGGCGTGGCCGTCATTGCCAAGGGGCGGAAGCCGGTGTTCACGTGTGTGGGGTTGGCCGACCCGAGTGGTAAGAGTCCCATAGTGCCTGAAACGGTGTTTCGCATCGCCTCCATCTCCAAGACGATGACGGCCATTGGCGTGATGCAGCTGCGAGACCAGGGCCTGCTCGACCTGGACGATCCGGTCAACGACCACTTGCGGCACTTGCGAATTGAACCGCCCGCCGGGGGTGTGGCGGTGACCATTCGACATCTCCTTACTCACACCTCGGGGATTGGTGAGTTCCCTCGAGTGTCGGACCTGGCTCGCAAGGACGTCTGGGGAGTCGGCCGTCCCGGCACTACCGCCAATGACACCAGCGCGGTCTATGGCGGTGTCATCCGAGCCGAGGTGGCGGCTGGGTCCAAGTGGACCTACGCCAATCACGGCTTCGTGGTGCTGGGCCAACTGGTGGAGGACGTCAGCGGCCGGCCCTTCGCCGAGTACATGCGCGAAGAGGTGTTTGAACCTATGCAGATGAGTCGCACCGAATACCTGCGCACGGAACGGACTGCGGCCCAGGTGGCCACCGGCTCGCACTGGGTGCTGGGTCGCTTCCGCACGGCGCGGGACTACGACCTCACGTTGTTGGGCGCCGGTTCCGTGCTGTCCTCCCTGCGGGATATGGCCACGTATGCCACATGGTTGTCCAAGGGGACCGCCACCAAAACGGCTCGAATATTGCGGGCTGAGACATTGGCCGAAATGATGACGCCGCAGTTCAGCATCGACCGTCGGTTGCCGGGTATCGGCTTGGCCTTCTCCCTAAACCAGATGGGCGCGCACCGCGTGGTCGGTCACGATGGCAACATCCCCGGCTTTGCCTCTGCCATGTTGGTAGCGCCTGACGACGGCGTGGCAGTGGTCGTCCTCACCAACACGGCCAGCCTGTACGGGGCCAACCTGCTGGCCGGTTCCCTCCTCCGCCAGCTGCTTCATGTGCCCGAGCCCACCGCCGATCTGCCTCGGGCTGACGTGCCCGATCAGCCGCACCTGTGGTCGGAGCTGCTGGGTGTCTATGTCCCGAGCCCTGGCTTCCTGACCAACTTCAGGGTCTGGCAGATGTTGGGTGGCGAGGTACAGGTCGTCACGAAGGAGCGGCACTTGACGCTCCGAGCTCTCTCGCCCATCGCCGGCATGCGGAAGGGCGTGACCCTCCATGCCATCGACGCCGATGACCCGCTGCGTTTCACCTTCACCCTGGACGGTCTGGTGGTCCAGGTGGTCTTCGACCGCAACGATCGGGGTGAGGTCGACCGGGTGATCATCGGGCGCCCGGTGAGTGGCACCTTTCACCGCCGCCCAAGCTGGCAGAGCTCCCGGCTGCGGGTGCGAGTGATGGTGGCGCTGCTCGCTGTACTGGCTCATAGACGCTGGAGGCGTCAATCCAAACCGGGAAGGACTGCCTCCAGGAACTGAGTTGGTGCTTCAACCATGGGGTAGTGACCGACTTGATTCAGGCGCACTGCAGTGGCGTCAGGTCGAGCGGCCTGGAGGGTGTCCACCATGGCGACCACGGCGATGGGATCGTCACACCCCCACACAATGTGCAGCGGTGAAGGGTCGGATTCGATGGCCCCGGTGAAGCGCCGCTCGTTGGCTCGGCGTTCTTCTATGTAGCGGATGAGCCGCGGCAGCGCCCGGTGACCATCGGCGAACATGATCTGCTCGACTCCCGGCGGGATGGGATCGACTGGCACATCGGGTGACGGGATGGCAGTGGCAGCACTGAAGGTGTCGCGCAGACTCTGAGCCAATGTGTCGGCCGTGATGAAGGTCTCGCCGGTCAACCACTCGTCGGGCAGGCTCAAGAGGAACTGCTGCCCGTTGGTGAGCTGCGCCTGTTCAATGTAAATGCTGCCGTTGGTCACCACTCGACGTGTCACTTCTACGTTCCATGTGCCTTCAGCGCGACGGGCCAGGAGCTCACCGCCCACCGTGTCGCCCATGTCGTGCGTCATGAGGGCCAGCCGGTCGAGACCCAGTTCGGCCACGAAAGCCGCGGCCATGTCGGCCTGCAGCGCCATGGTGTAACCGAGGTCGGGCTTGTCGGAGAGGCCGTAGCCCAGGTCGTCAAGCAGGAGGACACGGCGACCAGCTCGCAGCCCGTCGAGCACGCCCGCATAGTCGAAGGACGAGGTGGGGAACCCGTGCAGTATGAGCAACGGCTCGTGCACCTCGGGTCCAATGGCTGGCGCGTCAATGGTGAAGATGTGGTGGCCACCCAACGCTCGACGACTGCCGACGGCCTCCCACGCTGATGTGGTGGTGATGGTCATGTGCCGGCCAACTTACTCACCACCGGACCAAGAGCTTCCCAAGCATCGGACTCGATCGACCAGTAGGAAATGCCGTACTCGGCCCGACGCCATTCGAGCTCTTCTGCCATCTGATCGGTGGTGCCCAGGAGAGCAAGCGGGATGTGGAGCGCATCGTCGATGCCGATGCCGAAGTGGGGGGCCATCGCCTCGGCAATGCCAGCAGCGTCATCGGTGATCATGACGAATCCGATCAGTGCGTTGAGCTCGAGGTCAGCGAAGCGAGCACCAGCCGCGTCCTTGACCCACGCCACTTTTTCCCGAGTGCGCTCGGGCGAGGCATTGGGTGCGGTCTCTGCCCCGCCCTTGCCCTCACGGAGGTTGACGTTGATGCTCACGATGTCGGCATGTTGGGCCGCAAAGGACAGCACGCGCCGGCCACCACCGCCGATGATGAGTGGCGGGCCTGGCTGCTGAACCGGACGGGGCAGCAGTATGTGCTCATGCACCGTGTAGTACTCGCCCTCGAATGAAAAGGGGCCATCGGTGCGCAGTAGTCCCTGTATGACCTGCACCGCCTCTTCGAATCGCTCCACTCGAACGCGGGGCGTGTCGTAGGTGAGCCCGGCCTCTTCGTAGTCGGTCTTCATCCAGCCGGCGCCAAGGCTCAGCTCGAAGCGCCCATTGCTGAGCACATCGAGGGTGGCAGCCTCCTTGGCCAGTACGAACGGATGGCGGTAGTCGTTCCCGAACACCAGCGACCCCATGCGCAACGTGGTGGTGGCAGCGGCCACGGCAGCCAGGGCAGGCACCGGTGCGAGCTGGTCGCCGAAGTGGTCCGGCATCAGCAAGGACGAATACCCGATGTCCTCGGCTCGGCGGGCCTGCTCGGCCCACGATGCGGCGGTGCCCTCGGGTCCCTTGCTTAGCTGGGCGGCGAAGCGAAACTTACGGTCGTGTGCCATGTCCGCACGTTGCCCCAACCGCCGGCTCGATGCTGCTGATCAGTCGCAGCAGGAATCGCGCCACCCACACTGCGCACACCGGTAATGGGCGTGCTCAGGTCGCATGGTGCCAGCACAGTGTGGACACTCGGCGAACGTGCCGAGCGGCGAGCGGCTGCAGGTGGTGGAGACATCACTTTGTGGGGCATCAGGCATGGCCGAAAATCGTACCGACGGTGCCCGTGAGATTCGGTGATCCCCGGGGTGATTTAAAAGAAGCTGAACTTCGGCACGCCTGATTCGATGCCCTTGAAAAGGTCGCCCTTGGCCGCGATGAGCTCTTGCGGCGTCCACGCTGCGTCACGGGTGACCTGTCCCACGGGCTGGAAGGCGCTCATGGCGTAGATGTTGCCGCCGAAGACCACGAAGATCTGGCCGTTGATGTCGGCCGCTTCCGGCGCGGCCAAGAAGGTGACCAGGTTGGCGATGTTCTTGGGGTCCCAGGCGTCGAAGGTGCCATCTTCGGTCTTGGCCATGCCGCCACCGAAAAGGTTCTCCGTCATGCGAGTGCGGGCACGTGGGGCGATGGCGTTGGCGGTGATGCCGTAGCGACCCAGCTCGCGGGCGAGGATCCAGGTCAAGGCGGCGATGCCGGCCTTGGCCGCGCCGTAGTTGGCCTGCCCGGCATTGCCGTAGAGGCCGGCTTCCGATGACGTGTTGATGATGCGGCCGGTGACTTCTTCACCTGACTTGGCCCGGTTGCGCCAGTAGACGGCGGCGTGGTGGGTGGGGGCGAAGTGACCCTTCAAGTGCACACGGATGACGTCGTCCCAGTCGGACTCCTCCATGTTGAAGGACATCTTGTCGCGCAGGATGCCGGCGTTGTTGACCAGGATATCGAGGCTGCCGAAGGTGTCGATGGCCTGCTCGACCACCGCCTTGCCACCCTCCCAAGTGCTGATGTCGTCGCTGTTGACCGCGGCGTCGCCTCCGCCGCTCTTGATGAGTTCGACCACTTCGGGGGCCGGGCTGTCGGCTCCGACGTCATTGACGATGACCTTGGCCCCTTCGCTGGCCAGCAGCAGCGCTTCCTCGCGGCCAATACCTCGACCCGCTCCGGTGACGATGGCGACCTTGCCGTCGAGCAATCCCATGGTGTCCTCTTTCTGTAATTACGAAGGTGGTGATGACGGGGCCGATCGGTGTTCCGGACTCGGCGCCGGCGCGGCAGTCCATGCGGCACGGCGGGTGCAGCATTGCCGAAGGGCCTGGCCCGAGGCAAAACCATCAGGAGTGGTAGCGGGGCAGCTCGTGGGCCATGACCTGGGCCACCAGCTCCAGCGTCTCGGTGCGGGACCGGTCCGCTCCGAATCGTTCGGTCAGGGTAACGATGTCGAATCCGGCCGGTGGCGCCTCCAGCACGACCTGGTCGGCCGCGCCCACAATGCACAGGACGGGGCAATGTCCGGCCGCCAGTCCCAGGACGCCACCGGGCACCTTGCCGTGGAACGACGGCGTGTCGAGATGCCCCTCGCCCGTGACCACCAGGTCGGCGGCGGCGATCATGGCCGGCAGTCCGACCATATCGGCCACCAATCCGAAGCCAGGGACGATGCGGGCGCCGAGGGCAGCCAATCCGCCGGCCAGCCCTCCTGCTGCCCCGGCACCCGGGATGGCGTCCACATCGACATCGAACTCTCGGCGATAGCGCTCGGCCAGTGTCCGAAGCCGGTCTCCGAGCAGGACCACCTGTTCGGGAGTGGCTCCCTTCTGCGGGCCGAAGAGCGCTGCCGCCTGTGTGAACGGGGTGGTGACGTCACAGGCCACCACCACTTCAATCCCGCTCAGAGCACGGACCGACCCCACCACCGACACGGCACCCCATCCGCCGTCGGTGGTGGCCGACCCGCCACAGCCGATGACGATCCGCTGTACTCCGGCATCGCGCGCCGCCAGCAACAGCTGGCCCACTCCAGTGGTGTCAGCCCGTACCGGATCGTCGCCCCGAGGGTGCGGAACGAGCGCCCGGCCCGAGGCCTGAGACATCTCAATCACTGCCTGTGTTCCACCAGATTCGTTCTGGCGCAGCCGCCACTCAGCCGAGACCGTCCGGCCGAGCGGACCGATGACTTCGGTGACCCGGGTCTCGCCACCCAAGGCTTCGAGCAAGCCTTCGCCCCCGTCGGACATGGGCGCCACATCGGCAGTCCACCCTTGTGCAACAGCGACCTCGGCCATGGTCTGAGCCAGGTCACGGGCCCCGGCGGTGCCCCGGAACTTGTCCGGTGCGGCGACCAGATGGGGCATGGCCGCTGAACATACTTGGCGGACCCGGGGCCAGTCTCTAGCCGAATCTGGTCAGGACCAAGCTGGACATTCCCAGAATGACCTGGACCAGAAAGATGGTGCGGGCGAGAGGACTCGAACCTCCACCCCCAGTGGGGACCGGGACCTAAACCCGGCGCGTCTGCCAATTCCGCCACGCCCGCAGCGGTCCCGCCAAGCGGTTGAACAGGGAGTGTACGGCCAAGCGGCCACAGGTGCCTGCAACGGCAAGTAGCCTCCTGCCATGCCTCTTGCTTCCCAACTCTCTCCGCTGATGGCCGCCGGCGGCGGCCTCGACCAGACCGGTGACATCTTCGGGCGCCTCCTCAAGGAGCGCATCGTTTTTATTGGCAGCGCCATTGACCAGGTGACGGCCAACCTCGTGTGCGCCCAGTTGGTGCTTCTCGAGGCCGAGGACCCGGACAAGGACATTTCGCTCTACATCAACTCCCCCGGAGGGTCAGTCACCGACGGCCTGGCCATCTACGACACCATGCAATTCGTCCGTCCCGACGTCTCCACCATCTGCGTCGGCCTGGCCGCCAGCATGGGTCAGTTCCTGCTCTGTGCCGGTGCGCCGGGCAAGCGTTTCGCCCTGCCCCATTCGCGCATCCTCATGCACCAGCCCTCGGGCGCCATGCAGGGCCAGGCCGCGGATATCGCCATTCAGGCCGAGCAGATCATTTACCTCAAGCGCATGATGGCCGAGCGCATCGCCTTCCACACCGGTCAGCCGTTGGACCGCATTGAGGCGGACTCGGATCGCGACCGCTGGTTTACGGCCGAGGAGGCCTGCGAGTACGGCTTCATCGACCAGGTCATTGACCGCTCCACCGCCACGGCAGTGAGCGCATAGAAGTGGCGTTGGAGGTCCCGGCGTCCCCGTCGGGCACCGACCCTCCGGAAGTCGGTGGCGGACATGATGGATACGGTCTGGCGCGTCCAGTCGCCGACGCATCTCCCATGGCGGCGGAGGCAGCCGGCTACAGCCCCCGTGAAGCGCGGGGCGAAAAGATCACGCGAGTGGTGTCACCCACCATCAGCGTGCCGCAGCGCCTGCGCGAGATCTGGCTTTCCCGAGAGCTCCTCGTCTACCTCGTCCGCACCGAGATAAAGGTCAAGTACAAGAACTCCGTCCTGGGCTTGGTGTGGTCCATGATCTCGCCGGCCATGACCCTGGCCATCTACTTCGTGGTCTTCCAGTACATCTCTCGCAACGGCATTCCCCACTTCGTCATTTTCCTGTTCTCAGGGTTGCTGTTGTGGAACCTCTTCCAGTTAGGCGTGCAAAGCGGCACCGGAGTGATCGTCAACAACGCCGGCATCATCAAAAAGGTGTCGTTTCCCCGGGAGATTCTGGCTCTGGCTGCCGTCGGGTCTGCCGGGGTCTTCTTCTTCTTCCAGTCATTGGTGATGCTGCTGTTCCTCGTGGTCTTCCACTCGGCGCCGGCCTGGAACTATCTGCCCCTGATTCCGTTGGCCCTGCTGGCTGCGGTGGTCCTTGCTGCTGGGTTGGCCATCCTGCTTTCGGGCATCAACGTGTACCTGCGCGACACCCAGCACCTCATTGAGGTAGTGCTGACCGCTTGGTTCTGGGCCTGCCCCATCGTCTACTCGTTTCAGTACAACCTGGCCCCTCGTCTGGCGCAGAAGGGACTGACCTGGGTCTACTTCCTCAACCCGATGACCTCATTGGTGCTGAGTTTTCAACGGGCGCTCTATGCCCACGTGTTCGTCCATTCAACGACCGCCCCCCCGGGGAGCCCGGCAGTGGCAGAGCTGCCGCTTCACGGCTTCATGTGGTACGCCTCCCTCGACATCGGCGTCCTCATGCTGGGCATTGTGATCTTCCTGTTCGCTCTCGTTGTCTTTGGGCGGCTGGAGGGCAACTTTGCCGAGGAGCTGTAGCGGTGGCTGAGGTCGCAGTCGACATAAAGGACGTTTCCAAGCGGTTCCGCTTGGCCACCGGCAAGTACAACTCCATCAAGGAGCGGGTCATTCACCGCAGCCGCTCCTCGCACGAGGACTTCTGGGCCCTCAATCACGTCTCTTTCAAGGTCAATGAGGGCGAGACCATCGGCATCCTCGGCCGCAACGGCTCGGGTAAGTCCACGCTCCTCAAGTGCGTATGCGGCGTGCTGCAGCCGACATCGGGTGAAGTCGTGGTGCGGGGCAAGCTAGCCGGCCTCTTGGAGCTGGGCGCCGGGTTCCAACAGGACCTCACCGGCCGGGAGAACGTGTACCTGAACGGTTCCCTGCTCGGCATGGCCAAGAAGGAAGTGGACAAGGTATTCGATGCCATTGTCGACTTCTCCGAGCTCGAGGAGTTCATTGATGGTCCGGTGAAGTTCTACTCATCGGGCATGTACGTGCGGTTGGGCTTTGCCGTCGCCGTCAACGTCGACCCCGACATTCTTGTGGTGGATGAGGTGCTGGCCGTCGGCGACGAGCGCTTCCAACGCAAGTGCATTGACCGAGTCAAGCTCTTCCAGAAGGAAGGGCGGACCATCATGCTGGTCACGCACTCACCGGATCAGGTACGTGCCATCTGCGACAGGGCCGTGGTGCTCAGTCACGGCAACCTCATGAGCGACTGTCTGCCCGGCGAAGCGGTGCGGATCTTCCGCGAGGGCCTGCTGGAAGAAGACGACATGCTGGTCATCCCAGAGGAGGGTGCTGACTTCGTCCAGCCGACGCCGATCATGGTGGGCTCACCTGACATTGAACATCCGGTGCGTTTGACGTATTCGGTCCACACCTACCCAAGGGCCGAGGAAGTGCCCTATCTGACAACGGGTGACAGCCTGGTCATCGGCGCGGGCTATCACGCCTCCATCGCCACTGATGATGTGGTGTTCTCGCTCGACATTCGAGACGAAAACGGCGTACCCATCTTCCGCACCGACACCGACATTCTCGGCCTGCACTTCGACCTTCCCGTCGGCCCGGGACTGGTCAATTTCGGGATTTCCAACGTTCCCCTGTTGGACGGCAACTTCAACTACTCCGTCGGTGCGGCGAGCCGTGGTGGCGTCCTCTACGACTGGCGGGAGCCGGCCGGGAAGTTCGAGGTCATGAACCCGGGCAAGACCACCGGCAACATGTACTTGACCGTGAATGTCGACTTGTTGCCACCGGAGCCCGAGTCCATCGCTCGCCTTGCGCCGGACGAGCTCGTCCACCTAGATCCGCAAGACTGACGTCATGGCGGAGACTGAATCTGTGGTGACGGACGACCCAGGGGCCTACGTGGCTCGGGTCATGGCGGAGATCGAGGAAGAGGTGCGGGTCCGCCGCGCCACGGGTGACCTTCCACCCAAGCTCGAGCGCGAACTCGACGAATTGTTCTTGGCCCACTCGCCGGTGGCCGGACGAGGAGGGGACCTGAGCGACGCGCTGCGCATGGTTGATGCCGCTACCTTCATCGATCCGGTGGTGCCTGTCGCCTCCGAGCGGGCAGTGGGCGGGGCGATCAAGGGCGGCATGCGAAAGGCGCTGCTCTGGTACGTCGGCTGGATCACCCATCAGGTGAGTCAGTTCGCCTCGGCGGTCAGCCGTACGTTGCACATCATTGACGGTCGCCTCAACGAGCTCGAGCGCAAGGTCGAGGTGCAGCGGGTACCGGCGGCCGACGTGGTGGAATTTCCGGCCCTGCATCGTCCTGATGCCTGGTGGGTGGAGCCTGTCGTCACCACCCTGACCACCGCCACCGGCCGTGTGGTGCACGCGTCGTGCGGCAACGGATGGCTGGTCCAGCGGCTCATCGGCGCCGGGGTCAACGCCTACGGGGTCGATGCGCGTGCCAACTTGGCCGAAGAGGGTTCGCTACGCGTGCCGGACTTACGCGGTGAGGATCTGGCCGACCACCTGCGTTCGGTGGCCGGGGCAGGTCTCGGCGGCGTGGTGCTCACCAGCGTGGTCGATGGCATGGCCAGCGGCGAACGCGAACAACTCTTGCGCTTGATTGAGCTGAAGCTCGCGCCGGGCGGTGTGCTCATGGTGCATTCGGTCAGTCCGGCGGCGTGGTTCTCCGACGATGCCCCGTTTGCGGCCGACTTGGCGCCAGGCCGCCCTTTGCGGGCGGAGACGTGGCGCCATCTTCTCGAACACGCCGGGTATCAGGTCATCGTCCAGAATGGACCGGGCGGGGCCGACTATGTGGTGATCGCCGTACGGGACGCCGTCGCATCATCTGAGTCGACCCTGGCCCAGTGACAGCCGCCGGGCCGCAGGGCCCGCCGGTGGCAGTGCACCAGTTCATTCCCACCCTCAACCCCAGGGATGCTTCTGGCACCCACACCCTCTTGCTGCGTGACATTTTGCGCAAGGCCGGCTGGAAGTCGGACATCTTCGCCGAGGCCATCCATGACGACTTGGCGCACGAGGCCTACAAGCACTGGATGTACCCGGAGCACGCAGCCAACGGTGATGTCCTGATCTATCAGTTCTCCACCTCTTCGGCGGTGGCTGGCTTCCTGGCCGAGCGGGCCGAACCGCTGATTTTGGACTTCCATAACTTCACCGGGCCCGAGTACTTCACGGGTTGGGAGCCACACACCGAGGACCGAGCCGCCAAAGCGGCGGACGATCTCGCGCTGCTCGCACCCAATGCGGCTCTGGGCCTGGCCGACAGTCGGTTCAATGAAGCGGCGTTGCGAAAGGCTGGATGCGCCAGGACCACCGTGGTGCCGGTGCTGGTCGATTATCAGCGGGTGGCAGCTGCGCCGGATGCTCGGGTGGCGGCAGAATTGACCGCGCTGAAGTCTGACGGCGGCACCGACATCCTTTTCGTCGGACGAGTCGTGCCTTCGAAGGCGCAGCACGATCTGATCAAGGTGCTCTACGCCTATCGAAAACTCTATGACCCTGCGGCCCGACTGCATCTGGTGGGGGGCACGTCGAGCTACGAGTACAGCAGGGCGCTCCGTGATTTCGTGGGCGATCTTGATCTCACCGATGCGGTTCGCATGACCGGGGAAGTGTCCGATGCTTCGTTGGCGGCCTACTTCGCCGCCGCCGATGTATATCTCTCACTGTCTCAACACGAGGGATTCGGCGTGCCGCTGCTCGAGGCCATGACTGCTGGTGTCCCCGTGCTAGCCCGATCTGTCGGTGCCGTGGCCGAGACGGTGGGCGACGGTGCCCTGATGCTGCGCTCGGGCGAACCGAGCTATGTGGCGGCGGCGGTGCTCCGCGTCTGCACCGACACTGTGCTGAGTCAGCACCTGATCCGAGCCGGGCGAACCCGAGTGCAGATGTTCACGTTGGATGCGGTGGCGCCACTTGTCGTTGATGCCGTGGCCACCGTGGCACCGAGGGCGTCATGAAGGTCGCTTTCGTGACGCCACGTTACGGCCCGGAAGTGATCGGCGGCGCCGAAACGGCGGCGCGCCAATTGGCCGAGCACTTGCGCACCATGACGGATTGGGAATCCGAGGTGTACTCCACCTGCGCCCTCAATCCCCATACCTGGGAAGACGAGCTGGAGCCGGGCACCACCGAAATCAATGGCGTGCCGGTGCATCGGTACAAGGTGACCCATGGGAGGACACGCGCCTTCTACGAACTCGACGGCAAGGTGCGATTGGCGCCGCGACTGGCGACGCGCCAGCAGGGCGCTCGTTGGGTGGACGAAAACGGGCCTGTCTCAAACGAACTCGTCGACGCTGTCGTGGCGGCCGACGTCGATGTGGTGGCGTTCTATCCGTACATGTACCACCCAACCGTGGCTGGCATCAGACGGGTCAAGGTTCCCGCGGTGCTGCACCCGGCCGCGCACGATGAACCGGCGCTGTACCTGCCTGTGTTCCGAGGCACATTCGGTGACGCCGATGCCTTCTGCTATCACACGGCCACCGAGCGCGAGTTAGTCGAACGCATCTATCCGGTGGCCGAACGACCGCAGATTGTGCTCGGGCTCGGGGTAGGCGAGTCCGACGGAGATGGGAGACAGGGAGGCGACATCCTCGGTTTGGGTGACCGTCCATACATCGTCAGCGTGGGACGGGTGGACGAACATAAGGGCTCCAAAATGCTGGCGTCTTACTTCGCTACGTACAAGGAGCGACACCCTGGTCCCTTGGCTCTGGCCCTGGTCGGACCGGTGTCCTTCGAACTCGAGCCCCATCCTGACATCGTCGTGACGGGGACCGTGAGTGAACCCGACAAGTGGGACATCGTGCGCGATGCCTTGGTATCGGTATCCCCGTCCGCGCTTGAATCGTTTTCTCTCGTCGTGCTCGAGGCTTGGGTGGACCGCGTCCCAGTGATCGTCAACGGCACCTGCGGCCCCACTCGCGAGCACTGCGAGCGCTCCGGTGGTGGACTGTGGTTTACCTCGTATCCGCAATTCGAAGCCGTGTTACACCGTTTGGTGACTGATGCGCCGCTGCGAGCCAACTTGGGCGCACGGGGTCGTGCCTACGTAGACACCTACTTTGAGTGGCCGGTACTCATCCGTCGCTATGCCGACTTTCTGACGTCGGTCGTCCATCGGGGACGAAGCAACCCCGGCCTCTTCTGAGCGCCGGTAGCATCGATCCCCGTGTCGCTACCGCCTGCCGATGATGTGAGCGAGGAGGGAAAGGCCAACGCTTCCGCTGCACTACGCCAGGCATTTGCTCGATTGGCGCCCCAGGGAAGCGATCCGTGGAACTTCCAAGCCGCCTTCACCCACTTGGCCGATCAGTACGGTCCCGATCACCCCGGTGCTTCGGCCATGGCCGAGCAGCTCAACGCCGAACAGCACACGCGCCGCAACCGACTGCGCGGTCGGATCGGACGCCCGACGACTGACCCGGGCCAGAAAAGCGACCTCGAAGATGCGATGGGTCATGTCATTGAAGCGTTCCGCTTCCTGTCCGCCCGGGTGCGCACCCTAGAGGGGGAGATGGCCCACCAGCATGAGCCCGTCCTGGCGCCGGCGTGGCTGGCCCCGGCGCAACCGTTGGGACCGTGGACCTCACTCATCGCCGACCACATGGCGAAGGCGTCTCCAGCGGGGAATGTGTTGCACGCCGACTGCGGTGACGGCAGCCTGCTCACCGCACTCCAAAGTGCGGGATTAACAGCCGAAGGAGTCGAGCCACGAGGTGGCATCGCCCTTGGTCCGCTCGAACTCGGCCACCGCGTCACGATCAACGAAGCAGTGGACGTTCTTGCTGGTGCCGGTGCCGGCTCACTGGGTGGCGTCGTGCTGAGCGGTGTGGTGGATCGACTCCCGCTGGCCGACCTCACGACGTTGCTGTCGCGAACCCGTCATGCGCTAGCTGCCGGGGCACCACTGGTTGTGTTGTCGACAGTGCCCGTGGGCAGCGAAGCCGAATGGGATGCGCCGGCCAGTGACGTGGTGCCTGGTCGCCCGATGCACACCGCCACTTGGGAGTTTCTCCTGGACCGGGCTGGATTTGTTGGGACCAGTGTGATGGCTGGCCCGACTGAGATTGGTCCGCGTCTCGCCCTCAGCGCATTCGTCCCGCGGTGAGCGCTCTCCATCACTTCGTGCCGGTGGTGCACGGAGGAGACGCAGTCGGCCGGCACACACTGCGTCTCCGTGACGCCGCCGTGGCTCACGGCTTCGAGTCCCACATCTACGTGGACGTGACGGAGCCAGCCACGGAGAGCGAAACCCTGTCCCTGTTCGAATATGACGCACATGCTCGAAGGGACGACGTGCTCGTCTACCAGTTCGCCACGGCGTCCTACATGGCCCAATGGCTCACAGCCCGCAGCGAACAGCTGGTGGTGAATTACCACAACATCACGCCGTCGAATCTGATTTCGCCCTGGGATCCGTTCCTTGCTCTCGGACAGCGCACGGCCGAAGCCGAACTGTACGAGATGGTGTCTCGCACGTCGTTGGCGGTGGCCGACTCGGCCTACAACCAACGCCAATTGGTCGAAGCGGGTTTCACCGTCACCGCTGTCGTGCCGCCATCGGCCGCCCTGGCACCCGAGGCCATTGCCGCCCGTAGTGGAGGCGTGGAGCGGCGTCCCCCACCAGCGAAGGGTGCCCGTTGGCTGAGCGTCGGGAGGCTGGCCCCGAATAAGTGCGTCGAAGTCGCCATCACCGCCCTGGCTGTGACTCGAGCCCATGGGGACCCCGATGCCACCCTGCACGTCATCGGCAAGCCGTCCACTTCGACCTACGACGATGCACTGCGCCAGTTGGTGGCCGACCTCGGTCTCAGCGACGCGGTGACTTTTGGGGGCTACGCCAGCGATGCCACCGTGGCAGCGGCCTACGCCGAATCCGACGTACTGATCATTACCTCTGATCATGAGGGATTCTGCGTGCCTGTCGTGGAGGCCATGTCGGTGGGCCTGCCTGTGGTGGCCTTCAATCAAGGCGCAGTGCCTGATGTGCTGGGCGAGGCCGGTGTCCTGGTGGACACCAAGGACCCGTATCACCTGTCCTCAGCCATCGCCGACCTCCTCCGCGATACGGGTCGATTGGCGGAGCTCAATGGCGCGGCAGCAGAGCAACTTCGCCAATTGGACCTCGAGACGGCCGCCGATCGCTTCATTGGACTGCTGGTGACCAGTCTGGGACTGCGGGTCTGGTGAGCGGCATCCACCAGTTCGTACCCATGCTGCATCGAGGTGATGCCGTCGGGCGCCACACCATGCAGTTGCGAGACGTGTTTGTGGCACGAGGCATCGATTCACGCATTTATGTCGAACTGATCGACCCGGCGACGGCAGGTGAAACCGAGCTGGCATCGGCCTACGTCGAGCAGTGTCAACCAGGTGATGTCCTCATCTATCAATTTGCCACCGCGTCGCAGTTGGCGGGTTGGTTGACGGAGCGGCCTGAGACACTGGTTGTCAACTACCACAACGTGACCCCTCCCGAACTCTTCTCGGCATGGGACAACCCACTGGCCCGGCACCAATTCCGCGCTGGTCAAGAACTACAACTCATGGCTGCGCGCACGACGTTGGCCATAGCCGTCTCTGCCCACAATGAGGCCGAACTCCGCCAGGCTGGCTTCCGCGCCACGTCGGTGATCCCTCCAGCGGCCATGCTGGCCTCCGGTGCTCACCGAAAACGTGAAGCGATGGAGGGCAGTCGCTGGCTGATGGTGGGTCGAATGGCACCAAACAAGTCGATTCAACATGCGCTCATGGCCTTAGCCGTGACGAAGCGCCATTATCAAGAGTCGGCTTCGCTGGAGATTGTCGGCCAGAGCGTCGTGCCGGCGTACACCGCCGCCTTGCATCACTTCACGGCCGAACTTGGGCTCGCCGACTCGGTGACATTCAGGGGGCATGTCTCCGATGAAGTGCTGGCCGAATCGATGGATGGGTCTGACGTGCTCGTCATCGCGTCCGAACATGAGGGCTTTGGCGTGCCCATCATCGAAGCACTGGAACGTGGGCTGCCGGTAGTGGCCAACCGGGTCGGCGCTCTCCCCGAGGTACTGGGTGATGCCGGCGTACTGGTCGATGCCAGCGACCCCTACGCCACTGCGGCAGCCATCGCAGGCCTGCTGAGTAGTGCCGCCCAACAAGCACAGTTGGCCGAGGCTGCCACTCGACAATTGGCGGCGCTCGACTTGGCCACCGCCGCTGATCGGTTCGCCGATCAGGTCTGCGGGCTGCGGTAGCGAACTAGCTGCCGCTGACCGAGAACGGCAGTGACTCGTACCAGCGCACGAAGTGGCCAGGCGCGAAGTGTCCGGCTGCTGCATCGACAGTGAAATCGGGGCATCGGGCCAGGAGCTCTTCCAGCGTGACCCGTCCCATCAATCTGGCCACCGCCGCTCCCAGACAGAGGTGAGGGCCGTAGCCAAACGACAGAATGCGTCGAGGGGCACGCAGGAGGCGCAACTCCTCAGCGTCGTGGCCGAATTCGCGCTCGTCACGGTTGGCGGACCCGTAGAGCAAGAGGACCTTTCGGCCTTCGGGAATGGCGACGCCGGAAACCTCAATCTCATTCGTCGTTGTGCGGGCCAATCCCTGAACGGGCGAGGTCAGACGCAATAGTTCTTCGACGGCAGTTCGCATCAGCTCGGGCTGCCCGGCTAAGAGTGCCCTCTGGTCCGGGTGCGCCGAAAGGAGTTCCAGCCCGCCGCTCAAGAGTCCTGTCGTAGTGTCGTTCCCACCGGTCACCATCGTGAAGGCGAAGCCGAGTATCTGCAGGTCGGTGACGCCGGTTCCTTCGCTGGCAGCCACCAGGTCAGAAATGGTGTCGTCCGCCGGCTCTACTCGCCGACGAGCGATCAACTCCGTGAAGAAACCGAACAATTCTCCGACGGTGGCCGCGGCCAGGAGGGGATCGCCGAGTGCATTGGCCGCCACAATCCCATTGGACCAATTATCGAACCGCTCGCGGTCCTCGTCGGGCACTCCGAGGTAGCGGCCAACGATGAAGCTGGGCAGGGGCTTGAGGAGTTCAGCCACCACGTCACCGCCACCGGCTGAGCGCAGGCGCTCAATGCGCTCGATCACAAAGGCACGAATTTCCGGTTCGAAGGTTTCGACCTGGCGTGGTGTGAAACCCCGGGAGACCAGTCGGCGAAAAAAGGTGTGGTCGGGCGGGTCGAGGAACACCATCGGTGCGATCTCGTCGAGACCGGCTTTCTCCAGTTCGTTGTACTCGAATGTCAGCCCGCTGGCCGAGGAGAACGTAGCGGTGTCACGTACGACGTCGAAGACGTCGGCAAAGCGGGACAGCACCCAATAGTCGCCATCGGACACGTGGTGTACCGGGTCGTCGTCCCGTAGCGCCCGATACATGTCAAACGGATTGCGCCAGCCATCGCCGGATGCCGGCACGAAACGAGTGTTCGACGACGCAGTGGGTGAGACCTCGGTGATCGACATGCTGGAGTTGATGTAAGGAGAGCAGGGGCTATTTGTCAAGTGACGGGGCTCACTCGTTCCTGCTCAGCCAGACGAGCTACCGATGGCTTGCTGCACCAAGGACACGAAACGATCCACCGAGGAAGGCAAGTCGAACTGCGCGGCTCGAGCGATGCCGGCTGCTGAGAGCGTGTCGCGGAGTGCGGCATCGGAGAGGACCCGGTTGACCGCGGCAGCGAAGAGTCCGGGCGACTTGTCCGGCAGGATCAGTCCAGCTCCGCCGACCGTCTCGGGTACCGCGGCAACGCCGTAGGCCACAATCGGAAGACCGTGCCCCATGGCTTCGGCAATGGGTACGCAGAAGCCTTCGTGGTCTGAGGCGCAGACGAACACGTCGGCTGAGGTGAAGTACGCCTCCAGCTCGGCCGGGGTGACCGAGCCTGGGAAGCGCACAGCGCCACTCAGGCCGAGCTCATCAATGAAGGTATGAAGTATCGGCTCGTAGGTCTCGCCCAGCGGTGATCCGACCAGATGGAGACGGGCGGCCGGATCATGCAGCCGACGCAGTACGGACAGCATCTTGACTAGGTCATGCGGAGCCTTATGCGGCGAGATCTTGCCCACGAACAAGAGGTCAGCGCCGCCGTTGGCCTTTTTCCCGCTCTCCAGGGCGGCGGTGAGTATGGGATCAGGTACGTCGCTCTTCTTGTGCATGTCGATCAGAAGAGGCACCACCGCTGTATTCGTGTAACCCAACGCGTGCAGTTCCGACTCGTTGAAGGCAGAGTCGGCGACAGCGAATTGGCTGTGCTCGGCCAGGCGGGCGAGCTGTGTCCGGCCCAGAGCCACCTCGTAGGCGACGTTGGGCTCCCAGTCTTGGAGCAGTGGAGCTGGAGTGATGTTGTGGTAGTTCACCAACTTCGGCTCGGGTCGGGCGACGAAGATGTCGTAGACCGGACTGCCGATCGACGACTGGTACATCAACCACCGTTGACGACCGGCGCGTCCAAGCTCGGTGACCGAGCGTCCTTCGTGTTGGACGTCCGGCGTGTAGCTGCCGTAGTAGATATCCGAATCGATTCCCACGGCCCGCAATCCATCGCGCAGATTGATGGTGTGTACGCCGATGGCGTCTCGGCTGGCCAGCGAGGGAATGACCTGGTCGACCCGCACGGCAGGGCAGTGTACCGGCGTTGCAGGTCATTCCCAGCCTGGTCGGGGTGCACCAGCGCGCGGGATGGTCGCCGATAGGCTCTTGCCATCTTGTTGCCGTTTTCAGATCGATCACGCTCGCCGCGACTGCATCGGCATGCCATTCGAGGTTGCATGGGTCTCCTCGTGGGCGCCGCCTTCTTGGTGCTGCCGGTCGTCGCTTCGAGCGCTGCCACGACACCGCCGTTGTATCCGTCGGCCAACGTCGTCCTGAGCGGTCATGGCTACGGACATGGCATCGGCATGGGGCAATACGGCTCTCTTGGCTATGCGGTGGGGCAGGACAGTGGAGCCGGAAACTTCACCTACAGCCAGATTCTGACCCACTACTACGGCAATACATCCCTCCAGACGCTGGGGACGGCTCCGGCACCGGCCTCCCTTCATGGGGGGAATGTCTTGGTGGCCATGACGCAGAACAATGGCGTCTCGCTCATCGCCCTCGCCGAATCAGGTCCGGTCACGGTGCCCGGCGGCACCACGGCCACAGCGGTCGAGATGCTGCCCAATGCCAACTACACCGCTTACAGCATCTATACCGGGCCCGGGTGTGCCGGCCCGTGGACTGGACCGATTGGCGCACCAGCGGCTTCGGCCAGCACATCGGCGGTGAACGGTGGTCCGGTGCAGTTGTGTGAAGTGGGCGGCAATATTGAAGTGCATGGCGCGCTGACCGCAACGTTCAATTCCACTCCCTCCTCCCGCGTGGTGAACACGTTGCCATTGGAGCAGTACGTCGCCGATGTCGCTCCATCGGAATCGCCGTCTGGTTGGGCCGGCCTCGGGGGCGCGGGCCCACAGGGCATGGATTGGGGTTTCCAACAGAGCGAAGCCCAAACAGTGGCGGCCCGCTCCTACGTCGAGTCCAACCCGATGGGATACGGAGGGTATGCGGACACCTGCGATCAGACGTGCCAGTCGTATCCGGGCATGAAATTCGAGAACGCCACATCACTCGCCGCGGCCACCGATACCGCCGGCCAAGTGATGGTGGTCAATGGGACCTCGAGCGTGGCCGTGACGGAATATTCGTCGTCATCGGGCGGGTTCACCGCGGGCGCACAATTCCCGGCCGTCGTAGACGCTGGTGATGCCGTCTGCATTCCGAACTCGGCGTGCAATCAAAATCATGATTGGACAGCAACCCTGTCGGTGGCCTCGATCGATGCCGCCTATCCCTCCATCGGGCAGCTCTCATCCTTTGTAGTGACCCAGAGAGACGGCAACGGTTCTTTCGGCGGTCGGGTGTTGATGATGACGCTGGCGGGCACGGCGGGCTCAGTGTCGGTGACAGGCTCCTCCTTTGCCGGAGCGATGGGCCTGTTGTCGAATTGGTTTGCAGTGAACGGCCAATCGAGTGGTGGAGTCGGCGGGTACTGGGCCGATGCCTCCAACGGCGCCGTCTTTAGTTTCGGCGACGCCGCCTTCCACGGCAGCGCCGGCGCGCTCGCGCTGAAGCGGCCGGTGGTGGGCATGGCCGGCACCCCTGACAGCGGTGGCTACTGGTTGGTGGCCTCCGACGGCGGCATCTTCACCTACGGCGACGCCAAGTTCTGGGGTTCCGCCGGAAACATCAACTTGAACAAACCCATCGTCGCCATGGCGGCGACTTCAAACGGTGGTGGCTACTGGTTGGTAGCCTCCGACGGCGGCATCTTCACCTACGGCGACGCCCATTTTTGGGGAAGCACCGGGAACATCAATCTGAACAAGCCCATCGTTGGCATGGTGCCAACCCACGACGGTGGTGGCTACTGGTTGGTGGCTTCTGACGGCGGGGTCTTCGCTTTTGGGGATGCCGGGTTCCATGGTTCGCTGGGAGCCGATCCACCGGCCACTCCGATCGTGTCCGTGGCTCCCACGCCCGATGGGGGCGGCTACTGGATGCTTGAAGCCAGTGGAACGGTGCACGCGTTCGGCGATGCCAACGTGGACGCGGCGACAGGTGGTTCCTTTCCCGTGTCCGACGCCAACAGCCCCATGACCTCTCTCATCTCAACCGCCACTGGGCAGGGCTATTTGTTGATCGACAGCGGCGGTCAGGTGTTCAGCTATGGCGATGCGCCGTATGACGGCGACGTGCCGAGCCAGATCCCTGGCTATTCGGGCGATGTCGTTGGCATTGCCGCGACACCCTGACCAGACTCGGCCACCACATCAACCAGGCGAGGGAAGCGGCGAAGGCGACCCAAGGGTCCCAGCCTCCCGGCATCGACGCCGTGATCGGCCGCTTGCAGCATGCGTAGGTCACCCCGGCTGTTGCCATACGCCCACATTTCGGGCTGTTCGGCCCCCGTACCAAAGAGACCGCTGCTGCGGAGATGGGCAATAAGGCGCGAAAACTTCTCGGCTCCTCGGCAATTCTTGCCGTCGTAACCCCCGGTCAAGAAACCCTTGCTGTCGACGGCCAATCGGGTTGCCACCACACCATCGACACCCAAGAGCTCACCGGCGGGCCTCACGTAGCACTCGGGTGAAGCGGAGACGATCATCGTGTAGTGGCCTTGGTTTTGATGCCACTCCAAGCGCCGTCGCA
This sequence comes from uncultured Acidimicrobiaceae bacterium, assembly GCA_963766995.1. GTDB lineage: Bacteria > Actinomycetota > Acidimicrobiia > Acidimicrobiales > RAAP-2 > Bog-473. The sequence goes on along the minus strand of CAVYCE010000003.1, from coordinate 538,386 downwards.
TGTCGTCCCGCAGGTGTTTGGCCAGATGGTCGGATGCGAAGGACGCGGCAACGTTGTTCAACTCCGATTCGGACATGCCGGCGAACAGTCGGGTGAACATCTTTTGCTTGGTGCCATCGGCCGCAACGCCGCCCATCAGCGCCGCTCGGCCGAGTTGAGGTGCCAGCACGCCTGTGGCCCGCAGCACTGGCCCACGGCCCTTGAGCTGCACCAGGAATGGGAACACACTGCCCCCGCTGGTAAGGGTGCCGTCGAAGTCGAAGGCGGCCACGGTGGTGCGCCGGACGTGGTCGCCTGATGATGCCGGAGTAGTGGTCACGGTGTGTTCAGGACAAGGAGGCGCCGCCACGCCCAGCTCCTGCTGCGAAGCGGCGAGCGCCCTCAAGGGTCTCGCCGCTATTGATGACGTCCCGGGCGCGACGGGCTTCGATGACGGCCGCCTCTTCCTCGGTCAGTCCCCATTGTTCGAGCGCTGACATTCGGTCGGAGCGAAGGCAGAACTGGGGGAGAGCCGCGAGCTGATGGGCCAGATCCAGCGCCGCGGACAGCGCTTTCCCGTTGGGGACCACCCGATTTGCCAGGCCAAGCTGCAGGGCCTCCGGGGCATCGACAGCCCTTCCGGTCAGGATCAGGTCCATCGCCCGTCCATGACCCAGAATGCGGGGGAGACGCACGGTACCGAGATCACACAGCGGCACCCCGAAGCGCCGGCAGAAGACGCCAAATACCGCATCCTGGGCCGCGATCCGGAGGTCACACCAGAGGGCCAGTTCTATCCCCCCAGCCACCGCAAACCCCTCAACGGCGGCGAGCACCGGCTTGGAAAGGGTGAGCCGAGTTGGACCCATAGGACCCGACCCTTGGTCGGGGATGGGCCGCCGATCACCCTCGGCCACGGCTTTCAGGTCGGCGCCGGCGCAGAAGGTGCCATCGGCACCCGTCAGGATGGCCACCGACTGGGATTCGTCGGCATCGAAGGCCAGGAACGCATCCCGGAGTTGATCGGCGCAGTGGCTGTCGACTGAATTGCGACGCTCGGGGCGGTTGATGGTGACCACGGTTACCGGACCATCGCGGTCGATGAGCAGGGTGTCGGTGCGGTATGGCGTGTAGTCGGGGTTCTCAGCCGGATCGGGCGCCACCGAGGCATTCTCGCATGACGGGCCTGGTCACTGGCTCGACCAGGCCTGATTAGGGACCTGTCCCCGGCGTCGTCACCTACTCATCACCTAAAGTTGACCAATCGGGTCGACATTAAGGATTTCACCCGATATGGTGGAAGTCTCATTCACACAGCGTCATCTCTACAGGAGGCACACATGGCAGTTCGACTAGGGGATACTGCTCCCGATTTCACCGCTGACACCACCGACGGCACCATCAATTTCCACGAGTGGCTGGGTGACAGCTGGGGCATTCTGTTCTCGCACCCCAAGGACTTCACCCCGGTGTGCACCACCGAGCTGGGCGCCTTCTCAAAGGCCAAGCCCGAGTTCGACAAGCGGAACACCAAGCTTCTGGCTATTTCGGTCGACTCGGTCGAGTCCCACAAGGGATGGGCCGGCGACATTGAGGAGACCCAGGGCTCGGCACTGGCCTTCCCGATCATCGGTGACGAGGACCGCCAAGTAGCGGACCTCTACGACATGATCCACCCCAACGCCAACGACACCTTGACGGTGCGCTCGGTGTTCATCGTCGGACCGGACAAAAAGGTCAAGCTGACGCTCACCTACCCTGCCTCGACCGGCCGCAATGTGGACGAGATCATCCGCGTCCTCGACTCCCTGCAGCTCACGGCCGACTACAAGGTCGCCACGCCGGTGAACTGGGTTGATGGTCAGGACGTCATCATCGTCCCAGCGCTGAGCGACGACGAGGCCAAGGAGCGGTTCCCCAAGGGTTGGAAGGCGCTCAAGCCCTACCTGCGGGTTACCCCTCAGCCCAACCGCTGAGTGGCCTGGGTGGAATCTTCCACCCAATAGGAGTTGACGATGCCGGCCTCTGGGCCGGCATCGTCGCGTCTGGTGCTGTCACAGCGCTCTGCCACTATGCGACCGCACTCGAGCGAGGAGAGAGAAATGAATGAACCCGACGTCTTCCTGCTGGCTGAACAAGCCTTATTGCGCGTGGTCCAGCAGATCACCGACGACCAGTGGTCAATGGTGATGCCGGCCAACTTCACCACCCGAGTGCGTCCGGAGCCACCCACGCTTCGTGAGCTCATCAACTACCACGCCTACGACGATGCCTGGGTGCCCGACATGCTGTCCGGCCGCACCATGGAACAGGCGGGGTCGGACAAGTTCGATGGCGATCTCCTTGGTCATGATCCAAAGGGCAGCTTTGCCGCCATCGTGACTACGGCAAGTGCCGCGGCCGATGCGGTGACCGACCTCGAACAGGTAGTGCATCTGTCCTTCGGCGACTACACCCTTCGGGAGTACTTCTGGCAGATCAACATGTTCCGTGGCTTGCGAGCCCACGACATCGCCAAAGTGATTGGGGTCACACCGGGCCTCCCCGAGGCGTTGGTACAAGGAATCTGGGACGAGGTAAGCCCACATGCCGAGGAATGGCGGGCCATCGGCGTGTTCCCGGCCCCGGTTGAGGTGCCGTCTATCGCTCCCCTGATGGATCGTTTGCTCGGACTGACTGGTCGAGACCCATGGGCCTGATCAGCTAGGTGGTGCCGTTACCAATTCGTCGCGCAGCTGGCGCTTCAGCACCTTGCCAGCTGGGTTGCGGGGGAGAGGCTCGTCACGGAACCACACGTGGGTGGGCACCATGAATCCGGCCAAGCGCTCTTTGACGTGCTTGGACAGTTCGTCGGCGCCCACCTTGTACCCGGGACGAAGCACGATGACGGCACCGACCTCTTCGCCCAGCGTGGGTTCGGGGATGCCGATAACGGCACAGTCGGCCACAGCGGGGTGCTCAAAGAGAGCGGCCTCCACCTGCACCGAATAAATGTTCTCGCCGCCTCTGATGATGACGTCCTTGGCGCGGTCGACGATATAGATGTAGTTCTCGTCATCGAGCGTGGCGACGTCACCGGTGTGGAGCCACCCCTGGGTGAAGACCATGTCGGTCTCTTCGGGTCGGTGCCAGTAGCCACGCACCACCTGGGGACCCTTCACCCACAACTCGCCCCGCACGTCGGGACCCTGTGGCCGCGCCGGGTCGGGCTCCGCGCCGGTGAAGTCCTCATCCACAATGGCAACGTCGGTGACTGGGACGGGAGGACCCACGCTCTTGGGCTTGGCCACGTAGTCGCCGCCGGAGTTCATTGACGTGACCGAAGAGGTTTCAGTCAGTCCGTAGCCGTTCGAGGGCTGGCCGATGGGCCAGGCCTCACGAATGCGACGGACCAGGTCCGGCGGAGCGGGAGCGCCACCGTAGGAGACGCCGCGGATGGAGGACGTATCGAACTTGGAAAAGTTCGGCGAGTCCAGCACCTGCATGACCATGGCCGGCACGCCGCCGAAGGTCGTGATTTGCTCCCGCTCAATCAGCTCCAGCGCTCGCTCGGGGTCGAAGTGATGCATCATCACGATCTTCCCGCCGGCAGCAATGTTGCCCACCATGACGGCGTGGCAGCCAGTGGCATGGAAGAGGGGCACGGAGAGGAGATAGGAGTTCTGCACTTTGGATCCAGCCTCGGCAATGCCTGAGCTGCCGTAGCGCAATTGCCCTCTGGTGTTGACGAAGAAGAGGTTCATGAGATTGGTGCAGATGTTGCGGTGGGTGCCGACGGCCCCCTTGGGCCTGCCCGTGGTGCCCGAGGTATAGAAGATTGTGGCGTCGTCCTCGGGATCAATGGCGATGTCGAGCGGTGTGGCCTCGAGGTCGACCTCGCCGAGAGCCAGGACGAACGGCCATTCCTTTATCTGCACTGTGCTCTCCGCTGGCGTGACCACGGCGGGCGCCGGGCCACCGATCGCCCGATGCTCGTCGGCCACGATGAGGGCGCTGAATCCTTCGAGACCACCCAGGAACGGGCGAATGCGGTCGGCCCGCTCGGTGTCGACGAATGCGACCTTGGAGCCGGAGTCCTCCAGTCCGTAGCGGAGCTCCTCGCCGCTCCACCAGGCGTTGAGGGGAACGACGATGCCCCCGGCCAATGTGATGCCCCAAAAGGCCATGATCCACTCGGGGATATTCCGCATGGCAATTGTGACCCGATCACCCTTTTCGATGCCGAATTCCGACTGCAGGCGGCGCGCCAGCGTGCAAGCGATGCGGTAGTGCTGGGCGAAGGTGGTGGTCTCGTCTTCGTAGACGAGGAAGGTGGCGTCGCCGTGACCGAAGGACATGTCGAGGATGGTGCGCAATGAAGGCGGTGCGTTCTTCCAGGTCCGGGTAGCCACGCCTCGGATGACGACTTCTTCGATCTCGAACATCTGACCGGCCGACGTGAGAGTCGCATCGGCCTCGGCAATGGACATGGAGGGCGTGTCGTTCTTGGCGGGCGTCACTTGATCTACTCCTTGGTGGGACTGGGGTGGAAGACGGCAGTTCGGTAGTACCGGAGTTCGGCCACGCTCTCGCGGATGTCCTGAAGGGCGCGATGTCCTCCCTTTTTCTCCGGCGCGTCCTTGAACACGTCGGGGTACCAGCGGCGGCACAACTCCTTGATGGTGGACACGTCAACTGATCGGTAGTTGCAGAAGTCCTCGATGGCCGGGAGATGCACGGCCAGGAAGCGCCGATCAGTGCCAATGGAGTTGCCAGCCATGGGCACGGACCCAGTTTCACTGATGTGCTGGCTCAGGAATGCCAGTGTCTGAGCGGAAGCATCCTCCAGCGTCAGCGTGGAGGTGGCAATGGCCTCGAGTAGTCCAGAACGCGTGTGCATGGACGTGACGTAGTCATCCATTTCGGCCAGCTGCGCTTCGGTGGCGTGTATGACCAGGTCCGGTCCTTCGGCCACGATCTGTAAGTCATCGTCGGTGATGAGGCAGGCGATCTCGACCACGGCATGGCGCGCCGGGTCGAGACCCGTCATTTCGAGATCGATCCAGACCAGCATGTGCGGGCATGCTATCGGCAGCGGTCAAGGCGACATGAGTGACCTTGTAATGTCCTGCGATGCTGCCTGTGCGCTTGCACCAGCTCGATGCCGACCTTGCGGTGCCGGCCTATGCCCGCCCAGGTGATGCCGGCGCCGACCTCCTGGCTCGCCATGATGTGGTGATTTCGGCCCGGGGTGGTCGTGCGCTGGTGCCGACCGGAGTGGCCGTTGCCATTCCGGAGGGATACGCCGGATTCATACTCCCCCGGAGTGGACTGGCATTGCGCCACGGCGTCACCTGTCTCAATTCTCCCGGTCTCATAGACGCCGGTTACCGCGGGGAGCTGCAGGTCATTCTGGTCAATCACGATTCGACCGAGGACTATTCGGTGTCCCGAGGGGATCGCATCGCCCAGCTCGTGATCATGCGGGTAGAAGAGACTGCCTTCGAGTTATCGACCCTCGACGAATTAGGAGACGCCAGGCGAGGAGCGGGTGGCTTTGGGCATACCGGCACGTGATTCTTCGGAAGATGTGGGCAAGAGTAGGAGCATGATGCAGCCGCTGGAGGGCATGGATGCCGCGTTCTTGTCGTTAGAAACGCCCACCACGCCGCTGCACGTGGGAGTAGTGATGGTGCTTGAACCTCCAGAGGGCACACGTTCGCTTTTCTCCACCACCACCCGCTATGCCCAGGTCCGCCGGGTGATCAGCCAACGTATTCACCTGGTGGCCCCGATGCGACAGCGGGCCATGCGGGTGCCGCTCGGCTTGCAACATCCGGTGTGGGTTGACGACCCCGACTTCGACTTGGACGACCACCTCTCCCGCGGCAGCCTGCCCAGTCCTGGAGGACAAGCGGAGCTTGATGCCTATGTGGCGTCGGTGATGAGTCGCCCACTCGATCCCGACCGACCCTTATGGGAGATGTATGTGGTCGAGGGACTGGCCGAAGACCGCACTGCCCTCATTGCCAAAGTGCATCACGCCATTCTCGATGGGGTGAGCGGCGCGTCCATCCTGGCGGCCTTTCTCGATCTCACCCCGAGAGCGCGAGTGGTCACCTTGCCGGAATCGTGGGATCCGCCCCCGTTGCCGACCAGCTCCGACCTCTTGCGATACGCGGCGAACTCGTTGGCTGGCCAGCCCGGTCGCGCCTTGAGCGCCCTCGAATCCGGGGTGGAAGCCATTGCCGAACTCGGCCTGCATACTCGAGGCCTGGCGGAGCGGGGACAGACCCTCCCGCCGGGTTTCTTCTCGGCGCCGAAGGCATCGTTCAACGGTGCCGTGTCGAACCGCAAGCGCTTTGCTTCACTGAGGATCCCGCTGGAAGACGTCAAGTTGGTGCGGAGTGTTTTCAACTGCACGGTCAACGACGTCATCCTGGCCGGGGTGGGCGGAGGCTTGCGTCGCCTCCTCCAGAGCCGCGGCGAGCCCGCCGACCAAGCACTGGTGGCCATGGTGCCCGTGTCAACACGTCCTGAAGGTCAGGGTGAGTCCCTGGGGAATCAGGTCTCGGGCATGTTGGTCACATTGGCCACTGAGTTCGACGATCCAGTACGGCGGATTGACGCCATTGCCGCGTCGTCACGGGTGGCCAAGGAAAAGGAGCAGCTGCACCGAGGTCGAGTCGTGGGTGACTTGGCCGAGATTGCTGCACCGGCGTTGGTTTCCCGCCTGGCCCGGGTGATGGCCGGCACGAAGTTGTTCGACAGAATGCGCCCGCCGTTCAATGTGACGGTGTCGGGAGTGAAGGGGCCCGACTTCCCACTGTTCTGTGCTGGAAGTCGAGTGGGTGCCATGTATCCACTCGGACCGATTGCCGAGGGTATTGGACTCAACGTCACCATCCTCACCTATCTGGATCAGTTGCATTTCGGGCTATTTGCTTGCCGCAAACTCCTGCCGGAGCTCGACGAGCTGGCCCTCCACATCGATGATGCGCTGGGCGAGCTGGTGGGCTGTGCACTTGACGCCCGGGGCGCGGTGGGGTGACCGACCCCGCCCCGGCCTTCGCCACGGACCCCGCCACCGCCCGCTACTACGACCAGCGAGCCGACGAGTTCGACGAGTGGTACACCGGCGGCGGACAGTTCGTGGTCCGTGATCGACCCGGCTGGGAAGACGAAATGTCTCAGGTGGTCGATATCATTCGCGCTCTCCCAGTAGGGCGCACGCTCGATGTTGCATGCGGTACCGGCTTTCTCACCCGGCACCTCTCCGGATTTGTTGTTGGCCTCGACCAGAGTGCATCCATGGTGTCGATCGCGCAGTCCCGACTGCCCAATGGTTTGGCCGTAACGGGTGACGCACTTCATCTTCTTGTGGCCGACGGCTCCTTTGATCGAGTGATGACTGGTCACTTCTACGGCCACCTTCCGCCCGAGGAACGAGCCACGTTCCTCTCCGAAGCTCGCAGAGTGGCTCGTGAACTCGTCGTTATCGACTCAGCATTCCGTGATGGCGTGGCCGCCGAAAGTTGGACTGATCGACTCCTCAACGACGGTTCCCACCATCGGGTCTACAAGCGCTACCTCACTGGAAACCAACTGGCTCAAGAGATCGGCGGTGAGGTGCTGATGGACGGTCATTGGTTCGTGGCGGCGAGGGCCTCACTCCGCTGAGCGATCGCCTAAGAATTCGCAGGTAGATCAGGGTCCCTTCCCGAGGTTCATCCCCGTTCAGCGCCGCGATAGAGTGACTCCCCACGCGGAAGTGGCTCAGTGGTAGAGCATCACCTTGCCAAGGTGAGGGTCGCGGGTTCGAATCCCGTCTTCCGCTCTCGACCGAAGGATCGCAGGTCCCTCGCGAGCGCAATCTATTGGCGTTCGCTGCGGCCTGGCCCAGCTCTAGATGAAAGTCCGGCCGAAGTTGACCTCAGACATCACCCAACCCATGGTGTGGGTGAGTCGCCCGCACACTGGCCCGCGAGTTGCGTGAAGGTCCAACGTCGGACCAGGAGCGCTTCATCCGTTGGAGCGACGGTCAAGAGCTCGGCCCGCTGGCAATAGTCATCGGCCTCGTCCAGCAAATGGTTGTATCGCAGGACCAAGGGAGCGGCTTCGGCTGGAAACCGAAAGTGAAGGTCGACGCTCTGCCGATTATCGCGGAGTGCACTGAACCAGGCTTCCTCGGCGGAATTCCCAGAGCCCAAATACGACGTTCCCAGGTTGTCGATCAAGGCCAATAGTCGGCCCGGGGTGGCTTGGCGACGGGATGGGTCAAGTTCCAAGATCAGGCGGAACTCCCGGTACAGCGCGTCATAGTGTGCTGCAGTCCTGATCATGGCCTGCACCGGTGCATTCAAGAGGGAGATCGGCGAGCCGGCGGGATAGGGGTCGTCGTGAAATCTGGGAGGCGGGCTTGGCTGCACGGAGGCCGTGAACGGTTTCGGTAGGTCAAACCACACCACCTTTCCGACGTCGCAGGGATACCAACCCCAGGCGGCGGCCAGGACATTCACCAGTTCGATCCCACGGCCTGTGGCGTCGTCGGATTGATATCCCTTTTGGGAGGGTGGGTTGGGACTGTCATCACTGACGGAGATGCGGTACGCCCCCTCGTTAGCCTGGACTTCGACCACGACGGAGCCTGTGGTGTGCAAAAGGGCGTTCGAGACAACCTCAGAAGTGAGCAGTTCCGCCTCTGACCGAAGATCGTCAGTGGCATCTCGCAAGGTCTCCACCACGAAGCGGCGCGCCACCAAGCAGCTGGCCAGTCCTGCCTTCAGTTCAATTGTGCGCGAGGTCGTCTGCATCTGAGTCGTCCGATTACTCAGTCGGATCGGGTTGATTCCGTGGCCCAACGCAGCGCAGACATGGAGGCTGGAACCAAGGATCAGGAGGCCTCAAGCCGGGACCGACGATCGAAGTGACCTTGAGCACTGAGATTGCATTCCCGATTCCGATGAAACTAATCCTACGGAAGTCGGATTCCCCTGATTTCCCATTGGCGGTGACGGCCATTGGCGCAGATTGAGGTCCGGCGGATGCGCAAAGTGATCCTGGCCGTTTCACAGGAGCTCCCCCCTGCCCGGGGTAACTCCCGAGATGCTCTTTGGCGCTACGCCGGCTCGAGGTGGGGCGACTGCGATTCGGCGGGACCCCCGAAGCGAACGACGGCCACGATCACCCCTCCAATCAGCGCAATAACGGCCCCGATCCGAAAGGCCAGTGCCGCACCGTCGGTGGATGCCACCGTTGAGGCCACGCCATGCACCACCTCCGACTGAGCGCGTCGCAAGGCGATCGTGGACAGCACGGCCAGACCGAGCGCTCCCCCAATCTGCTGGGCTACCGACTGCATACCCGAGGCCAAGCTGGCGTCCTGCCCCGACACTTCGTGCATGGAGGCATTTCCGAATGAGGCAAAGCAGATTCCCGAACCGAATGCCATGACCATGAGAGCGGGGAGCACTTCGGTCACATACGACCCACCCACGGTGATGCGCGACATGAGGAGAATCCCGACGGCCATGAAGGCGAAGCCGGCAATGAGTAGAACCTTGACACCGATTTTGTGCACCACTGAGCTGGAGAACCCGATTCCCATCCCGATGACTACGCCAAACGGGAGATACGACAGTCCCGTTCGGATGGCCGAGTAGTGCTCCACCTCTTGGAGATAGAGCGTCAACAGGAAGAACATGGTGAAGAACACACTGGCAAAGAACAGGCAAGTGAAGTTGGCCGTCACTCTGGTGCGATTATTGAGGAAGCCGACCGGTACGAGTGGGGCCTTGGCCGATCGCTCCCGTAGAACGAACAAGGCGAGCAGCACGACACCGGCAGACAGTGACACCACGACAGCAGTCGAACCCCAGGCGTGGTTTCCGGCAGAAATGAAGCCGTATACGAGCCCACAGAGACCGGCAGTGGCCAGCACTGCGCCAGCCACATCCGGACGATTTCCAGCGGTGAGTGGGTCGCGCTCGGCTCGGCTTTCCGCCACCAACCGGGAGACCGCTATCAACGCGAACAAGGCCACGGGGACGTTCACGAAGAAGATCCAGCGCCATGAGCCAGCGGCGATCAGTAGACCCGAGATCACGGGACCCAAGGTGCCGCCCAAGCCGGCCACACCACCGAAGATGCCGATGGCCTTCGCCCGCTCTTTAGGTTCGGTGAAGAGCAGTGCGATGAGTCCGAACGAGGCCGGCCCCGCAAATGCTTCTCCGACGCCCTGGGCAAATCGGCTGGCCACGAGCATGGCGGGGTCGACGGCAGCGCCACTCAGCGCCGATGCGATGGCAAAGATGGAGACGCCGATGAGGAACATTCGCTTCCGACCCAGGAGGTCACCCAGCCGCCCTCCGAGCAGAATTAAACCTCCGGCGGTCAGCACGTAGCCATCGACCACCCAGGCCAGGCCGGCTCGGCTGAATCCGAGATCGGCCTGAATGTGAGGCAGCGCCACATTCACGACGGTGATGTCGAGTACCAGCATGAACTGGACGATCGCAATCACGCTGAGCGCCTTCCAGCGCACGCCATCAGGGGCATCGGCTGCTGGGGCAGCGTTGGCGGTGTCGAGGCCTTCGTTAGTCATGGCTTCAAGATATCTTGAAATACGGACAGATTCTGTCCTAATAGTGGCAAACTCTGTATTCGTGGGCGACACACCAGGTCGGATGCTCCAGCTCCTGTCGCTGCTGCAGTCGCGTCGATCCTGGGGTGGAGCGGAGTTGGCGGAACGTCTCGAGGTGACGGAACGAACCGTCCGGCGCGATGCGGAGCGGCTGCGCCAGTTGGGCTATCCGGTGGAAGCGACACCCGGCCGTTATGGCGGATACCAACTTGGACGCGGTGGGCGACTCCCTCCGCTGCTGTTTAACGACGACGAGGCCGCCGCCATCGCCATCGGCCTTCGCAGCGCCATTGACGGGAGCATTGTGGGCATGGAGGACTCGGCGGTTTCGGCCTTGGCCAAACTCGACCAACTCCTCCCCGTCCACGTGGCCGGGCAAGTCCGGGCCTTGCACGAAAGCACGGCGTCGATGCTGTGGGAAGGCCGCCAGGAGGTGGTTGATGCGAGCCACCTCATGCTGCTGGCCCACGCCTGCTCCGATTTGGAGCGCGTCCGGTTTGACTACACCGGTAGAAGTGGTGCCGACACGCGTCGACTGGTCGAACCGCTTCGGCTGGTGCGCGGCGGATTGCGTTGGTATCTGGTGGCTTGGGACGTGGATCGCGGTGATTGGCGCACGTTCCGACTTGATCGACTCAATGCTCCCGAACGTGTCGGCACGCGCTTCGACCCGCACACGCACCCCGACCCCGTTGGCATGCTCTCGGATGGTCTGGCGGTGGGGGAGTATCCCTATCGAGCCACAATACGGATTCCACTACCCATGGACGAAGCCACGAAGATCGTGCCCCGTACGTTTGCCGTGGTTGAGGACGAAGGCGGCTCGACCGTGGTGGAGTTGGGATCAACCAATCTCGAACGAATGGTGGGCTATCTGGCCGGACTCCACCCGCCGTGTGAGGTGCTGGCACCAGCGGAGCTTCGCCGGGCTCTCCAACAACACGCCAATGCCGTTGCGGACCGCAACGCGGGGGACGGCACCTGACCACTCGCTCCGTTCTGTTCCGAATGGCTGATGTGATTTAGGAGGTCGCCCCTGGTTTCACCACATTGATGAAACTCATCATGCCGGCGTCCTCGTGTGCCGCAATATGGCAATGGAACATGACCTTGCCCGTGAAGTCGGTGAAGTGAATGCGGATGACCACCTTGCCGGCGATGCCGTGCTGCTTGTAGGGGATCGGAATGATGTCCTGTTCGCCGGTGTAGGGCCGTGGAACGCCGTTAATGGACATGACCTGAAAGTGATCAGTGTGGACATGGAACGGATGGATCTCCCCGCTCTCGTTGTAAATGGTCCACTGTTCCGTGGTGCCAAGGATGGCCGGCGTGGAGAAGATCGAGGAATTCGGGTTGAACTGTTTCCCGTTGATGTACATGGTGGTTCCGGCGCCATTCTCACTGAGTCGCAGTGTCCGATTCTGCGCTATCGGCACCGCGGCCAGGGAAGGGAGTGCCGTCGGGAGTGCGCCGGTGGGCATGGCGGCAGGCGGCATCGGCGTGCCGGCCACTCTGAGTTCCATCAACTTGGTCTCGGGGTATTTGTCTCCCGCTGGACCGTTATCGATCGGCAGCGTACGGAGCCAGGCGGTGCCCGGGTGCATGCCGGCGGTCACCAATACGTCCCAACGTTTGGCCGGAGGAAGGAACAATGTGTCGGCGGTCGTGACTTGAGCGACCGGGTACCCGTCCTGTCCCACCACAGTGAAGCGGTAACCCTCGAGCTGAAGGTTGTAGAAAATGTCGGCGCCCTCGTTGGCGAAGCGCCACAACTCGGTCTGACCAGGTCGCATGGTCAGGACCGGGCGAAGCTCGCCGTCGACCAGTCGCACGGTTGGATTCTGGGACAAGACCGAGTAGTTGGCCGTGTTCGCCACAATGCGATTGGACTTGGTGATCTGCATGTCCTTGAACGCCAGCGTGTGGGCTGTCACGTTCTGTAGATCCCCAGGCAACAAGGTTCGATCGTCACCCACAACGATTGACCCCGAGAGCCCGTTGTAGATCTGTGACTCAATGTCCTGGCAGTCCTTTGCCATTCGCATGGTGGAGGACGATCCGGGCATCGCCATGGTCTCGTTGCCCATGCACATGTCATGGTCGTGATACCAGAAGGTGCCCAGAGGCTGATCCGCTGGGATGAAAAGGTGGTAGCGGAACGTGTGGCCGGGAGGCACCGATATGTACGGGTTGTCCGAATCGCCCGATGGTGAAACGTGCAGGCCATGGAAATGCAGATTGGTCGCCGTGGCCAACTTGTTCACCAGGGTCAGATTGACGAACTCGTTCGGTACGAAGTGCAGAGTCGGCCCCGCGTAGTCGCCGTCGTAGGACTCACCCCAGACTTTCTTCCCTCCAATTTCGAACCGCTTTGGTTCGGCTACTAGTCGAAGGTTCAGGATGACGGGTGTCGCCGTATTGAGATTGGTCGGATCAACCAGAGGCTGACCGGAAATCATTCCGGCCTCTTGATGCGCGGTCGAGGGAGGAGCGGCGTCGGCCCCGGCGGGAAGAGCACCGGTCGGAAAGATGGCCAAGGCCACGGCTGCACAAGCGAGCCCTATCTGAATTCCACGGGTACGAGTTGAGGTGTGATGCGTTCGTTTAGAGCCCAGGTTCCCCAAGGCACCCACTAGCTGTCCGCCCATCGTCACTCTTTTCGGTCGTCCTAATATTAGGTCGCCCTAAGATATGCAAGTGGCCTTGCCCTCGCAAGTGGCGGGCCAAGTGTGGGCGGGAGCGGTCAGGCGTGGGGAGAGGCGGTTGAGTGCTGCATGACACAGGAAGCGGCCCGGTTCAGGTGCTTGAGCTGGGTCAACGTGCAGATGTCGATCACGCCCCGTGCGGCGATTCGAGCATGTGACGAGTGGACTCCGTTCCAGACCCATGAGCCGCTTTCCCTTTGGGGTGGGCGCCCGAGCACGGCAGTGAGATACGCCACGGCGTACGGTTCGTCGGGATCCTGAGGGGTGACGACCACGGTGGTCGGGTTCCACCGATCGATGGCGCTCCTGACGGCCAGCACTTGTGGCGTCAGACCCGATGGTTGTTGGTTGTAGTTGAACGTGAGTTGTTGGAGGACGTGGGTGGCCAGACCCGGGCTCGAGGTCAACGAGTCGTGGGTCCCATGCGCACCGGGAACGGTGACGTAGCCACCCAGAAGGTCGAACGCCATGCCGCTTGACGCTTGCCACACCATGGCGGCAGAACTATTGACCTCGGGGTAGGGCAGCATCAGCACCCGTGATCTCGTCAGACTCGACGTGGCAGCCAGTGTCCCGCTTTGAACGATCTTGGGCGTCGGTATCGCATGTTCGACAAACGGGAACGAATATTCAAGTGCGACGGGGAGCAGCACGAGTGCTCCGATGACGGTCACGACCGCACCCGATGCCAGGCGACCCAGCTCAATGGGCTTGCGTCCCTGGAGGAATTTCCACCACTCGTGGCAGGCCACTGCCAGTAATCCGGCGGCGGCGAACGCCACCAAATCGCTGAAGCGGTCCGGCTGAATCTCTTCGATCAGCGGCACGTGTTGGAACAGCGCCCACACACTCAGACGGTGATCACCGGCTGGCGGCACGCCGAGCGACAGCGCCCAGGCAGCCACTCCGGTGGCGAAAAAGGCCCATGCCATGCGGCGGCGCCACCAGACGAGGCCAGAGACAGCCAGAAAAATGAGCAATGCGCTGCCCAGGAATCCCGACTGCGGGCCTCGGTGTCCGAAGTAGCCGATGATCTGCAGGACGTAGGAACCCTGGTGAGTGAGGCGACCAGGATGGATGATGGCCCCCGTCTTTGATGCCTGCCGAGGATTGCCCGGCCAGGGCCACCCGGTGATGTGTCGTGGGCCAAAGGCGCCGAAGGAGGCAGGGTAGGCCAGCAAGATGGCCCCGACGACTGCAGTGACGATCCCGGCCACGGCAATGCGTTGCCGCTGTAACCAGAGCAGGCGGAAAGACAGGGCAGCAACGACGGCGACCCCAACGATGCCCACCATGACGGTCATGACGAGGAGTTCGCTCCCCGTAAAAAATGCGGCAACGGTGCCCGTGGCCATGCCCAGACCGATCACCACCGGTGATTGACGATGCGTGACGATCAGGTCGTAGAGCAAAAGTGCCATCAGTGGGGGATAAAAGCCGATGATGGTCTGCGCGTGACCGAGCGGAAGGCTGAACACGATCAGGGGGGAGAAGGCCCAAAGGGCCCCGGCCAGTATCTGGCCCGGTATAAACGTGGTGAAGCGGCGGACCAACAGGTACATGCACCAGCCGGAAAACGCAGGCGCCACGGTGGCCAGCACATTGAACGAAGCAATCGGACCGAAGGCCAACGTGACCGGAGCCAGCAGGAAGGCTGGCAACAAGGTCGATGTGTTGGTCAGCGCATTGACCCCGCCTTGTCCGGCATAGAGCGCGTGAGAGAAGAGAGGGTTGTGGCCATGAGTGACGGCCCAAGGGGCCCACTCGAGCCACCACACTTCATTCGCCGCATCACCACATGGGCAGGTAATGGCGGTGGTGGGGTGACCCGTTAGCCATACATGCCACCACATGGCCATTGAGACGATGAGATAGAGCAGGAAGACGGAGCCTGAAAGCAATCGGATCGGCGTGGCCGCGTTGATCCTATTTTCTCGCTCCTGCACCGTCCGCCTCCGAAACATCGCGCCGTAGTTTCTCTCACTCGGAGCCACAACGTGTCCACCTTCGATTGCCCATCTACGAACACTGGATTGGGCGTCAAGTACCGTGGTGAGCGGTCGCTAGGGCTGACTACCGAGCCGACGCCGGAAAGGACGGGGCTGTGACACGACGGATGAGTCGCCGCGAGCTGTTGGGCGGTGCCATGGGCATCGGTGCAGCTGGCCTCATTGGCGCGGTGGAGCCAATGGGCCTGGCTCGAGCGGCCTCGACGGCTGCGACGACGAGCGCCTCGCTCAACGACATTGAGCACATCGTGATCCTGATGCAGGAGAACCGGTCGTTCGACGAGTACTTCGGGCGCATGTCTGGTGTCATGGGATTCGACGATGCCCACGCCCTGCCGGGTGTTTTCCGCCAGAACGATTTGAACCGGTACGCCAACCCCTCGGGCTACGTGCTGCCGTGGCGCATGAACACCACCACCACATCGGCCCAGTCGGCAGCCGACCTCAGCCATGAGTGGGTGATACAGCACCTGATGTTCAACGACGGAGCGATGGACCAGTTCTTACTCGGGCAGGAATTCAATCCTGTGGTGATGGGCTATTTCGATCGCGACGACGTGCCGTACCATTGGGCGCTAGCCGACGCCTTCACGATTTGCGATCGCTATCACTGCTCTGCCCTCGGGCCGACCAACACCAACCGTTTGTACCTGATGAGCGGAACACTCGATCCGCAGGGATTGAGCGGGGGACCGATCATCGACAACAACAATCTGCTCTACGGCCAATTGTTCTGGGAAAGCTTCCCTGAGACCCTGCAGAAGGCGGGTGTCGATTGGTACCTCTACCAGGAGGCAGACAATTACCAAGACAACATGCTCCCGTTCTTTGCCGCCTTCGACGATCAGTACACCGATCTCTATCGACGAGGTAACACCTATCTCCCGTCGAAGGGCTACCTGGGCCAGGCGATTGCGGCGGCCATCAAGAGCGACGTCATGGCTGGGACACTGCCCCAGGTGTCGTACATCGTGGGACCGTCAGTCACCACTGAGCATCCGACCTTCACGCCGGGCCGAGGGGCGCTGTTTATCGACTCGATCCTTCAGGCCCTGACCTCCAACCCTGACGTGTGGGCTAAGACGCTGTTCATCTTGAACTACGACGAGAACGATGGGCACTTCGATCACGTCGTACCTCCGACAGCGCCCCCGTTCACCGACGGTGAGTACCTGGGCAATCTGGGTCTCAATGTCGATGGCGTACTCGGACCAGTCGGGCTGGGCTTCCGAGTGCCCATGATTTTGCTGTCACCCTTCACGAAGGGTCCGTTGGTATGCAGTGACGTCTTCGACCACACCTCGGTGTTGAAGCTGCTGGAACGAAAGTTCAACGTCCGCTGTCCCAATATCAGTGACTGGCGTCGTGAGACGGTGGGGGACCTCACCTCTGCCATCAACTTTGCCGGTCCGAGTTCGCTCAACGTGCCGGAGTTGCCGAACGTGGATTGGTTGGCCATATTGGCCGCCAAAAGTGGGAACCTGCCTGCTCCCACTCCGCCTAAGCAACAGGAGATGCCAAGACAAGAGACCACTCCAGTGCGCGGACGACCAAGCGGGTTGGTGGCGTCCGCTTAGTACGATTCCGCTCGGAGTGCTCACGCGACCGACGCCATCGAAGGAAAGGTCCCGGCGCTTCCCTCGCTGGTTTTGGCCCGCAGCGCGGTATGTGTTGGGTGTCGGCATCTTGGTCGTGGCCCTCTGGGTCATATCGTCACACCGCGATGAACTTTCCCCTCTCTCGGGGGTAGTCGGTCACCTGAATTGGTGGTGGGTGCCCCCGGCGGTCATCGTCGAACTCGCCTCTTACTTTTGCTTTGCGGCAATGCAGTACGGGATTCTGTCAGGAGGGGGACTCAAAACCCCGTGGGCACCCCTGGTCAACATGACCTTTGCCACTCAAGCGATGGCCAATTCGCTTCCGGCGGGCAGTGCCGTCGCTGCGGTCTACGGCTTCCGGTGGTATCGGCGATTTGGCGCGGACGACGCCGTGGCTGTCTGGGCTTTGGCCGGGACGATTGTGGCTTCCGTCGTGTCATTGGCGCTCGTTGCGGCGGGAGGTCTGGCCCTGGCCACCGGCGAGGGCGCCTCGCTCGATTTGGTGCCCGTGATATTGGGGGTGTTGCTGCTCACCATGGCGGTTGGTGCACTCTTCGTGTACGAACGGCCGCTCGTGGCGGCGGTGACCTGGTCGGTTCGGGCCTCCCGACGGCTCATCCGCCGGCCCCGAGGTGATGTGGAAGAACAAATCGACCACGCGCTCCAGTGGCTGACCACGGCTCGCCTCGGCTGGAAGCAGATCGTTCGCATCGTGGCCTGGGGGGTTGGAAATTGGCTGCTGGACTGCTCCTGTTTCGCCATGATGTTTCTGGCCGTCGGGTCCTCCATTCCATGGAAAGGGCTGCTCCTGGCCTATGGAGCCGGCCAACTGGCAGCCACACTGCCCATAACGCCGGGTGGATTGGGTGTGGTTGAGGGCAGCATCACCATCGCTCTCGTGGCCTTCGGGGGCGACAAGACGACGACGCTCGATGCCGTGCTGCTCTACCGAGTCATCAGTTTCTGGTTCATCCTGTTGGTGGGGTGGATTCTTTGCGGCTACTTGGGCCTGCAGGTACGAAAGGGCATCTGGCCTCGTCAGATGCGGGATGCCGATGTCGATGCTGGGATCAAGACGGCACCGGCGATCGGCAGCATCGGTGGCCCAGGAGAGCCTGTGCCGGTGGGTAACGCATGAAACAGATCAGGAGTGGCGCCATGTCGAAACGAGGAGCGCTGGTGGCCGGGTGTGTGCTGCTCGTGACCCTGTTGGGCGGCTGCACATCGGCGCGGAGCAGCCTTGGTACGTCGGACAGCTCGTGCTACCTGGCCCTCCCCACTGCCTCCCAAGCCGTCCATCACAAGGGGGAGCTGCTCGGACTCCATTTGTTCACCGTGGCATCCCTGCGGAAGAAGGCGCCCCGCTTGGTGGATGATCTCCAGTCCAGCGAGAGGGCATCGCAGCGAGTCTGCGTGGTGGCATTTCGCGGAGAATTCCAAAGCACAGGAGTGACGCGACCCAAAGGGAGGGAGGCCGGCAAGCTGGCCGTGGTGGTATCGACCACCCCCTCCAACCACGTCCTCGGCACTGTGATCTTCCGGCACATCCCGCTGCGTTTTAGCCATTCCCATCTCGGGTGACTCCCGCGCCTGGTCTGCCGATGTCACCAGGGGTGCATGTCATGCGATACGATTTTGGGACTGCTCGGGGTGGGACATCCAACAAGAAGTGAGCGACTGATGGCTGGAATTTCGACGACAACCAATGACGTGGGCCATTGCCCAACGGTCATGCCGCCGAGAGCCCAGTGCATCGGAAGTGGGGAGGCGGCGTGTACATGACCATTGAGGTTCTCTCCAAGGCTTAGGCCTCGGTCGATTACATCGACCCTGTCGGTCCATCGGATCGACTCGTAGGCGTCTCTGACGCCCGCATCCAACCTTCATCATCCGAAGTCCCGGTGTCCGCCGTTGCCTTGTGCACGGCGTTGACCGCCCGGGCACCTCATTAAGGAAGCCTTCCGTGGCTGAGCTATCTGAATTTCCATCTGCATCGACAAAAGAGACCATCTCCTACTGCTGGGAACAGATCGGCGAGGAGCAGCATCAACTCATCGCGTCCTGGATCGTGATGATCCTGGCCGTCGTTGTGGCTGATATTGCCTGCCCACTGATCTTCGCCAACATTTTGAGCCGCGTGTCCACCTTGCCGTTGCATCGAGTGGCAAGTGAGTGGCACCGCTTTGGCTCGTTGCTGCTCGCTTATGGCATTGCCGGCATCGTCGGGATGGCTGGTTGGCGGGTGGCGGGCTGGCTGGAGTGGGGCGCCTGCGTCCGCTCGTTCGCCCAGGGTGTCAACAACGGCTACGAGCACCTCCTCAAGCTCAGTTACCGATGGCACATGGACCACCCAGCCGGCGAGGTGATCTCGTCGTTGACCAACTTCTCTTGGGCCTTTGTCGAGATGATCGACGTCACGTCGTGGGGCCTGCTGCCAGTGGCGGTGATCGTCATTTCCGCCATCGCGGTGCTGGCGGTGTACGCCTGGCTGGCGGCGCTGGCCATGCTGCTCATGGTGGGTCTCTTTGCCATGGTGCTGGCCCGGCGCCTGCCGTTGGTCCGCACCGCGTCACAGGAATTCGAGGACAACCACTCGAGAGCCACTGGCGTGGTGGCCGACACCGTGACCAACCTCATGGCGGTGCGCGCCGCCGCGGCCGAGCCGCAGGAACGCCAGCGTGTCGAGGACCTGATGCAGCAATCGGTGAACGCCGACCTGCGAGCTCGATCCATCTTCATGCGCACGCAAATCCAGCTTGAGTCATCCATTGTGGTGGGCACGCTCTTGGCGTTGATAGCCGGCACCACAATGGCCGTACATCACTGGACGTCGACTGCTGCTCTCTACTTGATCCTGTACTACTCGGCCCAAGTGGCGATGAGCATGCACCAGTCGTTCGAACACCTGCGCCAGTTCGCCCGCTCTTTGGGGCGCGCCGCCAAGTTCACGGCCATCTCGGCCGTAGAGGTTGAGATCTCCGACGATCCCGAGGCGCAGTCGTTACGCGTCCCCAGTGGAAGGGTGGAATTCCGTCATGTGTCCTTTGGCTACAGACAGCATCATCGGCTCTTTAATGACCTGACAATCACGGTAAAACCGGGAGAACACGTGGCGTTGGTCGGACCATCAGGATCGGGTAAATCGACGCTCTCGAAACTGCTCCTGCGATTCATGGACGTCGAGGACGGATCGATCCTCATTGATGGGCAGGAGATTCGGGGTGTGACACTGTCGTCGTTGCGCAGCCAGATCTCCTACGTGCCGCAGGATCCGCAACTGCTGCACCGGACCATTGCTGAGAACATCTGCTATGGATTGACTGGCAACGATGGATATGGCGGAGGTGACCAGGTCACCCCTGCCGTTGACTACGACATAGTTCACGCGGTGGGCAAGGCTGCTCACGTCGAGGAATTTGTCTATGCCTTGCCTGACCGGTACGACACAGTGGTGGGGGAGCGAGGCCTGAAGCTCTCAGGGGGCCAGCGTCAGCGGGTGGCCATCGCGCAAGCCATGGCCAAGCACGCGCCCATCCTCGTCCTTGACGAAGCCACCTCGGCACTCGACTCCGAATCCGAACACCTCGTCCAAGAGGCGCTGTGGCGTCTCATGGAGCAGGCGACGGCCCTCGTGATCGCCCATCGGCTCTCCACCATCGCCAAAATGGATCGGATCATCGTGTTCGATCAGGGGAAGATTGTGGAAGAAGGCTCACATCGAGAGCTTTTACGCGATGGAGGGCTCGGCATGTATGGCCGCCTCTGGCAACACCAATCCGGAGGCTTCCTCGTGCAGTAGCGGAGACGACTTCGACGCTCCTCTGCGGCGGCTGACGTCAGTCGTCGTAGAGGAGGACGCCGCGGATGTTCTTGCCATCACGCATGTCCTGGTACCCCTGATTGACATCTCCGAGTTTGTAAGTATTGGTCACCATGCTGTCGAGATCGAGCTGACCGTTTCGGTAAAGCTCCAGCAATTTCGGGATGTCATAGCGCATGTTGGCTGACCCGAAAATGGTGCCAACGATCTGCTTTTCCATGAGGGTAAGGCTGCACAGGTTGAGGTTGACCTGCATCTCCAGGCCGGGGTGGATATTGGTGACGACCACCCGGCCGCGCTTGGCCGCCAAGCCCAGAATGGAGTTAATCATTTCGCCCGAGCCCACGCCCATGCAGCAGATGACCTTGT
The DNA here is from genome assembly GCA_963766995.1 of uncultured Acidimicrobiaceae bacterium. Taxonomy (GTDB): domain Bacteria; phylum Actinomycetota; class Acidimicrobiia; order Acidimicrobiales; family RAAP-2; genus Bog-473. Next base: position 517,285 of record CAVYCE010000003.1, on the reverse strand, counting down.
CGCACATGCGTCCCCAGGTCTCCTGCTGAATGAGGGCAAAGGCCTCATCGACGGAAGGCGAGGTATGGGTGGCCCCGAACGAGGGGGCCAGGGCGCGCTTGAGCTCCACCGGGTCGATGGCAAAAATTCGCTCGGCTCCTGCCAATCGGGCACCCTGAATAGCGCTGGCACCGATGCCGCCGACGCCGATGATGGCCACGTTGTCTCCTGGCCTCACTTCGGCGGCGTACACCGAGGAGCCCCAGCCCGTGGTGACCCCACACCCGACCAAGCAGGCCTTGTCCAACGGGATGTCGTCGAGAATTTTCACGCAGGACGCCTGGTTGACCACCGTGTGCTTACTGAAGGTGCCAAGGCAGACCATGGTGGCGATGTCCTGCCCGCGCGCATGATGCCGCGCCGTGCCGTCCAGCTGTCGGCCCATCATGAGGGTGGCGCCGACGTCACACAGATTGGAGTGACCGGTGGCGCACGAAGGACATTGTCCGCAGGCGGGAATGAAGCCGAATACAACATGATCGCCCGGGGCCAGACCGGTCACCCCGGGACCAACAGCCTCGACCACTCCGGCGCCTTCGTGTCCGCCGATCACCGGGAAGGCGCCCATGAGGTCGCCGGTCACCAGGTGCTCATCGGAGTGACACATACCGGAGGCGGCGAGCTTGACGAGTACTTCGCCATCCTTCGGTTGATCGAGTTCAATCGGTTCGACCGACCACTCCGTCTGCGGTGCCCACAAAATGGCAGCTTCTGTTTGCATCATCCCTCCCGAGGCGCTGGCGCGATGTCAGTCGTACCCTATCGGCCTTGCTTGTGGAACGAGTTGAAAATTGAATCAGTACGCGCCGTTGGCATTGCAACGATCGCCCAACCACGGCCGCTCGCCATCGAGGGCGTAGAGGGCAACGGCCACCGTGTCTTGATCGGGCTTTGATGTCAGGTTGGGTTGGATGCCGACCAAGTCAGGGCGACCAGCGGCCTCTGCGGCATAGTTCCATGTCGGCTGAGCGAATTGAAAGGCGCCTCTGTACTCACCGTTGGGTGACACAGCCTGATAGTCATTCCGTGATTCATCCCAGCGGACGCACAGCAGGAATGGATTGAGGGTGGGATCGTTGCCCTTCGATGTGGCGTTGGCCACCGCCGCAGCCGCAGCTGCAGCCTGCTGGGCCTGCGCTTGGTCCACTGCCAGGGCTAATTGACCGGTGACCTGAGCTTGGAGGCCGCTGAGCTGGGCCGTGGAGGCATTCGCCCGTCCGAGGTAGGTGGCTTGCGAGGCTTCCTCGGCCTGGTCCCGGGCTTCCTGCTGATTGAGGGTGACCAGCTGCACTTCAACCTGGCGCTGGTCGGTGTGGAGATTGGCCACGGCCTCATTCAGGTTGCCGACACTGATGTCGACATACTCGTCGGTCGCTTGCACAGTCCGGACATCCTCCGAGAACAGGCCGGCGTCGGTCAACGAAGACTCGCCACCATTGAGTATGTAGGACATAAGAGCGAGTTGCTGCACGTCATGCATTCCGGAAGCGATGCGCTGACGGTCACTGATGATGCGACCTTGCGTGGCGGCAATGGCACGCTGGTCAGCACTCACTCTGGCCGAAGCAACTGAGTACTGCTGCTGGTACGCGTCGTCTTCCAGTTGTTCCTGCACGAGTTCTTGGGAGATGACCTTGGCCCGAGCCTGCAGACTGCCGACCGAATCCGCAGAAGCCGAAGATCCCATTGGCACCACGAAGACCAGCGCTGCCACTCCACACGCACAAAACAGGGAGAGGAGTCGTGAGGTCATGTGGGGACGAGTCGAGTAAATGCCCGCGTCATGGTTGAATCCGGCGCATTGCACGACTGTTGCAATTTAGTCCGTAATGAGAGTCCTCAAATCGGGGACAACTCATGGCGTGTCGTACCAGGCAACGAGCTGTTTTTGGAGGAATTGCTTGGTAACACTCGTGAAACACGCGCCGGTCGCTTCTCCTGTTCAGAGTGACAATTCCTCACGCTCATGGACTCGATTCTCCGAATCTTCGAGGATGACGCGCGCTTGTTCTTCGGGATCTTCACTCTCCGCCTCCTCGGGTGGCCGCCCATCGGCACGGGATGCAACGGCTTCGTCAGTTGGATGTTCTGTCGAGGATGATCGCATGTTGATTACATACCCCCATTTCAAGAAGTCATTCGCCGAATGTGGTCCTGATAATGCAGCGTCACTTGCAAACACCTGGCCTTTGGGATGTTGCGGAACTGTCGCATACATCGCCTCGGATTGGTAAGTGCAATTGACGGGAACGACGTCCGTATTGCCTTCGGTCTTGGCGCGCGCCACTCTCTCGTGTACGCGCATGATCGCCATTCGATTCGTCCGAAAAAGGTGAGTGTCAGTGAAGGGAGTCAGCGAGAGTGCAAGTGCCGGTCCCGGTCAACGGCCAATGCGGCAGTGGATGGCGATACCGGTGCCAGCAGCAACGACGTCACGAGATCGACCAATTGGCTGGTGAAGAGCCGATCGTCGGTATGAGGGCCGGAGGCGGCTCGGCGCCCTATCTCAATTGCAGTAAATCGGATGGCCGTGAAGCGACGGTGGAGGCGAGTCGCGTCCTGTTCCAGGTAGGGCTCAACCAATATTCGCCAGCGGTCAATGGATGTGGCAGTTCCTTCGGACGCAGGCGGTTCGACGAAGCGGGGCCGGTTGACTAATTCGGCGTTGATCTGGAGATACTCCAGTCCACCATCGGCATCAGACAGCTTGGTCGCCAGTGGAAGCACCAGCGCTGCACTGAGTTCGCGGAGGGGGGACGCACTATCGGTTTCGTACTGGTCGAGCAGAAGGTGGCGGTGCGCTTCGATGGACGGATTGTGCTTGTCGATGATGGCGCGCACCACCCCCGCTCGATCTCCGAAGTGATACTGAACCGCCACCGAGTTCTTGGCGCCGGACTCCCTGGTGATTTCGCGCAGGCTGACGCGGTTGATGCCGTCGGCCGCGAAGAGCTGTTCGGCGGCCGCAATGATCGCCAGCCTCGTCGGTTCGGCGTCTCGAGCCAGTGGACGGCCTCCAGCTTCTCGGGCTACGTTGGGCCGCGGTTAGTGATGCAACTGCATTAGATCATAGAGGAGGACATCGTGGCGTGGGATTTCTCGACCGAGCCGGAGTTCCAAGAGCAGCTGGACTGGATCGACACGTTCTGCCGGGAGGAGGTTGAGCCGCTCGAGCTCGTTTTCCCCTACGCCGTCCGCATGCGGGATCCCAAAATGCGCGCCTTGGTTGATCCGCTGCAGGCCCAGGTGAAAGAGAGGGGTCTGTGGGCCATCTTCTTGGACAAGGAACTAGGAGGGCCGGGTTTCGGCCAACTGAAGTTGGCGCTGGTCAACGAGATCCTTGGTCGCTACGGCATTGCTCCTTCCATCTTCGGCTGCCAAGCGCCCGATACCGGCAACATGGAAATTCTTGCCGCCTATGGGACCCAGGAGCAGAAAGAGCGGTGGCTGTATCCGCTCATGAACCAGCAGATCTGGTCGGCCTATTCGATGACCGAGCCCCAAGGCGGATCCGACCCGAATCTGTTCAAGACCACGGCCACCAGAGATGGCGATCAGTGGGTCATTAACGGTGAAAAGTGGTTCACCAGTGCTGGCCGGCATGCCGACATCATCTTCGTGATGTGTACCAACGGCATTTTCATTGTGCCTCGGGATGCCGACGGAGTAGAGATCATGGACTTCCCTCGTTCCCACGACCACATCAAGTACAACGAGGTGCGGATCCCGTTGGACCACCTGCTGGGTCCAGAGGATGGAGGAAAGGTGCTGGCCCAGCGCCGTCTGGGCGGCGGGCGAATCCATCACGCCATGAGGGCCATCGCCCAATGCCAGCGCGCCTTCGACATGATGTGCGAACGGGCGCTTAGCCGCCAGTCACACGGCAAAGTGATCGCCGAGCACCAGATGGTGCAGGACGCCATCGCCGAGTCCTACGCCGAGATCAACATGCTGCGTCTGCTTGTGTTGTGGACCGCCTGGACTATTGACAATTCGAGTACCCAGGAGGCCCGGACCCAAATAGCGGCCTGCAAGTACACGGCGGCCAAGGTCCTCAAGGAAGTGGCCTACCGGGCGATCCACATTTACGGGTCACTCGGAGTGACCAATCTCACGCCCCTGCAGGCCATGTGGGCCAGTTCACCCAACATGAGTGTCATGGACGGGGTGGACGAAGTGCACAAGGTGACGGTGGCCCGCAACGTGCTGAAGAGCTACGCCCCTCATGAGGGTCTGTGGCCCAGCGAGTACTTCCCGGCCAAGCGAGAGAAGGCCCGAGAAAAGTTCGCCGATCTCATGGCTCAGGACCCTGACCTCGAGAAGTACGCGGACTTCATGGCCCGCCGGACCGAGGCTCACGGCTGATCCCATCGGGGAAATGCCGTTCTCGTGGTCTCAGGGACGACGTAACGAGATCTGCTCCACTCGGTGATCGCTGGCCTTATGGAGCACGAGGTGGGCCCGACTTCTGGTCGGTGCGATGTTCTCGTGAAGATTGACGAGGTTGATGTCGCGCCAGATCTGCGCTGCGATCTCGATCACTTCGGAATCGGGCAGATCGGCGAAGCGGTGAAAGAACGCATCGGGCGCCTGGAGCACCGTTGAGCGCAGCGCCAGGAGGCGATCTTGGAACCACTGAGCCACGTCGGCCTCGTCGGCATCGACATAAATGGAGAAGTCGAAGAAATCGGACACCACTCGTTCTGGCGCTGACTCGTTGGTGTTGACCTGAAGCACGTTGAGTCCTTCAACGATGACGATGTCGGGTTGATGGAACATCTGTGATTCGTCCTCGACGATGTCATAGGCCAGATGTGAATAGACCGGCGTCGATACTTCGGGTACGCCGCTCCTGATGTCGGAGAGCGCCTGCATAAGGCTGCGTTGGTCATAGCTCTCCGGGAAACCCTTCCGGCTCATGATGCCTCGGTCTTCAAGGGTGGCATTGGGAAAGAGAAACCCGTCGGTGGTCAGGAGTTCCACGCTGGGCGTCCCTTCCGACATCCGAAGCAGTGCCTGCAGGACGCGGGCTGTTGTGCTCTTCCCGACGGCCACACCCCCAGCAATCCCGATAATGAACGGTCCGTTGGCGGGCGCCGCGTGCAGGAATTCCCCGACCGTGTGATCGGCTCGACGCTTGGCTGACGCCAGCACGGTGAGGAGAGAGGACAGGGGCAGATACACCTCGGCCACCTCGCCGAACAGGATCGGTTCGCCGGTGGCCGCTAACTGTTCCGTCTCGACCTCGGAGAGCGGATTGCCTACTCGGTCACCGAGAAGCGCCCACTCGGATCGAGCGAAGGCCTCGAAGCCACTCAGATCTATGGACACACTGCATCTTTGACGCTACGGCCGTGCCGATTCCATTCGAGCAACTCACCGCGCTGATTCAGCGAGACCTGTTTCGAGGGGAACGGGGACGTCGGCATCTTCTGGTTCCACGTATACATATCGGCCGCCCCGGCTCCAGGACGCTGCGGCGGCAATGAGGCTCATGAGAATGGCGAAGTTAAACGCCTCGTGCAGACCGGACTGGAACGGACCGGAGATGAGCTGAGGGAAGAATCTCCGACCCACCAGTGCGTGCTGGTTGGCGAGGGACAGATGGGACAGTACGCCGGAGCCGATGAGGTGTTGGATTGGGTTGTAGCCCAAGAAGGCGGCAAAGAGAGTGGAGACGGGTGGCAGGTGGGCCGTCTTCGATGCCACCGAAACCGGCACGCCATGTGAGACCAGGCCGTGATACAGGTGCGCAGGCAGCGACGTCGAGAGACCGAGAATCATTAATGAAAAGAAAATCCCGATAGACACCACCTGAGCGGAATTCTGGAATGTGGTGTTCATGCCCGAGCCGGCGCCGCGGTGCTGGGCGGGAAGGCTGTTCATCACGCCGGTCCGGTTGGGTGAACCGAATGAGGCCATGGTCAAGCCAGTGAAGAAGAGCACCAGGGCGAAGACCCAGTAAGGGAAATTAACGGGCAGCAATTCGAGCAAGAGGAATGAAATGGCGGCGCCGACCATGCCACCAGTGGCGAATGGTCGGGCGCCGTAGCGGTCGGAGAGAACACCAGACACCGGTCCGGCGATCATCAGGCCAACGGTGAGCGGAATCATGGCGATGCCGGCCCAGAGGGGCGTGACCGTAAAGGCGTACCCATGCAAGGGCAGCCAAATGCCCTGCAGCCACACGATGAGCATGAACATGAGGCCACCTCGACTCAGGGCAGCCAGAAAGCTGGCGATGACGCCGCTGCTGAAGGCGCGAATCCTGAAGAGCTGGAGTCTGAACATGGGCTGTTCGACTCTGGTCTCCACGATGCAGAACAGGACGAGGAACAGCACGCCGACACCCAGTGCCGCCAGGACGACGGGATTGAGCCAACCCATTGAATCGTGCCCGTAGGGCTCAATGCCGTACGTGATACCGATCATGACCAAAATCAGCCCGATGGCAAAGGTGATGTTACCGGGCCAGTCGATACGAGCGGCTCGGCGTTCACCCATCTCGCGCAGCTTCAGGGAACCCCAGACCGTGGCGAAAAGCCCGATAGGCACCGAGACCAGGAAGACCAACCGCCAATTGATGGGAGCCAGCACACCGCCGAGAATCAAGCCGATGAACGTCCCGCTGAAAGCAGCGGCCTGATTGACCCCGAGGGCCATGCCGCGCTTATCGGCGGGGAAGGCGTCGGTGAGGATGGCCGCCGAGTTGGCCATGAGAAGCGCAGCACCGACAGCCTGGAAAATGCGCATGACGATGAGCCAGATGGCCGCGGGGTGGCCGGTCATCCACGTCACGCTCAGCAGAAGCGAGAACAGAGTGAAGATGGCAAAGCCCAAGTTGTACATGCGCACTCTGCCGTAAATGTCGCCCAAACGGCCGAGCGTCACCACCAGCACGCTGATCGTGACCAAGAAGCCCAGAATCATCCAGAGCAGATAGAAGGTGTTGCCGGGTTGCAGCGGATTGATCCCTATTCCGCGGAAGATGTCGGGGAGCGCGATCAGGACGATGGAGCCGTCGATGGTGGCCATCAGCATGCCCAGGGTGGAGATGAATAACGCCACCCATCGGTAGTTGTCTGGCAGCGGCTCGTCGGAGGCAGGACGAGCCAAGAGGCGGCTAAGCACCGTCTGGACGTTGCCCTTCGAGCGCTCGACTGAGTAGTTGGTGCAAGGTGGCCCGTTCACCGGGACTGAGTGTGGCCAGCACTTCATCCTCCACACTGCCCTGCGCGCATTCGGCGCGCTCGAGGGCGCGATTGCCGGTACCGGTCAGCGTCACCAGATGGCGGCGTCGATCGGAGGGGTCTCGGCGGCGTTCGACATATTCCAACTTCTCCAACTCGTTCAGGAGGAGCACGCAGCTGTTGGCGTCGATGCAGAGCGCTTCGCTTAATGCCTGCTGCGACGCGTGGTCGTGGTCGCGGAGGTAGGCCAGAGCGGCCAGTTCTTTCAGCTTCATCCCCACCAGCTCGACCGTGCTGCGCCGGTACACCACCCGGGCCAGCCGGGTGAGGAGCACGATTGATCCAGTGGCGGTATCGGTGGCCATTGCCCGGCATTATACCTTGTTCCGGTACGATCCCTAGCTAACTATCCTCACTGAAGTTGTGATTATCCCTGATATGGTAGTGGGAACACGACCACTCTTTGGGTGTTCTGAGTCTCTTTGTCGTCGATGGGTCTAGGAGTGGATGTATGGAAGCGCCGACTCTGATGGAGTCGAATCAAGTATCGGACCGGCGTCGGTGGATCGCGCTCATCGTGGTGTGCCTGGCCATGCTCATGAACGCACTGGACGGATCCATCGTCAATGTGGCTCTGCCGTCGATCCAGCGTGACTTGCATTTCAGCCAAGGCAACTTGACCTGGGTAATCGACGCCTACCTGATCACCTTCGGAAGCTTCCTGTTGATGGCTGGGCGCCTCGGTGACTTGGTGGGGCGCAAGCGGGTGTTCCTCGTTGGAGTGGCTGTCTTCACCGCTTCGTCGGCCATGTGTGGCTTCGCCAACTCACAAGCCATGCTCATCGTGGGGCGTTTCATTCAAGGTGCAGGTGGAGCTCTGTCGGCGTCAGTGATTCTGGCCATCATCATCACGGAGTTTCCCGAGACGGCCGAACGCTCCAAAGCGATGAGTGCCTACATCTTTGTCGCCGTCGGTGGCGGTGCAGTGGGCTTGGTGTTGGGTGGCATCATCTCCCAGTCCATCAACTGGCACTGGATCTTCTTCATCAACTTGCCTATCGGGGTGGCAACGTTCTTCCTGGGTCGTGCCCTCATTGAGGAGAACGTCGGGCTGGGTGTACGCGACGGCGTCGATGTCATAGGCGCAATCCTCGTGACCGCGGCCCTCATGGTGGGCATCTATGGCGTAATTACGGCCACCCAATACGGCTGGCTGTCCACCCACACCATGCTCTTTCTGGGCCTGTCGGCGGTGATGCTGGCTGTGTTCATCGTGCTTGAAGGCAAGGTGAAGAAGCCAATGGTGCCCTTACACATATTGCGATTGCGCACGTTGATGGCCACCAGTGCCATTCGTGGTTTCCTCGCAACCGGCATGTTCACCACGTTCTTCCTCGGCGCCCTCAATTTGGAACATGTGCTGCACTTCGACCCCCTGAAGACCGGGCTGGCCTTCCTTCCGGTCACGACCATGGTAGCGGTGCTCTCGACCGGCATCACCGCCAAGCTGGTCGCCAAATTCGGTGCCATGCGCGTCCTCATGCCGGGTCTGATGTCGGTGTTTGTTGGATTGCTCATCCTGTCTTTGGCCGGTGTGCACGGCAGCTACTGGGCCGAAATCTTTCCGGCCTACTTGTTGGTCGGCTATGGCGCGGGCACAGCCTTCGTGCCGCTCCTCACCCTTGGCATGGCGGAGGTGCCCAAGGACGACGCCGGTCTGGGGTCGGGCATCGTCAACGTGTCTCAACAGATGTCGGCTGCCGTTGGTCTGGCCATCCTCGGCACGCTCGCTACCAACCACAGCAATACGTTGATTGCGGCCGGGCACAACGTGACAAGTGCATTGGCCAGCGGCTACCAGTTGGCGTTCCTCGTAGGGGCCTGCTGCGTGCTGGTTGGACTGATACTGGCGCCGATTCTGCTGCGGGGCGCCGGCCAAGAGAACGATTCGTCGATGACCGACGAGGAACGGCTCGAGTTCGAGGCCCACTCGGTCGCCTGACAACGGTCAGCGCGGATCAGTCGGTGTCGAGCAGGGTGGGGTCCAGCCGCAATTCCCGGCGAGCCATGGCTTCCCAGAATCCGATGAATCCCTCACCATCAGAAGAGCGGAAGAATGAACGAGCTGGGTCGGGTAGCTCACGTCCATTCCCAATGGCTTCTACCTGCCAGGCGCGGTGACTCCGGTACTCGAGGGCCACGGCGCGTTGGTGGGCGGCGCGGATGCTGCCGGCGGTGATGAAGACGCCATGATTGACCAAGAGCGCCATGTCGGCAGTGCCCATGGCCTTCACGGCTCGGTCAGCACTGCCACGGTCATTCACTGGCCCGTCATACTCGTCGACGATGGCGATCTCGCCGCCCCCTAAAGCCGAGCTCTGGTCGTAGCACTGAGGGATGCGCGCCAGGTCAGCCCACACCGTGCCGTAGCGGGGATGGCTGTGCACCGCCACCGTCACATCGTGGCGCTGTTGGTGGAGGGCCAAGTGCAGCGGGAGACCGAGCGGTACCGGCCACTTCCCTTCCAGGACCGTGCCGTCGAGGTCAATGCGCAATACGTCCTCGGGACGAAGTTCCTCCCAGAGGAGGAGCCACGGATTGCACAGGAGTGTGCCGTCTGGTTGTCGATACGTGATGTGGCCGGCCAGGTGGTCGTCGTACCCCTCGCGCCACAGCGTTCGGGCCAGGAGCACCAACTCGAGTCGTGGCGTGAGCGGTGGCAAGAGGTCAGCTCTGGTGGGGGAGAAGTCGTTCGTCATGGCAGCGTGATTGGCGGCAGCGGCCAGCGGTACAACGCGGCTGCATTCTCATGAGTCAACTTGCGCAAGTCTTCGACGGGCAGATGGCCCCAGGCGCGTTCGATCACCTCTTGGGTGTCGGGCCAGGTCGAGTCGCCGTGCGGGTAGTCGACCTCCACCATGATGTGGTCAATCCCGATGCGGTGGCGCGTCTCGATGGTGGAAGGGTCGTCAATGGTGCAGAACCAGAAGTTCCGCTGCAACGCTTCAGCCGGGAGAAGGCCCGAAGCGTCGTAGTCCCGCCCGTAGCCGGAGCGCTCCACAATGTTGTCCAGGCGATCAAGCAACATGGCCACCCAGCCGATGCCGCCCTCGCTCATGGCAATCTGCACGTCGGGGTAGCGCGCCGGAATGCCCGACCAGATCCACTCGGCGCAGGCCGACAACGACATCTGGCCGAAGAGAGTGGCGCCCAGCGCCACCAATGGGCTGTCGGGTGACATGTCTGGCATGCCGGAAGACCCAACATGGAGCGAGATCACGGTGTTGGTCTCTTGGCAGGCCTCAATGATGGGGTCCCAATAGCCCGAGAAGAGGCTCGGTAGGTCGATGCGATGCGGGCGTTCGGGCAGCGTGACCGAGCGGAAGCCGCGTTCGGCGTTGCGGTGTATTTCGGCGGCACCGATGGCAGGATCGGAGAGGTAAGTGATCCCACAGGGGATGATGCGGTCGGGGTAGGGCTGCCACCAGGCCTCGAACAACCAGTCATTCCAGGCCTGCGTCACTGTCAGTCCAAGTTCGGGGTCCTTTGCGGCCGAGAACACTCGGCCCGAGAAGCCGGTGATCTGTGACGGGAAGTTGAGCGAGGCCCACACCCCGTTCACATCCATGTCGGCGATGCGGGCATCAATATCCCAGCAACCCCGTCGCATGTCCTCGAATCGGGTGGGCTCGAGGGTGACACACTCGGGCCGGCGTCCGGCTACTGCGTTCATGCCGACTTGCGTGTAGCGCTGGCCATCGAACTCCCAGAGCTGATGGCCGCGTTCGTTCTCTATAACTCGGGGCGCCGCGTCGGCGAAGCGGGAAGGTAATCGCCCCTCAAACATGTTGGGTGGCTCCACCAGGTGGTCATCGACCGAAATCACTGTGTATCGAACCGACCTCGGCTCGGGATCAGGCAACAAGGTGTCGGATCGGGTGACGATGCTCATCGCCGTTGTCCCATGAGGCGAGTATGCCAGTTCAGGTCCGGTTGCTACCGGGCCTTAGCGCACCGCGGTCAGCCGGATTAGGTTACGGCCCCAGCTGCTGCCAGGGGGCTGGTGCAGCAAGGGGAGGCGAACATGGAGTCGTTCACGTCGTTTGATGGGGTTGAGATTGCCTATCTCAATGTGGGCGAAGGTCCGACCACCCTGCTGTTACACGGGTTCGCCGCCGATCATCGGCTCAATTGGATCAATCCTGGCGTAGTGGACGCGCTGGTGTCATCGGGCCGTCGAGTGATCGCGCCCGATGCGCGCGGCCACGGTGCGTCGGAAAAGCCGCACGATCCCGCGGCCTACGCCGGCGACGCCATGCCGAAAGATGCACAGGCGCTGTTGGATCACATCGGCGTCGAGCAGGTGGATCTCGTCGGGTACTCCATGGGATCGATGGTGTCGGCCCGCCTCACCCCGCTGGAGCCGCGTATTCGCTCTCTCATCCTCGGTGGAGTGGGCGGACGATTCGGTGCCAGCATGCGACCACGTCATCGTGATGCGGTGGCCGATGCCCTCGATTCCGATGGGAGCGAGGACCCGACGGCCAAAGCATTTCGTGCGTTCGCCGAAGCCACCGGGGCGGATCTCAAGGCCCTCACTGCTCTGCAGCGGGCTCCGTTGGGCGACCCACCCGAACTAGCTCGCATCGCCGTGCCGACCCTGGTGCTGACTGGGGACAAGGACGTCTTGGTCGGCACGCCGCAGTCCCTGGCCGAGTTCATTCCCGGAGCATTGGCCAAGGTCATCAGCGGCGATCACTTGGGTGCGGTAAACGACCCGGCGTTTGCCGTCTCCATCGTCGAGTTCATCAGTTCGGCGTCGGTTGATTAGGCCGTTCATGCGCAGTGCGAGCCTGATCTCGGCTGCCGCCGCGATCGCCTGCCTCGTTGCCCCTCTGAGCGTTGGAGCAGGAGCGGCCACGGCGTCGAACCCATACTCCACGGCGCCATTTTCCGTCACCACCGATCCGGCCACCTTCGGACAGGCCCCCGTCTTCATGCCCGACGGGCAGGTGGTCTACGGCAAAGACTTCAATCAGGGTGCGGGCACTCAGATCTACATGTCGAATCAGGACGGTACCGCTCGGCACTGCCTCACCTGTGAGTTGAAGTCACCGAACAACGTGCCGGCGGTACGGCCGCAGGGTGACTGGATCCTCTTCCACTCCTGGATGGGCCATGACATCACGCTCGGGTCGCCCGGGTATGGGGGATTGGGATCGGCTCTTTGGATCATGCGGCCCAACGGCAGCGATGTGACTGAGCTCACTGAAAAGCTGAGTGGATTCGGGGATGACGAGGGATATGACGACTACCACGCGTACTGGTCACCCAATGGCAACCAGGTGGTGTGGACTCATCTCAACTGGAACTTCGTCGACGGCCACGGACAGGGCAAGTGGGATGTCGAGGTGGGCAACTTCACCGTGTCGCCTTCCGGCGTCCCCTCGCTCACCGATGTCAGGGTGGTGCGACCGGCCAATGGCGATTGGTACGAGACCCAATGGTGGGCGCCCGATGGCAGCGGCTTTCTCTACACCCAGACCGCCGGCACGGCCATGGACACCGAGCTGTTTTTCTGCCGGCTCACGGCGGCGGGATGTGATAGCACGCAACTGACACAAAGTGCATCGTGGAATGAACAGGCCATCTTCACGCCGGACGGTAAGGATGTGATCTTTATGTCGAGCCGAGACCATCCCGGCCTCTTCAACACCTTCGCCCAGTTGGCACAGAGCGCCAACCTGCCGACCTCTGACGACTACCTGCTGACGCTCGAGATTTTTGAAGCGGCCTACGAGCAGCCGGTGGCCCAGGAAGCTACCGATCTCTACGAAATTGATCTGGCGACTGGCAGCGTGCGCCGGCTCACCACCGATGGAAACGAGGGGTGGATCATTCCCGAGTTCGCTTGGGACCCCACCCACTCGTTCCTTATCTGGACCGAGGCTCGCTTCCCTCCAGGGCTCCGGGTGGGACTCCCGCTGGACGCCACCCAACAGATCCAACAGATGGTGCAATTCCTGAACAGTGACCCGTTCAGCTCCGTTCACCTGAACACATCCAACCTCCTGCAGCCGTCGCTACCGCTGCAGTCGCGCACGCGGATGTTGCGCTTCGACGTGGGGGCGGCGGCACCTCTTCTGCCACCTGCCTAGAGGACGACCACCGATCGCAGCACCTCGCCGCGCTGCATCCGCTCGAACGCCACCTCGACGTCACCGAGGCCAATGGTTTCGCTCACGAACAGGTCCAGGTTGAGGCGTCCGTCCATGTAGAGATCGACCAGCATCGGGAAATCGCGCGATGGGAGACAGTCTCCGTACCAGCTCGGCTTCAGGGCGCCGCCGCGTCCGAAGAACTCGATCATGGGAAGGTCGATACGCATATCGGGTGTGGGTACTCCCACCTGTACCAGCGTGCCGGCCAGATCACGAGCAAAGAAAGCCTGTTCCATCACGGCCGGATGACCCACGGCTTCAATGCAGACATCGGCCCCGCTGCCTGCCGTGAAGGAACGCACGGCCTCTACGGGGTCGGTGTTACTGGCGTTCACGGTGTGCGTGGCGCCGAACGATGTGGCGGTTATCAACTTTTTCGGGTCGAGATCAATGGCGATGATGGTGTGCGCTCCGGCCAGCTTGGCTCCCGCGATGGCGGCGCAACCCACGCCACCACAGCCGAAGATGGCGACCGAGTCGCCCAGACCCACCTGCCCGGTGAACATGGCGGCCCCGATGCCAGCCATGACACCGCATCCCAAGAGGCCAACTGCCTCGGGCCGAGCTGCCGGGTTGACCTTGGTGCACTGCCCGGCTGCTACCAACGTCTTCTCGGCGAAGGCACCGATGCCCAGCGCCGGGGTCAAGGGCGTGCCGTCGGTCAGTGTCATCTTCTGTGTCGCATTGTGGGTAGAGAAGCAGTACCAGGGACGACCGCGACGACAGGAGCGACACTCACCGCACACGGCGCGCCAATTCAGTACTACGAAGTCACCCACCTGCACCGACGTCACATCGGGTCCCACGGCGTCAATCACGCCTGCGGCCTCGTGTCCCAAGAGGAAGGGGAACTCGTCGTTGATACCGCCCTCGCGGTAATGGAGATCGGTGTGGCAGACGCCACAAGCTTTCACCGCCACCACGGCTTCGCCGGGTCCGGGCGAAGGAACCACGATCTCGACCAGCGAGACAGGGTCGCCTTGGCCCAGAGACACCACACCATGCACCATTTCTGTCATGCGCCTCCCTCGTCGAGGGTCACATGATGCACGATCCGTGTGTGCGGTGTCAGGTGAGGGCGGCGGTGTGAACCGGAGACAGCGCCGGCACCAGTAGCTCGCGCAGGTAGGTACGGAGCTCAGTCTCCGGCTCGAGCACCACCAGGGTCACCACGATGCGCACTACCCAAGAGGCCAATACGACGGCGTCCATGGGTGCGAGCTGTCCGAGGTCCATGCCGGCTTGGCACAGCGAAGCCAGCACGGGCACCACTTGGTCGCGGACCTTGCCGATGTGCCGTTCGAGGATGGTGCCGACGAGGCGGGGTTCGTCAGCCAAAATTTTGGCCAGCACCGGGTGGGCTCGCGCGTCCTCTACGCCGATGGCGGCCAGTTCAACCAGCAGCTCGGGCCCGGTGAGACCGGCAACCCGAGCCGGGATGCTGGCCAAGTGGCGTCTGACGTCGCGGGCGGCCAGCAGTTGGATCTGCTGCTCAATGGTGCCAACTTGCCGGTAGATGGTGGCGCGGTTGAAGCCCATTTCGGTGGCCACGTCTTGGACTGTTGTGCGCTCGATCCCGTGACGCACGAAACACTGAGTGGCGGCATCGAGATACGGGTCGAGGGAACGTGGCGGGTCGTCAGGGAGTCCGCGGAGCAGCTCGGGCACGACATCACGGCTGAGACCGACCACTCTCGGCAGATCAGTCGCCACGGACGTCCTCTCTCTGACCACGGCCACTCAGCGCCCGAGACCCTTGTTCGGCTCCGTTTGTCCGTGCTAGACAACGAAGCAACATATCAGTTGTTTTGTCGTGTCATGCCGGGGAGGGTCCGCGTGGCACGTCGGGGCCGGCAGATCGACGAGAATCGAATCCGCAGGTACACGGGCGATCGGGGTGGCGCATGTGGGGGACCGTTGCTTAGGCACACGAGCTCATTGAAGGGTCGCGTCCTGCAGTGGGGACTGATGTCGGCGGGTCTGCTCGGGCTGATCTCAACCCAGCTGGTGGGCGGCCATCCCGCCGTGGCCGACAGTGCTCCAGCCGACCCCGGGAGCGCCATCGCCACCGCTTCGTTGCTCGGGGCCGTTCCGATTGTGGGCAACACCAACCTGTCGGTGTCGGCTGGCGCGTCGCAAGCGAGCTATCAAGACACCGAGGCGAGGTCCAGTGCACAGACGCTCGATCTCGGCGGTCTGGGCGTGGTGCTGGCCAACACACCTTTCTGTGGCACGTTCGCTCTCCCGGCCAGTGAGCAACCACAGCCACTCACCGATGACTCGGTTGGGGGCAAGGCAACTGATACCAACAACCTGCCCGGCGCCGGCACCGAGAGCGTCACCGCCTCGGCCGCACCGGAAGGGGCGTCGGGCACAACGACGCCCGTGGGGCAAGTCATCCCTGGCCTGCTCGCCGTCGAGGGGGACAGTTCGACTGCAGTGAGCTATTTGTCCAGTGGCGAGCGGGAGGCGCAGTCGACCGATCAGGTGAACCTGAACATTGCCGGCGGACTGGTGGAGTTGGGCGGATTGACCTGGTCCGCCGTGCAGCACACCGGGAACACCGCAGTGTCCCAGGGTTCATTCACGATTGACTTCATAAAGGTTGGTCCCACCACCATTACGGCTCCAGCGGCGGCACAGATGGCGACAGTGGAGGCTCTGGCCAATACTGCGTTGCAAACCGTCGGCCTCACGCTGGTCATGCCCACCGTGAAGACCGATCCGGCGACCGGCACGGTGACGGTGACTCCGCTGGAGATCACTGTGGGGAAATCAGCACTCTCGAATACGCTGCTGCTCCCGCTCATTCAGCAGTCAAGGGTCATAGAGACCGACATCAATGCCCAGAGCACTATCGGTGACAATTGCGCCAACGACAGGGTGTTGCTGAACAACCTTCTCACGCCGGCAGAGACGGTAGGCAATGTGGCCCTCGGCGTGTTCACCCCAGGTGGCGGGTTCGACCTCGATGTCGGTGGCGTGACTGCCGATACCCTCGCACCCACCGCCTACGCCGATCCCTTCGGCGCCGTCGCACCGACGTTCATCAACCCGTCGCTGCCGCCCTTGACCAATTCAGATGAGAACTTCTCGTTACTGCCATCGGGTCCTACGTCCACCAGTCCGACACCGCCAAGCACGACCATCCCGGCGCAAGCGGCGCCGAGCACGCTGACGTCGGCCACTCATTGCGACACCACCAGCCCTTCAGGGCATCCCGGCTGTTGGTCGGGCGACGCCGATGTGGTCGGGGGTGCCGCCGTCGTGGCCGGCGGGCTGCTCTTCCTGGCTGACCTGCGCAAGAGCAGACGAAGCCGTCGCCTGAAGGAGGCAGTCACGTGAGCGAATCACGGTTGGCCAAATACTCAGCCCCGGATCGCCGCCTATTGAAAGGGTACGGACCGGCGGTCGTCATCGGCGGTGGCTTCCTCTTGATGGCGCTGTTGGTGCCCTCTATCGCGCCAGAACAGAACGTCAGTGACAACACCGGCACGAGTGCCAATGTGCCCACCAAGGTGGGAACGCCGACGGGTACGCCGGCCAGTGGCTCCACCACGACCGTGCCGACCGGAGGCACCACGCCGGGCGCAGTTGGAGCAACCACGAAAGCAGCTGTCACACCCGGGGTCATTGGCGCTTGCACTGGCCGCCAAGTCCAAGGCGACCCCTACGCCCCGGCTTGCGTCTCATTCTCTGGCAACAACGGCGGAAGCACGTACCACGGGGTGACTTCTAACCAGATCGTCGTTACCGCCCGAATTCCATCTGGTGGGATCCAAACCGCCGACGAGGCCATCCAACAGATCGCCGGTAAATACAACAGCGCTGAATTCAGCGACACCGAGGCCGATGTCGAGCGAACGGCGCAGGACCTCATCACCTACTTCAACGATCACTTCCAGTTCTACGGTCGCAAGATCGTCCTCAAGGTCTTTAATGGCCAAGGCTCGCTGGTGAACGAGATCACCGATGCCGGACAGGCCCAAGCCCAAGCGGACGCCATCACGGTGTCGCAACAGCTCGGGGCCTTTGCCGACATCACCGGGTTCTCTCAACCTTATGACGAAGCATTGTCGGCTCAACATGTACTGAACTTCGGTGCGCCCTATATGTCGGCGCCGTGGTTCCAGTCGATGGCGCCCTACGCCTGGAGCTTCTTCCCAAACTGCACCGACTTGGGCAATGAGTCGGGTGCCATCATGACGCACCAGATCATCACTCAACCGGTGAGCTACGCCGGGACGGGTGTGAGCAACGGCCAGCCCCGTCGCATCGCCATCCTCTCGCCCGACAATCCTGTGTATCAGCAGTGCGCCGGTCAGGTCACCTCAGCGTTGGCGGCGTCCGGTCATCCGGCCGTGGCCAACCTGAGCTACACGCTGGATCTCTCGCAGCTGTCATCGGAAGCGGGCAGCCTGGCGCAGCAGATCATCAACGACAAGATCACGACGCTCGGCTGCGGTTGCGACCCGATCACCTTGGCTTACTTGACCAGCGATCTCGACACGTCCAACTACGAACCAGAAATAGTCAACATCGGTGCCGCCTTCACTGATGAAGACATTGTGGGCCAGCTCTTCGATCAGAACGTGTGGGCCCACGCTGCCGGAGTGACCAACAACGGCAACCCTCCGCCCTATGGCTCGTCGCTCGGCTACTTCGCAGCCAAGTCGGTCGATCCTTCGTTTGCCCCAGCCCACGAAGTGGACATCCTCTACGAGGACATCTACATGCTGGCCCTGGGTATTCAGTTGGCCGGTCCAGATCTGACGCCCACCACCTTCGAACACGGCATGTTCAATTACGCCGGCGGAGACGGCGAGTACGGCCCCTGGTCGTTCACTGAGAACGGTGTGGGCCAGTTCACCCCACAACATCAGTTCCGGTATCAGTGGTGGAATCCCAAAATTGTCTCCTCCTTCGACAATGAGGCCGGAGGTTGGGTGAACGGCACGACCTGGTACACCGCCAGTGACCTGCCACCGGGGAATGCACCTGTCTTCCCCAACGGGGTGCAGTGATCGGGCGTCGGGGCGTGGTCTCGGCCGCCGTGTTGGCGGCCGCGGTGCTGGTGCTTTCTGCCGTCTTTCCGCACGAGTTCCCGCTGGGTACCGTGCTCTACGGCGTCATTTATGGAAGCCTCAACGGGCTGCTGGCCATCGGCCTGGTGCTGATTTACCGCCTGACCAGAGCCATCAACTTCGCCTACGGCGCCATGGGCGGAGTGGCGGCGGCGGCTGGCGTCTCGCTGTTCCTGGGTGAGCACTGGCCTTGGCCGCTGGCCGTCGTGGCCGCGCTGATCATCGGTGGCGTGGTCGGTGGCGGCGTCGGTCTGTTGGTCAACTGGCGCTTCGCCAAGGCCCCTCGCATGATGCTGACGGTCGCCACCATCGGCCTGGCCCAGCTGCTGGGTGGCGTCGCCTTCCTGTTGCCAAAGTAGCTGCACGGACCGTCGCTCATTACCAGCTTCCGGACCTCCTTCAGCTCGCTGCATTTCGAGGTCAATCCGGTGGTGTTCACCGGCAACGACCTCGTGGTCATTGTCGCCGTGCCGCTCGTCGTGGCGGCGGTCTCATGGTTCCTGCTCGGGACCGATGCCGGCCGGGCCGTGCGCGCCATCGCCGACAACGCCGATCGCGTGCGGTTGTTGGGCATCCCGGCCCGGCGTCTGTTGCTGCTGGTGTGGGTGATGAGCGGCGTCATCGCCGCGCTGGCCGTGATGTTGCAAGCCCCTTCCTCTGGCGTCCCCATTGATGTGGCGGCCGGCCCTGAACTGTTGCTGGTGCCCCTGGTGGCGGCAGTGGTGGCTCGCATGGAATCACTGTGGGTGGCCTTTACGGCCGGCTATCGGGCTGGGCGTGTTGGAAGAGCTGGTACGTCTCAACGTCAGCAAGCAATCGATTGAGACACCCATCTTCCTGGTCGTGGTGCTGGTGGCCTTGCTGCTACAGCACCGGGCCAGCAGCCGGGCCGAGGCGGCTGACGAGTCATCGTGGTCGGCCAGTGGGGCTACCCGGGCCATCCCCGCCGCACTGCGTTCGTTGCCCGAAGTGCGCAGCTGATGAAGCTGGGAGGCGCCGCCATCCTCGGTGTCGTGGCCCTCACCCTCCCGCTGACCTTGTCGGCCTCCAATCTCGACGAGGTGAGCGTCGGCATCATCTTCGGACTGGGCGCCCTGTCGCTGGTGGTCCTCAGCGGATGGGGGGGCACCATTAGCTTGGGCCAACAGGCGCTGGTCGGTGTCGGTGCGGTGGCTGCTGGGAACCTCATCATGCACACCAACGCCGATCTTTTCCTCTCGCTCGGCGCGGCCGGCCTCGCCGGCGCACTGGTGGCAGTGGTGCTGGGGCTGCCGGCGCTACGAGTGCGGGGCATGTACCTGGCCGTCACCACCATGGCCTTTGCCATTGCGGCCAACGACTTCTTCTTCAATCCGACCAACTTCGCCCGGGAACTGCCGGCCACCGTCGTGCGCCCCTTGCTTTGGAAGCGCTTCGCCCTCGCCAATGAGAGCGACATGTACTTCCTGTGCCTGGGCGTGCTGGTGTTCGCCATCGTGCTGGTCCAAGGCATCCGCAAGGCACGATCAGGTCGGGCCGTGTTCGCCACCCGGGACAACCTGCGAGCAGCCGAGGCTGCTGGGGTGCCCAGCACGAGGGTGCGCCTTGGCGCCTTCGCCATGGCGGGAGTGCTCGCCGGCGTGGCCGGAGGGCTCTACGTCGTCCTCCTCGGAGGAGTGGGGTACCAGACCTTCCCGACTTCGGACAGCATTCTCTTGTTCTCCATGGCGGTCATCGGTGGGCTGGGCTCGATTTCCGGGGCGCTCTGTGGTGTCGCGCTCATCGAGTGGTTGGGCATCGCCTTCCCCGAGTACCAGTTGGTGCTGACCGGATTCGGCATGCTCGTGCTTTTGATGTTCTTCCCGAGCGGATTGGCCGGTGCCTTTGAATGGGTCCGGGATCGGGTGCTCGGCCTGATCGCTCGGCGGCGCGGTCTGCCGACCAGCGTGTGGGGCGACACTGGATTTGACGACGAGGTGGCCGACGCTGCCGCCGGAGTTGACGCTGCTGGAGGCGGGGTGCGGCTTGTCGCCCATGCTGCCGAGCGCGTCAGATGCCGACGACGACGTGCTGCTCCGCTGCCACCAGGTCAATGCGGCCTATGGGTCCATGCAGGTGCTCTTCGGCATTGATCTGGAAATCAAACGAGGCGAAATGGTGGCCCTGCTCGGCACCAACGGAGCGGGAAAGTCGAGCTTGCTCAAGACCATCACCGGGATTACTGCCGGCATCATCGGGCACCGTGCGATTTGGCGGTGCCGACATCACGGCCGCATCCACTGAACAGATCGCCCGAGCAGGGTTGACCATGATGCCCGGAGGTCGCGGCATCTTCCCGTCCCTCACCGTGCATGACAACCTGCGTGTGGCCTCGTGGCCCTTGCGTCGCGATCGGCACAGGCCGAGGCGGCTCGAGTCCAGGCGAGGGAGTTGTTCCCCGTCCTAGAGGAACGATCTGATGTGGCCGCAGGCAACCTTTCCGGGGGCGAGCAACAAATGCTGTCACTGGCCATGGCGTTTTTGGTGCGGCCACAGTTGCTGTGCATTGACGAACTGTCGCTGGGACTGGCCCCCACGGTGGTGGCTCGCCTCGTCGATGCCGTTCGAGACATTCATCGCCAGGGCACCACGGTGCTGATCGTCGAGCAATCAGTCAATGTGGCGTTGCTGGTGGCCGAGAAGGCCACATTCCTGGAGAAGGGCACAGTGCGCTTCTCAGGGGCCAGCTCCGATCTGCTCGAACGACCAGACCTCCTGCGGGCCGTCTTCATTGGTGGCGACTATGGAGACGGTGAGGTTGGGCCGTCTTCGATGTCAGTGGATATGGATGAGGAAGCCGGGGATCAGGAAGTCACGGTGCGCCTGGCTGCTTCTCCTTCGAACTTTGCCGGCGTCTCGCCTGACCTAGTTTCGACCGCCGTTCTCGAGTGTCACGGGCTCACCAAACGCTTTGGTGGAATCACGGCTGTTGACGATGTCGACCTCATGGTGCAACCGCATGAGATCGTGGGGCTCATCGGCCACAACGGAGCCGGTAAGACCACGTTGTTTGATGTGATTTCCGGCTTCTTGACTCCCGAAACCGGACGTATCTATATAGGTGGAGTAGAGGTCACCGAGCTTCCCCCACATCGGCGTGCGGTGGCGGGACTGGGTCGTTCATTCCAGGAGGCCCGCCTGTATCCGTCGTTGTCGGTGACCGAAACCATCACCGTGGCCTTGGAGCAACACCTGGCTAGCCGTGAGCCGTTTGCCGCGGCCTTTCGACTACCGGCCTCCACCGACTCTGAAGCGGCGGCCGCGGCATTGGTCGACGAACTGATTGAGCAACTCGGGCTGACAAGCTACCGGCAGCGACCGATCGGGGAGTTGTCGACGGGCACCCGACGAATCGTGGAGCTGGCATGCGTCATGGCCCAACGACCGGCCATCCTCCTGCTCGATGAACCATCGGGAGGAGTAGCGCAAGCTGAGACCGAGGCGCTCGGTCCATTGCTGCGCCAGGTTGCTCGAGATACCGATTGTGCTCTCTTGGTCATTGAGCACGACATGACGTTGATGTCCTCGTTGTGCGATCGCTTGATTGCGCTTGAGCTCGGAGGGGTGATCGCCCAGGGAGATCCGGCCCACGTGTTGGCCGATGCCCGCGTGGTGGCCAGCTATCTGGGTACCGACGAGACCACAGTGCATCGCTCCGGTCGCCGCCCGTCTCACAACGGTGCGTTGGCGGGTCAGAGCGTGCCCAGCACCGTGACACCCTGAATCTGAAATCGGAACCTGTGACCCAGTTGTGATGGTCGGACCGTAACGCACCATTTCAGGCGTGAAGTACGCGTGACATCGTGAGAGATGGAGCCAATTGCCAGGTAAATCACAGCCCAACAAACGCCTTGCCGCGGTCGCTGATGTTTCGAATGGAAAAAAATGTGAGCCGATTGCGGTTCAGCCACCTTGGCGCGTATCCCTTGCAACTAGCATGTACCGACTCGAGTCAGACGTTGCCGTCACCCAGGGAGGCATGGCGTGGGATTAGTCGTCAGCAATATTGCTGCGAGCTGCGTAACTATTTTGTCGTTGTCGTTCTTCTGTGGGACAACAACGCCCGCTACTCCCCAGGCTGCGACCACGCAGACCCTCCCCAACGCGGTGACCAATCTCACCGTTGCTGACTCCGCCTCCTCGACCGCCATCATTGTGTCGTGGACGCTCCCGACCACGGGGCCAACGCCGAATCAAGTGTTGGTGTCGGCCTTCCAGGGCACGACCTTGATCGGTCAAGTCACCTGCACTGCACCGATCTGCTCCAGCGTCTCGATTCCCGGCTTGGCGCCGGAGGATTCGTACACGTTCAAGGTCAAAGATGGCAATGCATCGGGATTCTCTCCCGTTGCGACCTCCTTTTCCATCACCCCCAGCTGGTCCTGTTCAACAGCCAATGTGTGCCTGACGGTCAACGGTGAATCACCAGGAAGGCAGGAGACCCACCCGGCCTCTGGACTCCTGCATGGCGCCGCGGCCAAGACGCCGGCGGCCCTCACCTCGCCGCTCAATATCAAATACTGGCGCACCACGACGATGCCTCCGTGCACACCTGGCGCCTGTGGCGGCAATCTGGCCTACTCCAATATCGAGCGCCTCGATCCGACGGCCCAGGTCACATCGATGATTTCGCAAGATTGGCTCACCTACACCGGTGAGAGCTATCGAGAGTGCCCGGATTTGGCTGTGTGCGAGGGCTTGGACGAACCCACCCCCTACGGCGGATCCGAAACGCCGTGGTCGGCTTGGTCCGTCTACGACCAATACATTCAGAGCACCGTGCAGGAGATCATCAGCAGCGGCAACGTTGTCAGCTATTGGGACCTCGTCAATGAACCCCCACCGATCGGCACGAATGACACGACCTTCGACGGCGCAGATCAGTCCACCATGACCGCAGCCGACCAGCTGCAGTGGTTCCTCCACACCTATGACGACGTGAAAGCCGTCGACCCGTCCGCTCAAGTCGTGTGCCCAAGTTTGGAGCAGTATGACGACTACCCGGGTGAAGTTGGCACGGGCAATGAGTTGCTTGATTTCTCCACCTTCTTGGCCTTCGCTGCTGCCAACAATATGGACTGCGCGGCGTTTTCATGGCACGAGATCAACGTCACCCCGACGAAGACCGACTTCAACTTTGAGCCCCAGACATTGCAGGATCATGTGGCCCGATTCCGCGCCCTGCTGGCCAACTACCCCCAGTTCGCCTCGTCGCAGATTTTCATCAATGAATACGCCCCGAATGGCGAGAACGCCGGTTCCCAGCCCTACGAAGAAATGCCGGGCTGGATTATCGGCTACATGGCGGCTATCGAAGCGGCCGGAGTGGCCGAGGCGAATCACTCCTGCAGTTCGAGCACAGGTTGCAGCAATTCGCTCGATGATTTGCTGGTCTCCACCAGTGCCGGATTCGAAACCTCAGCCACGTATTGGCCGTATCTGTATTACGCCCAAATGAGCGGGAGTACTATCCCGGTCACCTCGAGTGAGCAGCAGATCAGCGGTCTGGCCACCCTGAATTCGACGACCAATACCCTGATGGTGCTGCTCGGCCGCCACGACATCCAAGAAACCGACGCCCTGCCGGCGAGCGAATCGGTCTCGATGACTATTGATGTCCCTTGGAACGTGTCCACCATCACGGTGGTGGGGCAAGCCATGAAAAACGGGGGCGGTCAGGTCAACTCGCAGCCCACCACCACCACGACCGTCTCTGTCGTGCACGGGGTGGCCACCGTGTCTATTCCGGCGTTTTCGTCAGAGTGGGGCTATGACTTCACGGTGACGCCGAACTAGAAACACCGAGCGTCAGTGTTCGCAATTCGGAGAACACTTCTTCCATGGCGTCCGCTCGGGCCGGCCGATCCAGCTGCTGCATTCCGATGAGCACACTGAGGGAAATCTTGGCCATGAGCCGGGCCCGCGACGGTATGTTCCCTGCCTGTTCGGCGGCACTGGTCAGATGGCTCAGTCTGGCGGTGTCGACCTGGAGCTGGACCTGGGCCACTCGTTGGTTGCTCCAGCTCCAGGCTCGAATGGCCGCCTCGGCTCCATGGGGCAGCCCAACGGCGATGGCCTGCAACATGCGATAGCGCTCCTCTACGTCACGGGCCGATTCAGAGAGGGCAATGAGACGGGTGGCGTGTTCGGAGGCCCAGTGCGCCAAGAGGGCATCGACGAAGTCCGAGAAATCGCGGAAGTGGTGGTAAAAGGATCCCTTGGTCACTCCGAGCCGATGGCAAAGGGCGGCAATGGTGAGGCCGTCGTGCCCGTGCTCCGCCAACAACACGAATGCGGCTTCGAAGTAGGCCGGCCGGCTCAGGCCCTCCGGTGGCATCAGTGGGGACGAAGTGCGTATGAGATGGGCAGCGTCTTGAGGCCGCCGACGAACACCGTGGCTGATGACCGCGGTGTTCCGGCGAGCGCAATGTCGTCAAGGCGCGGGAGGAGCTCTGCGAAGAGGGCCCTCGTTTCCATGCGCGCCAATTGCGCACCCAGGCAGAAGTGCGGTCCAAACCCAAAGGCCAGGTGCTTGTTGGCCTGACGCCCGACGTCGAAGCGAAATGGATCTGCGAAGACGTTTTCATCGCGATTGGCTGAGAGATAGGCGAGGTAGAGCGAGTCACCAGCGGCAATGGAGGTACCACCCACTTCACAGGTTTCGGTGGCTGTGCGCATGAATTCCTTCACTGGAGTGACCCATCGGATCATCTCTTCAGCCGCCGAGGTCATCAGCTCGGGATCCTTCTGCAGGCGAGCCAGCTCGTCGGGATGCTGCAGCAGGGCCAGCAGTCCACCGGCAATGGTGGAGCTTGTGGTGTCATGGCCTGCCGTGGCGATGATCACGTAATAGGAGGCCAGATCCATATCGGGGATGTACTCCCCATTGATCTTGGCGTTGGCCAGGGTTGAGGCCAGGTCCTCGGTGGGGTGTTCCCGCCGTGCCGCGGTGAGAGCGGTGAAGTAGTGCAAGAAATCTAAGAGGACGGTGAATTGCTCCTCCAGGTCGGTGGATCGGCGCAGCTCTTCGTCGTCGCCACCGAACAGTTCCTGCGTGAGCATCAGCATGCGCTCGAAGTCGCTCTCGGGCAGACCGAGCAGTGAGAGTATGACGTAGAGCGGGTAGCGGACGGCCACGTCGCGCACGAAATCGCACGATGTGCCCAGCTCGGCCATATGGTCGACGAAGCGCTTGGCCAACACCTTTATGTCGTCCTCCAAGCGCTTCAGACTGTTGGGTTGGAACCAGCTGGCGGCCACGGCACGGTACGCCTTGTGGTCAGGCTCATCCATGTGGATGAGCGTCCGGAGCGGCGAGCCCTGGGCCTCGGCCATCTGCTCGGCGACAATCGGGGCCAATAAGGGACGGGGTGCACTGAGAAAGTGCACGTTGTCGCGTTCGACTTCCATTATGTCGGCGTGCCGTGTCAGCGCCCAGAACGGCCGGTAGGTCCCCGTCGGATCCTCCACCCAGTGCACAGGCGATTGCTGGCGCAGCAGGGTGGTGGCCGCATGGAAGCGAGATTCATCGGCATAGGCGGCGGGATCAACAAAGACGCGCCCCGCTTCTTCCAGGCTCAGATCGGTAGTTGTGGTCATGGTGCCCCCAGACGAATTAGACGTTACATACCGCATGGTATGGAACAGGGGGAAGCACGTCAACCAGTTCGGCGACCCCGGTAGGTAGAGACGAAGAGAAAGGCTGCGACCAGGAGCGGCAGGAGAATCCAGCCGGCGGAGCCATGGTGGGCCAAGGCGTAGGCCACTCCCACCACAATGAGCGTGGCCACGGCGAATTCGGGGGTGTCGCCCACAATGAAGTCCCACCAGAAATGGGCGAAGGCCTTGAGGTATTTCACCCGACCTCGATGGGTTCTGGTTGCGCTTGTTGGCTACGCAACAACGCCGAGTAGAGCAAGGTCAGGGCCAGAAAGAACCCGGCCAGTACGGGAAGGGCCAGATCGTCGCCGGGCCAGTGCACGCCCGCCCCTTCACCGATCCAGAAGACACCGAAGCTGGTCAGCATGATGCCGACCACCGTCTTGATGGTGTTCTCGGGCACTTCGGAGAGCTGGCGGGCCACTACCAAGCCGAGGCCGATGACCACCACGGCCGCCGCACCTGCCGCTGCCGCGGCCAAGCCGAGTCGATGTTGGCTGGCGCCCAGGCTGACCACAATCAGCACCACCTCGGTCCCCTCGAGAAAGACGCCCTTGAAGGCCACCAGGAAACCGACCCCGTCACGACCTTTATCGGGGCGCGGCTGGTCGTCACCCTCCAGCGACGCCACCGTCTCCGCGTAAATCTTGTCCTCGTCATGCAGGTCTTTGTGCCCGCTGGCTCGCAGGATGGCCTTGCGCAGCCAGTTGAGGCCCAGCACGAGGAGCAGCGCGCCGACCACCACCCTCAGGGCGTTAATCGGGATGTAATGGATGAGCGGGACCCCGACGGCACCGACCAGAACGGTCAGCACCACCAGCGCGGCCGCGGCGCCCTCGAGGGCCGAGCGCCAACCACGACTGACCCCGGCTGCCACCACGATGGTCAGTGCTTCGACCATCTCCACCGTGGAGGCGCCAAAGACGGCAAGGACGAGGATGACGGTCGACGAGGTGTGCATGGCGGCTTCGCTCTCACGATAATCGGGCCGGTCTGAGGCGGCCGCAGAGGGGTAGTGTGCCCGAAATGGCCGATGCGGAGCACCGTTCCTATGTCGTGGTTTCAGCTGACATGCATGCGTCACCCGACAGCCTTGACCACTTCTTGTCCTATGTGGACCCGTCACACCGCGAGGCGGTGGCTGCCTTCGGCGACATGTCGTCACTGGCCATTTCCATGTTCGGCGGCTACGACCCGGGCGAAATGGACGAGTCCGATCCCGTGCGAGCCACCGCCGCCCGCCGCTTGGCCGGTATGGGCGTGGACACCGAAGCAGCAGAAGGATGGCTTTCGCGCTACGGCGTCGACTGGGTCATCCCCGGTGACGGCGACGGTCGCCGATTGGCGGTCTTAGAGGAGCAGGGGATTCATGCCGAGGTGACCTTGCCCGGTCCCGTGTTGGCGGGGGGACTTTCTCCAGCTATGTACTTCGGCGGTCACGCCAAGAGTGGACTCGATGCCGTGTGGCCCGCCCTGCAGGCCTACAACCGCTGGCTGTCCGAGTTCTGTGCCGCCGCGCCGGGGCGGCGTGCCGGGTGCATGCCCATCGACTTCCACAATATGGACAAAGCCGTGGCCGAGGTGCGTTGGGCTCGGGACAACGGCATCTTTGGTGGCGTGATGTTGCCGGCCATGTCGGTGACGTCCGGTCTGCCCGGGTATGCCGACGATTACTACGACCCATTCTGGAGCGTCTGCGAAGAACTGGGCATGGTGATCAATCTCCACACCGGTGCCTCGGGTTCGGCCACCGACACCAAGTTTCTCTACGACGCCACCCACGGTGGAATGTTGGGCTTGTACGAGGTATTCGTCTTCACCCGTCGCCCACTGTGGTTCATGATCTTCGGCGGCGTGTTCGACCGTCATCCCAATCTCAACGTGGTGGTGACCGAGAACGGCGTGCAATGGCTCCCTTCGCTCATCCGTGACATGGAGCAGTTCTTCGACACTCATGGCGGTGCGCCAGTGCGATCGTATTTGCAGATGCGACCGCGGGACTATTTCGAACGCAACGTGTACATGGGTGGTTCCCTCATGAAGCGCTACGAGGCCGAGATGCGTCACGAGATCGGCCTTGACCGCCTCATGTGGGGTGCGGACTACCCACACTTGGAAGGGGCGGCACCCGTGCACCGCGAAACTATGCAGCACGTCTTTGGCGGATTGCCAGAGGACGACATCCGCAAGATGCTCGGGACCAACGCCTGCACCCTGTGGGGATTTGATCAGGCCCAGCTGCAAATTGTGGCCGATCGAGTGGGACCGACCGTCGCGGACTTGGCCACGCCGCTGGCACTGGCGGACATTCCCGACACCTTCAGTTGGAGTCTGGCCCGTCCTGTGCCACTGATGTCGGCGCGCTGACTGCCGGGACGCTACGTACCGACGCTGACGAGGAGGCGGTAGCCGACGTCGTACTCGTCGAGCTCGAGCAAGTCGGCGTGGCGCTGGTGCCAGGCTCCGGTGGTGAGATCAGCCTCCAGTTGGGTCACGCCTCGCTCCACGATGGCCGGGTCGGCCAGGGCCAATGGCGACGTGTTGGCCCGAACGACCGGGTCGAGATACGCCTCCGGGCGACGCCAGTGCGATCCCAGCACGCCGTCGATCATGTCGGCCGGCAGGGGCAGAGGAACCACATCCGTTAAAGGGATGGTGTCAGCGATCTGCGTGATGGTTGGCGTCAATCCCCGTTCGACTTCGGCCACTTCGGGCAGGTAGTCGCGCAGGAGCCAGAAGTCGGCGTGCGCGGCGAAGTCAATGGTGAGGATGACCCTCAGGGGCGCCACGCGGGTCAGTTCGAGCAGACCAGTGTGCCAATCACCCCAGTGGTGCAGCGTCAGGATGGCCAGAGCGGCATCGAAGCTGCGGTCGGCGAGCGGAAGGGCGGTCCCGCTACCCCGTAGGGCTGGTGCAGCCCCAGCCGGCCGTTGGGCGATCATCACCGCCGACGGTTCTACCGCAATCAGTGCCGCGGAAGAGGGGGGCGGTTCATATGAGCCCGTGCCCGCGCCGATGTTGACGATGCGATGTGCTCCGGCCAGTTGCGCGTCAATCAAGGCGACCCATCGTGGGTCAGGTTGACGGTTCGTCGTATAGCCGCGACCGATGGTGTCGTAGACGGGCGGCCGGCCCGAATGCTCAGCCATCAGGGGCGACATCCCCTCAGCTAGGCCGCCGACTTCTCCAGAATGTGCACACCGCAGGCCGAGCCCAGTCCGATGACGTGGGTGAGCCCGACCGTGGCACCTTCGATCTGCCGATCGCCGGCCTCGCCGCGCAGGTGCGTGGCCACTTCCCACACATTGGCGATTCCGGTGGCGGCGATGGGGTGACCCTTGGACTCCAGACCACCCGACACATTCACCGGAGTGGAGCCGGTGCGCCAGGTGGCGCCGGAGTTGAAGAAGTCCACCGCGCCGCCCACCTCGCACAGCATGAGGTTGTCGTAGTGCACCAACTCGGCCGTGGCGAAGCAGTCGTGCAGTTCGACCAGGTCGAGATCGGCCGGCGAGACACCCGCCTGCTCGTAGGCCTGGGTGGCGGCGTTCCGGGTCAGGGTGTTGACGTCGGGCAGGATCTGGCAGGACTCCTCCCACGGGTCGGTGGTGAGGATGGAGGCGGTCAGCTTGACGGCCCGCCTCTGCTGCTCGAGCGACAGCGTCTTGAGCTTGGCGCCGCTGACGACCACGGCTGCAGCGGCGCCGTCGCAGTTGGCCGAGCACATCGGGCGGGTGTTTGGGTAGGCGATCATGATGTCGCCCATGATCTGCTCCAAGCTCATGGCCTTGCTGTAGGCGGCCAGTGGGTTGAGCGTGGAATGCGAATGGTTCTTCTCGCTGATTTTGGCGAAGAGCTCGAAGCTGGTGCCCCCATATTTGTGTCCGTACTCCATGCCGATCTGGGCGAAGACGCCGGGCATGATTTCGGTGCCGATGCGGCCGTCGACCGGGGCCACGGCGCCATAACGGCCCGAAGGCGACCACGTGTTGCTGTCTGACTTGCGCGAACCGCCGGAGAGCAGCCCGGCACCCGACAGCTTCTCCACGCCGAAGGCCAGGCCCATGTCGCACTCGCCGGCCTTGACCGCCATGGCGGCCACGCGCAGTGCGGTGGCGCCCGTGGCACAGGCGTTGGCCACGTTGTAGACGGGAATGCCGGTCTGGCCCAGCTGCTTCTGCAGCTGCTGGCCGATGCCCGCGTTGGCGGCCATGAGGTTGCCGGCGCCGATGACGCCCATGTCCTTCATGGTCACGCCGCCGTCGGCCAGCGCGCCACTGACCGCCTCGGCGGCCAGGTCGACCAGGTCCATGTCCGGGTGCTTGCCGAACTTGGTCATGTGAATGCCAAGAATCCAGAGCTCTTCCGATGCCGATGTCATGTTGTTCAGCCTCCCAAGGGTTCGAAACCGAACCCGATCGCTTCGGTGCCTTCTTCGTCGGTGCCGATGACCTCAGTGGCCAACCGCACCTTCATGCCGAGCGTCACGTGCTCGGGGTCAGGCTCCACATTGATGAGATTGGCCCGCACGCTGGTACCCCCGCAGTCCACCAGGGCTGCCACATAGGGCACGGGCACGCCGGGTGCGGCAAAGGCCACGATGGTGAAGGCCTTGACCTCCCCGGTGGTCGAGATGTCCGCCTTCTTGAACCCGGTGCCGCCGCAGCTGGCACAGGCGTTCCGGCGATCGAAGAATCGAGCGGCGCACGAGGTGCACTCGTTGGCCACCAGGTGAGGATCATCCCCCAAGGCCAAGTAATCGACTAGCGGTACCTGTTTCGGCATCATGCCCCCATCTCGTGCCCGGCGTAACGACGCCACCGTAGCGGGACGGCCCGAAAATCCGCTAGTTGGGCCCATGTCCGGCGCCCAGCACCGAATCCTGATGGGGCCGGCGGGGTATCCCGCTATGTTCGGCGCCATGGACTACACCTCTCTTGGACGTACCGGGCTGCACGTCAGCAAGCTGTGCCTTGGCACCATGAATTTTGGGCCCGAGACCGATGAGCCAACCTCGTTCCAAATTATGGACAAGGCCCATGAGGAGGGGATCAACTTCTTCGACTCGGCCAACGTCTACGGCCGCAGCATTCACCGTGGGGCCACCGAGGAGATCGTGGGACGCTGGTTCGCCCAGGGCGGGGGCCGGCGGGAAAAGACCGTGCTGGCCACCAAGCTCTTTGCGGCCATGGGTGAGTGGCCCAATGAAGATCGGCTCTCGGCCCTGAACATCCGCCGGGCCTGCGATGCATCGCTCAAGCGACTGCAGACCGACTACATCGACCTGTACCAGATGCACCACATCGACCGCACTACCGGGTGGGACGAAATTTGGGAGGCGATGGAGCTGCTGCGGGCGCAAGGGAAGATCCTGTACGTCGGTTCGTCCAACTTCGCCGGGTGGCATATCGCCAAGGCTCAGGGCGTGGCGGCTTCGCGTCATTTCATGGGGCTGGTCAGTGAGCAGTCCATTTACAACCTCATTGCGCGCAAGGTGGAGATGGAAGTGTTGCCGGCCGCCTCCGACTTCGGACTTGGTGTGATTCCATGGTCGCCGTTGCACGGTGGTCTGCTCGGTGGCGTGGTCCGTAAGGAGCGCGATGGCAGCCGCCGTTACGCGGGCCGGGCGGCCGAAGCGATTGAGGAGCGTCGTCCGCAGCTCGAGCAGTGGGAAGACCTGTGTGAAGAGATTGGGGAGGAGCCGGGGACGGTGGCGCTGGCCTGGTTGCTGACCCGCCGTGCTGTGACCGCACCCATCATCGGTCCTCGCACCCCGGACCAGTTTGCATCGGCGGTCCGAGCCACGGAGATCACGTTGGAGAAGCAGACATTGGATCGGATGAAGGAGATCTTCCCCGGGTACCGGACGTCGCCCGAGGAATACGCCTGGTAAGCGGAATGGCTGATTCCGCTTTGCTCTAGACTGGGCTCATGGCGGAAAAGCGGGTGCACTACCAGGTCACGTTTGCCGTCCTGTCGTTGGCGGCGGTGGCCTTCAGCCTTTTGCAGTCCGATGTGATTCCGGCGCTGCCGGCACTGGAGCACACCTTGCATTCCTCGGCCGATGCCGTGGCCTGGTTGCTGACGGCCTACCTCTTGAGCGCCGCAATTGCCACGCCCATTCTCGGGCGGGTCGGAGACATGCTGGGCAAAGAGAAGGTCCTCTTCATTGTGCTGCTGGTGCTGTCGCTGGGCACGCTGGTCAGCGCGGTGGCGACATCGCTGCCGTTGATGTTGGTGGGGCGAGTCATTCAGGGTGCGGGTGGCGCCATTTTCCCGCTGGCCTTTTCCATCATCCGGGACGAGTTCCCCCACGAACGGGTGGTGGGCGCCATTGGCTTCCTCTCGTCCATCCTCGGCGTCGGGGCCGGCTTAGGCATCGTGCTGGCCGGCCCGATCATCACGCACCTCTCCTATCACTGGCTCTTCTGGTTCCCCCTGGTCCTGTGCGTGGCCTCAGCGATCGCCACCCTGCGCTACGTGCCCGAGTCGCCCATTCGATCGCCCGGGCACGTCAATGTGACTGGTGGCGTGCTGATGTCGGCCTGGCTGGTGACGGGCTTGCTGGCCGTGTCCGAAGGGCCGATCATCGGCTGGGGAAACATCTGGACTGTCGTCTTGTTTGCGGCTTCGGCGGTGTTGATCCCATGCTGGATCCTCTCCGAAGCCCGCTCACCGTCCCCGTTGGTGGACATGAAGATGATGCGCATCCCCGAGGTGTGGACCACGAACCTGGCCGCCATGCTGTTCGGCTTCGGCATGTACGTGATGTTCACGATCATGCCGCAGTTCGTCGAGACTCCGACTGGCGATGGCTACGGCTTCGGCGCCTCGGTGACCCAGTCGGGTATCGACCTTCTGCCCTTCGCGCTGGCCATGCTTATTGTGGCGCCCATGACCGGCCGGTTGTCGACGGCCTTCGGCAGTCGGCGTGTGCTGTTGGCCGCCTGTCTGTTCTCGGCCTCGTCCTATGTCGTGCTGGTGTTCTGGCACAACAGCAACGCGTACATCTACCTTGCCACCGCCCTGCTCGGCATCGGAATCGCCATGGGTTTCGCCGCCATGGCCAACCTGGTGGTCGAGGCGGTGCCGCCCACCCAGACCGGCGTGGCCACTGGCATGAATACCAACATCCGCAATATGGGGGCGGCGGTCGGTGCGGGTATCGCCACCAGTGTGGTGGTGAGCGACCTGCTGGCCAACGGGGTCCCGGCCGAGCACGGCTACATCCGGGCCTTCGTGATTTCGGCCGTGGCTCTGATGGTGGCCGCCGGAGCCACGTTGGCCATCCCGCGCCATACGGTGGCCGAGGAACAGGCCGCGCTAATCGGGGTACCCGACTGATGGCCGCCACATCCTCTACCGCGGCGTCCGTTACCTCCGTGCGGCCACTGCGTCGTGATGCCGAGCTCAACCTGGCTCGCATCCTCACGGCGGCCCAGGACGTCTTTGCCGAATTCGGCTTCGATGCCTCCATGGAGCAGGTGGCCGTTCGGGCCGGCGTCGGCGTGGGCACGCTCTACCGGCGCTTTCCTAATAAGGAGAGCCTGGTGGCGGCGATTGCCGCCGAGGTGGGGGAGCGCTCGCGTGGGCTGGCCCAGACGGTCCTTGAGGAAGTGGAAGCGGGCGAGGCCATTTTCGAATTCATGAGGCGCTGCGTGGCGATGCCCTCGAGTGTCCGGGCGTTGGTCTCGCACTCATCTCAGCTGGCGCTGGCTCATCTCGATCTGGTGGCTCCGCTGGTCGATCGGATGATTGCTGGCGCCAAGGCGGGGGGCACGTTGCGCCCTGAGGTCACCTTCAGCGACATTGTGGTGGCGCTGCTCTCGGTGCGCTCGGTCGAGGATCGCTGTGGTCCGCACCAAGGGTCTCGCCACCTGCAGTTGTTGCTGGACGGACTGCGCCCGGCTCCGGCGGCCTTGCCCTACCGCCCGCTCAGCCGACCTCAGCTGGGAGCGGTGCTGGTCACGAACTGATCGGCTCGGCTCATTGTCGGGTCGCTCTTAGCGGGGGACGGCCAAATCGGGGTCTGGATCGGTAATGGTCACCGCGGGTGCCACGAGATTGAGGTCATCGGCCTCGACCGAAAGGCGGGGGAGCGCCTTGTCCAGCCAGGCTGGGAACCACCAGTTCGATTTACCCAGTACCGACATCACGGCCGGCACCACTGCCATGCGGATGAAGACGGCGTCGACAAGGATCCCACCGGCCAGGCCGATGCCGAATTCCTTGATGACCAGCTGGCCGCCGAGAATGAACGAGCCGAAGACCAGGATCATGATCAGGGCGGCCGCCGTCACGGTCTTTCCGGTGGCGGCTAAGCCGTTGCGCACGGCGGTGCGGGTGTCACCGCACTTGAGGTACTCCTCGTGGATGCGCGAGACCAGAAACACCTGGTAGTCCATCGACAGACCAAAGACGATGGCGAAGAGCATGACGGGGAGGAAGGCCTCCACCGGCGCCTTCTGCGAGAAGCCGATAAGGGAGGACCCGTAGCCGAACTGCACTACGGCGACGAGCATCCCGAAGGCGGCCCCAATGGACAGCAAGTTCATCACGGCGCCGGTCAGCGGGATGATGAAGCTACGGAATACCGCTGCCAGCAGCAGGAAGGACAGCAGCACCACCAGGCCGATGAAGAGCGGCAGCTTCGATCCCAACACATGGGCGAAGTCGATGAATCCGGCCGTGGATCCACCTACGTAGACCTGGAGGCCCGATGAGCCCACCGCGTGAGGGATGGTGGTGTTGCGCAAGCTATTCACCAAGTTCGTGGTGGCCACCGCTTGCGGGGATGAGTCGGAATAGACGTTGATGAAGGCCACCTGTCCGCCCGTCTTGCTGGGCAGGTAGATGGGCGGGCTCACCGTCTTGACGTCTCGGTGCTGCGAGATGTCGTCGACAGCGGTGTTGATGACATCGCGCTGGGCCGAGTCGTGGACCACGGAGACCACTTGCAGTGGACCGTTGAAACCGGGTCCGAAGCCCTTGGCCAGCATTTCGAAGGCGATGTGCGTCGTCGTGCCGGCCGGGTCACTGCCCTGGTCGGCGGATCCCAGTCGCAAGGAGAAGAACGGAAGAGCCAGGATCACGATCACGGTCAGGGCGAGGAGTGCTGGGACGAGCGGGCGCTTGCGCACAATGTCGGCCCAGGCTGGCCAGAAGCCCTTGTTGTCGGCGCCCACAATGCGCGGACCGTTTTCGGCCAGGTTTCTCTTCTGTTTGCGGCTCATGACCTTGGGGCCGATGAACCCCAGCATGGCTGGGAGGAGGGTGAGGGCCGAGAACATAGTGAGCAGCACGCCGATGGCGGCGGCCACGGCCAATCCGTAGAGGAATGCCACACCAATGGCCAGCATGCCCAACAGGGCGATGCAGACGACGATGCCGGCGAAGAGGACGGCACGGCCCGATGTATTGACGGCATTGATGATGGAGCTCTCGACGTCACGTCCAGCCACCAGGCCTTGTCGGTGCCGGGTGACGATGAACAGGGCGTAATCAACACCGACACCCAGCCCGATGAGGAAGACCAATTCGGGGGCGAACTGGGCCGTCTTGAGTACGTGGCTCATGATGGTGACGATCCCGAACGCCGTGCCCAAGGCAAACAGTGCCGAAATGAGCGGAAGCAACGCCGCGAAGAAGGAGCCGAAGATCACGAACAGCACGATCAGAGCTAAGAGAGCTCCTGGTCCAAGGCCACCCACGTTGGGCGGATTGGCATACTCAGCGAGCAAGCCGGACACGGCCACCCGAACCGAGTGATCACTCGTGGAGGTGGCGACCTTGACGAAATGTTTGGCGAATTGGGAGGTGAGGACTTGGGCCTGCTTGTCCAGGATGACCGACACGAAGGCGATCGTCTTGGTCGGGTCGATGTCTCGGGCGCCCTGCGCCGTGTATGGACTGATCACGCTGCCCACGTTGGGGAGGGCCTCGTAGTGCTTGATCATGGCGTTGACGCGTGATTCCACTGCAGGGGTGGTGACCGTTTCGCCCTTGGCTACCTCGAAGACGACTTGCTCGGTGTCGCCGGCGTTCTTGGGCGCGGCCGCTTGAAGCAGCTTGATGGCATTGGCCGATGGCGTATTCGGCAGGGAGAACGTGTTGGCGAATCGGTTGCCCACGGCCGATGAGACGGCCAGGGAGACGATCAGAGCGATGGCCCAGAAGAGCAGGACCAGCCGTCGGTGGCGGACACACCAGCCAGCCAGGGTACGCATGAAAACAAACTCTCCTCAGGGATGGATCGGGTGGCGAACACCGGCCCGATGCAAGAGGTTACCGGCTCACCGGGAGGGGGTAATCGGTCCTCCGGCCCCGATGGCGGCACTGACGCCGGCCCTCTCCATATGGGTCAAGGCTCGGAACACTGGTAGGGCCAGGCGATCGGCCGAACTGGCCGAAAGCGTCCTGATGCGTGGCCCCAGTACCGGATGGGCCATGAGTCGCCCGGTGAAGGCGCCATCACGGAAGGCCAGGACAGTGACGGGGGAGAGGGCGATGACGCTGATGGGCGAGCGCAGCTGATTGAGCACGCTGTGCTCGCTCCATGATTCGCCCGCTCCCAGCAGGCCGAGGGCGATGCCATCGCGCTGGACCACGGCATGGCCCGACGTGATCACCTGCCAGTAGCGGACCGGGGCGTCCTGCACTTCGAGGTGCTGACGGGGGCGAGCCGAGGACATCGTGCATGACTCGGCCAGCGCTGCCAGCTCAGCGGAGCACAGCCCGTCGAAGAGGGCCACCGCGCCAAGCGTGGCGGCGAGGTCGTGAACGTCTGCAGAGGGGGTCGCAGTGCGCATCTCATTGCTCCAGTTCGGCGTGGTGGTGATGGTGGTGACGGTGCAGACGATTCCAAATGAAGAGGCCGCCGATGACCCAGAGCACCCAGGTGAAGTGCCCGACGATGGCGAACGGTGAAAGGGACCCGGCGACGAGGGCCACGAAAAGCACCACGAGGAAGAACGGGACGATCCGATGGCGGCGATGTCGATGCTTGGCGGCTTTCGGAGTATCGGGTGCGCGCAGCGTGGGCAGGTCATCGAAGAGCCCATGTAGATCGCCACGGGTCTTGGCTCCCATGGCGCGGTCGAGCCGCTCTTTGAACTCAATCGCATCGAGGCGGCCCTCGGAAAAGTGGCGGGAGAGCTTGTCGGCCACCTCGTTACGCTCGGCGTCTGAGGCGCGCACGCTGGTATCGGCGGTGCTCGGTCGCCTCATGGCGAAGGCGGTGGAGGGGTCCCATCGTTGGCCCATGGCGTGTCCTTTCATACGGTGGAGGAAGTAGTCACGGTCGACATCGATCGACCGACGGAAGGGTCGGGGGTCAGCGGATTCGTTCACGGGCCAACAGGTCCTCGGCCACGGATTGATCGGCACCTTCAGCGGGAATCAAGAGCCAGCCGGCCAGATACAAGGGCACGGCCAGTCCGCCCAGGAAGGAGAGAGCGACGAACCCGATCCGGACCAGCGTGGGGTCGATATCGAAGTATTCGGCCAGACCACCGGCCACACCGGCCAGCATGCGTTCGTCGCCGGCACGATGAAGGTGGTCGTCCAGGTGCTGGTGCTCGTGATCCGGCTGAGTGGCGGTGTTGGTGGTACTCGTGTCTGTCGGTGCAGTGTCCATGTCTGGAGCTTGAAGGACCCTGATCTGGGGCGAAATCCGGCATCACCCTGGTCGTACCCTGATTGCCGGTCCTCTGAGTCAGGGTTATCCCTGATGGCTACTGGGTGGGGTGCGCGCGATCATCGTGGGATCGCACCTGACCCTGAGCCCTCCGCGCCCTCAGAGGCAGCGGGCGCAACCGCTGCCGAATCTGCCGGCAACGGGACGGCCGGCGCACGCCCGGGGAACCCGTGGGATCGGTGGGACCCTCACCATGGACATGAGCACAGGGGTCAGTCGTGGCGAGGGGGTTGGGACCGCGAATTGGACGAGTGGGCGAAGCGGTTCGGCGACCGGGTCGAGTCGAAGTTCAAGGGTCGTCGGCATGGCCACGGCGTCAGACGCCATCGCCGACGCGGTCCGCTGCGTCGAACCTCAGAGGGTCGAGTCCTTGGTGGCGTGTGCGGTGCCATGGCCCGGGCCACCGGTCTCGATGTCGGACTCGTCCGCATTGCCATGTCACTCTTTGTTTTGGTCAACGGCCTGTCGATCCTGCTCTACGCCGTGGCGTGGATCGCCATCCCGCTCGACAACGAGGACGGCAACATCCTGGGCCGGGCCACTAATGACCGTCGAGGGATCAAGCTCGTTATCGCCGTCATCCCCGCGCTGATCGCAGTGCAGGTCGTCATCTCCATTCTGCACATTGGATTTCTTGGTTTCGCCACCGTGCCGTCGTTCCTGGCGCTGGCGGTGGGCATTCTGATTTGGCGGAATATGAGCGGCGCCGAGAAGAAGTGGGTGAGAGAAGACGTCGCTCCCATGTTGCGTTCCGACACGGGGCGGCGGGCCAATCGTCTCCTGCTCATCCGCGTCGGGATCGGGTTGGGCCTGGCCGGAGCGGGCGCTTTCATATTGGTGGAAGGCCACACCACGGCGGCCGCCCTGCGACCGGTGGGCGGCGCGGCGCTGCTCATGGCCGCCGTCATCGTCGTCCTCGGCCCCTGGTGGCTGACGCTCATCCGTGACTTGGTCCGCGAGCGCCAAGCGCGCGCCATGGCCGAGGAACGGACCCAGATGGCAGCCCACGTGCATGACTCCGTGCTGCAGACCTTGGCGCTGATCCAGCGCTCGGTGGATGATCCCCAGAACGTCCTGCGGCTGGCCCGGGCCCAAGAGCGGGAGCTGCGGGCCTGGCTGTTCGAGGGTCGCTCGCCGGGTGTGATCAGTGAGGAAGACGCCGCCATGCTCGGTGAGGGCATCGGCGTGCTGCAGCGACACGTGGAAGCCGACCACGGCATCACCGTGCAGGTGGTGTTGGTGGGGGACTGCGAACTTACCGAGTCGTCGCGGGCGCTGTTGAGTGCCGCCCAAGAAGCCACCGTCAATGCCGCCAAATGGAGCGGCGCCCCCCAGGTCTCGCTTTATGCCGAGGTGGAGTCGGCCCATGTCTCGTTGTTCGTGCGCGATCGGGGGCGAGGCTTCGACCCGAGCTCGGTGCCGTCCGATCGGCAGGGGATCGCCCAATCCATTGAGGCCCGCATGGCTCGATACGGTGGCACGGTGGTCATCCGCTCCGCACCCGGCGACGGCGCCGAAGTCGAACTGACCATGCCCCGATGACGAGCGCTACGGATGGTGGATCGTCGGACGGCCGTCCCCGCATCTTCCTCGTGGAAGATCACGCCGTATTCCGGGCCGGGGTGAAGGCCGAGCTGGGAGAAGCGGTCGAGGTGGTCGGCGAGGCGGATGAAGTGGGGGCCGCCATCGAACTCATTAATGAGCGCGTGCCCGACGTGGTCCTGCTCGACGTCCATCTGCCGGGGGGAGGGGGTCAGGCCGTCTTGCGCGGCGTATTGCCGGTCCATCCCGAGGTGCAGTTCCTGGCCCTGTCGGTGTCCGACGCCCCCGAGGACGTCATCGCCGTGATCCGGGCCGGAGCGCGGGGTTACATCACCAAGACGATCTCGGGCGAGGAGCTCTTGCAAGCCGTCTACCGGATCGGCGCCGGCGACGC
The DNA here is from genome assembly GCA_963766995.1 of uncultured Acidimicrobiaceae bacterium. GTDB lineage: Bacteria > Actinomycetota > Acidimicrobiia > Acidimicrobiales > RAAP-2 > Bog-473. The sequence continues at coordinate 477,443 of CAVYCE010000003.1, read as the reverse complement.
CGTCTTCTCGCCTCGGCTGGCCGGCTTTGTCCTCGATGCCTTCTCACAGGATGCCGCCACTACCCCCTCCATCGACCCCGAGCTGGACCAGCTGTCACCTCGGGAGCGTGAGGTCCTGCGCCTGATCGCTCGTGGCTATACCTATAAGGAAGTGGCGCGGGACCTGACCATTTCGGCCAAGACGGTGGAGTCGCACGTGTCGTCGGTGCTGCGCAAGCTGCAGCTCTCGACCCGCCACGAGCTGACCAGATGGGCTACCGATCGCCGGTTGGTCTAGAACTTGGTCCTCCATCACCCAGAGGACACCCCAATGAGTCAGGACCAGTGAGCCAGGACGAGCACGATGCCCTTGCGGCCGAGCATCGGGACGCCGCCACGCTGGCCACCATGGCCGGCCGGGCCCTGGTCGAACTGCGCGACGGTCCGGCGGCCCACTTTGATTTGGGGGGCGCCGGGGATCGCTTGGCCCACCGCCTCTTAGTCGCAGAACTGAATCGGCTGTACCCCGACGACAAGGTGCGGTCCGAAGAAGGGCTCGAGCACATTTCGGGCAGCGGTCGCCTCTGGATCATCGATCCGCTGGACGGCACCCGCGAGTTCGGTCAGCGCGGGCGTACCGACTGGGCCGTGCACGTGGCGCTATCCATCGGGGGCATCGCGGTGGTTGGGGCCGTGGCGTTGCCGGCGCTGGAGATCACGTTGTCGACGGGTGCGCCGCCGGCGTTGCAGCCCGCCGCCGCTCCCGGTACGCCTCCTCGGATTGTGGTGAGCCGTAGCCGCCCGCCCGAGGTGGCCTATGACGTGGCCGACGCCATCGGTGGGGTCATGGTCCCCATGGGTTCGGCCGGGGCCAAAATCAGCGCCGTGGTCTTGGGCGCGGCCGAGGTCTACGTGCACGCCGGAGGTCAGTACGAGTGGGACTCGGCCGCTCCGGTGGCGGTGGCAGAAGCGTGCGGCCTGCAGGCCTGCCGCCTCAACGGGGAACCCCTGCGCTATGGCGCGCCCGACGCCTGGCTGCCCGATCTGATGGTGTGCCGCCCCGAACTGGCCGACGCCGTACTGGCGGTGACCACGAGGTACTACCGGCCGTTCTATTAATTAACTCCGGAGCCAACATGAGAACAGGGCCCCCACTCCCGGAGGAGCAGAGACCCTGTTCTGTGTTCTTGGTGCCGACCGAGCGAGACGCTGAGCGTTTCACCGAGTCAGGCGATCTGAAGGAATCAGATGGCGCGGACGTTTGCCGCCTGCAGCCCCTTGGGGCCTTGGTTGGTTTCGAACTCAACCTTCTGTCCTTCTTCCAGGTTGCGGTAGCCCGTACCTGAGATCGCGCTGAAATGCACGAATACGTCGGGGCCGCCACCGTCCTGAGTGATGAAGCCGAAGCCCTTCTCACCGTTAAACCACTTCACGGAACCAGTTGCCATTGAAAATCCACTCCTTCCCTGGCCAAGATTTGACCCTGTTTCGTGGGGGTCATGGCCGGTCGACTCTCTCGAGTCAGAGGGATTTCCAAATCTGTAATGGTGGTGCCCTCGCCGAAAACCATAGCGCGCTGCGCTGGACAAACGCAGTCCGAGCGCAAATTCTCCTGATTGGGTCGACCGAGCGCTCGATCGGGAGTGATGGCTAAGGGCGGATCTGGTGCCTGGCCATGGCCGCCATCGCTCCTTGGACCTATGTTGTTTCGGACAGCGAGGAGTCGCCGATGACCACCACTCCCACCTCAACCAACCCGTATCTCAACGGCAACCACGGGCCGGTCCTCCATGAGATCACGGCCCCAGAGTCCGAGCTTGATGTGACTGGCACCATCCCGGCGGAGCTCAATGGCCGCTACGTGCGCAACGGCCCCAATCCACTGGTGGCACCGGACCCCGACACGTACCACTGGTTCATCGGCGACGGCATGCTGCACGGTCTGCGCCTCCGTGAGGGGCGGGCCGAGTGGTATCGAAACCGCTGGGTCCGGTCCGGGCCGGTGGCCCGGGCCTTGGGAGAGGAGCCGAAGTCCGGCCGGGTCCACGGCGGCATGGACTTCGGGCCGAACACCAACGTCATCGGACATGCCGGCCGCACCCTGGCCCTGGTCGAAGCGGGTGCCATGGCCTATGAGGTCACGGACGAACTCGAGACCGTCGGTCCATTCGACTTCGGAGGCACATTGAGTGGTGGCTACACGGCCCATCCAAAGAAGGACCCAAGGACGGGCGAGCTCGTCGCTGTCTCGTACTTTTTCGGCTGGGGCAATGACGTCGAAGTGACCATTGTCAGTCCGGAGGGTGGCGTGACATCGTCTCGGAACGTGGCGATGGGCGGTTCGGTCAGCCTGCACGATTGCGCCATCACTCCTCGGTACGTGGTGCTGTACGACTTGCCGGTGGTCTTTGACGCGGACGCGGCCATGAGCGGCGCCAGATTCCCCTATCGCTGGTTCGACGATTACCACGCCCGCATCGGGTTGTTGCCTCGGCATCCGGTCGACGGTGTCGACGTGGTTTGGCATGACATCAACCCCTGCTACGTGTTCCATACGCTCAACGCGTTTGACGATGTTGACGGCGGGGCCGGCATCACGCTCGACGTGGTCCGCCACCCCTCCATGTTCCGTACCTCCTTCCTTGGTCCCGCCGAAGGCACGCCGACGTTGGAGCGCTGGACGGTGGACGGGCTGGGCGGACCGGTCAAAGAGGAGCAGTTGGACGACCACAGTCAAGAGTTCCCGCGGGCCGACGAGCGGCGCCTCGGACTGCCGTATCGGTACGGTTACGGCGTCTTTACCGACCGCGGTGGCGACGTGGTCGGTACCGAGAACGGCATCATCCGTCACGATCTGGTGGGGGGCACCAGCGAGGTGCGCCGGTTTGGCCCCACGGCCCAGGTGGGCGAGGCCGTCTTCGTGCCTCGCACCGAGAGCGGAGATGAGAGCGACGGCTGGCTCATGGCGCTGGTCTATGAGGGGACCACCGATGTGTCCTCCCTGTACATCCTCAATGCGGAGGACCTGAGCGGCACGCCGCAGGCGGTCATCACACTGCCGCAGCGAGTACCGGTTGGTTTCCACGGCAATTGGATCCCTGACTAGTTCTTGAGATACCGCTCCTCGTGGTCAGTCACTAATGTCCAGCCGTGAGCGAAAGCCAGGGAACCGTCACGGTCAGTTGGGATGACGACGTCGCCATCGTGACCGTCGATGATGGGAAGGCCAACGCCCTTTCGTTCGAGCTCATGGACTTGATCGCTGACTCTATGAACGAGGCGGCGAAGACGGCCGGATCGATCGTGTTGGCGGGGCAGGACGGGACGTTTTCGGCCGGTTTCGATATGTCGGTGATTCGCAGCGGCGACCCAGAGCTCATCGATCGATTCAGGGCCCGTGCGGTTGGGTTCTACAAGCAATTGCTCTCAGTCGGCTGTCCCGTCGTGGCCGCCTGTGCCGGTCATGCGCTGGCCGGCGGCGCCATGCTCCTGCTCACCGCCGACTTTCGGATCGGTCAATCGGGTCCGGCCAAGATCGGATTCACCGAGGCCACCATTGGTGTCCCGCTCAGTGCCTTCGGTCATGCCCTGGCGGCGCGCCGGCTCAGTCGGCGCCATTACGTGCGGGCCACCACCCTCGGCTACGTGACCGATGCCGAGGGGGCCGTCGCCACCGGGTTCCTGGATGAGGTGGTCGAGGGCGATGTCGTTGGCGCCGCGGTTGAGCGGGCCCGAGAACTGAGCGCACTCAACAGGGCGGCCTTCGCCATCTCCAAGCAGCGGGCCTATGCCGATGTGTTGGCGGTGTGAAGCGTCACTGACTGGCGGCAATCTTGCAGCTGATCACTGGCAGTTGCATTCGAGCACGTACGACATTTCAGGGAGGGCAACACGATGGGAACGTTCAGCACCGTGGCAACCGAAGGTGGCGTCGTCATCATCACTATGGATGACGGCAAGGTGAATGCGCTGTCACACGAGATGTTCGAGGAGCTCAATACCGCGCTCGATCAGGCCGAACGCGACGGCCACATGGTGGTGTTGCGGGGTCGCGACGGTATCTTTTCGGCCGGATTCAATCTCAAGCAGCTGCGCGAGATGCCAGGCGGGGCCAACTTGGTGCGGAGCGGCTTCGAACTGTCGGCTCGGCTGTTGTCTTTTCCTCGGCCCGTCGTGGCCGTCTGTACCGGGCATGCCCTCGCCATGGCCTCTTTCGTCCTCCTGTCCGTCGACTACCGCATTGGCGTGGTCGGGGATTTCAAGATTGGGGCCAACGAGGTGGCGATCGGCATGACCATGCCGGATACCGCCATCGAGATTACGCGCCAGCGTGTGCCCGAGCCCTACTTCGGCCGCGTCATCAACAATGCGGAGATGTTCTCACCCGCTCAGGCCATCGCCCCCGGGTTTCTGGACCGGGTGGTGCCGGCATCAGATGTGGCGAAGGCGACCCAAGAGGTTGTCGACGACATGCTGAAGCTGCACACGACGGCCCATTCCGCCACGAAACTTCGAACCAGGAAGTCGGCGCTCGAGGCCATCCGAGCTTGCATCGAGACCGATGACACCTCGCTCAAGGCGGCCGCCGCGGGTTTGTTTGCAAACGAGGGGTAGTTGGGGTTGGGGTGCCCGATCGGTGGTGCGGGTGCGGGTGCGGGTGCGGGTGATTACGAGATCGGGATGGCTGGGATGTCTGGATTGGTGAGCGTGCCGGTGAGTCGGCCATAGATCGCCAGCAACTCCTTCGATCCCGGAGTGGATTCGGGGTCAATGAGGTTCTGCAAAATTAAGCCATCACCCAATGCGATGAGCAGTGAGCCCACTGTGTTTGGGTCTAAGCCGAGGGACTCGAGTTGCGACCCGAGGGCGGTGGTCAGCATGGCGGCCGCGCTGGAGCGGAACTGGTTGTATTGCTCTGCCAACTGGGCGCGTAACGCAGGCGAATGCTCCGCCTGCGCCAAGGCCTCAACCCACGCCACCAGCAGCGGACGGCTGTCATCAATGAGCCGGAAAAACTCGGGAATGGCCTCGCGCACGGCGAAGTCGGCCCCATGGGTCTCGACGTCGAGGGCGAGCTGACCGAACCGGGCAATCCAATCCCGCACGCTCTCGGCGATGGCTTCCAGCAGGAGTTCTTCCTTTGATCCGAAGTGGTAGCCAATGGCGCCGAGGCTCACACCGGCGGCCCGGGCCACATCTCGAGCAGTGGTGCGGGCATACCCGATCTGCTCCAGACACTGGCTGGCCCCCTTAAGGAGAGCGGCCCGGTTATCAATCGCCATTACTCCATCATCGTCCGGCTCGTTGCATGGAGGAATTGCACGACCGTACAATGTGATCCGTGTCCGCCTGGTCCTGGATCCAGCACCACCGCTGGCTGTCCATCCTCTTCCTTGCCTTCATCATCTTTGGCTCCGCCGGCGGGACGTGCTGGGCCGTGTTCTTTCGCACAGTGTCCTCGCCCGTCACCTTGAAGGAAGCGCTGCGGCTCTATCGTCGTGATCAGGCTCGGAGCAGCAATGGCGTGGCGCCGATCGCAATCGCAGGCACCTCTTCCGAATTGCTCACGCCTGGTGTCTATCGCTATCAAACCAGCGGTGGCGAGAGTCTGAGCATTCCCGGCGCCGATCGCTCCTTCCCAGCCGTGACGGACATGTTGGTCACCCGCGGCGCTTCCTCCTGCAGTGTCATCAGATGGGTGCCGCTGGCTCAGCACACCGAGACCACCACGGTGTGCGCCACTGGCGGCGTGCTGGCGGCCACTCAATTTGTGACGCACGAGGTCATCGCCGGCTCGACCACCACAACCATCACGATCTGTCCGGCCACGACCTACTTCGTGCCGCCAGTCTCTATCTTCACGTGGACGGCGGTGTGCCGACAGAGCGATCCGAATGGGAAGGTGGTCATTCACGGCCAGGACCTTGGTGCGGCCCTCCTCAGTGTCGGTGGACAGGAGATTGAAGTCACCCACGTGCGCCTCACCATGGATTTTTCCGGCGGTGGCACCGGCACCGGCCCAATGGACTTCTGGGTCTCGACCACACGAGGCCTCCTGGTGCGCGAACTCGAGACGGTGGGAGTGCGGCAACAGGGGGTTCTCTACCAGGAGCACATGTTGACGGAGTTGACGTCGCTCAGACCCGTCAACACCGCCGGTTGAACGCCCAGCCCTGTCCCACTCTGGGTCGTTTGAATCGAATCCTTGGCGTCGATCTCTACTCCTCTTACGAGGTTGAGAGGCGCTCCTGGACGTCACTGAGGAGAGCATCACCCCATCGGGTACCGGATTCCATCACTCCATGGATGGTGTGCTCAAGAGCGTTGCGAGCATCTTGTGCGCCGGAGTGACGGAACCACCTGGCACCGTGAGATTGGTGGTGGCGATTCTGCTGCGCCATCTTCCATCGGAGCGACGGCGCCCCATCGGTGTCGGTAACAGCCAAAATGAGACCGCCCAGCACGCCAAGATTCTTCAAGAAATGAGTCTGTTGCTGTGCCCTCTTCTCTTCGTCGACTTCGTCCCAAAATGGATGGCCTGCGAGTGTCGTAGGGATGATCGATCCGATGAGTGCGAGAACAGCAGTGCGCCGGAATTTGCCGACTGACAACAATGACGCGGCCACAACTTGCACGCCACCGCCTGTTACACCACTCGTTGGGACTTAACCCTTGGTCAATGCCCGTTGGAGGCTGCGGCCAATCACCACATCATCAATGCGCCCGGGAGGCCTCCCATGCGGCCACCACACGTTTGGGCGCAACCAGGCAGAAACTCTCCACGATCATCTCGCCGATCTCACCCCAATCTGGTGGCTTCGGGAGGTCAAGCTGCACGCCGACCCAGCCGATATGACCGACGTACTTGGGACGAAAAAAGCGCAGTGCATCGGAGGCGATCAGCATCTCCTGCACGCCCTTGGGTGCTTTGCACATGACCGAGACCCCATCATCGGGCATCATCACGAAGAACTTGTCGTTCACCCGCCACGCCGGCGAGGTGTGGTCACCGAAGGGCTTCTCCACTGCTTCGGGCAGGGCCAGACACAACTCCCGCACGCGGGCAATGGTGGCGGCGCCTTTGGGTGTCAGTCGGAGACCCCGCCGTCCGCAGCGCCACCGGTGGCGGCGGCCGCCATTCGATCCTCGGCCACCGCGTCATAAGTCTCGTAGTCCGAGCCCGTGTCATCGGAGAACTCGAACTCCAGCAGTCCGACCTCGCCCCACTTCTGGCGCAGGTAGCCGTTGTTGGCATCCAAGAGCCCGAGCTTTCGCACGTTCGGGACCAGCTTGGCGAAGAAGCCGCGAGCGAAGCCACGCATCGGATCGATCTTCGACTGTGAGGCGGCTTCAAAGAGAAACGGCATCACGGCTTCACCTGTCGTGCCCAAACGTTCCCACACCTCCGGAGTGGTGGCCCGAGCCCGAGAGTTGAGGGTGGCATCGAGCATGAAGTCTTGCCGCTCCTTGAGCTCGGCCTGTGACATGTCGGCGTAGTACTCCGCCAGCGACAGCACCCCGAAGGCCACGTGACGGGCCTCGTCGGACATCACGTAGCGCAAGAGCTTCTTCAACAGCGGCTCATTCGTGCGTCGCAACATGTCGCCGAACGCGGCCAGGGCCAGCGACTCAATGACGATCTGCATCCCCAAGTACGCAATGTCCCACCGTGAATCTTCCAAAAGAGCCCAGATCTGCGCCTTCAAGAACGGACTCATCGGGTAGGCCTCGCCCAGCTTGGTGGAGAGGTATTTGGCGAACACTTCAGTGTGACGCGCCTCATCCATGGTCTGCGTCGAGGCGTAGTACTTGGCGTCTATCCACGGCACGGTCTCGACAATCTTGGCGGCCGTCATCATGGCGCCCTGTTCGCCGTGCATGAATTGGCTCAGGTTGGCCTTGAAGAACTCAATACCGAGTTGCGAGTATTCCTTCTCCGACCACTTGGCCAGCGGCGACCCGGGCAGCGTCCCCGCCACCCGAGCCACGGCCAAGATCGGGCTTTCTTGCTCGGCCACGAGGCGTTCCGGATCCACATCGATGGACCAGTCGAGATCCACAACGCTGTTCCATTGCGACCCCATGGCCTTGTTGTAGAGGGTGACGAGCTGTCCACGGTCCCGCCCGTATTCCCACAGAAACAGCCGCTCTGCGTTGTCCTTGATGATCTCGATGGACTCGTCCATCTCGTATCGACTCGGCAGCGGCGGCAGCGGAGGACTCGCAACGTCAGTCATCGACCATCAGCTCCTTCGGCCGCCCATGTTGGCGTTCGGTGCAGCCTTCTCCACCAATCCTGGCACCACACCGCCCAGCTCCGCCGGATCCCAGCGGTCACCCTTGCTGGCTCCAGGGCCGGCGACCCAGCCCTCGGCCACGCTGATGTGATCGCCCTGCACGTTGAAGACGCGCCCAGTAATAGCGGCCGATTCCGGACTGCCCAACCACACCACCAACGGTGCGATGTTGCCGGGGTCGAGCGGGTCGAATTCCTCTGGGTTGCGCTCCGGCCGAGCCGTCGCCATACCGAGGTTCTCGGTCATGCGGGTCAGGGCGGCGGGGGCGATGGCGTTCACCGTCACTCCGTAGCGACCCAGCTCCATGGCGGCGATCACGGTGAAGGCGGCGATGCCAGCCTTGGCCGCGCCGTAGTTGGTCTGACCCACGTTGCCGTAAATGCCTGAGGGCGACGTCGTGTTAATGACCCGTGCGTCATTGGTCTCGCCCGCCTTGGAGCGGTTGCGCCAGAACTCCACCGCGTGCCTGGTTGGAGCGAACGTGCCGCGCAGGTGCACCTTGGTCACGGCATCCCATTCGTCGATCGTCATGTTCACCAGCATGCGGTCCCGCAAAATTCCGGCGTTGTTCACGAGCACGTCCAGTCCGCCGAAGGTGTCGATGGCGGTTTGAATCAGACGGCCCGCACCCTCCCAGTCCGAGACGTCGTCACCGTTGGCGACAGCTTCGCCGCCCATGGCGCGTACCTCATTGACCACTTCACCGGCCGGACCAGTTGAGCTGCCGGAACCGTCGATTTCGGCCCCTAAGTCGTTGACCACGATCTTGGCGCCCTGGCTGGCGAACTCCAGCGCGTGCTCGCGGCCAATGCCACGACCCGCCCCGGTGATGACGACGACACGCCCGTCACAGATACCCACGCTGCTCTCCTTAGTTGTTGGTTTCGGCTTTTGCTCGATACTCATCGCGCAACTTCCGCTTGAAGATCTTGCCCGTATCCTCGCGCGGCAGCTGTTCGGTGAAATCCACGGTGCGCGGGCACTTGAAGTGAGCCAAGTGGTCCCGGCAATAGGCGATCAATTCTTGGCCGAGTGCGTCGCTGGCTTCCACGCCGTCGGCCAGCTGCACCACGGCCTTGACGGCCTCGCCCCACTCCTCGTCGGGCACCCCGATGGTGGCCACGTCGCCCACGGCCGCGTGTTGCAGGAGGACGGCATCCACCTCGGCCGGGTAAATGTTCACGCCGCCGGAAATAATGAGGTTGGCGGTGCGATCGGTGAGGAACAAGTAACCCTGGTCGTCCATGTAACCCATGTCGCCCAGGGTGAAGTAGTCGCCCCGGAAGGCACTTTCGGTCTTCTCTTTGTCGCCGTAGTAGTCGAACTTGGTGGCGGCCACGCTGCGCAGCCAGACCAGGCCGATCTCGCCGGCAGCGACGTCGTTGCCGTCGTCGTCGGCCACCTTGACCAACTCCTGGACCATTGGGCGCCCCACGGTGCCGGGATGGGCCAACCAGGTGGCCGAGTCGACCAGCGTGCCCAGACCCTCGGTGGCGGCGTAGTACTCGACCACAATGGGGCCGAGCCATTCGATCAGTTTCTGCTTCACCGTGACCGGACATGGCGCCGCGCCGTGAATGACAAACCGCAGCGACGAGAGATCGTGTTTATTGCGGACGTCTTCGGGCAGCGCCAGCATGCGATGGAACATGGTGGGCACCATGTGGGTGTGGGTGATGCCGTGGTGTTCAATCAGACGCAGCGTCTCGGCTGGATCCCACTGACTCATGATCACCATCGGCGTGCCGTAGAGCAGCGGCAGTGCAATGGAGAACGCCAAGGGAGCGGCGTGGTACAGCGGACCGGTGCACAGGTGGGCATCGACGCTGTTGGCCCAGTCCTCGTTGTAGCCACAGAAATTGATGACAGCCAGCGCCGAGGGTGCGGCGGATTCACGGTGCACACCCTTGGGGCGCCCAGTGGTGCCTGAGGTGTACAGCATCTGCGTGCCGGGCACCGGATCCTCAATGTCGTGCCCGTCTTCGGCCGAGAGGGCGTCGTTGTACATCTCGAATCCGGGAATGAACCCACCGACCGTCAGGCGGATCAGCGTGTCGCCGCCGCCCTTTGCTGCATCCTTGACCTTGTCCACGCCCAGGTCGGCCGAGACAATGAAGGCCTTGGCCTCGCAGTTCTCGACGATGTAGGACGCTTCTTCACCAGTGAGGTGCCAATTGATTGGGGTGAGGCGCAGGCCCGCCCGCTGTGCGGCCCAAAGGGTCTCCAGGAACTCGGGGCGATTCGTGCACATGAGAGCGACGCTGTCGCCGGCCCGTACTCCCCGGCTCCGTAGCGCCCGCACCAGTCGGTTGATATTGGTGTTCAGCTCTTCGTAGGTGCGATCACCGAACGAGGTGTACAACGCCATCCGTCCTGGGTTCTTGGCCGCCCACCACGCCACCAACATGCCTTGGGCGTTGGCTTCGGCCTTGTCCATCTCTGCCACTGACATCCCCCAGCCCCCTTTGCGATGCTCGTTACGGCGTCGGCGTTATTGGCACTATCGGCGTGAAGAGCGGCAGTTGTCGCCCGTCGCTCAACGACTCCCACGTCACAGTGACCGCCATCCCGATGGTCACGTCCTCGGGTGGGCAACCGACCACGTTTGTCATGAGGCGCACGCCCTCTTCGAGTTCGACCAACGCCACCACATAGGGCTCGCCCTTGGAGAACGTGGCCCCCATGGCCGACGGTTTGTGTTCCATGGTGGCGGCGTAGACGGTGGCCCGACCGCTGGCGCTGCGCCATTCCAAGGGGCCGACGGTCCCGCAGTGGGAGCAGAAGCTGCGTGGATAGAACTGAGGCTCATTGCATGACGTGCACCACTGCACGACGAGTCGACCTTCACGGGTGGCCTCCCAAAACGGACCACTGTCCGGCCCGACGGCCGGCTCCATGCGGGTGGGCGTGCTGGCCGCTTCACTCATAGCGTCGCCTCCGTTCCCAGCACGGCCGTGGACATGCAGGACAGCACCATGCCCGATCCGTGGGCCACGGCAATTTGGGCATCCTTGACCTGTCGTGCCTCACCTTCTCCTCGGAGCTGGCGAACCGCTTCGGTAATAAGGAACATCCCGTACATACCAGGGTGTGTGAACGACAAGCCGCCGCCGTTGGTGTTCATGGGGAGGGATCCGCCCGGTCCGAGTCTCCCGTCCGCGGCAAATGGGCCGCCCTCACCCTTCTGACAGAAGCCCAGATCCTCGAGGTGGAGAAGGGCGGTGATCGTAAAGCTGTCGTAGCCCATCAGCAGGTCGACGTCGCTCGGGGTGATGCCGGCTTGGGCGAAGGCCCGCGGGCCGCTGACGGCGCCCGGCGTCGTGGTGAGGTCGGGCATCTGGGTGATCATCATGTGGTCGTGGCAGGTGGCGGCGCCGAGCACGTACACCGGCGGCTTCTTGAGTGTCTTGGCCCGTTCGGCGCTGGTCATCACGAACGCGCCGGCCCCGTCGGTCACGAGGCAGCAGTCCAACAGGTGGAGGGGACTGGTTTGCATCGGCGACTCGAGCACATCCTCAATGGTGAGGGGCGTCTGATAGCGCGCCCGTTCGTTCAAGGTGGCCCACTCACGGGTGCTGACGGCGATCTGGGCCAGATGTTCGGACGTGGTGCCGAACTCGTGCATGTGGCGACTGGCCGCCAGGGCATAGGGGCCCATGGGCATGCGGAGGCCAAAGGGCCATTCCCACTCGGCCATTGGATGAGGCCCGGCGGGGAAACGGCGGTCCACTCGTCGCTTCTGCGTGCGGTCGCTGCGGGGGGTGGAGGCGTAGACGCTGACCACTACATCGCACTCACCGGCGGCGATGGCTGCGGCGGCATGTTCAAGATGCACCTCATAACTGGAGCCGCCGGTCATGGTCGAATCGGTGAAGGTGGGGTGGATGCCGAGATATTCGGCGAAGGACATCGATGACTCGGCGTGACAGACACCGTCCACGTCGGAGAGCGAGAGCCCGGCGTCGCTGAGGGCGGCCAACACCATGGCCACCTCGAGTTCGCGGCCGGTACGGGTCAGCTCACCGGTGGGGGAGACGTCGTCGGCCACCCCCACGATCGCCGCGGCACCGCGCAACGTCCTATCGATTCGTCCCCCCGCCATGGCCAGTCCTTTTCTTCGATGCTTTTGAAGTTTCGATAATTCGATGTCGGCGAGAAGCCGATCAGGCGTTCTTGGGCAGCTCGGAGAAGGGCGTCACTCGATCATTGTTCGGTTCCTTCGGCAGGCCGAGCACGCGCTCACCAATGATGTTGCGCTGCACCTGGTCGGTCCCGCCGTAAATGGGAGGGGCCTGGGCGAAGAGGGCCATCTCCGTGACGCCGCCGGCGAATGGGTCGCCGGTGGCGTGCACGAGGGCGGCCTTGTCATCGGCGTCGTAGGCGTGGAGCATGCCCGACGGACCCGAAATGCGGAGGCCCAAGTCACGAGTGAGGCGCACGATCATGCTCATTGACAGCTTGGAAATGTTGGGCATGCCGGGAATGTCCTTGCCCTGCTCCTTGGCCGCCTTGACTCGGAGGCCGTTGTAACGGCCGAGCTCTCCCAGGGTGTGCAGTCGGGCCAGGTCCTGACGGATGCCAGCGTCCTTGTTGACCCCCTTGCTCTGGGCCAGGGCGACGAGCATGCCGGCGCCGCCGCGCATGGCGCCGAGGGCGCCACCAGTGCCGCCTCCACCGCCCTTGCCTGTCTTCTTGTCCCGGGGTGTGATCAGGTCGCCGACCCGCTTGCCCAGGAATCCCATGACGGTGCCCGGCTGCGCCAGCCCACCGCCGGCCGCATTCCCACCGCCGGAACCGAGGCCGGCCCGCTCGTTCATGAGCGTGGTGTTGGCGGCGGCCCATCCGTTGTTCAGGCCGCCGATGAGGTTCCAGTCGGCCACCCGGGCGTCGGTGAGGAAAACCTCATTGAAGAGAGCGTGTCCGGTCATTTCCTTGAGCGGGCGGACATCGGCCCCAGGCTGGTGCATGTCGAAGGCAAAGTACGAGATGCCCTGGTGCTTGGGCACCTCAGCATCGGTGCGGGCCAGCAGCATGGCCATGTCGGCGTACTGGCCGCCGGAGGTCCACACCTTCTGCCCATTAATGATCCACTCATCGCCGTCCTTCATGGCCTTGGTCTGCAAGCCGGCCAGGTCGGACCCGGCTTGCGGCTCGCTGAAGAGCTGACACCAGGCTTTCTGCCCGGTGACGATGTCCTTCACAAAAACATCGATCTGCTCTTGGGTGCCGTGAGTGGCGATGGTGGGGGCGGCGAGGAGGAGGCCCAGCCCGGCCGGTGCGCCCAGGGCGCCGAAGCTGCCTATCTCGGTGGCCACCGCGACGGCATCAGACCTCGAGATGCCCTTGCCATAGGCGTTGGCGGGAAGACTCGGGGCAGACCAGCCCTCGAGGCCCATGCGCTCCCACCACTCGGCCACGGTGAGGTCGGGGTCCCAGCTCTTGTCCAACCAGGCGCGAACCTCGGAAAGGATCTCGTCGGTGCTGGCGTCTTCGGCGATGGCGGTATCGGTCATTGCTGTCCCTCCAGGATCGTGGCCTGAAACTATCTCCCGACCCGGTGGGCGGCCACTTGGGCGGTCTGAAGTGGACCCGGGCCGCTACGAGATCAGTTGCTCGGCCTGGGCCAGCGACGAGAGCAGATCGTTGAGATGGGAACAGGTGGAGGTGCCCACCATCTCGTCCTTGACCATCTGGCGCAGGGAGGAGAGCGGGCGTCCGACCAGGCGGCCCGCGCTGGCCTGGGCCTCGGGACATTCGGCCCAAGGGAGCACGCGGGGCGTGGCCACACAGCGGGCGATGGTCCCACCTTCGTTTCCGCCCATGGGGGACGCACTAATGGTGGCCTCGACGCTGTACTCATGGAGGACGATGACCACGCCGTCGGGACGGCAATAGGTGTCTCGGAACATGGCCCATACGTCGGGGCCGGAGCGGTCGATTAGGCGCTGGCGCCGCATGGAGCCGGGGGCCAACGGGGGCATGGGGTGCCAGTCATCAATGGCATCGGCCGGGGAGACGGGGCCATTCGGAGCGGGCATTTCGCGAGTGGAGCGGATCTGGGTCATGAATGAGGCCGGTGAGGCCCAGCCAGCGCAGATGTCCACGGGGAGGTGAGCGATGTAGTCATCGGAGAGGGGGCCGGCGAAGTGGCCGGTATAGAGATAGCCATAGCCCGAGAGGAGGGCGGCCACGGGGAGCTCGGACAGCAGGACATGGGTGAGTGTCCCGGCGGGGCAGATCTGATCCACCACGCTCCGAAAGCCCCGGCCGACAACGAGGCCGAGCAATTCGCCACCGATGGCCAGCGCAGGATCCAGTTCGAGCGCATGCAGATCCCGTCCCGTCGGCGTGACCAGCGCCCGACAGGCCGCCGCTTCCACCCCGTCCATTTGTTGAGCCATGCCAGAGAGCTCGAGGAGTCCGTCGGCATGCGTGATCATGTCCACGTGGCTGGTCCGGCGGATGGAGTCCGGCCGCCGCGCCGGTAGGTGGATGAGGGGCTCGGCCAAGAAGTGGTCGACGTGCGGCATCGGGCCAACCTAGTTTCGGCCGATGGACATCGATGAGCAACTGGCGGCGGCCTATGAGTCGTGGGTGGCGGCGCAGCGATCGGCGATCGAGACCGTGCAGGCGGCGTTGGCGGACCCGAGGGTGCCGCACGCTGAGGTTGACGTGGCCGAGGGGTACCGGTGGGTGACTCGACTGGCCAGGTTGGCGCTGGAGTGGGTGGTGGAGAAGTCTGACCCGACCCATCCGCAGCTGTTCACGCTGCAGGACGAGTACCGCAAGCTGCTGGTCGACAACCCCGACGTGCACTACTTGTTCTGCGTGCTCGACGACTCCCGTTCGTATCGATTGCGGGGTTGGCGGGGGGAGTGCGCGTATCTCGGCATGACCTTTGGCACGGCGTTTGGACAGGGAGCGGAAGCCGGTGGGGGTCGGACGGGGACGCAAACCCAATGCCATATTGATGAGTTCGAGTTGGGCCCGGGCGGGGAGGTCGACATCCTGATTGCGCCGGCCGCCGACATGCCGTCGCCTCGGCCCCGCAACGCCGTGGTGATGGAGCCGGGGACGGCGCAGCTGGCGATCCGGGAGACGCATTTCGAGAAGTCGCCGGAGCGGTTGTCACGGCTACGGATCGAGTTGGTGGGCCAGCAGGACGTGCCGACGCCGGTGTTGTCGGCCGCAGAGTTGGCACCCAAGCTCGAGTTCGCCGCCATGTTCTTGTCGTTTGTGGCGGGCACGGCGGTGCAGATGTGGCACGACGCCGGCGGCAACATCAATACGTTCAGCGGCACGGACGGGTCGGTGCACGTCGCCTCGCAAGACGACGAGGTCCGTTCGCATTCCAATGCCGAAATGACGTATCACGGCGGCCGATTCTCGCTGGCCCCCGGCGAGGCGCTCGTGGTCACGGTGCACGAGCCCGAGCGGCCCTTCTTGTATTGGGGCCTCACCCTCACATCGCCGTGGATGGAGAGCTTCGACTACCGCTACACGACGACGGCGCTCAACAACCGGACGGCACGGCAGTCGGCGGACGGCTCGTGGCAGATGGTGATTGCACCCAGTGACCCGGGGCCGGGGGTCTCGAATTGGCTCGATACCAGTGGGCGCCTCGAGGGCTACATGCTGGTGCGTTGGGTCTTGGCCGATGGGCCGCCGCATCCAACCGCCCACGTCGTACAGGCGGCCGACCTCCTACACCTCTGACGGGACCCCGAAGCGTTGTTGATAGGGCGTGACCAGTGCGCGATGGGTGGCGAGATGGAGGCCGGTGTCCTCGAATGAATAGTCGTGATTGCCGTGTGAGGGGTGCGCATCGACATAACGGACGAGGTTGGCCCGGAAGGTGTCGCTGATGGGGAGATGCCAGCCGGCATAGAGCGCCTCCACCGTGGCGATTGGATGGCGGACGAGGTCGTCATAGATGACATCGCTGATCTGATCGGTGGGGAGGATGCCGGCGTCACGTTCGGCGGTGACGCTGTCCATTTGCATCTCGAGGCCCATGGCCATGAACTCAATGAGCAGTGCGTGGTCGACGTGATCCGAATGCATCCAATGGAGTGTGGCCATGAGGTCCGCCAGGGAGCCGATCACCCTGAGCGGGTCCCGGTGCGTGATGACGACTCGGGCGTCGGGGTAGGTGGCGAACACGAGCGGGAGAGCCGAGAGGTGGGATGGGGCCTTGAGCACCCATCTCGTGGTTGTCGTCGGTTGGAATGGTGGGCGGATCCACTGCAGCGTTTGGAGCATGCGCCGGTGCCATTGATAGATGGGCGTCTGATCCTGCCCGCTGCGCCAGATGGTGTAGCTGCCCACGTTGTAGAGGCCGGTATAGATGTCGCTCGAGAATTGATGGGCGAAGGCGAAAATGCACTCGGTGGGCAGGTGGCCGCCGTTCTCGTGCATGGCCGTGAAGGCCGGGACCATTTCGTCCATCAGCGTGATCTCGTCGTCGCACCGCTTCGCCATTTCCGATGACCAGCGCTCGTAAGTGTGGTCAGTGTCCGGGCGTTCAAGGTCGGTCGGGACGGAGTGCATGAGCTCCCACAAGAGCGGAGGGCGATTGTCGGGATCGCAGGCCAGGAGTTCATGCAGCAGGGTGGTGCCCGATCGCCCTAGCCCCGTCACGATGATGGGCGCCACGATCGCCTGATCATTAATGGCCGGCGCTCGCTTCCACGTCTCGACCAGACGAAGGCGGTTCTGCAGGATCAGTTGCAGCTCGGCCCAGGTGCGCAGGCGTCCGGGGAGGTGCAGTTGGGCCTCATCGATGAGGGCGCCGCAGAGCCGGGCGAAGGGTTCCTCCCACCAGGTGTCGCCGAAGTCGGTGAGGCCGGTGCGGACCTGAGCCACCGACACGAGGGCGCCGGGGCTGAGGTCGATCAGCGATTGGCCGTCATCGCCGATTCCTCGGCCCAGCGCCACCATTTTTTCGGTCCAGGGGCTGCGAGCTGGAGGGGTCCACGGCACCGGGCGCCACCGTAGTGGCGAAGCTATTGATGGCCCGCCTCACCGATGAAAGTGGAGAATGGCCCGGTGAGCCCCAATCTGACGCCATTGACCATTAATGACATCGAGCGGTTGCTGGCCCGTGGGGCGGATCGGCCGGTGGAGGTCGACGAGGGGATGGAGGGGGAGGGAGAGAGGGAGTCCCGAGCCCTATTGGCCTATTCGCAACTGGACCACGCTCTGCAGACGGCGGCCGTGCTGCGGGAATGGGCACCCGACGATGAGACCCTGCAGGTGGCTGGGCTCGTCCATGACATCGGGCACCTCTTGGGTGCCGTTGATGATCCGCTCCACGCCGAGAGCGGTGCAACGGCAGTGCGCCAGGCCTTAGGCGAACGGGTGGCGGCGTTAGTGGGGTTGCATGTGGAGGCCAAGCGGTATCTCGTGGCGCAAGAGGGTCGGTACGGCGAGACGTTGGCCGCCGACAGCGTGGCGTCATTGGCGCTTCAGGGCGGGCCGATGACACCGGCGGAACGGGACGCATATATGACCTCGGCCTTTGCGGCCGATGCGGTGGTGCTGCGGCGGGCCGATGAGAACGGCAAAGTTGATGGTCTCGAGGTGCCTGGGCTGCATGAGTGGATGGTGGTGGTGCGACGGGTCGCCGCACGCGAAGCGTGAGGGTTGGCTACTGTCTGCCACTGAACCGGACGAATGCTCCGGCTCGAGGTCCTGTGGGGGGGTCTGCGGGCGGATGGACGTGCGGAAACGTGGGATACGGGGAAGAACGGTCGGCGGGGTCGACTCGTTCCCTTCGCACGCCGAGCCAAATCATGCTTGCGTCGGCCCCAGTTGCATGCGCATGATTTCGCCCCAACAGTCGTTTAGGGATTGAAGGCATGAGGGGAAAGGGGGCACGCTCGTGAGCACGGCGCACGCATTGGTGTCCAAGCTGTGGCGGCGACCGTCACGACCGATGGCCATTCGCATCGGACTTTGCACGGCAGTGATCGCCGCCGTCGGAGTGGCGCAATTGACCGCCACCGCCGGCACGTCCGGCGCCGACACCGCATTCATTCCCGGCACCGCCACCTCGAGCGCTGGAGCCATCACGGTCGGCGCCTCAGTCGGGCAGCTCAATGCGTCGGTCATTTTGGGAACGGCTGACGCCGACTACGAGAACAACGAAGGGCAAGCCCTCTCGCAAGTCCTCGACCTCGGTCTCATCGGCGACGTGCTCTACGCCAACAATTGTCAGTCCGGCGCCCCATCGGCCGTGCAGCCCACCGACTTCCCCCCCGCCCAGCAAGCCGAGTCCACCAGCGGCAACCAGACGCTGTCGTACACCGAGAACAAGTCTCTGGCCGGTGGCGGCATTGGCGTGGCCGACGAGTCCGCCTCGGCCACACAAGTGCCCTCCGGCTCTTCCACCACCACCATCACCGAGGACAACCTGGCCGGGCTGGTGACCGTGCAGGGCGCCACCACCAGCGCCAAGGCGGCCATCGTCAAGGGCAACACCCGCTCGGCCAATGCCAGCTCGACCATCGCCAACATCTCGCTCCTCAATGGGCTGGTGAAGATTGACGGGCTCCAGTGGTCGGCGGAAAAGACGAGCGGCGCTTCGACGTCGTCGACCGCCGCGTTCACCATTTCGGGTCTGACCGTCGCCGGCGTCACCGTTCCCATCTCCAACGACGACGTCACGTCCCTGCTGCAGATCATCAACACCGTGCTCACACCAGTCGGACTCTCTATCCAGTGGCCTGTCGTCACTACGGCCACCGACGGCACCATCAACGTGTCGCCGCTCATTGTCGGCGTTGACAACAGTGCGCTGGGCCAAGAGTTGGTCGGCGCCAACCTGGGCAAAATCCAGACCGTGCGCCAGGAACTGACCGAGGCTCTCTTCAACTTTGACTGCAACCTTCCCGGCTACGTCGAAGTGGCCGACATCGCTCTATCAGTGCCGGCCGGCGGTGGCGATCTCAATATCGACCTTGGTGGCGCCAGTGCGCAGACCACCGCCGTGGCGCCGGAGTCACCGTTCTCTGCGCTGGGTGCATCGCTGGGCAACTTCGGCAGTGGAGGGGCTGACGCCTTCACCTCGCCCTCGACCTATGTCCCGGCCACTCTGGGCACGCCCGGGACCCCGGGCTCAACCGTTCCCGCCGCCACGGTCAGTCCCAAGGTGACCCTTGGCCCCTTGGTCAAGACCACGAGTTGCAGCAGTGTCGGTCCCGCCGGTGGGGGTTGTAATCGTTCGAATGTGGCGCTGCCAGTGGGACTGATCGGGCTCGGATTGCTCGCAGTGCTGGCGGCCTGGGATTACCTACGACAACGTCGCCGACGCCGGCTGTCAGGACAGGAGGCATAGTGAGCGAGGACACCACTGGCGCAGGGGGATCGGGAGCGGGCGCCGCATCGGGCGGGACCAGCAAGTTGCGTCTCGGCGCCGCCGGTCGTGAGCGGCGACTGCTCAAGGGCTATGGCCCACTCGCTGCTCTCCTCGTGGCGTTTGTCCTCATGGCCATGCTGGTGCCGACCATTGCGCCCACTCAAGTGGTCGTCCATGACACTCGCACCGTCAACAATGGCGGCTCCGGGGTTGGCAGCGGTTCGGGCGCATCTGGTACCGGCACGGGCACCGTCTCCGGAGGCACCGCCGGCACCGCAGGAACCCCAGCCTCAGGTGGCACGTCGGGCACGGGCACTGGTACCGGCACGGGCGCCAAGGCACTGGGTAAGACGGGGGCCTGCTCTGGTCAAGCCGAACAGGTCCCAGGCGACCCGTACTCCCCACCATGTATTGCCTTTTCCGGCAACAATGGTGGTGCCACGTCGACGGGCGTGACGTCATCGCAGATCAACATTTCGTACCGCAATGCCGCCGGATCGCAGAGCTTCCAGCAGGCGCTGGCCCAGCTCGGTGGGGCCGACATCACGGACACGACGG
Source organism: uncultured Acidimicrobiaceae bacterium (assembly GCA_963766995.1). Taxonomy (GTDB): domain Bacteria; phylum Actinomycetota; class Acidimicrobiia; order Acidimicrobiales; family RAAP-2; genus Bog-473. Next base: position 457,250 of record CAVYCE010000003.1, on the reverse strand, counting down.
CGGACATTGAGCGCACCATCAATGCGTTGGCCCAGTACTTCGATACGCACTTCCAGTTCTACGGCCGCAAGCTCAACATCGAGTACTTCAACGGCCAGGGCAATGAGACCAATGAGTTGCTCGGCACCGGGCAGCAGCAGGCCGACGCCGACGCCATCACCGCGGCCCAGCAGCTACACGCCTTCGGTGAGCTCAATGGCACCACCGAGCCCTATGACGTGGCCCTCGCCGGGCAGCATGTGATCGCTTTCGGTGCTCCATACCTGTCGTCGCAGTTCATGGGTCAGTACGCGCCCTACATGTGGAGCGTCGCCCCCGAGTGTGACGACATCGTCCAGATCACCACTGAGTTCGCGCTGAAGTCCTTGGCCGGTGGCAACGCCCAGTGGGCTGGTGGATCGCTGCAGGGCAAGCCCCGTAAGTTCGCCATCATCGCTCCGGAGAACCCTTGGTACCAAGCTTGCGCCAACGTCTCAGCCGCCGACTTCAAGGCTGCTGGTGTCCCGCTGACCGCCGACATCCAGTATCAGCTCAACACTTCGACCATCTCCAGCCAGGCTGCGTCCATCATCAGTGAACTGCAAAACGACGGCGTCACCACCGTCATCTGCGGTTGCGACCCGCTCACTCCCGCCTTCCTGACCTCGCGGGCCCAGGAGCAGGGCTACACGCCCGAATGGGTGGTGGCCGGCACCGCGCTCACCGACTTCGACCTCGTCGGTCAGCTGTTCCAGCAGAACGAATGGTCACACGCCTTCGGCGTGACGCTCAATGGTCCCGTGACGGCCAAGGAGGACACCTTCGGGTACGCCGCCTACAAGACCGTCTCGCCCAACACCGAGCCGGCCAACGCCGTGGACCTCATTTACGAGCAGATGTACCTGATGGCCATCGGCATCGAAATGGCCGGGCCGGACCTGACACCTCAGACCTTCGAGGCGGGCATGCGGGCGTATCCGGGGAGCCAGTCGGGCGCCACCAACGCGCTCTACGGCACGTGGGACCTACCGGCGGGGCATTACACGCCCCAGGTCGATTCGGCCGAGATCTACTGGGATCCCACCAAGATCTCGCCCTATAACGGTTGCCTCGGCGCCTACACACTCATGAGTTCTCGTTATAAGGCCGGCCAGTACCCCACGGGTCCGCCCCCATTACCTTCGACCTTCCCGATTTCGCCGCCGAGCAATCCACCGAGCTGCGGATAGGCCATGGAACTCCCCTCGTTCCTCACCGACACCTCCACTCGGGTCAGAGCAACCGTCGGCCTGATCGTCGGGGCGCTGTTGTTGTACTTCGCCGTCCCGGCGATTTTCCCGCACAATGCACCCAAGGGGCAGCTGCTCAACGGCGCTGAGTTCGGTGCCGTGAATGGCCTCCTCGCCATGGGTCTGGTGCTCATTTACCGGGCCACCAAAGTCATCAACTTCTCGTATGGAGCGATGGCCGCACTGTCGGCCACCGTTGCCGCCGAGCTCAACCTCGGCCCGCCCCACCTGAATTGGTTCCTCTGTATCGCCATTGCGCTGGCGTGCGGCGCGGCCCTCGGCCTATTGGTCGATGTGGTCATCCGCTGGCGCTTCTTCAATGCGCCCCGCCTGATCGTCATGGTCGTCACCATTGGGTTTGCGCAACTCTTCGGCATCGTCCAATTCGTGATCCCCGGTTTGATCCACGGACCTGCCTATGTGGGCGGCGTACCGACGCCGCTCACCAGATTTCACACCCTGATCTTCCCGGTGCTGTTTGACGGCAATGACCTACTCATCTGCATCACGGTTCCCGTCGTACTGGCGGCGCTGAGTTGGTTCCTGCTGCGCACCGATGCCGGTATTGCCGTGCGCTCGGTGGCCGACAACGGCGACCGAGCCCGGCTGCTCGGTGTCCCGGTTAAGCGTCTCTCGACACTGGTCTGGGTCATCGCCGGCATTTTGGCCGCCTTGACCATCACCTTGAGCGCCCCGTCACAGGGCATCAACATCACGGCCGCCGCGCCCACTCTCGTGTTGCTGCCTGCCCTCGCCGGTGCCGTCATCGGCGGCATGGACAACCTGCCCGTGGCCTTCGTCGCCAGCGTCATCCTCGGCATCATCAATGGCCTCGTCCAGCTCGATGTCCGTCAAGCCTCCATGACCGATGTGGTCAACCTCGTGGCCATCCTCCTAGGTCTGCTCTTCATGTACCGCCGGTCCGGCCGGGCTGCTGACGCCGAACAGACGTTCTCGGCGGCCGGGATCCTCAAGCCCATTCCCGACGCCTTGCGGAAGCTGCCCGAGGTCGTCGTCGGACGCATGGGGATGTTGGCCGTCGTCGCCGCCATCCTCATCGCCATCCCGTTCATCGGTGGACCCGGCATCACCCTCGAGTACACGGCAGCGATCATCTACGGCATCATCGGACTGTCGTTGGTCGTGCTGTCCGGCTGGTCCGGCAATGTCAGCCTGGGCCAGTTTGCCTTCGCCGGTATCGGAGGCGTGGTGGCCGGCGATCTCATAGAGAAGTCAAATGCCGACTTCTTCGTCTGTCTCGTGGTGGCGGGCGTGGCCGGCGCAGTGTTGGCCGTCCTGGTCGGCGTCCCCGCCCTCCGCATTCGGGGCGAGTTCCTGGCCGTGGTCACGCTGGCTCTGGCCGTCTGCGTCAATACCTTCTTCCTGAATCCCACCAACTTCCCCAGCGCCATCCCGCAGCAATTCCTGCGCCCCGTCCTGTGGCAGCGCTTCAATCTCTTAGACGGGCGCTCGTATTACTTCCTCTGCCTTGGATTCCTTGTGATCACCGTCCTCTTCATTCATGGTCTGCGTCGCGCCCGTGCCGGTCGTGTCCTGCTCGGCACCCGCGACAATCAGAAGGCCGTGGCCGCGATGGCGGTGCCGGGGCTGCGAGTGAAGCTGGGTGGCTTCGTCTTGGCCGGCGTTATCGCCGGTGTGGCCGGCGGCTTGTACGCCACCATGCTCGGCGCAGTTGGCTTCGAGACCTTCGACCCATCGCTGAGTCTGCTGGTGTTCTCCATGGCCGTCATCGGTGGGCTGAACTCCATCAGCGGGGTCCTGATCGGCGTCGGCGCCATCGAGATCGCCAGCTACAAATATCCCCAGTACGCACCGCTGTTCACCGGCATCGGATTGCTGGTGGTGCTGATCTTTCTTCCTGGCGGACTGGGCGAAGGAGTGCAGCGGGTGCGCGACTTCTTCTTGCGTCGCATCGCCCTGCGCCGCGACATCCTCGTGCCCAGCTTGGTGGCCGATCGCAAGGTGGATTCCGTCGTCACGCACCACGCTCCCGAAGAAGCGGCCCTCCTCGAGCACGCCCTTGATGAGAATGGCAACTCCACCACCACCAAAGCCGCCGCCCTGCATTCGGAGTTCGAGCCCATCCGAGTGCAGCTTCCCGCTGACACCGCCCAAGTTCCAGCCGTGGCTCCCACCAACGGAAATGCAGCGACGGTCCCCGATACGCCCGTGGTCCTCTCCTGCCGGGCCGTCGAAATGTCATACGGGCCGGTACAGATCCTCTTCGGCGTGGACCTCGAGGTGCACGAGGGCGAGATCGTGGCCCTGCTCGGCACCAATGGTGCCGGCAAGTCGACGTTGCTCAAGGGTGCCAGCGGACTGATCAAAGTCGGCGGTGGTTCCGTCAAGCTCGGCGGCACGGCCATCACGGGCGACCAGGCCGAGGACATCGCCCGCATGGGGTTGGCCCTCATGCCCGGCGGTCGTGGCATTTTCCCGACCCTCACAGTCGACGAGAATCTGCGCCTCGGCACCTGGATGATCCGCAAGGACCACCGCGCTGTGGCTGAAGCCAAGGATCGAGTGGTCCAGCTCTTCCCGATCCTGGCCCAGCGAGCCAGCCAACAGGCCGGCAACCTCTCCGGCGGCGAGCAACAGATGCTCTCCCTGGCCATGGCCCTCATGGTCACCCCCCGAGTCCTGATGATCGATGAGCTCTCGCTCGGCTTGGCTCCGACCGTGGTGGCCCAACTCATCGAAGTGGTCAAGCTCCTCCACGCCGCCGGCACCACCATCGTGGTGGTCGAACAATCGGTGAACGTGGCCCTCGAGTTGGCCGAGCGGGCCGTGTTCCTCGAGAAGGGTGAGGTGCGCTTCTCGGGCGTACGTCGGAACTTCTGGACCGCCCCGACATCCTCCGCTCCGTGTTCATTGCGGGGGCGAACTCTGTGACCGAAGTTTCAGTGGGCGGCGGAAATCACGCCGTGGTCGACCCGGAGACATCCGAGACAGCGATCAAGGAGCTGCTGCATGCCAGTGCGGCCTCCGCGCTCGAAAGTGTCGCACGGCGATCGGGTTCCGCCGGCGGCCGATGCCCCGTACATCCTCGAATGCAACGGCGTTCAGAAGAGTTTCGGTGGCATTGCCGCCCTGCAAGAGATCACGCTCGGCTTGCGAGACGGCGAGATTCTTGGCCTCATCGGTCACAATGGCGCCGGCAAGACCACATTCTTTGACTGTGTTTCGGGCTTCCTCCCCCTCAACGGCGGTCGCATCCGCCTCGGAGGCGTGGACATCGATACATGGCCGGCCCACGTCCGGGCTGAGGCCGGTCTCGGTCGGACATTCCAAGAGGCTCGCTTGTTCCCATCGCTGACCGTGCTGGAGACGATCTCGGTGGCCCGAGAGCGGCACCTGCAATCCAAGGAAATGGTGGCCGCCGGATTGCGGCTGCCTGCGTCACTTGACTCGGAGTCCGACGTGCATATGCGGTCGGAAGATCTCATCGAGCTGATGGGGCTTGGCGCCTTCCGGGAAAAGCTGGTGGGTGAGCTCTCCACCGGCACCCGGCGCATTGTGGAGTTGGCCTGCGTCTTGGCCCAGGAGCCAGGCGTGCTGCTTCTCGACGAGCCTTCAGGGGGAGTGGCCCAGCGCGAGACCGAAGCCATGGGGCCGCTACTCATCCGGGTGCAACAGCACACCGGCTGCTCCATCATGGTGGTCGAGCACGACATGCCACTCTTGACGGCCATTTGCGACCGCATGATCGCCCTCGAGTTGGGTGAAGTGATCGCCGAAGGGACGCCAGCCGAAGTGCTCGAGCATCCCGCAGTGATCGAGTCCTACTTGGGCACCGACGAGTCGACCATCAACCGCTCAGGCGTCAAGGTTTAGAGGCGGTTCTCAGCACCAACACTAAGAGGGGGCAGCATGGGACCAGCACGTGGGCCAGGTTCGAAAGGGACGTCACGGATAGTCATGACGGTCCTGGGGGCATTTCTCATGTTGGCAGGTGTCCTCGCTGGGACCGCCTCGGTGGGACATTCAGGACACGTGCCGCTGCCGGCTCCCACCACCGTTCTGCACGCCCAAGACGTGGCTTCGACGTGTAATTCGTTGGAAGCTGCCCTCGGCCTCTGCACCACCACGCCAACCTCCTCCGGCGGCACCACCACAACCACCGCTTGCAACAGCCTCGAAGCGCTATTGGGGGAGTGCTCAACCACCACCACGCCACCGACCACAACCACTACAACCACAACCACCACCACAACCACCACCACAACCACCACTTCGGGCGCATCCCCCGATTGCTTGAGCAGCCCTCCGTCAAATGTGCCGCTCCCGGCTCGAGAGACCTCGTGGACATGCACCTTGGACGATGAGTTCACCCATCCCACCTTCGACCAGTCGAACCTCCAAGTGCTCACGACGGCGAGCACCGGCTACACCACGGGTCAGTCCCCGATCACCGACGGGTTGGACCCAACGGCAGGGATCCCGTGTTACGTGAATAATTCTTCTGTTGTCAATGAGTCGGGTGGCTCGCTGAATCTCTCGGTTATCCAACTTCCGAATACGATCTCTTGCACGGACCCCTCTGATCCGTTAGGTAGCTTCGAAACTGACTACGAGGCCGGAGACGTGAACAGTCAAAATCTGTTCAGCCAGCAATACGGCTTCTTCGAGACCGAAGCGGCGATCCCTGAATCTGAGGCTCAAGGTTTGCAGGAAACGCTGTGGTTGTGGCCGAACAACGAAACGCTCAACAAGATCAATGATTCGACTGCGTGGCCGGCGAATGGAGAGATCGACTACGCGGAGTTCTACAGCGAGTATCCAAACCAGGACGTACCGATCGTCCACTATCCCGGCAGCTCAACGACTCAACAGAGCAATCTCGACACGAACGACTGCGACATCATGAATCAGGCCGGTCAGTTCGTCGATTACGGCCTTTCCTGGACCCCGACCACTATTACCGCGTACTTCAATGGCATTCCCTGTGTCACCAGTACCTTTGCGCAGCGCGACACCGAAACGCCGCCCGCGCCCTTCAATCAGCCGTTCTTCTTGAATTACACCGCAGCATTAGGCGTCAATGCGGACGCGTTTGCATCGGGGACAACTGACCTGAGTAAGGCCACGACGCACATCAAGTGGACGAGAGTGTGGAAATAGGGAAACCGAATTGATCGGGAATCAGTTCATTTCCGGTTTTGACCAGCATTTGGGCCCTTGGTCCAGAGCGGCGATGGGTGCGACATCATCACGTGACCACTCGGCCCAGTGAAGGTCAACACTTCGTTGGCATTGCCGGACATGTGCCATCCACCTTCATGCACGCGATGGTGATGATGCACGCACAAAGTCACCAAATTCGGTAGGTCCGTCAACCCATTGGGATCCCAGGGAATGATGTGGTGCACGTTAGTGAACATGGCATTCGAACAGCCGGGAAAACGACAGTGTCGATCACGCCGAGCTGCCTCTCGCCGTTGAGTATCGGTGGCCAGCCGTTCTGCTCGCCCCTCATACATGGTGTGACCCAGGTCGTCATCGATGGCCAACGCGATGGCGGCATCGCAGGCGATACGCCGGATCGTCTCAGCGCTTATGTTGCCCAATCCTTCGAGCTCCGCCGTGCCCACACCACCCCGCAACAGGGACAGGTCGGTGTGGGCCACGACGAAGTACGGCCGCGACCGCCCGCCACCGGCCGCTCCGCTCTGGCACAGGGCAACAAAAGCGTCACAGAGCCGTTGCTCGAAGGTGACATTCGGTGCGGCCTTAATTACGTTCTTGGCGTAATCAACGAGAGCCGCCTTGGCTAGCGCGTAGTCGGCATCAGGGAGTTGGGCCACGATGGTCGAACGGGCATCGTTGAAGTGCAGGTATCGATGCTCATACTCATTAGCCGCGTCCTTGTTGCTCTTCCGATTGGCGGCTCGGGCCATATCGGACAGTTGACGCACTGAGAGTTTCTTCGCTTGTTGCGAGAGGCTGGCATCTGTCTCGGGCGTAGCCATGCCGGCCACCACCCGCACCTTGTCGAATGTGAGTGCGCCGTCTCGAAGTTCCTGGGAGAGGTAGGGGAGGTCCCATAGACGTCGGCCCACCTCCGACATCTGTCGCCCTGTGCCCTCGGAGACACCCAGACGTTGGGCCGCCCAGGCCGCACCGGAAGTGGCCCCTTCGGACCGCCATCCCTCCCGGCGGTCCAGCTCACCCACAATGTCGACCAGTAGTCCCGTCATCGATGCAATCTGGGCGCTCAGGCGTTCCGCCTCAGCCATGAGCTCCTGGGTTGACGTTTTCTCCACGGTCTGTTGCATCGCAATTGTGAACGGTCGGCATCGATGGCGCCGTGTTCGAAAGAAGTAGACAGTGAGGGAGCACTGACATAAAAGGGGAGGCAGGCATGGTCATCGTCGGCGGCACATTCATCGTCAATCCCGAAGAGCGGGAGGCATTCCTGAGGTCACGGCACGATTCGATGGGGGCTTCACGGGCGGAAGCTGGCTGCCTGGAGTACACGTTCAGCGCCGACCCGCTCGATCCATCACGGGTGCTCCTCTTTGAGCGTTGGGCGGATCAGGGCAGCCTGGACCAGCATCTCGTCGGCTTGATGTCGGCCGCGCCTTCCGAGACCCCAAGCGTCAATCCCATCTCCGCTTCGGTGGTCATGTATGACGTGGCGGGCGAGCGCACGCTGATGTAGCTGATGGAGCAATCAGCTGGCTTGGCTCACTGAACTCATGTTGAAATCGGGAATGCGCAGGGGCGGCATGATGGCCCGGTTCAGGTATTCGCCGAGCTCCCGTCCCAGCGCACGCACTGGGGCACCGACCTCGGTGGCCCGGACCAAGAGATCCACGGGGCTCTCGTTGAAGCGGAAGTTGTTGGCGGCTCCAACCACCTTCCCGTCTTCCACCACGTAGACGCCATCACGGGTCAGGCCTGTGACCAGAGCGGTGGCGGGATCGACCTCTCGGATGTACCAGAGGCAGGTGAGCAGCAGTCCACGTTCGGTCCGGGACACCATGTCATCCACGCTGGCATTGGTCGCCGCCGCGCCCGCCGCGCCCGCCGCGCCCGCCGCGCCCGCCGCGCCCGCCGCGCCCGCCGCATCAGGTACCCGCAGAATCAAGTTGTCGATGTATGGCGCGGCCTTCACGCCCGATCTGGCCGCACCCGCCCGGTGGTAGCGCAGCTGAGCCAGCCGCCCATCCCGAATCCACTCCGTCCGCTCAGTGGGCAGACCATTGTCGAACACCGACGTTTCAGTATCCGACGATGACGCCGCCACGAAAGGCAGGCACTCGAGATCGGGCTCAAAGGGATCGCTGTACAACGTGAACGGGGTGGCAGACAGCTGCTCACCGACCCGAGTGCCACCGCCACCAGTGGTCGAGGAGAACACTGTCCGCCCGTCCTCGGCATCTTGGCCGCACATGCTGTAGAAGCACAACGTCCCCATCATGTCGGCCACGCCCGATGGCGGCAGTATCACCTCGTATCGTCCCGCTTCCAACGACACCGGTTGGCGGGCCCATTCGAGCCGCCGCCACAGTTCGTCTTCCATGTCGCCGAACGAGATCTCGCCGATACGTTCGGCCCCCATGCCCGTCCACGCCGATCGCGCCCCGTCCGACGAGCGACCCACCAGATTGACCGCCCCGGTGGGCTGCGAATGCGACAGCCGCACGCCGGTCGATGACCCGAGGTACAGCGTGGAGACGCCGAATTCGGCGAATCCGGCCAACACCACATCGAGCGAGCGGGCCCGAGCGAACGCCCCCGACAATTCCGACAGCACCCCGCCCAGCGCGGACAGGTCCGTCAGCACTGGAGGCTGCCCAAAGGCCACGGACGCCGCCACTCCACCTCGGCCGGCGCCACGTGCCGCGGCCATGCCATCGATCAGTGTCGACGCGTCTTCGGCCGGAGGGGCGCTCCGGGCATCCATCAACGCGGCCCCCACCATCTCCTCCAAGTCGACCACACCGCTGCGCCGGGAAGTGCCCACTGACCTGCCGACCATCACTACCACTGTCACGGTGCGATCACGGCGTACCCCATTGGTCGTCGTGGTGTTGAGAGCAAAGCGGACGTCCGCGTGACTTTCCTCGTCGACCAGCACGATGCAGCCATCGGCGCCTAGGCGCGCCGCGACCAGTAACGCGTCTTCGACGACAGCCTGCGCTTCGATCATCGTGATCAGTGCCCCGCCTCTTCCCGCGCGTTGAGTATTCGAACGCCTCGCACCAACACTGACGGGCAGCCGTGGCTGACCGGCGCTACTTGTCCCGGTTGTCCCTTGCCACAGTTGAAGGCGCCGCCGAGCACCCACGTGGACGAGCCGCCCACCGCCTCCATGGCGCCCCAAAACTCAGTCGTTGTGGCTTGATACGCCACGTCTCGGACTTGTCCAGCCAGCCGACCATTCTCTATTCGGAAGAAGCGCTGACCGGTGAACTGGAAGTTGTATCGCTGCATATCGATGGACCAGCTCTTGTCACCCACGATAAAGATGCCCCGGTGCACGCCGGCAATCAGTTCTTCCGTCGAGGGCCCCTCTGCACCAGAGTGAGCCAACGACACATTGGCCATGCGCTGAATCGGAACGTGTAAGGGCGAGTCGGCAAAGGCGCACCCGTTGGATCGACCCAGTCCCATATGCGACGCGATGGAGCGATCGAGTTGGTAGCCCGCCAGCACACCATTCCGGACAAGGTCAAAGGATTGCGCCGCCACGCCCTCGCTGTCGATGGCCACGGTGGCCAGTCCGTGTTCAACCGTGCGATCGCCGGTGACATGCATCACGGGCGAGCCGTAGCGCAGGGTGTGCAGCTGATCGAAGGTGGCAAATGAGGTGCCGGCGTAGGCGGCTTCATACCCGACAGCTCGGTCTAGCTCGGTGGCATGGCCGATGGATTCGTGAATGGTCAGCCACAAGTTCGATGGATCGACCACCACGTCATAGACACCGGCGGTCACCGAGGGAGCGGCCATCTTTTCCGCCAGCAATTCAGGCAGCGACGAAAGCTCGGCCGCCCAATCCCAACCGCCATTCACGCCACCGGCCACGTATTCCCACCCACGGCCTACCGGCGGCGCCAAGGTACGCATCGTCTCAAAACCGTCGTCCCCGACTGCCAACGCCTCAACCACGGGGTACATCCGCACTCGATGCTGCGTCGCCCGCGTCCCGGCCAGATCCGCCAAATAAGTGTCCTCGCCCACACTCAGCACCGACGCCGTCACATGCGACACGGCCCCCGGCGCTAAAAGGTCTCGGCTCCAGGCTTCAAACAACGCCACCTTGTCGGCCAGCGAAACTGACGCTGGATCGATGTCGAATGCGCTCGTCCAGTCCACCACGCCGTGCGACGGCTCATCGGCCAACTCCACCCGCCCGCCCCCGGCTCGGGCCGTGACCTTGGCCGTCTCAATAGCCAAAGAGACGAGGTTGGCCGCCTCCTCGGGGCCGACGTCCACGGAGGCGGCGAACCCCATGGATCCGTCAATGACCACCCGAACCCCCATGCCGAGTTCGGTGTCGTCAGATGAGCCTTCGGGGGCGGCATCGCGGAGTCGGACTTCTTGGGAGCGAATGCGCTCGACCCGCAGTTGGGCGTTCGAACAGCCCGCAGCGGTGGCGGCCGATAACGCGGCGTCGGTGAGGGCGGCGAGATGGTCGGCGTGGAGTGGCATTAGGCGGTGGGGAGTCGCAGTGGCAGTCCGGCCGCCGTGTAGATGCTGTCGATGAGCTCCATGGTGCGGATGGCATCGACGGCGGTGGTGGGGAAGGCGGCGCCGTCTTCGACCGCGGCGACGAAGGCCTCCAGTTGGTAGTCGTAGGTGGCCTTGCGGGAGAACTTTTCTCGGCGCGTGCCCGACGGCGATTCAATGCGCACCCGGTGGAACAGGTGCGGAGCGAACGGGTTGAACACCGTGAGCGTGCCCTCGGTGCCGGTGACCTGCGCGTGGAGGCGGAGCACGGATGAGGAGAACATGGAGCAGCGGATGCGGGCGGTGCCACCTTCGGGGAGGGAGAAACGCGCATCCATGGCGCGGTCGACGCCCGGCGAGGATTGCTTGGCCGTGGCGCTGACCACTTGAGGGCCGGCCGCCAGCAGTCGGAGCAGTGAAATCGGGTAGCAACCCATATCCATCGTGGCCCCGCCGGCCAGGCCGAGCTGGTAACGGATGTCGCCCTTGCGGGCCAAGGGCGCCGAGAACGAGATGTCGATTTCCTTGATCGTGCCCAGTTCACCCGACTGCACAATCTCGACCAATCGCTTGGTCATGGGGTGGTACTGGTAGTGGAAGGCCTCCATGACCACGAGCCCGCGGTGGGCCGCCGCCGCTTCGGCCACCAAGCGAGCCTCATCGGCATTGGCGGTGAAGGGCTTTTCGCACAGCACGTGCTTGCCGGCCGCCAACGCCTTGATCGTCCATTGCCCGTGCAGGCCATTAGGGAGGGGGTTGTAAATGGCATCGATGTCGGGGTCCTGTAACAAGGCCTCGTAGGAGTCAGCAATGCGGGGGATGTGGTGCTTGTTGGCGAACTCGTGTGCTTTGGCGGCATCGCGAGCGGCTACCACTTCGACCGTGGCCGCTTTGGTACGGGCCGCCGGCTTTATGAGCGCGGTGGGTGCGATGCGGGCGGCGCCCAGTATTCCGATCTTCAACATGGCCTCAACATACGGCCTTCGTCTTGGGCTTGGATTTCGACCGGGGCTTGGCGGGACGGGCCGCACTGACGGGGCTGGCCGGCGATGCGGGGCTGGCCGGCGATGCGGGGGAAATGGCGGACCCGTGCGCGCGCAGGTGATCCAACGCAGCGGTGATGTCAGACACGAGCGCCTCAGCCATATCTCGGGACAGGCCCTCGCGCACCACAATCCGCAGCACGGCCACCGACTCGGCGTCGGCTGCCATCCGGTAGGCGGGCACCACCCAGCCCCGCTGGCGCAGATGGTCAGAGAGATCGAACACGTTGCAGCCAGAGTCGGCCCCATCGGATAACTGAAAGCACACCACCGGCAGGTCGGTGCCGGCGTTGATCATCTGCACGCCGTCGAGCTGTCCCAAGGAGGCGGCGATCCATTGCGCGGTGTCGGCCAGCGCCAGCATTATTTCGCGGTAGCCCTGGCGGCCCAGCCGGATGAGGTTGTAGTACTGGCCCACAATTTGGGAGGCGCCCCGCGAGAAGTTCAGCCCGAAGTTGGCATGCGACCCACCCAAGTAGTCGACCTCGAAGATCAGCTCCTGCGGCAAGTCGGCTGATTCCCGCCAGATCACCCAGCCCACACCCGGATACACCAGCCCGAACTTGTGACCGCTGACGTTGATGGAATGCACTCGATCCAGCTGGAAGTCCCACAGCAACTCCGGCGACAGGAACGGCGCCACGAAACCACCTGACGCAGCGTCAACATGCAGTGGCACATCCCACCCGGCCGCCGCGCCACCCTTCGACTCGCAGAGCTCACTCAGGGCGGCGTCGAGTGCAGCGATGGGCTCGTACTCGCCCGTGTAGGTCGAGCCCAAAATCCCCACTACGCCGATGGTGTTCTCGTCGACCAAGGCCATGGCTTCATCGACGCCGATCACGAAGCGGGACGGGGTCAGGGGCACGTATCGAGGCTCGACGTCGAAGTAGCGGGCGAACTTCTCCCAGCACACCTGCACGTTGGCTCCCATGACGATGTTCGGGTTGCCGACGGAGCGGCCCGCCGCCAGGCGAGCAGCGCGCCAGCGGAACTTCAGCGCCAAACCGGCCAGATGGATGGCCTCCGACGACCCCACCGTGGCGGTCCCAACGGCGTCATGGTGCTCGGCCGCATTGAAGAGGCGGCTCAGCATGTTGACGCAGCGGTCCTGCAGGGCCACCGTCTGGGGATATTCGTCCCAGTCGATGGCGTTCTTATTTATGGTCTCGGCCATGAGGCGGTCGGCCTCGGCATCCATGTAGGTGGTGACGAAGGTGGCCAGGTTGAGAGCAGGATTCGCATCGAGGGCCAGCTCGTCGTGGATGAGCTGGTAGGCCGCGGCGGGGTCCATCGACGACTCGGGCAGCTCATAGCGGGAGACGGCCTGGGCCAGTCCGCGGGAGGCGTACGTGGGCACGACATGGGGTGAGGCCGCCTCCAGCGGTATCTTGCGGCTCAGCATGGTCACGGACGCTAACGCAGGGGACGGGGTCGCTGAACGTTCCCCCATTGTGGAGGGGACCATCGGTGATCCGGCAACGGGGGGTCGCCCATCACTGCGCCGCATCGCCGGATTGGACGGCGTCCGGGCCTTCGCCGTGCTGGGAGTCATCGCCTTTCACACCGGCCTGAGTTCGGTGCCGGGCGGCTTCTATGGCGTGGACACCTTCTTCGTCCTCTCGGGCTTCCTCATCACATCGCTCCTGGTGACGGAGTGGTCCGCCACCGGGACCATCCGCCTCAGCCGCTTCTGGGCCGGCCGGGCCCGCCGCTTGCTGCCGGCGCTCTTCCTCCTCGTAGCGGCCATCGGGGTGGTGCTGTTGGCCTTCCCCTCGCTCCTGGCCACCCCCCATGTCATTGGGGATGCGTTGGCCACCATCTTCTACGCCTCCAACTGGTATTCCATTCACGGCGGGGTCAGTTACTTCTCGGCCACCGCGCAGCCCTCGCCCTTATTGCACACCTGGTCGCTGGCCATTGAGGAGCAGTTTTATCTGGTGTGGCCGCTGATCGTGCTGGCCGTGCTGACCGTGGGGGGCAGGCCATCACGCCGCCAGGAGCGCCGCGAGCGCCGTCGGACTCGGCGCAGCCATCAACGGGTGTGGACGGTGCGGGTGTTGGGCGGGACACATCTCATGATGTTCGCCAATGATGCCGGGCCGGACCTGGCTGTCAGGCGGCGGAGGCGGCTGCACCTCCTGTTCGCCCTGGCTTCATTCGGTGCGCTGGCCAGTGCCCTCCTCATGGGTCGTTTGGCGCCCGCCGGCTACACCACCCGGGCCTATTACGGCACCGACACCCGGGCCCAGGCTCTCTTAGTGGGGGCGGCGGTGGCACTGGGGCTCACCGTGTGGAAGGAGGGCGCGGCCAGCCGAGGCTTCGCTCGATTCGGGGCCGTCCTCGGCGTTATCGGCGCCGTCGGCACCGGCGTGCTCTGGGCCACCATGACCGAGTCATCGACGTTCGCATTTAGCGGTGGTTTTTTGCTGGCTTCGTTGGCGGCAGGCCTGGTGGTCATTGGCGCGGTGGTGGCGCCATGGGGCCCAACGGTGCGGTTCCTCGAACTGTGGCCGCTGGCTGCGCTGGGTCGCATCTCCTATGGCGTGTACCTCTGGTACTGGCCCGTGCTGTTGGTCATGTCCGGGTCTCGGTTGCACTGGGGCGTGTACCCCTTGTTCGGGGCCCGGGTGGCGGTGACGGTGACCATCGCGGCGTTGAGTTACCACTTGATCGAAGTGCCCATTCGGCGGGGTGCCCTGTCTCGGTGGCGCTCGTGGGTGGCCACTCCGGTGGCTGCCGGTGCCGCCTTGGCCTTGGTGTGCGTGAGCACGTTGGTGCCACTGGCCGGTGCGTCGCTCCAGGGGCAGGGCGCGGGCGATTCCAAGTTGTCGCATGAGGCCACTAGTCCAACCACCACCCCCACCACGGCGCCGGGTACGCCGGCCAACGGGATCCAGTCGGTGTTGAACCCCGCGCTGCCCGACAGGAGCGGCGGCGCCCGTGGTCTCCGGGCCGGCGGCGGGCCAGCCCATCAAGGTGCTCTTAGTGGGTGACTCCATGGCCGGCACGTTGGCGGTGGGACTGAGCCGCTATGAGTCCAATGTCAACGTGCAGATCATCAATGAGGGGATTCCTGGCTGCTCGCTGGCCATGGCCCAGCAGATCAAGGTGTTGTTCTACACAATTGCCCCCGACAAGCCCTGCGGTCCGGGTGACCCTGGTCCGTTGTTGGACCAATGGCGCAAGTGGGTGGACGCCTATAACCCCGACGTGGTCGTGTATTTGGGTCGAGGCGAGACGTTCAATCAAGAAGAGGGCGGCGTCTACCAGAACCTGGGCGATGCCGGCTTCAACCGATACGTGGCACAACGTTTCCGGGAGGCGGTGGACGTGCTCGGCTCACGAGGGGCGGCGGTGGTGCTGATGACATCCCCTTATTACGACAGCGGCACCAGTCCCTCCGGTGGCATCTGGCCTGAGGATGCGCCCAGCCGGGTGGACATCGATAACCAGATCATTGAGTCGGTGGCCAAGAGCGAGACCACCGAGAACGGTCACCCCGTCTATGTCTTCGACCTCGGGGCCATGATTTCGCCACAGGGCCAATACGCACCGTCCATCGATGGTGTGCCCATGCGATGCGACGACGGCGTGCACTTCACGCCTACGGGTGGGGTGTTCGTCGGCCTGCAGCTGCTGCCTGACTTGGCGGTGCTGGGGGAGTCCCACCGGGCCTCATCACCCGGTGGCGCCTGGCCCGGGCGCGTGCCACCATCGACGCCGAAATGGTACGCACCGCTTCCGTGTTGAGCGTCCGCCGGGCCACGGCTGATGACGTGGAGCCGATGATCGAGCAGTTGTGTCGTACGTTCTTTGATGACCCGGTCATGTCCTTCGTCTTCAAGGAGAACCGCCGCCGTCCGGCCGCCATGCGGGCGTACTTCGGCAGCCAGATGCGGAACGACTATTTGCGTTGGGGCGGCTGCTACACGACAGACGACCACATGGGCTCAGCCATCTGGGGCCCGGCCGGCAAGCCACTCCTCACGGGGTGGTCGGGCATCGCCAGCCTTCGACCGGTGGTGCCATTCGTGGCCAAGCACTTGATGACGACACTGCGCATGATTGCGCTCATTGAGTCCATGCACCCGCACGTTCCGCACTGGTATCTCGCCACATTGGGCACCGACCCCGACGTGCAGGGCAAGGGAGTGGGATCGGCGCTCCTCCAACCAGCGCTGGCGCACTGTGATCGTGAGGGACTCCCGGCCTATTTGGAGTCGTCCAAGGAGCGCAACGTGCCGTTCTATGCACGGCACGGCTTCGCAGTCGTCAAAGAGGTCACGCTGCCCGGCGGTGGACCGAAAATCTGGACGATGTGGAGGGATCCCCAACCGGCCTGACCTGTCCCGCGTACGCTGATCCGACATAAGAACGGGACTGAGAGGTATCTCCGTGTGGCACCGCAGAACTTGGCGAATGGGGACGATGGTCGCTCTGGCTGCCGGATTGCTGTCGAGCATTGGGACCGGCCCGAGTGGTGCGGCGAAGTCCGTGGTGGTCAAGACACATACCACCGTGTTCGTGCCCAATCCGACTCACGCCGCAACGACTCACGGAATGGTGCCGATCACCGCTACCGTGTCGATGGTCGATCTCAACGGCGTGCTTATCACCCCTTCGGGCTCGGTGGCCTTCAGCGTCGGGAGCTCCAACGGACCGGTCAAGGTGGGGACGGCCTCGTTGAGCAATTGCCTGCTCGGTCTTCCGTCCATCCTCGGGATCTGGCAGGACGCCTGCTCCGCCACTCTCAACGTGCCGGGATCCGACTTCAACTCCTGCGGATTCACCGTGGTCACGGGGACCTATTCGGGCGCCACCGACATCGCGGCCGGACCGAGTTCGGACACCGTCACTGTCGCCGGAAAGGGCTGCACCCCGCCACCTTCCTGAGCGGCGGCAATGTCTCTCCAGGCACAGCTGAGGCGGTGCGCTCGGCCAGACTGTTGACATGGGGGTTGCAAAAACATACGGTGGAGGCAGGTGTGAGCGGCGAATGTTCGCGCATTCCTGAAAGGACCTCGCATGCGACGCATCAATATGGCCATGGTGGGAACGATCGTTTTCGCCGGCACTCTTCTGGGCGCGGCTCTGGGCCAGGCTTCGAGCACCGGCGCAGCAGTTCTGCCCCTCTTGAGTACGACCACGCATATCTCGACCGCGACACCTGATCCCCAGCCGAATCAGGGCAACGTTGTCTTCAACATCACCGTGACCGAGGAACTTGTCACGGGTGCGCTCATTACTCCCGGGGGCCAAGTGGCCGTCACGGTGCAGGACGGCTCGGATCCGAAACCGATACTGGTCGGGTCTCCCTCGGTGAGTAGCTGCCTATTGGGCCTTGCCCCCGTTCTTGGTCTCTGGCATGAAACCTGCTCCACCAACTTTGCGATGCCGGTAAACGACCTTGACGGCTGCGCGACGACATTGGTCACTGCCACCTATTCGGGCGCCTCCGACCTGATCGCCGAACCAAGCCACGCCAGTACCGTCGTGGTGACGAACTTCTGCTGAACCTCGGCCATCACTGAATCTGGTTGAGACGATGCCCGGCCCACATGGGTCGGGCATCGTCGCGTCGCGGCGAACCATGGGCGAGAGAGGAGGCGGATCAATCCCGGGCAATGGCGGGGGCCCTGTTTTCCGCCGCACTGCTGGGAGGCACGTTCGTCGGTGCGAGGGCACCGGTCGGTGGATCAACGCTCAACTTGTTGCCCACTACGACGTCCGTCAAGTACGTCGATGTCGCCTGCTCCAACCCATACGGCTGCGCCACGGCCACTGTCACGCTTGAAGCGGTGTCTGGACTACTGGTCACGCCTTCGGGCACCGTCACCTTCACCGATGAAGACGTTGCCGGTTGGCTTGACACCATCCTTGGACTGTGGAGTGAAACGTGCACGGCCACCCTCGAAATCACGCCCTACACACAATTGTTGGCCTGCGCGCACAATGAAATCGTGGCGACCTATTCGGGTAGCTCCGACCTTTTGGCCGAGCCCAGCCAAGGAAGAGTCAACGCCGGCACCAATTGCTTGTGATCTCAATTGGACCGCTGAGTGGCGGTCAGGACGGGTAGATCCCCTCGGGCATCGATAGGGGGTCGCTCACCACGAGACCCAGCACATCGATGACGGCGCGCACGGGGGCCGACGGCAATCCACGCCGGCGTTGTGCCACGCCCACCCGTCGTCGTGGGAAGCCCTGCAACGGCACCACGACGAAGCGTTCACGCAAGTGGCCGGGCACCACGGTGGCGGGAAGGATGGCCGGACCGTAGCCGTCGAAGACGAGGGCGGCGATCATGCGAACGCCATCGAGTTCCATCACTGGCCGCAGCGCCACTCGAGCGGGCACGACGGCGCTATCGATTTCAGCCCGCAGGGCAGTGCCTGGAGCGGGAAGCAACAGTTCCAGGTCGGCCAGGAGGCCAATGGGAAGGGACGCCTCTTTTCCCAAGGGATGGTCCCGAGGCACGACCAGGCCCAAGTCCTCTTCGAAGAGGTGGGCCACAATGACCTCGTCGCCGCTCAGTGGCAGGGTGACAACGGCGAGGTCCAGCTGACCCGAGCCCAGTTGGAGCTCGAGCTGGGCGCTGGAACCCTCGGCCACGTTGAGGTGGATGTGAGGATGGCGGACCCGCAGGAGATCGAAGAGCTGGGGCACCAGCCAGCGACCGGTGGTGCCGATCATGCCCAGGCGGACGGTGCCGACGACCTCCTCCCGCAGGGCCGAGATGTCAGCCACCATGTCAGAGAGCTCATTCATCACCCGGCGGGCCCGGCCCACGACCACCTCACCCTCATCGGTGAGCAGGCCAGAGGCCCGATCGACCAGCTGCACATCCAACTCCCGTTCCAGCCGAGCGATGTGGGCTGAGACATTGGACTGGACGGTGCCAATGGTGGTCGCTGCAGCCGAGAAGCTGCCGGTGTCGGCGATACCGAGGAGTGCTTGCAGATGTTTCAGCTCCATGACGGCTCCCTTTCCTTCGCCAGCCTGACCGCGCTTGCCCTGGTTACGGTATTGATCAGAATAACAGATACCAAGTATCTCTTGAAGCTGGTTGACAGATTCGAGCACTGGGACCACAATGGTCCTCAGACCACAGGGCAGGAACCCCCCCTCCAGTCCCTGGTGAGTCTTGAGAAGGGATCGCCTCCCCCCCGGCGATCCCTTCTCGCTTTTTACGGACCCATTCGTTTTTACGGACCCGTTTAGGCTGGCTGACCATGGGCACGAGCGCCGTCTTCATCGACCTGGACCGCACCCTCTTGTGCCAGGCCTCCGGGCAAGCCCTCAACCAGGCCCTCATGGACGAGGGAGTCCTTCCGCAGGGTCGGACCCTCCCCGGCGACAAGCTTCTCTACGCCATCAATAACCGCTTGGGCGAGAACTTGCTGTCCATGGGTCTGGTCCGGGCCGCGGCCAGAGTGGCCAAGGGCTGGGACCAGCGCAAGGTGCAAGCGGCCGGCCGGCGCGCGGTGGCTGGACTGAGCGAAATGGTGGCGCCCTTCGCCCCGCAGTACTTGGCCGCCTTCCGCGCTGACGGCCATCAGCTCGTGCTGTCGACCACCACCCCGGTGGACATGATCGCTCCTTTCGCCGAGGCCATGGGTTTCGACGACGTCATTGCCACTCGCTACGAGACCGATGACAACGGTCGCTACACCGGACGTCTCTACGAGGGCTTTGTGTGGGGGACCGGCAAACTCCGAGCGGTGCGGGAGTGGGCCGACGAGCACGGCGTCGACCTCGACGAGTGCCATGCCTGCAGCGACTCCGTCTTCGATACGCCGCTGCTCTCCAGTGTGGGCTGGCCGCACGCCGTCAATCCCGACCCCTCGTTGACGGCTATCGCCACGGCGCGGCGCTGGCCCATCGAACATTGGGACCGGCCGCCCGGGGTGCCGAGTGTGCTGGGGCTCGAGCCGTATCACATGCTGCGACCGTTCGTCCGGCCGGCGTCCTTCCCCTATGCACGCTTCGACATCGCCGGGACCGAGCTGGTGCCGAAGAAGGGTCCTGTCTTATTGGCCGCGAACCACCGGAGCTACTTCGATGTGGCGGCGTTGGCCATTGTGGCCCGGGACATTGGCCGACCCGTGCGCTTCTTGGGCAAGAAGGAGATCTTCGAGGCGCCCGTGGTGGGTCAGATTGCCAGGGCCATCGGCGGGATTCCGGTGGACCGCGGTGTCGATGCGCTGTCGCCGTTGCGCGCGGCCGAAGCCGCGTTGAAGGCCGGCGAAGTGGTTATCGTGTTGCCACAGGGCACGATTCCGCGAGGCGATGCCTTCTTTGATGTGGAGCTGAAGGGCAAGACCGGGACGGCCCGCCTGGCCGCCACCACTGGCGCCACCGTGGTGCCGGTGGGACTGTGGGGCACCGAGCAGGTATGGGCCCGTTCGGCTCGCATGCCCGACTTCACGCTGGTGCGCAAGCCCCCGATGATCACAGTGCGGGTGGGCGCGCCGGTGCCGCTCTCACTCACCAATGCCAAGGCTGACACCGTGTCGATCATGGCGGCCATCAGTGCGTTGTTGCCGGCCGAATCTCGGGTGCGGCGTGAGCCCACCGCCGAGGAACTGGCCCGCAGCAAGCCTCCTGCGTGAGGTACCGGCTGGCGCTCATCACGACGCGCTCAGTGAATGCGCTGTCGCGGGGTTTGGGTCGCGGGCATGGCACCGTGGCCGGTGGGCGAGTGGGGCTGCGCATTGACCCGCGGCTGCTGGAACACCTGACGGCCCGTCGATCGGTCGTACTGGTCAGCGGTACCAACGGGAAAACCACCACCACTCGGTTGCTGTCAGTGGCCCTGGCGGCGGATGGTGGTGCGGTGGTGAGCAATGACACCGGCTCCAACATGCCGCCCGGCCATGTGGCTGCGCTGGCCGCGTCGCCCGGCAAAGGGGCGACGGCGGTGCTCGAGACCGACGAGATCTATCTGCCGCGAGTGCTGGCCTCCACGGGCGCCGACACGGTAGTGCTGCTCAATCTCTCGCGCGACCAGCTGGACCGGACCAATGAGGTGCGCATGGTGGCCGGGAAGTGGCGGGCTGCGCTGGCTGCGGCGCCACACACCTGCGTCGTGGCCAATGCCGATGACCCCTTGGTGGTGTGGGGCGCCGGTGCGGCCGCCCAGGTGGCCTGGGTGGCGGCCGGCTTGCGCTGGCAGCTCGATGCCGTGGGCTGCCCCTCCTGCGACGGCCGCATCACCTTCCCCGACGATGGCCAGTGGCATTGCGAGTCAGGGTGTGGGTTCCATCGACCGCTGCCGATCGCCACCCTGCGCAGTGACAACGACAGGAAGGGAACTGGAGAGTGGGCCGATGGTCGCCGCCACGTGATTGCTCTGGCGTTGCCCGGCCGCTTCAATCAGGCCAATGCGTTGATGGCTGCGGTGGCGGCGGAACAACATGGCGTGGATCCCGGTGTCGCCCTGGCGGTCATGGCTGCGGTGGACCATGTGGCCGGCCGTTTCACGTTGCGCCAGTACGGCGAGGTCACGGCGCGGCTCATGTTGGCCAAGAATCCAGCCGGTTGGAGCGAGTTGTTGGACCTGGTGGCCGACGAAGCGGGTGCGGTGGTGGTCTCCATTAATGCACGGGTGGCCGACGGGGCTGACCCGAGCTGGCTATGGGACGTTCCTTTCGAGCGCCTGCGGGGACGGCAGGTCACCGCTACCGGCGATCGTTGCCGTGACCTTTCGGTGCGCCTCCATTACGGGGGGGTCGACCACATCATGGACACCGATACCCGCACGGCCATCCGCATGGCCGCCCACGATGATGCCGAGGGTCATCCCGACGGCACCATCGTTGACGTCATCGGGAATTACACCGCCTTCAACGAGCTGTTGGCGATGGGTACCGAGGTGGATCCTGCGACGATGGCGAGCAGCTCGAACGCCACCATGTCAGCGTGAACGGCCACCTTCGCGTCGCGGTCGTGTATCCCGACCTGCTCGGGACCTACGGCGACGGCGGGAATGGGTTGATCGTGTCCAAGCGAGCCGAGTGGCGTGGCGTGGACACGGAGCTGCTCCAGGCGGACTCGACCAGGCCGTTGCCCGATGCCGACATCTACTGCCTGGGCGGGGGCGAGGATGGTCCGCAGGTGCGGGCGGCCCGGGCGTTGCTTGACGACGGCACCCTGTCCCGACGGGTAGGCGACGGCGCCGTCGTGTTGGCCGTGTGCGCCGGATATCAAATAGTGGGACATACCTTTCCGGGCGCTGATGGCACCGCGCACGATGGGCTCAGGTTGTTGCCCATCACGACCAGCAAGGGCGAGGGCCCGCGTGCCGTGGGCGAGGTGACGGCCGATATCAGCGACGAGGCCCGCGCCATCGCCGGGTGGGCTGCGCTCCCCACGTTGAGCGGGTTTGAGAATCACGGCGGTCGCACCACATTGGACGAGGGCGCCGTTCCGTTGGCGCGGGTGAGCGATGGCATGGGCATCGGGAATGGTGGCGGTGACGGCACCGAAGGGGCGGTGCTGGGCCGGGTGGTCGGCACCTATCTCCATGGGCCGGTTTTGGCCCGGAATCCGGAATTGGCTGACGTGCTCTTGGCTTGGGCGCTCGGCGTGGACGCCCACTTGCTCAGTCTCCTAGATGACCATGCTGCCCATTCTCTTCGTGAGGAGCGGCTGGCTTCGACTCAGGCCCACACACATGCGCGTTCCCACACAGCCGGTGCATTCTCTCGGCGCAAGGTGCGCCGAGAGTGAGCACCACCTTCAGAGTACGTTTTCGTACCGTCATGGTGCAGCATCCGATTCGACTACGAGAAGGCGACGTGGCCCGCAGACCGGCACGGCGTAGTGGTGTGACCGTCATCGCCGTTGGTGTGGCCTGCATGGTGGCGTCGGCCGTGGGGACGGGCGGAGCGGGAGCATCCACCCATGCCCGCACCATCACGAAGTCGCAACTGCGAGCCAAGTTGCTGCGGCCGTCGCAATTTCCCGCTGGCTGGTCCACCTACACGGCGCCCAAGACCAAATCCAAGACCAAGGCCGGCGGCTGTCTGGCCGACATTAAGCACCCGCACGTCGGCCAGGGCAGTAATGAGGTGAGTGGGAGTTACACCGACAACGAATCGCAGATCCTGACCGAGAACCTGCAGTCGGGTGCGCTGGCCACCGACGCTTTCAAGCAGGCCGCGCATCTCCTCAAGGGCTGTAAGTCCGTCAGCGTCGTCGCCGCCGGAAAGACGGTGCGCTCCCGAGTCACGAAGCTGGCCTTCCCGGCCCTGGCGCGCTCGACGCGGTCCTATGCCATGTCGTTCACCGCGCAAGGGCAGACGCTGGGCGTCGACCTGATTATCTTCAAGCAGGGCGAGTTCGGCGGCGACTTTGTGTTGGAAGCACCGGGCACGCCGAGCATTACCGAGCTCTCTGGGTTCATTCGAACGGCTCTGTCCGACCTGACCACCGTCTCAGGCGCACCGAGCAAGACGGCTTAGCTTTTCCGCGCCAACTTCGGAAACAGGCGACGCCCCATGCGATGGACGATATCGAGGGCCAGCGTGGGTGAGACCTCAGGCAAAATGTCAGAGGGAACGCTCGGCGCCTCGCCGCGCAAGTGGCGCTCATGCTCCATCAGCCCATGGCAGAGATGCCGACCGAGCATGCTGAAGGCCTGACCGGCGGCCACCTTCTCCTCTTGAAAGGGAGGGACGGGCAACGCCGCCACCACGGGCCATGAGTCAGGATGGCGCGGCTCCTCCAGATCGAACACATGGTCAAAGGTGCGGGCTGCTCCATCGCGGGCGGTGAAGGGCGGGCCCAAATCCCACACCGACCGCAGGGTGGCCAGCATGGAGGTGTGGCGGTACTCATCGGTCAGCACGGTGTGCTCGGCCACCCAGGGCGACACGATGATGGCCGGTACTCGATACCCAGAGCGGTCGAACCCGAAGGCCAGCTGTCCCGTCGGCGCCGAGGCATCGGGAGGCGGCACCGGACCGGGAGGCACGTGGTCGTAGGTGCCACCGGGCTCGTCCCAGCCGATGAGCAGCGTGGTGTTGAAAGCGTTGGAGCCGGTGTCGGAACGAGCCGACCGCAGGGCGTCATAGATGCGAGCCAAGAAGGCCTCGCCGGCCAGGATGGATGAAGGGGGATCGATGGGGATGTCGACACCGGTGATGAGGGCGCGGCTGAAGGCGGGGTGATAGTCGCTGTGGCCCGCCAACAAGTTGGGCTCGATCATGGAGAAGTCGGGCAATGTGCCGGCGGCGCTGTCCCGTTCGAACTCGGCGAAAGGGACGAAGTGGGTGGCGAAGCGCTCATGCAGGCGCGCCATGTGCAGCATGCCGGTGAAGGACACAGGGTCGGGTTCGAGCACATAGACCTTCCACGTCTTGCCGTGCTCTTCCAGCCGATCGAAGATGGTCTCGGCCGCATTGTGGCGCATGAAGTTGGTCATGGGACGGTTGACCACAAAGCCCGACGAAGTGGCCGACGTCCAGAAGGAGCGATTGCACAGCGTCTGCGACGGCACTTCGCTGAACCAATGGTCGAAGACGCCGAAACCGCGAGCCAGCTGGCTGAGCACCGGCACCTGATCGGGGGTGTAGCCGGTCATGATCTGTCGGTATTCGTCGACGGTGGGTTGGCGCCCGTATTCCACGGTGAGGAAGCTGATGTAGTCGGTCACGAAGCCATCCATGGTGGGGACCTGACCCGCATCGGGCGCATTGAACGGGGCCACCATGCCCATGGCGTCCTTGAAACGGTTGATCTCGTCCAGGCGGTTAAAGAGCTGCGTATTGGTGTGGTGGTACTCCTCGCCCGGATCGGGATTGGGCGTATCCATAGACTCGGCGATGCCATAGGGGACGTGTCCCCCTTCCATCTGGTGCTCGGCCCACTCGGGAATGGGGTTGCTCAGGTCCCGGCCCAGCACGCCTTCAAACGACGGCACTTCACCCGGCGCGTAGAGGCGGCCCAGCAAATTGTCGAAGGAGCGATTCTCGAACATGACCAGGACGAAGTGATCCATGGCGTGGTCGCGAGACGGAGGCATCACGTCACCCTAAGAGATGGAGAAGTCCACCTGTACCGCCGTCCCCGGCGTGTCGACCATGACGGCGGACTGATGGCCAACCGTAACGGTCAACGTCCCCGTGGTGCCGAGGGTGTTGGGCAGCACATACCAGCCCTCATCATCGGTGCGGGCCTGGCTGACCACTCGACCATGCGAGTGAGCCGTCACCAGCACATGGCGGTCGTTGTGATTGCCCACGCGCACCTGCCCCCATGCAGCGGCCACGAAGTTGCGAATCACGGTCAGGTCAGTGCTGCCTTCCCCGCCGTAGGTGTAGCCCTGCGTGTAGTCCGTGCCCGTATGTGAGTTGTCCCGATTGGTCGGCCTGCCGCCCACGGGCTGAATGGCCGTGTCCTCGTTCCATTCGTTCCAGCTGGTGACGAACAGCATTGGTAGGTACGGGCTCAATACGGGATGGGCAATGTCGGCCAGAAAATGGGCCAAGGTGCTGCCTGACGGCGCGCCGGGCAACCACTGCCGGGGCTCGGCCGGCTCGTTGACGGACAGGCGTACGCCGCGGGTGTTCTCGCCTGGGGTGACGTCGGGGATGATGGGTATGCCGCCCGCACCTTGTTGGTAGCGCCGATACAGCGCCACCTCGTCGTTGACGATGGACGTGTTGCCCGGATAGCCAATGAAGTCGTGACCCGGCGTCAACGGATCGGTCGGATCGCCGTCGTAGAGGGAATACGAGGTGATGGCGTTGAACAGATGGATGCGGGTTGCCTGCGGCGTGGTGGTGAACGGGCTGCCGACCGTCGAGAGCTGCGGCGTGGTGACACGCCAGTAGATCTCGTCGCCGATGATGTACGGATCGTCGCCATGCGCCCGCAGGAGAGCCCGGGCGTGTTCAATCAGTCCCGCCACATCGCCAGTGAGGGTGCGCGTCAGATACAGCACCAACACCGGTCGTCCTTGAAAACGCAGGTAATTGGGATTGGAGAAGTACGTCCGTGCGAATTGGAGGAGCTGGTGGTCGAACTCGGTCTCCATGCTGGTCGTGACGGGCGTGGACTCGTGCGGCGCGTCGAAGCCGAGGTCCCACGTCTCATAGAGCAGGCAGAACTTCATGTCACTGATGTTGTCGGCCCGCAGGAAGGCGTTGATGTTCTTGTTCTGCGCCGGACGTCCGGGCCAATAGTCCATGGCAAAGAAGCTGATGCCGCTGCGCGTGGCTTGGGCGATGGCCTGTTCGGCCACTTTGGGCGAGGCAGAGCTGACCCGGGTGGGATCGGTGCCCTGCTTCGGCACCAGGTGCTGGCGCAACGTGCCTTGGGCCGAGTTGGAAGGGAACCAGTCCGAGTAATAGGCCCCGATGAGCGGGGCCTGCAATGACGGCGTCATCACTCCACCCACGCCGGCCTGGCGCGCCGCAGACGGTGGTGCAGATGAGGCGCTCACCAATGCGTTGGCTGTTGTGGCCATGGCCAGCACCATGGCCGTTGAGGCCAGCACCACCATCCAGACACGGCGCGCAGCAACACGACGAAGGAACATTCGTCCCTGGTGGCCCGCATCCACGACGCCACAGTAGGGGATTGGGTCCTCACCGCTGCTGCGGGCGTCACTGGCTACGCTGCAGAAATGAGGCGGCAGCGCAGATGGTTGACCCACTTCGTGGCGATATCGGGGATGTCGTTCGCCTTGTGCCTCCCGCTGGTGGCCGGCCCATCGGCGCAGTCGGGAGCGACGACGACCCCGCACCCCGTCCTCAAGTCCATGGAGGGTTCGTACATTTTTCACCTCACCTTCAATGGGCAACAGCGCGAATACCGCGTGCACGTGCCTCCTGCCGCGGCCTACGGCCAACCACTCCCGCTGGTGGTCAACATGCACGGTGCCACGCAGAATGACTTTCTCGAGGAACTCACGTCGGACATGGACCCCAATGCCGATCAAAATGGCTACTTGGTCGTCTACCCAGATGGGACTCGCATTTCCAAAGTGCTGACTCCCGACCCAGTAGCCAAGAACGCGCAATATGGATGGAACGCCGGGCTGTGCTGTGGCCTGCCCTCCACCGAACATCTCGACAGCGTCGACTTCTTAGAAAAAGTGATTGCGGCCGTGGCGGCCCGCACGCCGGTGAACCTGCGACGGGTGTACATGACCGGCATCTCCAACGGCGGAATGATGTCCTACGCCATGGCGGCCGAGGCCTCCGATCACGTCGCCGCCATCGCTTCGGTGTCGGGCCAAGTGGAGATCCCGACTATCCACCCCAGTCGCCCGGTGCCCACCATGGAGTTCCACAGCGTCAATGACCCCATCGCGCGGTTCAACGGTGCTCCCAATAAGAACCCCAAGCTGGTGCTCTCGGTGATGCAGGGCATTCGACAGTGGGTGAAGGCCGACGGTTGCAGCGCCACGCCACACGCCGGTACAGAGATAGTTGGTGCGGCCGGCTCCATTTCGGCCGGCGAGACCGCCACGCCCATCACGTACACCCACTGCAAAGACGGCACCGAGGTGGCGCTGTGGCGCTTCACCGGATCAGGTCACGTCTGGCCCGGCAGCCCACTCAACACGGGACCAAAGAAAGGTTGGATACTGGCCGGCGTCGGGCGCGGCATCGTCTTGGTCAATGCCGACGAAGTGATGTGGCAGTTCTTCTCGCACTACGAGATCCCAGCCAGGTTGGTGCGTCCGGCCGCCAGCTGATTATTCGGGCCAGCGCTTGCGCCGGGCCGACGCCGGCGACGCATCGAGAGCCCAGGCCCGACGCCAGGCTGGGGCCTCCGGACCGCGGTGCGACGTCTCGGCCCCCTCGACGGGATCAGCCGCGCTCACGGATCGGCGCGCCTGCCACCAATCCGAATGCACCTCTCGGGCCAATGTGGCGACGGCCGCTTCGACTCGATTGGAGAATCGGTGCGTGTTCTCGCCTTCATCGGGGGAGAGGGGGGCACCGAAGAGCACCGACACCGGTGAACGGCGCATCCGGCCACCAAGGCGTGACTCGGTGCCGGATCCACCCGGGGCAGTGCCTCCGGTTTCGGCCATTTTCGGCAGGACGTGACGCGTGCCGTGCAGGTACACCGGCACCACAGGCCGCCCAGTACGACGAGACAGATAGGCCGCCACGGCGCTGAAGGACTGGGTCCAGCCGTCGGGACTGCGACCACCTTCGGGGAAGATGACCAGGTTCCACCCATCGGCCAGAAGTTCGGCGGCAGCGTCACCCGAACGGCGATTGATCTTGCTCCGTTCGATGGGAATGGCGGCCAAGGCAAAGGACCACAGCACCGACTTCCAGGTGCGGTCGAAGAAATAGTCGGAGGCGGCGGCCACCACGGTGTGATGACGGAATTCCACCGGCAGATTGGTCAGCAACAGTGGCGTGTCGACGTGGCTGGCGTGATTGACGGCGAAGATGACCGGCCCTTCGACGTTGTGCAGGTGCTCGAGACCTCGCACGGTGGCCGGGGCCATCAGCTTGGCCATGGGGCGGGCCACATTGTCCATCACCATGGCGCGGGCCAGACGGGCCGGGTACTTGCGCGACCACTCGTTGTCGTAATTCAACCCGACCTTGCGCTCAGGGTCCGGCCGCTCCACCGTGGTCGGCCACGAGGGTGCGGCCAGGGGGAAGCGCAGGGAACGGGCTCGTCCCATCAGGCGCTGCGCCTGTTCGGACAGCGACGCACTCATCAGTGGACGTCGGCCATCATGATCGGCGGCGTGTGGAAATGAGTCAGAGTAGGAGAGGGGCCGACCACATCGGTGGCAATCTCCAGGGCGTCGTTCATGGACGAGGCGGGTGTGAAGCCGAGACGCCGCACAGCCTTGGGGTCGCCGCCCACAATGATGACGCGGCCCAAGTGTTGCATCGCATGCGCGCACCAGTACCACATGTAAAAAGGATGGACGCCGTGATAGGCGTGCCCGGTGCGGTAGAGGTGCACGTACCACGGGTCGGTGGCAAAGCTCTCCTCGAACTCCTTGTGGATCCGCACCGGATCGACGGTCTGAGTCAACACCTGCTCGTAGAAGTCGATGTAGCTGGGGTGGTGGCCGGGGTGGAATTCGGGCCGGGTGGGGTGGCGCAGAATCAGGACGCCGCCCTCGCGCACCAGCGGCTTGCCCCGGTACATGTTGAAGAAGTAGCCCAGTCCCAAGCAGGCCACCAGGATTGGATTCATGATGGAGTTGACGTTGTAGGGACAGATATACGGCAGACCCATGGTCATGATGTCGGTTTGGCCCGACACGTCGACACCTTGTTGCTTCCACACATTCTCTGTGGTCTGGGCATGCACGGCCTCGACCTCACCGGCCTGGACCGACGTCATGGCATGCGGTGACTTAATGGAGTGGAAGATCTGCCGGGCCAGTCGAGGGGGCACCTTGGCCAGCGCCTTGGACGATCCGGCATAGGTGGCCCGGTCGCGCACGTTCCATTCCCATTCGCGTTTCTGCAAGAAGGCGAAGTTCGACGGAAAGGTGTCGGTGTTCAACGTGGTCTCGATCTGGAAGATCTTGACCCCGGCATCGGCGATGAATCGCCCCATGCGCCAGTTGGAGGAGTGAAGTTCGGACGCCGGCGCATCCATGAAGGAGCGGGAGTGCTGCATGGTGTGTGGATTGTGGTGATGGCGCAACGAGCGATAGGAGGCGAGACCGGTGGCCACGCTCTTGTGACCGCCGTCCATGGCCACCAGGTTGATATTGACGTAGACAATGAGGTCCGAAGTGGCCGCCCGTTTGTTGATCTCGATGTCTTCGCCTTGATCGGTCTGGCCTAGATACTCGAGGTTGTCCAGATCCTCGGCATCGTGTTGGGTCAACAGACCATGCGGAGCGAAGGCGTCGTACACCCGGTCGCCCAGTGCGTGGCGAAGCTCGTCCTCAGTCATGCGTCGGTGCAGGGCCAGGGCGGCAATCAGCATGACGTCGTCGACGCCGGCGTCGGCCGCCATATCGAGCACTGTCTCGATGACCATTTGGCGCACATCGGGCGCCACCATGGGAGGCAGCGGCAGCGAGATGTCGTCAAAACAAATAGTGAGCTTCATGCCGGCGTGAAGCAACGCTGGTAGAGGGTCGCGGTCGCCCAATGGGTGCAGCAGGGCGTGGCGGATTGCGCCGTAGGGATCATCGAGGGCCTTCATGGGCTCGGGCGCATAAATGACGCGGCTGCCCTCGGGCAGAGTCTCGAGAGTGAAGCCCTCGCCGTTCCAAAACAGGGTCGGCGGCGTGGAGGCGTCCACTTCGAGGACGAAACCGGGACGGCGGCTCATCGGGTGTGTCCTTTCCTCATGTCGAATGCGATTTTGGTGGCGCCCCGTCGGCCGGCCGCGCCAGCGTGGGCCACGGCGTCTTCGAAACGGGTGAGTGGGTAAGTGGCCGAGACCAGGCAGCCGGTGCTGTGTGCGGCCACCACCTCGAAGGCCAGGTCGAACGTGGCTACTTCATTGGTGACGGTTGTCTTTTTGGCGGCTGCGCTCTTCTTCCCCGAGGCTTCTCCGGCAGCCACCACTTCGCGCCCGTAGGCGTAGGCCCCGGCCAGGCGGACTTCGCGATGCCACAAGGGAGCCAGGTCGACGGTGACCTTGCCCGGCATACCCACCAGGGCCACGGTGCCGCGCGGGCGCACCATGGCCAGACTTTGTTCGATGGACTGGGCGCTGCCCACGCAGTCGATCACGATGTCGGCACCCCCCGAGAGTGTGGCGGTCTCGCCGGATGCACCGCCGAAGGAAAGCGAGCGGCTGCGTCGCCGCACGGCCCGTGTGAGCTGTTCGGATGGAAGTGCCTCAGTGGCTCCAAACTGGCGGGCCAGACGCTGCTGGTGGGCGTACTTGGCCCCGACGATCAGTGCGCTGGGCTCGGGGAGTCGACCGGTGGCCACAAGGTGCGTGAGGGCAGCAGTGACGGTCAGCCCCAACGTCCCCGCTCCAATGATGGCCACCACGTCGCCGTCTCGGATGCCGGCACCCAACACGGCGTGTACGGCACAGGCCACCGGCTCGACGGTGACGGCGTCGGCATCGCTGAGCGCGTCGGGCACCACGAAGAGCTGGCTGGAGTGAGCGACCAGTCCTGCCGTGGACCACCCGCCGCCGGTGTCGGCGCAAAATCCGGTCTGCAGTCCGGGCTGGATGTGTCCAAAGGCCAGATGGCCGCAGTTGCCCACATGACCGGCGCCGCAGGATGGGCAGGGCGGTGCGATGCCTCGAGCGGCGCAGCCCAGCACCGGCTGCAGCACTACACGCGATCCGGATGGCACCGGCGTACCGGAGGCTGATGTGGTGTCTGCCCCTACGACGCCGACCACCTCGTGACCGGGTACGAAAGGGAAGCTGACTATGTCTTCGAAGTAACGCGAACTGCGACCATCGAGCGTGGCCAGGTCCGAGCCGCAGATGCCGGAAAGCAACGGTTCGACGTGCACCCATCCTTCGGCCGGGAGTTCGGGTGCGTCCTGTTCGACCAATCGGAGCGGACCGACTCCGGCGCCGCGTCCGGAGCCAAAGGTGGAAGCAATGCGGGCGGCGGCAAAGCGAGGGATGGAACGCTCAAAGAGCAACGTGGTCACTTGGCGATCACCGCTTTGGGCGACTTCACGTCGAAGGGCCCCAATGGCAGGGGGCGGTGCGAACCGCCTTCGGCCTTGGCCCAGTGCTCCACGTGCCAACCCCGTCGTCGGGCGATGGCGGCCAATCGGGACTCGGGATTGACGGCAACCGGGAAGCCCACTGCTTCAAGCATGGCCAAGTCACTGGCCGAGTCGGCATAGGCCACCGATTCCTCCAAGTTGAGCGAGTGGGCGTCGGCGTATTCGGACAGAACGATGGCTCGCGCTTCACCGATGGGAGGAAGGTCGGTGAGGTGCCCGGTCAGCAGGCCGTTGCGCTCCTCCATGTGGGCGCACACGATGTCGTCGAACAGCGGTCGCACGGGTTCAATGACGAAGTCCAGCGCACCAGTGATCAATAGGGTGCGGTGGCCCGCGGCTCGGTGGGCCCGGACGCGAGCGAACCCTTCGGGGAAGGAGCGAGTGAGGAGCTGCTTGTGGAAGAGCTCCCATGAATCGGCTCGTAGCTGGGCAATGGGTGCGTTCTCGAAGCGGCGATAGAAGGAGCGCAGGAAGTCGCCCCGATCCCGACGGTCGAGCGCCAGGAGCGATGGAGCTTGGCGCACGAGGTCCGCTACAAACTTGGCCCGGCGGGCGGGGGGAAGGTGGCGGCTGGCCAACCAGGCGTAGGTGTCCACCACGTTCGAGGCCATGAGCGTGTGCTCCAAGTCGAACACGGCCAGGTGGCGGTCGGGGGAGAGGATGGCCTTGCGGGCGCGCTCTGGGCGCTTCTCCACCACGGACTTGCCGGCCTTGGTGCGGACGCGGGTGTGCTCGAGCACCGAAGGCAAGTGCACGCGATGGACGTAGTCGTCCCAATCGATGACACCGGGGTCGAAGCAGAACTGTTCGTGATCACCGTCGTCGAAGGTGTCCCACAGCTCAATGAGACGGTCGACCCGATAGCGGGCATCGGTCTCGGTGTACGCGCCGTAGAGCTCGACGTAGCCCAGGGCTCGTTTGGCCAAGGCGTGACGATCCTCAATGCGAGCCGCCAATTCGGCCTGCTTGCCGCGGATGGGCAATGAGGTGATGAGCTTCTCGGCCACCGTCATCGCTTTGTCGGCCCGGCGAAGTTGGCGCTGCACGCGACCACGGCCGGGGAATGACCATTCCGGCACATTGATGGGCTGGCCCCGATCGTCATAGAGCGGGTTGCGACTGAAGAAGTCCTGCGTCAACTCCACCAGGTGGCCGTAGCGGAACGGGTTCCGCACTCCGGAGGCCACGTGGTACACGGTGGGAGGCCCCTGGCCGGGTTGATGGGCCGGACCGTTGGCGGCCACGCCGAGGATGGCGGCCACGACCAGGTCGACGGGAATGACATCGATGATGCCCTCGGGCACGCCGGGGAACTCGCGCAGCAGGCCGCGGGCATACGACACGATGATGGGCTCGGCCATACGGAAGCCACGGATCCACCCCGCTCGTGGCTCGGACAGCGCCGACTCAATGATGGAAGGACGTACGAAGGTGATGGGCACGTTGGCCGCCCACTGCTCCACTAAGGCGCGCTCACCCATGGCCTTGGTAAAGGGGTAGGCGTCGGGCCAGCCCAGTGAATGGGCCCGTGCCGTGCCAGCGTCCACCAGTTGTGTCGTGACCCATTCCTCGCGCAGCTTCTCGGCCCGGCTGGCAATCAGATGCTCGCCCGCCCCTCCAATTTCGGAACGGCCCTTCTTGGTGAAGTTCGACAGCATGGCGGGGCGACGTGACTCCGCTTGGAGGTCGTCCCGCAGGCGACGGGCGGCCACCACTTCATCCCGCCATTCCACATCGAGCGTGAAGCGATTCTCCGAGAGCAACTCTTCCTTGGCTTCGCCCTGGTGCGTACTGGCCACATATGCGGTGGAGACGGCGATGAGGTGTGCACCCGAACCCGACGCCGCTACCGCTTCACCCACGCGAGAGGGACCGAGGAGGTTGATCTCGACCGCTTGGGTCAGCGGCGCGTCGAAGGAGACGGTGGCGGCAGAGTGAATGACGATGTCGGCTGCAGCCAGCGCGGCTCGCCCGGCGTCATTCAGGCCCAAACCGTCCTGGCCCACATCGCCCGGCACGGCGCGCACCCGCCGCTCCACCTCGGCGGCGAATCCGTCGCCGAGCTCCTCACGGAGTCGGTCAAAGCAGTCGTTCTTAATGACCTCACGGGCCAGACGGGCGGCAGCATCGGCTCGACGGCCGGGTCGAACCAGCACGGTAATTTCTGCTTCGGGGATGCAGCGAAGGATGCGTTCAACCAGCGCAGTGCCCAGAAATCCGGTGGCACCGGTGATGAAAAATCGCTTCCCTCGGAGGTCCCGGCCGATGGCCATCGGGAATGTTTACCATCCGATCGCAAATCTGTCTACCATTTGGTAAGTGACGGCATCTGAGGAGTCTCGGGCCGGGCCGGCAGCCCAATCGGACGATGAGGCGCGTCCCAGCACGAGCGACCGCATTCTGGGGGCTGCCCTGGCCTCCTTCGCCAACCCTGGCTACGAGGCCACGTCGCTTGACGCCCTGGCCAAGTCCCTCGAGCTGACCAAGCAGAGCATTCTCTACTGGTTCCCATCGAAGGAAGCGGTGCTCGAGGCGGTGATCGCCAAGAGCGCCGAGGATCTCTCTGCCGCGCTCGAAAGTGCCCTGGCCGCGGCCGGCGGGGGATGGGAGCGGGTCGAAGCGGTCGTGCGGTCAGTGTTCAGGCTGGCGGCGCGCCAGCCTGAATTGCTCGGCCTGTTGCGGGAAGTCGCAAGATTGGGACCACCGGCGGCCACCCAAATGACGCTGGCCCTCGAGCCACTGGTGCAACGGGCCTCATCGTTTCTGGAAGCCGAGATGGACACCGGCACTATGCGGAGGCACGATCCCCGGCTGCTTCTCTTGGCTATTTATTCCACGGTGATCGGCATGGTGACCGAAGTGGAGGTGTTGCGCGCTCTCGGTGAGGAACCAACGGCTCGGTCACTGGTGCGCCGACGCACCGACGTGCTGGCGCTGCTGCGCTCGGCCTTGGTGATTGAGTAGCCACCTATTCGATGGGTTTGGACACCTTTTTCCGAGGTGCCGCCTTTGGCGTATAGCGCTTGTTGGCACTCGGAGCTTTTTGCACCACAGGCTTGGCCGCAGCCGCCGCGGCGGCCTTGCGCTGGCGTCTCGGTGGGCGGGTGGCGGCTTCTCGAGCCGCCTGTCTGGCGTTGGCGGTGCCGAATCGCTGAATCCGGTACGCCCGTAGCAACAGCCAGCCGCCCAACACGATGAAGGCGAAGCCGATGGGCGCGGAGAACTCGGTGATGGCGAACCCGGCGATCATGATGCTGAACACCACCAGGGTGCGCTTGCGGTAATACAGTCCGACAAAGCCGATGACGCAGAAGAGCAGCACGGCGCCATAGACCAACAGCCATGACTGCGAGATCGGCACTTGGCGAAGGTGTCCGTGCAACTTCACGGTTTTGGTGGGGTGCTTCTCAGCCAGGTAATAGGTCAGGTAGCCGCCGAGCAGTGTGGCCAGGAGAAGGCCGGCCTTGGCCCACTTGACCTCGTTCACATCAAGTCCGGACATGGCGGCGCGCCGTTCGGCCGGTGTGAGCACCTCGGCTGGAGGCGACGTGTTTCCTGGCGGGGACGATTTAAAGAAAGAGTCAGACAGACGCTGACTCAGCTTCGGCGGTCTTTCTCCGTCGCCATTCAAGAGGTCGGACATGCGCCACTCAGGGTACCCCGCACCTTGAGCGACCCCACATCGCCTGTTCACAGCGGCGTTTGAGGGTCCCTGTAGCACGCATCGGGCTCGGGAATTCGGCCTTCGATTGGTGGTAGACACAACGGCATCTCACCGGGTCATTGGTGAAGGCGGCATTGGCAGCAAGCTGACAAGGAAGCGCGGCGAGGTCAGTGGCCTGGTTGATAGGGAGCACTCGAATGCGATGTTTTGAGGCACGGTCCGCACCTAAGCAAGGGCGTCCGCGCACCAACCGGAGGCTGGCGATGTCCTGTGCAGCCGTGACCCTTTTGGTGGCCGGTGTGGTGTCACTGGCCGCCGAAGCCGGCGCCACCAGCGGCACGGGCTCTTTGCTTCAGACCTCGCCTACCTCGGTGTCGATACTGCACGGCGCTGGGTATGCCGCCAGGATCACCGTCAGTGGCGCTGTCGGTGCGGTCACATTCACTGAGAATGAGTCAGCCGATTCGGTGGATGTGACGATGGACGCCTCAGGCGACATCAGTGTTCCGAGCTTCCTGCAAAACGGCACGTACACCGTCACGGGCTCCGACACCGACGGCGCGACACCGACCCACGATGTGGGCACGTGGACCTTCACGGTGTCTGTCGGTGCATTGACGCAGGCTGCACCCTTGTCGGATTCGACTCCCTTCGGTACCGGGTACAGCGGACAACTGGCGGTGGTGACCAGCAATGGCATCTTGACGTTCACTGAGACCACGTCGACCGATTCCAGTGATGTCACGGTCAGCACGCTGGGGGTCATCACGGCCGCATCGACGCTGGCCGTCGGGACGTACAGCGTGAGCGGCACTGATGCAGACTCCAATACCGACAAGGGGAAATGGGTATTCACGCTCACCGTGGGCGGCACGTTGCCTCAAAGCGCGCCCCTCAGCGGTGATGTGGCGGCCGACACTGCGTACAGCGGCCAACTGGTTGTGAGCGGTTCCACAGGAACACTTTCTTATACGGAGAACACGTCGACGTACTCGACCAACGTGATCGTGTCGTCGACCGGTGCCGTGACATACCTGCCCGGCAACGCACCCTTGGCCGTTGGCACCTACACAGTGAGCGGCACTGACAGCGACACCATCAACGACATCGGCGTCTGGACCTTCACCCTGGCCATCGGCGCCAATCTCATACAGTCGTCGCCAACGGCAGTGTTGGTGGCCGACGGGGCCGGATACAGCGGCCAACTGACGGTGAGCGACTCATCCGGCACTCCCGGACCGTTGACCTATGTCGAGACGGCGTCAACCGATGCCACCAACCTGGTGGTGAACGGTACCGGCGCCATCTCCTCGCTCGCGTCGCTGGCGCAAGGCACCTACACGGTGAGCGGCACTGATTCTGATACTCAGGGGGACTCGGGAACGTGGTCCTTCTCACTCACCGTCACACTGGTCCAGCAGGCACCGTTCACCGCATCGGTCGCTTCAGGCCAAGTCTTCAGTGGACAAATCGGTGTGGCCGGTGCCACGGGCGCAGTGACCTACACCCAAACGCAGAGTGGCAACTATAAGAACGTCATGGTCTCTTCGAGCGGAGGCATCACCATCGCCAGCGGCCTCGCCGATGGCAGCTATTCCATTAGTGGTACGGAGATCGACAGTGTCAGCAACACCGGCACTTGGACGTTCACGCTCCTGATCACCAGCGGTTCGCTCACCCAGACCTCGGCTACGACGGTCAGCGTGCCCGACGGTACGGCCTATTCGGGCCAACTCGCAGTAAGCGGTGCCACCGGGACGTTGACCTTCGTGGAAACGCCGTCGACCACTTCCACGCAAGTCATCATCAACACCTCAGGAGCCATCTCATCGGCCACCAACCTGGCCCCAGGCACCTACACCGTGGGCGGCACCATGGCCGATACCTCGGGTGATTCTGGAACCTGGACCTTCAGCCTGACGGTGAGCTCGTTCATCAGCCCGCCGGCATCGAATGGCGCCTATGACCTCGTCGGTTCCGACGGTGGGGTCTTTGCCTTCGGCAGTGGCGGCGGGTTCTACGGCTCCTTGCCGGGCATGCACATCCACGTGAACAACATCGTCGGCATTGTGCCTACCGCAGACGATCTGGGCTACTTCTTGGTTGGTTCGGATGGTGGGGTCTTCTCCTTTGGTGATGCTCCGTTCGAGAACTCACTGCCTGGTCTCAAGGTGGTGGTCAACGACATTGTCGGCATTGTGCCCACCACTGACGACAAGGGCTATTACCTGGTCGGTCGCGACGGGGGAGTCTTTGCCTTCGGCGACGCTCCGTTCTTGAGCTCACTGCCCGGTGAAGGTGTCCACGTGAACAACATCGTCGGCATCGCCACCACTCCCGGCGACGGGGGTTACTGGTTGGTGTCTTCAACCGGCATGGTCTATGACCTGGGCAACGCCGCCGCCCTGGGCAACGCCGCCAGCGGCCCGATTGTCTCAATCACAGCCACGCCCAGTGGCGCTGGCTACTGGCTGACCTCAAACAACGGCACGGTGTCGAACTTCGGCAACGCGGTCAGCTCGGGTTCATTACCAGCCAAGGGCGTCTCGGTGTCCAACATCGTGTCTTTGGTGCCCAGCCCCGATGGCGGCGGCTACCTGCTCATCGGCCGAGACGGCGGCATTTTCGCCTTCGGCGATGCCACCTTCCCCGGCTCACTGCCCGGCGACCATGTCACCGTCAACAACATTGTGGGAGCGGTGCCGACCTGAGGTTGAGGGTGGTCGACAATGGGCATAATGCCTCTGCCTATTGGCGATGTGACCCCCATTGACCAGGTCTTGAGCACCCCAACAACCATTTGACAGGGATGAACCACTGTCACAAGATGCATCGTCAGCCTTAATTGCAAAGGCGTTCGCGTTTCGCGCACGTCCGTTCCGAGGCGTCGAGCCGAGAGGAATTGTCGAAGATGAACCGATTCAGCCTTCTTCACCGGAGCGGACGTCCTTCAGGGCGAGGACGAAACCTCTTCCGCTCACGAATCGCGGTTGCGGCGCTCGCCCCCATACTGGCGACGGGGGGAATCCTCGCCCTCTCATCTCCGGCCGGGGCTGCCACGCTGAACCAGAACGGCACCACTTCGGCGATGGTATTCCAAGGGGCGGGCTACACCGGCACCCTCTCAGTGTCGAACGCTGTCGGAGCCGTGACCTATACGACCACCACGTTTGTCACGGGTCTCACCGTAGATGCATCGGGCGATATCAGCGGCGACGCATCGTTAGCACCAGGGACGCACACGGTAAGCGGTACAGACACGGACAATGCGAATCCCACGCCCAATTCGGGGACATGGTCGTTCAAGTTGAAAGTCGGAGGGAAGCTCAACCAGACGGCTATGTCGATGACGGGCAACGTGCCATTTGGAACGGCACTTGCCGACAAGATTGTTTTCACGGCGACGACTCCTGCCCTCGGCACGGTTGACGTGGTGGCAACGGGTGGGGCCAATATCGCCGATTTCTCGGTCCAGACCAACGGCGACATTTCTACTCCACCCAATCTGAGCCCCGGGACCTACACCGTTACGGGTACGGCCACTGATTCAAATGACAACTTCGGAACCTGGACATACACGCTGACTGTTGGTGGCATCCTGACGCAGACGTCTCCCACCACTGCATATATGCCCTTCACAATGAACGGCACGAATGAAAGTGGCTATGCGGGACAGCTCACGGTGAGTGGCGCGGGCGCCAACACGGTGACCTATTTGCTGACGAGCCAAGCTGTAGCCGGGTTGACGGTGACGGGCGGCGGAGCGATCACTGGTGCGGTGACGTTGGCTCCGGGAGCGTCCTACACAATTTCCGGTACTGATAGTGACAACGGCACCCCCCAGGATGAGGGGACCTGGACGTTCACACTCTTTGTCGGCGGCAAGATCGTGGAGTCAGATCCCATGAGCGTGGTCGTACCAAATGGTCAGGGATATGTGGGCCAGGTCGCTGTCACCAGCAGCGTCGGCAATCTGGGCACCGTGGCATTTACGCAGACCAGTGGAACACCGAACATCGTGGTCAGTCCCACCGGTGAGATCGCTGTTCCAGACACGGCCGGACCAAATACGTACAATGCAACTGGCGATGACACCGACAGCAATGGTGAAACCGGTACATGGGCCTTTGAAGTTACGGTCGAACTCGAACAGCTCGCACCGACACAGGCCTCCGTGCCAGCGGGGTCTAGTTACTCGGGCCAATTGAATGTGGCAGGTGCAACAGGAGCAGTGACCTACTCCGCGACCGCCGGGGACACTCTCGACGTGTCGGTGAGCAAGACAGGTGCAATCTTTGCGCCGCCAAGTCTTGCTTCTGGAACGTACTCAGTGTCTGGTTTTGAAGAGGACGCAAGTGGGAATTCGGGCATCTGGACGTTCACGCTCGTTGTTGGAGCCAACCTCATCCAAGGAAATCCGATCGCTGCGAATATCGCCCTTGGAAATACCTATAACGGGCAACTGACGACCACGAACAATGTGGGAGCAGTTATTTACAACACCACCAGTCCGGACGTTTCTGGCCTCACCATCTCTAAGGCTGGCGTCATAGTGGGCAAGGACACGCTCACGAACGGCATATACGCTCTGAGCGGATTCGACACCGACGCTGTGAATAACGCCGGAACGTGGTCGTTTTCACTCACCGTCGGATCGGGCGGCACTCAACTGGTGCAGTCGTCTTCAACAACGGCCACGGTCGCGTCAGGTGCCGGCTACAACGGGCAGCTGGCAGTCACAGGCAACACGGGGACGGTTGCCTACTCGCAGAACAGTGCTCCGGTGACCGGACTCAACGTGACGTCGGCCGGCGTGATCACTGGCGCTACGAATCTTGCCGTGGGCAATTACACGATTAGCGGCGTCGACAGCGATGCCCTGAATGATGGGGGGACGTGGACCTTTACCCTCACCGTCGGATCGGGATTGCAACAGGGAACGCCAACGTCAGCAACAGTGGCGCTCGGCAGTATTTACACGGGACAGTTGAACGTGACCGGTAACTCCGGGACAGTGACCTATACAGAGGTGACCACCTCCAACGCCAACTTGGCAGTGTCGGATAGCGGAGCCATCACTGGTTCGGCCACCCTCCCACTCGGGACCTACACGGTAAGCGGCACTGACGTTGACTCGGTGAACAACTCGGGAAGTTGGACCTTCTCCTTAACGGTGAGTAGCAGCGTGCTGACGCAGACATCTGCGACGTCGGCCTCGACGCCGACGGGCACGGCCTACTCGGGTCAGCTCGAAGTGAGCGGCGCCACTGGCACCGTGACCTATTCCGAGGCACCATCAGGCGATTCGCCTGATGTCACGGTCTCGTCGGCTGGTGTCATCTCGGACAGCGCCGGTCTGGCGGCGGGAACGTATACGGTGAGCGGCAATGACGCCGACACGGCTAACGACGTCGGCACATGGATCTTCACGCTCACGGTGGGCACCAAGACACTCGAGCAAGGTTCTCCGAGCAGTGCCACTGTTCTGGATAATGCGGGATACTCGGGCCAACTGACGGTCACCAACGCCAGCGGCACCGTGACCTACAGCGAGACTGCATCGGCCAACACGGGCCAAGTCATCATCAACACCTCAGGAGCCATCTCATCGGCCACCAACCTGTCCCCAGGCACCTACACCGTGGGCGGCACCATGGCCGATACCTCGGGTGATTCTGGAACCTGGACCTTCAGCCTGACGGTGAGCTCGTTCATCAGCCCGCCGGCATCGAATGGCGCCTATGACCTCGTCGGTTCCGACGGTGGGGTCTTTGCCTTCGGCAGTGGCGGCGGGTTCTACGGCTCCTTGCCGGGCATGCACATCCACGTGAACAACATCGTCGGCATTGTGCCTACCGCAGACGATCTGGGCTACTTCTTGGTTGGTTCGGATGGTGGGGTCTTCTCCTTTGGTGATGCTCCGTTCGAGAACTCACTGCCTGGTCTCAAGGTGGTGGTCAACGACATTGTCGGCATTGTGCCCACCACTGACGACAAGGGCTATTACCTGGTCGGTCGCGACGGGGGAGTCTTTGCCTTCGGCGACGCTCCGTTCTTGAACTCACTGCCCGGTGAAGGTGTCCACGTGAACAACATCGTCGGCATCGCCACCACTCCCGGCGACGGGGGTTACTGGTTGGTGTCTTCAACCGGCATGGTCTATGACCTGGGCAACGCCGCCGCCCTGGGCAACGCCGCCAGCGGCCCGATTGTCTCAATCACAGCCACGCCCAGTGGCGCTGGCTACTGGCTGACCTCAAACAACGGCACGGTGTCGAACTTCGGCAACGCGGTCAGCTCGGGTTCATTACCAGCCAAGGGCGTCTCGGTGTCCAACATCGTGTCTTTGGTGCCCAGCCCCGATGGCGGCGGCTACCTGCTCATCGGCCGAGACGGCGGCATTTTCGCCTTCGGCGATGCCACCTTCCCCGGCTCACTGCCCGGCGACCACGTCACCGTCAACAACATTGTGGGAGCGGTGCCGACCTGAGGTTGAGGGTGGTCGACGCCTGAATCCGGTCGTCGACCGGATAAGGCCAGCCAATCGGTGTGCGCGGTGCCTTTGAGTCCCGCTCACGCCGATTGGCTGTACGATCTGCATTCCCAATACGGGTTCTCCCAGGGCACTACGGTGCACCGATTCAGGTGAGCCTCAATATTCGGGCGCTTAGCTCAGTTGGTTAGAGCGCAGCCTTCACACGGCTGAGGTCGTGGGTTCGAGTCCCGCAGCGCCCACTCACTCCGCCCCTGATGAGGGGCACCACGACTGCTTCGGTCGGCGCCGGCAATTCAGAACTGGGCGCGACTTGGGCGCGATCTACATCGTTATCGTCGCCAGAATCGTCGCAATCGCGGACGACTTGCAGCGGTGCAAGAGGCTTGCGACCTTCAGCCACCATGGCGTCGAGGCGGTCGTTCACCGCATCTTCAGAGCCGGGGTAGAGGTGCCCGTAGCGGTCGAGGGTGAAGCTGACGGAGGTGTGACCCGCACGGACGGATGCTTCCTTCGGGCTGGCTCCGGCGGCGATCCACAGAGCGACGGCGGTGTGACGTAGATCGTGGGGCCGGAGGTGGGCCAGCCCCGATGCTTTGACTGCCGGGATCCAGAAACGGCTGCGCCACGACGCCAGGCGGACCGGCCCGCCGTGGGGAGCGGTGAAGACGTAGTCGGTCGGGTCGCCGGGGTGGACCCGCATGTGCTCGACCAGCGCATCGATGGCGATCTGGGGGAGTGGGACGATACGACGCCCAGCCCGGGTCTTGGGCGGGCCCACATAGAGCAGCCCGGCCACCTCCACCACCGTTTCGCAGATGTCCACCCGCCGGCGCAGGACGTCGACCCTGTCCCGCCGGAGGCCGAACAGTTCGCCGGCCCGGAGACCACCAAAGGCGCCGAGATAGACGACGGCCCGGAAGGCGGGGTCGATGGACTGGGCCAGCTGGTCGACTTCGGCCGTGTTGAGGAACCGCATCTCGCGTCGTTCGATGCGTGGCAGCTTGATGCCGTCGCACGGATTACTCGAGATCTTCCCGGCCCGTACCGCCATGGCCATGATCTTGCCCATGACCTGACCAGCTTTGGTCACCGTCGAGGCGGACAGCGGCCGGCGGCGACGATCGGGCTCCTTCTCGACGTCCCACCATGGCCGTGGTCCAGGGTCCAGCATCTCGGCCACCCACTTACTGACAGCCATGTAGTCGATCTTGCCGATCGACTGATGCCCGAACGTCGGGAGCACGTAGCGATTGAGGTAGCCGAGGTCCCGATCCCGGGTCGAGGGCCTGAGGTCAACGGTGGTGGTCTGCCACAGCTCGGCCCACTCGGAGAACTTGAGCTTCCGGCCGGCGGGGTCGATCCAGCGGC
Source organism: uncultured Acidimicrobiaceae bacterium (assembly GCA_963766995.1). Classification (GTDB taxonomy): domain Bacteria; phylum Actinomycetota; class Acidimicrobiia; order Acidimicrobiales; family RAAP-2; genus Bog-473. The sequence goes on along the minus strand of CAVYCE010000003.1, from coordinate 414,045 downwards.
CAGCGCGGATCTCGGTGTTCTTGGCGTCGAGCCAGGCGTTGGCTTCTTCTTTGGTGGCGAAGTGGTGATCGGCGACGATCCGCTGCCCTTCGTGCCAGTAGGCGGCCTCCCAGTTGTCACCATGACGCTTCGAGACACGCTTACGCACGGAGCCGAAGTGGCGACGCTTCCGGTCGGTCACGTCTGGTCTTCCAGTGGCTGGATCATCGGATGGCTTCGACTCGCTGTGACTCGATGTAGCGATCGAGATCCCTGGGGTCGAACCTGACCTTGCGGCCGATTCGTACCGCGGCGATCTGACGGTGCTCCCAGAGGCTGCGGACATGGCGCGGACTGTCGTTGAGGTAGGCCGCAGCACCAGCGAGGTCCAGAAGACGTCCGATGCTGGGCGTCGCTGCGGTCGGGCTCTCGGTCATGGGGTTCCTCCATTATGCGGGTTAGGTGTGCAGATGCCGAGAAATGTCTCGCCGACCCGGAGAATCGACGGGCCGCTGAGGCGCATTGTGCCCCCGCGACTTCCCCATCGGGTTCCCTACGGGACCAACTTCCGCGAAAAATGGGGTTCTCCACATCCGATGGTCATAAGGCGCGATGGTGCAAAGAAGCCAAGGCGACCCGGATGAGTTTGACTTTCCGCTGATCGATTGGTCGTTCATGGGAAACCGTGGGCGTTCGTGGGGAAGTCACCGAGCACTTTTGGCGTTCCCGGGGAGCCCTCCGCCCAGTCGGTGGGGATATCGAATGGCCGTCAGTGGCCGACGTGCAGGAGATTCACCAGCCCGGTTCGATGCTCATGTTCGTAGAAGACCTTCACGCCATCGGCCCCGGGCAATTCGGCGTATCGAATCTCCGTGGGTTCGCCGGCATTGAAGGTGAGAGGCACGCTCGGCGCTTGCCATGGGGTGTGGTCGAGGCCGAGAACCCACAGTTCGACACGCCGCCATAGGCGGTAAGGCGGATTATCCCGTTCGCCCCAGGCCCGTAGGGCCTGGGTATCGCCCAGCGGCACTAAGCGGAGCGCTGAGATTGACTGGCGATTGCCGCACTGTTTTTACGAAGTGAATCCATGAAGTCGGGATCGTTCCGAAATTTCTCGGCCGACCGCTCCGTGGTCGCATACCAATCAGCGATGAGCTTCACGACCGCCTCGTGGTCGCCCTTCAGCCAGGCCTGAGTGGGCGTGAGACCGCCCAACTCGTCATAGGCCCGGTAGTTCCACCATTCCGTCTCCGCACCGTCCGACAAGCCGATCTGGCGGAGGAGCTCGTTCACGGCGGCAGCCCGGCGGTTGATCTCGTATGCCTCTGGCTCGGAACCCATGATCGCCCTCCTTGGACTGGGGGACAGTTTACGGCGGCGGGGCGAGATCCGTGGTGGATTCAAATGAATGGCGATCTTTATCCCTTTATGAATGCCGCCGGAGTTTCGTCAATTGGGTTTTTGAGGTTGAGCCCTTGACGTGCCTGTCGGTTGCGCCCGCGCAACCAACAAGTGTGTCTCTCATCCATCCGTAAATGTGCGTAGGGCGAGTGTCGGAGGGTTGGTGTTGCAGGGTTCGGCGCCATTGAGTGAATAGAGAGCTCTAATGAGGCCGTGTCATTTGGGGTTGCTACTCAATTGGGGCTGGGACATTTGGCTGTCATTCCGATCTGGGGGGAGGGAACTTCCACCGCGCACCGCTCAGCCGGCGGCCCGCCGACGACAGCTACTTGGATTGTGCAGCTCCGTCCACTTCAATGTCCCGCTCACTCGAGCAAGCGCGTCGAATCCTCAGGTTCACAGCAAGCGCCTACGTTCCGGCGATAGGGGGCACCCTGAGTGCTCGGGCACCACGCCGAATGGGACACTAGGGCTATGAGCAGCCACCCGCTTCGAACGGCCCTATTGGACCTCGGCCTTGAAGACTGGATTCCAATTCCCGAGGCCATGGCGGACCCAGAAGTTGTTGCTGCGGCATCCGGCGAAGATGCAGCGAAGGTCGTAGCAGAGGCCCTTGGCGAACTTGTTTCCGAGGGCGAGGTGCAGCTCTACCGGGGTGCTTGGGATGGAGATTCCGAGCCAGTTTCGACTCTCGAGGCGTTGCGGCTCCTCAAAGAACAACGGTGGTACTCGTTTCGGATCGCTGATCCGCACGAGGAACGCCTCTACTTCGTGAATGTCCGAAACATTCGGATCCCTTAGACGCTCTCCCGGCGATTGGGGATGCACCCGGTGGCGAGAAGCGAGACACCGCAATGGCAACATCTTGGTGTGGAACTTCGAGACCATCACCTGGGCCCCATTTCGTCTGTCAAAGATGACCAGGTCAACGTTGACGTTGGCGCCCTCGTTCGGCGATTGCTCCTGTTCGAACACTGCACATTGGAATCAAATCGGCTGAACGAGTTCCCAGCCCTTATTTCGACCTTCGGAGTAGACGGCGTGATGTCCCTGATTGACTCCGGAGCGGTCAGCATCATTTCTGATGCAATGACGGCGGGCCAGGTTGGTCAGCTTGGAATCCTTAAAGCAAACGAGAATAGGGGTGGACCTTTACCCTTGTGTTCTTATCGACTGGCCACAGTTGGCCTCGTTTCCGCAGAACGTGACAAGCACATCAGCGACTCGTTGCAGGTATTCAAACAGGCACGGGGGCCACTTAAGAAGATCATCAAATTGAAGCAACTTCTTGTACCCATGATTGGCACTTATCCGCCATCCGCAGGGACTGATGGAGTTGCCGACGCCATAAAAGAGATCGTCACCGGCAAGCCCACGCTGTGGGCTGCAATTCGCAGAGAAGGGACGAGGAGGGGCGTCGCGATTGCAGAACCTCCGGAAATTGATGTCATCGATCTTGGCGATGACGAATTCCGAATCGACACGAATCTTCCCGAACTCGTTGGAGCACAGGAGGCTCACTCGCTAATCGAGAGGGCAATTCTGGGAATGGCTGGCATCAATATTCGAATCCACCTCATGAAGCATCTGCAGGGAGTCACCGGATTTCAGGATGATGAGTTCCCCCTCTTCGAAGACAAGGTCGGGTTTCTCCTTCGTTCGCTGGACCCTGAGGTCCAGGAGGACAGATTTGACCGTATCGTCCGACTCGGCGGCCTTCCGGAGCTTTCGGGCCTTCCCGAAGGAGTGAAGATTGATGTACGAAAGTTGCTGAATTTGCGTGATTCAGACGAGTGCAAAGAATTTCGCAAGTGGTTGAGAGAAGTCGATTCTGAAACCGATGATGAGATTCAGCGTCGGTTCGACAGTCTGCGCGGACGAGCAGCAGAGATAGTTGAAGGTCGCACAGGTCACGCGGTCCGCTTTGCCTTGACAACAGGTGCAGGCTTTATCCCGATTGCAGGGGCGGTGCTTGGCCCCGCGGCGAGCGCTGCGGATACGTTCTTACTTGAAAAGTTGATTGGAAAGCCGGGCCCGACGGTGTTCTTGTCGAAAAACTACCCATCGATGTTTGGGTAGATGAGATAGGTGCGTCAGAAATGAATACCAGTCCGGCTGAGATGGCACCAGCCCCTAATCCCCCCGCAGTTGGACTTCTGGGGGTACCGACTCCTCACCCATTGTTGGTCTGCGTCGTGCGGTTGCCCTGACGATCATGACGACAGCGCTGAGGACAACCATCAAGGCCCAGAGTGCGGAGACGAATTCCCGGGGAGTGTTGAGCGAGAGAGACGAGCTCAAGAGAAACCCAAATCCGACCGTGGTAAGAAGCCACCAGATCACGTAGTGCTTGATGGTCAGCCAATAGAACACACGAAGGAATGGTCGGGGCGAATGAGCAAGTGCCTCCTGGTTCTGTATGCCGGTCATCCACCAATTCCAACCCGAGGGACTTGGATCGTCGGACCAATCCTCGTTGTCGATAACCCAGAGTGCCAGCGGCGAGGGACCATCCCAGACTCCGGTGATGATGCTCCTTTGCGCTGCCGACAATCCAGTGCTGTCAGCCGAGCACGCCAGATTGACCTTCCCTCCAGCCGGAACATCTACATCCACTTCATACGTGCCCCGGTCAACTGACGTGATCCCGACCGAATGCGGACCCACCACGGTGTGAACTTCGATACGTCGTCCGTAGCGCAGCGTGCCGTGCTCCGCACCGTCGACGAGGAGTCCAAACCTCAGGAAGCGATTGATTTTCCAAGGAACACAGACCACTTCGATGGATCCCTCGTCAGGCACGATCACATTCTCTCAGAGGGGTTCGGCTTGGACTCGGCGTACTGAGGCGCGAGGCGTGGCAATGCCTGCGCTATTCCCAGGGCAGCTGATCCTTGTAAAAGTCTGGGATAGCTCGTTCCCAGAGAAACTGCTGCGCAGCGCCAATGGTGTCGGCAACCGACCTCCCGGCTACGTACTGGTCGTATGGAACCTCATTGCTGGGTTGTCGGCGCGCCATTGGGGCGGTCTTGGAGCGCTCGAGCCAGACAGCGTGGACGTCAAATCGGGCCGGAAATGTCATCGGAAACGTCAAACCTCCAGCGATCCGGTGCAGCGACATGAGCTGATGAACGCCTTGGTTGCGTGCCCACCGAAGGCCATGTAGCACACGGCCACCAGGATCGGCGTCCCGCCGTAGCGCGTACGTCACCGGTTCCATGTGTTCCAAAAGGTCGTCTAAGGCGCAGAACCACATCACCGTCTCGACATACCCAACGAAGATGAGATCGCTGTCCTGACTGCCCTCCGCCTGCCGGGTTCTACCCACCGCGTTCCGGATGGCTGTTTGCGCCCTTCTCACCGCCGAGAAGTCGTCGGTCGGAATCTTGTTGGTCACCGCTCAGACTCCCAACTCCTGAATTCGTCCCGGCGAACTGGGATTAGGCAATGCCCATCGTTGGCCGGACGCGGCTCTGCTGACTTGATGCGAGGCTTGGTCAAGGGGTGGCGGATTTCGGTCGGGGTACTAGCTCAGTGGATGCTTGGAAGCAGGTGCAGAGCATTTGTGACGATGGCGGTTGCGAGGCTTGAGACAGCTGCCGTCGCGGCGACGCTGCCCGTTTTTCCAGCAAGACTTTTGGCACGTTCGGCAAATCGATGAAGTGGTTCATTCTTGGGCTCGCCACCACCTAACGCCTCGACAGCGTCGTCATAGAGAGGCTCGAGTTCTTCCGCGTCACTGACACCGAAGGCCTTAAGGATTTCAACCAATCCGGAAACCGCCAGTCGGTTCTGGGCTACAGCCTCTTGGATCTCGATGTGCTGAGTAGCACCCGGCCCGGTCGCTATCTGAACGGGACCAACAGCATTGACGTTGAAAGTGGTATCTCCTACTCGGGCTTGGTCGGTTGCAGATCCGAATTGGCGCGCATCACCGCCGAAACGCTCGATGCAGTCCAGACCCCTACTCGTAAGGTGGGCAGAAGCCGGCCCCACCCGCTCCCCAATAGGAACACCATCGATGAGGCCTTTTTCCTGAAGCCAGGCGGCGGCAGCATCCATTTCCTCGAGCGTGAAGGCCTGGCCGTAGAAATCGGAGCGCACATCGCTCAAGAATCCATCAAGAGCCTTGAGGGCCGTCTCCGAGTCGGCTCCGACGTGATCGAGCCACTGGACCAGTCCCGTTCGACATGCCCACCGACGCTCGATCTTGTTTTCTCGGAGACCTTGAATATCCTCCACCCAAGCGCGGCCGTTGGAGGTGATTTGGGCCTGGGGGAGTGCGCCCCCGGCAAAGTAACTGGTCACCAAGCCCTGCGCCTCAAGGTGTCTTACATCGTCCCGGGAAAGCTCGAACGAGCGAGCCTGGCCCTCGTAGACCGGTTCAACACTCTGCAGTCCCCGCTCCTGTACTGCCAACCACTCGATCAGGCTAAGGCGACGCTGCTCCTCGGTGTTTAGCCGCATACCTCAAGCGTATTTCCTGATTCCAGAAGCTGCCCCATAAGTGCCGCTTGTGGCGGGTTAGCCGGTAGCAAACGACTTCCGCGGTCGGTTCCAACGTCTTCACCTGAGATAGCGGGTTATTTTGGGCGCGACTTGGGCGCGCAGGAATCTGGAATTGGCGTCTTCGACTGTCGCAGTCAGTGGTGAACTGTCATTCGAAAACGGAGGTTCACCTGCGTGTATGCCTAAACAACGAGGTCAGGCCTCGTCGTCTGAATTGTCGTCGGAGGGTTTCACACGGCTGAGGTCGGAGGTTCGAGTCCTCTAGCGCCCACCAGAATCCGAAGAGCCGCTTATTTCGAATTACTTGTTTGTTTCGCTGACGCTGAGCGACGCGATGACCACGCCGAGGCCGTTGCCTTTGTTGGTGTGCCAGTGGCAGTCAACTGCGATACCCGTTGGAAAGAAACGCCCAGGACCTCAGCTGCATCGCGAACCGTCAGTCCATCCTCGCGGACCAACAGAGCGGCCACGTCCTGTTGGCGTTTTGTCATGGCCGCAGCAGCCTTTTCGTAATTGGCTTTAGCCTCGTCGAGCGCATCCAGCGCGGCTCGCTGTGACTCAGTGAGATCGGGTGTAACCATGACGTCAAAGGCGTCCTCTGGGACGTCGAGCACCAGTGCAATGACTTCTCGAGCCATGGCCTCGGCCTGATCAAGCCGGCGAACCTGAGTCAGTGCGCCGGGTAGGTCGGCCACGCTTATGGACCACCACTTGCCGTCACGCTTGGCTCGTGCCGTGTACAGCGTTCGACTCATATCTATTCCTCACTGCCTTTCGCTTGCTTAAGAATCACTTTCGACAGACCCTCTCCGATTTCTCGATGGCGCGGGACCGTGACGAGGACCCCATTCACCCGATAGAGCGAGTGATTTGCACCCTCCCGGACCAATTCCAAGATGCCGATCTCAGCCAGCTTCTTGAGAAGTTCCGTTCGCTTTATTGCTTCTGTCTATCTCAGATAGACACAATAAGTCAAGTACAAATAGACAATTATGAGCCCGAGGGCATTCAGCATTCCAATTCGATCTAGTCGTATCTGCTGGCGAGCTCGGTTCGAATAAGGATGCGTTCGGCCCACTCAGATAGGCGAAGGCCCATCGGCCAGGCCAGCCTTATCGGGGAACGAAAAATTGGTTCAGCGTGCGCCCCTTACGGCGCTGCGGAACGACGACGTAGCCAGAATCGTTCAGCAATTGCTCCACTTCAGCAATGGAGCTCCCACAAAACTCCAGGCAGAATTCGTTCATCTCAATGGCGATCCCCAGAAACGCGTGGGCAGTCAGAGCGTTCTTCATGCCCCGCAGTGCCTTGGCCTCAAAACCCTCGGTGTCCATCTTCAACACCCAAGCGGGCCGGTCGGGCAGCGCGATTCTTTCCTCTTCGCACCATTGATCGAAGGTCACGACTGGGACGGATACACCGGGATCGGCGACAAAGTCGGGGTGAGGCCCAAATGTGGAGTAGCTCGTCTCGTCCGCGATGAGATGGAAGCGAAGTTCTTCGTTGGTGTCACCCACGCCCATTTGGTGAAGGTGAAATCGATCGAGCCCGTTGAGGGACTTTGTGGCCTGCATTTGCTCAATCAAAGTGGGGACTGGCTCAAATGCATGCACCTCCGCTTTCGATGACGATAGGGCGAGGTAGCTGTACCACCCACAGTTCGCACCGACATCGAAGAATCTCTCAGCGTCGGCTAACCATTTTTCAATGATTCGGGGTGTCGGCGCCTCGTAGTGCCGTCCAGACCACCATGTGAAGCGGGCGACGTTCTGTCCGAAATCCAATCGAGCAAATATACCAGGCACGATCTCCGTGTCGTATGTGGGAGGAACGTGTTTCAGGACCCGATCACAAATGAAAGCCCCTACCTTTATCCGGTAGCCGAACTTTCGACGGAACCAGTCAAGCGGTGACATCCACTTTGGTGGCGACGAATACGCCAACCCTCCCACTTGTTCAGACTGGTGTTCGGAAAGGGGTGATTTCATTGGATCTCTTGCGTTACCTCGGCAACACGGTCCGATGAATGAGTAACGAGCATGGATGGGAGCTTAGACCTGGGGCACATGGTTGACCCGTCCCTGTAGGTCAATACCTGCCCCTGTTTGCGTCCGCGCAACGCTGCTCGCTTCAGAATGGCAGGGACCTCGTCCACTCTCTGTATTGAATCGCACCGGGAATTGTGGAGGCTCTGATGTGGCCTGGGTTTTGTAGAGCCAGCTTGCTGGAATTCATGCCACTGGTTGTTGGGATAGATCGAGCATCTCATATTCGATTGGGGTGAGCATTCCGATCGAGCTGTGACGTCGTTGACGGTTGTGGAAGATCTCGAGGTATTCGAAGATGGCGTTTGCCAGCTCGATACGAGTCAGCCATCTCTTGCGGTTCAAGAGCTCGACCTGCATGCGACCCCAGAAGCTCTCGATCATCGCGTTGTCATAACAATCACCGATCGACCCCATGGAAGGAAGCAAACCGGACTCCTTCGCTCTCCGTGTGAACGCCCACGATGTGAATTGAGCCCCGTGGTCCGAATGAATGATGCCGCCTGCCGAAGGATTGCGGTTCGAAATGGCCATGCCTAATGCGTTGGTCACCAGCGCGGAGTTAGGTGAGGAGTCAATAGACCACCCAACAACGCGACGGGAGTACGTGTCGAGAACGACCGCGCAGTAGATCTTTCCCTCTCGTGTCCGATGCTCAGTGATGTCGGTGACCCAAAGCTGGTTTGGTGCCGCCCGAGCGAACTGACGGTCGACAAGGTCGGTGGCGGTTGGAATCTGGTGGATGTGTTTGCGCCGTGGATTGCCGACGATCCCCTTGATGCCCGCTCGATGCATGAGCAGCTGGACGGCGGTGTGTCCCACACTGATGCCCAGGCCCAATGTGAGCTCGGCATGGACCCGGCGATGTCCATAGGTGCCCCTCGACTCAGCGTGGACCTGGGTGATGACATCGGTGAGCCAGGCGTGGCGAATGGACCGGGCTGACGGTGCCCTCTTGCTCCAGGCGAAGTAGGAGGATTCAGGAACTTCGAGGACCCGGCAAGCCACCTGGATGGGCCGGCCCTCGCTGGCCATCAACGCGATGGCCGAATAACGCCTTTTGGGGGCACCGCCTCCTTCAACAGCTCATTGGCCCGCTTGGTCACAGCCAGCTCGGTCTCAAGCTGGGCAATCCGACGGCGAGCGGCCGCCAGCTCTGCGTTGTCAGTGCTCGAGAGGCCCGGCTTCTGCCCGGTGTCGATTAGTTCCTGATTGCGCCAGGTGTAGATCGACGCTGCCGTGACTCCGAGGTCTGAAGCGACCTCAGCGACCGATCTCCCGGCCTTGACGAGGTCGAGCACCTTGCGTCGGAACTCGGGGCTGTAGTGCTTTGGCATGCTGACCGCTCCTTCGGGTCATGAGCATGACAATTCAAGCAAACCAACTCCAAGAAACCCAGGCCACATCACTCTAGCCCCGGAGAGGGATAGAGCCAGTGCCAAACCGCAAGCAGTACCCGCTGGACCTACGGGTGCCGGCCTTCGTCATGGTGTTCGAGTCGCATCGAGAGCGGAACCGCACCGACTGAGAACTCAATCAAGCGGACCAGTAACAGGGGGCGGGAGAAGACGTATGACGCACCGAGCGACAGCGGACAATCGTCGTCGATGTGGCGACGATCTGATGGATCTCACGGTCGTGAGCGCACCCAATGTTCCAGAAGAATCCTCTTTGGCAGCTCGACTCGATTGCCGTCGATCCGGCAGTACCGGGTCGGGGCTACGGAGGCGCCTTGATCTTGACCGGTCTGGCTCGGGCTCGGTCCGAGGGTTTCGGCGCATTCCTGTCGACTGGTATTGAACGCAATGTGTCGATTTACCAGCAATAGGGATTTCGAGTGGCGGATGAGTTGGAAGCGCCCGGCGACGGTCCGCCGATCTGGTTCATGCGATGGGACCTGTGATCGGCACGCAACAGACCTAGGTATGGACCACTGCATCCGATTTGGCCCCCTCATTAGGGTCTCTATTCAGGTCGATTCCACCTCACCCCCTTGCCGCACTCGTTCGGCCTTGACTTGGGGACACCTTCACGCCCATCCATCTGTCCCGCTGTAATACGAGCTAGTTGTTTATGCGACTCATTTGCATTAAAACGTGACGGGCGGATCATGGTGGTGAAGGAAGCACCGGAAGCGGCTGGCCGCGTCGGAGAAGGAGGTGGATGAACATGGCGGTGATCGAGGCACCCCGCTCGTCGTCATTGACTCCTTCGACGATTCCAGGCCGTCGAGTCAGCTTTGCATTTTCCCAACTCAGCCCTACCGATCGGCGCCGATCCTGGGGAATGTTGGCAGTCATCGTCGCCCTGCACCTTGTCGGGTTTGGTGTCTTCATCGCGTTCGTCGTGCCAGACCACTACAAGGGTCTCGGGATCGGCGTCAGCCTCACGGCGTACGCACTCGGTCTGCGCCATGCCTTTGATGCTGACCACATCTCAGCCATCGACAACGTCACCCGCAAGCTCATGAACGAGCGGAGGGAGCAGAAGGTCGACAAAAGACCAATCAGCGTTGGCTACTACTTCTCCCTCGGTCATTCGACCGTGGTCATCGCCATAGGGGCCGGCATCGTGATTGCCGAGAAGGCGGTCTACGGCGCCGTGTCCCACAACAGCTCAGGGCTGGAACAGTTCGGTGGCGCCTTCGGCACCGTCATCTCGGCGGGGTTCCTCTACCTAATCGCCCTTCTCAACATCGTGATCCTGGCCGGCATCATCAAGGTGTGTCGTTCCATGCGTCAAGGGACCTATGACGAGGCGGAACTCGAGCGCCAACTACAAAATCGTGGCTTGATGTATCGCTACTTTCGACGGTGGATGGGCTCGATCACTAAGGAGTGGCACATGTATCCCGTCGGAGTGGTCTTCGGACTGGGCTTCGATACCGCCACGGAAGTGGCACTGCTGGCGACGACGGCGCTCTTGGCTTCTCAGGCCTTGCCCTTCTATTCCATCATGTGCTTGCCGATTCTCTTTACGGCGGGGATGTCATTGATGGACACCGCGGACGGCCTCCTCATGAATGTCGCCTACGGCTGGGCCTTTCTCAATCCGGTCCGCAAGGTGTATTACAACCTGGCCATCACCGGACTCTCGGTGTCGATCTGCTTCTTCATCGGGACCATTGAAATTCTTGGTCTCCTCCCGATGGAATTGCATATGCATGGACCTTTCTGGGACTTCATGGAGAACTTCAACATCAACACGGCAGGGTTTGTGATCGTGGGAATGTTCGTTCTCACCTGGGTGGTCGCCTTTGCCATCTGGAGGTTCGGACATGTCGAGGACAAATGGTCAGCCAGGCTGAAGGCCACCGACAGCTTGTCAGTGGCAGGCGGCGGTTCGTGATCGCTGACACGCGCCGGGCCGTGGGCAGCAGGCAAGTGAAGAGCCTTCGTGCTTTGAGTGGTGGAAAGTACCCAAACGAATCTTGAGCCGGTGATCGAAACACGCCACATCCCCCAACCCGACTAACGGCGCTTGTCCCACATGAAGATGGGTCCTAGCATCCTGAATGGCGAGGTGGGGCCAACGAAGGGACGTTGACTGTGAGCATCAATTGGCGGCGGTCGGTTGTAGGTCGATCCGGGCGGCGCGGCATCAGTGGCGCACTGCGCGGCGCCTTCGGCACGACAATCATGCTTCTGACGGTTCTGGCCATGGTTGGTGGCGGCTCGGCCATTGCGGCCAGCGCTACTACTGGACCTGGAAGTCCCGCCGGGCCCGGACAGGGAAGTCCACAGACAGTGGCCGAATGGCAGCAGGCTCAGTCGCAAGATCCGACTCCAACCTCTGGTTGCTATGGCGCTTCGTTTCCCGTCGTGCAATGGGAAGCCACTGCCTGCACTGTGGCCCCGGAGATCCCTTTCGCTCCGGAAGTGACGACCCCGCCCACCGGGTCGGCGACGCCGACGCCGGGCACCGTTGGCAACGGGCTCGACTACTCAGCCCAAGTCAACGGCTTGATCTCCCAAGACACTGGATCCTTCACCAATGTGACGCCCACCATTAGCGAAACGGGAATAGGAGCAGGTAGAGGGCAGCCCCTTCCAAACGAGTTTTCCCTCCAGATGAACTCTGAATTTTTTTCGTCTGCCGCGTGCGCTGGCGCACTCAATCCAAGTCGGTGCCTGGGCTGGCAGCAGTTTATCTACACGACGGATCCCAACCTCGTGTTTATGCAGTATTGGCTGATCTATTACCGCAACACCTGCCCTACCGGTTGGTACAAGTATTTCGGAGATTGCTACACGAACAGTCCAGCGAGACGGGTGTCGGATGGTCCGCTCACAGCATCCGACTTGGCCAGCACTCAACTTGAGGGGAGTGCGGTACAAGGTGGCACCGATCGGTTGACTTTATTTACCAGTGGAGGGCACGCTGACTCCGTCTCCAATCCGGACAGCATGGTGGACTTGGCTGACAACTGGAACGTGAGTGAGTTCGGCGTGTACGGGGATGGAGGAGGTTCTGAGGCCTACTTCGGCAAGAACACGAAGCTGGAATCTCAGCAAATCATTCCCGGGAACAACATCGTGCCTCCGCAATGCGTCGAAGAAGGCTTCACTGGTGAGACCAATAACTTGACTCTTTCCAGCACTCCCAGCGTCCCATTGCAAGGTCCACCCGAAATGGTGACCCAGCAGACCAACGGAAATGTCACGAATCCGAGCTGTGCAACCGGCGGCGGCGGGCTGACGCAGGCACAATACGACTTCTATTACGAGTGGGGGAATTCCCCCACCTATACCGAAACCACACTGACGCTCACTCCCAACGAATCCTTCTACTTTGGAGATGGCGACTCGGGTTTTCGGACCTTGAATGGGACGGAGATCACTCTGTACGTTGCCCAAGACTGCGAACCCACCTACCAGGGCGTGACCACCAACTCGGGATTGAATACCAAAAATAAGCCAGGAACTATGTCATGTTCGACGAACCAAACTGCCAGTGGCACTTGGTATGCGACGCTCGTAAGTGGCAGTCCCTGATCGTTCATGACGCCAACATCGGACGAGAATGACAAGGCTGCGGCCGCCACTCTCACCAAACACATACGGGATTTGGGGGATTGGCGGGGCGAGATGCTGTCGCACCTTCGTTACCTGATCCACGATGCCGACCCGGCAGTAGTCGAGGAATGGAAGTGGGTGAAGGCCACTTCACCCGGCGTTCCAGTGTGGGCCCACGCCGGGGGCATCTGCACGGGAGAAACCTATAAAGAAGTGGTGAAGTTGACCTTCTTCAGGGGCGCCGCGCTGAAAGACCCCAAGCACCTTTTCAATTCCAGTCTCGATGGGAATGTGCGCCGGGCGATTGACTTCCGGCAAGGGGAAAAGGTGAACGCCACGGCGTTCAAGCAGTTGATCCGCACTTCGGTGGCGGCCAACGAAGCCGCCGTGGCGGAGAAGGCGGCGAAGAAAAAGACGTAAGCCCGTCGCCACCTATGCCGAATCGCTACGGCATGATGACGATGCGTTGGCTGCCGTCGTTGTCGGCCCACGCTGCTTCAACATCCGACAGCGGTACCGGGCGTGCGTTTACTTCCAACGTGCCGTCGCTCAGTGCGACCGACAATTCGGGCAGCTCGGCCAGGAAGTCACTGGCTGGCACGGAACCCTGACCGCTCCCGACAATCTGAAGTGGGATGGAGCGCAACGCCGCGGACGGAAGCGCAGCAGCGCTACCGCCCACCGAACCGATCTCGATCCACGTCAATGGCTGCTCTTGGTTCGTACGATGCGTGACGATTGCCACCATGGCATCAACCGTGGCCTCGCCCCATACGTAGTCAATGACGACGTCGACATTGCCAGCGGCGTGTGCAAACGCTCGGGCAACGTCATCGGAGGTGCCTTGCAGAGACACGGTGGCGTCTGCACCCAGTTCCAACAGCGAGGCCAAGCGGTCGGGATCCCGTCCCGCGCCGACAATGTGGCTGGCGCCGAAGTGCTTTGCCACTTGCACCGCCATCCTGCCGGCATTGCCAGTGGCACCCAGCACGAGCACGCGCTGACCAGCGGCAAAGGTGATGCGTCGCCGCAGCGCGACCCAGGCCGACATGGCCGGATTCATGCCGGCAGCGATGAGAACCGGATCGCAATCGTCAGGTAACTCGATGCTCCGTCGCCGGTCGATCACCGTCTGTTGTGCCATTGTCCCCATGGTGGTGTCGGACAAGATGAAGTAGTGCAAGGAGCCATCGGGGGCGCGACCCACACCGTCGAAACCCGGCACGAGGGGAAGCTCATCGGTGCTGGTGTAATGCGATCCATTGGCCTGAGATCGCACCCGAGGATGCAGTCCAGACGCAATGACGTCGACCACGACTTCGTTGGGTGTCTGCGGAATTGGGGCTGGGAAGTTCTGGTATTTGGGTGCTGTGTCGAATGAAGTGACAACTGCTGCGCGCATGCCTGTGCTCCCGTCGGGCGTCCTGGGAATCTGGAGAAACTAAGTGGTAATACGAACTAAAATAGATGGTAATACGAACTAATGCAAGGTAATCTTTTGGCATGGTGCCTGCCTCTCCCAACCACAAACAGACCTCCGTGCAGTTGCGGGACAGCATGGTCCAGACGTCGTTCATCATCGTGGCTCACTTGAGTCGCACGGCCGCCGAGCATGACCTCTCCCTGACGCAGCTTCGGGTGCTCGGGATCCTCCGCGATCGGGAACCGACGATGGCCCAGCTTGCGGGATTCCTCGGGCTGGAGCGTTCATCGGTCAGCGGGCTGATTGACCGTGCTGTGGTTCGTGGACTGGCCACGCGATCCTCGAGTGACGACGATGGGAGAGCAGTTCGGGTCAGTTTGACCAAGGAGGGCTCTCGATTGGCTGGACTGATCAGCGCCAACGTCGGCGAATACATCGGTGATTTGGCACGACAGTTGAGTGGAGCCGAGCAACTGACGCTGAGCACGCTGCTCAATAAAGTGCTCGAATAGGCAGGCCCATCAGCGGGTGCGGTTCACCAACTGGAGGTGCCTGAAGAGCTCATTGGCGCCGTGTTCACTCAACATGAAAGACGGGCCAAAATCGATCTCCCCGACGAGCATCAGGGGTAATTCGGGCTACACCGCAGCGGTTTCGCCGTGTGACCTGGTCAATCGGCCGCAAGGTCGGCCCGGTAGGATTGTTCAATCAACAGAGTGATCTCTCCGATTGGCGAGGTCCCCGAGGGGTGGAACATATAAATGGATGACGATGAGCTGAGGTCCGCCGGACACATCCACCGCGAATTTGACTTCGGAAGTGCACCTGCGCCACGCCGTGACATCCGCTTCGGCATCGGTGTGGGCGTGGTGGTGTTTGGCGCCGCCATCCTGGCCGCATTCCTTTTGCACTCACCCTCCACTACGAAGCTCCCATCCCTCGCATCGGTGGGTCACTCCCATACGACCACGACCGTCACGATCCCGCCGCCTCCGACCACGTCATCGACCACGACGACCGTTCCGCCCACGACAACGACAGCGGCAGTGACTCATCAGACCAGTCCACCGACGACGCAGCCGGTGAAGCACAAGGCCCCGTCGACCACGACGACTACCAAGGCTGCGACCACCACGACCACGTCGACACTGCCGACCCCTCCAACGTTGCCGACGATACCGACCACCACGACGACGGTGCCTCCGACGACCACGACGACGAAGGCTCCGACCACCACGACCACGACCTGCCTGGCCGGCGGCATTATCTGCAACGAGCGATAGAGAGAGCTACCTCACAGCGAGGAGCTGCGACCGCTCTCGGCGGCGGGCAACGGCAGCGGCCAATCCCTCTAGCACGTCGACGGTGACGTCCCAGCTGAGGCAGGCATCAGTAATGCTTTGCCCGAACACGAGATGCTGCTCACGGCCCATCTCAAGTTCCTGACGGCCCGCTACCAGGAAACTCTCCAGCATGACGCCAACGATCTCGGTTGAGCCCGATATCAGCTGATCGGCCAGTTCAGTGACCACCTCCGCTTGTCTGAGGTGGTCCTTGCCACTATTGGCGTGACTGGCGTCGATGATCACGCGTCGGGGGAGGCCCATGCGTTCCAACCGGATCATCGTCTGCTCAATGCTCTCGCTGTCGTAGTTGGGACCGAACGTGCTGCCGCGTAAGACGATGTGCCCGTCACTATTGCCACTGGTTTCGAAGATGGCACCGAGACCATCGTCATCAATGCCAGGAAACACCTGGGGAACGGACGCGGCGGTCACTGCATCGACAGCGCTCTGAACATCGCCATCGATCGAGTTCTTGAAGCCGATCGGCATGGAAAGGCCGCTGGCCAATTGCCGGTGAATCTGGCTCTGCGTGGTGCGTGCACCGATGGCCCCCCAGCTCACCGTGTCGGCCAGGTAGGCGGCGGTGATGGGATCGAGGAATTCGCAACCGACAGGGAGGCCGAGCTCGAGCACTTGGAGCAAGAAGGCACGGGCCGTAGAGAGCCCTTCGTTGACGGCGAAGCTCCCGTCCAGATGGGGGTCGTTGATCAGACCCTTCCAGCCCACGGTGGTGCGTGGTTTTTCGAAGTAGGTCCGCATGACCACACAGAGCTGCTCCGAGAGTTGACCTTCAAGGTCGGCCAGTCGATGGGCGTATTCCAGGCCGGCGACGGGATCGTGCAAGGAGCATGGTCCAACAATGACGAGAAGCCGATCATCAACACCGTTGAGGATATCGACGACTCTCTGACGACCCTGGACCACCGCTTCATAGGCATTGCCGTTGAGGGGCAACGATTCCTGCAGCTGACGCGGCGAAATCAATGGCCGGACGTTGAGGATGCGTCTGTTGTGCACCTTCGGTGAGGTAGTCATGATCGGATGTCCTTCCTGCGGACCGATCATTCCCTCTGACCGGCCCGCCATGTGTGGGGGCAAAGCAAAAGGCAGAGGCGAAACGCCTCTGCCTTGGAGCCGGTCCTAGATGTGTGCGCTCAGTGCGTGGTGACGCTCCGAGGCCCACCTAGGGCCGACTCGGTAAACCACCAATACATACGCACGGACACAACGGTAGCAGGCATCATGCCTGCTGCATTCCCGCCATGGTCAAAATGGGGGGCCGATGCTGCAGGTGATCGGTTGGGCCGTTTTGGGATCCAGCGCATTCGTAATCATCTGCTCTATGTCGGAGTCGAACGCTTCGCCCAGGTGTCCGACTGGATCATCAGGGCAGGTGGTCTGCACGTATTCGTTCGTCACATATGGCTCTTGGACGAATGCGGTAGAGGTGGGTGTGACCAATTCATCGGTCTTTGACGCAATCACGGTGTAGCTGACTCCATGTTGAGCGATCGGCCCCTGGTCCAAGGTGCGGACGGCCGTTCCACCAATGATGATCTGACCGCAGGCCACGCACCCAAGGTCGAGAATGTCGTCGACCTCGGGAATGATGCTGAAGTCCTGACCCAAGGTCACCAAGCCGCCGAAGGTCGTGCCATGGGTGGGTGGAGCGATGGCCACCACGGTGTTGATGTTCTTGGCCAGGCCATCCTCCTTCGGCACCCAGAGCGACATGAATGCACCCTCGGAATGGCCGACCAAGTCCACTTTGGTGGCGTGGGTGGCCGCCAGGACTTTCTCAATAAAGCCAGCAATCTGTTTTCCCGAAGCGGTGATATCGCCCAATCCGCCGAAGTAGGAGCCAAACGGGGAAGTGGCACCGTACGTGCTGCCGTAGACGCAGTACCCGTGGCCTTCCAAGTAAGGGGCTACCTCGGTCGCCAGGTCCTCGTAGGAGGTCGCTCCGAGCCCGTGCAGCAAGACCACCGGTTGAGGGTGGCTGGCCGACGGAACGCACGACCAGTTGTTGTATCCGGAGGACGGGGTCGGAGTCGATGCCATGACCGCTCCCTGGCCCAGGGCAAGCGACGACAGCAGTATGACGGCTGCGCCTCCGACACTCAGTCGACGCACTGGTACTCGCATCCGGCCAATCGTACCGGCTGGCATTTTCGCTCAGAGGTTGCGATCGCCGTTATAGTAGCTGCATGGCTACGCAGATAAGCGCAGATGGAGGCGACGCTGAATTCGCCTCTGCCGTCGACATGCTCAAGTTGCTGGCGGACGAAACCCGATTGCGGATCATCAGGGCCCTTCTGAGCGGCGAGCACTCGGTCAATGAGTTGGCCGAATTGGTGGGTGCTCAGCCGGCGGGCG
This sequence comes from uncultured Acidimicrobiaceae bacterium, assembly GCA_963766995.1. GTDB lineage: Bacteria > Actinomycetota > Acidimicrobiia > Acidimicrobiales > RAAP-2 > Bog-473. The sequence continues at coordinate 395,951 of CAVYCE010000003.1, read as the reverse complement.
TGTCGCAGCACCTCGCCAAACTCCGTCTGGCTCGGTTGGTGCGCACCCGGCGCGACGGGACGCGGATCTACTACGTGGTCGACGACGTCCATGTGCGTCGCCTCGTCGAGGACGTCCTGACGCATGCGAGCCATGTGCACGGGCCTGCCGTCGCCGCCAGTGACCAGCGAACCAGGAAGGTGCGATCCCGTGTCGGGTGACGGCGACGTCGTGCACCACCATCATCATGACCACTCGGTGAGTGTCGATGCCGATCGTCGCTACCTGCGGGCGGCATTGCTGCTGCTGGTGTCGTTCATGGCCTTCGAGTTGTCGTTCGCGTTGCTCTCCCACTCGTTGGTGTTGCTGGCCGATGCTGGCCACATGTTGGCTGACGTTGGCGCCATTGCCGGCTCGCTCTACGCCAGCTACTTGGCGGCTCGTCCCGAGACGGGCTCGCATACCTTCGGCATGAAGCGAGCTGAGATTCTGGCCGCGGCGGGAAATGGGATCACGCTGCTCCTCGTGAGTGCCCTCGTGACCTTTGAAGCAGTGGAGCGCCTCATTCATCCGACCGGAGTGCATGGCGCCACGTTGATCACTGTGGCCGCCGTTGGAGTGGCCATCAACGTGGTGGCCGTCATCACCATGTCGAAGGCCGATCGTCGATCGCTCAACATGCGCGGCGCCTACCGGCACATCGTCACCGACCTGTATGGATTCGTCGGCACGCTGGTGGCTGGCATCGTCATCGTCATTACCGGATTTGATCGTGCTGACTCGATTGCCTCTCTGGTGGTGGTCGGACTAATGCTCAAGGCGGCTATCGGACTCCTTCGGCCTGCCACTCGCATCCTCCTCGAAGCCACGCCGGACGAGATGGACCTGGAGGAAGTTCGCCGACACCTTTTGGAGTTGCCCGAGGTGGCATCAGTGCATGACTTGCACGCGTGGACACTCACTTCGTCCCTGCCAATACTGACCGCTCATGTGGTCGTGACGGACGAGTGCATCAGCCAGGGAGAGATCGGACGGGTGCTGGACCATCTGCAAAGTTGCCTAGCCGGTCACTTCGATGTGTCGCATTCCACCCTCCAGCTCGAGGCCATCGGGCATGTCGATCACGAAGTGGGCGGGCACGCGTAGCGTTAGGGCGTCGGCGGCTCCACGATGGCCACCAATTCCACATGCTCAGTCATCGGAAAGATGTCGAAGGCGCGCAGCGACGTGATAGTCCAATTCGCGTTCAGGAGCACCCGTATGTCGCGACTGAACGAGGCCGGGTCACACGAAATGTAAGCGACTCGGCGGAGCGTCGGTGCGTGGGCTTCAATCGCAGCCATGACGGCGGTGCCAGTGCCTTCACGGGCGGGGTCAAGAACGAGTAGGTCAGGTGCGCCGATGGCCTGATCGACGGTCTTGGGAGAGACCGAGGCCCTCAGGACCTTTAACTGGGGGAAGGACCGTCCATTGTGGGTCGCATCCTCGCAAGCCTTTCGGTCTCGTTCGACGGCCAGCACCGTTCCGTTCGGCCCGACGTGATCGGCCAGCACCACTGAGAACAGTCCTGCACCGGCGTAGAGATCCACCACGGATTCACCCGGCCGGACCTCGAGCCCGTCGATGACCGCTTTCACCAACATGCCCGCAGCACCGGGATGTACCTGCCAGAAGACGCCGGAAGAGACGCGGAAGGAGTGGCCGGCGACGTCAGCCAGCACGAAGGCTGGCTTGCGCTGCACTCGTCCGTTCACCACCAGGCCCGCGGCGATTTCGGGAAGCTTGGGTTTGGCCCCGCGACGGGTCCCAGCCGCAATGATCGCTGTGCCATTGGCCCCGGCCACCACGTCGAGCTCGTCGACTTCGGGCCATTGCGCCTCGAAAACGCCGGTGGCCATGACGGCGGGTGTGGCGATCGGGCATGTGGTGACGATTTCCAGGTCGTGCGAACGATGACGGCGAAAGCCGGCGTTGCCCTCATTGTCGATGGCGAGACGGATTCTCGTGCGCCATTGCAAACCGTCACGATCACCTTCCACCGGTTCGACCGCGACGTCCCGCTCAATCCCAGCAACGCGCCGCAATTGTTCGCCAATCAGATCGGCCTTGAGCCGGCGTTGTCGGTCCATGGAAATGTGCTGGAAATCGCATCCACCGCAGCGGCCCGGTCCGGCATGGGGGCACGGCGGTGTGACGCGATCAGAGGATGGGGACAGCACCTCGATGGCGTCGGCACGCAGGAAGGAAGTGGTGGAAGCGGTGATGGCCGCTCGCACGGTCTCGCCTGGAAGGGCATGGCGGACAAACATGACCCGCCCATCGGGTGCATGGGCGACACAGCCGCCTCCGGCGGCGATGGCACCGGTTTCAACCGTCAATACCTCGGGCAGAGAGGTATCGGTCACGCCGCGCACTCTACGTGAGCGTCACGTGGGCAGGTGTCCGAGCTGTCCGAGGATGGTCAGGGCATCGAAGTACACCCGTTCACAGACCAGATCCTCGCCCTCGAAGAGGTAGAGGGCAACCATCCGGCAGCGGAACTCCCTTCCGGAGGCAGGGAAGCCCATAAGTTCACCGCGCTGGGTTCCTAAGAGTTCGAACTCGACTGTGACCGCGTCGTCAGAGTGATGCAGGGCGATGAGCTCATTGCGTTGATCCGGGAAAGTGGCCCGCGAGCTGGCGAAGTAGGACCGCACTTCTTCCTCGCCGTCGTAGACCTGACCGGTAGCGATCAGCTCATAGCGCGGGTGGGCGAAGGTGGCCAAAGTGGCGTCCAGGTCGATTCTGTTTTCGCTTTCCATGTGGTCACGGACGGTGGCTTCGCGGCGGCGCTGCAGGGCACTCAGGTCGGACATGTGATGAGCTTGCCAGATACCGAAGAATCCGGTCCGATGCGAAAGTGTGGGAAATCCGCTTGGACCCTGTCGATTCAGCCCAGTGCCGTTCGTCGTAGGGGTGACAACGTCTACAAGGAGGACACATGGAATACCTATTGATGATCTGCACCGACGAGAAGGACGACGCCTCCTTCACGCCCGACGAGCAGGCAGCCCACTACGGGAAGTACGGAGTGTTTATGGAAGAGATGACCGCCCGAGGCGCACTCCTCGGTGGTAAGCGGCTGCGTCCCACCACCACAGCCACCACTGTGCAGGTGCGGGACGGCGCCACAATGACCACTGACGGTCCGTTCGCTGAGACCAAGGAGCAGGTCGGCGGCTACTACCTGATTGATTGCAAGGACTTGGATGAAGCCATCGAGATTGCATCCAAAATTCCAGACGCCCAGCGCGGCGCCATTGAAGTGAGGCCCATCTGGGAGATGTAACGGCTGACGTCGAACGTGCCGTCACCGAGTCATTCCACAACGAATGGGGACGAGTCGTCGCCACGTTGATCCGGGTCACAGGCAACTGGGACCTGGCGGAGGAGTGCGCGCAGGACGCCTTCTCGACGGCCCTCGAGCGATGGTCGCGAGATGGCATCCCTCGCAATCCGGGTGCCTGGCTGACCACCGTGGCGCGCAATCGGGCTACCGACCTGATGCGGCGCGCCGCGGTGGGTGCCGCCAAAATGCAGGAGGTGGCATTGATGCAGGGCATCGATGAAGACGAAGTAACCAGTCGTGGTGATGACCTATTGAAGTTGATGTTCACGTGTTGTCACCCCGCCTTGGCCACCGACTCCCAAGTGGCACTGACGCTCCGGACATTGGCTGGGATGACCACGCCGGAGATCGCCCGGGCCTTTCTGGTCAGTGAAAAGACGATGGCGCAGCGGCTCGTGCGGGCCAAGCGGAAGATCCACGACGCAGGGATTCCATTTCGAGTGCCACCTGACCATCACCTGGTGGAGCGCACTTCGACCGTTCTGGCCGTCATCTACTTGTTGTTCAACGAGGGGTACTCAGCCACGTCGGGTCAAGAACTGACACGGCAGAGCCTGTGTGCCGAGGCCATTCGGATCGGCCGATCTATGTGCGAGCTCATGCCCGACGAGGCCGAGGCGTGGGGGCTGCTGTCCCTCATGGTGTTGCACGACGCCCGGCGCCAATCTCGGGTGGATGCTCAGGGAGACCTTGTGCTGCTCGACTATCAGGACCGCACCCGCTGGAATCGAATCGGGATCGATGAGGGTTGTGCACTCCTTCGCGCCGCGTTGCGGCTCGGCCGCCCTGGTCCTTATCAAGTCCAAGCGGCCATTGCGGCCTGCCACGCAGAAGCAGCGACGGCGAGCGATACGGATTGGCCCCAAATCGCCGGGCTGTATGCACAGCTGAGTCGAATGCTGCCGTCGCCGGTCGTGGAGCTCAACCGGGCGGTGGCGGTGGCCATGGCTGGGGGAGTGCAGGCCGGCCTGGACATCGTTGAGCGGTTGTCAGCGGAGGGTGCTTTGGCCAGCTATCACCTCTTGCCGGCGACCCAAGCTGACCTCCTGCGTCGCCTCGGGCGATTGGACGAGGCCGCTTCCGCATACCGATCGGCTTTGGCCTTGGCGGCCACGGACAGCGAGCGCCGCTTCCTCGAGGGACGGTTGGCCGAAGTCGCCGAGACATCCGGTACCTGAATCCACCATCCAGTACCAGGAGGTTCGCATCTCCGCAGCTCCTGACCTATCGTCCTGATCCGTTCGAAGGCCGTCCGAGTTCAGCTCGGTGCACGATCGGCCATTAAAGGAGATCTATGTCAGAGCGCGTGTTTGTCATTGGCGTCGGGATGACGAAATTCGAGAAGCCCGGATCAAAGGATTGGGACTATCCCGACATGGGTCGGGAAGCGGGCCAGAACGCCCTGGCCGATGCCGGTATCGAGTATTCCTTGGTGGAGACGGCCTTCTTGGCCTATTGCTACGGCGACTCCACCGCCGGCCAGCGAGCCCTCTACGAACTCGGCCTCACGGGCATTCCGGCCATCAATGTCAATAACAACTGCTCGACCGGAAGCTCGGCCTTGTTCCTCGGTCGCAAGTTCATTCAGGGTGGGTTGGCGGACTGCGTGCTCGCCCTCGGCTTCGAAAAGATGGAGAAGGGCAGCCTCGGTATGAAGTACGAGGACCGCACCAACCCTATGGACAAGCACTTCACCGACATGATCAACCGCCGGAGTTTCGCCCCAGCCCCACCGGCGGCCCAGATGTTCGGTAACGCTGGTCGTGAATACATGGAGCGCTACGGGGTGACGGCGGAGACCTTCGCCCGTATCGGCGAGAAGAATCACCGGCACTCGGTCAACAATCCATACTCGCAGTTCCAGCGACCAGTACTCCCTTGAGGACATCCTCAATGCCCCAATGGTCTACGACCCGTTGACCAAGCTGCAGTGTTGCCCGACGTCCGACGGCGGTGCGGCGGCCGTGCTGGCCAGCGAACGATTCGTCAAGGAGCACGGACTTGAGGCTCAGGCGGTCGAGATCGTGGGTCAGGCTATGACCACCGACTTCGAGTCCACCTTCTGGCGGCTCCGATATGAGCCTCGCTGGTTTCGACATGACCAAGGCTGCCGCCAAGGCCGTGTACGAGGAGTCGGGGCTAGGTCCAGACGACGTCGACGTTATTGAGTTGCACGACTGTTTCAGCGCCAACGAGCTCATCACCTACGAAGGCTTGGGTCTGTGCGAACAGGGAAAGGCTGGGGACCTCATCCACTCCGGGGCGGTGACATACGGCGGCAAGGTCGTGGTGAACCCGTCTGGTGGCCTCATCTCAAAGGGTCACCCGCTGGGAGCCACGGGGTTGGCCCAGTGCTCCGAGCTGACGTGGCAACTGCGAGGTACCGCCGACGCTCGCCAGGTCGAAGGTGCATCCAGTTGCACTCCAACACAATCTCGGTCTGGGCGGCGCCGCCGTCGTGACCATGTACCGAAAGGACAGCTGAACCATGTTGCAGGACAGAGTGGCCATCATTACCGGGGCGGGACGAGGCATTGGCCGCGAACACGCCCTGCTCTTCGCTTCGCTCGGCGCCAAAGTCGTGGTCAATGACCTCGGTGGTGCCATTGACGGATCCGGAGCCGACATTTCCGCCGCCCAGTCGGTGGTGGACGAGATTGTCGCCGCCGGCGGTCAGGCCGTGGCCAGCACGCACAGCGTCACGTCATTCGACGACGCCAAGGGCATTGTGGACTTGGCCATTGCCACGTTTGGTGACCTGCACGTTGTGGTGAACAACGCCGGCATTCTGCGGGACCGCATGCTGGTTTCCATGAGCGAGCAGGATTTCGACGACGTCATTGGCGTGCACCTGAAGGGCACCTTCAACGTGACCCGACACGCCGCCGAGGTGTGGCGTGAGCGGGCCAAGACGGGTGACATCGTCGACCGGGCCATTGTCAACACCAGTTCCGGCGCCGGGCTCCATGGCAACGTGGGCCAGACCAATTACTCGGCCGCCAAAGCCGGCATCGCCGCCATGACCGTGGTCAACGGCATGGAGCTCAACCGCTACGGCGTGCGGGCCAATTGCATCGCCCCGGTGGCGCGCACCCGACTGACCCTGCAGACCCCCGGTCTCGGTGAGGCCATGGGCAAGCACGTCTTCGACCCGGAGAACATCTCGCCGCTGGTGGCCGTGCTGGCCTCGGCTGCCTGTCCGTTCAACGGTCAGGTCTTCAGTGTGTATGGCGGATCCGTCGGCATTTACGGTGGATGGTCGATTTCCGAAGAGGTCTCGACCGACGACCGTTGGACGCCGGACACCCTGGCCGCGGCTATGGACAAGCTCCCTCGCACGGTGGAAGTCAATAGCCAAATGACCGCGCTGGTGAAAGCGATGCAGGGCTAGTCGAGCACCACGTTGGGCCACGGCCAGAGGGGGTGGAGCAGACGCTGAGGACGGAGTTGCACGACGCCGTCGCCACGGCGGACCTGCATGCCCTGCTCTGCGCTGTGGCGCACATCACAGGTGACTATGACCTGTTGCGGAGCGACCTCGCTCCGGATCAATTGCAGTTGCTGGTGCCGACCCGGGGCGTCAGCCCAGAATCGGCGGCGGAGGGGCGCGCCCTGGCCGAAGAGGCGCTGTGGCTCCACGTTGCGTCTGGCCGTCCCGTTCACAGCCCCACCTTGGACGAGCTGCGTCGTACCTTCGCATTCTTGGTCGGCCCGTCCGTCACACCTCGCTGGAGAAATTCCTCACCGAGGAGTTATCACTTCCGGGACAGGATCTTCGGGCGCCCAGCTGGCACGCCGATGCGCTGCCCGACACACCGGCACCTCGCTGCGCCATCGTCGGGGCCGGCGCTTCCGGGATGGTCATGGCCCATCGGCTGGTCCAAGCCGGAGTCGAGGTCACGATCTTCGAGAAGAACGCCGACGTGGGTGGGACCTGGTTGGAGAACGTGTATCCGGGGTGCCGGGTCGACGTGCCCAATCAGCTCTACAGCTTTTCCTTCGCCCAGACAGATGCCTGGAAGGGGCGCTTCTCGGCCCAACCTGAACTATTGGCCTACCTGCAACGAGTGGCAGATGATTTCGATCTGCGGTCCCGAATCTCATTCTCGAGCGAGGTGGCCGAGGCTCGGTTTATTGAGTCGAATCAGATGTGGGACGTCGAAGTCATCGGTGTCGATGGGGAACGGCGCACGGAACCCTTCGATCTGCTGGTGTGTGCTGTCGGACAACTCAATCGACCGTCGTTCCCCAACATTGAGGGACGAGATGCATTCGATGGGCCGTCCTTCCACTCGGCCCAGTGGGACCACGAGGTGAACCTGACCGGTCAGCGGGTGGCCGTGATCGGCACGGGAGCCAGTGCAGCCCAGTTCGTGCCCGAAATAGCCAAGGTGGCGTCACATCTCAGCGTCTTCCAACGAACACCACCATGGATGGCTCCGACCGAGGGCTATCGCGACACCTTCCCGCCCGAATACCACTCGCTCATGGCCATACTCCCCACCTACGGTCGATGGGACCGGGTCTGGCAGTTCTGGCTCATGCATGAGGGCTTGCTGCCCACGGCCAAGGTTGATCCGGAGTGGGGTGACATGTCCCTGTCGGTCAGTGCCGCCAACGAGTTCATTCGCCTCATGCTGCTTGAGGTGCTCCGAGCCCAAGTCTCCGATGACGCATTGTTCGAGAAGATGACGCCTCGCTTCCCGCCGTTGTCCAAGCGGGCGCTGCGCGACGACGGGAGTTGGGCGGCCGCACTCAGCCGGGCCAACGTTGCTGTCATCACCGAGCCCATCGAGGCGGTGGTGAAGACGGGTGTGCGCACCAAAGACGGAACCGAACATGCCGCAGACGTTGTCATTTATGGCACCGGCTTCTCCGCCTCGGACTTCGTGGCGCCCATGCGGGTGACCGGGCGCGGCGGCAACGAACTCAATGAGCAGTGGGAAGGCGATGCGCGGGCCTACCTCGGGATCACGGTGCCCGGATTCCCCAACTTCTTCATGCTGTATGGCCCCAATACCAATCTCGTCGTCAACGGCAGCATTCTCGTCATGGTCGAGTGCCAGGTGCGCTACATCGTCGAAGCGGTCGGGGAGCTCAAGCGTCGTGGGTGCAGGGCGATGGAGGTACGTCGGGACGTTCATGATCGATACAACGCCGAAATCGACGAGGGCAATACAAGCATGGCCTGGGGTGTGGCCAAGGTGCCGAGCTGGTACCGCAACGCCCGGGGCCGGGTGACGCAGAACTGGCCCTTCAGTTTGTTGGATTACTGGGAACGCACCAGCCGGCCCGAACTCGACGAATACGAGCTGACTTAGCCAGCACGCTCGGCCGGCTTTGTACGTGTTGCGGGGGCGAACGTACCAGCGTCGGGTTGCACCGTCTCACCGTGTGGCCGTTCTGACGGATGTCGCACGCGCGTGCAGCCGAGGCGGAACTGACGAAGGGTCTCGACCTACTCTGACTTGCCACATAAGCTAGGAATCCCAACGGAGGGAGATGAAGCCTGTGGAACGGTCGTATGCCAAGGTGCACAGTCACCGTCTCGCCGCGGTCATCGCTACCACGTGTGTGGCCGCTGCCGGCATCATCGCCACAGGGCTCAGTCTCACCGCCGCCACCGCAGCTTCCGCGGCCGCACCGCTTCCGCCGACGTCAGCCACCATTACCCAATATGGGACGGCGCCCGATTTCCAGGTCTCCTGGGTCCCATCCAAGCTTGGGACCGTCGCTACTGGCGCCGCAATTCAGCTGTACTCAGTCACTAACTCGCAGCTGGCTGGTGCCCAGTATCTCGGTGAGATTCAGTGCGAGGCCTCATGCACCTCGACGATCTTCCGCGGGGAATCCTTCGGCACCCTGTATGCGGCTGCGGTGTATCCCACCAATGCGGTGGGTACCGGCACGCCCATGGCCACCACGGCGCTGTCGGCGGCCAACACCTGCACCGTCGGTGCTTGCATCACCTTCAACGCCACGTCGTCCATCGGTGCGGTGACGCACGCGGCCTCGGGAATTTTGAGCTCCACGTTTCCAACCGGGAACAATGCCGCCGACCTGACGGCGCTCGATACGACGATGTTTCGAAGTGCTCCCATTTACAACGCCAACGGGTCCCTCAACTGGTCGTCTTGGAACGTGGCCACCGGAGACAACATCCCAACTACTCTCTCGCTCTCGAGCATGTGGAGCGCCTACTACGGGGGCAATCCGCCCACACCGTGGTCGAACTGGACTACATACAAGAACTGGGTGACTTCGACGGTGACAACCGTCGTCAAGAGTGGCGAGAAGGTCACGTACTGGGAGCCCTATAACGAGCCGGGTGGGACCACCTACAGCAATGGCACCCAATCCCCGGCCACCACGGCGCTACTGCTGCAAGAATTCCTGGTCACCTACCAAGCCATCAAGGCGGTGGACTCCAGTGCGGCCGTGATTGGTCCCTCCATCGGCGAATGGTCTGACTATCTCGGCCAATGGGGTGCCACCAACCCGATGCCTGACATGGTCACCTTCTTGAACTACGCCGTCACCAACAACATCAAATTGGCGGCGATCTCATGGCATGAAATCAACGATGGTCTCGGTGCCCATCCGTCCACCAATATCCTCGTGCCGGCCATCATTGAGGACCACGTGGCTGAGGCCCGGAAGCTCATCGCCGCTCGCCCTTCGTTGGGCAATCCGCTCATCATCATCAACGAATACGGCACGCCCGAGTACCAGCCCATTCCCGGGTGGGACGTGGCGTACCTGTCGGCACTGACCGATGCCGGTGTGAATTCGGCTGGAAGAGCCTGCTGGTTCGGCGCCTGTTCGGCGGCCGAGCTCGATGGTCTGCTGGACTCCACCGGCACCGTTCCACAAAACGAGTATCCCGAGCGCTTGGTCTACGCCAGCATGAGCGGGAACATGATCGCGGTCAACTCTGACAGTGATTTCGTGACCGGGCTCGGCTCCTATAACGCCACTTCGGGAGCGATCACTGGATTGGTTGGTTTTGCCTTCGGCTGTACCCAGGTAGCCATATGTAAGACCACCTATCCGACCGACACGAACTCGGGGCCGATTTCCGTGAAGGTGACCATTACGTTGCCGTGGTCTTCGGGTTCGGCCGACGTGGCGATTACCAACTACCAGGGGCAGACCATCGGGGCGGCCAGCTCGTCCCCATCGGTGGTTTCCGGTGACCTGCCGATTGCGGCGAGCGGGTCCAAGGGGACGATCACCTTCACCGTCCCGTCATTCGCTGATGGTGATGCCTATGGGTTCACCGTCACCCACGTCGCTTCGTAGCGATCACCGATCAACCGTCGAAGAGCGGGTCAGCGGTTCAGCGGTTCAGCGGTTCAGCTGGCGACGATATCGAGCGGGGTGCCCGCGGGGATCATCGAAAGCTGGGACAGGTCAGCATCGTGGAGCCGAATGCACCCGTGTGAGATGGCAGCCCCGGTCGTGCCAATGAGTTGGTCGTCATAGGTCGTGATGGGTCCATGAATGGCGATGATGGCGTCGCCGGACTCTTCCCAGTCGGTGATGGTGTCCGAGTGAGCTGATGTCACGAGCACGAAGGGTCCGTACCCCGGATCCGGCGGAGGCACCTTCATGGTGATGAAGTAGTCGCCCGTCACCGTCGGGTCATCGGAAGTGCCGATGCCGGCGGGGAAGTCCATGACTTCCTTGCCGAGGTCGAAGACGGTCAGGTGCTCAGTAGCCAGGTTGAGGACGAGTTGGTAAGGCGTTTCGCTCAGCGTGACGTCGCTCGCCGGCACCCACGTCGTGGACTGATTGGGGCGTTGGGCCAGGCGGACCTCTACCCAGTGCTTCTGCGAGGCCACTACCGGGAGGATGGAGGGGTAGCCATACCAACTGGCCGGCACCGTCATGTTCTCGGGCGCGCCGGGGGCAGGCGACCCGGGAATGGCGCCGTGGGTGGCCGCCGTGAAGGTCACATGGAGCGGCGTCTTGACTACCTTCTTGGCGACCTGGTGTGTTGGGAGTGCCACCGGGTGATGCGAACCACAGGCGGTGGCCATGACGGCCATCATGACCAGGGCCATGATCGGTGCGGCACGGCGTATGGTCATCTCAATTCACTCCCGCGGTCGAGGCCAGATTCTACCGGTGCCACAATCTGAATTGTGAGCGACCGCCGGCGTGTGTCTTCAGGTTCCCCGTTCGAGCAGACCATCGGCTTCAGCCGCGCCATGCGGGTGGGGGATCGGGTGCTGGTCTCAGGCACTGCTCCGGTGTGGGAAGACGGATCGTGCCCCGAGGATGTCGGAGCGCAGACCCGACGCTGCTTTGACATCATTACGGCCGCGCTGGCCGAGGCTGGCGCCAGTATCGAAGAAGTCGTGCGCACCCGCATGTTCCTGACGTCGACCGGAGATGCCGATGCTGTGGCCGAAGTCCACGGTGAACTGTTCTCGCAGGTCCGTCCTGCCGCCACCATGGTGGTGGTGTCGGCCTTGTTGGACCCGCGTTGGAAAGTGGAGATTGAGGCCGAAGCCGTGATCACGGCCGACGCAGCGCTGCGATCGCTTCCAGCAGGAGGGTCGCACCCCGCAGGTCGCCGACGAGTCCTGCATCCATCCGGTTCATCACGTAACAGACGGTGAGCTCCGCGTCCTGATCCATCACGATCAGCGAGCCGCCGTAGCCGCCCCAGTAACAGGCTCGCGGGCCAAGCGGCATGACGTCGGTGCCCAGGCCGTAGCCCATGCCGAACCGAAGAGGGACACCGAGTACAAGGTCGGTCCCGTCGGCCTGCGTCTCAAAGATGGCGTCCGTTGCCGCTTCCGAGAGCAGTCGCACGCCGCGGGCCTGGCCCCGTCCGGCGATGATCGACTGGACCAAGGCGACCGAGCGGGCATTGCCCTGGCCGTTGGCGGCGGGTATCTCCGCCCGACGCCACCAGGCGTTGTGAGCGGCTGAGGCATCGAGCAAGGGATTGAGGAATGTCTTACCCAAGAGCTCGGTGACTGCCATACCAAGGTTGTTGACGTCAATCGGTGGCGGCGGGATCACGTTGCTGACCCGGTGGTCCTCGCCCTCAGGCAGACCGATGTGGAAGTCCGCTCCCAAGGGTGAGGCAACCTCGCGGGCGAACCAGGTGCCGATGGAGTCACCGGTGATCCGGCGCACCACCTCGCCAATGAGGTAGCCCTGGGTGATGGCGTGGTAGCCCGACGCTGTCCCCGGCTCCCACCACGGCTTCTGCGCCGGCCAGCAAAGTGGTGCATTGTTCCCAGTCGGCGAGCTGTTCCATGGTGATGGGCTCCTCCCAACCCGACAGGCCGGCGGTGTGGCCCATGAGGTGGCGCACTTCCACGTGCTCTTTGCCGGCGTCCCCGAACTCGGGCCAGTACGTGGCCACTGGTGCATGGAAGTCGAGTTGCCCCCGATCGGCCAGCATCAGGGCGCACAGGAACGTCATAGTCTTGGTGGTCGACCAGACGTTGGTGATGGTGTCGGACTCCCACGGCTTGGTCTTGGCGGCATCGGCGTAGCCGCCCCAAATGTCGACCACCGGCTCGCCATGCACGTAGACGGCAACGGATGCACCGACGTCGGCTCCCGTATCGAGGCTGTTGCTCAGTGCCCGGCGGACCCCATCGAACTTCGCCTCGCATGTCCCCTGAATGTCAGCCATGTGTCCCCCCATGATTCGGTCCTGATTCGGTGCCGTTCACCGATGCGGCACGAAACCTACGCACTCTGGACACCTCAAGGCCAGTGAGGGTCCGGGACCAGAGGCTCAGCCTCGGCTGACGTCGGCCTGTCTCGGTAGGGTGCCTGCATGGATGCGCCGGACGCCGCCGTTGTGGGTTCGGGCCCAAACGGACTGGCTGCTGCCATCACCTTGGCTCGGGCCGGCCTGCGGGTCGAGGTGTTTGAAGGGGCCAGTACGCCGGGTGGAGGGACGCGGACCGAGGAGCTCACCTTGAGTGGTTTCCGCCATGACGTCTGCTCCGCCGTGCATCCGGCCCTGCTGGGTTCACCCTTCTTCAAGTCATTCGACTTGGCCGCGTTGGGGATCACTCTCCTCCAGCCCGAGGTGGCCTTTGCTCACCCGCTCAGCATGGGACGAGCGGTGGCTCTCCACCGCAGTGTGTCGGAGACGGCGCTCCAACTCGGTGGCGACGACGAGGTCTACCGATCGACCATGCAGCCATTAGTCGACCATCTCTCGGCCATAGTCGATTACTCGCTCGGACCGATGCGCTCCATCCCACGCCATCCGTTGGCCCTGGCCCGCTTCGCCGTCCTGGGGTCGCCGTCTGTCCGGTTCATGAGCCGGCGCTTCACCACCGATGCGGCGCGGGCGCTCATGGCGGGGGCAGCGGCCCACTCCATGGAGGCACTGTCATCTCCCTTGACCAGTGCCTTTGGTCTGTTGTTGGCCGCGCTGGGTCACGGAGTGGGCTGGCCGGTGGTCGAGGGAGGGAGCGCCGCCATCGCCGACGGTCTGGTGAAGGAGTTGACGCAGTTGGGTGGCACGGTGCACACCGACACCCCTATCACCCGGCTGTCCGAGGTGTCTTCGGCCAAGGCCATCCTCCTCGATACGTCGCCCCGCCAGTTCCTCGACTTGGCCGGCACCCGCGTCAGCCAGTCCGACGGCCGTCCGTGGGCGCGCTTTCGTCCGGGCCCCGGCACGTGCAAAGTCGACTGGGCCCTCAGCGGTCCGGTGCCCTGGAGCGCGCCCGCCTGTCATCGCACGACGACGGTGCATGTCGGTGGGACCTTCGATGAGGTGGCCCGCAGCGAGGCCGCGGTGCAGGCCTGCCGCCACCCCGAACAACCCTTCGTGCTGGTGGCCCAACCTTGTGTGCTCGATCCGACTCGAGCTCCAACCGGACAGGCCACCCTCTGGGGTTACTGCCATGTCCCCAACGGCAGCGACGTCGACATGACCGAGCGCATCGAGTCGCAGATTGAACGGTTCGCACCTGGCTTCAAGGATCGGATCCTGGCCCGGGTCACCCGCACCGCCGCTCAGACCGAGGCCTACAACCCGAACTACATCGGCGGCGACATCAATGGTGGGGCGGCCAGCCTGCGCCAAACGATGTTCCGCCCGGTGGCTCGGTGGAATCCGTATCGCACCCCGGTCGACGGTGTGTATCTCTGCTCGGCCTCGACGCCGCCGGGCGGTGGTGTGCACGGCATGTGCGGCTACTGGGCGGCCCGCACGGCGCTGCGGGAGCAATTCGGCATCCGCTGACACTGGGCGGGCGGGGGCTGACTCCGCCGGCGCCGGGAGAGGCACTGGCCATTCCGGCCAGGGTGAGAAGGGCGCCCACCACAATGCCGACGGCGCAGCGCAAGGCCCGGATCCACTGCCGAACCCCCAGGCGTTCCACGCATGAGTAACAGCGCGCCGTCTCGATCACTACGCCGATAATTGGATGGCGCCTGGATCACTCGGTTGCCTCGGTCGCCCTGGTCGCCACGGTCGGAATTATCCAGGCCCAATTCCGAACCGATGGGTGCACAATGGAAGGGAAGGAGCCGCCAATGTTCGAGCGATTCACTGACCGCGCCCGCCGTGTCCTGGTCCTGGCCCAGGAAGAGGCCCGCATGTTGGAGCACGACTTCATCGGGACCGAGCATCTCTTACTCGGGCTGTTGGGCGAGGGCGATGGTGTGGGCGCCAAGGTCCTGACCGCATTCGGCGTGCGAATCGACGCGGTGCGCCTCGGGGTCGAGGAAATCATCGGCCTGGGTGCTGGCGCGAGCGGATCGCCGCCGTTCACGCCCCGGGCCAAGAAGGTGCTCGAGCTGTCGCTGCGTGAGGCTCTACAACTGCATCACAGTTATATCGGGACCGAGCACATTTTGCTGGGACTGATCCGAGAGGGTGACGGGGTGGCCTGCAAGGTCCTGATTGACCTGGGAGTCGACCTGGCTCACCTACGCCTGAATGTGATTGAGGCTCTGTCGGGCGTCACCGACGACATCTTCAATGCGGATCCCCACACTGGGAAAATGGCTGGCCGATTCCCGACGAAGGGCGGTGCCGGCAGTGCTCGCTCCATGCGCGATCTGGTCAACACAGCCGGTCCCGGTTCAGATCTGCTCCATCGATACGTAGCCGGGGAGGCCTCCGAAGAAGACCTGGCCGACGATGGCGTGACCAAAGCACTGGCCAGTCAGCTACTGCACATTGAGGACCTGCTCAGAGCGCTGCTGCGCCGTAGCCGGCCCTAGCGGGTCACGGTCAGCGTCACGGTCAGGGTCAGTCCCGGCTCAGTCGGTCGTCGCCTCGGGCACCGGAGCGGCGGTGACCTCACACACGTTCACCGGCGTCTTGACTCCTTTGAGTCGCCGCGATTTCATTCGGCCTAAGTGCACCGCCGACACCCCATGCAGTGCTGCAGCCATTTCACCCGTGATGAGGACCTGATTGCCCTTGGCCTGCTCGCACACTCGGGCCGCCACGTTGACCACGTGACCGACGACGTCTTGGCGAGTGATGGTGGCCTCGCCCATGTGGGCGCCGGCTCGCAACCGTAGGGGAGTGGGAGCGGTGTCCAGCAGTCCCAGGGCGGCTCGGGTGGCTGCTTCCGGCGTAGTGAAGGTGCAGAGCAGTCCGTCGCCCAAGTGCTTCACGATCTTTCCATTCCATTGACGTACCACGGCGCCGGCCATCTGGTGATGGCGGTGAATGAGGGTGAGAGCGGCGGCATCGCCATTGGCATCGGTGAAGGCAGTGAAGCCCTCTAGGTCGGTGAAGAGCACCGTGATCTCCTGCACCGAACCACTGGCGTCGCCATGGTCGCCCTGCGAAAGCAGTTGCACCGCGCTCAGTCCCAGTGACGACAGCTTGGATGGACGCTTCTCGACGGTCCGCTCTAAAAACCGACGCAAGATGTCGGTCGGCGCACTGCTACTGATGGGCCCTTGACCGGGATCGTCGAGCCAGCGGCGATCGACCAGACCGAGTTCGAGCGCGGTGGCCTCGTCCTCGGGATCGCTGCGGATCATCTCGGCCGCTTTGCGCGCCGTGGCTCGGCGCAGTGCGGAAAAGGCGGCCGCTCCAGTCTCTCGGGCCTTGCCGCCCCGCTGCTCGGTCACTGAGGACAACTTACCGTCCCGCCCTCACGCCCCTGACCGCCGGGCACAGAACGTCGCCACCTCCACCGTGCGGGTGATCTCCACCGCTTCCAACATGCGACGATCGTGTGACACCAACAACAACGTGCCGTCAAAGCTGTCCAAGGCGGACTCCAATTGCTCAATCGCCGGCAGGTCCAGGTGATTGGTGGGCTCGTCGAGCACGAGGAGGTTCACCCCTAACGCAGAGAACGCAGCCAACTCTGCCCGCGTCCGTTCACCGGGTGACAGCGAGAGGGGTGCCCGAACGGCCGAGTCGGCACCGAGCCCGAACTTGGCCAGTAGTGATCGAGCCTCCGACAGCGGGACCCCGGTCGCGGCCATCAACGCGTCGACAACCGTGCGTGATCCGACGCCGCTCAAGGCGCGGCGGTCTTGCCCCAACTCGCCCACCACCACACTCGGACCCAGCCAGCGAGTCCCGGCCGACAACGGCAGCCGACCCAGCATCATGTCCACCAGGGTGGTCTTGCCCGATCCGTTGGGCCCAACCAGAGCCACGCGTTCGGCCCAGCCGATTTCGAGGTCGATGGGGCCGGCCACGAAGTCGCCCCGTTCCGCCACCGCGCCCTCCAGCCGGACCACCACCGCACCAGCCCGCGGCGCCTGGGCAATGCTGAAGTGAAGATCCCATCCTTCCCACGGCTTGTCCACCACCTCGAGTGCGTCCATGGCTCGTTCGGTGCGGCGGGCCCGCGAGGCCAACTTCTCGGTCTTGTTGATCCGAAAGTCTCGCCCGGCCTTGTCATTGTCCTTCGGCGTGCGCTTCTCCTTGGCAACGCCCGATGTGGCCCACTGCCGCTCGCGCTGAGCCCGCTGGGCCAGTGTGCGCTTTTGAGCCTCGTAGTTGGCGAAGTCCTCGGCCGCATGGTCCCGGGCGGCCGCCCGCTCGGCCTGGTAGCCCGACCAACCACCGCCGAACAGCTCGCCGGTGTGGTGCTGTTCGTGCAGCTCCAAGACCTCGGTGACGGCGCGGTCGAGAAACGCACGGTCATGCGAGACGATGGCCATGCCGCCCTGCCGCCGCGCCACCAGTAATTCGAGTCGGGTCAACCCGTCAAAGTCGAGATCGTTGGTGGGCTCATCGAGCAGGGTCAGGTCGAAGTTCGAAAGCACAATGGCGGCGAGTGCCACCTTGGCCTCTTGTCCGCCCGACAGGGTGGCCACCTCCTGATCCAACAGGCGCTCGTCCAATCCGAGGTCGACCATGGTCACGGCCAGACGGGACTCGAAATCCCCGGCGGCCAACGACTCGTAGCGAGTGAGGGCGAGGGCATAGCGGTCGTCGGCTTCCGGTCCGGCCGTACCGAGTCCGGCCGCCGCTTCGGACAGTTCCGTTTCGGCTCCGGCCACCCCAGTGCGTCGGCTCAGCGCTTGGCGCACTGTTTCGCTGGGATGGACCACTTGCTCTTGGGCCAGGTAGCCGACGGTGGCGGTCGGCGGATTGATGCGCACGCTGCCACTGGTGGGCGTGATGAGCCCGGCCAGAATCTGGAGCAGCGTGGACTTGCCGACGCCGTTGGGGCCGACGATGCCCAGGCAAGTGTCCGGGGCGATGGTCAGCGCAATGTCGCGGAGCACAATGCGACCGGCGCGCTCGTGCGTGAGCTGTTTGGCGACCAGCGTCGCCACGGATGGATGGGTACGACGTGCAGATGCAGGCATGTGAATTCTCCGGAACCGAGGGTCAACGAACGGGAAATAAGTCGGACGCAGGGTTGCTCGGGATTTAACTCACTCCGACATCGTAGCCAGCGCCGTCCGGGCATGGGCCCGTGGGCCGGTACCCTCCATGGCTCGTGTCCGTCCTCGCTGATCTGCAGCACGTCACCGTGCGTCGGTTCGACCGGGTGTTGTTCGAGGACCTCTCGCTGCTGATCTCGGACGGCGACCGGGTGGGGATCGTGGGGGCCAACGGCACCGGGAAGTCGACGCTGTTGCGGGCCATCGCCGGCGTCGATGAGCCCGATGAGGGACAGGTGCTACGGGGGCGGGGCTCCCGAGTCGGCTTCCTCGAGCAGGTACCGGTACTGACGCCGGGAACGGTGGCGGCCGCCGTTGTCGCGGGCTGGGAGGGGGAGGCCGCGCTGGAGCGGCTGGGCATGGGTGCGTCGGTGGCGGCGGACGTGTCGACCTTGTCGGGTGGACAGGCCAAACGGGTAGCGCTGGCCCAAGTGCTGGCCCAACCATCGGAACTGCTGGTGCTGGACGAGCCCACCAACCATCTCGACCTCGGCGCCATTTCGTGGCTGGAACAACGTCTCCTGGCCTTCCGGGGCGGCCTGGTGCTGGTCACTCATGACCGCTACCTGTTGGATCGCCTGACGACGAAGATCCTTGAGCTCGACCGGGGTCGGGCGTTCGTGCACGACGGAGGGTACGAGGAGTATCTCGGGGCGCGGGCGGTGCGAGAGGAGCTGGCGGCGTCGGCTGAATCGACCCGGCGCAACCTGGCCCGATCCGAGCTGGCGTGGCTGCGCCGGGGGGCAAAGGCCCGCACCCGCAAGCCTCAGGCCCGCATCGATGCGGCCAAGCGTCTGTTGGCCGGTGGTCCGTTAGCGGCGCAGGGCTCGGCCGCACTGACCAGCGACACGGACACACCGCGGCTGGGCGACAAGGTGATCGACTGCGTCGGGGTCGAGTTCCGTTACGCCGAAGGTGGCCCCTTGGTGCTGGGCGGCGTCGACCTGTCGTTGGATCGCCGGGAACGCCTCGGGATCGTGGGCGCCAACGGCAGCGGGAAGTCGACGTTGTTCGACCTGATGGCGGGGCGCCGACTCCCCACGGTCGGTGCGGTCGAGACCGGCCCCACCGTGGTCGTTGGTTATTACGACCAGCAGGGCGCCCAGCTCGACCTGCAAGCTCGAGTGCAGGACCTGGTGGCCGGCCCAGACGGCTCGCCGGGGTCGCTGTCGGACATTGCGCTCATGAAGCGCTTCCTCTTTGTCGGTGAGTTGCCGTTCTCCCGGGCCGGGACACTTTCGGGTGGGGAGCGGCGTCGGCTGCAGTTACTTTTGGTGCTGGCCCGGCGACCCAATGTGCTCTTCCTCGATGAGCCCACCAACGATCTCGATCTCGACACGCTGCGCATCCTCGAGGACTTCCTGGAGGACTGGCCCGGCGCCCTGGTCGTGGTCAGCCACGACAGGGCATTTTTGGAACGCACCACCGACCACATCGTGGCGGTGGATGGCGGCGCCGTGACTGAGGTGCCCGGCGGCGTGGAGGGCTGGATCACTCGGATGGAACCGACCACCACTTTGGGCGCCACTTCGACTAGTCCGGGTGTGGTTTCGGACCGTGCCGCTGGAGCCGCTCGGCCCGCCCGTCCCGCCCGCCCCGATGGCAGTGCGCCCCTGGGGCGACTGCTGCGAGAAGCCGACAAGAAGATGGTCAAGCTGCAGCAGCAGAGGGACAAGCTGATGGAGCAACTGGCCACCGTGGCCGACTCGGCTGATCACCAGGAGATGCACCGCTTGGGTGCGGATCTGGCCACTGTGCAGTCGGCGCTGAGCGATGCCGAAGAGGAATGGCTCACCCTGGCCGAGGAGTCCGAGACGCCTACATAGGCCAGCCACCGGACAATTCGACGGTGGGTGTCAACCGATCCAGCGGTTGGGACGTGCGTAGTAGGTGGGAATGAGCCAGGGACGGAAACTGCGGCAGTCGAGGCGGGTTGGTCGGCTGGTCTTGACTGCCTGCTTGGGGATCGCCGCTATCGCGGCCTCCGTTCTCGTGCCGTCTCGCATGTTCCCGGTGGCTCCCGCCTCAGCCTCGGCCCTCACCTCGCACACGGCGCAGCAATCGACCCGTCCGCTGTCGTGCCAAGTGCCTACTTCGACCACCACGCCGCCCTCGACGACTCCACAAAGCGGACCGGCATTCCCAGTCATGAACTGGAAAGTGCACACGGTGCTGTCGGGTATATCGCCGCAGTTGATCGACCCGGCAGCCGACGTGGCCTACACCACTTCGTTACCGCAAGTCTCCGATGTCACCGGGAGCCCGGGGTACGTCGAACGCATCAACCTGTCTACCGGCCACATCCAAGCTGGGCCTTTCTTGCGCGTCGGCTCGCTCACGTTGGCGGCGGGTTCACTGTGGGCGGCGGGTTCGTACACGGCCGCCGGTGCCTATGTCGGGGCCATCCTTTGCCAGCTCAATCCCGAATCGCTGCATATCGTCCGCCAGATCAGGTTGCCGGATGACATGCCCAACGCCAAGTACGGCTACGCCATGCCGGTCACGGCCGGCCTCGACCACTCCATCTGGGTGGGCTACGGCAGCCAGGTGGCGCGGGTGTCAGCCAAGGGCGTGGTCATCGCTCATGTGGCGCTCCCTTCGGGCAACGTCGACAGCCTGGCCACCGATCCCAGCCGTCACACGCTCTACCTCTGCCTCGGGTATCCGACCATCGCCGGGAAGCAGGTCGACGCCCAGGTCGATGAACTTGACGCCGGCTCGGGTGCCACCTTGGTCACTACGAATGCCACCAGCGACGTGACGTTCTCGGTGGTGGCCGGCAGTCTCACGGGACTACCCGACGGTGTGGCCGACTCGTTTCGGACCGGCATGGCCGGCGCCACCCTTCTTCTGGACCGGGCCACCCTGGCTTCGCTGCAGCCGCCAGGAGTGAACGGCGATGCCAGCTTTGAGAAGCCACCGGGTGATGTTTTCTCCTGGTTCATGGCTGACAGCACCATCTATGGCGGCGGCTCCCTCTGGATCGAGAACGAGGACGGGGTGTTCGCTTGCGTCGCCCCAGACAGCGGCCGGGTGCGAGCGGTCGAGCACACGAAGTTTCCCGGGAGCGGTGGGTACGCCCAGCTGATTGCCGTCGATTCAAGGCATCACCTCGTCTATGCCGACTCCAACGGGTCGCTGGTGACGGTGGCCGCTCCGGGACCATGCTGGAGGTAGCGCTGGCTGCAGTGCCGACGGGGAAGGGGGAAGACCAGGTGACGTCGTCGTCGGGCAGTACCGCCTTCCCTGATGCCTTCCCCGATCTCTATCGGTTGGCCTACCAGGTGGCGTATCGCATTCTGGGTGATCGGGGTGATGCCGAGGACGTGGCCCAGGAGGCGCTGGCCCGCGCGCTCGATCCGTTGGCGAGTGCTGGAAGACCGACCTCACGGGTGGGTCAGCCGCGTTGCCTCCAACCTGGCCATCGACCGCTATCGCCGTCGGCGTCGCAGCACGCCCGGCCTCGATGGAGTCATGACCGCCGTCGATGAACACTTCACCGAGCGAGTGGACCTGGCCCAGGCCCTGCGCCGTCTCCCCACTCGTCAGCGTCAGGTCGTGGTCCTGCGCTATCTGGCCGACTGGAGCGAAGCCGACGTTGCCGCCGAGTTGGGCACGTCGTTGGGCACGGTGAAGCGGCACGCCTCGCGTGGCCTGGCGGCGATGCGCCAGAGCCTTGGAACCCAGGCACAAGGAGATGATGATGTTCGGGCATCTTGATGACCCCCGCCCCCCCGAGCCGTCGGTCGACGTCCGACACGCCGTCATGCGACGGGCCGGGTATATCCGCCGTCAACGGATGACGAGCGCGGCAGTGGCCGCTCTGACGCTCGTGGTTGGCGTGGCGGCCGGGTTGGCCGTTGGTCAACGGGGCACGGGTCCCACCATCTCCAGCGTCGAGACGGCCTATCAGTTCGACCAGGTGCAGGGTGCACTGTCGGTGGGCCAGCCCGTCCCGACAACCGCGCTGGCCAATGTCACCTTCGCCAACGCCCAGGACGGGTTTGCCATCGCCATACACCGGGCCCAAATGTTGCTGGCTGCCACTACCAACGGTGGCCGGACCTGGCAAGTGGTTGACCCTCGCCTCTTCATCGGCTTCACCACCGGCGGGGGATCGACCCCGCAGTTTGAGTTCACCAGCCCCAAACACGGGTATCTGTGGGGGGAGAACGTCCTCATCAATCACGAGGCGCCGGTCTTGGTCACCGACGACGGAGGGTTGACCTGGACGCCAGCCGAGCCCGGCCCAGTGGTTCAGGACGTGAGCGCCATCGGCGACAACGTCTGGGCGCTGGTCGGTGGCTGCGCCCCCTTCGGTGCCACGACGACCATGTGCCCGACTGGCCTTGATGTCTCCACCGATGGCGGACTCTCTTGGTCTCCGGCCTCCCCGCCCTCCGCTCCCGCGCTCCCTCCCACTGCCATCACTCCGAGCGGCGCCACATCATCGGTGTCCTATGACAGCGAGTTGGCCCGGATCACCATGCAGCGGGCCTACGTCCTGGAGCAGACCACGCCGGCGACGACCATGGCACTGTCGTTCACGAGCGACGGCGGGGCATCGTGGAGCAGCCGTCCCGTGCCGTGTGGTGAGCCGTATGACCTCGGAGCCGAATTGGCGGCCTCGAGCACCGACGACCTGTGGCTGCTCTGCGGCAGTCAGGGATCGGCGGGTTCACAGCCCAAGGAGCTCTACCGTTCCGACAACGGCGGCCAGAGCTGGCTCCTCGCCTCCACGGCTGCGGACGCCGCTACCGCGGACGCCGCCACCGCCAGCGCCAGTGCCGCTGCCGCCGCCGCCGGTCCGGCCTCGTCGTCCATCCCGTTGGCCGGCTATGTCGCCCCGTTCACCATCGGCCACAAGAACCTGGCGGTGGCCAGCGCCACCACGGCATGGCTGTTTCCCGGTGCGGGCGGCGTCTACAAGACCACCGATGGCGGCCTCACCTGGGTAGAGGTGCCCGACCTTCGACACGCCGAGTTCGACAATGGGGGAGCGGACGACCTGACGTTCATCAGCGGCACGACGGGATGGGTGACCGAATTTGGGGTCGGGCTGTGGCACACCGATGACGGCAGCACCTGGAGCGTGTTGGGCCAATAAGCCACTGATCGGCGTCAACCAAATGCGCGGCCAGGACGTGATGACGGTGTGGCCCAACGAAGCAACGTCCGCCGATTGGTCGCTCTCGGGATGATCGGTGCCCTGAGCGGTCTCGCGGCCGGATGCTCGGGTGCGTCCCACCCGTCGCACCCGCCACGACCGTCGATCACTCCATCGACGTCTGGGTCAACATCGACGTCCGTTCAGACGTCCACATCCACGTCCACCACCGAACTCCTCTTCGGCCAGCCCAGCGCCAACCCGCCCGCCTTCTTCGGTGCACCTGAGGGCCCAGCCTGCTCACCATCGCAACTGGACCTCCAGTTTGGCGGCGATGTCTCCGAGAAGACCGAACAGCACTCCATCGGGATCACCCTGACCAACACTTCGAGCGAGGCGTGCCACTTAATCGGTTACCCGGGCATCGTGTTCGTCGATGCGGTGGGCGACGATCTGCCCCTGATCTACCTCAGGGGTGGCGATCAAATGGTGACGTACCAACCGCCCGGAGTGGTCGATCTCCCCCCTGACGCAACCTCTTATGTCCTGTTGAACCAGAACGCTTGCGTCGGGCGGCAGGTCGACTCGGCTACCGGTCTCCGTCTCATCCCGCCCAACACTCGGGGCACGCTGACGCTCCCGGCCACGGCATTCCCGACGGTGGCCTCGTGCGAGCTGGGCGACCCCGGCAACACGCTCACGATCTCACCGGTCGAAC
The DNA here is from genome assembly GCA_963766995.1 of uncultured Acidimicrobiaceae bacterium. Taxonomy (GTDB): domain Bacteria; phylum Actinomycetota; class Acidimicrobiia; order Acidimicrobiales; family RAAP-2; genus Bog-473. Next base: position 371,888 of record CAVYCE010000003.1, on the reverse strand, counting down.
CCACCGCCGCCGACACCTTGTCGAGTTGAGGAGGGAATAATCGGGCCGACCCGAGCCGGTGTCCTCACTTGGAGTCGGCAGGGCACTCCCGTCTAATGTCGCAGCGCCGGGCCCCACCAGGGTGCCCGCTGAACGACGGAACCACCGGGTCCGTCACGTTCGTCAGGGGGCGCAACATGCCGATTGCCATCACCGATGACCACCAGGAACTGGGAGCCAGCGTGCGCGGGGTGCTCGCCTCGCACAAGACGCTGCAGGCGGCCCGCTCGCTGCTCGAATCAGAAGACGAGCCTCGCCCTTCCTACTGGGTTGAGATGGCCCAGCTGGGCTGGCTCGGCATCCACCTGCCCGAGCAATACGGCGGCTCGGGAGCCGGTCTCCTCGAACTAGCGGTCGTCCTCGATGAGCTCGGCCGCTCAGTTGCCCCCGGTCCCTTCCTGCCCACGGTGGTCGCCTCCGCCGTCATTGCCCAAAGCGGCACCGATGAGCAGAAGGCCCGCCTGCTGCCCGGTCTGGCCGACGGTTCGCGGACGGCAGCATTCGGTCTGGGGACGCCCGGCCTCACCCACGCGGGCGGCGTGCTGCACGGCGACGCCGGCATCGTCCTGGGGGGTCTCGCCGCCGACCTGATCCTGCTGCGGGTGGGCGACGACGTGGTCATCGTCGAGTCCGGTGCTTCGGGACTCACCTCCACCAGCCACACCAACATGGACCCCACTCGGCGCTCCATCGCACTGACGGCATCGAAGGTCGCGGTCTCGTCCGACAATGTGATCAGCGGCGCCGGCCGCCGGGCCGTGGCTCTGGCCCGAACCCTGGGTGCGGCCGAGGCCGTCGGCGGCATGGCCGCCTGCACCGACTATGCCGTGGAATACGCCAAGGTGCGGGTCCAGTTTGGGCGCACCATCGGCACCTTCCAGGCCATCAAGCATCACTGCGCCGACCTTCTCGTCGCCGCTGAACTGGCCACCGCCGCCATCTACGACGCGGCTCGAGCGGCCCATGACACCGAGGACGAGTTCGTCCTTACCGCCGCCATGGCCGCCACGCTCACCTTCGGCCCAAACGTGCACAGCGCCCAGATGAACATCCAGGTGCACGGTGGCATTGGCTTCACTTGGGAGCACGATGCCCACTTCTACCTGCGCCGGGCCATCGTGCTCAACGCGCTCTATGGCTCACCTCGCGACGCCGAGGACGTGACCACGCAAGCCGCCAAGGGCACGACTCGCGAGGTCACCCTCGAATTGCCGCCCGAGGCCGAAGCGATTCGCACCGCAGTGCGAGCCGACGCGCAGCGCCTCGCCACCCTCACGGGCGATGAGCAGCGGCGCGCCCTGATCGATGCCGGACTCATGGTCCCGCACTGGCCCCGTCCCTGGGGCCGCGATGCCGGCGCCATCGAGCAGTTGGTGATCGACGAGGAACTGCGGGCCGCCGGGGTAAAGGTGCCTCCAATGGGCATCACTGGCTGGAACATCATGACGGTGAATCAGTACGCCACCCCCGACCAGGTCGAGCGCTGGGTGCTCAAGACATTGATGGGCGAGTACGTCTGGTGTCAGCTCTTCAGCGAGCCCGAGGCCGGTTCGGATGCCGCCGCCGTCAAGACCCGTGGCGTGCGCGTGGACGGCGGCTGGGTGGTCAACGGCCAGAAGGTGTGGACGTCGGGTGCGCAGTACTGCCACCTCGGCCTGGCCACCGTGCGCACCAATCCCGATGCGGCCAAGCACGCCGGCATCACCACCATGGTGATCGACATGCACGCTCCGGGCGTGGAGGTGCGGCCGCTGCGTCAGATCACGGGGAACTCCGACTTCAACGAAGTCTTCTTCACCGATGTCTTCGTGCCCGACGACGACGTGGTGGGCACTGCCGATGACGGGTGGACCGTCGCCCGTTCCACGCTCGGCAACGAGCGCGTGTCCATCGGCGGCGGATCCGGGGGCATTTTCCCTTCAATGGACCTGCTGTCCCTCTTGAAGAGCAAGGGTGACCGCGTTCCGAATGCAGCGGCCCGTATCGGGGGCATACTGACCAAGGACCACGCTCTCAAGGTGCTCAACCAGCGGCGGGCCCAGCGAGCGGTGCAGGGCAGCGGCCCCGGCCCCGAGGGAAATGTGACGAAGCTCGTCCTGGCCGAGCACGGCCACGACCGGGCTGCGCTCCAGGCCGATCTGGTCGGTGAGGAGATGGCGTTTCTCGAAGGAGACGGCGCCTTCGCTGGCTTCTCCGAGCTGGCCACGCGAGCCATGTCGATTGCCGGCGGTACTTCGGAGATCACTCGCAATCAGATTGCCGAGCGGATCCTCGGTCTGCCCCGGGATCCGCTGAACAAGTAGCGCCCTGCAGCGGCCCACCACCGGCCGCCCGACACGCCGTCACTCGATGACGGACAGCTCCACCTCAATGTTCCCCCGCGTCGCGTTCGAGTAGGGACACACTTGGTGGGCCTGCTCGGTCAAGGCCAGGGCAGTGGCCTGGTCGAGCTTCGGCGCGTAGATCACCAGCGACGCGGCCAGACCGAAGCCGCCTTTCCCGTCGGGGCCGATACTGACGCTGGCGGAGACCTCGGTGCCGGAGACGTCGAGCTTCTGGCGAGTGGCCACCAGTTTGAGGGCGGAGTGGAAACAGGCGGCGTAGCCGGCGGCAAACAGCTCCTCGGGGTTGGTGGCCCCACCCTGTCCGCCCATCTCGGTGGGGATGCGTAGGTCGAGGTCGATGAAGCCGTCGTCGCTGCGAGCGTGGCCATTGCGGCCGTCCCCGGTGGCGTGGGCGGTAGCGGTGTAGATGATGTCCATGGCCCCATCCTTCAACCTGAATGGCCGTCTCGCCACTGCACCCAAATGGCGACCCAGCGGCAACGGGATTGCGTAGGTCGACTTTGTACGTTGTCTGCACCGAGGCCGGAGGGGAACGGTACGGGGGTTGCAAGGGGGAGAACAGGTGCACACCAGGGTGCGAGCGGTCTTGGGGGAGACCCAGCCGACCATTGCGTCGGCCGCACCCGGTGTGGATCTGGAGGACCTCCTGGTCGCCACCACTGCCTTGGCCCCGGCCATTGCCGCGGAATCTGGCGCTTCCGCACCACCCAGCGGCGACGATCGAGCACCAGCCACCAGCCGCCCGCGCTTTGTGCTGTCACCCCGCCTGGTGGCGCTGTCCGGTCTGGGCGTCGCCATCACCGTATTGGTGACCATCACGTTGGCTCGTCGCATTTCGACCGATGTGTTCTGGCAACTGGCCGCCGGCCAGTGGATGATCGCTCACCACCACGTGGTGGGGCTCGATCCGTTCAGCTACACCGAATCGCATCACCGTTGGGTCGCCGATGAGTGGAGCTCCGAAGTCATACTGGCCGAGCTCTACCGGGTCTTCGGAGCGGCGGCCTACAACATCGTTTCCATCGCTACGGGCACGCTGTGCGTGGTCTGCACCATGGCGTATGCCCGCGTGCTGGGTGCCCGTGGAGGACGGTTGGCCTTCATTGCCGTGCTCGTGGCCGTCGGGATCTCCGGCTTTGTGACCCAAGACCGAGGGCTGTCGTTCTCCTTGATCTGGTTGCCACTTGAACTCATCATCCTGACGAAGGCTCGCAGCAACCCGCGCTGGTATTGGTGGTTACTGCCGTTGAGCCTGGTCTGGGTGAACACCCATGGATCCATCCTGGTGGCCTTCGCCGTCATCGGAGCCGAGCTGGCCTGGTCACTGGTGCCGACCGAATGGGTGGCCCACATTGGCGGCATCGGGCGCGCCTCGCGGCCCAGGCTGGTAGCTGCAGCCGGAGCGGGCAGCGTGTTGGCTGCGTGTCTTTCGCCGTATGGGCCGCACCTGTTGACCTACGACCTGAGCGTGGCCACGAACGCACAGATAGGGAAATACATTGAGGAGTGGCAGCCACCTGACTTCCATTCGCTCCTGGTCCTGTCCTTGGTGCTCGTGCCCTTGGCCGTGCTCGTCCTGGCCGTGCGCCGCCACCAGGTACGCCTACTCGAGACCACGCTCACCGTGGCGTTCATGGTGGGCACCCTCCACTCAGTGCGGGTGGCCATCTACCTGGTCATCGCCGCGGCCGGATTGGCAGCCACCTTCCCGGCCCGAGCGGCCTGGGGGGAGCGGGTGCGCCGGCTGGTCGGCTGTGGAGCCATCGGGCTCATGATCGCCTTGGTGGCACTGCCATCGGTGCCGGCCGGGACCGTCACCACTGATACGCCGGTCGCGGCCTTCAATTTCCTTGAACATCACCCCGGTCGCATCTTCACCCAGTACACGTGGGGCGACTACTCGATCGCCCGGCACCGGGCCACCTTCGCCGATGGTCGCACTGATCTCTTCGTGGGCAAGGTGCTGAGCCAGTTTTTCGCCGTGAGCAACCTCACCACGAGTCCCGATCCGATCCTGAGCCACTACGACGTGGACTACGTGGTGTGGGGACCTGGGATGCCGCTGTCGGAATACCTTTCCAAGGACGCCTCCTGGACGGAGGTCTTCCATACCTCGCAGTCAATGGTGTTCGCTCGGCGCAGCGTTTGGGACGCTGCGGGTGCCGGTGGTGCGACTGACTACCGGGTCCAGTTGCCACCCACCAAGTAGCGCTCCAATTACCGCACTCACTACGCCTGGCCTCGTCGTCCGGGGCCGAAATGGTGCAAATGTGGTTCGTGCGCGTGTCCTTGATCGCAACGGGCGGGACCATTGCGTGGCACACCGTCGAACGGCGCATGTTGAGTGGCGCCGAACTCGTGGCCGCTTCAGGTGAGCCGGTGGACGAATTCATTGAGCTGAAGTCGGTCCCTTCTTGGGATCTTTCGGTATCCGACATGGTTGAGATCGCCAGGCATGTGCTCTACGAAATCGATGCCGGTGCCGACAGCGTCGTGGTCACCCATGGCACCGACACCATGGAGGAGACGGCGTGGTTCACCGAGCTCATGCTTGGAAGCGTCCGACGACAGAAGGCGTCGGTGTTCTTCACCGGTGCCATGCACTTGGCTGATCATCCCGAGGCTGACGGTCCGCGGCAACTGGCCTCGGCCATCAGCCAAGGTCGGGATGGTCAGTGGATCGGCCATGGGGTCCAGGTGGCATGGTCGGGCGTGTGCCATCCCGCTCGATCGGTGCGGAAAGTCGACGCCGACAACATGGACCCGTTCGTCAGCCGCCCCCCATCAGCTGCTGCCGGACCACTCCCAGAGCCCGGATCGAGCATCAATCAAGACGTTGCGGTCTTCAAGGTCGGCCCGCTGGCCCGACCGCCGCTGCCCGACGCCGCCGGTCTCGTGCTGGAAGGGACTGGGGCGTCGCATGTACCGAGTGTCTGGCACCCGCGCATCGAGGAACTGATAGTGGCGGGCGTACCGGTGGTGCTGTCGAGCCGCGCCAACGATGTCGATCGCAAGAAAGCCGCGCCCGGCTCCGTCCTCTACGGCGGTGATCTCACCTCAGAGAAGGCGGCACTGGCGCTCATGGTCGGATTGGGTCGACACCCCGAGCTGTCCGAGCTACGGGATTGGTGGTCGATGTTGTTGGCCGCCGGTTAGCGCCACCGGGTAGCGCCACCAGTTCCTTCAGGGGCGTCAGTCGCTGATGATCGGTACCGGCGCGAGTCGTATCTCGGTCTCGGCCTCATCGCCGTGCGTATTCAGCGCGGCTTGCGCCTTCGAGCCCTGATTGGGCAGGAACAACGTCGGGATGAAGGCGATGAGGATGGTAGCCACGGCCCACCAGAAGGTGTGGGCGAAGGCAGCGGCCACCTTGCTCGCGACCTCGGGGGGCAACTTGACGGCACTGGACAACGAGAGACCGCCACGCGGAGGGGCATGACCTGCGACCGTCGTCCGCTCGACAATCTGCCTCTGAAGGACGACCGCGAACGCGGCCACGGCCACCGAGCCGCCAACCTGGCGGACGATGTTCATGGTGGTGCTCGCCCGCGGGATATCCGCGTGTGACAGGTCGAAGTAGGCGGCGGAGATGATCGGCATCATGGACAGGCCCAGACCGATGCCGCGTGCGAAGAGTGTGGCGGCCAGCAGTAACTCCGACGTGGACGTCGTGACGAAGGCGAACGGGATGGTCGCCAGGGCCATGAGGATGATTCCCGCCGGGACGATTTTCCGGGGGCCGACCCGGTCGGTCACCCGACCTGACCACCGCATCACCGCGGCGGCTCCGAGACCTTGGGGCGCCATCAGAAGACCGGCTACCCAGGGGGCCTGGCCGCGGGCAATCTGGTAGTAGAGCGGCAGCAGGAACATGCCGCCGTAGAGGGTGGCGCCGGTGACGAAGATGCAAATGTTGGCGATGGAGAAGTTGCGGTTCTTGTACAGCCGCAACTCGAGCAGCGGATTCTTGATGCGAAGGGCGTGCCAGACGAACCCGACCATGAGGGCCATCCCGAGCAGGAAACTCACGAGGACCGGCGTGCTGGTGAAGCTGCCGGTGACGCCCACTTCCGACAGCGAATAGATGAGGGAAGCCAACCCGGGTGAGAGCAGGCAGAAGCCCAGTGTGTCGAAGTTGGTCTTGATTTTTGGTTCGTTGTCGGTGAGGAATCGGCTGGAGAGGATGAGGGTGACGATGCCGATGGGGACGTTGATGTAGAAGATCCAGCGCCAGCTGAAGTTGGAGATGATGAGGCCACCCAGCACCGGCCCGAGCACCGGACCCATCACGGTGGGGACGCCGATGACGCTCATGACCCGACCCATGCGTTGCGGACCGGCGGCACGAGCCAGCACGGACTGGCCGATGGGGAGGATCATGCCGCCGCCGATGCCCTGCAGGACCCTGAAAGCGATGAGGGAGTTGGCTGACCAGGCGAGGCCGCACAGGCTCGACCCAATGATGAACAGCGTGAGCGAAATCATCCACATCGGCTTGGCGCCGAAACGGTCGACGGCCCAGCCGGTCACGGGGATGACGACGGCCAGCGCGAGGAGGTAGCCAGTGGTCACCCACTGGATGGTGGAAACCGAGACGTGGAAGTCCTTACCGAGGGTATCGAGGGCGACCGCCACGATGGTGGTGTCGAGGATCGACATGATCGACCCCAAAATGACAACGCTGGCGATGCGCCTGAGTTCGGGGCTGAGGACGTCGTCGGCGTCGGGCGTGTGGCGGGCCATGCCGCTCCTTTTCCATTCGGGAATACTTAATAATACTCAAAGATATGGAGTTGTCAAAGAGTTTGTGCGATCATGGTGGGCGATGGGAGTGACCGAGGAGGCCTACGACCGACTGCGCCGCGTCGCCTTCGAGGGCGAGCAAGCGGCGCGCATGGCGGCGCTTGGGACCCAGACCAAGCTGTCGCCCGGTGTCATCAAGACGTTGATGCGTTTGGCGAGCAACGACGGCGTGTCCATGGGGGAGATGGCCCGGGGCCTCGGCGTCGACCCCTCCTACATCACGGCGCTGGTCGATGACCTGGACGAGCGTGGCCTGGCCAGTCGGGAGCCCAATCCGGTGGACCGGCGGGTCAAGATCATCGTCTTGACGGCGGCCGGTCGGAAGCTGGCCGAGGAAATTCAGGCGGTGTTGTCGGTGCCACCGGCGTCGTTCAGTGCACTGACCAAGACCGAGCTGCGCACGCTGCGGGACCTGCTCGACAAGGTGATTGCGGCCGACCCGGGCATCTCGGGCGGGACGTCGTCTACGACCGTGCGGACCGCTCCGCCCGTTCAAGCTGGGGCCGGCGTCAACTAAAGCGTTGGCGGGCCTCGTCGCCGGTCCTATCGTCAGCGGAGTGAGGATCCGGGACGCCACGCTGGACGACGCCGCCGCCATCTGCGAGCTCTACAACTCGACCGTGCTGACGACCACGGTGGCCTGGACGGAGCAGCTCGAGCTCGTCGACCATCGCCTGTCCCGGATGCGAGCCCAGGCTGCAGTCGGCAATCCCGTCCTCGTGGCCACCGACGCTGACCCGTCTGAGACGGTCATCGGATTTGCGTCGTATGACGACTTCCGAGACGCCGAGAAGTGGGAGGGCTACCGCTTCACCGTCGAACATTCTGTCCACGTCGATGGTGCGCACCATGGCGCCGGTGTGGGACGAGCCCTCATGATCGAGCTCATGGCCCGGGCTGCGGCCGCGGGAAAACGGGTCATGGTCGCCGCCGTCGACGGTGACAACGAGGGTTCCATCCGCTTCCATGAGCGCCTGGGATTCGTCGAAGTAGCCCGAATGCCCGGCGTCGGTTTCAAGTTCGGACGCTGGCTCGACCTCGTGCTGTTGCAGCGTCACCTCGGCGACGGCCGGTAGGTCAATAAGATCGTCCCTCGGGGTCCCCGCCACCACTCGCCCTCACGGGACGCGCCCCACGAAAGCCCCAAGAAAGAGGTACGGAGTGCCCTCGGTCGTCGTCGAGCATCTCGCCAAGTCGTACGCGGGCAAGCCTGCCGTCCGCGACGTGTCGTTCCAGGTCGAGCGAGGCGAGGTCTTCGCCCTCCTCGGTCCTAATGGCGCAGGCAAGACCACCACCATCGAGATCCTCGAGGGGTTCCGTGAGCGCAGCGGGGGAGTGGCGCAGACGCTGGGAGTCGACCCGGCCGACCGGGGCACCCAACGGTGGCTGCGGACTCGCATCGGCGTCGTCCTACAAGAGCTCGCCGTCGAGCCGTACTACTCGGTGCGCCAGGTCCTTACCCGCAACGCTGGCTACTACCCGTCACCCCGCCCGGTGGACGAAGTCATTGCCTTGATCGGCTTGAAGGAGAAGGCGGACGACAAGGTCAAGAAGCTGTCAGGCGGACAGCAGCGCCGGCTCGATGTGGGTCTCGGCATCGTCGGCAATCCCGAGCTCCTCTTTCTCGACGAGCCCACCACCGGCCTCGATCCGTCCGGGCGCCGTGACACCTGGGATCTCATCCGGGAATTGTCGGCCCGCGGTACGACCGTGATGTTGACCACGCACTACATGGACGAGGTGGAGGCGCTGGCCGACCGGGTCGCGGTCATGGCCAACGGCGAGATCGTCGCCGCGGGGACGCCGGACTCCATCGGCGGACGCGACTCGAGCGAGGTGACCATCCGCTTCGCCCAGCCTGCAGGAGTGGTGGTGGGTGACCTCCCCATACCGGCAACCGTCGTACATGAGGGAATCATCGAGCTCCGCACCAAGGACGAAGTGCGTGTCCTACACGAACTCACCGGCTGGGCGCTCGAACACGGCCATGCCCTCACCGGCCTTTCGGTGTTGCGGGTCACGCTCGAGGACATCTATCTCACTCTCACCAGGAACGCACTCAACGCAGAAGAGGAGGCCGGCCAGTGAGCACCACATCGGCGCCCGCACCCAGTCCCGCCGCCATACCCACGGGCTCGTTCCACGGGCTCGGCGACATCAGAATGGTCTTGCGTCAGGTCTACTTTGAACAGTTGAGTTTCTGGCTCAATCCCCTCGGTGCCTTTTTCACCATCGGGTTCTCCACCATTTTCCTGATCATGCTGGGCGCCATCTCGGGCCACTCCAAAGTCCAGAACGGCTACGGCAACGCGTTGCTGCACCAGTACTACCTGTGCGCCTTCCTCGCTTACGGCATCATGTCGGCTTGCTACACCGTGCTGGCCCAGATCATTGTGAACCGGCGCGAAATGGGATTGCTCAAGCGACTCCGCCTCAGTCCCATCCCCACTTGGGCTCTCCTGGCCGCGCTGTTCGTCAGCACCATTCTGATCGCGGAGATGCAGATCATTGTCCTCATGGCCGTCGGCGTGCTGGCCTTCAGCGACCACATGCCGGCCCACTGGCTGGCCTTCATTCTCACGGTCGTGGTCGGCATGGTGAGCTTCACCGCGCTGGGCATGGGAGTCAGCACGCTCATTCCCAACATGGATGCCGGCGGGCCCATCATCAGCATCGTCTTCTTCCTGCTGTTGGCCTTTTCGGGTCTGTGGTTCCCGATCACACCCGGCACCACGTTGGCCCAGGTCTCGGGATACTTCCCCGTACGCCACCTCATCACGGCGGTACTGGCCAACTTCAATCTGCCGCCCGGTGCAGTGGCGTTTCCGTGGCACGACCTCGAGGTCATGGCCATCTGGGGGCTGGGTGGGGTGATTGTGGCCGCCCGCCGTTGGCAGTGGGCACCGAAGCGGGGCTGACCCAGTCCAAAGCTGCGCCGTCACGGGTGATGCGGCTAGAAGGAAGGGCGTGACCAGCACCGAGCAACCCGCCACCTCGAAGCCCACGACCTATGCCGCGTCGCATCCGGACCGACCGGCCGTCATCACTTCCTCGGGAACGGTCGTCACCTATGCCGAGCTCGAAGCCCGTTCGGCCCAGTTGGCGCAAGCTCTTTACGCCTATGGCCTGCGTGTGGGCGATCACGTGGCCGTGGTGCTGCCCAACGACCACCGCACCCATGAGGCCGTGTGGGGCTTGCAACGGTCGGGGCTCTATCTCACGCTGGTCAACACGCACTTGGCGGCCGACGAAGCGGCTTACATCGTCAACGATTGCGATGCCCATGTGCTCATCACGTCGGCCGACCTCACGCCCTTGGCCCAGTCCCTCGTTCCCCTCACACCCGATGTCACCTTGCGACTGGCCATCGGAGCGGCCGGAACGATCCCAGCCGGGTACGCGTCGTATGACGACTTCGTCTCGCCTCACCCGACCAGCCCCCTCGACCATGAGGAAGAAGGGTCGGCCATGTTGTACTCATCGGGCACCACCGGACGGCCAAAAGGCATCCGCCGTCCGCTGACCGGAGCCCCATTCGGCTCCGAGGCACTCCTGTCCATGATGCTGGGCGGCATCATGGGATTCACCGACACCGATGTGTATCTCAGCCCCGCCCCGCTCTATCACTCGGCCCCGATGGCGTGGTCCATGACCGTGCACCGCATGGGCGGCACCGTCGTAGTCATGGAGCGCTTCGACCCAGTGGATTGCCTGGAACTCATTGAGCGGCACCAGGTCACCCACGCCCAGTTCGTCCCCACCATGTTCGTGCGGATGCTCAAGCTCGACGACAGCACCCGGGCTCATTACGACCTTTCCAGCCTCCAGTCGGTGGTCCATGCCGCTGCGCCCTGCGCACCCGAGGTCAAGCGCAAAATGATCGAGTGGTGGGGTCCGGTGATCCACGAGTACTACTCGGGCACCGAGGGTGGGGGCATGACGTGGGTCAATGCCACCGACTGGCTCTCGCACCCCGGGAGCGTCGGGCCGGCCATTTGGGGCAAGGTCCACATCTGCGACGACGACGGCCACGAGCTGCCCATTGGTGAGGATGGGGTGGTCTGGTTCGGGGGACGAGGCAACACCTTCGAATACAACAACGACCCAGAGAAGACGAGGCAGTCATTTAACGACAAGGGCTGGAGCACGCTGTGGGACGTCGGGCATCTCGACGACGACGGCTTCTTGTATCTGACCGACCGCAAGCTCTTCATGATCGTCTCGGGTGGGGTCAACATCTATCCGCAGGAGATTGAGGACGTGCTGGTGCTGCATCCCGCCGTCGCCGATGTGGCCGTCTTCGGCGTGCCCGATCCCGAGATGGGTGAAGAGGTCAAAGCGGTCATTCAGCCCGCACCGGGTCACGCCGCCGGCCCCGAGTTGGCCGCCGAGATCATGACCTTCTGCCGTGACCACCTCTCGCACTACAAGTGCCCGCGTTCGGTCGACTTCTCAGATGCCTTGCCCAGGGGCGAGAACGGGAAGCTCTACAAGAAGGCGTTACGGGACACCTACTGGGCCAAGCCCAATCCCAGTTCACCGCCGCCCAGCTCACCGCCGGCCTGAAGTGTCGCCGGCGCCCGCACGTCGGCGTACCAGGAAAGCAGTAGGGCCACCCCGGCACCGAAGAGCAGCACAGGAGTGATGCCAAGGGCGGAGACCACCGGCCCGATCAAGAGGTTGCCAACGCCCACGGTGCCACCGAAACCCATCATCCAGAGCGCCATGACACGACCTCGGACGGCGTCCTCCAGGCGGGCCTGCAAAGTGGTGTTCAGGGCCGTGATGAAGGCGAAGTAGAACGCGCCCACCACCGCCACCACGAAGAAGGCGGGAAGGGCATCCCGCATGAGGGCGAAGGCGGTGAGGGCACCGGTGTATCCGAGGAGGCACACCCGCACAATCAGTGGCTTCGACGTCTGGGCGAACACAGTCCCGATTGAGATGGCGCCGATGAGCGCGCCCGTCCCGAAGGAGGCGTAGAGGATGCCGTAGTCGGTGGTGCTGGGTTTGATGCCCAAGTTGTGGGCGGCCACCACCGGCATCTGGCCGATGAAGGCCAGGGCCAGCAGCGAAAAGAGGAACACGGTGCTGAGGCATCGGCCGACCACCTTGTCGTGTCGGGCCACCGTCACCCCGGCAATGAGCTCACGCCAACGACTGGCCTTGGTCTGGATCTGCGCCAAGGCGGGGAGGGTCACCATCAGGAGCGAGGCCACCACGAACAGGTACGTGGCGGCGTTGAGCACGAAGATCCAGGCCGGGCCCAGGACGGGGTACAGGAGGCCGCCGATGATCGGTCCGACGACGCGTGATCCGTTCATCTGGGCCGAGTTCAGCGAAATGGCTCCCGGCATGTCCGCCCGGCCCACGAGGCTGGGCAGCACGGCGGAGTACGCCGGCCCGAACATGGCGCTCCCGATACCGACCATGATCACCATCAGGACCAGCAGCGCGTGCGATGGGTGATGACTGGCCACTACCGCGGCCACACCAAGCGAGAACACGAGCTGCTCGATGGAGAGGACGATCAGGAAGCGCTGGCGGTTGACCTTGTCGGCGATGAAGCCGCCCAGCATGGGGAAGACCAACGTGGGGCCGAGCTGGGCGAAGATGATGATGCCCACGAAGGTGGCCGAATGGGTGATGTCATAGGCGTACGCGCCCAGAATGACGTTCTGCATCCAGGTGCCGATGTTGGAGGCGAAGGCGCCCAGGAAGACGATGCGGAAGGTGCGGTGGCTGAGCGCCGCCATCGCCGTTCCCGATTTGGGGCCGATGGGCGTGTCGCCATCGACAATGGCCTCGGAAATCTCCTCAATGCAGATGGGGCGTTCCAGGTCCGCGCCCAGGTCCGAGCCACCCTTCTGCGGCACGCCGTCCGCGTCAGGATCACCCGCCCCTACCCGTTGCATCCCTTCATGGTACGGGATGCCTCCAACTGTTCAGGCCGCGCTTAGGGGCCGTTCGCGCTGCAGAGCGCCTGACACGGCACGAAGAACGAGGACGGCGGGGCCAGCGGCACATTGATGAAGGAGGCGGCTCCGGCGTGGCGCTCCACCTCGTAGACGCCGCCCAGGAGGTGGGGGAGCTGGGCCAGCGTGGGCGCCAGGTGCGGGGTGTCCCCGGTCGAGATGGTCACCCGCAGACGCCAGCCCGCCGGGATCAACGCGGTGGTGGGGAAGACCTGGATGTCCTGCCTGGTCACCTGATCGGGCACGATCGGCGCCAGTGTCGCCCCCGTCAAGTCGTGCACGGGGAGGAGCGGCAACCCGTTGGAGCCGGTCCAGGTGGCGGCGGTGTCGAGGGCACGCTGATCACCATCGAGGGCGCCCGAGGTGAGTGGGAGCGACTGGCCCGAGGGCGAGACCAGCTCGACGGTGGCGGCCAACTCGGTGTCGGTGGTCGTCGACGTCGTATACAACGTGGCGTCGATCGGTCCGCTCAGCACCTTGGCCGACGGGAACGGCGCCGTCGTATAGGTCAGCGACCCTGGCCCGGCTTCCAATGTCTCGTCATTGTTGTCGCAAGGTTGATTGTTGCCAAAGAGCAAGGCCAGGAATCCGGCCGACCATTGGTCCGATTGGATACTGCACGGGCTGCTGACCCCGTCCCACAGCACGGTGTCCGAACCCGAGCCCCCCTTGGGCGCCGTGGTGGAAAGCGTGCCGTCGTTCAGCGACAACGGTGCCGTCCCTGAGCCGCCCCCACCCAAATACAGCGCGGTCGGCGTGGCGGATGGGATGGGCCACTGGGCGGCGTTCACCCACGTGTCGTTGTTCGAAGGGCCGGCGAACGGTCCGCCCGAGTTGAGCTCTTCCAAATGCAACGGCGTGGCCGAGTGGCCCAGCGGCGTGTCCTGTCCGAGCAGCCAGGTGTCGAACCACTCCAACTCGATGGCCGACAAGTTCACCCCGTCGCCGGTGGTGACGTGTTGCCAGGGGCCCATCATGAGCTGGTATCGAGGAGTGACGGGTTGCCCGGGCGTCATGGCCGCCGTTTGGGGGCGACCGTCGTAGAGGTTCTGCAGGCCCACGTAGTTGAGCGGCTCACCGGCCTGGAACAAGTCGTTCCACCCGCCGACCAGGAAGGCCGGTATGTGGTCGGCCACCACCGCCGAGAGGTCAGAGGCCGGCGAACGGGCGGCCCAGTAGGGGTCGTCGTAGCCGCTGGCGCCCGAGCCCGTCTCCACGTTGAGGATCTCGTCCAGGAACGAGATCGCCGTCGACGCGTGCGTGGCCTCGGTCGGGGTCAGGTTGGCGACGGCCGTGGCCAGCGCCGCAGGGCTGCCCGTGGCCGCGGCTTCTTCCAACGGCTCGAGGACCGGGTTGCCCAGATTGAGGCCGGTCACCAGCGAGGCGTAGAAGAGCGAGAACTCAATATCAGGGATTCCCCCCTGCGTCACCGTGTTGGCGAAGATGTCATTGCCGGCGATGACCGGGAACATGGCCTTGATGGGGGAGTTCTTGCCGGCCGCTCCGACGGTGAGGAACTGGTCGATACCCATGTAGGACTCACCGAAGAGCCCGACCTTGCCGTCGGCGTGCGGGAGGGCGGCGGCCCAGCGGGCCAGCGTGACGCCATCGGTCGCCTGCGCCGGGGCGAAGAGGTCGAACGTGCCGCCGGACGTGCCGCTGCCGCGCACATCGGCAATGACCACGATGTAGCCACGATTGACGAAGTAGTTCGCCCCGCCCGTGCCCAGCACCGAGGTGTCCTTGCCATACGGCGTCTGCTGCAGCAGCGAGGGGAAGGGCCCGGCTGCCGGCCTGCCGCCAGTGGTGGGGTAGTAGACATCGACCCGCAGCACGGTGCCGTCCGACATGGTGACGGGCACGTTGATGTTCGAACCGACTCCGTAGGTGGCCGCCTGAGGTGACCAACTGGTCGGTGGGGCGGCTGACGTCGGTGCCGCCGGCATCGACATTCCGACGATGGGTGCGCCGATCGCCACCGCCATGGTCACTGCGGCCATACGCCCAACCGTGCGTCGCCTGATGAGTATCATGCCTGCGCCTCCGCCCTTCACGCCGAAGCAAAAAGGGTAGTCGTTCACCCTTGCGTCACTGGCGCGCCGCTCGTTCGACTGGTTGCGCCTCCCCAGCCACGAATCGGCCGATCGCGGTGTGACGGAGTAGTGTCGGCAGCGCTCCGGGTGACCGGAGTGGTACAGAAATCAGCGAAGTCCGGTGCAATCCCGGTACTGACCCGCAACGGTAAAGCCCTCCCAAGGGACGAGTCCGGACGCCTGCTCTGTGCCGACGAAACCGAACCTCGGAGGAAGGGCGGTTCGTTGGGCGCCTCCAGGGTGTCGCAGCGGGCGCACTTCGTCCTCCGCAACCAACTGGAGGATGAATCATCATGAAGAGCCCACGCCGGATGCTGCTGTCGTGCAGCGCCGCGCTTGTCGGACTGGTTGGACTCGTGACTGTGTCCGTGTCCGTGTCCGTGTCCGTCGGCAGTACGGCGGCATCCGCGGCCACCAGTGCCAGTCGCACTGTCTCTGCGGCCACCACATATCCCGTCGACGTCAACGCGGTCAATGGCAAGATCACCATCCCGAGCCGTCCCACGGCGATTGTGTCGTTGTCGCCGACCGCCACCGAGATGCTTTATGCCATCGGTGCCGGCGCTCAAGTCAAAGCCGTGGACAGCTATTCGGACTACCCGAAGAACGCACCGATCACCAAGCTGAACGCTTATCAGCCCAACGTGGAGGCGATCCTGGCCTACAAGCCCGACCTGGTCATCGTCTCGGGCGATACCACCGGACTCACGGCGCAGCTGGCTAAGTTCGGCGTGCCCGTGTTGTCGGACCCGGCGGCCGTGAACCTGTACCAGGAGTATTCGCAGTTCAACGAACTCGGTCTGGCCACGGACCATGTGGCGCAGGCCGCCAGCGAAATAACCAAGATCAAGACCCAGATCGCTCGCATCGTGAAGGCGACGCCGAAGACCGGGACCCAGACCTACTACTGGGAGTTGGAGCAGGACTACTACTCAGTGACGTCCTCGACGTTTATCGGGCAGGTGCTTGACCTTTTGCACCTGCATTCGATTGCGGACGCCGCCAAGGGTGCCGCCGCGAGTGGCGGGTACCCGCAGTTGTCGGCCGAGTACATCATTAAGGCCAACCCCAAGTTCATCTTTCTGGCTGACACCATTTGCTGTGGCCAGACGGCCAAGAAGGTGGTCAAACGACCGGGTTGGTCGACCATCACCGCGGTGAAGGACGACAACATCGTGCCGCTGAACGATGACATTGCCTCGCGGTGGGGGCCACGCATTGTGACCTTGCTCCGAGAGGTAGCCGACGCCGTCACTAAGGCCGACAAGCACTAGTCGTCGGATTCGTGTCATGACCACCCTCACCGTCCTGCCCCGCGCCAACGCCCGACGACCCTTGGTGGTCGCCGCGGCGGCGCTGGTCGGGGCGATGGTGTTGGGCTTGTCGGTGGGGCCGGCGGGGATCCCGTTCTCGGCCGTTATTGAGGCCTTTGCTGGGCACGTCCCCTTCATTGCGTACCACCCGCACGTTTCGCAGATCGATTGGGACGTGTTGTGGCAAGTCCGGGCCCCCCGGGTGGTGCTGGGCGGATTGGTCGGGGCCATGCTGGCCGGTGGCGGTGCGGCCTATCAGGGCGTGTTCCGCAACCCGCTGGCCGATCCGTATCTGTTGGGCGTGGCCGCCGGCGCCGGGCTGGGGGCCACCTTGGTGATCGTGGCCGGTGGGGCGGGGGAGAGTCAGTTGTTGCCCTTCGTGGCCTTCGCCGGAGCCGTGGTGGCCGTGGTGATGACGTACTTGGTCGGCGCCACGGCCACCTCGAGCGGTGGACTGTCTCGCCGATCGGGATCGATGACCAACACCACCATTGTGCTGGCCGGCGTGGCGGTGGCGGCGCTCTTCACGGCCGTGCAGACCTACCTCCAGCAACAGCATTCGCCCGAACTGCAGAACGTCTACGCCTGGATTCTGGGCAGCCTCACCGTCGCCTCATGGTCCCAAGTCCGGCTGATTGTGCCGTACGTCGTGATCAGCGCGGTAGTGCTCCTGCTGCACCGGCGCCTGCTCGATGTGCTCCGGGTCGGCGAGGACGAAGCGGGTGCCCTCGGCATCAACACAGCCCGGGTGCGATTGATTGTGGTGGTGGCGGCGACGGTCGGAACGGCAGCAGCGGTGTCGGTGAGCGGATTGATTGGGTTCGTGGGCATCATCGTGCCGCACACCGTGCGGCTGCTCTCGAATGCCAGCTACCGGGTGGTGCTGCCGGTCTCCATGGTGGGTGGTGCGGCGTTTCTGATCCTGGCCGATGTGGTGGCCCGAACCGTGGAGTCCCCGGCCGAAATCCCCATCGGCGTGGTGACGGCGTTCGTGGGGGCGCCGTTCTTTTTGTTCGTGCTGCGGTCTCGCCGAGCCCAGAGCGGGGTGTGACGTGATCGCATTGGAGGACGTCTCGGTTCGCTACGGCGATGACGGCTCGGCCTTCGCTCTCTCGGGTGTCAATGAGAAGGTGGGCGACGGGGAATGGGTCGGACTGATCGGGGCCAATGGCGCCGGCAAGACGACGTTGCTGCGCTCCATCGTGCAGTTGGTGCCCCATGTGGGTCGGGCGTTGGTGGACGGCAACGACACGGCATCGCTCTCGCGCCGGGAGCTGGCCCGCCTGATCGCCTATGTGCCCCAGAAGCCTGAGCTGCCACCCGAAATCACGGTCAGCGACTATGTGCTGCTGGGCCGTTCGCCGCACGTCGGGTACTTCGGGGTGGAGGGCGCCCACGACCATGAGGTGTGTGCGGCCCTGCTGGATCGGCTGGAATTGTCCGACATGGCCGGACGTCACCTCAGCACGCTGTCCGGCGGCGAGCTGCAGCGACTGGTGTTGGCCCGAGCGCTGGCCCAGGAGGCTCCGGTGTTGTTGCTCGATGAGCCGACCAGCGCCCTCGACCTCGGTCGCCGCGTCGATGCCTTAGAGATTGTGGACACGCTCCGGCGCGAACACGGCCTCACGGTCTTGAGCGCCATGCACGACCTGACGTTGGCCGGACAGTTTGCCGATCGACTGGTGTTGTTGGCGGCAGGGAAAGTGGTCGCCTCCGGTTCGGCGGAAGAGGTGCTGGACGAGGCCATCCTCACCGAGCACTTCGGGCTGCACGTGCAAGTGCTGCGGACCGACGAGGGCGAGTTGGTGGTGGCGCCGCGGCGACGGGGCGCGGGCCAAGTGGTTGATCGCAGCAGGCAAAGTGAGGAGTCGGTATGAGCGAGACGGTCGAGACGGGCGAGACGGACGAGACGGGCGAGTCGGGACGGGAGGCGGAGGTCGAGGAGGCGGGGCCGGGCGGCCGGGTGCCCTCGTTGGTGCTGATCAACACGGGGCACGGGAAGGGTAAGTCGTCGGCTGCCTTCGGGGTGATGGGGCGGGCGTGGGCCCGGGGTTGGACCGTCGGCGTCGTGCAATTCGTCAAAGGCGGCAAGTGGAAGGTGGGGGAGCGCAAGCTGGCCGACCACTTGGGCATCGAGTGGCAGGTCTTGGGCGACGGGTTCACGTGGGAATCGACTGACCTCGATGAGACTGCGGCCAAGGGGCGCCACGCTTGGTCGGTGGCTCAGGAGAAGTTGGCGTCGGGTGCCTACGACATGCTGATTCTGGACGAGATCACTTACGCCATGACGTACGGCTGGGTGAGTGTCGAGGAAGTGGTGGCCGGCGTCGTAGGCCGGGCCGCCAAGACGAATGTGGTCATCACCGGTCGGGATGCGGCGCCGGAGTTGATCGCCATCGCTGACACGGTGACCGAAATGCGCATGGTCAAGCACGCGTATGAAAAGGGGATCAAGGCGCGTAAGGGGATCGAATATTGATCACGCTTGTGCTGGGAGGAGCGCGCTCGGGGAAGTCGTTGGTGGCGGAACGACTGGTGGGGGCTGGGACTGGTCCGGTGCGCCCGTCAGGTGAGGCGGACCCGGCGGGCAGTGTCGTGACCTACGTCGCCACCATGCTGGTCGACGACTTGCTGCGCGTCGACGATGTGGACCCGGACCTGTCGATGAGGGTGCGGACGCATCGAGCTCGGCGGCCCGCTTCGTGGGCGACAGTGGAGATCGGACGTGATGACGATCTGGCTGAGGTATTGCGCACCGTGACGGGGACGGTGTTGCTCGATTCGCTCGGGCCCTGGGTGGCGACCCTCCTCTTCGAGCCGCCGATCACGTGGGGGCAGCGTTTCGAGGCGTTGTGTCATGCGTTGGCGGTTCGTGATGGTGACACGGTGGTGGTCTCCGAGGAGGTGGGCTTCGGCGTCCATCCGTCGTCGGAGTCGGGACGTCTCTTTCGAGACGCACTAGGGACACTCAACCAGGCCGTGGCCGATGTGGCGCACGAGGCGCTCTTCGTGATCGCCGGTCGGACGCTGCGGCTGTCGGACCTGCCTGGGACGAGTGGGTCGCCTGGGACGAGTGGGTCGCCTGGCACGCCTGGCACGCCGAGCCAGTCTTGACATGCTCGATGCACTGACGTTCCTCACGGCATTTGGGCGGGCCCGTCGCTCGCTTGCCGTCCCCGACGGGAAGTCGCTCAAGTGGTTCCCGCTGGTCGGCGCACTGATTGGTTTGGCGCTGGGCGGATTGTGGTGGTGCCTGGCTCGCATATGGCCAGCGCCCGTTGCCGCGGTGATGGTGGTGGCAGCAGATCTCGCCATTACCGGTCTCCTCCACCTCGACGGACTGGCTGACACTGCCGACGGCCTCCTCCCGCCACTTGCGTCGCAGGCCCGGCGCCTCGAAGTCATGCGCGATCCGGCGGTCGGAGCCTTCGGCCTTGGCGTGGTCTCGCTGATACTGCTCAGCCGGTGGATTGTTCTGGCCACGCTGCGTCCTGCGCCGCTCTTGCTTGGGGCGCTGTGGTGCCTGTCGCGGACAGGGATGGCGGCAGTGATGCAGCGGGTGCCCTACGCCCGAGACCGGGCCGTCGACGCGGATGGTGGCCAGGTCGGCGGCCATGGCGGTCTGGCCAGCGCCTTCATGACTGGTCGTCTGCCGGCGTGGTTGGCCGGGCTGGCCGTCAGCGCGTCCATTGGTGCTGCCACCGCGTGGAAGCTGCCCGCTGGGACGGTGGCCGCGATCGCCGGCATCGGCGCCTTTGCTGCCGTCGTGTGGCTGGGCGTTCGCCGCGTCGGCGGATTCACGGGGGACATTCTGGGTGCGGCCGGTCTGGTCGGCGAGACGGTCGGATTGCTGGTCGCCGCCGCCAAATGGTGACGTCGTGGTCACCGACCCGCCAGCGCCTCTGGTCGATTGCCACCGGCATCATCGCTGACCATCTCCTGGGCGAACCACCCGCCAAACCCCATCCCGTGGCCGCATTCGGCACCGTCATGCGACGGGTCGAGGACGTCGTCTATGACGACACCCGCGTGGCCGGGGCCGTCCACACCAGCGTCGGCGTGGCCATCGGCGTCGGAGCGGGCCTGGCCCTGAGATCAACGGCCTGCGCCACCTACCTGTCGGTGGCGCAACGAGCCCTGTCCGATGCCGCAAATGAGGTGGCCGGCGCATTGCGCAAGGGAGACCTCCCGTCCGCCCGTCTCCTCCTGCCCACCCTGGTGGGGCGAGATCCCACTGACCTCTGCGAGAGCGAGATCGCCCGGGCCGTCGTCGAGTCAGTGGCCGAGAACACCGTCGATGCCGTCGTGGCGCCGGTGGTCTGGGCGGCCATCGCCGGTGCGCCGGGCACCCTTGGCTACCGCGCCATCAACACCATGGATGCCATCGTGGGCCATCGCAACGACCGCTACGAGCGCTACGGCTGGGCCAGCGCCCGCCTCGATGACCTCGCCAACCTCATCCCCGCTCGCCTCACCGCCGCGCTCGTCATGGCGGTGCGTCCCCGCCAGGCCGGCGCCATCTGGCGGGCCGTGCGCCGTGACGCTCCCGCCCACCCTTCGCCCAACGCCGGGGTGGCCGAGGCCGCCTTCGCCGCCGCTCTCGGTCTGCGGCTCGGCGGCGTCAACACCTATGGTGCGCTGGTGGAACGGCGTGCGACCTTGGGGGACGGCCGAGCTCCTGCCGCCTCCGACATACAGGCGGCCGTGACCTTGTCCCGTGACGTGACCTACGCCCTCACCGGGTCCTTGGTCGCCGTCGGAGCGCTCGCATGAGCACAGCCACATCCGCTGATGTGTTGCCGGGCCGCCACGGTGGCGATGTCGAGCGCATCGCCCGCACCCTCGGTGTCGACCCCTCGTCCCTCCTCGATCTGTCGGCCAGCCTCAACCCCGTCGCTCCCGACATCACCCCTCTCATCGGCGCCCACCTGTCGTCGATCCATCGCTATCCCGACGCTTCGGTCGCCACCCGTCTCATGGCCGGGGCCCTGGGCGCGGAGGTGGACCAGGTGCTGCTGACCAATGGGGGCGCCGAAGCGATTTCGCTGCTGGCGGCGGAGATCGGCGGCCGAGTGGTGGAGCCAGAATTTGCCCTCCATCCCCGTTGGGGCGAGCCCGCCCCGTTGTGGCGCTCGAATCCCCACAACCCCACTGGTCGTCTCGCCGCCCCCGGCGACCGGGTCGACGTGTGGGATGAAGCCTTCTATCCGTTGGCCACCGGCCGCTGGACCAAGGCCGACCCCAACGCACTCGCCGTCGTCGGCTCACTGACCAAGGTCTTCGCCTGCCCCGGCCTGCGCCTGGGATACGTGATGGCGCCCCCCGACCTCATCGCTTCCCTCCGCACCCGCCAGCCCGAGTGGTCGGTCGGCACGCTCGCCCTGGCCGTGCTGCCTGACGTGTTGCAACTGGCGGACGAGTATCTCGCTGACTGGGCCACGCGGCATCGCCGACCTCCGCACCCAACTCATCCTCCTCCTCACCCGTCACGGCCTGTCCTGCGAGCCGTCCGATGCCAACTTCGTCCTCTGTGGTCCTACTCCGCGTGGCCCTATTCCACTTGGCCCCGCATCGCCGCCGTCAGCGCATCGTGGTCTACGACGTCGTCTGCTCGACCACGGCGTCATCATCCGGGACTGCGCCTCGTTTGGACTGCCCGACCACGTCCGCATCGCCGTTCCCAACGAAGAAGGCCTCGACCGGCTGGCCCGTGCCCTCGAAGACGTCGCCCCATGACCGACCCGACCACCACCCACTTGGGCCAGTTCGACGCCGCCGCCCGTGACGCCCTGCGCCACATCATCGAAGCGCGCCGAGATGTCCGCCGCCGCTTCATCCCGGCCCACGTCCGCCCCGTCCCAGACGACGTCCTGCACCGGGTACTCGAGGCCGCCCACAAGGCCCCATCCGTAGGCCTCACCCAACCCTGGGACTTCCTCATCGTGACCGACCACGCCCGTCGCCTCGCCGTGGCCGAGCACGTCGAAGAAGAACGCCAACGGTTTGCCGATTCGCTCCCACCCGCCCGAGCCCGGACGTTCGGCGACCTCAAAGTCGAGGCCATCAAGGAGTCGGCCCTCAACCTCGTCGTCACGTCCACGCTCGAGCGCGGCGGCGCCCATGTCCTCGGCCGCTTCACCCAGCCGGACATGGCGCACTACTCGACCTGTCTGGCCATTGAGAATCTGTGGCTCACCGCTCGGGCCGAGGGCCTCGGCGTGGGCTGGGTCAGCTTCTACCGTCCGTCCACCCTCTCGGACATTCTCGACCTACCGCCCCACGTCGTTCCCATCGCCTACCTGTGCATGGGCTACGTCGAGGAGTTTCGATGCCGCGCCCGAGCTCGCCCTGCGGGGTTGGGCCAAGCCCCGCCCGCTTGAGTGGGCCATCCACCACGAGACCTGGGAGCACCGAGTGACCCACCCCTTCGACGACGCCCGGGCTGCCGTGATCGCCCCCGACTCTGGCGCCATGGAGGCGGCCCGAGAGCACCACGGTCGCCTGACCAAGCCCGCTGGTTCGCTTGGAGCGCTCGAGGAGCTTGGCGTCCGCCTGGCCGGCATGGCCCGCACCAGCCCGCCGCCCATTCCCGAACCCGCCACCGTCGCCATTTTCGCCGGCGATCACGGCGTCGTCGCCTCCGGTGTCACGCCCTGGCCCTCGGAAGTCACCCGCCAGATGGTGGCCAATTTCTGCGGCGGCGGTGCCGCCATCAGTGCCATCGCCCGCCAGGTGGGGGCCGAGGTGGTCGTGGTCGACGTCGGAGTGGCGGGGAGCCTCGATCCCGCCCCCAACCTCCTGCGCCGCAAGATTCGTGATGGAACGGCCAACCTCGAGTTCGAACCGGCCATGACCGCCGCCGAGGCTCTCGCCGCCCTCGATGTGGGGGCCGAGGTGGCCCGGGAGCTCATCGCCACCGGTGTCCCGCTGCCTGATCACCGGGGACATGGGGATTGGCAACACCACGGCTTCGGCCGCCCTCATCGCCTGGTTCACCGGACGAGCCGTCGAGGACGTGGTGGGGAGGGGGACGGGCATCGACGACGAGATGTTGGTGCACAAGATCCGCGGTCATCTCCTCCGCCCTCCGGCGTACCGCTGCGTTGGACGCCACCGCGGTCGAACCACTGCAGGCGCTGGCCTCGTTGGGCGGGCTCGAGATCGCCGGACTCGCCGGCCTCATCATCGGGGGCGCGGCCGCCGGTGTGCCCGTCCTGATCGACGGGGTGATTGCCGCCGCAGCGCTGGTCACGGCGTCGGCCCTGTGCCCGCGGGTGGAGAGTACTGCATTGCCGGGCATCGCTCGGCCGAACCCGGGTCCCGGGCCGTGCTCGAGCACCTGGGATTGCCGCCACTCTTGCAGCTCGACCTCCGCCTCGGCGAGGGGACCGGCGCCTGTCTCGCCCTCCCCATTGTCCAGACTGCAGCCCGGGTGTTGCGTGAGATGGCGACCTTCGACCAGGCCGGCGTCACCCACAAGGATGACGTCGATCACTGAGGTGACCCCTCGCAAGATCCAGAGCCTCGTAACGTTGTCCAGACAACAAGTCAGAAGCTGATTCCCGCACCATCACCCTCAGGAGCGCCACGTGCCTCGTCGCATTCGTCGACTCACTGCTATTTCCACCCTCGTCGTCAGCGGGGGAGTCATCGCCGCCACGGCCGCACTCGGAGCCGGCGCGTCGGCAGCCAGTACAGGGCAGGCCGCCGCACTGAAAGTGCCGCAGGTGGGCGGGGCCATCATCAAGGACAGCAACCAAGCCGCCTTGCGGGCCCTCACCGGGCGCAATCAAGTTGAATCCGAGAACTGGTCGGGCTATGCCGTGACGCCCACGGGGGGCAATGTCACCGCCGTGTCCTCCACCTTTGTCGTGCCCGCCGCTGGCGACGACTTGCCGGGCGAGGCGTCAACGTGGGCCGGTATCGGCGGCTACAACACGTCGGACCTGATCCAGGCCGGCGTGGCCGAGAGCTCCTTCCCCAGCCTGCCGCTGCTCGGTGACCAGTACTACGCCTGGTACGAGCTGCTTCCCGCCTCGCCCGTCCAGCTCACCGGCTGCCACGGCGACGCCAGTTGCACCGTGACGCCCGGCGACCAGATCGCCGTCAACATCAAGCAGAACACCGGCGCCTCGAACTCGTGGAGCATCAGCGAGACCGACGCCGGCAAGTGGACGTGGTCAGACGACAGCATCTCGTACACGTCGTCCAACTCGTCAGCCGAGTGGATCCTCGAATCGCCCACATTGGAGATCTCGCCCATCGACCTGGCCGGCGTGGGCACGGTGCACTTCGGCCCTTACTCGTCCTTCACGATCGGCCAGGGTTCGCCCGAGACCATCGCACAGGGCAAGCCGATCGCCATGGGCATGACGTTCCTGGGCCTGGGAATCCTGCACGAGGCCACACCGTCGGCGCTGGCTCCGGACGGTCAGGGCTTCAATGCGTGCGCCTACGAAACGAGCTGCGCCACTCCTGCGTCCTAGGACCCAGTCCTCGTCCGTCCGTCCGAGCCGGTTAGGGGCCGTCGGGGGAGCAGATCTGACAAGGTCGCAGGCCGCCGAGCTCCGACCCGTTGAGCACCCGCAGTTCGTTGGGGTGATGGGCAATGATCGGGCAATCGGTCTTGTGGTACACGGTGCCCGATGTGGTCGCCATATACGACGAGACATCAGCGACTGCGACTTGGCCCGATCCCGACGCTGACGTGGTTGGCGCCGTGGCGTGAATGGCCCGAACCAGCTCGAGCATCATCCGCTGCTGTTCCTCGTGATGCAGCTCAGCTTGGTCATAAATCCGATACAGCCAGTGACCCCAGTACAGCAATCCGCCGACGACCATGCAGCCCAGCCCGGCAAACGCGCCGCTGATCATGTACGGAATCTGCTGCTGCTCGACCCGGGCGTGCGCCGCCCCGTACCAAGCGATCAGGATGAACACCACGCCGAGCGGTATCAAGATGGAGCCGGCCAGCACCTGCCAGCTATTGCGCACATCGAAGGACCCGCTGGTGCCGTCGCTCGTATCGCCCCTCTTCGGTGGCCGCATCCACCCGCCTAAGGCTCGCCGGCGGGGAACCTCGGTTCCCGCCTCGACCGCCCCGCCAGCGTCTGTGCGCTCCGCCATATCCACCATCATCGTCTCCTTTGGCTGACGAACTGCCATCGAGCCACTAACAACAGCGGGTAGGCCGCCAACAGGCAGGCCAAGAGTGCGGCAACGGTCCAGCCGAGCGGCGGCGGAATGCCCCGGATCGGGAAGGCCGTCCCGGTCTCGCCAATGGCCGACTTGCTCCCCTCACCGTTGGCGGTGGCGCTGCCCGGGCCGGTGGGCACCAGCGTCGAAGTGCTGGGCGCCGCCGTCGTCGTGAAGCCGGTACCGAATGTTCCCGAGACGCCGCCGATCACCGGGAAGGTCGAGATGCCCGACGAGGTCGTAGACGACGAGCTTTGAGGGGCACCACCGGAGGCGTCGACCGTGCTGTCGGCCAGCCCGAAGGTGATGGACGTGGTTGCGGTGTAAAGGCCAGCCGGTAGTCCCACGTTGCCCAGCTCGGGGACGGGAATGGTGGGCTCACCGGGAATGAATGGGACGTCGAACTGGTGCGAGATGGCGATGACTAGCCCACCCGAGTTGGCCGACGCCTGCGCCCCCGACGTGGTGAGCACCGGGTCGAGGACCCGGATGCTGATGCCGTCCTGAGCCAACGTGGCGTCGACCGTCTGCTGGAGTTGCGCCGGGGTGATGCCCGTCGACGCGCTGCTCGTGCTGTTGACGTGGACCCCGGTCGCATCAATGTACGCAGTGACGCCGTCCACGCTCACCTGCCCCAAATGCAGGGTGGCCATCGGCGTCCCAGTGGTCCCGTCAGACGACGCCGTCGCCGTGGCGGTGAGGCCGCCGATCAGGACGAGGCCTGCGATGTCCAACGTCTTGACCGTCGACGTGGCCGTGGCCGTCACGTTGCTGGCTCCGATGGAGACCGAGTTGGTGGCGCTGATATTGCCGATATCGAGCAACGATGGACTCGACGTCGTAGACGACACCTTCTTCAGCGTGTTCGACACGCTCGTCTTGGCCGTCACCGCCAGATTGTCCAATGAAAGGTCCGTCACCGAACCCCCGGCGTCCCCGCCCTCGACAGAGGTGTCGGCGGAAGAGCTGTAGATGCTGGGCTGCAACGCAGTCGCGGCCGACGGAGCCACCCCAAAGGACACGTGCGCTGGATACCCCGGCGACGTCGGATACTTACTGTCGGCCAACAGCGGATCGTTCAACGGCAGGGCGGGCGCCCCAAAGGTCTCGAGCAGGCTGCCGACGTCGGCGGCGATGTCGCCCGGGTAATAGGGGGCCCCCAACGAATCGACCACCGGCCCGTCCCCCACATCGGTGCGAGCAAACGGCACGTCCTCCTCAACGAGATTCTCGTTGGGCAGCGGCACCACATTGGGTACGTTGAACCCGAACTGCGCCCCGATGGCCACCGCACTGGCGTTGTACCCGCTCAGTGTTGTTTGCGCTCCGGCCATGGAGCCGACCAGGCCGACTGGCCCAATCATCATCAAGGTGGCCGCACCCGTCGCCCACGCCAACCTCATCAACCGCATCATGCGGCGCCACCCAGATAGGCCGAGGCGAGGGCACCGTCTCGCATGTCGGCTGGTTCTCCGACATCCACGATGCTGCCCTTGTCCATCACGTAGACGTAATCGCTCAACTTCAGCGCCGCCTCGACGTATTGCTCGACCACCAACAGACTCACGCCCTCATCCGCCTTCGCCCGCAAGGCCTCGAACAGCTGCCCGACGATCAGCGGCGCCAACCCCATGCTGATCTCGTCCACCATCAGCAATGTGGGCCGAGCCATGAGGGCACGGGCGAGGGCGAGCATTTGTTGTTCCCCTCCGGAGAGACTTCCGGCCAGTTGACGGAGGCGGCTCCCGAGGACCGGGAACAGCGCGATGCCGTCGGTCACCGGATCAGTATCGATGGTGAGGGCGTGGGCGGCCATCTGCAGGTTTTCGCGCACCGACAGGCTGGGGAAGACGCCGCGGCCCTCGGGCACATGGACCACGCCGAGGCGGGCGATCCGGTGCGCCGCCATGTGGTCGACGCGCTGCCCGTCGACGTCGATGCGGCCACTCTGGGCCTTGATCACGCCCGAGATCGCCCGCAACGTCGTGCTCTTGCCGGCGCCATTCGGTCCCAACAGGGCGACCACGGTGGCCTTTGGCACGACGAGTGAGACCTGGCGCAGGGCCTGGACGCCGCCGTACGACACGCTGAGCCGACGGACCTCGAGGGCCGGATGGTCAGCCGACACTGACGTCTCCGAGATAAGCCGAGCGCACCAGCACATCGTTTCGTATGTCAGTGGGAGTTCCGCTGGCAATCACCTGACCGAAGTCGAGGACGGTGATGGATTGGCAGACCTCCATGACGAGAGCCATATCGTGCTCGACCAGGAGGACGGCAGGGACAGTGTCACCGCGGGTGGGCTCGGTGACAATGGTGCGCAAGACGTTGCTGAAGGCGGCGGTCTCGGCGGCATCGAGGCCCGACCCGGGCTCGTCGAGGAGCAGGAGCCGCGGGTCGGTGCACAGGGCGCGGCCCAGTTCGACCATGCGACCCTGGCCGGTGGAGAGCTCGGCGGCGGGGCGATCGGCCCAAGGCCAAAGATCGAGCAGGTCCATCACGGCGCTCACTCGTTGCAGGCGAAGGCGGCGCCCCCGGCCGAGAACGGCACCCGGGTGTGACGATTCCCAGGCGGCGACCAAGTTGTCGTAGACGGTGAGGCGGCCGAAGAGCGCCAGCCGCTGGAAGGTGCGGGCGATGCCAGCCCGACCCCTCTTGTGAGCGGGCCAGTGCGAGATGTCCTGTCCGAGGTAGTTGACCGTGCCGTGTGCTGCGTCCTGAAGACCGGTGAGGACGTTGAACATGGTCGTTTTTCCGGCGCCATTGGGACCGATCAGTCCAACGATCTGCCCAGCCGGTACGTCGAGCGAGACTCGACTGAGGGCGTTGAGGCCGCCGAATCTGACGGAGATTTCATGAGCAGACAGGACCACGGTGTCGTCAACCACGAGCCGACCCCGCCACGTTGACGACGAGGGCGGCGGCAGTGCTGGCGCTCCCATGGCTTGAGCCGTTGCTGTTGCTGTTGCTGTTGATGTTGTTGTTGTTGTGGCTCTTGCTGTTCGACAGGTCGGCACCAGGGGCGGCCAGGGCCAGGTCGAAGGCCCGATCGGAAGGGCTCCGTCTGGGAAGTGGACGAAGGACGGCCATGACGAAGCGGACCTGGCGACGGGCCAGGGCCATGGTGCCCTCAATCTCCTGCGCCAATCCGATGACGCCGATGGCAATGGCCAACGGGATGATCTGAGCCACTCGAGCCGGGATGGGGAGAAGCTGCACGGCGTAGACCGCGCCAGCGATGACCGCCCCACTGATGACCGACCGACCGCCCAGGACGACCAGTAACAAGACAGTCAGCGACGTCGACCACATGAAGTCGAGGGGGGTGATGGCCTGCTGCAAGGCTCCGTAGAAGGCTCCTCCCACGGCGGCGACCATGGCGCAGATCACGAAGACCACGAGTTTGGTGATGGTGAGGTTGACGCCGAGGGTTGACGCTGCGACGGGCGAATCGCGGAGGATATGGAGGCGCCGACCGATCGGTCCGTTGCGGAGGGCATAGGCAGTGATGGCGGCCAGCCCAAAGACCACGACGACGAGCTCGTAGAGGCTGGCCCGGCCGGTGAAGGACAGCCCGAAGAGACGGGGACGGGGCACGGTGATGCCGGTGAGGCCGCCACTCACGTCGGGTCGATTGAAGGCGATGTCATCCATGATGAGGGCGAAGGCGAGGGTGGCCAGCGCCAAATAAAGGCCTGACAGCCGCAGCGAGACCAGCCCCACCACTATTCCGAGCGGGGCGGCCAAGAGCATGCCCACGAGGACGGCGAAGAGGAAGTGCTGCCCGTGGGCGCCGGAGAGGTGGCCGGCGGTGAAGGCGCCCACTCCGACGAACGAGAACTGGCAGAGCGAGATCTGACCGGCCCAACCTGTGAGGACGACAAGGGTGAGGGCGATGAGGGCGTAAATGAAGGCCGCCGTCACCTCAATGAGCCGTGGCCCGGGGACGGCCAATGGCACGAGAAGAGCCAGGATGAATCCGCCGCCGCCCAGGACGACGTTGCGATCGACCGTGAGGTGGCGACGGTGAGAGGGGAGCACCATCCGGCGGCCGAAGGTGCCGGGACCGCCTTCACGCCCTAGCACGCCGCCATTGACGAATCGAGCGGCCCATCTCGACACTCGCGACGACGACGTCGTCGTCGACGAGGAGCGATTCGTAGCTGCACTATGGGTCGAGGTAGAGAGTCGGCGGGAGGTTGAGCTGACCTCCTTGAGTCGGGTGCCCATCACGATCAGCAACACGAATAGAGCCAAATAGGGCAACGCCGCTTCGACGTTGGAGACCGTCCCCGAGTTGGCGTACTTGGAAAGGATGCTTCCGAGGATCCCCAAAAGGATCCCTCCGGTATAGGCCCAGGGCAGGGAGACGAGGCGGCCCAAAACAGCCGGTGCGAACGAGTAGATCACGACGAGTACGAGCTCGTTCACATCGAGGCCCTGGCTCGGGCTGATGAGGATGCCGACCAGCGCGGCGAAGATGGTGGAGAGGATCCAGGCCGCCCGCCGGACGTTGTCGCCGTGGACGCCGATCATGTCGGAGAGGTCGGGGTTGTCTACGACGGCGCGGGTCGCCGTGCCGAAGCGAGTGTGGCGGAGCAGCGCCCAGAGGAGCACCGCCATGGCCGCCGAGATGATCAGGTTCCCGAGCTGGTCATAGCCAACGTGGAGATGCGACCCGAGCACGAAAGTTGAAGTGGGGAGGATCGCCTGCAGTTGTCGGTCCTGGGCGCCGTAGACGAGGGGGACCAGGGCTGACGAGCGCAGCCAAAACGCCGAGCGAGACGACGATCTGCACTTCCGTGGCCAGGCCGGCCAGGGGGCGAAAAAGCCACTCGAGGCCGACGCCCAGGGTCGGCGCCACCACCAGGAACAAGATGGGCATGGCGATCCAGGCCGACAGGCCCCAGTTGTCGTGGAGCTCCCAGTAGGTGAAGGCGCAGAACATGGCCAGCGCCCCGTAGGCGAAGTTGAAGACCCCGACGGTCTTATACGTCAGCACCACACCCATGGCCGCCAGCCCATAGATACTCCCCGTGAACACGCCGATGACGATGAAGGGCCACAGCGAGCTCATGACGTAGTCACACTCACGGGGCGGTCATGGAGAGGCCTGCACCGTCGACCCGCCGCAGAAGAACCCGCTTGAAGGTGCCTTCCGAACGAAGGCGTCGCCCTTTATCGTCACGTCGATGTCGCACGGATAGGCCCCCCTCGACGCCGGCGTGTAGCCGCCCAGGGCCCCGCCGCCGGTCCAGTTGTTCAGCGTGTCCATGGCCTTGACCAGGGTGGCTCGAGTGGGGGTGTGGCCGGACTGGATGAGTGCGTAGATGAGCATCTGGGCCGACTCCCATGCCAGGAACCCGAATCCAGATGGGCTGATCGCCAGGCTCGTACGAGTTGCAGCTCCTGCTGGTACAGCTCGACCATGGTCTGGGACTCGTTGAGGGGGATAAAGGGGATGGCGACGGTCAAGCCTTGAGCGGCTGACTGGCCGGCGGTGGCGATCATGGCCGGCGTGTAGGCGTCGAAGGTGGCGGCGACATACGGCGGCGTGTAGTCCTGCTGTTGCATGGCCTGGAGCAACTTGGCGTTGCCGGTGACGTCCATGGTGTCGAAAGAGCCGTTGCAGCCATCTTGCTGCATCGATTCGACGTCGCTCTCAAGCGAAGCCGACGCCGGCGACACGGCGAAGTCGCTATAACAGACCGTGCCGCCGAGCGACTTGTAGACGTACTCGTACTCCTCGGCGGCGGCGGCGCTGATGGCGATGGAGTACGAGAGGAAGGCCATCTTGGTCGGCAAGTACCCGGCCGTCTTGGCCAGTTCGAAGGTGCTGTCATTGATGAAGTACGGGCCGCTCGGACCGTCGGGCTGGTCGCAACTGCCGGCGGCCGGCGACCAGTACACGGACTCCTCGCTGCGGTCACAGTTGATGGCGAACCCGATATCGGGGATGCCCGCTGACGTCATGGCGGGGACGCCGCCGTTGTCGGCGTCGGAGGTCGAACCGACGAAGGCCAGCACCTTGGGGATGAGGTCGGCCACGTCGGAGGCGTTGGTGGAGGCGTTCTGCTGATCATCTTCGACGTCGAGGGCGAGATGTCGCCCACAGATCCCGCCGGCGGCATTGATGGCACCGAACAGCGCCTCGACGCCCTGGCTGCCCTGCGGGAAGCTGCCGGTCAGCGGCCCGGTCAGCCCGCTTACGTTGCCGAAGGTGATTTGGCTGGGCGTGACCCCCGGCCCCGACGACGTGTTGCCGGTCGGCGCCCGGGCAGTCAGCCGCCTCGGCCTGTGGCGAGAAGTTGAACCCGGCCGACGAGGGGGAGATCAGCGTGTTGGCGGCCGGTCCGCTTTGGGAGCCGACCGAGCTGGCCCCACCTCCGGTCGGTGCGGCGGCGTTGCCTCCACCCCCTGACGACGTTGCGCCGGTGAGCGTGGTGGTGCTGGTGGTGGTGACCGATCCGATGCCGGCTGTGGTGGCAGTGGCCGATGGTCCGACCCCGGTTGTTGCACCCAAGTAGGGAGCCACCCGTGCGCCGCAAGAGGCGGCCAGGAGTGATAGCGCGGCCACTCCCAATAGCCCCCCAGCTCGATTGCCTCGATACTTGCCCACGCCTGGCTCCCCCTGACGTTGCGAATGTATCCCGCTCGTAAACGACGTCAGGACGATGCCCAAATTGACGTCATTTGGACCATATACGTTCCCTGACACCAGCGTCAGGGTTCAGATACCTTTTCCGCCATGGCACTGCCCAAAATCATCAGCGTCGACGACCACGTCGTAGAGCCCCCACACGTGTGGCAGACGTGGCTTCCTCAGAAGTGGCGGGAGCGCGGCCCCAAGGTGGTCGACAAGCGATGGGGCAGCTTCAAGCACCTATCCGGGGCCAAGTACGACATGGTCGAGGACCCCGATGGGGAGTGGGGCAGCGCCTGGTACTACGACGATGAGTTGATCTACGTCCACAAGAAGTTCGTGGCCATCCCGCAGGCTTCGACCACGTTCGACGAGAACGGGCAACATCATCTTCGACCGCACGCAAATGACCATGACGGCCATCACCTACGACAACATGCGCAAGGGCTGCTGGGACCGGGACGAGCGGGTCAAGGACATGGCCCTCAACTACGTCGACGGTTCGCTGCCCGTTTCCCGACGTTCCCTCGTTTCTGCGGTCAGACGTTCCACGAGAACCCGGACAAGGAACTGGGTTTGGCCTGCGTGCGGGCCAACAACGACTGGATGGTCGAGGAGTGGTGCGCGCCGTCCGGCGGCGTGAATATTCCTCTCTGCATCATCCCGCTTTGGGATGCCGAGCTGGCCGCCGCCGAGACCAAGCGCAACGCCGAGCGGGGCGTTCGGGCCATCGCCTTCTCTGAGATCCCAACCCGCTTGAAGCTCCCGTCGATCAACACCAACTACTGGGACCCGCTGTGGCAGGTCTGTAACGATTACGGGGTGACGGTCTGCATGCACGTCGGCTCGTCGTCGTCGAACCCAGTGGCGTCCCCGGATTCTCACCCCGCCGTTGGTGGCACGCTCGGCTTCAACAACGCCATGGCCTCACTGGCCGACTGGCTGTTCTCGGGCAACCTCATCCGCTTTCCCAAGCTCAAGCTGGCCTATTCGGAAGGCCAGATCGGCTGGATTCCCTACGTCCTCGAGCGAGCCGACACGGTCTGGGAGATGCACGACAGTTGGATGCACGCCAAAGATCGCATCCCGGTGCCGCCATCGACGCAATATTACGGCCGCATCTACGGGTGCTTCACCGCTGACCGTCATGGACTGCGTTCGCTCGAAGAGGTAGGCGAAGACAACATTTGCTTCGAGACCGACTATCCCCACACTGACAGCACCTGGCCCAACTCCGAGGCTTACATCGAGAAGCTGTGCATTGGTCTCACTGATGAGCAGGCCTACAAGGTCCTTCGAGGCAACGCCATCAAGATGCTGGAGCTGGACCGGGTCTAATCCACCCCCAAAGCACCATTTCACCTGCAGTAGCCTTTAGAAACATGCCGGGGCGCAAGGTCATCCTCTACGAACTCAACGAAGTTCCGTGGGCGATCGTCGACCGCTACATCGAGCGCCGACCCCAGTCCACTCTGGCCGATCTCATTTCGGCCGGGCAGTCACTCACCACCGTCGTCGACGACTCTGTCCCGTTGCAGCCCTGGCGCACGTGGCCCACACTGCACCTGTCGCTCAACACGGCCGATCACAACTCCTTTGACCTCGGCCAAGATCCCGCCACCTTCCACGGCCGTTCCATTTGGGACGCCGCCGAGGATGCTGGCTGCTCGGTCGGCCTGTGGGGTCCGCTGCAGAGTTGGCCGGCCCGCCAGTTCAAGCACGGCAGCTTCTACGTCCCCGACACGTTCAGCAGCGACGCCCGCACCTACCCCGAATCGTTCAGCCGCTTCCAGGCCTTCAACCTGCGAGCCACTCGCGAGAACTCTTTCTCCGCCAACGCTCCGCTGCGCCCTGCGGACGTGGCTCGGGTCGGCCTTGACCTCCTACGCCACGGCCTCACATTGCGTACCGCCACCACGGTGGCCCGCCAGCTCGTAAAGGAGCGCCGGAATCCCAAGTACAAGGGCGGACGCTCGATCATGCAGGCTCCGCTCAACTTTGACCTGTACTGGCGCCAGCATCGTCGTCACGAGCCCGACTTGAGCATCTTCTTTACGAATCATGTGGCCGGCATGATGCACCGGTTCTGGGGTGATGCGGATGCCGAGTACGCCCGGACTCACTCTTATCCGGCGGACCACATCTTCGGCGAGTTTATTGACGCCGCCATGGATGTGGCGGACCGGCAGCTGGCCACGTTGCGCCGCTATGTGTCGTCACGATCCGACACCTTCTTGCTAGTGGCCGCCAGTATGGGGCAAGGGCCGATCGACTATCACGCCGTCGAGCGAGTATTTGTGGTCGAGCAGCCCGACCGGCTGATCGCGGCCTTAGGTCTACTCACCATGCAGGTCAATCTCGCCATGTACCCCCACGTGGTCTTGCAGCTTCCCGACGAGGAGGGGGCCCGGACGGCCGGTTCGGTCTTGGCTACCGTCAGCCGGCCCAGCGGCGTGGCGCTCTTCGGTGACCTGCGCGTCTTCGGAAGCACGGTCTCCTTCCAGGTCGACAACTTTGGTGGAGCGCAGGAGGGCGAGGACACGCTGTCGTTTGTACCGTTGTCGACATCAGCATTTGGCGATTCGCCCAAGACGGCGTCGCTCGAGGCGCTCGGGATTTCCGTCCAGGAGCGACTGGGTGGTTCGAACACGGCGTACCACATTCCTCAGGGTATGGCCGTGGCTTGGGGTGCGGGCGTGCACACCGATCGCAGCCGACGTGAAGTGGACCTTCTCGATGTCGCGCCCTCACTCCTGGTCGACGTGCTCAATGTGCCGGCCGACCCCAGTATGAAGGGCCAGCCCGGAATCTTCGTCTAGACGATCATTTCCGAGGTCTGAGCCAGACGGGTGACGGGCGCGAAACCATGTGGCGACCAGTGGGACCCACAAAGGTCAGTGTGTCATTGGCATTGCCTGACATGGACCAATGCTTGGAATGCAGCAAGCGATGATGGTGGTCGCACATCAGTACGAGGTTGGGTAGATCGGTGCGGCCGTCGGGCTTCCAGGGCACGATGTGATGGACATTGGTGAAGGTGACATTTGTGCATCCTGGGAACCGGCAATGTCTGTCCCGCCGGAACACTTCCCGACGTTGCGTTGGCGAAGGGTCCCGATGAGCTCGCCCCTCGTACATGGTGTGGCCCATGTCGTCGTCGACGGCGAGGATGAGCGTGGCGTCGCAGGCGATCCGTTCAATGGTGGATCGGCTGATTGGACCGAAACGCTCCATCTCGGCCATGCCTTGCCCACCCCGCAGGAACTCGAGGTCGGTGTGCACGACAACGAGATAGCCGCCGGTCGCCGTGCCGGTGATTGAGCCTGAATCGTTCCCACCGGACCGGCAGAGCAGGGTGAGGGCATCGGCCAGTCGTTGGTCCCAGGGCGTGTCGCCGTCAGAGGGCAAGCCTTTGGCCACTCGCTCAAGGCGGCTACGGACCAGTCCGTAGTGCTCACGAGTCAATTGGGCCGAGATGGTGCGCCGCTCGTCATTGAAGCGGAGATATCGGGTGTCGAGATTTGGCTCTGCTTGTTGATCGTCAGCGGCCTTTTGCACATTGACGAGCTGGAAGAGCTGGCGGACAGAGTGGTCCTTCCCTAACTCGACCGTTTCGGCGTCGGTCTCCGGATTGGCCAGCTGCACCAGGGCCTGCACCTTGTCAAAGGTCAGCTCGCCCTTTTCAAATGCCTCGCCAGTGGCGGGGAGATCCCACAGTCGCTCGGCCACGCGGGCCCACTGGCGGCCCGTGGCCTCCGAAACACCACATCGCTGAACCAGCCAGTTCCCCATTGAGGTGGCTCCGTGCGCCCTCCACGCTCCCCGCCGGTTGAGTTCGCCCAGCAGCGGCATCATGGTGCCCATCGTCGACTGCACTATCCGAACCAAGCCCGCCGCCTCGTCCATCATGGAACTCGTCGTCGTCGACCATGGGCTGTCTTGGTCGGCGTCGGCGTCAGTAGTGGAGCCGGATGGCGCTGTCGTAACCGTCACATTCAGGAAACGGTCGTCGTCGTGACGATGAAGTCAGCGACAATATTTGTGCCGTTATTCGATTGAGGATGTGATCGGATCGGCCAGTGTGCCCCCCGTGCGGAGCGCGGCGAAGACGAGGGAGAGCACGGCCACGCCGGCCAGGACAACGGCGGCGACCGTGAAAGCGTGAGCGGCGCTACTGCCCGTAGAGGTGCTGCCGCCAGCGGCGACCGAGAACACCAAGCCCGTCACAGCCAAGCCGAGCGCCGTCCCCAGGCCACGGCTCATGTTCAAGAGTCCTGAGGCCATGCCGGTCGACTGACTAGGAACGGCGCCCATGATCGCCGCATTGTTGGGAGACGTGAAGAGGCCTAACCCAACGCCGATACCGCCCAGGACAAGTAACAGCCCGACCGTGGAGGGACGCAACAGCCCGACCACGAACAAGGAGGTCGCGACCAGGGCCATCCCGCTCACGGTGAGGGGGCGGGCACCGATGCGGTCGGCCACACGGCCGGCAAAAGGAGCCACTAGGCCAAAGGCCAACGGCATGGCCATGAGCTCGAGGCCGGAGCGGGCGGTCCCGAGCCCGAGCGAGCGCTGCAAGTAGAAGGGCACGAGCAGCAGCGTTCCGAACATGACGAGGTAGGCGGTGATGGCGCTGGCCAGGCCGAGGGAGAAGGGGAGGTTGCGGAAGAGCGGGAGCGAGATCATGGGCGAGGGCGCCCCGCGTTCATGGCGGACGAATGCACACGCTCCCAATGCGGCGGCGGCGAAGAGGCCAACGATCAGCGGCGACAACCAGCCGTCCGTGGCGCCGAACGACAGCGCGGAGAGGAGGGCGACGATGGTCGGGAAGAACAGCCCGAGGCCACGCCAATCGAAGCGCAGTCGGGAACCCAAGTGCGCGCTCCGGGGCACGAGGAGGATGGCGGCGACGACACCGAAGAGGCCGAAGGGCACGTTGACGAAGAAGATGAGGCGCCACCCACCCGCCGCCAACAGCAGCCCGCCCACGATGGGGCCCAACGCCAACCCCAACGCCTGCGATGCGCCCTGCAGCCCGATGGCTCGTCCTCGTGACCGTGGCGGCACCACAAGCACAATGATGGCCAGACTGTTGGCCTGCAACATGGCCGCGCCGACGGCTTGCAGAGCCCGGAACGCGCACAACGCAGCGAGGTCGGGGGCGAAGCCGCACAGCACCGACGCTCCGACGAACAGCACGAAGCCGTAGACGTAGAGGAGTTTGCGCCCCCACATGTCGGCGAACCGGCCGGCGGCGGTGACGGTGGCGACCAACACGACCAGGTACGACAGTCCGACCCAGGTCACTGAGCCCACCGAGGCGTGGAATGAATGTGCCAGGGAGGGGAGCGCGATGGTGACGATGGAGGCATCGAGCTGGCCCATCAGCGCACCGATACAGACGGCGGCGACAGCGAACCAGTGGGCATTGGGGCGGTCTCTGATGATGGCGGGCCGCCGGGGCTCGACCAGGAGGCGATCCCAAGACCACGACCACGTACCGGTCCCCATCGACGCCATACGTCCATGCTGATCGTGCCTGACCCAGAAGTAAAATACTGATAGTCAATAGATCCAATAAGCTAAGCAAATGGATTCACAGCGGCTCCGTCACTTCGTCGCCGTCGTCGACCATGGCGGCTTTACGGCGGCGGCGCAGGCCGTCTTCGTCTCGCAGCCTGCTCTCTCGCTGGCCATCAAAGAACTCGAGGCCGAACTGGGCACTGCGCTCTTCACCCGACTGGGTCGCCGGGTGCAGCTCACGGCCGCCGGGGAGGCCCTCTTGGAGCCGGCCCGCCAAGTGCTACGGGACCTCGAGACCGGCGTCGCCGCTGTCGGTGCGGTGGCTGGACTCACGGCCGGGAACCTGACGTTGGCCTGCTTGCCCACGCTGGTGGCCGACCCGGTGGCGCCGATGGTGGGCGCCTTTCGGCGGGACCACGCGGGCGTCCGCATCGACCTGGCCGCGCCCGAAGATACCAACGAGCTCTTCAGCCTGGTCCAGTCCGGCACGTGCGAGCTCGGCGTCACCGAAGCGCACGACATCCCGGGCGATCTCACGGCGCGCTCGCTGGGACGGCAGTCGCTGGAGTTCATATGGGCGGCCGGTACCATCGCACCGCCCCAGTCCCGGGGCCGGATCAACATCGCCGACTTGCATGACACCCCATTTGTGGTGGCACCCGCCGGTACGTCGACGTTCCGACTGTTGCAGGAGGCCTTTGCCGCCGCCGGACACACGCCGACCGTCGCCGTGGTCACTGCGCAACGTGACGCCATTTTACCGCTGGTGCTGGCCGGCGCGGGCGCCGCCTTGGTGCCGCACTCATTGGCGCAGGCGGCGGAGGGGATGGGGGCGGTGCGTTCGAGGCCGCGGCTGCCCATTGAGCGCGAGCTGGCCCTCGTCTATCGCACCGGACCGATGTCGCCTGCGGCCGAAGCGTTCGCCCAACTCGCCCTTACGAAACGGTGATCTCTACCGTCTGACGGATGTCCCTCGAGGAGGACCCGACCAACAACTCGTACCGCCCGGGCAGGAGGGTCCACTTTCCCTCGGGCTCCGACCAGTACGAGAAGGACCGATCGCCGACGGACAAGGTGATCCGCTCGGTGGTTCCCGGTGCCACCGTGATTTTCTCGAAAGCAGCCAAGGCCCGTTCTGGACGCTCGACCGGCCCGTCAGAGAGCGGGTGCACGTACACCTGGACCACTTCGCTCCCGCTGCGACCGCTGCTGTTCGTGACCTCAACTGACAGCGAGCGGCCACCGTCCTCACCATCACCATCACCCTCGACCACGACAGTGCCGTATTCGAAATTGGCATACGACAACCCATGGCCAAAGGGGAAGTGAGCCGCCGCGGCCGCACCGGCATGGCGATACCCGACCATGATCCCCTCGCCGTAGACGACGACACCGTCGGCACCCGGATAGAACCCGTGAGCCGAAATATCTTCGACCTGCCGCGGCACAGTCACCGGAAGGCGTCCACCCGGATCGGACAGTCCCACCACCACGTCGGCGATGGCGTCGGCACCCTCCTCACCCGCATACCAAGGGAGGAGCACGGCGGCGGCCGAGTCCGCCCACGGCATCTCCACTGGAGAACCGGCATTGATGATGACGACGGTGCGGGAGTGAGCGGCCATCACGGCCTCGAGGAGGCGACGCTGTTCGCCCGGGAGCGAAAGGTCGGGCCGA
Organism: uncultured Acidimicrobiaceae bacterium; assembly: GCA_963766995.1. Lineage (GTDB taxonomy): Bacteria > Actinomycetota > Acidimicrobiia > Acidimicrobiales > RAAP-2 > Bog-473. Next base: position 332,279 of record CAVYCE010000003.1, on the reverse strand, counting down.
TCGAATCCCTCTGTCTCCCAATATCCATTGGAGCCGACCACCACCAGCGCCACGTCCGCCGCGACGGCCGCAGCCACGGCGCGCTCGAACTCGTCCACGGCGCGAGGCGGCACAGCGGCCAGGCGCACCCCCATGACGGGGAGACCTGAGCGACCCACTGGCCACACTTCAAGCTCGAACGAGTACGCCAGTCCCGCTTCGAACTCGTAGTCCACCTCGACCACGGCACTGCCGGCGCCGAAGAACCCCTTACCCCGCTTGGGTTCGGAATTATCGAGGGCGACCTCGCCATTGATGCGCCACCGCGACCGACCGGCGCTCTCGAGACCGAGCCGCCACACGCCGCTCACATCCGGCGTGAACTCGGCCCGTACCCGCACCGACGAGGTGGCGGTGGGCAATGCAAAGTCGGGCACCGACAACAGATGGCCCACCCACATCAAGCGGGCCGAGTGACCGACCTCGGACGCCACCGCGGCGCCCTCGAGCGACGCATTGTCGAAGTACTCGATGGTGAAGCCATCCCGGCCGAGGAGACGGACGTCGAGCGGCGGCATTTCGCGGTCGATGTGGCAACCGGGCTCGTACGTCACGGCCACACCAGGCAACCGCGCCCGCAGAGCGTCAGCCAGGCGGCCATGCCGGTGGGGCGTCACTTCCGAACTGCCACCGCCCAACTCCAGATGCTCGGCGTTCGGACCGATCACCGCCACACTCGAGACGGGACCACCTGAGCCACCAACCAACGGAAGCACCCCATTGTTGGTCAGGAGCACCATGCCCTCAGTGGCCACCTGTCGAGCCACCGCACGTCGACCCGGATCGTCCTCTTCGCGCTCGGTCACACGAGCCCGAGGGCCGGTGTCATCACCACTGAGCAGCCCCACCCGCGCCATCAAACGCAGCACGTTGCGCACCTTCTCGTCGACCACCGATTCGTCGACGTCACCAGCCTGCACCGCCGCCGCCAACCCAACACCGAACCATGCGGCCGGGCCCGGCATCTCGAGATCGAGCCCCGCCAACGCCGCCGCCCCCGTCGAGTGCGTGCCGAACCAGTCGGACATGACCAGCCCGTCGAAGCCCCACGAGTGGCGCAACACGTCGCCGAGCAGCTGCGACTGCTCGCTGCCGAACAACCCATTGATCCGGTTGTAAGCGGTCATGATGGACCAGACGTCGGCCTCCTGTACCGCCGCCTCGAAGGCGACGAGGTGGATCTCATGCAGCGTCCGGTCATCCACCTCGGCCGAGATGGTCATCCGCTCGAACTCCTGATCGTTGCAGGCGAAATGCTTGATACAACAAGCGACCCCACGTCCCTGCACCCCTGTCACATACGAGACCGCCAAACCGGCCGTCAGCAGCGGGTCCTCCGAGTACGACTCAAAGGTCCGACCAGCCAAAGGCGTGCGCACAATGCACACCGTGGGTCCCAGCAGTACATGGACTCCTTTGGAGACCGCCTCGGCTCCCAATGCATCTCCGAGGCGGCCAACCAAATGGCGGTTCCAGGTCGAACCAATGGCCATGCCGCAGGGGAACGACATGGAGCGCCGGCCCAGCAAACTGTCGCCCCGCACACCGGACGGTCCATCGGACACTTTCAAAGCCGGAATCCCCAAGCGCTCAACCGCCGGCACGTACCAGAGGCTGGCGCCGGCCGTGAGTGACGCCTTCTCATGGAGCGACAGGTCGGCCATGAGCGCCTCGATGTGCGCCACCATCGCCGGCGACAGCGCGGAGCGTTCGGATTGTTCAGTCATGGGTCACCTTTCGGACTACCACGTATCGATGAAGGGGCGACTACCACCACGACTGCCACCACGACCGCCGACCACAGAAGAAAATGCGTGCGCCACGCGCTGCCTCGTGACCGCCGGGTCGATGACGTCGTCGATCTCGAAGTGGGAAGCGACGTTCAACGCTTTCCCGTGGGCGTACGCCCGCTCTACCATGTGCTCGAAGGCAGCCGCCCGCTCGGGCCCCTCGGGCACGGCGTCGAGTTCACGTCGAAAGCCCAGACGTACGGCCCCCTCCAGTCCCATGCCGCCCAACTCGCCGGTGGGCCAGGCCACCGTAAAGATCGGCCGATGGAACGAGCCGCCGGCCATGGCTTGGGCACCCAGGCCGTAGCCCTTGCGCAGAATGACCGTGCAGAACGGCACCGTCAATGAAGCGCCGGTCACGAACATTCGACTGACGTGCCGGACCAAGGCCGTCTCCTCGGCGTCCGGTCCTACCATGAAGCCGGGCGTGTCACACAGGAAGAGCAACGGCACCCCATGGGCCTGGCACAGCTGCATGAAGCGAGCGGCCTTGTCGGCATTGTTGGCGTCGATGGCTCCGGCCAGATGCATCGGGTTGTTGGCGATGATGCCGACTGCCCGACCTTCCAACCGAGCCAAGGCCGTTACCAGGCCCGGTGCGAACTCCGGCCGTAGCTCCAACAAGGTGCCGTCATCCACCAACAGTTCGATCGCACGGCGCACGTCGTAGGCCCGACGCCTCTCTTCGGGCACCACGGCACGGAGTAAGTCCTGATCGGCACACGTCCACTCGGTCGCGTCATCACCAAAGAACGACAGATACAGACGGGCGGTCTCGACGGCTTCCGCTTCATTGGCGCAGAGGACATCAATGACTCCGTTACGAGTCTGCACGGACACCGGTCCGATGTCCTCGGGCGCGAACACGCCCAACCCGCCGCCCTCAATCATGGCCGGCCCGCCCATGCCGATATTGGCCTCCGGGGTGGCGATGATCACATCGCAGCAGCCCAACAGTGCGGCGTTCCCGGCGAAGCAGCGCCCCGACACCACACCGACCAGCGGGACCTGGCCACTGAGGGCGGCGAAGAGGGCAAACGCCTCGGTGTCCAACCCGGTCACCACCGCCATGTCGGTATCGCCGGGTCGCCCGCCACCGCCCTCGGCGAACAACACCACGGGCAGTTCCATGCGGGCTACCAACGCAAAGAGGCGGTCCTTCTTCCGATGGTTCATCTGACCCTGAGTGCCGGCCAACACCGCGTAGTCGTAGGAGAGCACGGCACAGGGTCGACCGTCGACCCGCCCAATCCCGGCCACCAAGCCATCGGCGGGCGTGCGCTCCATCAGATCCTGAGCATCGCGGCGGGCCCGTTGCGCCGCCACCACCAATGAGCCGTACTCTTCGAAGCTGCCCGGATCACACAACGCGGCGATGTTTTCTCGCGCCGTCCGCCGACCCCCGGCATGACGCCGGGCCACCACTTCGGGCCGACCGGCATCGAGCGTGAACTGCACCCGCTCACGCAGTTCGGCCAACTCCGGGCGGACGGCTCCAGGCGCCGCTCCGACCACACCGATCACCGCCACGTCCACACCGACCCCGTCGTCATTCTCGACGTCTTCTTCAATCTCGACCACCATGTCGCCCTGCTGCACTGCGCCGCCCGCCACACACGACACTCGACGCACGCGCCCCCCGACGCCCGCAGTCAGCTCGTGCTCCATCTTCATGGACTCGAGGATGAGCAGCACTTGACCCTGACGCACCACATCGCCCACCCCGACGGCCACCGACACCACGGTGCCGGCAAAGGGCACATGCACTTCGCTTACATCGGCCACTGATCCCCCCGAACCCACAGCCCAGGTCAGCTCGGCGCGGTCCAGAGTGGCTCCGGCACCGTGAAGCCCACGTCCTCGCCCCAGGTGTTGCGGTACGACACGTGATCGACGGGACGGCGAGCCGCCACGCCCCACTTGCCGGTGGGGTACCCAAAGCTCACCGTGGCGGCCAGCAGCCAGCCCTTATCCGCCGGCACTCCCAAAATCTCTAACGTCTCGGCCGGGTGGAAGAACTGCAGGAGCGCTGTGATGCAGCTCCCCACGCCCTCGGCTCGAGCGGCCAGCATGGCGCTCCACACCGCCGGGAAGATGGAACCACCGCTGGGGTCGTACTGGCAGAAGGGGAACAGGTAGAGCGGCACGTCCTCGAAATGGTCGGCCAGCCATTGGGCCGATCGCTGGACCCGCAGCATGGAACGGGACTCGGGGGAGTCCGGATTGGCGGCGGCGGCATCGAGCTGGGGCTTGTAAATGGTCTCCCACAACTGCCCCATGGCGTGCTGATAGAGGGGAGCCAGGGCGGCCTTCTTGGCCGGATCGTCCAGCAGGAGGAAGCGCCAGTTCTGCTGGTTGCCTCCACTGGGGGCCCGGACGGCCGCATCGAAGATGCGGGCCTGGACGTCGTAGGGGATGGGGTCTGGCTTCACCCGACGCATGGCACGCGTGGTGTACAGGGCTTCGTGGAGTTCCATGGCCAGGGACACTACGCCGCACGCTGCGTCGAGGCCCGGCCCAAGCTCCCAAACGGACGCTCAGGAAGCACCGCCCGACGGAGGCCCTGACATATGCTCCCCCAAGTGGAGGGGTCGATCAGTGCAGCCAGGGCCAGCGGGCCCAGCCGAACCGACGCGGCGCGCCAATGGCCGGCCTTCGACGGCGTGCGTGCCATCGCCGTGCTGGCCGTGGTGGCCTTCCACGCCACCTACCCGAGCTTCATTAAAGGCGGTTACGTCGGCGTCGACGTGTTCTTCGTGCTCTCGGGCTTCCTCATCACCTGGCTGCTGACGTCCGAGCACGATCAGCTCAACGCCATCAGCTACCCCAAGTTCTACGCCCGACGAGCCCTCCGACTCTTCCCGGCCCTCGCCGCCCTCATCGTCGCCTCGCTCATCCTCGTCGAGATAGACCACGCCGCCCTCATACAAGGTGGGCGCCACGAGACCCTCGTCGGCATCCCCTTCGTCATCTTCTATGTGGGTAACTGGAACATCGCATTCGGCGCCACGCTCGGTCTGCTCGGCATCACCTGGACGCTGGCCATAGAGGAGCAGTACTACCTCCTCTGGCCACTCACTCTGAGTGCGCTGCTCAAGCGCATCGACCGCCGCCGCATTGCCGCCCTCCTGGTCGCCGTGGCGCTGGCCGAAGAGATCGTTCGCTACATCGCGGGCCTCTCCAACGACATCTACTTCAACCTGTGGTTCGACAAGGCCACCGTGACCCACAGTGACGGGCTGCTGCTGGGCAGCGCGCTGGCGCTGATGTGGACGACCCGCGCCACGTGGAAGATCTGGCCCACCATTGAGCGCCGGGCCAACGAGGTGGGCATGGCCGGTGCCGTCCTCGTCGCCCTGGCCATCGTGATCGGCAAGCCGGACCTCCACACGACCTACATCTGGGAGACGGTGGCGGCCTGGGGCACGGTGCTGCTGGTCATGTCACTGGTGGCCCTACCAACAGGCTGGATCAGCCGAACGCTGGCCCTCACTCCACTGCAATGGATCGGGAAGCGTTCGTACGGCATGTACATCTGGCATTTCCCCATCATCATTTTGGTGCTGTCCTGGAACCTCCCCCACAAGCACCTTCACTTCACGCGCTTCGCCCTCGAGATCGTCATCACCTTCGTGGTCACGGCGCTCTCCTACAAGTTCATTGAGCAGCCATTCCTGCGGCGCAAGGCTCGCTTCGCCCGGGTCCACCCCGACGTGACACCCGATGGTGATCCCGCCACCACTGCGGACTGAACCCCCGCCTTAAGCGGTGGCCAACGCCTCCAGCTTCTCCAGCGACGCCGCCATGGCTTCCAGCCATCCTTCGCCACCCTTGGTTGCTTCCTTGATCCAGTCCGGCGATGCCGCACAGTCGAACAGCTCAGTCACGACGGTACGGTCGTCGCCTTCGGGGGTCAGTTCATAGCCCCAGAAGTAGTGGCCGGATTCGTATGCTTCCGAGCCTTCTTCGCCCCGGAACAACGCGGCCGGAATCGGTTCCCATACGAGGCGGCGACCCGGCTCGAACTCGACCACCTGGTTGCACATCTCGTATTCGTGGCCTTCGCGGATCATGCCCATGGCGAAGACATCGCCCACGGCCGAGATCACGGTGTCCGGTCGAGCTTCGAGCACCATGTCGGAGCCGTCAATCACGGGGTGATTGGCCGAATGGCTCAACAGGCCAAAGATCTTTTCGGCCGAGGCATGGATCGTCTTCGATACCGACACCCGATATTCAGCGTCACTCATGGCTGTCCTCCAATCGTCCGGCCGGGCTAAGCCTGCCAGGTCAGTCGACGAGCTGCACTTTCTCCAACGCCTCGATGTACTCCTCGACCATGCCGAGCACGACATCCTTGGTCCGGCGCACGGTTTTGGCCATCCCGATCACCTGACCGGCCGGGTTGAAGTTCACGTCACGCGCCTGTTCGGGGAAGGCGTGTCCGCGTGACACGGCTTCGATGGCCACCATCATCTGCAGTGGCATTCCGAGCGGCTTGGGGTTGCCCTCGGCCTCCCAGGCGTCGGTCCAGTCATTGCGCAGCATGCGAGCCGGCTTGCCCGTAAACGACCTGGACCGCACCGTGTCGCGTGACGTGGCCGCCAGGTAGGACTCCATCTGCTTCGGGGGCACATCCGCCTCTTCGACGGTCAGCCAGAGAGACCCGGTCCACACGCCGGCCGCACCCATGACCATGGCCGCCGCCATCTGACGACCCGAACCAATGCCACCGGCCGCCAGCACCGGCATCGGCGCCACCGCGTCAATCACCTCAGGCCACAACACGATCGAGCCCACATCACCGGTGTGCCCGCCGCCCTCGGAACCCTGGACGATGACGATGTCCACGCCAGCGGCCTGGTGGTTCAACGCATGCTTGACGGAACCGGCCAGGGCGGCCACCAGCATCCCGTGCGAGTGCACCTGCTCAATGACGTCGTCCGGTGGAGTGCCCAGCGCGTTGGCCACCAGCTTGACCTTGTCGTGCTTGCAGATCACGTCCACCAGCGGTGCCGCCGTGGCGGCCGTCCAACCCAGCAACTCGCGCTTGGGACCGTTCTCCAACTCGGGCACGCCGTGGTCGGCCAGGATCTTCTTGGCGAAGGCCCGGTGCTCGTCGGGGATCATGGCGCGCAATTCAGCTTCCAGCTTCACGGGGTCGATCTCGCCCATGCCTTCGTACTTGCCGGGAATCACGATGTCGACGCCATACGGGCGGTCGCCCACGTGCTCGTCCAGCCAGTTCAGCTCCACCTCGAGCTCTTCGGCGCTGAAGCCGACGGCACCGAGCACGCCCAGCCCGCCGGCGTTGGAGACGGCCGCAGCCACGTCACGGCAGTGGGTGAAGGCGAAGATGGGGAACTCAATGCCCAAGCGGTCGCAGAGCTCATTGTGCACGGGGAACCTCCAAAGGTTGCTCTTGCCGGGCGCCTGCCCAGCAACTAGAACGAATTCTAGTTTCGTTTGGCCTAGCCTGCCTCCTCAGGCGGCCAGCCGCCATTGCACGAGGGGGAGACCTGATGCCGATCCGCACCGAGCCGGTGTTGCCCGAGGACGAGTGGCAGCTGACCCTCGACATCGGCCCAGATGGCATCGCCACCCTCACCAACTCGCTGCCCGAGAAGCTCAACGCCTGGAGCTGGGAGGCCACCCGCCAGCTCGGGGTCATGGCCGACCGCATCCGCTTCAATGACGACATCCGGGTCCTGGTGCTCAAGGGTGAGGGCCGGGCCTTTTGCGCCGGCGTCGACCTGGGCATGCCCGAGGACCGGGTCACTGGCCGCTCACCGGCCGAGAAGGTGCGCAACTACTACGAGGGCATCCGCTGGGTGCACGAGCGCTTCCGGGTCTTTCACGAACTGCCGCAACCCATCATCTGCGCCGTGCAGGGCTATTGCCTTGGCTTCGGTTTCGAGTTGGCGCTGATGTGTGACATTCGGGTGGCCTCCTCTGATGCCATCTTCGCCTTACCGGAGGCACAGGTCGGCGTCTCCATTGATGCCGGGGGGGATCTGCGTCTGGCTCACGAGATCGGGGCGGGGGGCGCCAAACTCCTGGCCCTGACCGGAAGACGCATCACGGCGGAGAAGGCGGAGCGCCTGGGGATTATCCAGGAAGTGACCGCACCAGAAGAGCTCTGGCCCACCGCCATGACCATCGCCACCGAAATCGCGGCCAACGCGCCACTGGCCGTCCAATCCATTAAGCGCACGATTGACGACTTCGCCTACCGAGGTCTGACCGAATCGCTGAAGTTCGAAGCCATGAGCGCATCGGTGGAATTCGTGTCCGACGACATGCCGCTGGGTTACGCCGCCAAAGCCAAGAAGCAACAAGCCGAGTTCGAAGGAAAGTAGACACGCCCATGGGACTGCCCGAGCCACCGCCATTCGGCACCTCCATGCTGCCCCCGGACACCTTCGCCGGCACCACCGCCATCGTGACCGGCGCCGGCACCGGCTTGGGCCGGGCCATCGCCCTGGAACTGGCCCGCTGCGGTGCAGCCATCGGCGTCATTTCGCGCTCCGAAGAACACCGACTGGCCGGCGTGGCGGCCATTGAAGCCATTAGCGGCATAGCCGCCCACGCGCCGGCCGACATCAGAGAACCGGATCAGATAGCCGCAGCATTCGACACCATTGAGCACCACCTTGGCCCCGCCACCGTCCTGGTCAACAACGCCGCCGCCAACTTTCCAGTGCTGGCCGCTGACATGCGGCCCAATGCCTTCCGCTCCGTGACCAACATCGTCTTGGACGGCACCTTCTTCTGCAGCCAGGAATTGCACCGGCGACTCAAGAGCAGTGACACCCCCGGCTCCATCGTCAACATCCTGGCCACCCAGTCCTTCACCGGGGGACCGGGGATGGCCCATGCCGCCGCGGCCAAAGCGGGCGTGGGCAATTTGACCAAGTCGCTGGCCGTGGAATGGGCTTCCGACGGCATCAGGGTCAACGCGCTCGCTCCCGGTCTCTTCCCGCACGACGACATGCGTGAGGACCTCAAGGCCCTCCGACCCGACGGCGAGTCGGTGGACAGTCGTCGCTCACCGGCCGGACGACTAGGTCGCACTCACGAACTCGGTTGGGCCGTGACCTGGCTGTGCTCGCCCTACGCCTCCTTCGTCACCGGCCACACCCTCGTGGTCGACGGCGCCAACTGGCTGCGTCGCGACTTTGTCATGCCCGAGTTCACCCCAGTCTCCGAACAGCTCTCGGCCGTGCTGCGACCGGACCCCAAGTAGGTCATCCGGCATGCCGTCAATCATGTGGAGGCAGGAGATTGCCCAGTACTACGACGAAACTTCCGCGGTCATGTACCTCCCGCAAGTACTCAATCCCACACTCGACACCCTCCAGCAGCTGGCCACCGATGGCCCGGTCCTCGAGTTCGCCATCGGCACCGGCCGGGTCGGCCTGGCTCTCAGTGCCCGCGGTATGAAGGTGTCCGGCATTGAGTATTCCCCCCACATGGCCGAGCAACTGCGGCGCAAACCGGGGGCTGACGCCATCGAACTCACCGTCGGCGACATGAAGGAGACCCGGGTGCCCGGGAGCTTCACGCTCGTCTACCTCGTCTACAACACCATCATGAACGTCACAACCCAGCAGGAGCAGGTCGCCGTGTTTCGCAACGCGGCCACTCATCTCGCACCGGGCGGGCGCTTCGTGGTGGAAGTCTGCGTCCCGCAGGTGCGCCGGCTCCCACCGGGGGAGTTGGGGCGCATCTTCACCCGGGACGACAACCACATCGGCTACGAAACCTTCGACGATGTCGAGGGTCAGATGTCGTGGTCGCACCACTGGATGGACGTCGACGGCAAACTCATCCGCCACTCGGAGCCCTACCGCTATGTCTGGCCAGCGGAACTCGACCTCATGGCCGAACTGGCCGGCCTACGCCTCCAACACCGCTGGTCCGGCTGGGATCAGGCGCCCTTCACCTCGGAAAGCGGCAACCAAATTGCCGTCTTCGAAAAGCCATGAGTCCCGACGAAGAGCCGACAGAGGACCAAGCCGACATCGACGAACTTCCGAGTGATCCAACCCCACTCGGCACCGACTATGGCCTGGGGATGGGGACCGGGATGTGGCGGGGAGGTCGCGGCACCGTCTTTCGCCCCTCAACCTCGACTCCATTCGAAGAGGATGAAGACGGGAACATCCCCGCACCGGTGCTGTGGGTCATGAAGTACCGGCGGCGTGGACACCTTCCCTTCAGCCGTCACGACGGAGAACCGATACGTCTGCAACTCGGGACGGGTGATGACGCAGTGTTTGCCATGGATGATGGGGCCAAGCGGGCCATGGTGGCTCGTCTAGTCGGCGTTGATCCCGAAGGATTGCAGTACGTGCTGGTTGGGCGCATCACCGTGCAAGAATTGTCGCGATACCTCGACGACGGCGCGACGACACGGGACATCTTCGATACGGCCAAAGATCTCTGTCTTTGTAGCGTCTACGAAGCCACCGATGCGGTATCCAACATCGTCCCGGTCGAGACATACCAAAGCGCAAACGACATTCCGGAGGAGTTCCTCCCTTCGGAGCCCTACCTGCATTTCGAGGACTCAGACTCAGACTCAGACTCAGTCTGACTAAGTACCCGACCCAACCCGGATGGCCCGGCACAGCCGCTCCCACCCGGCCGCACCTCGTGCCGGCCCGTCGCTCAGGCCCTCCAACAACGCTCGGTGAAGCAGCCCGAAGTAGGCCGACATCTCCAGGTGGTGCTCCCACAGCTGGCGAGCGGCCTGCTGTCGACCAATGAAGTCGTTGGGATCGGTGGCGTCGTGCCGACTCTTCAACAACGAGCCCACCTTCCCGATGTCGGCCGAGTCGACCTCGACCACGCAGGACGCCCAGCTCGCAAGGCCGATATCAGGCAGGACATTGTCGGTGTTGATGAAGAGAGGGATTCGTCCGCAGGCCAGTGCCTCGTAAAACCGCACTGAGTAATTGCCCAGTCCGCGCACGGACAGGACATAGTCCCCTTGCACAATGTTGTCGAAGTACTGGTGCGTGTACTGATCGACCGTCATGCTGTCGTCGACTGGCTTGTAGCCGTCTCGGTCGTCGTGATTGCTACGAACGGAGCGGAGGATGAACACCGTCTCAAGGTCGGGCGCCTGTTCCAAGGCTCGAATGGCGTCGGCCCGGTAGTACCGGGGTGGGCTGTACCCGCGCAGTTCATTGCGCCCGACCCGATCCCGCAGGCGAATGGCGGTTTCGTGCAGTCGTTCGACCAACATGTGCTGACGGGACAGTTGCGCGCCGAGTGGAGGGGCGAAACCGCAAAACGACACGGTTGGGGTGGGGCGATGCGGCCGCCAAGAAAGCTGGTCCACCACAGTGCCGATGGGATCGGCAATGAAGGCGGGAAGACAGAACTCGTTCAGCTGGCGATTCGAACGGTGCAGTGAGTTCTTGAAGGCGATGGCGTTGGGGTAGTCGATCGTGGCCGGTGGGTCACCGTGGTAAAAGACCAGCACGGCCCGGCCGAGTTCGTGGGCGCGTTGAAAGAAGGCCCTCGCGGCCGAAGCGCGTTCGGGGTTGCGCAGCGTGTCTTCCCAATGAAAGGGAAGGACAGCGACGTCGCAGTCTTCGAGAGTGGTGAGTTCGAAGAGATCCAGCCCGGTATCCATGTACCGGCGTGTCTGCGCGGCGCGCCGTGGTTCTCGTTCACCGTGGTTGCGAATCTCCGACGACAGTGGCTCGAGCAGATGGGCGGTGGACCAGACGTCGGCCAGTGAGAGGTCCGATCCGAGTTTGATGCGGTCGGCCATGGGCCGGAACTATACACAGGGGGTTCCAAAATCCCCTGCCCACGACAGACGTCGACGGGCCCGACAAAGCCCATACAGACCGAGCGTTCTCTAAGGGGCACCGTCATCTTCGTCGGACTCCTGATCGGCGAACTGCGTGCGGTAGAGCTCGGCGTACAACCCATCTTCGGCCAAGAGAGAAGCATGCGTGCCTCGTTCGACAATGCGGCCGTCGTCGATCACTAAGAGTTCGTCGGCTTCTCGAACGGTGGACAAGCGGTGGGCGATCACCAGTGACGTTCGACCCTTCAACGTGGTTCGCAGGGCGCGTTGCACTGCCGCCTCCGATTCGGAGTCAAGATGCGCCGTCGCTTCGTCCAGCACCACAATGTCGGGCGCTTTCAACATGAGGCGGGCCAGGGCCACCCGTTGTTTTTCGCCACCGGAAAGTCGGTAGCCCCGCTCGCCGATCACGGTGTCCAACCCGTCAGGCAACTCGGCCACCAAATGTCCGATCTGGGCCTGGTCCAGCGCGGCCAGAAGGTCCGCTTCGGTCGCGTCGGGTCGGGCGTAGAGCAAATTGGCACCCAATGTGTCGTGAAACAGGTGGGGATCCTGAGTGACGACGCCAACGACATCACGCACCGATTGTTGTGTGGCCTGGCGAATGTCGACGCCATTGAGTCGCACCGTGCCGCTGGTCACGTCATAGAGCCGTGGCACCAATGAAGAGATGGTGGTCTTGCCCGCACCGGACGGACCCACCAGCGCCACCATATGTCCCGCCTCCACCAAGAACGACACCCCGTGCAAAATTTCGGGGCGCACGCCGGCCTCGAGGGTGGCCACCGCCTCCAGCGAAGCCAGCGATACTTCTTGCGCACTCGGATAGGTGAAGTCGACATTGACGAACTCGATTGAAGCCGGCCCACGGGGCAGCTCCACCGCGTCGGGAGCCTGTTGAATCATGGGCACGATGTCCAGCACTTCGAACAAGCGCTCGAAGGACACCAGGCAGGTCACGACGTCCAAGTTGAGATTGGAGAGCTGGGTCAGTGGTCCGTACAACCGGGTCAAGTACTGGGTGAGCGCCACCACCGTGCCCACCGCCAGTGCGCCATGGACGGCCGCCACCCCACCCACGCCGTAGACGATGGCCGTGGCCACCGACGCCGTCAGCGTCAAGGCCACGAAAAAGACCCGGGCGTAGGTAGCCTGCGCCACGCCGATGTCGCGCACTCGACCGGCCTTGGCGTCGAATGAAGAGGCCTCGGCCTCGGGGCGCCCCAGCAGCTTGACCAGCATGGCCCCGCCCACATTGAAACGCTCCTGCATCACCATGTTCATTTCGGTGTTGAGCTTGTAGCCCTCCATGGTCAGTGAGCCCACCCGCTGGCCCACAATGCGAGCCGGGACCAAAAAGACAGGGAGCAGCACCAACGCGGCCAGTGTGATCTGCCAACTCAGTACGAACATGGTGCCCAGCACGATCAACACCGTGATCAGGTTGCCCACCATGTTGGACAGCAGATCCGTGAAGGCCTGCTGGGCCCCAATTACGTCGTTGTTCAACCTCGACACCAGTGCACCGGTCTGGGTGCGGGTGAAGAAGGCCAGCGGCATCTGTTGAATGTGGCGGAACACCTTCGAGCGCATATCGAAGATCAGGCCCTCGCCGATGTAGGCCGAGGCTCGGCGTTGCACCAGCGACAGGGCGGCATCGAAGAGGGCCAGTCCGCCGGTAATGAAGGCCAACAAAATGACCAGCCCAGCTCGTTTGTGCAGGATCCCCACGTCAATGAGCTCCCGCAAAATCAGCGGGTTCACGGCGCCCACGACGGCATCGAGCACGACCGCAGGCAAGAAGATGGCGAGAATCTTCCGATAGGGAACGGCGAAGGTGAGCATGCGCCGGGCCGTGCCCTTCTTGACCCGATGCTGCAGTACGGAGCGGTCCTGGCGCAGTGAGCGCATGCCGGCCCATCCACCGCCACCTCGGGCGCCGCCGGCGCCACCCATGGCGTGCGGAGGCATGCTCATGGGCACACCGCCCCACGAAACGCCTTCGGACCCCGCCACTCACTCGTCACCGAGCCAACCTACCGTTCGGATGTCCCCGTACCGCTCGGTGTGCGAATGTAGCGAGCACCATGCATGTCCTTTTTGTCTGCACGGGCAATCTCTGCCGCTCGCCGTCAGCCGCCGCCCTGCTGGTCCAGCGGCTGGCCCTCGAAGGTCCCGACGGCGTCACCGTGTCCTCCACGGGCATTCGGGGCGCCGCGGGGGCACCCCCGTCGATCCTCATTAAGGAAGGGATGCAGTTCGGCTTCGAACTGAGCGACCACATCTCGCACAAAATTGAGCTGGCCGACATTCACAAGGCTGACCTCATCATCGCCTTCGCCCGAGAGCACCTGCGTGAAATCGTGCTGGCCGACTCCTCGTCTTTCGAAAAGACCTACACCATGCGCGAGTTCGTGCGACGGGGAGCGGAGAAGGGACCCCGTCATCCCGACGAGAGGCTGTTGGAGTGGTTGTTCCGCATGCACCTTGGACGACGGCCCCTCGATCTCCTCGGCGACTCACCAGCCGACGACACGCCCGACCCCATGGGCGGGGGAGTGGAGGGCTTTCGCCACATGCTCATGGAGCTGGCGTCGTCGACCAAGTCACTGCATGACTTGGTCTGGCCCCGAGTCCTCACCTAAACGCAAAACCCCCCGCCGAATCATCGGCAGGGGGTTTTGGTTCAGTTGTTGCAGCGCACCCAAAAGGTACGCCGATTGGAACTAAGCCGCTTCGGTGTCCTCGTGCTGGCGACGGGTGTAGAGCACAACCCCGGAACCGAGCAGGAGCAGGGCCAGACCGCCTGCGATCAACGCAGCCAGATCAGCACCCGTGAAGGCCAATCCACCAGTCGTCGACGCAGCGGTCGTCGCTGGGGGGCTCAGCGTGATCAGGAAGGTGGCGGTGTTGCTGCCACCAGCGGCGTTGGTGCCAGTCGCCGTCAGCGTGTTCACCGAGGTGTACGACGCGGGGTAGTAGGCACTGCCGTCGAACGAGATTGACGGGTCCTTGACGGACGCCGACACGCTGATCAGGCCGGTCGTGGGGTCAGCCGTTACCGATGGCAACGTCGTGCCCTCGTAGCTCATCGCTACGGTCGAGTTCTTGGCAAAGGCACAGGTCTCGCCAAGGTTGACGGTGCTGGGCGTGCCGCTGGCCTTGACCCCGACCGAGCTGCTGGTCGAGCAAGTGGTCGGTGTCGACCCCGCCGATGGGGAAGTGGACCCCGCCGATGGGGAGCTGGACCCCGAGGCTCCGGCGGCAACCGCCGTCCCAAACATCAGCCCGGTAGCGCCAAGCATTGCTGCCGCCGCTCCTGCGATTCGAAGTTGTGTCCGCCTGCCGGCCATTCGGTTCCTTATGTGCTCGTGAGTAGGTGCCATCACGCTTTCACGCTCAGGCCCTCTCGGGCGATGCCGCCAGAATAGTCCAGGCTGGTACCAAAACAAAGCATTGGGCCCTCCTCTCCCTCTGAGTTGCTTACCTGGGAAAACACGCACGACGAGAGAAACTTGCGCCCCGCCCTCTGCCCAGCGCCGGATCAGGCCTCCAACTGCCGTTTGGTTGCCCTAGCGGCTGAGTCCCCAGGTCAGTCCCAGCGTTGTGCCCCAATGGGTCTTCAGGTGCTTGGGTCCTGAGTAGTTCCATCCCGGGGCTGAAAAATCGACGGTGAGCCCATCGGGGACGACCCGAGCCTGGGGAACCAGGCGCAGATGTAACTGTCCGTTCACGATGGCATGAGGAATAACGCTGGTGAAACTGCCCACATTTTGTTGCTGGGGGAGCAACGAGAAGTGGGTCTGGGCCAGTTCCAGGCCTGATTCGCCCACGCTGCTGGGCGTATCCGAGCCCTTGGGCCCCCAGTAGAAGATGCGGGCCACGTACTGGCCCGGGGAGAAGGCGTTCACGCCGTCCGGTCCGTACTGCAACGACGCCGGCTGGTTCGGCTGGGCTCCGTTATGGACGGACACCTCGGTGTTGACCAGAGCGTTTCCGGCGTTATCCACGGTGATCTTCATGGTGACGTGCACGCCCAGGAAGTAGTCCAGCTTGTCGGCGGTGGAGTTCTCGACCGCCAGGTGGATGGTGCGATTCGGCTCACTGGAATTCAACGTGCCGGCGGCATCGAGGGCCAGGAGGCCTTTTTCATCGACCGGGACGTCACTCCAGACCATGAGGTGGCGGCCTTCCACGTCCTTGGCCAGGGCATTGGCAAAAGCATCGATGTCGATGTGCTCCTGCTTCATCTGATCCACCGCCGCCTTAATGGTGGCGGCGATCATGTCTCGCCTCGGACCCTGCGGGTCGTTGACGGCCAGTCCTTGATACTCCCTGTCCAGCAGGATGTATTCGACATTTGAGGCGTTGACCGGCTCGTCGATTCCAGGCACCAGCACCGGGCCGGTCAGCTTGAGAATGCCGGCCACGGCCTTGACATCCATGCCGAGGACCCCATTGACCTGCTGGCCGGTGGACTGGGCCCACATGGCCTGCATGCTCTCGCCGGTGAGGGCAAAGTCAGCCGTGGCGTCCACATTGGGCCAGTTCTGCGTGGGGGCATAGGCCCCAAACACCTTTTCCGTTCCAGCCGGGAGGGCCACCGGGGCCGGCGAGCTCAAGGCGTAATGCCCGTAGCTGTTGTCTTTCTCAATGCTGAAGGTGCCGTTCTTGGCCGTCAGCAGATCGAGGGAAAGCACGGACCCCGAGTCACGCATCTCGGCGTTGTTCATGCCACCGATCAGATAGGTCTGCGAGCCGTTGGCCCCGAGGAAAGGTCGGGCGAAGGCGATGGTCTGGGCGCTGAGCGACAGCAGATGGAGGATCTTGGCGTCCTCCTGGTCGAACGCCGTGCGGGCCGAACCAATCGGGCCAAAGAGGCCGCCGGCCGGACGATCCAGCTTGGCCATGTCCTTGTGGCCGGCCACCACGTAGAACTCCAGCCCGGCCAGGTCGGGTAGCGACACCGTGGTGCCGTGGCTGTGGGACACCAGCGTATTGAGGGAGTTCAAGATTTCGCTGGCCACCTGGGTGGCCTGCTCGACGTCGGACGAGAGCTGAATGACCCCGTTGCGCTGGGTGTTGATGAACGGCACATACCCCAACAACCGCAGCGAGGCTGATCCGGTCAGCGCGGCGTGGGCCAGAGCGGCCTGCTTGGACACTGCGCCGATATCGGTCTGCAACTGCAACCGCCCGTTGGCGCTGGTGAGGAGCGCTTTGTTGTGCAAATCGTTGGCGATCAGGGTCTTGGCCGCGTTCAAGTCCTGGCGAGCATCGTTGAGCGGCTGAATGGAAAGCAGCACCATCACGACGATCAACGCCACCAGGGTGCCCAGAATCAACAGGGCCAGGTTGATCTTGTTGCGCTTGGCCGCCACCTTGTCTTTGGCTGCCGCCCGGCGATGCCCGTGGGCCACGCCCTGCACATGGCGCACCAGATGCATGGGGCCATAACGGACGAGGTGTCCCCGCCGCTGTTCATTGTGACGCAGGAGAGCCATTCAGCTCCGCCCAGGTCCTGCGGTATGTGTTCCGTCGACAACTACCAAGACCGGAATGTCCCTTTCATCGTGCCCGCCCCTCGGGAGGTACCTATCATGGCGGCTGCTCGCTCGCCGGTGGCGCCACATCCGGCCCAGACCCGATAGGCAGGTGGATGGGACCGAAGACCGCAGCCCAACAGAGGTACGGCCGCTACGCCGTGGCCACATTGGCCATTGGCGCCACGACCGCCCTCTCCACCTTGGCCGGCGCTGCCACCCCGGTAACCGTGACGGCCGATTCCATCAGTGTCAACGGCTCCATCATCGGCATCACCGCGCCGACGTCCAACGGCTCCATGTGGATCTTGAGTGGCAATGGCAAGAAGCGCGACATGGCACAGATCAACATCACCACCCATAAGTCGCTCGGCGCTGAACCGGTGAACCGCTACGCCGACAGCATTGCCCTCTCCAGTAACGACGTCACGATCGCGCTGGGCACGACGAAGGGTAAGTATCCGGCCGAGGTCTGGTACAGCGCACAATCTGGTCGGTATTCCAATTCGGCCGCTTCTCCATCGCCGGTGTACCAAGTGACCACCAATGCGGCGGGCTTCACCATCTATGCCCTGCGAGGCACCGCGGCCCAGAAGTCGGTGTTCGCCCTGGGTACGGCCAACCAACTCGGCCTCAACTACCCACTTCCCGTCAATGCCGTGGCCGTGGCACCCACTTCAACGGCCAACCAGTTGCTGGTCCTCCAACCCAGTGGCGAGGTCGGACTCCTGAACCTGCAGGGCGGGGTGTACATGAATAAGTTCGCTACCGGCCTGCCGGCCAGCGCCATGGCGCTGAGTCCCGATGGCAGCACGCTCTACGTGTTGCGGGCGTCCTCAGCCGGCTCAACGCTGTCCACCATTGCCGAGGTCAACGTGGCCAACGGCACCGTGACCAAGACGCTCTCTGTCCACGGAGACTGCGTGAGCATTGCCGTGTCGGCCGATGGACACACGCTGTTTGAGGCCATCCGAGCGCAGAAAAGCAGCGTCGACGGTGTCGCCGTTCCCTAAAAGAAGATGAGCAGCTAGCTACAGGCCGGCAGCCCGGGACTGGCCGACACGCTGGTGACGGCCACGCTCACCGGCGGCACGCTGCCGTCACTCTGCGTGGCTATTTGGAACCAGCTTTTGGTGCTCTTGCCCGGGATAGACGCTCCGGCATTGGCGGGCGCCACGTCGGATAGTTGATCACCGTCGGCATAGGTCACGGTCCAGTGCACCAGCCCGTTGGTGTACGTGGTGTTGGTGCTATTGGCCGTCGAGCCGGTGGCCGCCACGTAGTAGTTGCCGTTCTTCTCTTGGGCCGCAGCCAGCTGCACGGTGGTGGTCGTGCCACCGGCCCGGCAGTTGGCACCGTCCAACACCTTCACGGAACCCTGGGCCGTGATGGCCCCGGGAGCGATGGTCGGTGTGGGGGTGGGCTTGGTTTCGTGCTTGTACACCTTGTAGGTAGCGCCGGCCACAGCGATGACCGCCACCAGCAGCAGCGGCACCGCGATATTCGAACGAGCAATGCGCGACCACACCGAGCGCTTACGAGTCGGTCCCCACGGCGGCCAGGTCACCGGTCCAACGCGCGTCGATGCCGCGGTGGGCCCATCAGTGGTGATGCCCTGCAGACCGCCCCGGAACAACGTGTCGGCTAACAGTGCCGGGTCGTCCTCCTCCAGCCGGGGAGAGGTGAAATCGAGGTGCGCCTCCAGCTTGTTCAACCGCTGGCCGAGCATGGCGTTGATCTGCTCCAGCGTTCCGCTCACATCGGCCGCGGCCTTGTCCATGCGCGCGAGGGACTGATCGGCCGTGTCGAGGTCGGCGTGCGCTCCGTTGCCGCCGGGTCCGCCGTTCAGACGGGCGTCACGCAACGAAGCCGTCAACTCGCGCACGGCCTCGACGATCGTTTCCACCCCCTGTTGCAGAGCGGGGTCGTACAGCGAACCCATGCCAGAGCGCTCACCCTGCGCGCTCGGCAACTCGTGCGCCAGCCCACCTTCGGACTCAGGGACGCCAACCAGTCCGGTCTCGGGCCAGTTGAGGGAAGCTTCGATTTTTTCAGCCATGTCGGGCGAGGTCGAAGGGCGACATTTCGGCGCGATCCTATAACAGCCGCGCCGTTGAAAACGGGGCGTAACTGCTGGTGAACGATCGTTTGGTCATCAGCGAGTCTCACTGGCGTTGCAGTATTAGCGGTCACGCCGGTCCCGATGCGACCAGTTGTAGAGCGGCACGCCGAGACGTGTCACACCCATTTTGAACAAGGCCCGAGCGCCGAAGACGAGGGCAAAGATCGGCTTCATGGCCGGGGAGTGGCGGGTCGAGAAATAGAAGTACATGCCCCGGTGCATCGAAATGATGGAGCGGAACGGCACTTGTTTTCGTGCTGTACCGCCCAGGTGCATCACTTCGGCCTCCGGCGCGAACCAAATCTCCCATCCAACGCGCTGCAGGCGCTCGGCCCAGTCGAAGCCTTCCCAGTCGAGCACGAAGCGCTCATCTTGGAGGCCCACCGCATCACTGGCCGCACGCCGAATCAAATACGCCGGCTCAAACGCTCGACCGACCTGACGCTCCTCATCATGCGGCCAACCGTCCCACCAAAAGCCCGAGGCCGATCCGGGTGTACGCCGACGCGCCACCTGGCGTCCCAGCAGCGCGTCGCCCAATGTCGGGAGGTCTCCTACGCTCGTTTGCAACGCGCCGTCTTCGTGCAGGAACTTGGGCCCAACCCAGGCCGCCCGCTCATGGCGGCCCATGACCGCCACCATGGCCCGCACGGACCCCGGTTGGTAGATGACATCGGGATTGGAAATGAGGAAGCAATCACCAACAGCTGCAGCCATCCCTTGATTGTTGGCTGCGGCCAAGCCGCGATTGTCGGCATTGGCGATGACACGTGCGGACGGCGCTACCGCCCGCACCTTCTGCACCGTGTCGTCAGCGCTGTGATTGTCGATGACGATGATTTCGGATCCATCGGGCAGTTCTCGCTGCAACGAACGCAGACACTCTTCTATGACCGGACCGCTGTTCCAGGTGACCACTACGACGGACACCGAACCAACGTCACTCACCGACGCCACAGTCACTCGTCCGCGTCTCGATACACCTGAGCCAGCAACTTCGCCCCGTCCTCCCAGGTGGGCCACGACGCCGCTTGCACCAACCCGGCGGCACGGAGGTCGGCCCGCCGCGCCGGATCGGACACCACTCGACGCAAGCCGGCCGCTATGTGCTCGACATCGGGCACCTCAACCAACTCGGCCGCCTCACCCACTATTTCGGGCAACGAAGCGACCGAAGCACAGACCAAGGGAACTCCCGACGCCAAAGCCTCGGCCGCCGGCATGCCGTACCCCTCGTAGCGAGTCGGGTAACACAGGGCCATGGACGCGGCCAGCAAAGCGGCCCATTCGTCGTCGGGCAAGCGACCGGCATGCACGATGCCCTTCTCCACCGGTGGCACCTCGGACCCAATCACCACCAACGTCGGTCGATCGGCGGCCGGAAGCGCCTGCCAGGCGCCGACTGCTACACCGAGGCCTCGTCGTTTGGCTCCACCCATGGCCACGACGTAGTCACCCACCACGCCCAATCGTTCCAAGACAGCCGGCGCGTGTACGGCCTGCTCGGGTCCGAAGAGGGGGTCGAGGGCGTTCAGGATCTTGACCACCCGTTCCGGCGGCAACGAGTACGTCTCAATGATGGACTGGCGCGCGAATTCCGACACCGTCACCACAGACGTGGCCGTCTTGGCCGAACGGCGTGCTCCCAACCGGAACGACGTGCGCTGGCCTCGTGACAGGTCTTCGGGATGGTGCTCCCAAGAGAGGTCGTGCAGGGTGACCACCGACGGCGCGGCGCAGAAGTACGGCACCGCGTTGTAGGTGCCGTGAAAGATGCCCTCGAAATTGCGCAAGAAGCTGGCGACTTCAATGTGCAACCAGAAGGGCTCGGGCAGCTTGCGCGGCAGATTGAGCTCAATCACCTGGAATCCTTCGAGTCCAGGCGGGGGTCGCCGAGCATCGGTGAGCAGGATGATCTCGAACTCCTCGGCCAAATAGGGGAGCTGCTGCGCGATGTACCGACCCACGCCCGTCAACGGATCATCTTGCAGTCGACGGGCATCGACGGCCACCTGGGTCATTGCTGCACTCCCTTCATGCCGCGGCCACCGATCGATACACCTCGGCATGCACGGCAGCGCAGCGCTCCCAGGTGAAGGTCCGAGCGTGCGCCACCCCTCGCTCACTCAGCTCCGCCGCCAACGACGCCGTCTTGAGCACTTGACGCACGTCGCTCAGCATCGCCGCCACATCCCCATCGGTCACCAACAGTCCACCACCTTCAACTACTTCGGTCACTGAGGAGTTGGAAAAGGCCACCACCGGCACGCCACAGGCCATTGCTTCCAGCGGCGGCAGGCCGAACCCCTCGTAACGGCTCGTCATCAATAAAGCGCTCGCCCCCCGGTAAAGCTCGACCAGACTAGGGACAAAGCCGCGCACTTCAATTCGATCCGGGTGCCGGGCCGAAACCCGCAACGCCTCGAGCTCCTGGGCTCCCCATGAATGGATGCGTCCGGCCACCACCAAGCGGTGGGGATACCCGGCATCGACCAGGTCGTCCATGATGGCGAACGCTTCGGCAAAACCCTTCCGGGCGCTGTATTCACTCACCACCAACAGGTACGGCCGTTCCGAACTCTCACCCCGCACCTCACCGGGGGTGTACATCGGATCCACGCCCAGCAAGGCCACCGTCACCTTGGCCGGATCGATCCCCAGCAAGCGCACCCCCTCATCGGCCGCATGCTGTGAGATGGCGATGACGGCGTCGGCCTGGCGGTACCGCGGCCCGAAGCGTTTCCAGCGCTCCCGCAGGGCAGCGAGGTCGGGGGAGTCGAACACCAGAGGAATCACGTCCAGCAAAGTTTGCAC
Source organism: uncultured Acidimicrobiaceae bacterium (assembly GCA_963766995.1). GTDB lineage: Bacteria > Actinomycetota > Acidimicrobiia > Acidimicrobiales > RAAP-2 > Bog-473. The sequence continues at coordinate 310,142 of CAVYCE010000003.1, read as the reverse complement.
CCACGGTCCGCGCACTCCCAACGGAGCGTGGAACGAGGGATTGTGGAAGACCGAACCGGCACCCCGGTGTATCTGGACCTCCAGAGGCAAGCGCACGGCGTTTTCCATCACCAGGGCCCGTGGCCGCTGGCTCAGACGGCGCACCTCCACGCTCTTCACCCCAGACGGCAACGAAGCGCCCGGTCCGCACAGGGCCGACAGCGTCAGTTCACCATGATCAGCCGCCAAGGCGCCCAGCACGTTCCGCACGTAGGTCCCGGTGCCACTGCCGCTGGCCACCGAGGTCAACGACTGGGCGTCGACCAGGACACCCAGCGCCATCAGGCCGCCACCGAGCGGTAGACCTCGGCGTGCACGGCAGCGCAGCGCTCCCAGGAGAAGGTTCGAGCGTGCACCACGGAGCGCTCACTCACCTCCCCCGCCCAAGCCGGAGCACTGAGCACTTGACGCACCTCACCCACCATGGCCCCCACGTCCCCGTCGGCCACCAGCAGACCACCACCTTCGACCACTTCGGTCACCGAGGAGTTGGAGAAGGCCACCACCGGCACGCCACAGGCCATGGCTTCCAATGGCGGCAACCCGAAGCCTTCGTAGCGGCTCGTCATTAAGAACGCGCTGGCTCTCCGGTAGAGCTCCACCAGATTGGGGACAAACCCCCGCACCTCGATGCGCTCGGGGTGGCGAGCCGACGCGTGCAACGCTTCTAGCTCCCTGGCCCCCCACGGATGCACCCGGCCGGCCACCACCAACCGATGGGGAAAGCCGGCATCAACCAGATCGTCCATGACCGCAAACGCCTCGGCAAAGCCCTTACGAGCGCTGTACTCGCTCACCACCAACAGGTAGGGCCGGTCCGAACTGGCACCCTGCCCCGCACCGGGGGAGTACATCGGATCCACGCCCAGTAAGGCCACCGTCACCTTGGCCGGATCGATCCCCAACAGGCGCACCCCCTCATCGGCCGCGTGCTTCGAGATGGCGATGACGGCGTCGGCCTGGCGGTACCGCGGCCCGAAGCGCTTCCACCGAGCCCGCAGCACGGCCTGGTCGGGCGAGTCGAACACCAGCGGGATCACGTCCAGCAGCGTCTGCACCCACGGACCGGTCACCCCGAATGGTGCGTGATACGAGGGATTGTGGAACACCGCGCCCTCGGGACGATGCCGCCGCAACTCGAGTGGTCCGCGTACCGCGTGCTCCATGACCTCCAACCGAGCCCGGTGGAGCACCCGGTGGGTGGTCGCCCGCTGCACGCCCGCCGGCAGCGGTACCCCAGCCGCGCACGACACCGTCAGGGAAAGATCATCCATAGTGGCCAACGATCCGATGAGGTGCCTGGTGTACGACGACACACCCCCGCCCGAGGCCACGGAAGACAGGGTCTGCGCATCGAGCACTACTTCGGTCGCGGAGAGATTGCTCACAGCGCGTGAGATGGGGAGGCGCCGCGGTTAGATGGGGTTGTCAGGCGAAGCAGCACGCCGACCAAACGCCCGCGCCGTGTCGTTTTGCTTCGTCGGGTCTGGCATCACCATGTCATCGGGGGTGGAGCCATAGCCGTACCCGTATCCGTAGCTGAACGTGCCCTTTGAATCGCGCTGCTGGAACTTGTTCAGCACCACACCGAGGAGGCGGGTCTGGTTGCGGGTGAGCAGGTCCTTGGCCTTGTTCACGGCGTCAATGGCCGTGTTGCGACTCTCGGTCACCAACACGGCGCCGGCCGCCATTCTCCCGATGACCAGCGTGTCGGCCACGGGCAGTACGGGGGGGGTGTCCAGCAGGACCAAGTCGGCCTGGCGAGCCAGGCCCTCCAGCAGCTGGTTCGTTCGGCCAGAACCCAGTAGCTCGGTGGGGTTCGCCACGGGACTCCCAGTGCCCAGGAAATACAGACCCCACTCGCTCTGGCCCCGAGGCGTGGGCAGCCCCACGTACTGGATGGAGTCCTCCAACGTGCGACGGCCCAACAGCACGTCGGAGACCCCGAACTCGTTGTGGGCGCCAATCAGCTTGTGGGAGTTGGGGTGGCGCAGGTCGAGGTCGACCAGCACCACTCGCTTACCGGCTGCCGCGAAGGACATAGCCAAGTTGGCGCAGGTCACCGTTTTGCCCTCGTTGGGGTTAGGGCTGGTGAAGATGACAGTCGGCCTCTCCAACTCGAGCAGGGCAACACTCAGGTTGGAGCGCAAAATGCGCAGCGCTTCTTCGAATGTGTTGCGCTCGTCCGTGATCGGTGCGCGTGATGAGCGAGCCACTCAGCCTCCCCTGGCCCGGCGCGAAGTGAGCACCGGACTGCTGTCGAGTTTGAGCGAATCAAACAACGGGATGATGCCCAGCACCGGTAGGCCAACCCGGCGCTCCAGTTCGTCGGGACTCTTGATGGTGATGTCCAAGTAGTCCAGCAACAGGATCAAGAAGACGGACACGATAAAACCGAAGACGACCCCGAGCACCACCCGTTTGGTCAGCCCCGTCGATGACGGCACGGCCTCGGTCGCCTCTTGATACACGTGAGCCGGTTCATTCGGGACCGCACCCTCATCGGTGGAGGTCGTTCCCGCCGAATAGGCGGTGATCTGCGAGACGAAGGCCCGGCTGATGGCGTTGGCCAATTCCACGGCGTCATCGGAGTCTGCGTCAGTGACGGACACATCGATCAACTGCGTGTCCGGCTCCACAATGGCGGTGGTCTCGGAGGCCACTTCTCCGGCGAAGCGGTTGATGTGCGTCTCATCAATCGCTCGTTGGGCAATGACCGGCTCGGGGATCATGACCGAATAGGTGGCCACAATCTCGTTGAGGTCACCCTCGAAGGTCAGCTGATCCTGGTCGGGACCAAGGTTGGTGGATCCGACGTAGAGAATCGCCGTGGCCGAATAGGAAGGCGTCCGCGAGGTGGCGGCATAGCCGATGCCCCCACCGGCGATGACGGCGACAACGACCAGGAGTAGGCGTTGTCGAATAAGGCGTAGATAGCGGCGAAGTTCCATGGCGAGTTAGAGCGTTACCGTACACCGGCCACTAGCGCCGATTGCTCCACATTGCCGTCCAATTCGTCGTACGGGCCAGGTACTTGAGCTGAAAGAGCCAGACCCGCACAGGCCCAGAGGGTCCACGGCACGGGGAAGGTGAGGAAGACATGGTGGAACTGACCATCAATGCAGATGCACAAGAACCCGAATCCGATGGCCGAGGCGAACACATCACCTGTCCCGGCTCTTCGTTTCAAGGCGACGCCAATGAAGATCATCATCAGCAGCCACGGGAGCAAGGCCTGCAGGCCCAACTCGTCCCCCACCTGCGTGATCATGTTGTCGCTGATGTCACCGCCGTCAATAGCCGGGACATTGGCGGCAAAGCGGATGGCCACGCCGGGTTGTTCGCCCAGACCTAAGCCCAACGGCCAGGTCGAAATGATGCGGAGGCCGTTCTGAATTTCGGTGACGTGACCCACCGACGACGTGGCTGTCGCCTTGTTCCCAGCCAGGCGAGTGCCCGTCAGCGACGGCACGATGATCACGGCGGCCACGAAGAACGCGGCAATTAGTCGGATGCGGCCTTCGACCGGTGATTTGGAGATGGGCAGGGCCACCAGCACCAGCACGACCACGAGCGCCAAGAAGTCAGCCCGCACCTGTGTGAAGAACATGGTCGCCCCACACGTGGCGAAGACGATGTAGTTGATGGGTGAGCGGGTGTTGTGGCTGATACGCACGGCGCAGATGGCGCAGATGATCGTCATGAAGTCGGCAGTGTCGAATGGACCTAACAGGATGGTGCTCACTCGCAGCGGAGTGATGTTCGTCAAATAGGCCAAGTTGTAACCAACCAGGGCCGGGGCCGTCCCGAGCACATGGACCTGATACTGAGCGGTGTGCGCGGTATTCAGTACGAAATTGGAAAAGCCGGTGGGGTCGATGCGCTGGTAGATGCCGGATAGGCCCACGGCAAAACCCATGGCCAGCACCACCTTGATGATCGTTTCTCGGAAACCGGACTTGAACACCGCGTGTCGTGCCCCGAGGAACAGCAGCGGGTAGCCGGCGTCGCTGCGCCAGGCCAGCAAGCGCGCACTGGCATTGGTGGGAGCGAAGGATGAGAAGAGGTGAGGCACAATCAGGTAGGCCGTGACCACCGCCACGTACATCAGGACGGCGATGTCGATTCGATCGAACTTCCGTCCTGAGTCGCGAATTTGTCGCAGACCAGCCAGCAAGATGGCTAGCGCCATCAATTCCTTGAGGCCACTGGCCTGCCTCAGGAATGTCCCGGGCACGTGATATCGGTACAACAGCGGGAAACCGACACCCTCCAAAGGCAAAAAGATGATGAGCGCCAGCAGCGTGCCGCCCGGCCGATTGACCATGAAGCCCAAGAGACCGAGGGCCAGGCAGGCACCCACAATCTCGAGCGATTGCTTCTGGTCGACGAACAAGAAGACAAAGGCGATCCCCGCTGGAATGAACCACAGCGCTCGCTCGCCCTTACCGGGGCGCTGCTTGACCAGCACCGACAACGACGTCAGCGGTCTCGACAACGAGGATGGCAGGGCCACGGACTAAATCACCCAGATCCGATGGGCTACCGCGCCCTTGAGCTGCCCAGCGGCATGACCGGCATCGACCGCCACCGACTCGGCCGCGAAGCGCAGAGCGTGCGGCCCACCCAAACGAGGGCGGCGCCACAGGGCATAGGGCAGGGCCAGCAATATCGACGGCTTGAACCAGATCGCACCCACAATCCCGACGGCAGCCACCACGATCGCAGTCTGCTCGCGCCGGAAGCCCCAGGGGCGCCAAAACGCCTCTTTTCTGAAGTCGGGATGATCCCGGGCGATGCGCATCATGTTGTCGAAGCGCAGGCCGTTGTCGAAGTACCAGCGCCATCCCCGTTGCGTGACGGCGTGCACCACCGTGGCGTCGCTGGCGAAGCCCCGAGTCCAGCCCGCATCGACCACCCGCCAACCCAGCTCGGTGTCCTCGCCCCACCAACCGAAGGTCTCGTCGAACCCGTTCGCCTCTTCCAAGGCCTCACGTCGGTAATAGATGTTGCAGGCCTCGAAGTAGGGGGTGACCCCGTCAATGATCTGGCAGTGGTACCAGTGGGGCATGCCTTCGGCCGAGTAGTCGTCGGGAGTGGTCACCCGACCTTGCAACACGCCCAGCGAAGGATCGGCCTGCATGTCGGCCAGACCCGTGGCCAACCACTCAGGGCGCGGCAGGCAGTCGTCGTCGAGGAAGACCACAATCGGTGCCGACGCCGAGCGCCAGCCCAAGTTCCGCGCCGGAGCCGGTCCGTTGTTCGATGTCATCTCCAACACCCGCACGGGGAACGACGCCGATGCCGCCAAGGCGCTCAACGTGGCCGAGGTGTCGTCCTGCGAGAAGTTGTCGATGGCCAGTACTTCGAAGCGATTGGGATCGAGCGTTTGTTCGGACAGCGCGGCGAACAGACCAGCCAATCGCTCGGACCGCTTATAGGTCGGTATGACGACCGATACCTCGGGAGTGTTCACCGAAGAAGATGCACGCGCCCGCCGCGCGCCACCAGGACGCCGGGCTACCTCGGCTTTCACCACGGGGAATACGCCGGCACGGCCGTGTAGCGTAGCCGTGGCGCCTGTCGTCATTGACCCCGCTCCCATGGCCCGGATCCTCACACTGACGAACTGGTTTCCTCCTCATCATTTCGGGGGCTATGAGGTGTTGTGCCAGGACGTGATGACCCGTCTGGCTGCTCGCGGCAACGACGTCGAGATCCTCTGCAGTGATGAGCGTCTGGCCAATGTCTCAGCTGATTCCCTGGATTCGTTGCCGACGCAACGGAGCCTCAAGATGTACTGGCGCGACGGCCAGCCGTGGAGGCCACCCATGGCCGAGCGGCTCGATATCGAGCGTCACAACCAACGCCAGTTGCGAAGCACCCTCGACCGATTGAAGCCCGATGTGGTCTCGGTGTGGCACATGGGAGCGCTGTCACTCAGTCTCCTCCACACCGTGCGCCAGCTCGGGTATCCGATGCTCTATTCCATCTGCGACGAGTGGCTGATTTATGGATTGGACCTCGACCCGTGGAGCCACCGTTGGAACGGCGATCCGCTGCGACGCACCGCGGGCCGACTGCTCCAACCCTTCGTGAAGACTCCGACCGTGCTACACGACCTGGGAGCGGATGCCTGCTTCTGCTTCCTCTCCGAATCAACCCGAAGCGCCAGCCGAGGAGCATCACCGTGGTCGTACCCGATTGATCCGGTGATCTATCCCGGCATCAACCGCTCCATGTTCCCACCACCCAATGACAACCAGACCTCCGAGTGGAACTGGCGCCTGCTCTGCACCAGCCGGCTCGATGCGCGCAAGGGCATCGACACCCTCATCCGCGCCTTTGCCTTGCTCCCCAAAGAAGCGACCCTGTCCCTGCTGGGTCGAGGTGAGCCTCAGGAGCGCGATCGCCTGCAGGCGCTGGCCGGCCAACTCGGGGTGGCCGATCGCATCCACATTGAGGCCATCAATCGCGACCAGTTGTCGGCGGCGTACTCCAGCCATGACTGCTTCGTCTTCCCCAGCGAATGGCCGGAGCCCTTCGGCATGGTGCCCATTGAGGCGATGGCCTGCGGCACCCCGGTGGTGGCCACCGCCTTAGGCGGCTCAGCCGAGTTCCTCATAGACGGCACCAACTGCGTGGCCATTCCTCCCGCCAACCACGAGGCCCTGGCCCAGGCCATCACCCAACTGGCCGGCGATCTCGCACGTCGCCATCGCCTCCGCAGTGGCGGCTGGCAGACGGCCGACCAGTTCGACCTGGCTTCCACCGTCGACGCGTACGAAACGTGCCACCTGGCCACGGCCGAACATCGGTTGAGCTCGCTCTCCCTCCCTCCGCACCCGTCAGCCGCGCATCGACCCACCGTGCTCCAGCCCGAACCGGCTACCGAACCCAGCATTCCCGCTGCCATCTCGACCTTGGTCCAGCCCACGCTGCACCTCTCCGCACCGACGCCCCGAAGCGCTAATCGCCTCATGGCCGCATCAGACGCCGCCCAACCTGACGTCGTCGATCCGAATTCCCTGCCCTTTGGCGACCGTTCCTTCACCTCAGTGGTCTGTCACCGGGTGCTCGAGTTCGTGGCCGATGAGCAGGCGCTGCTGCGCGAAGTACACCGAGTGCTGATTCCGGATGGACGCCTCCTCATCGTGACGCCCAACCGGAACCGGATGGGCACGGTGCGGCGCCGCCTCCGGGCCCGGTGGATCGGCTGGCGCAAGTCACCACGAGACTTCTTCGTGGACCTCGACGAGCGCCGTGAATACACCCGGCGCGAACTGAGCCGACTGGTCAGCCCGCACTTCACCATCGAAGATCGGAACAGCGCCGGCCCCTTCCTGGTCGTGGTAGCCAAGGCGACAGCATGAGGGTTCGGATCGGCATCGTCAGCTGGAATACGGCCGGCTTGCTTGACCGCTGCCTGGCCGCGCTGCCAGCCGCGGCCGAGGGGCTGGAGTACGACGTCGTGGTGGTCGACAACAACTCGGCCGACGACAGTGTCGAGGTGGCCCGTCGCTTTCGGGTGACCACCGTGGCCAATCAGCGCAATATGGGCTACGCCAGCGGCATGAACCAGGCGTTGACCCTGGTTGGTCCCGGCAACGGAGCCCAGCCCGAGGTGCTCATCGCGCTCAATCCCGACACCGTGGCCAGTCCCGGCTCGCTCACCGCTCTGGTCCGCCAGCTGGACGACGATCCCACCCTGGGGTTGGTGGTGCCCAAGCTGACGAACATTGACGGCAGCCTCCAGCACACGGTGTATCGCTTTCCGACCGCCCTCATCACGACCATCATCTGCCTGGTCCCGGCCCGGCTACAGCGGGGCTGGGTCGCCCGGAAGTGGTGGCTGGAAGGACGGGTAGCGCACGACACCGCCACCGACATCGATTGGGCTATCGGGGCCGTGCACGTCATCCGGGGAGACGCACTCAACGGCGAGCGTCCCTATTGCGAGCGTTGGTTCATGTACGTCGAGGACATGGACCTGTGTTGGCGCTTGGAACAACGCGGCTGGCACGTTCGTCTCGAGCCCAGCGCCGTCGTGGCCCATGTGGGGAACGCCGCCGGCAAGCAAGCATGGGGCACATCTCGCGACGCCCGCTGGTGGGCAGCCACCTATGACTGGGTACGTTTCCGTCAAGGACTCCCGACCGCGCGCCGCTATGCCCGCGTCAATACCGCCGGGGTCTACATGCTGTGGCAGCGGGCCCGACTGGCCAACCGCCTGTTGGGAAAGCGTTCGCCCCAATCGGCCGGACGAGCCAACCAGTTTGGCCAGATCTATCCGAGCCACCTCGCTATGGCCAAGGACCCGGCTGGTGCCTTCCCACCCGAGGACGGATTCCCCCAAGAATTAAAGGACGAGTCGGCGGTGGCGAACGCTGCCCTCGACCAGGGAAGCGAACGACACCCCATCGGCCACGGCCAGTTGGGCCATGCGGGTCAGAGCCAGCTGGCGATCACCCCTCGCTTTGGCCAAGGCGTCGGGCCAGCGAAGGCGGAGCCAGGGGATGAGCAGAAAGCCCAGCCAGGGGCGCCGTGTGAGCAAGAACCCCACCACCCCCAACAGCGCCAGATCGAACAGCGCCGTTTCGCGGGCCAAGAAGAAGCGACGCCAGAACCACTGAGCCACCAGCGGGCTGCGGTTACCGAGCCCAGGAAAGCCGACCAGATTGCGTTGGCCCCGCAGCCAGCTCTCGAAGTCGCCCGGGATGTTGCGGTGGTACACCAGCCCGTCGGGCACGAACATGGGCGTGCCGCCCGCCTCCTGCACCCGCCAGGCCAGCAGCGCATCCTCACCGAAGGCCCGGCCACCCACCTGCGCAGTGAGGGGGTCTTTCTCGTCGAACCCTCCGACGGCCCGCAGTGCGGCCGTGCGGTAGCCAACGTTGCAGGTTTCGAAGAATGGAGTGAGTTGATTGATCACCTTGGTGTGGGTCCACGGCCCGGAGCGAGCCACATCGCTGGGGTCGCGATCGACGAACCCTTGCAGCACGTCGCCTCCGGCCACGAAGGCCGCCTGCATGGCCTCGAGCCAGCCGGGCGTCGGCAAGCAGTCGTCATCGGTGATGACCATCAGGGGAGCCCGGACGAACGAGATCCCGTGGTTGCGGCCACCGCCCGGTCCCCGATTGCTGTCCAACGACGTCACCGTCATCCGGGCCGGCGTCGCGTGCACCAGATCCTTGAGCGTCAACCAGGTGTCATCGCCAGACCCGTTGTCGACCACGATGACCTCGTACTGCTTGTGGTCCAGCGTTTGATCGGCCAGAGCCTTCATCAACTCACTCAAAAACTCCGGGCGCCGGTAGGTAGAGACAACCACGGCCATGCTGGGCAATGGACCGACGTTCCAGGTGGGCGAGTGCGCCACCGCAGCACCATCACCGTTCGCAGACGATGTTCCCATTCGGCCTCAGAGCACCAGTACTCGGTAGGTGATGGATCCTTCGAGGTGCGACACCAGGCGAACGAGGTCCACCAGTGGAATCTCGAGACACATCCGGAAGAAGGTGGTGTAGCGCACGGAGGGTCGGCACCACCACAGATAGGGCAGGACTAGCGCCAAGGCCGGACGAAAACGCACGCCAATGACCACACCAATCACCGCCAGGGCCATGGCGGCATCACCCCGACGGTAGGCCCACGGGCGCCAGAAGGCTTCCTGTCGAAAACCGGGATGCTTGGCCGCACACCACACGACGCGCTTCTCCAGGCGAGCCATCTTCAAATGCCAGAGCAAGCCGCGCTTTTCCACCGGATGGTCCACTGCAGCCTCTGCCGCAAAGGCCCGATCGAACCCGGCCTCGAGAACGCGCCATCCGGCGGCGGTGTCCTCGCCGTGATAGCCGATCTCCTCATCGAAGCCACCGGTGATGTCGAGTACCTCTCGTCGGAAGAAGAGGTTGCACCCTTCGAATTGGGGGGTGGGCTTCACAATGTGCCGACACACGTACCAGTCCGAGTGGTACTCGGGACGCATGCCTCCGATAGCCAGCGTGGCGCCCTGCACCACGCCTACGTTGGGCAGTCCGACGAATGCGGCCAGACCTGCTTCCAGCCACTCCGGTAACGGCTCGCAGTCGTCATCGGTGAAGGCGACGATCGGCGCACTGGTGTGCTGCCAGGCCAGATTCCGGGCGGCGGCCGGACCGCCGTTGGCCGGCATGCGCACAATCCGCATGGCAAACGGCATGGATGTCTGCAGGTCTTCGAGAACGGAAACGGTGTCATCGGTGGAGCAGTCATCGGCCACCACGACCTCAAAGTCGTCAGCCGGCAAGGTCTGCTTCGCCAGGGCGGTGAAGAGCGGAACCAGCCGATCGGACCGGTTGTACGTCGGCACCACCACGGCGATCAGCGGCGTCATGGCGCGCCGGTATAGAGACGTTCCAGCAGCGGCGCCATCGACGAGTCCCAATCGAATTGCGAGGCGAAGTCACGGCAGGCCGCCGCAGTGGCCGGGTCCTTCGAAAGCTCAAAGCCACGCTCGAGCGCGTCGGCCAACGAAGCGGGATTGCCGAGCTCGGCGATCGCCCCCGTGGCAGGGGTGACCAGTTGTGGTGGGGCGGCGCTGTCGCACACCACAATGGGCGTTCCCGACGCCAGACTCTCGATCAACACCATTCCGAATGAGTCGCCTTCCGACGGCAGGGTCGAGACCCAGGCCGTGCCGTAGCGAGCAGAGAGCCCATCGGGATCGCCCAAGGGCAACATCGTGATCCGTTCCCGGACCCGGGGCGTGGCTTGCTCCAGAATTGAATCGACGTCACCTGGGCCACTGAGCCACAACTGCAAGTCGGGATGGCGGTCCATCAGGAGCTCGGCTGCTTCGAGCAGGAGGCCAAGTCCCTTACGGGGTACATCGAGTGCACCCGAGAACAAGATGGTGGGGGAGGGCTCGCGAGAAGTCGCGGGAGAGAATTCAGAGAGGCGAACACCGCCGGGAATGAGGTCGCCCTGGCGGCCCCATTGCGACATGAGCATGTCGAGAGTGTAATTAGACATGCAGCCGTAGACGTCGGCCTCGTGTACGACGCGCTCGCGCGCTCCTTGGTCGAATCGGCCTTCCCAGTAGCCCTTGTCCGGGTTGCCCAGCTCCTCGTACACCACGCGGTGACGAGCGAACGGGCGGGTGCGGATGGCCATCTGAGCGTCCCAGCACATCATGGAGTGGACGGCGTCATAGCGACCCAGAAGTAGGTAGGGGGTGATGCGACGGCCGAACCAGCGCTCATGCTTGTTGGGGAGAGGGTACTTTCGCTTGAGCTTCACGATCTTGACGCCATTCTCGGTCCAACGACCTCGCGTCTCACCGGCGGTCAAGATCGTCACCTGGTGGCCGCGATCGGCCATGCAGCGAGCGGTCTCCATGATGATCCGCTCTGCTCCGCGTCGCACCTCCGGCCAGGAATAGGGGTGAGTCACGAGCAGCTTCACGGGCGCTCACGCTATCCCGGAGCTGAGCCGATCGCTCGACCACCACGTCCAATTTCGTGTAAGCAAATGACATGCACGAGCTGAAGGGCGCGCGGATCCTCGTCACGGGCGCTACCGGGTTTCTCGGTTCGTATGTGGTCAAGCGACTGGTGGCCGAAGGGGCGATGGTCTTCGCGGTGAGTTCGTCGATCTCCGCAACCACTCCCGAACGCTTGCTTGGCGTCATGGACGACATGCAGATACTGGAAGCCAACATGCGTGATGCCTCGGCCATCGATGCATGTGGTCAAGACGGCCCGGCCCGAACTCGTCATCCATCAAGCCGCCTTCACCCACGTGGGCAAGTCCTTCTCCCGGATCGACGAGAACATCCAGTCCAACATTCAGGGCACGGTGAACCTCCTACTGGCGCTGGAGGGCAACTACGACCCGCTTCGTGAACATCGGCAGCGGTGACGTCTACGGCGATGCACCAGTGCCCGTTCCACGAGGATGGGCCGGTGCGCCCGGCCAGTCCCTATGCCGTGTCGAAGTACGCCGCCGAGCGCTTCTGCCGCATGTTCCACCAGGCCTACGACTGGCCCATCGTCTGCCTGCGGCCCTTCAATGTCTACGGCCCCCAGCAGAGCCCCGACCGGATCATCCCCGAGCTCATCATCTCCGCCCTCAACGGCCACGACCTCAAAATGACCGAGGGACGTCAGACCCGTGAGTTCATGTACGTCGACGACGTGGCCGACGTCTTCGTGCGCGCCCTGACTCAGCCCGGCATTGATGGCGAGGTCATCAACATCAGCCGGGGCGAGGAAGTCTCCATCCGGGAACTGGCCCAGACCGTGCTCGACCTGATGGGCAATCCGGTCAAGGCTCTCTTCGGTGCGCTCGAGAACCGACCGACTGAAATCTGGCGCATGTTCGGCGACAACACCAAGGCCAAGGAGCTACTGGGCTGGACGCCCACCACGTCGCTGTCAGGACGGCCTGGCCCAGCACCATCGACTGGTACCCGCCAGTCCAGAGCGGGACAAGGCACTTAGCTCCAGGTCTGCCAGGGCGCCTGGCCGGTGACGTCCACAGGTCGTCGAGCAGCGAGCGCTCCCGTGGCGTGTCGACGCACTGCCAGAAGCCGTGATGCTCGAAAGCGGCCAACTGCCCGTCGGAGGCCAGTCCATTCAGCGGCTCGCGCTCGAGCATCACGTCCGCATCGGTGCGGGAAGTACTTGTCGATGGCCTCGCGCTCGAACACCATGAAGCCGCCATTGATGGCACCTTCACTGGTCTGCGGCTTCTCGACGAATTCGCGGGCCAGACCGTCGCTGTCGATGATGAGTTCGCCGAAACGGCTCGGCGGTTGCACGGCGGTGATGGTGGCCAGCTTGCCCTTCTGGCGGTGGATAGGCCAAGAGCGCGTTGATGTCCACCGGACCCACGCCGTCGCCGTAGGTCACCATCACGGGGCCGACCCCAAGTGGGCGCGTGGCCAGCCGGACCCGGGTGGCCGTCATGGACTCGACGCCGGTGTCGACGCAGGTGACCCGCCAGCCGTCGTCGGGCTGGGCGTGCAGGTACTCGATGCCGGCATTGGCTCCGAACTCAATGGTGAAGTCGCGGGTGAACGCCTCGTAGTGCAGGAAGAAGCGACGGATCTCCTCGCCCAGCTAGCCCAGGGCCAGGACGAAATCGGTGTGCCCGTAGGCGGCGTAGATCTTCATGATGTGCCACAGGATGGGCCGGTTGCCTACCGGCACCAGCGGCTTGGGCAGCGTGGGGTTGTACTCGCTGATGCGGGTGCCCTTGCCTCCACAGAGAATGACGGTGGGGATCGACTCAGCCATGCTTGAGCTCCCAGTCGTAGCCGATGCGTTCAGAGAAGGGATCCATGCGCTCGATCTCGTCGGGGGAGTGGTGCACCGACGAGCAGTTGGCCACCAGGGCCGGAGCCGTGCCCTCTCCCTTGAATCCGTTCCACACCAGCGGCGGAATGGTCACCAACACGTAGTTCAGCTCGCCCACGTGCAGTTCGACCAGGTTGCCCTTGGTGGTCGAGCCCTCGCGGTCGTCGTAAGCAGACCAGCTTGATCATGCCCATGGGCACGGCGTAGTTGAGCGTCATCTCCTTGTGCAGGTGCCAGGCCTTGATGGCACCGGGGTACACGGTGGAGAAGTAGATCTCACCGAAGCGCTCGAATACTTCGCTGTCGTCACGAAGCATGTGGAAGACCGCGCCGCGCTCGTCGGGGATGCGGCGCAGCGGCGTGATCGTCATACCGTCTATGTGGCTCACCAGTCTCCAACCGTCGTTCGGGGGCCAATCCGGCCTGGATACTACGGCAGCTGACCGCGCCCGGCCGGTGACCACGCGATCAGACCGTGACCGGATTCAGCCCGGAACGACCAGGGTCGCCATTGTGATTGATGTGGTCATTTCCACAGAGGACCACCAAGGCCCGAAAACGACAGACCAGCGCAAACGCCCTCAAGCGAGCGTTTGGCGTGCGCCGGTCCACTAACTTGTGGGCCGCATGCCGCACTCGACCCGACTTCGAGTCACTCGCTCACACGGCATGCCCTCGTGTCCCCGTGGGACTTGAACCACCGATGCACGACGGCGTGGTGCACGCCGCCTATGCCGGCCCGCGCGACGACGTGACGGTGCTGGTGCCAACACAGGCCATCAGGGTCCTTGACGTGGGCTGCAGCGTGGGCACCATGGGTGCCGTGCTGGCGCAACGGGGTCACACGGTGACTGGGCTCGAGGCCAGTCCCGAGCTGGCGGCGCAGGCCCGCACGGTGCTGCACCAAGTGCTTGAGGCCGACGTCGAGGCCCTCGCGGCCCAGAAGGACGACGCCGGTGGTCCCTACGACTGCATCATCTTCGCCGACGTGTTGGAGCACCTCCGGGACCCGTGGGCCGTGACGAAATGGGGAGCCAGCCTGCTGGCACCGGGCGGCAGCCTGGTGATCTCGGTGCCGAACATCCGGCACCTGCACCTCTTGAACTCGGTGGTCCTCCGTCGCCGCTGGCCCTACGAGGAGGTCGGTATCTTTGACCGCACGCACCTGCGCTGGTTTGCCTACAAAAATTTGCCCCAGTTGCTGAATGGCACCGGGTTGACGATCACCGAGCTCCGAAGGACGTACATGCTCAACCTGAACCCAGCAGCGCGGATCAACCGCCTGGCTCCACACATCGGGGACTTCGGGACACTGCAGTTCGTGTTCCGGGCCGAGCAGAGCCCAGCCGCATGAGGGCGCCCATTGAGGGGTTCGCCCGGGAAGCGGCCAAGGCGCTCCCGTTCGCATCGCCCATCATTGAGGTCGGTGCCCGACCTGCCGCCGGCCAAGAGGACCAACTCAACCTGCGTGATCTGTTCCCCGGATTCGAGTACATCGGATGTGACATTCAAGAAGGTGCTCGCGTCGACCGCATCGAAGACGTGCACCATCTGACCTTTGAGGACAACTCCATCGGCGGATTCATCGCCTTGGACACGCTGGAGCATGTAGCCGATCCGCGCCGAGCCATGGAAGAGGTCTGGCGGGTGTTGCGCCCGGGCGGTGTGGCCATCATCACGTCGGTGATGTTCTTTCCCATCCATGCTCACCCGTGGGACTTCTGGCGCTTCACGCCCGAGGGCTTCAATCAACTGCTCGAGCCCTTCGAGAGCAAACTGGTGATGGCATTCGGGTGGGAGCAAATGCCCGAGACGGTGTACGGCGTCGGCATAAAGGGACCCGCCCCCGACCTGGACGAATCGCTCTTTCCCGAAACGGCGATGCTCTGCCGGGACTGGGGCAAGGACATGCCGGTGGACTTCGGCCCCATCCGGATGGGGGTGCGTGACCTGTGGCGCATCACGCTGAAGGCAACAGCCGAAAGCGCCAAAGGCAAGCTCTCGCGGCGAACCAACCGGGGCTCGTGATGGCTCCGATCAAGCAAACGATCAATGGGAAGGTGCTGCGCTTCCTCATGATCAACCTGCAAAAGCGCGGCTACAACGTGGTCGGGGAGAAGGCCATTCCACCGGACTATGACAAGGCCAGCATCGACCTGTACCACCGGGTCCAGCCGTACACGCTGACCTCACACGAGCGGGTGTTCGCGCTGCGGCAGGCCGTGACCTATGTCGTCGAGTCGGAGACGCCGGGTGCCATCGTCGAGTGCGGCGTCTGGCGCGGCGGCAGCATGCTGGCCATCGCCCTCACACTGCTGGAGCTCGGACGCACTGACCGCGACCTTTACCTATTCGACACTTTCGAGACGATGCCGCCACCAGGGGAAGAAGATGTCGACGTCTGGGGCGTTCCCGCCGCCGACACAATGGAGGCGGCACTGGCGAGCCCGGTCTACACCTACATCCCGCAGGAACAGATCAAGCAGCTCCTGGTGGACACCGGATACCCAGAGGAGCGCCTGCACTTCGTCAAGGGCATGGTCGAAGACACCATTCCCGAACATGCTCCGGGCCAGATTGCTCTGTGCCGACTCGACACGGATTGGTACGAGTCAACTGCCCACGAGATGGAGCACCTCTATCCTCGCATTCCACCCAACGGAATCCTCTTGGTGGATGACTATGGGCACTACCTGGGCTCGCGCAAGGCCGTCGACGAATACATCGACAAGCACGATCTGAAGGTGCTGCTCAATCGCATCGACATGACGGGCCGGCTGGTCATCGTTCCACCGCAGTAACGGTTCAGGGGACCCGGGCTGCCATCACAATCACTGAGCCCGCGCCGAGCGCCCCTTCGACTCCGGTGACACCGAGCAACACCTGGCGCACCGCGGCATTCGGAAGCCGCACCACGTCGTCCTGCTGCTTTCCCTCGACAGTGAACACGCGGCGCTCGAGGCGGGGGACGTACTTGCTCATGCCCATGTCACGCAAGGCCTGCCCGAACGACTGCCGGTAGAACATGTAGAACGGCGTCTTGGTGACGACCGGCGTGAAGCCGATTCGCCGGAAGGTTGAGGCCAGTGTCTTCGGCGTGTAGTGCCCGATGTGCTCCAGCGGTCGAAGGCCGATCCAGTCCTGGCCATTGCCCCGGCGATCAGCGCTGTTCCAGTTGGGCACCTCAATGAGGATGTGGCCGCCGGGCTTCACCCAGCGACCCATGGTGGCGAGAAACCCGGCACCGTCTTGCATGTGCTCGAGCACATGGGTAGCCGCCACCACGTCAAACGAGCGCTCGGGGAGACCCGATTCCTCCAGCAAGCAATTGTGGACCTCAAGATCGAAGCGATCCCTCGCCGTCTGCGCCGCGCTGGGCACTAACTCAACACCCACCGGATCCCACCCAAGCTTGCGGGCCTCGCTCAACGTATGACCGGGTCCACAGCCAACATCCAAAAACCGCCCGGGGGGTGACGTGACCTTCTTCAAGGCGCCAACCCGTCGTTGGCCCACGTAGGCGAGTAGCTCGTCCCACTCCGGATGCGTGACGTCGACGCCGAAGTTGCCGTGACCGCCGGAGTGATACCCCTCCACGTAGACCTCGTCGGGGTCGGCATACTCGGGGGCGTAGACGAGGCTGCAAACCGTGCACTGCTTGAGCGGCGCCGTGCCGAGCTTGATGTCGCGCGCTGACGGGCTGTGACAACCCGGGCAGGCCGTCATGGGCAGGATGTGCAATGAAGGGACGCTCACGTCATCGGCCTCCGAATCGTCGATTACTTCCCATTCCGAGCTCCCGCTCGAATTGCTGCCAGCCACCCCTCGGCACAGGCTTCCCACGTGAACGACCGGCCGCGCCGTGCGCACGCCAACCCTACGGTTTTGGCGTTTTCCGGGTCAACGAGGACGGACCGTAGCCCACCGGCGATTTCGTCAACGTACGGCTCGACCAGCACTGCTGCGCCCCGACCGATCTCCGCCAGTGCGGCGCGGTTGGAGAGCACCACGGGTATCCCGCACGCCATGGCCTCCGCCCCGGGCAACCCGAAGCCTTCGGACAGGCTGGGCAGGCAGAAGGCGGCGGCGCCGCACATGAGGGCGGCGATGTCCTGATCGCTGATCCCGAACGGCACCATCACGATGCGACCGGGGGCCTCGGGAGTCGCAGCGGTCACGGCCGCCATGTACTCGTCTCCGTCGGAGCGGCCGTAGGAGGGACCGCCAACGATCACCAGCTGGTGGGGGAGACCTTCCCGGACGAGCTGTAGGAAGGCTTCCCGCAGCGCCAACAGGTTCTTCCGGGGATGCAGGCTGGCCACGGTCAATATGTAGGGCAGTTCCGCATTGGCGCCGTGCTCGGTCGCCACCTCGGCTCCACCTTCCACTCCAGGGTGGAACACGCTGTGGTCGACGCCATGATGGGCGGCGAAGACCCGATCGGGGGACACGTCGCAGTCCTCAATGATCTGCTGTCGTGACGATTCGGATGGGCAGATGATGGCGGCCGCCATCCGAGCGGCCTTTCGGCTGGGTTCAATGACCAACTCCATGAAATGTGGTTCCAAGGTGGCGAGCGTGTCGGGATCGCTCCAGGGGGCTTCGTGTAGCTGGATCACCTGAGGCTCGCGGACGTCCATCGGCCCGCTATGGCCGTCGAACAGCCACACGTCTGGTCGGCCGCCCAAGCGCCGCTTGAGGCGCTCGGCCCGACCGTGACGCACCACAACCACGTCGCACGGGATGGTCAGGCGTTGGACCACTTCGTGCCACATGCGGCCGCGCCCGCTCATGGTGTTGGTGTTGATCAGCGCGTCTGGGACGGCGACGCGCAGGCGTTGCCTCAAGAGTCCGAGCTGCCGGGTCTGGGATCAGCAGTCCGCCCGTCCATGGCCAGACTGCGGTGGTCGGTCATGGGCTGGTCGTCAATGTCGATGGAGGCCAGGGCATCACCCAGTCCACCGGTACCCGGTCGCGGTCCAACGTAGAGTCGAGGCCCGTCCAGGTCGGTGCCGAGCACGTGGGACCCCGAGAGATCCACGATGTCCAGCATCAAGCGGAATGTCCCCCCGCCACCGAAGCGGGGGCGGAACTTCACGTGGACCACGGCGGTCTCGCCGGCCGCATAGTTCCTCCACTCGTCACCGATGGTGGTGTGGATGGAATAGGCGAGTGTGCCATCCTCAGCCAGGATGCGGAACGTGGCCTGCGGGCTCTCAATGGCATTCTCGAATCGGACCGACCAGGTGACATCGAGCTCTTCGTCGTGATTAGCCGCAGCCGTTTCAATCCCGTTGCGTTCCAGTTTGCGATCGAGAATGGTGACGGGCATGCCGGTATGTCCGAAGTGGTCCTCGGCACTATCGAGGGTCAGCAACTGGTGGTGTGCACTGATGGCTTCTTCGGCGTCTCCGTCAAACTCGAGGTGACCCTTCCGGAAGAGCAGCACTCGCGGGCACATGAGGCGGACGGCGTGCATGGAATGGCTCACCATGATGATGGTGGTGCCTCGGTGCTGGAGTTCTCGCATGCGGTCGAAGCACTTCAGCTGGAAGGCGATGTCGCCGACGGCCAGCACTTCGTCCAGCAGCAGAATCTGCGGCTCAACGTGCACCGCCACTGAGAAGCCCAAACGCATGTACATGCCCGACGAATAGAACTTCACGGGGGTGTGGATGAAGTCGCCGATTTCGGAGAAGTCGACGATCTCGTCGAAGCGCTCGTCGATCTGGGCTCGTGAGAGACCGAGCAGCATGCCGTTCACGTAGACGTTCTCGCGCCCGGACATCTCCTGGTGGAAACCCACACCGACGCTGAGCAACGGGGCGACTCGGCCGGCGATGCGGACGAGACCTTCGCTCGGTGAGGACACGCCAGCCAGCAAGCGCATCAGGGTGCTTTTGCCGGCGCCATTCCGGCCCAGGATGCCGACAGTCTCTCCCGGCTGGACGGCGAAGCTGACGTCCTCGAGCGCTCGTAACTCCGCCCGTTCCGGACGGTTGAACGGCATGATGGACTTCAAGAGCATGGCCTGGTCCTTGAGCTGGTAATAGCGCTTGGACACATGGGTCAACTCAATGGCGGGTGTTGTCACTGCGGCATCACAACTTGTCCACGAAGAGGCGGTCGTGCGTGCGGTTGGCTTCCAGACCGATGACCAACAGCACCGCGGTGACGATGACCGAGACCAGGATCGGTGTCGCCATGCCACCGATTGGTCCGGCCGCGGCGAATTGGAACAAGCAGACGATCCCGGTGATCGGGTTGTACTGCAGGTAGTGACCGAGGCTGTGGAGGGAAGAGGCCGGGTAGACGATCGGCGTGACATAGAACCAGATCAACAGGCCTGCCTGCACGATGAACTTCACGTCCCGGTAGTAGACGTGCAAGGCAGAGGTGACGAGACCGAATGATGTGGCAAAGGCGAGCATCAACAGCATGCCCGGAATGATGAAGATCAGCCGCCAGGAGTAGTGCGAACCCACAATGGGCATGGCGATCAGCAGCAGGACCATTGAAGTCACCAAGCTGAACAAGTTGCTGACCACCGGCACCAGCACCAGCACTGAACGCGGGAACCACACCTTGTCGGTCAGGCTGGCTCCATCCACGATAGAAGTGGCCGTGGTGAAAGCGACCGTCTGGAAATAGCCGAAGGACAGGACCCCGGACAGCACATAGGCGGAATAGTTGAACGTGGTGTGTTGGAACTTACCGACCCGGGAGAAGATGACCACGAACACGATGGCCTGAAGGAGCGGCAGCGCGACGGCCCAGATCACGCCGAAGGAAGCCCGCTTGTACTTCACCTGGAAGTCCTTGCGAGCCAAGATCCCGAGCACCTCGCGGTAGGCCCAGATCTCTTTCAGCCAAGCAATGCGACGCGTCGGCTCCGCTCTGAGTTCGAGCACTCGATCGGCCCGGCCCACCTTGGCTTCCCTAGGCATGACGCATCATCCGACAGAAGCACTGCAACACGCCCGCAGTTTGCCATACGGCATCGGGACCGCTGACGGCCCGATCACGCCGCGACGGGACGGGGTTCGGCCGACGGATTGTTCTTGATGGTAAGGAATGGCTTCTCCACGGCTCGATGGCAGATTTCAGCCAAAGCGAAGGTCATGGCGATGGCGACAACCGTGCGCACGGTCCCGTTGCCGTGGGGATACGCACGGACGATGGCCAGGAAGACCAAGTAGTGCGACAGGTAGATGGAGTACGAACGCCTCCCCACCCACTGGAGGGGTCTGATGCTGAGGAACCGCCCCACCGGATTGACGCTGTCCAAGGTCAAGAAGACAAGCCCGGCGCAGGCGAAACCTTCCACCGTGAAGCCGCCGCGGTACAGCCATGCCTCGGTGGCATAGGTCTTCCACACGATGTACACGAGGAAGATCGTCGACACGTACCCCACCCACACGGCGTACTTCGGTGGCTTCCAGCCCGTATGGAGGAGGTACGCCATCAGGGAGCCGAACATCAGGACGTCGAGCCGCACCTCGGTCTGCACGTAAATCGTGTTCCACCCCACCGAGGCGTGCCAAATGATCTCCCGGCTGATGAGGGACACTCCGGCCAGGAACAAGAAGGGTAGGACGGCGTATCGCCGGCGCTGAATTTTGGTGATCCCATACAGAACGAGGGGCCACATCAGGTAAAACTGCTCCTCCACACCCAGGCTCCACGTCTGTTGGGTGCCGAAAGGTTGCGGCCAGTGGAAGACCTGGGCCCAGTTGGAGATGTAGATGGCGATGAAGAAGATGCCTTCGAGGTCGTGCCAGATCCCATCGCCGACGATCAGGGTGTAGATGAACTGCACGGCCAACGTGAAATACAGGACCGGGAACAGGCGGAGCGCACGTCGGCGGTAGAACCCACGAAAGCTCAACTTGTCGGTGCGGTTGATTTCGGTCAGGAGGAGCGATGTGATCAGGAAGCCACTCAGGGCGAAAAAGCAGTCGACACTGACGAAGGCACCCGGGAAGTACCGGCCCGCGTCCTCGGGATTCACCACATAGGCGGCGTGACAGGCCAGCACGGCCAGCATGGCGATACCGCGTAACCCGTCGAAGGCGGGTCGGAAACCCAACCGGAAGTGATTGAACCGGGGCGGGTCAAGCAATCCAAGTTGCTTCATAGCCAACGATCACACCCTTCCGGATTGGCCCGACCTCGTGATGACGCCGCCAGCCTGCGGCACCGACAGCGAGGCATGGTATCGGACCCATTGCTCAGCCCAAGGCATGTCGATGATCGAGACAGAAGCGCACCGTCTCGTCAATCGCCGTTCGCGTCGGCGTGGCCACGGTGAGTCCCAACTTCGACAGTGGCGTGACGTCGACACGGTAGGGACCAGGCACCACATCCGGGAGCGGGGGGGCCGCCAACTCGGGCCGATCCAGGCCCAATCCCTCGAAACTGTCCTGAATAATGGTGGTCAACGAACGTACGGTCAGCGGTACTCCGGAACCCAGATTGAAGAGGCCGACCGCCTCCGGCTCAGCGATGGCGGTCAGCAGCGCCTGCTCCACGTCCAGCAGCGCAATGAAGTCCCGCCACTGAGCACCAGACGATCGCAACGTCATACGACCACTGAGCACGCCCTCCCGGCAGAGCTCGTTGGCTACCAAGCTCCAACGCGCCACCTCAGGCCGAGTGGGCGCACCCACTCCATTCGTCAAGCGGAACACCAGTGATGGGACCCCGCTGGCGGCGAACACCTCTTCACAGGCCAAACGAGCGGCGGCATAGGGGTGCACCGGATCGGCGGCGGTCGACTCGGTGATGATCGCTCCCTCCACCAAGGAAGACCCGTACACGTGCACGGTCGACAGATAGATAACCCGGGCCACCCCGGACTCGGCCACCCTTCGGGCGGCCAACACCGTGTCGGCCAACGAACCTTCGGGATTGGCAGCCATGGCTACCTCGTTGGCTCCAGCCAAATGGAGCACCACATCAACATCCGCAGCAGCCTGTCTGGCCACGTCGGGGTCGGCCACCAAGTCCCCGACGAATTGATCAACCCCAACTGGCCACTCCAAAGGCTGACGAACCAATGCGCGCACGCCAATGCCAACACCCGCAAGTGCGTAGGTGACGCGCTGGCCGATGTAGCCGCCGGCGCCGGTCACGAGGACCGAGGTCACTGGCCCAGAACGTCTCGATACCAGGCGACAGTGAGGTCCATGCCCTCCGCAAAGGTGTATTTGGGCTTCCAGCCCAGCACCTTGATGGCCTTCTCGGCCGAGAGGTACTGGTGGGGAATTTCGCCCGAAGCGATGTTCAGAATTTCGGGATCGAACGACGTCCCAACGGCCTTCTGCATGGCCGCCACCACCTCGAGCACCGACAGTGGGCTCTCCGACGAGAAGTTGAAGGCCTCACCGGCTAGCTCAGGCTTGGCTTCGAGCGTCTCGGCCAGCTGGAGGTAGCTACGGGCCCCGTCGTCGACGTAGATGTAGTCCCGGGTCAACGTGCCGTCCGAGCGGATCACCGGACGCTCACCGTTAAGCAGCAGCCGGATCGTGCCCGGGAACAAGCGCTCCCAGTTGTTGTCACCAGGCCCGTAGAAGTTGCCGCAGCGGGTAATGCTGAGCACAACATCAAAGGAGTGGGCATAACTGGCGGCGATCATGTCCGCCGCCGCCTTCGACACGTCGTACGGGTGGATGGCCGAGAGCGGCATCTCCTCCGTGTAGGGCAAGACAGGCTGGGTGCCGTAGGCCTTGTCGCTACTGGCCAACACCGTCTGCTTGACCAACGGGGAGCGTCGGACTGCTTCCAGCAGGGCCCAGGTGCCCCGGATGTTGGAATCGAACGAAGACACGGGGTTGTGATTGGCTACACCCACCTGTGTCTGGGCCGCCAGGTGCAACACCGTGCGCACCTCGGACTCCACCAGCACTCGTTCCATCAGTTCCTGGTCGCGGATGTCGCCTTGCACCCGGGTGACCTTGGACCACCAGCGCTGGTGGATGGGCCCCAATGGGACGCTGTCGCGGACGATGACGGTGACGTCGGCCTCCAGGTCCACCAAGGTGCCCACCAGATGGGACCCCAGGAAGCCGGTTCCACCGGTCACGGCCACCTTGCGGTGGCGCCAGAATCCCTTGTCGGGCTCCCAGCTCATATCCGAGGCTTGCCCAACACGGCGTGGTGCAGGACTCCCAGACGGTCCGAACCAGTGAGGTAGCGCACGCCGGCACGATTGATGACGCTGCGCGCTGACAGTGGGATGTCCTTGGGGTGCTTGTTGAACTCAATTACGTAGGGCTTGGTCTCGCGCTCAATCTCGAAGCCGGCCGAGAAGACCATGCGATTGTGACCGGCCTGGTTGAAGTTGAACCACTGACAGTCAGCGCCAGAGCCGTTCAACCGGAAGATCGGCGTCTTGGGGTGCTTGAGGGTGAGGCCCAGCTCGATCTGGTCGGACGACAAGAAACGCCCGTTGGGGGCGACCACGCTCTTCACGGCCTCGAGCGCGCGCATCGGGTCGCGCAGGTGGAGCAACAGACTGCCCAGCACCACGACGTCGAAGACACCGATCTTCTCGGGATCGAGGTCATACACATTGAGGGGCCGCCACTCGACCTTGGAACCCATGAGTTCCTTGGCCAGCCGGAAGCCGGCGCCCTTGGGCGGACCACTGAATCCGGGGTCTCGGGCGAGACCTTCGGCCCGGTAGTCCGGGGGCCAGTCCCAAAGCAGGTGATCCTCGACGTCGATGGCCACGACTTCAGCGGCACCGCGCTTTTCCAACTCGAAGGCCAGGTACCCGTCGAAGGTTCCAATATCCAGACAGCGCTTGCCGCGCAGGTCGGGCCATGGCATCTGATCCACGATTGGTCGCAAGTCGAACCAACCTGGAGTCGCCACGCCAGGGGCAATGTCGATCGTGTGATACCAGAAGGGGTGTTCATCCACACGCTTCTGAAGCTCGGCCCGTTCCAGTGTTTTCTCCCCGGTCGTGGTGGAAGGCGTGACCCTAGTGGACGCCCACTTCATGATTCCACGCTCACCAACCCCACGAAAGAAGCGGCTCTTTGGTGACCTTCTGACAGTATGTGCGCGGTGACGGCGGTCGACGATGCTCGTACGCAGTCTCGATGGCGATCTGGCCTCCGCATGTGGCTCCCGATCGTCGTCCTCGTTCCCATCCTGGCCAATTTTGCGGTGGTGGTGAACGAACACTCGTTGGCCAAGCCCCAGGCGTGGCCCAGCCCCGAACTCCAGAACAAGTACGGCCAAGTCACCGCCCTGGCCCACACCCATAACGTCAAGACCGTCTTCTTCGGCGACTCCATGATGGACGGGGGAGGGGACCCGGCCCTCCTGACCGGTCAATCCGGACAGGCCTACAACGCTTCCCTGGCCGGGGAGCCCATCGACGCCATCGCATCGTGGGCGACCAAGGTCGTGGTACCCCGGTTGCACCCGACCACGGTCGTCCTCGGTTTCAGCATCAACGTCCTCAACTCCAACCTCCCGGGCTACGCCACTTTGGCCACAGCCTTCACCGGGTCTCGCACCGTGCACGTGGCGGAAGGGGGCGGCAACGTCATTGACCATCTCGATGTGTGGCTGGACCACCACGTACCCCTCTACCGCTACCGGGCCGTGCTCCGATCGCAGCTCGAACCCAGCGCTTCCGCTTCGGGTGACTCCATCTACAACCCACCCCTCTCCAGCCTCGGATGGAACGAGGGATTCCGGGCCCGGACCTACGGAACGGCCAGCAACCCCGAGACCTCGGCAGAGGGCCAAGCCGAGCTACAGGGCGATCTGCTCTTCGCCTACAACCCGGGCCAGCATCAGATCCAACAACTCGAGTACCTCATCGACACGCTGAAGGCCAAGCACATAAAGGTGGTGCTGGTCGGCTTGCCCGTGACGAAGGACTTCACCAAGGCCACACCGGGAGGAACGGACGGCTACAACGCCCATCTCTTCCAACTTCTCAGTATCGGCACCTCACACCACATCCCGGTCTACGACGCCGGCACCTGGTCCAACACCTACTTCGATGACCCGGCCCACCTCAACCAAGCTGGGGCCCAACGCTTCATGAAGTGGCTCTCAAAGCAACTTGCCCCTCAAGGAACAACGAAGTGACATTCAACTCACTTCAGTACGCCGCCTTCCTGCCCATCGTCTTCGTCATCTATTGGCGCGTCAAACGACGCGAGCAGAACGTCTTGCTGTTGGCCGCCTCGTATTTCTTCTATGGCCTCTTCGACTGGCGATTCCTCGGACTACTCGTCATCTCCACTCTCACCGACTACACGGTGGGTCGGGTTCTCGAGAACGCCGAAGGGGATGGCAAGCGGAAGCTGATCTTCGTCTGCTCCCTCATCGTCAATCTCGGCATTCTGGGATTCTTCAAATACTTCGACTTCTTCACCCGGGACGGCACCAAGCTCCTGCACCACTTGGGCCTGGATGTCTCACCGCCGCTGATCCACATCCTTTTGCCCATCGGCATTTCTTTCTACACGTTCCACGGGATCTCCTACAGCTTCGATGTCTTCCGGAAGCGCATCAATCCAACCCACGATCTCTTGGCTTTCGCCGTGTTCGTGTCCTTCTTCCCCCAGTTGGTGGCCGGCCCCATCGGGCGAGCCCACTTGCAGCTACCCCAGTTCGAACACGACCGGATCTTCCCGGACCGTCAACGCATACAACAGGCGCTCCTCTTGATTCTGCAGGGCCTCTTCAAGAAGGTGGTCATCGCCGACGCGTTGGCCCAGTTCGTGCAGACGGCGTTCAACAGTCCGAAGACCACCAGCGCGGCCACGCTCGTCATGGGGGCGTGGGCTTTCGCCTTTCAGATCTACGGCGACTTCTCGGGCTACACCGACATCGCCCGCGGCTCGGCCTGGCTGCTCGGCATGAACTTGCCGGAGAACTTCAATCAGCCCTACCTCTCAAGAAACATCACCGAGTTCTGGCGCCGCTGGCACATTTCCCTCTCCAGCTGGTTGCGGGACTACCTCTACATCCCTCTTGGTGGCAATCAGGGTTCGCCCATTGCCACTTACCGAAACCTCTTCCTCACCATGCTCATCGGCGGTCTGTGGCACGGCGCCGCCTTCACCTTCGTCATATGGGGCGGCTACCACGGCGTGTGGCTGGCCCTTGAGCGCAAGTTCCTGCCCACCCAACACAACGACTATCAACGGAAGTGGAGGTGGCCGGGGGACGCCATCCGGGCCTTCATCACCTTCCAGATCGTCTGCGTCGGGTGGGTGTTCTTCCGCGCCAATAGCCTTTCGGACGCATTGCACTACTTCAAGGGCATCGCCGATCTCCGCCGCGGCTCGGTCGATACCCATTTCGTGGCGTTACTGGTCATCGCCGTACTGGCCGTCGGACTCATCGATCTGGTGCAGCGCCTTACCCACGACCAAGCTGCCATCGCGCGCTGGCACCCGCCCATCCGTGGCATTGCTTACGCCACCATGCTGTTGTCGATCATCGTCTTCAGCGGTGAGACGCCGGTGCCCTTTATCTATTTCCGCTTCTAGCCGCAGGTAGCATCACTTCCATGCCGCCGACCACACCACGCATTTCTGTTGTGGTACCCACCTGCAACCGCTCGGCCCGCATGCTGCGGCTGCTCGACGCGCTGGCGCAGCAGGACATCGACGAGCCTTTCGAGGTGATTGTGGTCGACGACGTCTCCACCGACGACACACTCGAACAGCTAAACCGGGTCGCTCCCAACCAACCATTCGACATGAAGGTCCAGCCATCATCGAAAAACACCGGACCGGCTGGAGCGCGCAATAGAGGTTGGAAGGAAGCACGCGGTGAGCTCATCGCTTTCGTCGACGACGACTGTGTACCCGACCCGGGTTGGCTAAAGGCGATTGCCTCGGGACTCGACGATGCCGACATCGCCGTGGGTCGCACGCGGCCACCCTATGACCAACTACATCTGATCGGACCGTTCAGCAGCTACCTCGACATTGACCACAACCAGACGTTTTCCACGTGCAACATCGCCTACACCAAAGATCTGCTCACCAAGCTGGACGGTTTCGACGAAGAATCGTTCGCCTGGCCCAATGGCGAAGACACCGACTTGGGACTCCGCTCCGTCAAGGCCGGCTTCAAAGATCGCTATGTGGCCGACGCGCTGATATGGCACGACGTCGGGAGCTCCGACTTCCGTACCCACTTCCGTCGCATCCCGCGCCTCGAAGGTCTGGTCACGCTGGTGTCACTGCACCCCGAAGCCCGACAGATCATGAACGCCGGCCTGTTCCTGCGCTCGGTGCACAAGGCCGTCCTCATTGCGTGGGCCGCCGGCCTCATGCTTCTGCTCCGCCCGAGCCAGCGTTACTCCAGAGCGTTCGCCGTGCTGGCTGTGCTGCTCTACGTCCGTCAGTTCAACCGCTCGCACTACGAGTCCCGTTCCCTGGAGGAATGGGCCAAAGCCGTCCCGCTGGGCTTCGTGGCCGATAGCTGGGCTGTTGCTGTGATGCTGAAGAGCTCCGCCAAATATCGGACGCTGCTCCTCTAGTCACGCACGCCGGAGCGTGAGTACAGCACGCCGACACGCGCGTTGCGCAACGACTTCAAGCTCCCGAACGAACGTTTAACAAGCTCCGTAGCGCACTGTTCACCCGACTGCCACGAGCGTTGCCAGGCATCCTGTTCTACACTTCATCATTAATTAATTCTTATTTTTCTCTGTCGGCGTAATACGGGCCAGTGGCGGGAGGTTCCTTGTTCGTGGGAAATCACACACCTCGTCAGTGTGAAAGCGCAGCACGGATGACCGTGTTGTCCAGCCCCCTGGCCCGCAACCGGAGTAGCGGTCGATGATCGACAACGAACTTCGTCACGTCAGCAACGAAGACGATGTCTTCGCCGTTGCATCGCCCGAAGGGCTTCCACGCGTATTGCACGTGTTGGAGGCCGCCGGCGGTGGCACGCTGCGGCATCTGCTCGACATCCTCGAAACGGTGGATTCGGTCGAGCACCACGTCGTGATCCCTCCCAACGAAGCGGTCGTCGTGGGGCACCACGCATCATCAACGACCTGTGAACCGGTGCGACAGATTCTGTCGACCGGCGCCATTGTCCACCGGCTTCAGATGGTCAGGAATCCGTTGCACCCGGCCAACCTGGCCAGTGTTCGCAAGCTCCGGAAACTGATCGATCTCATCAACCCGACGATCATTCACGGGCACAGCTCAATGGGCGGTGCCTTCGTTCGCACCGCATCGGTGGGCCGCAAGGTCCCGGTGGTGTACACCCCAAACGGGATTTGCACAAACAAGGGCGTGCTGTTGGTCGAGCGTTTGCTGGCTCCTCGCACCGATCGTTTCATTGCTGTCTCCGAGAGCGAAGGGGAGCAGGCGTTGGATCTGCACCTGGCGTCCCCAGAGCAACTCGTTGTCATCAACAATGGAATCGATCCCGAGCCGGTACGGAACACCTCCTACGACTTGCGTCACGAGCTCGGTCTGGCTCCCAACACGACCGTCATTGGCACCGTGGCCCGACTGGTGGCCCAGAAGGCGCCGGAGGACTTCATTCGGATGTGTGGAGAGATCTACCGTTCACGTCCCGACGTTCACTTCGTGCTGATCGGCAGCGGTGAGCTGCAGCCCAAGGTCGACGCTGAGGTGAAGAAGGCTGGCATCGGAGAGAACTACCACCAGATCACCTATCTCAACGACGCGACCGTGGCCATCGGCCAGTTCGACGTCTGTGTCCTCAACTCCATGTTCGAAGGTGGGCCATACACGCCCTTGGAAGCCATGCGGGCCGGGATTCCAGTGGTCCTGACCGATGTGGTCGGGAGCAGGGACTCGGTCGAGCACATGAAGTCCGGTTTGGTCTACCCCTTTGGTGACACCAACGCGATGGCCCACGGTGTGATCGAACTGTTGGCCAACCACCAGCAGCGAGACGACATCATCGAATCAGCCCGGATTCGCTTCAAGGAGAAGTTCGATCGGCAGCACATGGGCGAAAAGCACGCCAGGTGCTACGCCGAGCTCGTCTCCGTCGGCCGCTAAGCACCTTCAGCGCTGTACCCATCGAGATGGGTGGAGTGCCAAGCCCAGGCTGAATGCAGGATCTCTTCCAGTCCACGTTCAGGTATCCAGCCCAATACCGACTGGGCTTTCGTTCCGTCAGACCACAGTGCCACTGGGTCACCCGGTCGCCGCGGCTTGAGCTCATAGGGAACCGATAGCCCACTGGCCTTTTCAGCGGCGGCGATGACCTCGTACACCGATGACCCAATGCCCGTCCCCAGATTGACGGCACAGGTGAAGCCACTGCCCTCCAAGTACTCCAACGCCTTGATGTGCGCATCGGCCAAATCGAGCACGTGCACGTAGTCCCGAATCGCCGTGCCGTCGGCGGTCGGGTAGTCGGTGCCAAAGAGGTGCAAGGGCTCACGTCGACCCAGCGTGGCCTTCATGATCAGAGGCACCAGGTTGATGGTGACGGTCCAATCCTCGCCGATGGAGCCATCAGGCCAGGCCCCGGCCGCATTGAAGTAGCGAAGGCTCACCGAGCGGAGGTCCCGGCAGCGATCGAACCAGTCCAGCGTCCGCTCGGTCATGGCCTTGCTCTCCCCGTATGGGCTTTCGGGCGAAATCAGCGCATCCTCGGAGACCGGTACCACCTCAGGGGTGCCGTACACGGCACAGGACGAGGAAAAAATGACCCGAGAGACACCCGCCTCACACAACGCGTCGAACAAGGCACTGCTACCGGCCACATTGTTGCGGAAGTACTTGCCCGGGTGAAACATGGATTCGCCGGGTGACTTGAACCCGGCGAAATGCACCACCGAATCCACGTCGAAGTCCCGGAGCAATCGACCGACAACCTCTCGATCGGCAATGTCGCCCACGACGTATGGCGTGTCGCCGATCGCCTCGGGATGGCCGAACTCCATCGAATCGAGCACCACCACGCTGCGACCGCGCTCACGCAGGAGTCGCACCGTGTGCGACCCGATGTAACCGGCCCCGCCCGTGACGAGCACCGTCACCGAATGCTCACAGCTTCAAAGTCGATCATCTCGGTCACGGTAGGTCCACCAAAACAGCCCCACAAGGACGCCCCCCCATTTATCAAGTGCCCAGCGTTCCTTCGATGATGCGCATCCCGAGTCCATCGGGGAACGGCGGACCCCATGGCACCTGTACTCGAAAGACGGGCACCGAATTGGCCAGACGGGCCACTCCATCGAACTGGACCTTCAGCGTCTCTGGGAGCGTCCACAGCATGCGAGGAAAGGCGCTGAGGGCAAAGGTGGCGTCAAATGGGTTCAGGCGATGAAAAGACAACGCTGGTTCCACCCGTGACGGATCCGGAATGACGATGGCTCCCAGCTTGCCCTCAGCCATAAGCGTCATCGGCGGCTTGAGCCCCAGCCGATCATCGATCGTCGTCCGCTGGCTCCATTGATCACCAACCCGATCCGCCAGAGGTGATGAACCCATCCGCAGCCGGAGTTCGCTCGCCCCGCCCACCCAGGACGGTTCAGCACCAGCGCTGATGTGTACGAGATCGTCCGACACGAAACGGGCCCCGTCCCTGCATGCCAATCCGGCCAGCGTGGATTTCCCCATACCCGATCCACCTACAAAGACGACACTGCCTCCATCCACCTCGACCGCGGAGGCGTGGAGGACACATGAGCCCTTCAGTCCCAGCACAAATGCCATCAGCGCACCGCGGGCCAACAGCGACAAGAGCTCGGGCTCCGCCGAACTCACCGAATGACATTCCACTCGAGACACTTCCTTGTCCATCACGAAGTCACAGGTGCCGTGGAGTCGCAGGACGTAGCGATCTCCATCGATCACTCCGGTGTAGAGCCTGCGACCTTCCAGGATCAACTCGGCAATGACGTCGCCCTCAGGGATGTCAGGGCCAACGCCATGCCATTCATCACCCATCACCAGGGTCAAGTCGCACCCTCCGGATAATTCGACATTTGGGCCTAGCGGTAGTTCCGAATCGATGGATAGTCCGTGAAGGGCATACCGAGGCATGGGTCAGTACTGCCCCACGGCACCCTTGCGCTTGGCATAGGCCAGCGAGACGTTGAAGACCCAGATCGATATGGGCGTGACGACGACGGCTACCACCCATACGGCGAGCAACAAGTGGAGATCGGATTGGGCGGCGAGCAAGGCTGCACGCATCACTTCCAACGCCCAGGTGAACGGCAATATATTGGCCACATGACGGAGCGGAGCTGAGAGGAGTGCGACGGGGTAAAGCACACCACCGATAAGGCTCAGACCACCGATCAGCAACGTGGTCAGGGTCTCGCCTCGCTTGAACACCATGACGAAGGCGGCCAGACCCATTCCCAGCGCACTGAAAATGAACAGCACCCCAACGAAGTCAGCCAGGGCTACCAATCCGCTGGCCACGGTCACGTGGAGTCGCAGTCCGAACCAGAAGGCCAGGATGACACTCAAGATGGACGTGATGATGGCGTAGATGAGTTGGTACGACGCGCTCTCCAGCACCACCAGCCATGGGGGAGTGGGCATAGAAAACAGCACTTCGAGCGTTCCGGTGATCTGATCGGTCCTGATCCTCTTGGAGAAGGAGGCCAGGCTCACGGTCAGAATGCCCACCATGATGGTCCCGATCACCGCAAAGCCGAAGTACCCAACCTTCAGACCGGCCTCCGCCTCGACCTTGTGTCCAACCACGCGAGCCAGGAAATACAGAAAGGCCATGGACAGGACCGACTGAAAGAGATCAACCGCGAACGGGAGCCGGTAGGAGAGGGCAATCTCGAAGTCGCGGCGCAGGAAGGCTCTGAACAAGAGCACCGGGCGATAAAGCGGCAGCATGGCGTCTCGGGTTGGCGTCACGGTGCTCATAGCCGGGACTCTGCGAAGGCCCGCTCAAGCACAGTGACATCCCCTCGGGGGTGCACGCAAGCTTGTACTTGTCCCCTGGACATCACGTAGACAGCGGACGCCAGCGACGCCGCCTCCGGCAAATCGTGGGTAGCCACCACGACAGCCGTGCCGCTGGCGGCCAGCCCAGCCATCAGGTCCTGCACCTCACGGGCGGATCCAGGATCGAGGCTTCGGGTGGGCTCATCAAGGAGGAGCACGGATGGATGTCCGAGCAAAGCGCGGGCAATGCCGAGTCGGCTACGCATACCAGTCGAAAATCGATCCACCCGGCGTTCGGCCACGTCGGACAAATCGACCGCCGCCAAGACCTCATCGCAGGCCAGCCGGGCCTCTTGTTTCTTCATGCCATGCAGGGCGGCGAAGAACTGGAGATTCTTTCGACCGCTTAGTCGCCAGAAGAAAGATCGGTCCTCGCCCAAGGCCAACCCAAGTCGACGCCGAGCCTTGTCGGGCTCAGCCGACACATCGAATCCATCAACGGTGGCCTGTCCTTCGTCGGGCAGCACCAACGTGGCCATGATCCGAATGAGCGTGCTCTTGCCAGCACCGTTGCTCCCGATCAACGCCGTGACCTCTCCAAATGGAGCCGAGAAGTCCACCCCCTGGAGGGCAGTGTTGGTGCCGAAGCGTTTGACCAGACCCGTACCCACAACGGCCGTGTCCGAGGCACTCACGAAGGAGCACCGCTCGAGGACATATCCGAATGGCGCCATAGATCGACGACTCGAGCTGCGGCCCGATGGGGGAGGTGGACGCGGTCCGACCATGAGGCGTGATGGGGGCTACCGGCCAAAAGCTGCAGGCGCCACCGTGCCGTGTCGGCCAAGACGAACCTGATGTGGAATCGGCCCTGCATCGGCGACACGGGCCAGTTGGCCGCCTGCAGTCGCCGTAACGGCACGGATCGCCAGCCGCTCTCCGGCAGCACGAATCGACCATCCGGCAGCTCGACACCCATCCGGCTCGCCATATGAAGGGCCACATTCACCACGGTCACACACTGCTTGACCGTGGCCAACCGTTCCACTTCGTTCCAAGAGATGGCGCCCGCATCGCTGAGGATCATGGCCAGATCGGCCAACCAGATCATGCGATCGAAGCCGTGATACGGCTTACCGGCATGGGCTGCCAGCGACACCAGTTCGACTTCCAGCGGGAGCCCAAATGCGGCAGTCCCCAGACAATCAATAGGCACGCGCTGCTCCCACAACCAGCGAGGGTGCAACCGGTTGGAGCGTTCGTGCCACCCGTCGAGCCCGTAGTGCAGCTCTAGGGGCATGGCTGGGACCTCGGAGTGTCGAAGTTGGGTGTCGTACCACCCTCGGCTTCTCGGGCGACTGACGGTCCAGCCGGCAGCGACTAGTGCATTAAGGGCCTGGTCGTGGTGCTCCGAAGGCAGGAGGAGATCGAGGTCGTCCATTGGCCGCAATCCCACTTCGGGATACCGACTGGCTACGGCTGGACCTTTCATCATCACCGGCTCAAGTCCCACCGCAGTCAGCGGTCCGACTGCCAAGGACACAGCCTTTGGATGCACCAGCAGTGACTGCATTCGAAAGAGCGTGGCCAGATCCGACAGGTGTGACCGTTCCTCACCCAGCACGTCGTCAACCCCAGCCGCATCCAATGCCCGCCACAACAGCGGGACCAGCCGATTGGACAGAGCCAGGCCCGCCAACAGTGATGGCTGGACCTTGCCCTGTGCAGCGAGCCGAATGGCATCCAGACGGAGCTCCCGCCGGCAGGATTCCCACAACAGCGCTGTGGTGGCCTCGCTTACTAACTCTTCAGCCATGGGCAGACAGCCAGCACGACTGGAGCAGGGGAAAGGTCAAGGCGTGTGGTGCATCCGCCGCCCATTCATCCCGCAAGCGCTGGACATCGACCAAGTCCGTATCCACGCCGGTGCCATCCCACTGCTCCACGAATGCTCGGCTTTGCTCGCCAAACACGGCTCGGTTGAATCGAGCCTTGGTGCTCCGACTCAAGACTGAATCGGGCAACACCGCACCGAAGAGGTGACGCGATGCAGCGGTGCGATCCACGAATCCTTTCCGACCGCCCTCTCGACACACCGCATCAAGAAAGCCAGCATTGAGCAGGGGATCGATCCGCATCACGTCGACATCCTCGGCCAGTATGCCGAGCGTCTCCATCGCCACACTCACTGCTCGAGTGTGCGGATGGCGCCGCACCGCCTTCCGCCAGTCGAGCGGTTCGGCCGCCGCGTCAATACTCAGCGCCCCTAGAAAGGCATCTTGCCCGTCCGGCGTCAGCCAGTTTGCGCGCAATTCTCGAGCAAACCTTCGGTGGAGGCGATTGATGCGTATTGACCGAGGAGCCAGCGAAAGGACGGCGTGCCGAACATTCCCTCGAGACCTTGGGATCGCTCCAGCCAGCAATTGACGGACCACACTGCTTCGGCGCGGGCCGAGCACCTCGTCGCCACCTTCTCCCGAGAGCAGTGAACCTCCCCGAGCCACTTCAAGTAGGTGTGCCCGGCCGTGCACGGCCGGTGGCCACAACAGCCCCCATCGAGACAATGACAAGGCCGCAGCACTTCCAAGGAGATCCGCCTCACGAGTGGCCGGATGGCGTACCCACTCACCGATGTCGAGATGCCGGACTACCAGTTCTTGCCACTCGGTCTCGTCGGCTTCAGGGAGATCGGGATAGAGACAGGTAAATGGAAGGGGAGCGGGATGGCCCTCTCGTCGAGCCAGTGACGCGGCAACGGCGAGCACCACCGAAGAGTCCCGTCCACCAGAGAACTCAATCACACACGGCGGCCGCGCCAAGGCCGGACGGATGGCATCCTCAAGCGCCAGCAACGCCGATCCCGACGTCACGGTGCTGACATCACCAGCAAGCGTTCCGGTCAGCCACCCGGTGGCAACTTCCTGGGACGTCATCCGATAGGGGACTCGACCTGGAGACGACAAATCGGGTGGAACAGAATGTTCCGCAGGGATGCTCATCGATTCATCAGCGACGCACGCGCCCAGGTAGGGCGGCATCTCGTTGAAACAGTACTCTCGCCAAGGACATCCTGAAGGCTGCTCGAGCCCTCAGTTGAGCGTCAGAGGCTGATGGTGGCGTTCACTCCGACCAGTCCTGCCGGCAGAGTGTGATCAGCGGTGCTCCCGGGAAGCGCGGCTCCCGTGAGGTCCGCCACCGAACCATGGACGACCAACTTCGGAGCCTCATAGTCACGTCCGAAAAATGCAGCCGAGGAATTCGAGGGGGTCTTCACGCCTATAGCTTCACGCATGCAGCGGTCGTCGTCAATCTTCGTCGCAATTTGTTCGATAGTTCCTCACTAGCAGGTTGAACATTTGTTTAGTTGGGTCAGTGACATCGGGATTGCGTTCACCACGGGCATCAAACAGTCATTACTCACGGGATCTGACCGGTTCTGCCTATGCTTCGGCGCACCATGAGTTCGGACCTACTGAAGTTCCGCCAGAACGATCTGGTGTGCCGTGAGGTCGGCGAGAACTTGATTGGTTTGGACCTGCGTTCTTCCCAATACTTCAGCCTGAACGACACCGGCACAGAGCTGTGGCGCATGCTTGAACAGGGTACGACCCTCGCCGAATTGGCCGACCTTCTGGTTCGTACCCACGGCCTCGAACGTTCAGTTGCCACCTCCGACGTCGAGGATTTCGTGGCCTCGCTTCGGACCCAAGGTCTGCTCGAGTAACTGAGTGGAAAGTCAGGGCACCACCTTTTTGGCCAAGGCGAAAAAAGGTGTTCACCTCCTGCCGTACTTGCCAACAGCATTCCTTTGGATGTCTGTGGCGGAATGTGCGGTTCGAGCAGGGCCACTCGACAAGACGAGCAAGTGGCTGGGAGTGCCGCTTGACACAACGAGCACAGCCGAACCACGCCCGAACGGGGTACTCAACTTGTCGTCCTGGGAATCAGGTCAACTCAGAGCTCTGGGCGCTGTGTCTCGCCGATGGCCGTTCGCAGACGGACCATGCTTGCGCCAGTCCCTGGCAGCCGGACGAATTGTGCGCAATCAACACCCCGTCCTCAGACTTGGAGTTGCCACGGACACCGGATTGCAGGCTCACGCCTGGATTGAGGTCGACGGGGTACTTATCGGCGACACTCGAAACTTCACGCCGCTCGTTCGCGGGAAGAGCCCCAACCCGTAAGCCTCACTCACTAGCATCAGTGCAGACATCCGAACATGGGGGAGCCACCAGTCTCAAATGAAGTCCAGTGCTGACGTGACCAAAGTCACCCCGCCCTCAGCGACCTCGTATCGCCACTGGAGATCCCTGAGCGATGGTCTGCTTCTTACGCTTGTCATTGTTGGACCGGCGTTCCTCTTCGAAGAGCTCTGGCGCGGCAGTCCGATCATCGACCAGGGCGGCATCACATGGCTCTATCCAGCCACTGTGATGGCCATTGGATTCTTCGTTGGTGGCATGGTGGCCGGACGCCACCGTCGCACTACCAGCGGTGCGTTTAATCAGGGCGCTCTCGTGGCTGGCATCACCACGGCGCTGATTTTTGCGGCCGACATCATTCGACGGGTGGTGCTCCACCAAGGCATCAGCCTTGGGGTGCTTGGCATTTGGGTCGGCGCTTGTGTTGCCGCACTTCTCGTTACGGGCATCGGAGGACGCTACGGGCGACGCCGCTGGCTCCGCCTCGACCGACGTCGACAGATGGACCGGTTCCTCTAAAGGGAAGTCAGGCCGCGCTCAAAGAAACTTCCGAACGTTGAAATCGTCAGGCGACGGCGGCGCGTCGGCGCACGAATGTCAGGATTAGATAGCCCAGCGCAATCAGCGCCAATCCGCCGACGATGGTTGCCATGATGTCGGCACCATTGAAGCCGAGACCGGAGGAACTGGACATTGGTCTCGATGAAGCAACGATCGGTATGTCAATCGTGTCGGTCACAGTTTGTCCTGCCCGGTTAACACCTGTGGCCTCCATCACGGTCGCGCCGAATGTGACCGCCACAGGCGCACCATTATTGACACTGATATGAGGGTCACCGATCGTGACCTTGCCGAAACCACACCCGTCGCCTCTCGCATTGGCATGACCAGCCTCGGTCAGTACTCCATTGACCGGTACCGAAAAGGTGATGGTGGCGTCATCGG
Source organism: uncultured Acidimicrobiaceae bacterium (assembly GCA_963766995.1). Lineage (GTDB taxonomy): Bacteria > Actinomycetota > Acidimicrobiia > Acidimicrobiales > RAAP-2 > Bog-473. The sequence goes on along the minus strand of CAVYCE010000003.1, from coordinate 272,714 downwards.
CATATCCACAAGCGGTGAGATAGAAGGTATTGCCCACGAACTGAGGCACCGTTGTCACTACTCCACCGGTATTGACCGAAATCCTTGGGAGACCACTCTTAGCTCCAACGACACCCGGTATACCAAGCATTCCCACGGTCGATAGACCGACTGCCAGGGCGAGGACTTTGAATTGCCGCACGAGCGAAATCCTCCCAAAGTAAATTTTCACAGTTGCCACATCGGACCTGTGATTTCGTAATTGATTGTGAAGCACCTTGTTCCACTGGTGAATTCGCACTTAAGCAGTTCGTGTCGTATTCCAGGTCGTCGTGAATGCTTGAATTGGTTGTTAGGAACTTCAAGTTGAATCGACACGGAGGGTCGGAGATACCGGGTCCAGACATGGTTGAAGCACGAAATTTAGCCTCAGATCCAATGCGGGATGGCGAAATGATTTGCCGTCGATATCAAAGCCTTGGTCGCCGTAAACCATTTTCGGTGCCTAGTACAATGCGTCCACTGCGGCGATTGAGCTCCAGACTTGTTGAAGGAGACAGACTCAAGTATCGGTGAGGTATTGCCCTCACCCGTAAGGCAACTCGTTCAGTATGCGCCGGTGCCTCTGGCCATGGTCTTTGGGGTTTCCCACATAATCTTCAGATCCCACCAGAGGGACCATGAAGCGACGTAAAGATAGTCGAGCTGTACCAGGTCGCTTCGCGACAAGTCATTCCGCCCCGAGACTTGCCAGAGTCCGGTGATACCTGGCCTCACATCGAATCGCCGTGATCCCCAAATAGGGACGCCCGATTCCTCCGGGATGAACGGTCGAGGACCCACTACCGACATGTGACCCTGGAACACATTTATAAACTGAGGAATCTCATCGATACCCGACTTGCGTAGATAGTCCCCAAAACGCGTCACGCGGAACTGTTCGTCTGACTTCCCACGAATCTCATGGAGCGGACGCTCGTCGTCAGTTTCGTGCGGTTCCTCCGGTCGATATCGAGATGCTGGGTGGTTGTCTACTGTCATCGTTCGGAATTTCGTGACAGTGAATGGACTTCGATCTCGTCCGAGGCGCGTTTGCCTGAAGAATACCGGACCAGGTGAACTGAACTTGACCCCGATAGCCACTACGAGCAAAAGGGGCGACGTAACTAGAAGCACGACACTGCTTATGCAGATGTCAAAGAGTCTCTTCATGAACTGATCCCACTTGCTCAGGTGGGGACGAGCTATCTCTAAAAATGGCAGTCCAGAAAGATCCGTAAGTCGAGAACGCCAACTCACAAGCTCGTAGTAGCGAGGAACCATTGCGATGTGCACCGATTCCTGAAGTTTCCTATATGTGACGAGAGATTCAGTCGATAACTGATTTGGTGACGCGACGAGAATTCGATGGACGTCATACTGCTCGCACAAACGAGGTAGATCGGTTACTCGGCCGACGGCCTCTGGATCGACGTCGTCACCCTCAACCGCTCTTCCGATCAGCGTCATGGTCGAATCCTGCTTGACGCTCATTATGACTCGATCAACGAGTTTGCCAGAGCCGACAACGAGGACTCGGGTCGTTGTGAGGGTCTTGAGAAAGTGCCTCAACAAGATCCGACCCATCGTGATCACTGCGACAGTAACGATGACTGCCATCACCAGTTGTGTTGCAATCGGTTCAGTGGCACCAAAGGTGGCATGAAGCAATGCCCCAACTGCGAGAGCAAGTACGCATCCTGAACCTACGCCGAAGGAGAGCTCTCGCATTTCGAGAAATGCACTCGGCTGCAGTCTCCTGTGGGTCACCCGATACATACCTCCGAGAGAGAGGGCCACGGTGACTGACAGCGGGAAGAGCCAACTGTTGGCTGTGTTGAAGGTAAGTCTGCTGAGGGAATTCGGAGGTGCTGTGGATAGCAGGGAGAAGATGAACAGTGACGCCGGTACCGCCAAGCATGCGCAAACAAAATCCGCGCACACGTATACGAAGGCCAACTCTGAATCCGAGATGGAACGGCGTTCAGAGCGCTTCGCTTCGTCAGGGGGAGATCCAGGCTCTGGGAGTGTTGCAGGAACCGCAAAGTTTTGGCGTTTGGCGGCAGCGTTAGCCGCCGTTGCGGCGACACTTTCGACCTTCTGGTTGAAGTTGAAGATGCTCATATCGTTCCCCAACGGTTGTTTGGGTCACCTGGTACCCGTGACCAGTTTCTCATAATAAGTCAGCCCATTCACTCCACTGTGCCCCATCAAACACATGAATACAGGAACTGGGTGATCTTGATTTCGAAGGACGCGAATGAATGGACAGTTCCGTGACAGCAAGGTGGCACGGAACTGCCTCGATCGTGAGGAGTGCGTTGCGGAAGTTGGCCAACTGAGGCCCATGGAAAAGAAGTCCTCAAGCCATATAGCTCGTTGGACATACTTTGTTCTATTGGACCGATCGCTGACCTCTTTGTCGATCAGCCGAAGGCTGTTGGAATGGCATGGATTCGGATCATTCGGGACGTCTCTGGTTCATGAGCGCACAGCATGGACACCGCCGTCGACATAGATGGTGGATCCCGTGGTCATCGGCAGCAGGTCGCTGAAGAGAGCGATGCAACCCTTTGCCACCGCATCTGCGTTGTGGACATCCCAGCCAAGAGGTGAGTTTTCGGCCCATGTATCCTCGAAGGCTGAGAAACCGGGAATTGACTTGGCGGCCATGGTGCGGATTGGGCCGGCGGCGATGAGGTTGACGCGAATACCATCTGGGCCGAGCTCTTTGGCTAGGTACCGGGAGAGAGATTCCAGAGCTGCCTTGGCAACGCCCATCCAATCGTAAATGGGCCAGGCCACGGTGGCGTCGAAGTCAAGGCCGACCACGCTGGCGCCGCCGCTTTGTCCGGCCTTGGTGAGGAGCGGGCGGAAAGCTTCGACTACGGCCTTGAGCGAGTAGGCAGAAACATTGAGTGCGACGGAAACGTCGTTCCAATCGGCAGCGAACATGCCATTGCCAAGGCAGTTGGGCGGAGCAAAACCAATGGCGTGGAGTAGCCCGTCCAGACGATCCCATCGGTCGGCCAGCGCAGCGCCGGCCTTTTGCAGCTGTTCTGGCGAGGTGACGTCCATCTCGAGAACGTCAATCTCCGCTGGCAGCTTTCGAGCGGTGCGCTTAGTCAGTGAAAGGGCCCGGCCAGCTCCGGACAGGACGATCTCTGCCCCTTCCTCCTGGGCCAGCTTGGCGACAGCGAACGCCAAGGAAGCATCGGTCAGGACACCGGTTATGAGGAGCCGTTTACCATCAAGGAGTCCCATAGGGATCGCCACGTTATGCGACAGTGGGGGCGTGATAGTAGGAATTATCGGTGGGACAGGCCCTGCTGGGCGAGGAGTGGCGGTCAGATTGGCCCAAGCTGGAGTGCAGATCACCCTGGGCTCGCGAGAGTCCGAACGTGCGGTCGGTGTCGCTTCCGAGGTGGTGGCTAGGTGGCCAGAACTGAACCTGGCCATTGAAGGTTCTGATAACGAAGGTGCGGCCAGGGCAGACATCGTCGTGGTGGCCACCCCGTGGGATAGCGCCATCCCAACCGTCAATGCCCTTCGAGCCGATCTGGAGGGCAAGGTCGTCATCTCCATGGCCAATGCCCTCGCGAAGGAGGGTCGCGAGATGCTGGCCTTGGTGCCTCCGCGCGGATCCGTCGCCGCCGCTGTTCAGGCCGCATTGCCCGAGTCCTTGGTCTCCGCGGCCTTCCACCACCTGCCTGCCTCAGAAATGGAGAATCTCGAATCCGGGTTGGAGGCTGATGTACTTGTGTGCTCGGACCATGCAGAGGCGACAGAAGCCACCATCGGTCTCATCGATTTGATGAGTGGGCTGCGCCCACTCGATGCCGGAAGCCTTAGTCAGGCCGCCGCGATTGAGGCCTTCACGGCCGTCTGTATCACCTTGAATATCAGGCATAAGGCTCACTCCACCTTGAAGTTGGCAGGAATCTGACTATGCGCCTCTATGACACGGCCCGCAAGGAAGTCGTCTCGTTCAAACCCGGACCGCTGGTGACTATGTACTCCTGCGGCATTACTCCTTATGACGCTGCCCATCTCGGTCATGCCGCCGTGTACCTCTATTTCGACATGCTGCAGCGACGCCTGCGCGACGCCGGGCATGACACTAAGTGCGTACGAAACGTCACCGATGTAGACGACGATATTTTGCGCAAGTCACGGGAGCTGGGAGTTCATTACCTCGATCTCGCAGCGGAGGAGATGGCCCGCTTCGACGATGAGATGAGCATGCTCAATCTCCTTCCGGTGTATTCGGAACCTCGAGCCACATCAGCTATCTCGGAGATCCTGTCGCTGATCGGAGATGTGCTGCAGACGGGTCACGCGTACCAGGCGGGTGGATCGGTGTACTTCGATGTATCGACCTTTCCTGAGTTTGGTCGAGTCAGCGGCTACGACCGGGCCAAAATGCTCGAGCTGGCGGCCGAGCACGGCGGCAACCCCGACGACCCCCACAAGCGCGATGCGCTCGACTTCGTGCTCTGGCAGCCCTCGCTGCCCGACGAGCCGGCCTGGGAGTCACGCTGGGGTCGAGGCCGGCCTGGGTGGCACATCGAGTGCTCGGCGCTGGCTCTGCGCGACCTGGGCACGACGGTCGACATCCACGGCGGTGGGCGCGACCTCGTCTTTCCACACCATGAGTGCGAGGCGGCCCAGTCCGAGTCGGTGACTGGTGAACAGTTCGTCCGGATCTGGTTTCACGTGGGACTGGTTGGGCTTGATGGCACCAAGATGTCCAAATCCCTGGGAAATCTCGTGTTCGTCGGTGACCTTTGCAAGCAATGGGAGCCCGCTGCTGTTCGGTTGGCGCTCCTGGCCCACCACTATCGCCAAGATTGGAACTGGTTAACGAGCGTTGATATGCCAGCTGCTTCGGCTCGATTGGCCCTGTGGCGCAGCAGCATCGAAGGGGATGGCGAGGTAGGCCTCGCCGCGGTCCGGACGGCCCTCGATGACGACGTGAACACTCCGGGCGCCTTGGAGGCGCTCGATGCCGAGGCACTGGCTGGACGGTCAGTGCTGGACGGAGCTCAGCTTCTAGGTGTGGAGGTCTGAGGGGGTCAACTACCCTTGAGCAACCACATTTCGGGGTTGCGAGACAATCCCGCTGAAAAGGAAAGGGTGAACGATGGCAGGCGTCATTTCGGTACGGCTTCCCGATGGTTCGATGCGGGAGTTGGCCGAGGGGACGACGGCCGCCGATTTCGCCCAGCTCATCGGCCCTCGCTTGGCCAAGGCGGCCGTGGCGGCCACGGTCAACGGTCTAGCCGTTGACCTGAGTTCGGTCCTGGTCGATGGGACCGAGGTGGCCATCGTCACGGCTGATTCCGATGCGGGGCTCGAGGTGCTGCGGCACTCGACCGCTCACGTAATGGCCCAGGCCGTGCTGCGTCTGTGGCCCGGGTCTAAGTACGCCATCGGACCGGTAATAGAGAACGGCTTCTATTACGACTTCGAACTGCCCGATGGGGCGCACTTTTCTGACGACGATCTGGAGCGTATTGAGGCTGAGATGCGTTCTGTGATGGCCGAAGACCAGCCGTTTGTCCGCCACGAGCACGACATCGCCGAGGGTCTCGAGCTCTTTGCCGATCAGCCCTTCAAGCGGGAGATCATCGAGGCGGTCGGTGCGGGGGCGGATGAGGTCGACGCTTCAGGTTCGTCGGTTAGCACCTATTGGAATTCCGAATCGTTTCGGGATCTTTGTCTGGGACCACACGTGCCATCGACGAGCCGGCTGGGGCATTTCAAGCTCATGCGGGTGGCTGGGGCCTACTGGCGTGGCGACGAGAAGCGTGCCCAACTGCAACGGGTTTACGGCACTGCTTGGGAATCAGAGAAGGCGCTGGCCGCCCATCTCTTCCAGCTGGAGGAGGCGGAGCGGAGAGATCATCGAAAGCTCGGTGCGGAACTCGATTTGTTCAGTTTTCCCGACGAGATCGGTTCCGGATTGGCCGTCTTCCATCCGAAGGGCGGCACCATCCGCCGCTTGATGGAGGACTACTCGCGCCAGAGGCACGTCGAGGGCGGTTACGAGTTCGTCAACTCGCCCCACATCACCAAGTCCAACCTCTTCGAAACCTCGGGTCACTTGGAGTGGTTCGAGGACGGGATGTTCCCGCCGATGGAGCTCGATGGCGGTATCAGCTACTACCTCAAGCCGATGAACTGTCCGTTCCACAATCTGATCTACAAGAGCCGGCAGCGCTCCTATCGCGATCTGCCTTTGCGCCTTTTCGAGTTCGGCACGGTGTACCGGTACGAGAAGTCAGGTGTGCTTCAGGGCCTCACTCGCGTGCGGGGCATGACCCAGGACGACGCGCACATCTACTGCGCCCGGGACCAGGTCGTCGATGAGTTGCGCCGGACCACCACGTTCGTCCTCGATTTGTTGCGTGACTACGGGCTGAACGACTTCTATCTGGAGCTGTCGACCAAGCCTCCAGGGAAGGCCATTGGTACTGACGAGGAGTGGGAAGAAGCCACCGAGACTCTTCGCTCGACCGCTGAGGACATGGGCTTGAAGTTGGTCATGGACGAAGGAGGAGGTGCCTTCTACGGCCCCAAGATCTCCGTGCAGGCGCGCGACGCCATCGGGCGGACTTGGCAGATGTCGACAGTGCAGTTGGATTTCAACCAGCCCCGCCGCTTCGATCTCGAATACGTCGGAGCCGACAATGCAAGGCACCGCCCCGTCATGATCCACCGGGCGCTCTTCGGCTCAGTGGAACGCTTCATGGCTGTTCTTTTGGAGCATTATGCCGGCGCATTGCCGACCTGGCTGTCACCCGAGCAAGTACGGGTGATCCCGGTGACCGACGGGCATGCCACTTACGGGCAGACAGTGGTGGATGCTTGTGTTGGCGCCGGGTTGCGGGCCACGCTCGATGGGAGCGGCGAGAAGTTGGGTGCTCTCATCCGACGGGCCAAATTGGCGAAGATCCCTTATGTGTTGGTGGTGGGGGACGACGACGTGGCCGAGGGAACCGTCGGGGTCAACCGGCGAGGCTCGAGTGAGAAGCCCCAGCGCGGCGTTGGCGTTGCGTCCTTCGTGACCTCCGTGGTCGAGGAAGTGGCCCGGCGCGGCTTACCCGAAGATGGCGCCAGCGGAAGTTCCGCCGCGTGAGTTTGCAGCAGCTCTGGGCCGGTTGGCGCCATGAGTACATTCAAGAAGCCACTGCCCGGGAGCGCACCCATGGCGAAGCCCATAGTGCTGATGAGTGTGTGTTCTGCCGGCTGGCCTCCAGTGGCGTGCCGTCCGTCGACAACCTGGTGGTGTGGAAGGGCGAGTGTTCCTTCGTCGTTCTCAATGCGTACCCCTACGCCAGCGGCCACCTCCTGGTGTTGCCGTGGCGGCACGTGGGATCGCTGGGTGAGCTGACTGAGGAGGAATCGGTCGAGCTGTGGAAAGCAACTCGGCTGTCGACGGTCGCCATCGAGACGGCATATGACCCTGATGGATTGAATATGGGGGCCAATCTTGGTCGCGCCGCCGGGGCGGGCATCCCAGCCCATGTTCACCTTCACGTTTTGCCCCGGTGGTCCGGCGACACCAACTTCATGACATCGGTGGCGGGTACACGAGTGATGCCCGAAACGTTGCAATCGGTGTGGCACAGATTGACAGACTCCTGGCCGGTCTGACACAGAGATGTTCGTCTGTGATCAGTGACGGTGACGTGAAGGTGGCGAGGGATTGGACTTTGGCACAAGGTGTGGGCGAAATTCCCAATGGTTGCCTGTCATTGGATGACGAACGGAGACAGATCGTCTGAACAGAACGTCGACTCCCGGGGAGACGGCTCGGGAATTCATTGCCAAGGGTGGGATGATCGTCGATGACGATCCAGGTCGTGGTTGGTCAGGGATCCGATTTCGCGTGGCCGCGTTGGCCGTGCTCATGTCTGGCGGCATCATCTTGGACGTCCTGCTCCTGACCGGCGGTGCCGCCAATGCGCCACCGGCGAAACGGAACGAAATGCCTTCGCTTCCCACCACTTCGAATGTCCTAACAAGGGTGCTGCCGATCATCACCGACGCCGGCTCCAGCCACGTGAAGGTCTCGATCATCACCGCGTCCATCAGATCGTATGCGCCATCGAGCTAGCTCGCAGCGAGGTTGTGTTCGCTCCTACGAAGAGACGGTTTGGGCGATCGCTGCGGTGAGGTGGTCAGGTACGGCGTCGTAGTGGTCGTATCCGACGGTGAAGGAGCCTCGGCCACCAGTGAGGGCGCGGAGATCGATGGCGTAGCGGCTCAGCTCGGCCGTTGGGGCAAAGGCGGTGACAATCTGATAGCCGTCGTCGCCCTGGTCGGTGCCGACGATGCGAGCCCTTCGAGCATTGAGGTCGCCCAGCACGTCGCCTTGGCTGTCGGCTGGGACGGTCACCTCCAGCTTCGAAATCGGCTCGAGGAGTATCGGCCCGGCGTCATTCAGGGCTTGGCGGATGGCCGCCGCCGCGGCCATCTTGAAGCTGACCTCGTTGGAGTCGACCGAGTGGGCCTTGCCGTCATCGACGGTGACGGAGATGTCGACGATGGGGAAGCCGAACACGCCGCCGGACTCCATTGTCTCGATGACACCCTTTTCGACGGCCGGAATGTACTGGCGGGGGATGGCACCACCGACGACGGCATCGTGGAATTCGAATCCCTCGCCGCGGCCCAGCGGTTCGAGCTTCAGGTGGCAGATGCCGAATTGTCCGTGCCCGCCGGATTGCTTCTTGTGCTTGCCTTCGGCTTGGGCCGAGACGGTGATGGTTTCCCGATAGGGGATACGGAGTTCTTCGCGTTCGACGTGCACGTTGCACTTGCGATCCAACCGCTCCAGGGTCACCGCCAGGTGGACCTCGCCGCTGACGCCGAGAACGGTTTGGTGCGTTTCATCGTCGCGGGAGATGCTCAGCGATGGATCCTCGTCACACAAGCGCTGCAGTGCGGACATCAACTTGTCGTCGTCGGCTCGAGTGGCCGGCTTGACCGCCACGTGCAGGGCTGGCGCCGGAATGGGTGGCATGGGAACGGTCACTGGCTGACCCTTCGGAGCCAGGGTGTCGCCGGTACGAGTGCCGTTCAGTCGAGGGATGGCCACAAAGTCACCGGCCACCACAGAATTGGTCGGCGTGGCGCTGTGTCCGGAGAGGACCTGCAGCGCGTGGAGGCGCTCTTCTTCCCGTGTCCGGGTGTTGATTAAGACCGTGTCGGGAGTGAGGGTGCCCGACACCACCTTGCACAGCGACATCTTGCCGGTGTGACTGTCGGTAAACGTCTTGGTCACCGTCAGCAGGGTCTGGCCGCTGGGATCGCAGCACACCTCGGTGGTCGTGGTGCCGGCCTCCACGGTGATGGGTGGGCGAGAGGACGGAGTGGGACAGAGCTCCTCAATAAGACGAGCCAGCCGATCAACCCCGACGCCGGTGAGCCCCGAGCAACACAGCACCGGGAACACGCTGCCCGACGCCACGCCCCCGGCCAGGCTCTTTTCGAGCTCCGAATATTCGAGTGGTTCGCCGTTCAGATAGCGCTCCATGAGGTCGTCGTCTCCCACGACGATGCCCTCGACTAACTGCTCGTGAACTGTGTGCTCCTGGTCCACCAAGTAGTCGGGGATAGGACACTCGTGGCCGACAGGAGGAACCGTGCCGTCGACTGGCGTGTTGGAGGTTGAGGTGTCGTAGTGCGTGGCGGTGTCACCCAGAAGGTCAATGACGCCGTGGAAGTCGCTCTCGTGGCCGATGGGCAGCTCCACCGGTGCTACGCCGGCGCCAAAGGTCGATCTGATGTCGGCCAGCGTGCGATCGAAGTCGGCCCGTTCCCGGTCCAGTTTGTTGATGACGATGACCCGGGGCAGGCCCATGCGCGCAGCGGCTCGCCACGCGTCCTCAGTCTGAGCCTGCACACCGTCGGTGGCGCTGACCACAACCACGGCAAGGTCCGATGCGGCCAAGGCCGACAGGACCTCGGAGTGGAAGTCGGCATAGCCGGGGGTGTCGAGGAGATTCACCTTCACCCCGTTGACCGAGAAAGGGGCCAAAGAGGTCGAGATGGAAAGTTGCCGACTGATCTCCTCCGGTTCGAAGTCGCACGTGGTCGTACCCTTTTCGATAGAGCCACGCCTGGGGATGGCGCCGGTGGCGACCAGCAGCGCCTCGGCCAGTGTCGTCTTGCCGGCGCCGTGATGGCCGACAAGGGCGACATTTCGGATTGCGGTCGGGTCGTGTGGCACCTGGTCCCCCCTCCGTATGAAGCGTGTTCGATTGAGTGTAGGACTGCCGTTGGCTGAGTGCTCAGGCGGCATTCCGATGACGGCACGGTTGGTTTCTCGGGCGTCCGCCCGGCTCTGTGGGATCTATGATTAGATATAATTATCAGTATTAAAAGGATATATACTTATAAAAGTTATGAAAATGATAGATTTATTGAAAAAACGGTGAAGGGTGATCACTGATAGTTACTATGATGGTCATCAAGAGGTGATTTGAGTGCCGTCTGACGACTTGGAGCAAGAGCTCGGGCTGAATCTGAGAGCCGTGCGAATCGGCCGGGGGCTCAGCCAGATCGAGTTGGCCGAATTGGGCAACGTCTCGGTGGGGGCGTTGCAGCACTTGGAGCGCGGAGAAGGGGCGACCACCGCCACTTTGGTGAAGGTGCTGCGAGCGCTGGGTCGCGAGGACTGGCTGAGCACATTGGCGCCACCGGCCCCTTTCAATCCACTGGAGCTCTTGGAGGTCCGACAAAAGGAGGCACGCCGAGGGGTGGCTGGACCACCAAGGGTTCGCCGTCCCCGGGGTGGTGCACGTTGAGTTACAAACCCGTCGACGTGATCGAGGTGTTTGCCTGGGGTCACCGGGTCGGTGCCGTGGCACTCGATCCTTCGACCGGTTGGTACGCCTTTGCCTATGACCCCGAGTGGGTGGCGGGCGGCGTGGAGTTGGCGCCCCTGCACATGCCGCTCCGAGTCGAGCCGTTCCAGTTCCCTGGATTGTCCAGGGATACTTTCTATGGCCTGCCGTCAATGCTGGCCGACGCCTTGCCTGATGCTTTTGGCAATGCTTTGGTCGATCGGTGGATGGCTGAGCACAATGTGGCCCGTGGCGCCATCACATCGCTGGACCGCTTGGCCTACGCCTCCAATCGGGCCATGGGTGCGCTTGAGTTCCGACCACCGGCACGCAGTGATATTGATGATGCACCCACGGCGGTGCAGCTGGCCGACTTGGTATTGGCCGCTCGTGTGGTGGTGCAGGGGGACTTGAGCACGGATGAAAACGCGCGCATGGCGTTGCGTGAGCTCATCCATGTCGGCACCAGCGCGGGCGGAGCTCGACCGAAGGCAATTGTGGCCTTCAATCCGAGTACGAGTCAGATTCGGTCTCCCTATGGCGCTGCGGGTGATGGGTTCGAGCAGTGGCTGATCAAGCTTGATGGTGTGAGTAGCCAAGGGCTCGATGCGCATGGGAGCGAACTCGGTGAGGGCGCCCCCTATGGGCGAGTCGAGTACGCCTACTTCTTGATGGCCGAAGCGGCTGGGATCGACATGATGCCGTGCCAACTCTTGGCAGAGGGTCCGCGCCGGCATTTCATGACCATGCGGTTCGACCGGGGAATCGGTGGCGAGCGAATCCACGTCATGTCGCTGTGCGCCATGGCTCATTTGGACTTCAACCTGGTGGGGGCCCACAGCTACGACCAGTACCTCGAGACAGTTGCTCGGCTTGACCTTGGTCCGAGTGCCTTGCAGCAAGCGTTTCGGCGAATGGTGTTCAACGTGATGGCCGTGAATCGAGACGACCACACCAAGAACTTCGCGTTCCTACGTAAAGCCGGTCGACCCTGGGAGTTGGCACCGGCCTTCGATATGGCCCATGCCTATCGCCCCGACAGCGTCTGGAATCAGAAGCATTTGATGTCGGTAAATGGAAAGTTTGAAGGCGTGCTTCTTGATGATTTACTCGCCGTGGGGGACCGGCACAACGTGCCGGGATTCAAGCGGGCGATACGTGAAGTGCGGGCTGCCGTGGATGGGTGGGAGGAGATCGCCGAGACGGTAGAAGTGCCCGAGGAGGCGCGTACGCGCATCCTCGGAGATATCGATCAGTTCCGTCCTCTCTAGTAGCCGTACCCACCGGAGCTCGCCTTGGTGGTGCCCGTCACGGTGGCGGCGCCAGATGAGTTCCCACCGCTGGTGCTGACAACGAGGTTCACGTTCATGCCGAGGGCCTTGTGGCCGGGGACCGGGCAGAAGACGTCGTACTTGCCCTTCTTGAGGGTCACCTTGAGCTTGGCGCTCTGACCGGGGGAGAGCAGCTTGGTGGTTTTGTCGTGCAGCCCGGGGCCGGTGATCTCGAGGGCGTGGGTGGTTTGTCCCTTGTTCTCGGCCACGAAGACGTAGTTGCCCGGCTTGAACGACTTGGCCGAGAGCGCAATCTTGAAGTCGGTCTCCACGGCCTTCACGGTTGAGGTCTTGGTACTGGCTCCGGCTGGAGCGGTGAAGGCCAACGCCGTAAGCGGGATGAGCGTGAGGGCGGCGATCTTGCTACGGAGTGGCATGCGTCTTCTTTCGTTGGGGCGGTCGAGAGGATCTACGGGGGAGGGGCATCTGGAGATTGTCCGGCCATTCTGGCGGATTGATCGAGCCAGTGGTGGTTGAGATACAGACGCTCGATGTGTCGGGTGAGCCAATCCGACCATTGCGGTGGGAGAAGCGGAGCAACGAGGGCAAAATCTTCGTCGTCCTTAGCGTGGGTGTCCTTGGCCGTCATCAGCAGCTGAATGTGGGGCGCGAGATATGGGATGCCGTCGGATGTACGCAGGATGGCGTCTTTGGTGTCGACGGCGATGCTGGGGTCTCGGCGGCACATCCATTGGTCCTGATTTACCTCATCGAACATCACTTGGAGACACCAGGGTTGGCTCGTACCTGTCCGGCACCAGATGGAGTTGAAGGGCTCTGTGATGGTGGGGCTGGTCCAAGGAGTCAGTGCGCCGTCGTGGGCCAGCTGGAGATCCCACTGGCCGAGGTGGTGGTGGAGGTGCGGAGCGGCCCGACGCAGGACGGAGACGTCAGTGTCGTGGTGAATACGGGTGGGGTGCCCGACGAAGAGGTCGAGGGCATTGCCGCCCGAAAACCACCAGGTGAACATGGCTGTTGCAAAGAGTTCGCAGGTAGCCTCAGGGGTGAGGGGATCCCAAGGTCCGAGCCTGTTTGTGTCGTCAGTGGGGGGATTCACCTTCTAAGTTTCATTCCTTTGGTGGGGCCGGATGATAAACTTTTGTATCTGTTTTCACCGCAGTGCCTGATCCCCGGGGACTGCATGACGAGGAGCTGTATGTTCGACGGTCGCTGGCGCGGAGCGGTCGACCGGTCCACAGGACCAGTCGGCAAGGCTTTACATCGCCGGGGTATCACCGCTGATGTGCTCACAGCCACAGGCTTAGTTTCGGCCTCGGCCACCGCTGTCGCGGTCGCCAGTGGCCACATGCACATCGCCATCGCGCTTTTAATTCTGACTGGTCTGCATGACTTGTTGGACGGTCCCGTGGCCAAGGCAGCCGGCACGGCATCAGTTCGTGGCGCCTTCTTCGACTCGGTCACCGACCGCGTGGCTGACGCTGTCCTCATGGGTGGCGTGGCTTGGTACCTGATTGGCAAGCACGAAGGTCACTTGGCCGTGTTGCCGCTGGCCGTGCTTGGGGTCACTGCACTGGTGTCCTACGAGCGGGCCAAGGCCGAGTCGCTTGGCCTGTCGGCCAAGGGCGGACTGATGGAGCGGGCCGAGCGCATGATTCTGCTGGGCATCGCCTTCATCGACTCGGCGCTGCTTCTGCCGGTGCTCTGGGTGATGCTGGCGCTGATCTCATTCACCGCTATCACCCGATTTGTGAAGGTGTGGAACGCCGCCTCAGGCAAGGACGAAGTCATCCGACGTCGCCTGGAGGCCTGGCGCGAGGGCCGCGTGGATTCACGCTGGCGTACCTGGCGTGAAGGGCGCGAGGGCTCTGGGGTGCCCCGACGTGAGCTGGCGCAGACCGCCCCAGTCAGTCGCTGGCGGTCCCGCCGACAAGAGGCGCTGGGCAGTCGCACCGGACGCACCATGCGGGCGCGCCAAGGTGGTTCACGGGTGCACCGCGCCGATGATGTTGCCACCCGTCGCTGGATCCGTCCGTCGGATTCGGGTCCGACTTCCTGATTCAGCACTCGGTGCCCATTGGGCGCGGAGAGGGTGGGGACGAACGTGGCGGCTGAATCATCGTGGCGAGCCACAGCTAAGTATCTGATTTATAGAGGTCTGGGTACGACCATGGGTTTGCTGCCCGATGCCGTGGCTCGCAGTGTGGCTCTTGGCGTGTCTCGGGGCATGGCCAGCAAGGGCGGCGACAACCTGGTCATGAATGAACGCCACATGCGGCGCGTGCTGAACAGCGAGTGCGTCGAAGGAATTGAGGCCGATCCCGCATTGGTTCGGCGATGGAGCCAGCGCACCTACGGGGAGTACGCCCGTTATTGGGTGGACGGGGCTCGCTTGCCGTATACGCCCGAGATGCAGGTACGGGCGCGCATGTGGATGGAACGGGGTGAAGAGCACATTCGGGCGGGCAAGGCCCGGGGCAAAGGGGTGATTTTGGCTCTCCCTCACGTCGGGTCCTGGGAATGGGGTGGCGCCTGGCTTGCCCTCGAGGACATGCCCATGACCGCGGTGATGGAGCGGTTGGAGCCGCCACAGCTGTTCGAGTGGTTCCTCGGCCAGCGCAAGGCCATGGGCCTGACGCCGGTTCCGCACGGCGACGGGGCGGGCACCGCGGTATTGCGGGCGCTGAAAGCTGGCGAAGTGGTCGGACTGGTCAGCGATCGGGACTTGGAGCGCAACGGGGTCGAAGTGGAGTTCTTCGGCGAGAAGACCACCCTGCCGGGCGGTCCCGCCACGCTGGCACTTCGGACTGGAGCGATGCTTATGCCGGCGGCGGTGTACCGGGGTCCCGGAACTTGGCACACTGGGGTTGTGGGCGAGCCAATTGACACTTCCCGATCGGGATCCTTGCGGGCCGATGTGGTCCGGATCACCCAGGAGTTGGCTTTGTCCTTTGAAGTGTTGATTCGGCGCCATCCCGAGCAGTGGCACATCTACCAGCCCAACTGGCCGAGTGATCGAGCTGTGGGTTCGTGAAGATCGCCATGCTGTCGCCGTACTCGTTGTCACGGCCGGGGGGTGTGCAGGGACAGGTCTTTGGGCTCTCGCGGGCGCTGCGCAAGCTCGGTCACGAAGTGACGGTGCTCGGCCCTGACGATCTGGAGTTGCCGGGACGAGACGAAGACGTGCTGGTCGGTTCCGCTTCCGATGTGTTCGTGATGGGCCGGCCTACCGGATTGCGCTCGAACGGTTCGGTGGCGCCCGTCACCATTTCGCCCCGAGCGGCAGCCAAGGCCGAGCGTTTTGTGCGCAAGGGCGGGTTCGACGTGCTGCATCTCCATGAGCCCTTGGCGCCGCTGGCGCCTTACGGCTTCATGCTGAGCGCGTCGGTGCCCATGGTGGGCACGTACCACAGGGCTGGGGTCAGTCGTTGGGTCCACGTGTTCAAGCCACTGGCCTTATGGGTTGGCATGCGCTTACAAGTGCGGGTGGCGGTGTCCGAGGCGGCGGCCGAGACTGGGCGCCGGTCGAGCGGCGGCGACTACGAGGTGTTGTTCAACGGAGTGGACACCGAGCGCTTTGCTGCGGCGGACCCCATGCCGACTGACCGGCCCACAGTGCTATTCCTGGGACGCCATGAGGTGCGCAAGGGACTGAACGTGTTGCTGGACGCCTTTTCTGCGCTCGATCGTCCGGCCACCCTCTGGATCGCCGGCGACGGCCCCGCCGGAGAGGTGCAGCGCCGCCGCCATCCCGAGTCTGACCGGATCAAGTGGTTGGGCATGCTGAGCGACGAAGAAGTAGCCAGCCGGTTGGCCGGTGCCGATGTGCTCTGTGCACCGTCGCTGCGGGGTGAATCCTTCGGCATGGTGGTGCTCGAGGGGATGGCGGCTCGGTGTGCGGTGGTGGCATCTGATCTCGAGGGGTACAGAGCGGCGGCCGGGGGGCATGCCGCTCTGGTGCCACCGGGTGACGTCGTGGCGCTGTCACGCGCCCTCGGTGTGGCCTTAGCCGATGTGACCGAGAAGTCTGGCCAGTCGTCTCCGGAGTCGTTGAAGGCGGCCGAGGTGTACGCGGAGGCGTGGTCCATGGAGACCTTGGCTGAGCGGTATGTGGAGTTCTACGAGCGGGCCATCAGCATGTACGCCGCAGCCCGCTGACTTCGGTGCCACTGCTCAGCGTCATCGGTCCGGTGGGCGCTGATGCCCACGACGGTGGGCGTCATCCCGAGTGTCCGGCTCGAATAGGCGCCGTGATGGCCGGTGTGGATGCAGTGGCCGGTGTGTTGGGGAACGATCTGGCACTGGTGGGTGCCAAGCCGGCACCGATGGAATTGTTGTTGGGGGTGCACTCGGCGGCGCACGTAGATCGGGTGGCGACCATGTGTGCCGGGGGCGGTGGCCAGCTTGATCCCGATACCTATCTGCGCTCCGATTCGTGGGATGCAGTGCTGCGCTCAGCTGGAGCGGGATGGCAGGCGGTTGATTTGTTGCGCCAGGCCGGGAGCGGTGCGGCGTTTGTGGCTACCCGGCCGCCGGGACACCACGCCTTGGCCGGTCGGGCCATGGGGTTTTGTGTCTTCAACAACGTGGCGTTGACGGCGGCCGCGTTGGCGGCCGAGGGTGAGCGGGTGCTCATTGTGGACTGGGATGTCCATCACGGTAACGGCACCCAGGACATCTTCTGGGACGACCCGCGGGTGCTCTACGTCTCCACCCATCAGTCGCCCTGGTACCCGGGGACGGGTGCGGCCGACGAAGTCGGTGGAGCTGGGGCGTTGGGTTTGACCGTCAACGTCCCGCTGCCGGCCGGTTCGACTGGTGCATCGGTGCTGCGGGCGCTGGAAGTTGTGGCCGGTCCGGTGATCGAGTCGTTTGGGCCGACATGGGTGCTGGTCTCCGCCGGTTTCGACGCCCATCGTGATGACCCCTTGTCGGACTTGGAGCTGTCCAGCGGTGACTATGCCGGATTGGTCAAGACGGTGCGTTCGTATGCGCCGGCCGACGGGCGTTTGGTGCTGTTTCTCGAGGGTGGGTACTCGCTGTCTGGTTTGGAGTCGTCGGTGGCGGCATCGCTGGGCGCGCTGGCCGGGGCAGAGTCTGAGTTGTCGTCTGAGCGGCCGACATCGGGCGGGCCCGGCGAGGGCGCGGTAGCGCGGGCGGCCGAAATGCGGCTGAGGGCGCTGGAAGGCTAGGCGCTTTATTGCACCCTGCTTGGTGCATCCGAGGACGGGCCGGCGCGCAGAAGGGGCCCGAAGGCCCCTTCGCACGATGACCGCTCCTCACTGACTCCTCTCAAAATATCCGTCGATCACGCATCTGGGACGACCATTCCTTTGTAGCGCCCTGGGACTGGATGTCTGCTCTGCTCTGACTACGCGAATGCACCGGGTTCGGTTCCCGGCCGGAACGCCCCCCATCCTGGGTCGGGCTGTTGGTGGTGAGTCACCGCCGTTGTGGCAGTCCGACACTCCGGGTGGACACTCTTATTCGATGAGTCAAGACTTGCAGTTGTAGTTCGGACTGCCTTCTACGGACGGAACGAACTGTGCCGGTGGGTCGTTGAGGGACGCCGTAGTGGGCACCGTGATGCAGTCGGTGGGGCGGGGATCTGGTCCACCTGGACTGGCTTCGCTGGCGAACGAGCTGGAGAGGTGGGGGACCGGTGTGATGGCGGTGAAACAGTCGCTCTTGTTTTCATTCAGGTAGCACCCCAGCCACGAGGTGGCGTAGTGGATGGAGACGGCAAGTGACCATGGGGTCCGGGTGATGAACGGCGTGTCGATGAAGTCGGTGTGCACGCCGCCTTCGAGCACCACGAGTTCGAGGGCAGCAGTGCCGGGACCCCGGCCGCGCAGTTGGTCGTAGAGCGGCTTCATGTCGGCGTAGCCGATGCCGTTGCCCGGCGAACCGAAATCGACGGCGCCCACGGCAGGGCCGATGAGAGTGGGGGAGCCATCGAAGTCCGTCGTTTGAAACTGGATAGGGACGGTGGCGGTGGTGACGGCCGCGCCGGAGAGAGCGATGCCGGTGGCAATGGTGGGAAGGGGGTGCCCGTCAAGCCCGGTATCGCCATGTCCTTGGTACCAGAGGTAGCTGAGGAGACTGAGGGCGCCCATGGAGTGACCGATGATGGCCAGCTTGGAAGGATCAATGGCGTTCAGCGCGGGATCGACCATGTTGGATCCGTTGGGTTCGTAGGCCGGGTTGTGAATGGCGGGGCTGACCGGCCTCGCCGTGTGCGAGGTGGTGCCGGCGCTGGCCGCGATGGGCGTGGCGCTGGAGAGGTCAACGGCCGGGATGATGGGATCGTCCATCAGCCAGTGCATGACGTCCTGCAGATCGCGGCAGGCGCCGGAGAACTGGCAGTTGGCCACCGGGGGGGTGAAGAGATCCGCCACGCTGCCTTCGGAGTCGCCTTGTCCCGATGGGTCGTAGGTCAAGACGATGTACCCGGCGCGAGCCAAGGACATGGCCAGCCAGAAGTACGAGTCCTGATCTGAGGCCAATCCATCGGAGATCACCACTGTTGGGAGGCCGTGTCCTTGGTCAAGGTCGGACCGGGGGACCAGGCCAGCCGGAGCCGTGCAGCCGGTAGGGGTGTTGGTGTCCGTCGGGCAACCCTGTTTGAGTGCTGTCGCGGGCAGCCACAAGGTGGCGTCGAGGGTCAGGCCGCGTGAGCTAACAATGGGTTCACGCTGCGCCACACCTTCCATGAAAGTGTCGCCTTTGGTACCACTCGGGGCACAGGTGCCGGTCGTGGTCTCGTAGGTGACCGCTCCTGTGTCGGCGATGCAGGGGTAGAGGAAGAAGGCGGTGCTGCTATCGCTCTGGTCCATGGCCACGAAGTCGCCCGGGTCGCCATAGGTGCCGTTGTGGTCGAAGTCGGGGAGGTAGTACGGATTGGCCTGGTCCGTGACGTCGTCGCCCAGGACTTGAGGGCGGAGGTGGATCAGATTGGCCGCCATCTCCTCGGAGTAGGCCTCGGCCAGGGCGGGGCCGTTGGGGCCCAGCAAGGCAGCTGGGTTGAGCAGATTCGGAAGGGTAGTGGTGGCTGTTGCCTCGGCGGCACTGAGCTCCTGACCGGCGGCGTATTCCCCCAGTGCCGGATTGGTGAGGTCATCGATCGGACTCTCGGCCCAATCCATGAAGGAGGTCAACGGGTAGACGATGCCGGCGGGATCTGAGGGCGGGCCCGAGGCACCTGACGGGGACGTGGCCGTGAGCTGCATGCTCAGGAGCAAAACGGGCACGAGCGCGGCCAAAGTGATCTTCCAGGGCTTCCCCACCATTTCCGCAGTCTCGTCGCCAGGCCGATTGAGGGCCGACTTCCTGCCCAGGGGGGTTGGAGGGGGAGCCAGTAGGATTGCGTTTCTTATGTCCGAGTCCTCGCCCCAATCCGGATCCACGCCGAAGTCAGGCGGGAGCGGTGGTGGCGGCGCGGGCGGCGGCGGCGGGGGCAATCGGAACCGAAATCGGAACCGCAATCGCAACCGGAGCGGTGGTGGCGGGGGTCAACGTCCGGGCCAGGGCCAGAATCGCTCGCCCGGTCAGCGCCAGGGTGGCGGTGGTGGTGGGCAACGTTCTGGTGGCGGTTCTTCGAACCGTCAGCGGTCGAGTGCACCTCGGGCCGCGGCGTCGGCTCCCGCGGTACTGGCGCCTGTACTTGAACCAGGTTCGGGATTGGGTGACGTCACTCAGGGCGAGATCAAGGCCAATCACAGGCGGGCCGTCTCGTTGTGCGTCGTAGCGGCTGCTCCACCGGCCGTTGTGGTTGGCGGCGCGCTGGCTGCAGCGGTGGGACCGATCGTCGGTGTGGTCGCCTTGATTGTGGTTGGCCTGTTAGTGACCATGGTGATGTGGCGGCAGGCGCCCGCGGTGGCACTGCGTCGTATCGGTGCGGTGCCTTTGAGCCAGCGGGACAATCCGCGTCTGTTCAATGTGACTGAAGGGTTATGTGCCACCTTCGGACTGCGCATGCCCAATCTGTACGTGGTATTTGATTCGGTACCTAATGCCTGCGCTTTGGGTCGTGATGCCGCGTCTGCCGATGTGGTCGTCACGTCAGGGTTACTCGACACCATGGGACCGATCGAGCTGGAGGGCGTCATCGCCCATGAGTTGGCTCACGTGAAGCGCCATGACAACACCGTGGCGGTGGTTGGTCTGTCGCTCGCTCGCTTGGGTGGCGAATCGATGCTGCGCCGTTGCGTCGGCACCGGCCGGGAGTACCGGGCTGACGTCGTGGGCGCCTCGGCCGTGCGCTTCCCTCGAGGACTGCTCGATGCGCTTCGGTTGATGGAGAAGGCGGCCGCCCCTTCCGGGAAGTCCGTCTTTAGCGCCGCTCGTTTTGGGGCTTCGCGCTGGGTCTGGATCGATCCTTCGGTGGGCCATCGGGACGAGCCGGTGGCTGCGGGCGATCTTGATGCCACGTCCGTGCGGGCGGCGGCGCTGGCCGAGTGGTAAGTCCTGGCCTTCTGGCCTCGTAGAATGACCTCATGACGACCGGCACATTCACGGTGAAGCGGGGCTTGGCGGACATGCTGCGAGGCGGCGTGATCATGGACGTGGTCAACGCCGAGCAAGCCAAGGTGGCCGAGGACGCTGGAGCGGTCGCCGTCATGGCCTTAGAGCGAGTGCCGTCGGACATCCGCCGTGACGGCGGTGTGGCCCGGATGAGTGATCCCATCTTGATTGAGGGGATTCAGGAGGCCGTCACGATTCCGGTGATGGCCAAGGCCCGCATCGGTCACTTTGCTGAAGCGCAGATTCTCCAGTCTTTGAACGTGGACTTCGTGGACGAATCCGAGGTGCTGACCCCGGCCGACGAGGCCCATCACATCGACAAGTGGCCGTTCGCCGTTCCCTTCGTGTGTGGGGCCACCAACCTGGGAGAGGCGCTCCGTCGCATTTCCGAGGGTGCGGCCATGATCCGCTCCAAGGGCGAGGCGGGTACCGGGAACATTGTGGAAGCGGTCCGACACCTGCGTTCGATTTTGGGCAGCATTCGCGCCATCACGCAGGCCGACAGTGCTGAGCTCTACGGCTGGGCCAAGGAATTGGGGGCGCCGGTCGGCCTGGTCCAGGAAATTGCCAAGACCGGTGCGTTGCCGGTGCCGCTGTTTTGCGCGGGTGGCATTGCCACGCCGGCCGATGCGGCATTGGTCATGCAACTCGGTGCCGAAGCGGTGTTCGTGGGTTCGGGCATCTTCAAGAGTTCGGATCCTGCCCGCATGGCATCGGCTGTGGTCGAAGCCACGGCGCACTTCGCTGATGCCGATCACGTGGCCAAGGTGTCGCGCGGACTGGGTGAGGCCATGCGTGGCCTCGAACTGTCAGAGGTGACAGAGCACCTGGCCGATCGCGGGTGGTAGCAGCCCCCACCGTGGGGGTGCTCAATCTGCAGGGCGATGTTCGAGAACACGTTGCCGCGTTAGGTGATGTTGGTGTTGCGGCTCGATTGGTGAAGCGAGTGGCTGACTTGGACGGCATTTCCGGGTTGATCCTGCCGGGTGGGGAATCGACCACACTCTCCATGCTGCTGAGCTCCACTGGGCTCTTTGACGCCGTGGCCGACCGGTTGCGCCATGGCTTGCCGGTGCTGGGTACCTGTGCCGGTTTGGTGTTACTGGCGTCGGACGTCCTTGATGGTCGACCCGACCAGCGCTCCTTTGGTTGTCTTTCAGCGGTGATCCGTCGGAACGGCTACGGCCGTCAGCTGCAGTCATTCGAGAGCGAAGTGCGATTCGATGAGGGCCTGCCGCTTCCTGTGGTCTTCATTCGTGCGCCACTGGTGGTGAGTGTGGGCGAGAGCGTGACCGTGTTGGCGGAGTTGGACCACGGTGGCGCGACCGCACCGGTCTTGGTTCGCCAGGGGAACATGCTGGCCTCGTCGTTCCACCCCGAGCTCACTCAGGATCGCCGGGTACACGCCATGTTCGCCGCCATGTGTGTTGCTTGATGCCCGCCCTCCATCACGCTGTCGACTAGTGATACCAAATCTGGTATCATCAGTTCATGAAGGCCAGTACGCTCCTGATTGAAGCTCGCCGTCGAAGTGGCTTGTCTCGCAGGGGTATGGCCAAAAGCGGGGGTACCTCAGCTGCGACGCTGGCCGATTATGAATCTGGCCATACGGTGCCGTCCGTCGAGACGCTCAAACGATTGATCGAGGCGGCCGGATTCGACATCCAAGTGTCGCTTCGACCGAGGCTTCCTGAGGATGAGGGAGCTCGGCGAGCCAAGATTGAAACCTTGCTTCGCTTTACGGATTCGTTACCTCGCCAGCGACGCAGTGATCGCATCCCCGGAAAGTTTTTGGTGTCACCGACGCGATGAAGCCCATTCTTGATGCAGTTGTCGAGCTGCACGATGCCTTCGAAGCGGCTGAAATTCCACACGCTTTCGGGGGGGCATTCGCACTCCTTTGGTGTACGGGCGAGCCGAGAACCACGGTTGACATCGACGTGAATCTCTTCGTTCCCAGCAGTAAAGCGGCAATAGTGCTGGCGGCCCTTCCCCCGGAAATCCATCACGCCGTTCTCGACACGGAGATCCTTGAGAAAGACGGCCAGCACCGTCTGTTCTTCGACGAAATCCCTATCGACTTGTTTCTCAACACCACCGAGTTCCATGACGACCTCCAACTTCATGCCGTCGAACACGAATTAGATGGACGACGGTTACCTTTCTTGAGCTGCAATGACCTGGCCGTATTCAAGGCGATGTTCAATCGCCGAAGGGACTGGGCCGATATCGAGGAAATGGCCCGTGCGAATCAGATCGATGAGCCGTACGTTGCTGGGGTGCTCATTCAATACTTAGGACTGGATGACACGAGAATCGGTCGATTGGACCAGATCAGCAAAGAGGTGCGCGGGGACGCTGCTCCAGGTCAAGTCTGACCAATGTGAGCGAGTCCTGGCCCGATCGCTCGGACTGGACAATTCTCTTAACGGATCAGCTCGGATTCGCTGGGGCGGGCTTCGGCCAGCGCTCGATCAAGGGCGGCGAGGCGGCACCCTCTGCTGGCGGCGAGAGCGGCAAGGTACGCGTCGGTGACTTGCCGATGGCCGGTGATGTGTTCAAGGCCCACGTTCGTGTACGAGATCTCACCCGACCAAAAGTCACACCTGGACGAGTCGTAGAGGCCGGACAGAATGTCCACTGCAGTAGCCGAGCTTTCACCGGACCGTACGAGGAACCGAACAAGTGCTCCCTCTACGACCGGGCAGAGTGCGACCCCGTCGATCCGGGCCGCCCAACTCGCCACGGTGTCGTGGTGGACATGATCGGACACCACCAGCGCGTTGGCATCAAGTAGATAGGTGGCTGTCATTCGTCGTCGAGGGCGGCGGCCACTTCTTCTGAGGTAATCCGCCGACCCAAGCTGATGACTGGGAAACCGCTCTTCTCATCGGTTTTGAGCTCCAGTGGCTCACCGAGCGTGGCCAGTCCCCGCACCGCCAGGTCCGCTCCTACGCCAGAAAGAGACTGGTGTCGCTCATGAGCGATTTCTTGGGCCCGCCGCTGGACGGCTGGCGGCAGATCAGGCGTTGTTCTCACATCTGCATCATGAGTGCATCAGAGCTGATGCAGGTTGCCCGGCTCACAAGTTGCCTGGGCAGATGCGCGCACTGGCTTGACCTGTCGATGCCAGACATCGAAGGCGAAAGGCCTAGTCGTGGGGGCTTTCTACGGAAATTGATGGACCTATTGGGGCTCTTGTGACACCCCCATGCTTCTCTATTGGCATGGATGGCGAACAGATGTTTGTAAAAAAGGTTGACACCGAACACCTGTTCGTGTTGCAATGTCAGAGAAGCGAACAGATGTTCGAAGAAGGAGATGCGATGTCGGTCGCGCTTGAGCAGGAGTACGAGACCTTTTATCCCAGGTTGCAGCTGGTTTCTGGCTCGGCGACGGGTGGTCGGGCCACCTTGACCAGGGTCCAGAAGCGGCGGATCGCCTTCGTGGCCGCCCTCGCCATCCTGTTCGTCCTTCTGATGCTTCCAATTCGGGCCCTGGGTGGTCAGACCATCGTTGGAGCGTCCCCTTCGGCCGGGCAGGTCTACGTGGTCCAAAGTGGTGACACGCTGCATTCCATTGCTGCTCGGGTCGATAGGGGCAACGTAGCCGGGATGACTCGTCGTCTGGCCGCCGAGGTTGGTTCTGGCGTGATCGTGCCCGGGGAGCACCTGCAGATTCCCTGACTATCGTCGGCGGTGTGCGATGTCCATGGTGCGCAGTCGATGATGATCGCGTCGTTGATTCGCGCATGGCCGAAGACGGTGGCGCCATCCGGCGACGTCGTGAGTGTCTCGGGTGCAATCGCCGATTCACCACATTTGAGCGGGTGGAGGAAGTTCCCCTGTGGGTGGTGAAGCGAAGTGGACTGCGCGAGCCATTTGATCGGATCAAGGTGGTGTCGGGAATTCGTTCCGCCTGCAAGAACCGCCCGGTGACCGAAGAACAGATGGAGGATTTGGCTCAGGAGGTCGAAGATGAACTGCGTGGACTTCCGTCGGAACCGAATAGCCAGCAGGTAGGTGTCGCCGTGCTTGAACACCTCAAGGCGCTCGATGATGTGGCCTACCTCCGCTTTGCCAGCGTGTACAAGGGCTTTGAGGAGGCGGGGGACTTCCAGCGCGAGGCTGGGCTCCTGACCAAGACCACGGAGCCCAAGCGGAAGTGATCGGCGGCTTCTCGTGGATGAGGCTTCCCTAGTACCCACCATCATGCATGTCGACATGGACGCGTTCTTTGCGTCGGTCGAAGTGCTCGACGATCCGAGTTTGGCTGGAAAGCCGGTGATTGTCGGGGGGGCAGGAGCACGTGGTGTGGTGGCCTCTTGCACGTATGAGGCCCGGGCCTACGGAGTGCGTTCGGCCATGCCGTCAGTGCGGGCTCGTCAGCTCTGTCCTCAGGCCATCTTCCTGCCCGGACGCCACGGTCGCTATTCCGAGATCAGCGGGAAGTTGCACACCATCATGTGCGATGTCACGCCGCAGGTTGAACCCATCGGATTGGATGAGGCGTTCTTGGACGTGGCGGGAGTGTTGCGTTTGTGGGGCGCGCCGGAGGACATTGCCCATCGCTTGCGGGATCGGGTGTGGTCCGACTTGTCGCTGCACTGTGCGGTCGGCATCGGTCGCAGCAAAATGATCGCCAAACTGGCCTCGCGGGCGGCCAAGCCTCGGGCCAGTCGAGCGGGATTGGAACCCGGCCCGGGCGTGGTGTGCATTGGCGCTGATACCGAGATTGATTTCCTGCACGGTCACCAGGTGGAGGCGCTGTGGGGAGTCGGCCCGGCCACGGCCAAGCGGCTGCATGACTTGGGCGTGGTGACGGTAGGCGACCTGTCACGCATCCCGCTTGATGCGCTGGAGCGCCGGTTGGGAAAGGCCAGCGGTCTGCACCTGGCCGCGTTGTCACGAGGAGAAGATCCCAGTCCGGTGACGCCCGATCGGCCCGCTAAGTCCATCGGGCACGAAGAGACCTTCAGTCAGGACCTGACTGACATGCCCACCTTGGAGCGCCACGTCCTTCGCATGTCGGAGTCGGTGGCCACCATGTTGCGCGATTCGGACAGTGCGGCTCGCACCATCACGGTCAAGGTGAAGTTCACCGACCTCTCGCTGCAGACCCGATCCCACACTCTGGGCCGATCCATTGCCACCGGCAATGCCATCGGACAGGTGGCGTCGGCCTTGTTGGCTGGCATCAACCCCGGCGAGGGCATTCGTTTGCTGGGTGTGAGCGCCTCAGGGTTGGCCGAGGGCGATGGTGGCGGAGATCAACTGGCCTTTGATCTGGGGGACGGTCGTGATGAGGGGACGCAGAGCGCAACCTCATTGGAACAGTCGTGGGGCGAGGTGACGGCGGCCGTCGATGCCATACGCACCAAGTTCGGTAAGTCGTCCGTTGGATCGGTGTCCATGGTCACCGCAGAAGGAGTGCAGGTGCCGGCTCGGCGCGATGCCCCCTGGGGACCATCGGAATAACTCAGGCCGGCCACCAGCGGACGGAGCGTCCGTGGTGGTGCATATCCGCCAGCCGCTTCGGCTCGGCCTTCGGCGCGATGTAGACGAGGGCGGTGGCCAGGTCTGCCGTGTCAGTCGGTTGGGGCGTCGGTGGTGTGGGGAGACCGCGGGTCTCGAACGGAGCTTCGGCGTAGAGATAGTGCAGCAGTCTGTGTTGTTGGAGTTCTCGGATCTGGCTGACGAGGCTGCGTTGCTTGTCTTCGGTGAGATAGGCGGCCACCCAGGAATGGAAGACGACGAGTGGCACGTCGGAGGAGAACGTCTCCACGGTTCGTTCGAGATCGTTGACGATGTCGCCTTGGTGGAGTTGAGGTGGTGGTGACGCAGCTCGAGCCACCTCAATGGCGCCGCTCAGGCGGGTGAAGCGGGTCAGGTTGTCGGGCCATTGGCAGGCCAAGAGCCACAAGGCTCCGTCCTGGGTGGTGGGGTCGATGGGGGAGAGGTCGAGTCCGGCTCTTTGGATGATGGTGGGAGCAGTGAGTCCAGGAAGGTTCTTTGGGTCAGCGCCCACATTGCAGGCAAGGTGAACGGGGGAGTCGGGGGGACCGGCTTCGAGCGGTTCCGTGAGGGATCGTGAGTGATAGCGGTAGTGATAGCGATCGAACAGCAAATTGAGTCCGGCCGAAGTGCCGAGGTCGAGCAGCGAGAGTGCCTGGTTGGGGGCTGTGAGTTCGGCGATGTAGTGGAGGGCGGGGAGCAGTGCGGCGCAGCGCCCGACTTCGTTGGTCTGTGTGCTCCGGGTGGCGATGAGCTCGATGAGCTTGTCGCGCTGCTCGAGGCAAAAGTTGGTGAAGTCGGTGATGACGTCGCTGTTGGGCTTTGGTTGGTCGGATTGTTTGAGCCACTGAACGACCGAGTCGTAGTGGGCGGCCAGTGGGTGAGGTGTGCCGCGCAGGAGGAGGTAGTGCACCGCAGCCATGAGCAAGTTGGGGCGCCGCTGTGCTGCAGGGGCCTGGGCGATGAGCTCGATGATTTCGGGGTTGTGGGCGACGCCGCGGCAGATGGCGGCGTAGGTGGTGCCACCGTCGTGTTCGCAGCTGTCGGCAAACCCGAGGAAATGTTCCGGGAGCGACAGCTCGGGCATGGCCTAGAAGCTGGCTGGAAGGAGCGGCGATATGGCGTTGAAGAAGAAGTACAGCAGGAAGAGAGAGCCCACAATCCCGACGCCCCAAATGATGAAGCGCTGGCG
The DNA here is from genome assembly GCA_963766995.1 of uncultured Acidimicrobiaceae bacterium. GTDB lineage: Bacteria > Actinomycetota > Acidimicrobiia > Acidimicrobiales > RAAP-2 > Bog-473. Next base: position 245,323 of record CAVYCE010000003.1, on the reverse strand, counting down.
CCGGAACCGGTGGGCCAGGAACAGGTCGATGCCTCCGAAGGCCAGGACGATGGCGCCCCACTCAATGACGTTGGTCCACGTGCCGCTGGAGTTGCCGGCGAGTGAGTCGCTCTGCGGCTTGCCCACCTTGGTCGTGATGCCGGAGTTCGGGAAGAGCTGGGAATGGGCCAGCTTGGCCGTCACCACGAGGCGCGTGGACGCGCTGAAGCGCGGGTTACAAGTGGTCAGGGTGAGGTACGCGCCGAAAGCGTTCTTGAGCACAGTGCCGTCGGACGGTGACACCACTTGGGTGCGGACGGCGTCGTAGACAAAGACACCCTGATTGGTGGTGAGGACGATGGGGTCGCCTAACTTGACCGAGTCCAAGTTGTAGAAGGGATGCCCATAGGTGGTGCGGTGTCCGGCCAGCGCGGCGTTGCCAGCCTCGCCGGGAAGGGGCGTGCCGATGTAGTGGCCCGGACCCTTGCGTAGGTCCTGGGTGTTCGTGCCCTCTACGACCACCTGGTCGATGTGGATGACGGGAATCCAGATTTCGCCCACGGGTTTGCCCTCGGCCGGAGCAGCAATGGTGGGCGCCACTTTTGGCGGACCCTTGGGCAGCTTGTCCAGCTGGTCGGCGTTGGCCAGGGCGTGCTTGATGGCGGCATTTTGCGCCTGCTTTTCCAACGTCTGGCGCAACTGGTTCTGAGTGTGGCCCTCTTGGAATGACGTGCCCCACACCTGGTACGCGGCGAAGAGCAGCAAGACGATGCCGGCCGTGATCAGGGTTCGGCCGATGACTCCGAGGACGCGCATTGGGTGAAGAGATTAGGCGGGGAGTCGGAGTCTGCTGGGGCGGAGGCTCAGCCGACGACAGAGACGAGCGTGCCGATGGGGGTCAAGGGAAAGACGGTTTGGGCGCTGGCCGAGGGCATTTCGACGCAGCCGTCGCTTTGGGGAAATCCGTATTTGGCCCGAATGAAGGCATGGAGGGCATCGCCGCCGTGGAAGTAGCTGACCCAGCGGATCCCCGGGTCGACGTACTTGGTGCCATCGGGGTTGGTGCCGCTCATGGTGGTGACCAAGTAGCGGGCATAGACGGGCCAGATGCCGTCGGGGGTGGCCACTGATGCCACACCTGTGTTGACCGGGGTAGAGAACAGGGGCAGGCCGTTGCCGAAGACAGTGGCCGTCTCGGGCAACGCCTTGTTGACCAGGACGTAGTCATAGGGCAGCGCGTTGGGCTGTCCTTGTTGCAACGCGGTCAGGAGGGCGGTCCATACGGCCGGACCGGCCAAGCCGTCGGTCTTGATGTTGTGTTGCGATTCGAAGTTCATCACCGCGCCCTGGGTGATGACGTTGTAGGTGCCCGGCGTCCACTGCGAGGTGAGCGCGGTGGCCAGGTTCACCCAGCGCCAGGTGAAGGTGCCGACTTGGTCGTTGCCCTCCTGGGCCGGAGAGGTCACCGGTTCGGCTGGGGTGAAGTTGAGGGGGAGATAGCCCAGCTCGGCCAAAATCTGCTGCAGCCGAAGGGTCGAGCCCTGCGCCACCGTGAACGAGGTAGTGGTGGTCTGGGGCAGATGCTGTCCCCTCGAGCCGATCACCCCGCTGGGTCCGCCGGGCACGGTGATGGTTTCGGTGACGCCCGGCACCAGGGGCCCCGTGGCCTGGTACTGGACCAAGGACGGCGAGAGGATCGACCACGCCCCGGCGATGGGGGGCGAGAGGGTGGGCATGGGACTGCCCGGGGCCAGGTCGGTGGAGAAATGGACCGAAATGGAGGACCCGGCGGCGACGTTGGTGCCGGTGGGAGTCGTAGAGAGGACGGTCAGGGCAGCCGGAGGGGCCACAGGGTCGGCGCCCGCCGTCCCGTTGCGATTGTGCATGACCACCACGATCCCGGCGGCAATGACGGCGACCGCCACAAACGCGGCAATGACCACATAGCGGGCGCGATACGTCGGGGACTCTGTTGCATGCTGCGCCGGGGACATAGCACCGAGCATTTTACCAGGGGTTTTGGGTAATTAGTCTCCGAGTGCAGCTTCTATGGCGGCGGTGATTTCGGACAGGCGGGTCGGATCGGTGACCTTGCCCTCCGCCTCGCGCACATAGAAGGAGTCGACCACCAGTTCGCCCAGGGTAGAGACACGGGCCGAGACCACATTCAGCTTGGACTCGAACAGCGCAGTGGTGACCCGGTGGAGCAGCCCGACCTGGTCCGGCGCTCGCACTTCGAGCACGGTGGACGTGTCGGAAGCCTGGTTGTCCACCTTGACCCCGGTACTGGGCACCCGGGCCGCCGACTGCTTGCGCACGGGGTACAGGCGCTCCCGTTCGGACAGGCGCTCGGCCACGGTCATCTGCCCGCTGAGCACGTCTGCCAGGTCCTGGCGCAGCTTGGCCGTATCGGGCCAGGTGCCGCGGGGGACCTCGACGGTGAAGATTTCTATGGCCACGCCCTCTTGGCCCTGCACGTTGGCCGCCCGGACGTCCATGTTGTTGAGGGCCAGTGCGGCGGCCACCGAGGTCAGCATGCCGGGACGGTCGGGAGCGGCCACCACTACCTGAGGCGGTTGGAGCAACACCGACGGCTGGCCGGTGGCGCGGACCTCTTCGACTAGTTGGCGGTAGGCCTCGGGGATGACGTCGGCATCGGGGTCGGTTTGGTTTTCTTGGCCAGAGAGATAGCGGTCAGCCCGGCGCACGAGCTCTGCGACGAGTCCCGCCTTCCACGAGCCCCAGGCCGACGGTCCGGTGGCGCGGCTGTCCGCGCTGGTCAGCGCACCGAGCAGCTGGAGGGTGAGGCGGCTGCCGGCCGCCTTGGCCACATTGGAGATCGTGGTGGGGTCGTCGAGGTCACGGCGGGTGGCGGTATCGGGCAGGAGCAAGTGATGGCGCACCATGTCGACCAGGAGAGCGGTGTCGGTCTTATCGAACCCCATGCGGGTGGCCATGCGGTCGACGATCTCGATGCCGACAGTGGTGTGGTCGCCCGGAAAGCCTTTGCCGATGTCATGGAGGAGCGCACCGATGAGCAGCAGGTCGGGTCGCTCGACGTTGTCGGTGAGTTCGGCGGCCAGTGCAGCCGCCTCCAGCAGGTGTCGATCAACGGTGTACGTGTGATAGGCGTTGCGCTGCGGCTTGTTGCGCACGGCGGCCCACTCGGGAATCAAGCGAACGAGGATGCCGGTTTGGTCGAGGGACTCGATCTTGTCGATGGCGGGTTTGCCCACGGCGAGAAGGCGCACGAGTGCGTTGCGTAGTTCGGGCGGCCAGGGGTCGTGGGGTGGAGGCAGGCGGTCGGCCATGCGGTGCAGTGCACTCTTGGCGATGGGGAGGTCCAGCTCGGCCGCTACAGCCGCCAAGCGGAAGGCCAGGGAGGAGTCGGTGGAGACGGGAGCGTTGGGGGTGAGCGCCACCTCACCCTCAATGACGGCCATGTCGGGATCCTCGACGGTGGGGCTTGCTTCGGGTTCTGCTTCTTGTGGTTGGCGGCGGAAGAGTCGGCGGGGCGCGGGGGAGGGGTCCCATAGGCGGCGCCGGCGCCATACGTCGTCGCTCACCCAGGCGATCTGGCGGCCCGCTTCGGACACATCGGCCATCAGCGCGTCGGCATCCCAGTAGCCGAGGGCGTCGGCGACATGATCCTGATCCTGAAGGAGCAGTTTGTCGTGCTCGCTCCCGGCCATGCGATGCAGCTCGACCCGGATGCTGGTGAGAGTCGAGGTGGCTCGGACCAGCGAGGCCAAGTCGGCGTAGTCATTCAGCAGTGGCGCGTAAGCCGAGATGGCCCGCAGGACGGACACGTCGCGGAGCCCGCCGTGGCTTTCTTTGAGGTCGGGCTCGAGCAGGAAGGCCACGTCGCCGGCGGCGTTGCGGCGTTCTTTCATTTGCGTGGCCAGGGAGGGCAGGTATTGGTTGCCGAGGCGCTCCACCCAGGCGTCGCGCACCTTTTGCAGGAGGGGTTCGGCCACCCTGTGGTCCCCCCACACCACGCGTCCGTCCAGGAGTCCGAGCGCGACCCGGACGTCGGTGGCGGCCACGGTCAGCACTTCGGAAGGGCGGCGGACCGAATGGTCGAGGTGCACGCCTTCGTCCCAGACGGGATACCAAATGGCATCGGCCACGGTCTTGATGTCGCGGTGCCCATTGTGGAGCAGCACCACGTCCAGGTCGCTGTACGGGCAGAGCGAACTGCGGCCGTACCCACCCACGGCCACCAGGGCGAGATGGCGGTGGGAGCCACCCGCTGCCCGGTCGGCCACGGATGAAAGCCACTGGTCAGCTTGGGCGGCGTAGGCCCGGCAGAAGTCGTCACCCTGCAGATCGTGCCTGGACAGCAGCGATTGGCGCCGCTCGCGTAGTGACGTGTCAGCGGCCATGGGCGGAACGTAGCATTGGGTTCGTGAGTAAAGACGTAAGTACCCGAGAATCTAAGAAGCCCGTGACGTTCGCCCACTTCGCCACCGTTTCGGTCGTCGCCGTGGTGGGAGTGCTCGTGGCCTTCTGGGCGCTGAGCAGCATTGTCGGCATCATCTTCTTCTTCGTGAAGATCGCCGTCATTGTGGGGCTCATCGGTGGTGCCTTCTGGCTGGTGGGGCGCTTCCGGCGGTAGTCATCAGGGCCGTTAGGCTGACCGCCTTGTTGTCACGGCGGCGTGGCCGAGTGGTTTAGGCAGGGGCCTGCAAAGCCCCGTACGTGAGTTCGATTCTCACCGCCGCCTCCAAAATTCAGATTTCCGGGCGCGTGAGTGTCCAGGTGCAGGCCGGTGCCGACCCTTTCCTGCCATGCCGGCGATGCCTCAGAAGCCCCCGGAGTATGTGACCTTCGGTCTTGAAGAGGCGATCGAATTGCTCGCTGCGCTCGAGGACAGTCGGCTCATGCTGGTCATGACTGACCACTTTGCCGTTCATTCGCAGATTGAGGAGCAGCTCCAGGTTCTGCTCCATAACCTTGGACTGGAGCTATGAGGTCCAGATGTCCCCTGAACTACTCATGGCGTCAAAGGCCGCGCAGCGACTGGACATTCCAACGAAGGAGCTTCTACGGCTCGTTCTGGGGCGAAAGATCCGCTACGAAATGGTCAATGTGATCGCTCACATCCCCGATGATGCTCTGGAGGAATACCGGGCCTCCCTCACGTAAGAGGCGTCGGGTAGTGGCCATCTCGTTGTTCAACAGTAGGGACGAATGAGGCTGATTCCCAGATTGAGAATGTCCCAGCAATCGTTTGGTTGGGGTACTACCGTTTCCGGTTGGTGGGGGTTCGAGGCGGATTTCTTCGACTGGTGGCTGGCGGCTCTGCTCTGGCCTTGGTGACCGGTGTGTTGTCGAGCGGCGGGGGAGCGAGTGCTTCGCTGCGTGCTGACGCCGCTGTCAATCGATGCGGTTCGATGGCCACTCGGCCCTGGTGCAATACGACGTTGTCGCCGAGCGCACGGACCGTGTTGCTCGAGTCCCGGATGACGACCGCGGACAAGATCACGTTATTGACGGGTGGCGCCATCCCTGATGTTGGGATTCCGGCCGTCCAATTCTCCGACGGGGCGCTCGGGATTCGTGGCGGCAATACCGGCGCCGGGGCAGCGACCGCCATGCCGGCCGGTGTCGCCCTCTCGGCTTCCTTTGATCCTTTCGATGCGTACCTGTACGGCACGGTGGTGGGCCGGGATGCCAAGGACCTGGGCTACGACGGCATTTACGGGCCGACCGTGAACATCATGCGCACGCCGTTGGGCGGCCGCACCTACGAGGCCTATGGCGAGGACCCGTACCTGACGGCAGCGACGGCAGTGAGTTGGATTAACGGTGCGCAGAGCCAGGGCGTGATGGCCGATGTGAAGCACTTCGTGGCCAACGACCAGGAGGGCTATGCCGGTGTCCCGCTGCTGACGGGGACCATCGGAGGGCGTCTGTACGCCAACTCCGTGGTGGACCAGCGCACCCTGCACGAGATCGACATGGTGCCGTTCCAAGCCGCGGTCCAACAAGGCCATACCGCCACGGTGATGTGCTCCTACAACCGGGTCAACGGCACGTTCGCCTGTGAGAACGCCTTCTTGTTGCAGCAGACGCTGGAAAAGGAATGGGGCTTTCAGGGCATTGTCATGTCCGACGCCGGCGCTGCGCACGACGTCATTGCCAACTTGAACAACGGCCTGGACTTCGACATCCTCGGCTCTTCGTATAACTCGGTTGAGGTCGATGCGGCTCTGGACAGTGGGTTGGTGTCGATGGCCACCCTCAATCAGCACGTGACGCGGATACTGCGCACGCTGATCGCCTATGGCTACTTTGACCACGGGAACTGGTCAGCCAGTGAAGCCAGCATCAATCAAGCGTCCGACAACCAAGTGGCCAAGGATGTCGAGGAGAGCGGCACGGTGTTGCTGCAAAACAACGACAACGTGCTGCCGCTTGACTCCAACTCGCTGAAGTCCATCGCGGTCATCGGTCAGGGGGCCGACGAGTATGTGCGTGGGAGCGGTTCATCGGAGGTGACACCGCTGTCGGTGGTCGATCCGCTGCAGGCCATTGAAGCGCGGGCCGGCAAGTCGGTGAGCGTCACCTATGACGATGGCTTGATCCCTTCTGAGGCGGCGTCGGCGGCATCTCGCGCCAGCGTGGCGTTGGTGTTCGTGAAGGACAGTGAGACCGAGGGCAGCGACAAGCTCTGTCTGTCGCTCGATTGCCCGGGTGTGGGCCTGCCGAGCCTGAACAACCTGTCCGATCCTCAGTACACGGTGGGATTGCAGAATCAGGTGATTGAGGCCGTGGCCAAAGCCAATCCCAACACCATTGTCGTCATGGAAACGGGTGCGCCGGTGCTCACCCCGTGGCGCAACTTGGTCAAAGGTGTGGTCGAGGCCTGGTACCCGGGGCAGCAGGGTGGGAGCGCCATCGCCGCTGTGCTGTTTGGCGACGCGGAACCTGGGGGAAGGTTGCCGGTGACATTTCCGGCGTCGCCGACGCAGGAGGAGACATACGGCAACCTCAACTCGTATCCAGGTCTTGACGGCGACGTGGACTACACCGAGGGCGTCTTCGTGGGCTATCGATGGTTCGACGCTCATGGGTACACACCGGCCTACCCCTTTGGCTTTGGCTTGTCTTATACAAACTTCTCGTACCACGACCTGTCCGTCACCTCGGGTGGGTCGGGCGATGCCACGGTGGCAACGGTGACGATGCAGGTCACCAACACGGGGAGCCGAGCTGGGGACGCGGTGCCGGAGCTCTATTTGGGTCTGCCATCGCAACCGGGCGACGCTCAGCCCCCGCTGCAGCTCAAGGGGTACCAGAAGGTGGTGCTGCAACCGGGGCAAACGGCGACGGTCAGCTTCCCGCTCAATGATCGCTCCTTCGCCTATTGGGACTCGGCCCTCGCCAACTGGAGGGTGGCGCCCGGTTGCTACGGCGTGTTCGTGGGCAGCTCCAGCGCCCTGTCGGACCTGCCGCTGCAGGGCTCGATCGCCCGCATCGGTGCCTCCTGCGGCGCGGGGGCAACGGTGGCTACGGCACCTGATGGGTCGGCATCGCCGTCGGCCATGGTGCTGCCTTCTTCGCCTTCCGTGGCCTATTCGGGCTGACGGAACGGGTATTCACCCCTTCTGTCACAGGGTCGTGCCAAGCTCGCGCCATGGGTAGTTGGACATTGGGCGACGTGCTGGGATTCGACTTCGAGACCACCGGAGTCGACCGTTTCGACGACGTTCCCGTGTCATATGCGCTGGTGACCATGAAGGGCGGCGACGTTGTGTCGTCGTCGGCCGGATTGGTGGATCCGGGTCGTGAGATCCCGGCCGGAGCGACCAATGTGCACGGCATTACGACTGAGCAGGCTCGCAGTGAGGGGATGCCGCTCCGAGAGGCCATCGGCATGGTGTGCGATGCCGTCGTCTCGGCCAGCGAGCGGGAAGTACCGCTGGTGGGCATGAAACTCGACTACGACCTGACGATTCTCGACACCCAGGCGCAGCGCCTGCTTGGTGTCGGACTGCTCGAGCGTGGGTGGCGCGGACCGGTGCTCGACGCGGTGGTGCTGGACCGGCATCTTGATAAGTGGCGCAAGGGGAGCAGGACATTGGGTGCGTTGTGCACGCACTACGGGGTCGACATCGGGAATGCGCACGATGCGTCGGCCGATGCCATCGCCTCCATCCGGGTGCTCCTGGCGCTGGCCGCCCAATACAAAGAGCTGCGTGATGGTGACCTGAGTCAGCTGCACGTAGCCCAGGTGGGTTGGCACCGCGAATGGGCCGAGAGTTACGACGGCTGGCGCTCAGGTAAGGGGATGGACCCCATCGATCCTCGGGACTACGTGTGGCCGGTGGCTCCGCAGGTGCTGCCGGCGGCGTAGCCGGGCCTTGTTGTGAGAGTTGGTGGGGGAGTTGCTCAGACTTTGAGCAGGTCCCAGACCATGTCGACGCCTTCGTTTTCCGTGAGGACGTACTTGGCCGGGTGTTGCTTGTCGATGTGCCCGACGAGCCCGTTGTAGACCGAGTAGCCGACGAGCTCTTGCAGGCGCCGTGGAAAGGTCTTGACCAGTTGGGGTGGAATGCCCAGCTGCTGGTTTTCTTGCTGGCGGATGTAACCGGCGCAGTAGTTCATGGCGATGCCGACGCGACGCTGGTTGGTCTGATTGGCGCCGCCGCCGTGCCAGAGGCTGCCGACCCACACAAGAACGCTGCCCTTGGACATTTCGGCCGGAATGCTGTCGTATGGCTCGAGGGGATTGGGCGCCTCGGTGCCGAGATGGGAATTGGGAATGAGTCTCGTGGCGCCGTTCTCATCGGTGAAATCGGTGATGGCCCACATGGTGTTGCAGATAATCGGGACGTGCGGCCGGGTCAGCGGAATGAGTTGATCGTCGGCGTGAATGGGTTGGGCCTGCTCGTCCGGGCCGATGGCGATGGATGAGAGGGACGAAATCAGCAGACCTGCGTCCAACACGCCTTCGACGATGGGGAGCACATTGGCATGGACGGGGATCTTCTCGAAGGTCTTGCCGTGGACGAGCAGGTTGTAGACCCGGGTGGTGTGCAGCCCTTCGAACAGGTTGTTGGCAGGGGCAATATTGAGGTCCTTCTCCAGCTTGAGGAGGGCTTCATTGATCTCATCGACCAGGTCGGGCTCAATGGCGTTGGGGAGGACGGTGTAGCCGTCTTCGGCAATCCGTCGCAGGTGATCCTGCATGTCCGGGATGGGGCTGGTGGCGCTAGCGCTGGTCACGCTGTCATCGTACGGAGTCGGGGTCCAGCGTGCTCATTTGGGGTTGATTGGGGGAGCCGGGGGGATTTGCCCTGGTGGTAGGGTCATAGCGGAAGGGCCGTTGGCGCAGTTGGTAGCGCACTTGCATGACGCGCAAGGGGTCAGAGGTTCGAGTCCTCTACGGCCCACCAGGAACGACCAGGGGAAACGCTCCAACAGAACCCATTGACGGCTCTTCGGATTCTGGCGGGGTCGCGTCCTCATTGGACGACGATCGAGCCTAGAACTCGCCAGTTGGGCTTGCCGGCATAGAGCAGGGCTCTGATCCGGTAGTTCTCGAAGTTGCGGAAGCCAAATCCGATGCGCTTGATGCGCTTGATCAGGTTGTTGAGCGATTCGGTCGGTCCATTGCTCACCCTGGCCAGGTGGTAGTTGGTGATCTTGGTAAACCAGGCCTTGATCGTGCGTCCGAGCTTTTGCACTTCGGGCGGCATCTCGCGCTTTAAGCAGTGTCGTTGGAGCTCTTCGAGCATCGCGGTGGCCTCGTCGAGGTTACGGGTTCGATAGAAGTCACGGAGGCGCTCTTTGATGCGATAGGCGATGGCGACCTCACCGCCGGGGTCGCCCAGCTTGAGCAGCGACCACAGCCGCTCGGTGGCGTCGGGGTCCAGCTTCTCCTCGCCCATCACCAAGGCACGCCGGGCCCGATAGAGCGGATCATCTTTTCGACCACGGTGTCCGGTCTGCTCGGACTGAACTCGTCGTCGAATGGCATCGAGGCAGCGATTGGCCAATGAGACGACGTGGAAGGGGTCGACCACCTGGGAGGCCCTGGGCAACATCACCGTGTACACCGCGGCATAGGTGGCCGACATGTCGAGGGCGCCGAAGCGGATCCGCTCTTTCCAGGCCATGGGTTGTTTGTCGATCCAGCCCGCCACATCGGTGTATCGGCGGGTGGGCAAGATGTCGATGATCTGGTGGTTCTCCACGTCGGCCACCGTGGTGGCGTAGTTGGTGTGGTGATGCGCGCCCGATCGAACGAAAGAGGTCTCGTCCAGCCCGATGGCCGTGGTCTTGTTCAGTCGCTTCCGATCGGCCTCGAGCAAAGCCTTGCCATAGGTGGTCATGGCGTCGTTGACGGTGTGCCAGTCACAGGAGAGCTCCTTTGCCACCTCTTTGACGGTCCGGCCCTGTCCGACCTGTTCGGTGGCCCATTTGGCCGCCCTGGTGGTGAGCAGGCAGTGCTTGGCTGCGATGCGGTGGTCGCGCAGCACCCAGCTCTTCCTCGGACATGACGCGTTCACACAGCGCATGCGGTGCTTCTTCCAGGCCAAAGACATCGGCGTGCCATAGACCGGGAGGTCCACGTAGTGGACCACCGGACGCTCTTTGACCTGGGCCGGTCCTCCACAGCTCGCACATCGGACCACTCCGGGCGTCTGTTCGACCATGAGCTCGACGTCAGGCCCTCGACGCTCGTAGTGGAGGACCCGGACGTCTTTGAGACCCACCAGGGCCTCGACGATCTCACTAGGGTCAGTGACGACGTAGGTGCTTCCCGTTCGTTGCCTCACAACTCCAAGCGTGAAGCACCTTCGTCGCGTTCGGGGGGATGTCAGCTACCAGGGACTCCCCGCTGAGATCCGATGATCCCCATTGACGGAGTGATGCATTGGTCAAAGTGGGCGGTTGAGTGGGCGGTTGGGACTCCAGCTCTTCCCGGCTATGGTCCTGGCGCGGACGTCATTTTTGGCGTACATCGCTTTTCTGGCGGGAGGAATGTCTCATGGCGGACAATCGCAATCGTAGGTTTCGCGTGTCATCCGATCCCTCCGCATCCTCTGGGGGAAGTCGAAGCATCTTGGACCGACTGAGCACGGCAACAAAGCGGATGTCTTCTGGCAAAACGTCATCGTTGAGGCGAGGAGTTCGGGTCTTCCCTGCAGTTGCTTTCGCCATCGTCATCATTGGCGGAGGAGAAGTGTTGATGGCGAGTCCGGCATTGGCTGGCGACGCTCCTTTGACACTTTCTATTGTCGCCGGTACAGGTGAATCTGGTCCTCCTACTCCGGGCCCGGCCACCAGCTCGGATCTGAATCTCCCCACGGCAGTGGCAGTAGATTCCGCGACTGGCAACGTCTATATCGCCGATACCGACAACCACACTGTCGAACAGGTCACACCAAATGGGACTCTCTCGGTTGTCGCTGGTTCCGGTGTATCGGGGACCCCGACGCCGGGTCCGGCCACGGACTCGGATCTTGGCTCAGCTCAGGGGTTGGCCATTGATCCGACGACGGGAGATCTCTACATCGCCGATAACTCAAACAACGTGATCGAGGAAGTCACGCCCGGCGGCACACTTTCGGTTGTCGCGGGGACCGGCGTACCTGGGGCCTCGACCCCCGGACCCGCCACCAGTTCGGACCTTAATAACCCGATTGGAGTAGCGGTCAATCCATCGACGGGCATTCTCTACATCGCCGACCTTTACAATCATGGTGTCGAACAGGTAACCCCGAGCGGCACGCTCTCGACTGTGGTCGGATCTGCCACCGCCCAGCCTGTTGCGGTAGCGGTCAATCCGACAAACGGGAACCTCTACATTACGAATTATGGCTACAACTCGATCGAGCAATTAACCCCTACCGGCACGATTTCCGTAGTCGCGGGTATGGATTCCCCAATCGCTGGTCGTCCGACCCCCGGGCCCGCCACAAGTTCACGGCTCAATGAACCAGCTGGTGTGGCCGTCGATCTGACGACAGGCGACCTCTACATTGCCGATAGCGGTAATAACGAAGTTGAGCAGGTCACACCCGGCGGTACTCTGTCCATCATCGCGGGCACCGGCACCGCTGGCAGGCCGACGCCCGGCCCAGCCACCAGTTCGGCTCTCAAAACGCCTACTGGAGTGGCGTTTGATACAGGGACGGGTGGCCTCTATGTCGCCGATCAATCCAACAACATGATTGAACAGCTCGCCCCTCCTCCGTCTTCTCCGGAAGCACCTGCTTTCGAGGTCGACAATCCGCCCACGAATGCGGCGATTGGCGCTACCTACGGGCCATATGCCTTTATCGCCAGCGGTTCACCTGCTCCGACGTACTCAGTGTCAAGTGGTTCTCTTCCCAGTGGCCTGTCACTCGATGCCGCTTCAGGCGAGTTGTCTGGCACTCCGACGGCAGCGGGAACATTCGAATTCGAAGTCACCGCCAGCAACGGAGTAAGTCCCGATGCCGCGACACCTCCGCTGTCCATCACGGTTGTGCCAGCGTCCACTCTTTCCATTTTTGCCGGAACCGGCGCAGATGAAAGTCCCACGCCCGGGCCCGCCACCAGCTCGGCACTAAATGTTCCGCTTGGGGTGGCATTTGATCCGACCACCGGAAGCTTGTATTTCTCCGACGATGGAGCTCAGCTGATTGGAAAGGTCACCTCTGCGGGCGTTCTGTCTGTCGTGGCTGGTGGTGCTGGTGGTACGCCCACGCCTGGCCCGGCCACCAACTCGGATCTCAACGCTCCATGGGGGTTGGCGGTCAACCCGGTCACTGGCGACCTCTACATCGCCGACTCGGGGAACAACGTCATTGAAGAAGTCACTCCCAACGGGTACCTCTCCATTGTTGCCGGAGACGGCCATTCTGGTACTCCCACGCCAGGGCCGGCCACGATCTCGAAGTTGGACGATCCGACTGCGGTGGCCGTTGATCAAACCACTGGCGACCTCTACATCGGCGATGCTAACGAGGTCGTTGATGAGGTGACACCCGACGGCACCCTTTCTGTCGTTGCCGGCACCGGCCGACAAGGGGCACCTACACCAGGGCCAGCCACCAGTTCTGACCTCGGATCCGTGCAAGGGGTGGCCGTTGATTCGACTACGGGCGACCTTTTCATAGCCGACAATAACAACGCCGTTGTTGAAGAGGTAACACCGGACGGGACACTCTCCATTGTTGCCGGCGACGGCCGTTCTGGCGATCCGACTTCCGGTCCGGCCACCAACTCGGATTTGAACGATCCGGATGGGGTGGCCGTCGATGCGACCACGGGCGATCTTTACATCGCCGACAGGTTCGAAAACGTGATTGAAGAAGTCACTTCTGACGGCACGCTGTCAGTGGTGGCGGGCACCGAGAGTTACGGTCCTCCTACTCCCGGTCCGGCAACCGATTCTGACCTCACTGCCCCATATGGGGTGGCGGTTGATGCAGTGACGGGTGATCTCTACGTTGCGGACGCGGGCAACGAAGTCATTGAAAGGATTGCTCCGGCAGTATCGCCGCCACAAGCGCCCGACCCCATTTTCGCGGCCGAAAGTCCACCGGCAAGTGCGGCGGTAGGTGCCCCCTATGGGCCGTACACCTTCATCACGAGAGGTTCGCCCTCTCCCACCTACGTGGTCTCAACTGGTTCTCTGCCCAGCGGGCTCAGTCTTGACCCGACCAGTGGGATCCTGTCGGGTACTCCTACCACCACCGGCACGTTCAACTACCAAATCACCGCCGCCAATGGTGTCGACCCTCCCGCAGTGACCGGCATCATTTCCCTTACGGTTGCTTCGGAGGCGACTCTCTCCATCTTTGCGGGCACGGGCACTGCTGGCCCACCCACGCCAGGTCCGGCCACCAGCTCAGACCTCAGCGCGCCCGCTGGATTGGCGGTTGATCCGATTACCGGAGACATTTACATAGCCGATCTGAGCAACAACGAAGTCGAAAAGGTCACACCCGACGGCACGCTCTCCATCGTGGCCGGTACGGGAACTGCTGGCACCCCGACACCAGGCCCGGCCACCAGCTCAGACCTCAATGGACCATTCGGATTGACCGTCAATCCAGCTACCGGTGACCTCTATATCGCAGATCAGGGAAACAACGTGATCGAAGAAGTGACGCCCGACGGCACTCTTTCCGTTGTGGCCGGGACCGGAACTGCTGGCCCCCCCACGCCAGGGCCCGCCATCAGTTCAGACCTCAATGCACCCGCTGGAGTGGCCATTGATCCAACGACGGGTGATCTCTACATCGGGGACTTCCTCAATTTCTATGTCGAGCAGGTCACGCCCGCGGGCACTCTTTCCATCGTGGCCGGTACCGGAACTCCGGGTCCCCCGACGCCAGGCCCGGCCACTAGCTCGGATCTCGCTGGCCCTTACGGCGTGGCCGTTGATCCATCGAGCGGTGACCTCTTTATCGCCGACCAGAGCGATTCCGTCATCGAAGAAGTCACACCCAACGGCAGCCTCTCGATCTTTGCTGGCAATGGAACTGCTGGCGCCCCCACGCCAGGTCCTGCTACCAGCTCGGCTCTCGGTTTCCCGTTCGGAGTAGCCGTAGATCCGACTTCCGGCGAGGTTTACGTGGCAAATGCTGGAACTGACGTAATCGAAGGGATCACGTCTGATGGAACGCTCTCCGTCGTGGCGGGCGACGGTGAATTCGGTGCCCCCACTCCAGGTCCGGCAACCACGTCGGATCTCGGGACCCTCCTCGCTGTAGCGGTTGATTCAATGACGGGAGACCTTTACGTCGCAGACGTGTCCAATAATGAGATTGAAAAGGTCGCCGGTACCACAACGACCCCAACCGGATCAGCTCCTACTTTCAGCGCCGACAGTCCACCATCGTCGGCGTCAGTCGGTTCTGCGTATGGTCCCTATGCCTTTGCGGCGAATGGCGACCCGAGCCCAATGTTCGCGGTGTCGAGCGGTTCATTGCCAACTGGGATGGTGCTCGATGCCACCTCGGGTGATCTCTCGGGCATACCCAGCTCGTCAGGTACCTTCACATTCTCGGTGACGGCGTCAAACGGAGTCGATCCCGATGCGGTGACGGGTCCCATTACGATCCACGTGAGCGGACCACCTACTTCGACCACGGCAACGGCATCGTCGACCTCGAATCCAAGCGTTCCGGCCACGGCGTCAGACGCAGGTGTCACCGCCAGCGCTTCAGGCGGTACTGGAACCGTCGTCGTCTCTCAGTACACCGCCCAACCACCATCGACGCCGACACCGACATTCACGCCAAGCAATGCCGACGGATCAAATGGTACGTATTACGACGTTGAAGCCACACCTGGGTCGACTTTCTCGCAGCTGAGTGTCAATACCTGTGTGCCTCAAGATGTCACGGCCGAGTACTGGTACAACCCGGCTGGGGGCGCTGGAGGCAACGGAGCGTGGGAACCAGTAATGGGTGATCCAGGGCCCACGTTTACGACTGACGCGTCTTGCGGCACCGGTCAGAACAACATGGCAGTCACTTTTGATTCCACATCGAGCCCGACGCTGAGCCAGCTGACCGGAACGATCTTTGCGTTGGCAACACCAGCGGCCCAGCACATCACCTTCACGTCGGCCGTACCCTCCAACGCTACTTTCGGTGGCACCTACACCGTCAGCGCTACCGGGGGGGCATCGGGCAAGCCGGTGACCTTCAGTGCTGCTGTCCTTTCGGTGTGCAGTGTCCTGGGTGCAACGGTGACGTTCACGGGGATCGGGACCTGCACCATCGACGCCAATCAAGCGGGGAACGCCAATTATTCGGCAGCTTCTCAAGTCCAACAGGGCTTCACAGTGGGCAAGGCCTCCACGACCTTG
Source organism: uncultured Acidimicrobiaceae bacterium (assembly GCA_963766995.1). Taxonomy (GTDB): domain Bacteria; phylum Actinomycetota; class Acidimicrobiia; order Acidimicrobiales; family RAAP-2; genus Bog-473. Next base: position 229,521 of record CAVYCE010000003.1, on the reverse strand, counting down.
GTGGCTGGCACAATCAGTGTCCTTTCCTCAATCCTGTCGATCAAGGTGACGTACTCGGGCACTTTGACCTCGAAAACCACAGGGAAAGGACTTGCTGGGCAGAGCGTCACCTTCGCTGATGGTTCCTTGGCCACCTGTACGGCCACCACCAATGCCAACGGGCTCGCCACTTGCTCCGTATCGGTCCTGGCGGCTGTGGCCCTCTTGCTCAGCCCAACGTATGTCGTTTCTTACGCCGGGGGCAGTGACTACCTGGCTTCAACTGCCCCCGGGAAGTCCACGCTGCTCTAACCCGAGGTTCGTCACGGCCCCATGTGTTCCATGGCACAGCGTTGGATCCGATCGTCGTTCCTATGACCAGCGAATTGCTTTCTCGTCTCTCGGTGACCGACCTGTAGAAACGAAGGGTCTGCTTGTGGCTGACTGACGCCTCGGATCGGGCCTTGGTGCGAGGCGCCGAAGTGCGCTCACTCGGGAGTCGTTCAGGGTAGTGACCGGGTCCCCAGAAGGGCCGCATATGGGCCCAATCGGTGGCTTGAGAAGAAATCGGCGTGTAAGCAACGATGTAAGCAACGCCGGCAGTCGGCTATGAACGGCAATGATCTGATGTGAACAAGATGTCCTGATCAGCGGTCTGCGATGGTCCGGGATGAACGACCCTGAATGAGCAAAATACGCATGACGCGCAAGGAGTCAGAGGTTCAAGTTCTCTACGGCCCACTCGTAAGGCAGTCCGAGGTGCTGTGGACCCTCGATCTGTACTCATTGCCGGACAAAGTGGTCATTCAGCGTTCGTCGGTCATACTTTGACGGTCGAGGGGGCTACAGGTGAGAGCACGATATCCGTCAGCATTGCTGGCATCCGTGTTGGCATTGGGAGTCATCAGCGTCTCCGTCGGACCGTTCGGTGACTTGGGTGCGAGCGGTGCGGCAAGCCAGGAGCCACCCGGCTACGTAGCGCCAGCCACGTGCGGCCCGGGTTCCTATCCTGAGGACGGCGTCCAGGGCGAGGTGCCCGAAGCGGATCGCTTGTCGGGCCGGTCGCAGTTTGGTTACAGCTGCAATATGACGTTGGTTGGAAAGTACCAAGGTGACGGCGCTGGGTGGGTCAGCGCGACGTACAAGAATTGTGAGTACATCGGGAGTTACTTCGCAGCCGCCCTGGGCGGCGGCGGGGGTGTAGCGGTGCTCGACGTCAGCAACCCGGCGAAGCCCCGATTGACCGCTGTGTTGCGTTCCACGGCCATGTTGCTTGGCACCTGGGAGTCCCTCAAGGTTGACCCGACTCGGGGTCTCCTGGCCGCAACGGGCGTACCCGATCCGGCGGGCATTGGAGCGCTGACATTCGACATCTACAACATCGCGGAGAACTGCGCCCATCCGGTGCTGATGAACGCGCTCGACGACACCTTGACCGTGCCGACTGCCGTACTCGGGCACGAAGCGGTGTTCTCACCCGATGGTGACACCTACTATTCGATGAGCGGCTTCGGCGAGCTCACAGCGATTGACGTGAGCAATCCCCGGGCGCCAAAAGTTGTGTATGCCAACCAGATCGGTCTGGGAAACCACGGCGCTTCTCTAAGTCCGGACGGCCGCGTCATGTACGGCGTTCAGACGATTCCCAGTGCTGGCGTCCAGATCCTAGATGTCAGCCAGATTCAGGACCATGTGCCCGATCCTCAGATCCGCCAAATCGGTGCAGTGACGTGGAGCGACGGATTGTTTTCACAGATGACCATTCCATTCATTTCGAACGGTCACCACTATCTGTACGCCGTCGACGAAGCCTTCGGGGGCGGAGTGCGGCTACTCAACGTCGACAATTTGGCCCACCCCATTGTGGTGCGTGAATATCGGCTGGCGATCGACCGACCAGTCAACACGGTGATACGACAACGAGATATCGGAGGCGACGGCGCGTTTGGTTATGACGCGCACTACTGCAGCATCAACCGACCGGTCGATCCCAGCCTGCTCGCTTGCGGCTACTTCGAGTCGGGCATTCGCCTCACTGACATCAGCAATCCGCTCGAGCCGAGAGAGGTCGCCTACTTCAATCCGCCGGCCCAAGTCGGCAAGGCAAGCAAGCTCATCAACTCGCCCCACGCGGAGACATACGAGGCACCGGGCGTGCTGTCTGGTGGCATCCCCACCGCCGAGATGCTGCTGGGTACCGTTCATCCGAGCATGTCGGCGGATTGGTGCACCTCCCCACCGGCCTTCGAGCCGAACGACCAATTGTGGGTCACGTGCCAGGACAATGGTTTCATGGTCTTGCACTACCAACTTCCCGCCGACACGCAAGGTTGAGCGTGGAACGGACGCCGTTCTCGAAATGGAAGATAACGCTGGCACTTGCTGTGGCCATGCTGATCGGCGTGGGCACCACGGCAGTTGGATTCACGATCGTGAGCCATCCGTTGACTTTGTTGTCATCGTCGTCCAAACCCAGCGCGGTCGACGTCGGATTTGCTCAAGCCATGTCGATACATCACGGTCAGGCCGTTTTGATGGCCAATGAGGCGGTAATCAACGCCACATCGCCGTCCGTTCGGCTCCTCGCCCGCGAGATCCTGGTCGAGCAGTCGCAAGAAATCGGCATGATGCGAACTTGGCTCAGCGACTGGAACATGCCGCAACTGTCGACGGATCCCGTGATGGCATGGATGCAGAAGGACCAGAAGGCTCGAGGTGTCTCGATGACTGGAATGGCGCCGATGGGGTCGAGTCAGATGCCGGGGATGGCAACGAGTGAGCAACTCACGCAGCTCGCGTCCTCCAAAGGTGTCGCCTTCGACCGGCTGTTCCTCCAGTTGATGCTTCGCCACCATGAGGGTGGTATTGAGATGGCCAACTACGCGGAGCAGCACGCCAAGCTTCCGGAAGTCCGCGCCGCGGCTGGAGCCATGATCATCGACCAGACGAACGAATGCACCCTTATTGAGGAACTGCTTCAGTCGGAGACCTAGGAGCCCAGCCGGAGGAACAGCACGCCTAGTGCTCCCCAGAGCCTCCGGGAACCCCAGACGGAATCACTGCGCCAAGCATTCGCTTTCAGGTTGAATGGCGTAAGCGATGGGCGGTCTTCGCTTACTGAACTACCCGGATAGACGAGCCAGTGCGTCGCTTGCGAGTGCCGTCTCCTCCGCACAGTTTGTGGATGGGGTCTCAACGTTGGTTCCATTCTGAATCTTGTTGTTGTTCACCGAAAGCACCATTCGCTCGGTCGTGCCGTTGTAGGTGCCGACATTGAAGTACACCCCGGCTCCGCCCGATTCGGTATTCTTGGAGCAGAACGCTCCAGTGCCAAGGGATGGTTCGCTCACGTATGGACCGCCAATCGCATTCTGTTTGTAGTTCGCAGTTAGGGGCCCATTCACAAACTGATACGTCAGGCCTTGATGCTGACTGGATGTCGACAGGTACGAACAGCCACCAGTTCCATTGGAGTTGGGACTTGACTCGGGAGACTGTTCGGGCGGCGGGCCAAGAACACTTTCAATTTGGTCGGCTGTGATCAATGCGCATGGGTTGTTGTTGTAAAAGGCGATCGATTGTGTCGTGTTAGCCGGAGCCGATGTCGTGGTGGATTCAGGAAGCGTGGTGGAAGTTGTTAGGTTCGTATTGGCCTGGGGCGGCACTTTGTGGGCCGGGATGATTGCGTTCGCTGCAAACGGTATGTCTGCCCTCTCTTCCGTCGCAACGCCAGTCTGAATCTGATAGGTATCACGGGCGTACGACGTCTGACCGGTCGTCGCAACGTCAAACTCGCAATCTGTCAGGAGGGCTCCATTGGTGATGCCGCTCTGTAGGCACGCGCGTACCGCCGCCTCTCTTGTCGACAAGGGCGCCGACTGGTGGCTTACCGACCATGAGGGGAACGCTGCATTTGTGTACGTCTTGGTGTTCTTGCCTCGTGCGTAGGTGAACAGCGACGCTCGCTGAGTGATTCGCCAGCTGTTGGCAAATGCGCCGTAAAGGGTCTTGAACCCTGCATGGGTGGAGAGATTGAGGGTGAAATGGGCGCCGTTGCCCCCCTCCAGCTTGACGTTGCCCGAAGGCGTCACGTGGGTCAGCGCAGTCAGTAGACCCTTGAGGTGGGCGGCTTCAGCAGGTGACGTCGTGAAAGTGACATTGATGCCGCGACCATCAACGTCGAATTGGGCCACACTGCCGTCGGGCCACTGCACCGACACGGTGTTGGCGGTGGTAACCGTCAGTTCCCCAGCATCCGGGAGATGCTTGACGGTTTCTTTCGTGACATGGAAGGGGTGGCCGTTGATCAGTATGTGAGCCTGCGTTCCCGGATCAACCTCAATTCTTGTCTTCCCGACGCGCATGGCAACAGCGGTGTCTGCCGCCCAGGGATTGTGGTTGTCAAGAGGCTCTTGGCGAGCCTGTATATCCATGTCCCCGCTGTTCGATCGGATCAGTGTGAACTCTCCGGCTCCTTGGAAATCATAAGAATTGTCGTTGAGAGTCTGCAGATGGGGATCGCCTTCGGAAAAGGCGCTGTCGTTGTTGCCGCCGCCGCCACCTCCTCCTCCACTGGTCCCTTGGTCGCCACCGCCACCACCACCGCCCGGTCCGTTGTCCGGGCCGGGTGGGGTTGGGAAGCACGAACTGTCATCGGCCTCGAGTTGGGGTGGGGCATTGGGAGTATTTGTAATTGTGTACTTCGCTCCGAGTCCTCCGCCCGTCACCGCCAGCGTGTACGGAGCGGAGAGGAGGGGCAGGGTTACGCTTGCATCCGAACCGGGACAACTCGTCGTACTGCAGGCGTGACTGCCCACGCAAAAAGTTTCGTCAGTGAAGCCCAGGTAATCCTGGTCGTCGCCGCTTCCGTGCACTGAGGCGTAGCCGCCCGTGACACTGATTGTCAGGGTTCCATTTGGCACTTCGGTTTCGGTGTCAATGACGGCAGCCAGTGGTTCTACCGACTGTCCGTTGGATTCTCCGCTCTCGGTCACTGTCCCACTTAGAGTTTCTGGCTGGGCATCGGCTGGGACGAAGAGGCCGGGGGTGGTCCATGCGTCTCCCCAGTCAGGGTTGTTCAAGAGGGAAGGACCCCAATCCATCTCAACCTCTTGCGAATCCCCGCCAAGCGCAGCAATGAATGCTGCGGCACCGCCGGTTTCGTAGGCCTGCCAAGCCGGAACCATTTTGTCCCACAAGTCGCCATTGACGTCGGCCACCAGCGAATACCATCCGACGGCATCGTAGGACCGTTGTACGAGATCTATGTCTGTGTCATGGAGCCAACCCTTACGCCAGACGTCTGCTGTAGCCGGTATTGGGTAGTCGGCGTAGAGATTGCCGAGGTATTGCGCTGTTCCTTCTATGATGAAATCCGGGACTGATGCTTCATTGGCATCGTTGGAGAACACCACGTGCTGGTAGCAGTGAATTATTTCGTGCGAGAGAATAGAGTGCAACGTATCCGAGACTGCTCCTGACATCTCTTGTCCTTGGTACGCAATCGGATAGAGAACGATCTCGCAGGGCTCGCTGACAAGAGTGTTATTTGGGTTGAGCGGGTTAGCGACGGATGTAAAAATGAATGTTTGCGCGAGATTTCCGCCGTTTGCTTTTCCGTCAAAGATGATTCTCAGTGGGTCTGTTGCGGGGAGTGAAGTCGGCGTGATGACGGGCAGATCAAGGAGTGTTCCTTCACCGTCCAGGTCACTCAGAACTTCGGTGCACACTGCATCCTCGAAGTCTTGACCGATGACAGCACCATCCTTCGTCTGCACTCCGTCGAGGCAATTGGACTGCGTCGTTGTCGCTTCAACCGAGGCCGAACGTGTCTGCAAATCTGAAGCTTCAGCAGGCAGCGCGAGCGCGGCTACGAGAAATGCCGAGAAGACGCCAACGACAACTACTCCGAATCGATGCACGTCAGCTCCCCCCGACCAACGTGTAGTTGGCCTCATGTGATCACACGAAGTGATGGTCGTTACAGATTATATGCCGTGGCTGCAACTCCCATTGAAGTTCAGACGAGATGGACGGTTTGCCAAGGAATGCCCTCCACATCGAGCACCAAGGGCCGGATTCCGGACGCTCCTCGTGGCGAGAGCCAAAGAGTTGCATGCAGGGTCTTCGCCGCGGCTACGGCTTCGGGATTCACAAGTTTCATCTGGGGATGTCGTGTCGCGACTTCCACCATTCTGAGAACCGTCGGACGCGGGTCCGGAAGACCGACGTGCGCTGGAAGCTGAAGCATCAGCCACGGAGGACCGGCAGGACCAAGGCCGCTCCGTCTAGGTCGATGAAAGACATTTCTCCGCCCGCTTCAATTCCCCATCGATGCCTGAGTTCAGTCGGAAGGCTGGTTTGGCTGCGGTAAGACGCCTTTGCCTGCACGACCTGGTCCGTCATGTCTGCATTGTGCCAGGAGGCGCCTTACAAGGAGGACGGGCCTAGCAGGACCACTTCACAGTGATTTTCGATGTGGTTGTCAGGCCAGAACCCTTGAGTGTGCCACCCTTCGAAGAAGACGTGCCACTGTTGGGGTCGATGGGTATTTCCGTCTTGTTCTCGACTAATCCGGCTATGGCATTGGTGAACTTGCCATGCTTGAGCTTGCCGGTGACCGTGAAGCTGTTGCCTTTGTCGAAGAGAATGGTCTGCACATGGGAGCCGTTCCCGAGGCACGATCCGTTGGGGAACTTGTAGGTCTTGGAACCCACTTTCGCTGAACCCTTGGGACCCGAAGATGCCCCGGCGCCGGTTGACTCAATCAACAGGCCGCCGGTTATCGATCCTACGGCCAGGACTACCGCCAGGAGCCTGCCATGGTGATGCGCTGCATTTTCAGGTCGGTTCGAACGTCTCATTGATGAAGGTCCTTTTCTCAGTTGTTGCCTGCCTGCTTACTATGGATGACCAGGATTACCGCCACATAACGCAGATGTAGGGCCTGGTGTTACAGCCACATGACTTCCCTGGGGTTCAGGAAGGCTGTTCGGACGCAATCGGACCGCCCAGAGTCTGGAAACCGTGCTGGACCAGCGTGACGATGGTGTCGACCAGTTCCTCCTGCGAGGGCGTGCGGCTGATCTGCCAGGACTCAACGGCCATGAAGATGAAGCCGAATACCCCATGGGTGACCACCGACATCATCGCCTTGTCCCCGCTGGGGGCCAAGAGTGAGGTGAGAATGCCGACCCGGGAATGCAGGGTCCGGATGAGGGCGTTGTCGAGGAGTCCCGTGTCGGCCGCTCGTACCGAACGCACAATGAAGGCGTAGATCTCTGGTTCGTCGATGACCACGCCAATGAGGGCGTTGACCGCCATGCGAACAGCCACGGCGGTGTCGACAGTGTGTCGGGCTGCCAGTTCTTCAATGAGCGTGCGCTCGACCAGCTCGGCTCGCTCCAGGGCGATGGCGTCGGCGATGCCGGCTTTGTCGCCGAACTCGGCGTAAATGACCGGTTTGCTCACTCCCGCATGGGTGGCGATCTCATCGACCGACACGCTGGGACCGTGGAGGCGGATGGCGTCCATGGCCTGTTCGAGCAGCCGCTGGCGCTGCAGTGAGCGCTCGGAGTCGGTGCGACTGGGCCGGCCAGGGCCTCGAGTGCGGGGAGCGACCGCGGTCATGCTTGATTGCTACTCGAAGTATGCAAACTCTGGAATGCCCGCTCGAAGTGCTGCATTTGGACCATTCTAACAGGGGTCTAGTAAATCTACTAGTAGTAAGTTAATGTGCCGAGATGCGATGGAGTGCGGCCGAGTGAGCCTGGCGACGGTGTTGCCGGATCACCACGTCGCCGTGATCGGCGCCGGTCTGGGCGGCATCGGCATGGGCATCGCTTTGCGTCGAGCGAGCATTGAAGATTTCGTCCTATTCGAGCGGGCCGGCGATATTGGCGGGACCTGGCGGGACAACACGTATCCGGGCATCGCGGTGGACATCCCGGCCCAGGCCTATCAGTTCAGCTACGAACTCAACGCAGACTGGTCCCGGGTCTTCGCACCCGGTCGTGAGGTCAAGGCCTACGTCGATCGTTGCGCCGAACGCTACGACGTGCTGCCGCATGTACGACTGAACAGTGAGGTCACCAGTCGCTCGTGGGATGACGAGCAACACCTGTGGCGTCTGATGGTTGGGGGCCAAGAGGTCACGGCCCGTTACGTGGTGAGCGCCATCGGCGCCTTCGTCGACCCGAAGCCGGTCGACATTGACGGTATCGGCGACTTCGGCGGCAAGGTCATCCGCTCCTCCGCCTGGGACCACGAGTACGACTTGTCCGGTAAGCGGGTTGCCATCGTCGGGACCGGGGCCAGTGCGGTCCAAATCATTCCCGAGATCGCCCCGAAGGTGGCTGAGCTCACGGTCTTCCAACGCACTCCAATTTGGGTCGGACCCAAAATCGATCCCCGGACGCCGCCGATGCTTCACCGCCTGTATCGCAAGGTGCCGGCAGTGCAAGAAGTGGTGCGCAGGGTGGCCACCAGGGGCAGCGAGCTGGTGCTGATCGATCTGGTCCTCAACCATAGACGCGTGCCCTTCATCGCCAAGGGAATGGCGGCCCTGAATCGCCGGGTCTGGTACCGACAGCAGGTACGCGACCCTGAAGTTCGTCGCCAACTGACTCCGAGCTACGGCATTGGGTGCAAACGCCCCTCCGTCTCCAGCACGTACCTCAAGACCTTCAATTCGCCGCACGTGCATTTGGTCACCGATCACATCGACCGAGTCACGGCGGGCGGCGTGCGCACGGTCGACGGTACCGAACACGCAGTGGATGCGCTCATCCTGGCCACCGGCTTTCGATTGGCTTCAGACCCTGAGAACTTTCGCCGCACACCGGTGCGGGGGAGGGACGGCTTCGACCTGGCTACCTACTACGCCACCGAGCGGCTCTCTTCCTATGAAGGGGTGAGCATTCCGAAGCTGCCCAACCACTTCATGATCTTCGGCCCGTACGGCTGGACCGGTGGGACGTGGCACGAATTGGTCGAGACGGCGTCGGCTCACATCGTCCGTGTTGTCGGGGAGGCCGATCGGTTGGGCAGCACGGCGGTCGAGGTTCGAGAGGACGCGACCAGCCGCTGGACGGCAGTGATGCGGGCTCGGATGGCCACGTCGCTGTTCAACACCAACAACTGCGGAGCCGCCCACAGCTACTACTTCGACCACCACGGCGATACTCCGTTCTTACGCGCCACCAGCGCGGCGGCGGCTCGCAAGTCCAGCCGTACCTTTCCGCTCGATGACTACTCGTTCACCACTGTCGACCAACCCGCTCGAGCATTCGAGCCACAATCACTGGAGGAAGTCTCATGAGCCGCACGGCCACGCTGAGCGAGGTGCCCACTCGCACCATCAAGACCCGACGTGTCTCCATCAACTACCCCAGCGGCGGGGCCATGCCGCGGCACTACATCGATCACGACATCGCCATGAGTCACATCGTGAGCAACTTGTCCTGCATGTTTCCTGAAGGCGAGGACTTCTTCGTCCGTTCGGTCCGGAATTACCGGGACAAGGTGACTGACCCCGAATTGAAGAGGCAAGTAGCCGGGTTTATCGGTCAGGAGGCCATGCACGGGCGCGAGCATCGAAGCTTCAATGACGACTTGGGCGCGCTGGGCTATCCGACCCGCCTCATCGATCGGAGCACCAAGCACGGCATGGCGCTGCTGGCCCGGACGACACCCAAGTCCTATCAATTGGCCGTCACGGCCGCCCTCGAGCACTACACGGCCACATTGGCCGAGAAAATCCTGGGCGATGCCGAAGCACGGGACATGCTCGAGACCGTGCCCGAGGTCAAGTCCCTCTTCACCTGGCACGCCCTTGAGGAGTCCGAACACAAGTCGGTGGCCTTTGACGTCTATCAGCACTGCGTCGGCAACCACCGGCGCAGGGTGATCATCATGCAAGCCACCACTATCGGCTTCCTATTGGCGATCGTGGCTAGCACGGTGGGGTCCCTGGCCATCGACCCGGACACCTACCGACACCCCATTCGCCTGGTGCGCAGCCTGGCTGCCTTGCGACGTTCGCCTTTTCTGGGGAAGGACGTGATTACCCACCTATGGTCGTACAACGCCAAGGGCTTCCATCCCGATGATCGCGACACCACTGCGCTCATGGAGCAATGGCGCATTGAGCTCTTTGGTGCCGAGGGGACGATGAAGGAGTTGGTAGTGACCGGTGGGAAAGCCGGCACGGTTGGCGCATTGGACGCGAACTAACTGGCGATGTGCTGTGCTGTGACCCGAAGAGCGGGGGACAGCGGGGGGTGATGACGGTCGGTGGCAAGTGGCCTGACAACTGAACAGATCGTCGACCGCTACCCCACGCCCTTCGAGCAATTCTGGGGCACCGCCCGGTCCGCCACCGGTGGAATTCGGCGGACCGTCGAATCGTTAGGTCAGCTCTATGCCTTGGTGCTCGACACCATTGCCGCCACCGTCCGGGAGCTCTTCCACGGACGGTTTGCCTGGCGGGAATTCGTCGACCAGGCCTGGTTCCTGGCTTCAGTGTCCGTACTGCCGGCAGTCCTCATCGCCATTCCATTTGGATTGGTGGTCGTGCTCGAGGTGGGAGGCCTGGCCGGCCAGATCGGCGCCTCCTCGTTTGTCGGAGCGGTCGACGCCATCGGGACGGTGCGCGAGGCCTCGCCCATTGTTACGGCGCTCCTCCTGGCCGGGGCCGGAGGATCGGCCATCTGTTCCGAGCTCGGCGCCCGCACCATCCGAGATGAGATAGCGGCCCTCGAAGTCATGGGGATCAATCCACTGGAACGCTTGGTGGCACCCCGCATGCTGGCCACCATGGTGGTGGCTGTTCTGCTCAACGGCATTGTGGCCTTCAGTGCAATCGCCAGCGGGTATTTCGCCGACCTGACCGTGCTGCACGGCTCGGCCGGTGGCTTCCTCAGCTCGTTCGCCACGTTCTCCCAACCAGCGGACCTCATTGAGTCCACACTGAAAGCGGCCATCTTCGGGCTCATCGCGGCCGTGGTGGCCTCGTATAAGGGCATGACGGCCAAACGGGGACCAGCTGGCGTGGGCGAAGCGGTGACTCAGGCCGTCGTACTGACTGGGATCTCCCTGTTCTTTGTCGACATTGTTCTGACGGAAATCTTCCTGGTCCTCGTCCCGCCGAGAATTCCGTGACGGCTATTACGGAATCCACGAGCCAGGTCGCTCCGACAATGGTCCAACCGGTGAAGGGCCCGCACCTGCTGCAGGCGGCCACCGAGCAGTTGGCCTGGATAGGCCGTTTTGTGGTGTTCGCGGGCAAGACCTTCGCCAACATCCCGTACGTGGCGCTGCGTCACCGTAACGAGGTGTACCGGCTCTTGGCCGATGTCACCTTTGGGGGCGGACTGATGGCGGTCGCCGCCAGCACGGTGCTGGTGGTCTTCGTGATCGCGGCCTTCGTTGGCATCACCATCGGGCTCGAGGGGTACCAGGGCCTCCAGATCATCGGCCTGGCTCCCTTGGCCGGCTATCTCTCCTCCTACGCCAACACTCGAGAGATCGCCCCACTCATCACCGCCTTCGGCCTGGCGGCCCAAATGGGCTGCAAGTTCACCACTCAGTTGGGGGCCATGCGCATCAATGACGAGATCGACGCCCTCGAGGTCATGGGCATCCGCTCCCTGCCGTACCTGGTCACCACCCGGCTCGTGTCGGCCTTGATTGTGGTCACGCCGCTGTATCTGATTGCCCTTTCAGGCGCGTACCTGGCCACCCAGGTCACCGTGATTCTGGTGGCCCATCAGGGTGGTGGCACCTACGCCCACTACTTCCATGCTTTTTTGACCGCCAGAGACGTCTTGCTGTCCATGACGAAGGTGTGGGTCTTTGTGGTGTTGATCACCGTCATGCACTGCTACTACGGCTACACGGTGCGGGGTGGACCAGAAGAAGTGGGTCGGGCGGCCGGCCGGGCCATCCGAGCCAGCATCGTCATCATCGCCCTGTCCGACATGTTGATGACCCTGGCCTTCTGGGGCACCTCGAGCGGGATCAAGTTCTCGGGGTGACGTGGTGAGCAGCAGTACTGACACACGCCGGCATGCCTTGATCGGCCTGACCTTGTTGTTGCTGGTCTTCGGCGGGACCTTCGTCGTGCTCAGCGCGTTTACCGGTCACTTCTCGAGTTACGACGTTGTGTACGCCGACGTGCCGGCCTCCGGGACCGGCATTTCGACCGGATCTGTCGTCATCTTCCGTGACGTGACGGTGGGGGAGGTGGGAACGCTCGGCCATGAGCTGCCGGACGGCTTGATCAAAGTGGCATTGCATGTCTCCCCAAGTGACATGTCGTCCATCCCCGCCGGGGTACATGCCGATGTCGAGATTGCCACCGTGTTCGGCACCCAGGGCATCAACCTGGTGCCCCCGGCCCATCGTCGCGGTCACCTTGAAACGGGACAGACCGTGCCCTCGGTGGCGGTGTCAAAGACCACCACCCTGCAAGGCGATGCCACCAATTTGGACAATCTGCTCAACGCACTGCACCCGGCCGACCTGGACGAGACGCTGACGGCGGTCGCCACCGCCCTCCGCAATCAAGGGCCTCAACTCGGCACCACCATCGACAAACTCGACACCTACCTGAACGAGATGTTGCCGCAGCTCCCCAACATCATGCGCGATGTCAACGAGCTTGGTCCGGTGGCCAACAACCTGAGTGTTGCCGCTCCTTCCATCATCTCGGCTCTTGGTCACGGCTCCACCGTGGCCACCACCATCACCAAGAATGCCGGGAACATCCATCAGATCCTGGCCAACGGCACGCCGACGGCCAATGACCTCGAAGGCGTACTCAGTGCCAGTTCGAGCGCCTTCGAGTCCCTGGTGGCCAACTCGGGTCAGCTCCTGGGAGACATCGCCAGCAACCCCACCTTCGTGTCCCAGACACTGCAGGGATTCGACCAGTGGTCCAAGGCCTTCGCCGTGGCCGAATCACACGGCCCGTTCCTGTCCTTTAGTGGGCCCATCATCATCAACAGTTCGCCCCAGGCCCTCCTGGCCACATTGGGCTTGCCGGGTTCGAGCCTGCTCATCGCCGAAGGTCTGGGAGCATCGAGCGTTGACCCGCCCACGTACACCTCGGCCGACTGTCCTCGCTATGTGGGGGAGGCCGGTCCGAATTGCCCGGCCAGCAGCCAGGGTCCGAGGCGCACCATGATCACGCCGGCAGAGCAGGCTGCCGCAGAAAAGGTCGCCACCGGCCTCAACCACGGCAAGAAGCCCCCGGATCCCGCCGTGGCCACCCTCCTCCTCGAGCCGCTCCTGTTCGAATTGTCGGGAACCTCGTCGTGAGCCGCCAACCGGTCCCGTGGCGCACGCTGTCGAAGTTGGGCATCTTTGTCCTGGTGGCCGTCCTGGCCCTGGTCATCGTGACGGCCAGCTTGCTGAATATCAGCAGCCAACCCACCAACGCCTACTCGGCCCTCTTCACCAATGCGTCGGGATTGCAGCCCGGTGACTTTGTCGACATTGCCGGGGTCCAGGTGGGCGCCGTCACGGCGGTCCAACTCCAGGGCAATCATGCGCTGGTCCAATTCACCGCTGACGCCGACCAGCCGATGACCACGACCACGCGGATCGACATCGACTACGCCAACTTGCTGGGACAGCAACTGCTCTCGCTGGAACCCGGCCACACCGCCGGTCGACCGCTCCGCGGCGGTGCCGAAATCCCGTCTGCTCGTACCGCCCCCGCGCTCGATCTCACTTCCATCTTCAACGGGTTCCAGCCGCTCTTCGCCGCCCTCACGCCCCAACAGGTCAACGACCTCACCGCATCGATCATCCAGATCTTTCAAGGCGAATCCGGCACGGTAGCCAGCCTGGTCACCCAGACCGCCTCGCTCACCGAGAACCTGGCTCAGCGCCAGGAGTTGATCGGCCAGGTCATCGACAACCTCTCGTCGGTGGCGGGCACCCTCGACAGTCACGATCAACAGCTGGTCACCATGATCAATCAGTTCGACGGCCTGGTCGGTGGTCTGGCCAGTGAGAAGACGGAGATCGGCAATACCGTCGATTCACTCAGCGGCCTGACGCAGGCCGTGTCCAATCTCCTCAATCAGAGTCAGCCCACGCTGAACGAAGCCATCGATGCCGTGGTCAGCGCCAGTCGGACGGCGGCCCAGGACGAGAGCGGCTTCGACGGCGTGCTGGTCAACCTGCCTGCATTCATTGCCACCCTCGACAAGGTGGCCGATAGCGGCAGCTTCCTCAACGTGTACATCTGCGACCTCACCATCAAGGCGCAGGGTGCGATCAACCTCAACGAGCTGACCGGTCAACCGAGCGTGCCCATCAACGTTCCTTCTGGTCCGGTGGGCGATCAGCGCGTCCACACGGCGAATTGCCAATGAAGCGGTTCAGCGAACGGAATGCCATTGTGATTGCGGTTGTTGGCACCACGCTGCTCGCCGTTCTTTCGCTGGGGGCCATCAATTTCTCCAAGCTCCCCCTGATCAACGACCACGCGGCCTACGGCGCCGCCTTAGCCGACTCGGCTGGTTTGGCTCAGGGCGATCCGGTGGCCATTGCCGGGGTGGACGTAGGCAATGTGACGAGCCTTTCGCTTTCGGGCTCTCACGTGCTGGTCACTTTCACGGTCACCAACGGTGTGCGTCTCGGGGCCCGCACCAGCGCAGCGGCCAAGGTGCTGACCCCGTTGGGCCAGGAGTACCTCGACATCGCGCCGGCGGGGACCGGCGCCATGCCCCCGGGTTCGGTCATTCCTGAGCAACGAACGGCAGAGACCCAGACCATCATTTCCACCATTCGGAAGGGGGCCGACTCGCTCGGGCAGATCAACATCAAGCAGCTGCAGCTGGCCCTGGCCACCACCGATCAGACGCTCCAGTCGGTCCCCGCCGGTGAGACCGCCAGCATGCTCAATGGTTTGGCCCAGCTCTCCAACGTGATTGGCAGCCGCTCCAGCGAGTTGGCCGGGCTGCTCACCAACGTGGCCACGCTGTCGAAAACATTGGCTGATCATGGAAATCAGATCTTCACCCTCATCGGCCAGAGTGACCTGGTCCTCAAGGTGCTGACCCAACGACAGCAAGCCGTCCAACAACTGCTCCAGTCGACGGCATCGCTGACTACCCAGCTGGAGTCCCTGTTGGCCGCCCATCAATCTCAGATGACACCGCTCCTCAACGACCTCAACTCGGTCAGCGCAGTACTGGCCAAAGATGCCGGGGATCTGGCTCAGGCCGTCCCGCTGTTGGCCGCCGCCAACAAGTACTTGGCCAACGTGACCGGTTCGGGAGAGTTCGGTGATTTTGTTTTGCCGGCGGGTCTCATCCCCGACAACATCATCGCCCAGTGCGCCAAGTCGGGCGCCATCAAACCGGTGAATGGGTGCGACGCGTGACCGCCCGTCGAATGTTGGTTGGGGCCGTCTCCTTGATGGCGGTGGCGGGCGTGTTGGTCCTTGGTATCCGCGCCGTCACGTCGACGCCGATGCACACGGTGACGGCCGATTTCACTGAAGCACCCGGCGTCTACGTGGGCAATCACGTTGACGTATTGGGCATTCCCGTTGGTTCGGTCACCGCGGTGACGCCCCATCCCGCCTATGTCTCGGTGGTGATGAAGGTCGATGCCGACATCAAGGTGCCAGCCCACGCCATTGCTGCGCTCATGGCCCCTGACATTGTCAACGACCGATATATTCAGCTCGATCCGGTGTACACCCACGGTGCCGTCCTGCCCGACAACGGGACTATCCCAATGGCGCATACCGCGCTCCCACAGTCGGTCGACCAGACCATCTCCGTGCTGGACCAACTCATCCAGGCGCTCGGACCAACTGGCGTCAACAAGCAGGGTGCCCTGGGCCAGTTCATCCATGACGTGGCGTCAACGGTTGGGCACAACGGTCCCAGTCTTCACACCACCGTCACGGCGCTGGGTCGGGCCCTGGGTGATCTCTCCAATGACGGGCCCTCCCTCACCAGCATTCTGGACAATGTCGGGACCTTTACTCATGAGGCCGCCCAAAATGATGCCGCCTTCTCGTCGTTCGCCAATGACCTGGCCTCGGTCAGCAGCGAAGTGGCCGCTGACAGCACTGACATCGGCAACTCGCTGACCAATCTGCAACAGATTCTGGGTCAGGTCTCTTCGTTCATCGACCACAACCAGTCGGCCATTGGGGCAGTGCTCACCAACCTCGAGACGTTCTCGCAGACGGTGTTGAGCCAGCAGCAGGCACTCAGCAGTGCCTTCAATCTGGGGGGTCTGGTGCTCCAGAACATCAACCAAGCCTTGGTGCCGTCCCCAACCGGTAATGGGTACGAGCTCAACATACGGTTCGATCCCTCAACCGATACGCCTTCGTTCGTCAGTGCCATCTGTGGCGACGAGGAATCCAGACTGCTCAGCGTGGCGGTCCAACAAACAAAGAGCGACGAACTCAACGTGGCCTGCATCGCCAGTGCTGCCCTGGCCCAGATTGCGGCGCCACCCAATGCCAATCAGGGCCCCAATCTGTCCATGAGCGCCCTCGTGCCGAGCTCGTGAACTTCCACCGACGCCCTGCGCTGCAGCGAAAGGTATTGGTGGCGGCTGCCCTGGCCACGACTGCTGTCCTGGTGACCAGTTGTGGGCTGTCGTTGCAGGCGCTGCCCAAGCCGGGTGGCATCTCGGGTGGGTACCAGCTCAAGGCCGTGTTCTCCAACGTGCTCGAATTTACCGGACCAGGCTCGGGTCCTCATCGGAGCCGACCAGGTGGGTCAGGTCTCCAGCATTGCCACCAAGGACTTCAAGGCGGACCTCACGCTCACTATCCGGAAGGGGATCAAGATCCCGGTGGGCACCACGGCTCAGATTCTCTTCGTTGACCCACTGGGTGACGAGTTCATCCAACTCACTGCTCCTGCGGGCGATGCGCATGGCCCTTACCTACGTTCGGGAGGCATCCTGACTGAGGCCGACACCTCGAGTGCCCCCTCCATCGCCGACACGCTGGCTGCGTTGGGAGCCCTCCTCAACGGCGGCGGCCTTTCACAACTCGAGACCATCGTGACCAACCTCAACCAGGCGCTCGGTGGTCATCAACAACAGATCCGTCAGGTCATCAACGACATCGCCTATACCGTCACCGCTCTCAACAACAACAAAGGTGCGGTCGACAATGCGCTGGCCAGTTTGGCCGCCCTCTCCTCCCAATTGGCCAAGGGTGATAGTGCCATCGCCTCTGGCATTGACACCATCGGTCCGGCCGTGGCCGTGCTTTCCTCCGAGAACACCGACTTCTCGAATCTGTTGAGCGCAACCAATCAGCTCGCCACCACCGCCAATTCGGTAGTCAACGTCAGCAGTTCCAACATCGTGGCCACCATCGATCAGCTCTATGGCGTGGTGAACCAAATGGTGGGGGTGGAGTCTGAGCTCGGTCCGACGCTCAGCGACCTGACCAAGTTCGAACAGATGACCAAGCGGGTTGCTCCTGGTGACTTTCTCCAATTGTCCCTCAATGGCACCGTCGTGTTCGAGAACACTCCGTACCTGCCGGGCAATACGTCCAAGAACAGTGTGGGAGCGGAGACCCCGACCAGCTCTCCTTCGCGCCACGCGGACCAACAGGGTGTCGACGGTCTCCTCGGGGCGGGCCTGCCGTGATCAACGTGAACATTCGGATCCGGATCGTCGCCTTGGTGCTCGTGTTCGTCATTGGCGCCTCCTACATCGCCTTCGACGTCTTGGGTTTCCGTGTGGGCACGCAGGCCTTCAACGTCACTATCGACCTGCCACGAGGTGGAGGCCTCTACAGCGACGCTTTCGTCACCTACCGAGGTGTCGACGTCGGGAGGGTTGACACACTCTCGCTCGACCACACCGGTGCCGTGGCCTCGCTGGCCATCAACCCCGGTACAGTCATTCCGGCCAACGCACTGGCCCATGTCCACGAGCTCTCGGTGGCGGGGGAGCAGTACCTCGACTTGGTGCCAACCTCAAGCAGTGGGCCTGATCTGCACAACGGCAGCATTATTGCCCGTGATCATGTCGTGGTCCCCGTCTCGGTCTTCCAACTCCTCAATGACGCCGGACAGCTGATCGGTTCCATCAAGTCGTCTGAGGTCAAGACCATTGCCGACCAGTTGGGAGCGGGGTTTGCCAACACGGGATCAGATCTGCGAGCACTGACAGTGGCAGCCGAACATCTGATCGGGGCTCTCCAATCGGCCCGGGCCGCCACCGATAGCGCCATCGCCGATGCCGGGCCCGTCCTCTTCACGGCTGGCGCCGAGAGCGGGAACATCATTTCGTTCTCCCGAGCGTTGGACATCATCGCAGTGCAGCTCGCGGCGTCCAACGCGCAGGTGAATGCCATTCTCAGCGAAGGGGCTCCGACCGAGCATGCCCTTGAACAACTGATTCAGTCCGATGGGACCGCTCTCACGAATCTCATCAAGAGCTTCGATGACCTCTCCGACGTCGCCCTCACCCAGCAGCCAGGCATTGTCTCGCTGCTCGAGCAACTCCCCACCTTCGTGAACAGGATCGCTTCCACCGCCAGCGGGGGATCCGTCCAAGTCAGGCTTCGCTATAACGACAAGAACACCGTCTGCCCCTATGTCTCAGGGTCGAATCAGAGCGAGCCCACACAGGCAACGGGCGGACCGAACCTTTCCCGTCAGTGCACGACCACTGCTCCTGACCTGCTGCAAAGAGGGTCTGGCAACGCCCCGGTATCGTCCGGGGGCTGATCCCCATCTGGAAGGACCTTTGTGGACGAGGTTGAGCCACCCACCGAAATCAATTCTCCTGAGGTGCCGGCGACCGGCCACCTGCCGACTGTCCAGGTCCTGCGTCGCGTTCGATTGGTCGAATGGGTTGGACTGGCGCTCATTGTGCTCTTGCTGGCCGCTCTCATAGTGACCAGGGGTCAGGTGAGCCACCAAGACTCGCTGAATACGTTGCGAGCCTCAGCCTTGACCGTGGCCACGTCCGATGCAGTCGACGTCGCCACCTACGACTACCAGTCGCTCTCGGCTGACTTCGGTCGAGTGGAAGCCGAGTCGACGCCGCAGTTCAAGCGCAGCTTCGAGAAATCAAGTGCGGCCTTGTCCAAGGTGCTGACGCAGTACAAAGCGTCGGCCAAGGCGGTCGCCATCGACGCTGGCGTCTCCACTCTCTCGTCGTCGCAGGCCGTGGTGCTCGTCTTCATTGATCAGTCGGTGGACAACACGGCCCAAAAGAGCACGTCTACGGACGACAGTCGGGTCAGGGTGACGCTGAAGCGCTCCGGCGGGAAATGGCTCCTGGCCCATCTGACGTTGCCTACGTGATGGGAGTCCCTTCCACGGCGGCGTTGACGGCCTGGCGTTGCTCTGGTCGAACGGGGCCACCCAGCACCCAGCGGAGTGGCGTGCGCACGACGATAGAGACGAAGCAGCCGGTGGCGGTCACGGTGCCGACAAAGAGAATGGCCACGGTGGCTTCCCAGGGCAGGCTGGTTCGGAGCCCACTCATGTCGAGCGCGGAACGGATCATGCTGATGAACAGCGTGTGGGCGAAGAACACGCCGCCGGTGAGCGAGGCCAGGTAGGTGGGAATCCGGCGCGCATTCGAATCGGGGTAGGCCGCAGTCTTCTTCTGCCACAACCAGCTCGCAGCAAAGACGGTGGCGATGGCGGCCAGGCACCAGAGCGCGGCAGCCGGCTCGTAAATGTCGGAGGCTGTTTCCACTGAGGCGCCCATCCACACCGACTCCATGTACCAAAGGATGGTCAGGATGCCAATGACGCCCGTGACGAAGAAGATCTGTCGATAGCGCCGGGCCACGAAGTCAATCACCCGACTGAGGTGCAGCGCCACCAGCATGCCGGCCAACAGGTACTCCTGATACACAAGAATGTCGCGTCCCCAGGGCACCACCGTATTGATGGTGCCGTCGTAGCGCGTAAGCGGTGAGAACCAAGTCGGGTAATGCAGCATGAGCCCGATGAGCGTGGCGAAGGCCAGGCTCACGGCCAGGACGCGCCCGTGATGCGTGGTGGCCTGCAGCAGCTTCAGCGCCAGCGGGAAGAGGAGGTAGAACTGGAAGATCACGATGATGAAGTACATCTGGGAGAAACCGAGGAAGAAGTTGTGTCGTAGAAAGACGCCGACCTCGTCCCATGAGGCACTGACGGTGATGAGGCTGAAGATCAGATAGATGCCGGTCCAGGCCAGGTAGGGAATGCCGATCTCCCAGTAGCGCCGCTTCCAGAACTGCATTAGCGGTCGAGGCCGGGTGATCTGGGCGTAGGTCACGACCAAGGCCGTGAGGAAGAAGAACGAGTTCCGGCTCAAGTGCAGCATGGTGATGAAGCCGGTGCCGACGAAGTTGCCGGTCATATTGGTCCAGATGAAGGAGTGCTGACCGAGGACGGCGGCGCAGGCCAGCACTCGATACAGGTTGAACATGTCGAGGTAGCGCCCATGCTGCGCCGAGACATGCAGGTCGCTGATGGTGTCGTCGGCCACAAGCATCTGGCCAGACCATGCCTGATGGGCCTGGGACACACCTCAGAACGTTCTGTGGATTGTGTGAGAACCGGTCCGACTAGAGGCCCAGCGCCACCTTTTCTTCGGAGCGGATGGACTCGTCGGCCTGGTCGAGTGGCAGGAGACGGCCCTGGTCATAGGGCGCATCGAAGTCGGCGCCTAGTGCAGCCCGTAACTTTTCCAGACTCTCGTCGCTGAGCTTCTTTTCCAGCGGGTAACGGACCTCGCCGATGTGCTCGAGCATGGCATCGGATATGCCGTGCAAGGTGGCAGACATGAGCTCGTCGCCGTCCATGGCCCGGCAGAGAGCCAGGCCCATGACGCAGTCGGCTACCACGGCGCGCTCACCGCTTTTGCGGGCCCGCCGCAGGGCCGTGACGTACCAGAGCCGGGCGTCGTCGACGTTTCCCAGCATGACGCCGACGTGTCCGAGGTTGAGCTGGGCCGACACGATGGCCTCGTCCTGTAGCTCCTCAGAAATCGACACGGCGTTGAGGAGGTGGAGCTTGGCCACTTCGGGATTGCCTTCCAGAAGTTCGAGATCACCCAGGCTGGCCTCGAGCAGGCCCACGCCGACACGATCGCCGACGAGGTGGAGGTGGGCCAAGGCTTCGGCACTGTCCTGGCGGGACTGGGCCGGATCGAGTTTGTTGAAGGCCCGGCGCTGTAGCACCAGACCCAGGAGCACGGGATCATTGACCTGCCGAGCGCAGTCCACGGCTTCGTCCATGAGGGCAGCGCCATCGTCTCGCTTGCCGATGGAGAAGGCGACCAGACCCTGAGCGCTGAGCGTGTCGGCCAGGAGCGCATTGTCATTGAGGGTGCGGGCCAACTCGGCGGCCTGCTCAATGTGGCGCTCGGCTTCGGCGTAATCGGATCGACGCCAGTCCAGCAGGCCGGCGCTGCACAGGGCGGCGGCGCGGAGGTCGCGCCGGGCGTGGGCCCCGGGAAGCTCGAGGGAGCGGCGCAGGAACTCGCTTCCCTCCAGCCAGTGACCTCGGACATACCAGTACCAGCGAAGTGCGATGCCGAGGCGTAGCGCCTGTTCGTGCCGAGCTCCCACCGAGAGCAGGTGGGCGAATGCCACGCGCAGATTGGGCTGCTCCAGTTGCAGCCGTTCGAGCCAGAGCCGTTGTTCCCCGCCGGCTAAATGAGGGGCCGCCGTCTCGGCCAGCTCCAAGAAGTAACGCGCGTGCGCATCCTGCGCCGCGAACTTCTCGGAGGCGCCGCTTTCGGTCAGCTTTTCGTTGGCGTACTGCCGGATGGTCTCGAGCAGGCGGAATCGCACGCTGTGATCGAGGGAGTCCACCTGCACCAGGCTCTTGTCGCAGAGCGACGTGATCAGTTCGAGCGAGTTGCGATCGGTGTCGGGTACGTCGCGACAGACGTCCTCGGCCGCATCCATGGTGAAGCCGCCCATGAATTCGGAGATGCGGAAGAGCACCAGTCGCTCGGCGTCGTCGAGGTGGTCGTAGGACCAGTCGACCATGGCTCGCAGTGTCTGCTGGCGCGGCACGTCTTCCCCGGCGCTCGACAGGAGTTTGAAGCGCTCGTCGAGTCGATCGTGGATTTCTTGCAGGCCCACCGACTTCAAGCGGGCGGCCGCCAACTCAATGGCCAATGGGATGCCGTCGAGCCCTCGGCAGATCTCTGCCACCAAGCCGGCGTTGGCGCCGTCCAGCGTGAAGGAACGTCGGAAGCGCTGGGCCCGATCGACGAACAGCTGGATCCCTTCGAAGGTCATCAGTGTGACTGGGTCGTTCGTCTCGGGTGGCGGGACGGTGAGCGACGGCACCCGGAACACCACTTCGTGGTCGATCCCGATGGGGGCGCGGCTGGTGCTCAGTACGTGGATGTGCTCGGAGGTGCCGAGCAGGGTGGAGATGAGTTCGTGGCAGGCCTGGGCCAGGTGCTCGCAGTTGTCGAGCACGATCAGCATGCGGCGGCGCTTAATGGCCTCGAGCATGGTGGCCAGAAGAGGCTGTCCCGGTTCTTCTCTGGTGCCAAGTTGGGCCGCCACGGTGGCCACGACGAGGTCGGGGTCTTCCAGTCCGGCCAGCTCCACGAACCAGACGCCGTCGCCGGTGCCGTCGAGGAGGTCGGCGGCGAGCTCGAGGGCCAGGCGGGTCTTGCCGGCCCCTCCGGCCCCGACCAACGTCACGCAGCGGTGTGCTTCGACCTGTTCCTTCACGGTGGCCAGCTCGACTTCGCGTCCGACGAAGCTATTGATCTGCCGGGGCAGCGTTGGCAGGTTGGTCATCACTTCGGGGCTGTCGAGGGTGCGCAGGGCCGGGAAGGTGACGGGGAGGCCAGGCAAGTCGAGCTGAAAGACACGCTCGGGACGCTTGAGATCCTTGAGCCGGTGCTCGCCCAGATCTCTGAGGCGGGTGGCCAGGGGGAGGGAGTCCCGGACTAGTTCGGCCGTGGCAGTGGAGAGGAGAACCTGGCCGCCGTGACCGGTAGACATGAGCCGGGCCACCCGGTTGACGGCTGGGCCGAAGTAGTCGCCGCCACGCTCCTCACATTCGCCCGAATGCAGCCCGATGCGGAGGCGGAGCGTGATGTCGGCCGGCCAGGTTTCCTGGTCAATGGCGAGTTGGATGGCGGCCGCCGCAGCGAGGGCCTGGCTGGCTCGGGAGTAGGCCACGCAAAAGGCGTCGCCCACCGTCTTGAAGATGTGACCGCCGGTCTCGGCAAAGGTGGCGGTCAGGATTTCCTCGTGGCGCTGCAGAGCGGACGACATGTGCTGGGGCTGGTTTTCCCACAGCTGGGATGAGCCCTCAATGTCACTGAAAAACAGTGTGATGGTGCCCGTCGGAGGCTGGGGCACCTGATGCTCCGCCATCGCACGATCTTGGCATGTGGGTCCGGCGGGTGCGCAATCGGCCGCGTCCCCAGAATCAGGCTGGGGCTACGAAGTCACCGTGACGGTGAGTACTGCTTTGCTGTTACCCGCCAATCCATACACGTAGGTGCCCATAGGGAATCCGCAGCGAAAGAGCGTGTGCTCGGAACGAATGCGAATCTCCGGTGCATCCGAAAATGTCACTTTCTGTGGTCCAGGAGCATCATTCGTGATGGCGAACTGAGCATCCGATTTCTGGCACCTGTCTTGGCCCGCTTGGGTCTTCACCGTGAGCGTGACAGGAGAGAACAACGTGGATGCCGTGAACTTGGATGCCGTGATAATGGAGGTGGGGATTTTGGGTGCGGCACTAGGATCAGGTGTACCCGGTGCGGTTGCCGCGCCCACAATGCCGAGGCTGAGTGAAAGCGGCGCCGCCAATGCGATGGCACTCAAGAGTTTGACCGAAGCACGCATGTTCCCCCTCTGTGTTGACATCATTTTGGTGAACCCGCCAGCTCACCCATGCGAGATACTCGCACTTCTGTCAGAGACCTTATTGCACTCGCGGTGTCAATAGCAATCGGATTCGGGCGGTGGACATCTTGGTGCCTGTGGGGCCATGTCCTGCCTGGCGTCACTGCCCGGTAGTGGGCGTGTTCACGGTGGTGACCTTGGCGCCGGCGGGCAGCTGGAAGAGATCGGCGCTGGGTGACGTGGAGAAGCTGGTGATTTCGAAGCTGGTCGAGTCCTGCGCCACCTTCACGTAGCCGAGGAGGCCCTGCGATGTGGAGCAAATGGTGCTGAGTCCACTCACGCCCGGGGTCTTGAGGTCGACGCAGTTCATGGAGAACCCGTTGATAGACATGCTCGAGGTGCTCACCTTGTCGCCGGCAAACCCGGCAGCCAGTGCGAAGCCCTTAAGGAAGTTCACCCAGTGCTGGGGTGTGTAGAAGTCGAAGATGTTGTTCTCGTCGGCCGAGCTCAGCTTTTGCAGCCGCTGGCAGGACCAGCCCGAGCTTTGGGTGCAGGCGTACTCACCGCTGCCGTTGGCCACCAGGTGCACCGGTGAGGTGTTGCCCGTGCCGCCCGACGGAGTGAGGTCGAAGGCCACGCCGGTGGGCGGCTGCACGGCGTAGACCACTTTGGCCGGTGCGCTGCCGGTGGTGACGTAGGTGGCCTCAAAGGTGGTGGCGGGATGCTGCAGCTTGGCAGTGAAGGTGTCGATGGTGGCCTTGTTGCCCCTGATGTCGTGCACGGCGTTCTTGACCTTGTCGATGGCGGCGCAGGACGAGACGGTGAAGGCGGCGGCGGCCAAGACAGCGGCCATGGTGGTGGTGCGGCGCAGTGTGGTGGCCATGTGGCGCAGCCTACGTGAGGCGGGCTGCGACCGGCGGGTGTAGTGGAAAGTGACAGGCGGCCTGGTGCCCGGTTCCAAAATCGCGCAGTGGGGGCTCCTGCTGGGCGCAAAGGTCTTGGGCGGCCGGGCAGCGAGTGCGGAAGCGACACCCCGACGGTGGTTGGAGCGGGCTGGGCAGCTCGCCGCGCATGACGCTGGTGTGGCGCTGTTGCTCGGGATCGGGTTCGGGGATGGTGGCGATGAGGCCGGCGGTGTAGTGGTGCGCCGGCCGCTCATAGAGGGTGGCGGAGGGGGCCACCTCCACCAGCTTGCCCAGGTACATCACCCCGATGCGGTTGGCCAGGAACTTGACCACGGCCAGGTCGTGGGAAATCACCACATAGGTCATGCCGTGCTTTTGCTGCAGGCGCTTCATCAGGTTGAGCACTTGTGATCGGATCGACACGTCGAGAGCGCTGACTGGCTCGTCGGCCACAATCACCTTGGGGTTGAGGGTGAGGGCGCGGGCCAGGCCGATACGCTGGCGTTGCCCGCCGGAGAACTCGTGGGGGAAACGCTCCACCGCGTTGTGGGGCAGCCCCACCTCACTCAGGAGCTCGTGCACAATGGCGTCTTGTTCTTTACGGGAGCCGATGCCTTGAATGGCCATGGGCTCGCGCAGAATGGCGCCCACTCGCAGGTGTGGATCGAGTGAGGCGATCGGGTCCTGGAACATCATCTGCAGGTCGCGTCGGTAGCGCCGGAAGTCTCGACCGCTGAGGCGGGCGATGTCGGTACCACCCAAGGAGACGCTGCCTCCGTCGGGCCGCTCGAGTCCGACCGCCATCTTGCCGAGGGTGGTCTTGCCGCAGCCGGACTCACCCACCAGGCCGAACGTCTCGCCCTTGTGCACCGTGAAGGAGACATCGCTCACCGCCTTGACGGTGTCGACCTTGCGCTGGAGGATGGCGCCGGCCGTGACGGGGTACTCCCGCACCAGATTGTTCAGGACGAGCAAGGGTTCGTGCGTCTCTGGTCTGGGGCCGCGGGTGGCGGCAATGCTCACTTGGACCGCGGCTGGACCGTCGACGGGGTGCCAGCAGGCCGCCAAGTGAGGACCATCACCGTCGAGGGCGGGCTCCTCGGTACGGCAGACATCGGTGGCGTGGCTGCAGCGGGGGGCAAATCGGCAGCCCGGTGGGGGATCGGTGAGATCGGGCGGGATGCCCGGGATCGAGAACAGTTCGGTGTCGGGATCTTGAGTCAGGCGAGGGATGGATCCGAGCAACGCCTGGGTGTAGGGGTGGCGCATGCGGCGGAACAACTCGTGGGTATCGGCCGATTCCGCGATGCGGCCGGCATACATGACGTTGACCCGGTCAGCCCGACCGGCCACCACGCCCATGTCGTGGGTGATGAGCACCACCGCCATGCCCAGCCGCTCCTTGAGATCGTCGAGCAGCGCCAAAATCTGGGCCTGAATGGTGACGTCCAGCGCGGTGGTGGGTTCGTCGGCGATGAGCACCTTGGGGTCGCAGGCCAGCGCCACCGCGATCATGACGCGCTGACGCTGCCCGCCCGAAAGCTGGTGGGGGTAGATCCCGAGTTGGGCCGTCGGGTTGGGGAAGCCGACTAGGTCGAGCATTTCGGCGGCGCGCTCGAGGCCCTCCTGCTTGGTGGCCCCTCGGTGTTGCTTGACCGGCTCGGCGATCTGCTCACCGATGGGCATGGTGGGGTTGAGCGAGGTGAGCGAGTCTTGGAAAATCATGGCCACCTGGTTGCCGCGCACGTTGCGCATCTGCTTCTCACTCATAGTGACCAGGTCCTGGCCGTCCAGCTGGATGGAGCCACCGGTGATGTGGCCGCCGTTGGGCAACAGCCGCATGATGGACAGACCGGTCATGGACTTGCCGCAGCCTGACTCGCCCACCAGGCCCAGCGTCTCGCCGGCCTCCACGGTGAAACTGATGTCGCCCACGGCGTGCACGGTCGACTTCGAGAGTTCGATGTCCGTGGAAAGGTGTGCAACCGAGAGGATGGGCATCAGCGCCGCCGCAATCGGACGTCGACGGTGTCGCGCAGGGCATCACCCAGGAAATTGAAGGCCATGACCACCAGCACCAGGCAGATGCCCACCGGGTAGACCAGCCACCAATAGCCGTCCTGCAGGTAATTCGAGCGCGCTGGAGAGCTCATCGCCCCAGTCCACCTGGGGGTAGTTGAGGCCGAAGCCGAGGAAGCCCAGGATGGCCAGTGCGTTGATGGCGTCGGCCACCTGGAAGGTGACGTTGACGATGACCACGCCCATGGCGTTGGGAATGAGGTGGCGGTACATCAGGCGCGACCTGGTGGCGCCCATGGTGCGCGCCGCGAAGACGAAGTCGCGGACCTTGAGGGTCAGTACCTCACCTCGCACCAGTCGGGCTGAGGTGAGCCACGAGAACAGCCCGATGATGAGGCTGAGTTTGACCACCGTGGCGCCATAGTGAGCGCTGATGATCAGAAGGACGAACAAGGTCGGCACAGAGAGGAGGATGTCGACGGCCCGCATGAGGAGGGCGTCGATGATGCCGCCGAAGAGTCCGGCCACCGCGCCGACCAGGGTGCCGATCACCGTGGCAATCAAAGAAGAGAACAGTCCGATCTCCAGTGCCGATTGACCGCCCAGCATGATGCGGCCCAGCTCGTCGAAGCCGTCGTTGTCGGTGCCCAGCGGGTGACCCTGGCCTGGCGTCAGGAATGAGTTAGTGATGTTCGTTTCGATTTGGTTGGTGTGGTACACGAACGGGCCGAGGAAACAGAAGATGACGAAGAAGACCACGATGGCTAGGCCGGCCACGGCCAACTTGTTCTCGGCAAATGAGGACAGGGCCAGGCGCCAGCCGGCGCGGGCGCCGTGGATCTGCCCGCCTTCGGGCGACGAGGGTGGGGTGGGGGCGGACTGTTCGCCGCCGGCGCCGATCTGCATGGTCATGAGCGTGGGCTCATTTCAGGCGATCCTGATCCGGGGGTCGGCCACGCTGAGCGCGATGTCGGCCACGAAGTTGCCAATGACGGTGAGCACCCCGCCAATGAGCACCAGGGCCACCACGGTGGGGTAGTCCTCGGCGTTCAGCTCATTGATGAACAACAGCCCCAGCCCGTGGGAGTTGAACAAGTTTTCGACGATGAGATTGCCGCCGAGGAGGGCCGGTATGGAGAGGCCGATCAGTGTGATCATGGCCAGGCTGGAGTTGCGGAGGAGGTGGCGCCGGTACACGGCGTATTCGGGCAGGCCTTTGGCTCGGGCTAAGCGGATGTAGTCCTGGGCCAGCGCATCGAGTGCGGACGAGCGCATGTAGCGCGAGTAGCCGGCCACCGACGAGATGGTGAGGGCCATGATGGGCAGGAACATGGCGTGGATGTCGGTGATGTAGCCCCAAATGCCCTCAGATTGGCTGGCCTCGGCCGGGAACCATCCGAGCGAGAGCGCGAAGACGCCGATGATGACGATGCCCAAGAAGTTGTCGGGGATGGAGTACGCCGTGAAGGTGGCGGTGGTGAGCAGTTGGTCGCTGAGGGAGTTGCGGCGGATGGCCTGGTAGATGCCGAGCGGCACGGCGATGCCGATGCTGAGCACCAGCGAAATCCCCGACAGCCACGCGCTGCGGGCCATGTTCTCCAGCAGCAGCGCGTCAACCGTCTGGTTCAGCTTGTAGGACTGGCCCAGGTTCCCGTGCAGGAGCTGGTTCATATAGGTGAGGAACTGGGCCAGGCTCGAGCGGTCATAACCGTGTGACTCATTGAAGTAGTTGACTGCTTTGACGCTGGCCCTGTCTCCGAGAATCACCCGTCCCGGTGAAGGTGAGATCACGTGCAGCAGGACGAACGTGATCAGCACCACACCGATGACAACCACCACCGACACCACCGCCCGGCGGATGATGTAGATGATCATCTTGTTGGCGAGACGTCAGGGCGAGACGTCAGGGTCTCGGCGCCTACTTCTTGGTGAAGTAGAGGTACTCGAACTCCGGCACCACCTCAGACTGTGCCGTGAAGGCATCGGGCGCACCGTGCACCGTCCTCTTGAAGGCGAAGACTTCGTCGGGCACGGGTTGGAACAGGGACGGTTGCAGCTTGGTGATGAGGGCCAGTTCCAGACCGACGGCGTTCGGGTTGGACGAGTAGGCCGAGTTGTTGATGGCCTTGTCTACCGCCGGGTTGCTATACCCACCGGTGTTGAGCGCTCCTGTGGTGTTGAAGATCTCATTGGTGGTGGGGTAGGTGCCATTGGTGAAGCCACCGAAGTTCTGAATGGCCCAGTCGTTGTCGTTGGTTGGGTTGGACGGGTCTGACAGGTTAGAGGTCATGTAGTTGAACCCCTTCGCCGACAGCTTGAGGTTGAGCCCGATCTCCTTGGCGTTGGAGGCCAGCACCTCGTCCATGCTCTCGGTCACCGGTGAGCCGGTGGCGTAAATGAAGTTGAAGCTCAGCGGTAGTCCCTTGGGGATGCCGGCCCCGCATTCGCCGGCACCGGTGCCCGCTTTGGCGCACTTGGTGATGCCGTCGGGCACCACCTTCCAGCCGTGATCGCTGAGCAAGTTGGATGCCGCCGAAATGCTGAAGGGGTAGGGATTATTCAGTGCATTCTTCGGCGTGAAGGGGCTGACCGGGGCGGCCGGTACCGGGCCGTAGGCCAACCCTGCGGCACCGTCGAACACTCCCTTGGACTTGATCAGGGCCGGCTCGTTCTCCAAATGGGCCATGGCCTGACGGAAGTAGAGCTGGTTCACGACCTTGTCGAAGTCACCCGTCTTGTCCTTGAAGTTGTAGACGTCGTACTGGAAACCGAAGTTGGGTGCGCCCCAGACGTCGTAACCCAAACTGTTGAGCTTCTTGGTCTGCGCCAGGTCGGAAGGATCGACGAACCCGATGTCCAGATTGCCCTCCAGCAATTGGTTGAACTCGGAGGACACCGACGTGAACTCCAGGTTGTCGATGTGGGTGATGCGGGGCTTCTGGGGACCGGTGTAGCTCGGGTTGGCCACCCAGTCGCTGGCACCGGTGGACGGGACATACGAGGAAAGTTTGTAGGCACCATCCACCACTTGCCACAGCGGGTTGGTGGCGTACGTCGGCAAATCCTTTGACTGTCCGGCCAGGAAATTGTAAATGGCCTTGGCGTTGACCGGATTGGTGAAGTCGACGATGGGACCAGTGGCGCTGGTCTTGGACCACGCCTGCGCCGGGAGAGGCTGAATGCCACTGAGCTGGTCCAAGAAGGCAAAGCTCTGGTTGTAGCTGGTCGATAAGTTGATGATGACGGTGGAGGAGTTGGGTGTGGTCACCGACGACACGTTGTCGGGGAACTGCCCCGGCGTGTAGTTGCCATAGTCGTCGGGACTCACCGCCACTGCCGCCTTCACCAGGTCGATGTAAAAGGCCACATCTTGCGAGGTGATGGGCGTTCCGTCGCTCCACTTCCAGTTCGGGTACAAGGTGACGGTGATGGTCTTGTTGTCGTTGGAGAACTTGGGCGGCCCGGCGATGCTCTGCCCGTAGTCGAGCTTGGGGTTCTCGCCGGTGACGCCGAACCAGAGGAGGCGCCAGAAGACCTGGTTGAACTGCAGGGCGTTGTCGACGTTGGTGTTTTCGGCCGGCTCAATCGGGAAGATGTAGTTCGGGCTTTGCGTGGACAGGCCGGCCGTGGTGAGCGTGCCTCCGGTGACGGGTTTGCCGCTATTGGACGGGTAGGTGCCGAATTGGCCGTCGTTGCCGGACGCGCCGGCTGGGGTGGCGAGGCTGAGGCCCAGTCCCATGCCGAGCACCATGGTGCTGGCCAGTAGCGACACCGCTGCCCGTGTGGTTGCCCGCGTGGTCAGCGTTCCCAGCCGTCCGCTCTTGCGCATCGTGACCCCTCAGTTTTTGTGGTGAGTGTTGGCCTACTGCGTTGAGAGCGTATCTGTTGGTGACGGCATTCACGGATTCGTCACAGATGTTGTGGGCCCCGGCCCCGGCCCCGGCGCGCGCCCGCAGGGCGCGACCGGGCAGGGAGGTTGTTGCTTGTAGTCGGAGGCGCGGGAACCGCGGGTGCGCCCCTAGGTGGTCGGAGTGACCGAACCACACTGACTGGTCACGTAGTTGGTGACCGTCGCTGAGGCGGAGGTAAATGCGGCCGACTGACCGGCAGAGGTGAAGGCCGACTCGAGCCCCGACATGGAGGTGGCGCTCTGAACTGCCGCGTACTCCTTGGGCAGTTCCGCCGTGATCACCTTGAAGGCAGCCTGCACGTTGGATGGGGTCTGGCTGATCAATGACTCAGCCTTCTGCAGCAGGGGACCTTCCTCGGCCTCGACCTTCTTGAAGTCGGACTTCACTTCGGCCAGGTTATTCGACTCAATGGCATTGGTGAGCGACTTCTCATAGGCAGAGTTCTCGGCCGCATTCTCCTCGTCCCGGTACTCCGTGCAGAAGGAGCCGCCGGGGTTGGAACCCTTGCTGGACTTAGGGGCCGTGACCTTGGTGACCTTGTGGTGCTTCTTGGCGTGGTGCTTTTTGTGGTGCGAGGAGGCACCGGCCGCCGAGAGAGGAGCGAGGGCCAACGCTGCAGCCATTCCCAACACACTCACCATGGACACTGCGTTGCGCTTAATCATTTCCCCATCCTCCCAGAACTCTTGAAGTACAAACCATTGCACAGCCCCGACGGGTCCGTCAGCACGGCGGTCTCAGGAGGGGCAATTGCCGGTCGAGGAGCCGTAGAGGTTGGGGGTGGCGAAGAACGAATCGAGCGCCGTCACGTCGTTCTGGTACTCCGACGACTGGGTGGCGGTCAATCCCATGTCAGGCAGGGAGATCAGCTGCTTGAGGTCGCTGACCACCGTTGCATCGGGAGGAATGGTGGACAGGTCGGTGGCCGCCTGCTGCCAGTACTGACCTTGCACTGCTGATGCAACACAAGCGCCTTGTTGCCACTGTTTCTGGGCGGCGAGAAAGTTGGGATTGTCCGTGGACTGGAGGATGGTGGTCGAAGTGTCCTTGGGGGGCGCTGGATTGCCCAGCGAGACGGTGGTGGGGGCGCCGGAGACGGTGGTGGTGCTTGGCCCGGATGCCGGCATCGTCGTGGTGCCCGACGTGGCGGGCGGCTTGTTGTTACTGCTGCAGGCGGCCAGGCCTGCGGTTGTCAGTGCGAAGAGGATGGCCAGGGCCGTCCGCCGATGTAAGTGCATGCTTGCCCCTTTCCCCTCTGCACCTTAGGAGACCACGTCACAGCGCACCGCTAACTTGGCCCCATGCGTTTGGTTTCCTGGAATGTCAACGGCATCCGTGCGGTGCTGCGCAAGGAATTGTTCCATCCGTTTTTGGCCCAGTTGGAGCCGGATGTCCTCTGCCTGCAGGAGACCAAGGCGGAGCGGTCGCAGGCGGAGCTCGAGCTGCCACTGCATGAGCAGCATTGGAACTCGGCCGACAAGAAGGGGTATTCGGGGACGGCAATCTTCTCGAAGACGGCGCCGCTCAAGGTGGTCGATGGGCTCTCTGCCGCTGTCATTAAAAAGCACGGCGTGGTCGGCGATTCGTTCGGGGACCCCAACACCGAGGGGCGGGTCATCACGGCTGAGTATCCGGATTTCTACGTGGTGACTGTGTATACGCCGAACGCCAAAGAGGATCTTGGGCGCCTGGCCCTGCGACACACGCAATGGGACCCCGCCTTCTTGGCTCACGTGAAGGCGTTGGAGAAGACCAAGCCGGTGGTGTTCTGCGGCGACCTCAACGTGGCCCACATGCCGGAGGACCTGGCCAATCCCAAGTCCAACGTCGGCAAGAAGGGATTCACCGACGAGGAGCGGGCCGGGTTCCAGGCCTTCTTGGACGCCGGCTTCGTCGACACCTTCCGGCTCTTCACCCAAGGCAACGGCCACTATTCCTGGTGGTCCAACTTCGCCAAGGCCCGTGAGCGCAACGTCGGATGGCGCATCGATTACTTCTTGGTGTCGGAGGCCTTGCGTTCGCGGGTCGTGGCGGCCGAGATCCATGCTGACGTTCTGGGCAGTGACCACTGCCCGGTGAGCGTGACGCTTGATGTGTGAATGGGTATGGGGTGGCGTGGCGCTTTTTAGCGAGGGCGCCGTTTGCGTCTCCCGTGTGAGTCGCACTTGCGCGGCGGCTCGATGAAGTCACACATCGTCCGCTTCCTTCCCACGTAGCTGTAGTCGGGATCTTCTTCGCTGGCGTTGGCGTCGGCGTTGGCGTTGGCGTCGTCTTCGGCGTCATCACTGTCGCCGTCAAGGTCGAACGAGTCGTAGTGGTCGTACGGGTCGTACGGGTCGTCATCCATGCACCCGCACGAGAAGAGCTGGCCCAGACAAGCCGGGCACTGTTCCAGATCGCACCCGTGATGGTGGACGCCGCCCCCCTCCACCGAGCAGTCGCCGCATGGCACAAATGGGAACATGCCGCCCGTCTCATCACCGCAGCGAATCGGCTCGAACGGTCGCCCATCAATGATGAGCGGATCGAAGCTGCAACTGATGCCCTCCGACATATTGCGCTGACAAATCTCGCACGTCGCCATCGCCTCCTCCTTCCCCGAGCGCCCTCACCGCCCTCACCGTCCGCACCGCCGGCCCAGCCCCTCTGGTCGGTGACAGTGACGGTGCAATCACTGTCACCGGCCGGACGAGCCGCCCTACTGCACAGTGAACGGTCGCCCTCGATTGCCCGTTTCCGCTCTTCCTGTCTCCTGGCTTCCGGGTCATCGGGCCTTGCCTCATTACCTTTCCGGCGGCGCAGAACGGTCGGTGCTTCGGGAAGATGTGTACAAGAATTATTTTTAAGTTTGTAGGTCTGATCTGGGGTTTTTAGGGGTTTCGTTGTCACACCCCCCTGTCAGAGTGGAGTCGTGAGCACAGCTGGAACAGCGGCCGAGATCGCATCAATAGAGGCAGAGATTGACCAACTCTTTGCCGCCGGACCCTCTGCCTTTAGTGATGGTGCGTCCCTCTGCGCCCTCGAGCGCCAGCACTCCCGCCTCGAGGGCTTCATCTCCAAAGTGGCCGAAGAGTTCGACACCTGGGGGGAGTGGAGCACTGACGGGGCCAAGAGCGCGGCATCGTGGATCTCGGTCTCGGCCAACGTGCCCATTTCGACCGCCCGCCGACAACTCAAGCGGGGCCGAGCGTTGCGCCAGCTCCCCATCCTCTCCGAGGCTTACTCCAAGGGAGAGGTCGGAACGGCTCACGTCGATGACATCGTGGCTAAGAAGAACGCCCGGACCGAAGACGCGCTTCAGCGCGACGAGGCCCTCTTGGTCGAACAGGCCACCAAGTTGCCTTATGGCGACTTCACCCGGGTCCTGGCTTATTGGGAGCAGATGGCTGACCCCGACGGCTGCGAAGAAGACGCTCTGGCCCAAAAAGAACGGCGAAACGTCTACCTCACCTCCAGCACTGGTGGGGCGTACTTCGGCCAGATGACCCTCGACTCCATCTCGGGCGCCATTGTCTCGGGAGAACTCGAGCGCCTCGAACAAGCACTCTTCGACGCCGACTGGGCTCGGGCCAAAGAACGCCTAGGCCATGACCCCAAGCCCGCTGACCTTGAGCGGACCCCGGCCCAGCGCCGGGCCGACGCCTTGGTCGAGATGGCTACCCGCAGTGCCGGAGCTGGTGCAGACGTCCGAGTCCTCCGCCCGCTCTTCTCTGTGTTCGTCGGGTACGAGACCCTGCACGGGCGCATCTGCGAACTGGCCAACGGCGTCCCGGTCACCCCGGGGTGTCTGTTGCCCTGGCTCGAAGGGGCCGACATCGAGCGGGCCGTCTTCACTCCCGGCGGTCGGGTCGAGGTCAGTGCCACGGCTCGCCTGTTCACCGGAGCCACCCGTCGGGCCTTAGAACTTCGAGACCGACGCTGCACCCACCCCTACTGCGACATCCCGCTCGATCATTGCCAGGCTGACCACATCACCATGGCCTCTCAAGGTGGCCCCACCACCCAAGAGAACGGTCGGTTGCTCTGTGGCTTCCACAACCGGCTCCGCAATCAGCGCCCACCGCCGGGGGACTAGCGGGATCGCCCCGGAGGGGCGCTGCAGCACTGGAATCTGGCCACCGAGACCCAGCATCAAGTCCCCATCTCGACCTACTCAGTAAGGCGACGTTGATCAGCCCCGGATCAGTCGCGCCCTCGTACGTTGTGCCTCGCTTCGCCGCGCCCATGAGTCGCGCGCCAAGTGATCGCGGTAACTAAGAGACCGGCCGCTCCCAATGGACAAGCATCTCGATCCCACCACTCTCAACGTCGAAGAGAAAACCCGCAATCAAGGAGAGCGGCGACAAGTAGGGCGTCTTCGACAGCAACTCGACGTCTTCCGTCAGTGCCGCTTCATGGTCAGCAATGGTAAGGAATTCGAGATCGGCCCCGGCCCGGACGCGCAGTTCCTGATCGGTGACGCCGGACAGTCCACACTTGGTGTGCTGCATGACCACCAACCTCTCGGCGCCCATTAGCTGAGTCGACAACGCCAGGCTTCGCAGAACGTCGTCGGTCACCCGGCCCCCAGCATTTCGTATGACGTGTGCGTCACCCAGGTGGAGTCCGAGCACGGCAAAGGCGTCGATGCGAACGTCCATGCACGTCAAGACGGCCAGTCGCTTGGCTGGCCGAGGGTCCGTGACGCTGACGTATGCGCTGGCATAGGCCGAATTCGCCTCAAAGAGCTCTCCGATGACATTCATGATCCAGAGACCGTAACAGGGCCTATTTCGCCTCCTGATTGTGAAGTGACATGAATTTTCTCCTCGAGCGCAAACTTCCGGGACCAGTTGCCCGTAGTGCACAGGGCAGCGCTCTCGAGGCTGCCATTGACCAGTGTCCGCATCTAACGAGCGTCCCCATCATGTTCATCCAACTTCCCCATCACGAAGGATCCAACGTGCCCCTCACGCCCCACCGTTCCCAGTCGAGACTCCGAGCAATGGTCTCCCGCATCGCCTCCTTGGCCTCTTCCCTCACCGTTGCCGGTGCGGTGGCCACAATGACCTTCGCCGCAGGAGCGCTTACCGCCATTGCTGCACCCGCCACCCCCGCCTCCGCCACCCCCGCCCCCGCCGCCACCCCCGCCGCCCCCTTCCTGACCCGCCTCAACGCCGTTACCCAGATCGCCTCAACCGTCCCGGTCAACGGCGACGTCAATCCCTACGGTGTCGCCGTCGTGACCAAATCAGCATCAGGCGGAAAGCTGGTCGAGGGCGACACACTGGTCAGCAACTTCAACAGCAAGGCCAACGTGCAGGGCACCGGGACCACCATCATGGAGGTCTCGCCGAGCGGCACTGCGGCGCTCTTCACACAGGTCAACTCTCTCGGCTCAATGTACAAGTGTCCCGGCGGCGTCGGCCTCACCACCGCCCTCGGCATCTTGCCGGGAGGCTGGGTCATAGTCGGCAGCCTGCCGTCACTCCCCAATGGCGACCTGACCAACGTCAGTCCGGCCGGCTGTCTCATCGTGTTCAATGATCAAGGCGTCTTCCAGGAAACACTGACCAATGCGCTGATCGACGGCCCGTGGGATATGACAGTCCAGCCCACACCCACCGGCGCCAACCTCTACATCGCCAATGCCCTGGGTGGGAACACGAAGACCTCGTCCCAGGGTGTGCCCGAAGCGGGGGAATGCACCATCACGCGCATCCAACTGCTGTTCAACGCCATTGCACCGATGACAGCGCCGACCCTTGGCAATTCGACCACGATCGGCAATGACTTCCCGTGGCGAGCCAATCAAGCCGCCTTCGTACTAGCGCCCACCGGACTGGCTTTGGCCACCAACCACACGCTCTTCATCACCAACACCCTGACCAATTCGGTTTCCGCCATTCGCAACGCCGCCACGCGAATCACCCCGGTCACGCAAGCGGCCAGCGTCATTTTCAAGGGCGGCGGCCTCAACGCACCGCTCGGCATGACGATGGCGCCCAACGGTGACCTCATTGTGGTTAATGGCAACAACGGCAGGGCCACCGAGCTCACCCAGCAGGGCCATCAGGTGGCCACCCGCACACTCGTGCAGAAAGGGGCGGGCGATCTTTTTGGCCTCGCCGTCACCCCCAACCATCGGGGCCTCTACTTCGTCGACGACGGCACCAACGCGCTCGATCTGGCTCACCACAAGGGCTGACTGGATCTTCTGGGATGCACTGCTTCTTCTGGGATGCACTGCTTCTTCTGGGATGCACCGACGCCGACATATCCCCCCACTGCGCTGGGACGCTCAGATGTACTTGACCAACTCCACAAAGACCACACACCACGACCCGATGCACAGCACCTTCCAAGGCAACAGGTCGAGTTTCAGTGCTGGTGCCAGCGTAAGGGCCAACTTCGAACCGGTTGCCGTTCGCCCTTCCCCGGCGCGAGGCAAGAAGAGCAGGACGACCCAGCTCATGAGATAAGCGTCATCGAGGGAGCGGAAGCCGACGTCCCCCAGCCAGATCCCGGTAGCGGTGCAGACGGCTAACACAACCGAAACGACCCACAGGCAGCGGAACTCAAACGGGGCATGCCGCAGAGCCAGAGCCGCCCCAAGGGCCAGCAGCACCAGTACCCCCAGTTCACCCACCCAAAGCAGCGCGTTGTAATGGGGGAGCAGTCCCAAGTAGTGCACCAGCCCTCGATACGCACCGACCAGCGGCACCCCCAAGTTCTCTCCGCCGCTCTTGAAGATCGGCAGGCGTCCCGTGGCCACCAACAGCACGGCCTCCCAGGCAACGAAGGCGGCCAGGGGGAGGGCATACGCAATGTCGGACGGTCGGAGGCGCATGGCGGCTATCCCCGTGGGAGCCGGCGTGTCCGCCACGTCTGCCGGCGACAACAATGTCGGCCGCCCGTGCCAGCGCAGGTACAGCGTCGACAGTGCCAATACGCTGATCAAGAGGACCGACGTCTCCTTGCTGACAATGGCGCCGAGGAAGGCCAGACCGGCCCACATGGGTGCTCGCCGTACGAGGGCGGCCAGGCCAAGCATGACGAAGGCGGCCGCAGTGAGCTCGGTGAGGTCACGGCCCAGCGTCCACAGATAGCCCCAGTAGCCAGCGAAGGCCAAACCCCACAGGGCATGGCGACCCACGGCCTTGGCCAGTAGCCCACCGGCCAACGCCACCACCGCCGTCATGGCCACGTTGACGATCACCATGGCTAGAGGGACGGCTCCGTGATGACCGCCCGACACCACCCAAGACAGGAACGGGTATCCCATGCGCTCGACGCGAGAAAGTGAGTCGAGACGGATGCCGAAGGCGCGGCGCGAAAGATCGAACGGATCGAGCGCCAGCCGGAAATAGAACTGCCCGTCGTACCCGTTGCCGCCTCGTATGCGGATGCCACGGGTGGCCGACGTGCCGGTGACGTAGTGGGATCCGAGCAGCACAAAGTTGCCCAGACGGTGGCGGGCCGCGTGCGACCACCGCAGCACCACGAACAGCGTGGCCAACACTGGGGCCACGACCATCGGGACAACTGGGGAGTCCAGCCGATGTACGGCCTCGCCGGCCCCAGCATTCGAGTTGCTCATGCCATGAATCCCTCACCTCGATGCTGATCCAACTTCGGTACCTCAGGTCTCGACCCTTGCGGCGCCCCGAAGGACAGAGGGAAGTCAGCGAACAAGCCCTGCGCCACCATTCCGGCCCGATCGAGCACCGGCGCCACCGGCACACCGGCCGCGCACAGCGCGTCGACTAGCTCATCGCGTTTGCGGCCCGCCACGGCTTTGGCCACCAGGCCATTGAGTTCGGCGCCGCGTCGATTGCGTTCGGCAAAGTCGATGGTCGACCATTCATCCAGCTCGAGTTCGCGGCAGAGGCTCTGCCAGAAATGTTGTTCGCTCACGACGCCGAGTGCGACCTGATGACCGTCGGCGGTGGGGAAGAGGCCGTATCCAGGGACCCCCCCGTCGCCAGAGGACCCAGAGGCCGCCGACCCGGTCCAGGTGGCCATGACTCCGGTCATCGAGACATCGAGGTAGGCGCCCACCCCCGATGACGTCCGTCCCATGAGGGCAGCGCAGATACCAAAGGCCGCCGTCAGGCCCGATGCCAAGTCCGCCACCGGCAGCGGCGCCATCACGGCTGCGCCACCATTGGGCGACAGCGAGCCCGCCCACGATTGGTAGTTGACATCATGCCCGGGCAACGCAGCTCGCGGTCCCTCTTGGCCGTAGCCCGAGAGAGAGCAATAGACCACCCCAGGGTTCGCCTCCCGTACCGGTCCGGCGCCGACACCGAGGCGATCCATCACTCCGGGCCGGAAGCCTTCGACGATCACGTCGGCCGAGAGGGCCAGCTCCCACGCTCGGGTGCGATCGGGCTCGGACCTGAGGTCGAGCATGACGCTGCGTTTGCCGGCGTTGACCGCATCGAAGAGGGGGGCGTAGTGGCGCATGGGGTCGCCGCCGGGCGGTTCGATCTTGAGGACGTCGGCGCCGAGGCCGCAGAGGAGCGAGGTGGCGTAGGGACCGGGTCGCCAAATGCTGAAGTCCAGGACGGTGATCCCCGACAGCGCCGCCAGGCCCGAGATGGCGGGGGCACCAGAACCCTGTGTCCCAGAACCCTGTGTCCCAGAACCCTGTGTCCCAGTTCCCACCGGAAAGAGATTCTCACACCGGCTGAGGTGCCAGGTAGCTTTCGCCGGTGATCGGTTTCTTCTCATTCACCGAGGTCACAGCGAGTGCACAGCTCGCCGACGCGGCCACCGATCGAGCCGTCCGGCACCACGCCTACAACGAGTGGCATCAGCTCGACCATCTACCCCAGCAGTTTGCCCTCGACGGCGTGCGCTTCGGCCAGCGTTGGGTCCGCACACCGGAATGCCGGGCCGCCGAGGGAGCCGCCCCCGCCCGCCCCCTCGATCGCTGCCACTACATGACGC
Organism: uncultured Acidimicrobiaceae bacterium; assembly: GCA_963766995.1. Classification (GTDB taxonomy): domain Bacteria; phylum Actinomycetota; class Acidimicrobiia; order Acidimicrobiales; family RAAP-2; genus Bog-473. The sequence continues at coordinate 189,931 of CAVYCE010000003.1, read as the reverse complement.
TCTACCTCCTGCAGGACCAATCGGTGTTGCCGAAGTTCGCCGCGCTGGCTCACCAGTTGCGGTAGGAGGGGCGCTTTTTCGAGGATCGGGAAGCGCACTTGTCGGACCCGTTCCGTATCGAGGGCCAGTGGGCTGCGCCACGGGTGAAGGTGTCGGCCGACGTCGTGCCATTCCGCCCGTCCGAGGGGGTGTACCTGGTGGTTGGCCCATCGGTGGACGGTGCCGAAATGATGACGAGCCACGAGGGCGTGGCCGGGGTGTGGACCTTCCGCCAAGACGGCCACCAAGGCGGCCACCAAGGCGGCCACCAAGACGGCCACCAAGACGGCCACCAAGACGGCCGCTCCATCGCCGTGGCTTTCATCGACGGAGACCTCCTCCAGGCCGCCGCCGACCTGGGCCGGGCCGTAAAAGACGGCGCACTGACCGGGCACGACCAGGCTCCACTGGAGTGGTCAGGGCCGCTCCGGCGCATCGATGCCAACCAGTGGAGTTGGTTCGATAGATTGACCCCCCAATGACCAGCGGCAGCAAATCCAAAGCGCAGCGCAGGGTAGAGACGCAGCAACGAGTGGCCGAGCGCCGGGCGGCCGAGAAGCGCGCCAAGCAGCTCAAGACCGCTCGCAACGTGGGGATTCCGGCGGTGCTGGTGGCCGCCATCGTGATCATCGTCCTGGTGGCGACCGCTGGCGGCGGCAACAAGGGCGTGCCACCGTCACAGAAGAATCCGCACGTGCCGACGGTGGCCATTCCAGCCTCCATGCACCTGCTGGCCGATCCCGCCACCACCGCTGGTCCTGAGACCATCCCGATCCCCGTCGGCTCCAAGCTGGCCACCCTCTCCACCTCGTCGGCCACCGGGCAGACGGTCGACGGCGTGCAGTGCCAGACCGACGAGCAGACGGTCACCCACGTGCACACGCACCTGACCATTTTCGTCAACGGGAAGGCCATGATCATTCCCTACGGCATCGGCATCCCTGGCTTCGAGGCCGAACAGACTGCTCAGGGCCCATTCGTGGTGACGGGCAGCTGCTTCTATTGGCTGCATACGCACGCAGAGGACGGGATCATCCACATCGAGTCGCCGAGCAAGGACACCAAGTTCACCCTGGGGCAGTTCTTCGCCGAGTGGGGCATCCCGCTCAGCACCTCCCAGGTCGGACCGGCGCACGGCGTGGTCACCACCTTCTTCAACGGGCGCATCTACAAGGGCAACCCGAATGACCTCCCGCTGGGCGACCACTACCAGATCCAGCTCGATGTGGGCACGCCCCTCGTGGCCCCCTTCAAGGTCACCAGCTGGGGCAGTCTCTAAATCCTGATGCCGATACTGATGCCGATACTGATGCCGATACTGATGCCGATACTGATGCGGAAGCGGGCGTCACTCCACTTGCAGCTTCTCCTGCGCCGGCAACACTGAGTCGTGCCCGCAACTGAGGCCGACCAATCACCCACCACGGTGGATGTCATCGTCGTCGGACTCGGGCCCGGCGGCGAAGAGGTAGCCGGCCAGTTGGCCAAGGCAGGCCTCTCAGTAGTGGGCATTGAAGCCGAGCTCCTGGGCGGCGAATGCCCGTACTGGGGCTGCATCCCCTCCAAGATGATGGTGCGCGCCGCCGATCTCCTGGCCGAAGCTCGACGCATTACCGGCAACGCCGGCACCGTCTCGGTCACGCCTGACTGGACTCCCGTGGCCCAGCGCATCCGCAATGAAGCCACCGACTCGTGGAACGACCAAGTCGCCGTGGATCGCTTCGTCGGCAAGGGCGGCCATTTTGTGCGGGGCCGGGCCCGCCTGCTCAGCGCCAACTCGGTGGAGGTCAACGGCCAGACCATCACGGCCACCCGGGCCTTGGTCATCGCCGCCGGACAGAAGGCGTGGGTGCCACCCAGCTTCGCCGAGGTGCCGCATTGGACCAACCGGGAGGCCATAGCGGCCGAGACGCTGCCCGCGTCGTTGCTCATCGTCGGCGGCGGGGCCATCGGGCTCGAAATCGGCCAGGCCATGTCGCGCTTCGGCACCGCCGTCACCATTGTGGAGGCGGGCGAGCGCATCGCCGGCCCCGAGGAGCCTGAGGCCTCCGAGCTCATCACCGAGGTCCTCACCCGCGAGGGCATCGCCGTGCACACCAACGCCGCCATTGACCGCGTCGAGGCCCACGGCGCCACCGGCGCCACCATCACCCTGGCGCCCACGGGCACCGACGACGCCACCACCCTGACGGCCGAACGCCTCCTGGTGGCCACCGGTCGCCGCGCCGACCTGGCCGCCCTCGGCGTCGCTGCGTTGGGACTCGACCAAGCAGCCAAGGCCATCCCGGTCGACGGTCACATGCGGGTGGAAGGCGTGCCCGGGGTGTGGTGCGTGGGCGACATTGCGGGCAAGGGTGCGTTCACGCATGTGGCCATGTATCAAGCGCGGATTTGTGTGGCCGACATTCTCGGACATCCCATCGGTGAGGCGGATTACCGGGCGCTGCCCCGAGTGACCTTCACCGATCCGGAGATTGGCTCGGTCGGGATGACGGAGGCGCAGGCTCGCTCGGCGGCAGAGGCCAACCCCGGCTCGGGCGAAGTGACCGTGTTCCATGGCTCCATCACCAACTCCACCCGAGGCTGGATCGCCCGACGCATGGGACTGGTCAAGCTGGTGGCGCTCGACGGCGTGGTGGTGGGTGGCACGTCCATGGGTCCGAGCGGCGGCGAGATCCTCGGCCTACTGGCCCTGGCGGTGCACGCCCGCATCACCATCGACACGCTGAAGGAAATGATCTACGCCTACCCGACCTTCTACCGTGCCATCGATTCGGCGCTGTGGTCCTAGCGGGCCACCAGTTGGCTCGGGAACCAACGGCCGCTAGTTCTTGCGCAGGGGATCGGGTGTGACCACGGGTGTGACCACGGCCGAGACCACGGCCGAGACCACGGCCGTGACCACGGCCGCCAAGCATGAAAGCGTGCTGCTGATCGGCGCTTCTCGGGGTCTTGGTCTGGCCATGGCCCAGGAGTACGTCGACCGTGGGGCCCAGGTCGTGGCCACCGTTCGGGGTGAGACCCGCACGGCACTGCACGACCTCCACCAGGCGGCTGGCGGACGGTTGGAGATCGAGCAGGTGGACATCACCGTCCCCGATCAGGTCCAAGCTCTGCGGCAGCGGCTGGGGTCGCGCTCTTTCGATCTGCTCTTCGTCAACGCCGGGGTCGGCACCGAGGCGACGGTCGGTGACGTCACCACTGACGAGTTCAACCACTTGATGGTCACCAACGCGCTCAGCCCCATGCGGGTGATCGAAACACTGGGCGACGTGGTCCCCGCTGACGGCACCATCGCCATCATGTCCTCGGGTCAGGGCAGCGTGGCCAACAACCTGAACGGCAGCTTCGAGATCTACCGAGCCAGCAAATCGGCCCTGAACCAACTGATGCGGAGCTACGCCGCTCATCACGGCGACGACCGGCGCGCCCTGCTCCTCATGGCGCCGGGCTGGGTCAAGACTGCGCTAGGCGGCCCCAATGCCCGCCTCACCATCGACGAGAGCATCCCTTCTCTGGTGAAGACCATCGACGCCCAACGCGGTCACGCTGGTCTCCAGTACCTCGACTACCAAGGCAACGTCGTCGCCTGGTGAGCAGCTCGCTAGGTCGGAGCTGCCAGTAGCTGGCGCAGAATGTCCTCGGCCCGGTTGGCCAGTAGTGACACGTGCCCCTCGCCCTCGGCCGCCACGAAGCGAGCCTGGGGGATGTGCTCCAAAAGGAACTGGCGGTACTCCGGAGGCCCGGTGTGATCTTCGGTGCCTTCCCATATCTGCACCGGCACCGCAATAGACGCCAACGTGAAGCCCCACGGATCGCCGAAGATGCGGTAGTCCTGCACGCATCCAGCGGTGCCTTGCCGCATGGCCTCTTTGACGAAGGCCACCGCCGCCGACGGTGAGCCCCGCTGGCCCAAGGCGGCGCGATCGGGAGCGGGGAAGCTGCGCCGCACCTCTTGGTAGACCAGAGCATCGGGGACGTTGCCGATGGTGGCCTTCATGAGGAACGAAGCCACGACCGGCGCATGACGAACGAGGAACAACAAGATGCGGTCGTCCGGCGTGAGTCCCCGAGTGGTGCCGTAGACATCGAGGGGCACCGAACTCGAGAGCAGCGCGGCCGCCGTGACCCGCTCCGGCAGCAGAGCGGCGCATGCGGCAGCATAAGGACCACCGGCCGACCAGCCCATCACGGCGAACTGCCCCAGACCCAGCGCATCCGCCAGTGCTGTGACGTCGGCCGGCCAATCCACCAGGCGCCGTCCCGCCAAAAAGGTCGAGCGACCCATGCCCGGTCGGTCCGGCGAGATGATGCGCACCCCCAGGGAGGAGGCAGCGAGAGAAGCCGGGGCCGCATCGAGGCGCGAGCTCAAGCCACCGTGGAAACTGAACACTGGCGTCCCGCTCGGGTCCCCGTATTCCTCGTAGGCCAGCTCCCGACCGTCGGGCAGTGTGAGCGAGAAGGTCACCCGCCGGCCGGCCCTGCACCGGCCCCACCAGCGCCAGCAGATTCCGCGCCAACCGGTGCCGTCGCCCCCGAGTTGACCGGCTCGGAGGCCACCACCGGCACCTGCCAGCCGGTCAGGCCGCGGCTGCGAGCGATGCCTATTTCGGCGTGCCCCCAGCCGCCGAACGAGGTCAGCTCGGTGCTGCCGGCGTAGGTGAGGTAGTTCTCGCCGCTCGGTCCCACGCACAGAAAAGCCGAGTTGGCCGTTTCGTAGTCGACACTGGGAATGCCGGTGCCGCTGTTGAAGGACTGGCCCGGGATGATGAGCTGGTGGCCGTTCCGCCAGTCCAGCCACGTCGCAGCACTCGACGGTTGACCCGGTCCGATGGTGTAGATCAGCGGCTCGTCCAAGGTGTTGGAGGTGGCGACCAGGTGCCACACCCCGTGGATGGTCAGGAACTCGTAGTTCTCCACCGTGTCGCCGTAGAAGGTGATGTCGGGCCGGCCAATGACGTGGAAGTGCCCCGTGAGCGATGGCGCCCAGGCGATCTCGAAGTGCTGCGTCGTGGTGCCCGCTTTGAAACCGAGGATCACGCCGTCACCGTCAAAGGCCAACGCCCCGTCGATCATCCGGCCGGCCAGACCATGCCCCAGCGGCCGGGCCGACGACCAATGCCGCAGCGTCGGACTGGCGCTCACTCGGTATTGCAGCTGGCTGCGGGCGCCCTGCGTTTGGTAGGTCACGACGAACTGGCCGGTGGGCTCACGGATGATGTCCGGAGATGCCGCATCGATGGCGATGATGGTCGGAGTCGACCACGTGAGGAGATTGGGGCTGGAGGACTCGGCCACGTCGAATTCAACGCCGTTCGTAGTCGTGCTCGTGCCAGTGCTTGTGCCGGTGCTCGTGCCAGTGCTCGTGCCAGTGCTCGTGCCGGTGGTCGCCGTCATGTCGCTGAACAGCAAGTGCCATTGGCCACCCGACCACTGCAGCGCCTGGTCCTTGTACCCATGGGTCGGCGAGGCGAACAAAGGATTGCGCAGGTCGGACCAGGTGGTCCCACCGCCCAGTCCACCTTTGGGGGGCGCGCCCACGATGCAGTCATGATCCTGCCCCGCCGGCACCTTCACCTTGGCCGCCACGACCGACTGGGCCGACAGCGCATGGGCCGCAGCCTGGGCAATGCCGTAGCCGGCGGCCAGTGCGGCGCCGACGATCAGCATCCAGGTGAGGACCAGTATCCGCACGCAGGCACGATATATGGTGCTGCCATGAGCACGGCCGCCACAGGTACAAACATTGACGAACTCGTTGACCAGCTGCTGGCCGACAAGCCCCCAGCCACCACGAAGGCACAGGAGTTCCTGGGGGAGCAGTACGACCGAGGCTTGGCCTGGGTGCACTTCCCAACCGACTGCGGCGGGCTGGGGTTGACCCCACGCGAGCAGCAACGAGCGCAGTCACGACTCAACCAGGGTGGCGCTCCGGTGGCCGGCATGCGCAACCCCATTGGCTACGGCATGTGCGCGCCCACCATCGTCTCCCACGGCACGCCCGAGCAGAAGGCGCGCTACCTGCGTCCGCTGTTCACCTCGGAGGAAATTTGGTGCCAGCTCTTCAGTGAGCCAGGTCAGGGCTCCGACGTGGCCGGCCTGTCGTCGAGGGCCATGAAGGATGGCGACGAGTGGATCCTCAACGGCCAGAAGGTGTGGACGACGCTGGCCCATATCTCCAAGTACGGCCTCCTGTTGGCCCGCACCAACCCCGACGTCCCCAAGCACAAGGGCATGACGGCCTTCCTGATCGACATGGAAGCCGAGGGAGTGGAGGTCCGCCCCCTCTTCCAAATCACCGGTGAGGCGGAGTTCAATGAGATCTTCTTCACCGACGTACACCTGCCCGACTCGTGCCGGATCGGCGCCGAGGGCGATGGCTGGCGGGTAGCCGTGACCACGCTCATGAACGAGCGGGTGTCCATCGGTGGTGTCATTACCCGCCGTGGCGGGGGCCCCATTGCCGAAGCCATGAAAATCTGGAAGTCGAAGTGGGCCCGGGACACTTCCCCCCATGCACTGGCCCTCAAGGACAGGCTGGTCTCCAGCTACATCCGCTCCGAAGTCCTGTCCATGACCAACATGCGGGCTTCGCAGGTGCGAGCGTCGGGCACGCCCGGACCCGAAGGATCGGTGGGAAAGCTGATCTCGGCCGAAGAGAACCAGAAGGTCTATGACCTGTGTATGGATCTGTTGGGCAACGAGGGCATGCTCATGCCCGCCGGCTACCCGATGATCCGACCTGACCTGGTCGGTATGGGCTCGCCCGACGTCAACAAGATGTTCCTGCGGGTGCGGGCCAACTCCATTGAGGGCGGCACCTCGGAGGTCATGCGCAACATCCTCGGCGAACGCGTCCTGGGCCTGCCCGGTGACGTGCGCAACGACAAGGAACTGCCCTGGAAGGACATTCCCCGCAGCTAGCGCCGTCACCAGGGGGCCTAGAGCTCGACCAGTTCCAGCGGGCGTTCCAGTTCCAGCCCGATGTCGGCCCCCTCACCATCCACCGTCGCGGCCGCCGCGTGGGTTGCCACCGTGGGCGCCGCCTTAATGAACACGGCGATCATGGCGAAGGCCACTACGGCGAAGACGGCGGCTGTTCCGAAGGCGACGTCAATGGCGTGGATGAAGACCGTCTGAGCGTGAGCGTTGATGAGCCGACCGCTCGAGTTGAGCAACTGAGCATGGTGGGTCAGTGACCCGAACACCGTCACCAAGACGGCCAACCCCAGTGCGGCACCGATCTGCTGGGAGACATTGACCAGTCCGGAGGCCGCGCCAGCGTCCTCAGGGTCGACGTCTTCGAGGGCAGCCGAGGTGAGGCTGACCAGCGAGATGCCCGACCCAGCGCCCAGGAGCACCAAGCTCACCACCATCTGCAAATAGGGCGACGAGGCGTGGAGTTGGGTGCAGAGCACCAGCGCCACGATGACCAGCGTGGCGCCGCTCAGCATGACGGTCTTGGGCCGCAGGCGCCGCATGAGGACGCGGCCGGTCAGCTGCGAGCCCAAGAACACCGACGTCGGGATGGGCAGGAACGCCACCCCGGTGACCATGGGCGAGAAGCCCTTGGCTTCTTGCAAGTACTGCGTGGCAAAGAAGAACATGCCGAACATGCCGCAGTAGAGAAGGCCTCGAGTGGCGTTGGCCGTGGCCCGACCGGAGTGGGTGAACAGCCGCAACGGGAGGATGGGCTCATCGACCCGGCTCTCGTTGTGCACGAAGGCCACCAGCAACAGCGCCCCGGCCATCAGCGAGCCGTAGGCCAGTGGGTCGCCCCACCCATTGCTGCCGGCCTCGACGAAGCCGAAGACGATCCCCGTCATACCGATCACGGACAGGATGGCGCCAGCGAAATCGAAGCGCCCGTGCCGCCGTTCGGTCTCGACCAATACGAGGCGCCCGATCAACCACACCGCCAGCCCGATGGGCACGTTGACGAACATGACCCAACGCCACGAGACCAACTCGGTCAGGAGTCCACCGGCTACCAGCCCGGTGGCCGCACCGGCGGCCGAGACGGTGGTGAACAGCGCGATGGCCCGCATCCGAGCCGCCCCTTCCGGGAAAATTGTGGTGAGGAGGGCCAGAGAAGAAGGAGCGGCCATGGCGGCCCCTATGCCCTGCAGGGCACGCGAACTGAGCAGCATCCAGCTCTCGGTGGCGAACCCGCCGAGCAGGGAGCTGACGGCGAAGATGCCGATCCCGAGCAGGAAGACCCGCCGGCGGCCCAGCAGGTCACCCGAGCGAGCGCCCAGCAGCAGCAGGCCACCGAAGGTGAGGATGTAGGCGTTGAGCACCCACGACAGGCTGGTCGACGAGAAATGCAGACTGCGCTGGATGTGGGGGAGGGCCACGTTGACGATGGTGGAGTCCAGGACGACCATGAGCTGGGAGGTCAGGATCACGGCCAGCACCACTGATGGGTGGTTCAGGCGGTGGAGGAACGTGCCCGGACGGGGGCCCAGCGTCGAGGCCGGAACTGGGGCCGAGGGGGCCGGATTTCCGCCGTCGGAGCGTGGCTGGTCCAGAGTGAGATGAGGCATTGACTTGCACCTTTGCGCTGATATTGTTGGAAGCGGATGCTTCCTCCGGATAGTATACGGAGGGTGCCTCCGGTTTGCAAGCCCCTTTTTGGGACCTGTTGATGGACGCAGTTGATGGAAATGCTTGAGGAGATGTCGACATGACCGTGCAAGAGACGGTTCAGGACGCTGTCGTAAAGACGGCGGGGGAAGACGAAGTTGAGGGTGGTCGAGTCATGCGCGCCGACGCGCGCCGCAACTACGACCGATTGATCGCCGCGGCCAAGGAAGTGTTCGCCGCTCAGGGCGGGGGCGCCTCCATGGAGGCCATCGCCAAGGCGGCCGGCGTTGGCGTCGGCACGCTGTACCGTCACTTTCCCAAGCGCATCGATGTGGTCGAGGCCGTCTACCAAGTCGACGTTGACCGCTTGGTCGATAGCGCCAATAGCTTGGTGGCCGAGTTGGGTCCCTGGGACGCCTTGGTGGCTTGGCTGGAAGCCTTCGTGGCCTACGCGCAGGGCAAGCGCATCTTTCTCGTTGAGTTGCACGAGGCCTTCGAGAAGCATCCGGAGCTCAAGCTTCGATCGCGCGAGCGCATCGACGGCGCCTTGCAGATTGTGCTCAGTCGAGCCCAGGGGGCGGGTGTGGTGCGCGACGGCGTCGACGGTGCCGACCTCATGCAGTTGCTCGGTCCCATGTGCACCAGCCCGACCCTCGAGCCGGGACAAGGTGAGCGCTTGCTGGTCATGATTGTGGACGGGCTGCGGCCCCTGAAGGGCTAGCTGCTGTTGTCGGTGGCAACACCATGAATAAGGCCGACATCACCACTGAGGTCGTCACCCAGCTCATTGCCGAGCAGTTTCCGCAGTGGGCGCACCTGCCCATCCGACCGGTCGATCACGATGGCTGGGACAACACCTCGTTTCGCCTCGGCGACTCGATGTCGGTGCGCCTGCCCAGCCATGAGATGTACGTGCCCCAGGTGGAAAAGGAGCAGCGCTGGCTGCGGGTATTGGCGCCCTTTCTTCCGTTGACCATCCCCACGCCGTTGGCGCTCGGCGTGCGCAGCAGTGTGTTCGAACGTCCGTGGTCGGTCTATTCCTGGATCCCGGGCGAGCTGGCCACGGCCGATCACGTTGGTGATCCCCTGAAGTTAGCCACCGATCTGGCCCGTTTCCTCGGCGCGCTGTATGCAGTCGACGCCACGGACGGTCCAGTCTTCGGCGACCACAGTTTCGGGCGCGGCGGGCCCCTGGCCAGCCGGAACCAGGAGACACGGGATGCAATTGCCGCCCTATCGGATCTCATGGATGCCAGGGCCGTCGAGGCCGCTTGGGATCGCTCCCTCTCCGCCGTTCGAAGGGACGACGCGCCCGACGTGTGGGTGCACGGCGATGTCACGCCGGCCAATCTCCTGGCCACCGACGGGCGGCTTAGTGCGGTCATCGACTTCGGTTGCTCTGCGGTGGGCGATCCGGCCTGCGACCTAACCATGGCCTGGACGGTGTTCTCTGGCCAGAGTCGGGAAGCGTTCCGGGACGGGCCGCCGGTTGACGACGACACCTGGCGGCGGGGGAGCGGTTGGGCGCTGTGGAAGGCACTGATCACCATGGCGCGGGCCCGCCAGGCCGATGCGAGTCGCAACGTCGCTCTGAGAACCGATGCGAGTGGTCACCTCTGGGGCTGGCGCGTCTCGGCCCGTCAAGTGATAGAGGAAATTGTGGCCGACCCTTCTTTGGACCGTTAGCTCGACCACGAGCTGGTGCGCGAGGGTGGTGGCGTGGTCGATCCCGCCGTTCCCGTTCAAGAGGCGGTGCGAGTGACAGCGCAAGAGACCGAGCAAGAAAAAGAATCGTCGGCCCAGTCTGCGTCTGAACTCGTCGAGTCAGGCATGCTCGTCGGCCTGGGCACCGGCAGCACCGTGGCCTACCTGATTCCGGCGTTAGCTCGACGGCAACTCGATATCACCTGTGTGGCCACCTCGCCGGCAACCCAAGCCGCGGCCGAGAAAGCCGGACTGCGCGTCCTGCCCTTTGAACACGTCGACCACCTCGATATCGCCATCGACGGTGCCGATCAGGTCGATCCGCAGCATTGGCTGGTCAAAGGCGGCGGGGGCGCCCACACGAGGGAGAAGATCGTGGCCGCGGCGGCCGAGCGATTCATCGTCATCGTCTCGAGTAACAAGCTGGTCGATCGGCTCCATGCGCCAGTGCCGCTGGAATTGTCACCCTTTGGGTTGGCCGCCCTCCTACGCCGTCATCCCGGCATCACTCTGCGCGGTGGCGCACCGCAGACCCCCGATGGTGGTGTGCTGGCCGACTACACCAGCCCCGTTGACGATCCGGCCCGGCTGGCCGAAGCGCTGGGAGCAACACCCGGTGTAGTGGCCCACGGCCTCTTCCCCCCTTCCATGGTGTCCATAGTGCTGGTCGGTCACCACGCCCGTGTCACCCCGATCGCACCGCCACCGTCATAAGCGGCCCAGCGGGCCCACCTACAATTGCGGTCTCATGTCTGCCACCACTGACTCCATCCGCGCCCAGTATGAAAGCGCCCAACAGGACTACAAGGAACTGGCCGACCGCGCCCTCTCGCTCGACCTCACGCGGGGCAAGCCCTCACCGGCCCAACTCGACCTGATGGCCGACCTGTTGGCCCTGCCGCTCAATGATGACTACAAGGCGGCTGACGGCACCGACTGCCGCAACTACGGCGGGCTCAACGGTCTACCTGAGCTGCGGCAGATCTTCTCCGAGCTTCTCAACATCCCAGTGGCCCAACTCCTGGCCGCCGACAACTCCAGCCTCGCCCTCATGCACGACTGCATCGTGCACGCCATGCTCAGCCCGTTGCCTGGCGCCACCGCTCGGTGGGCGGACGAGCCCACTGCGTTCCTGTGTCCCGTGCCGGGCTACGACCGCCACTTCTCATTGTGCGAACGGTTCGGGATTGAGATGATCCCGGTGCCCATGACGCCCGACGGTCCCGACATGGACGTGGTGGAGTCCTTGGTGGCCAGCGACCAGCGCGTCAAGGGGATGTGGTGCGTGCCCAAGCACAGCAATCCTGATGGCACCTGTTACAGCGACGCCACGGTGGCCCGCCTGGCCGCCATGCCGGTGGCCGAGCCCGGCTTTCGCATCTTCTGGGACAACGCCTATGCACTGCACGAACTGACCGACACACCGGTGGAGATCGCTGACCTGCTCGCTGCCTGTAGTGAGGCCGGACATCCCAACCGTGTCTTTGTTTTCGGATCGACCTCGAAGGTGACGCTGGCTGGAGCCGGCATCGCCTTCTTCGGATCGTCACCGGACAATCTGGACTGGTATCTCAGGCACAACGCCATGCGCACCATCGGGCCGGACAAGTTGAACCAGCTCCGCCATGTCCGCTTTCTCCAAGACGCCCAGGGCGTTCGCAATCTCATGGCCGCACACCGCGCCATCATCGGGCCCAAGTTCGACACGGTCGAGCGCATTCTCTCTGAGCGTTTGGGCGACACGGGTTTGGCCACATGGTCACACCCCACTGGCGGCTATTTCGTCAGCCTCTCGGTCCATGAAGGGTGCGCCAAGGCCGTGGTGCAAAAGGCGGCGGAAGCCGGCATCGCCCTGACCCCGGCCGGCGCCACTCATCCCTACGGCGTCGACAAGGAAGACCGCGTCATTCGCATTGCGCCCACGTTCCCCAGCCCGGCCGATCTCGAAGCAGCCATGCTCGGACTGGTGACCTGCGTTCGCCTGGTCGGCTTTGCTGCGCAGTTGGGGGAGCCCGTCAGCTAGCTGCACCCGATCCTGACAGCGCCAGCGCGAGCGCCAGCGCCAGCGCGAGCGCCAGCGCCAGCGCGAGCGCCAGCGCCAGTGTTAGTGGCCCGCCATGGGGTTGGGCGTCGGGTCCGCCACTTTCTTCAGCGTGTTGCGGTCAGTGTGCAGGAAGGGAGTGTCCCGGCCGAGCACTTCGAGCACGGTCGTTTCCTCGTAAGACCACTCCGAGTCCGACACGATCGTCACGGTCATTTCGAAGGAGAGGGTGCGATAGGCGTGCTCCAAGAATGGTCCCGAGGCAATGCCGAACGCGGTGTCGCCGCGCTGGGCCGCCACGGTGAAGGTGCGAGCGTCTGGGCTGGCTGTCCCGCCGGCCAGCGCCACCTGGGCTCGAGGGATGGCTAACGAGAGGATGACGGCGTTCGTGGCCGGCTCCCACAGCCAGTAGCCCACCTGGTCGTGGAAGGTCTCGATCTCCCCGGGTTTGACGATGTGGGTGTGGTAGCGCAGCCCGTAAAAGAGCTGAGGACCGTTGGTCTGGCCATCGGTGGGTTGGGCTTCGTAACGCTCCCAGAACCCGTTCTCCTCTCGACCTTCGACCACGGGGTGCGAGTCGACACCGGACGCGCTCTCGAAGATTCCGGCCATGTGCCGCAGTGGACCGAGGTGGGCCAGCGTATTCGGATCGGGTTCCGGCTCGGTGAAGATGTCCTCAATCGGCGTCCGGCCAGGTGTCTTGTCCGAATGAACGTTTGGGGAGGTCACAGCGCTGCAACTCCCCGTGCAAATGCCCGACCGACTGACCTAATGTCCACCACATGAGTGTCGCAGAGGTCAACGGACAGCGCATCTCGTACACGGACCATGGCGGAGGCGGACCAGTCATCCTCTTCAGTCACGGCTTCCTCATGGATGGATCCATGTTCGATGACCAGGTGGCCGCCCTCCGTGGCGAGTTCCGCTGCATCACGTGGGACGAACGGGGGCATGGGGCGACGCCGGCCACGGAACCCTTTACCTACGACGACTCCGCTGATGACGCCCTGGCGCTGCTCACGCACGTTGGGGTGGCGCAGGCGACGTTCGCCGGCATGTCGCAGGGCGGCTTCGTCGCCTTGCGTGCGGCCTTGCGTGCGCCGGAACGAGTCGAAGCGCTCATCCTCATCGACACGCAGTCGGGCCTTGAAGATCCAGCTGCGCTGCCGCTCTACACCGCGCTGCACGACGAGTGGCTGGCCAACGGTCCCGCCGGTGTGCAGCAGGCCATCGCCACGTTGATCTTCGGCCCGGGCGTCGACCCCGACCCCTGGTACGACAAGTGGCACGCCCAAGAACGAACTGCCTTCACGCTGCCCTTCCGCACGCTGGTCGACCGGGACGAAATCACCGATCGTTTGGGCGAGATCACCCAGCCGGCGCTGATCCTGCACGGTTCCGAGGATGCCGCCATCCCCATGTGGCGAGCCGAGCAGCTTCGGGACGGCCTCGCCGGCTCCAACGAACTGGTGGTGGTGGAGGGGGGCGGCCATGCCGCCAACATGAGTCACCCCGACGTCGTCAACGCGGCGATCACCCGCTTCCTGCACAGACTGCACAGCCTGTAGAGGCAAACGGTGCAAACAGGTGTTGAGGGGTGGGACCACGTAGGCTCCCGCCTCGATGAAAACTCTGCGCACCCCCGACGATCGCTTCGCTCATCTGCCCGGATTCGACTTCACCCCTCACTACGCCGACATCGCCACGGGCGAGGGTGACGGGAGCACACTGCGAGTCCACTATCTGCACGAAGGTCCGGCCGACGGTCCGGTGGTGCTGCTGTTGCACGGGGAGCCGTCGTGGTCGTACCTCTACCGCAAAATGATTCCCGTCCTGGTTGACGCCGGCCTGCAGGTGGTGGTCCCCGATTTGGTCGGCTTTGGTCGCTCTGACAAGCCCGCCGAACGCAGCGATTACACCTACGCCCGTCATGTGGAGTGGATGCGTGAGTTGCTCTTCGACCACCTCAATCTCCCTGACATCACGTTGGTATGCCAGGACTGGGGTGGGCTCATCGGCCTGCGCCTGGTGGGGGAGCATCCCGACCGATTCGCTCGGGTGGTAGCGGCCAACACCATGCTGCCCACCGGGGACGCGTCGCCCGGCGAGGCCTTCTTCAACTGGCAGCGCTTTTCGCAAGAGGTGGAGGTGTTCCCCACCGGGTTCATCATCAACATGGGCTGTGTGGGCGATCTGCCCGAGGACATTGTGGCCGCGTACGATGCGCCGTTCCCCGACGAGAGCTACAAGGCCGGGGCCCGAGCCTTCCCGTTGCTGGTCCCGTCTGCTCCCGACGATCCCGCCCACAATGACAACGTGAAGGCCTGGGAAGGTCTGGCTGCCTTCTCCCGTCCTTTCCTCACCGCATTCAGTGACGGCGACCCCATTACGAAGGGCGGTCACAAGGTCCTGCAAGAACGCATTGTCGGGGCCAAGGGTCAGGCCCACACCACGATTGAGGGCGGCGGGCACTTCCTCCAAGAGGATCAGGGCGAGGCGCTGGCTCAGGTGGTTGCCTCCTTCGTCAGGTCGTAGTGCCCGAGCCACAGCCTCACGAATTGCATGCCCAGGACGTGCGGCAGCACGAGATCATCGTGGTGGGTGCGGGGTTCTCCGGGGTGGGCATGGCGATTCGCCTGCGCCAAATGGGCATCACCGACTTCGTGGTGCTCGATCGCGGCAATGACCTGGGGGGTACCTGGCGGGACAATTCCTATCCGGGTGCCGCCTGCGATGTGCCGTCCAACCTCTACTCCTATTCCTTCGCCCCCAATCCGAAGTGGAGTCGTTCGTTTTCGCCGCAGAGTGAAATCTGGGACTACATCCGCCACTGCGTCGACCGTTATGGCGTGGGTGAGCACTTACGAGCCAATCATCCGGTGGATGAGGCCAGGTGGCACGAAGATGAGAAGCACTGGACGGTCACGGTCGCCGGTGGGAGACAGTTCACCGCCCCCATCGTGATCTGGGCCACCGGATCGCTGAGCGAGCCGGCCATCCCGGCCTTCCCCGGCCTGGAAAAGTTCCGGGGCAAGGTCTTTCACTCGGCCCAGTGGGAACATGGTTTCGATCTCACGGGCAAGCGTGTCTGCGTGGTGGGTACGGGCGCGTCGGCCGTGCAGTTCGTGCCGCAGATTCAGCCCAAGGTGGCCCAGCTCTACCTGCACCAACGCACGCCGCCCTGGGTCGGTCCTCGAAATGATCGGCCCGTGTCGAAGTGGCGCCAGGTGCTGTACAGCCGCATCCCGGTCACCCAACGCATGGCTCGCTTGCGGATCTACCTGACCTTCGAATTCCTGCTCGGCATCTTCACCGGCAAGAGTGTGCGCACCAAGCGAATACTCCAGAAGGCGTTGCTCGGTCACATGCGACGTCAGGTCGCTGACCCAGAACTGCGAGAGAAGCTCACCCCGCACTATGAGCCCGGGTGCAAGCGCCTCTTGGCCTCCGACGACTACTTCCCGGCCTTGACCCAACCCAACGTGGAGGTCATCAACTCACCGGTGGCCTCGTTCACGGAGCACGCCGTGGTGGGGCAGGACGGCGTGGCCCGTGAGGTGGAGGTGGTGATTATGGGCACCGGCTTCGAAGCAGCCGAACCGGCCTACGCATTGCACATCGTCGGCCGTGACGGCGTGCGGCTGTCAGAAGCGTGGAAGAGCAATGGGGTGGAGGCCTACGCCGGCTCCACCGTCCACGGGTTCCCCAACCTCTTCATGATGATCGGGCCCAACGCCACGCTGGCCCATAACTCCATGATCTACATGATCGAGTCTCACATCAACTACATCGCCAGTGCGGTGACATTCATGCGCAAGCCGGGCGTGGGTGTGGTGGAGGTCAAGCGGTCGGTGCAACACCGCTACAACGAGCGCCTGCAAACAGCACTCGAGCACTCGGTATGGGTGGTCGGTGGCTGTGCCAGTTGGTATCTCGATCACCGAGGCCGCAACACCACGCTGTGGCCGCGCCACACCTGGAGCTTCCGCCGCCTGACCCGTCGCTTTCAGCCCGGTGAATACATGGTGCGGGCGTAGGCCCAACCGGCCAACGCACACAGCCCCGCCCCGAAGGCGGCGAGGGCGCCGATCTCCGGCAACACGGAAACAAAGCTGCCGTGGTGGTACACGAGCTTCACGAAGGCATCCATGGCCCAGGCCTGCGGCACGGCGTGCCCGACCATGCGGACGACGCTGCCCACCACATCGAGCGGGTACATGCAGCCGCCGAGCATGCCGAAGGCAATGCCAACCACCACCGAGAGGGCGATGGCCTGCTCTTGGGTCTTGGCCCAAATGCCGATCAACACCGAAAGGCCGGCCAGGCTGAGGGCCAGGAGGAGCACGATCAGGGCGATGGCGAATGGATTCCCCCAGTGCACGCGGAACACCACCACCCCAAGCAAGAGCAGACCTATCGCTTGTGAGACACCAACGACCAGCCTGTTGGCCACCTGCGCGGCGACGATGGTTCGCTGCCGCACCGGGGCGGCGGCCAGCCGGCGCAGCATCCCCGACTGTTTCGTCTCCACCTGACCGGCCGAGAGCACCAGCAAGGTGATGCCCATGAAGAGCACCAAGTCGGCTGGGGCCACATACGAGAAGGGACTGAGCGGCGGGGGGAAATGAGTGTGGGCAATCAGGCCGTCGGTGATGCGGGTGTGGCTGCCCTCGGCCGAGATGAGATCGAGCAGGGCCACCACGTTGGTGCGGGCCTGCACTGCATCGGTGGAGTACGACTGGGCTACGAACTCGACGCTGATGGCGCCGGGCGCGGCGGGACGGCTGACAATGCCGCCCACCACCCGACCACGCAGAATGTCGTCAACCAGGTCGCCCTTGTTGGCCTCGATCTTGACCCGCAGCCCGGGGTTCTCTTGGGCCAGGTGCAGCAAGCGGGGCGAGGGGTGCACCATGCCGATGGGCACCTTGGTGCTGCCGGCCAGCAGGCCGGTGATGAGAATGAAGAAAATAGGCAACACGGTGGCCGTGAGGAGCAGGCGGATGTCGCCGAGGGCTCGACGGCGGTCGACTTGGAGCAGGGGGATCATGGGCGGACCATGCGACGTACGCGGGTGAGTGCCCAGCCGCCGGTGACCGCGGCAATGAGGCAGAGCACCAGGAACGGACCGATAACCGACGAGGACCGTTGGTGCAGCAGGGCTAACCGGCCGAAGCCCACCAAGGCCCATCCGTTCGGCGTGATCAGACTCAGTTTCTGAATGAATACCGGCAGCGCGCCGGCCGGAATCAAATTGCCACCCAGCAGGGACAGGAACAGTCCGACGATGAGAGCGATGCCCAGGGCGGATTGCTCATCCTTGGCCAGCGAGGTCAGGAAGACGCCGAGCCCGCACATGGCCAGTGTTGATCCCACGCACATAAGGGCCACGCCCAGCGGTGCGCCCCAGTTGGCGCCGAAAGCAACAGTGGTGACCCCCCACACCACCAAAATGCTGACCAGCCCGGTGATCAGGATGGCCAACAACTTGCCAATGACGATGCGATTGGGCCGGATGGGTGCCGCGGCCATACGCACCAACGTGCCGGCCGAACGTTCCAATAACAGTGAGCGCATGCCCATGCCGCCACCGATGAAGAGGAAGATCACGGCGATGGAGGGCGCAAAGTAATTGATGACGCCCTTGCCGGCGTTGCCCAATGTGTCGTTGACGATGGAGACGGGAGTGGATGGGCCGACGGCACCACGCGACGCCGCCGCCAATCTGACGGCATAGAGGCGACTGGAGAGACCGGCCGCCACCGACTCGGCCACCTCATCGCCGACAAGTGAGTTGGGGCGACTCACCACCTTGAAGCCGGGGGAGTGAGTCGCGCCGGGCGAGACGATGGGGATGAGGAGATCCTTCAGACTGTGCCGGCCTGAGGACACCACCACGCCACCGGCCATGGTCCCGTTTTTCACGTCTTTCTTGACGGTTGCTGCATTGGACACCAACTGGACCGTGACCTGACCGGGCAGGTGCACCACATCATTCATGGCCCGCACCAGCGACGGCGACACGCCCGAGACGCCGATGGTGACTCGCCCATTGGCTGAGGACCCGGCGAAGGCGAACCCGAGAATGGCGGCCAGAGCGAGCGGAGCCACAATGCAGGTGATGAGCATGGAGCGGTCACGTACCCGCCGCTGGAGCTCGTTGCCGGCGATGATGCCGATCATGCTCGGCCGGCCTTCAATCCTGCAGACCCTCTCGTCACACAGACCCTCTAGTCACGAAGTTCTTTGCCGGTGAGATTCAAGAAGACCTGTTCGAGATCGGGCGCCAGCACCTCTATCCCATGCAGCACCACTGCCCGAGCTGCGGCCAACTCCACCAGGGACGGAAGGGTGCCTGCTCCGTGAGCCGTGCGCAGTTCAACTTGCCCTTCAGTGGCCACGACGTCGTCGACGCCGGGCAAGACCCGACAGGCTTCGGCCAGCCCAATCACTTCGTCGGTCTCGGCACTGCCACACGTCAGGCGCACTCTGTCCTGACCACCGTGGTCCGCCACCAATGCATCCGGCGTGCCTTCGGCAATCAGGCGACCATCGTCGATGATGCCGACGCGCTGGCACAGCTTGGCCGCTTCTTCCATGTAATGCGTCGTGTAGAGCACGGCGATCCCCAACGAGCCAACCGTGTCCAGTATGGCGTTGCGGCTCTGGGGGTCAACGCCGACGGTAGGCTCGTCAAGCACCAGTACTTGAGGCTCATGGAGCAGGCCGGCCGCAATGTTGGCTCGGCGCTTCATGCCACCCGAATAGGTCCCCAACTTGTCGCCACCACGTCCGGTGAGCCCGACCATCTCGAGCACCGTCTCAATGCGGGCCCTCAGGCGCTTTCCCTTCAGGCCGTAGAGCTGACCGAAGAACTCGAGGTTCTCGTTGGCCGATAGGTCGAGATAGAGCGCCAGGTCTTGCGGCACGTACCCCATGGAGGCTTTGGCCTCCATGGAGCCCCCTGGCGCACCGTTGATCGTGACTTCTCCACCGTCGGGTACCAGCAACCCGCACAACATGGAAATGGTGGTGGTCTTGCCGGCGCCGTTGGGCCCGAGGAGCCCGAAGCGCTCGCCAGCCGCGATGGTGAATGACACATCATCGACCGCCACCCGTGCGCCGAATTGCTTCCGGAGTCCCCGGCATTCGAGCACGATTGGACACTAACTTGAAAGGGGTGATCACGCTCGAACCGATCGGGACCGTCGTAGGCGGACGCACCGAACCCATCGACGACGACTGGGGAGCGGTCGATGCGGTGATCCGCCTCGATCCAACTCGATTCGATACCGACGCCGTCGCCGGCCTCGATCAGTTTTCACATGTGTGCGTGGTCTTCGTGTTTCATCTCGTCGACGAGAGCGCCATCGTCAATGGCGCCCGCCACCCGAGGGGCAATCCGGACTGGCCCAAGGTGGGCATGTTCGCCCAACGAGCCAAGATGCGGCCGAATCGCCTGGGCGTGAGCTACTGCCAACTACTCAAAGTGGATGGACTGGACCTGCACATCCGTGGTCTCGACGCGGTAGACGGCACTCCCGTGCTCGACATCAAGCCGTATATGCGAGAGTTCGAACCGTCTGGAACGCACCAACCCACCTGGTCCAGCGAGTTGATGGAGGGGTACTACTAATTGGACCGGCCGTAAGCGTCGCCACTCGGTTGATGGCGCTGGCTAACGTGGATCCACGACCTTCACCGCCAGGAGCGGCCACATTCGAACCGAGAGAGAGGATTCCCCATGCCGAACAAATCGCCTCGCAAGGAAGCAGGCAAGAAGACGGGCAAGTCGCTGAAGGAAAAGCGTCAGGCCAAGCAGGAGAAGGAGCAAGCCCGCAAGGGGATCGGCAGCTAGGGCTCCTGGGCGCTCGGACGGCCGAGCCCGACTAGGTAAAGAACCTGCGAATCAGCGGCTCGTAGTGCTTGAGCGGCGGCGTCTTGTAGTCGGGGTCGAACGCCGGCATGTCGTACTTGCGCACGAACTCCTCGGTGAGGTCGTAGTACTCGTGCCCGTTAAATTTGTCCCGGGCATTCCTGTCCCCGCCGAGATGGTGCCAGAAGTAGTAGCCCTGGAAGACGCCGTGCTGCTTGACCATGAAGTGATATCCGTCCGATAGCCATGGCTTGAGGATGGCGGCGGCGATATCAGCGTGGTTGCGTGGACCGAGACTGTCCCCAATGTCGTGCAGGAGCGCGCAGACGATGTAGGCCTCGTCACGACCGTCGACTTCGGCCAGATGTGCCGTCTGCAAGCTGTGCGTCAGCCGGTCCACTGCGAATCCTCCGCCGATGGCCAGCAGGCGGAGTTGGGCCAGGAGCTGATCTTGCAACGTGACGTATCCCTCGTCGTGCCCCATAATCAGCGCCCAGTCGTCAGCCGTGGACTCATCCATGCGGGTGAACGTGGCGCGGGGCTTGGTGTCCGTATCAGTAGCGATGCTGCTGACCATGATGGCCTCCTCTGTCAGCGACCCTCCGGCCTGACTGCCTCAATGGTACGTCCGCCCGAGGCTCTATCGGATGAAGATTTCGGTGACGTGGACTTCTAGAGGGGTGATTCAGTGCCGGCGTACACCGGCGCATTGCGCACCATGAAGTCCGCCTCAATGTCCGAGCAGTCGGCGGCAAGCTTCTTAGGCAGGGTGCAGGAGAGCTCGAACACGTTGATGCTCTCAGGACTGGGCGCCAGCTGGGGGTAAATCGCCATCCCGACCGACGTGAGCTTCCCGCCTGATCCGGCGCCGGTACCCCTTACGCCGGCGGGATCAGAGAAGGTGACAATGTCCTTAGTGAGGTGGTCGAGGTGCTCCCGGTCCGGAGAAGTCCCACACTTGAGTCCACCGGAATCGGCAAACGCGGCGGCGGCTGAGTCCGGAAAGAGGGGACAAATGAATTGCGCTCCTGGCAGGTGCCCGGTGTATTCGGCGTCGAATTCCACGGCGGCTTGTCCAGGAAGCGTGCCGCCGCTAGTACTGGCATTGGCAGATCCCGGTGCAGCCACCACCAAGTTCTCCCCGCCATCGCCCGCCACCAACCCGTTGCAGACCCATCCGGACGGTCCCATCACCGTGAGCAACCCATTGGTGTACAAACTCACGCCATGCAGATTGCCGTCAGCGGGCAGTGTCTTGGGAATGAAACGGTGAGCAATGGGACCGCCGCCAAAGGTGGTGGGGCACGACACCACCCGTAACACCGTGAAGGCCGGCGCCGGTGTGGCATGGAGCTCTGACGTCTTCGCCGCGCCGGCCATTCCGCCAGCACCCATCGACACCGTGACTCCAACGGCTGCTGCCACTACCCCGATTCGTCCCACCCGAGTCCAACTCCGCATGACGACCGCCTCTCGAACGCTCAATCTGCGTACCGTAGGCTGCAGAGCGGCGGCTGAAGTGTCTGAGTGGAGAGGAGGCCGATGTCTGGACGAGCACGGATTGTGGTTCCGGGCCTCCTCCTGGCCTTGGCGCTGGTGACGGCCAGATGCAGTTCCAGTCCGGTCAAGACTGCGACAGGGAGCACGACCACTTCTCACCTGCACCACCATTCGACGACAACTACCTCGTCCAGCACCGCGTCCACCGCACCGTCGACCGCACCGTCCACCGCACCGAATACGACCTCAACCAGCACCACCGCTTTGACTACCGCCACGCCTTCGACCATCGAACCGCAAACCTCGACGGAGACCGAGTTCTTCTCGCCATCGGGGAACATCGGCTGCGAGATCGACTACGGCAACGGCGTCAATCACACCTACTGCCAGACCATCTCGCCCCCGGCATCGGTGACCATGAGCACCGACGGGACGTATACGCAGTGTCAGGGCGACAATTGCCTTGGCAATGCCGGCGACATCACGCCCACACTTCAGTACGGCCAATCGGTGAGCATCGGGCCGTTCACCTGTCTGTCCACCATGGAAGGTGTGCAGTGCACGGTGTCCAGCGGTACCGGGTTCCTCATAGCGAAGTCGGGCGTCACCAAGGTCGGGTAGTCATCGGCCAGACGGACGCTGGGTGAGACAGACGCCGGGAGCGTCAGTCGAAGGACGGCGCCCTGTCTCGGGTGCGCTTTATCTCGAAGAAGCCGTCGGTACCGGCGACGAGCACTACCCCGTCCCAGAGCCGGCCGGCCGCCTCACCCTTCGGCGCTGGGGTCACGACCGGTCCGAAGAAGGCCATGCCGTTGAAATGGATGACGGGAGTGCCGACTTCCATCCCTACGGGGTCCATGCCGGCGTGATGCGACTTCGAGAGGGCATCGTCGAATTCGGTCGAGGTGGCCGCCTCGGCCCATGAAGCCGGCAGACCGATTTCTTCCAGCGCCTCAGTGATGATGGCCGGGTCTTCGCGGCGACCTTCCAAGTGAATCCGATTGCCTAACGCGGTGTAAAAGGGCAACAACGAGTCGACGCCGTTCTGCTGCTCGACCGCGATGCACACGCGCACCGGACCCTTGGCTTGGGCCAGCCGTGCCTTGTAGTCCTCGGAAAGCTCATCCCGACCCTCGTTGAGGATGGCCAGGGACATCACATGCCAGGTGGTGGTGATGTTGCGTACCTGCTCTACCTCGAGCATCCAGCGAGAGGTGATCCAGGCCCAGGGGCACAGCGGATCGAACCAGAAGTCAGCATTGTCGGTCATGGGATTCCTCCATCGACACGCAGAATGGCGCCGGTCGTATAGCTACTGGCATCGGACGCGAAGTAGAGCGCCGCACCAACGATTTCCTCTGGCTGTCCGCCCCGCTGCAGTGCGTGCGAGGCCTTCGCCGCCTTCTCGAAGGCCGGGATGTCCCACGCCGCGGTCACATCGGTCATGAACGGCCCGGCCATAATGCAATTGACCCGCACCGTTGGACCGAAGGCGTGGGCAAACCCGACGGTGAGCGCGTTCACGCCCGCCTTGGCGGCGTCGTACGGCAGCATGAAGGGCGCAGGTCGGATGGAGCCGGTGCTCGATACATTGATGATGGACCCACCATATGGGCCTTCCGCCATTTTCGAACCGACCAACGAAGTGAGTCGGAATGGCCCCTTCAGATTGAGGTCGACCACCTTGTCCCAAAGGGCCTCGGTCACCGCGGGCAGTGACTCATAGAGGAGTGACATGCCGGCGTTGTTGACCAGCACGTCCACTCGGCCGAAGGCGTTGTAGGACTGCTCCACCAATCCGTCGAGTTCGTCCCAATGGCCGACATGACAGGCGATGGGGAGGGCACGCTGACCAAGTGCCTCCACCTCGGCCGCCACGCTTTGACAGTTCTCGAGCTTGCGGCTGGCGATGATGACGTCGGCACCAGCCTCGGCGAAGCCCAGGGCCATGGCCCGACCGAGACCGCGACTTCCACCGGTGACCAGTGCCACCTTGCCTTGCAGCACGCCGTCCCCTAATTCGCTCATAGCGCCGTGGTGGCGGCTAGGTCGGCGGCTTTGCGGGCCATGTCCAAGACCACATCGCCGAACATCTCCATCTTCTCGTTGTCCGTCTCGCCCTTGACCACCCGGGCGTAGCCCCCCTCGAGCACCACGGCCAACTTGAAACGGGCCAAAATGACGTAGTAATCGATTTCATCTACCGGACGGCCACTCTCACGCTCGTAGTACTCGAGCAGCTCGTCGGCCGACGGCATTCCGCCATAGTCGACATAACTCACGGTCGACTCGCTGGCCACCGACGTATCAGCCGGCCATCCGTTGATGACCCAGCCCAGATCCAGCAGCGGATCGCCCACCGTGGCCATTTCCCAGTCCACAATGGCCGCTAGTCGAGCCGGCGCACCGTGGCGATACATGACGTTGGCGAATTGGTAGTCGCCGTGCATGATGCCGGGCACATAACTGCGCGGTTGATGTGAGCGCAGCCAAGCCGCCGCCTCATCGAGCCCTGGCAGGGGGCGGAACTGGAACGCCGCTAAATGGGCCATCCAGCGATCGACCTGGCGCTCGTGGAAGCCGTCGGGCTTGCCGAAGCCTTCGAGGCCGCGGGCCTTCCAGTCCACGCGGGACAATTTGGCGATGCCGTCGACCAGTTGGAAGGCCAGTCCGCGCCGTACCTCGAGGTCCGAGCCAAAGGGCTCCGGCCAGGTAGTGCCCTCTTGTATGGGGGACCAGCCGTCCACGAACTCCATCAGGTAGAAGCAGCCACCCAACACGGTGGGGTCGTCGCACCCGGCCACCACTCGAGCGTGCGGCACATCGGTGCCAGCCAGCGCGCTCAGTAGCCGGTGTTCGCGGACCATGGTTTCGTCGCGACCCGGAGGCACCACGGCCGGGGGCTTGCGCAGCGCAACCGTGTAGTCGCCGCGTGTGATTGAGAACAGATCATTGGAGGCGCCTCCCGTCACGAACTCGGCTGAGATGAGGAGGCCTTGCCCCGGCAGCCCCTGGGCATCCATGAAGGCACCCAACGCATCGGTGTCCAAGGTTGGGCTCACAGATTGCCCACCTCATGTTCGAGATAGACACCGAACTTGGCCTCGGCCGCGACCCGTCGGGCCGGTAGGTGCTCGGACGGCCACAGCCCCTCCACCGGCTGGTAACCCTTCAGGACTTGGCGGTCCACCGTGGTGCGGTGCACCTCGGTCGGTCCGTCCACCAAGCCCATCACCGCTGCGGCCACCCACAGTCCACCGAGTGGAAGTTCATTCGACACGCCCAAGGCGCCGTGAATCTGGATGCAGCGCTGCACCACGTTGTGGAGCACCTGCGGCGTCAGCACCTTGATAGCGGCGATGTCCTTGCGGACCGCCTTGGCGTCGTGGGTCTGATCGATGCTCCAGGCCACATACAAGACGAACAGGCGGAACTGGGTCAGCTCAATGTAGGAGTCGGCCACCGCATCCTGCACGGACTGCTTGCCGGCCAGGGTGCCGTCGCGGGTCTTGCGGCTGATGGCTCGCTCACACATCATGTCGAGCGCCTTCTGCGCCATGCCCAGGGTTCGCATGGCGTGATGGACTCGGCCGCCACCAAGGCGGGTTTGCGCAATGGCGAAGGCTTGACCCTCGCCGCCCAGCAAACCCTCGGCCGGCACGCGGACGTCGTTGTAGTGGATGAGTGCGTGCATGCCTTCGCCCCGGGCCTCACCCATGAGCCCGATGTGTCGCTCGAATTCCACGCCCGGTGTATCGGTGGGCACCAGGAACATCGACATGCCGTGGTACACGTCGGTCTCGGTATCGGTCAGCGCCATCACAATGAGAAAGGATGACGTCCGAGCATTGGAAGAGAAGAACTTCCACCCGTTAATGACCCACTCGTCGCCGTCTCGTACGACGGTGGTCTCGAAAAGTGAAGGGTCTGAACCGCCCTGGGGCTCGGTCATGGAGTAGCTGGAGAACAACTCGCCACTGAGGAGCGGTTTGAGGTAGCGCTCCTTCTGCTCCTCGGTGCCGTAGTGGGCAATGATTTCGGCGTTGCCCGTATCGGGCGCCTGCGTGCCAAAGATCTGCGAGGCCCACTGGGAGCGCCCCAGAATTTCATTCATCAGCGACAGCTTGAGTTGCCCGTATCCCTGTCCGCCCAGCTCGGGCCCGAGGTGACAGGCCCACAGGCCACGAGCGCGCACCTGATCCTTGAGCGGATCGATGATGGAGCGCAGCTGGTCGTCGAGGGGGTGAAAGGTCTGATCACCCCACAACAGGTCGAGGGGTTCCACCTCCTCCCGAACGAAGGTGTTCATCCAGTCCAGCTCTTTTTGAAATTCAGGGTCGGTCGAGAACTCCCATGACATGGTTCGGCAAGCTAGTTGAGCCGATTCGTCACCGCATACGACACGTGACTGGCCTAGGGATGACGTCCGCCGCCGTTACTCTGCCGCCACTACAACGACCCGCTGGCCGAGCCTGGCAGGTAGCTGGCATTGCCGGCGAAGTGCACGACATATCCGAGGGAGAGCACGGCACGTGCCGCACCGGGGCAGGTGGCAGTCCCACCCGTTCCCGTGACGCCACTGCAGATGACGCTGCCCGACGGGGTACTAAAGGTCAGCGTTGCCCCGGAAATGGCGTGCCCGGCATACGACAGCTGGGCTTCGAGATTCGGCAGACTCGAATAGATCGGGTCAGCATTGAGAATGGGCTGTGCCAATTGCACTGTTTCGACCAACTGGCCTGTGCTCCCGCTGTACGTCGCCCCCGAACCGCTGTATCTGACTGAAATGACATGGGAGCCCGCCGCCATGGTCGACACGGCGGGGAAAATCGCAACACCGCTGTTGAGGGATTCGGCCGAACCAACTGGAGCGCCGTCGATCGACAGCTGGACCAACCCACTCGGTGTACCCGTGGCCGGTGCAACGGCCTTCACCTGCGCCACGAACGTGACACTCTGACCCGGAGGTGAGGGGTTGGCCGAGGATGACACCGTGGTCGAGGTGGTCGGTGTTACCGACAGTCCGACATTGGCCGACGCCGGACCAAATTCGATGCCTTGGGTAGAGGCAGTCAGTTCATACGGACCAGGGGCCAGGTCACTAATCGGGACGGAGGCGACGTTGGTGCCGGCATTGGGAGTGCCTTGACCTATGGCGTTGCCGGCACCCTCGGTGATTTCAAGCGGAGCTTGCGGATACGTGGGCAGACCGGCGGCGGGTGTGGCGTAGGTCTCTTTGATTGAGTACGTGACCGTCTGCCCATAGGGCGCGCTCGCCAACGGAGTGACGAAGGCAATGTTGATGGGTGTCTCATTCACCGTTTGCGTGAATGCACTCGTTTCCGGTGCGTAGTTGTAGTCGCCGGGGTACGTCCAGGTTAAGGAATGACCGCCGAGCGTGAGCAGGGACTGGGGGACCGTCCCTTCGTACGAGCCGTTGGATTCTTGCGTCACGGCCTGATAGTTGCCATCGAAAAGGAACGAGCTGTTCCCTGTCGGCGCCGGATCACCTGATGGACCGGTGGCGGTGGCAGTGAAGGCCACTGCTTGCGAGTACTGACTTGGGTTGGCTGTCCACGTCACGTCCAAGGTGGCCGTCAGAGTGCCCTGTACCGTGAAGTTGTTGGATGTGTACGGGGCGTCACCGCTGGGCTGATTGGTGACCGTCAAACATTCGGCATCGAGGTAGTACTGGCCCCCGGCGGTTCCGAGGGGCACCGTGAAGGTGCCGGCCCATGACTGACCGTTGGAGCCGACGGGAATGGTGACATAAGCGACAGGAACTCCCGTGCTGGCGACTACCAACGAGACCAATGCCTGTGTGGCACCGACGCCTTGGTATTCCGGTGGGAATGGTGAACCAGGGACGTCCTGATTGCACAGACCCGATACGGCAATCGCAGTGCCGGGAGGACCGCTACTGGGAGAAGAAGTCATTGTGAGCGTGGGGAAAATGGCACCAGCTGGCGTGGTGCCGATGAAGCCCCCGACGCCGACTACCAGTGCAAGACCTAACAAGCCCTTCACTGCATACATGCGCATATGACCCGCTCCTGATCGTTCGTCTTCGCGCACGGTAACTCGTAAACAATCGTTTGGGCCTCGACATTTCACGGCGCGTCAACGCCAATGGGCGTTGCTGGTGTCTTGTCTGTGTACCAACTGTGCGGCTTGAGCGCGCACGGGCATGTACGGGCGCGCACGGGCACGCACGCAGCTAACTCAGAAGTTCGGCCACCGCGTACGTCACAGCTTTCGCCATCGGGATATGCAAGAACTCGTTCGGTCCATGGGCATTGGAATGCGGGCCGAGGACGCCCGTGGCCACAATGCCGGTAGTCGGGAAACCCTTCTGCAGGTCGGCCAGAAAGGGAATGGTCCCGCCTTCACCGACGTGCCCATGACTCCGACCGAAGCACACGTTCGATGCTCGTCCCACGGTGGCTTCGACGGCATCACTCAATGGGGGAGAGGCCCATCCGTTGGCCGGATGTTCAATATCGATGGTGATGTGTGCGCCCTCGTCCGTCGTGCAGACGGCCACCACCGCCGCGGCCGCGGCCTGAGCATCGACATCTGGTGGCAAACGCAGCGAGAACTTGGCCGTGGTGTACGGCCGCAGGACGTTGCCCCCGTCACGCACGGCAGGAATTCCGTCCATGCCGATCACTTCCAGTGCTGGTTCCCACGTCTTGGCGATGAGTCGCTCTGCCGACGACTGGCCTAAAAGGTGTAAGCCATCGACCGCGGGGAAGGCGAACGATGGAAACTCCTCGGCCACCTCCTCCACATTCGTTCTGTGCGCGGCCGGTATGCCCGCGCCTTTGAGCTCCGGCAGCAGTATCTCGCCTGTCTCTGCGTCTTCGATGCGAGAAAGGATCTGCCGCAGTATGCGGAAGGACGACGGCACGACGCCTCCCGCTCCACCGCTGTGCACGCCCTCGGTCAGGACGTCGACCCTCACACTGATCACGACGTTGCCCCGTAGCGAGGAAGTCAGCCACAGGCGGTCCCAACTCAGTGCGCTCGAGTCGAGGCAGATGACCAGTGATGGCTGGCCGATGCGTCCACTCAAATGCTCGACATAGGCCGCCAGGTCGGGGCTGCCGCTCTCCTCGCTGGCCTCAATCATGATGACCACCCGACCGCGACCACCACCCGCCGCCATCAGTCCCGTGACGGCAGCAAACACCGAGTAGCCATCGTCGGCCGTACCTCGCCCGTAGAGGTGATCGCCATCGCGCACAGGTTCGAAGGGGGCCAAGCCCGTCCGCCACTCGCCCAACGGTGGCTGCTTGTCGATGTGGCCGTAGACCAATATCGGGTCACCGGAACCGCCATTGTCCAGCCACAGCACCGGCGTGCGTCCCGGCAGCTGGACAATCTCGGCCGACAACCCGACGTCCTGGGCCAGCGCCCAATCACGCAGGAGCTCAGCGGCTTGCAGCAGTGCGCCCCGCTCCGACCATTCGGCGTCGAAGGCCGGGGAGAGACATTGGATGCGCGTGTACTCACTCAGCGTGGGGAGCACTGACTCTTCCCACATTGTGTCGATGAACGACTGATCGGGCACGGACTAACCCTCGGCGAGTGCGGCCAACCGTTCCAGCGTTTTCGTCATGGAGGTGGTCGCATGCTTCGCCATCCCCTTGCCCTGCATCATGAACTTCTGCTTGTCCTGGGAGATGTCCCAGCTCTCGCTCACCGTGGTGGACCCGTTCGACTCTTCGAACACATAGCGCCAAATGCGCCCTCCGACCAACCGTCCCAGCGGACCGCTGAGCACGGTCTGCCAGGCGATGCGGCGGTCCTGTTCAAATTCGATCACGGTGTTGACCATGGAATAGGGCACGCCGGCCTTCATGGACATGCCGAAGGTCGATCCCAGTGTCAGGTGCTGGGGCGTGCCGGCCTTGGTTTTGACCACCGTGCCAGATCCGTCAATATCGGGATGCCGGTTGGCGTCAGCCACAATGGCGAACAGTGCCGACGCAGGTGCAGCAATCACCTTCTCGACCGTCACGACAAGTCCAGCCATAACAACGACCTCCCTATTTATGTGCTCTCTACACTGGCGGGACCATGGACGACATCGCCATCTATTACAACCCGCGCTGCTCCAAGTGTCGCACGGCGCAAGGTCTCCTGGCAGAGCGAGGCATCGACGCCCATGTCGTGTCCTACTTGGAACAGCCGCCCACAGTGGAGGAGCTCCGTCAGCTTCTGGGACAGCTAGGTCTGACTGATCCCCGGCAAATGATGCGCTTGGGAGAGGACATCTACCAGGAGCTTGGCCTGGCCGAGGTGGAGGGCGACGCGCTGCTGGCCGCCATTGCAGCGAACCCGATCCTCCTGGAGCGACCGATCGTGTTGCACCAGGGCCGAGCTGTCATTGCCCGTCCTCCTGAACGCCTCCTGGAGCTGTTTTAGCCGTTAGATCGCGTAGTGGGTGAGGTCACTGAGCTGCACCCATTCCAACGTGGAGGCGTGGGTCGCCGCCAATACCACCGGGGGCGCCATGCCGGCCTCGAGAGCCTCCTGCCATCGCGGGGCACACAGGCACCATTGATCTCCAGGTTGGAGTCCGTCGAAGCCGAACTCTGGATGAGGGGTGGACAGGTCATTGCCCACCGAGGCCGAAAAAGCCAGGAACGCCTCGGTCACCTTGGTGCACACCGTGTGTACCCCTATGTCCTCGGCACCGGTGTTGCAGCAGCCATCTCGGTAGAAGCCGGTCAGTGGATTGAAGTTGCAGGGCTCGAGCTCTCCGCCCAAGACGTTCTGTGCCATGGCATATTCCATCACGACATGGCGTGCCCACCGGCAACCTGATGGTCACCTCGCCGCCTCAAGCGGGCAAGGACGCCCCTTCATAGCGATCGACCCAAGCGAATGCATCGACCGGAGATCGGCGCAGGCGTCGGGCTGGCGCCACCGGGTGACCCAAGACCACCAATGCCGCGATGGCACAGGTGTCGGGTATTTCAAACAGGTCCATCACCTCAGCCTCTCGACGCACGGGCATGGTGGTCATTACTCCACCCAGTCCCTCCCCGCGGGCCGCCAGCAGGAGATTCCACACAAACGGGTACAAAGACGCGCCCCCGGCGAAGGTGTAGCGGTCAAGGTCTCGATCGACGGCGGCCAGTGCAGTCAGGTCAGCCACCACGAGGAGGAGGGCAGGAGCAGTGTCCAGCGACTCGGCAAAGCCGGGCGAGGCGCCACCAGCCGCACCTGCCGCGGCCGCGGCCGCAAATGCCGGGGCCTGCTCGACCGCCGCGGCCTCTGCGGCCCGATCGGTGATGGGGGCCCAGGGAACCACGCCGGCGCTGCCCATGGCCAGGTACTCGTACCAACCATGGAGATAGAGATCCCGCAACGCCTCGCGCTTGCCGACGTCCTTGATCACAATTACTCGCCATCCCTGCCGGTTTCCACCCGACGGTGCGAAGCGAGCGGTGTCGAGCAGGCGCCGTACGACGTCATCGTCCACCGGATCGGGCAGGAATTCGCGCACGGCACCGGTGGAACGAAGTGTCTCCAAGAGGTCCATAGCGGCACCGTAGCGGGACGGCGCGGCGCTAGCACCGAGCCTGGTGGTGGACATCCCCCGAGGCCGTGGGCCACTGTGGGGTGTGGCCGGCATCGATCGACAGCGTCGTGATCGGCTCCGTGATCTGGCTCGGTTGCCAATGGTGGTGTCCCCGATGGCCGGGGGCCCGACCACACCGGCGCTGGTCATCGCCGCGGCCGACGCCGGTGTCTTCGGCATGTTGGCCGCCGGCTACAAGACCCCCGACACCGTCGAGGCGGAGATGCAGGCCGTTCGATCAACCTCCAAGGAAGCCTTCGGCGTCAACGTGTTTATGCCGGGCCAACCCACCGACGACCCCGATGGGGTGGCTGACTACCTGGGCCTACTCCAGCCCCGCGCCGACACGCTCGACGCCAAGCTGGGTGGCCCCGTCTGGAACGACGACGACTACGACGCCAAGGTGGCGCTGCTCGTGGCCAACCCACCCGCTGTCGTGACCTTCACCTTTGGTTGCCCCACTGCCGATGTCATCAGGGCGCTGCAAGCCAGAGGAGCGCTGGTTGGCATAACGGTCACCACCCCCGAGGAAGTTCAGGCGTCGGCGGCAAATACACCGGATTTCCTCTGTTTGCAGGGCTCCGAGGCCGGCGCGCATCGTGGTGCCTTCGTCAACGATGACCGGGCCGGGCAGGACGTACCGCTGCGCCAACTCCTCTCGGCCGCACAAGCCATCACCGATCTCCCGCTCATCGCCGCCGGCGGACTGGCCACGGTGCAGGACATTCGTGACGCACTTGAGAGCGGTGCCACCCAAGTCCAGCTTGGTACCGCCTTCCTGCGCTGCACCGAGAGTGGCGCCCATTCTGTCTACAAGGCGGCCCTGGCCGATCCGCAATTCACCGAGACCGCGGTCACACGCGCCTTCAGCGGGCGACGGGCCCGCAGTCTGGTCAATGACATGGTGCGTCAGTATGTGGATGTGCCCAAGGCCTATCCCGAAATCAATAACGCCACTCGGCCGCTTCGAGCTGCCGCGGCGAGCCACGGCGACCCCCAGCACATGAGCCTGTATGCCGGGGAGGGATACCGCTTGGCTGAAGAGGGCTCGGCCGGCGACATTGTCGAGCGTCTCACGGCAGGATTGCGCTCGTGAGCACGCGCCGTCAGGTTGAGAAGTTTGAGTTCTACCCTCCGACGTCCGATCGGGTCACTGGCTACCTCCAACAACTGATCGACGCCGGGGATGGATGGATGAACCTGTTGCCGGGCGTCCATGTCGACGAGGAGCAGACCACCACGCTGCCCGGCCCCTTCGCCATGTTCACCAATCGCCAGCCACCGGTGACCATGTGTACCCTCATGCCGCCCAAGGCCATCAGACGCGCCGTCGAAGGTGTGACCGTGGGCCTCCTGCACCCGACCGGCAACAAAGCCATCGCCCGACTGGCCGAGGCTGGCGTCGAGGTACCCAACGGCTGGGTCGTCAAGCAAGATCACAACCGGCGAGGGCTGCTGCTCATTGCCCCGGTCGGCGCTTCAAATGATGCCCTAGTGGAGTGGGGGGTGAGAGCCGGCACGGCGCTCTGCCGCGAGGAAATGACCGGCACGTGGCAATCGGTGGTCTACCTTCCCTAAGTGGCCAGTGGACGTGTGCGCGACGTCGAAGGACTGCGCCAGGGATTGACGCGATGGGTGAAGGCCTGCCCCGACCAGGTGCCGCTGGCCTCCGGTGACCTTGGAATCACCGACATTGTCCATGCCCCGTCCGGTCTGGCCAATGAGACCGTGCTCCTCTCGCTGAGCGGTGGTCACCCCGGTCTGGCCGTCCGCTTGCCGCCGCTCGAGCCCACCTTTCCGGTCTACGACATGGCCACCCAAGCCGCGGTACAGAACGCCGTCGCTGGAGCCGGCATCCCAGCGCCGGCGCCGGCCATTTGCGTGACCGACACCCAGTGGATCGATTCCACCTTTCTGGCCATGCCCCGAGTATTCGGTCACATTCCCGGGCCGGCACCCGTCTTCGACAAGTGGATTGGTGGACAGAGTCCCGAAGGTCAACGCGTGCTGCATGACGGTCTCATCGGCATGTTGGCTCGGCTACACCGCATCGACACGGCGGCACTGGCGCTGACCGAACTTCACGGTCCCACTGTCGATGACGCCCTCACTTACTGGACGAGCTATGTGGAATGGGCCAGCGCAGGGGAGCCGCTGCCAGCCCTCACCGAAGCCCTGGCCTGGTGTCGAACGCACCAACCAGCCCCGCCACCGTACGACGCCGCACCAGTGGTGGTGTGGGGTGATCCCCGCCTGGGCAATCTCGTCTTTGACGACGATTTCAACGTGGTCGCCATTCTCGACTGGGAACTGGCCGCTCTCGGTCCACCAGAGCTGGACCTGGGTTGGTACTTCGGGCTCGACGGCATGATGGACGAGCTCTTCGGTCGTCGAGTGCCGGGCTTCCCAGAGCGAGCAGAGGCCTTGGCCATTTACGAAGCAGCGGCCGGACGCCCAGTGCATGATCTGGAATGGCATGAGATCTTCGCCCTGGTCCGAGCACTGGCCATCAACGATCGCCAACAGCGAGTGGCCGCCGCATCAGGCACTCGATACGTCGGCGGCGCGCCGGCAGCCACACCGAACGACGACCCGCTGGCCACATTCCTACTGTCGAGACTGCAGCGCGCCAGTTACGTTCCCACCGGCGGTCACGATGAACCGACCAGTCGCTGTACCTAGGCGCCTTCCAGCAGTGAGAATCCCATCACCCCTGCCTTGCACACTTCGTAACAGAGCGTGTCGTAGGGCTCGACCAAGCCGTAGGTCTCCTCGCCGTCACAGGTGATGCGGCAATGGTGTTGGTCCTGCCCGGCCAGTCGGGCTCTCACCGCCGGGTCAGTGACGTCGTAGGTCTCACCGCTGACGACCGTCTCTTTGCCTTCGGCCACCTTCATGCCGTGCCACACGTCGCCATCGGGGGTGCCACCATTCGGACCGCCGTACATGCCACAGCGCAGGAAGGCGATCTGATGGCCCAGTCGCTCGAAGCGCATGGTCTTGATGGAGTCATCGGCAAACACCAGGTCCACCTCGCCGCCGACGAGGAGATGCGTGTCCGCTTCGAATGAGAGCCGGTGGATCCGGCGGGCCAGCGTGCCGCTTTTTCGTCGGGCGTCGCCGAGGTTGTAGAGAAGGTGATCGCCCCACACCCCGAAGTCTTCGAACTCCACCCACTCGCCACTGTGGGGATGCTGCATGCCCATGTAGCGACCGGGACCACCTACACCGTCCCGCGTACCCCAGTGATGGTCGCGGGTACCGAGGTATGACGCCCGGTCCACCGCAAAGCGCTCTTCGCCTGCCTGAATCCAGCCCTCCTGCCGGCCGAATCCGTCGTAGCCGGCCACTGGGCTGACGGCCCGACCACTGGCGATCATGCCGGCGCCGAGCTGACGGAAGATCGGTCGCTTGGTGTCGAACCAGGACAAGTCGAACTCCAGGCCCATCTCGTTGGGCAGGAGCTGTAGTCGCCACTGCTTGAAGGGACTGACGACCTCAAAGCGGAAGGGGCCGATGGACATGTCCATCCGATCGGTGCCCAATGCACGGTGCGCTCGCACCGTGTGGTGTTGCCCGCGCACATTGATGATGGCAAAGGCCTCCGCCGTCCCCAAGTTCGGGTAGAAGGCCAAGCCGACGACGACCAGCACCTCGCCGACCCGGTCCTGGCAGGTGAACCACACTCGTTCGTAGGCCTGAGCATCCGGCGTCCACATGACGCGCACCGGATAGGGCGAGTTGTGGATCAGGAACTCGTCGAGGCCGGATAGGGGAGCGTGCTCCTCGGAGGCCGGAAAGAGAGTCGTCACTCAGCCTGCTCCGTAAATGGACTTGTACTCGAGGTACGCGTCGAGTCCCACCGGTCCGTATTCACGGCCAATGCCACTCTCCTTGTAGCCCCCGAACGGAGACCACAGGTCGGGAGCGAACCCGTTAATGCCCACCATTCCGGTCCGCATCCGGTGGGCCAACTGTCGACCGTGCGCCCGGTCCTTCGTCCACACCGATCCGGCCAGCCCAAAGGGCGAGTCGTTAGCAATGCGAATGGCGTCGTCTTCGTCGTCGAAGGGGATCACGCACACCACCGGACCGAAAATCTCTTCTTGGGCCACCGTCATGGAGTTGTCCACGTCGGCCAGCAAGGTGGGGGAGACGTACCAGCCCGGACCGACACTTGGCGGCGGCGCACTGCCACCCACCACGGCTCGTGCCCCATCGGCAATGGCCCCCTCTACGTAGCCGCGCACGCGCTGTTGCTGCCGCTGTGCCACCAACGGTCCGACATACGTGTCGGCATCAGCCGGATCGCCCACCACAATCCCTTCCACCATGGCCGCCAACGCGTCCACTGCCTCCCGGTAGCGAGCACGCGACACCAACACGCGGGTCTGAGCCACACAGGCCTGCCCATTGTTGAGGAACGAGGCGAACTTGAGACCGGCGGCAGTGCGCGTCAGGTCGGCGTCGTCGAGCACGATGGCGGCCGACTTGCCGCCCAGCTCCAGGCTGACCCGGGCCAGCCGCTCGCCACAGAGACTGGCAATGCGTCGGCCCACCGCGCTGCTCCCAGTGAAGGCGATCTTGTCCACGCCCGGATGGCGCACCAAATGTTCGCCGGCCTCGCGCCCGCCGACCAGGATGCTCACCACCCCCGGTGGGAGATCGGCCTCCTCAATGATTTCGGCCAGGAGCAAGGCATCAAGTGGTGATTCCGGCGCGGCTTTCACCACCACGGTGCAGCCAGCCAGCAGGGCGGGAGCCAGCTTCGGCATGATGACCAACTGCGGCACATTCCACGGCGTGATGGCGCCCACTACCCCCACGGGTTCACGTCGCACCACGGCTCCCGCATTGTGGGCCGTGCCGGGCACCTCCCAAGGAAACGATTCGGCCGCGGCCAGAAAGGTGCTCAGCATGGTAGCGGCGCCCGGGCCCTGGGCCAGCTCGGCAAACCACCGCGGCGATCCCATCTCGGCCATAACCGTTTCGGCCATCTCAACCGTGCGTTTCTCGTAACAGTTCAGTAACCGACGTAGATGCTCCGCCCGCTCGCTCGGCTCGAGGTGGGGCCAGGACGTTGCATCGAACGTTTGTCGGGCCGACTGCACGGCGCGATCGACGTCGTCAGTCGTGGCAGAAGGCACACTCCCGATCACGGCGGCCGAGTGCGGCGACACCACTTCAATGCGATCAGCACCACTCGACTTGGCCCACTCTCCACCAATAAAGAGAGCGTCGTATTCGGTGCGAATCTGTGTCACTGGCCGCTCCCCCTAGGTGTGAGTGCTCACAGTACGCTCAGCTCATGAACGGCGACCACTCCATCGATCCCACCGATGTCGCCTTTTTCACCAATCCCGGTTATCACGCCGTCTTGGCTCAATTGCGGGCCGAAGCCCCACTTTTCGAGTGTGCGCCCGGCCTGTGGACCGTGGCGCGCTATCTCGATATCCGCGATCTCAGTCGTAACCCCGAACATTTCTGCTCCGGCCGGGGTGCGCTGGTCAACGATCCGTTGCGGCAAGCCAATCCGTCCGACCGGACGCGATCAATCCTGCACATGGATCCACCCGAGCACTCAGACTTCCGTAGCCTCCTGAACCGTCGCTTCACGCCGCGTGCCCTGAGTGGGATGGCACCGGCCATCCGGCGCTGCGCCCTCGACGTCATAGAGGCGGCTGAGCCGCACGAAGAGATCGACTTTGTCAGTCTTCTCGAGCGCGCCGTTCCCACTTGCAGTGATCGCCGAGCTCCTCGGAATTGAGCAAGGAGTTCGACCAGACTTCCGCCGCTGGTCTGACGCGGCCATCGAAGCACCTGACTCGCCGACCGGAGAGACCATGGCTGCTCTGGCGGAACTGGCCGGTTTCGTCTCCGATCACATTGCGGGCAAGCAGGAGACACCAGGGGACGACCTGGTCTCGGTTCTGGTGAGCAGTGAGGTCAACGGCTGTCCGTTGACCAAGGACGAGGTGTTCATGTTCCTCCTCACCTTGCTGGTGGCCGGCAACGAGACGACGAGGACGTTGCTTTCGGGCATGACCGAAGCGCTGGCGGCGTATCCCGAGCAGCGGGCCATGTTGGTGGCGGACCCCACTGCGCTCATGCCGGGCGCCATTGAGGAGGGCTTGCGCTGGGTCACACCGATCCAGGCCTTCTGTCGCACGGCCACCGAAGACCTGGTGGTATCGGATCAAAAGATCAAGCAGGGCGACTATCTCTGCATGCTCTACGCATCGGGTAATCGGGATGAGTCGATTTTCGGCGACAACGCCGACACCTTTGATGTCCGCCGTCCCACCAACCCCATGCATGTGGCCTTCGGCTTCGGTGAACACGTCTGCCTCGGTGCCAGTCTGGCCCGAATGGAGGGACGCATCTTCATGGAAGAGCTCCTGGCCAGGTACCCCAATTACGCAGTAACGGGCACCCCCGAAAAGGTGTCCTCTACGACGGTGGCCGGCATCCGTTCGATGACCGTCGTGCTCGAACCCTGAGCCACCACGTTGCGCAGCTCGTTCAAGAGTTGCTCCACGGCAACGGGATCGGCGCTCAACTGCATTTTGCCGGCATGCCGTTCCGCCCGCACCAACCCTGATTCGCGCAGTGACTTCATGTGCATGCTGACAGTCGGCTGGGCCAGGTCGAAGGACGTGGCCAGGTCGCTCACCGTGCTGGGCGACGTGGCCAGGTAGTGGAGAAGGGCCAGTCGTGTCGGGTCGGCCACGGTCTTGAGCCGCAAGGCCAGAGCCTTGGTGCGAGCCCGAGCTCCCATGTCGCTGGACTCGAAGCCGGAGCCGATCAGCGTCAGTCCCGGGAACTCGAGGTACAGGCCCTTGCCAAAGAAGAAGCACGGGGCCACCAGGAGCGGCTTTCCTTGATTCAAACTCTCATTGATTTCCGGTAGATGAGCCTTGAAGACGGAGCACTCGCAGTCGATCATGCCCGAGACCAAGCCATTGCGGTTGATCCGTTCAGCGGCCAGGTGGCCTGAGTTCCTCAACTCGGGCAGCGCCGCCTGCCACCGCTCGTCCACCATCGACCACAGGTCCCGCAACAGCTCCAGGTACCTCTCAAACAATTCGGGGAAGTCCTTGAACTGCTGTAGCCGGTCCAGGAAGATCAGCCGTTCATCGGGGTCCTCGGACTCAAGGGGTAGGTCGGTAGGCGCCGTCTCAACAGCAGCGCGCATGCCTGCCCACAGTGCTTCGGGGTTGGTCTCGCCCAACATGCCGGCGTGCTGGACCAGGCAGAGCATCTCGGTGAAGCAAAGATCCGACTGGCCGGGCCAAAACTGGCCCACCCGCTCGACGAGGTCCGGTCGGGTGTCGAAGAGGTCGGACAAGGTGGGGAAGCGAGGCCTCCACGACGGCCGGGTAGCCACGTGGATCAACCAGGACAGGTCACACGCCAACGATGGACCCGATAGCACCACTCGGAGGGATCGGCGCTCGTCGGCATCATCAGTAGTTATAGGCACACAGCTATATTAGAATATAGTTGATTTGTTGTCAACCATCCTGTACGATGAATGCATGTTCTCGAGCCAAAGCAGCCAAGAGGAGGTGCAGCGATGAACACGTGGGTAGCCCAACAAATGGCGGAACAACACAATCGCGATCTCTCGGCTTTGGTTCAGCGGTCCCGGTCCCGCTCCCGGTCCCGCTCCAGTACTGCAGTGCGGCCAATGCTTGAGCAGAGCGGCGCCCCCATGCGGTCGGTCTCCAGCACCTCCACGGGTGCGCCCACTCGGCGCCCCGTCGTCCCACTTTTCGGGAACTGGTTGATCAAGGCCGGCACCCGCCTCGGCGGCGCCACCATCCGCACGTCCTAGACGGTCCCTGCGCTGCGCCGCCGAGGTGCATCGGCAAGAGTGAGGCCATGGCGCCTCCACGCAACGTGTTGTTCATCACCGTGGACCAGTGGCGAGGGGACTGCCTCTCCGCCTTGGGGCATCCGGTGGTGCAGACGCCCATGCTCGATCGCATGGCCAAGCGCGGCGTGCTCTTCGCCAACCACTGGGCCAATGCGGCGCCGTGTGGACCGTCCCGAGCCTGTCTTTACACGGGCACGTACCAGCACAACAACCGCTCCGTGCTGAACGGCACGCCCCTCGATGCGCGTTTCACCAACATCGCCCTGCTCGCTCGCGCCGTGGGGTACGACCCGGTCCTCTTCGGGTACACCGACACATCGGTCGATCCCCGTACGGTGCCGGCTGGTGATCCGAGTCTGTACACCTACGAGGGCATCCTTCCCGGCTTTCGGGAGGTCATTCGCGATCCGTGGGAAGAGGGGAGCCCGGCCTGGGGCCGCTGGTTGTCCAGTCACGATGTCGACGTACCCGGCAATCCTCATCACCTCTACGACCCCATTGAGGGATTCCCGGGTGCCGACCAACACGGTTCGTCCTGGGCCCCGGCCAAGTTTCCGGCCGAACTGTCTCAAACCAATTTCCTACGCCAGGGAGTGGTGGAGTGGTTGGACGAGCACGGGAGTGAGCCCTTCTTCATTCACGCTTCGTTCATCCGCCCCCATCCACCCCGGCGCAATCCCATCGGGTACCACGACCTCTACGACGCCGACGACATCCCGCCCTTTGCCGGATGCGACCGGCGCGAGGACGAAATGGCCATCCATCCGTTTGCCGCACTGGCCATGATGATCCCCAATGTCGGAGCGCCCGAGGACGAGCGCGAGCGACGGCAACTGCGAGCCACTTACTACGGCGCCCAGCGAGAAGTGGACGATGGGCTCGGCCAGTTGTTCGACTATCTGGAGCGCAGCGGACTACTCGACACGACATTGGTGGTGCTGACCAGCGACCACGGTGAGATGGGCTGCGATCACTGGCTGCTCGAAAAACTCGGCTACTGGGACGAGAGCTACCACGTGCCGCTGATCGTCCTCGATCCCCGACCTGAAGCCGATGCCAGCCGTGGCCACGTGATCGACGCCGTGACCGAAGCGGTGGACGTGCTGCCCACCATCTGCGACTTCATCGGTGTGGAGGTACCGCTCCAGGCCGACGGTTGGTCCTTGTCTCCATTCCTGCAGGGCGAGCCCACCCCTGAGCATTGGCGCGACACGGCACACTTCGAGTGGGACTTCTCGGGTCCGTCGAACCGCCTGGCCGAGCAGTACTTCGGCATCCCCATGGCGCATTGCTCGCTGGCGGTGTCTCGCGGGCCGACGCACAAGTACGTGCAGTTCGCCGCTGCTTCCGACGTACTGCCTCCGCTGCTCTTTGACCTCGACGCCGATCCCAATCAAATCCACAACCTGTGCCTGGATGCTGGAGCGGCGTCCCGGGAACTGGCTTGGAACGCCACCCAAGAACTCCTGCGCTGGCGCATCCAGACCTCCGAACGCACGCTGAGCGGGCACTTTGTCTCGCCCGAAACGGGGCTGGTATCCACCCGGGACTCGTGGCGTTGACCGATCCGGCCAGCAGACCATGTGGAATGCTGGCGCCGATTCGTTCCAGGACAAGGAGAGTGAGTGGGTAGCGAGGATATGAGCAGCGCTGACATGCAGGGACGGACCGTGGTGGTGACCGGGGGCAACTCGGGCATCGGCCTGGAGACTGCAGCGGCGCTAGGTCAGCTCGGTGCCCATGTCATGATCACGGCCCGAAGCCCTGAGCGGGGAGCGGCCGCCGTCAAGAAAATCGCCGCCCGCATTGGTGACATCGGATCGGTGGAGCTAGTGGTCTTCGACCTGGCCGATCTCTCCTCCGTGCGCCGAGGGGCGGCCGAGATTTTGGACCGGTGCCCCCACATTCACGTGCTGATCAACAACGCCGGCCTCACCCTCTCCGAGCGCAGCGAGACCGTTGACGGGTACGAGTCGACCTTCGCCATCAACCACCTCGGCCCGTTCCTCTTGACCACTCTGTTGCTACCCCGCTTGGAAGCGTCGGCACCGGCACGAGTGATCAATGTGGCCTCGATGGCCCACAACCAAGCCCGGGGCGGCATGCCGTTCGACGACCTGCAGGCGACCAAGGGATACGCCACCATGAAGGTCTACGGCGTCTCCAAGCTGGCCAACATCCTCTTCACCAACGAGCTGGCTCGGCGCCTCATCGGCACTGGCGTGACTGCCAACTCGCTGCACCCGGGCACCGTTCGTACCAAGTTCGGAGCGGATGGGGACGTCAAGGGACTCTTCGCTCTCGGCATCAAGATCGGTGCCCCCCTCTTCTTGTCGCCGGCCAAGGGTGCCCGTACATCGGTCTACTTGGCGTCTTCGCCGGAGGTGGAGACACTGAACGGTAAGTACTTCGCCAAGTGCCAGCAGAAGACGCCCAAGAAGTGGGCGCTCGATGCTGACGCCGCCCGCCGCCTGTGGGATGAGAGCGAGCAAATGGTCGGCGCCCACTCCGAGTCGGTGGCCTGAGGATGCGCGTGCTCATCACGGGAGCGTCTCGCGCCATCGGGCGGGCCACGGCAGAGGTGCTGACGGCTCGAGGACACCAGGTGGTGGCCACGGCCCGCGACATCGCACCTCTCCAGGATCTCGCGGTCGACACGATCCTCCCGCTTGACGTCAGCGACACAGCGTCCGTGGCGGCTTGCCTGGCTGAGGCCGGCGAACTTGACGCCATCGTCAACAACGCCGGCCTAAATGGCAACGGTCCCCTTGAGGACTATCCGCTGGATCTGTTTCAACGTGTACTCGAAGTGAATCTGATCGGCCCACTGCGAATGGCCCAGGCGGTAGCGCCCACGTGGCGGGAGCGGGGCAGCGGCGTACTGGTCAACATCAGTTCGGTGCAGGGCAAAATTGGGACGCCGCTTGAGGGGGCTTACGCCGCCAGCAAGCACGCCCTCGAAGCACTGTCCGAGACGCTGCACTTTGAGCTCGGACATTTCGGTATCCGGATTGTCATCATTGAGCCCGGCTACATCGCACCCGGCATGAAGCACGACGGCGATCACCCCGGTCTGGCTATCTACTCCGACCTGCACACACAGTGGAATGGCACGGATGCCAAGTTGACCGGACCGGGCGGTCGACCTGGCCCCGAGCTGGTGGCCAATGCGGTGGCCGATGCCATTGAGAATCCCGAGACGCCATTGCGGGTGGAGGTCGGGAGCGACGCCGCCATGGTGCTCGAGCTCCGTCGCACGTTGAACGATGCCGACTTCGAGGCCACCATGCGCCAAGCGTTGGACCTCACC
This sequence comes from uncultured Acidimicrobiaceae bacterium, assembly GCA_963766995.1. GTDB lineage: Bacteria > Actinomycetota > Acidimicrobiia > Acidimicrobiales > RAAP-2 > Bog-473. The sequence goes on along the minus strand of CAVYCE010000003.1, from coordinate 147,404 downwards.
TGGTGAGCGGTTGGGCCTGAGATGGAGAAGCTGATCTACCTGGTCTGGCTCGACCCCGAGACGTCACGGGCCGAGGCTGAAGCGGTCATGCTCAAGACGGTTGCTCCAGAATTGCTGGCGCTCAATCCCCGTGGGCTGAGCATCGACGTGCGCGACACCCACAGTGACATCCCGGCTCCCATGCCCACCCCGGAGGGGGAAACTCCGCTGCACGGACTGGTGTCGGTATGGCTCGATGCCCTCGACTATCGAGCGCCCTATGAAGCGGTGCTGACCCGGACCGCAGTCCGTGTCGCTGGCTATCAGGTCGTGGAGTCCCTCTACCGTGACTACGGCGATAGCCCATGGGCCGAGGCCCGCCATTGGCCCGACGGTGAGCGCTCACCGGGAGTGCTCACCGTGGCCCTGCTCGAGCAGCATCCGGATCTCACCTATGAGGAATGGGTGACCCGGTGGCACACTCGGATTTCACCCATCACCGAGGCCATCCAGCCCCGGTGCCGCTACGTGCGCAACGCCGTGTTCCGCTCCATCACCGAAGGAGCACCACCGTTCAGGGGCATTGTGGAGGAGGCGTGGCCGTCCTTGGAGCATGTGACGGATCCCATGCTCTTCTACTGTGCCGACGGTGATCCGGAGAAAATGAACGCCAATCTCACGCAGATGGTGGAGGAGATCACTGCATTCATTGATCTGGCCACCATGCGCAGCGTGACCATGAGTGAATGGATTCTCAAATCATGACGAACAGGTGGAGCCGGGACGAGCTGGAGCAGGCGCATCAGCACTTCATTGACACGGCCAACCGCTGTGCCGAGACGGGGGAGTGGCGGGACTGGGCCAACCTCTTCACCGAAGACGCCACCTATGTGGAGCACATGTTCGGTGAGTTCCACGGTCGTGAAGCCATACACGAGTGGATCGCCGCCACCATGGCGGAGTGGCCCAACAAGGCCATGACCTCGTTTCCCCATTCGTGGTGTGTGTGCGATGAAGAGAAGGGTTGGTGGATCTGCCGGATTGAGAACCGGTTCAAGGATCCTGGTGATGGCTCGGTGCACCAGGCGCACAACATCACCGTGCTCCACTACGCCGGCAACATGCAGTTCTCTTCCGAAGAGGATGCCTACAACCCGGCCAACTTCGGACCGGTGGTACTGGATTGGATGGCGACCTACGCGGCCAATGGCGGCACGCCGTACTAGAAGGGCGAAACCGTGCATCGAAGCCGACTCACCTCTGCGCTGATCGACGTGCCGGATGCCGTGTTTCGCGACGTGGCCACGTTCTGGTCGGGCGCACTGGGCACGACCGCTTCAGACAGTACCGATGGCGACTACATCGAGTTCGATGACCTCACGGGCGGGCTGCGGATGATGGTGCAGCGCACCGGGAACGACACCGCGGCACGGGTCCATCTCGACATTGAGACCGATGATGTCGATGCCGAGGTGGCGCGGTTAGAGCGCCTGGGCGCGACCAAGGTGGAGCAGGTGCAGACGTGGTGGGTGATGCGAGACCCGGCCGGACTCTTGTTTTGCGTCGTTAGGGTGCAGACGCCGGAGGAATTCGAGGCGAATGCCACGACCTGGAAGGACTGAAGTCGTTATGCCGTATCGCCCCATGAGCGCCACCGAGGTGCGTACCTTTCTGACGGCGTTGCCCGCCCACACCGGGAAATTGGCCACCGTTCGAGCCGATGGCCGGCCGCACGTGGCTCCGGTGTGGTTCGTCGTCGATGACGACGGCGCACTGGTCTTCAACACCGGCAGCGACACCATCAAGGGGCGCAATCTCACCCGAGACCGCCGCGCCGCCATGTGCATCGACGATGAGCAGCCGCCGTTCAGCTTTGTCACGGTGGAAGGGGTGGTGGAGATCATCGACGACCTGGCCCAAGTCCGGACGTGGGCGGCGCGCATCGGTGGCCGATACATGGGCAGCGAACGGGCGGAAGAATATGGCGAACGCAACGGTGTGCCCGGCGAGTTGCTCATCCGCCTCTTACCTGATCGGGTCACGTCGGCGGCGGACCTGGCGGACTAATGGCGCCACTGCGGGTCCTGCTTGGCGTGCCTTACGAGGTGGACGGAACATGCGTCGAAGGGCAGTGCTGGGTTGCGCCCGATGTGTTGCCCGAAATCTTGGGTTGGACGCTCAAGGCTGAGGGCCTGTGCCGGGGCGACGAGTGTATGCCAATGGCCTCCGATGCGCGGGTTTCCGTAGTCCGTGACGACTTGGTCAATTTGAGCCAGGTGGCCCGCCTGCTGGGCCGGGCCAGTGTGGTCAGCTCAGTGGCCAGCGACGTGCCCGTGATTGCGCTGGCCCTGGAGCCCGAAGCCAGACGTGACGCACTCGCGGGCCTGCACGCCCCTGAATTCTCATTGCCCGACCTCAACGGCACGGTGCATGCACTGTCGGAATGGCGGGGGCAAAAGCGCCTGCTGGTCACCTTCGCCAGTTGGTGCGGCTGCCGCTACGACCTGCCCGGGTGGCAGGCGCTCCACAATGAGCTTGGGCCATCAGGCTTCAGCGTGATCGGGGTGGCCATGGACAACAGGCCGGAAGATGTCATGCCCTTTACCGAGGACATCGACTTTCCGGTGCTCTATGACTCCCACCACGTGCTGTCAGAGCTCTACGCCATCTCCAATGTGCCCACCGTCGTGTGGATCGATGAGGACGATCACATTGTGCGGCCCAACGGGATTGCCTTCGGGTCCGATCTCTTCAGCGACTTCACCGGCGTGCAGTCGGCACCGCACCAGAACGCCATCCGCTCCTGGGTCAACGACGGTGAGGTGCCGGTGGCCACCGAGGAGGCACGGGCGGCAGTGCACGACCTGAGCAATGACGAAGTCTTGGCCCGCCTCCACTTTCGTATTGGGGCCGATGCGCACAATCGGGGAGAATTGGCCATGGCCCGAGCTCACCTCCAACAGGCAAGCGAGCTGGCGCCCTACGACTTCACGGTGAGGAGGGCGGCCATGCCGCTGCTCGGCCAGGATCCCTTCGGACAGGACTTCCTTAATCTGTACGACGAGTGGTCGGCGCAAGGGATGCCATACCACGGGCTGCTGGCCAGCGCAGACCCGGGAGATGCCAGCGACTGAACTGGCCCAACGGAATGATGATCAGGGCCATCAGTGACGCCACCAGGATCAGTGAGGCCAGGAGTCCGTCGTCGTACATGGTGATCGGGATACTGCGGACCGACCCAACGCCCACGAAGACCTCGACTGTGCTCAACACGATCAGGCCACGCCGCAACCTGGGTGAGGCGGCGGCGGCGAGAGCGATCACACCCCAGGTCACGTACCAGGACCACAGAATGGGTCCCAAGAGCGCCACCACCAACAGCGTCAGTCCAAGTGTGCGGGGGATCCCGTCTATGGGTGCCCGCGTCAACAGCCACAGTCCGATTCCGGCCGCCAATACGAGCCCGGCCACTCCAACCACGTTGCGCGTCCCCAGCAGCGGTAGGTGGAGCCGCACCACATCGCCGAGCCAGGTGATGAATCGGGCCGCCGTGTCTACCGGCGTCACGCCGGTGAAGGACTGATCGGCCGCGGTCGACGATCGGATCCAGCCCCAGCCGGTACCCGAGACCAAGGTGATGACCTCCATAGAGCACAGCCCGATGACGCCAGCGAGTGCGGTGTGAGCGAGGCGGCGCCACACCGACGCGCCGGCTCCGGCCCAGACCCAACCCACAAAGAGCACTCCCAGCGCGGCGGGTGACTTCACGCCGGCGGCCAATGCGCACAGCACCAGGCCGGGCACGGTTCTGCCCCGTTGCGCCAGCGCCAGACCCGCCATCAACAGCGCCATCATGAGGGCGTCGTTGTGAGCGCCCCCCACCAGCGTCATGAGCACGAGGGGACATCCCGCTCCCAACAACACGGTCTCGGCCGGGTCGCGGCGCATGGAACGGGCCAACGTGGGAAGCGAGGCCGCAATGAGGCCCAGACTTGCCAGTTCCAACAGGCGCAGCAACACCAAGTCGGGAAGGATGCGATGTCCCGAGGCCCGGTCCAGTGCTCCGTCAACGGCGAGGAACGTTGGGCCGTAGGGCGTTGGCGTGTCCGTCCACACGACGTCGCCCAAGGTGTTGAACGGCGTAGTGCCGAGAATACCGGTGCCGTATTCGTAGGGATTGATGTGGTGGCTGACCATCTCCCCTTGGCCGGCGTAGCTGTAGACGTCGCGGCTGAAGAGGGGAGGAGCCAACAGAATTGGAATGGCCCACACGGCCACGACCAGGACTACCTTCTTCACGGGGAAACCGGGCCGCCACGAGATCTGGCGCAGGAAGCCGAGCCACACTCGGGTGAGGAGGGCAAGCCCGCCGTAGACGGCGATCATGGCGTCGATGGGTGGACGTATGGCATTCGAGCCCACTGATCCGAACAGACCTCCCGGCATCCCGAAGAACCAGGCTCCGGGCAGATGCGTCTCGTATCGGAGACCGCCCAGGAGTGCGCCAATGCAGATAGCCAAGGTGGCGACCAACCCAAGCAGCATGGTCTTGCCCAGCCGAATTGGAGGGAGCGCAGAAGATCGATGACGCGGCGTCTCTGCTTCTGATGGCGCTTCGATACTCGACGTCACCTGCTGCATGAAGTGAAGGCCTCGCTCGTCGAACGGATGTTGCGCTGCCGATCACGTCGTTCCTGACTGGAACCTCAACAAAGCATGGACGACAGCAAGAGGATACTTCCGTCACCATGGTGATATCTGGTCGTCACCAACGTGAAACGAACCGCAACGATGAAGGGTGGCGATAGGGTTCGGCCCGTACAACGGACGCTCAGCTACGTCCCAGAACATCAGAGTCAGGCCAGTTCGCTACCGGAAACCTGGTCGTCCGATTCAGCGGTGCCGTGTCGGGCGGGGGGACTTCACGGGAAGGCAGTTCTTCAGCACGTGCTCACAATTCCGTCACGCCGAGGATCGATCTGGCCGTACCTCATCCTGATTGCCATCCCGGCCGCGGCCTTCATTGTGCCCGACGCCTGGGGTGGCCACATGTTGATGACGGGCGACAACCTCCAGCAGAATTACCCGCTCCACGTGCTGGTGGGGCATCTCATTCAGCATGGCCATCTCCCATTCTGGGATCCGGACATCTTCAGCGGCACACCGTTGCTGGCCGATTTCAACGCTGGGGCCTTCTACCCGCTGGACGGGCTCTTCGCGGTGTTGCCGGATCGGGTGGCGTGGATCGCCCTCGAAGTCATTCTCTTCTCGGGCATCGGCATCGGGATGTATACGTTCCTGCGCGCTCTCGCGTTGTCCGCGGCGGCCAGCCTGCTGGCTTCGGTGACCTTCATGTGCTCAGGCGTGGTGCTGGGTCAGGTCAACCACGTCGACATGACCGAGGGATTCGTGGCTCTCCCGTGGATGCTGCTGGCCGTGCACCACATTGTGCGCAACGGCCGATGGCGTTGGTCCATCATGCTCGGGGTGGGACTGGCCCTGGTCATTCTGGGCGGGGCACCCGAGGCCATGCTCGACGAGTCCCTGATCGTCGTGATGTACACCGTGGCGTCAACCGGGCGGAGCTGGAGCAGTTGGTGGCGCGTCATCACCCGCGTCGGCGCCGGTGCAGTGTTGGGGCTTTCGCTGGCCGCCATCCAGTGGTTGCCCGGGCTGAATGCGATTGCCAATTCCCAGCGCAACTCCCTCGGCGGCTCCTTCGCGGCTTCGGGCAGTTATCCCCGAAAGGACCTGTTTCTCGGTCTGGCGCCATATCTCTACGGTGGGTTCGGCCGGTTGGGAGAGCGCACCTTTTCCTCGCATTACAACTTGCCGGAACTCAGCATTTATGTGGGGATCCTGCCCGTCATTGGCTTGTTCACGCTAATGCGGCCGTCGTGGCCCAGCCGTCTGGTCCGGCGGGAGCGGCTGACTTGGTATGTCGTTGGTGGCGTGATGTTGGTGTTCGCGTTAGGGGCCTATACCCCGTTGGAGCACGTCTTTAATTTCATTCCGCTCTACGGTCACCAGCGCTTGCAGAGCCGAAACATGATCGGGGTGTCGACGGCCATGTGTGTGTTGTTCGCCGGTTGGCTGGATCGCGCACCTGAAGAAGAGCCCGACATGGTCGCCTATGACCGATGGGTGGGCTTTGTACCCGCCGTCGTCGTGCTGGGCCTTGTGGTGTGGGCCTTTGCCGCTCCGGATGAGTTCATTCGCTTCCTGCCCGAGACCAATCCAAGTCCGACGCTCGTGCACACGATTCGAGAGGCCAGCGTGGTGGCCTTGGCCTTCAGTGTCGTGGCGGGCCTGGTGGTGGTCGTACGTCATCACCTCCGTCCCGCGCTTTGGCTGACACTGGCCAGTGTCTTTGCGTTGGTGGATATCGGATTCGTTGCCGGCACCGGCCAGCTGACCTACACGCCCAGCAATGCGGTGCTCTCCGGTTCTTCTCCGACCGAGCATGCCCTGGCCATTCGCTTGGCTCCGGGTGCCCGATTCGATATGTTCGACCCGCAGAGTTATTCGCCCGACCCTTATGGTGACAACGGTCTGACTGACTACAACATATTGGCCAATCTGCCCTCGGTGGGTGGCTATGCCTCCATCGTCAGCGCCACCTACAACAAAGCCACCGAGACCCATGCGGGAGGAGACCTCAACATTTCGGCCCTGCAATCGGGTCAACTCCGAGGCCTCGACCTCCAGGAGTTTCTGACTGTCCCCGAGTACTTCATGATCCCGGTGACGAGTCCAACGGCATCGGGCACGAGGTCCACCGAAATCCCAGAGAGCAGGGGCATTGACCCCGCGCTCCCGAATGGTTTCTCGCCGCTGTACAACGACTCGGACTACCCGGCGAACCCACCGGCTCGGCCCACGCTAAAGGCAGGAAAGACCGATGCCTGGTTCCTTGGAGAGGTGGCACATCCGGACCATGCAGTGCTGTCCTTCGGCGAACCCAGTGCGACCGCAGTGCTTCGGATGGGCATCATCACGACGGCCAATGTCACCGTCTGGGGCCAGCCTTTCCTTTTGGCGTCAGGATCGAGAAGTGTGGTGGCGCCGCTACCGGCGGGCGATGCCGTGGGAGTGGTGGCACAGGTCATATTTGGACGGATTCCGGCCCATCAGATCTCGGTGCACATAGGCCACCAGTACTACGAACTCAATGGCTCACTCTCGGCTGCCCTTCGTCCCGGTCCATGGAAATGGCAGGCTGCCGTGGGAGACCTCGCCTTGTTCGGAATCACCCATCACCAGGCGCAAGTCCACACAGAGGACCGAACGCCCGCATCGGTCCGGGTGCTTTCAAATGATGTCAACACCGAGACCATACGAGTTCGAGCAGACCGACCGACCACACTGATCCGGGGTGTGGCCTGGGACAACGGTTGGGACGCCCAAGTCTCGGTCAATGGGGGACGGGCCACTGGCGTGGCGGACACGGAATCCGGGCTGGTGCAAGCGGTGAGGGTGCCGGCCGGCGACGTCATCGTGACGTTCAGATATCGCCCACCGCATCTCTATGTAGCCACCGCCCTGACCGGAGCCGGGTTGTTGTTTCTCTTGGTTGTTGGGGTGATCTCGCTGCTCCGGCGCAGGAAGCCGGTGAGGGCGGATCAGCAGAAAGGGTGAGCCAGGGTGAGGAGAAACTCGCCTTCTTCGGCGCCCCACATCTCGTCCACAATGAAGCCAGCGGCAGAGAGCTCTTCATCCACCTGATCCGGTGTGAACTTGGCGCTGATCTCGGTCAGGAGCTCTTCGCCCTGGGCGAACGTGACCTTGATGTCAGCCGCCTCTAGCGTGACCACCGTTTCGGTGTCGGCCCGCAATCGCATCTCGATCCAGCGTTCCTCTTCATTCCACCGGGCCACGTGCGTGAAGAGGTCCGGGTCGAAGTCGCCGCCCAGCTGATCGTTGAGCACGTGCAAGACGTTCTTGTTGAACTGACTAGTCACGCCAGCAGCATCGTCGTAGGCCGCCACCAGTCGGCTCCGATCCTTGACCAAATCAGTGCCCAGGAGAAAAGAATCACCACTCGTCAGTACGCAGTTGAGGTCGAAGAGAAAGCGCCGGCGCTGGCTGGGCATGAAATTGCCGATGGTGCCGCCGAGGAAGGCGATCATGCGGCGACCCACCGCTGGGATGGCCGCCAAGTGATCGTTGAAGTCACCGATGACCAGGTGCACTGCCATGTCGTCGTACTCGTCCGAAAGAGTAGAAGCGGCATCGCGGAGGAATTCGTCACTGACGTCGAAGGGGATGTAAGTGGAGAGTGTGCCCATCTCTTGCAGAGCGGTGAGAAGGACGCGGGTCTTGTCGCATGCACCGGCACCGAGTTCCACCAAGGTGTCGGCCTTGGCCAACTCCACAATCGACGACGCATGCCGTTCAAGGAGCTGGCGCTCGGCCCGCGTGGGGTAGTACTCGGGAAGTCGGGTGATCTCTTCGAACAGTTGGCTGCCGCGCTCGTCGTAGAACCACATGGGCGGGATCGATTTCTCGTCCGCTTGCAGGCCCGATAGAGCGTCGGCCCGCATGCGGGTGTGTACGTCGTCTGGGTTGAGATGCACGTCAATGGTGTATGCCATGGCCGCCTACAGGTCCCGAACTAGGCGTACGCCACTAAAGGCCCAACGGGCTCCCGGAGGAAAGAAATTGCGATAGGTGGCACGTGTGTGACCCGGTGGGGTGGCACAGGAGCCGCCGCGCAGCACGTACTGGCTCACCATGAATTTGCCGTTGTACTCGCCAACGGCACCAGCCGCGGCGCGGAAACCGGGATACGGCGTATACGCGCTAGAAGTCCATTCCCAGACGTCGCCGAACATTGCGTTGTCATTGACGGCGGGGCGAGGATGAGGAGTTCCCTCTCCCAAGTAGTTGTGCCCCTCGCCGGCGGCCACGGCGGCGGTCTCCCACTCGGCTTCGGTGGGCAGACGCATGCCGGTCCAGTGGGCGTAGGCGTCAGCTTCGTAGTAGCTCACATGGCACACCGGCTCGTCGGGATGCACCGGTCGCACGCCGGACAGCGTGAACTGCAGCCAGCGCTCCGGTTGATCGGGATCGCGGAACCAGTAGAGCGGTGACTGCCAGCCCTCAGACATCACGACTGACCAACCTTCTGACAGCCAGAACTCGTGGCGGGAGTATCCGTCGTCCTCCATGAAGGCCAACCACTCTCCACAGGTCACGGGGCGATCGGCCATGGCATGAGGCGTGAGATAGACGGGATGGCGAGGGAATTCGTTGTCGAAGGCGAACTGCGGTCCGTGGTGCCCGATTTCAGTAGGACCGCCCAAGTGCTCTATCCACTGGGCTTCAGGCGGACAGTGGGGGGGTGCGGCACGGTCGTCGCCGGCGAGGTACACCGGGCGAAGCGGGTTGCGAGAGAGCACGTGCTTGATGTCCATCAGCAAGAGTTCTTGATGCTGCTGCTCGTGGTGCAGGCCCAGCGTCACCAGGTCCGCCACGCCCTCAGGCAACGGCCCAGTGAGGAAGTCATCCATGGCTTGGTCAATGGATTGGCGGTACTTTGCTACCTCTTCGATGCCGGGGCGAGAGATCAAGCCGCGCTCAGATCGGGGATGCCGATCACCCAGTGCCTCGTAGTACGAGTTGAAGATGAAGGAGTAGGCGTCGTCGAACAGGCGGTACCCCGGAACCGATGGCGCCAGAATGAATGTCTCGAAGAACCAGGTGACGTGGGCCCGGTGCCACTTCGTTGGACTCACGTCTGGCATCGACTGGATGGTCTGATCCTCAGGACTGAGTGGGGCGGCCAGGCGCTCAGTGGTGGAACGCACCGTGGAGTAGCGTTCGCGCAGATCCGAGGCCATAGCCGCAGTGTTCTGCTCTGACATCGGATCGTCCCCTTCGCCGTATTTGTGCATACGGGTATTCGGTCCCGTCGAAATGTTGGATTCACCATACCCAGAAGTCGCCGAAAAACCCGCGCGTTAGGCAGATTGATCACTTCGTTTTCACTTGCATGCAGTGGCACGTTCCACCGCTACGCTCCCGCTCATGACCGTTATTGCAACCTATGAGGGTACTGAGATCGCTCGAAGCGAAAACACGGTGATCGTGGAGGGCAATCACTACTTTCCAGCCGAGGACGTCAAGGATGGAGTGCTTGTGTCATCCGATACGCACACCATCTGCCCTTGGAAGGGTGAAGCCAGCTACTACGACGTCGTCGTAGGGGATCACTGCAATCCCGACGCTGCCTGGTATTACCCGGCTCCCAAGGATGCCGCCAAGGAGATCCTCAATCATGTGGCTTTCTGGAAGGGCATCAGCGTCAGTACAAGCTAGCGATCACATTTTGCACATTTGTGTGGCCGAAACGCTTCGCCGACAGCGGCAACGAGTGGTCTTCAGGTAGCGCTAGGTGAGACGGCGGGTTGATGCACCCGCTCTGACCCATTGCCATTTGCGTCGACGTGCCCATTTACATGGGAGTCTCCGTTGCCGTTGGCATCTTGCGATGGCGGCTGCAGCGCACCCGTTTCACCTGATCGCTCTTTTCGAGCCCGTCGGGCCTCCCAGCGATCAAGGAGCTTGGACCCGAAGTAGAAGGTAGAGAAGGCGTAGATCCATCCCACGAAGATGTCGATCACAAAGTGCTCGCCGGTGTACACCAGTGAGAACGCCATGCAGATCGGATAGGCCGCCAGTAGGCAGCGCTTACGGACGCTGGAGCCTTTCCAGAAGAACAAGCAGATGAGCATGGGATAGGCACCATGCAATGACGGCATGGCGGCCACGTTGTTATCGAACTTGTTGCCACCGGCAAACAGCGATTGCCCCAGGTGAGAATGCAGATGCGCCCAGACTTGATCAATGATCCGAGTCGTCGGGGGCAGGTAGTGGAACTGACTGGCCATCCACGGTGGCATGGCCGGGTACAGCACATAGGTGACATAACCAATGAACGTGAGACCCACGAACATTGGGACGTAGCGGCGGAACTTGGCATGGTTGGTCTTCCACAGCACGCCGGCGATGATGAACGAGGCGAAGAAGTGGGTCATGTAGCAACCCCACGTCAAGTAGTCCCAGAACGGCAGACCAGCCCAGTGCTGGAAGGGCACGTACAGCCAATGCTGGAGTTGGACCGTGGGGTCGACGCTGAATACGTGTGTGTCGAACCACACCTGGGGCCGCACGAATGGCCCCCAGAGTGTGTGGGAGGCGTAGCCCCGGAGTAATCCGTACACGAAGAGGACGGCGAGCAGAGGCAACCAGTCGAGGAGGAGCTGGCGCCACTTCACGCCGCTGTTCAGACTGGAGACGACCAAGGCGGCCATCACATAGATCAACACCGAGTTGGTGGACCATGGGATGCCAGCGAGCCAGAAGTACACGACGATGCTGGCGGCAAAGGCGATCCAGCCTATGGTGACCCGCCGCTTGCCCTTGTCGGTCCAGCGCTCTGACCACCACTCGCCGATACTGCGACGTGGGCTATCGGCGGAGGGAACGGCGACCGCGGCCGATGGGCTCGCTATCGGCGGCTCGTGCTGGTCCAAAATGTCAGTGTCAGAGGGTGGCATGCGCGAAGTGGGTTCCAACCGTCAGAAGTACCAGCAACGTCGATCAGGTGTCCGCTTGATTCCGACCACCAAGAGGTCCATCGACCGGCATCGCTTGGTTACAAATGTGTGACAATCCTAGTCCGCTCGATGATGCAAAGCTGGGCAGAACCTTGGACACAGGCACCAAAAGGCATCTCATGCGCAGCCGGCTGGATTGTGGGGTGACGTGAATCAGGCCTCACCGTTTCGGCATCCGGGGTTTCGCCTGGTCATGGCCGTCATCATCGGCTTCCTGGTCCTGGGCGGCATTGAGGCCTGGCGCGACTCGGCCACCTATGACGAGCCGGTCTATGTCTCCTCAGGCGTCATCGCCGTGCTCCACCATGATCTGACCGACAACGCCGAGCACCCGCCACTGTTCAAGGTGTTGGCTGCGCTTCCCGTGCTGGCGGTGCACCCGGTTGTTCCTGGTGACGGGCGATGGAACGCCAATAATGAGCGGACGTACAGCGCTCGCTTCGTCGACGCGCAGCTCAAGGCCGGCACTATGCGTGCCGTCACCGTTTCGGCCCGCATGGTGCCGTTGCTCGAAACTGTGATGGTGGGCGTGGCGCTCTACGCACTGGCTGCACTCCTCTTCGGTGCCTGGTCGGGCGTAGTGGCAGCGCTGCTGTGGCTCTGCAATCCGCTCGTGCTTGGCCTCGGACACCTGGACGGTGTCGACGTTCCCTTTGCACTGACCACCGTGCTGGTCTCGTTGACCGCCGTGCGTTGGCTGCAACGGCGAGATCGGCGCTCGCTGGTCTGGCTCGGAGTGGCGTCGGGCGCAGCTGCATCGGCCCAGACCACCGGATTGTTATTGGGTGCGCTGGCGCTGGGCATTGTCTTGAGCGTCGGTTGGCGCGGCGGCAAACGGCGCTGGGAGTTGTGGCGTCCCGTCTTGTTGGTCGGAGCCGTGGCGTGGGTGTGTATTTGGGTGCCCTACGTAGTGCTCGACCCGAGCGTGTTCATCCATTCGTGGCTGGTCCTGCCTCAGCCCTACATCGAGGGGCTCCGGTTCCTGGCCAGCAACGACACCGGGGGCTCACCCGGCTTCCTCCTGGGCTGGTCTTGGACGGGATCCAATGTGCTGTTTTGGCCGGCCACCTTGTTGGTGAAGCTGCCGATCGCCACGTTGGTCGTGCTTATCGCCGGCACGCTGGTCTTTGTGGGCTTGGTTCGATCTGGGCGGATCAGCCGCTCCGTGGGGTGGCAGACCGCCGTCGCCGTGGCGCTGCCCGCCTTGGTGTTGTTCGCCTTTGAACTGCCGAATCCCAAGACGCTGGGCGCCCGTTACCTCCTGCCCTCCATCGCCCTTTGGATGGTGATGGCCGCTCCCGTCGCGCTGGTGGTGAGGCGGCGGTTGACCGGGGCTTCCCTTGGCGTCGTGCTCTCGCTAGCGCTTGCCGTGACGGCGGCATCTTTTCCAAACTCGATAGCGGCTTCGTCGGCCCCGTTCGCGCCGGCCTATCGGGTGGCGACGGACTCCAATGTCGACTGGGGTCAGAACTTCGGCCTCTTAACCGCATGGAGTCGGACCCGGCATCCATACGTGGCCTACTTCGGACCCAGGGGCATCACGTGGGCCAATGTGCCACGAGCCAAGAACCTGCTCACTACACCGCCATCGGCCATTGAGGGTTGGGTCGCGGCATCAGCCAGTGACCTCACCAGTGCCGACCGGGACTCGCTGGCCTGGTTGCGTGCCTACTGCCCGGTGGGGAACTTGGGCGGTTCCATCCTCCTGTACCGATTCACTTCGCCACCATCTTCAGTTCGGGGGCCGGCGGCTCCAGCCGCCGCCTGTTCGGGAACGGTCAGCCGGAGGGTGTCCTAGGCCGACGATCAGGCCAGGACCTTGCGCCGGAAGTTGCGCAGTCCGAGCGTGAGGAAGAGGGCACTGAAGGCCAGCAGGGCTGGGTAGATGACGTAGAGATGCATATGCGGGGCGTTGGTGAATGCGGCCCGCATGCCGTCGTTCACGTAAATGAGGGGATTGATCAGCACCACGGTCTGCAGCCAGTGGAAGCCACCCACCGTCACCGGAGCCAGGCGTGTCCACTCGTAATAGGTGCCGCCGAGGAAGGTAATGGGCAGCACAATGAAGCCGAACATCAGGCCGAGATTGCGAGGCTCGAAACTGGTCCCGAGCAACAGTCCGAGCGAAGTCATGGCCACGCAGGCCAGGGGCACGATGGTGAGGATGTACAACCAATGAAAGTTGAGGTGGGCCTCTACTCCCGAAGCATGGACCACGGAGGCGATGGGCAGCACAATCACGGCCGAGATGATGCCTTGAGCCCCACCCGAAATGACCTTGGAGATGGCCACCAGCCAAATGGGGCAGGGCGCTTGAACGCGGTCCTCGATCTCACGAGTGAAGCCGAACTCCTGGGCCAGCTGCATCGCCACCGCTTGGATGCCCTGGAACATGATGGACAATCCGACGACGCCGGGGACAAGCACGGTGGCGAACGCCGACTCGGCGCCCGGAATGCTGGAGGCGCCGATGCCTTGCCCGATCTTGGGAAAGACGTAGAGGAACACGAAGCAGAGGAGGAAGGGCTGCACCAGGGTGCGAACGACGAACTCGACCAGGTGCTTTCGCAGCACCACGAGGTCGCGGAGAATCAGGGCGCGCAGCGAGATCCAGCTGGCGGCCGTGGCCGAGCGAGTCGGCGTGGTCGAAATGTGGCGGGATGCCATTCCCGACGTGGGCACGGTCAATGCATCGGTGGTGGCCATTAGTCGCGCAGCTCCTTTCCGGTCAGACCGATGAAGACGGTCTCGAGTGTCGGTTCGGCCACGGACAGGTCGGCCAATGAGAAGCCACCCGATTCGGCCGCCCCGACCACGCGGGGCACCAAGCGGTCGGCACCCTTCAAGTGCAACTCGACACCGCCAGGGATCACACGGGTGCGGGTCACGCCCTCGACCTGTTGGGTGAAGAGGTTGGCCAACGCTTCGGCATCGCCCTCAGCCTTGACGGTGACGATGGTGTCGGCATCCACGCTGCGCTTGAGTTCGGCTGGTGTGCCCAGGGCCAAAATCTTGCCGTGGTCCATGATGGCCAACCGGTCACAGAGTTTGTCGGCCTCTTCCATGTAGTGCGTGGTCAGCATGATGGTCTGACCGTCGGCATTAAGGCCACGCAGGAGATCCCACAACGCCAGACGGCCCTGGGGGTCGAGTCCGGCCGTCGGTTCATCGAGGAACAGGACGGCAGGGCGATGGAAGATGGCCCGAGCCACCATGAGCCGCTGGGCCATACCTCCGGAGAGGGCATAGACCGACGCCTTGGCGAAGCGCGTCAGTTGGAAGCGCTCCAGAGCTCGTCGGCCATCTGCTTGCATTCCTTGCTGGGCCCATGCCGAACAAGCGGCCGTGGAAGTAGAGGTTCTCCCAAGGGGTCAGTTGCCGATCCAGCGTGTTCTGCTGGGACACCACGCCGATGAGTTGCTTGACCAGGGTGGGGTGTCCGACGACGTCAATGCCGCCGACATAGCGCGTGCCCACTGGTGGGGATGACCCGCGTGGTGAGCACGCCGACGGTGGTCGTCTTGCCGGCACCGTTCGGGTCCGAGGAGTCCGAACACCTCGCCGGCGTGCGACGCTGAGATGCAGTCCATCGACGGCGAGGAAGTCGGTGCCGTGGTACTTCTTGGTCAAGTCCACCGTGTGGATGATCGGGGCCGGACCGTCGTCGGTGGACAGGGTCGGCGCGATGGTGTATTTCGAGCGTGCCATGGGGTCTTCAAGCACAGTACCGCTCATTCAGAATTAATCCTCCGCCAGAATTTGGTAGAGCTCCTTGCGAGCCTTTTGAATCACGGCAATACCGCGTGTGACCTGAGAGTCTTCGCCAGCACCCGACAGTTGCTTGGCTGCGCTCATCAGCTGAGTGACGGCTTGGCGCAGACTGACAATCTGGTCGTCGTTGTCTTCACCGCCCTCCTGCCAGGGGAGCGAGGTGTCCTTGGCTGCTTCGGCTTTGCCTTGATCGGTGATGTTGAAGGTGCGTGTGCCGTCCTGCTGCGACGAGTGGACCATGCCTTCGTCTTCCAGCATCTGGAGGTGTGGGTACACCGAGCCTGGGCTTGGTCGCCACCGCCCGCCGCTCATCTCCTCCAGCCGGCGCATGACCTCATAGCCGTGAGCCGGATTGTCACTCAGTGCGGCCAAAATGACGCGGCGGATGTCGCCTCGGCGCATGCGTCGGCCACCACCCCAGCCACCTCGCTCGCCGCCCCAGCGGCCGCGTCCACCCATTTCGTGGTGATCGTGGTGGCCGTGCGGACCGCGCATCATGCGCCCGTCTCGTGGTGATTCGTGTCCGTAGTGTCGTTCGTGTCCCATGAGGGAAACTCCTTTGTATTTCGGTAGTTGATTGGTCGGGATCAGGCGGTCTGCATGACGAGGGTGATGGCCGTTCTCCGGGCAGGCCACCACGCACAGGCCACAGGCATGGCAGGCGTCGGCCCGGACTGCGTAGGCGACCTTGCGCCCATGAGCCACGCTCTTGAGCTTGCCCAGCAGGCCCAGTGCGTTGAAGTCGGCGTCGGCCGTGCGGGTCACCTCGAAGACGTCATACGGACAGACCTCGGTGCAGTCGCCCTTTGCTTCACAGCGGCCCAGGTCGACGACGGGGATGAATCGCCCCGGTTCAGCCCGGCACTTCTCGCCAGGACGATCCGGATTGGCTCGGGCCTGCCGCACTTTGGCGGGGTTAGTGCGTCGAGCGGCGCCAGTTGGCACCGGTTCGTCTTCAAACTGGCCGGATTCGCCTTCAGTTGCGCTCGTCATGCTTCACCCGATCCTTCCTTTGTGTAACGATAATGATATATCACAATAGTATTGCGATGTCACGAAAAATATCTATTATTTTCTGGGCGCGGCACGAAAGCAGCCTGGGATGCGCATACTGGACGCAGCATTACGACGAACTGACGTAGGTCGACACCCCTCAGCTATCGAACGCCATTGGAGGCACCTTGGGACTCTT
This sequence comes from uncultured Acidimicrobiaceae bacterium, assembly GCA_963766995.1. GTDB lineage: Bacteria > Actinomycetota > Acidimicrobiia > Acidimicrobiales > RAAP-2 > Bog-473. The sequence continues at coordinate 130,841 of CAVYCE010000003.1, read as the reverse complement.
CTCATCGCACAAGTCCGAGATGATTGGGGCCGACAAGGCACTCCCTGGGCGGGAGGAGGCGATGGAAGGATTAGCCCCGCATCTCGTACTTGGGACCACCATCACGCCGCCGTTCCCAGACGGGATGGAGCAGGCCATTTTCGGCCTGGGGTGTTTCTGGGGTGCCGAGCGCGCCGTTCTGGACCCAGCCCGGCGTGTACACAACGGCCGTTGGCTACGCCGGAGGCGTGACGCCCAATCCCACCTACCACGAGGTGTGCAGCGGCCGGACCGGTCACACCGAAGCAGTGCTGGTCGTCTTCGATCCCGCTGCCATCTCCTACGAGACGCTGCTGGGTGTCTTCTTCGAGGGTCACGACCCGACGCAAGGCATGCGTCAGGGCAACGACCGGGGCACCCAATACCGCTCGGCCATTTACACCACGTCTCCCCAGCAGGCGACGGCGGCCGAAGTGGTGGCCAAGCAGTTCCAGCAGTCACTCCATGAAGCCCGCTACGGCGCACATCACCACGGAAATCGCGCCGGCTGGTCCCGTTTTATTACGCCGAGCCGTATCACCAGCAGTATCTCGAGGCTAACCCCGGTGGTTACTGCGGACATGGTGGCACCGGAGTGTCCTGCCCGATCGGGCTGGCCGGATTGAACTGAGGTCTGGCCTCCTCAGCGGAGACTGGGCATTCGGGCGAGGACCGCTTCGGCCTCGGCCACAAATCGCCGCACCAACTCGCCCGCAGGGACGAGCTCGGTGATGGCGCCCACGCCCTGACCGGCCGGGTAGCACTCCTTCTCGACATCGACACCGTCGGTGAACGAGTCGCCACCCAGGTGCATGGTGCCGGCGCCGTAGGAGATGCCGAGCTGCTCGGGGAATTTCTTGAGCTCCTCGGGGTGCTGGTCGAAGTGATCGGTGTACCCGTTGCGCACCACGCGCATTGTCTTGCCTGAGTAGGCGCGACTGACGGTGGTCTGGTCCTCGCGTGTTTCGAGGAGCCGCTCTTTGTAGCCGAGCACGCCGCGGGCCTCTGGCGTGGCGATGAAGCGAGTACCCACCCAAATCCCGTCGGCACCGAGAGCCAATGCGGCCGCCAGGCCACGGCCGTCGAAGATGCCACCAGCGGCCACCACTGGAACCTTGTCGCCGACGGCATCGACGATCTGGGGCACCAACGGCATGGTGGCCACCTGTCCGGTGTGGCCACCGGCCTCGGTGCCCTGGGCCACGACGAGATCGCAACCGGCTTCCACGGCCCGCACCGCGTGTTCCACCTTGCCGCACATGTTGACCACGAGCACATTGTGCTTGTGGCATTGCTCAATCACCTCGGTGGGCACGCCCAATGCGGCGACGAAGGCGGTGGCACCGCCCTCAATGATGAGCTGTACCTGATCCTTCATGCTGCCGGGCATGGCGGTGAGAAGGTCAACGGCAAATGGCTTGTCGGTGGCTTTGCGCACGGCCGACATCTCGGCCTCCATGGTGGCGGGGTTCATGGTGCCGGCGCCGAGGCAACCGAAGCCGCCAGCTTCGGAGACAGCGGTGCACAGCGCCGAGTAGGAGACCCCTCCCATTCCGGCCAGCATGACGGGGTGCTCAACGCCGAGCAGCTCGGTCAATCGGGTGCGCATGAGAAGTCAACCTTCCTTCGTCAGATCGCCGGCGAGCGGTGATCAAGATGTCGCCGGGACCGTAGCGCGAGCGGACCCAGAAGATGGATTCTAAGGATCGGTCCGGCTACGGAGGTGGGCGGTGAGTAGGAAGAAGCTGCCCAGCAGCGCCGCCACCAGCGTCCCGATGAGCAGACCGAGCTGGGCCCCCGCAAACAGCGTGGGCCGTCCACTGAACACGGCATGGGCGAAGAGCAGCGGGACGGTGATGCCCATGCCGCACAACAGGCTGACGCCCGTCATTTGGCGCCACGTCGTCCCTTCAGGCAGGTCGCACATTCCAAGTCGGACGAAGAGAACCACGGCCACGGTGATGCCCAGCATCTTGCCCAGGGTGCGTGCCGCCACAATGGCGGTCATCACCGAGATGGCAGAAGTGGAATGCCACAGCGCTGCCGTCACCGTGACGCCGACATTGGCCAAGACGAAGAGCGGCAGGATGCCGAAGCTGGAGAGGTCGTGCACGGGTTGTTCGAGCGCGACACCGGCCCTGGCTCCGCGCGACACGGGCACCAGTACTCCGATGAATGCTCCGGCCAACGTCGGGGCGACGCCGCCCCTGACGAGGCAGTACCAGACGATGACCACCGCAATCACGTAGGGCCACCAACTGTGCCGAACGTGGCGTCGCATGACCGTCGTGGCCGCAAGTGTTGCCAGCGCACCGAGCAGCCACCAGAGGTGCAAGTCGGTGTGGGCCACCACCGCCAAGACGATGACCGACGCCACGTCGTCGGCCACGGCGAGGGCCAACACGAAAATGCGCAGCGGTCCCGGCACGCGGCGACCCAGGAGAGCGATGGCCCCCAGGGTGAACGCCACATCGGTGGCCATCGGAATGCCCCAGCCCTTGGCGATGCTGACCGAAGGATGCAGGACGGCGTCTGAGGCCAGGTAGACCAAGGCCGCGCCTGCCATACCCCCCAATGCGGCGATGGTGGGAAGAAGCACGTTACGACGATCACGGAGCGAGCCCTCCGACACCTCGCGGCCGATCTCGAGACCGATGGCCAGGAAGAAAATGGTCATAAGCCCGTTGTCGACCAGGTCTTCCACACTGTGGAGCTGGGGCGGGAGCAGGCTGCTCTGGCGAGAGACAAGGTGGTCCCAGACGGCCGAATAGGAGTGCGCATCGAGGTTGGCCCACACCAGGGCGGCGACCAATGCCACGACCAGCACGACCCCGCCAGCCGCTTCGGTACGTCCGAACTGGGTCAGCGAATTGGCCCAGGCCAAGGGGTGCCACGGTGGGGGAGAGGCTCGCCGTGATCGCACCCCCTCATTCTTGTCGGCTGGGCCTGCCAAGATTGCCCCCGAATGCGCGCACTCCAGATTGATCGCCAGCTGTGGTGTGGGGGATCCTTTCGATGACGGTGACCCAGTCCCCACCCCTCATTGGCCAGATCACCAGGAAGCGCCTCTTCCTCATACTGGGCGCCTTGCTCTTGGGCATGTTTCTGGCCGCACTCGACCAGACCATCGTGTCAACGGCGCTGCCCACCATTGTCGGCGACCTGCACGGAGGCTCGCATCTGGCCTGGGTGGTCACAGCCTACCTGTTGACCTCCACGGTGTCGACGCCGCTGTGGGGAAAGTTGGGCGATCAGTTCGGCCGCAAACGCTTCTTCCAGGCGTCCATCGTCATCTTCGTGGTGGGCTCGGCCCTCTCGGGCTTCAGTCACACCATGACCGAGTTGTTGACCTTCCGGGCCGTGCAGGGCTTAGGTGGCGGTGGATTGATGGTGGGAGCGCAGGGCATCATCGGCGATGTCGTCTCGCCGCGTGAGCGCGGGCGCTACATGGGTCTCTTCGGTGGCATGTTCGCTATCGCCACCGTCATTGGTCCCCTCATTGGCGGCCTTTGCGTGACCTACCTGACATGGCGCTGGGTGTTCTATATCAATCTGCCGTTGGGTATCGCCGCGCTCTTTGTCACTGGCGCAGTGCTGCCGGGCACGCTCAGCCGGGTGCACCACGCCATCGACTATGCCGGGACTGCCCTCCTTTCAGCCGGGGCCACGTTGCTCATCGTCTTTGCCAGCCTGGGCGGCATCTCCTGGTCTTGGGCCTCGCCCCAGAGCGTCGGGTTGGGAGCGGCGGGCGTCGTGCTCGTCGTCGCCTTCCTGTTGGCCGAGCGTTCGGCCAAGGAGCCGGTCATCCCCTTGCGCCTGTTCCGCGAGCGTGTCTTTTCCTCCGCAGGCTCCATTGGGTTCGTCATTGGCTTCGCCATGTTCGGGGCCCTGACGTTTCTGCCCCTCTTTCTCCAGAACGTGAAGCTGGTCAGCCCAACCGTCTCGGGTCTGCGCATCCTGCCTCTCATGGGTGGGATGTTGGGCGCCTCCATCCTCTCGGGTCAGTTGGTGTCGCGCATGGGGCGCTACAAGGTGTTCCCTGTTGTCGGCACGGCCCTCATGACCATTGGGGCCTACCTCATGTCCCTGATTGGCCAGCACACTGGTGCCTGGACCATGGCCGGGTACATGTTCGTCTTCGGTGTGGGACTGGGCTTAATCATGCAAGTGCTCGTGGTGGCCGTGCAGAACGCGGTGTCGTATCAAGACCTCGGGGTGGCTACCAGTAGCGCCACCTTCTTCCGTGGCATCGGGGGCTGTTTCGGGACGGCTGTGTTCGGTGCCATTTACGCCAACGTGGTGTCGCACAAGTTGGCGCCGGTGATCGCAGCGTTGCCCCACAGCAGCCACGTCAATGTGCAGGCCTTGGACCCCACTGCGTTGGAGTTGGTGCACAAGGCCGATCCGGCTGTTTACGAGAAGATCATTGAGGCATTGACCAACGCCACTCAGACGGTGTTCTTGGTGGCCGTGCCCATTGCATTTGTGGCCTTCCTCCTCAGTTGGTTGTTACCGGAGTTGGAGCTGCGCAAGACGGTGCAGACGGTCGACACCGGCGAGGCCTTTGGCGTGCCGAGGACCCGCACGTCGCTCGAAGAAGTCGAGCTGTCACTGCAGCGTTACGCCGCTCGGGAGAATCGCACCGAGCTCTACGAGACCTTGGCCCAGCGAGCCGGCATCGATCTGCCCCCTCGTTCTTGCTGGCTGCTGTATCGATTGGCCGATCACCCCATGTGCACGGTGTCGGAGGTAGCCCGAGACCTCAAGGTGGATCAGGAAATCATCACGCCCGGCATCGAGGGCCTGGTAGCGGCCGGCATGGTGGAAGAAGTGCGACGGGGCGACGAGCGCGACCTGACGGTCACCGCCTCTGGCGTCAACGCCATGGAGCGCCTCACCGAAGCGCGCCGGAGTGGGCTGACCGAGCTGCTCGGGGGATGGGACCCCCAGGAACACCCTGAAGTCCTGGACATGGTCAAGCACCTGGCCAATGCGCTGTTGGCCGATGACAACCGGCTGGTGTCCGATGCCTTTGCGCCGGCCGAGGTGGGGGCGGCAGGAGCCTGATTCAGGCTGAACTGAGCGCCGTTCTGAGTGCGCTTTTGGCCTCATCAGTGGCACCGATGGCATCGAGCCCCAGGAGTCCTGCACCCAAGACCGGGGGTGCGTCGAGGCGCCGAAGCACCGCCAGTGGCGCCGCTCGATGGATGCCGGCGGCCACCCGGTCATGGAAGCCCTCGTAGGAAGTGTGGAAGACGCCGCCGCCAAGGACCACCTCCACTGGTGCGGCGCTGACATCCAATCGATTGATGGCCGCAGTGACGAAGGCGACGACTTCGTCGGCCAGGATGGCGGCCGCTCCCTGGGCCTCGGTGTCGCCCTCCTTAGCCGTGTCCAACAGGACCTGGGCCAGTTCAAACACCCGGCCGTAGGGAATGGTGCCGCTGTAGATCCCGAGCAACACGTCGTCCACACTTAGTTGCTCGAAGTGCACGGGAATGCGCTCGGTCAGGAGCGTCGGCTTTCCTCGTCCGTCGCCGGCGCGGAGCGCTAGTCCGAGAGCACGAATACCGAGCCATGACCCGCCGGGGGCAAAGTCGCCCGACAGTTCGGCCAACGCAGGGAAACGGACAGTGCTGCCGTCGGGCCCGGTCCCGGCGCAGTTCATCCCCGTTCCGCACACCACCCCAATGCCCCACGAGGCCTGTGTGCCTGCCCTCGATATGGCAAAGGTGTCGTTGCGCAAGAGATCGGTGCCCGTCCAGCCTCTCAGCGCGATGGCTGGGGCCAGTCGGTTCTCATCGATCGGAAGGTCGATACCGGCTAGGCAATAGACGCCCACCTCACACAAGGGCATGGCTGCGTCACTCACGCCAGCATCGGCGAATACGTCAGCGACTGCTTCGGCCAAGGCCTCAATGGCACCGTCGATACCAAGGAACTGATGGTTGCTCGGCCCTACTCGCGCTCGTCCCAAGAGGGTGCCGTTGGCGGCAACGAGCACGGCATCGGTCTTGGTGCTGCCGCCATCAATGGCGAGCACCGCTGGCATGAGTTGACGCTCGGTTGGTCCAGGGTCGTCGGCCACGGTCGGATAGTAGGTTCGCTCGCCGTGGGGATAAAGGTGGCGGTGGTCGGAGGAGGCAGCACCTACACGCCCGAGCTCGTCGACGGACTGTGCGACTACGAGGATCGGATGGTGGTCGACGACCTGGTCCTGCTCGATCCCAGCGAAGAGCGCCGTCATGCCGTGGGCGGTCTTTCTGAGCGAATCCTGCGGGAGAGAGGTTGGAACGGGACGTTCTCCACCACGGCCGATCCGGACGCCGCCCTGGAAGGGGCTGACTTCGTGGTTGTCCAGCTGCGAATTGGAGGTCAGGCGGCGCGCCACGTTGATGAAACACTCCCGGTTGGATACGGCTGTCTCGGTCAGGAGACCACCGGGGCCGGCGGTCTGGCCAAGGCCCTGCGCACGGTGCCGACGGTGTTGGAGCTGGCCGAAGCCACGGCCGAGCGAGCCAACCCGGGCGCCTGGTTCGTCGACTTCACCAATCCCGTGGGAATCGTGACGCAGGCGCTTCTCGACGAAGGACACCGAGCCGTTGGACTGTGCAACGTGGCCATTTGGGCCCAGCGCCGCATCGGGCAGTACCTCGAGGTCGGCCCTGATACCGTCGAAATTGAGCACGTGGGACTCAATCACCTGACCTGGATCCGCTCGGCCCGGCTCACCGGTGACGACACCAACCTGCTGCCCGATCTTTTTGATCGGTTCGGTCCGGCGTTGGAGTTGGAGAGCGGAGTACCCATTGAAGCTCTTCGGCTCCAGGAGGCATTGCCGTCCTACTACGTGCACTACTACTACCAGCACGACGCCGAGGTGGCGCAGCAATCGAAGGAGAGCTATCGGCCGCGGGCTGACGTGGTGGCCGAACTGGAAGCGGAATTGCTCGAGGAATACCGGAATCCTGACCTCGTGACCAAGCCCAAGAAGCTGTCGTATCGCGGCGGTGCGTTCTACTCGTTGGCAGCCGTGCGCCTCATGGCCTCACTGCACGACAACGCCGGCGACGTACAGGTGGTTGACATGCGAAATGACGGAGCCATTCCCGGATTGCCCGATGATGCCGTGGTTGAGACGCGCGCTGTGGTCGATGCCGATGGTGCACATCCCTTGCCGCAGCGGCCGCTCTCGCCCGAGATGCTGGGCCTTATCCAACACGCCAAGGCCTACGAGATGTTGGCCGTTAAAGCGGCGCGCTCGGGGAGCCGTGACGACGTGGTGCGTGCCCTGCTGGCCAATCCGCTCGTCGGGCAGTATCCGCTGGCGGCTGAACTGGCCGACGCGTTGTTGGCTGCCAATCGACAACACTTACCGAGGTTCTTCCCCGACTGAGTGGAGTCAGGTTCAGGCGTTGGGCTCCTGCACGAGACCGTCCCACGACCAATGTGGAATCTGGAGGCCAGCGGGAACATCATCTTCAGATCCGTGGAACTGGGACATCGAAGTAGTGGTGGCCCAAGCGAAGTAGTCGTAGAGGACGTCGTGGAGTGGCTGGTCGTCCGTGATGCCGACGGCGGACAGCGCTTCGTCGAAACACTCGATGGCTCGCCGGTCCATCTCAGGGTGGGGCCCGTTGCCACTGTGCATCCGCACCACTGAGCTCTCGTCGCCGCAGGTCGTCGAATAGGCGTCTGGTCCACCGAGGGCCTCGGCCCAATAGGCCGCCAATCGCTCGGTGTGGTCCGGGTGATAGCCGTGACTGAACGCGTGGCTCACCTCTTCGTCTGCCAACACCCGTATGTGCCATGCATGGGCCAGGCGCACGAGACCTTCGGTGCCACCGGCTGCTTCATAGACCGACTGCATTCCTAAAGGTTGACATCCGCGGTGCCATGATTGATAATCAACTCAATGGTTGATAATCCGATCAGTTGAATACGGAATGGCAAACGATCCTCTGAGTCTCACTTTCGCCGCCTTGGCCGATCCGACCCGTCGAGCCATTTTGGTTCGGCTGGCCGATGGTGAAGCCACCGTCAATGAGCTGGCCGAGCCCTTCGACATGAGCCTGCAGGCCGTCTCCAAGCACCTCAAAGTGCTTGAGGGCGCCGGCCTCATCTCACGTGGTCGAGATGCACAGTACCGACCCTGTCATTTGGAGCCAGCGCCATTGGAAGCAGCCACCGACTGGATCGAAACCAACCGACAAATCTGGACGGAGCGATTCGACCAGCTCGAACAACACCTCAAGCGAATGAAAACCGACAACAAGAAGGAGCAATAGATATGAGTGACGAACTGGGCGAACTGACCATTACTCGGATCTTCGATGCGAGGCCCGAAGTCGTCTTCGAGTGCATGACCACGCCGTCCCATCTGACCCAGTTTTGGGGACCGATCGGTATGAGCACACCCCTTGAGACGATTACCGTGGAGCCTCGCCCCGGTGGCCGCTTTGAGACGGTGATGGTCCACGACGAAACGGGAGAAAAGTACCCAGTCAATGGTGTGTACGTGGAGTTCGATCCGCCCCGCACCTTCTCGTTCACCGAAGCCGGCGTCGAAGGGGGCATGACGACCTCAATCGTCTTCAATGATCTCGGCGATGGCCGCACCGAAACCATCACTCACCAGACCAATGTGCCGGCGATGCTGATGAGCCCGGAGGCACAGGCTGGTCTGGAGACCAGCTTCGTGAAGTTCGATGCGTACCTGGCCACGCTGTAGCCAAGGAGTGTTCGCTCCGATTGGGTACCGGTAACCGCTTCGCTACTGGGCGTTATCGGTGGGTTGCGTCGTCGACGACGAGGTCGAACTCGAGGTCGACGAAGAAGAAGCTGCAGTCGATGAGGTGGTCGACGACGACGAACCCGGTGCCGTTGTGGTGGTGGTTGGCGCCACAAAGGGGACTGTCTCGCCCGCCTCCGAAGTTACAGTCGACGACGGGGTGGCCGAGAGATTGGTGCAACTTCGTGCGGCGTTCCAGTTGGCCACGGCGGTGGTGCTGGCCGCGCCACTCAGTGGTTGAGGCAATCCGTCCAGGTCCGTAGCCGGGCGGAAGTTGGCTGACTGAATGTGGCGGCCAATGGCAGTGATGATCAGGGCGCCGCTATTGGTTTCGGGTGCCGCATCGTCGTAGAAGGCGAAGTTGCCCAATCCGTAGTCCACGTACGACTGACCTAAGTAGCCCCCACCAAGCAGGACGTGGGCATTGGAGCCGATAACGATGTCAGCCCCCGCCTTGACGAGTTGCTCCGCCAGGGGTTCCTGCTGCGGATCGGGACAGGCGTCGGTCTCGGTACCCCAGTGCAGGTAGACGACCACCGTGTCGGACGTCCGGCGCACCTTTTGGACTTCCCGCACCAGCTCCGTCGGGTTGATGGCTGAGGCCACGCCGGGTTGGGTCGAGGTGGCCGTCCAGGAGCTGACCAGGTTGGCCGAAATGACCTGGGTGGCAGCAATGACCGCAATGCGCTGTCCGTTGATGGTGACTTGGTAGGGGTCGAAAGCCTGTGCGGCATTGTCACCAACGCCGATCACCGGGAAGTTGGCGGTATCGGCGATGGCCAGCGCTTGATTCAGGCCGCCGACACCGCAGTCGACCCCATGGTCGTTGGCTTCGGTCACCACATTGATGCTGGCGCTCTTCATGGCCGTAATGGCCGTTTGCGGTGCGTCGAAGATGTAGGGCTTGTCCGCCGGCTGGGGGCAGGTGCTGTCAGTGAGTGCCGTTTCCAGGTTCACCATGCGCAGCTGAGCCCCCGAGAAGAGCTGGTTGATGGTGGTACCCAGCGCAGTGGAGGCATTTTGGGACAGGCGGACACCGACGGCGCCGGCGAAGTGCAGATCACCGCCAAAGGCCATGGTGACGGCCTTGCCACTGCCCCGCCAGTCTGGATTGAGGGGTGAGTGCTTTGGAAAATGGAGTCTCGCCGTCTTCCCGTGAGAAGAGGCGGTTGGGGGTGCTTTCTTCGAGGGACCTGAGAGGAAGACAAAGTAGAGCAACAACAGCAGGAGGAGCGCGGCGACACTGTTCACCTGCCGGCGACGTCGGCGGACCCTGCGTGAGACCACGTCGGCACTATCTCACACCGCCTCGACTGCAGACAGAAGCAGCTTGGTTCCGGCCTAGTGCGAAGCGAGTGGGATCAGGCGTTCCACGAGGCCACGGCAGCCGTCGGCGATCATGGCCAAGCAGGCGTCGAACTCGGCGTCATTGCCGTAATAGGGGTCGGGCACGTCGGCCGAGGCACCAGCGGCGGGATCGAACGATCGAAGGACGAAGAGGCGGTCGGGATCAGATCCGAGGCCCCGCAGCGTCTGCTGATGCCGGCGGTCGAGGCCGACGATGAGATCGAAGGTGCCCAGCCGAGCGGTCGAGAACTGATGGGCCACATGGGGATGACGCGGGTAGCCGGCCCGGACCAATGCGTCGGCCGTACGAGGATCCATGGGCTCGCCCTCATGCCACGGCCCGGTGCCCGCACTGGAGACGGTCAGGTGGGAGCCGAGCGTCGTGCCATCGGGCAATGTCGTGTCGTCGGCCATGGCTCGTGTGACCACCTCGGCCATGGGGGAGCGGCAGATGTTCCCGGTGCAGACGAACACGATCCGGTAGGGCTCGCCGTCGATAGGCGCTGGGAGAGTGCTGTTGTCAGTAGTGGTGCCGCTGCTCACGCCGAGTACTCGTCACGCAGACTCTTCTTCACGATCTTTCCAGTACCGGCCCTGGGCCAGTCAGCGCGGGTCTCGAGTTGCTCAGGGATCTTCTGGGTCATGAGGCCGGCCTGGCGGCAGAAGTCCACCACTTCAGGCAGCGTCAGCGCGGTGACCCCGTCGGCCAGCTGAACGACGGCGCAGACGCGCTCGCCTCGAACGGGGTCGGGGAGCCCGATGACGGCCACCTCCGCCACCTTGGGATGGGTGTAGAGCAAGTCCTCGATCTCCTTGGCGCTGATGTTCTCGCCCTTACGCACAATGACGTCTTTCAGCCGGCCGGTGAGGGACAGATGTCCATCGGCGCGTCGCTTGCCCAGGTCGCCAGTGCGGAAGTAGCCGTCGGCATCGAAGGCGTCAGCGTTGAGAGTCGGATCGGTGTAGCCATGGAACACCATGGGGCCGCGGACCCGGACCTCACCTTCCTCGTCAGGTCCGGCCACCCGTCCGTCCAGTGTCACGATGCGCACGTCGGCGCCTTCGACTGGTTTGCCGTCGGTGTGGGCCAGCTGGTCGTCGGTATCGCTGGGAGAACCGTTGGAAATCATCGGCACCTCAGTCATGCCATAGCCGTGCACGACGCCACGGCCGCCGATCTCATCGCGCACCTCGAAGTGGACCTCGGGAGGCTTGGCCGCCCCGCCGCCGGACATGAGTCGGAGGGTAGGAAGGATGGGCTGGCCCGGCTCTTTTCGCTGTTCGCCGAGATATGCCACGTAGAAGGCGGTGCTGCCGCCGACCATGGTGGCTCCGTGACGACGAAAGATCGGCAGCACGTCGGGAGCAGAGAAGGCCTCGACCAAAATGGCCGGGAATCCCATGGAGAGCATGGTCACCAGATAGTCGGGACCGGCGATGTGGGCGAAGGGAAAGGCGATCGAACCCACGTCGTCTGCGCTCATTTCCAACGCTCGGGCCAGGCCCCAGCCTCCGGCGATCAGCGTCTGGTCGGTGTGCTGCACTCCCTTGGGATCAGCGGTGGATCCCGAGGTGTAATAGATCCAGCGAATGGGGGCATCCTCGGCAGACAGGCCTTGAGGGGCCGGCGGCAAGGCATCCGGGTCGCCTTCGGGCAGGCCGTTGTCGGCGATAAGGAGTTGCGGGCGCTTCTCCATCCCTTCGAGTGCACGTTCGGCGATGGCAGTGAAATCGTTGTCGCGCCAGATGCGGGGGATGACGAAGAGGGTGGCGCCGGTTTGGCGCAAGGCAAAGCCCACTTCCCGTTCCCGGTAGAGGTGGATGATCGGGTTCTGCACCGCTCCCAGCCGAGAGAGCGCCACTGAGAGCACGACGGTGTCGATCTGGGTGGGCAGCTGCCAGGACACGATGGAGCCCTCGCCGATACCCATGGCGTGCAGGCCAGCGGCCACTCGCTCGGCCCGCTGGTGGAACTGGCCAAAGGTGACGGTGGTGCCGTCGGCCGCAATCAGCATGGGGTGGTCGGGCGAAGCGTGGGCGCGGCGCTCCACGAGTTCCCACATGGTGCGTGCCCCGGTCAGAACCTCTGTCGAACTCATTTGGCCTCCCTTCCTGGTCCCTTCTCATAGCAGCTGATAGTCCCAGCTGGGCAAATGCCCGCCAGCCCGAACCTGGGTGAGGAGTGTGCGATGGGAGGCAGGCCGCGTGGCTCTCGTCGACGGGCAGTCATAAGCTGCAGGAAGTGAGTGAATGCATGCTGAGGCAGGGCCAGGACGCCGAGTGCGTTGTCCGCGCCATCCCGGCGTGCAAACATGGCCTCCTCATGAGTGCATCGAGCGTCTACGGAGTCGTACATGCCACTCTCTGATCACGAGCAGCGAATCCTGGCCGAGCTGGAAGAGTCGCTAGTCCGCCAGGACCCCGAGTTCGCCGAACGCGTCCGCACTGAGTCGGTGTACCGGCACGCCGGGCGCTACTGCAAGTGGGCCGCCTTCACCTTTGTGATCGGTATCGCCATCCTGGTTGGCTTCTACAGCGTGTCGGTCATCCTCGGGTTTATCGGTGTCATCGTCATGTTCGCTTCGGCGGTGGTGTTCGAGCGCAACTTGCGCCGAATGGGTCGAGCCGGTTGGCATGACCTGACCCGGACCCGAGATGGTGAGCAGTCCAAGGCCGCTGCCGCCTCCAGTGGAATCGAAGGCGCAGTGACCGAGGCGCGGGATTGGTTCCGCGCTCGCTTCCACCGGCGCGAGAGCTGAACCTTCGGCGGGTTCTCCCGCTGCACTCTTTCCCCTCGTGACAGATCTCGCGCTCGCCGTCGACATCGGCGGCACGAAGATGGCCGCTGGCCTCGTCACGCGATCGGGTGAGCTCTTGCATCGGGCCCAGATCCCCACTGCCTCGACGACGGCGTCCGATGGATTGGGCGTGTCGGCTGGGGGCGAGAAGTTGTGGGACAAGCTGGCCGCCTTGGTGGCTGACATGGCCGAACAGCGAGATGCCGCCGATCGAATCGCCGTGTGCGGGGTGGGGTGTGGCGGACCGATGAGCCCCCACGGCGAGACCGTGTCGCCCCTCAACATCGGCGGCTGGCGCGGCTTCCCATTGCGGGCCCGCCTGGCGGAACTCACTGGTGTCGACACCTTCGTCGACAACGACGCCAAAGCCTTGGCCCGGGGCGAAGGTTGGGTGGGAGCGGCGGCCGGTTGCGACAACTTCATAGCCATGGTGGTATCCACTGGCGTCGGTGGGGGGATTGTGCTCGATGGGCGACTGTTGGACGGGCGTCTCGGCAACGCCGGCCACATCGGCCATGTCGTGGTGGTGCCGGACGGGCGTCGGTGTGTGTGCGGCGGTCAAGGCTGTTTGGAGGCAGAGACGTCGGGCACAGCCATCGCCGCCATGACCGGGCAACCGGCCCAGTTGGCCTCCCCCGAAATGGTGGAACGCTCTGGGACATTGGTAGGTCTGGCCATTGCTTCAGTGGTCAATCTGCTCGACCTTCCACTGGCTGTGGTCAGCGGCTCAGTGGCCCTCGGCTTTGGCACTCCCTTCTTCGACGCGGCGCAGCGAGAAGTGACGCGGCATTGCGGTCTCGACTTCACTCAGGGGGCGCGGGTCGTCCAGGGCGGCTTGGGCGACGCCGGTCCACTGGTGGGCGCAGCCGCAGTGGGCTGGCACGAGCTGGACGGTGGGGCGTGAGCGACACGATCAAGCAGAGCTGGGGGCGCGACATCCTGGTGGTGCTCGGTGCTGTGCTGCCCCGGCCCAACCTGTGGTGGGCCGCCATCAGCGCGCTGGGACGCCTGGCCCGCCGTGGCTGGTGGCGTCGGCCCCCCTTTCTGCCGGTGCCGGGTGAGGCGTATTGGCACTTCCGGCTGGTGACCGCCTTTGGGGGAGCTGGGGACCACGCCGCACTGACGTCTGCTGACGTGGTGACGTATCTCAGATGGTGTCGCAGGTCGCGCCCGCCTCGCGGGTAGCCTCGCGGTCGTTATGGAGCGCGTGCTCCTCTTGAATGCGACCTATGAGCCGCTGGCCCTCGTCTCTGATCGTCGTGCCGTCGTTCTGGTCCTCGCCGGGCGAGCCGAGCCGGTGGTCTTCCGGAAAGACTGCAGCGTCTTCCACTCAGCGTCACTCGATATCGAGGTGCCCTCTATCGTTCGTTTGTCGCACATGGTGCGCATCCCTCGCTGGGCCCGCGTCCCACCCGTGACTCGCCGTTCGGTACTGCGCCGAGATGGCGGCATTTGCGTCTACTGCTCCGAGCCGGCTGACACCATCGATCACGTGATTCCGCGCAGTCGAGGCGGTACCCACGACTGGTCCAACGTGGTGGCGGCCTGTAAGCGCGACAACCTGACCAAGGCCGATCTCCTGCTCTCGGAGTTGGGGTGGACCATGCGGGTGAAGCCCGCCCCACCCGACGGGCATTTGTGGCGCCTTCGTCACCTTTCTGACGTCGACCCATTGTGGGAGCCGTACTTAGCCACGGCCTCCTGAGCCAGAGTTCAGTGGATGCGCAGGCGCTCTTTGACGTAGAGCGATTCAGGGGCGAGCCTTCGCGGCTGGTGCTGTCCCGAGAGGTGGACCGGACCACGCTGGTGCTGGGCAGCACCCAAGGGGCGGAGCTGGTATCGACGGTCAAGATCCAAGAGTCCGAGGTCGAGGTCGATGTGGTCCGCCGCCGGGGTGGGGGAGGCTCGGTCTTGCTGCAGCCCACCGATCATGTGTGGATGGATGCCTGGATACCCCGGAGCGACCCCCTGTGGGAGCCCGACGTCAGCACGGCCGCGGCGTGGGTCGGGGCCTGGTGGAGAGATGCGCTCGGGGTGGCCGGCGAGGCCGAATGGTCGGTCCATGAAGGTCGTTCGGTGCCGGGGGAGTTGGGCGAACTGGTGTGCTTTGCCGGCCGAGGCCCCGGAGAGCTGTTCGTGGGTCAACGCAAGGTGGTGGGTGTCTCGCAGTGGAGGAGTCGGGAGGGAGCGCTGTTCCTCTCCTGTGCGTACACACGGTGGGATCCGGGAACGCTCGTCGACCTGCTCCAGCTGAATGCGTCGCTCACGTCAGCACTGACCGATGACCTGGCGGCGCTGGCCGTGGGCTTGGCCGAGTTGGATCCACCCGGCCCAGACCTGGGCTCGGTGCGCCGCGCCCTCCTTTCGTCCTTCCCCTCCTGGGGTCGCCGCGACACCCCTGCTGGCTGAAGGTCTCTTTGATTTGACCGTCTAAGTCCGGGGCAGCGCTGCGTCTCTGGTTCGGTTTCGGTCTCTATCTCTGGTTCCAGCCGATGGAAGCCGCCCCCCCAATGGAGGTGGGGCCGATTCGGCTCTCCGTTGGCGATTTCAGCCTCAAGTGGGCGTCATTGGCGCGCCGTTTTCCCGATTGAGGGCGCCAGGGGGTGGACGGGGGGTGGGTGTGGTTGATTAGGGGCAGGAAGTGGTTTAAAGTGGCGCGAAATGGTTTGAAGGGGCGTTCAAGGACGCAGCTCAGGGAGCGTCGTGGGAGATCGAGTCAGTGGCCGGCTTTGTAGGGAGATACGAGCATTCGCTCGACATCAAGGGCAGGGTCATCCTGCCTGCGAAGTTCCGTGTCTCTTTCGAGCGGGGCGGGTACCTGGCGCAGCATTCGGAGGGGTGTCTGGCGTTATGGACACCGGGGGAGTTCGACCGGCAAATGGCCGTCATGCTGGAGCGAGCCGAGGCAGGACGATCGGATCGCAACCGGGCCCGATTGTGGGCCAGCAGTTCACACGAGGTGGAAATCGACCGTCAGGGTCGGATGCCCATCCCGGCGCTGCTGCGGTCATTTGCCGGGCTGGAGACCGACGTGCTGGTCCTCGGGGTCATCGACCGGATCGAGCTATGGAATCCAGCCGCTTGGGCCGAAAAGGTGATGCCAGAGCAGAGCTGGCTCCTGGGCAACGACGACGAGGAGTGAGCCCTTCTGACCTAATGAACCGATCAGCGGCGGTGTGTGCCCGCTGGACCATGTGCAGCTCCTCGACCGGCTTGGCGGAAGAAACCTCCGCCCTCTTTCGCCCAGGTCGAACGGAACTCCACCCTCCGCTTCACCGGCAGGTCGGGGAGCTGCAGATGGTCCACTCGTTCCAACACACTCCGGTGCTTCGCGACGAAGTCGTCGCCCTTTTCGCACCGGTGCCCGCCGGTGTGCTGGTCGACGCCACTCTTGGCGGCGGTGGCCACGCCGCTGCGTTGCTTGAGGCCCACGCCGGGCTGACGGTGCTCGGGTTGGACCGTGACCCCGTCGCACTGGCGGCCGCGGGCGAGCGCCTGGCGCCATTCGGGGCTCGGGTCGTGTTGGTGCACGCACCGTTCTCGACGCTCGGGCAGGTGCTGGACGGTCAGCTTGGAATTGGAATTGATCTGGCCGCACCTTTGGTGGGCGTCCTCTTCGATCTCGGGGTGAGCTCGCCCCAGCTCGATGTGGCCGAGCGAGGTTTTTCATTTCGCGCCAACGCCGCCATCGACATGCGCATGGATCAGACCGCAGGAGTCACGGCAGGGGATCTGGTCAATGGCATGCCGGAGGCGGCGTTGGCCGCTTTGTTCCGGGAGAACGGTGAAGGCCGCCTCGCTGGGCGCATCGCGCATGCGGTGGTGGCGGCCCGACCGCTCACCTCGACTGAGCAGCTGGCCGACGTGGTGGCTGCCGCGGTGCCGGCTGCCATCCGGCGCAAGGGGCACCCTGCTCGACGGGTCTTCCAGGCCCTACGGATTGAGGTCAACGACGAGCTGGGACAGTTGGCCGCCGCCCTGCCAGTGGCCTTGAACCGTCTGGTCGTGGACGGTCGCTGTGCCGTCATCAGTTACCACTCGGGTGAGGACCGCCTGACCAAGCAGACCTTTGTCGAGGCCGCCACCGGTGGTTGCGTGTGCCCACCGGCCCTGCCTTGTGTGTGCGGCGCGGTGACTGAATACGAGCTGGTGTTCCGCGGCTCCCGCAAGGCGTCGCCGGCGGAAGTTGAGCGCAACCGTCGGGCCGAGAGCGCCCGCTTGCGTGCGGTGGTCCGAGTGGAAGCGGCATGACGCCACCTCCCGCATCAGCCACGGCTCGCCGCACTGCGGCCGCTCGGTCGCAGGCTGAGCCGGCCCGTTCGGCTCCTCGCTCGGCCCCACTCAAGGTTGTCCAACCCGAGGAAGCACCCTCTCGGCGACGGCGGCTCCTCTCATATGCGCCGGTCGGGATGGTGGTCACGGCCCTCATGGCCGTCGTGGTCGGACAGACCCTGCTGGCCAACGGCCAGGTTCGAATGAGCGGCGTGGCCCAGCAGGTGGCCGCAGCAGAAAGCGTGCACCGGCAATTGGAGCTGTCGGTATCGCAGCTCGAAATGCCCACCCGGATTGTGCCGGTGGCCGTGGGCCAGCTGCACATGGTCCAGCCCACGCATGTCATTCAGCTGCCCTATGTCCCCCTCAACACCCCGTTGGTCACCCCTGACGTCACGGCAGTGCCGGTGGCGCCCAAGACCACAACATCGACCACGCCGGCCACCACTCCCTCCACGGCCACTGGTACTACCGCTCCTGGCTCTACCGCTCCTACATCGACGCAGAACACGCCTCAGTGAGCGTGACAACCCGACATGCCGATGGGCGCGCGCGCGCCGTCACATCTCGCACAGCCGTGCCAACACGGGCGCCCAGCCGCCCTCGGGCGGTGCCGTCCAGTGCTCGTCCGCCTCGTCGCCCTGATCCCCAACGCACCAAGCGCCACAGGTCAGGCGCTCGATCGAACGAATGGACCGGCGCCACCTTCCACAACCGGGTCCGGATGGTCCGCCTGGTGGTCGTCTTGGCGCTGCTGGCCCTGGTGGCTCGGCTGATTACCGTCCAGGTCCTGCACTCGAGCACCTACGCTGCGGCGGCCCAGCAGGAGTCCTCGCATCAAGTAGTGGTCCCGGCGTTGCGCGGTGGCATTTATGCCCGCAATGGCGCCCCGCTGGCCATGTCCGTGCCCACCGACGACATCATCGCCGACGATTTTCAGGTGGCTCACCCGCTGACGTTGGCTTCGGCACTGTCGCCGCTATTGCATGTGCCGGCGGCCACGTTGGCGCCAGAACTGCACCAGCATTCGGGCTACGTGGTGCTGGCCAAGCAGGTGCCGCAAAGCGATGCGGCGATCGTCTCTCATGACGCCTTTCCCGGTATCACGATGGTGGCCGACTCCACCCGCATCGTGACGAACGGCGAACTGGCTTTGCCAGTGCTCGGCTTCACCAACGCGGCTGGGGCCGGCGCCGCTGGTCTCGAGTACGGCGACAACTCAATCCTCTCTGGCCAGGCTGGCAAGGAAACCATTCTCGAGTCGCCCTCGGGCGTGGCCCTGCCTCAGTCGCCCGTGACCGACAAGGTGGCCAGCCAGGCCGGCACCGGGGTCGAGCTCACGCTCGATACGCAGCTCCAGTACGAGTCGGAGCAGGCCTTGGCCAGTGCCATCGAGACCTCGCAGGCTGTCAGTGGCACTGCGATCGTCATGGACGTGAAAACGGGGCAGATCATGTCTATGGCCAACCTTGTCTCCACCCATCCTGATGCCCCCGTGCTGGCCACGGCCCCAGCGGTCAAGACCACAGCTGGCGGCGTGGTGGCCATTGGGCCCTCCGACCCGGTGAATGAGTCGCCCTCGAACGATGCCGTGACCAAGTTGTTCGAGCCCGGCTCGGTGTTCAAGCTCGTGACGTTCTCGGCCGCCCTGCAGTACGGGCTCATCAACCCGAACACCGTGTTCACGGTGCCGGACCAGATCAAGCTGGACGGATCCACCTTCCACGACGCCGAAGTGCACCCGACCGAGAGCCTGACCGCCACCCAAATTTTGGCCCAGTCCTCCAACATCGGGACCTCGGAGATCGCTCAGACGTTGGGCGAGGAGCGCCTGCTGGCCCAGGTCAAGAACCTTGGCTTCGGGGAGCCCACCGGGTTGAACTTCCCCGGGGAGTCGCCGGGGCTCCTGGCCACCGCCGCCCAGTGGGAACCAACCGACTATGTGTCCCTCCCCATCGGACAGGTCGACGCCGTCAGTGCCCTGCAGGTGCTCGATGCGTACAACACCGTGGCCAACGGAGGCACGTATGTGCAGCCCAAGCTGGTGCTCGGCACCGTGGGCTCGTCCGGAGCGGTGACGTCGACGGCACCGTCGCCATCGCACCGTGCCTTCTCGCCCGAGGTGGACAGTGAGCTCACCGACATGCTCGAACAGGTGGTCGAGCAGGGAACGGGTACCAGCGCCAACGTCCCCGGGTACACCGTGGCCGGCAAGACCGGCACAGCCCAGATTCCCACCCAGGGCCAGGACTCGTATGTGGCCGGCGCCTACATGGCCTCCTTCGTCGGCTTCGCTCCGGCCACCAATCCCACCTTCTCCATCATTGTGGTGCTGGATCGACCCACACCCATTTTCGGCGGCACCGTGGCGGCCCCCGTCTTCGCCCAAATCATGAGTTACGCCCTGCACCGCTACGACATCCCCACCACCAAGGGCGCGGCCACTCAGGTCACTCCCACCTCCACCAAGGAAACCACGGCAAACCAGGCCCAGGACGTCACATGAGCCGGTACCATCGGCCCGCCGCCGGGGTGGCGCACTCAGCTGGGGTGCCCGCCCTTTCGGTACCTCGACCATGCGCACTGTGCCGATGAATCTCCTATTCGACGACATCGACGTCTTAGAGACCGCAGGCGATCCCGGGGCCATTGACGTGGGCGGCATCACCCACGACAGCCGGCGAGTGGTACCGGGTGACTTGTTCTGCTGTATTCCAGGGCTGGCCAGTGACGGACACGCCTTTGCGGCCGAGGCGGTGGAGCGAGGAGCGGTTGGCCTGGTGTGCGAGCACCTGATCCCCGAACTCATGGACGTGCCGGTGGTGCAGACCCGCGTGGCGCCCGGCACCATCCGCCCGGTGATGGCACGACTGGCCGCTTCGTTCTACGGATTTCCGGCCCGTGACCTCTTGATGGTCGGTGTCACCGGCACCAACGGGAAAACCACCGTCACCAATCTGCTGGGCGACCTACTCGATGCCACTGGGCGACCCACCAATGTCATGGGCACGCTGTCCGGCGCCCGCACCACCCCAGAGGCCACCGAGGTGCAGCGCCTCTTGGCCACCGTGCGTGACCGTCAGAAATCCGACGGCCGACCTCATGCCGTCGCCATGGAAGTCAGCAGCCACACGTTGGTACAGGCCCGCGTCGAGGGCGTGCACTTCGATGTGGCCGTCTTCACCAACCTCAGTCACGATCACCTCGACTATCACAAGACGATGGAGGCCTACTTCGAGGCCAAGAGCCAGTTGTTCACGCCTGATCACGCGTTGCGCGGTGTCGTGAACGCCGACGATGTGTGGGGACAGCGTCTGTTGGCGCAGGCGCGTATTCCTTTGCACGGGGTGCACCACTCCGATGCCAGCGATGTGGTGCTGCGGGCAGGGCGCACTGAGTTCACCTGGCGGGGCCAGCGCGTGCGCACCCCCCTTACCGGCTCCATCAATGTCGACAACACGCTCATGGCGGCCGAAGCGGCGTTGGCCCTTGGGCTTGAGGCCGAGGAGATCGCCGAAGGGTTGTGCATGGTGCAACCCGTCCCGGGACGGCTGCAGGTGATTGCCGCGCCGCCGGAGCGGGGCGGTGGGGATGGTGCCGGGGGAGAGGCCAGCACCGACCGTCCGTCCTTCACCGTCATGGTCGACTACGCCCACACGCCGGCCGGACTCGAGACCGTGCTGTATGAGGCCCGTTCGCTGACGGGGCCGGGTGGTCGGGTGCTGGTGGTCTTCGGCTGTGGTGGGAATCGCGACCGGGAGAAGCGGCCCAAAATGGGTGCCGCCGCTGCTTCGCTTAGTGACGTGGCCGTCCTCACGTCCGACAACCCACGCCACGAGGACCCGCTGGCCATCTTGGCCGAGGTGCGGTCCGGAGTGACCGGTGATCCTTCCAACTTCACGGTGGAACCTGACCGTCACGGCGCCATCCGGTTGGCGCTCGATGCAGCCCAAGCCGGTGACGTGGTCGTTATCGCTGGGAAGGGACATGAGACGTATCAAGAGGTGGGCGATCGCCGGCTCCCGTTCAACGACGTGGAGGAGGCTCGCCACGCCTTGGCCGTTCGCTTCCCGTCGGATCCGAACACCTGGACGCCCCCGACCATACGTTCCGGTTCCGAAAGCAACTAGTCCATGCTCGGACTCCTCGTCACCGGCGGTGTGGCCCTTTGGGTCAGCATCCTGACCACCCCGGTGCTGATCCGGTGGTTGCGCCTGCGCCGCATCGGTCAGCCCATTCGCGAAGACGGTCCGGCCAGTCACAGCGTGAAAGCGGGCACACCCACCATGGGCGGCATCGCCATTGTGGCCGGCGTCGTGCTGGGGTACGCCATCGGGCACATCGGCACCGAAATCCGCTTCTCTCGCACCGGCTATCTGGCCATGATGGCCATCGTCTCCTTCGGCGGCATCGGTTTCCTCGACGACTGGATAAAGGTCCGGCACAAGCGCAGCTTGGGGCTGAACAAGCGGGCCAAGTCCGGGGCTCAGGTGGGCTTCGCTCTTCTGTTCGCCGAATTGTCGTTGCACTGGGCCCACACCTCGACCGCGCTGTCGTTCACCCGCGCCAACGTGCCCGGCATCAACTTGGGCCAGATCGGTTGGGTCATCTTCGCCGTGGTGGTGATGGTGGGGACGTCAAACGCGGTCAACATCACCGACGGCGTGGACGGCTTGGCAGCAGGTTCATCCACCTTCTGTTTCGCCGTGCTGGCCATTATGGGCTACTGGATTTTCCGGCACTTTTACATCTACCACGTGCTCCCAGCGTCGGCGATTGACTTGGCGTTGGTGGCGGTGGCGCTGGCCGGCGCCTGCATCGGCTTCCTGTGGTGGAATGCCGCGCCGGCGAAAATCATTATGGGCGATACCGGCTCGTTAGCCATTGGTTCTGGTTTGGCCGCGCTATGCCTGTTGCTCAATCTTGATCTGCTGCTGCCCATCATTGGTGGCCTTTTTGTCATGGAGACGCTGTCGGTCATTGCACAGGTAGTCAGCTTCCAGGTCTTCCATCGCCGCATCTTCCGCATGGCGCCCATCCATCACCACTTCGAGCTGAAGGGGTGGCCCGAGACGACGGTGATTGTGCGCTTTTGGGTCTTGGGCGGGCTGTTCGTCGCCCTCGGGCTGGGCATCTTCTACGGCGACTTCCTCACCGTGGCCAAAATCGCCTCATGACGCTCCACCACTTGGCGGCGCACACGAGCGAAACTTGGAACATGTGTCGGTTGTCGGACCGGGCTGTCGCGCCTGTAGCTCGTAATTCGCCACAGGGCGTTTCTGAACAGGGCGTTTCTGAACATGGCGTTTCTGAACATGGCGTTTTTCAACAGTGCGTCCGCGTGCTTCGAGTGCAGCCATGAGTACGGCTCGCACCACCACTCGCACTTCGGCGGCTCACCCGTCTTTGCGTCGGAGTACTGCAACGGGTACTTCGGTGGCGCGGACACCGGCGACAAAGGCGCCGGCCAAGTCGGGAGTGTTGGCGGCCATCGGTCGGCTGCCCACGGCCACCTTGCTCGGAGTGGTCGTGGCCTTGCTGTGCCTGATTGGCCTGGTCATGGTCGGGTCGGCTTCTTCGCTCATCTCCATTTCGCTCTACGGCAGCCCGTGGTCGATCTTCATCCGCGAGGGAATGTGGATGGCGGCGGGCGTCCTCGTCCTGGCCGCATCTATCCGTATCGACTACCGCACCGTGCGCCGGCTCAGTCCGTTCCTCATGGTGGGCACGGTCGGACTCCTTTTCGTGGTTTTGGTGCCCGGCATCGGCGTGCACGTCGAAGGGTCGAGTCGCTGGGTTGGTTTCGGACAGTTCCGCATCCAGCCCTCGGAGCTCATGAAGCTTGCCCTGGTGCTGTTCGCAGCCGACTTCATTGCTCGCCGGCTCGATGAAGGTTCCAGCGACCGGCGCATTATGGGCCCGCTGCTTCTGGTGACGGCTGGCTCGGGCCTCCTCATCCTCATGCAGCCCGACATGGGGACGGCCGTGGTGCTGGGCTGCATCGCCATCACGCTCCTGTTCGTGGCTGGTGTGCGCCTCGGCCCCGTGCTCAAGCTCTTGGCCGGATTGGTTGGACTGGCACTAATTGTGGCGCTGGTCTCCCCGTACCGGCGTGAACGTTTGCTGGCCTTCCTCGATCCCCAGGTCCACTCCTCCGGGTCCGGGTACCAGGTGGTGCAGTCCCTCATTGGGCTGGGCTCCGGCCACCTCTTCGGTGCGGGGATTGGTGGGGGACAGCAGCAGTGGGGCTTCCTACCCAACGCCCACACCGACTTCATCTTTTCGGTGATCGGTGAGGAACTCGGCTTCGTGGGTGCCGCGGCAGTGTTGTTCTTGTTGGGCGCATTCGTGTGGTTGGGCATTCGCACCGCCATGCGGGCACCCGACCGCTTCGGCGGGCTGCTGGCCGTGGGCCTGGTGGCCTGGGTGGCCAGCGAAACGCTGATCAACGTGGGGGCCGTAGTGGGTGTGCTCCCGGTGACCGGCATCCCGTTGCCCTTTATTTCATTCGGTGGTTCCTCGCTCGTGATCACGATGCTGGCGGCCGGCATTCTGATCAACATTGCCCGCCATGAATCGGTGGGGCGCCCCTCCCGCCCAGCGGGCGGACGCGACCGAGGTCGGTGAGCGGCCCTCGGGGCACGGTGATCGCCGGCGGCGGGACCGGAGGTCACGTGGTGCCCTCGCTCCAAATCGCCCGAGCGTTGGTGGCCCGGGGACACTCGCCCGGATCCATTGAGCTCTACGGGTCTCGGCGTGGCCAAGAGGCACAGCTGTGGCCCACCCTTGAATTCCCCTTCACCCTCTTGTCCGGTCGGGGCATCCGACGCAGTGTTCGCCCCCGCGCCTTGTGGGACAACGCTGGTGCGGTCATCGGGCTGGTGTGGGCCACATTGCAGGCGATGTGGTCGTTCCTACGTACCCGTCCACTGACCGTCGTCGTGGTGGGCGGGTATGCCAGCTTTCCGGCGGGACTGGCCGCGGTGGTGGCAAGGGTGCCACTGGTCGTGGTGAGCATTGATGCGGCACCGGGCGCGGTGAATACCTTTCTGGCCCGCTTCGCTGCCGCCAACGCGGTGTCGTTTGACGGGACCGGCCTGCCTCGCGCCACCCTGACCGGTACACCCATTCGCACTGAGTTCGGAGAGTTGGATGGCTCCGAGAGTGCCTTGCGCATCGCCCGCCGCACTCTCGGATTGCCCGAGAACCGATTCACGGTTGCGGTGGCCGGTGGTTCACTGGGGGCGCATCGGATCAACGCTGCGGTGGCCGATCTGGCCCGCCGCTGGACGCCGGCGCGCCAGGTGTCGATCTACCACGTCGCCGGTCGTCGCGACTATCCGGAGTTTGCGGCGGCTGCGGTGCAAGGCACGGAAACAGTGGGATACACATTGATTGAGTTCGAAGAGCGCATGCCTTTGGTGCATGCCGCCGCTGATGTCTTCATCTGCCGGGCCGGCGGGATGACGGTGGCCGAACTCTTGGTGTCGGGCACGCCGGCCGTCTTGATCCCGCTCCCCGGCGCGCCTCGTGACCATCAGACCCGCAATGCTGAGGCGATGGTGGCACTGGGCGCCGCCGTGCTCGTCCCGGATGCATCGTGTGACGGTGATCGCCTCCTGCAAGAGGTGGAGACGTTGTTGCTGCATCCTGATCGACTGCGCCATATGGGGACCGAGGCGCGGAGAGCCGGACACCCGGATGCGGCAGAACGAGTGGCCAAGTTGGTGGACGCTCATGCCCGCTGACACAACGCAGGGTCGGGCCTCCGACGGTGGCGCCGAACTTTTAGACCTGCGCTCGCCGCAGCGCATTCACATTGTGGGCATCGGTGGCGCTGGCATGAGTGCCATTGCCACGGTGCTCCGCTCCATGGGGCACACCGTGACCGGCTCGGACCTCAAGGACTCGCCGGTGGCGCAGCGGCTCCGCTCCTTGGGGATCAGCGTGGCAGTTGGGCACCGGGCCGACAACGTGGGCGTGGTCAATGCCGTCACCTACTCGCCGGCTGTGTTACCGACCAATCCCGAAGTGGCCTCGGCGCATCAGAAGGGCGCGCGGGTCATCGCCCGCTCGGGCATCCTGGCCGCCATCTGCGCTACTCGGAGATGCCTCGCCGTGGCCGGCACCAAGGGGAAGACCACGACGGCATCGATGCTCTCGGTGATTTTGGTCGAGGCCGGGCTGCGACCCTCCTTCCTTATTGGCGCCGACGTGAACGAGATCGGCACCAATGCGGCCTGGGACTCGGGCGAGTGGTTGGTGGTGGAGGCCGACGAGAGCTACGGCACCTTCGAGCTGTTGCGTCCCGACCTGGCCGTGCTGACCAACGTGGAGTCGGATCACCTCGACCATTACGGCACCTTCGAAGATCTACGAGTGGCCTTTGACACATTCGTGGGCCGAGCCACCGAAGGGTGTGTGGTGTCGGCCGACGATCTGCACGCCGCCGCTATCGGTCGAGCGCATGAGGGGTGGTTGGTCGGCACGGCCGACGACGCCACCATCGCCATGACCGACGTGGAGCTACGGCGAAGTTCGGTGTCCTTCACCCTGCGCGGCCCTGAGGGACTGTCGGGTCCGCTGACCATCGGCGTGCCCGGCCTCCACAACGCCCGCAACGCCGCACTGGCTGCGGTGGCGGCGCTACGGGTTGGCGTGTCTTTTGACGATGTGGCCGTGGCGTTGGCCCGCTTCGCCGGCGTGAGCCGCCGCTTCGAGTTCCGAGGTGAAGCCCACGGTGTCACCTTTGTCGACGACTATGCCCACCTTCCCTTCGCTGTGCGCGCCGCCCTGGCCACGGCCCGCACAGGAGGTTGGTCCCGCATCGTCGCCGTATTCCAACCCCATCGCTACACGCGCACGGCTGAGCTGGCCGAGCAATTCGGCACGGCCTTCGAGTTGGCCGATGCGTTGGTGGTCACTGATGTGTACAGCGCCGGGGAGCGACCCATTCCGGGCGTGTCGGGCCGGCTGGTGGCCGACGCCGTGCGGGCGCAAGATCCCGAGCGCGGCGTGGTCTACGCCCCGGGGTGGGAGGAGCTACGGCGAACGGTGGCTGAGATGCTGCGGCCCGGTGACTTGTGCGTCACCCTTGGTGCCGGCGACCTGACCACCCTGCCGGATCAACTTCTCGAACATCCGCAATGGTGAGCGGTTCGGTGCAAAGTGCGCTCGAAGCCGCGGCTGGGCGCCCAGGTGTCATTCGACGCACCGCTGGGTGCGCTCACCACCTATGGCGTGGGCGGGGGCGCGGCCGCGCTGGTCGACGTCGAACAGGCGGATCAGCTCGATGCCTTGCGGTCAGCCTTGGTCGGTCAGGACGTGCAGGTGTTCGTCGTGGGTCGTGGCTCAAACGTGCTGGTGTCCGATGCAGGCTTTGACGGGGTGGCTATCCGACTGGGCGCCGGCTTCAACTGGGTGAAGTTGCCGGCGGACGATGCATCTGGTCCGAACCTTGTTCAGTCCGGCGCAGCCACGCCGCTGCCGGTGCTGGCTCGCCAGGTGGCGGACGCCGGCTGGTCGGGTTTGTCATGGGCGGTGGGGGTACCAGGATCGGTGGGAGGCGCCGTGCGCATGAACGCCGGCGGGCACGGTTCCGATATGGCGGCTTGTGTGGTGCGCTACTCGTGGGTCGATGTGCTGAGCGAGGCGGGCGGCACTGACGGGTTGGAGCGGCTGCACTACGGCTACCGGTCGTCGTCGGTGCGACCTTCCGAGGTGGTGGTGTCAGCCGAGCTGGGGGTGGTGGCGGGTGAGCCTGACGTCGAGCAGACCGAGGTGTCGAGCATCGTCAAGTGGCGGCGGGAGCATCAGCCCGGTGGGGCCAATGCCGGATCGGTGTTCGCCAACCCGGAAGGGGATTCGGCGGGTCGGTTAATCGAAGCGTGCGGCCTCAAGGGTTTCAGGCTGGGGACGGCCCACGTCTCGGAGAAGCACGCCAACTTCATTCAGGCCGACAAGGGAGGCCGGGCGGACGATGTGCGGGATGTGATGGAGCACGTACGTGCCGCGGTGCACGAGCGCGTCGGTGTGGTGTTGCGCACCGAGGTCCGCCTGTTGGGCTTCCCTGACAGGGAGACTGGGGACATGAGCGCGGCGGGGGAGAGTCGATGACGCCGACGACCACCACGTCTCGGCCGGCGCCGACGTCTCGTCGGGCACCACGCCCGCCCATCGATCCGCGGATTTCGGCCCGTCGCTCCGCTGTCACGCGTCAGCAGGGGCGCCGTCGCTTACACGTCTTGATCGGACTCCTCATTGCCACTGCGCTGTTGGTGGGTGGCTGGTTCCTTTTGCACTCAGCACTCCTTTCCGCTCGCGCCATCACCGTGGTCGGGGCGACCCATGAAACGGTGGCCCAGGTCGAGTCGGCAGCCGACCTCACCTCGCATCGTCCGTTGATCGACATCAACACGGGCACCGACGATGCGGCCATTGAGCGGTTCCCGTGGGTGCGCAGTGCCACCGTCAATGTGCACTGGCCCGATGGCGTACGGGTGGTAATCAGCGAAGAGGTGCCGGCGTTGACCATGACTACCGCTGATGGAAAGTGGGTTGAAATCAGCGCCGACGGACGCATTTTGGACCTTTCGGCCACTCGCAGCCCCGGCCTTATGTTGGTCACCGGTCCTCGTCCGGCCGGAGCGGTGGGCAGCACTCTGGCCGGTATCGACGATCCCGGTCTGATGGTGGCCTCCACATTGCCCCCCTCATTCCGGGGGCAGGTGACCGGGGTCCACGTCGAGTCGGGAGGATGGGTCCAGCTCTCAATGAATACGCCAATTGTGGTCGATATCGGCCTTCCGACCCAGCTCACAGCCAAGTACGAGGATGTGAGCTCCATTTTGGCGGGGGCCGCCCTGCACGATGGTGCCATCATCGACGTGAGCGTGGCTGACGCTCCGACCGTGACTCAAGGGTGACGTAGGATGCTTGACCTCCTGGAACGCCCCTCCTATGGTTGGGCCACGTTGCCGCACTGTGAACGTCAACCTGTTCAAGAGGCTTAGGGATAAATGACGGGTGTGAACGTGACGCAACAACGAACTTTCAGCAAACGAGCGATCGGTCGGCGATCGACCCAAACACGAGGGAGATCATGACGACCGTGCCTTCCCAGAGCAACTACCTGGCAGTCATCAAGGTGGTCGGGGTCGGTGGCGGCGGCGTGAACGCCGTCAACCGGATGATCGACTCCAACCTGCGCAATGTGGAATTCATTGCGGCTAACACTGATGCCCAGGCGTTGTTGATGAGTGACGCTGACCTCAAGCTCGACATCGGGCGGCAGCTGACCCGCGGCCTCGGTGCCGGCAGCGACCCCGAGGTGGGTCGACAGGCGGCCGAGGAACACCGGGCGGATATCGAAGAGGCGCTGCAAGGCGCCGACATGGTCTTCATTACGGCGGGCAAGGGTGGCGGCACCGGTACCGGTGCCGCGCCAGTGGTGGCCGAAATCGCCAAGTCACTCGGAGCGCTGACTATCGGTGTCGTGACCCGTCCCTTCACCTTCGAAGGTCGGCGTCGCGCCATGCAGGCCGAGAAGGGGATCCAGATCCTCAAGGAAAAGGTCGACACCCTCATCGTCATCCCGAACGACCGACTGCTCACCGTGTCCAATGACAAGACGAGCATGGTCAACGCATTCAAAATGGCCGATGAAGTGTTGCTGCAAGGTGTGCGCGGCATTACCGACCTCATCACAGTGCCGGGACTGATCAACACCGACTTCGCCGATGTGAAGATGGTCATGACCAATGCCGGTACCGCCATCATGGGCATTGGCTCTTCGATCGGTGAAGGGCGCGCCGGCAATGCCGCTCGTGCCGCTATCACCAGCCCGCTCCTTGAGGCCTCCATTGAGGGAGCCCGGGGCATTCTGCTCAACATTGCCGGTGGTTCAGACCTTGGGCTGTTCGAGGTGAACGAGGCAGCGGAAATCATCCACGGTGTTGCTCACCCCGACGCCAACATCATCTTTGGTGCTGTCATCGACGACAACATGGGTGATGAGGTCCGCGTGACGGTGATCGCCGCCGGATTCGAACGTTGGGAAGAGGGTTCGCCTCGCCCATCGGGTGGAGACCGGGTGCCGTCGATCTTCTCCGGTTCGCCCGACCCGGTGGACATCTTCGCCGACGCCTCCAGCTCCGAAGGCGAGTTTGACTTGGGTGACGACGATTTCGACGTCCCCTCTTTCCTTCGCTGACGACGTAGCGGCTCGGCTGACTGCCGTCCGCCTTCGCATCACCAATGCCGGCGGCGATCCGGACCGGGTGCGCGTGGTGGCGGTCACCAAGGGATTTGGACCCGAGGCTGTCGCGGCGGCCCGCGCCGTGGGATTGGCTGACATCGGGGAGAACTACGCCGCCGAGCTCGAGGGGAAGGCCCCCGGTCTCGACGGCACGGTGTGGCACTTCCTGGGCGCCATCCAGCGCAACAAAGTCAAGGGTCTGGCCCCGTTGGTCGGACTGTGGCAGGGAGTGGCTCGAGTGGCCGAAGGGGAGCGCATCGCTCAGTATGCTCCGGGGGCAAAAGTGCTGGTCCAGGTGAATTGCACCGGTCAGGCCGATCGCAATGGCTGCACTCCCGAAGCGACAGCTGGTTTGGTTTCCTCGCTCGCACGCTTGGACCTGCGCGTCGAAGGATTGATGACTGTGGCACCCCAATTGAATGCAGACGCAGTGCAGGCATTTGAGACGGTGAGGGACTTGGCCGATCAGCTGGGGTTGCCCGAACGCTCGATGGGTATGACCGACGACCTGGAAGCGGCTGTGAAGGCCGGCTCAACCATGGTACGAATCGGGCGCGCGCTGTTTGGGGAACGTGGATTGCGGGTAGCGACTGTCGCCAGCCGCCCTTCGTGAGCAGGCACTACGCTAGGCCGGGACAGGAGAAGGTATGGCACCCTCGTTCATGAAGAAGACCATGGTCTATCTCGGACTGCTCGATGACGAGTACGACGAGTACGACGACCTCGAGGACCGCGCGCCGCGTGGATTCTCGGCGGCGACGCGGCTGGACAGCCGACCCCCCGAATACGAGCAGCCGGACGAATACGGCGGGGGAATGACCCGCATTCGGACGATTGCTCGCGAACCTGTCACACATCAAGCGGTGCGTCCCCCGTCCACCTCCGCACCGACGCAGCCCCAATCACAGCCTCAGTCCCCGTCGCGCCCCATGGCCGTGCGGGCCGTGCCAGTTGACACCGCCATCGGAGCGGCCTCAGCCCGTGTGCACGTGGTGGCTCCGGCGCGCTTCGGTGATGCCAAAGAGATCGCTGATCGACTGAAGGACAACCGTCCGGTCATCGTCAACTTGCAGATGGCCGATCGCGATCTGCAACGCCGGATGATCGATTTTTGCAGTGGTGTCACTTACGCGCTCAGCGGAGAGATGGAAAAGGTCGCCGATCAGGTTTTCCTGTTGGCACCGACCAACGTGAAAGTGTCCGACGAGGAACGTCAACGACTGGTGGAGCGCGGCTTCGGGCGTGATTGAACGAACTACGCTCAACCTCTAGTGAGCGTTGACATGTTGGCCATCATCAGTGGGTTCACCCTCATTGCAAACCTGGTGCAGGCCTATGTGATCTTGATCATGTTTCCGATGGCATTGCTCAGCTGGTTCCGCGTGCACCCCGACAGCGCTCTGGGCCGCTACCAAGTGTTTTGCTACCGGGCCACCGAACCATTGCTGCGGCCCATACGCAAGGTGGTCAAGCCCATGGGTGGCCTGGACCTTTCATTCATGGTCGTAATGCTGGCGGCCGAGTTCGTCATAATTCCCGTTCTCGGCGGCGCCACCATTCTCTAGTCGGGCAGGGGGGATGGGTAGACTCGCCCCCCATGGACAGTTCTCCCACCTCTTCATCCATTCTCGACACCCTGCGTACGGTCGAGTTCCGCCTTGGCCTCAAGGGCTACAACGTCGACGAGGTCGATGAATACCTCGACCGGGCCGCCCAGGAATCTGAGGCCATGCAGGAGCACGTGCGCCAGCTGACCGATCGGCTACGTCAGGCCAGCGATCGCATCGTCCAGCTCGAGCGCGACCGCCACAATGCCCCGTCCGATGATGGAGCAGCGGCCAGGTTGGCCGCAGCCTCGGAGGACGCCGCGCTCACTGACGAGACGTTGCAGCGCACCTTGGTGTTGGCCCAGAAGTTCGTGGATCAGACCAAGCGCGAGAGTGAAGCGGAGGCGGCTGCCATCGTGGCTCGAGCCGAAGACACGGCCCGCGCTGCAGTCGAGAAGGCGCAGCAGGAAGCGCACAACCTCATGACCGAGTCGCAGCAGAAGCTGCGTGAAGAAGTCAGCCGACTCGAGGCCACTCGCACCCACTTGGCCACTGACGTGGAGAGCATGGCCCGCCATCTTGAGTCAGAGCGCAACCGCCTGCGCGATGCGCTATCCGAAATCCTCAAGTGGGTGGACGAGAACGTGCAGCCGGCCAACTCGCTCATGGGTGTCCGTCCCAAGCCCGTTGCCCCCAAGCCAGCGGTCGCAGAGCCCGAAGCGATCGCCGCTCCCGTGCGCCCGGTCGACGACGGTCCGCCCACCCTCAATCTGCAGACCGCCTCCAACTCAGCCTCGACTGGAGCCATCCGTCCTCTCTGATCACCTGGTGGTGCTTGGCCACCTTCATGGGTCCGATATAGTCACCCGCTCCCTCTCGGCAGGGAACCGACCACGTACGTGGTCGGGAAGGAGGACACGATGACCCCAGCGAGCAAGGCAACCGCCTCGAAAAAGGTGCCTGCGTCGCGTCCGGCGGCCGCTAAGAAGGCGGCGCCGGCCAAGAAAACAGTGACATCCAAGGCGGCTCCAGCCAAGAAGCAGAGCATGGTCTCCGTGGCCAGAAACATTGCGAAGAAAGTGGTTAAAAAGGCTGTGCCAGCCCCAAAGAAGGCGGCTGCTCCGGCGCCGAAGAAGTCAGCACCGGTAGCCAAGAAGGCTGCGCCGGCCAAGAAAGCCGCTGCCCCGGCGAAGAAATCCGCTCCGGCAGCGAAGAAGGCGGCTGCGCCGGCCAAGAAGGCGGCAGCTCCGGCCAAGAAGGCGGCAGCTCCGGCCGCCAAGAAGGCGGCGACCGCAGTCAAAGAGGCGGAGCCTGTCGTTCCAGCACCGCCCAAGACGACCTTCACCCCCAGGCCCAAGCCGCCGGAACCGGTCAGGCCCAAGACCGGCCCGTATGCCAAAGACGAGAAGTTCCTCGAAGAGATCAGGGAACTGCTGGCAGAGGAGCGGGCGATCTATCAAGAGCAGGCCACGTCGCTGCGGGCCGAAGCTGACTCCCTGGCGCTCGAGCGCGAGCCGGGCGATGTCCAGTTCGACGAGGAGTCAGGCGAGGGTGGCACCGTCACCGTTGACCGTGAACGCAACCTGGCCTTGTCGGGGCAGGCCTCGCTGGCGGTGGAAGAGATTGACTTCGCCTACGTACGCGTCGACAACAAGACCTACGGCTACTGCGAGCGCTGCTTCCAGCCCATCCCCAAGCCGCGGCTGCGTGCCCTGCCGTACGCCCGTCTGTGTGTGGCCTGCAAAAGCGGGGGGCTATCGCGACGCTGACCTCGGCGCGGTCACACATCATCGCCTTCGCACTGGCTGTGGTGGTCGTGGTGGCGGACCGACTGAGCACCACCTGGGCCGAGCACCACGTGCACGGGGTGACACATGTCTGGGGTCCATTCGGGCTCGGACTTTCTTTTAACTCGGGCTTTGCCTTCAGCCTCTTCAGCGGTCGCGCCGTCCCGGTGACCGTCCTGCTTTGCCTTGGTGTAGCTGTAGTGGCGATCGTCGTCTCTCGGGTGCGATCGCTCTGGCTGGCCATCGGCGGAGGACTGCTTTTGGGCGGCGCGGCTCGGGAATCTCAGCGAGCGCCTCGTCAGCAGCCATCATGGAGAGGTGGCGGACTTCATCACATTGAGCCACTGGCCCACGTTCAACGTGGCCGACGCCTGCATCACCGCTGGCGCAGTGGTGGTCGCCGCATCCTTGCTATTGGAACATCCAGCCTCGAGCTCGGAGGCGAGCACATGAGCGAAGAGTTGATGCAGAGTGAAGTGCCGGCTCTCCTGGCTGGGGTACGGGTGGACCGGGCTGTATCGATGTTGGCCAACATTTCGCGTACGGCGGCGACTGACCTGATTGCCGATGGACGGGTGCGCGTCGATGGGGAGACCGTCACCATTGGGCGTTCGACCTTGCGTCTTGGGGCGCAGTTAGAGATCGCCCTTCCGGCCGAGGGTGTGGTGAGTATCGAACCCGAGCCGTCCGTGGTGTTCTCGGTCGTGCATGAGGACGACCACGTGGTGGTGGTGGACAAGCCGGCGGGATTGGTGGTGCACCCGGGGGCGGGACATTCAACGGGCACCTTGGTCGGGGGATTGTTGGCCCGCTTTCCGGACCTGGCCGATTTGGCCACGGCGGGAGTTTGTGCACCCGATCGACCAGGCATTGTGCATCGCCTCGACAAGGGGACGTCAGGATTGCTGGCAGTGGCTCGCACGCCCCTGGCCTTTGCGTCTTTGGTCGAACAGCTGAGTGCGCGCACTATGGAGCGGCGCTACTTGGCTTTGGTAGAAGGGCACGTGGCCGACGACCGGGGCGAGATTGACGCACCCATCGGGCGCTCCAACCGCACGCCCACCAAAATGGCCATCGCCGCTGGCGGCAAAGAGGCGCGCACTGGGTACACGGTGTTGGAGCGGCGCATCATGCCGCGTGAGACGACGCTGGTCGAACTCAAGCTACAAAGTGGTCGCACCCACCAGATTCGCGTGCATATGGCCGCGATTGGCCACCCGGTGGTGGGCGACGCACGCTATGGCACCGTGGACCAGCGCTTAGCGTCTGGACGCTTCTTCTTGCACGCCTTCCATCTCGGCCTCGATCATCCGATGACCGGAGTGCGAGTGGAGAACACCTCGCCCCTGCCGTCCGATCTGGCTGAACTGGATAGCTGACTCAGGGCAGCTGACTTCCGCTCAGGCGGCTTCGTGGACCCCGACGACATCAGCGTCGAAGGACAATGCGGCCAGTGCCTCTTCTTCGGCTCGTCGCACACGGCGCACACCAACGCCCAATCGTTCGGCTGTCGACTGCAGCGAGGCCGGGGCGTCGCCACCGAAACCGAAGCGCAGGCGCAGCACATCGCGCTGGAGGTCGGGCAGCTTTTCCACGGCGTGCCGCACGTTCTCGTAGACCATGGTCAGCTCCGTGTCGGCCACGAAGTCGCTGGCGTCGGGTGCCACCAACTCACCCAGAGTGGTAGCGGACTCTGACGCTGCCGGCTGGTCCAGCGATGCGGTGACGCGAGCAACGTCCTCAAGCGCGTGGCGCTCGTCGGCCGTCATGCCGGTCGCTTCATTGAGTTCGGCCTCGGTTGGCTTGCGCCCCAGTGATGTGGCCAGCTCGGCCTTGGTCAGTTCCAGGCGCGTGATTTGCTCGCCCACTTCGAGGGGAATGCGGATGGTGCGGCCGTGCTGTTGGACGGCGCGCTGGAGGGCCTGGCGGATCCACCATGTGGCGTAGGTCGAGAAGCGGAAGCCTCGCTCCCAGTCGAATTTGTCCACGGCCCGCATGAGGCCAAATGAACCCTCCTGGACCAGATCGGCCATGTCCACACCGCGGTCCTGGTAGCGCCGCGCCCAGTGCACCACTAACCGAAGGTTGGCCGCCACCATCTGCTTGCGTGCCTGTGTGTCACCGGCGGCAACCCGCTTCGCCAGCTCCACCTGCTGCTCGTGATCGGGCATGGGGAACTGATCCAGATCCCGCAACATCAACCCGAGGGTGTCTGAGGTGCTCACCGCGCTCTTCATGTGCCGCTCTCTCCCGCTGCTCTGTGCTCTCTCTCATTCGTACCCGGGCAACCCCGGGATGAATCTGCCAGGTACAACACCGACTGTTGTCGCATCATTCCAGGGGGGTGTTCGGACCTGAGTTGCGTGTGCCGGCCACCCGTGATGTCCTTCCCGACGTGACGTCCAACCTGTTCCTTCTCCGACACGGCGCCACGGAGTGGTCTCTCAGTGGTCAACACACCGGCCGCACCGATATTCCCCTCCTGGACCAAGGTCGGGAGCAGGCCAAAGCCGCAGGCCAGCTGCTTGCTGGCCATTCCTTTGCCCAGGTCCTGGCCAGCCCGCTGCAACGAGCCTGGGAGACCTGTGCCCTGGCCGGGTTCGGCGCCGAGGCCATAGCCGAGCCTGACCTCATGGAATGGGACTACGGGGCCTGCGAGGGGCTGACGTCGGCCCAGATTCGGGAGGAACAGCCAGGCTGGAACATTTGGACCGGCAAGATTGAAGGTGGGGAGCGGGCCGCCGATGTAGGCCGCCGCGTCGACAGGGTGATTGAGCAGGCCCGGTCGGCTCAGGGCGACACCTTGTGCGTGGCCCATGGGCACGTGCTCAGGGTGCTCACGGCTCGCTGGCTGGGCTTACCGCCCGTTGGGGGCCGCCTCTTCGCTCTCGATGCGGGTGCGGTCAGCGTGCTGGGTTACGAGCACGCGACACCCGTGGTGACGCTGTGGAATCAAGGCCAGCCGCTCTAAGGCGTCTCTGCTGGCGCCGCACTCGCAGCAGGAGTCGCCTCAGCTGACGGTGGCTCAGGTGACGGTGGCTCAGGTGACGGTGGCTCAGCGGACGGTGGCTCAGCTGACGGTGGCTCAGGTGACGGTGGCTGGGAGGATTGAGGCCGGAAGGGCGGCCACGCCGATGTTGCCCTGGGCTCGGGACACCATGTCGGCCAGGCTGTAGGACTGCAGGTGGGTGCGGATGGTCTCGCCCACGTCGGCCCAGACGGCCAGGAGCACGCACTGGCCCTCGTGGTCGCAGGCACCGTTGGCGTGGGGTTCTCCGAAATCGCCGGCGGCGATGGGGCCGTCCACGGCAGACACGATCTGGGCCAGGCTGATCTCTTCGGGTGAGCGGGCCAGCACGTAGCCGCCGCCCACGCCCCGCTTGGATCGGACCAGGCCGGCGCCTTTGAGCGCCAATAGAATTTGTTCGAGGTAGGGCTGGGGCAGGGCAGTGCGCTCGGCGATATCTCGCACCGACGTGGGCAGGTCGGCGCCGTGCAGGGCCAGGGATAGCAACGCCCTACTGGCGTAGTCACCTCGTGTCGAGACCCTCACGCACGCAGATGTTACCGGTCCGGGGCTGGTCTACCCCCTGTGTCCTGGTTCTAGGGTGTGCCGCTGTGACTGACGCGCCGCCCATTCGGCCTGACTTCGGTGGGGCCTGTTTGACCAGCGTGATGCCGTCGCTACTGGGGCATGTCTTTGGCGGCCCCGCAGCACCCGATCCGTGGCCCATGTGGCTCCCGAGTCCGGTGGCCGATGCCCGCCAGGTCGTCCTGCTGGTGCTCGATGGCCTCGGGTGGGAGCAACTCCTCGAGCGCTCGACGGTGGCGCCCGTCCTGTCGTCGGGGGTCGGAGGCGCCATCACGTCGGTCGCTCCGAGTACGACGGCCTGTGCCTTGACGTCGCTGGCCACGGGGCGACCGCCGGCCGAGCACGGCGTGGTGGGGTATCGAGTCAGCCAGGGCGACGAGATCATGAATGTGCTGCAGTGGACCGTCGGTGGCCGCGATGCCCGGATGTCGTTGCCGCCTCGGCAGTTCCAGCCCTGCCCGACGTTCCCCGGAGCGGTGGGTCCGGTGCCGGTGGTGACCCGCCAGGACTACGGGCCTACTGGCTTCTCGGCGGCGCACCTCGGTGACGTTGCCTTGCACCGTTGGCACACCCAGGCCGGGCTGCTGACCGACGTGCGCTCATTGGTCGAGGGCGGTGCACCTTTCGTCTACGCCTACTACGAGGGCATGGACAAGGTGGCACACGCCCACGGGTTGGACCGGCACTACGACGACGAGCTGCGTTCGGTAGATCGACTGGTCGGTGACCTGCGCTCGGTGCTGCCACCGGGCGTGGCGCTTGTAGTGACGGCCGATCATGGTCAGGTCGCGGTGGGCTCCTCGGTGGAGGTGCTCGGCGGTGACGTGATGGAGCAGGTGACGTTGTTGAGCGGCGAAGGTCGCTTTCGATGGTTGCATGTCCGTCCCGGAACCGTGGGCGACGTGTTGTCCGGCTTGGAGGAGACCTACGGCGAGATCGCGTGGGTGATGAGTAAGGACCAGCTGGTGTCGGAGGGCTGGCTGGGCGGCGTGCCTTCGGGTGAGGTCCTGGCCCGGATGGGGGATGTGGCGCTGATCCCCTCAGCACCGACGGCCTTCATGGACCCGGCCGACACGGGCGAACTGCGGCTGCTGGCCCGGCACGGGTCGCTGACATCAGCCGAGATGCTCATCCCGCTGCTGAGTTGGCCTGGCTGTTGAGTCACGTCGCTTCGAGACGCTCGGTGGATCAGTGAAATCGCTGGCGAGAGTTCTCTTTGCCGTATATCTGGTCACCCTGGCGTGGCTGGTGCTGTTTAAGTTTTCAATTCACATTGCTTCGGTGCTGCACTATGGCCACAGAAGCTTGAATCTGGTTCCGTTCTCTCATTCGTCGGGGAGTTCATCTCAGTCCGTCGAAAACGTGGTCGTGTTCGTCCCGTTCGGGCTGTTGTTGGGCGTGAATTGCAAGGGATTGCCCGGTTGGCGCAAGGTGCTCATTGTTCTCGGCGGCAGCATCGCAGCCGAGACGCTCCAGTACATCTTCGCCATTGGGGTGTCGGACAGTACCGATGTGATGACGAACCTTTTGGGCGGGTTGATTGGCCTCGGCGGCTATGGCCTTGGTCGCAAATTCGTTGATGAACGGAAGCTGGACAAGTTCTTCGTTTTGGCGGGTTCAATTCTTCTGGGTTTGTGCCTCTTGTTTCTGGTGACCGTGGAAGTGCTTCATGGGGTGCGCTATCACCGACACGGGTAGCGAGGTGGGTGAGGCGGTGGCACATGACCGGCGGTGCTCGGGTGGCAGGATGACGGCATGAGTGAAGACGCTGCGGTGTCGCCCGACGAGGTGTTCGGGGCCGGCACACAAGACAGGGTTGGTGCAGACGGAAGTGTTGGTGCCGGGGCAGAAGGGATCGCCACGGAGTCAGTGTCTGAGCCGGCCAAGGTGCTGCGCATTGGATCGATGGTCAAGACCCTGCTCGATGAGGTGCGTCAGGCCCCGCTTGACGAAAAGAGTCGGACCCGCTTGCGCGAAATTTACGAGCAGTCGATTCGGGATCTGTCCGAGGGTCTGTCGCCCGACCTGGTGGCCGAGCTCGACCGGATGGCGTTGCCATTCGATGACACCGCACCCAGCGAGTCGGAACTGCGCATCGCCCAGGCCCAACTGGTCGGGTGGCTCGAAGGGCTCTTCCACGGCATTCAGGCCACGTTGATGTCGCAGCAGATGGCGGCGCGGGCTCAGCTGGAGGAGATTCGGCAAAAGGGCTTGCCCGGGGCGGGCGAGAGCTCGGGGCAAAGGCCTGGGACGTATCTCTGAGCGTTCCAGTCTGCGGCAGTGCGTTCTGCCAGGATGACATCACGACGTAGGGGAGGTGCCGTTCATGGCAGACGAGACCAGCGACCAGCCCGGTGGGGGACCACCACCATTCCCGGGTAGTGGTGAGTCGGCGCCGCCGCCGCCGCCGCCGCCTCCGCCCCTGCCTGCACCGTCTCAGCCGTCTTCAATGCCGCCGCCTCCTTCTTCCGGGCCGCCGATGGCACCCCCTCCTCCGCCACCGAATTACGCAGGAGGCCCAGTGCAATTTCCGGCTCCTTCGTATGTCGAGCCCACCGGGGTGCTCTATGCGCCGTGGGGCACTCGATTGGGTGGGTGGCTGATCGACTTCGTGATTCTGGCCATCCCGATCGTCATTTTGGGAGTGGCGTTCAAGCACACCCATGTCCTTCAATTCCACATGATGGCCAGGCAGCACAACGGCGGTCATAAGCGAGCCACCTTCTCCGGACTGGCGCTCCTGCTCGGTGCGCTGATCTCGTTGGCCTACTCCACGCTGCTGTACGGCAGTCCGAAAGGCCAGACCGTTGGCATGATGGCGGTTGGCGTGCGCGTGGTGCGTGATGGGTCGTTGGAGCCGCTCGGCTACGGCAGGGCACTGGGCCGATCCCTGGTGGAGCAGTTGTTCCGAGCCACCATCCTGCTCCTGATTCTGGGACTGGCGTGGGTGCTCGACATGCTCTGGCCGTTGTGGGACAAGAAGCGCCAGACCCTTCATGACAAGGTGGTTGGGACGGTGGTCGTGCGGGTCCGGAACGCAGGGTAACGTCCTTGATCCGGAGCAGAATCACACCAATGTAAGTTCCACAAGAGAAGGGAGGGCCGGTGTCGGGGCGGTCGTTTACGCATCTGCACACCCACACCGAGTTCTCCATGCTCGACGGGGCAGCCCGTGTTGGAGACCTGGTTGCCGCGGCCGTAGCCGATGGACAGCCGGCGCTGGGCATCACTGACCACGGGAACATGTATGGGGTCTTGGATTTCTACAAGGCCTGCCGCGAACAGGGCATCACTCCGATCATCGGCACCGAGGCCTACATGGCGGGGGAGTCACGCCATGAGCGGCCGGTGCGTCGCGGCAAAATGGACGACACCGGCGGAGACGCTGAGGGCGGGCAGAAGCTCTATTACCACCTGACCCTTTTGTCGGAAACCATCGGCGGTTATCGAAACCTGCTCAAACTGTCGTCGGCAGCGTTCTTGGAGGGCTACTACTACAAGCCTCGTCTCGATTGGGAACTGCTCGAGCGCTACCACGAGGGACTGATTGCCACCACGGGATGTCTCGGCGGCGTGGTGCTGCAGGCGCTCCTGCACGGTGACGTCGAAGAGGCCGAGCGACGGGCCGCCCGGCTGCAGGACATCTTCGGCAAGGACAACCTCTTCGTCGAGCTCCAGGATCACGGCATCGCCGATCAGCACCGCACCAACCCGCAGTTGATTGAGATTGCCCGGCGGCTCGATGCGCCGTTGCTGGCCACCAACGACAGCCACTACACGCACCGGGAGGACGCAGTTGCCCACGATGCATTGCTGTGCGTGCAGACCGGTGCGTTGTTGTCGGATACCAATCGCTTCAAGTTCGAAGGCAATGAGCACTACCTGAAATCAGCCAGCGAAATGCGGCATCTGTTCTCCGAGGTGCCGGAAGCCTGTGACAACACACTGTTGATTGCCGAGCGGGCCGACGTGCAGTTGGAGCTAGGCAAGCCGAGCCTGCCCGAGTTCCCCGTGCCCGACCACTTCACGGGCGAGACCTATGAGGACCGGGCGCTGGCCTACCTCACGGACCTGACCATGGAAGGGGCCAAGGCCCGCTACGGCAGCCCGGTCCCGGCCGACGTGGTCGAGCGGCTGAACTTCGAACTCAACGTCATTGGCAGCATGGGCTTCGCCGCCTACTTCCTCGTCGTCTGGGACCTGATCCGCTACGCCCGGGACTCGGGCATTCGGGTTGGTCCGGGCCGTGGTTCGGCGGCTGGGTGTTGTGTGGCCTATTGCCTGCGGATTGTGGACATCGACCCGATCAAGTACGACCTGCTGTTCGAGCGGTTCTTGAATCCCGGTCGCAAGCAGATGCCTGACATCGACATGGACTTCGACGAGCGTTACCGCAGCGATGTGATGCGCTACGCGGCCGAGAAGTACGGCAGCGACCGAGTGGCCCAGGTTGTGACCTTCTCAACCATCAAGGCTCGAGCCGCGGTGCGCGATGCGGCGCGGGTGTTGGGAAAGCCGTACATAGTGGGCGATCGCATTGCCAAGGCCATGCCGCCCCTGGTCATGGGTCGCGACACCTCGCTGTCGGCCTGCCTGACCAAGACCGAAGGGCAGGAAGAGGGTTACGCCGCCGCCGCTGATCTGCGGTTGATGCACGAGACGGATCCCGACGCCAAGGAAGTGATTGACGTCGCACTCGGGCTCGAGGGCCTGCGCCGCCAAGACGGCATCCACGCTGCTGCGGTCGTCATCTCGCGTGACCCGCTGACCGAGTACCTCCCCATTCAGCGCAAGCCTGGTGCCGGAGAGAAACCCGAAGACGCACCCATCGTCACCCAGTACGAAATGCACGGCGTGGAAGAGCTAGGCCTGTTGAAGATGGACTTCTTGGGCCTGCGCAACCTCTCGGTCATGGAGCGCGCCTTGGACTTGATTGAGGCGGCCACCGGCCGCCGGCCCGACATCGACAACGTCGACCTCGACGACCAGCCCACGCTCGAGATGCTGCGCCGGGCCGAATCGGTGGGCGTGTTCCAACTTGAAGGCGTGGCCATGCGCCAGACCCTGCGCGCCCTGGCACCGACGAGCTTCGACGACGTGGCGGCCCTCGTAGCGCTGTACCGGCCGGGGCCGATGGCGGCCAACATGCACCGCGACTATCCCG
The DNA here is from genome assembly GCA_963766995.1 of uncultured Acidimicrobiaceae bacterium. GTDB lineage: Bacteria > Actinomycetota > Acidimicrobiia > Acidimicrobiales > RAAP-2 > Bog-473. Next base: position 89,269 of record CAVYCE010000003.1, on the reverse strand, counting down.
AACTCAAGAACGGGCGCAAGGAGCTGACCTACCTCCACGCCGATATCGAACCCATTCTGAAGGACACCTACGGGCTGATGCTCTACCAGGAGTCCGTCATGCGAGTGGCGCAGAAGTTCGCCGGCTATTCGTTGGAAGAAGCCGACAACCTCCGCAAGGCCTGCGGGAAGAAGATCCGCGCCATGATTGCGGCCGAGCGCGAGAAGTTCGTGGCGGGCTGCGTCGATCAAGGGTACGGCGAGCAGCTGGGCACGCAGCTCTTCGACATCATTGAGCCGTTCGCCGACTACGCCTTCAACAAGTCCCACTCCTACGGCTATGGACTGGTGGCGTATCAGACAGCCTGGCTCAAGGCACATTTCCCGGTGGAGTACATGGCGGCGCTCCTGACGTCGGTCAAGGACAACAAGGACAAGACGGCCGTCTATTTGGCTGAGTGTCGGGCCATGGGGATTGACGTGTTGGTGCCCGACATCAATCGGGCCTTTGCTGAGTTCGCGCCCGACCCGTTGGCCGACGGCGAGCGCAAGGCCATCGTTTTCGGTCTGGCCGCGGTACGGAATGTGGGCGAGAGCCTGGTCGAGAAGATTGTCAGCGAGCGCAAGGCCAACGGATCGTTCGTCGACATCTTTGACTTCTGCCAACGAGTGGATCCGATGGTGTTGCAGAAGCGCACCATGGACTCGCTGGCCAAGGGCGGCGCCTTCGACGGACTGGGCCACCCGCGCCAAGGCCTGTGTCTGGTCCTCGAGGGAGTGGTCGACCGCACATTGGAGCGCCGCCGTGAGCGCGACTTGGGGATCACTTCACTGTTCGCCGCCTTCGAAGAAGAGCAGGAAGACGATCCCGGTTGGGGCACCGCCAGGATTGCCATCCCCGACACGGAGTTCGACAAGGGGCAACGACTGGCCTTCGAGAAGGAGATGCTGGGCCTCTACGTCAGCGACCATCCGCTCATGGGCTACGAGCAGGCGCTGTCCCGGCTCACTGACTGCAGCTTGTCGGACATGCGAGAGGAGGACCCGACGGGCGATCGTTCGCCGGTGCGGGCCGTAGGTGGGGTGGTGACCGACCTGCGCCGCTCCTATACGAAGAAGGGCGATCTCATGGCCCGCTTCATTTTGGAAGATCTCCAGGCCGCCATGGAGGTGTTCGTCTTCCCCAAGACCATGGCCGACTTCGGTGCCCTCATTGAGAATGACGCCATTTTGGTGGTGCGGGGGCGGCTCGATACCCGGGAGGAAGAACCCAAGATCGTCTGCATGGAAGTCAGCCGGCCGGTGCTGGAGCGGGGGGAAGAGGACCTCCACATTTCGCTGCCACTGGGCGTGCTGACCGACGCCACGGTGAGCGGGCTCAAAGATGTCCTGAGTGGGCATCCGGGGTCTTCGGCCGTCGTTTTGCACGTCGGTGACAAGGTCTTGCGGCTCGCTCCGCAGTTCAATGTGGACTGCCGCAACGGCCTGGTGGGTGAGCTGAAACGGCTGTTAGGGCAGTCCGCCGTACTGTCATAAAGCGGCACTGAGCTGGGCGTTCTAGTGTCGAGGGGGTGCCTCGGGGTGGCGGTCCGGCCGGGGTCGGTTGGGACTGCGCTGGTGAGAGCCAGTAGAATCGCTCCATGCCGATCGTAGTGAGCACCAAGGATTGCACTGCGCTCAGCGACGCTGAGCTGGTGGAAATGGCTGATCTGTGTGCCGATCGTTCCCCTGGGTTCGATATCGGGTTCCTTTCCAAGGAGCGCGAGTCGTGGGTATTGATCACGCACGCACGGGAGGGGAACAAGCTTCGGGGCTACTCGTTCTGCACCCTGGAAAGGATCGGCGGCACGCCGTCGCTCCTGGTGGGGCTGGCGCTAGTGGACCGGACCGCACGGGCGGAGGCGGTGCTCAAGGGCATCATGGCCGACCAGTACCGACGGGCCCTCCTGGCCTTTCCCGATGAGGACGTGTTGCTGGGCACCCGCCTGCTTTCACCCGAGGGCTTTCGGGCCTTCTCGGGCCTGCAGGACGTCGTGCCCTTCCCGGAGCACAAGTCATCGGGTGAAGAGCGGGCCTGGGCCCGTCGCCTGTCCAAGCGCTTCGGCTGCGACAGCAAGCTCGATGACCGCACCTTCATCTGTAAGGGTGATGGCAGCGTGGCCGGCGGCCTGGACTTCTTCGCCCCCAAGGTGAAGATCCCCGAAGGTGTCGAGTCCTACTTCGATGGCTTCAACGCCGACAAGGGCGATCGCCTGGTCACCTTCGGGTGGGCCATGGCCGAGGACCTGGCCGGGGGCAAGCTCGGGCGTTGAGCCTGGGCGTGGCGTCGAGAGATTGGCGCCGAGTCCCGATCAGCCTCTGGGGAGTACCGCTGCACAGACTTTGTAGCAGTGGCCGTCCCGAGGCTGGCTGACGGTAACCAATAGGTACTGGGGCTCGTAGCCAAGGGCGGTGGCCAGACTCTTGCCGCTGAGTCGCTCTCGTCGGGCCGCATCGAGGACGCGGGCCGCATGGCGATCCTCAACTGGCAACCACACGTCGTCGCGGTCCCATCCGAAGCGCACCCAGGTGGATCGGTCGGCGTGACGCCGGATGAGTTGGGGGCTGCGCGTCGGCTCAATGAGCGCGACCGAGGGGCGGAAGCCTCGGAACTCCCAGTAGGGGGCCGAGGGCCCGGGAAAGCCGAGAAGCGGACCGTCCGGGCTGGCCACCATGCGCCGCAGCAGCTTGCGCAGTCGGCGTCCCTTGAGGGTGCCGACGTGACGGGGGAGGTCGGCCGCCGTGGTGGCCTCGGGCTGGGCTAGGTCGTCCCGTTCGGGGTCGTCGGCCAGTGTGACCTCGACCACGTCGAAGGCGGTGATGTCCGGCTCGTGATTCTCGGGCCACGGGACGCGCACGCGCATGACGGTGCGGGTGGCCAGATCGACGACGGTCGTGTCTTCCAGGGTGGAAGCGAGCACGAGTAGGTGCAAGGTGGAACCACCGGCGGTCGGGAGCTTTTCGCGGCGACCGGTTGACTGCTTGAGGAGGCGCTTGGGCTTGGCCTTGGTCGTGGGCTCGCGCCGAGTGATCGGTTCGATTTCTTCGGGTGACACGGTCATGAGGCGCTCGCCGTCAGGGTCTGCAATTGGTGGGCCAAGTCGTCGGTGGTGGTGGATGGAGCGCTGCAGATGAAGCCGCGGCAGACGAAGGCAGCGCCGTCGGGGCGGTCGGCGAAGAGGGATGAGTGGTCGACGTCGCCCCACGCCAACACCGCATCGGGCAGCCAGTGGCGGCGTACTTCGGCCAAGAGATCGGGACGATCGCCCGTGATGACGATTTCCTGACGCCCGTTCAGCATGGGGAGGGCGGCGACCAAGTCGGCCAGGGCTCCGGGATGGCGTTGCAGGAGGGGGCGGGCCAAGGTGACGGTCTCGTCGACGGCGCGGCGCAAGGTGGAGTCGTCGCTGAGCGCGTGGGCGTGGAGCAAGGCGGTGACGGCGATGGAATTGGTGGCGGGCAGGGCACCGTCGACAAACTCCTTGGGACGTACAATGAGGGCCTCGGCGTCATGGCCAGTGGTGAAGAAGCCACCATTCTCCGAGTCGAAGAAGTTGTCGACCAACTCAGCCGCCACCTGCTGGGCTCGAGTGCGCCAGTGGTGCTTGCCGGTCAGCTCGGAAAGTCGGACGCAGGCTTCGGCCAACCAGGCGTAGTCGGCGGCCACAGCGAGGTGGCGGGCTCGGCCTCCCTGCCAGCTGCGCATCAGTCGACCATCAACGTAGAGCTCTTTCATGAGGAACTCGCCGATCTCCTCGGCCCGCTGGGCGTAGCGCTCGGTGCCGGTGACGGCAGCTACCTCGGCCAACGTGGCCACGGCCATGGCATTCCACTCGGTGAGCACCTTCTCATCTCGGGCCGGCTGGACCCGCCCGCTGCGGGCTTCGGCCAGGAGGCGACGGGCCTCTTCAATGGGAGCCGGCCGCCGCAGCGGTCCGCCCACGGGACGGCGGGGAATGGAGCGCCCCTCCCAGTTGCCTTTGGGGGTGATGTCATACCAATCGGCGGCCGCCTGTACGAGGTCGGTCGGAAGGATGGCGGTCAGCTCCTCCATGGTGAACGTGGCATGGCTGCCTTCGACGCCGCCGGCATCGGCATCGAAGGAGGAGTAGAGGGCACCCTCGGGAGTGGAGAGGTCGCCCAAAACCCAGTCGAGGGTCTCGGTGACCACGGCGAGGTAGTCGTCATTGGCGGTGAGTTGCCAGGCGTGGAGATAGGCCCGGGCCAGCAGGGCCTGATCGGTCAGCATCTTCTCGAAGTGCGGCACCAGCCACTGAGGGTCGGTGGAGTAGCGGCAGAAGCCACCCACGAGGTGGTCGTACAGGCCGCCGGCGGCCATGCCGTCGAGCGTGGTGACTGCCATTTGGCGGGAGCGTTCGGACCCGGAGCGGGTGTGGTGTCGTAGGCACAGCTCGACCAGGGTGGGGCGGGGGAACTTGGGTGCCGGACCGAAGCCGCCCCACTCGGCGTCGAAGCCGGACGAAATGTTGAGGACCACTTGTTCGATGAGGCCGTCGGGATCGAGCGCATCCTGATCGGTGAGGCCTTCGGTCTGGGCCAATGATTCGGCCAGGCGAACTTCACGGCGCACGGCCTCAACCAGCGCGTCGGCTTGGGTCAGGACTTGCTCGCGTTCGGTCTCCCAGGCTGTGCCGAGTGCCTCGAGGACGCGGCGGAACGACGGCATGCCGTGACGCTCTTCGGGCGGGAAGTAGGTCCCGGCGTAGAAGGGACGGCCGTCGGGCGTGCAGAACACCGACATCGGCCAACCGCCCGAGCCGGTGAGGGCCTGAGTGGCCGCCATGTAGAGCGAGTCGATGTCAGGGCGCTCCTCTCGGTCGACCTTGACCGAAATAAACCAGCGCTCGAGGTCGGCGGCGGTGGCCTCGTCCTCGAAACTTTCATGCGCCATGACGTGGCACCAATGGCAAGAGGCGTACCCGATGGACAGGAAGATGGGCTTATCGGCGGCCGCCGCCAGACCCAAGGCCTCGTCGCCCCACGGATACCACTGCACCGGGTTGTCGGCGTGCTGGCGGAGATAGGGGCTGGTTTCATCCGCCAGATGGTTCACGGATGCTGATGCTACGGCCACTTGAGGCCGCCCCCTGCGTGCAAGGCTCGCCGCATGGAACTCCAACTCAATGGCAAGACGGCGCTCATCACGGGAGGGAGCCGGGGTATCGGGCTGGCGACGGCGGCTCGATTCCTCGAGGCCGGTGCCAACGTCATGCTGACGTCGCGGACTGCGGATGACTTGGCCGATGCCGCCGCTGGGCTGGAACCGGACGGTCCGACGGGGCGGGTGGCCTGGCGGGCGGCCCACGTGGGAGACCCGGCACAAGCCGAGACATGCGTGGCCGAGACGGTGGCCCAGTTCGGTGGGCTCGACGTGTTGGTAAACAACGCCGGGACCAATCCCTACTTCGGACCCATGATCGACATCGACGTGGCCCGAGCCCAGAAGACCTTCGAGGTCAATCAGCTCTCGGTGGTGATGTGGACGTCACACGCGGTGAAGGCAGGCCTGGGGCGAGGCGGTGGTGGCTCGGTCATCAACGTGGCCTCCATCGGGGGGCTGGGGGTGGAGCCCGGTATTGGTTGGTACAACGTGACGAAGGCGGCGGTGCTGCACATCACGCGCCAGCTGGCCTACGAGTTGTCGCCTGACGTCCGGGTGAACGCTCTCGCTCCGGGTTTGGTCAAGACCAAGTTGGCGGCGGCGCTGTGGGAAGGACCGGGCGAGGAGCGTATTGCGGCGCACATTCCGCTTCGGCGTCTCGGCGTACCCGACGACATCGCCACTGCGGCCCTGTTTCTGGCCTCCGACGCGGCCTCGTGGATTACGGGACAGACACTGGTGGTCGATGGCGGGACCACCGAGCAACCGACCGGAGGGGTGGGGTGAGCTAGCCCACTAGGCCATCCCGAGGATTGAGACAGCCGGGGCCTACCGTGGCGTGCAATGAATGCCGAGACCCCATGAACACATCGAAGAGCGAGCTGGAACGCATCGCCAAGGCCGCTGACACCCACGCTTGGACCGTGACGGCGGTGTCGTCACCCAATGGCTTGATGGCCACCAAGGATTCGGGCCGCATTGGCGAGCCTTGGGTGGTGATGGCCATTCCCGGCGGGAGGGGGCTGCGAGTGTCGTTCTATCGGCCGGGAGACGAGCTCACCGTCGAGGGTGAATCGCTTGGAGAAGTCATCGGCAATCCTCGAGAGATGGGCCGGGAATTGCGCACCCTCCTCGAAGACCTGGCCGAGGGTGCAGCGGCCTAATCGGAGTCAGCCGAGGGAGCGACGAAGGACCTTGCCCAACGGCGTGCGAGGCAGCTCGTTGACGATGACCAGTTCCTTGGGAGCAGACCAGGGGGCGATGGTCGATGCGGCCAGCTCCTTGAGTTGTTCGAGCCGCGGCGGCGCGGCTGGATCATTCGGCACTACCCAGGCCACCACTCGCTCACCCCATTCGGGGTCGGGCCGCTTCCAGATGGCGATCTCCCGAATGCCCGGATGCGAGGCCAAGGCCCGCTCGACGGCGTCGGGCCAGACCTTTTCTCCTCCGGTCACAATCACGTCGGCTAAGCGACCGATCACCTGCAGGCACCCGTCGTCGCCCACTGAGCCGGCGTCGCCGGTGGCGAACCAGGTCGCGGTGCCATCGGGACCCATGACCCGGGCCGCATCGCCGTCCCGATAGCAACGCATCAGCATCGGAGCTCGGAGCAGAATTTCGCCCGTGTCGTCGGACCCGGAGCTGGCTTGTGCGGCGGGGGAGTCGGTGTCGTCGTCCTGTGTATCGAAGTGGGAGATGGCAACTTCGACGTCGTCGAGCGGGATTCCGTCGTAGAGCACGCCCGAGCCCGTCTCGGTCATGCCATAGGTCACGACTGCGTTTGGGGGGATCACCGTGGGCGGACGGCTGCCACCGAGCACGATGCCGGTGAAGACCCGCGCGTCGATTCGCTGCAGGGCGGTGGCGACCAATGAGACGTGGGTGGCCTCGCCCGACCGGCCAATCTGCTCCACCCGGTCGGCCTCGAAGGTGGGGAGGACGGTCAGGGGAGTATCGGTCAGTACGGCCCGAGTCACAACGGACACCCCTCCGACATGGGCCAGGGGCAGGCAGGCCAACCAATGGTGGGAGCGCGGATTGATGCCCAGGCGCTCCGAGGTAGCCCGGGCCGAGGCCAGCAAGGCTTCGTGGGTCAGGACCACGCCCTTGGGCTGGCCCGAAGACCCGCTGGTGGCCAGGACTAATGCGTCGCCCTCCTCCACTCTCAGGCCGCTCGAAAGGCTTCGTAGCTCACCGTCGGCACCAATCACCTTGGTGGGCCGGAGCGCTCCGAGAAGCGCTTCTCGGGCGGTACGGGGCAGACGGGGATCGATGGGAGCTGCGGCGTCCCCGGTATCCCAAATAGCCCGGAGGGCATCGACGAACCCAGCACCACCAGGGAGGTCGATGGCGACGAGTTCGGGCACTGCCGGTAGCGTAGGGCGCCGTGCATACCGTGGTCACCGGCAGTCCCCATGATCCCCTCGATGAATTTGCGACTGCTTCCAGCGCCCGAATGGGAGCAAAGCGGGTCCTTCACCGACATCCGATACGAGGTGGCTGAAGGCATCGCCAAGCTGACCATCTGCCGGCCCGAGCGCCGGAACGCCTTCCGGCCTCAGACCCTGTTCGAGCTGACCGATGCCTTCGGGATGGCGCGGGACAATCCCGATGTGGGCGTCATCGTCCTGTGTGGCGAAGGCCCCGATGCCTTCTGTTCGGGTGGCGATCAGAAGATTCGAGGCGACGACGGCTACATCGGAAACGACAGCGTGGCCGATCGGGGCATCGGGCGCCTGAACGTGCTCGACCTGCAGATCCTGATGCGCCGCATCCCCAAGCCCATCATCGCCAAGATCGCCGGCTACGCCATAGGCGGCGGCCACATTCTCCACTTGGTGTGTGATCTCTCCATCGCCGCCGACAACGCCCGCTTCGGCCAGACGGGTCCGAAGGTCGGCAGCTTCGATGGCGGCTACGGGTCGTCCATCCTGGCCCGCACCATTGGGCTCAAGCGAGCCAAAGAAGTGTGGTTCCTCTGTCGTCAGTACGACGCGGCGCAGGCCCTCGACTGGGGCCTGGTCAACACCGTGGTGCCCCTCGACGATCTCGAGGCCGAGACGGTGGCCTGGTGCCGGCAGATCTTGACGCTGTCGCCCATTGCGCTGCGCATGATCAAGGCGGGGATGAATGCGGCCGATGACGGCCTGGCCGGCGTGCAGCAGCTGGCCGGCGACGCCACCATGCTCTTCTACATGACCGAGGAGGGGCAGGAGGGGCGTAACGCCTTCGTCGAGCACCGCAAGCCTGACTTCTCGACGTTTCCCGAAGCGCCCATGAGCGCCACACCCAAGCAGTGGTTGGCCGGTGCCCGGCCTCGGACACTTCCGGCCGCTGTGGTGCCGGTAGTGGTGGGGACCGCGGCCGGTTACTTGTCGAGTGGCCACTTCTATGTCACCCAGGTGACGGTGAGCGGACATACCGGATTGGCCGGCGCCATCGTCGGCCACCACCTCATGATCCTCAATGCGCTGCTGGCCTTGATTGTGGCGCTAGGGATTCAGATCGGCACCAACTTCGTCAACGACTACGCCGACGGCGAACGGGGCACCGACGACGTTCGGGTTGGTCCGGTTCGCCTCGTCGCGGGGAAGCTGGCCACGGTCCGTGAAGTGAAGATCGCCGCCGCCATTGCCTTCGGCGTGGCCGGGGTAGCTGGGGTGCTGCTGGCCGTACGCGTGACGTTGGGTGTTCATCCCAATCGGCCTTGTCTGCGTGGTGGCCGGGTGGGCCTACACGGGCGGACCGAAGCCATACGGTTATCTCGGCTTCGGCGAGCTCTTCGTCTTTCTCTTCTTCGGACTCGTCGCCACCGCCGGTTCGGCCTACGTGCAGCACGCCCCGTTCATCACCATCTTTGATGGGCACCGATTCGACTACCACTACACGTGGTCGTTTGCCATTTGGGCGGGTGTTCCGGTCGGACTACTGGCGGCCGCTCTGCTGCAGGCCAACAACCTGCGCGACATCGACACCGACGTCACGTCGGGCAAGAAGACGTTGGCGGTGCGCCTCGGGCGAGAGCGCGCTGCCTACCTGTATTTGGGGACGCTCATGGCGACGGCACTGTCGCTGGGAGTGCTGCAGCACTATCGAGGACTGTCGATCATTGCGCTGGTTGGGCTGCCATTGGCCTTCTACCCGATCCGCCTGGCTTTGAGTGATCGCTCCGGCCGTCGGCTCTTACCGATGCTTGGCGGCGACGTCGCGCCTCCAGTTGGCCATTGGCCTATTGCTCACGATCGGGATTCTGCTGTGAGCATTCCCTCCAGCCGGTGACGGACCAGGCGCCACGACATTTCCGGCTGCGCCAAGTGCGCTGCGTGCCCACCGCCGGGAATGAGTGTTGCCGCCCCATCAGGTCGAGTCAGCGAGGACATTCGAAGCGCTCGGCTGGCGTAGCGAGTGTCATCGGAGCCCGCCAAGGCCAGCAGAGGCACCCGAAGTTCGGACAGGCGATGCCACAGGGGCAAGTGGGTGCCGGCACCGGCGAGACGGAGGCTCGATGCCAGCCCCGCCGCAGTGTTGCGCAACCGCTCCTCGGACTGCGCCGCACCGGCCAAACGGGCGAACAGAGGGGATCTCAGCCAGCGGGTAATGAAGCCATCGACATCGCCCGAGTCTTCGAGGGCATCCGCCATGGCATCGTCGGCCGTTCGCCGCTTGGCCCGATCGGCCTCGTCCTCAATGCCGGCGGTGCCACCAATCAGCACGAGATGTTCCAGGGCCAAGCCCGTTTGGAGCGCGACATGGAGGGCGACTCGAGCCCCCATGGAGTAGCCCAGGAGCGAGGTCGGCGTGGTACCGAGCACCGCCACCACGGCTTCGCGCACCAGCTCCGCCGTATCCGGCACGTCGGCCCGCACGGCATCGGAATGGCCGTGGCCCGGCAGGTCGACGGCGATCAGCGTGAAATCTTGAGCCAGGTAGTCGCCGAATGGACCCCACAATCGCCCGGTCTGTGTGAACCCGTGCAACAAGGTGAGCGGCGGTCCCGAGCCGCGGACCTCGACGTGGAGTGGCACTCCTCGTGAGCGTACAGGCGACCTTCACCGCCACCCTGGTCGACGAGTGGGTCCAGTGCGGTGTCACCGATGCCGTGGTCTGCCCGGGCTCGCGCTCAACGCCGCTCGCTCTCGCTCTGGCCGACCGTCTCCGGGTCCACGTCCGCCTCGATGAGCGCAGCGCCGCCTTCTTCGCCCTCGGCCTCTCCATGGCTAACGGTCGTCCCACTGTTATCTGCACCACCAGCGGCACCGCCGCCGCTGAGCTTCACGCCGCTGTCGCCGAGGCCCACCACGCCTGCGTGCCCCTCATTGTGTGCACCGCCGACCGCCCACCCGAACTCCAACAGGTCGGCGCTTCCCAGACCATTGACCAGGTCGGCCTCTTCACCACGGCCACCCGCTGGGCCAACGCTCCCGGCGTCCCCGAGGACTCCCAGCGAAACTCCTGGCGTCCATTGGCTGCCCGAGCCTGGGCCGAGTCGCTCCACGGTCCGCGTGCGCCCGGGCCGGTCCATCTCAATCTGGCCTTCAGAGAGCCTCTGGTCGGAGAGCCCGGACCCCTTCCCGAGCGATCAGCACCATCACTGGTGCGATCGCCTCTCACTCCCGACGTCTCCCAACCCATCGATGTTCCCGGTCGGGGCCTCATCATCGTCGGCGCCGGCTCGGCCACACCCGAACTGGTGCAGCGACTCGGTGCCACACTCGGCTGGCCCGTCCTGGCCGACCCGCGCTCCGGCTGTCGACTCGAAGGCTCCATCGCTGCCGCCGATGCCATCGTTCGGGCCGAAGGCATCCCGCACCCGGACGCCATCCTCATCCTTGGCGCCCCGTGGCTGTCAAAGGCATTGATGGACTATGTGTCAACCGCCGCCTCTGCCGGGGCCTCAGTCACCACGCTCGACCCCAGAGCGCAGTGGGTGGATCCGACCCATGTTGTGTCCGAGATCATTCAGGCTGACCCCAACCTGTGGCTCGCCGCGGTCCTGCCCCACGCCACTGTCAAAGACCCTGAGTGGCTTCCGATCTGGCAGTTCTACGAAGCCAAGGCACAAGAGACCATCGCCGCCACCCTCGGCGACGCTCTTACCGAACCCCAAGTGGCTCGCACCGTCTTCACCTACGCCGCCGCCACCCGCTCGGTCCTCTTCACCGCCGCTTCCATGCCCATGCGCGATGTGGAGTGGTTCGCCCCGGCACTCGCCGCACCTCCAGTCGTGATGGCCAACCGAGGCGCCAACGGCATTGACGGCGTCGTTTCGACGGCGCTCGGGGTGGCAGCGACGGGACAACCGACCATCGCCCTCATGGGCGACCTGGCCTTCCTGCACGATGTGTCCGGTTTGGTCCATGCCGCCGAACTGCCCTGCACCTTCGTGGTGGTGGACAACGGGGGAGGAGGCATCTTCTCGTTCCTCCCGCAGGCGGGCGCGCTCAATCATGAGCGCTTCGAACAACTCTTTGGTACGCCTCCCGCCGTGGACATCAGCGCCGTGGCGCGCGGCTTCTGGCTCACCGTGCATGACGTGTCCACGCTCGATGAACTAAAAGCAGCCCTCTCCCTGCCACCTTCAGTCATTCGCGTGATCGTGCCCGGGCGTCGCGAAAACGTGGCCCTGCACGATGACATCAATCAGGCGGTCGCCCGCGCCCTCGGGTAAAGGTCGGTGAGGGCCTCGAGGTCGTGATCCGACCGGTTGGGCTCCTGAAGGTCAACTCCACGTTGGCGTCGCCGGCCATCTTCCAGCCGAGCTCATGCACGGCCCGGTGATGGGCATCGCACAGTGTCACCAAGTTGGGGATGTCTGTCGGTCCGCCTTGTGGCCAGGGGATGACGTGGTGCACGTCGGTAAAGGCCTCGTAAGTGCAGCCGGGAAAACGACACCCTTTGTCGCGACGCCGGATCTCAAGCCGCTGCGCCGTCGTGGGACTCCGTCTGGCCCCACCCTGTTGAATCGAATGACCAGCGGCATCATCGGCCGAAAGTACGATTTTGGCGTCACAGGCCAGTCGGTTGGCGACCTCGCGAGAGAGCGGTCCGAGCACATCGAGTTCGGCCGCACCATTCCCGCCGGCGAGGAACGACAGGTCAGCGTGCACGACGACGGTCGGTCGGGTGGCTCGCTCGACCGAATCGTCCACCACATCGGAACTCGAGCCATTCCGCCCGTTCCTCCGCCCAGCGTTCGTGCCCGCTCCGCCCTTCTGAGTCGTCCCCCTCCCTTTGTCGGAAGCACCGCAGAGGGCGAAGAGGGCGTCGGCCATGCGCTGGTCGAACGGGGTGCCCTTGCCGACGTTGCGGCTGGCCATGGCCGTGAGCCGTCCCTTCACCACTGCGTACTGATCATCAGGCAACGTCCCCGCAAACGAACGGCGCCGGTCGTTGAAGCGAACAAAGCGCCGCCCGTAGGCTCCCGCTGCCTGATCGTCCGATTGGTTCTTGGCTGCCGTGGCCAGTTCTCGCACTTGCTTGGCTGACCAGTGGGTAGCTTCCTCAGCCAGCTTGGCGTCGCTCTCGGGTTTGGCCACGTCGACCAGGGGCTTGACCTGATCGAAGGAGAGCTTGCCCTGGGCCAGGGCGTCGGCGATTTTGGGCAGGGTCTCCAGACGACCCGCAGCCGTCACCCATTCCCGGGCCGTGGTCGCCGTCACCGTGCAGCGTTGCACCAGCCACGACACCATTGATGTGGCGCCGTCTACTCGCCAGGCCTTGCGCCGGTCGAGTTCGGCCACGGCCGAGAGCAGTTGGCTCTGGTGGGCCGAAATGGCCTTGTGGTGCTGCGTGACGCTGGCCACGAGGGCGTCTGTCCGTCGGGACACGGTGGCCGGCCGAGGTCCCTCCTTCAATGGTTGTGTTGCCATGTGGTCATAGTGCCGGGAGGGTGTGACAACACATCAAAAGGCAGGAAATACTCTTACCGATAGCGGTCTGCGCTCACCCATTCGCCATGGCTTCGGAACGGTAAAACGGCAGGCAGATGCACCACGGCCTGCGGACGCCGGCCCAGCGAAGAGGCATCGAGCACATACAGCGCGCTGGTGTCTGAGACAGCGTCGTAGACCACCGAGAGCAGCCAACCCTCATCGTCACTGCGGCCATCGACGGCTCTGACGAACAATGGTTCGCTGGCCGTCCGGTTCTCTCCTGGACGCCATGCCGTCACCTCGTCACGGCCCAGGTCGAACTTCAATAGCCCCAGAGGCTCGACCACGTCACCACCCGATTCGATGCCCGCCGCCAGTTCCACCCCGTACCCGTAGCGGAAGGCCCGACCTTCACACAACGGGTCCGTCTGTCCGTATTCCACGAATCGGTCATCGAGCTGCGTCCGCTCCAGGTGGTCGCCCCGAATGGTCCAGCGCTCAATGACCCCGAGTCCGCCTCCAATAAAGCTCTGGCCAATCCCCAACGGTCCCACCACCGGTGCCTCGAGATCGAAGGGCTGATTCTGCTCAGGTACCGGATAGACCACGACGAAGAGGACGATGTCCCCATCGCCGCCGCCGCCGCCGCCGCCGACTCCAACGTCGTACGCATGGAGCACATGGGTCACCAGGCAGGGGTCCAAACGGATCCACCGCGCGCCGGTCGCGCCGTCTCCACCGCGAGGCACCACGGCTACCCAGGTGGGCTCTCCTGGTCGCCACCGGTAAGGAACTGCCACTCGATCCGCGCCTTCACTCTCGGCCAGGTCCTCCGCCCAGGACGTCGGCGACTCAATCACGACCACGTGCCGCTCGGTCACCCCAACGTCGTGCTGCCAGGTGGCTCGCTCCAACTCAATCACCATGGACGACGACAACGCACCAGACGCGTCCCATTCACCGATCCGTAGCAAAGGGGACGTGGACTCAGTGCCCTGTTCGACTCCGAAGAGCACCCGGCCACCGGTCACCGAGTCCCGATGCAGGTGTGAGGAAATGTCCACTGTCAGCCCATCCCCGAAATCTTGCGGCTCGAGCACCCGCGAGTACTGATGCGGCAGGCCGAATTCCGAGAGCGCCAGTACCGACGAGGCGTGCCACAAGACGTTGGCGTCAGCCGGCGTTTCTCGGTGTAGGTGCGACACCGCCGTCCCGTCCCGCAGCTCGATCGCATGGAGCTCTCCAGCGCCGCCACTCTCACCAGTGCCGCCACTCTCACCAGTGCCGCCACTCTCGCCCCCGGGCCCAATCCGCAGCAGCGTCCCCTGCAGATCGGGCGGCAAGACACCCTCAATGACAAGCAGAGGGTCCATGAGCAAGCAACCTACCGGTCATATGGCAACCTGAGGGGATGCCCACGCTCTCGGAGGACCTTGCCTTCCGCGGCCTGATTCACCAGGTGACCGATCCCGGTCTCCTCGAGCGAATCAACCAGGGAGGCATCACTCTCTACGCCGGTTTCGACCCCACGGCGGACAGCCTCCACGTGGGCAACATGCTGCAGCTGTGCACGCTGCGGCGCTTCCAGATGGCGGGCCACACGCCCATCTCGTTGGCCGGCGGTGGCACCGGCATGATCGGTGACCCGGGCGGCAAGTCGGAAGAGCGCAACATGCTCACGCCCGAAGTGCTGCAGGGCTTCCTCGAAGGCATCCGCCCCCAACTGGGTCAGCTTCTCGACCTCAAGGCAGCATCCAACGCCGCCCTCCTGCTCGACAACAGCGCCTGGCTCTCCTCCCTCACCATGATCGACTTCCTGCGCGATGTCGGAAAGCACTTCACCATGAATTCGATGTTGGCCAAGGACTCGGTCAAGTCTCGCCTCGACCGGGTCGACCAAGGCATCTCGTACACCGAGTTCAGCTACATGCTGCTGCAGTCCTACGACTTCCTCCATCTCCATCGGGAGCACGGCTGCGATCTGCAGATCGGCGGCAGCGACCAATGGGGCAACATCACTGCGGGTGTCGACTACATCCGCCGCGTCTGCGCCGACGAGGTGTGGGGGCTGACCACGCCGCTGCTGCTCAAGCCCGACGGCACCAAGTACGGAAAGTCGGGCACCGGCACCGTGTGGTTGGACCCCAAACGCACCAGCCCCTTCGCCATGTACCAGTTCTTCTTCAACTCCCCCGATGAGAGCGTGCCCGCCTTGCTCCGGCAGTTCACCTTCCTGTCCCACGACGAAATCAGCGCGCTGGATCAGGAGACGGCCGAGCATCCCCAACACAGGTCGGCTCAGCGGGCCTTGGCCCGGTCCGTCGTCGCCATGGTGCATGGCCAAGCCGAGGTGACCAAGGCCGAAGAGGCTGCGGGCGCGCTGTTCAGCGAGCACATCGCCTCACTCACCGAGGAGATGTTGCTGGCCGTGACCGAAGATGCACCAGCCACCGACGTATCCCGTACCGAGTTACACGACGGTCTCGACCTGATTAGTGCGCTCGAGCGCACCGGTCTGGCCAAGTCCCGCAGCGATGCCCGCCGCACCATCGAGGGTGGTGGGGCCTACATCAACAACATCAAGCAGAGCGACGTGGCCCGCGCCCTGGCGCCTGGCGACCTGCTGCACGATCGTTATGTCGTGCTGCGCAAGGGCAAGCAGGACGTTCACATCCTCCGCATGGCATGACTATCTGATGACGCACCGATGAACACCCGAGTCCTCGCCGCCGGCCTGGTTGGCCTGCTGGCCATCGGGGCCGCATCGTGCGCTGGAGAGGACCAGATGGGCTCGCCTTCGCATCGCATGCAGGAATGGGTGGGTGGCACCGGGCTCGGGGAGGAAATTGGCACTCTGGTGGCCGACAACGCGCGCATCGCCAAGGACGTGCCGAATGGCACGGGTGCCGTCCACGGTGCCTGCGCCACATTGGAAGACGATGCCGAGATGGCCAATGGAGAGCTACCCACTCCCGATGCCGACCTCACCATCCTCCTCTCCAACGCCTACGAATTGGAAGGCACGGCCGGCAACGAGTGCTACAGCGCCGGCGCCACCAACACCAAGCTCTTGTCCAAGGCAGAGAAGGCCGCGGCTCGAGCCAACGTCCTCTATGGCAAGGCCGTGGCCCGGATCACCGCCGTCGACGGACTTCCCGTGTCAACCACAACTACGACGGACAACAATCCGGGAAGCATCTTCGGGTGAGAGAACCCGACCCCACCGAGTCCGATCCGACTGCCTCTGACTCCGTTGCGTCAGACGAGTTCGACCGACAGCGCCGCCGGGTCTTGTGGGCGCTGCCCACCGGTCTGTACCTCGTGGGGAGTCGTTACGAAGATCACGTGAACCTCATGACGGCCAACCTGGTGGTGCAGGTCTGCCTCCAACCGAAATTGGTGGCGGTGGCCATTGAGCATGAGTCGATCACCGCGGGATTGATTGGTCAGTCCAAGGTCTTTGCGCTTTCTCTACTGGATCGTGTCCACAAGGACGTGGTGCGTCGGTTCGTGAAGCCAGTGAGCGACGTCGAGCGTGACGCGGCCGGCTTGGTGACGACAATGTCCGGCCAGGCGGTGCGGACTGTTGGGTCAGGCGCAGTGCCCGTGTTGGCGTCCGCAGCGGGCTACATCCTCTGCGACGTTCGGAGTGCCCAGCCTCTGGGCAGCCACACGCTCTTCATCGGCGAGGTGAGCGAAGTCGGTGGCGAACCGACCGATGTGCTGCGCATGGAGGACACCCGCATGCACTACGGGGGCTAAGCGTCGGCCGGATCCTTGGGGCGCAGGTCGATGCGCAGGGTGAGGATCCCGTCGACCAGCTCGGCTTCGGCGTCGCCAATCATGGCGTAGTCGGTGAAATCGCGCTGGGCCTGTTCTCGAAAGCGTTGGCGCTCCGGCCCCTCAATGGGCGGCATGCCACGGGTGCGGACGGCTTCGGCTCGCTGGCGAAACCGCTCCACCATTTCCTGGGGATCGAACACCCGATCAGAGTAGGGGCTGCAGCGAGCCGGCGGCAGCGTCACAATGGATGAGACCTGGAGGTGACCCATGACGGATGCACCGCTCAACGCCCAAGCCATTGCCGGACAGGTACGCGCCGCCCTTTCGGCCGGTGACCTCGACTCGTTCAGCCACCTGTTGAGTCCCGACGTCACCTGGGGTGCCCCCGATGCCAATCGCCCTGCCTGCCGCAATCGTGCACAGGTGATGGCCTGGTATCGACGAGGTTGGGAGGCCGGGACCCGGGCCAGCGTGGTTGAGGTGTCCTCCTATGGAGACGACCTATTGGTCGGAATGATGGTCCAGCGCGACGGGACGCAATCTGAACGTTGGCAAGTGCTCCGGGTCGGCCCCCTCGGCGTGACTGACATCCAGGGTTTCGAAGATCGCCAATCGGCCGAAGCCCGGTGCGAGGCTTCACCCCCGAACCGACTCACTGGGTGACCTACGTCGCCAGGTCGGACGATGGGTCGCTCCAGGCGCAAGATGCGGCCCGAGCAGGCACTACAATGGTCCGGCGGTCAATGACCGCCTTAGGGGGCCGGGCGCAGGGTTCTTACCCCGGCCGAGCAAGGAGTTCTTGTGAAAAAGGGACGCCATCGCAGGTTTGAAGAGGCGCGCAGCCTGAAGCGATCAGCGACAGAGTCCAACGCACGTTGCGTGGAATGCGGCGCCGAGCCCGATGACATCCACGCCACTTGGTGCTTGGCCGAAGAGGATCAGTACGACCGCATTTTGGGTTCCACCCCTTCGCCCTCCTACGCCGCCGAGGAAGACCCCCTCAACGATTAGGGCGGTCAAACAGGCAGTGAAAGAGTCAGTCTCGGCCGCTTAGGCCTGCGGTGCCGACGGCGTCATGTTCTTGGCCACGGACTCGCGCATAGAGACCGGCTTCTTGCGGTTGCGCACGGCGGGGTGGGGGAGTGGGACTCCCTCCTTGCGCAGGCGATCGCGCTGCGTCAGATACGCCACCAGTCGGTCGTACACCACCACGCCCACCATTTCGGTGAGTTCGGCCTGCATCTCGCGGTAGACGGGCTTGGTACCAACGAAGGCGTCCGGCGACTCGGTGCACCACCAGTGGAACTCTTCTCCGCCCTTGCCCCAATGCTCGCGGTCCCACTGGCGGATGGTGGAAGTGACGTGTCCCTCCTCGTTGTCGACGTGATCCTCCCGGCGCAGCGGTAATTGCCAGCAGACCTCGGGCTTGAACTTGAGGGGGTTCTCGCCCCGCTTGAGGGCGGCGAGGTGCAAGGCACAACCGGGTCCGGCCTCGAAGTCCGGCCGGTTCAGGAAGATGCAGGCATCTTGGTGCAGCCGGGTGACCGTATCGCCGTCTTTGTTCTTGTGGATCAAGGTCTTCTTGGTGCCGAAGTTTTGCCACTCGTCGGCGGTGAGGGTGGCGGCGACCTTCTCGACCCGGCGCACGTCCTTTTTGTCCACGAAGTGGGCGCCATAGCTACAGCAGCCCTGGACCAACTCGGGGGCGGGGCCGGTCAGGACGCCCTGACAACCCTGGCCGAAAATGCACATCCAATTGCTGGTGAGAAAGGTGACATCGAAGATCCAGGTGCGTTCGAAACCCTCGTCCTCGAAGCTGACCCATTCACGCGTATCGACGGGGGGGCGCGCCACGCTGAGCACGATACAGGCTCTGTTGCGAGCGCATTGTTGATTCGGGACGACCTTCGGTGCCGACGTCGTAGACTTGCCCCATGGCCACCACTGCCGAAGATCTGCAGACCACCAACCCGATCATCACCCTGACGCCGGAGGCGCACCGCATTGTGCGCGAGGCACTCGACCAGGAGCCCGACCCGGCCAGCCTGTCGCTGTGGCTGGAGGTGCGCGGCGTCAATGCCGGTGCCTTCATCTACGACCTGTTCTTCCAGGCCACGTCCGACGCGTCGGACGGCGACGAGGTGCAGGCCGATGGTGATGTCACCGTCGTCGTACCGGCGGGGAGCGTCGACCGACTCCGAGGCGCTCGCCTGGAATGGTCGGACGAAGGTGATGGCGGTCTGGTGCTGGTGAACCCCAACACCCCCACCCTCGAAGAGGTCTCACCGGGCGTGCCGCCCGAAATCCTGGCGGCGGGCATCACCAGCCACTTGGCTCTGCGCACCATCGCCGTGCTGGAGCAGGCGGTCAACCCGTCCATTGCCGGTCACGGTGGCCGGGCCGACCTGATCGGGCTGGACGAGGAAGTCGGCATCGCCTACCTCCGCCTCTCGGGCGGATGCCAGGGTTGCGCCATGTCACAAATGACGCTCAAGCAAGGGATTGAGACCACCCTGCTCGAAGAGGTACCCGAACTCACTCGGGTGATCGATGTGACCGACCACGCCACCGGGGACAATCCTTTCTACAGCTGATGCAGGGCTGGGTCATCCAGTTCTGAAACGACGACATCAAGGGGCGGCACGGATGGCGAAGAAGGCGGTCGATAAGGCGAAGGGTGCCGTGGCCGAACACTGGAGCGGTCAGCCCGAGGAGCACGACTACCCGGCCGCCGCCGCCTATTTGAGCCTCACCTGCCAGCCGGCTGACGTGCGGAGGCTGGTCACGGCGCTCAAGGCAGCACCCACCGTGCACTACTTCGCCAAGGATCTCCTGCGGGCATCGGGCCTGATTCTGCTGCCCATCGACAACGCCCACGTGGTCACCGATCTGGCCAAGGTCAAGAAGGGCACACTCCTCTCGCCGGTGCTTTTGGTGCGCGGTGACCTCACGCATCAGGTGCCGCTGACGGTGGCCGACGGCTATCACCGAATCTGCGCCAGCTACCACCTGAATGAGAACGCAGCCATCCCGTGCCACCTGGTTGACCTGCGACCCAACAGCGCCCGGCCCACCCGTTCGGTCTCCAGGAGCGCTGCACCGGTCCAGTAGCGTGGCTACGTGCTGCGCTACCTGACTGCCGGAGAGTCACACGGTCGCGCCCTGGTCGTGACCGTAGAGGGATTGCCCGCCGGACTTCCCGTCGAGGTCAGCGACATCGCCTCCGAGCTGGCTCGGCGCCGTCTCGGCTACGGCCGCGGTCCCCGCATGCGTTTCGAGGCCGACGAGATCACGCTCATCGCCGGCGTCCGTCACGGCCGCACCCTGGGGTCGCCGGTGGCCATCGAGATCGGCAACTCCGAATGGCCCAAATGGACTGAGGAGATGTCCCCCGAGCCTGGTGCACCCACCAAGCTCCTGACCCAGCCCCGGCCCGGTCACGCCGACCTGCCCGGCATGCTCAAGTACGGCTTCGATGACGCCCGCGACGTGCTCGAGCGGGCGTCGGCTCGCGAGACAGCGGCCCGAGTAGCGGCAGGCACCCTGGCCAAGCTGCTCTTGTCGCACCTGGGCATCACCATTGTCAGCCACATCATCGGGCTGGGCGATGCCATCGTTGGCCCGGATGGCCCCCGCCCCGGACCGGCTGACCTGTCTCGGGTGGACGAGAGCCAGGTGCGCTGCCTCGATCCGGTGGCCGAAGCGGCCATGATCGCCGCCATAAAGGCCGCGGCCAAGGAAGGCGACTCGCTCGGAGGGGTGGCCGAAGTCTTGGCCTATGGCGTGCCGGTCGGACTGGGCAGCCATGTGCACTGGGACCGCAAGCTCGATGCCCTGCTGGCCCAGGCCCTGATGAGCATCCAGGCGGTGAAAGCGGTGGAGATCGGCGAGGGCTGGGACATCGCGACCAAGCGAGGGTCCCAAGCCCATGACGCCATCCAGTTCAAGGAGCCCGAGGGTTGGGTACGACCCACTGCCCGGGCCGGCGGGATTGAAGGTGGCATCTCCAACGGTGCGCTGCTCGTGGCCCGGGTGGCCATGAAGCCGCTGGCCACTCTCAACCGTCCGACGCTCGAGACCGTGGATGTGGTGACCAAGGAATCGACGGTGAGCTTCAAGGAGCGCACTGACGTGACGGCCGTGCCCGCCATGGGCGTGGTGGCCGAGACCATGACAGCTCTGGTCCTGGCCACCGAGGCCCTGCGCAAATTCGGAGGCGATTCTCTGGCCGAGGTGCTGCGCAACAAGGACGGCTTCATGCTTCACCAGGGCAGTACCCCGTCGGCCGCGGTGGGTCGCCCGCCGGAGGACGACGTCGCTCACGGGCAATGACGCCTCGACTGCTGCTGGTCGGGATGATGGGTGCCGGCAAGACCACCGTGGGCCGACTCCTGGCCGACAAGTTGGGTTGGGGCTACCTCGATTCCGACGCTGAAGTGGAAGCCGCTACCGGCCTGACCGTGCCCGAGCTCTTTGCCCGTGACGGCGAAGAAGCCTTCCGTCACGCCGAAAGCAACGCCCTCACTCTGGCCTGTGCCACCAGCACTCCCGTGGTCGTGTCCGTCGCTGGGGGAGCGGTCTTGCGTCCGGCCAATCGAGCCCTGCTCGAAGAGAGCGGCACCGTGATTTGGTTGCGGGCCCGACCCGAGACACTGGCGGCCCGGGTGGGCGACGGTTCCGGTCGACCGCTCCTCGACGACGATCCGGCCCGCGCCCTCGAACGACTCGACGCCGTCCGCCGGCCGCTGTACCAACAGGTGGCCGACGTCATCATTGACGTAGACGACCTCGGCCCCGAACAGGTAGCCACCCACATCCTCGAACTAGGGCTGGTCTGATGGGAGGCGGAGCCTGATGCGGGCCATCGCCGTCGAGCTCGGACCGCGCTCCTACCCGGTGCTCATTGGCGCCGGCGCGCGCCACGAGTTGGCGGGCGTCCTGCCGGCTACGGCCCAACGGGCGGTCATCGTCACCCAAGACGCCATCGCCAAGGCCGGCTGGCTGGACGGGTTGGATCCCGGCGTGCCATTCGAGGTCTGCACCATCCCTGACGGCGAGGCGGCCAAGAACCTCACCACCGTGGAAGCACTCGCCCGTTCCTTCGCCCAGACCGGCCTCTCCCGAGCCGATGTCGTCGTGGCCGTTGGAGGGGGCATCGTCACCGACGTGGCCGGATTTGCCGCCGCCAGCTACCACCGCGGCACGGCCTACGTGAACATTGCCACCTCACTGCTGGCCCAGGTCGACGCCGCCATCGGCGGGAAGACCGGCGTCAATCTGCCCGAAGGCAAGAACCTGGTCGGAGCCTTCTGGCAACCCACCGCGGTCCTCTGCGACACCGAGACGCTCAACTCATTGCCGCCCCGGGAGTGGGCCTGCGGCAAGGGTGAAATGGCCAAGTACGCTTTCCTGGGCGAGCCGCCCAGCCCCGAGCAGAGCATGGACGAGCAGGTGGCACGCTGTGTGGCCATTAAGGCGGCGGTGGTCGCCGAAGACGAGCGCGAGGGCGACCGGCGCATGATGCTCAACTACGGCCACACGCTGGCTCACGCGCTCGAGGCGGCGGCCATGAACGAGCACCCGGATTGGGATCTCAAACACGGCGAGGCCGTGGCTATCGGGCTGATCTTCGCCGCGCTGCTGGCCCAACGGCTGGGTCGCATTGACGAGGCCCGGGTGGCCGAGCACCGGTCGGTGGTGGGCGGATACGACCTTCCAGCTGCTCTCCCGCCCAACGCCCACGCCACCGAGCTGGTCACCTACATGGGCCGCGACAAGAAAGCGCAGCAGGATTTGACCTTCGTCCTCGACGGCCCCAGCGGGGTGGAAGCGGTGCGTGGTGTGGCCGAGTCCGATGTGCTCGCTACCCTGGCTGACATGGGAGCACCGACATGAGCCTCGTCGTTCTGCTTTCAGGCCCCAATCTCAACCTGCTTGGTGAGCGCGAGCCCTCCATTTATGGCACCGCCACTCTGGCCGACCACGTGGCCCGAGCCGAAGCCGCCGCCACCCGCCACGGCCTGACCCTCGAACACTTCCAGTCCAACCACGAGGGCGATCTGGTCGGTGCCGTGCATGCGGCCCGGGGGCGAGCCCAGGCTCTCGTCATCAATGCCGGCGCACTGAGCCACACCTCCTGGTCACTGCACGATGCGGTGGCCGCCTTCGATGGCCCGACCGTCGAGCTGCATCTTTCGAACCCGGCCGGACGCGAGCCGTTCCGCCACACCTCGGTGCTCGCCCCGGTAGCCGCCGGTGTCATTGCTGGCTTCGGCGGTCTGGGGTACGAGTTGGCCATCGATGCCGTCGCCACGTTGTTGAAGGGAGTCTCATGACCACATTCCCACCCATGTCCGTCGCTGGTCGGCTGGACGCACTGCGATCCCGCTTCGACGGCTACGACGCCCTCGTGGTGACCACGCTGCCCAACGTGCGCTATCTGACCGGCTTCACTGGTTCCGCCGGCCTGCTGGCTGTCACGGCCCAGGGCGCGTTGCTCACCACCGACGGGCGGTATCGCACGCAGTCAGCCGAGCAGGTGGCCGCAGCCAGCGGTGACGTGGAGATCACCATCGGCGGCCTGGCCGACCAGCGCAAGGCCGTACAGGACTTCATCAATGGTGCCGGCAAGACCGGACTTGAGGCTGACAACGTGAGCTGGTCCGGCCAGCGCGTCTGGGCCGACGTCCTCACCGACACCGAGCTGGTGCCGACGACCAACGCAGTGGAGGGACTGCGTGAGGTAAAGGATGCGGCTGAGATCGCCCGCATGGAGAAAGCCGCCGGCATCGCCGACGCTGCCCTCTACGAAGTGTTGCCCATGATGTCCGACGGTGTGACCGAGGAGGAGTTCGGGCTGGCCCTCGATACCGCCATGCGCCGAGGGGGAGCCGAGTCGGTGGCCTTCGAGACCATTGTGGCGGCCGGACCCAATTCCGCCAAGCCGCATCACCACCCCGGGTCCCGTCCCATCAAGCACGGCGACACCGTGGTGGTGGACTTCGGCGCCACCTTCGAGGGCTATCGCTCTGACATGACCCGCACCTTCTGTGTCGGGGCCGATCCCGAAGGGGACATGGCCCGCGTCTTCGCTGTGGTCGGGGCGTCGCAAGCCGCCGGCGCGGCTGCGGTGCGGCCGGGCATCGCCACCAAGGAGATTGACGACGTGTGTCGCGCCATCATCGCCGACGCCGGGTGGGCCGATCGCTTTGAGCACGGCACGGGGCACGGCGTAGGACTCGATATCCACGAGGCACCCACGGTCTCCCAACTGGGCACTGCTATTCTCGCCCCCGGCTTTGTTGTCACCGTCGAGCCCGGTGTCTACCTCCCGGGCCTCGGTGGCGTTCGTGTGGAAGACACCTTGGTGGTGACCGAGGATGGCGCACGGGCCCTGACCCGCTTCACAAAGGACATTCATGGCAGTCTCAACTAACGACCTGAAGAACGGCATGGGCCTTAATCTGCCCGAGGGCCTCTTCACGGTGGTCGAGTTCCAACACGTCAAGCCGGGCAAGGGCGGCGCCTTTGTGCGCACCAAGCTTAAGAACGTGCGTAGCGGTGCGGTGATTGAGCGCACCTACCGGGCCGACGAGAAGCTGGACCAGGCCATCATCGACAAGCGCGACATGCAGTTCCTCTACCGCGACGGCTCGGACTACGTCTTCATGGACACCGTCAGTTACGACCAAATGAACGCTGCACCCGACCTATTGGGCACTGCACCCGACTATTTGAAGGAGGGTGACGCCGTCAACCTGCAGATGTACGACGGGGAGATCGTCGGCGTCGAGATGCCGGCCTCGGTGGAGCTCAAGGTGACCGAGACCGAGCCGGGGGAGAAGGGCGACCGCGTCTCGGGCGCCCGCAAGCCAGCCACCATGGAGACCGGCCTGGTCATTCAGGTGCCCCTCTTCGTCAACATCGGCGATGTGATCAAGGTCGACACCCGGAGCGGCGACTATCTGACCCGGGCTTGAGCACGACCCCGGAGGCAGCCGCACCCCGCCACCAACAGCGGGAGCGGGCACTCTCGCTCCTCTACGAGGCCGAGCTCAAGGGCGAGACGCCGACTGACATCCTCGCTGCACTCCCGGTGGTCCCCGACGCCTACGTCACCACTCTCCTGCGCAACGCCGAGTCCAGCCGCGACGAGACGGACACCCGCATCACCGCCGCATCGGTGGGCTGGCCCATTAGCCGCATGGCCGTCATCGACCGCCTGGTACTGCGACTGGCCGTGGCTGAGCTCCTTGACCCCGACGGCCCGCCGGTGGCCGTCGTCATTGACGAAGCGGTGGAACTGGCCAAGACCTATTCCACCGACGACTCGGGCTCTTTCGTCAACGGGGTCCTCTCCACCATTGCGGCCGAGGTGCGCTCAGATCGAGATTGAGTGGTGCCGCTCTAGCCGCTGAGTGATCCCGACGCCTTCGAGCCCAGATAGGCCGTGGTCGGCGCGAAGGTCACTGTGTCACCGAGCTGCTCCATGACCGCGAGCGTGCCGCTCAGGCTCGGGGCGCAGGTAGCGATACCGCTGGCATTGGTGGTGGCGGTGCAGAGAGAGGTCCCGTCGGCCGTGAACTGCAAGATCGCGCCGGAAATCGGCGCTCCGCTGTTGGTCTGGGTCAGCGTGCCGCTCACGGACGTCAACGTCCCGCTGAGAAGGTTGAACTGGACCTTGACCGGGGCAGCCTTCAACGAGGTGGCCACCGGCATGGCGATGGTGTCGACCGCTCCCTCTCTGGTGGTGGGGGTGGGTTGGCCCACTGCTTCACACGACGTCGCCGTCGCACAACTCACACCGCCGAACCCGACCATGCTCGGGACCAGTGATGGCGGGCCCAACGCACCGTTGTCGAACGGCACGTCAATGCCCTCGTCGCCACTGGAGGCACTGCCCACCAACGAACAGAGCGTCGCGCTGGCGCAGGCCACACCGAACAGCACACTGGTGGACTGGACGACGGTCAGGCTGCCCAATGCACCATTGATGAACGGCGCCTCGACTCCCTTGGCCGAGTTGTTGCGGCCCACCACCACGCAGGAGTGTTCACTGGCGCACGCAACACCAAAGAGCACGCTGGCGCCAGGCACGACCACCGGCGCTCCCGCGATTCCATTCGAGATCGGCACGATCACGCTCTGCCCCGACGTGTTCTGGCCGACACCCTCGCAGAACGGACCCCAACAACCGACACTCATGAGTGATGCCACTCCAGTCACGATCACGGGTGGCTCGGGATTTCCATTGTTGATACTCACCACTACTGCGGGTCCGGCCTCGAGGTTGGAATCAATCCCGACTGCCACGCAGACGGTGACGTTCTCACAGGCGATGCCCTGCAGAATGCCGGGCGTGGGTGATTCGTGTGAGGAAAGCACGTCATTGGTAAACGTGTCGATCTCCCCACCGCTGAGTCCAGACCCGACGGCAAAGCAGGTGCTGGGTGTCGGGCAGGCGGCGGCGTCGAGTCCCGCGGTGTAGGGATCGAGCACGACCGGCCCGGGGACGCCATTGGTGATGGTGACGTCAGCGCCCTCGTTTTCTCCGCCGTGTCCGGTCAGCACCTCGCCCACACCCAGACAGGTGGTGGCGGAACTGCAGGCCACTCCCGCGAAGTCCTCGATGGAGGGCACGGTGATGGCGGTGCCAGGCGTGTCGGCTTGCGACGATCCGATTGCCGCACCCATCGCCCCGAGGACGCCCAGAGTAACGGTGGCCACCATCGCTCCCGCGATGCGCGGCATTGCGTGGCGGTGCCTGCGCACCCGGGACACCATCTGCTCGCCGTCGCTCATCCGCATGGCAGGCCTTTCGTTCGTTGTGACTGAATCATAGGCAGAGTTCTCCTATTCACACAGGGGATGCAGCAGCCTCGGGCCGCCCCGGGTTTGCCCGCGGCCTTGACCAACACTTCCTGTGACTCGAGCAAAAGTGGCGGTCCTGGTCATTGACCTTCTCGCTACCAATCCAGCCGAGAATGAATCGACGTGAGTTCGGCAAGGGCCTGAGCTAGAACTGCCGAGGTCATGGCTGAACTCACCCGCCAGGAGATTCGCCAGCAGTTCCAGGACCTGTTGGAGCGTGATGCCAGCGGCGCCATCGCGGGCTACTCCTTCGCGGACCTTGAGGCCACCCAACCACCTTGGGTCGACACTGGCTGTTCGGTCCACGCCGGCGACCACATCACCGTCATTCGTCACGGTCGCATCGTGGTGGTGGAGCCCGACGTATGGCTCGACCCCGGCTTCCAGGTGTGGCTGCGCGTTGGAGGCAAGGGCCCTCTGATCCGAGGCTCGCGGGCTACGCACACCTTCACGGCGACGCACGACGGCGCCATTCAGCTCGGGAACGCCATCCCGGCCGAATGGAAGGATCACGACGGAGCTATCGACATGGACCCGGTGGCCTACGAGTTCCTCTCGGGCGGGACCACGGTGCTGCTTATCCACTGGGCCGAGGGCGCCGATCCAGCCGCCGCCCTACGCGCCCTGTCCGACCAGGCCGATCCCGAGTCCCACCTCGTCACCAGCCTGGAGACCGAGGCCGATCGCATCGACACCGATCCGGCCCGACCGCCCGAGGGCTGGGAGCACTTGTGGTTCCTCGGACCAAGCGAGACCTTCTCGGTAGCTGGGGATGCCATTCAGTGCCACACCTCGGGGGATGCCGCCATCATCACCAAGGAGGCACACCTCGAACTGACTGAGGACACCACGCTCACCTGGTCGTGGAAGGTGGACGCACTCCCGTCCACTCAGGCCGAGGACACGCTGCTCACCCACGACTACCTGAGCATCGCGGTGCAGTTCGACGACGGATTGGACCTGACTTACCACTGGAGTGCCGCGCTGCCGCCTGAGACGGCCTACCAGTGCCCACTCCCGCACTGGGATGCGCGAGAGACGCACCTCGTCATCCGTTCCGGAACCGAAGGGCTCGGGACCTGGATAGACGAAGCTCGAAACGTCTGGGCCGATCGGGCCAGGGCCATCGGTGGCGAGACCCCGGGGCGCATCGTGGCCGTCTGGTTAATCGCCGTCAGCTTCCCGCAACGTCTCGGCGGTCAGTGCACGTACCGGAGTATTGACCTGCAGAACGAACACGAGACATTGCGCATCTTCTGACCGCTCGGCCCTGTTTCGCCGACGCCAGTCGCGATAGAGTGTCCATCTGACCGTGAAGTGAGTCCCGTGAGGCTCATACGGACAGGAGGAGCAGTGGCCGAACGCGAGCGCAGTCACACCCGACCCCTGGGTGGCGTATTCGTGGCCCACTCCCAGGTCCTTTCCGCTTCCGACGTACAGCGCGCCCTGACGCGCATGTCGCACGAAGTGGTGGAGCGCAACGGGGGCACGGAGGAGCTCGTGCTGATCGGCCTGCAGACCGGCGGCATTCCGCTGGCCACCCGCATGGCCGAGAATCTCATGCAGATTGAGGGAGCCGAGTTGTCGGTGGGCACGCTCGACGTGGCTTTCTACCGCGACGACATCGGGCTTCGACCTGTGCTGCCTGAGGCCGTGACCAACATTCCGTGTGACCTCAACGGCCGAGTGGTCGTCCTGGTCGACGACGTCCTGTTCACTGGCCGCACCATTCGAGCCGCTCTCAATGCGCTCAACGACTTTGGGCGCGCCCGCTCGGTGCAGCTGGCCGTGATGATCGATCGGGGTCACCGCGAACTGCCCATCCGGCCCGACTACGTCGGCAAAAACCTGCCCACGCGGCGCGAGGAAATGGTCGACGTGGGCGACGACGGCGTCTGGATCGGGACCTTGGAGAACAAGTGACCCGGCCCCAGCACCTCCTCTCCATCAACGACCTGGGCACCGATGGCATCGCCGAGGTGTTGCGGGTGGCCGAGGCATTTGCCGAAGTTGAACGCCGTTCGGTGCCCAAGGTGCCCACGCTGCGCGGCAAGGTAGTAGCCACCCTCTTCTTCGAGGAGTCGACGAGGACCAGGCTCTCCTTCGAGACGGCGGCCAAGCGGCTCTCGGCTGATGTCCTCTCCCTCGCTGTGGCCAGCTCCTCGGTCAAGAAGGGTGAATCGCTTCGCGACACCGTCGAGACGGTGGAAGCGCTAGGGATCGATGCCCTGATCATCCGGCACGCCTCATCGGGCGCTCCGCACCAGGTGGCCCGGTGGGCCAGCCGGGCCAAAGTGATCAACGCCGGGGACGGCTGGCACGAACACCCGACCCAGGCGCTGCTCGACTGTTTCACCGTGCGCCAGGTGCTGGCCGAACGCAAGGGCGCCGCACCGGAGGAGCTCGGCATCGACTGCTTCGAAGGCCTGCGGGTGCTGATTGTGGGAGACATCCGCCACAGCCGGGTGGCCCGTTCCGAGGTCCTGGCCTACAGCGCACTGGGAGCCCAGGTCACTTTGGCCGCTCCTGGCAGTCTGCTGCCGCCTTCGCTCGAGGGATGGCCGGTGACGGTGGCCGACGACTTCGACACGGCGCTGGGCAATGCCGACGTGGTGTCCCTGCTCCGGCTGCAATCTGAGCGGGGCAGTGGATCCTTCCTCCCCAGTCTGCGCGAGTACACCGCCGGCTGGGGTCTGACCTCGCGTCGGGTGGCCTTGCTCAGCGACGATGCCATCGTCACCCACCCCGGCCCCATGATGCGCGGCGTTGAGATCGCCTCGGACGTGGCCGACCTTCCCCGTGCGGTGATGACGCAGCAGGTGACCAATGGCGTGGCTGTGCGCATGGCCATCCTCTTCCTCATGTTGGGCGGCGAGTGGCCGAGTGAAAACGAACATGGCTGAGGCCACGCTGCTCATACGCGGCGGTTCGGTGGTGACGCCCGAGGGTGTCCGCCGGGCCGACCTAGCCATGGCGGGCGACACCGTGCTGTCCATCGACAGCGACATTAAAGCGCCGGCTGGTGTCCTCGTCCTCGATGCCACCGACTGCCTCGTCGGTCCTGGACTAGTTGACCTGCACACCCACCTGCGTCAGCCGGGTCGAGAAGAAGCCGAAACGGTCGAGACCGGAGCCAGGGCGGCCGCACTGGGTGGATTCACTGCCGTCGTGGCCATGCCCAACACCGAACCAGCCATCGACAGTGCCGGAGTGGCGCGAGACGTCCTGGCCCTCGGACGCACAGCCCTGGCTGAGGTGGCAGTGGCGGGAGCCATCACCGTCGGGCGGGCCGGAAAGTCCATGGCGCCGCTGGCCGAAATGGCCGCCCTCGGAGTGCTGCTCTTCACCGATGACGGCGCCGGTGTGCAGGACGGCACGCTGATGCGGCGTTCGCTCGAGTACGCCAAGGGGCTGGGCGTCACGCTGGCTCAGCACTGCGAAGACGAATGCCTGGCCGCCGGTGGCGCCATGCACGAAGGGTGCTGGTCGAGCCGGCTGGGCTTGCCCGGTATTCCGGCCGCCGCCGAGGAGTCCATGGTGGCCCGTGACATCCAGCTGGTCCGTCTGACGGGTGCCCCGCTGCACTTCCTCCACCTTTCCACCGCCGGATCGGTTGAGTTGGTGCGCCAGGCCAAACACGAAGGGCTCCCGGTCACGGCCGAGGCGGCACCACACCACATGTTGCTGACTCACGCGCTGGTGGCCGACTACGACCCGGTGTTCAAGGTGAACCCGCCGCTGCGCACCGATTCGGACGTGGCGGCGGTGATCGCCGGCTTGTGCGACGGCACCATCGACGCCATTGCCACCGACCACGCCCCCCACGCTCCTGAGACCAAGGACGTTCCGTTCGATCAAGCGCCTCCGGGCATGCTCGGCCTCCAGACAGCCCTGCCCATCGCCTGGCAGGTGTTGTCGGGGACACTGGCACCGGAGCGGATCTTCGCTTTGATGAGCGCGCAGCCGGCCGCCATCGCCGGACTGCGGGCCAGCGATGACCGCCGCGCCGGTCACAGCGCACAAGGTGGCCCCATCGCCATCGGCTCGATGGCCAACCTGTGCATCTTCGACCCGACCTCCACCACGCTGGTTGACCCCAGTCGACTGGCCAGTCGGAGCCGCAACACGCCCTACGCCGGGCGTGAGTTCACCGGTGCCGTCCGTCACACCGTGTTGCGCGGCGAGGCCGTGGTCATTGGCGGGGTGGCGCAGCGATGAGAGAGCCAGAGCGGGCGCCCGCACGACTGGTGACCGCGGACGGCGCTGTCTTCGAAGGTGAGGCGGCAGGCGCGGCGCGCCCCACCTCCACCGGCGAGCTGGTGTTCAACACGGCTATGAGCGGCTACCAGGAGATCATTTCGGACCCGTCCTACGCCGGACAGGTCATCGCCTTTACCAGCACCCACATCGGCAACTACGGCACCAACGCTGAGGACGACGAGGCCATCGCACCGCATTGCCGGGGCGTCGTGGTACGGGACCTGACCACCGTGCCTTCCAATTGGCGCTCTACCGAGGGACTCGAAGCGTTTCTCATCCGTCACGACATTGCCGCCATCACCGGTGTCGACACGCGGCGCCTGACCCGGCACCTGCGCGACGCCGGGGCCATGCCCTGCGCCTTCGGTACTGCGTCCGAATTGGAGCTGCAGGCCGCTGCCGCTGCTACTCCCGGTACCGATGGCGTTGACTTGGTCACCGGCGTGACCCGATCGACCGTCACCACTTACGGTGAGGGCGGGCTGCGCATTGTGGCCTTCGACTTCGGGGTCAAGGCCACCATGGTCCGCCAGCTGACCGAACTCGGCACCGTATTGGTGGTGCCGGCCGGGACCTCGGCCTCCGATGTTCTCGCCCTCGAGCCCGATGGCGTCTTTCTCTCGAACGGTCCAGGTGATCCAGCTGCACTGCCAGGGCCGGCGGCCACCATCGCCGACCTGTTGGGCCGGGTCCCGATCTTTGGTATCTGCCTGGGCCATCAGTTGCTGGCCACGGCGCTGGGTGGCACCACCTACAAGTTGCCCTTCGGACACCACGGGGCCAATCACCCGGTGCAGCGACTGTCGACCGGCGTGGTGGAGATCACCAGCCAGAACCACAACTACGCCGTGGCCGCCGATTCAGTGTCCGAGGCAGAAGTCACACACGTCAACCTCAATGACGGGGTGATTGAGGGCATTCGTTCCACCACGGCCGCTGCCTTTTCAGTGCAGTACCACCCAGAGGCGGCACCTGGACCCCACGACGCTCGCTACCTCTTCGCCGAGTTCCGCCACCTCATGGGGGCGCCACTGGCACGCGCCGGGCAGCACTGAGGCAGAGGGAGAGAGGGACAGCACCGTGCCGCGCCGCGACGATCTGCAATCCATTTTGGTCATTGGCTCTGGTCCGATCGTCATCGGTCAGGCCTGTGAATTCGACTACTCGGGCACCCAAGCCTGTCGCGTCCTGCGCCAAGAGGGCTACCGGGTCATTTTGGCCAACTCGAACCCGGCCACCATCATGACGGACCCGGCCACGGCCGACAGTACCTATATCGAGCCCCTCGACCCCGACGTGCTGACCGCCATCATTGAGAAGGAACGCCCCGACGCGCTACTGCCGACGCTGGGTGGCCAAACGGCGCTGAACCTCACCATGCGCCTCGTCGAGCTTGGCGTGCTCGAGCGCTTTGGCGTCGAAGTTATCGGCGCTCGACCCGACGCCATCTCCACGGCGGAAGACCGGGACCGCTTTAAGGCAGCCATGCAAGAGATCGGCCTGGAAGTGCCGCCCTCGGGTTTCGCCCACTCCCTGCACGAGGCCGAGGAGATCGCCCAGGAGATCGGGTTTCCGATCATGGTGCGCCCCAGCTTCATTCTGGGTGGCAAGGGGACCGGCATCGCCCAGGACGCCGAAGAGTTCTCCCGATTAGCGGCCGAGGGACTGGACGCCAGCCCCGTGGGCCAGATTCTGGTGGAGCAATCCATTGCGGGCTGGAAGGAATACGAACTCGAGGTCATGCGCGACGCGGCGGATAACTGCGTCGTCGTGTGCTCCATCGAGAACTTCGATCCGATGGGTGTCCACACCGGAGACTCCATCACGGTGGCGCCAGCCCAGACCCTGACCGACGTCGAATACCAGGCCATGCGCGACGATGCCTTTGCCTGCTTGCGCCGGGTCGGAGTCGAGACTGGTGGATCCAACGTCCAGTTCGCCGTTGATCCACAAACCGGCCGACGAGTCATCGTCGAAATGAACCCGCGGGTCTCACGCTCGTCTGCGTTGGCGTCCAAGGCCACTGGCTTTCCCATCGCCAAGATCGCGGCCCGTCTGGCCGTGGGCTATCTCTTGGACGAGATCCCCAACGACATCACGAAGGCCACTCCGGCGTCTTTCGAGCCCTCCATCGACTACGTGGTGACCAAGGTGCCTCGATGGGCTTTCGAGAAGCTGCCCGGTGCCGACGGTCGTCTGGGTACGCGCATGCAGTCGGTGGGGGAGGTTATGGCCATCGGCCGGACCTTCTGTGAGTCACTGCAAAAAGCGCTGCGCTCGTTAGAACAGGGGAGGGCTGGTCTCAACGCCGACCCCACCGAAGCGGTGCTGCATGACTTCAGCGACGACGAGTTGCTGCACAAGGTGGGCATCGCCACTCCAGATCGAATCTTCGAGCTCGAAGCGGTGCTGCGACGAGGCACTGACGAGGCCACCGTGGTGACCCGCACGGGCATCGATCCCTGGTTCATCGCCCAGCTACAGCGCATTGTGGACGAGCGGGTCCGCTTTGAAGCTGCAGGGGAACTCACGAAAGCCGATTATCGGCGGGCCAAGCGGTTGGGCTTTTCCGATGCACAACTGGCCTATCTGCGAGGCCGCACGGAGGCCGACATCCGAGCGGAGAGGCTCAGCCTCGGGGTGCGTGCCACCTTCAAAACGGTCGACACGTGCGCCGCCGAATTTGAAGCCTTCACGCCGTACCACTACGCCACCTACGAAGAGGAGGACGAAGTGCGGCGCTCCGAGCGAGATCGGGTGATCATCCTCGGGTCGGGACCCAATCGCATTGGGCAGGGGATCGAGTTCGACTACTGCTGCGTCCATGCCTCCATGACCTTGCGCGATGCCGGGTACGAGACCGTCATGGTCAACTGCAATCCCGAGACAGTTTCCACCGACTACGACACGTCGGACCGCCTCTACTTTGAACCGCTCACCGCCGAGGATGTCGCCAACGTGCTCGAGGCCGAGCAGGCCGCCGGAGGCAACGTGGTCGGCATCATTGTGGCCCTGGGGGGGCAGACGCCGTTGAAGTTGGCCGGTACCCTCCCGCCCGGTTTGGTCCTGGGCACCAGCCCCGAGTCCATCGACCTGGCCGAGGACCGAGAGCAGTGGAATGCGCTCTGCGCCAAGCTCGATGTACCCCAACCTCCCGGAGGCACCGCCACCAACACAGCCGAGGCACTTTCGATCGCGGGCAAAGTGGGCTATCCGGTGTTGTTGCGTCCGAGCTACGTGCTGGGTGGGCGAGCCATGGAGATCGTCTACGACGACGAAGCGGTTCGACGGGTGATGCATACCTTGACCACGGGGGCGCTGGCTCGTGAAGGTGGCGTCACCGCCGAGCGACCGGTGCTGGTGGACCGCTTCTTGGAGGATGCCACCGAGGTCGACGTCGATGCCGTGCGCGACAGCACCGGTGAGATCCTCATCGGCGGCATCATGGAGCACGTCGAAGAAGCCGGTGTCCACTCCGGCGACTCGGCCTGCACGCTGCCGCCGCAGTCGCTCAGCACCGATGTGTTGGCGGCATTGGAGACCCACACTCGTGCTCTGGCCACGGCCCTCGACGTGTGCGGACTCATCAATGTGCAGTTCGCCGTCAAGGACGATCAGGTCTTTGTGCTCGAGGCGAACCCACGAGCCAGTCGCACTGTCCCCTTTGTGGCCAAGGCCACCGGCGTCCCGTTGGCCATGGTGGCGGCCCGCGTCATGGTGGGTCAGTCGCTGGAGCAGTTGCGCCAAGAGGGCCTCCTGCCGGCCAATGCGGTCGGTCAGATCAAGACGTTGGACTACGTCAGCGTGAAAGAAGCGGTGCTGCCCTTTGACCGTTTCCCCGGCGTGGATACCTTGCTCGGTCCTGAAATGCGATCGACCGGTGAGGTCATGGGCATCGACATCACCTTCGGGCTGGCGTTCGCCAAGAGCCAGATGGCGGCGGGCACCCGACTGCCCGAGTCGGGCACCGTCTTTCTTTCACTCGCTGACCGGGACAAACCGGCCGGACTCGAAGTGGCGCGCTTGTTTGATTCCATGGGCTTCTCCATCGCGGCCACGCTCGGCACTGCTGGCTACCTCCGATCCAACGGACTCAACGTGGAGACACTGGTGGCCAAGGTGGGCGAGGAGGGGGTGGCCTCCGATGCCGTCGCCCTCATCGCCCAGGGCAAGGTGCAACTGGTCATCAACACGCCGCGTGGTCTAGGCCCACGGGCTGACGGCCAACACATTCGCACCGCCTCCGTCGCGTATCACGTGCCCTGCCTCACCACCTTGGCCGCGGCACGTGCCGCGGCCACCGGGATGGCCGACGGTCGCGTCCACCCGTTGGTGGTGCGCTCGCTGCAAGAACTGCACGGCGCCGGACAATGACGCCAGGCAGCGTCGATCTGGCCACCCACGTGGGTTCAGTCGCACTGCCCAATCCGGTGATGACGGCGTCGGGCACCTCGGGACATGGGGTTGAGCTCTCCGACTACGGAGAGCTCTCTGCCCTCGGAGCTGTCGTCGTGAAGTCACTCTCGATCCACCCCTGGCCCGGGAACCCGGCCCCTCGCGTGCACGAGGTAGGCGTGGGAATGCTGAACAGCGTTGGTCTGCAGGGACCGGGACTCCAGGTCTGGTTGGAAGAAGACCTGCCACGTCTGAGCGCTCTGGGGGCGAGGGTGGTGGTCAGTATTTGGGGCCAGTCAGTCAGTGACTATCGGGACGCCGCGGCGGCCATTGCCGCGGCCACCACGACCTCAGTCGCTGGCGCCTCAGCCCTGGTCGCGGTCGAGGTCAACGTCAGCTGTCCCAACGTGGAGGACCGGTCGCGCATGTTCGCCCACTCGGCGGCGGCCACGGCGGAGGTCTTGTCGGTCACCGAATGCGGGCTGCCGCGCTGGGCCAAGTTGAGCCCGAACGTGCCCAACATCGTCGAGATCGCCGCCGGAGCTCTCGATGCTGGGGCAGAAGCCCTGACCCTCACCAACACCTTGCTCGGCCTGGCCCTAGACGAAGAATCTGGACAACCCGTGTTGGGGGCCGGCGGCGGCGGCCTGTCCGGTCCCATGGTGCACCCAGTGGCGGTGCGGGCGGTGTGGGAGTGCCGCAAAGCCTTTCCCGCTGCCGCCATCGTGGGGGTAGGGGGAGTGGCTTCGGCTCGCGATGCCGTCGAGTTCCTACACGCCGGCGCAGATGCGGTACAGGTGGGCACCGCCACGTTCCGCGACCCGAGGGCACCCTGGAAGGTGCTGCGCGGAGTGGAGCGTTGGTGTGCAAAACGAGGAACGACGGTGGGCGATCTGCGCGCGACGGCGCGCAAGAATGGAGCGACATGAGCAGTGCGACGAGAGCGAGCTTCGGTGAGCGGGTAGCGGCCGCGGTGCACAGAAGCGGGCCACTCTGTGCCGGCGTCGACCCTTCGGCCGAACTCTTGGCCTCATGGCAGTTATCCGATGACGCGTCCGGCCTGCGTGCCTTCACGGCCATTTGCATCGAGGCTTTCTCTGGTGCAGTTCCCGTGATCAAGCCCCAGGTGGCCTTCTTCGAACGTCATGGGTCGGCCGGCATGGCCGAGTTGGAGCGATTGATCGTTGATGCGCAATCGGCCGACCTCCTGGTCATTGCCGACGCCAAGCGAGGCGACATCGACTCGACCGCCGCGGCCTACGCCGGAGCATGGTTGCAGGAGGGGAGCCCACTGGCTGCCGACGCGGTCACGGTGCACCCCTACCTGGGCCTCGCCGCATTGGCGCCGATGATCAATGCCGCGGCTGAAACGGGGCGCGGTGTGATTGTGGTGACTCGAAGCTCGAACCCCGAAGGCCGGCCGTTGCAGACCGCCGTCACCGCGTCGGGCGTCTCGGTGGAGGAAACACTGCTGCGGGAGATCGCCGAATGGAACCAATCCGACGACGTGCCCCTTGGAACAGTGGGGGCGGTAATCGGGGCCACGCTGGCGCCTTCAGACTTCCCATTGTCCCAGCTAGGAGGGGTGATTTTGGCTCCGGGCTTGGGGGCCCAGGGTGCCGTGCCGCAGCAGATTGCCGAGCGTTTCGGAGACTGTGCGCCGGGGAGCGTTCTGGCCAGCACGTCGCGCTCACTGCTCTCAGCCGGTCCCGACCCGAGGCACCTGCGCAAAATGGCCACTGAGCTTGCAGCGGAACTCTCCGGCCTCCTGGGCTGAGGCTGCCTATCGGGTGTGAACAGGGGGAACAGAGGCGCTATGGTCTCGCTCATGCCGCAACCTCCCGCACTCACTCCCGAGCAGCGTGCTGCTGCTCTTGAAAAGGCCGCACGGGTCCGTCGTGAGAGGGCCGAGGTGAAAGAGAAGCTGAAGATGGGCCATCTCTCCCTCGCTGACCTCCTGACCCAGTCCGACTCCGATGAGACCGTCGGCAAAATGAAGGTGGTCTCCGTGCTCGAGTCGCTGCCTGGTCTGGGCAAGGTGAAGGCACGCCGTCTCATGGAGACGGTGGGGATCAGCGACAGCCGCCGTTTGCAGGGGCTGGGCGCCAAGCAGCGGGACGCGCTGCTCAAAGAGACTGCGCGCTGAGCCACTGATTTTCGTGCTCATCGGCCCCGGTGGGGCCGGCAAGGGCACGCTTGCGGCAGAGCTTGTTGCGCAGGACCCCACACTCTGGCTGAGCCGGAGCTGGACCACACGCCAACCACGGCCTGGCGAGCGTGAACGCAACGCCTACGTCTTCGTCGATCGACCTACCTTCAAAGCCGCCATTGCGCAAGGTCGGTTCTATGAGTGGGCCGAGTTCCTGGGCAACCTTATGGGAACCCCTATTCCGGATCCACCCGATGGATCCGATGTGCTGCTCGAGATCGACGTGCAGGGAGCCGAGCAAGTCTTGGTCCATCGACCTGACGCGGTGGTGATTTTGCTCCTCCCGCCATCGCTGGAAGTGCAGGCGGAGCGCCTGGCCGCTCGCGGCGACGACACAGAACACATCAAGCGACGGGTGGAAAAGGGCGTTGAAGAGGTCGAACGCTCGAGGCGAGTGGCGACCTTCACGGTGGTAAACCACCAGCTCGGTCAGACCGTGGACGAGCTGAGGGCTATAGTTGCCCGCACCCGAACGGCAGCCGCTGGCGCCGCGAACCCGGAGGAAACCTGATGGCCAAAGGCCGCAACACGCTCATGGATCCACCCATTGAGGACCTCTTGGACAAGGTTGACTCCAAGTTCACCCTGGTAGCGCTGGGTTCTAGCCGTGCTCGCCAGGTGAACTCGTACTACAACAGCCTGGGCGAAGGCCTGGGCAAGGTCGTGCCGCCGCAGGTCGCATCGACCTCGGGCAAGCCTGTCTCCATCGCCTTCGAAGAGATCGCTGCTGGCAAGGCCACCTACACCCGGATTGACTCAGAGGAAGAGGCCGCATTGGCCGCCGCTCTGGCCGAGGCCGCGCTGCTTGAGACCATTGCGGCTGAAGAGATCGTCATCGAAGCCGTCGCCGAAGCGGTTGTCGAAGCTGTCATCGAAGCCGAAGAGCTGGCCGAGGTCGTCGTCGGGGACGAGGACCCGACCGCGAGCTAGGCGTATCGAGGCGCGGCGGATTCCGCCGATGGCCATGGATGAGCAGGTGAGCGGTCCTCGGATCGTGCTGGGTGTCTGCGGAGGCATCGCGGCGTATAAGGCAGTCGAGGTATGCCGCCAATTGGTGGACGCCGGCTGCCATGTCATCCCCGTACTCACTGAAGAAGCGACCCGATTCGTCGGCACGCTGACATTCTCAGCCCTCGCCTCAGAGCCGGCCCAGACGTCGCTCTGGGAGGCCGACACCCCCATACCGCACACCCGACTCGGGCAGGGAGCCGACCTCATTGTGGTCGCACCCGCCACGGCCCATCTGCTGGCCCGCTACGCCGCCGGGCTCTCCGACGATCTATTGACGGCCACTCTTCTGGCCACTCGCGCCCCGGTGCTGGTGTGTCCCGCCATGCACACCGAAATGTGGGAGCACGCATCGGTGCAAGAAAATCTGGCCACACTGCAACGGCGTGGAGTGGCCGTCGTGCCGCCCGAAAGTGGTCGGCTGGCGGGTGGGGACAGTGGCGAAGGGCGCTTGGCTGCACCGGCCACCATTGTGGACCGAGCCCTGTCCATGGTGAATGTCGGCACGGCCCAGCCCGACACCGTGAGTGAACAGGACTTAGCTGGCCTTCGAGTGGTGGTCAGTGCCGGTGGCACGCGCGAGGCCCTCGACCCTGTCCGCTTCATCACCAATCGATCATCGGGCAAGCAGGGGCACGCCCTGGCGACGGCGGCCGCTCGTCGCGGCGCCACGGTCACGTTGGTCAGCAGCTCTCCCTTGCCGCTGCCAGCTCCTGTGGCTCGGAGCATCACGCGTGTCGCAGTGGAGTCGGCGGCCGACATGGAAGCCGCCCTCAACGGTGTGTGCGCCGAGGCCGATGTCGTGATCATGGCCGCCGCCGTGGCCGACTTCCGACCCAAGGTCACGGCGGACCGCAAATTGTCCAAAGAAGACGGCTTGCCCGAACTGGTGTTGGAGCCGACCCCCGACATCCTCTCTGCCTTGGCCGCCCGACGGACGCCCCAGCAAGTGTTGGTTGGATTTGCGGCCGAGACCAATGACGTCCTCGAGCGCGGACGCCGCAAGCTGGCCCGCAAGGGTGTCGATCTGTTGGTCGTGAACGATGTCAGCGCCCCAGGTGCCGGCTTCGACCACGACACCAACGCCGTGACAATCTTGTCGGCCGATGGCAGAGCCATCGACATCCCGATGACAAGCAAAACTGCAGTCGCAGACGCCGTGTTGGATATGGTGATCGCCCACATGAAAGAGAAGCGGAGCTCGACGTGAAAACGACCTTTACCTCGGAGTCAGTCACTGAAGGCCATCCCGACAAGATGGCCGACCAAATCTCCGACGCCGTGCTCGACGCCATGCTCGACGGCGACCCGGCCAGCCGAGTGGCCTGTGAGACGTTGCTGACGACCGGTTTGGTGGTGGTGGCCGGTGAGGTCACCACGTCGACCTATGTGGACATCCCGGCCATCGTGCGCGACACCGTGTGTGAGATCGGTTACGACAACGACGCCTACGGGTTCAATGGCAAGACCTGTGGCGTTTTGGTGTCGCTTGACGCGCAGTCTCCTGACATAGCCCAAGGTGTGGACAAGGCCTTCGAGTTCCGTACCGGCTCCGGTGGCGAGGACACGCTCAACGCGCAGGGTGCTGGCGACCAGGGAATGATGTTCGGCTACGCCTGTGATGAAACGCCGGACCTCATGCCCCTTCCCATCTGGCTGGCGCACCGCCTGTCCGAGCGCTTGGCCCAAGTACGCCGAGTGGGCTCTATCCCGTACTTGCGGCCGGATGGCAAGACGCAGGTCTCGGTGGTCTACGAGGATGGTCGGCCGATTCGCATCGACACAGTGCTGATCTCCACGCAGCACGCGCCTGGCATCGATCTGGAAGAGCAACTCAAGCCCGACCTCACGGAGCACGTGATCATGCCGTTGCTGCCCGCCGACCTCGACACCGAGGGCGTGCGCATTCTGGCCAACCCCACCGGCATCTTCGAGCTGGGAGGACCCCACGCTGACACCGGACTGACGGGTCGCAAAATCATTGTGGATACTTACGGCGGAATGGCCCGCCACGGTGGCGGCGCCTTCTCCGGCAAGGACCCCTCGAAGGTGGACCGCTCAGCGGCCTACGCCGCGCGTTGGGTGGCCAAGCACGTCGTGGCGTCCGGTGCGGCCAAGCGCTGCGAGGTCCAAGTGGCCTACGCCATTGGTGTGGCGCATCCGGTGTCACTCATGGTCGAGACCTTCGGCACCGAAGCGGTCGACCCAGAAAAGATCTCCGACGCCGTGCGTCAGGTGTTCGACCTGCGTCCGGCTGCCATTTCGCGCGACCTGGACCTGCGTCGTCCTATCTACAAGAAGACGGCCGCCTACGGTCATTTCGGGCGTTCGGAGAAGGAGTTCAGCTGGGAAGCCACGCCGCGGGTAGACGACCTGCGTTCCGCGCTGGGTCTCTAACCCAGCCCTGAGCGGGATCACCACGTCGGCGCCCCGCTACGTGCGCGTGCGCACGGATGTGGCGGCCGTCCCCAAGCTGTTCGATTATGCCGTCCCCGAACGGTGGACCCATGACGTGGTCGTGGGCACGCGGGTCCGGGTGCAACTGCATGGCCGCCGGGTTGGAGGCTGGGTGGTCGACGACCATGTCACGCCTGACCAACACCGTGCGCTCCTGCCGTTGGCCCACTGGTCCGGCTGGGGCCCGCCTTCGGACCTGATCGAGTTGGCGGGATGGGCGGCTTGGCGCTGGGCCGGACCAGAGTCGTATTTCCTGACCGCCGCGTCGCCCATCGCTCCCGTCAAGGAGCTGCCGACACTTCCATTACGGGCGCATCTCGACACTGTGCCGGACCCACCGGCGGCCGCATTGGTGGCCCAGGTCCTCGCCGCGCCCGATGTCCCCATCCTCCGCTTGCCACCGGCCACCGATGTCATTGATTTCGTGCTGGCCCTGATCGAACAGACCAACGCAGACGAACCGGGCAGCGTGCTGGTCCTTGTTCCCTCCAACGGTTGGGCCGAGCGCCTGACCCAGAGGCTCACCCGCCGCGGCCATGCCGCCACGACGGACTGGGCCGCCGCTCGTGCCGGGTGGCCCATCGTGGTTGGGAGCAGGGGCGCAGCCTGGGCCCCCATTCCGCGCCTTCGAGCTGCTCTCGTGGTCGATGCGCACGATGAGGCGTATCGAGAGGAGCGATCTCCCACCTACAGCGCCGTCGATGTGGTGCGCCAGCGTGCCGTTCGAGTCAGCGCACCTTGCCTACTGGTCTCGCCCATCCCGACCGCCGCTCTGCGTCATGGTCGAACGGTGATCGCACCGACTCGGGCCATCGAACGCGAGGGGTGGGCACCGCTGCGAGTGGTCGATCGGCGTGGTGCCGATCCCCGCACCGGACTCTATTCGGAGGAGTTTGTCCGCCTGGCCCATCAAGTCCTCGACCAAGCCCAGGGCGAATCAAACCCGCCACCATTGGTCTGCGTCTTCAACCGAGTGGGCGGCGCTCGACTACTGGCGTGCGCCCACTGTGGGGAAGTGGCGCAATGCACGCGCTGTGCCGCCGCCGTGCGCAAGGTTGACGAACGCCTCGTCTGTCCCAAATGCGGCGAAGAACGTCCCATTGTCTGCGCCGCCTGCGGCAAGCTTCGCTTCAAGACGCTGCGGGCCGGCGTCGGCCGCCTGCGCGAGGAGTTGGCTGCGCTACTCGGCACCGAAGTGGCTGAAGTGTCCGGACCGACGGCGACGACAGAAGCACCCGCCACCGCTCCGGTGCTTATTGGTACCGAGGCCGTCTTGCATCGGACCCGACGGGCCGCCGCGGTCGCCTTCTTGGACATAGACCTGCATCTGCTCGCACCTCGAGTCAGCGCCACCGACGAGACCCTCGCTCTGTTGGTGCGAGCATCCCGACTGGTTGGTCCCCGTCGCAGCGACGGGATCGCCCGCGTCCTGGTGCAGACCCGCGTGCCTGACCATCCGGTGCTCCGGGCAGCCCTCACCGGTGACCCGTCGGCCGTCGATGCGGAAGAAGACGCCATACGGCAAAGCGTCGGTCT
Organism: uncultured Acidimicrobiaceae bacterium; assembly: GCA_963766995.1. Lineage (GTDB taxonomy): Bacteria > Actinomycetota > Acidimicrobiia > Acidimicrobiales > RAAP-2 > Bog-473. The sequence continues at coordinate 46,741 of CAVYCE010000003.1, read as the reverse complement.
CCCGCCCTACGCCGCCATCGCCCTGCTCTCGGGAACGCTGGCCCCGACCTACGCCGATGAGCTCCAGCGAGCCGGACCGGACACGGTGACCGTCTCTGCCCTGCCCGACGATCGCTTCCTGGTCAGCGCTCCCGAACACGCCGCGCTGTGCGATCTGCTGGCCACCGTCACCCGGCCCACCGGACGAGGTCTGCGCATCGAAGTGGATCCGACCAGCTTCTGAGCAGAGCGCGGGCGTCGTTCGGCCCGCTATGCCTCCCAGATAAACTGAACGCATGCCGAGCCTTGCCATCCGCCAATACGGGGACCCCGTGTTGAAGGAGCGCACCCGCGAAGTGGAGGACATCGACGGCGCGGTGGTGTCGTTGGTCGATTCGATGTTCGAGACCATGTACGACGCCAACGGAGTGGGACTGGCCGCTAACCAGGTGGGTGTCCAACGGCGAATCTTCGTCTACGACTTGGGTGACGGGCCCCTTGCCGTCATCAACCCGAGCATCGTGGAGAGCGACGGGGAGTGGACCTACGACGAGGGCTGCCTTTCTATTCCCGGTCTCAGCTGGGAGATCGTGCGGCCCAATGCGGTGCATCTGGTCGGACTCGACCTCGACGGCAATGAGATTTCAATCGAGGCTTCCGAACTCGAGGGCCGAGCCCTCCAGCACGAGATGGATCACCTCGATGGCATCCTCCTGGTCGAGCATCTCAATGACGACCAGCGCAAAGAGGCCAAGAAGATCCTTCGGGCCCGGGCGCTCCAGCTGCCATCTGATACTCCCGACGGGCTGTCCAACCTCTTCAAGTAAGCAGCCGACACTCGAGGCTGCTCTACGGTGCACTGATGGCTCGTCTCGCCTATCTCGGCACCCCGGACATGGCCGTCCCACCGCTACGGGCCCTGGTCGACGCCGGCCACGAGATCGTGTGCTGCATCACCCGGCCGGATCGAAAGCGCGGCCGGGGCGGTGCCCTTACTCCCAGTCCCGTGGCCCAGGCCGCCCGCGACTTGGGTATCCCGGTCTCCCACGCCATGGACGACGCCGTGGCATCAGGGGTCGAGCTGGCCGTGGTGGTGGCCTATGGGCGCATCATCCCCGCCTCCCTCCTGGCCCAGGTACCCATGGTGAATGTCCATTTCTCGCTGCTCCCACGGTGGCGCGGCGCCGCGCCGCTTGAGCGGGCGCTCCTGGCCGGCGATGCCGAGACCGGTGTCTGCATCATGAAGGTAGAGGAAGGGCTCGATACGGGTGCGGTCTACGCCCGCCGGTCGATCCCCATCACGCCCGATCTCAGTCTGGCCACCCTGCGCACGCAATTGGTCGAGTTGGGGAGCGCTCTCCTGGTCGAGACGTTGGAGCACGGCGTGGAGGGCTTGCCAACCCCCGAGCCCCAAATCGGCACCCCGACCACAGCGGAGAAGTTGACCAGCGAGGATCTGCATCTGCAGTGGTCCCAATCGGCGGCACACCTCCAACGGGTGGTGCGACTGGGCCGAGCATGGACCACATTCAGGGGCAAGCGTCTGATGGTGCAGCAGGTCACCGTCATGCCTGATGGCGCTCAAGACGTCGACTCAGCCGCCAGCCCGGCCCTATCAGGCACCTTGACCGGCACCACCGTGCAGGCGGGAACGGGACTGGTACAGCTCATTCAGGTGCAACCCGAGAGCAGGGCGCCAATGGCCGCAGAGGACTGGGCGCGGGGAATACGCCCGACGGTCGGGGAGCGTCTCGGCACCGACTAAACATGAGTGCCGTGACCGTGACCCCACTCGATGGGTGGAACCCGGAGCAGTACGAGCGCTTCCGTTCGGAACGGCGAGAGCCGTTCGATGACCTCGTTGCTCTGTGTGCGCCGGTACCCGGGGGCCGAGTGGTCGATCTCGGGTGCGGCACTGGCGACCTGACCGTGGAACTGCATCAGGACATGGAGGCCGCATCGACCGTCGGGGTGGAACTCTCTGAGTCCATGCTGACCCGAGCCCGAGCCGACCATGCTGACGTGAAGGGCCTCTCATTCGAGTCCGGGGACATCGCGCAGTGGCTGGGCCAAGACCTCGACCTCGTGTTCGCCAATGCATCACTGCATTGGATCGACGACCACCTCAACCTGCTGGCGCGGATGCGCACGGCGCTGGCCCCCGGAGGCCAGTTGGCCTTCCAGGTGCCGGCCAACTTCCGTCACCCCTCGCACCTGCTGGCGCGCCAGGTTGCCAACGAATCGCCCTTCATTGATGCACTTGATGGCGACGTGCCCGAAGACCGAGGCCGCTTCGTCCTGTCGCCTGAGCTCTATGCCGATTTGCTGTACGAACTTGGGGCCCGCAAGCAGGTCGTGCGCATGGAGGTCTACGGCCACGAGTTGGGCTCGACCTCCGACGTGGTGGAGTGGGTCATGGGCTCACTGCTCACCCCGTACCGAAGCCGCCTCAGTCCCGAACTCTTCGAGGAGTTCGTCGACCGGTACCGCGAACTGCTCTTAGAAGAGCTGGGGGAACGCGAGCCGTACTTCTATGGTTTCCGGCGCATCCTGTGCTGGGCCCGCTTCAGCTGAGCTGACGCCGATGAGCAAGCCGGGAACGAATCGCCGCGACGCCGGCACCTTCGGCGCCATCCGCATCGCTCCCTCCATCCTGTCGGCTGACTTCGGAGCGCTGGCCGAGCAGATCGGGGAAGTGGCGCCGGCGGCCGACTGGTTGCACGTCGATGTCATGGACGGCCATTTCGTCCCCAACCTGACCATCGGCCCACCCGTGGTGGCCTCGCTTCGTCGCCACACGCCCCTCTTCTTGGACACCCACCTCATGATCACCGAGCCGGAGCGGTATCTGGCCGACTTCGCGCAAGCCGGCGCCGACGGTTGCACGGTGCACGTCGAGATCGGACACACCGCCGAGCTCATCGAACAGATGCGCCAACTCGGTCTGCGGGTCGGGCTCGCCCTCAATCCGGTCACGCCGTTTGAGGCCGTGGAGCCATTCCTCCATCAAGTGGACCTGGTGTTGTGCATGACGGTGGTGCCCGGTTTTGGCGGACAGTCATTCATGGCCGAAATACTGGACAAGGTCCGAAAGGTCAAGGAAGCGGTCGATCGGGACGGGCTTGCGCTGGACATTGAGGTCGACGGAGGCATTGATGTGCACACCGCACCCCGGGCCGCCGAAGCCGGTGCCAATGTGTTTGTGGCCGGCAGCGCCATCTTCGGGGACGAGCGTCCATGGGAAGCGGCCGACGCCATACGCAGCGTGATTTCCGCGACGGTTGGGTGAACAAGATGAACCAAGTGATCGGAAGCCAACACCGAGAAGAAATGTTTCGGAGGTTGCGTTACACGGTTGAGAATTCAACGGACGTGATGTGATACTGCCGACGTGAAGCGAGCGGTGGTCGCCGGCGGAGGCATTCTCGGCTCCTGGCACGCGCTTGAACTGTGCCGAGCTGGATTCTCCGTCCAACACCTCGAGGCCGAGGCAGGACCCACCGGCGCCTCGGTCCGCAACTTCGGTTTGGTCTGGGTCTCCGGCCGCCGGACCGGAGCTGAGCTCGACGCTGCCAAGCGAGCCCGCCGTCGCTGGCAGGAAATGGCCGAGGACATCCCCGGCATCGGCTTTCGCGCTGAGGGTTCCATCACCGTGGCCCTCCATGACGGAGAGCGCAAAGTCATGGAGGAGTTCGCCCAACACGACAGCGCGGCCGACCGCTCCATCGCCTTCCTCGAGCCCGACCAAGTGCGGCAAATGAACCCGGCCGTGCAGGGCGACATTCTGGGCGGATTGCACTGCGGCGAAGATGCCATCGTCGAACCCCGGCTCGCTCTCGGCGCCATGCGCAGCTATCTCCAGGCCAAGGGCGCTTACGCCTTCCATCCGGGCCGCCGGGTGGTCGGGATTGAGGACCATGCGCTCGTCGACGTGAGCGGCACTCGCTGGGAGGCCGACGTTGTGGTCATCGCCACTGGAGCGGCCTACGACCATCTGCCCGGTGCCGAGCAAGTGGCGGCCCGCCTCCGACGAGTGCGCCTGCAGATGATGGAGACGGCCCCGTTCGCCACACGGCTCACCACCTCCCTGGCTGACGCCGACTCGCTGCGCTACTACCCGGCCTACGACGTGGTCCCGCTCGACCCGCTGGGGGCCCAGAACACGGTGTCGGCCCAGCACCACCTCCAACTCCTCATGGTCCAGCGGGCCCATGGCGGGTTGACCATCGGCGACACCCACGCCTACGACGAGCCCTTCGATTTCGCCCTGGACGAGGACCCCACCGCCGAACTCCTGCAACGAGCGAGCGCCGTGCTCGGCACGGACGTGCCCCCGGTGCAGCGCCGCTGGGAGGGCGTCTATGCGCAGTGCATTGACGGCGATATCTGTGCTCGGGTCGAGCTCAGCCCTGACGTGTGGATGGTCACTGGTCCCGGTGGGCGGGGCATGACCTGCTCGCCCGCCATCGCGGCCGACACCCTGGCAGCCGCAGGAGTGAACCAATGATCGGCCCCTTCGCCTTGGCCGTGCTCGACATGGCTGGTACCACTGTCCGCGACGACGGCGCCGTGGACGAGGCCTTCACCGTTGCCCTCACCGCCGCGGGCGTGGCTCCCGACAGTGAGCAGTTCGCCGAGGCGCGGCAGTACGTACTCGACACCATGGGGCAGTCCAAGGCCGACGTGTTCGCCCACCTGCTCGACCCCGGGCCGGCCGCTCAGGCCACCGACGACTTCGCTCGGGCCTACGAGGGGATCGTGGCGGCTGGTCGCATCGAACCCATAGACGGTGTCGTCGAGACCTTCGATGCCTTGCGGGCCCAAGGGGTCCAGGTCTGTCTCACCACCGGATTCGCACCGACCACCCGCGACGCCCTCATCGCCAGCCTGGGTTGGGCCGAACACATTGATCTGGCCCTCTCGCCCGCCGACTGCGGCCGAGGACGTCCCGAGCCCGACATGATCTTCGGCGCCATGGAGCGGCTTCACGTTCCCGACGCCGATGCCGTGGTCGTGGTGGGGGACACCACGAGCGACCTTGAAGCCGGTACCAAATCGGGCGCCCGGGCCGTGGTCGGTGTCCTCACCGGCGCCCACAATGCCGCCACTCTCGCCACCGTGCCGCACACCGCGTTGATCAACGACATCACTGCCCTCATCGACCTCCTCTCCCGACACTGAACCAATGAGATCTGCTGACCCCCGCTTCTCAATGCTCCAACGACGAAAGGAACCACGAATGCCACTACGACCCCGTACGCTCATGGCCGGTGCAGCCGCACTGACCATGGGGGTATCCCTCAGCGGGATCGCCTCATCTGGTCCGGCGGCGGCCGCGACCAATCCAGCCAAGGCCACATCGGCTGCCGCCTTTGGCGGGCTGTCCGGACTGGTCAAGGCAGCCAAGAAGGAGGGGACGCTGAACGTCATTACCCTTCCGTCCAACTGGGCCAATTACGGCACCATCATTAAGGACTTCTCCAAGAAGTACGGCATCAAGATCGTTTCGGAGAACCCCGAAGGCAGTAGCCAGGACGAGATCAACGCCGTGACGTCCGAGAAGGGTCAGTCCCGTGCTCCCGACGTCTTGGACATGGGTACGTCGTTCGCCATCAACGCGGCGAAGACCGGTCTGCTGGCGTCCTACAAGGTGCAGAGTTGGAGCAGCATCCCGTCCACGGCCAAGGCCACCAATGGTGACTGGTTCGACGACTACGGAGGGTACGTGGCCATCGGATACAACCCGGCCAAGGTCAAGGTGGCCCCGACTTCCTTCAAGTCGCTACTGAACCCGATCTACAAGGGCCAGGTCGCCATCAACGGCAACCCAACCCAGGCCAGCGCCGCCTTCTCCGCGGTCTATGCCGCAGCGTTGGCGAACGGTGGCTCGCTCACCAACATTGAGCCGGGGATCCAGTACTTCCAGAAGCTGAACACCGAGGGCAACTTCGTGCCCGTGCAGGCCGGTCCGGCCACCGTCGAGAGCGGGCAAACGCCCATCGTGATCTGGTGGGACTACCTGCAGGCTTCTGAGATCTCCAGCCAGGTCCCTGGTTGGAAGATCGTCATCCCGACGGACGGTCACTACGCCGCCTATTACAGCCAGGCCATCAGCGCCACGGCGCCGCACCCGGCCGCCGCTCGCCTGTGGGAGGAGTACCTGTACTCGGTCACCGGTCAGAACCTGTGGCTGGAAGGTGCAGCTCGTCCGATTGAGCTGACCACCCTGGTGAAGAACGGCACGGTGAACAAGAAGGCCTACGCCGCTCTGCCGGCCGCCCCCAAGGGGAGTGTGACCTTCCCGAGCCTGTCCCAACTCACTGCGGCCCAAACTCTGGTCACCCAGAACTGGGCATCGGCCACCGGCGGTTGAGCATTGTGACTGCCGGTAAGCCGGCAGACGCAGGGCAGGCAGGTCCACGGAAGTTGACGCGATCAAAGGTGGTGTCCGCCTTAGGGCTGGCCCCGTTCGCGATCTACACGTTCCTCTTCCTGGGCCTGCCGGCTCTGGCCGTGGTGGTCGGCGCGTTCCAGAGCCCGTCGGGCGGTTGGACGTTCGGCAACATCACCATGGCCACGCATGGCATTTACCTGCACGGTTTCGAGACCACGCTCCGGCTGGCGGTGGTGACGTCCATCGTCCCAGCGCTGGCCGGACTGGTCATCGCCAATGCGGTGGTCAGCATGGAAGGCGGTGCGCTCAAGCGCATCGTGTCCACGGCCTCGGGTGTGTTCGCCAACTTCGGCGGTGTCCCGCTGGCCTTCCTCTTCATTGCCGCACTGGGCACGGTGGGCGTGGTCACCAACTGGCTCAACGTCCTGCACATCAATCCGTATGACCACGGCTTCACGCTGTTCACCTTCACGGGCGTAGCGCTGGTCTATTGCTACTTCCAGATCCCGCTCATGATTTTGGTCATCACGCCGGCCCTCGAGGGCCTGCGCCCGTCGTGGCGTGAGGCGGCCGAGGGGATGGGGGCTCGGAGTTGGCAGTACTGGAGATATGTGGGCGGCCCCGTGCTTCTTCCCTCCTTCCTCGGCGGGGTCCTGCTTCTGTTCGGCAGTGCCCTGTCGGCTTACGCCACCGCCGAGGCCTTGACGGCGGGCAGTATCCCGCTGACGTCAATCCAAATCGGATCGTTCCTCAACGGCAATGTCATTGCCGGCCAGCAGAATGTCGGTAAGGCGCTGGGCTTTGGTCTCATCGTGATCATCGTGGTGACCATGATCTTCTATTCGATGTTGCAGCGAAGGGCGTCGCGATGGTCGCATTAGCGGAGTTCGAAGCCGGTATGCCCGACGAGCAGTTCGAGGCGCCCCGGCCGGCCATCACTGATCGCCTTCGGGCGGTGGCCTGGTGGCGAGTGGGAGTCTTCACGCTCACTGCCGCGTTCTTCCTCATTCCCATTTACGCCGCCTTCCGTTTTTCCATCTCCACGGTGGAAGGCGGGCTGAGTGGCGTCGCCTACACGTCTATTCCGCATCAGCAAGGGTTCGGCGCGGCCTTCAGTCTGTCGGCCCGACTGGCCCTCATGACCACGGCCATCACCCTGGGCCTGATGGTGCCCACCACCGTGTACGTCCATCTGCGCTATCCAAACCTGCGCCGGGTCTTTGATGGCATCACCATTCTCCCTATCGTCATCCCACCCGTGGTCCTCATTGTCGGTGTCCTTCAGGTGGCGCCCACGTTCTTGAAGTCGACGCCCTACTTGTTAGGCCTCGAATACACGGTGCTGGCCATGCCGTTCGTCTACCGCTCGCTCGATGCGGGGCTGCGCGCCATCGATCTCACCACCCTGGTCGAGGCCTCACGATCGCTGGGGGGCCGGTGGGGCTCCACCCTGCTTCGGGTGGTCGTGCCCAACCTGCGCTCGGCCCTTCTCTCGGCCACCGTGCTCACCGTTGCGCTGGTCCTGGGTGAATTCACCATGGCCAGCCTCGATGGATGGCAGACGATACCGGTGTGGATCGTGTTCTTCGACAGCCAGAACGCCCACATTTCGGTTGCCGTATCGCTGGTCGCCCTCATTGGCACCTGGGTCATCCTCTTGATGATCTCCTCGTTCGACCTGCGCCGTATCCGGCGCTCCGCGCTCCTGAGAAAGGATGCAACCGCATGACCATGACGGCCCGTAGCGATGTAGCAGAGCGACATGGCGGTGCCACCGTGGACCTGGTGGGCCTGCGTCGACGCTTCGGCGCCACTCAGGCGCTCGACGGCTTCACGCTGTCGCTGGCCCCGGGCGAAATGGTGGCACTCCTCGGCCCATCGGGTTGTGGCAAGACCACGGCGCTGCGCGTGCTGGCCGGATTCGAGACGGTTGATTCCGGACAGGTCCTAGTCGACGGTGTGGAGCAATCCCGCATCCCGGCTCAAAAGCGGGACATGGGCATGGTGTTCCAGAGCTACAGCCTGTTCCCCAACATGACGACCGTGGACAACGTGGCCTTCGGTCTGCGTATGCGCAAGGTGCCCACGGCCCGCCGTCGTGAGCGGGCCCTCGAGCTGCTGGAGCTCGTCGGCCTCGAGGAGCAAGCCGACAAGTACCCGCATCAGATGTCAGGCGGGCAGCAGCAGCGGGTGGCCTTGGCCCGCGCCCTGGCCATTGAGCCGCGGGTACTCCTATTGGACGAGCCTCTGTCCGCGCTCGATGCCAAGGTCCGGCTCCAACTACGAGAACAGATCCGTGTCCTGCAGACGCGCCTGAAGATCACCACCCTCTTCGTCACTCATGACCAAGAGGAGGCGCTGTCCATGGCCGACCGGGTCTGCGTGATGCGAGCTGGTCACATTGAGCAGGTCGACACGCCGTCGGTGCTCTATGCCGCGCCCGCCACCCCGTTCGTCGCCGAGTTCGTGGGCACCATGAACCGGATCCCCGGTGTCGTAACCGACGGACGGGTGAGCCTGCTCGGGACCACCGTCGACGTTCGCACCTCCATGGAGGCGCCAGACCTGGCCCGGGCCAACGGTTCGGTCGTCGATGTCTTGGTGCGACCCGAGGGCTTGGCGGTGACGGCGCAGCCGGGAGGGAGAGGAATCGTGATGACCACCACCTTCTTGGGGTCAGTCACGCGCCTGGGCGTCCTGCTCGACGAGGACGTCATGGTCTACGTCGACCAGCCCAACTCGGCCGTACAGGTGCCGGTGGGCTCGGCCGCCGAGGTGACTCTGACCGAGCGAAACGTCATGGTGGCCGACCGGACGCTGCCGGCCTCAGACAGCCAGTCGACGTCGGCGGGGGAGCGCCAGACGCCCGCACCGGGCTGAGTCCCGTTTCTGGTCTGACCCCCTGAACTGGGGTTCTCGACAAAAACTGAAACGTGTTCTAGTATGGAGCTCAGACGGGGACAGAAGCGCTGACCCCAGACGAGGACGCCAGTCATGGACGCTCCAGACAACCGGGATGGTGCCGCCAACGAGCGGCACATGCACCGGGCCATGGCACTGGCCGAATCCGTCCGTCGTTCCACCGCCCCCAATCCATGGGTGGGCTGCGTGGTGGTGGGCGGTGACGACACCGAACTGATTTTCGAAGGAGCCACCGCCCCGCCCGGAGGGTTGCATGCCGAGGCCACCGCGCTCCGGCTGGCTGGCCCGCACGCCCGGGGCGGCACCTTGTTCACCACCCTCGAGCCATGCGTTCACCACGGACGCACGCCGCCCTGCACCGATGCGATCGTGCGCGCCGGGATCACGCGCGTGGTGGTCGGAATCGAGGATCCAGACCGCCATGTGGCCGGCAAGGGAGTGAACGCCCTGCGTGCCGCCGGCATTGAGGTGGTCGTGGGTGTCGCTGCCGACGAGGTAGCCGAGCAGTTGGCGCCGTATCTCAAGCACCGGGCCACCGGTCAGCCCTGGGTGGTGCTGAAGATGGCCGCCAGCCTCGACGCCCGAACGGCAGCGCCCGATGGGACCAGCCGCTGGATTACCGGCGAGGAGGCTCGCCAAGACGTACACCGCCTGCGCGCCCGCTCCAACGCCGTGTTGGTCGGTGCCGGCACGGTGCGGGCCGATGACCCTGAGCTCACGGTGCGACTGCCGGACGACCCCGACGCTGTGCAGCCCCTGCGAGTGGTGCTCGGATCGGTGCCGGCGGGAGCCAAGGTGCTGCCCGCCCTCGAGCTGTCGGGCGCGCTCGAAGAGGTGCTGGCCGAGCTCGGTCGCCTCGGAGTGCTGCAGGTGCTGGTCGAGGGAGGCGCCAGTGTCGCCCATGACTTCCACGTGGCCGGTCTGGTTGATCGCTACGTGTTGTACCTGGCCCCGGCCCTGTTCGGCGGCGATGACGGTCGGCCGCTGTTTGCCGGCGCCGGTGCAGGCACGATGGCCGATGTGTGGCGCGGGAAGTTGGTGTCAGTGGAACGTCTGGGAGATGATCTTCGAGTGGAGGTGGCAGCCTGATGGGCTTCTCTGAGGTGCAAGAGGCGATCGACGCCATTGCCCGTCGCGGCATGGCCGTGGTGGTCGATGACGAAGACCGCGAGAACGAGGGCGACCTCGTCATGGCGGCCGAAGCGGCTACGCCCGAGAACATCGCCTTCTTCCTGGCGCACACGTCGGGGGTCATCTGCGTACCGCTGCTGCCCGAGCGCGCCGATGCTCTGGACCTGCCGCTGATGGTCACGGCCAATACCGAGGCCCAGCGCACGGCATTTACGGTCAGTGTGGACTTCCGCCATGGCACCACCACGGGGATCTCCGCCTCAGACCGGGCCGCCACGATTTCCGCACTGATCGACCCCAAGACCCGACCCAATGATCTCAACCGCCCCGGTCACATCTTCCCGTTGCGCTACCGCACCGGTGGCGTGCTCAAGCGGGCCGGACACACGGAAGCCACGGTGGACCTGTGTCGTGCCGCTGGGATGGCGCCCGCCGGCGTCCTGTGCGAAATCGTCACCGAGGACAAGTCGGAGATGGCTCGTCTGCCCGAACTTGAGCGATTCGCCAAGAAGTACGACCTGCCCCTCATCTCCATCGCCGACCTCATCCGCTACCGGCGGCAGAACGAGAAGCTGGTGCGCCTGGTCTCCGAGGCCCGGATTCCCACTGAGGGTCGCGATTTCAAGGCCTACGTCTACGAGTCCGTGCTCGACAGCGAGCAGCACCTCGCCCTGGTCATGGGCGACATCGCCGGCCAAGACGATGTCCTCGTTCGAGTGCACTCCGAATGCCTCACCGGTGACGTGTTCGGTTCGCTGCGTTGTGACTGCGGCCCGCAACTCCGATCCTCCCTTGACCTGATTGAGCGAGAGGGTCGTGGTGTCCTCATCTACCTCCGGGGCCACGAAGGTCGGGGTATCGGTCTGGGCCACAAGATCCGGGCCTACCAACTGCAGGAGGAAGGACACGACACTGTCGACGCCAACCTGCAACAGGGATTGCCGGTGGACAGTCGCGAGTACGGCATTGGGGCTCAGATGTTGGTGGACCTCGGCGTGACCACCATGCGGGTCATGACCAACAATCCGGCCAAGTACGGGGGCCTCGAAGGTTTCGGTCTCGACATCACCGAGCGGATCCCGCTCCAGCCGTCACCCAACCCGGAGAACATCGCCTACCTGCGCACCAAGCGCGAGCGGATGGGGCATATTTTGCACGGCCTCGACGACGTCTTGTGATTCAATCGCACCCCTAATGGCTGGTTCGGATCTCATGGCGCTCCCCGAGGGGGCGCACGACGAAGTGGCGCCGCGGGTTGGCGCCCACTTGGTGGGCAGCCACAACGGCACCGGCCTGCGCGTCGGTATCGCCTGCGCCACCTTCAACGGCGGTATCACGCTCCGTCTGCTCAATGGCGCCCTGGAGGCGCTCGCCGAAGCCGGCACCGACCGCAATGACATCACGGTGGCGTGGGCCCCCGGCGCCTTCGAGCTTCCCTTGGTGGCCCGAGCCTTCGCGCAAGCCGGCAAGGTGGACGTGGTGCTCTGCTTCGGCGCCGTGGTCCGAGGCGACACGGGCCACTACGACTTCGTGGCGGGGGAGTGTGCTTCGGGCATTCAGCAGGTGCAGTTGGCCACCGGCACGCCCGTGATCTTCGGCGTCCTCACCACCGACACGCTGGATCAGGCCCTGGAGCGGTCCGAACCCGATCACACCAATAAGGGCAGCGAGGCGGCGTTGACCGGGATTGAGATGGTCCGATTGCTGCGCAGCACCCCACTTTCCTGATTGACCGGCTCTTCTGACCGTTCGGCGTTCATCTGGCGTTTACATCGCCGACATGCCGGCGATACCTCCGTTTTCTACGCTCGCCAGTAGGCGCACCGACGTGGGCCCGGGGACCGGAGGGTTGCCATGGATGGCCCGACGAAAGACGTTCCAGTAGACCCGACTGAGTTCCGCTTCAAGGCTGGTCGTCGCCGCGAGGGTGCGGCCACCGTGCAGTACGTCACGATTCACGGCTATCGGCGGGCCTACGTGCGCATGGGCCAGGGACCGGTGCTGCTCCTCATTCACGGCATTGGCGACAGTTCCGACACCTGGCGTCCCGTGCTCGAGGAGCTGGCGCAGGACCACACCGTCATTGCGCCCGACCTCCTTGGCCACGGTCGCTCCGAGAAGCCGAGAGCGGACTACTCGGTCGCGGCCTACGCCAACGGCATGCGTGATCTGCTCAGCGTGCTCGATGTGGATCAGGCCACGGTGGTCGGGCACTCGCTGGGCGGGGGAGTGGCGGCCCAGTTCGCCTACCAGTTCCCCGAACGGTGCGAGCGCTTGGTCTTGGTGGGTAGCGGCGGAGTGGGGCGCAGTGTCAGCCCGGTGCTTCGGCTCGCCGCCGTGCCGGGTGTCGAAGTCCTGATGCCGCTCTTCGGGCTACCGCCAGTCCGCGCGTTCAGCCGTTTTGCCGCCGACCTGTTGCGCCAACTCGATACGGCGATGGGACGTGACACCGAAGAGGTCCTCGCCGTGTTCGACTCGCTGCCCAATACCGCGGCCCGTCGGGCCATTTTGCGTACCCTGCGCTCGGGCGTGGACTGGCGGGGCCAGGTCATCACCATGCTCGACCGGGCTTATTTGGCGGAAGGCATGCCGACACTCCTGATCTGGGGTCGGCGGGATGCCATCATCCCGCTGGGCCATGGCCGACTGGCCCACGCCGCCATGCCGGGCAGCGAGCTCGAGGTGTTCGACGAGGCCGGACACTTCCCGCACCACACCGATCCGGCTCGTTTCATCTCACTGGTCAATGACTTCGTGCGCCGCACGGAACCAGCGCACTTCGACCCAGACAAGTGGCGTCAACGCCTGCGCAAGGGTCGCCGCATGCTCGAGACCGAGTCGGCCACCGACGACCTCGGCATGATGACGTTGCCGCTGGCACCCTTGCCGGGAGCGCACTGAAGCAGCTCGTGCCTTCATAAATACCACCATTTGGTAGTATAAAAAGTATGGCGAAAGAAAAGGCCACGATCACCATCGATCGGGCCAAGGCCGCTCTGGCCGTTGCGGTCAGCGGAGCCCGATCGACCTCGGAAGTGGTGGATTTGGCTCTCGACCAGCTCATTCGCTTCGAGCGGCTCAAGGCTGATGTTGTGGCGTATGGGGGTACCTCGCCGACCACCGTCGAAGTTGAACTGGCACTTCTCGGTGACACGAGCGGATTGGCTGACGACACCGATTGGGAGACTCTTTATGCCGAGGAGAACTCGCCATGACTCCGGCCCCCAGACGTGGAGAAGTGTGGCTGGCTGAGCTGGACAAAATACGTCCGGTGGTCGTGATGACACGTGATCCGATGGGGCGATTGCTCAATGCAGTCTTGGTTGCCCCAGTCACTTCCACGGTACGTGGGGTCTCGACCGAAGTCCCGGTCGGAGCGCAAGACGGGATCAGACGTTCCTCTGTGGCCAATGTCGACAACCTGCAGTTGGTCGCCCGGGATCGCCTGGTACGGCAGGTAGGGCGGGCGAGAACGTCGACGATGAACTCACTGTGCACCGCTTTGGCGATAGCGGTCGATTGCGGGCAGTAGCTGGCGCTTGAGGCGATCACACTTCTCGGCGCACTCAGGGGAAAAGAGTCGCCGTTTACTCCAGACCGAGTCCGCCACCGGCGAGTGGCAACGTTAAAGTCGCCGCCGTGAGCCCAGTAGAACCAGAGATCGACCCGATCGACCTGATCGACCCGATCGAGCGGGCGAGACGGGTGACGGAGTTCTTCTCGGATCGGGTGCCGGGCCAACTCGGTTGCATCTTCGATCACTCCGCCCCGGATCTGGTGACGGGTCACATCGACGTGACCGAGAATCTCATCGCCGGCACTGGATTCCTTTTCGCACCGGCGGTTATCGCCCTCGCGGATGGGTGCGCTGCCATCGGCTGTGGCAACAACATCCCGGAGGGCTCGTCGTTCACCACCATTGAGCTCAAGACCAACTTCTTGTCCTCGGCCAAGGTCGGTGAGCGGGTGTTCTGCCGCTGCACGCCGGCCCATCTCGGCCGCCAGACGCAGGTCTGGGATGCCGAAGTGACGAATGAGACCACGGGCCGGAAAATGGCCCTTTTTCGCTGCACCCAAATGGTGCTGTCACCCTCTTAAGGCGCCCGCTGGCTACCCGGCCATCGAGACCTTGAGGCACCAACCTGCACCGAGACCCGTGGTGTTTCTGCGAAGATCACACCCATGCTTCGCCTCGTCCTGCCCAAGGGTTCCCTCGAGCGCGCCACCATGCAGCTCTTCGAGGACGCCGATTTGGCTGTCCAACGTGCCTCGGATGTGGCCTACCGGGCCACGATCGCCGACCCCCGAATCAGCGAGGTTCGCATCCTTCGGCCGCAGGAGATTCCGGCCTACGTGGCTGACGGATTGTTCGACCTCGGCATCACCGGGCGTGACTGCATTGAGGAGCGGGGGAGCGACGTCGTCTCTCTGGGCGAGCTTTCGTATTCCAAGGCCACCTCCAATCCGGCCAAAGTCGTGCTGGCCGTCTCCAACCAGTCGCCGGTAAATTCGCTGGCCGAACTGGCGGCGCAGTCGGGTCGCTTGCGCATCAGTTCGGAGTACCCCGAACTCACTCGCAAGGTGCTGGCCCAGCATGGGATTGAGGCCGACATCTCCTTCTCCTACGGTGCCACCGAGGCCAAGGTGCCCGACATCGCCGACGCCGTGGTCGACATGACCGAGACGGGCAGCGCCCTGCGGGCGGCTGGCCTGAAGATCATCGAGGTGCTGCTGGTCTCCCACACCGAGTTCATCGCCAATCCCGCTGCCGCGGCCGATCCGGCCAAGCGCCACGCCATGGAGCAGATCCTCACCCTGCTGCAGGGGACGCTGGAGGCCAGGGGCAAGGTGTTGGTCAAACTCAATGTCGAGGCGGAGAATCTCGATGCCGTGTTGGGAGTGTTGCCCTCAATGCGGGCACCCACCATCTCGGAACTGTCGGGCGGGGGAGCGTTCGCCGTCGAGAGCGTGGTGGACAAGGCAGATATCAACATCCTCATCCCCGCCCTGCGTGACCACGGGGCGAGCGACATCCTGGAGATCGCGCTCGCCAAGATTGTGCATTGAGGTGACCGAAACCGTCGGAGTGGTGCGGTCGGGCCGCGTGCTCTCCTACGACAAGGGGCGGGGGCTCGGTGTGGTGGTCCAAGAGGGCGGCACCACCTACGACTTTCACGCCACAGCCATCGCCGATGGCACCCGCATGATCGAGGTGGACACGGAGGTGTGCTTCGTGGTGGTGCCGGGTCACCGTGGTCGAGACGAGGCGCGATCGCTGGTGACGGTGGCCAAATAGCTCACAGCGTCCCTGACGGGCGAAACGGACGGAGAACGAATTCCATGTAGCCCCACCGATGTGGATCACCGAGGTCGCTGCGCGAGCCGACAAATGGTCGCATGAATCCGTCGGTTTGCTACTGGTGCGGGTTGACCTCGTTGGTCGACTTCGAGGAGAGGTACATCCCATCCGTATCATCGAAGAAGCCGGTGATGACAAATGGGACATTTTGACCAAAGTCGGCCAAGCAGGTGGTGGCTTCTCCAGGCCTGCCGGTGAGCTGGAGGATGCACGCAATACCGGATTCCGTTTCGAAGAGGACGGTGCCGATGGCAGCGGGAGGCAATCCCGTTTCACCCAGCACCGCCGTGGTGGCGTTCTTGGTTGTGGTGAGGAAGTCGGTCACCATGAAAGAGGTCGGAAACACGCCATTGCTCTGGTAGGCCCCAGCGTCACAGTTGGAAGACGGACGAATTGCACCGCGCTGGTCGGTGGCCGAACAGCCACTTGGCACGGATCTGATGGCCGGGTTGCCAGAGGTCAGCGCCATGGTCTGTGTCGGCCCGCCGTTGTACGCGAGTGATTTGAGACGCTCGGACTTCGCATTCACTTCGCTACTGGCGAAGCCGCAGGAGGTGTCGTCAGTGACGTTGTTACCACCGTCTGAGAGCGGTCCAACACACTCGCTCCCAGATGCAGGGCCCCCAATGGTGGCAAGGATGGAGTCGGTGACCTTCACCGTTCCACTGGAGTTGAGGATCCCACCGCCTTCCCCAGTAAGAGCACTGTTGCCTGAAATGGTCGACTCGAGAAAATTCGCTATTCCGTAAGTGAAGATACCGCCGCCCTCGCCGGCTGAGTTGCCCGAGATGGTCGAGTTTGTGATGTTGATCCGGCCCGAGTCGGTGAAAATCCCGCCACCCACGGCGTCGTATTGGTCCGGAGCGGTGACTGTATTGCCCGAGACGGTCGAGTCAGTGAGGTTCACGGTTCCGATGTTTTCGATCCCGCCACCCAAGGCGTCTTGGTTTTCGTGAGCGGTGACTGTATTGCCCGAGACGGTCGAGTCAGTGACGTTCAGGGTTCCGTAATTCAAAATCCCACCAGCCGAGCCGTCGTCAGCAATATTTCCCGAAATGGTCGAGTCATTGATGTTCATCGTTCCGACGTTGTCAATTCCGCTACCCTGGCCGGCAGTATTTCCCGAAACGGTCGAGTCAATAATGTTCACCGTGGCTTGGTGGTTGTAGATCCCACCACCCAAATCGCCCCGGTTATCCGAGATGTTTGAGCCAGTGACATTTACCGTGGCAGTGGCGGCAGATTTGACTTCAATACCGCCACCCAAAAAGACGTCCCCATCCAAGTTCCCCGAACCATTTTCCAACGTGAGGTCCGCAAGATTCACAGTGCCTTTGGAATTGACAACGATCACGCTCTCCTGCGGGTGAGGAGCGTTGATCTCCGCCGGATTTGCTGCGGGGGCAGCGGCGCCGCTGATCGTCACCGGTTGATTGATGGTGATGCTGTCGGAGATGGTGCCGGTGACTTCAATCGTTGCCCCCGAGCCCGCTAAGCCCAGTGCGTAGGTGACGGTCGAACACGGAGTGCTTGACTTCTGACAGTTGTTCGACGTGTTGTTGCCGCCTTGGGCTACATAGAGGTGGGCGAAGCGGCTGCCGCCACTTGTGTGCCCACGCCGAACATCGAAGCGAGAGCAGCCAGTGGAGCCAAGACGGCCAGGAGTGCTCCTCGCCGCCAGTTCCAATGTGTGCTTCTGTTCCTCGAAACGCTTGCTGGCACTGTGGCCGACATGACCATCCGCCTTTCGTCCGATACTGACTAATAAACGAGGTGAGATCTCACCTTCGAAGCAACCCTCGAGAGCACTCAGCCCTAAGTTGAGTTTGGAAGGGGTACGAACTAGTTGTTATCGGCCGCCGCCGCTTGTTCGTCGGCCGCCTGCTGGGAACTCTCGAGGTTGACGAAGGCCAGTCGCAGCTGGGACAGGGCCTCGAATAGCGCCGGTTCGGCTTCGCCCAGGCGTCCGCGCAGGCCGTCGAGTAAATAGCCCAGCCCGTCGATGGCCAACCTGGCCTGGAACAGCATCGGAGGGTTCTGCGAGAGGTAGATGGCGGCCAACTCAAAGAGGCCGTAACAGTGGTTGGAGACCACCACTTCGGCTGGCGTGTTGGCCAGCTGGCGGCGCATGGCCTCTACTTGTTCTCGGGTTTCCTCGTTCTCCGCCTCGGCGGGGGCAACGCCCCCACGGGGGGCCGAAGGGGGCTTTTCGGGTCCACCACCTTCCTTACCTGGGATGTGTTCGCCCGACGGTGTCCAAAGGCTGCTCATGCTGGTACTGTATGTGCCTTGACTACATGGAAGCGGGGCCTCCCACTAGGGGGCCTCCACCTGGCCACACGTCCACCGCTTTGGTGACTGTAGGTGCGCCAGGTCGATGGTTCTCCGCCGCAGGCGTTGCCTGCTGGTCGGCCTCGCTCCTTCGAATGGCTCGCGGAAAGACCGCGGCCCGAGTGAGAGGTGTGATGCCGCATCGTCGCTGAAACTACAACTGAGCACCGGATCAATGACCGCATCCGTGCCCGTGAAGTCCGACTCGTGGACCCCGATGGTGTGCAGTTAGGCATCAAGGCGTTACCCGAGGCCCTGGCCATCGCCAAGGAACTCGATCTGGACCTGGTCGAAGTGGCCCCTATGGCCAATCCACCGGTCTGCCGGATCATGGACTTCGGCAAGTTCAAGTTCGACGAGGCCCAACGGGCTAAGGAGAGCCGCCGAAAGACGGTCCACGTCGGGATCAAGGAAATGAAGTACCGGCCGAAGATCGGCCCGGGAGACTTCGACACCAAGACCCGGCAGGTGGGCAAGTTCTTGAACGAGGGACACAAGGTCAAGATCACGATCATGTTCCGTGGCCGAGAGGTGTACCACCCCGAGCACGGAAAGCGCATTCTCGATCGCATCGCCGAACAGATGGAAGGCGTAGCGAAGATCGAGGCCGAGCCCAAGCTCGACAACCGCAACATGATCATGGTGCTTGCTCCCGACAAGCGGGCCCGTCAGGCCGCCCAGTCGAGGGAAAAGAACCAGACACGAGGAGACAAGGCCCCGGTCAGTCCGGAGGCGTCTGTCGACGAAGTGCCGGTTCCCGTGGAAGCCACCAGTGGCGCAGAGCCAGTGGCCGAAGCGGTCAGCGAGGACGTCGCACCAACCGAAGAGGGATGAACGAATGCCGAAGATGAAGACCGACAAGGGTGCCGCCAAGCGCATCAAGATCACCGGGACTGGTCGCTTGCGTCGCGAAAAGGCGTTCAAGGGACACAATTTCGAGACCAAGAGCAGTGTCCGCATGCGTCGCCTGAAGCGCGAGACCGAAGTGTCGAAGGCAGACACGCGAGCCGTACGCCGCCAGCTCGGCATCTGATTCACCGCGCTGCAGCACTGCGCGCACTGAGTACGCACACGAGAAGAGAGGAGGACCCCCGATGGCCAGAGTCAAACGATCCGTACACGGGCGTAAGCACCACCGCGCCGTACTGGAGCAGGCGAAGGGGTACTACGGCGACAAGAGCCGCACCTACCGAGCCGCCAACGAGCAGCTCATGCACTCCATGCAGTACGCCTTCCGGGACCGTCGTGCCCGGAAGGGTGACTTCCGCAAGCTGTGGATCCAGCGCATCAACGCTGCTGCTCGCCTGCATGGCATGAGCTACAGCCGCCTGATCAACGGTCTGCACCTGGCTGGGATTGAGGTCGACCGCAAGGTGATGGCCGATCTGGCCGTCACTGACGCCGAGGCCTTCGGTGCCTTGGTGCGGGCCGCCCAGGACGCGCTGTCTAACCAGCCGGTGGCCGAGGTCGCTTCCTGAGCCAACCGCTCGCCTTCACGCACCGGCGGGTTCGCCGAGTGCGCGGCTTGCTGCAGAAGCGTTCGGCCCGTTGGTCCGAACGCGTCTTCGTGGCGGAAGGGGCTGAGCTGTTGCGGTGCGCACTGCGCGCTGGCGCTCACATCGAATCGGTCTACGTGGCACCAGGTGGTGCCGACGATGCCCTGACCGCGGAGGCCCTTTCGGGGGCCGAGGCAGCGGGCGCTCGCGTCTTCCCTTTGGCGGCCGGGGTGCTCGAACGAGTGGCCGACACGGTGACTCCTCAGCCCGTGCTCTCAGTGCTGCCGATGCTGGACGTTCCCATGTCCACTCTGAGCCGGGAAGCTCACGACAGCGCCCTCGTTGTTGTGATGGTGGACGTCCGTGATCCCGGAAACGCTGGAACGGTACTGCGGACGGCTGATGCCTCCGGGGTGAGTGGCGTCATATTTGCCGGCGAATCCGTCGATCCCTACAACCCCAAGACGGTGCGGGCATCGGCCGGATCCATCTTTCATGTGCCCTTCGGCGTCGTTGATGATGTGACAGCAGCGGTGGGAGAGCTGACCGCGAGGGCTATCGCACCGTGGCCACAACGGTGAGCGGCGGTACGGACTACGCCTCAGTGGACTGGACAACACCGACGGCCCTGTTCCTAGGCAACGAGGCAGCGGGATTGACGAATGAACTGCAGGAGCTCATTGGCGGGGCGGTGGCCATCCCGATGGAAGGTCAGGCCGAATCCTTGAATGTTGGCGTGGCCTGTGCCGTGCTCTGCTTTGAGGCCCTCCGGCAGCGTCGCACCAGCGCATCATGACCTCGTCCGGCCGGGATCGTCCGGCGGCTGCTGGCGGGGCATCTACCATTTCGGGCAGCTTGGGGGGCACTCGTTCATCCGACGGATCGCGGTGCGGCAACGAATGTGGAGACTTTGGGACACGTGACTGACAGCCAGTTCAACACGGGAGCGATCCTCCAACGGGGCAAGGTGAAGCTCCAGGCAGCCACGTCCACGGACGAGCTGGCCAAGGTCGAAGCAGAGCTGCTCGGTAAGAAGTCGGCGCTGGCCGAGGTCCAGCGCAGCCTGGGATCGCTCTCCCCGGAGGAGCGAGGGGAAGCAGGACGCGAGCTGCAAGAGGTACGGGCCGGCCTGGAAGCGGCACTGGCCCAGCGGAGAGGTGAGCTCGCCGAGTCCGAGCGAGCACTCTTCCTGGCCGCTGATCAGCTCGATTTGACTGAAGTCATTCCTTCCCAGGTTCGTGCTCCGTTGCAACGAGGCCATCTGCACTTGGTAACCCAGGCGCGCGACGCGTTGGAGGACGTCTTCGTGGGCATGGGGTTTGTCGTGGCCGAGGGACCTGAAGCCGAGACGGATTGGTACAACTTCGAAGCGTTGAACATGCCGCCGGCTCATCCGGCTCGCGGCATGTACGACACGATGTATCTCGATGTCGGGGAACCCGAGACAGTGCTCCTGCGCACGCACACCTCACCGGTACAGGTCCATCTGATGGAAGAGGCGGTGCGGAACGACACGCTGCCCATTCACGCTGTGATGCCGGGCAAGTGTTACCGGCTCGACACAGCGGACGCGCGACACCTGCCCGTGTTCAACCAGATCGAAGGGTTGGTCGTCGACCGGGACATCACCTTTGGTGACCTGGCAGGAACCATTCAGACCTTCACGCAGTCCTATTTCGGCCCTGAGATCACTTCGAGATTGCGACCGGCCTACTTCCCGTTCACCGAGCCGTCAGCCGAATACGAGATCTCCTGCACCATATGCGGGGGGAGTGGTTGTCAGACCTGCTCCTACACCGGGTGGGTGGAGCTGGGTGGTTGCGGCATGGTCGACCCAGCCGTCTTTGCCGCTGTTGGTATCGACAGCAACGAGTGGTCTGGATTCGCCTTTGGGTTTGGTATCGACCGCCTGGCCCTGATGCGGCACGAGATCCCGGACATTCGCTCGTTCATTGAGAACGACATTCGTTTCCTGTCGCAATTCTAAGTTCACCCCCGTACAAGAGAGAGATTCGTGCGCGCCCCACTCAGCTGGCTTCGAGATTTCGCCGCCTTCCCCGATGACATCGGGGAGCTGACTGCCGCGCTTGACAGCCTCGGCCTCGTCGTCGAAGAAGTCGAGCGGGTGGGCGAGGGACTCGAGGACGTGGTGGTGTGCCGCGTGTTGGAGGTTGGGTCCATTGAGGGCGCCGACAAAATTCGGCGTGTGATGGTCGATGCCGGGGGCGAGCCACTCGAGATCGTGTGTGGTGCCAAGAACTTCGGCGTGGGCGACCGGGTGCCGCTGGCCCCGGTGGGAGCGGTTCTGCCCGGGGGCTTCGAGATCGGCCTGCGCAAAATGCGCGGCGTCGTATCGAACGGGATGTTGTGTTCGGGTGCTGAACTGGGTCTGACTGACGATGGCGCTGGACTTCTGGTGATCGGCGACGACGTCGCTGGGGAACCCGGTACGCCGCTCACTGAGGCACTGGGGATTGAGGCCGACGTGGTGTTTGACATCACCGTCGAGGGCAATCGCCCCGATGCCTGGTGCATCGCGGGCATCGCCCGGGACTTGGCCGCCCGCCTGAAACTGCCCTTCACTTTGCCGGTGCCTCCGCCCGCCCCGAACAACGGGACGCCGGTGGCGGAGAAGGCGACCGCGGTGGTGCAAGCGCCAGAGCTCTGTCCGCGGCTGACCGTGTCGGTCGGCAGCAACATCACCGTGGGTCCGTCGCCGTCGTGGATTGCCCGACGTTTGACGCTGGCCGGCATGCGGCCCATCAACAACGTGGTTGATGCCTCCAACTACGTGATGCTCGAACGTGGCCAGCCCACCCACCCTTACGACATCAACCGGCTGCCGGGGTCAGGACTCATTGTCCGTCGGGCTTCATCGGGGGAAACCATCAAAACTCTGGATGGTGTGACCCGCACGGTGGGCCAGCCTGGACCGGGACTGGGCAGCACTGGTGAAGATTGCCTCATCTGTGATGCCGAGAACACCCCAGTCGGGGTGGCCGGGATTATGGGTGGTGCGTCCTCGGAAATATCCGGTGCCACCACCGATGTGCTGCTTGAGGCCGCCTACTTCACGCCCATGTCCATTGCCCGCACCTCAAAGAGCTTGGGATTGCGTTCCGAGGCCTCGGCTCGATTCGAGCGCGGCTGTGACCCGAACGGCATCGACCAGTCCGTAGACCGGTTCTTCGAGGTCCTAACCGAGAGCGTGCCCGCCTTGGTGGTGTACGACGGCCGACTCGACGTGCGAGGCGAGGTCCCCGCGCCCTTCGAACTCATCCTTCCCTTGGCCCGCGTGCAGCGGCAGGTGGGTGTACCGCTGAGTGCCGAAGCCGTGGCCGACCTTCTCGCCCCCATCGGATTCGCCTGCCGCATCGACGGTGAGAGCATCACTGTGACGGTTCCCACCAATCGACCCGATGTGCGGGGTGCTCCGTTCGGGATCGACGATGTCATTGAGGAAGTGGCTCGGACTTTTGGCTACGCCAATGTGCCGTTGCATACCCCCACCTGGCCACAGCCAGGCCATCTCTCTGGCATGCAGCGCCTGCGTCGCAAGCTAAAGGACGTGCTCTGTGGGCTCGGTGCATCAGAAGGTTGGACGAGCTCGTTCATATCGGCTGAAGCCGACGAGAAGGTAGGGCTGAGTGGCCGGGCCGTGCGCGTCACCAACCCGTTGGCCAATGAGGACCCTTTCTTGCGGCGTTCGCTCCTGCCGGGCCTTCTTGGTGCCTTGGCCTACAACGCCAGTCGCCGCAACGCTGACGTGCGGCTCTATGAAGTTGGTGTGGTGTTCTCGCATCCAGATGACGGGGCCCCGCGTGTGGTTGAACGCGCCGGGGCTGGCGGGACGCAGTCGGCGCTGCTTCCCGGCGAGCGAGAGCGGCTCAGTGTGGTCTTCGCCGCTGAGGGAGACGACGCCCGCACGGCGGCAGCGGCCTGGCAAGTAGTGGCCGATGCCTTCAGCTTGCGCGGTGTCCGAGTAGTGAACAGCCAACATGGAATTCCTGCTGGTGCTGGTCTGCATCCCAGTCGTTCGGCACAACTGGTGGCCCATGCCGCGGACGGATCGCGCGTCACGGTGATCGGCACTCTGGGGGAGATTGACCACGAGGTGGCGACTGCCTTCGGGTTGACCGCAGTGACTGGTTCGGGCACGACAGCTCGACGAATCGGGTGGCTCGAGGTTGACTTGGGTCTGCTGCTCGACGAGGAGGTGGTCGCTCGTCGCTCGGCCCTTTCTGCTGCCGTCAGTCGATTCCCATCCTCCGACATCGACCTCGCGCTCGTCGTTGAGGACACGCACCCGGCTGATCTGGTGGCCGATGCATTGCGCCTAGCGGCCGGCGACCTGCTCGAGTCGGTCGAGCTATTCGACGTCTACCGAGGGCCCGGAATTCCCGAAGGCCAGCGCAGCCTGGCGTACCGACTTCGTTTCTGTTCGACGGACCACACGCTCACCGACGAGGAAGTAGGAACAGTGCGAGCTTCCTGCATCACCGCAGTGGCCGATGCCTTTGGTGCCGTCCTGCGGTGATTCAGCCGGTGGTTTCGGCTTGCCGGGTGAACTCACCCATGTCGAAGTAGTCCCGCCAGCGGGTGACCTTCCCGTCTGGGGAGAGGTCAATCACCGAACAGGCATGCAATGTGACGGCGGGTCCATGGGGCAGGTGGCCGGAGCTCTCCCATTCAATGAACCCGCCTTGGGTGTCGCCGGCGGCACTGGTGACCGTCATCTTCCAGTCCGGAAAGCTGGATCGGGTCATGGCGTACACCGAAGCCACGTCCACCGTCTGTGCAGTGACCGCATCCTGGTATGTGCCATCGGGGGCAAAAAGCTCCCTCCAGGCCTCGTCCGTTGAACTCGGCGTCATGGTCAAGGTGTCGACGGCCTGTTCGGCCCAAGCGGTCCAATCCATGACGTCTTCGTCTCCTCCGGTTCAGCTTGCATGGCATCGTAGGGAAATGCAGGTGACTCGTGTCGATCCCTTCGACGAGACGGACTTCGACCGCTGGTTCGCGGTGGTACATCGAGCCGACCTGGAACTCTGGCCGGATCTCCCTGGTTGGCAGCGGGCCGAGCGATTGGCCCAGCTGCGCGATGCCGATGGGCCAGAACAGCACATCGGCTACGTGGCCCTCGAGGACGGAGCCGTCCTGGGGGTCGCTGACCTGGAAATGTTCAGACGCGAGAACGCGCATCTGGCCAGGGTGAACATTCAGGTACCCCGGCCATTCCAACGACGAGGGATCGGTACTTCCCTGCTGGCTGCTGCCGAAGCCGAGGCGAGAGCCCTGGGTCGCACCGAACTGGGTGGGATGGACGAGTCACCCGTTCGGTCGAATTTCGTGGACACGGCCAAAGGCTTCGCAGAGCAGCATGGCTTTGAACCAGCGCTCCTTTTCGCCAAGAGGCAAATCAAGCTTCCCCTGGCGCCCGAGGCCATGGTCGCGCTCGAGCAGGAACCCAAGACTGCTCCGGACGGCTATTCGATATTGATCTTTGGCAGCCGCTGGCCCGACGAGTGGATGGCCGATCGATGTGAGTTGGGACGTCGCATGTCCACGGACATTCCCGTCGGTGAAACGGATCTCGATGAGGAACTGTGGGACGAGGTGAGGGTCCGTCAGATCGAAGCGAGCCTGGACCAACAGCAGCGCGACAAAGTGTCAGCTGTGGCTCGACATGACGCCAGCGGAAGGCTGGCGGCATTCAGTGAAGTGGTCGTGCCGCGAGGTGCGCCGGAATCGGCATGGCAGCACGACACGTTGGTCATGCGGGAGCATCGTGGTCACGGACTTGGTTTTGCGGTGAAAGTGGCCAACTTGAGAGCGGTGGCGGAGCGGTTCCCTCGCACGACATCGATCAGTACGTTCAATGCCCAAGTGAACTCGCACATGATTGCCATCAACGAAGCGATGGGGTTCAGAGTGATCTCCAACGCCGTCTACTGGTCAAAGAAGTTGGGCCCGACTATTTGAACAGGACGGAGATGCTCTCTCGTCGTGAGATCCGCCGAATGGCTTCCCCGAAAAGGCTGGCCACCGAAATGATCTCGACCTTCGACGAGAGTGGTCCCGGATGCGTTTCCACGCTGTCGGTCATGAAGAGCTTCTCGATCGGGCTGGCTTCGAGACGTTCGATGGCCTGGCCGGCCAATAGCCCATGTGTCACTGCTGCGTAGACGGAGGTTGCCCCCCGTTCGACCAGTACTCGTGCCGCATCGGTCAGGGTGCCGGCGGTGGTGGTGAAGTCGTCGACCAGCAGGGCCGTCTTACCTTCCACCGAACCGATCAGTTCCATCACTTGCGCCGACTCGGTGTGATCAACCCGGCGCTTGTCGGCGATGGCCAGAGGCGCATTGAGGCGCTCCGACCACTGTCGGGCCTTCTTGGCGAAACCGGCGTCGGGTGCGACCACCACGAGATCGGGCAGGGACTTGGCGCTGATGGCGTCGCACAGGACCGGCATGGCATAGAGATCATCGACCGGCACCTTGAAGAAGCCTTGCACCTGCGGAGCGTGCAGATCGAGAGTGACAACCCGGTCGACCCCGGCCGCTTCAATGGCATCGGCACAAACTCGGGCCCGAATGGACACCCGTGGCTCGTCCTTCTTGTCTCCCTTGGCGTAGCTGAAGTACGGCATGATGGCCGTGACCGAGGCGGCACTGGCTCGTTTCAGCGCGTCAATCCAGAACAGCAGCTCCATGAAATTGTCGTTGGCCGGGAAGGCCGTTCCCTGGACCAAGAAGACGTCGCGGCCGCGGACATTGTCGAGCACCCGAACGAAGAGATTGCCTTCGGAAAATCGGAGGGTCTCGCAACGTCCGAGTTCACATTGGAGGTAGCCCGCAATGTCGCTTCCGAGCCGCTGGCTAGCCGAACCTGCCAGAAGAATGAAGTCATCCGACATGCCACAACTCTACTTCGGCCTCCATTTGGGCGACCGATGCTGGAGCAGAGTTTCAGTGGCGCTAAGAGTCGAGAAAGCGCAGCACGGCCAACACTCGACGATGATCTGCTGAAGATGGAGGCAGGTCGAACTTGGTGAAGATGTTGGCCACGTGCTTTTCGACGGCCCCATCGGAGATCACCAGTGCGGTGGCGATAGCGGCGTTGGAGCGCCCCTCAGCCATGAGGGCGAGCACTTCTCGCTCCCGGGCCGTGAGCACGGACAGTGAGTCAGTGCGACGCGAGGCGCCCAAGAGCTGGGTCACCACTTCGGGATCCAATGCAGTACCTCCTGATGCCACTCGTACGAGGGCCTCCACAAAGTCACTGACATCGGCCACCCTGTCCTTGAGGAGGTAACCGATGCCGGCGGCGTCGTCGGCCAGGAGGTCGGCGGCATAGCGGGTTTCGATGTACTGGGAAAACATCAGGATGGCCAGTCCTGGGTGGGCCTTACGGAGTTCAAGCGCCATCCGCAGTCCTTCGTCGGTGAACGTGGGCGGCATCCGTATGTCGACGACGGCCACATCGGGACAATCCCGATCGATCGATTGACGTAGTGCGTCGGCGTCGGCCACGGCATCGGTGATGACGAAACCACGGTCAGTCAGCAGTTGCACCAGGCCGTCTCGCAGAATGGCCGAATCCTCGGCGATGCAGACTCGCAGGTTGTCTGACACTCAGGCCTGCAAGGGCAGGTCCACGGTCACGACCGTGGGCCCACGTGGAGGACTGGCGATATCGAGTCGCCCATCGACGGCATGCACTCGATCGGTGAGCCCGACCAGGCCGCTGGAGGAAAAGCCCAGCATTGAGAGTTGTGCGCCACCCTTCCCGTCGTCTCGTACCACCACGCGTAGCCATCGGCCTTGTTGGGTGCACAGCACTGTGGCCTGCGACGCCTCAGCGTGCTGGGCCACGTTGGCCAACAATTCAGCCACGCAGAAATAGGCGATCGATTCGATGGCGGGAGTCGGACGGTCATGCATGGTGACCGTGAGCTCGGTGGGCACGGTGCTGCGCGAAGCCAGCGTGGAGAGTGCACCTTCGAGTCCGATATCGAGAGCCGGTGGGTGGATGCCACGGGCCAAGTCGCGCAGTTCGGCGATGGCTTCTTTGGCACCGCGATGGGCATCGTCGATCAGTTGGCGCACTTGCGTCAGGTCGGGTTCTCCGGGGTCGGCCAACTTTTCCTTGGCCATGCCCAAGCGCATAGCCAGGGCGACGAGTTGGGCTTGGGTGCCGTCGTGCAAGTCGCGCTCAATACGACGCAATGTGGCGGCAGAGGCGTCGACGGTTTGCGAACGTGCATGCTCCAATGAACGGACTCGAGCCGCAATCGGATCAGGTCCCAACAAGACCCGCAGGACCCGACGGTCAAGGTAGACAACGCCTCGAACGGCCCAGGGCGCGGCAAAAAAGAACACGATGCCGGCCAGGAAGACCCGAAAGCTGTAGAACACGCCGTAGTTCTGGCCGCTGAAGAAGTTCGATCCGAAGATGATGCGAGGCAGCCCAAATATCGATGGAGTGCTGCCCGAGCCGCCCCAGATCGGATACATGAGGCTGAAGAAGGAGTCCCACCAGAACGAGAAGGCCACCAAGACTCCCATGACCGCCAGCGGGACCTTGACGCCGATGTATGCCATGGATCGCCAGCCCACGCGGTCTCGGATGGAAGCCTGCAACCAACCCAAATAGCCGGGCCGGTGAGAGAACGGCTCGGGTTCTTCGACGGCCTCGTCCAGGTAGGCGTGGGCCAATTGCCGGTGCCAGGCTCCGATGCCACGGGCTCCCCTGACGGCGAGTCCGATGAAGGCCAGACCGAAGAAGGTGATGGCCAGGGCCACACCTCCCCACAGCAAGATGAGGACAAAGGCCGCGCCAACGGCAGCTAAGGGAGTACCGATGATGAGGAAGAGCAGCTCCGACCAGGTTCGCCGCTGGAAGGGTTCACGAAGGATGGTGCGGGCAGTGGCGCGCACCTGCTCCTCATGGGTACCCGAGAGAGCGCTCACCAATTCCTGGGCTCGGCTCCTCACCTTGACCTGACCGTCTTCCATGCTGACCTCCATCATGCGTCGCGCCGGACAAGGACGAGAGCACCGATGGTCAGGGCGAGTGCAACGTAGAAGACCATCCACAAGAAGCCGGTGGCAGGGGTCAGTTGGTTTTGTTGGTGCTGGACGGCCGCCACGGAGTTGGCCAGGATCTCTTCAGGGGCGAATCGAGCGGGGTTACCGTCGCCCCGCATTGACTGCAGCACGATCGTGGTGATGAAGGTCAGCCCCACATAGGCGGCCATCGCACCAGCGGTATGGCGGATGATGAGGCCCAGGGCCGCGCCGAGCAATCCCAGCAAGGCCAGGAATCCCCCAGAGAGCAGCAAGGCCTCGAGCACTCCGTGCTGGCCCAGGTTGGCCGTCGGCGCGTTGCCTGACAGGAGAGCCTGTCCCAGGAAAAAGCAGCCGAACGTCATGATTTCGCCCACAATGAGCGAGATGGCCCCGACCACGACCACCTTGGATCCAAGAAACAGGGGCCGTCGGGGCGTCGCGGCCAATGAGGATTTGATGGTGCCGCTGCCGTACTCTCCGGTGACGGCCAGCACGCCGAGCACCCCGATGGCCAATGAACCGAGGGCCAGTCCGGTCAGGGACTGATCGGTCGGATCCCACCCATTAGCGGCAGAGCGCGGCACGTGCTGGGTATGTACCGCCAAGAAGGTGACTAAGAGGCTGCCGACCACGGTGGCCAGAAGAGTCACTTTGGTCGAGCGCAACGTACTGAGCTTGGTCAGTTCGGCCCGGATGGCTTGGGCGGCGCCGTATCGACGACCGGGGCTCTCCAGCGAAATCAGCGTGGTCATATCGTTCCTTTCATGGAGTCGGACTAGCGGGAGGCTTGAGCGGCCATATCGGCTTCGAAAGCGGGGGAGCGGTACTCGACCTCGTCATGGGTGAGTTCCATGAAGGCGTCCTCCAATGAACCACGCTTGGGCGAGAGCTCGTGGATGGTGAGCGCTCGCCGGGAAGCCATGTCGCCGATTTCGGCCGTAGAGAGGCCCGTCGCCGTGATGGAACCGTCATCCTCCATGGACACGGAGGCGCCGAGGTCATCGAGGGCGGCCACGAACAGCTCGGTCATGGGACTGACCACCCGCACCGACTCCATGGTGTGCTGGGCGGTGAAGTCACGCACGCTGGTCTCGGCGATCAGGTGGCCTCGTCCGATGACGACCAAGCGCTCGGCCGTCAACGCCATTTCGTTAATGAGATGACTGGACACGAAAACGGTGCGGCCCTGGGCGGCCAGATCGCGCAGCAGGTAGCGGACCCAACGGATGCCCTCGGGGTCGAGGCCATTGATAGGCTCATCGAAGAGCAGCACGCCCGGATCGCCCAGCAATGCGGCGGCAATGCCCAGTCGCTGTCCCATGCCGAGCGAGAACTTGCCCGCTTTCTGATGGGCCACCGATGTCAGACCGACGATGTCGAGCACCTCGTCAATGCGTGACATCGGGATGTCGTTGGTCTGGGCCAGCCAGCGCAGGTGATTGTGCGCAGTGCGAGCCGGGTGAAAGGCCTTGGCCTCAAGCAGCGCACCGACTTCGCGCAGGGGCCAGCGCAATTGCGCATACGGCATGCCGTTAATGAAGGCCTGGCCTTCGCTGGGGTTGTCCAGTCCCATGATCATGCGCATGGTGGTGGACTTGCCCGATCCATTGGGACCGAGAAAGCCGGTCACCACCCCGGGTGTGACGGCGAAACTCAAATCGTCGACAGCCGTGGTCTTGGCGTAGCGCTTGGTCAATCCGTGAGCAACAATCATCTGAAAGCTCCTCTTGTGAGCAGGACGGGTTGTCCTGTTCCCCTCGTGCTTTCAGGGTAAGGAAACACCCGTCCGGCGAGAATGCCGCCTACGGGTGTCTTGTTGGTGGGGTTAGCCCCACCATCAGAGGTGAGCTATTCCGGCTCCTTGCAGACCGCTTCGACGTTGTGACCATCGGGATCACGCACGAACGCACCGAAATAATGCTCGTCGTATTCGGGGAAGATCCGGGGTGCGTGCAGCACTTCTGCGCCGATGCTGACGGCGGCGGCATGAAAAGCGCGGACCACATCGCGGTCGGCCGCCCGGAAGGCGATATGGACTTCGCCGTCCTGGGGGCGCGCCGCCGGTCCCAGCCACAATGCTCCGAGGTGCGGGCCGAAGAAGCCCACCGCGTCGCCATCTTCATAGAGCGGGCGCATGCCCAATGGCGCCAGCACCACCTCGTAGAAATGCCGGCTGGCGGCGACGTCCTTCACCTGGAGAGAGATGTGGTCGAACATGGGCTCAGAATGACACTTGAGGTCCCGGAATGTCCCGGGCGGACCGACGAGTTTATATGCATGACTATGCAGATTTCTGTATACTGATGCGATGAAAGCGGGGATTCTCGGGGCGTCCGGCTACACCGGCGTGGAGCTGCTGCGACTCTTGGCGGGCCATCCCGACATTGAGGTGGGCGTGGTGTCGGCTCATTCCCATGCTGGCCAGGTAGTGGGCGAGCATTCCCCGTCCCTGGCCGCGGCCTACCCCGGCCTGCGGTACGAATCGCTGTCGGTCGAGGCCTTGACCGGTCTCGACCTGGTCTTTTGTGCCCTGCCGCACGGGCAGTCCCAGCACCTGGTGCCCGAATTGAGGGACAAGGTGGGGCTCATTGTGGACCTGGCCGCCGATTTTCGGCTGAAGGAGGCCTCGCTCTACCCCCTCTGGTACGGCGAGGAGCACCATGCTCCCGAACTCCTGTCCGAGGCCGTGTTCGGCCTGCCCGAGTTGTTCCGGGCCGATCTGCCCGGAGCCACGCTGGTCGCCGCCGCTGGCTGCTACCCGACCGCAGCGTCGCTGGGGCTGGCCCCGCTGCTTCGGTCCGGGTTGATCGAGTCGAGCGGCATCATCGTCGATGCCGCCTCAGGCGTCTCGGGAGCGGGACGGGGAGCGAAGGAGTCGCTGCACTTCGGCACCGTCGACGAGGACTTCACGGCCTATGGCCTCTTGGACCACCGGCACACCCCGGAAATGGAACAGATCCTCGGCGCCCAGTTGCTCTTCACGCCCCACCTGGCCCCCATGGTGCGGGGCATCTTGGCCACCTGTTACGCCCGCCCGGTGACTGGTGCGACGCTGACCACGGAGCAGGTGCTCTCGGTCTTGCATGAGGCCTACGACGCCGAGCCGTTTGTCGTGGTAATCGAAGCACCGCCCTCGACCAAGGCCACCTCGGGTTCGAACTGCGCCCACCTGACTGCCCGCGTCGACTCGCGCACGGGTTGGGTCGTCGTGCTCTGTGCACTCGACAATTTGGTCAAGGGGGCATCGGGCCAAGCCGTGCAATGTGCCAACGTGGCGCTCGGACTGCCCGAGACTGCCGGACTACCAATGGGGGGCCTGTATCCATGAGCGTGACCGCATCGAAGGGCTTCGTGGCGGCTGGAGGATCAGCCGGCATCAAGGCCAGCGGCGTGCCCGATGTGGCGGTGGTGGCCACGTCCGATGGGAAGGCAGTGCCGGCGGCTGGCGTGTTCACATCGAATCTGGCTGCGGCGGCGCCCGTGCAAGTCAGTCGGGCCCATCTTGAAAAGACTGGTGGCTTGGCGGCCGGCGTCATCCTCACGTCGGGCAATGCCAACGCCGCCACGGGTGGGCCGGGTCGGGACTCGGCCATTCAACTGTGTCAACTGGCGGCTCACGGCGTCGGTGCTGATCCGCACGAGATCCTCGTCTGCCAGACCGGACTGATCGGCATCCCCTTTCCCATCAATGTGGCGGCACCACACATCCCCGGCATTGTCGGCGGGCGCGCTGATGGCCGGCCGGCGGCGGAAGCGGCTGCTCGGGCCATCATGACCACCGACACCGTGCCCAAGGAGGCGTTGGTGCACGGTGACGGCTTCTCTGTCGGTGCGATGGCCAAGGGAGCGGCGATGCTGGCGCCCAACATGGCCACCATGTTGGCGCTGTGCACCACCGACGCCCAAGTCGATGCCGCCACCTTGCAGAAGGCCTTGAAGGCGGCCGTCGACGTCTCCTTCAATGTCATGTCGGTGGACGGCTGCACGTCCACCAACGACACCGTGCTGGTACTGGCCAGTGGCGCGGGAGCGAGCCCATCGCTTGATGCCCTGACCGACGCCCTGTCGCACGTGTGCAT
Organism: uncultured Acidimicrobiaceae bacterium; assembly: GCA_963766995.1. Classification (GTDB taxonomy): domain Bacteria; phylum Actinomycetota; class Acidimicrobiia; order Acidimicrobiales; family RAAP-2; genus Bog-473. The sequence goes on along the minus strand of CAVYCE010000003.1, from coordinate 13,979 downwards.
CTCGTTGGCCGAGCAGATGGTCAACGATGCCGAAGGTGCCACCAAGGTCTCGCACATCAAGGTGGTGGGAGCAGCGTCTGACGCCGAGGCCCATCAGGCCGCTCGCAAGGTGGCCGATTCGCAGCTGGTGCAGTGCTCGCTCAACGGGGAGGACCCCTACTGGGGCCGGGTAGTGAGCGAACTGGGATCGGCCGGTGTGGCCTTCGACATCGACTCGGTGACCGTGGCCTACGGCGGCATCCCGGTCTGCCTGGGCGGGGTCGCCCTGGCCCACGATGCCGCAGCCGTGGCCACCCACATGGCCGGACGCCACATCGAGATCACGTGCGATCTGGGAATGGGCACTGGAACGGGTGCGGTGCTGAGCACCGACCTGGGCTATGGCTACATCGACGAGAACAGGACCACGTCATGACGGCCGGCGGCGAAGTACAGAACGGCAGCGCGCAGAACACGGCCTCACTACTCGTGGAAGCGCTGCCGTACATCCGGCGTTTCTTCGGCAAGATCGTCGTGGTCAAGTACGGCGGCAATGCGCTGCACGGTTCTGAGGGTCCGGGCGAGGCTGAGGCCTTGGCCTCGTTTGCCCAGGACGTGGTGCTGATGCGTGCCGTCGGCATGCTGCCCGTGGTGGTGCACGGCGGTGGCCCGCAGATCGGTGCCCTCATGGAGCGCTTGGGCAAGGTGACCGAGTTCCGCAACGGGCTTCGGGTCACCGATGCTGACACGCTCGATATCGCTCGCATGGTCCTGGTGGGCAAGGTCAATCGCGACATCGTGTCCGCCATCAACGTGCACGGCCCGCTGGCCGTTGGCATGTCGGGCGAGGATGCCAACCTCATCACGGCCACCCAGAGCGACGTCGAGCTCGGTTTCGTGGGCACGGTGTCGGTGGTCGATCCCATCATGTTGCAGCGCCTGGTGGCCGAAGGGCTGATCCCCGTGGTGGCCACCATTGGGGCCGACGCCGCCGGTCAGGCCTACAACATCAATGCCGACACGGTGGCCGGTGCACTGGCCGTGGCGCTGCAGGCGGAGAAGCTCATCTTTCTCACCGATGTCGAGGGATTGCGGGCCGACCCCAACGATCCCGCTTCACACATCGGACAGGCGACGGTAGCCATGGTGGACGAGATGCTCAAGAGCGGGGCCGCCGGCGGCGGCATGGTGCCCAAGGTCGAAGCCTGCGCCGAAGCGGTGCGCTCCGGAGTGCCAAGGGCCCACATCCTCGATGGCCGCGTCCCCCACGCTTTGCTGCTCGAGCTCTTCACCGACTCGGGTGTGGGCACCATGGTCAGTGAAGGAACGGAGAGCCCATGAGCGCACCCGATCGGCGCGCCTTGATGCGCACTTATGCCGAACCCCCGGCCACCTTCGTGCGCGGCGAGGGCACCATGCTCTACGACGCCGAGGGCAAGGGCTACCTGGACTTCATCACCGGCTTGGCCGTGGTGTCGCTGGGTCACGCCCATCCGGTGGTGGCTGACGCCGTGGCCGAGCAGGCCCGCACCCTCAGCCACGTCTCCAATCTCTACGGCAACACGCTGGCGCCCGAAGTGGCCCTCACGCTGGACCGGCTCATCAACGGCGGCACGGGCCAAGCCGGCGGGCAGGTGTTCTTCTCCAACTCGGGGGCGGAGGCCAACGAGTGCGCGCTGAAACTGGCCCGGCGCTGGGCGGGCCCTGGTCGCCACGTGGTCATCAGCACCGAGAACTCATTCCACGGCCGGACCCTGGCCACGCTCACGGCCACCGGCCAACCCGAGAAGCAGGCGCCGTTCCTGCCGCTGCCCGAAGGCTTCATTCACGTGCCCTACGACGACGTCGACGCGCTCGACAAGGCCATGGATGGCGAGACGGTGGCGGCGGTGTTGCTTGAGCCCCTGCAGGGTGAAGGCGGCGTGGTGGTGCCGAGCTCCGACTACCTCGGTGCCATTCGGGCACTGTGCACCGAACGCAACGCCCTCCTCATGCTGGACGAAGTGCAGACCGGCCTCGGCCGGACCGGCCATTGGTTCGCCTTCCAGGCCCAGGGGCTGGAGCCCGATGTGGTGACCATGGCCAAGGCCTTGGGCAACGGCATGCCGGTGGGTGCCTGCTGGGCCCGGGCCGAGGTGGCGGCTGCGTTCGGACCCGGCGATCACGGGTCCACCTTCGGCGGTCAGCCGCTGGCGCTGGCCGCAGCGCGTGCCACCCTGGCTGTGATGGAGGCCGAGGACGTATGTACCCGCGCCCAGCAGCAAGGTGCGGTGCTGTCGGCCGGTCTGGCCGCGCTGCCCGGGGTGGTGTCGGTCCGGGGCGCCGGCCTGTTGCTGGCCGCGCAGCTGGACAAGCCGATGGCCAAGGAAGTGTCTGCTGCTGCCCTCGGGCAAGGCCTGCTGGTCAACGCGGTGCGGCCCGATGCGGTGCGGGTGGCTCCACCGCTGCTGGTGACCGAGGCCGAAGTGGCTGAAGCGCTGCACATTCTCGAGTCCGTGCTTTCGGAGCTCGCCACCAGCGAAGCGGCGGTCTGAGCCATGCCCCATCTGCTTGATATCGACGATCTCTCACCCGCTGACTTCGAGCGAATCTTGACCCTCGCCGTCAGCGATTCGGTCGGCCCGGTGCTGGCCGGGTTCGGCGTGGCCCTGCTGTTCGAGAAGCCGTCCGCCCGCACCCGGAACTCCACCGAGATGGCCACCGTCGGCCTGGGTGGACACCCCATCTACATACAGGGCACCGAAGTGGGTCTCGATACGCGTGAATCGGCCGAGGACGTGGCCCGCACATTGGCCTGTTACCACCGCATTCTGTGCGCCCGCGTCTTCGACCACGGGCTGTTGTTGCGCATGGCCGCCGCCCTGAATGCCGGTGGCTTCGACGTGCCCGTGATCAATTTGCTCTCCGACGCGGCCCACCCCTGCCAGGCCTTCGCCGATGTCATCACGTTGCGCGAGCGTCTGGGTTCGCTGGCCGGTCGCTCGTTGGCCTACATCGGCGATGCCAACAACATGGCGCGCTCGCTGGCCAAGGCGGCGCTGGCCGAAGGCATGGATGTCCGGATTGCCTCGCCGGCTGGTTATGACTTTTCGGCGGAGGAGCTCACCTCCCTGTCGCAGTACGCGGCGCGCATGGGTCGGGGCGGCGCGGTCCGCCTCACCAACAATCCGGCCGACGCGGCGTCGGGTGCCGACGCGCTGTACACCGACGTGTGGACCAGCATGGGCCAGGAGGACGAGCGGGCGGCGCGTCTGGCCGCCTTCAACGGCTTCACCATCGACGATGCGTTAGTGGCTGAGGCCGCCCCCGACGTGATGGTGCTGCATTGCCTGCCGGCCCACCGGGGCGAGGAGATCTCAGACTCGGTGCTGGAGGGCAAGCACAGCGTGGTCTGGACCCAAGCCGCTCACCGGCGCACGGCCATGCACGGCATCCTGTCGTGGTCCATCGAATCGGGGCCGTCGTGAGCAACGGGGCCAGCACTGGAGCCAGCAGTGGCCGCCTGACCAAGAACCAGCGGCAGCACCGCATCACCAAGTTGCTGGAGACGCAGGCTGTGACCAGTCAGGGCCAGCTGGTGACGCTCCTGGCCGAACAAGGCGTGGAGGCCACGCAGACCACGGTGTCGCGCGACCTCGAAGACCTGGGGGCGGTGAAGGTTCGCCTGCCCGGCGGCGATACGGCCTACGCATTACCGGAACTCCCAGTGCACCAGATCGCCCCCGAGGACCACCTGCGCCGGGTGCTGGGGGAGTGGGTGGTCGAGTTGAACCACTCAGGCAACCTGGTGGTCCTTCGTACACCACCGGGGTCAGCCCACGTCGTAGGCTCGGCGCTCGATCGGAGCGGGATGGACGCCATCATCGGCACCGTGGCGGGCGACGACACCGTGCTGGTGATCGTCGACGAGGAGGTGGGAGGCCAGGCCATGGCCGATCGCCTACGGGATGTGTCCGGCATCGCCAACGGGCGCGACCACGCCTGACACAGAGTCCGATAGACACGGTTTCAATGGCTGGGGTTTCAGAGTTGGCTGATCACAGAGGTAAGGGAAGGAACGAACATGGCTGAGCGGGTAGCGCTGGCATACAGCGGGGGACTCGACACGTCGGTGGCCGTGCGTTGGCTCATCGAGAACGAGGGGGTCGAAGTGGTGGCCGTGGCCGTCAACGTGGGCCAGGCGGCCGAGAAGGGCGGCGAGGACTGGGACGCCATCCGGGCGCGGGCCCTGGCGGCCGGTGCCGTCGAGGCGGTAGTCATCGACGCCCGCCAGGAGATGGCCGAGCAGTTCTGCGTGCCGGCCCTGCAGGCCAATGCCCGTTACGAAGGCAAGTACCCCCTCGTCTCCGCGCTGTCGCGGCCGGTGATTGTCCGCCACCTGGTGGCGGAGGCGCGGCGGCATGGCGCCACCGCCATCGGGCACGGCTGCACCGGCAAGGGCAATGACCAGGTGCGCTTCGAGGTGGGGACACGGGCCCTGGCACCTGACCTCGGCATCTACGCCCCGGCCCGAGTGTGGGGCCTGACCCGGGAGGAGTGCGTCGACCTGGCGGAGAAGTGGGAGATCCCCATCACTGTCACCAAGGACAAGGTGTATTCCATCGACGACAACCTGTGGGGTAAGGCCATCGAATGTGGTGCCATTGAGGACCCGTGGGCTCCCGCACCGGACGACGTCTACACATTGACCCGGGCCACCGAGACTGAGCCGGTCGAAGTGATTGTCGGCTTCGAGTCAGGCGTACCGGTGTCGCTGGACGGCGAGTCCCTCGACCCCGAGCCCCTCATTGCCAAGATCGGCCGCCTGGCCGGCAGTCGTGGCTTCGGCCGCCTCGACATGGTGGAGAACCGCCGTGTTGGCATCAAGAGCCGCGAGGTCTACGAGTGCCCGGCCGCGCTGGCGCTGACCATCGCCCACTCCGATCTGGAGGACCTCACCCTCGAGCGTGACCTGCACCACGAGAAGGCCCGCCTCGAGCCGCGCTGGTCCGAGCTGGTCTACGACGGGTTGTGGTTCTCCCCGCTCAAGAATGCGCTGGACGCCTTCATCGCCTCCTCCCAGCGCCACGTCACCGGCGAGGTCCGGCTGCGCTTTGCCGCGCCCGGCACCTGCACCGTGGTTGGCCGGCGCAGTCCCGTAGCCCTCTATGACCACGGTTTGGCCACCTATGACGCGTCGGACACGTTCCGCCACGCCGATGCCGAAGGTTTCGTGCGGCTGTGGGGCCTGGGCGTGGCCACCTGGTCGGCCAAGCAGGGCCCCGGCTCCGAGGCGGCGAAGGGGTCATGACACTGTGGAAGGGCCGCATCTCGACCGGCATGGCCGAAGCAGTGGCCGACCTGACCATCAGCCTGCCCTTCGATCAGGTGTTGGCTTTTGACGACCTGACCGGGTCCCGGGCCCACGTCAAGGGCTTGGGCAAGTCCGGCATCCTCACCGACAACGAAGTGGCGACGCTGATCGAGACGCTTGACCTCGTCGAAGAGGAGCTCTCCACGGGTGCCTTCGTGTTCGCGCCCGGAGACGAGGATGTGCACACCGCGGTCGAGCGCCGCGTCACGGAACTGGCCGGTGACATCGGTGCCAAACTGCACACGGGCCGGAGCCGCAACGATCAGGTGGCCACCGACCTGCGCCTGTGGTGCCGGCGCAATCTCATTACCGTGGCGGCTGAAGTCATGTCGTTGCAGGACACGCTGGCCAAGCGGGCCGCCGATGCCGATGGGGTGTACCTCCCCGGATACACCCACATGCAGCGGGCCCAGCCCGTGTTGCTGGCCCACCATCTTTTGGCCCATGGATGGGCGCTGTCGCGCGACGTCGACCGTTTGGTCACCACGGTGGATCGACTCAACATCTCGCCCCTCGGCGCCGGTGCATTGGCTGGTTCATCCCTCCCGCTTGACCCGGACTATGTCGCGGCCGAGCTCGGCTTTCATGGACGGTTCGAGAACTCGCTCGATGCGGTGTCGGACCGCGACTTCGTGGCTGAAGCCCTGTTCGATTTGGCCTTGTTGGGCGTGCACATCTCCCGAATGGGGGAGGAGCTCGTGCTGTGGTCCACCGAGGAGTTCGGCTTCTGCACCATGGACGACGCGTATTCGACAGGTAGCTCCATGCTGCCGCAGAAGAAGAACCCCGATGTGGCCGAGCTGTCGCGGGGCAAGGCCGGTCGTCTGATCGGCCACCTGACGTCGGTGCTCGTGACCCTCAAGGGATTGCCACTGGCCTACAACCGAGACCTGCAAGAGGACAAGGAGCCACTGTTCGATGCCGTGATTCAGGTCACGAGGGCGCTCATTGCGCTGCGTGGTGTCTACGACACCGTGACCTGGAACGCCGATGTGATGCAATCGGCTGCCGATGGTCCGGCCGCGGCCGCCATCGACTTGGCCGAAATGCTGGTTGAGCAGGGCATGCCATTTCGCCAAGCCCACTCTCTGGTCGGCGGCGTTGTCCGGGACTCGCTCGAGCGCCATGTGCCACTGGTGGAACTGGTGGCGGCCCATCCCGATTTGGGCGAAGCCGCCGTAGAGCTACTTGAGCCCGGAGTGGCGGTGACCCGCCGGCGCACGCCGGGCGGTGCTGGGCCCGGACCGGTGGCCGAACAAATGGAGCGCTTCACCCGCCGGCGAGAGGTGGACCGCACTCGCCTGGCCCAGTGGGACGGGACGAAGTAGTTCTCGCTAGCTGACCGTGATGGTCATCGTCATCATCTGATGGAACGTGCACACCAGGTGGTAGGTGCCAGCCACCGTGAACTTGTGCTTCCAGCTGATGCCGACCACACCTGAGGGCGATGCAAACTTCTTCACGCCCTTGGGCCCACTCATCAGCTTGACGTTGTGGGTGTCGCTGTTGGCATAGGACCACTTCCACTCCACGGTGGTGCCTGGCTTGACCGTCATGTGCGTGGGGGCGAAGAAGTCGTCCTCCACCTTGACCGCCTTGGCGCCCTTGGTCGCATCAGTCACTCGGTAGCTGGTCAGCGCCATTCCGGTCCGGTGCGCCGCCGCGCTGGTGATCACGTCCAACGGCGGCGTGGCGCTGTTGTCGGAGGCCACTGGCGACTTCTTGTAGACAGTGAATGGCTTGAGTCCATCGAAGGCCGGGTGACTGTGTATCACCCAGAACTTCTCATGAGTCTTATCGGCCAGCCAGGAGATGGCGATGGCCAATCCATTCGGCACGGTGGGGTTGGTGCCGCTGAAAGGACAGGCCGGTCCGTAGCTGCTGCCGGCTGGAGTGGCCGGAAGATTGCGACTGGTCACGACATTATTGGAGAAGCAGTTGCCGGTGTCGACCAAGCTGAGGACGCTGCCCGGGTACACCATGTCGTAGCCATTGGTGTCCTTGCCACCTCGACCGAACACGTTGCCCACCACCGTGTTGTTGTTCAGCGATGCGGCCGAAGTCTCCTTGAGTGTGACCTGTCCGATTTCGCCGAAGCCGGCCAGGTAGTTCCCAAAGATCTGGTTGTCCTGCACCGTGGTGTTGCGGCTGCCATAGAGGAGGATGCCGATACCGATGGGGTAGACGAGCCCGTCGGCGCCCTTCTCGATCACGAACGGGGCACCCTTGTAATAGTTGTAATTGTTCCAGAACACCTGGTTGTCGATGATGGTGTTGTTTTCTGGCGGCGCGTATTTCTCGGAGTCGAGGGCGTTGGGGACGATGCCGATGCCATTGTCGTACCAGAGCGACTTCTCAATGGTGACGTACTTCATGTTGGTCCCGGAAAAACCCAAGACGTTGCCCCATGATCGAACCTTGGACACGAAAGACTGCACGGGTTGATTCTGGAATGGCGTTTGGCCGATGTAGTACCCGGAATCGTTGTTGTAGAACGAGTCCGAATCGGTGATGAAGCCTCCGATGGAGTTGAAGGCGTAGATGCCGTATGTGCCCCCGAAACCGGCGACCAAGTTGGTGAAGAAGTACTCATAGGCGTTATCAGCAAAGAAGCCATTGCCCAGGTAGTGGTAGGCGGAGAATCCGTTGATGGTGACCTCGTTGGCCCCGTCAATTTCAATGGCATCCTGGCGGTCCGCCACTGGGAGACCCTTGAGGTTGATGACCGTGGCGGTGGGCTTGGACGGCGAACCGATCAATTTCAAATAGTTGTGCTGGGGACCATCAATGTTGACCGGGGTCTTGTACGTGCCTTCGGGAACGCGGATGGTATCGCCCACCTTGCTGGCATTGACCGCTTTCTGGATGGTGGCGAAGCAATGGGCCGTGTGGGGTCCGCCGGGGGCGCAGACATGCAACGTCTTAGTGGCCGAGGCAGCGGGAGCCGTGGGAGGGGCCTGCGGGTTGTCCGACGCCGGATAGGTGTCGGCTGCACCGGCTGAGGTGCTGCCCACTCCCATAGGGCCGATCAGTGCAGCGCTGAGCATCAGCGCGCCGGTCAGAGCGGAAATGGCGAGTCGGGCGGCGGTGCTGAAACGAATCGTCTTGTGTGGCATGAGACCCCCAGCGGTCGGTGGATTAGTGGTAATTGCATGCGTGTCCGTGCCTCGCGAGGGCACTGGCTCCAGTACTAGTCCGTCACTATGTACCACCCTGCCATACCCATCATCATGTGTGGCCCGACATGGCAGTGATAGAGCCAACGACCCATGTTGTCCTCGACAAAGTTGGCCGTGACACCGTTGAACGGGCCCAGATTGGGATTGTCATTGGGATGACCGGTGTCGTTTACCCAGCGATGGCCGTGAATGTGGAACGTGTGGAAGTTGGCGTCGGCGCCAATGACATGAAACGCCACTTTCTGACCCACCGCGGCCGTAATGGTGGGCGTATTTCCGGCGTAGGCGTGCCCGTTGATACACATGAACGACCGTTCGAAATTGGCTACGTCCGGCGTGACGGAATGGAAGAAGAGGAAGTTCTCCACGTCAGGCACCATCGCACCCTTGGGGCGAACGATGAGCGGTCCGAAGAGTCCGCGTTCCACATTGAGCAGTTCATTGGGCCCATGATCGTGGTACGGCCACACCCCGACGGACTCGGGTACGCACTCCCAGTAATACGTGAACTCCTGTTGCGGGGCAATGAAGCCACCCACATGCGTGTACTTCCCGAGATAGGCGCCTTCGTAATCGGGGTTGTAGCGGACACCATGCGGATGCATCGTGATGCCTTGGTTGAAGTGCGTGTCGCCATTGCGGAAGTGCACCTTGAGGACGTCTCCCACTTCACCCGAGAGAAGCGGTCCGGGAATCGACGGTGGGGCAGTGGGCGTGGCGAATCCGGGACTGAACGATTGGTAGGCGTAGGCGCGGAATGTCGTGGGGCCGTGCACCGGCTCGTCCATCCAGTCGTCATGTCCCGTCGGGACGAGATTCCACATGAGCGAAGAGGCCTGGACCCAATACTCCCGAATCTGTCCGCCCGGAGCAGGGGTCGGGATAGGGAAGTTGTTCTCGACAATGGTGTTGGGCGGCACCGACATGGAACTGGCCCTCATGTCGGCCAACTCGGCCACGTGTGAGCGGGCTGACTTGTCGACCTGCGTGCCGTCGATGTCGATCAGCCGCTTGCCGCCGATCCACATCAGCGGCGCTGATCCACCCAGGGCAAGCAGCTTGCGGCGGTCGATGCTGTCGCTCATCGGAGATGCATGCCGCCAAATCGCACGTTGTGGGGCTCGACCTTCCTGATGTCGTGGGTTCGGCCTAAATGATTTGACCGACGTGAAGGGTGCAGTTGATTGAGGTCATCGGTGCTTTGTCCGCACCAGTCACTCCCTTGACCCTGCGAACATCCGCCCTTGGGTTGAAGCGCCGTGACTGTAGCAACGTCTTTTCCGAGGGTCAACGAAACGCGGAGCGTCGGTGCGGCCTGGTACGTGGATGCATATGAGCCGGTACCCTCCTTTCTTCATGCGAGACGGCTCCGACGTGCAGTACTCGGACATCAACCGCAGCGACCTCGATGGTGATCCGGTGCAGTTGGCACCCCAGTTGCTTAACAAGGTGCTGCAGAGCCGGGACGGCGCGGGAAACCTACGATCGGGGCGCATCGTCGAGGTCGAGGCCTACCGGGGAGGAGATGACCCGGCGTCACATGCGTATAGAGGCGAAACACCTCGGACGAAGGTGATGTTCGGGCCTTCCGGGTTTCTCTACGTGTACTTCACGTATGGCATGCATTGGTGCGCCAACGTGGTGTGTCAACCGGTTGGAGTGGCCGGTGCCGTCCTGATCCGGGCCCTGTCCCCACTGGACGGTGTCGAATCCATGCGCCTGGCCCGACCGGCGGCTCGGCGGGATCGGGATTTGTGCAATGGACCGGCCAAGCTCTGTCAGGCCCTTGGCATTGACGGCGACAGCAACGGCATTGACTTACTCAACGCGACGTCGATGGTGACCCTTCTTGACGATGGGACGCTCCCGCCGGCCTTGCCTGCCGTGGGTCCACGCGTCGGTATCAGTGTGGCGACCAATGAACCTTGGCGCTTCTGGGTGGATGCCGACGTGAACGTGTCAGGGCGAATCAGGACTTGACTGCCTGCAGGGTGCGCTCAATGCCGTCAACCTCGCGGTGAGTCATGCCGTGCTGATAGTGGCGTTCGAACTCGCCGTCGCCTAACCGTTGCCGCAGGCGAAGATGGTCTTCATGACGGAGGCGATCTTCCATGACGTCTAGCACGCCGCCGACGTGGGCGAGGACGCCGTCGGTCACCCCGTGGAGTTGCGCTGCCGCTTCAGCTTCACCGTCGGCCGATAGGCAGATGGCCAGACCGAGGGTGGAATTGGCAATCATGAACTGGTCGCCGGCCCGACGCGAGTGACGCAGCGCCTGATGGTAGAGATCCTGGGCTCCGGCAATCTCGCCGTCAAGCAAGGCCAGGTGACCGAGATTCACCAGGTTGTACATGACCGATTCGTCCCGCAGTTCATGCGAAATGGCCAATGCGCTCTGCAGGTGTGATCGGGCGCTCTCGGTATTGCCGGTAATGAGCTCTAGGTCGGCCAGATTGTTCTCGACGATCCCGATATTCATCAGATCTTCGGCCAAACGAAGGCACTCGAGCGCTTCGGCATAGTTGGCCCGAGCCTGGGTCAGGTCGCTGTAGTTGATGCTGGCCCGCCGCTCCAGCACCGTCCCGAGAAGTTGGGGGTTACCGGCCCGACGGGCGTGTTCGAGTGACTCATCCATGATGGGCACGGCCGCTTCTCGCTGGCCCAACGAGAAGGCGGCCCAAGCGATGCCGCATAGGCATTCGGCGATCACACTATCGTCCTGCAGTGATCGGCCAATGTCCAGACCCTCTTGATAGAAGCGGTCGGCGGTGTTGTAGATCGAACGACGGGACCACAGCTGCCCGGCCGCGACCAAGGCGGCCGCTCGGAGGGCACCCGCTTCGACCCGGTCAACGGCATTACTGTGTGCCAGGTCGAGCGCGGCGGCGAGGATCTCGCTTCCTTCGTTCCAGTAGCCCCGGGCAAACCAGAAGCGACGCAGTGCGACGCAGAAGCGAAGAGCATGATTGGTGTCTGCCTGGCGGTCGAGGAAGAAGGCGATGGTGGCGCGGAGATTGTCACGTTCGAGCTCCAGCACATCGAGCCACGATTTCTGATCACCGCCGGAAAGTTCAGGGGCGACCCGCTCAGCCAGATGCAAATAGAAGTGCGCATGCGCCTGTCTCGACGACTGGGCCACTTGGTCGCCGTCCTCGGCCAGTCGCTCCCGGGCGTATTGGCGGATGGTTTCGTTGAGGTGATAGCGGGTGGACTCGCCGATGTCGGCTTGTACCAGGCTCTTGTCCGACAGTGACGCCAAGATGTTCAAGAAGGAGAAGCTGGCGATCGTTGCGCTGACGCACACAGCCTCGGCCGCTTCGACCGTGAACCCGCCGGCGAACACGGACAGACCCCGCAGTACCAGTGCTTCGTCGTGGCTGAGAAGGTCATACGACCAGTCGACGGTGGCCCGCAGCGTTTGGTGGCGGGCAATGGCAGTGCGGCTGCCGCCGGTGAGGAGGGCGAAGCGGTCATGGAGGTGGCGCAAAATGTCGGGGAGTGCCATTGAGCGCAACCGCACCGCAGCGAGTTCCAGGGCCAGCGGAATGCCGTCCAGACGTCGGCACAGGTCGAGAACGATGTGCAGGTTCCCGTCATCAGCGGTGAACCCAGGCTGGTGCTGGCGGGCCCGGTCCACGAAGAGCTGCACTGCATCGAAGCTGAGCGCGTTCTCAATGTCGACGCCAGCGGGTGGGAGGGAGAGCGATGGCACCCGATAGGTCCACTCGGCGTCGATGGCAAGTGTCTCTCGGCTGGTGGCTAGGAGGTGCACATGCGGGCAGACCCGCAGGAGTCGGTCAGCGATGGAGGCCACTTCGCCAATCACGTGCTCGCAGTTGTCGAGCACCACCAAAATGTGTCGACTGCCGATGGACTCGACCAACGTCTCGAACAACGGTCGACCCGGCTTCTCTCGTAGGCCCAGTGCGGAGAGCAACGAAGCCATGACCCGATCGGCATCGGTGACGGCGGCCAGCTCGACGAACCAGACACCGGCTCCGGTGCCATCAAGCAGCTCTGCTGCCACTTGGAGGGCTAGCCGGGTCTTGCCGGAACCGCCCGAGCCGACCAAGGTGACCAACCGAGCCTGTTCAATGAGGGCTCGGATCTCCATCAGCTCGGCGTCGCGGCCAATGAAGGTGGTGAACTGCTCCGGCAGGTTGTTGGGTAGGTCCGGATTCTCCAGCGATCGCAGCGGCGGGAATTCGCTGGGCAGACCTGGTGCAGTGACTTGAAAGACGTGTTCGGGTCGGCCCAGATCCTTTAGGCGGTGCAGACCGAGATCCCGGAGTTCCACTTGCTCGAGCAGTACGGGCGTCACCAACTCGGCGGTGGCCTCAGACAGCACGGTTTGCCCACCGTGCGCGGCACTCTCAAGTCGGGCGGTCCGGTTGACCGCAGGGCCGAAGAAGTCGCCATCTCTGGCGATGCAGGGGCCAGTATGCAACCCCATTCGGACTCGGATAGTCGCCTTCTGGGGCCATGGTTCGGCCGTGAGGCGCTGTTGGGCCAGCACGACGGCAGCGAGCGCCGCGTCGGGGGAGTCGAAGGTGGCACAAAATGAGTCACCGAGCGTTCGAAACACCACGCCGCCGGGTTCTTCAATGGAGGACCGCAGTATGGCGTCGTGCCGGATGAGGGCGACGTGCATGGCGTCTGGCTGCTCTTCCCACAGCGTGGTCGAACCTTCGATGTCAGTGAAGAGAACGGTAAACGTTGCAAGTGGTCCCTCGACCATCAGCAGCGACGCTACCTCAGGTGCCTTGTGCAATCCGGGTGGCGTGGAAAGGCTGGGAGCTGTGGCGCCAAACGTCCAGCTCAAGGGACCTGAATCGGCACCAGCCTGCTTATCGTGCCGCACTGGCACCGGTGGGTCACTGGAGCCGAGATCCTCGGCCGACCAGTGCGGTTATGTGGAAGGACAACAGATGTAAGGCAGCGGTCATCTGGGCGACATGTGGGGGGTTCATTGTTCGAAGTGCAATCAGTCGGGAAGTTCAGTGAGCAGCGCACGCCGTAGGTAAGAGCCCCGGAGCGGGGCGAACTGAGGCGGAAAGCCCATTGGGTCTCGAGCGCTGGGTGGCATGTGGACCGGCTTCGGCTGGTCCACATGGCCATCACAGTGTCTACCTCCACCGGTTGAGCGACCAGCTCCTGGGGTGAGGACGTCACCAGATACCCTGCGGTTGAGCTGGGAGATTGCCGCAGCGTTGCCGTGAGTCTGCTCTTGGTGACTGTCCCATTTTCGAGCCGGCGTCTTCATGTGTCAGGAACGGGTTGGCTCCCAGGTGGAGGTCGGATGGGGGAGTCGGAGTATCCACGATCTGACTCGGTCTCAGCGGTACGTTAAATTCAACGCACTGCCTCAGGCCGTGTCCGAGTGGGACCAGCCACGCTCCACTGCGTTGACGGTACGGCGCGCGCCTGTTACAGTTACCCTCCCGTCGGAAAGGCCCCCCAAGGCCCTC
>CAVYCE010000002.1:2500-548840 GCA_963766995.1 uncultured Acidimicrobiaceae bacterium | reverse complement strand
CTCTGCGTGGCTCCCCATTTGGCTCCCCAAAGTCACCCGGTTCGTGCCTAGAGGCGTAATGCGATGTGGTGAAAAGCAGTGAAATGCCGTATAGCGGAATCCTCCGCAGTTTTCGGGTTCAACTCGCCGCGCAAGCTCGGTGAAACCATGCGAGCACGGCTGCATGAGGGCTGAGACAACGGCCTCAGTTGCCATGCGCGGGTTCGGCGCCAGCGAAGGAAGCTGCAATCCGGTCAAGGTGGCGCGCCCAGAGTTGCGGATAGAACGTGGCATCCTCCGAACTTAACCCGGAGAATTGCACCCTCACATTTGTACCGTCACCCGTCGGGGTGAACGTGATCTCAATCAATGTAGGTGCCGGTGTCGCGGTATCGGCCCCTTGTCGGTCCCACCTCAGCAGCATGCGGTGCGGGGGATCTACTTCGAGGTAGCAGCCGACAAACGCCGTCCCGTCGAGATCGAGGTGGAACATCTCTCCCACGCGAGGGTCTGTCACGAAATTCTCGTTCATCTTGGCGAGTCCCCGGCTTGGGCTCATTTGCCAAAGGTAAGAGCGAAGAAGGTATTGATCGCAATTTCGAACGGACGGGGACTCTGCTGTACCTGGGCGAGTAGAAGTCCTCCTTGGAGGGTGGCGAGCAGAGCCGTAGCGAGGTCGTCCGGGTCGATGCCGGACGGGAGATTCCCGTCGGCATGAAGGGATCTCAGCCCATCGCCGATAGCGGCTGCCCATTGATCGAACCCTGCGGCGATGAGCGCCCGGGCCTCGGGGTCATTCTCGGCGAGTTGACCAACGAGCGAGCCAAGTTGGCAGCCCCCTTTTGCCTGTGTGCGCTTCGCTGCGGTGATCACCATTTTTCGCCAGGCTTCGACTCCGTTCGCGCTGCTGAGCACCTGCCGCTGGCGATTGACGATGGTCTCGGCCTGGTAGTCGATGACCGCCTGCACGAGTTCGTCCTTATCGGGAAAGTAGTGGTACATCTGCGAGCCGCTGACTTCCGCTGCCACCTTGACGTCCTCCAAGGTGGTGGCCGCCACCCCGCGCTCATGGATCAGAGCGGCGGCCTCCTCCACTATTCGTGCCCGGGTGCGTTCTCCCTTGGGGGTGAGCTTCGGCCGATCGCTCGTCTCGTTCACCATGCATCCAATCCTATCAATATTTTGGGTTTGACAACCCATTTTGATGTGCAATACTGAGTTATATAACCCAGTTTTGATTGAGAGGCCAAACAACGAATGACTGACTTAAAAGGCAAGACAGCTCTGGTAACAGGCTCGACCAGCGGGATCGGTCAGGCAACAGCCCTCGCCTTGGCCGCCCGCGGCGCTCACGTACTGGTAGTCGGGCGAGACGGACAACGAGCCAAAGGCGTGGTCGCCGAGATCGAAGGCAGCGGCGGCAGCGCGGCTTTCCGGCTCACTACGTTGAGCGACCTCGAATCGGCCCATGACCTGGTCGAGTGGGCCACCGAGGCAGGCCACGGTCACGTCGACATCCTCATCAACAACGCTGGCGTCGCCTTGCTCGGACCAAGCAACGCAGCCACCGAAGCGGAGTTCGACGAGACCTTTGCCCTGAACGTCAAGATTCCGTTCTTCCTCGTCGCGTCACTGGCGCCAGCCATGGCCGAACGCGGATGGGGTTCGATCGTCAACATCTCCACGATGGTCGCCAGCTTCGGACAGGCCGGCATGGCTCTCTATGGCGCCAGCCGGGCAGCCCTCGAACTGTTGACGAAGGCCTGGGCCGCCGAATACGGCCCAAGTGGTGTTCGGGTCAACGCCGTTGCCCCCGGCCCGACTCACACCCGCATGATGGAAGCAGTCCCCGAAGAAATGGTGAACCAGCTCGCAGCGCTCGCACCAGCGGGTCGAGTCGCTGCGCCCGAGGAACTGGCTGCGGCCATCGTCTTCCTGGCCAGTGATGACGCCAGTTTCGTCCACGGCGTCACTCTTGCGGTCGATGGAGGCCGAGTAGCGACATAACACCCGTCGGCGGTGACGTTAAAGAGCGAACGACCTACAACACAGATCACAACTAACAACTGAAGGAGTATCCACATGAGCGCATACGTAATTGTCGAATTCACGGTTAAGGACCCGGGAACGTACCGTGAGAAATACGCCCCCTTTGCTGGGCAGACGGCCAAAGAGCACGGAGGGGAGCCTCTCGCCAACAGCAACTGGGAAGTCCTCCACGGCGATGGCTCGCTCACTTCAGGAGCACTCATGCGGTTTCCCGACCGTGAGACGGTACTCAAGTGGTACAACTCGCCTGAATACCAGCAGCTGATCGATGTCCGAGGTGTCGCGATGGATGCCCGTTTCAGCTTGCTCGACGGCCTGCCTAGCTGATCGAGGTGACTCCAGATTCACCCGGTGCCCACGTGCTCGACGACCCGCAGCGGGTCTATAGCAACCCGAAAAGACCGGTGGACGCAACCTGGCAAGGCTGTCCAGCCTGACTGGGCCCACAGAAAATGAGAGGACATACCAATGAGTACAACCCTGGAAAAGACCGTGTTGATCACAGGCGCCAACGTTGGAATCGGCAAGGAGGTGGCCCGGCAACTGGCGTCACGTCCCGAGATCGCGCGCATCTACCTGGCATGCCGGAACCGAGACCGGGCGACAGCGGCACAGGCCGAG
This sequence comes from uncultured Acidimicrobiaceae bacterium, assembly GCA_963766995.1. Taxonomy (GTDB): domain Bacteria; phylum Actinomycetota; class Acidimicrobiia; order Acidimicrobiales; family RAAP-2; genus Bog-473. The sequence continues at coordinate 546,191 of CAVYCE010000002.1, read as the reverse complement.
CTCGAAGCAACGACCGGCCGGCGCATCTTCGACATCGTTCTCATGGACGTCGCCAATCTGGATTCGGTCCGCGCCGGCCTCGACGCGATCAATGGATCCGTCGACGCGCTGGTCATGAACGCTGGTGTCATTGGCCCGCAGACGTTCGGCTTGACCGCTGACGGTGTCACCACCGGGTTCGCCACGAACGTCCTTGGCCACGTCGTCCTCCTCGAAGGGCTCTTGAAAGAAGATCGACTCGGCGAGGCAGCGGTCTTCGCCGGAAGTGAAGCAGTCAGGGGGGTCCCGAAGTTGCGGATGAAGCCGCCAACGTTCGTCTCACACTCCGCCGACGAGTTCGCCACAATGATCGACGGCAGCTATTTCGTCGGCAAAAAAGCGGACTTCAACATGGCTTTCGGGCAGGCCAAGTACATTGGTGCCCTGTGGATGGCCTACCTGGCCCGCCAATACCCAGACCGCCGCTTCATCACCGTAAGCCCCGGCAACACCACTGGCACCCAAGCGGCCAGTGACCTCCCATTGCCGATGCGTATCGGGGCCAAATACATCCTGCCGACCCTGGGTCTCTCCCACAAACTTGACGTGGGCGCGAAGCGACTGGTCGACGGCGTCACCGACCCGACCTTGTCGAGCGGCGTGTTCTACGCCAGCGCGGCCAACACGCTTATAGGTCCCATGGTCAACCAAGCAGACTTCCTCCCCGACCTGGCCAACTCATCGTTTCAGGACCACGCCAACGAGGCCATCCACCGCTTCATCACCGAACATCGCCCTGAGCCTCGCCGGTTGGAGTCCGATCGCTAAGCGGATCGCTCGCCTGCGTCATCCACGACGCCGAGCTCAGCTCCAACGGCTGAACCGCTTGTGTTCCGCCGTCCACCGACGATCAGTTGCCGTAGAACCACCCCGAGAAGACTCGCCCTGGTAGTGAGAGCTTTAGCAAGCCGAAGGTCCCTGACGGACAGGAGTGCGGCACCCGGCCCCGATGTTTATGGAGTGGCCGCCATGATCCCCGGGAGATCTCCCGATTTGGCCCCACTCAAGGTCACGGTCGGAACGGATATCGGCAAGAAGATAGCCTATGCAATACTTAGCTAGTGCATGTAAGTGAATCGGACGCCAATTTCTCTCAAGACTCAGTCGTAGATGCTGTGCTCAGCGCCAGCCGCGTACTGGTGGCCATTGCAGCCAGGTCCTTGGCTGACGCGGGAGATGAAGTCACACTCACGCAGTACCGCTCGCTGGTCGTTCTCGCATCCCGCGGGCCCCAAACCATGGCGACGCTGGCCGAAGCGGTCGCAGTCACCGCGCCAACCGCCTCTCGCTTATGCGATCGCCTGGTCAGAAAAGGGTTGGTGCGACGGCGGACTGATCACAAAGATCGTCGCCAGGTCCGCATTGGGCTGACTGAGGCCGGACGAGCACTGATTGACGCCGTCTCGGCCCGGCGGCGAGTCGAGATCGCTGAACTTCTGGCCTCGATTCCACCAAAGACCCAGCGTTCGGTGGCAACCGCCTTGGCGCAGCTGGCCGAATCTGCGGGTGAAGTGCCTGAGCAGGACTGGAGTACTGGATGGGATCTTTGAGCGAGCCCGCGACGACGTCCCACTCGGCTCGGGCCACCTGGGCTCGGGGACTAAGCGCCCGTGCCGGCCGATGGGTCTCGGCGGCTTCCTACCTCAAGAAGTGGACGGTGCTCGGTGTCCTCATTGGTGCAGTGGCCGGCCTTGGCGCCATCGTCTTCTACGAGGCCCTGACCTTCAGCACCCATTTCTTCTTGGGTGTCTTGGCTGGCTACAGGGTCCCGACCCCGGTCGGTGAGGGCGCCCGCCATGCTTCGGCCTCGGCGGCCCGGCCCTGGGCCCTTCCCATCGTGGCGGGTATCGGGGCCCTCCTCGGTGCGCTCCTCGTCTATCGGTTCGCTCCCGAAGCCGAAGGTCACGGCACCGATGCCGCCATCTCGGCCGTGCACCACAATCCCCGCGGCGTGCGCTTTCGGGCCGTGGTGGTGAAGATCGTCGCCTCAGCGCTCACCATTGGTTCGGGCGGTTCGGGCGGGCGAGAGGGACCCACCGGTCAGATCAGCGCTGGTTTCGGCTCGCTGCTGGCCCGGGTGTTGGACCTCGAACCGGCCGACGGACGCATTGCTGTGGCGACCGGCATTGGGTCGGGCATCGGTGCCATCTTCGGTGCGCCTTTGGGCGGGGCAGTGCTGGCCACCGAGATCCTCTACCGCGACGACTTCGAGCCGGCCGCACTATTGCCCTGCTTCATTGCCTCAGCCGTCAGCTACGTCGTCTTCAGCTCGGTCGAGGGCTTCTCGCCCCTCTTCGGCTACGTGTCGAGCTATCACTTCACCGACCCGATCCAGTTGATCTGGTTCGCGCTGATTGGTCTGTTGGCTGGCCTGGTCGGACTCCTCTATGCCAAGAGTTTCTATGGAATGGTCGACCTGTTCCATCGCCTTCCCTGGCCCCGCTGGGTCAACCCGGCCATCGGAGGCCTCCTGGTTGGCACCATCGGCATCGCCATCCCCGAGGTGCTCGGCACCGGCTATGGCTGGGTACAAGACAGTCTGGGCCATGGCCTGCTGGCCATTCCGTTGTGGATCGTGTTGATCCTCCCGCTGGCCCGGATCGTGGCGACTGGGCTATCGATCGGCTCTGGAGGATCAGGCGGCATCTTCGGACCCGGCATGGTGATCGGGGCCTTTCTGGGTGCGTCGGTGTGGCGCCTGTTCGAGCCGGTCTTTCCCTCCATGGGCCACAGCCCAGCCCCCTATGTGATCGTCGGCATGATGAGCTGCTTCGGGGGCATCTCACGGGCGCCATTGGCCGTCATGTTGATGGTGGCCGAAATGACGGGGAGCCTGTCGATCATTACGCCGGCCATGGTGGCAGTCGGCATCTCGTGGCTCATCGTCCGCCAAGGCGATGACACCATCTACCGCAGCCAGCTGAAGAGCCGGGCCGACGCCCCGGCCCAGCGGCTCCTGGCCGGGCTTCCACTGCTCGCCGCCATCGGAACTGCTCGTGCCATGGCCAAACCCCGAGTGGTGCTCAAGGCGAAACGAGACCGCACTGACGCCTTGGACGCCATGGACCGAGCCGGTCTGGGCGGCGCTCCAGTGGTTGATGGCAACGGTCGGTTCGAAGGCACCGTGTCACGAACCCAGCTTGCAGCAATCGAGGATCACCGCGCCGTCGGTGACCTGGCCGATGCCGGCGCACCGACGGTCTCGCTCAACAGCCGACTCGACGTGGCACTGGAAAGCCTGACCGAAGCACCGGTGTCGTGGGTCCCCGTGCTCGACGGTGAGCGCCGAGTGGTCGGCACGCTGGCCATCTCCGATGTCGTTGGTGCGTATCGAAGCGAACTGGCCGCCAGTGCGGAGCGACTGAGCGAGATGGGAACGATGACCGGAGCGGCGTTGGTCACCATTGGCGCCCGTTCGCCGATTGTCGGACAGACATTGCGCCGGGCCCAGTTGCCCAGCGGTTTGTTGATCACGTCGATCACGCGAGGCGACCAAACCTTCGTGCCAAACGGCGACACTGAGTTCGCAGCGGGAGATCACCTCTCCGTGCTCGGTCAAGCAGGCGACCTCGGGGTGTTGGGCGAAGTTGACGCGCCTCCTGCCCCAACTGCGTGACCCGTTCCGCCGGCCCGCGAGGCGACCAGTAACCTGATGGTCGGAGAGCCGGGAAGCCTGGTCGGCACAGCGTTCGTTCGCGAGAGGAACTCACATGTGCCAAGCAGTGGTCTGCCCTGACGCCTTGAAACCCGATGCACTCATCAGCGCGTGGTGGGCACGACGATGGAGCGCTCGGTGCACGTAGGGCTCTCGTTTGCCGCCTTTGTGGTCGGTGCCATCGTCAGCCTGGCCACCAGTTGGGTGCTGGTCTCGCGGCTCGAGCGCGTCGGTGAACGGTTCGGGCTCTCAGAAGCCCTACTCGGCTTGGTAGCCGCCTTGGCCGCCGATGCCCCCGAGATCACCGCCTCGGTCACGGCACTATTGCACCACCAACGGACGATCGGGGCCGGAGTGGTCATTGGTTCCAACGTGTTCAACCTGGCCGCGCTGCTTGGTCTTGGTGCTGTGGTGGCCGGTGCGATCGCGCTGCATCGAAAGGTGGTGGTCCTCGGCGGCACCGTCGCTGTCTTCATGGCCGTGGTCTGTCTCGCGACCGTGGCCGGCGTGGTGCCCTTGGCGGCCGGCCTGGTGCTGGTCCTCGCCGTCCTCGTCGCCTATGCGGTGGTCCTCGGCGCCCATCGACGAGTGCTCACGGCCCTGCCCCTGCCGGCGGCCTGGGCGACCTGGCTCACGGCGGCGGTTGTCGAGGAGGAGGCTGAACTCGAAGAAGCCATCCGCCCCCAGCGCGGCACCAACAAAGATGTGGTCACTGCGCTCGGCGCATTCGTCGTCGTCGTCGTCGCCAGCGCCACCATGGAGCAGGGGGCCTCCACACTCGGACGCCGCTACGGGGTGGCCGAGATTGTGGTCGGTGGACTCGTCTTAGCGGCGGTCACCAGCTTGCCCAACGCCGTAGCTGCCGTCTTCTTGGCCCGGCGGGGCCGAGGAGCAGCTGCACTCAGCACAGCCTTGAACTCCAACACCATCAACGTGGCCGCCGGACTCTTGATCCCGGCCGCCTTCATTGGATTGGCTACGCCTTCGGGTTCGGGACTCCTTGTGGCCGGGTGGTATGTCGGGCTCACGGTGTTGACGCTGGTGCTCGCCTACTTCGGCCGTGGGTTACGACGCTGGTCGGGGTGGTTGATCATCGGGGCCTACGCGGTCTTCGTGGCCGCGCTGCTCGCCACTTCGTGAGCTGTTTCTTGGGTTGGGCCAATCAGGCCGAACGAAGCTGCAGCCGGTGCGCGGCACCGACCTGATCAGCGATGGCCACGGCGACCACTCGACGCTCGAGCGACACCGGAATGCCAGGTGTAGGGGTAAGGACGAAGCGCCCCTGCGTTCGTCCGCGTCCTTGGACGAGTAATTCCATTTCAGGCCCGGGTAGGCCCATGCGATCGACATTCCACACATTGCCCCCAAGCAGCACGTGCCCGTCACTCTCGATGCGAACTGTGCGGCGTCCCGATGACTCAGATTCGTAGCGACAGGCACGCAGATGGAGCAACTCGATGAGCTCGGTCCGGGCCTGCTGAATGACTGCTTCCCTGGGCGCACCCGAAGCCGACAGCTCCGAGAGACTATGAATGAGACCGACGTAGTCGGACTCTTCGTGCGCCCACTGGTAGTGGTGCCGATTTCGCGCGGCCAGCTCGGTGACGACCATGCCCACCACCAACAAGCTCACTGCGGTCTCGATATCGGGGCGGTGCGTCATGGACAATCGCAGGTAGGGGCGAGTGAGGAAGAAGTCAAACCACACGGTGGCAGAAACGGTGGCCAAGAACCCCGCTATTCGATTGCCGATGACAGCCACGGCCACCACAACCGCAACGAGGACGAGGGCCGAGGCCGTGTTGGCGAAGCTGGAACGGAAAGGGACGAGGACGGCCGCGACACCAAGGGGGAGGAGAAGCGCTGCAGCGATAGCGACCAGGTTTCGGTGTTGTCGGATTCTGTCCACGGCCACCCCGTTTCAATCAACTGGCAAGAGTCTTCCACGCGATGGTCGCTCCGGAAAGGCCCCGAACGTCAGGTCACCTAGTGCGAGCGAGTCGTGACAACTGGGGCCGATGAGTTCCATTTGCGACCAGTGAGGTATTGGGATTGGACCAGAAACGGGGTGTTCAACATGAAGTAATGGAATACAGTGGAAGTCGACCTCCGTCTCGGATCCTCAGCTGAAAAGCGAGTTGAACCCGAAAACTGCAGCGTTGAGAGGTCGTTCGCAGGCGTTCGTAGGCGTTCGCACGAGTCCGCCTGAGCTGGACCCAAGCTCTGCGGAGTCGGTTTTCGGTGTTCGTAGGCGTTCGCAGGCGTCCGAAATTGTGCCCTCACGCTGGACTTGCCGTTCGCACGAGTTCGCAGGCGTTCGCAGGAGTCCGCTCTGCGTGGCTCCCCTTTTGGCTCCCCAAAGTCGCTCTAATCGTGCCTGGAGGCGGCATGAGAGTAGTGAAAAGCGGTGAAATACCGTATAGCGAAATTTCTGACGGATTTCGGGTTCAACTCGCCCCCGACTATGTCAGCTTGGCAACGCGGCGATGGTGTCGGCGATCTCGGTGTAGTCGAGCTGAACGTGGGCAAAGCGCACGAAGCAATCCTGATCGCAGACGAGCAGGGTGGGCACCGTTAGGTGCGTGGTGCAGCCACGTCGTCAGCCAGCTCGAACCCGATATGGACCGGAGCGGCTAGACAAGTGCCCGGATCAGAGAGCACCTTGAACTCGAGGATTCCCCTCCCGAACGCCGTCGAGATGGCAGGCCGGTCTTCGAGCGTATGTTGTCTCATGCCTGATGCGAGTCTCCACGGGATAAAGCTGAAAATCAGTCGCGCTTCCGAGCATTTGCAGAATCTTGCCAAGGTTTTCGATGACGATTGCAATGCCAGTAGTTTTTCATTCGATCCGCAGGTGGTCGACGGTGGGAGCAAGCACTTATACCGAGCCAAAGGTTCGATTGCAATCAATGACCAATGGAGCGCCCTTGTAGGAGACTGCGCCCACAACCTTCGATCAGCGCTTGACCATCTTGCATGTCAGCTCGTAATCGCAAATGGACACAGCCCTACGGCACGTACGTCCTTCCCGATTCTCCATTCCACTCCATCGACGACTGATTGCTTTCAGCTCCCTAAGTGGGCCAATAGACCACGTCGCAGGATTCCAACTGATTTCAGCATCGCAGGTGGACTCGACCCTGCCGCACTGCGAATGATCGAGGAAGTGCAGCCCTACCGGCAATCCGACATAGGTGAATTATCGGGCGTCCTCAGTGACCTCGACAATACTGATAAGCACCGGGAATTGGTCGTGGCTGCCACCGCAATTCATGCGGCTCAAACCCACTACGAGTCGACTCCAATGGTCGCTAACTTCGGAGAAAGCATTAGCCTGCAGATCAATCCGCCCTCCATCAGATTTACGGGGGCACATATTCGGGATGGGGCACTCGTGGCGGTAGTCCACTATGACCCGCCCCGAACCGATCCGGATGAACACTTGAAGTTCGAGACATTCCTGAGGTTGACCAAGGACTCGCCAGGGGCTGAAAGGCTGGTTGTACCGCTTCTGGCGCGCCTGATCTACCTCATAGAGGATGAACTACTTCCCCAATTCCAACCGTTCTTCCCGTAGAAAACGCGCGGGTCTTGGCGGTAACCAACTACGGTGTGCTCCACCGGCCCCGCTGCTCAAAAGGCTGACGCTGCCTAGGTATCGCAGATTCAGATCGTTTCCACCGTCGCTTCATCCGACCATCGAGAGAAGAGGCTGAGTGCGGCCAACGCCTCAAGCGCAACCTGTTCGACCGGTTGATCGACGCTGTGAGTTGTGAGATTTCGAACTCCCGCAGCGCAGGCGAACCCGAGGAACTTCGCTCCGTCATGCGCACTGGTCCAATCCTTATCGCCAGGCGTGTAGTCGGGTAGGCGCAAGCGCGGCTGGGTCGCGGTCGGTGGGTCAGTTGAGAAGGCGTTAGCCAGATCCCGGGGCTGCACGCCTTTGGGCACGCCCAGCTTGGCTGGCAAATGGGAGTCGAACACGGCGGTGGCTGCAGCCTGAACCGCTTCTCGTCGGTAACCGTCATCCCACAACGATGCCGCCACACCCCACACCCACGGATGCATTAGGGCGGCGGACAACTGTGGACCTTTGATTCCGAACAGCGCCTCATCCTCTTCGAGACTGCTTAGGCGACCGAGCAGCTCTTCACAGGCATCGACCTTGCCGTAGTGCTCCCAGCCGTAGTTGCTCTTGGTTCTAATGCGTTGTGCTAGTCCATCATCGAGGGGTCTGCTGAAGGTTTGGTTTCCGATTTGACGTGCCCCCCAGTTTGGTTACCTAAATGAAGTGAATATCGGGCCTCAAATGAAAGGCTTTCCGATATGCCACGACCATTCCCGGCGGAGTTCCGCCTCCGAGCTGTAGCGCTTGTTCGAGCGGGCAAACCAATCACGAAGACGGCGCAGGAACTCGGCGTCAGCGCGGCGGCGCTCCACAACTGGGTTCGCCAGGACAGAATTGACCGAGGCGAAATTAAGGGCACCTCGACCAAGGAAAGTGTTGAACTCACTCGGGCCAACAAGCGGATACGTGAGCTTGAACTCGAAGTCGACATTCTCAAGCGAGCATCGAAGTTCTTGGGCAAGGAGAAATCAGACCCAAAAGGATTCACCCGGTGATCGGCTCGCTGGTCGACGCCGGGTTGCCCGCCAAGGTCTGCTGTCGAGTACTTGGTGTATCGAGCCCCGGGTACTACAAGTACCGCAAGCGACCTCTCTCACCCACCCAGATGCGTCGTCAATGGCTGACGGGGCTCATCCGAGAAGTTCACGTGGCCAGCCGAGGCACGTATGGCTCTCGCCGGGTCCACGCTGAGCTGAAACTCGGCATGGACGTGGCCGTGAGCGAACGTCTGGTTGCCATCTTGATGCACAATGCGGGCGTTGCCGGCCTGCCTGGTCCAGCCAAGGTCAAGCGGCTCCACGGCGTGGTGACGGCCGACGATCTCGTCAATCGGAAGTTCCACCGCATTGCTCCCAATGAGTTGTGGGTGACCGATATCACCGAACATCCGACGCGAGAAGGAAAGATTTATTGCTGCTGTGTCCTCGACACCTTCAGCCGTCGCATCGTTGGGTGGTCCATCGATTCGATCCAGAACTCGAACTTGGTCGTCAATGCGCTCGACATGGCAATCAAGAATCGAGATCCCGAGCCCGGCGGAGTTGTCCATGCTGACCACGGCACTCAGTTCACCTCGTGGGTCTTCACCGAAAAGATCCGTTCAGCTGGTCTCATGCCGTCGTTCGGCACCGTTGGCGACGGACTCGACAACGCCATGATGGAGTCGTTCTGGGGCAGCATGCAGATCGAGCTCCTCAATCGACAGCGTTGGAAGACACGGGTGGAACTGGCCAACGCCATGTTCGACTACATAGAGATCTTCTACAACCGCCAGCGCCGTCATTCCGGACTCGACTACCGCTCACCTATTGAGTTCGAATTACGATCTTCTGACCAAGCGATTCCGGCCTGAAATTCACACCGCTGCGGGTAACTGAACCAGGGGGCACGTCAAAGTGGAAACCAAACCTTCAGCAGACCCCTCCGTAGTCGTCGGCATCGTCGATGGGCAGGCCGTACCGCTCGATCACTTCATCAAGTTCCGAGATTCGGTAGACCTTGCCGTGGTGGGGCTTTGGGTCGACGGGAATTCCATATTCAGATCCAAGGCCCATCGATGTGAAGCTGTCGGGGATCGTGAAACTGGTCGCATCGTCAGGCAAGTCAACAAGGTTCACCCTGATCTGCCGCATTTGGGTCGATAAACCCTCGAACCAGGTTGAGGAACCGAGAACGAAATAGTGGGGCGCCACGCGATGTGGTTGGCCTCCTACACCGACAAAGAGTTCTCGGAGCTTGGATTCAGTTCGCTTTCTAAGTTCCATGTAGCGACGACCGAATATTCGGGCCGAGTCACCCCGCAGTCGTTCCGCCGACAGCCCTGTGATGACAAGGGACAACTCCGGCTCGGAGAGATCCGAAAGATTGAGAAATGGCGCCCGAGTTCCGACGTAATAGTGAGTGACGTATTCCGGGATCTCCGTTCTCATTCCCCCCATTCTGCCCGGACCGGGCTAGTCGAGTAGTGCTGCTACAAGGGTGATCCAGGCGATCCGGACCTGGTCAGCTTCGAAATGGGGTCAGCTGCTGAAATTGCGAACGAAGGTTTCTTGCTCGTCTGTCTCGACCGCACGTTCGCAGTACCCGGCGCGGACCCAGCTAACTGCTTCGCCTGGCGCTTGGCCGCAGAGGATGGCGAGACAGGCAAGCGCTGTACCGGTTCGACCGTGGCCGCCGTAACAGCCAATCTCGACGCATTGGCCCGCCCGAGCTCGGTCAAGCAGCGACTCAAGCGCCACGACAACCAGAACTGGATCGTTTGGGACGCCGAAGTCGGGCCAGTCCAGGTATTCATAGGGCCATGGGGGCCGCCATCTCTCGTCGAGGTACAGCCCGAAGTCAGGGAGCACATTCCGGGCGTAAGGGTCGACGCTGCCAAAGGACACAGCGGTCAATTCCGCGCCGTCTGGCAGAACTACACGACTGCGATGCAAATGCGATTCGAATCGATGATGGTCATGGAGCGAGTCGCTGCACGATGCGGGCTCGGCCGCGGGGTCCCAGAACGTCCCGCATTGGCTACACGCAATGATGATCCGGGTCTCGACCATGCCGAGACACTATGTCCGCCTACGGTGGTGATATGCCAGCGACCTCTCCGTTTCTCGATGGCGCGGTGGTCCAGGAAATTGATCGAGCCGCATCAGCTCACCTCGGAGTGCAGTGGATCACCGACGGATTCACCGACCTAAGTGATAGCGCTTCTCACCCCGCAGGGATCTTCCACGGTTCGCCAGTGTCGGTGTTCGCAAAGCTGAGCTTTGCGCCAGATGCACGCAGGCTCTTCGCTGCGGAGCTCGATGGCCTGGATCTGATTCGCAGAAGCGCTCAGGTTGCAACCCCAACTCCCATTGGTTCGGGTGTTGTCGAACTTGAGGCTGGGTCGATGCTCCTCTTCGAGGCCGTTCCCGAACGCCTCCCTCATGAGCGAACGGCGGAGGACTGGCGGTCGATCGGCTACACCCTCGCAGCGCTGCATCAAGTGCACGGCGAACAATTCGGACTGGAGCACTTCAATGGTTCTTTCGGCCCTTTTCCACAAGACAATCGTCCAACCGCGTCAAGTACGTGGGCCGCTTTCTATACCGAGCGCAGAGTGCTCCCTCGTCTCCGCTCGGCGGTTGACTCTGGCCATTTGCCGAGCGACGTGGCTTCTGAAGTGGAGAGGCTCGTAGACAGAGTTCCCGCACTATGCGGACCCGACCCGTGTCCGTCGCTGTTGCACGGCGACGGCCAGCTGAACAACTTCCTGAGCGGAGCGAACGGTACCGTCGTCATAGACGTTGCGCCCTACTTCGGACACCTGAACAGGACTTGGCACTGATCGACCAATTTGAAGCCGTGTCGCCGAGTGTGCTCGAGGCGTACCAAGAAGTCCTGACGATCGACCCTGAATTCGCTGACCGGCGCGAACTCTGGCCGATATTCAGCTATCTCGCGATTGTCGAAGTTGAGGGCGAAAGCTCCTTCGGTCAGAGGTTCCTCCGACAGCTCATCGAAGCACTGCATCGATACCGATGACAGATTCCTCCGTAGGAGCACCATTCGGGCATTGAGTGCGTTTGACTTCCGTCTACCTGCGTTCCACAGGTTGCCATGTTGCGCCGGACGGTCCCACTTGCCCGGCGAACCGGGACAGAGCATCTCTCACCAGTTGTGAAGACTGTGCTCGGAGGTCGCGTAGCCTTGGGGTGTGTCCAGTGGGGACCACGTAGCGGCCGCCCGAGCGGTCTACGACATAGCGGCACTTGAGTATGTCCAGTTCGTAGGGACTGAGATCAGCTCTGCGACAGAGGGTCCCGTCGACCGGTCGCTGCTTGGGGCATTCATCGAGCTGATCGAGAGGCGAGGCGCTGGTCTCGTTGCCGACGTCGGCTGTGGTCCCGGACGAGTTGCGGCGCTCATGGTGGAACAAGGTCTCAACGTCATTGGGGTAGACGTGTCTGAGGCGATGCTCACCGTCGCTAGGACTGCACACCCACACATCAGGTTCGAACAGGGTCAAATCGATGTACTCCCATTTGAAGGGAGCGTTCTCGCTGGTGCCGTGTGCTGGTACTCAATCATCTACACCCCCCCGGACCAGCTTGCCGAGGCATTCGGCGAATTGCTAAGGGTCTTGGTGCCGGGAGGCTACCTACTGCTTGCCTTTCAGGCAGAGGACGAAACTTTGTATAGAGCAGATGCGCACGGCACTGGCCTGCCACTCACCAGTTACAGGCACAGTGTGCAGGATGTTGCCGATTGTCTGCGAGGGAGAGGATTCGAGATCTACTCCACGGTGCTAAGGGCACCTGAACTGGAACACGAAACAACCGACCAGGGATTCATTCTCGCGAGTCGCCCGTTTTCATAGCCGCCAAATTGTGGCACTTCGAATCAGTACGCCCAGTCCCGGCGCCACTGGGGAAATTCCGAAGCTACGTTCGCTAATGGCGGAGGTGGCGAATCATCCTTCCGGTTGGCAGTGAACCTCCCTCTTCGTCGGCCCAACCATCATCAATAAAGCGATTGCGTCGGTAGAGGGCGATTGCCGGAAGATTCGACTGACGAACGTCGAGCACGATCCTTTGCACATCATTCTCCTCGGCCCATCCAATTACTGCACCCACTAGTGCGTCTCCGATACCAATTGAGCGGCAGTGAGGGGCGACCCACATGGAAATCAATTTGGCTTCGTTCTCAGAAGCCATCGTGGCACTCACCATTCCGCTCGGCTGACCCTGCACAAATGCGACCACATTCAATGGGACGGTTCGCAATCGATCGCGCCATCGCAATTCGGAGTCGCCGTCACCGGTCCACTCAGCCAGCGTTGCTTCAAAGGCGTCAGGGGCCTCAGTAAGTGCGGATCGGCGAAGCGTTCGCCACAGTTGCCAGTCATCTTCTCTGAGCCGTGAGACTTCGACCATTTCAGACCAAGAAAGCTAGTTCTGATCCATTTTGGCGTGTCGGACCGCCCCCAATAGTGAAACCCGGGGACAGTGTCAGCGGCCATGGGCGAGAGGTCCTATGGCAACGACAACTTCACACGACTCCCACGGTTTCGCTTGAGGTGGAACGCCATATTGCGTCCCACGGATGAATAGTGGCCATACGCAACGGATCCCTCGGAATAAGCCATCAGCTGTTCGTCGTACCAAGAGCTACGAAACAACACGACGTTGAGATCGGCCGTCGCGATTCACGGCGAAAGGAGCGGCAAAGCCGCGCTGCGTGGCTCCCTTTTTGGCTCCCCGAGGGCCATTTCGGCCGCTGCTTTGAGAAATAAATCGCTCTGACCAGGGGGTTCGTGCGCCCCTCGGGATTCGAACCCGAAACCTGCGGATTAAGAGTCCGTTGCTCTGCCGTTGAGCTAGAGGCGCGTCGAAGAGTGTAGGCGACGAACTGGGCGTCATCGGGATGGATCCGCGGGTGCGCGAGCTGACCGACCCGACGGAGAGGTTCATGGTCACGCCGTTGATTCGGTGCGCCGGCGAGACCCCCGAATTCGCCGGCCTGCAGGATGACCCGCAGGCCGGCGACCCCCTCGTGGGGCCCCCGAAGTGGGTAGGCACGCAGCTCAAAGGCTGACGCACGTGTCAGGGTACACTCACCGCCGGCTGACTCCAATAGTGGCCGTGAGTTTTTTGAAAGGCAGGACAGTGGACCTCGAGTTCACCGACGATCAGGAGAGCTTGCGGGACTCGATCCGCTCGTTTCTGGACAAGGAATGTCCAACCACCGTTGTTCGCTCGGTGGTCGAGACCGGAGAACCGGCCTCAGCGCTGTGGAAGTCCATGGTCGCCCTCGACTGGCCCTCCCTGACGGTGCCCGAGGAGAACGGTGGCATCGGACTGTCGTTCGTGGAAACCGCCGTCCTGGCTGAAGAGCTCGGGAGGGCCATTGCGCCAGGTCCGTTGTTAGCCACCGCGACCCAATTCGTCCCCATGGTGAGGGAAGTGGGTACCCCGGAACAGCGTCAGGCGTTCCTCGGTCCAGTGACTGAAGGGTCCACCGGCACCCTGGCGCTGGCCGATCACCCTCGCCGATGGGGCGCCGATGCGGTGACCATGGAGTGCGAGCAAGCCGATGGGGGTTGGGTGCTGCGTGGCACCAAGCACGGTGTGCTGGCCACGGCGGACACCGACGAAATAGCAGTGGTGGCTCGAGTGGGAAATGGACTCGGTGTCTTCGTGGTGCGGGGCAGTGACGCGTCCTTGACGCCCATCCAGTCGCTCGATGGATCCCGGCCCATCTGTTCGGTCACCTTTGATGGGGTGTTGGTTACTGCTGACCGTGCGCTGGGCCAGCCCGGCAGCGAAGCCTCGACCCTCGGCATCACCAGGGCCATCGAAGAATCGACCGCCGCTATGGCCCTAGAGACCATCGGCACGGCAGACGCCCTTTTCCAGTTGGTGCTGGCTTACGTGAAGGATCGGCATCAGTTCAACGTGCCGATCGGCTCTTTCCAGGCCGTCAAGCACAAGATGACCGACATGTTTGTCGCCATCGAACGGGCCCGTGCTCTTTGTTACTTCGCAGTGGCCGCCATCGATGAAGATGCGGCAGGGCGCCGAACCGCGGTGGCCATGGCCAAAGCGGCCAGTGACGATTGTCAGCACCTGGTCTGCCTGGAGTGCTTCCAGACCCTGGGCGGCATCGGGTTCACCTGGGAGCACGACTCCCATCTCTTCATTAAGCGGGCGCAGACCACGGGAATGCTCTTCGGCGGTTCGGGTCTCCACACGCTGACGCTGGCCGAGGATCTCGGAGTCGCCTCAGCCCGCTGAAGCGGGAGGAGGTTGATGCGATGCGCCCGGGCGAGCATTTGGTCGCTTTGCTCTCGCTCGAGCCGCATCCCGAGGGAGGGTGGTACCGGCGGACGTGGGTGGCGCCGCATGCCGAAGGGGAACGACCAGCCGGCAGTGCCATCTACTACCTCCTGCTGGAGGGTGAGCATTCGGCCACGCACCGCATTGATGCCGAGGAGGTCTGGCACTTCTACGACGGGGATCCCTTGGAGCTGCGCCGGGAGTGGCCGGACGGCACCAGCGATCTGCATGTGGTGGGCAACGACGTCGAAGCCGGTCAGGAACCCCAGGTGGTGGTCCCGGCCGGCGTCTGGCAATCGGCTCGCCCGCTCGGCCGCTACACCCTGGTGGGTGCCACGGTGACACCGGCCTTCACCTTCGAGGGTTTCGAGCTCCGGGCGGATAAGTAGACACGGCCCTTCGTGGGTGCACGCGGCGCACCTACGCTGGCCCGACATCCGATCGGGGTTCCTCGTCAAAGGAGTGAGCAATGAGCAGTGGCCACGAAGAGGGGCTATCGGCCCTTCTGCATGAGACGAGGACGTTCCCGCCGCCGGCGACGCTGGCTGCCGCGGCCAACGCCCAGCCAGACATCTATGCCGAGGCGGCCAAGGACCCGCTTGCCTTCTGGGCCAACCAGGCCTCTCATCTGACCTGGGCTTCTCCGTGGACCGAGATTCTGAACTGGAAGCCCCCCTTCGCCCAGTGGTTCGTGGGCGGCACCCTGAACGTGTCTGTCAACTGCGTGGATCGCCACGTCGATGCCGGTCTCGGTGATCGTGTGGCCTTTCACTGGGAAGGCGAGCCGGGCGATACCCGGACCATCACCTACGCCGACCTATTGGCATCGGTCTGTCAAGCAGCCAACGCGTTGACCGAAATGGGTGTGCGGGCCGGGGACAAGGTGGCCATCTACATGCCAATGATCCCAGAGACCGTGGTGGCCATGTTGGCCTGTGCCCGTCTGGGCGCGCCGCACACCGTGGTCTTCGGTGGCTTCTCCTCCGACGCACTGCGCGGCCGCATCCTCGACTGCGATGCCCACTTCGTCGTCACTGCCGATGGTGGGTACCGACGCGGCGCCCCCAGCCCGCTCAAGGCAGCGGTCGATGAGGCGGTGGAGGAATGCCCCCAGGTTGAGAAGGTGCTGGTGGTTCGGCGAACCGGCCAGGACGTGGCCTGGACCGAGGGACGCGACATCTGGTGGCACGACCTGGTTGACCGCCAGCCGACCACGCACGAGGCCCAGGCTTTCGATGCCGAACACCCGCTGTACATCATGTACACCAGCGGGACGACGGCCAAGCCCAAGGGCATCCTTCATACGTCGGGCGGTTACCTGACGCACGTCTCAGCCACCCAGCGACTGATCTTCGATATCAAGCCGGCGGACGACGTCTACTGGACCGCGGCCGACATCGGCTGGGTGACCGGTCACAGCTACATCGTGTACGGGCCGCTCTCCAATGCCACCACCTCGGTCATGTACGAGGGCACACCTGACACGCCGACCCGTGAGCGTTGGTGGCAGATCATTGAGAAGTACAAGGTCAACATCCTCTACACCGCACCGACGACAATTCGGACCTTCATGAAATGGGGCGAGGACCTGCCGGCCGGTCATGACCTCTCGAGCCTGCGTCTGCTGGGCTCGGTCGGCGAGCCCATCAATCCCGAAGCCTGGATCTGGTACCGCACTCATATTGGCGGCGAGCGTTGTCCCATCGTCGACACGTGGTGGCAGACCGAGACCGGGGGTGTGTTGATCACTCCTCTGCCGGGCATCACGGCCACCAAGCCCGGTGCGGCCATGACGCCGTTTCCCGGCATCTCGGTCGACATCATCGACAACGAAGGCAAGTCGGTGGGCAACGACGAGGGCGGTTACCTGGTCATCACCGAGCCTTGGCCCGGCATGTTGCGTGGCATCTGGGGCGATGACGAGCGGTATAAGGAGACCTACTGGTCGCGCTTCCCCGGTCTTTATTTCGCGGGGGACGGGGCCAAGCGGGATCAGGATGGCGATATCTGGCTGCTCGGGCGCGTCGACGACGTTATGAACGTCTCGGGCCACCGCATCTCGACCACCGAAGTGGAGCACGCGCTGGTCAGCCATCCCGCCGTGGCCGAGGCGGCCGTGGTGGGGGCCAGCGACGCCACCACCGGCCAGGCCGTCGTGGCCTTCGTGACCGTCAAGGGTGCCGGTACCGCAGACGCGCCGCAGGGCGAAGCGTTCGTGGCCGAACTGCGTGATCACGTGGCCCGGGAAATTGGTCCCATTGCCAAGCCCCGTCAGATCATGCTGACGCCCGAGCTACCCAAGACCCGCAGCGGCAAGATCATGCGTCGCCTTCTGCGTGACGTGGCCGAGCACCGGGACCTGGGCGACGTGACCACGCTGATGGATCCCACCGTGGTCAATGCCATCAAGGAAGGCATGGAGGCGGGAGCCGAAGACAAGGAGTAGCTAGCCGGCGTGCACCTCGAGCACGGTGGCCGAGCCCATGCCGCCACCGGCGCAGAGCGAGGCCACGCCGATGCCGCCACCGCGACGGCGCAGCTCGTGAATGAGGGTGACCATGATGCGGGCGCCAGAAGCAGCCACCGGATGACCGATCCCGCAGGCACCGCCGTTGACGTTGACGATGCCGTGGTCGAAGCCGAGTTTGCGGGAACTGGCCACCGCCATGGAGGCGAAGGCCTCGTTGATCTCGACCAGATCGACATCGGACAGGTCGAGACCGGCTAGCGAAAGCGCCTTGGGAATGCAGATGGTGGGGGCGAGACCGGTACGGGCCGGCTCGATCCCGCAAGAGTTCCACGAACGGACCGTGGCCAGGATGTTCAATCCGTTCTTCTCGGCATAGGAGCGATCGACCACGACGAGCGCCGCGGCACCGTCGGCAATGCCGGAGGAGTTGGCGGCCGTGATGGTGCCGTTCGGTCCGGTCAACGAGGGAAGCGAGGCGAGCTGTTCCAGCGTCGTGTCCCGTCGAGGGTGTTCATCAGAGGCGAACAGAGCGGTCTCGCCCTTTCGTCCGGTGGGAACGGTGATCGGGATGATCTCCTCAGCGAAGCGACCATCGTCGAAAGCGGCGGCCGCTCGCAGGTTTGAATGCAGCGTCCAGTAGTCGGATTCCTCGCGAGTGATGCCGCATTCGTTGGCCGTGTTCTCACCGACCGTGATCATCATGTTCATGTTGGGAGCCTCCGGAGAATCCGGGTGACTCGGGGGGATGTACTGCTGCATGTGGCCGAAGGGCAGCGGCGACTTGGCGAAGATGGCAGGGGAGCGGGTCATGGACTCCACGCCTCCGGCAATCACCACGGTCGCCATACCAGAACGGATGTTGGCCGCCGCCTCTTGCACGGCCATCATCCCGGTAGCGCACTGGCGCTGCACTGCCGCGCCCGGCGTGTCAGCTGGTAGGCCAAGCTCGTTGGCGATGTGGCGGGCCAGGCAGCCACCGCCCTGGAGCACTTCGCCAATGATCAGATCATCGATGTCGGCGGCCGGAATGCCCGCGGCGCTGATGGTGCCGGCCACCGTCTGAGCTCCGAGCTGTTGCAGTGTGAGTCCGGCCAGCCCCTTGCCGGCCCGACCGATACCGGTTCGAACAGCGGTGACGATAACGGCGTCTGCCATGATTTCTCCTTAGGCCTTGACGAAGACTGGAATGGTGAAGTCATCCGAGATGGGTTGGAACTTCACCTTCAGCGCCATCCCCACTTCGAGTTCCTCGAAGGGGCAGTCCACCACATTGGTCATCATGCGCGGACCTTCGGCCAAATCGACGTGAGCGGCCACGTAGGGCACCCGGTCCTTAAAGGGCGGCTGGTCGTTGCTGTAAATCACCGACCAGGTGTAGAGGGTTCCCTTGCCACTGGCCTCGAACCATTCGACGTTCTCACTCCAGCACTTTGGACAGAACGGACGCGGGTAGTAGGAGTAGGCGCCACAGTCACCACAGTGCTTAATGAGCAGGCGCTCTTCCTTGGCGGCCTCCCAGAATTCGATGGTGTCGCCCTCGGGTGTCGGGAGGTCGAATCGAACCGTGCTCATTGGCGCCATGTTCCTTGTTCGAGCCCCGGCGGATGGTTCGCCGGGGGAGGATGTGAGTGCTCGGTGCCGGGATTGACCCCCGGACGGGCATCGGCCAGGATGCAACGAACCTGACACTGGCGTCAACTTTCCGGCGCTGACGAGCTTCTTGGGGGCCCAGACCGTGCTGATTGACGAACATCTGCGCCGTATGGCCGAGGCGTTCCCCGATCACGTGGCTTATACCGTGGTCGACCGGGGCGACCTCACCTTTGCCGAGTGGGAAGGCACGGCCAATGCCCTGGCCCGCGGGCTGATTGACGGTGGTGTGGCCCCGGGTGATCGAGTGGGTATCCACCTGCATCCGACCGAGGCCATGCGCTGGCTCATTTCGTACGCGGCCGTCCACCGAGCCGGGGGCGTGGCAGTGCCGATGAATCCTCGGCTGGCGCCGGCCGAGGTGGCTCACATGCTGATCCACTCTGGCGCCACCGCCGTGCTGGCTGATGACGAGCTCGTGGCGGCTGATCTGGCCAGCGGGAGCGCTGACCTCGGTCTGGTGATCGATGCCAGTAGCGATGGCGGTAGCGATGCCAGAGGGCCGTCCGTTTCGCGCGGTTCGGTGCGGTCAATCGGATGGCACGAGGCCACTGCGTTCGACCGTGGCGCCGTGCAGGTCGATCGCGATCCCGATGATCTGGCCGACATCCTCTACACGTCGGGCACGACAGGCCGACCCAAGGGAGTGGCGGTACGTCACTCCAATGCCGCCATGGTGGGCGAGGTGGCGCCGTCGTGGTCGGGAGACGGTTGGTTGCACGCCAGTCCCATGTTCACCTTTGCCGGCATCGCCTTGGTGTACACGCCGATGAAGCTCGGCCTGCGGGTGATCTACATGCCGAAATTCGACGCCGGTCGATGGATACAGGTCGTGGCCGACGAGCGGCCGGCCGCGGTGTTCCTGGTGCCGGCCATGACCCATTTGTTGTTGGATCATCCCAACTTCGCCGCGCTCGATCTTTCATCCATAGGGATGTGTTCGGTGGGCAGCGCTCCGCTGGCCCCGTTCGTGGTCGAACAGTTGCAGGACCGTATGCCCGACGCCATGGTGTCCAACAACTACGGCATGACCGAGGCCGGCTCCGCCTACTGCATCATGCCCAAGGGTGAGGCGGTGAAGCGCCCCGGTTCGGTGGGCCAGATTGCCCCGCCGGCGTTGGTGCGCATCGTCACCGCCGATGGCGTGGCCGCCGCTGCCGACGAGGTGGGCGAGGTGCAGATGCAGCTACCGGGCCGGCAGCGTGAGTACTTCGCCGATCCCGAGGCGACCGCCGAGACGTGGCGTGATGGTTGGTTGGTGACGGGTGATCTCGGGAAGCTGGACCAGGACGGGTATCTCTACATCGTCGGGCGCAGCAAGGACGTCATCATCCGGGGTGGAAACAACGTGCATGCCACCGACGTCGAGCACGTTCTGGTGCAACACCACGCGGTGGCCGAGGTGGCGGTGGTCGGCGCACCGCACCCGGTGTTGGGCGAAGACGTGGTGGCTTTCGTGGTGCTTCACGCCGGATCGGACATTGATGGCGATGGCCTGCGTGAATTCGCACTGGCCCAACTGGCCGACTACAAGGTCCCCCGGCAGTACCACTTCATTGACGAGCTGCCGCGTAATGCCACCGGCAAGGTGGTCAAGCCGGAGTTGCGCGCCCGTCTGGCTGACTCGGTCTGAGCCGAGGTCTCTACTGCAGCTGACGCGCCAGGACGGCCATGGCGGTCATCTGTTCGCCGTAGTGGGCCAAGGAGTGGTGGTCGAAGCGAAGGCTGAATCCAGTGGCGCCGATGCCGATGTACCTGGCCAGGAACTCGGTCGTGCCCTCCGGGTTGCCAGCGGGATCGATGGGTGGCTCGGGGGCCAGGATCATGGGCAGTGCGTGGCCGTGGGTGTCGGCATACCCATCGAGGCGTTGGCGGACCGCGGACTCGGCCAGGAGCGCGGTGATGGCTTCAAGAGTGAAGCCGAAGGGCATCCAGGCGTCACCGAGGTCGACGGCGCGCCGTAGCGAGCGCCGCGTGCGTCCGCCCACCCAAACGGGAAGTGGTCGCTGGAGACCGGATGGTTCGACAATGAAGCCTTCGAAGTCGTAGTGCGAGCCGTGGTAGGTCGGGATGCGCTGACCCCAGGCGGCCCGCATGGCGCGGATGGCGTCATCGGAGCGGTCGCCGCGTCCGTCGAAGGTGTGGCCCAACACTTCGAACTCGGGCTGGAGTGATCCGACGCCCACCCCGGCGATGACCCGACCTTTGCTCAGTAGGTCCAGAGTGCCCAGGCGCTTCACCAGCTCCAGCGGGTGGTGATACGGCAGCACGGCCATATGGGTAAGGAGGTTGATGCGCGAGGTCTGGGCGGCGAAAAACCCAAGAGTCGAGAATGGGTCCCAATAGCGACCGCCCCGCACCGTGGAGGCGGCGGAGGGAATGGCGATATGTTCGGAGCAGGCCACCCAGTCGTAGCCGAGTGCTTCAGCCTGCTGCACCACCGACACCACGTCGTCGACGGAGGCGGTCACCTCCCATTCCGGTGGGTCGAAGCGGGGATTCATGTGCAGCACTGGGGTCACGATCCCAATGGCGAGCGGCATGAGACGAGACCGTAGTGCGGGCCTTCAGGTGGTGAAGAGGCTGACCAGATCTGCCTCTAGGTGTCGTTGGGAAAGCGGAGTCGGGCCAGTTGGGTGGCTTGGGCCACCACATGGCCGTCGGCGTCCCACATGGTGCAGGTCTCGTCGACCATCTGGTCGGCCACGACGTGAGCATCGAGCTTTATGCGGAGCCACTCCGTCTGTGGGAGCGCACGCACGTAGACCGACATCTGCAGTGTGGGTACCCACCCCAATGATCCAATGGGCATGGTGGCAGGTGGGATGGCGTCAACGAAATAGAGCAAGGACAGGGCATCGGTGGGCCGCCCGTCGGCAAACCGGGTCCAGCCTTGCAGTTCGGCCCGCGGTGGCACCGTGGCGGCTGGGTCGAAGAGGGGGAGCGTGGCCGGATCGAGCCGGAGCTCGGTGGTCAGCAGCATGCCGACGCGCACACCGCCCGGCATCTGGGGCGCCAACCGAAGACAGTCCTCCGGGGGAGGTACCTGGGGCAGAGGTACGTCGGTGTAGCGCGGTGAGGACGCCGCATGCAGGGCGCTGACGACGCAGACGGCATCAACGAGATCTGCCTCGGCTTGCTGCAGCACGGCTCGCACGTGGACGGTGGTGCGGCCTCGCCGCAAAACGGTGGTCTTGATCAGCGCCGGCGCCAGGTCGGGCGCTCCCAGGTAGGTGATGCTGGTGGCCACCACCTCGAGGGTGGATTTTGGGTCGTCGCCGCGGGCCACCGTGCGGGCCGCCTTCCCGAGCAGGGTCAAAAGGTAGCCGCCGTTGGGCTTGTCACCCACGGTCCAGTCTGGGTGCACGTCGATCTGGAAGACCGTAGGGTCATCGGTGGCGTGCAGGGTGGTGGCGGCATCGAAGGCGTAGTGGTCTGTCGGCGCTGAATCGGACACGGTTCGACCATACCGGCGAAGATGGGGCATGGAGTTCGACGTGGCGGCCACATTTGGGGACGACTACCTGTACTTCTATGAGGAGTCCACCGACGAGGGCCACTCGGATGACGATGCGGCGGAGATCCTCGGTCTGCTGCAGCTAGAGCCGGGGGGCCGCATTCTCGATGCTCCCTGCGGTCCTGGCCGCATCGCCCGCCGCTTGGCCGCCGCCGGCATGGCGGTCACCGGCGTCGATCTTTCGGCCTCGTTTATCGGGATGGCTCAGGCGGAAGGCGGAGGCGGGTCCGGTCTGACTCCGAGCTATCACGTCGGGGATATGCGCAACCTCCCGGTAAATGGCCCCTTCGATGCGGCGGTGTGCTGGTTTGCTTCGTATGGGTATTACGACGATGACGATTGCCGGAAGGTCCTGTCCGAATTTCGCCGCGTGCTGGATACGGGCGGCACGGTACTGATCGAGACCATGCACCATGACGCCGTGGTGCGGCACTTCACGGCGGCGCCCGAGGCCTCGGTGGTGACCCGTGGCGACGACGCTCAGGTGGACTACTACCGGTTCGACTCGCTAACTGGTCGTATCGAGGCCGCACGCACCATCTATCGCGAGGGCCAGACCCGCCGAAGTGCCCACTACATTCGCCTGCCCACTCCTCCTGAATGGGTGCAATGGCTCGAAAGCGCGGGCTTTTGTGACGTACGGTTCTATGCGGGCGGCGGCGGGCCGCTCACGCTGGACAGCTGGGTCATGGTGGTGCAGGCAACTGCATCCCCCCAGGGAGATGAGGGCTGAAAGATGGGTTCGGCTCACCGAATGGTTCGAGGTCGATTGGCGCGGGTGAGTGCGGTGGGGTGTGCCACGGCACTGGCCATTGGCCTTTGGGCCGGTGCTGCGGGTGCGTCTGGTGGTCCCACGGCCACGTTCAAATTGTCAGGAGCGGGCAAGGGCACGTTGCGGACCAGCGGACTGACCCAGTGCGAGATCACCGGTGGCCGCGGTGTGGCCATCAGTGACCTCAAGGGCTCGATCTCCGGCTACAAACAGATCGCCAGTTGGTCACTGGCCATGAGTGCCCAGACGGCGGGAGCAGCGTTGTACACGGTGGTGCCCGGTCCGTATCCAGAGGGCGTGCTGGCGGCCAACCCGCGGAAGCGCAACGGGAGCGTGATGCAGTTCAATGCCACTGCCGGCACGTTCCGCTTCAAGGCCCTCCGTGGATCGCTGGACGTCACGTTTGCGGCTGGCAAGAAATCGATCACGGCCAAGGGGTCGTGGAATTGCCAGTGATCGGCACGCGCTTCGTGAGGGGCGGCTGAGCACGTTCTCGATAGCCTGGGGTAGAAGTCGAGCTGGAGGTAGCCATGTTGAAAGTACGAGTGGTGGTGCTCTTGGGCGTGGTGGCTCTGGGCTGCGGGCTGCTGAGTAACAGCGCTGGCGCCTCCATTGCAGGGAAGACCACGATGAAGCTCTCGGGAGCGGTCAGTGGGACACTCACTGAGGGCACCTCGGGCATCTGCACCATCGGCCGGTCCAACGGCGTTGTGGTCATCGGCCTGATGGGGCACATTTCGGGCGCGGGCAAGAAGTATTCGAACTGGTCGCTTGACCTGAGTACAACCTCGGGGAAGAGCGGGACCTACACCGTCAATTCCACATCGGGCGCGTCCGGGCAGCTCGGCGCCGCAAAGAAAGGGGCGCAGATGGTTGGTCTGCAGCTCAACTTGGACTCGGGCAAGTTCACCTTGGACGGCACGAAGGGCTCCATGAGTGTGGTCTTCGGCACCGGGAGCAAGGCCATAAAGGCCAAAGGTTCCTGGAACTGCAAGGCCTGATCGGCCGGTCGAAGGGCTGCTTGCTCGAGGCCTCGGTGTAGTCTGACCTGACACGGTTGTCAGGGAACAGTTGTCAGGAAACAGTTGCGCCTGTGACGCCGACCCGTCCCTCGATTGATCGGAAGCAGAACACGGCGATGACGGCAGGAATTGTGTCGTGGGGGACGTACTTGCCGTATTGGCGCCTGCAGCGCTCAGCCATTGCCGGTGTGCTGGGCTCGGGCGGTGGGCGCGGCACTCGCACGGTGGCCTCGTATGACGAGGACACGACCACGCTGGGTGTGGAGGCGGGACGCCGGGCGCTGGCGGCGGCGGTCGGAGGTGTGGAGGTCGAAGACCTGTTCTTCACCACACCGGCTCCCGGGTACTTGGACAAGACCAGCGCCACCACGGTGCATGCCGCGCTGGGCTTGCGGCGGGACTGCAGCGCATACGACTTTTGTGGCTCTCCTCGATCGGCAGTGGGAACCTTCTTGCTTGGTCTGCAAGGGGCCGGGACCCGGTCGTCGCTCACGGTGATTTCCGATGTGCGTACCGGCCTGGCCGGTGGCGCTGAGGAGCGGGACGCCGGCGATGGCGCGGCGGCCTTTGTCGTTGGTTCCTCCGGCGCGGTGGCTGAATTCATCGGGCGGGGCAGCAGTAGCGACGAGTTCCTTGATCGCTGGCGAGTACCCGGTGAGCTCGATTCGCACGTGTGGGAAGAGCGCTTCGGTGAAGAGCAGTACGTGCCGCTGGCCCGTGAGGCCTTCGCCGATGCCTTGAAGAACGCCGGCGTGGCGGAGGGCGAGGTACAGCACGCCATTGTGGTCGGGCTGCACGCCCGAGCCGTGAAGGCAGTCAGCGCTGGGTTGGGCGTGGCGACCGGCGTGATGGCACCCGATGTGTTGGGATCGGTGGGGAACTTAGGGGCGGCCTCATTCGGATTGGCGCTGGCAGATGCGCTGGAGCGGGCCGAGGCAGGTCAGGTGGTCGTGGTGCTGTCGCTGGCCGATGGGGCCGACGCCTTCGTTCTGCGGACGACTGATGCGTTGCCGGCGGCACAGGTGGCTCGGCGGGAGGCTGGGGTGCCGACGGTGGCCGAGCAGATCACTTCGGGGCGCGATGACCTCTCGTACGCGTCGTTCTTGACCTGGCGGGGGCAGATGCATCGCGAGCCGCCACGGCGGCCCGACCCGGAGCGGCCCGGTGCGCCGATCGTGCATCGTTCCGACGAATGGAAATACGCCTTCGCCGCCTCTCGATGCACGGCGTGCGGCTTCCGACATATGCCGCCGACCCGGGTGTGCCTGGAATGCAAAGCCATCGATCAGATGCAGCCCGAGCGCCTGGCCGACGTGCCGGGCACCGTGGCCACGTTCACCATCGACCACTTGGCCTTCAGCTTGGCGCCGCCGGTGATCGGGGTGATCGTCGACTTTGACGGTGGCGGCCGCTACCGCTGTGAGCTCACCGATGCCAACGCATCTGAGCTGGCTATCGGCGATCGAGTGCAGATGACGTTCCGCCGGATCTACACGGCGCAGGGCGTGCACAATTACTTCTGGAAGGCGCGACCGCTGCGGGAAGCCAGCGGATCGGCCGAGCCGGCGAGCGAAGGGACATAGCTCATGGGCAGTCGTGGAATTCGGGACCAGGTGGCCATCATCGGCATGGGGTGCACCAAGTTCGGCGAGCTGTGGGACCAGGGCATCGATGACCTGCTCACCGATGCGGCCACGTCAGCCGCCTCGTCGGCCGGCATGTCCATCCATGACATCGACGCCTTCTGGCTGGGCACCATGACTTCTGGCGTGTGCGGCGTGACCCTGTCGCGGCCTTTGAAGTTGGATTACAAGCCGGTGACGCGAGTGGAGAACTACTGCGCCACCGGTTCGGAAGCTTTTCGCAACGCCTGCTACGCCGTGGCGTCCGGTGCCTACGACACGGCCATGGCCATCGGGGTGGAGAAGCTGAAGGACACCGGCTACTCCGGTCTCACTGGCATCCGGCCGGTGGGTGACGGGACTGACCCAGGCCTGTCGTCACCGGCGGCCTTCTCGTTCCTGGCTCCTTCGTACGGTCACAAGTACGGCGTCGATGCGGCGCAGATGAAAGAGGTCATGAGTCGCATTGCCTTCAAGAACCACCAGAACGGTGCACGCAATCCCCGGGCCCAGTTTCAAAAGGAAGTCTCGATGGAGACCATCGCCAAGGCGCCGCTGGTGGCGGGCGAACTCGGCGTGTTCGACTGCAGTGGGGTGTCCGACGGGTCGGCAGCGGCCATCATCTGCCGGACTGAGGACGCTCACAAGTACTGCGACAACCCGCTGTATGTGAAGGCCCTGAGCTTCGTGGCCGGACCGGCGGCGGGTCCCATCGATCCCGGGTACGACTACACGACGTTTGAGGAAGTGGTGCGTTCGGTGGCTGACGCCTATGCCCAGGCCGGCATCACCGACCCGCGGGCGCAACTGGCCATGGCCGAAGTGCACGATTGCTTCACGCCCACCGAGTTGGTGTTGATGGAAGATCTGGGCTTCGCCGAGCGAGGGACGGCGTGGAAGGAAGTCTTGGCCGGCACTTTCGACCGTGATGGCGAATTGCCGATCAATCCCGACGGTGGCTTGAAGAGCTTCGGTCACCCCATCGGTGCTTCGGGTCTGCGCATGCTCTTCGAGTGCTGGCTGCAGTTGCGGGGTGAGGCGCCGGCCGATCGGCAGATTGCCACGGTGGGTCCGGGGCGGACGTTGGGGCTGACGCATAATCTTGGTGGCGCTCCTGGTGAGGGCGTGAGCTTCGTCGGGATCTTCGGTACTGAGCTGGACAGCACTGAGCTGGAGGCCTGATGAGCGGGGCCACCGGGCACGACTTGCTGGCCGAAACAGAGGACCAGACGTCACTGCGGCAACTGGCCCGCGAGGTGGCGCTGCGTGAAGTGGCGCCCAGGGCGTCGCAAGGCGATGAGACGGGCGAGGTTCCGGCCGAGGTGCGCAAGGCGCTGGCGTCGGCCGACCTGTTGCGCATCACCATCGGTGAGCAGTGGGGCGGCATGGGGCTGGGTGACGTCGAAGCCTCCATCGTGTTGGAAGAGATCGCCCGGGCCGATGTGTCTTCGGCCATCTGCTGCCAGCTGACCTTCAATGGTCCACCCCGGGGCATCGAGCACTTGGGGCCAGAAGCCATGAAAGAACGTTGGTTGCCCGCGGTAGCCGACGGTGACGCGCTGATCTCTATTGGGATCACCGAGCCCGATGCCGGATCGGCCGTACAGAACATGCGGGCCTCTTTGGTGGAGGATGGCCCCGGGCGCTGGCGGCTCAATGCCTACAAGAACTATTCGACGCTTGGTCATGTGGCCCAGGGTGTGTTGGTGTGGTGCCGTTGGCCCGGAGGCGACGGAGCCAAGGGGATCGGTGCGGTGATCGTGCCCACCGACCGTGAGGGCGTGTCGGTCACGGGGCGTCACAAGGGCATGGGGATTCATGCCGCCACCGAAGCCGAGTTGGCCTTCGACTCGGTCGCCATCACCGCGGACGACATTTTGGTGGCGGGCGATCCGTCGTCGACCGAGCCCTTCAAGGTGCTGCTGTCGCATTTGAATCATGAGCGTTGCGGCAACGCGGCGATGTGTGTGGGCGCGGCGCAGGGAGCGATGGAGCACGCCGTCCGGTACATGTCGGAGCGGGTCATCGGCGGGCGGCCACTGGCCGACCTGCAGGGGCTGCAGTGGAAGTTGGCTGACATGGCGGTGCAGTTGGAGGGGGCTCGCCTGTTGCTGGCCCGCGCCGTGCGGCTGGCTGGTGACGGCGGGACGCCCCCGCCGCTGGAGACGGCGCTGGCCAAGACGGCGGCCAACCTGGCGGCCAAGTTCGTGTGTGACGAGGCCATGCAGATTCATGGCGGCTATGGCTACAGCCGGGAGTACCCGCTGGAGCGGGCCTACCGCGACATTCGGGGGCTGTGTTTCGGGGCGGGCACGGTGGAGGCGCAGCGCAACTTCATCGGGCTTGCGGGTGTCAGCTGGCGGGCGAACGGGTTCACCGGGCTGGCGCAATCCCCTTGACGACTGACGACTGAAGGCGCTGTTGTTGGAGCGAGCCTGTCATCGCGTCCGGGCGACCGATGCCCGTAAGCACTACGGCATGCGCGATGCCACGGTGTGCGCGCTTGACGGTGTCTCGGTCGCCTTCGAGTCCGGCCGGTTCAGCACCATCATGGGGCCATCGGGCTCTGGGAAGTCGACGCTGCTGCATTGCCTGTCCGGGCTGGATTCGTTGGACTCGGGGACCGTGCATGTGGGGGGACCGACCTCTCGAAGCTGAACGAGAAGCAACTGACCGAGTTGCGCCGGACCGAGATTGGTTTCGTGTTCCAGGGCTTCAATCTCGTTGCCGACGTTGTCGGCTCGGGAGAACATCGAGCTACCGGTGGCACTGGCCGGGCGCTCGGCTGATCCGGAATGGGTGGGTCACCTGGCGTCGTTGCTGGGGATAGCTGGTCGGCTGGATCACCGGCCTTCGCAGCTGTCGGGTGGTCAGCAGCAGCGGGTGGCGGTGGCTCGGGCTTTGGTGAACCGTCCAACCATTGTCTTTGCCGACGAACCCACCGGGAACCTGGACACCAAGTCGGGTGCCGTCTTATTGGAGTTGCTGGCCCGCATTGTGGAAGAAGAACGACAGTCGGTGGTCATGGTGACCCACGACCCGGCGGCGGCCAGCCACGGACACCGGGTCGTGTTCTTGCTCGATGGCTTGGTGGTCGACGACCTCAGCTCGCCCACCACGGACTCGGTGGCGCACCGCCTGGCCGCACTGGAAGGCTGAGGGACCGGCCATGTGGCGGGTGGTGCTGCGTAGCCATCAGCAGCATCCGTTGCGGCTGGTGCTGGTCTGCGTGGCCATCTCGTTGGGTGTGGCGTTTCTGGCCGGCACCTTCATCCTCACCGACACGGAGCAGGCCGGGATCTCGGCGACGGCCGATGGGGCCTATGTACATGTGGCGGCGGCGGTGCTGGGACCTCGGTCGTCGTCGGGACAGGTGGGGCTGGGGGGATTCGCTCCAGTGCCTTCTGCGGTGCTGGGTGAAGTGCGATCGGTTGATGGCGTCGCTCGGCCGTGGGTGAGGTGGTGGGGTATGCCCAGCTGATCGGTCGGGATGGTCAGTTGGTAGGCGGCCAGTCTTCGTCCACCGAGGGAGTGTCGGTCAGTGGCCGGTGGCGGCGCTGCGCCCCTTCGTGCTGGACCGCGGACACCTACCGAGGACGGCCGACTCAGATGGTCGTCGACGCCCATACGTTTGCCGGCCAGGGCTTGCACTTGGGGCAGTCGGTGCGAGTGGTCACCGATCAGCCCACCGCTCGGTTCACCGTGGTGGGTGTGGTCACCTCGCGGCAGTCGTCGGACGTGTTGGGCAACACACTCATCGGATTCACGGTGGCCGAAGCGCAGTATCTCTTGGGGACGCCCGGATGGCTACAGCGTCATTTTGGCCACAGCCGATCGCGGTGTGTCTGATGCGGTCCTGGCCTCGACGGTGATCCGGTCGGTGGCGCCTGAGTACGTGGTGCCGACGGGTGCGGAGTTCCGTGGGTTCGTATCGACCAGCAGCAGCCAGGGCGCGCCAAAGTTCTCGGTGGTGCTTGAACGTGGTGCTGGGCATCGCCCTGTTCGTCGGTGCGCTGGTGATTTTCAACATCATCAACCTCCTTGTGTCGCAGCGGCGTAAGGAGCTGGCCATGTTGCGCTGCCTCGGCGCATCTCGGGCTCAGATCTACCGATCAGTATTGGGCGAGTCCGCCGTACTGGGTGTGCTGGCTTCGGGGGTCGGATTGCTCATTGGCATCGGGGCCGCCGCCCTGTTGCGAGGCGAAAGCGGGGGAGCGGCGGCACAGACCTCGTCCGCACCGCTGGTGATCGGGTATTTGACGGTGCTCATCAGTCTGGTGGTGGGTACGACCGTCACATGCGTGGCGTCGCTGTTGCCCGCAATGGCGGCCAGCCGCATTACGCCCATCAGTGCGCTCCGGCGCGATGCGGTTGACGATGTGGCGGTGTTGGCCGGAGGTTGGAAGTCGTCGGGTCTGGTGATGGCCGGTGGTGGTTTAGGTCTCGTGCTCATCGGATTATTTCATCAATCAAGGTGATCGGATTGAGCTGGGCCTGGTCGGCGTGGGCATGGCCGTGTGTCTCATCGGGCTGGCCCGGCTGAGCCCGTTGCTCATTCCGCCTTTGGTGGCCGTGATGGGCTGGCCGTTGCGGTATGTGTCGGGGGTGTCCGGCGTATTGGGCCGCCAGAACGCCATGCGCAATGCCCGGCGCACCGCGGTGACGGCGGCGGCACTCATCATCGGCGTCACGCTGGTCAGTGCGCTTGGCCATTATCGACACGTCCCAGGCAGCCTCAACCGGTGAAATTGTGGGGCGGGCGTTCACGGCCGATTTCGAGGTGCTGCACAACGGAGCGCCACCCTTCACCAATGGGCCTCGGGGTTCCTTGCCCGTGAGCCCCTCCATCCTGCGCCGATTGCAGACTTCTTCGTCGTCGTCCCAGGTGGTGGTATCGCCGTTCGCCTTCGTCACCTTCACCTTGGGCGGGCGGGGCAATTTCGGGGCCGCCGTCGACCCGTCGACCATTCGGGATATGTACTCCTTCGGTTCGGTGCGGGGGAACCTGGCGGCGCTGGCCCGTGGCGGAATGGCGGTCTCGGACCAACAGGCCGCTGTGTCGCACGTGCATGTGGGGGAGGAGGTGCCGATTGTCTTGAATAGCCAGCAGTTCACCGGTCGGTCGACGACACTGCGAGTGGTAGCGATCTACCCCAAGGGTGATGTGGCCCTTTCGGGCTACATCTTCTCCACCGCCACCATCGATCGCATCGATCCGTCGTTGGTGCTCAACGCCGTGCTGGTCAAGGCTCGAGCTGGAGTGAGTGTGGTGGCGGCTCGGCAGGTGGTGCATCGCGCGGTGGCCGGTTACGCCGATGTGGTGGTGCAGGACGAGGCTCAGGTGCAGTCGACGCTGGCCCAGAGTGATTCGACGGAGTTCAATCTCATTTCACTCCTGTTGATCCTGGCCATTGCTGTGGCGTTGCTGGGCATCGTCAACACCTTGGCGCTGTCGGTGGTCGAGCGCACACGAGAGCTGGCCATGTTGCGGGCCGTCGGGATGGCTCGAGCCCAGATGCGCTCCATGATCCGGGCCGAAGCGGCACTGATCGGGATGGTGGGTTCCCTGGCCGGAGTGCTGGTCGGCGTCTTTTTGGGATGGGTCTTCCAGAGGGCCCTGGTCGGTCAGGGCATCACCGAGCTCGTGGTGCCGTGGGGCCGATTGGTGCTCTACGCCGTGGCCGGCGCCGTGACCGGCTACATCGCCGGAACCATTCCGGCGCGACGGGCGGCCAAGGTGGACATGTTGGCGGCGATCGCTGCAGAGTAGAGAGAGCGATGAAACGGAACCTCATTCCACTGGCGTTGGTGGGCCTGATGACGCTGCTGGCTGCGGGAGGGGCGCTGCTGGGTGTGCGGGACCGCGGGAGGGGGTCTCTGCCGAGCTCTGTGTTGCTGAGCTCGAGTGGCGTCGCCACCATGACTGCGCCGTCCACCGGACTGCCTTCTCAGCCGCAGGGGACCACGGTGAAACGAGTGTTCCTTTCCGGTCGGTACATCTTCAATGAACTGGTCTCGGTTGACGACCACGTCGAGGCCATCGGGCAGCCACTCCCTGGCGTCAATGCGGCCCACCTCGACCAATGTGTGCGGGCACCCGTCGATGAACGGAGCCTAAAGATTGGGCCGGCGCGAAGCGTGAGCTGCCAAGACCCTTCAACCGCCGGAGCCACGGTCGGCGCCGTGGTCACCGCCACCAAGGGCGGCAACTCTCTCGCCGTGTCCATCGCCCGGGTCGATACGGCGACGGGACAGGTGTCGGTGGGCCCTCCAATCATGCTGTGCGCCTATGTCAGCGATACCCGACCGGTGATCGCCAGTGGTGGTGGTTCGATCTGGGTCTACGACGTGGCCACACCCTTTGGGGCCGTCGCCGTGGAGGTATCCGCCACCACCGGTGTGCTGGAAGACACCGTCTCCATGCCCAAGCTGTATCGGCCTCTCATGGCCGCAGACAGTGACGGATTATGGATCGGCAACTCCATTCAAGGCAGCCCGACGCCTGATGTCCTCTACCACGTGGCCCCCGCCAGCAAGACCGTTGTCGCCATGGTGCCGTCGTTGGCCTCGGGGGCTCGGCCGAGGGACGCATTGACGGCGCAGTGGATCACGGCCAGCGGTCATCACGTGTGGGCGGGTATCGGCGTGAACCTCACCCAGGAATCGATCTGGCGCTTCAATGGTCCGAACGCCGGAGTCGCCTTCAAGGTGAAAGACCGAGGCTTTGATCCATATGGAGAAGTGGTCGGGAATCTCTCCGAAGGGTTGTGGACGGAAGTGCCCGCCATTCGACTCATCGGTTCTGGCCTCCATCCCGTGCGTGAGGACATCCTCGAAATCAATCCCGCCACGGGAGCGGAAAAGGTGATAGCCAAGTTGGCACCGCTTCCGACGCTCAATGCCGAAATCGGACCCCTGCCACAGCAAATGGTGTTCGTGGACGGTTCGCTCTACTTGTTGCAGCCGCCCTTCGAAGCCGATGGTTATCTCGGGTACAGCCAATTGATCAAAGTGACGTCCCGCTAGGCCTGATCGGTCAGTGGTCCGTCAGTGGTCCGTCAGTGGTCCGTCAGTGGTCCGTCTGTGGTTGGGCCGACTTAGTGCCGACGCTTCTCCTGTAGGTAGGGGATGCCATTTGGAAGAAACGCCACGATGGCGGCGGCCAGCGCCAGAAAGGCGCCCCACGACCAGCTCAACCCAGTCGGCTTGAGCAGGAACGCCAGCCCGACCAGGACAAGATTGACGCTGGGGAGCAGGACCAGGAACTGATCTTTGGACATGCGGAAGGGCTGTGCCAGGTCGCCCATTTCGAAGGCGGTGACCACGACATAGAGCACCAGCACAATGGCACTCAGCACCGCCGTGAACAGCCACCCGTGGGCTCTGAGTCCATCGGCGGAAAAGGGGCCGATGCTGTACCAGGGCATCCAGAAGGAGACGAGCAGCACCAGGTTGGCGGGGCCGGTGATCTTGTCTCTCCCGTTCAGGGCACTGAGCAGCGTTGAGACGCTGGCGCGACTTCCCGACCCGCTTGGGTGCCTGTCGAGGCAGCACTGCCGGTCTGATGGCGGCGCCGCATCGAGGGCAAAGGGCAGTCCCGGGGAAGACTTCAACCAGACAGCGAGAGCAGGCCGGCACTCAATTTCCTTCCTTCTCACGTGGGCGAACCTGATGAGGCTACAAGTCGGCCGTGGTCAGTCTTGGCGGGTGTAGCGCGCAATGACGACGCCGCTGGCGGCCGGAACGCAGTCGGCCAGGTGGAAGGCCGCTGGTGCGGCTCCGTCGGTGAAGAGACGGAGGCCTCGGCCCAAGACGATGGGATGGATGAGAAGGACGTACTCATCAATGAGGTCATGACGGGCCAGGGTGTGCACGAGATCGCCGCTGCCCAGAACCGAGAGCGTGCCGTCTACTGATTGCTTGAGGTCGGCGACGGTCTCTTGCGCCTCACCCGAGAGGAGGATGGAGTTGTCCCAGGGCAGTGGATCGCGCCGTGTGCGGGAAACCACATACTTGGTGGAGGCCGTGAGGCGTTCTGTGAAGGGGTTATCGGTGCGGTTGGGCCAGATGGCGGCGAAGTCCTCATAGGTGCGCCGGCCAAAGAGCAGCACTCCTCCAGCGGCAATGCCTTTACCCATTTCCTGGCTAATGGTCGGGTCATTGGCTCGCTCGGTGGCCCAGCCGCCCCCGGTGAAACCGTCTCGGGTGTCCTCATCGGACCGGCCCGGGCCCTGCATGACGCCGTCCAGCGTGACGTGATTGGTGACGACGATTTTGGCCACGCTGAACTAGTCCCCGAGGCTGGTGCGGAGTTCGTGCAGCTCCACTCGCAGGGCAGCCACTTCATTGTGGAGGGCGGCCACCTGGGCCTCGAGGTCAGTGAGGGAAGGGCGAGGCTCATGGTGGGACGTACGTTCAGCGCTCGTAGTCACAACCCGCTCCACCACCGGGGTGCCCCAGCGGTCCTCCTTTTGGCCCTGCTTGCGACCGACGAAGATGGTCAATGGGACTTCTCGGGATGCCATCCATTCCAGCTCGCGCTCCACCTCTTCCAAGCTGTCGAATTCGGCCATGCGGTCCGTGCGTGTGCGCAGTTCGGCCAAGGTCTGCGGTCCGCGCAGGAGGAGCACGGCGAAGAGTGCGCACTGGGTGGTGTTGAAGGCCAGGGTCTCGTCCAGGACGTGGCGGTAGCGCACGGCCGAGCGCCCGTGTGAGGGCAGCACCGAGCGCGCCAGCTTGGCCTCCTTCAAGTCGTCCACGGCCGAGAGCACCTCGGCATCGCCGTAGTCGACGACGGGGTCGCGGTTGGTGGTCTGATTGCAAGCCGTGACCAGCGCGTTGATGGTCAGCGGATATTGCTGGGGCGTGGTCAGGTGCTTCTCGACCAATGAGCCCAGCACGCGAGCCTGTGGACGTCAGCTCAGCTGCAGAGGATGCTCCCTAGCGCTGCATCGACTTGGTCTCGACGAACTCCTCGAGACCGTACTTGCCACGCTCGCGGCCAATGCCGGACTGCTTGTAGCCACCGAAGGGAGCGCTCGGGTTGAAGGCGCCACCGTTGATGTCCACCTGTCCGGTGCGCAGCTGGCGGGCCACCCGCTCGGCCCGGGCCGGGTCACCACTGGATCACGCCGCCGGCCAGCCCGTACGGCGTGTCGTTGGCGATCTCGATGGCCTCTTCCTCGGTGTCGTAGGGGATGATCGAGAGCACGGGGCCGAAGATCTCCTCCTTGGCGATGGTCATGTCGCGGGTCACCTCGGAGAAGACGGTGGGCTGCACGAAGAAGCCCTTCTCCAGTCCCTCGGGAGCGTCGGGGCCACCGGCGACCAGCTTGGCGCCCTCTTCAATGCCCTTGTTGATGTAGCCGCGCACCCGGTCGCGCTGCACCGCCGACACCAGTGGGCCGAGCAGCTTGCCCGGCTCGAAGGGGTCGCCGGGGGCGAAGCCGGCGGCGGCGCCGGCAGCCAGGGCCTCCACCTCGGCCAGCTTGTCCCGGGGGACCAGCATGCGGGTGAGGGCCGAGCAGGTCTGGCCCGAGTTCATGTAGCAGGCGAACACGCCGGCGGGCACGGCGGCCGCGAAGTCGGCGTCGTCGAGCAGGATGTTGGCCGACTTGCCGCCCAGCTCCAGCGACACGCGCTTGATGCTCTCGGCCGCCAGCTCCATGACCCGCTTGCCGGCCCGGGTCGAGCCGGTGAACGACACCATGTCCACCTTGGGGTGCGCGGCGATGGCCTCGCCCACCACGGGGCCGACGCCGGTCACCAGGTTGAAGACACCGGCGGGCAGGCCCACCTCGTGGATGATGTCGGCCAGCGCGAAGGCGTTCAGCGGCGCGACCTCGCTGGGCTTGAGGACGACGGTGCATCCGGCGGCCAATGCCGGGGCGACCTTGAGGACGACCTGGTAGAGCGGGTAGTTCCACGGGCGTGATGGCGCCGACGACGCCGACAGGCTCACGGACGACCAGCGAGTTGCCGATCTCCTCTTCCCAGGGGAAGTGCTCCGCCGCCGTAAGCGGCATCGGCGAAGGCGCCGGCGGGCAGTCCCACCTGGACCGCGCCCGACAGCGTCATCGGCATGCCGACTTCGTGCGAAATGATGGTGGCGATCTCCTCGGTACGGGCCCCCAGGGCCTCGCCGATGCGCACCAGCAACTTGCCCCGCTCCTCACGGGAGGTGGCGGCCCAGGCTAGGAAGGCGGCGGCAGCGGCCTGAACGGCCTTGTCCACGTCCTCGACGCTGCCGTCGGGAATGGTGGCCATGACTTCCTCGGTGGTGGAGTCGATGACCTCGAGGGTGCCGGTGCCGGTCGAGGCAATCCAGGCGCCGTTGACGTAGATCTTGTCGCGAACTTCCATGTGATGCCCTCCCTGAGATTGAACCTGTCCCCACCCTACCGAGGAGAAGGGTCCGTCCGCCTCTCAGATGCAAGTGGAAGCCGGTCCGGTCGTCCCTAGCCCTTCTTCCCCAGCAGGGGGTGGTCGCCCATACCCACGGGCTGCAGGTGCTGGCCCAGGACCTCGTGGAAGTGGTCGGCCACCTCCTGGGGGGTCCAGCCACCGTCGTTCCACATGGTGGCGATCTGCCGGGGCGTCTGGAAGAGCGTGTAGGCGAAGCCGGTGCGGCCCAGGACCTGGCCGTTGACGTAGGAGGCGCCTTCGGAGGCCAAGAAGGCGACGAGGGGCGCGTTGAGGGCGGGGTTCTGGTCGGCCGGTGGCTCGGAGCCGGCATAGAGGCCCTCGGTCATGCGGGTGAAGCCGGCCGGCGCCATGGCGTTCACGGTGATGCCGTATTTGCCCAGTTCGAGCGCCCACACGAAGGTCATGCCCATAATCGCCGCCTTGGCCGCGCCGTAGTTGGTCTGTCCGAAGTTGCCGCGCAGCCCGGCCGACGAGCTCATGTTGATGATGCGGCCGTACCCGGCCTCCTTCATGAGGGGGGCGGCGTGGCGCACGGTGTTGAAGGTGCCCTTCTGGTGCACGGCGATGACGGCGTCGTAATCGGCTTCGTCCATCTTGACGAGCGACTTGTCTCGAACGATGCCGGCGTTGTTGACCAAAATGTCAATGGAGCCGAAGTTGTCCACCGCAGCCCCGATGATGCGGCCGGCCCCTTCGAAGTCGCTGACGGAGTTGTGATCGGGGATGGCGGTGCCGCCGGCGGCTTCTATTTCGGCGCAGACGTCGGCGGCGGGGTTCTCGCCCGTGCCACCCGCGTCACCGCCCAAGGAGACACCGACATCGTTGACGACCACCTTGGCGCCTTCTTTGGCCAGACAGAGCGCAAGCTCCCGCCCGATGCCTCGTCCAGCTCCCGTTACCACTGCCGCACGACCGTCGAGAAGTCCCATGGGTGCGGACATTACTGCGGCCGCTGCATTCCCTGACAGCCGTGTCAGGATGAGAGGCGTGGGCTGTACCATCGGAGCAGTTTGAGCCGGTCCGTCTGAGCTGTTTGAGAGGTGAGGAGCCCCCGTCATGGCCGCTTTCATTGAGAACGCACCCGAGCAGGTACTGGCTGCCGCCAAGGAACTGCTGGAGCGTGGGTTAGTCGAGGGGACCTCGGGCAACATTTCGGCGCGGATGGAGGACGGCAACGTCGCAGTCACCCCGTCGTCGCTGGACTATCGGATCATGGAGTTGTCAGACATCGTCATTGTCAATCCGGCGGGGGAGACGGTCTCGGGCGAGCGGGGTCCGACGTCGGAGAAGTACCTCCACCTGGCTTGCCTGGCTGCCTACGAGGACATCGCCGTGGTCATTCACTCTCATGCCGTGTACGCCACCATGTTCGCAGTGGCCCATCAGGACATTCCCTCCTGCATCGATGAGTTCACCGTCTATTTGGGCGGCGACATCCGTTGCACTGAGTACGCGCCTTCCGGTTCGCCCGACTTGGCCGAGCAGGCGGTGAAGGCGTTGGAGGACCGGGGCGCCTGTCTCATCGCCAATCACGGGATGGTGGCCATGGCCACCGACATGCACAAGGCCATGCACAACACCGCACTAGTCGAGCGCAGCGCCCAGATCATCTGGGGCGCCAAACAGCTGGGTTCGATTTTCCCGTTGCCGGAGAAGGTCAACAAGAACTTCGCCAGCGTCTACCCCTTCATGCGGTAGGGGCTGTTTTTGATGGCTCCCTCCGAGGGCAAGATCTCGGCCCGCCTGGCCGAACTGGGCCTGACCCTGCACGGGCCGCACCCGCCGCACGACCCATTGGACGCCGTCGTGGTGTGGGCTGGGATCGCCCGCACCTCTGGTCAGCTGCCCCGCATTGCCGGCGAGCTCACCTGCCTCGGGCGTCTGGGCGACACGGTCACCGTTGAAGAGGGTTGGGAGGCTGCGGCCGTGTGCGCGCTGAATGCGCTGGCTGTGCTGGAAGCCGAGTTGGGATCGCTGGATCGGATTGCGAGGGTGTTGACCGTGACCGGCTTTGTGTCGTCGGCGCCCGATTTCCACGAGCAGCCGGCCGTGGTGGATGGTGCCAGCAAGGTGCTGGCTGATGTCTTTGGGGAAGCCGGACGTCACACCCGCTCGGCCATCGGCGTGGCCTCGCTGCCCCGCAATGGCGCGGTGGAGATAGAGGTCACCGTCGCACTGCACCCTTAGGCGGTGCCTCCGCGGGTGAACGAAGCCTGGATGCCAGATCGGGCGGAGGCTGCCTGGTCCCAGTATCGGGCCGATCCGGTATCACGGAGCTCCTTAATGGCATCAATGGCGTACCCGTAGGCCGCCACCGCAACGGCCCCGCCCACCGAGATACGGGCCACGCCCAACTCGGCCAACACGCTGATGTTCGGTGCATCGGGCGTGATGAGCACGCTGACGGGGCGGTCGACTTCCTTCATGAGTTGCCGGAGTTCCCCTGCGTCGACCACCCGGGGCGCGAAGAGGACGTCAGCGCCGGCCTCTTGATAGGCCTGCAGCCGCTTGATGGTGTCGGACAGGTCCACCCGTCCGTGGAGATAGT
This sequence comes from uncultured Acidimicrobiaceae bacterium, assembly GCA_963766995.1. Lineage (GTDB taxonomy): Bacteria > Actinomycetota > Acidimicrobiia > Acidimicrobiales > RAAP-2 > Bog-473. Next base: position 507,530 of record CAVYCE010000002.1, on the reverse strand, counting down.
TCTCGGCTCTCGCTGTGAGGACGAAGTGCACCGGCCCGTTGTGCGCGGCCTCAGCGGCGGCCCGCACGCGGTCGGCGGCATGCGCCAGCTCATAAATAGGGTCGTCGCCGTTCCCCGTGAAGTCCTCCACTGAACCGCCAGCCAGCCCGGTGCCGATGGCGTCTCGGATGGTGGCGGCCACTCCGTCGGGGTCATGGGCGAAACAGTTCTCGAGGTCGGCGGAGAGCGGAATGTCGATGGCGGCGGCGAGCTCCTGCGAGTGGGCCAGCACTTCGGCGCGGGACATGTCGCCATCGAGCCGGCCCTTGGTGGCGGCGAAACCGCCGCTGGTCGTGGCGAGCGCCGCGCAGCCGAGGTCGGCGAAAAGGCGGGCGGACCCGACGTCCCACGCGTTGGGCATGAGGAGCGGCGTGCCCGGGGTGCCCGGCGTGCCCGGCGTGCCCGGCGAGTGGAGGGCGAGGAAGTGTGCGGCTTTCTCGGCGGTTGGGTTGTGTGTCATTGCGTCCGAGCGTAGGTGTCAGTTGTATCCAGATCGCCAGTTCCGGGTCATCGGGCTCTGCCACATTGCCCTTTCGGCGGCGCAGAACGGTCGGGCCTGCGGCGTGGTGTGTACATGATTTCTTTTTTATTTTGTAGCTCTGGTCAGGGGTTTTGGGGGTTGCGTTGTCACACCCCCCTGTCAAAGTGGATCCGTGAGCACAGTTGGAACTGCCCTACGAACCGGCGACTGCGGCGAGGTCGATGCCTTGCGCAGTGCCCTCGACGATCTCTGGCAATCCGGCCCTTCGCTCCTCAGCGACGGCTCGACGCTCTGCGCCCTTGAGCGCGAGTTCTCGCGCCTCGAGTGCTTGATCTCGAAGACCACCGAGGCATTCGAGACCTGGGGAGAATGGGCGACCGACGGCGCCAAAAGCGCCGCCTCTTGGATCGCCGTGTCGGCCAACATGCCCGTGAAGGTGGCACGACGGCAGGTCAAGCGCGGCCGTGCGCTACGTCAGCTCCCCGTCGTCTCGGAGGCCTATGCCAATGGAGCGGTGACGACGACTCATGTCGATGACATCGTGGCCGTGAGGAACACCCGCACCGAAGACTCCCTGCAACGCGATGAATCGCTCCTGGTGGAACAGGCCACCAAACTGCCGTATGCCGACTTCACCCGCGTGTTGGCCTATTGGGAACAGATGGCCGACCCTGACGGATGCGAAGAGGACGCTCTGGCCCAACGCCAACGCCGCGATGTCACCCTTTCTTCCATGGGCGATGGGTCCTTCTTTGGCCAGATCAACCTTGACCCCATCTCGGGTGCCATCGTGTCCGGAGAGCTCGAGCGAATCGAACAAGAACTCTTCGAAGCCGACTGGGCCCGGGCCAAGGAACGTCTGGGCCATGACCCGAAATCCAGCGACCTCGAATGCACCCCCGCCCAGCGACGGGCCGATGCCCTGGTCGAGATGGCGATTCGTAGTGCCGGAGCTGGCTCAGATGTCCGGCGTCTCCGACCCCTCTTTTCGGTCTTTGTTGGTTACGAGACCCTCCACGGCCGCATTCTCGAACTTGCCAACGGGGTCCCGATCACCCCAGGGTGTCTCCTCCCATGGCTCGAAGAGGCCGACATCGAACGGGCCGTCTTTGATCCAAGTGGCCGAGTCGAGGTCAGTGCTACGGCCCGCCTGTTCACCGGAGCCACCCGGCGGGCCTTAGAACTTCGAGATCGGCGCTGCACCCATCCCTTCTGCGATGTGCCGCTCGATCATTGCCAAGCTGATCACATCAAAATGGCCTCCCACGGTGGCCCGACCACCCAGGAGAACGGCAGGTTGCTCTGCGGCTTCCACAACCGGCTGCGCAACCAACGGCCGCCGCCGGCTGATTAGCCGCGCTCCTGCCGACCGACTAGCGGCACTCCTTAGGCAGCAAACTCCCAGTACTGAATCTCACACATCATGGGAAGGATGTACTTCACGTAGAGGGAGTGGATCTTGACGATCTTCTGATCATCGATATGAAGATCAATAAGATCGAGTCGATCATCCGACTTCCGGAACGCTTCGGCGCGCTCCTGAATGCCTTGCAATTCCTCGAGAGTCCCCACTGCCAGGCCGAAGTGGTCCATGCGGGGACATGCCATCGGGTGATCTTCAGCAATGAGGAAGATGAATTGATCCCAGTGCACGCAACTCAGGATGAGGCGATATCGGTCCTGCGTCATGGTCGGCATCTCTTCGAATCCGAGCACGTCGTTGAAGAAGTGGCAGATGTCGGCCCGGCTCTCTTCGCCCAACAGATCGGCCGGCATCGACATAGCGACATGGTTGAACCGAGGATTGCCGGAGGGGTAGAAGGGATGCGTCATTTACTCTGCACCCGCTGCGATCCGGGCACATCCGACGGCGCCCGTACTTCAGGAATGACCATGACCTTGCCGGCGATACGACCGGTGGCCAGTGCTTCGAGCGCCTCGGTCACTCCGTTGAGAGGCACATCGCCAGGCTCAATGAGCAGATCGCAGGGGAAAGAGTCGGTGTTGAGCAGCTCGAGGGCGTGCTCGAAGCCGCCGAGGTCATAGACGAACGAGCCGCAGACGTGGAGCTCGTTGAGAATCATGCGATTGGGATCGAAAGTTGGATGTTCGATCCCGGCGCCGACCATCACCAACGTGCCGCCCCGCAGTAGCTGATTGAACCCGGCCTCAATCGCCGACTTGTGGCCCGAACATTCCAGAACGATGTGCACGGCCCGACTGGACAACTTTTCGGGTTCCCAGGCCGGGAACAGCTCAAGCTCGGATGGGTGGATGACATCAGTGGCACCGAGTTGGAGGGCCAGCTCCTGGCGACGCTCCGACGGCTCCACCACGGTGACTTTGTTGTGACCCATGGCCCGCAGAGCAGCGACCGAGAGCGCGCCAATGGGACCCGCACCGATGACCATCACCTTGTCGCCCGGAGCGATGCCCGAGCGTGTGATCCCGTGCAGCGCCACCGCCAAGGGCTCGGCCAATGCAGCGTGGCGCGCCGACAAGCCGGGAGGCAGGCGCAACACGGAGGTCGAGCGAACGAGGATGTATTCGGCGAAAGCCCCATCCCAGGTATCGGTGATGGCACTGGTGCGGTGTTCGCACTGCGACGGCTTGCCCTCGAGGCACCGCCGGCAGGTGCCGCACTTGGGCGACGAGCCGCCGACAACGAGCTCGCCGATGCTCCAATTCTCGACGCCTTCTCCGAGAGCGGCCACGGAGCCGGTCCACTCGTGTCCGGCCACGGCGCCGGGCTTGAAGCCCCAGCCGTCGCGCAGCTGGTGGATGTCGGAGCCGCAGATGCCGCAGTGGTGCACACGCACGACCAGCTCGCCAGGTCCGGGGCGGGGGACGGCACGGTCTTCGACGGTGACGACGCCGGGCGACTGGTAGACGGCTGCCGCCATCACGTCCGGTAGCGCTACCCCAGGCATTTGATCGGGGACCGAGCTACCTGACACGAGTGTCAACGCTAGGCGCGGTCCTCCAGCCAAGCGAGCCCTCCGGCCAGGTGCTGCAGGTAGGCCGGGGTCTCCCACGCACCGGGGAAGTGGCCCAGCGCCGAATAAAAGGTGCGTCCGGCGCCGTCGTGTGGGCTGTCCAGACACCAAGCCAGCGGGAATCCGCAGTCAGGCACTCGCCCACCCGGGACAGAGAGGTCCACCTCGCCTTCGCCTAGCCGAAGGAGCACCTGGGCCTCAGGAAGGAGGTCCTTGAAGAGATAGACCTCATCACGCCACTGCCAGGTCGCTCCCAAATGGGCAGTAGACGGGTGGGCCGGTTCGAGAACGTCGATGGAGAAGTCCTGGGTCCAAGGATGGCCATCGAAGCGGGCGCCGATCAGCGAGCCGTATTCATCCCAGGCGTGACAAGCGTCGGTGGCGGAGTGCACTCCTAGCAGGCGAAGGTGGCCATCTCGCCATGACTGCAACACGGCGTCTTGCTGCGCCGGACTGAACGGCGTCTCCCCAATGGTGAAGAGGGACAACACCGAGGCCGACGAGAGTTGATGGGGCGACAGGTCGCGCACATCGCCGACGATCAGCGGAGAGAGTCCGGCCGCCTCACCGAGTTGTGTCAGAGCAGTGGCGGCCTGCCCGAGGACGCCATGGACGCCCGCCGGGCCGCTGGCGTAGGGGGCGACCTGGGTGACGATGAGCATCGGTCCGGGCACGAGACGAGTGTACGGCTGGTGCTGGGCCGGGTGGAGTGGTCCAATGCGAGGCGGCGATCTCGGTATTGACGTTGGCGATCGCACCGGGCGACAGGGAGGTCAACGGTGGGCGAGCAGACAGAGCAGAACCGGCAAGAGACAGCGAGCGTGTTGCAGCAGCTGGGGTCGGCCACGCTCGGGGAGTCCGGCGGGTTGGCCACCGACCGGCGGCTCAAGCCGGCGTGGGCGGGTGCAGTGGTGGCGGCGCCGGCCTACCCGGTGGGGTGCACGCCGGGCGACAACTTGGCCGTGCATGTGGCGGTCACCACGGCGCCGAGAGGCAGCGTGTTGGTGGTGGACGTCGGGCTCGTGCCCGACCGCGGTTACTGGGGCGAGGTGCTGACGACGGCGGCCGAGGCGGCAGGGATCGTCGGGCTGGTGATTGACGGTGGCGTGCGGGACGTGGCCGCCCTCGAAGCCCACGGCTTTCCCGTGTTCTCGTCCACCGTGGCATTGGTCGGTGCCACTAAGAACCAACGAGGCACGGTCAGCGCGCCCGTGAAGGTCGGGGATGTCCCCGTGCGGCTCGGCGACTGGATTGTGGGTGACGTCGATGGCGTCACCGTCATCCCCGGCGAGCACCTCAGTGCGGTGATCGACGCCGGTCGCGCTCGAGAAGCCAAGGAGGCGGGCTTCTTCACTGCGCTGCGGGCGGGCCAGACCACGGTGGAGCTGCTCGGTTTGGATGCGTCCCTCATATCGAGCGAGTAGGGCCTGTCAGCAGATTCGAGGCAGCGGATCGCCGACCAGCATGTCGACGATGCGGGTGCCGCCCAGCGTGGTGCGCAGGACGACGATGCCGGGCGGTTCTGCCTGAATCTCTCCGATGCGGACGGCCTCGATGCCTCGCTCATGGGCTTGCATGGCAGCCAGCGCCGCGTCGGCTTCGGCCGGGTCGACAATGGCAACGCACTTGCCTTCGTTGGCTACATAGAGCGGGTCGATGCCGAGCAACTCGCAGGCGGCCGCTACGGCGGGACGCACGGGGAGGGCCGACTCATCCAGCACCACGGTGAGGTTGCTGTCGCGGGCCAGTTCATTACACACGGTGCCCACTCCGCCTCGGGTGGAGTCGCGCAGCCAGCGGGTCGAGGGCGCGGCCGCCAGAAGTACCTCCATCAAATCGTGCAGTGGCGCGGTGTCCGAGGTGATGTCGGCTTCGAGTGCCAGGTCGCCCCGGGCCAACATGACGGCGGTGCCGTGATCACCAATGGTGCCCGATGAGATCACAACGTCGCCGGCCTGCACGAGGTCGGCTGAGAGGTGTCGACCTTCGGGGATGCTCCCAATGCCTGCCGTGGAGATGTACATGCCGTCGGCGGCTCCCCGGTCGACCACCTTGGTGTCCCCGGTCACGATCGACACGCCGACGCCGGCCGCGGCCTCGGCCATGTCGGCCACTATCTGGCGCAGTGTCTCGATGGGGAAGCCTTCCTCAATGACGAAGGCGGCCGAGAGGGCCAGCGGGCGCGCGCCCATCATGGCCAGATCGTTCACCGTGCCGTGCACCGCCAGGTGGCCGGCTGAACCGCCCGGGAACTGCAAGGGTTTGACCACGTAGGAATCGGTGCTGAAGGCCAGGCGCTCACCTGAGGGAAGGGTCAGCACTGCCGCGTCGGTCTGGTGGGGTTCGGCGGCGTCGGATGCGGAGCGGAACGCCGGGAGGAAGACGGCGTCGAGCAGCGCCGCCGAGGCTTTCCCCCCTGCGCCATGGGCCAGCGTGACCACGTCATCGAGGAGGCGAGGCCGGCGGCGACGGAAGGCCTCGATGCGCTCGAAGACGGCAGCTTCGCGGGTCTCGGCGCGTACCTCGCTGAGAGCTTCCCGCGCTGTGTCAGTCATGCCACATCCTGCTCGTCGAGGCATCGCTGCACCACGGACCACAGTTCGAGCGTGAGCGCATCTTGCGCTTCCTGGATCCGGTGCACGCTGTCCGAGCTGACGACCAGGCAATGCTGCACTGCCGCACTGGTGGCCATGGCCGCGCCTTCGTAACCGCAAAGGCCCACCGTCAGGAGTCCACGCTGACTTGCCTCCTCGAACGCCTTCATCATGTTGACGGAGTCGCCGCTGGTCGAGAAGCCCAGCGCGATGTCTCCGGCCCTGGCATGGGCGATGAGTTGACGCGAAAACACCAACTCGAAGCCCACGTCGTTGGAGAGGGCAGTGAGGACGGCCCGGTCGTCGACCAGGGACAGGGCTGGGAGGGGTCGACCACGGGGTGGTCGCCGGAACAGATCCACCGTTCCCTCGGCGTCGGTGGCACTGCCCCCGTTGCCGAAGGCAAAGAGACGGCCGCCGTGGGCGAATCGCTCCGCCATCGCTCCGCCCGCCGTGGCGAGTTGGACGGCGCAACGTGTGAGCGTGGCGGCGCGGAGGGAACGGCTGACCTCAATTTTGTTGCGGGCCGATTCCGCCAGTGCCGTCAACAAGGTGGCACTGTCCGTCTCCTCTGCATCAATGAATGGGTAGAGGAATCCTGTGGGCTCGGCCGTCATGCCATCGACTCCCAGGTGCTCTCGAGAGCAGTGATGGCCACTCCGGCGTGCACCAGGAGCAGGTCGCCCGCGGCCACCGGATCGACCAACGTGGTGTCCACGTTCTCAATGAGGCCGACCACCGTGACCTCGGCCAGGCCGCCGCCTCCGGCCACCCGTCGCACCTCGGCCACCCGTCCCTCATCGGAGCAGGTAATGCACACCTCGTCGGTGCACTGGGGGTCCTCGGTGAGGAGGCCGGGGTGCTCGAAGACCACGTGGGTCAGCTCCCACAACAGGTGATACAGCAGCACCATGTCGCCCGAGCGGGCGGCCAGCGTCACGTCGGACTCATGCAGCCAGACCACGTGCTCGGCCCGTCCGCCGTTCCTGGCCGGAGTGGCACCCGCACCCGCAACCAGCCACAGGCGCGTCAGCCCCCAGGCCTCTGCTCTGGCCAAAAGATCGTCAGCTTCATGGCACTGGGCGCCACTCACCACCAAGAGGATGTCGCCGGGACGGGCGAGTAGGCGCAAGGTGCCGGCCGCAGTGGATGCTTCGACGCACACGCTCGGCAATGCCCGCTTCCCCACAATGACCGGGTGCACAAACTCGACTGCGACGTGCCGGCCGTGTGCCGGCCATTCGGGTGCGACGCACCACATGGTGGCGCCGGCGGCGAAGCTACGGGCCAGGGTCAGGGCAGCGGCCGCAAGATTCTCGGCCGGGCCTTCCAACTCGGTCGACTCCAGCGAGACAGCCTCCATGATGGCCATCATGCACCCGCCCCAGATCGGATGCTCGGGCCGGGGAGACCTCGGGCGCCCGCCACCACCGCCTGCCCCAGCGCCAGCCCTCCGTCATTGGCGGGCACGACCCTGGGCGTCAGCACTTCGAGCGAACGATCCTCCAACGCGGCAACGGCCAAGCGATGCAGCAGCATGTTCTGGAAGACACCACCACAAAGGGCAACCCTGGTGATGCCGGTCTCCACGGACAATCCAACGGCGACGTCCGCCATGCAGCGAGCCAGAGCGAGGTGGAATCCCGCCGCCATTGCGCCCACATCGACGCCACGACGCAGGTCGGCCGCCAACGAACGCAACACGGGAGCGGGATCAATGACGCCGCCCACCACCTCGAACGCATAGAGACGCGCTGCGCCCACCCCGCGACTGGCATCGAGACTCGGCGCAGCGATCCACTCCAGCTCAATGGCTGCCTGCGCCTCGTATGACGCCTCGTGACGAAGGCCCAGCAGCGAGCTCACGGCATCGAACAGTCGCCCCATGCTCGATGTGGGCACGCACAGAACGTCACCCTCCAGCTGTTGCCGCAGCACGACCCGCTCCTCATTCCGGCAGTGGGCCACCGGCGGCAGATCGTCCGTCCACGCCATGCCGGCCGACCACAGATGTGACAGGGCGGACCGGTACGGCTTGCGGATGGTCGATTCACCGCCAGGCAAAGGCACGTAGCGCAGATGGGCGGCCCGCTCGAAGTTGTCGTAGCCGGTGATCAACACTTCACCGCCCCAAATGGCGCCGTCGGTGCCGTACCCGGTGCCGTCGAAAGGGAAGCCGATCACCTTCTCGTCCCTCGGCACCCCGTGTTCGGCCATCACGGCTGCCACGTGCGCGTGGTGATGCTGCACCAAGATCACCGGCAACTCGGTGCGCTCCTCGGCCCATACTCGGGTGTGATACCCGGGATGGGCGTCGGCCGCGATCTGCTCGGGTTCGATCCGGTACATGTCGGCGAACTGCCGGGTCGAGCGCTCGAACGCGGCCAGCGTCTCCACGCTCCCCATGTCACCGATGTGCTGGCTGATCCACGCATGGCGCCCGGATGCCAGGCAAAAGGTGTTCTTGAGCTCGCCGCCCATGGCCAGCGTGGCGCCGACCGCAAAGGGCAGGCGAATGGGCAGCGGTGCATAGCCCCGGGAACGGCGGATCGGATACTGGTCGTCGCCTTCCATCCGGACGACCGAATCGTCACACGGGACCTGGATGGGGCGGTCATGCGTCAACCAACTGTCGGCGATGGCGCCGAGCCGGGACTGAGCGTCCGCGTCGTCGAAGCAAATGGGCTCATCAGTGAGGTTCCCGCTGGTCATGACCAACACCGTCGGCGACGGGACGTTGGAGCCGGGCACGGCAGCGAAGAGCAGGTGATGGAGCGGGGTGTAGGGGAGCAGCACGCCGAGGTGCGGATTGCCGGGGGCCACCAGGGGAGAGACGACGCTGCCCTGTCGCTGGGCCAGCAGCACAATGGGTCGGGCCCGGCCACTCAGGGCCTGTGCCTCCGCCGGGCTGACATGGGCGATCAAACGAGCGGTGCGCAGGTCGTTCACCATGACGGCCAGGGGCTTGTGTGGTCGGTGCTTGCGCTGCCGCAGCCGCTCCACGGCGGCGTCCGAGGTGGCGTTGCAGGCCAAGTGGTAGCCACCGAGGCCCTTGATGGCCACAATCTCGCCCCGGGCCAGGGCCCGCTGCGCTGCCACCAACGCGGCGTCGGTACCGGTGGTGCTCCCGGTGCCGGCTGTGCTGCCGGTGCCGGCTGTGCTGCCGGTGCCGTCATCGAACCAGAGCCGGGGACCGCAGTCGGCGCACGCAATGGGTTGGGCGTGGAATCGACGATCGGATGGGTTGTGGTACTCACTCTCACACGCGGCACACAGCGTGAAGTCGCGCATGGTGGTGTTGGGGCGGTCGTAAGGGAGCGCAACGGTGATGGTGAAGCGCGGACCGCAGTTGGTGCAATTGATGAAGGGGTATCGAGCCCGCCGATCCAGCGGGTTGAAGAGCTCGGCCAGGCAGTCGTCGCAGACCGCAATGTCGGGAGAGACAAAGGTGCGCACGTTGCCATCGACCGGGCTCTGGGTGATATGGAAGCCGGTGTTCCCCTCCGGAGTGATCGGAGTGATGCCGACGTGGAAGACATGAGCCAACGGTGGAGCATCCTCACGTAGCAGCACCTCGAAGCGCTCCACCTGAGAGAGCGCCCCTTCCACCTCGATGAAGACGCCTTCGGTGTCGTTGCCCACGTGGCCGGAAAGCGCCAGTGACGTGGCCAGTCGGTGGGCGAATGGCCGGAAACCGACGCCCTGCACCACGCCTTCGACCCGGATCCGATGGCGAACCGTGTCGGTCCGGATAGCCGCGGGCGCCAATGTGGTCATACGGTCAGCGGGCGCCGCCGCCCCAGCGTCACCGCGGCCTCGCGATGCATGCGCCCGAAGTTGTAATACGCCGCGCACGCGCCTTCGGAGGAGACCATGCAGGTGCCGATGGGTGTCTCGGGCGTGCAGGCGGTGCCGAAGACCTTGCACTCCCACGGCTTGATCACACCCTTGAGCACTTCGCCGCATTGGCAGGCCTTGGGGTCGGCCACGCGGACGCCGGGGATGTCATAGAGGAGCTCGGCATCGAAGGCGGCGAAATCGGGCCGCAGCTTCAGGCCGCTCTGCGAAATAAACCCGAGACCTCGCCATTCGAAGTGCGGTCGCAATTCGAAAACGTCGGCCAGGATGGCCAGGGCGCGGGGATTCCCGTTCTCCTGCACCACGCGGGAGTACTGGTTCTCCACCTCGCAGCGGCCCTCCCGGATCTGCGAGAGCAACATGGAGATGGCGTGCAGGATGTCGAGGGGCTCGAAGCCCGCTGTGACCAGTGGGAGGCCGTATTCGGCCGGCACAAATCGATAGGGGCGTTGCCCCACGACGGTCGACACATGACCGGGCCCGAGGAACCCGTTCAAGCGCAGATCGGGGGACTCGAGGATGGCCCGCAGCGGCGGGACGATGGTGACGTGGTTGGAGAAGACGCTGAAGTTCGTGACGCCCTTGGCCTTGGCTTGCAGCAGGGTCAGCGCGGTGGAGGGGGCCGTGGTCTCGAAGCCGACGGCGAAGAAGACGACACGGCGGTCGGGATGGTCGATGGCAATCCTGAGCGCATCGAGAGGGGAATAGACGAAGCGGACGTCGGCTCCCTCCGCTTTGGCCTTGAGCAGGTTGCCGTTGCTCCCGGGCACGCGCATCATGTCGCCGAAGGAGGTGAAGATGACCCCGGGTTGCTTGGAGACGGCGATGGCGTCATCGACGCGGCCCATGGGAATGACGCAGACGGGGCAGCCCGGTCCGTGGACGAGCTCCACGTTGGCCGGCAGCACATGCTCGATCCCGTGCCGGTAGATGGTGTGCGTATGCCCGCCGCACACCTCCATGAACTTGTAGTGCTCGTCCCCGGCCAGGTGGGTGATCTGGGCCACCAGGGCTCGTGCCGCTGCCGGGTCCCTGTACTCGTCAACGAATCGCATGTGACATCCCCTCGCTAAATCAATGTCCTACCGGTGCAGCCCTCTGCCGCGCTGGGCCTTCTAGGCGGCTTGCAGCCGCCCGCTGTCGTCAGACACACCGAGAACGCCGGCCAGGATCTCGGCCCGGCGACCCAGCAGGTCCTTGGCCATGGACAGGCCGCCCGAGACCAGGTCCCGCACCTCCTCGGAGGCGACGATGGTCTTCCACGCCTCCTCCAACTCCGGCCAGGCATCCGCGCCGGCCCTACTGCCCAGTGCGTACCCCACGATGACTCCAATGACGACGCCCATCTCTCCTCCTTACCCGGTATTCCTCATGGCGCTGCTGTTCGACGACGCGCTGTTCATGTCGTGTTCTCGCTGGCGATCTGTGAGGACCAGAAGGCCTCGAGTTCATCGTCATAGGCCTGCCCCATGAGCTGCAGTGAGGCCAGCGCCAGCGCGGCTTCCTCCTCGTCGATCTTGGACATGGCGAACCCGACGTGGATGAGCACCCAATCGCCGGGCTGGAGCTCTTCGTCTTCGAGCAGGCCGATATTGATGATGCGGGTGACCCCCGATACGTCCACCTTGGCCAGATGGTCGTGTACATCGGAGAATTCTTTGAGCTGTCCCGGAATGCCCAGACACATGACGTCAGTTCCCCTCTTTCACGGCGAAGATCTCAACCCGGATGTCCACTTCGGGCTCCACCCGGAGCATGAGCACCCGTGGGGGATCCATGCCGTATTCCCGGATGTCGAAGCGTGTCTGCCCCTGGAGCTGGATGGTGTCGGCATCGACGCTGGCGATCTGCATGAGATCCTCGTGATGGTGCGACACGCCGCGGAAGGTGATGTCCCCACCGACTCGATATGTTCCGGTCGCTTCGGATGGTTCGATGGAGCCCAGTACCCCCTTGATGGTGGGGAACTTCCTGGCGTCGATCCGCTTCTGCAGCTCCCGATCCTCCATCCGGTTGCCGGACGAGAGGAGGGAGACGGCTAGCGAGAGCTCCGCCGAGCAGGTCACGGTCATGTCCACCCCTCCACCGGACGCGAAGGCCAGATCGACGAACCCTTCAAGGCCGCCGGTGGAGGAGTGGATCGGATGTACGTTCGACTTGGCGTCAATCCAGACATGTGATCGGTCAGGGGAGATCAGGTAGCGCGACACCCGCGCTACATCCTCCGGATCCGGCGATAGCGCGCGATGTCAGGGAGTGCGACGAAGAACAGGATCAGGGCCGAGAGGACGCCGACGGCGATGATGGCCAGGAACACATACCCCACGATGTTCATCTACATCTCCCTCATTTTTAGATACCGAGCAATGTCCGGAAGCGACTTGATCACCAGCCCGGCTACGGCGGCGATGAGTACTGAGGTGATGAATCGGCGGATCATGTGGCGTTCCCCTTTCCGGCGGGTTCGACGGTGACGATTTCAGCAATGAGTTGGCAGCACATCTCGATGGCGCGCTCGATGGAGGCCGCCACCTCCGGGGTAAGGCCCATCCCCTCCTGCAGGCTGGCCGGTTGACACCCGACGACGAAGACGCGCTCGACCGTGCCGCCCAGCCGCTGCATGGAGCGGAGGACCACTTCGGGGTTCATGGTGTGGGCATCGACCACTGGTGCCATCTCGTTCTCGGCGGTCTCTGCATCATGGTCGTCGAGGTCGGGCACCATGACGGCCAGGGTCCCGGCCGGCTCGCTCATCGGCATGGCGTCAATCAGGATGAGGCCGTCGTAGCCATTGAGCAGCTCATAGGCCAGGTGGACACCGCGGATGCCGAAGTCCTCGACCCGTACTCCATCGGGCAGCTCGATTGTGGCCAGCCGGTTGGCTACTTCCACACCGAAGGCGTCATCGGTGAAGAAGATGTTGCCGATGCCGGCAACCAGGACCTTTCGGGTGGGCAGGTGGCTCTGCCTCATCGGGACTGCTCCTGACCCACCAGCGGCACGACCTCGTCAGGGTGGAAGAACAGGAAGCGCCCCTGCCATTGCAGTGCCTCCGTGGCGGGGTCGTCGTCGACGGTGACGGCCACATGCTGCTCGCCCTCGAGATCGCTGAAGACACCGGCCACCGTGGCGTTCATGCCGGCCAGGAAGATGTCATGGGCATCGGCTCGGTGGGTTGGTTGGAGGCGAACGGCACTGCCCTTGGAGATCTTGACGCCGGCGATCCACACCGATTCCGTCCACGGGTCGAACGAGGCGTCGGTCTCGGGATCCATCCACGGGATGTCGTTGGAGAAAACGACCAGCTCGTCATCAATGTCGGCCCGTCGCTCGTCGTCGCTCGCCGTACCGGGAACCGGCACCATCTGGCCGTGCAGCTGGCTCAGCGTTTCGGGTGACATGGCGTCGCAACGGTCGATGATGGCGGCTGCCCGCGGGTCGGTGCCCCGGGCCTCGGACTTCTCCTCATCGGTGAGCGTCATGACCCGCAGGGCCAGGATCTCGTCGATCTCGAGTGAGTCGTACAGATCGCCGGGGCTCTGCGCCGCCACTGCGGGGTGGTCGTAGAGGATGATGGGGGAGGCGAGGACCAGGTCGTCATCGCCGATCAGCACTGGGTAGGAGCCGTCCCCGCGGCATGTGGCCGCAGCCACGGTGGCGTCAGCGGGCGGATCCAGCAAAGAGACGAAGCGCCCGTCGTCGACGGCCAGCATGGTGTGCACGGCAATGAGGCTCAGTCCCATGGCGTCGTCCCGCTGCACGTGGTCCCTGCTCCATGCCGTGGTGTTCTCTACCGTCACGGCCACCTTGATGAAGCGCTGCCCTACGTCAGGTTGCTCGGTGGCAATGCGCACAATGCCCTGCACCGCTTCACGCCGCCGAACGAAGCGGCCCACCACGGACCCGTCGGCCGAATGGAGCACCTCGGTCTCCGTGCCGGCGGGGAATGAGAAGGACTGCTCCAAGGAGGCGGGCGCTCCCGATACGACGCAGGCCGGCACCTCGACCACCCGGTCCAGTGCCTCGTCCCAGTCGACATGCAGCGTGCCGTCGATCTCCAGATAGTCGACGGGTGTGAAGCCACCGCCATCGCCGTCGCCACTGGACGCCACCACCGCTTCAACGGATCGATGCTGGAGGTGCAGGCAGCGCACCCGCACCGTCACCACTGCATCGCCGCCAACTAACCCGGGATCAACCAGACACTCAGTCCGGGTCGACCACCGCTCGGACCCGTCCACCTCGCTGAAGGAACGAGGCGTCAGCACACCCCATTGGAACCGCACCTGGTTCTTCCTGGAAGACGCTCGGTACGGGTACAGCACGTATCCCTCGTAGAGCACGGCGTCGGCCACCGACCGGGCCATCTTGAACCGGTCACCGTCAGAAGGCGCAAGCGCACTCATGGGCTGTCCTCGCCGGCTTCCTTCAGCAACTGACTGAAGGCCTGGTCCCAGGTGGGCAGGCCCCGCACGGCCCGGTAACGCTGCAGCGCGCTCAGTGTGTCTCGATGCACCCGCACCCAGCCGCTGTTCGGGAAATAGAGGTTCATCATCTCCCGCCATACGCGGACCGGGAGCTTGCATTGCGCTTCCGCCGACCATGACAAGGGCTCCGCTGCGAAGCCGGTATCGCCCTTGGTGAAGGCCGTGCCCGAGAACAACAGGATCAAGGGGATGTCACCGTCGGCCAGCGCATGCAGATATTTGGCGCCGGCGATCTCGAAGTCGTAGGTGCACTCCACCGGGAGTTCGAACTCGCATGTCCCGTGGAAGGCGGCTAGGGTGGTCGAGACATTGGTCCACAGGAACGGGCGCAAGGAGTCGCCCCACTGCGGTGTGTCCCCGAACAGCTCGTAGAGACCCTCCTCTTCTTCCGGCGAGTACTTCCGGCGCTGGGGCTCGATCCGGATTTGGGCCCGCAGGGCCAGCGCGTGCACAGAAAAACCATCGGCTTCCTCCACCCGCAACCGCAGCATGATGGTAGGGACCGCAGCATGGGGTTCGGCCCGGGCGTCCAACACCTCGAAGGCCAGCGACGTCATGGCGCAATCATTCTCACGACGCCGCCACCCTCGCCCGCGACTCGATGTCATTGAAGAAGGCATCGATCTTGTCGTTGGCCTCTCGGCCACCATCGAAGCCGCGCCACAGCCGACGCAGGTGACCGACCAGCTCGTAACAAAGATCGATGGGGACGACGTAGCACTGGGTGCCGCCGCCACGATTCGACTTGGAACGCACCAGAAAGGCCTCCACGTCGGGCTGCAAGGTGCCCAGTTGAGGATTGGCCGCAACGACCTCGGCCCAGGTGTCAAGGGGTAATTCCGATTCAGTAGCACCCGCCGGCCCTGGATAAAAAGCAGCTACCCGCCCCAATTCGGAGTTCACGAAGAAGAAGGCCACGCTGACCGGGATCTGCAGGCTGTCCCATTGACCGGGCGACAATTCGAAGTCAGGGAACGAAAGACATCGCTCGGGCACCGCCTTGAAGTGGCCACCGCCCGCACCATCGGAGGAGAACAACAGGTAGCACCCTCGACAGGCACACATCAGGTTCCGGGCTTTGACGTCAACCAGGTGGCCATGCTCGTCACCGATGGGCTCAGTGCACAGTTCGCACACTTCGCCCGCCCGCGGGATCTCCCGGGGCTTCGTCTCGCGGATCCGCTGCAGCACCGCGAGGGGATCGGTCATGCCCGAACGACCTCGGCCGGGCATTCCTCGTAGACGGGAGCGGGCTTGGTCCCCAGCGACAGGGGCACACTCACCGCAGGCTTGGACGGTTCCTCCACGACAATCCGCATGACTTCGGGTGCCGCTTCCAAAATGGCCACCTCGACTGCTCCCTGCAGGGTGGCTGAGGAGGATGGACATCCGTCGCAACTGCCGAGCAGCCGAAGCTTGACGGCACCGAGCTCATCGTCGATCCCCAGGAGTTCGACGTCGCCGCCGTGCTGGGCCAGGAAGGGGCGAACCGATTCCAAGGCGGCCTCCACCCGAGCGTCCAAGGAGGAGGGATGAAGCCCCTGCACCAGCAGCAGGCTGGCCACCAGCTCATCGTCGACGAGAGCATCAATCAGGCTGGGAGCGTGCTCCTGGGCCAGGGCGATGACCCGTCCGAAACCGGCCCCGTAGAGATCGGAGACCAGGCGGAGCAGCTCCTCAGCCAGATTGATCGTGCGCGGATCCGCCGTGGCATGCAGATCCTCGAGTGCATGCTCTATCCGCTCACCGGTTGCCCGCAGGTTCTGTGGTTCGCTCATCAGTCTCCCGGTTCCGCCGCCGGCTCAGAAAGCCAGTTCTTCGGCGTTGGCCACCTGCGATGGTGAATGCAGCTTCTTGAGCACTTTGCCCTTGCCCAGGTACATGTGGACGCCACAGGGCAGGCACGGGTCGAAACTCCGGACAGCACGCATGATGTCGATGCCCTTGAAATTCTCCCGCGTGTTCTCTTCGAAGATCGGTGTGTTCTGCACCGCGTCCTCGTAGGGCCCGGGGGTACCAAATGAGTCCCGGGGGTTGGCGTTCCACGGTGTGGGCGGGTACGGGTGGTAGTTGGCGATCTTGCCGCCCTTGATCACCATGTGGTGCGACAGCACGCCGCGCACCGCTTCGGTGAACCCGCAGCCGATGCCTTCGTCGGGCACTTCGAACGGCTCCCACGTCTTGGTCTTGCCGGCCCGGACGTCCTTGAGTGCGAGCTCAATGAAGTCCAGGGCGGCCGCGGCGGCGTAGGCCTGGAAGTAGGTGCGGGCGCGGTCGCGCTCAATGGCGTTGGACCATTGAGGCACCTTCCACTCGAAGTCCACCGGCCCCTTCAGCGCCGTCTTGGGTAGGTGGATCTTCACGCTGTTCCCGGTGGCCTGAATGTGGTCGGTGTTGACCAGCCCGGAGAGCGCTGTGGACCACAAGCGGGCGATGGGACCGCCACCAGTGTCCAGGGCCAGGTGGTCCTTGCCATCGAACCAGCGTGGCGACATCACCCAGCTGTAATTGCCATCGAAGTCGCGCTTCTGCGGTTGCGGGTTGGTGTGCTGGTTCCAGGGGTGGCGCCGGTCCACCGGGTTGCCCAATGGATCCTTGGTGACAAACATCTCCTGGTCTTCCCAGTCGTCATAGAAGGAGTGACCGAGCAGAATGCGGATGCCCAGATTGATCTCCACCAGGTCGTTGGTCACGAGCTTGCCGTCCACCACGATGCCCGGGGTGACACCCATGGCCCGGCCCCACTTGGTCATGTCCTTGTAATCGAAGTTGCAGACGCTGGGGTCCTGGAACGCGCCCCAGCAGTTGAGCAGGATGCGCCGGCGTCCCACCTCTTCGTACCCGGGGATGGCCTCGTACCAGAAGTCGAAGAGGTCGTCATGCAACGGGACCACGCGCTTCATGAACTCCACATAGCGCATGAGACGCGTGTAGTAGTCAGTGAAGAGCTGGATGGTGGCCGTGGTGCCGACACCACCGGGGTAGAGGGTGGAGGGGTGCACGTGGCGGCCCTCCATGAGGCAGAACATCTCACGCGTGTAGCGGCTGACTTGCAGCGCCTCGCGGTAGAAGTCGCCCGAGAACGGGTTGAGCGCCCGCATGATGTCGCCAATGGTCTTGTAGCCGTGCTCAGCCGCGTGCGGCGACTCGGTCCGATTGGCCTGCTCCAGCACGCCTGGGTTGGTCTCGGCCACCATCTTCTCGCAGAAGTCCACCCCGACCAGGTTCTCCTGGAAGATGTTGTGGTCGAACATGTACTCGGCCGCCTCGCCCAAGTTGACGATCTGCTCACCCAGGGCAGGCGGGTGCACGCCATAGGCCATGTTCTGGCAGTAGCAGGAACACGTGGCGTGGTTGTCACCACAGATGCCGCAGATGCGGCTGGTGATGAAATGTGCGTCGCGCGGGTCCTTGCCCTTCATGAAGATGCTGTAGCCGCGGAAAATGGACGAGGTGCTGTGACACTCAGCCACCTTGCCCTTGCCGAAGTCGATCTTGGTGTAGATCCCGAGGCTGCCCACAATGCGGGTGATCGGGTCCCATGCCATTTCCACCAGGCCGTTGGCGTCTTCGGTGAAGTTCTTGGTTGGCATTGTCGCTACCTCCAGATTTTCTTGTAACCGGTGGTCAGGTCTCCGCCTGGGGTGCGCCACTTGGGCTCGTCGTCGAGGGTGTGAGCGGTGATCTTGCGGAGTCCTCTGATGGCCGACCCGTACAGGCCGCTGGCCATGGTGGACACCCGGGCGCCGGGGGGCTCGTCCATGAACGGCATGAACTTGTCCGGGAATCCCGGCATGGTGCAACCGATGCAGATGCCACCCACATTGGGGCAACCACCCACGCCATTGATCCAGCCACGCTTGGGCACGTTGCACTTGACCACCGGGCCCCAGCAACCCAGTTTCACGATGCACTTGGGCGATCCGTATTCGGTGGCGAAATCACCCTGCTCGTAGTAGCCGGCCCGGTCGCAGCCTTCGTGCACGGTGCTGCCGAACAGCCACTGCGGGCGCAGCGCGTCATCGAGGGGGATCATCGGAGCCTGGCCCGTGGCTTGATAGAGCAGGTACAGAATGGTCTCGGACAGGTTGTCCGGGTGAGTAGGACAGCCCGGCACGCACACAATCGGGATGCCGGCCTTGGACTTCCAGTTCCAGCCCAGGTAGTCGGGCACGCCCATGGCACCGGTGGGATTCCCGGCCATGGCGTGGATACCGCCGTAACAGGCGCAGGTACCGGCGCACAGCACCACCAGGGCTTTGGGGGCCAGGCGATCCAACCATTCACTGGTGGTCATGGGTTGGTCGGTGTCGGGATTGTTCCCGAACCCGCACCAGTAGCCCTCCTTCTTGATGGCCTCGTTGGGAATGGAGCCCTCGACCACCAGCACGAACGGTTCGAGCTCGCCTCGGTCCGCCTTGAAGAACCACTCCAGGAAGTCGTCCTGGCCACCGTTGGGACCACATTCGAAGTCGATCAACGGCCAGTGCACTGCGATCTTCGGGAGTCCCGGGAGTGCCCCCAAGGCGATCTCCTCGATGCTGGGCTGGGTGGCTGCCGTCAACGCAACGGAATCGCCGTCGCAGCTGAGGCCTGCATTGATCCAAAGGACGTGGACGACAGTTTCGTCCGCTGGAGCTTCGGTTACCGTCAAAGGAACCCTCCCCCCGGTAGTGGGCCGCGCAGAGTTGCGTGCCGCTTTCAGTCATACGCCGTAGGCGTCGCGGTGTAAATGAGTGTCTTTTGCACCGTTGGGTATGCGACACCCAGGCGAAAGTCATGCGGGAAGCGATTGACAGGTGCAACTGCTGAGGGAAGGATGAATCAGCCCATGACACACAGCACGCCGACCGCGGCGGAGGGTGAGGGGGCATCGCGGTTTGAACTCGCGCCGCCCCGGCGGTTCATTCTGCCCGCCATATTGCTGTTGCTGACCGAACGTCCTGGTTACGGCTATGGCCTCGTGCCGCGCCTCAAGGAATTCCATTTCGGCCACATCGATCGCCCCGCCGTCTACCGCGCCCTGGCCCAACTGGAGATGGACGGCCTCATCAGCGCGTCGAACGAAAACCCCACGGCTGGAGCATCTCGCCGCGTCTATGACATCACCGACGATGGCCAACGGGTATTGCGAGTGTGGATGGGTGTGATCAAGGAGGAGCACGACTACTTGGGACAGGCACTCTGCCGCTATCAATCCACCGGCACTTCCGACGCCGTCCTAGCCGAGGTGGATGGCGGCTGGACTTCGGCCCTGAGCACGACGTGGTCACCGGTGTCTTCAACGTCGATGGCACGCCGCCGCCTGATGCCAGTCGAATCCGAAACTGAAGGTGATGCCGAAAACGAGACCGCCTGGAACGCCAACACAACGGTCCCGAGTCGCATCCATCTGGCGCCCGAGACGTACAACCTGGTGCCCGATCGATCTGCCGTTCTCATTGAAGTGCGTTCGACGGTCGGCCCGATCAGTTTCGGCACTATCGGCATCTCGGGTTCCCTCAGGGCATCCGTCGTCGACGGCGTGTTGCGCACGGATTCAATGCCCTGCGGGCGAATCGATATCGACGTCTCTGGCCTGAATTCCGGCAACAAGCTCTACGACGCCGAACTGCTGCGCCGGATTGATGCCCGCCGCTTCCCATCGGCCTCCGTGCAGTTGCGTGAATGCCAGGCCAGTGGTCCCGGGGCGCGCTACCGCCTGTCCGGTGACCTGACCATCCACGGTGTCACCAAACCGGTGGACGGCACGGTGACGGTGGAGGCCATGTCCAACCGGCGCCTGGTGGTCACCGGCGAGCAGGTATTTGATATCCGCGACTTCAACATTCCCTCACCGACGATGTTGATGTTGCGCATCTATCCCGATGTCCGCGTTCGACTGCAAGCCGAAGCCGAGTTGGAGGAGGCACCGTGAAGAACGTCTTATTGGCCCTGGCGGTGGGCTACGTCATTGGTGCGAAGGCCGGGAGCAAGGAGATCGATCAGCTGAGCCGCTCGGTGACCGCACTTCTGAGCACCGACGAGTTCGTCGATGTCATGACGTCAGCCCGGTCCCAAGTGAGCAGCACCCTGCACCAGTTGGCATCGATGGTGGACGGAGGTGTGAGCAGCACGAGCAGCAACGGCCACCGGTTCAACGGCACCGCCGGTGACGTGGTGGCCCAGGTCAGGAACTTGGTGGGGTCTGACTGATACGAATGTCCGGGCGGTCGGTGACGTCCTGCCCGATGCCCCTCAACCCAACGGCTGAGCCGTCCGATCCCAGCGCGGGTTGGGCCCGAACCTGCACCTCGTGCACATCCCCGTTGGATCGGACGAGCCGGTACTGCAGTTCCACTGGTCGACCCGTCTGCAGCGATTCCTCCATTCTGCGTCGCACCTCAACGCGATCGTCAGGATGGATGCAGGACAGGTAGTACTCGAAGGTACCGTCGAATTCGAGTGGATCGACGCCGTGGATGCGGTGGTACTCGGTGCTCCACTGCACTGCTCCTGTGCGGAGGTCCCACATCCAACTCCCGACATGAGTCAGTGCTTCTCCTTCTTCCATACGTGCCACGATCTCGGCCAGAGTGGCCTGGGCCATGCGCTGTTCAGTCACATCTCGAGCGATAACCACGGAACCGACGAGAGCCTTGTCATCGTCCAGGATCGGGCACAGTGACAGCGAGACAGGGAGGGGCAGGCCATCGGGTCGCACCACCTCGGTCTCGAAGTGCTTGATCCGGTCGCCAGCCATCACCGTGGCGATGACATCTTGGACTTCTGCGTTCAGGTGCAATGGAAACAGCACTTCGAACGGGGACCCGAGGACCAGATCGGCCTGGCACCCGAAGAGACGTTCCGCCGTGGCGCTCCACGTGATTACTCGTCCGTGGTGATCGCAGGTGAAGATGGCATCATCGGACATGTCGACGATGGCGTTGAGAAGGTCATTCGGAGCTATCGATTCGACCGTGGCCTTCCGCCCGACGGCGCTGGCTGGATCCATGACAACTCCTGATCCCGATTCTTGCCGCACGAGCGGCGCAGCGCACTCGTCGCTCTGGTGCTGTCAGCGTAGGCGGCAGTCCACTGACGTGCTTGTGCAACAGATCACGTGCAGTCGGCGCAACGACCAAGCATGGCGAAGTGGTGAGGGTCGATGGTGAAGCCGAAGTTGGCCTGGGCCGACTGGGCCAGACCCTCGAACATCGATTGAGGCGCCTCGATCATGCGCCCGCACTCCTCGCAGACGAAATGACCGTGCACCGCAGTGGCCAGGTGATACGTGGCGGCACCATGACCCAGGTGCGAATGCACAATCACGCCCAGCTTCTCGAGTTCGTCCAGATTTCGGTAGATGGTCGAAAGATGAATATCGGGCGCCTGCAACTGGACTTCCGCCGCCAGTTCCTCGGCGGTGCGGTGCTCCTTGGCGTCGAAGAGTGATCGCAACAGCAGCCGTCGAGATGAGGTGATGCGACCACCCTGTTGGCGCACCAGGTCCAGTACATCTTCGACCGTGGAGGCATGGCCGTGGTCCAGATCCACCGGGCCCTGTGGCTTGCTCACCACATCAGTGTAAGCACTGCCCCAAGGCCTTCGGGTTGCATGTTGAGCGCGCCCAAGCTTTCACGAGAGGCCGTCGATATGCTCGCGCCGGGAAGGAATTCCATTGCATGAGCTCTCACTCTGCGACGCCATCGTCACTTCGGTGACGAAGCACGCGGAAGGCCGTCCCGTTACTCAGGTCACGGTCCGCATCGGGCATCTGCGCCAAGTGGTGCCCGATGCACTGCAATTCGGTTGGGAGATGCTGACCGATACCACCGACCTCAAGGGCTGCGCTCTCGTGATTGAGCAGGTGCCCGCCACCGTCGTGTGCCTGGAATGTGCCGCACAGACCACGCTGGACATGCCCATCCTCTGCTGCGCTGCCTGCGACAGCTTCGAGGTCAAGCTGGTGACGGGTGAGGAGTTCCACATCGTGTCGATGGACGTAGCGGAGGTATAGGCATGGGTCGCTTTCACCTGCACACGGACGGGACGCAGCACGAGCACGAGCACGAGCACGAGCACGAGCACGAGCACGAGGACGACCATGCCCATCATGCCGACCACGCTCACGAGCACACTCATGATGTCGGAGATCACACCGGCTACCACGAGACTGGCACCATCCGTGTTGACCTCTTGGAGAACCTCCTCTCGGAAAACGACAGGGTTGCCGACCTGAACCATCAGGATCTCCACCGTGCCGGCGTGCGGGCCGTCAACCTGATGTCGTCACCCGGCGCGGGCAAGACCACCCTGCTTAAGCGGACGCTCGAGCAACTCGGCAGCACACACGCCATCGGCATCGTCGAAGGAGACATCGCCACCAGCCTCGACGCCGACGAGTTGGAAGGAGCCGGCGCCAAGGCCATCACCGTGCTGAACACCAGCGCCGGTTTCGGAGGCGAGTGCCACCTCGATGCCGTGATGGTGCGCGCCGGCATGAGCAGGCTGCCTCTGGCCGACCTCGAGCTCCTGATCATCGAGAACGTGGGGAACCTGGTGTGCCCGGCCGAGTTCCGGGTGGGGGAGCACGCCAAGGCGATGGTCTATGCCATTACCGAAGGCGAAGAGAAGCCATTCAAGTATCCGGTGATGTTCCGGGCCGCTGATGTGGTGGTGGTGAACAAGATTGATCTCCTCCCGCACCTTCAGTTCAATCTCGGCCTCTTCCTGGCCAATCTGAAAGCGGTCAATCCGACGGCCCGGGTGATTGAGGCCAGCGCGCAAACTGGCCAGGGCGTGGACGAGTGGTGCGAGTGGCTCGTGGGCGCCGCCACCAATTAGACCGCCAACCGGTCAGATCACCAGATTGGGTGGCGTCCGACCCGCCAATACATCGCACACACCCTGGCTGGCCAGCTGGGCCATGCGGGTGCGAGTCCCAATGGTGGCGCTGCCCACATGAGGGAGCAGAGTGGCCCGGGGCGCCGCCAACAAGCGGGGATTCACCGTCGGTTCGCCGTCGAACACGTCGAGCCCGGCTCCGGCAATGATGCCCGCTTCCAGCGCGTCGGCCAGCGCCTCCTCGTCAACCACCGGCCCCCGGGCCGTGTTCACCAACACCGCGGTCGGCTTCATAAGGGCCAGCTCGTCCCGGCCGATCAGGTGGCGGGTGGTCTCGGTCAGCGGCGTGTGCAAGCTCACGATGTCCGAACGAGCCAGCAGCTCGCCCAGATCCGCCACGTACCCGGGCACACCGGTCGGCGTCCGGGAGATGTGCAGGACCTCCATGTCGAACCCGGCGGCACGACGGGCCACCGCCTGGGCAATTCGGCCGTATCCGATCAATCCCAGAGTGGCGCCGTACACATCGTGGGCCAAGTTCGTGTTGAAGCCCCAGCCGGTCCAACGGCCCCCCCGAAGATCGGCCTCAGCCGCGGTGGCATCCCTTCGAGCAGCCAGGATCAATAGGAACGCCAGATCGGCCGTGGTGTCGTCCAACACCCCGGGCGTGTTGCACACGGCGATCCCTAACGAACGAGCGGCCGCCACATTGATGTTGTCGTACCCCACCGCCGCGTTGGCCACGACCTGCAAACGACCGGCCGCACCCGCCTCCAACACGGCAGCGTCAATGCGGTCGGTCAGCAGGCACACCATGCCGTCGCTCTCCGACGCCTGCCCAGCCAACGCTTCCGCACTTAAGGGCGTGTCGTCGTCCCCGAATGCCTCGACCACCTCGTGGCCGGCCTCGACCAACGGATCGGTCCCACCGGGGGTCAGCCGACGGGTTACTACAACGCGAGCCACTCAGTGCGTGGTGTAGTTAATTTTGCCCGCTCCCTTGACGCCGATGGCGAAGCAGAAGCAGTGGATAGGCGCGTGGTCGCTGATGGGTCGCAGCGAGTGGACCTTGTCCGGCGGGATGTAGACGAGATCGCCTTGTGAAATGTCCCGATCCTCACCGTCGATCGTCATGACGCCCTTGCCGTTCATGACGTAATAGAACTCGTGGGTGGGGTGGGAGTGAGGGTCGACCAGGCCGCCCCCGGGGACCTCGAACTCGTTCACCAGCTCTAGGTAACCGCCGTCGGTGATGTCCTTGAACTCGCGGGATTCGATCATCCACCACACCGGGACGGTGCCGTTGTGCTCGACGACCGGCGCCTTGGCCTCAATGCTGCGCACGTCCATTTCGACGACCTCTCTCACTCCGTAGACTGACTCCAGTGTCAGGTTAGATCGTGGCTGTGACACCGGCGAAGTGCAATCTCGCCCTGTTCTCCGGGCCGGAACCCGGTACGCCGCCGACCAGAAGGGAATTGCGTGTCCAAGGAGCATCGAAGAGTCTCACCCGAGCCGTTGTCGGCCGAGACATGGGCGCCGTTCGGGTGGCTGCCCGTGGCGGACACCGACCCGCGGGACGGCGAGCACCGGCTGACCTTCGAGTGGGGAGACGCCCATGTGAACATCATCGGGCACGCCCGAGCGGAAGTGCCAGCCACCGACGATGGCCTCCGCTGCGAAGTGCTCTTCCGGCACGACACGCACACCCAAACCATCATGGCCCTCGATGTCCCCGCAGTGATTGCCGTGGCTCCCGCCGCGGTGCAGTTCACTGATCCCGCTGACGCCGACACGGTCCGCGTGTTCCGGCTCGAGACATTGGAGCCGTTTGTGCTGCACCCGGGCACTTGGCATTGGGGACCGTTTCCGGTGGAAGGCCCGTCGGTCAGCCTCTTCAATGTCCAAGGGCTCCGCTACGCCGAAGACAACGCCTGCGTCGATCTGGCCGCCAAGGGCCTGTCGGTTGACGTGGTCTTGGGTTGAGGGAAGCGGCCATGGAGATTGACGAGACCGAGTTCATGTCGGGCACCATGACTCAGCTGCTCGAGGCGTTCGAGGGCGCCCCCACCACCCCCGACGCCGATGGCAACGAGCGGTTCGTGTCGATCAGTCCATCGTGGTGGCCGGGCGAGCGCACCTTCGGCGGCATGGTGGTGGCTCAGGCGCTGCATGCCGCCATGCGCACCGTGCCTGAGGGGCCAACGGTGCATTCACTGCACGCCTACTTCCTTCGCCCTTCCACGCCGGGCATCCCGTCGACTCACACCGTGCGCCGGGTGCGCGATGGCCGCTCTTTCAGTACCAGGGAAGTGACCAGCGAGGTAGAGGGCAAGGACGTCTTCACCATGCACTGCTCCTTTCACGCGCCCGAAGCGGGCGACGAGTATCAGCTGCCAGTGAACCAAGGCATCCCAGCTCCGGCCGACGTCATGGGATTCGAGGAGCCCTTCCCATTTGATGTTCGAGAGCTCGGGTCGACGGAGCGCCGCAGCGACGGCACGTACCTCTCCACTCGGCGCTGCTGGATGCGCGCCCGCGAGCGCATGCCCGATGACCCGGCCCTGCACGCCTGCGCCCTGGCCTACCTCTCCGACATGACCGGCGCTTCTTTTCGACCGCACAGTTTGGGGTCGTGGGGTACCCACACGGACGCCAGCCTGGACCATGCGCTGTGGTTCCACCGTCCGGCTCGAGCCGACGAATGGAACCTCTTCGATCTTCAGGCCCTCGTCAATACCGGAGGAAGGGCGACCATTCGGGCCACCATGCATGGGGAGGATGGCCAACTCCACCTGAGCATGGCCCAGGAACTCCTCATCCGGAAGCTCGATGTGCCCATCGACTTCGAATCACCACCGTGGGTCGAGGAGCAACGCCGGCGCCTGGCTGAGGGACACGACCGCATCGAACAAGAAGGGACAGCCGATGGGACTGCTTGATGGCAAGGCCGCCATCGTCACCGGAGGTGGTTCCGGGATCGGGCGCGCCACATGTCTCCGCATGGCTGAAGAAGGCGCACGGGTGGCAGTGCTGGATCTCAACGCCGACGCTGCCCACAGTGTCGCTCGAGAGATCGGCACCAACACAGGCACCAGCACCAGCACCGGCACCGGCACCGGCACCGCGCATGCCTTCACCGTCGACGTCGGCGACCCCAATGCCCTGCGCCAGGTCGTCGACGAAGCAGTAGCCGCATTGGGCGGACTGGACTGTCTCTTCAACAACGCCGGCACTTCGACCTTCGGCAAGCTGCATGAGATGGAGCCGGCCGAGTGGGACCGGGTGATGCGTATCAATCTCACCGGTGTGTACGCCGGTTTCCGGGCCGCCGTGCCGCACCTGCAACGAACGGGAAGTGGAGCCATCGTCAGCACCGCCTCCATCAGTGGCACCAGGCCGGCCGCCGGTGAGGGTCCGTACGCCGCCTCCAAAGCAGCAGTGGCCGCGCTCACCGCGGTGGCCGCCCTCGAGTACGCCCCTGCCATCCGGGTCAACGCCGTGTCACCGGGCATGATCCGCACGGCCATGACGGCGCCCATGTTCGAGTTCATGCCCAACCAGCAGGAACGCTTTGAGCGCGACACGCCGGTGGCCCGGGTGGGTGAGCCCGAAGACATAGCCGACGTCGTGGTGTTTCTCTGCTCCGACTTAGCCAGATTTGTGACCGGTCAGAACATCGTGGTCGACGGCGGCCTCACGTTGCATGGCTCCGGAGTGGACGGGATGTACAACCAAGTGTTCCCCCGCAGCTGACGCCCTGCCGACGAACCCTTAGGAGCCTCCGCGCTCGCCACTCACATTGAACAGTGCTCGATACACCATCGTCGTCATGGTGTCGATGGCCATCTCGTCCATCGGTTGCCCGACAAACTCCCGCAGATAGTGGAAGCGGTCGAGCATGGCCAACACCGCCATGCCGGCGGCCTCCGGATCGATGATGTGGCCTGATACCTCAGGGCTGATCTGTTTGGAGAGTGCCTCGGCCATGACGGTGAAGGTCTGGCGGATGACGTCGATCAGCTCTGGATCGATGGTGCCGAGGTCGGTCCAGGCCCGGAACAATGGTGCGTAGCGAGTCCAGAGCTCCGAATAGGCACTGACCCAATCCCGCACGTCTTCCCACTGGGGCGCGCTCCCCAGTTCGGGTGAGGTGTTCAGCGTGTCGTAGAGATGCTGCGCCTCGGTAGCCGCCTCAGCTACCAACGCGCGCAGCAGGTCCTCTTTGTTGGAGAAGTACAGATAGAAGGTGCCGTGCGAGGTTTTGGCGATCTCGACCACGTCGTTGACCCGGGTGGCGTGGTAGCCCCGGCGATCGAAGGCCACCATGGCCGCATCCAACAGCTTTCGCATGGTGTGCTTGCCCTGGCTGCGTAGGACCCGGCGGCTGGCTGGTGCCCCCACGGCATCGGCATCGGCGAAGGGCAGCCCATTGCGATCGCCCGCTGAAACGGCCACGGCTCGAGGAGGCGGCTTGCGAACCGGCTTCTTGACGCCCTCGGCCACGCCCGTCGCATCGCGGGTGACTCGGGGCGGCGCCATGCCTCCCCGATGGTAGTGCCCCAGGGTGGTCGAAATGGCTAACCTGACACGGTGGTCAGGTGTCTCAGGGGTCCAAAATGAATCTTGACCAGCACCTTTGCAATTGGGACGAGCCCGAGGCGAGCCAAGAGTGACACCGTCCTCTCAGCGGGCGCTCAGCCCGTCGTTTACCGCGTTGGACGACGCCATCGCACAACACCTGCGCCCCGGCGACGCCGTCCACGTGATGCTCGGCCACAGCCGTTGGACGGCCGGCGCGCGTGAAATGGCGCGCCAGTTCTGGGGACAGGACCCGGGCTTCACTCTCATCATGACCAGCCTCGGCGCGCTGAGCGGACTGTTCTTCCGGGGTGGGTTGGTCAAGAAGGTGGTGACCACCTACTCGGGCAATAGCTTCCCCACTTACAACCCAAATCCGATTTTCGCCACGGCCTACCAATCAGGCGAAGTGGAAGTGGAGCACTGGTCCATATTGACCATGGCTCAACGCATGGAGGCAGCGGCCCGCGGTCTTCCCGCCGTGGTCACTGGCTCCCTCATCGGCTCCTCCATGGCCGACAACGAGGCATTTACCGTGGCCGACACTGAGTTCGGTCCCGTGGGTCTAGTGGCACCGCTCTTCCCCGATGTGGCTCTCGTCCACGCCGCCGTGGCCGACCGTGCCGGCAATCTTGCTTTCTCCGAGCCCTTGCTCGAAGGTGTCTGGGGCGCCTGGGCCGCTCGCCGTGGTGTGGTGGCCACGGTCGACAAGGTGGTGGACGATCTCCGCGGGCTCGGTCACCGCGTGAAGGTGCCGGCCCACCGCGTGCTGGCCGTGGTGGAAGCACCCTTCGGCGCTCATCCCGGAGGTTGCTACGCGCCGGGACTGCCCATGCAGAGTTACGGCGAGGACATCGCCTTTTGGAGCATGGCGGCCGAGGCCGCAGCCAAGGGCACATTCGACGACTTCGCCCAGGAGTGGGTGCACACACCGTCGACGCACGATGACTACTTGGCCAAGTTGGGTGACGATCACCTCCGCTGGCTGCAGGGACGGTCCGATCCCTCTTCCTGGAAGAAGGACGCCGACGCCACTCCCGTGCCTGATGACCCGGCCGTTACGCGCTGGGAGCAGGCCGCTGCCTTCGGGGCCCGAGAGGTGGAATTGGTCGTGGCCGACGTGGGTGCTGACGCCGTGCTGGCCGGAGCGGGCGTGGCCAACCTGGCTGCCTGGGTGGCCGTCGCCCGCGCCCGGGCCGCCGGCAGTGGCGTCACGTTGACGGCCGAGCTGGGGATGTTGGGTTACGAGCCCACCCCGGCTGACCCTTACATCTTCAATCACCGTGTCTTCCCCGACACGCCGTACCTGTCAGATGCTTCCACCGTCTTGGGCATGGTCATCGGCGGTCCTGGGACTCGCACCGTGGGCTGCCTCGGTGCGGCAGAGGTGGACAAGGACGGCCAGCTGAACTCCACCGAGCTGGCTGGGGGTCGATTCCTGGTCGGTTCGGGTGGGGCCAATGACGTGGCCAGCCGGGCCAACGCCTGCGTGGTGGTGACCTTGGCTCGACCCGAGCGCCTTCCGGCCACCGTCGCCTATGTGACTTCTCCAGGACACAGGGTGGTGAGTGTGGTGACCGACAAGGGCATCATGCGCCGCCAGGACGGTGTCCTTCGGCTGGCTGCAGTGCCATCGGGTGAAGGATCGCTGGAAGACCGTACCCGCGACTTCATAGCCGCCTGCGGCTATGAGCCCGATGTGGCGCGCCAGGTCGACGAGCTAGCACCCCTCGAGCCAAGCGAAGTGATGGCACTGCGCGAATTCGATCGTCAACGACTATTTCTCAACTGAGAGGGAGGAGCATCATGCTGGGACTTCACCGAAGGCGACCTCAGATTTCAGACAGCTACAGTGACCAGCATTCCGGGGGGGATGCGGCGAGCCAAATGAATGGGGATGGCAAACACATGAAACAGGGCATGAGGTTGGTCGGAACAGGGACGGTAGCCATGGCTGCATTCGTCACCGGGGCGCTGTCCACCGTGGGTACGGCTGGCGCAGCGACATCGGCCCCAGGGGTCACCAAGAACTCAATCACGGTTGGCACCATCTCGACCCAGACGGGACCGATCGCCTCCAACTTCTCGTCGCTCATTTACGGCGAGAAGGCTTACTTCGCCTACATCAATGCCAGCGGGGGCGTGAACGGCCGAAAGATCAACTACAAATATCCACTCGACGATGGTGGCAACACCACCACGTTCAACCAGCTGGCGAGCACCCTGATCAACCAGGACCATGTCTTCGCCGTGACCGGCGTGGCCACGGCATCGTTCTCGCCGAACTACTTCGTCGAAGCCAAAGTCCCCACCTACGGCTACGACGTGACCGGAAACTGGGCCAACGCGTCAAACCTCTTCGCCGCTGGTGGCTCGGTGCTCTATTACCCGCCTGAAGCAGCTGAAGCGGGGTACGTCGCCAAGGCGACGCACTCAACCAAGATCGGCATTGTGGCCTACGGCATCGCCGCTTCCAACGACGCCTGCAAGGCGGCGTCCCTGGGCATGGTGGAGGCCGGAGACACGGTGGCGTATACCGACTTCAGTGTTGGCTACCCCGGCACCACAGTGGCCACCGACGTCCAACGCATGAAGCAGGACGGGGTGAACTTCATCCTCAGCTGCATGGATGTGTTGGGCAACATCAACCTGGCCCGCGCCGTGCAGCAGTACGGCTTGAAGACCACCCAGCTGTGGCTGAACGGAAACGACCAGTCAACACTCAACACCAACAAGAGCCTGATGCAGGGCATCTACTTCGGCATCGCTCACGTGCCCTTCGGTGCCTCTACCTCGGAGTACCCGGGCCTGGGCCTGTATCTCAAGGAGATGAAGAAGTACGAGCCCAAGTACGCACAGGACGAGGTGGCGATCCAGGGCTGGGAATCCGCTGCCCTGTTCGTGGCCGGCGTGAAGGCGGCGGGCAGCAATCTGACTCAGGCCAACGTCATCGCTCAGACCAACAAACTCACTAACTTCACAGCAGGCGGACTGACCGCAGTGACCAACTGGGCCAAGACGGGACACTCGGGCACCGCCCCGCCCTATTGCGCGGCGTACATCCAAGTGAAGGGCACCAAGTACGTGCCGGTGCTGAACAAGGGCAAGAACGTCTTCAATTGCTTCGAGTCCGCTAGCGCCAAAAAGGGCCCGGTCTTCCCGCTGCCGGCCGGCACGCCGACCGCTCAGTAGCTCGAGCGCCGACGATCGCCTCGAGCTTGATTCTCACGTAACCGGTAACCGACAGGAATGGAGCACTTCCTCGGGTTTGCCCTCCCGGGCATTCCGTATGGCTGCACGTACGCCATCGTGGCGGTGTGCCTGGTCCTCACCTACCAGGCCACTGGGGTGTTCAACTTCGCGTTCGGAGCTCAGGCCTACATTGCCGCGTTCGTCTTCACCCAGCTCACCCAAAACGAGCACTGGTCGGGATTCGCCGCTTTCCTGATCTCCGTGGTGGTGATGTCGCCCTTGGTGGGACTGGCCTTCGACCGCCTGCTGTTCCGGCACATTCCGAACTCGAACTCCACCGCCAAGCTCGTCATCGGAATCGGGCTCCTCGTCGGCCTGCCCGATCTGATGACCGTGGTGTTCGGCTCGGGCAACCTTGATGCGACATCCACCATCTTGCCTTTCTTCAATCCTGATGTCGTGTACTTCACGGTGGCTGGGACGCCGATCAATGGGATCTATCTCTCCACCATCTCGGTCACGGTGGTCGTGCTGGTTGCGCTGACCGCGCTGTTGCGTTTCACCAACCTGGGGCTCCAGATGCGCGGCGCGGTGGAAAGTCGGCGCCTGGTGCAGCTCGATGGGGTGAATGCCGAAGGTGTGGTGGCGCTGGCCTGGGTCATTTCCAGCTTCATGGCTGGGCTGGCCGGCGTCCTTATCGCTCCTATTTACGGCTACATCCAGTCGCAGAACTACGCCACCTTGATGGTGGCCGCCATTGCCGCAGCTGCTTGGGGGCTGCTGCGTTCCATCCCTATCGCCGCTGGAGTGGCCGTTCTCGTCGGTGTGGTGAGTACCACGCTCGACGGCTACTTGCCCACCGGTGGCCTCCTCTATACGGCAGTCATTCCCGCCCTCCCGTTCTTCGTCCTGATGGCTGCCCTGCTGTTGTTGCCGGGCATGCGTTCGCTTGACCTCAACCGCGACCCCTTGGCCACCATCGACCCGCCCCCACCGCCATCGGTCTCGAGCTCCCGTGTGCCGAGTATGAACCGGGCCATTCGGATTGCTTGGTACGGCCTATTGGCGGCCTTCATCGTGTCCATGCTGACCTGGATGCCCAAGGCCTGGGAGGGCGTCTTCAACAACGGCCTTGCGCTGTCGACGGTGCTGCTCTCGGTGACACTGATTACCGGGATGGCTGGGCAACTCTCCCTCTTCCAGGGCACTCTGGCGGGCGTCGGCGCCTTCACATCGGTGCAGCTGGCCATGCACCTTGGGCTGAATATGTTGGTTGGTGGATTGGTTGGCGCCGCACTCGCAGCTGGCGTCGCGGTGGTGATGGCTGTTCTGTCCCTGCGGCTCAGGGGACTCGGTCTCGCCCTGATGACCCTGGCGGGCGCCCTGTTGTTCGACAGCACCTTCTTCAATTCGGTCTCTCTCACGGGAGGTCCGGCCGGGATCTCCCTTCAAGCCAAGTGGCTCGGTACCAGTGCCTTCTTCAACTTCAACGGCCACGCACTGTTCCTTCTATGCCTTGGCGTGTTGGCGGTATGTGTCATCGTTGTGATACAGGTTCGCAAGGGGACGGTTGGGCGGAACCTGGCGGCCATGCGAGGCAGCGAAATGGCCTCGGCGGGTCTTGGCATCAACCTGACGTGGCAGCGGATTTTGGTCTTCGCCCTGGCTGGCATCATCGCCGGCATTGGCGGTCTCCTGGTGGGTCTCCAAAACCAGGTCATCAGTCCCAATACATGGAACTACCAGTTCTCACTGGTGCTCATCGTCCTGGTGGTGACCACCAGCGTCAACACGGTCGAAGGCGCCATTCAGGCTGGGATCGGTTTCTATGTGATCACGCAGCTCTTGACCTATCTCCCCGCCCGTCTCGGTGGGTCCAGCTTGGTCATTGTGTTGTTCGCCTTCGGCACACTGCAATACGCCCGTCACCCTGAAGGAGTGCTCGACTACCAGAAGAGAAGGGGGACGCAACGATTTGAGCGCCTCCTGTACCCTCGGGAGTACTACGCCCTCCATCCCTCGGAAGCTCCGGCTGGCGCCAATGGCTGAATCGGCGTTGCTGTCAATCCGAGGCGTCGCCAAATCATTTGGCGGTGTCCACGCCGTGCACGACATCTCCTTCGAAGTGCATGCCGGCGAATCAGTGGGACTGGTCGGGCCGAACGGTGCCGGCAAGACGACGCTCTTCAATTGCGTCTGCGGGCAACTACGCAATGACCACGGTGACATCAGCTTCGAGGGCCAATCGTTGATGGGAATGCCCACCTTCAAACGGGCTCGCCTGGGTATTGGTCGCACCTATCAAAAAGTCGAAGTGTTCGCCGACATGACCGTACGCGACCACCTCATGGTGGCCGAGCGTTCTCGTCGCGGCGAGGGGCGGTTGTGGCGCGATCTACTCAATATGAGCGCCCCCACAGCAGAAGAGAAGCGCAAGGTGGAAGAGACGTTGGAACTGGTCGGCATCACTGGCCTGGCCGACATCTCGGTCAATGCGCTCGGTCTCGGCAACTGCCGCCTGGTGGAGCTGGCCCGTGCCTTGGCGGCCGAACCAAAGATCCTCTTGGCCGACGAACCCTCCTCGGGCCTTGATGTGCATGAGACGGCAGAGGTGGCCACCGTCCTTCGCACCGTGCAACGCGAGCGCGGTACCGCCGTCCTCTTGGTGGAGCACGACCTCGCAATGGTGGGCGAGGTCGTGGACCGGACGGTGGTCATGGACCTCGGAGCCATGTTGGCCGAGGGCACCTTCGACGAAGTCATGGCCAATCCGACGGTGCGTCAGGCGTATCTCGGGCATTCGGAGCCCGGATGAACTCCATGCACGGATCCGTGGCCGCGCCCGGACCTACTCCTGTCGCGGGCAGCGGCGATGTCCTTGCCGTCGAGAACGTGTGCGCCGGCTATGGCCCCTACCGGGCGCTATTCGACGTGTCCTTCACCGTGCCTGCCGGCGCTGTCGTGGCCCTGGTCGGCTCCAACGGGGCCGGCAAATCCACCGTGGCTCGTACCATCACCGGACTGGTCGAGGCGTCATCGGGGCGGATCACCCTGTCTGGTCACGACATCACCCGGATGCCCGCGTACAAGATCGCCCGCCTCGGGATGGCGCACGTGGTGGAGGGACGTGGGGTCTTCTCCACATTGACGGTTGAGGAAAATCTCACCCTGGCTTTTCGCCAGCGGGCCGGTCGGCGCATGTTGGCCGAGAACTTAGAACGGGCGTACACCGCGTTCCCCATTCTGGGCGAGCGTCGCAAACAGATGGGCGGCACGATGTCCGGTGGGCAGCAGCGCCTGCTCTCGCTGGCCAAGGTGCTGGTCGTGCCCCCACATGTGCTGGTGGCCGACGAGCTGTCGTTAGGCCTGGCCCCGGTCGTGATCGACGCGGTATACGACGGATTGCGGGAGATCAATCGCAACGGCACGGCCCTCGTCGTGGTGGAGCAGCAGGTGTCACGGGTACTCAAGCTGGCCACCCAGGCGGTGGTGCTCGATCGCGGTTCGGTGGCCTATGAGGGTGATCCCGACGGCGCCGCTGCGGCCGTGGAGGCACTCATGGCACGGCGCGAGCAGGCTGCGGCAGCGGCGGGTGTCCGCACCATCGACCAGCGGCCGTAGCCTTCTGGGCCATACGGACGTACTTATGAGTCCAGATCTTCAAGTCACCCCAGAGGAGAGCACATGAGAGAGCCGGTCATCGTTGATGTGGTGCGGACGACCTTTGGCAAGCGCGGCGGGGCACTGGCCAACTGGCACCCGGCCGACCTCCTGGGGTTCGCTCTGACCTCGCTGGTGGAGCGCACCGGCATCGATCCCGAGCGGGTGGATGACGTCATCGGCGGCTGCGTCAGCCAGGTGGGGGAGCAGAGCACCAACGTGGCACGCAACGGCTGGGTGTCGGCCGGTCTTCCGCAGAGCGTGCCAGCCACCACGGTTGACCGTCAGTGCGGCTCCTCCCAGCAGGCGGTGCACTTCGCCTCGGCCGGTGTGGCCGCTGGACAGTACGACCTCGTCGTGGCCTGTGGTGTGGAAGTGATGAGCCGGGTCCCCCTGGCCTCCAATGCTCGCGGCGGCACTGGTCCCTTCCCACCTTCGTTTATTGAAGAAGTAGATGGGCGTATCTGGACTCAGTTCCGGGTCAGCCAGGTACTGGCCGATCGATACGGCATCACGCGCCAGGACATGGACGCCTACGCGCTCGAGTCGCATCGACGGGCCGCCGAAGGCTGGGACAACGGCCACTTCGCCAAGGAAGCCATAGCGGTGCCGATAAAGGCCGAGGACGGAACTTTCACGGGCGAGTCGCTGGAGACCGACGAAGGCATTCGGCGTGGTTCCACCATGGAGAAGCTG
Source organism: uncultured Acidimicrobiaceae bacterium (assembly GCA_963766995.1). Classification (GTDB taxonomy): domain Bacteria; phylum Actinomycetota; class Acidimicrobiia; order Acidimicrobiales; family RAAP-2; genus Bog-473. The sequence goes on along the minus strand of CAVYCE010000002.1, from coordinate 472,120 downwards.
GCTTCTCTTCCGGCGGCCCAGCACTGGGAGCCCGACACCGCGCCGGCCATCACGGCTGGTAACTCATCACAGACCACCGACGGTGCCGCCGCCATGCTGATCGCCGAGCGCTCAGTGGCCGAGGCGCTGGGTCTCCCCATCCGGGCGCGCCTGGTCCACTTCGCCGTGGCGGCCGAGGACGCGGCCATTGTGCTGTCAGCGCCAGTACCAGCCACGCAGAAGCTGCTCGACCGTTCTGGCATGAAGGTCGACGAATTCGACGCCGTGGAATGCAATGAGGCCTTCGCCGCCATCGCTTTGATGTGGCAGCGAGCGTTCGATTACGACATGGCGCGCTTGAACCCACGAGGCGGTGCCATTGCCTTGGGCCATCCACTCGGTGCCAGCGGTGTGCGCCTCATGGGCACACTGCTCAATCACCTGGAAGCCACGGGTGGACGCTACGGCTTCCAGACCATGTGCGAAGGCGGAGGCCAGGCCAACGCCACCGTCATTGAGCGTCTGGGCTGACTAACCGGCGGGAGCCGCCTCGAGGGGCTCTTCCATCAGGGGATGGATTTTCTTGGTGACGATCCACCATTCCACCGCGAAGGTCATGCCCGGGATCAGTCCGGCCGCACACATGGCCAGGATCCACAGGGGATTAAGTCGCGCCTTGAAGGACAACAGACCCACCATTACGAGGTACACGATGTACAAGTAACCGTGAGCGACGCCGAAGATCTCGACTTCCAGATTGCAGTGACCCCAGACGAGTTTGATGCCGGTGAAGACGAAGAGCGGGACGATGAGCACGCCCACAATGTTGGCCATCAATTGATAGCGAAAGAGACTGCCTTCGAACTCTCTGCTGATGAGTCGGTTCACTGGGGGCGCCGGGCCACGACGGTCTCGGTGTTCCGCCACGTCTTTGGTCCCCGCTGGCTCAGTGCGGCCAAGCGGGCGTTGTAGGACGCCAGCTCGGTGTCCTCCGCTTCCGCCGCTGTGTCTGCCTCCGCAGCGGCGACAGTCGACCCTGCCTGAACGATATGTTCTGACGGAGGTGAGAACTCGTTGCGGTTGGCCTGGTTGCGCATGCCGCGCAGGCCGACCTCTTCGAAATCAGTGTGTAGGAGCATCCACCAGAAGTAGACGGCGAGAATGGCGAACACGGGCCACAGCACTGAGTAGAAATAGCTCAGGTCGTTGCCACCTTCGGCCCTGCTGATCTGCCACTTGGCGGCGATGACGCAGCCGGGAACGGCCACAATCAAGCCCAAGTGGAGCCACAAGGCTCGCTGAGACAGCCACCGAGCACGCATGACGCCAAGGATACTGGCCCCCTCGCTGGCGAAGATTTCACCGCTAGCCTGGCCAAATGGCCGACGAAGATACGCGTCAGGAACCGCCGTTCACGGCCGACGAGCGCACCATGCTCGACGGATGGCTGGACTTTCACCGGGCCACGCTGCTCCATAAGTGCCAGGGGCTCACAGGCGAACAGCTGATCCAGGCCAGCGTTCCGCCGTCCACGCTGACCTTGTTGGGCTTGGTGCAACACATGACGTTGGTCGAGTGGTGGTGGTTCGAGCGCATCTTCGCCGCCAATGGCGAGCCGGCACCATTTGAGACGAACGACAACCCCGAATACGAATTCGAGGTCCTAGTGGCCGAGACGGCCGAACAGGTCCTGGGCCAGTTCGGGGTGTATTGCCAACGAGCACGTGACGTCATAGCCGCGAGCTCATTGGACGATCTGTCACAGGGCACCGAGCGTGAGCAGCGCCAACTGCGCTGGATAGTGGTGCACATGATTGAGGAGTACGCCCGTCACAACGGTCATGCCGATCTGATCCGGGAATGCCTTGATGGAGTGGTCGGGGATTGACGGTCCCAGCACCCGATCTGCCCGGCGCCATCTCGACCGAGCACCGCTACGAGCTGCCGCTGCCTCGAGCCGACATTTGGAAACTCTTTACCGATGTCGGCGCTTACAAAACGTGGTGGTCATGGCTGCGAATTTTCGAGGCCGACGCCCTGAAGCAGGGTGAGGAGTGGCGCTGTGAGGTGCAGCCACCACTGCCGTATCCGGTCCGCTTCCGCATCATCATCGAAGAACTCAAGAAGGCGACACTGGTGAGGGCCCGGGTCGAAGGAGATGTGGAGGGCCACGCCACCGTCACCCTCGTCGACCACGAGGCTGGGTGTGTGGCTGTCCTGGCCAGTTCGCTGGCCCCCGGGAACACCACGCTGCGTCTGGTCTCCCGCCTCGCCGCACCGGTGGCCCGGTTCGGCCATGACTGGGTGCTCGATTCGGGGGCACGCCAATTCGTGTCCAAGGCGGTGAATCCGATCGTGGCCGGCAGCGCGGCGGCGGAATGACGTTGGCGAGGTGAAGTTCTCCGTCCGTCAGATCCTGGCCTCAGCCGGTGGTGCGGTCATCGCGGCCGTCATAGCGTCCTTCTTCGGCGTGAAGGGCACCATTGTGGGCGTGGCCATCGGCTCGGCTGCGGCCACGAGCGGCACCGCGTTGGTCGCCCAGTCGATAGAGCGCGGGCACAAGGCGGTACAACAAGTGGTGCGGGTGCCCGACCGCTCCGCCTTGCTGCGACGCCTGGGCGGCACGGGTACATCGGGCGACGCCGAAGTCACCACCGCACCAGCTCATGCGGCTGAAGCGGAACCGATAATCGCGCCGGTATCCACCGAGACCGCCGAGCCCACCACCCCGCATCCGGAGGAGGCATCGACCGAGTCCGTCAAGGACGACGAGCCATCGCGCCGGATCCGCTGGCCCGTCATCGTTGGCATCACGGTTGGGGTGTTTGTCCTGTCGCTCCTGTTCGTCACCGCAGTGGAGCTGATTGCCGGCAGGCCGTTGGCTGATCTTTTTGGCGGCCACGTCAAGGGTGGCGGGACCACGGTGGGCCAGATCATTGCGCCGCCGACTCCCACGACGACGCTGCCGCCCCCGACGACCAGTACCACTCCATCGTCGACATCGACGACGACCTCGACATCGTCGACGACCTCGACATCGTCGACCAGCACCACCTCGACCACACCGGGCGAGACCGCGACGAGCTCTACCGACGTGGGTGAGACCACCACCACAGACAACTCGGACACCACGACGTCAACGACGGCGGCGCCGTCGGGCTAGTCGGAGTCCTCGGGTTGGTGAGTGCGGCTACCAGCCCTTGAACTCGGCGGGACGGCGCTCGACGAAGCTGGCGATGCCTTCCTTGGAATCCAGTGTGTGCGTGACCAGTTCCTGGCCCATGGCCTCCTCCTGGAACGCGGTGGCCCGGTCAACGTCGAGAGCTCGGTTGGTCAGCCACTTGGCCATACCGATGGCCTTGGTGGGCGAGTTGGCCAGGCGGGTGGCCAACTCCTCCACCGTGGAGGCCAGCTCAGAGCGGGGTACGACCCGGTTGACCAGCCCCAGGCGGTAGGCCTCGGCCGCCGGCACGTCGTCGCCGAAGAAGAACAGTTCCTTGGCCTTTTGGATGCCGACCAGTCGGGTGAGCAGCCAAGCGCCACCGGCATCGGGGGCGATGCCGCGGCGGACGAACACCTCAATGAACTTCGAATCCTCGGCCGCCACCACCAGGTCGCAGGCCAATGCCAGGTGCATGCCGCCGCCGGCCGCCGTGCCGTTGACGGCGGCGATCACTGGCTTTTCGCAGTCGATGATGGAGCCCACCAGGCGCTGCCAACCGTCGCGGATCATGCGCGAGCCCGCGCCGACCACAGAATCCGGCGCTCCTTCAGGCTTGGGGCGGGGAGCGGCTCGGCCACTGCGCAAGTCGGCTCCGGTGCAGAAAGCCTTTTCGCCGGCGGCGCCGATGACGACGACCCGCACGAAGAGGTCAGCCGATGCATCGTGCACCCACTCGCTGATCTGATCGCGCATGGCCCCGGTCATGGCATTGCCGGCATCGGGGCGGTTCAGGGTGATCCAACAAATGCCATCGGCGATGCGCCGCGTGACGTCCTCGGTGGCGGGACTTTCAGTGGTGTCGCTCACAATGCTCCTTGCTTGATTTCAGATCGGTGCTGCTTCTGATCGGTGCTGCTTCAGATCGAGTCAGGATCAGGACAGGACGACGAGCGCGTCCGCCGCCACGACACCCTTGGGACCGGCCATCAGGGGATTGATGTCGAGTTCGGCCAGGTCGCCCGACAGGTCGACGGCCATGTGCTGGACCTTCATGATCACGTCGACCAACGCAGCCTTGTCGACGGCCGGCGTGCCCCGCACGCCACGCAGCATGGCCGTGCCGGCCAACTCGTCCAGCATGGTGGCGGCGTCACGCTTGGTGAAGGGCGGTACCCGGAAGGTGACGTCCTTGAGTACCTCGACGAAGACACCGCCGAGCCCGAACATGACCACGGGACCGAAGAGCTCGTCCTGGGCCACGCCGATCACGGTTTCCACGCCCTGCACCATCTGGGCCACCAACACGCCGTCGATGGCCGCCTTGGGGGCTGCCTTCTTGGCCGTGGCCATCAGGCGCTTGTAAGTGCGCTTGGCGTCGTCCTCGTCGCGCACGCCCACGGCCACCAGGCCCAGGTCGGACTTGTGCAGGATGTCGGCCGACACGATCTTCATCACCACCGGGAAGCCGATGCGCTTGGCCGCTTTGGCGGCGTCACCGGCCGAGGTCGACCACCCGCTCCTTGGGCACCGGGATGCCGTAAGCCGACAGCAGCGCCTTGGAATCCTGCTCGGACAGCGCCGTGCCGCTGGCCAGCCGCTGGCCACCTGGGAGCAATGAGGCGTGGCCGCCTTGGCCTCCGCTGGGGAAGCCTTGCGGACAGGTCGGGCGAAGGGCGAGGTGTAGGTGCTGACGAAGCGGTGATGGTCGAAGTAGGCCTTGGCCGCCATCACCGCATTGGAGAAGGTACGGAAAGTGGGGACAGTGCTGCGGCAACAGCGTGTCGCGGTAGGCCTCTTCGTCGCCTACCGGCGAACCCCATACCACGAACACCGGCTTGTCGGTCGTCGCAGCGGCGGCCACCAGGTCCTCGCACAGCTTGTTGGCCATCGATGGCAGCGCACCGGTGATGGGGCACAGCAGCAGGTCGACGTTGGGGTCGGCGATCATCGTTTCGATGATCTTGGGACCGCGCCAGTCGCGCACCGGGGCGCCACCGTTGTCCACCGGGTTCGACACCCGCAGGTAGGGCGGGATCCAGGTGTGGAGCTCGGTCTGTGAGTGCTTGGTCAACGGAGGGAGCTCCAGCCCGGCCGCCGCCACCATGTCGGCCATGTGGGCACCCGTGCCGCCGGAGATCGAATAGACGCAGACACGCCCGCCGTGCCCTTGGCGCAGACGACGCAGGGTGGCGTCGCTGGGAGGCTTGGTGCGGGCCAGGGCGGCCGAGACGTCGAGCAGCTGGTCCAGCCCGTCCACTCGGGTCACGCCGTACTGACGGAACACCGATGACACGACGGCGTCGGAGCCGGTGAGGTGGCCGGTGTGGGCCTTGGCCATGGAGGTGCCTTCGGCCGTGCGGCCTACCTTGACTGCCACGATCGGGACCTTGCGGCGGGCAGCGTGGTCGGCGGCCAGCTGCAGCGTGCGGCCGTCCTTGAAACCTTCGATGTAGCAGGCCACGGCGCCGGTGGTCTCCAGGCGGAGAAAAGTACTTGATGAAGTCGGCCGATTCCATGTCGGCCTCGTTGCCGACCGGAGCCCAGTGCGAAAGCTGGATGCCGATTTCCTGCCCCTGGAAGATGGGCCGGCCCTGGTGGCCGCTTTGGGTGATGAGGGCGATGGCCTTACCGGGCAGGTCGTCGCGGAACACCTCGAAGGCATTGAGGTTGGTGTTCGGGCCCAGAACGTGGATCTCGCCAGCGGCGATGACCCGTTCCATCTCCGCCTGAATCTTCTCGCCCGCCTGCGCCTACCTCGGCGAAGCCGGCGGCGAACACGATGGCGAACTTGGCCTTGGCAGCTACGGCGTCATGCAGGATGGGCAACGGGTCGCCCACCAAAATGGCCACCAAGTCCAGCGGCTCCGTGATGTCGGTCAATGCCTTGGCGCAGGGCCGGCCACCGATGTCGTCCCGGTTTGGGTTGACGTAGTACACGGTGGCGCCCCGCTCCTCACTCCAGGTGGTGATCTTCTGGGTCAGCGCCGTATTTGGCTTGGTGCCGGCATCGGAGGCGCCAACGACGGCCACGGTCTTGGGTTGGAAGAAGGTGGCGAGATCAAGCGTGCGCAGCGCTACGGGACGGTCCGTGATGTCGAGTGCCGGCGTCGAACCGGACGCGCTCGGTGCCGTTTTCGGTGCTGCCATGACCCTCCCTCGTTCACACCGCCGCCGGCTATTCCCGGTCGGAATCAGTGCGGCGCCCGATGCCAAAAACGCCCTCTCGGGGACTCATTGACGGCCTTCAACGTATATGACATTCGTGTCAGTGTCGATCCGGAAAACAATGCGAAATCGCTGCATCGTGGCCCGTCAGCGGCTGAATTGTGGCTCCTGGTTGCCACCGTTACGGTATGTGACAGACGTGTCAGTCTTCTCTCTCACCTGGGGGTCCAATGGGCATTCTTGACGGCAAAATCGCGATCGTGACCGGCTCCGGCCATGGCATCGGCCGGGGCGAGGCGCTGGAGCTGGCCGCCCAAGGCGCCAAGGTCGTCATTAATGACCTTGGAGGATCATCGACTGGTGAAGGCGCCGACAAGCGAACAGCCGACGAGGTGGTCGAGGTCATCAAGGCCCGCGGTGGCGAGGCCGTCGCCAACTACGACGATGTGTCCGACTTCGGTGGTGCCGAAAATCTGATCAACACCGCGTACGAAGCCTTCGGCGGGCACGACATTTTGGTCAACAACGCCGGCATCATCCGGGACAAGATGATCGTGTCCATGACCGAGGAGGACTTCGACTCGGTCCTGCGGGTCCATCTCAAGGGCACCTTCGCTACTACCAAGTTCGCCTGCATTCGTTGGCGCGAGCGTTCCAAGAACGGCGAGAACGTACAGGCCGCCATTGTGAACACGGTGTCGTCAGCCGGACTACAGGGCAACGTGGGGCAGGCCAATTACGGTTCGGCCAAGGCTGGCATCGCCGCGCTGACCATCATCACGTCGCTCGAGGGCTCGCGCTTCGGTGTGCGGGCCAACGCCATTGGCCCAGGTGGGGTGACCCGGTTGACCGGCGGGGTGATCAAGGACATGGAGCTCAAGGAGCCCGACGAGTACGGCGACGACGAGTTCAACCGACTCAACCCCCAGAACTCCGCCCCAATGGTGGCCTGGCTCGCTTCCGACCAGGCCATGCATGTCACCGGCCAGGTCTTTCGGGCCGTGGGTGTCAACATCGCCCACTACGAGCCCTGGAAATTGGGCGCCAGCATCGACAACCCCAAGGGACAAGCGAAGTGGGACCCGGCCGATATCGCAGCCGAAGTCAACGCCCAGGTCTTCCACTCCCGTCACCCCGGCTTAAAAATGGGTGGCGGCAGCTAAATCGCCTCATCGTCGCTGCATCCAACAGAGCAAGCAGAACAGGAGAGTCATGCCGAATCGCCGAGTGGCCATTGTTGGCGCCTCGACATCCGATTGCGGTCGCGTCGACGACAAGACCTTTTTCCAACTCAATTTCCAGGGCGTCACCCGGGCTCTGGCCGATGCCGGCATTGCCAAAGACGAAGTCGATGGCTTCGGCTCCTTGACGGGCACACTGCCGCCCATCGAGCTGGCGGAATATCTCGGCATCCGGCCCAACTGGGTGGACTCGACCGGGCACGGCGGCAGCATCTGGGAATTCATGGTCGAGCACGCGGCGGCGGCCATCTCCCAGGGCATTGTCGAAACAGTGGTGCTCACCTATGCCTCGACCCAGCGGGCGGACCTGAAGAAGAAGCTGCGCATGGCCAATCTGTCCTTTGGGACCCGCGGCCCGTCGCAGTTCGTCGCCCCGTTTGGTCACCCGGTGGGCTCGCACTACGCCATGGTGGCCCGGCGTCACATGCACGAATTCGGCACCACCTTGGAGCAGTTGGCTGAAGTGGCCGTTTCCACCCGATACAACGCCAGCCTCAACCCCGACGCCTTCTATCAGGACCTCATCACGATCGACGACGTCATGGACTCACCGATGGTGTGGGACCCGCTCTCCAAGCTGCACTGCTGTATCCGCTCCGATGGTGGCGGGGCCATTGTGCTCACCAGTGAGGAGCGGGCGCGCGACTGCGCCAACACGCCGATCTGGGTGCTCGGCACCGGTGAGGCCGTGTCGCACACGACCATGAGCGAGTGGGAAGACTTCACCGAGTCGCCCTGCGTGCGCTCGGGCAAATTGGCCTTTGATCGAGCGGGCCTCAAGCCCTCCGACATGGACATGGCGCAGGTCTACGACGCGTTCACCCCCATGGTCATCCTCACTCTCGAGGGCCTGGGCTTCTGCAAGAAGGGGGAGGGCGGCGCCTTCATCGAGGACGGCAAGCTTCGGGTAGGCGGTGCATTGCCCACCAACACCGACGGCGGCGGACTTTCCTCTTGCCAGCCCGGCATGCGCGGCATGTTCTTGCTCATCGAGGCCGTCAAGCAGCTGCGCGGCGAGTGCGGCGCCCGCCAGGTGGCCGGCGACCCCACGCTGGCCTGCGTCAACGGCACCAGCGGCTGGTTCAGCGCCGCCGGCACCGTCATTCTCGGCAAGGAGTAGCCGCACCCCTAACCTGGTCCCGTGCCCTCGCCCTACGACCTGACGCGAGAGGACCTGGCCGAGCTGCTCCAGGGCCAGCCTGCCTACCGCACCAACCAGGTGTGGGAGTCACTTCATCAGCGGGCGCAACGACCAGAGGAGATGACCGAGCTCCCATCTGAGCTTCGTGCTGCCCTGGCCACTGCCCTGCCGCCGGCCCTGAACGAAGTGTCCCGTCGGCTCGCCGATGATGGCCAGACCACCAAGTGGCTATGGGCGCTCCACGACGGAGCGCAGGTGGAATCCGTCCTCATGCACTATTCGGACCGCGTCACCGTGTGCATCTCGACCCAGGCTGGCTGCGCCATGGCGTGCCAGTTTTGTGCCACCGGCCAGGCCGGGTTCCAACGTCAACTCAGTGCCGGCGAGATCGTCGAGCAGGTGGCCGTGGCCATGCGAGCGGCCCAACCGCGCCGACTCTCCAACGTCGTCTTCATGGGCATGGGCGAGCCCATGGCCAACTACGACCGGATGTGGGAGGCCGTGACCCGTCTTCAGGGCGACATGGGACTTTCGGCCCGGCACCTCACCGTCTCCACTGTGGGCATCGTGCCCGGCATCCGGCGCCTGGCCACCGAGTCCTTGCCGGTCAATCTGGCGCTGTCGCTGCACGCCGCCAACGACGAGAAGCGCGACGCCCTGGTGCCGATCAACAAGCGCTATCCGCTGACGATGTTGGCCGAGGCATGCGCCGAATACGTCGAAGCGACACGGCGCCGACTCTCTATTGAGTGGGCCATGATCCACGAAGTCAACGACCAGAACGCTGACGCTGCGGAGCTGGCTGACTTCGCCCGCCCACTCGGCGCCCACGTCAACCTGATCCCGCTCAATCCGACGCCGGGCTACGCCGTGGTGGGCAGCACCATGGAGCGGGTGCATGCGTTCCGCGACGAACTCGAGAGTCTGGGCATCAACGCCACGGTGCGGCAAACCCGGGGGAGCGACATCGACGCTGCTTGCGGCCAATTGGCGGCCTCGGTGACGCTGGGGCGCACCCGGCGCTGAGCGTTATCGGGCTGACTGTTATCGGGCTGACTGTTATCGGGCTGACTGTTATCGGATAGTGGAGCGCCAGAGTCGCTTCCGACGTCGAGCCACGTGCACCACTAGGTAGACAACCAGGACGATGGCCGAAAGCAGGTGCCATCGGTGCAGGGGAGTAGGCAGTGGTCCGGGAAGCATCGTCGGCGTTCCTCGCTGCCAATCAATGATGCCCGAGACGAGCACGTTGGCTGTGATGAACATCAGGAAGAAGTCCGAAGCAGCCAGCCTGAACCAGTTCTCCGCAAACCGAGTGACTCGAACGAGTTGGGACGCAAGACGTCCAACGGTCCGGCGTCGTTGCGCCAGGTGTATGACCACGAGCCCGACGAAGGCGAGGCCGACCACGAGGTGGTACGTCTGATCGACGTGCAGCAGCTGCAGAGTTACCAGCGCGGCCGCCGCCGAGACCAAGAGGCCGATGTGGACCGCCACCCGCGTACGGGCCCGCCATTTCCCGACACCGTGGACTGATGCCGCGGCAACCGCCGTCACTGGCGATTCGGTCATCGGCGGCTCTGTCCCCGAAATGTCAAGGGGCTCGAGGATTCGATCCGGGGGGCCACACTCGACACTCTTTAAGTATCAGCGCTGCGGACCATCGAAACCACCGGGGTTGCCCCACAGTGAATAGTGGGGCTATCCCCATCCTCCACGCCCTGACGACGGCGACCATTACGGTGACTTCATGGACTTAGGACGAATCGGCGTGTGGTGGAGCGGCTCCTGGCGTCTGGCCGGCGACGAGTCAATCAATGTCGCAGCCGAGCTCGAAGCTCTTGGTTACGGAACATTGTGGTCGTCCGGTGGGTTCGATCCGGGCTTCCCGCCGTCCTTCGGACGACTGCTGTCATCGACCGACGGCATTCCGGTGGCCAGCGGCATCATCAGCATGTGGACGGCCGCGCCGGCTGACGTCGGTCCGGCCGTAGCGGAATTGGACGCGGCACACCCCGGACGGTTCCTTCTCGGTATCGGTGCTAGTCACTCCGCCATCGTGGGCGACTACGCCCGCCCATATTCTCGAATGGTCGAATACCTAGACGAACTCGATGCGCTCGAAGTCCCGGTACCCAAGGATCGTCGCGTTTTGGCCGCACTGGGCCGCCGCATGCTCGAGTTGGCGGCCGAGCGTTCGGCTGGCGCTCACCCGTATTTCGTTCCGGTGGAGCACACCGAATTCGCCCGTTCCATCCTGGGGCCGGACCCGCTCCTGGCCACCGAAGTGGCCGTGGTGCTCGAGGCCGATCCGACCGCCGCTCGAGCCCTGGCCCGCGAGTACGCCAGCATCTACCTCGGACTGCCGAACTACACCCAGAACCTGCGCAAGTTCGGATTTGGTGACGATGACATCAACGATGGCGGCAGCGACCGCCTCATTGATGCGCTCTTCCCCTGGGGGGATGCCGCCACCATCGCTGAGCGCATTCGGGAACACCACAGTGCCGGTGCCGACCACGTCTGCGTGCAGGTGGTCTCCGAGTCAGGCCGCCACGGTTTCCCCCTGGCGGAGTACCAAGCTTTGGCGGAGACGCTCCTGCCGAGCTGACCTCAGTACGGAGCGGCCCGAACTTGGAATTCGAACCGATTCGAACCGATTCGACCCTTACAGCGTCATGCCTTCCAGAGAGTGGGAGGAAAGTCACATGACTGAGACATTTGCCGGATCCGATGACGCCGCTACCAAGTCGGGACACGGGCGATCACGCATCGCAATCACAGGGTTGACGGTGGCCGCATTGGCAGTCGGTGGTGCGGCCCTGGGGCTATCGGTGAGCAACGCCGGGGGAGCGGGCACCACCACTCGGGGCGGGTGCGGCGGATCGACCCCGACGCTGACGGTTCGAGGCAACGGCACCGCCAACGGCACGCCAAACGTCCTGACCGCAGTCATTAATTTCAGCACCAGCGCCGGTTCGGCCGCATCCGCCCTCAGCCAGGACAATGACAAGGTGGCGGCCGCCATCTTCGCTTTGACCAAGGACGGCGTGATCAAGTCGGACCTCCAAACCACCGGTCTGAATATCCAGCCCAACTACGCCTACCCCAAGAGCGGGCCCGTGATCACCGGCTATCAGGTGAACAACACGTTGACAGCGACGCTGCACGACATCAAGACGGCGGGAAGCGCCATCGACGACGTCGTGACCGCCACCGGCAACGCGGCTCAGATCTCGTCCTTGACGTTTTCCTTCAACCACCCGGGCAATGTCGAGGACCGAGCTCGCACCGACGCGGTGCACCAGGCCGTCAGTCACGCCAAGGCCATGGCCCTGGCTGCCGGTCGTCGTCTGGGCATCGTGTGTTCGCTCACCGACGAGACGCAGTCGACTCCCTACGTTCCAGACACATTCGCGTCCGCTGGTAATGCCACTGCTTTGGAGGCAGTTCCGGCCGCGTCAGTACCAATCGAGTCGGGCACGCAGAGTGAGACGGACCAAGTCACCTTGGTATACGCACTGGAGGGGGATTAGGGCGCTCCCAAATGGCACCATTCCATTCAGACCACTAGAACGTCGGCATGTCGAAGCGCACAAAGATCCGTCGCCCAGGGGTCATTCGCCCGTCGCTGGGCTGGTTCCTGCTCCTGGACGGAGGCATTGTGGCCCTCGCCGCCTTGGCCGCCAGCCCGTCAATGCATGAGAAAGCCAGCGAGGCTCTCCCCGTGCCACTGCCGCCGCAATCAACCCTACGCAGCCTGCTGGCCGGCACCGCCGTTGTCCACGTGGCCGAAGCGCTTCACGCCGACCGGATGGCCAAGCGCCGCGGCCTCCGCCGTCGAGGTTGGGTATTCCAGACCTTCGTTGTGGGCTTCCCCTCCCTGCTGGCCATGCGCAAAGTCTCAGCCGCCTGACCCTTCGCCGGGCGACGCAGCAGCTACCGCCCCACACTCACTCTCAGCAGTTCTTCCAAACTGGCGCCCGCTTCTCGGCGAACGCCTTGGGTCCCTCCTTGGCGTCCTCACTGGAAAACACCTCACCGGAAATTTCGGACTCGATCTTGTAGGCCTCGTCCATGTTGGTGGCCAGACCCCGCAACACCGATTCCTTGGTCTTGCGGATGGCGAAGGGACCGTTGGCCGTGATCCGATGGGCGTAGTCGTAGGCCCGATCCATCAAGTCCCCCGGTCGGCACACTTCATTCAGTAGTCCCATCTCATACGCCCGCTGGGCCGGCACCCGATCGGCACACAGCAACAGCTCCATGGCGGCGGGGTAGGGGATCTGGCGGGGCAGGCGAACAGTCGTGCCTCCACCGGCGAACAGGCCGCGCTTGGGTTCCATCACTCCAAAGGTGGCAGTGTCGCTGGCCACCCGCAGGTCGGTGCCGCCCAGCATCTCCATGCCACCGGCCACGCAATTGCCGTTCACCGCGGCGATGATCGGCTTGTAGAGCTTGGTCCCCCGCAGCACAGCCTTGACGCCGTCGCTCAGTTTGTAGCCGTCGACTTGAGAGACCTCACCGGCCTTCATCTTCCGCTGCAGTTCGGTGATCTGCGGAATGTAGGTCTTGAGGTCCGCGCCGACGCAGAAGTCCTCGCCCACGCCGGTGATCACCGCCACAAAAGCATCGTCGTCCTCCCCGAAACGCTCCCAGGCCGAGCGGAGCTGAAAGAAATGCTCCATGTCCAAGCGAGTTCCGAGCCTCGGGACGGTTGATGACGATGGTGACGACGTGGTCGTCCCCGGTGCTGTAATCGATCGACATAAAAAGAAGGCCTCAGTCCCGGTCGAGCAGTTGCGCCATCGTGCCCATGTTGACGATCTTGCCGTCGTTCTTGGCGTACTTGGCCCGCGAGATTGGCGCCGTGTCGACGTCGGCCGCCTCGGCTCGCAGTGCGCCCACCGTGCACTTCTCACGTGGCCGCACGCTGTAGGGGTCGTATTGGAAGTGCTTCATGGCGTTGAGATGGGTGATCTTGTTGATCTCCTCGTCGGGGACCGCCTCTAGATACTTCATGGCCGCCTCCGGGGACTGCGGCCAGGTCGAGTCTGAGTGCGGGTAGTCGCACTCCCAGGTGATGTTGTCGATATTGAGGTATTCGCGGTTGTCCATCGCCGAAGGCGTCATCAATGAAGCAGGTGATGATGCGCTCCTTGAAGACCTGGCTGGGCAGCATGTCGCCGAAGTCCTGGCCGGTCCACGCGTGGTGGTGCTGGTAGACGTAGTCGATGCGCTCGAGGGCATAGGGGATCCACCCAATCCCACCCTCGGAGAGCGCGAAGCGAAGGTCCTTGTACTTGCGGAGGATGGGCGACCACAACAGATCGGCCGCCGCCTGCATCATGTTCATGGGCTGCAGGCTGATCATGACGTCGATCGGTGCTTCCACCGACGTGATCAAGAGCTGCGATGAGGAGCCCAGGTGCATGCAGACGACCGTGCCCTCTTCGGAGCAGGCCTCCCAGAAGAGGTCCCAGTGGTCGTTGTGCAGGGAAGGCCAGCCCAGCTTCTCCGGGTTCTCCGAGAACGTCACGGCGTGGCAACCCTTCGCGGCCACTCGGCGCACTTCGGCGGCCGCCAGTTCCGGGTCCCAAATGGCCGGGATGGACAGCGGGATGAATCGACCGGGCTCGGCGCCGCACCACTGGTCGATGTGCCAGTCGTTGTAGGCCCGAATCATGGCCAGGGCCTCGCCTTTGTCCTCGGTTCGGGCGAAGAGCTGACCGCAGAACTGCGGGAAGGAGGGGAAGCACATGGAGCCGAGCACGCCGTTGACCGACATGTCTCGGACACGCTCGTGCACGTCGTAGCAACCGGGCCGCATGTCATCGAGTGAAGTGGGCTCAATGCCGTACTCCTCGGGCGGGCGACCCACCACGGCGTTGAGGCCGACGTTGGGGATCTCGTTCCCGTTGTAGTGCCAGAAGTCGGTGCCGTCCTCACGGCGGATGAGCTGGGGCGCCTTGTCCTGGTACTTGGCCGGCAGCAGGCCGTCGAACATCCCCCGGGGCTCGATCACGTGGTCGTCCACGCTGACCAGGATCAGATCTTCGGTGCTGCATTGCCGTCCTCCCCCCGTGCCGAGACTTTCCTGACACTGGTGTCACATACCTTATGCGCCCGTTCGCCGGCTCCGGCGAGGCCGGGAGCCCTTGGTGGCTACGGGGTCGGTGGAGGCGGCTTCGGCTGTCCTTGGTAGCCCTTGAAGCAAGCCGGGCACTGGGTTGGCCGGCTGGGCCAGTTCCGGTGGCTCGGCGGAAGGTCATGTGGGAGAGGTCGAGGAAGTCGGCCATCGACGCGGCATTGGCGTCCCGGAAGGTGAGCGCCGGCAGATTCCACATCTCCTCAATGGTTTTCAACACCGAGGTGTGGTCGTGCACGACGTTGGTGACTTGGTGCTTCATGGTGTACGGGCTCACCACCACGGCGGGCACCCGCATGCCGTACAGGTTGTAGGCACCGGGCTGGTTTTCCTTGGACAGCTCGGGCTTCACCAGGTCAGGCAGCGGTGCGCTTGCGGCGGCGCCACATGGTCGTAGTAGCCGCCGTGCTCGTCATAGATCCAGATGAGCAACGTCCGCTCCCAAGCTGCCCCGGTCATCACTGCATTCACGATCCGCGACACGAAGGCCTCGCCCAGCTGGATGTTCTCCGGGTTCTCTTCTGACTCGCACGTCTCACCAATGATCGTCGACGCCGTCTGGAAGGTCGGGATCGGGTACGGGCTGATGACCCCGCCCACCTCGCCCTGAACGGCGCCCATGTTGCAGTCCACCAGGCTGACCGCGGGCAGTGTGCCCAGCGCGGCGTCGACGTAGAACTCCTCAATACGGGCCACGTTGAGCGGGTGTTTGAGGATGGTGTCAAACATGATCAGAGTGGTCGGCGCGTCACTGAAGTAGTTCTTCCAGCTGATGTCGTAGTTGGTGAGGCGATCCCAGATGGTCCCGTTGGCGGGGTAACGGGTCATCACATTGTCGATGTCGGTGGAGATGATTCCGTTGGCCGTGCCTGACATGAGAAAGCGACGGTTGGGGTAGGTCTGCGCAGGAGCGGAGCAGAACCAACGGTTGGCCAACGTGAAGGTGTTGGCCAGTGAGTAATAGAAGGGCAGATCGTCCTGCGTGTAGTAGCCCATTGACCCGGGTCCGGTCTCGGCGAAACCGTTCATGGCGCCGCCGTTGATCTGCTTGTGAGAGTCGTCCCACGATTGGCTCCCCGAGTGCGACGCTCCGCTGAACCCGGACTGGTGGTACACGGGCATGCGTTCGTTGCCGATTGGGTTCCAGTTCGTCGGTTCGCCGCTGGCGTTGAAGGTGAAGCCATCGGCTAGAGGCTGCCCGCACTGGGGGAGCATGCCGAAGTAGTTGTCGAAGGAGTGGTTCTCCTGCATGACGATGACGACGTGATCGAAGGGGAACGCATCGGTTTTGCTGCCAACGGGATGACCGGGAAAGGGAATCGAGTCGGGCCAGCGCAACGACGGAGTGGCTGCTCCCGCCATCTTGCCCAATGGGCCCAGTCCGAGAGGTGAGGCAGCGGCAGCAGCCGCGCCCAGGCCAGCACGAAGCACAGTGCGGCGGTCGAAGGAGCGGTGTTCGTCAGCTGCCATGGGGGACCTCTCTTACAAGGCTAGCGAGCCGGCAGTGGCCGGCCCGGGCTCGCTTCCTGCACGGGCATCACGTTTTTGGACGGTGGCGGGTATGAGAGCCCTTCATCGAAGGTGCCGACCAGGGCATTGACGATGACCTGCTCGTCGACCAGCGGCACCAGCAAGGAAGCGTCGGGCAGGCTCGGGATGGACGCGTCGGGCGGTTGCCCCAACGAAATGGCACTCGTCATGTCGCCCACGGTGGCTCGGCGCCAGGCCGACACATTCGGCACCTCTGCCCCAAACAGTGTCTCCATTAGTTTGAGCGTCGAGGTGTGGTCGAACACGTCGCTGCTGAGGTACCCGCCGCGGGTGAAGGGGGAGATCATGAAGCACGGCACCCGGAAGCCCAGTCCCACCGGGCCGACCACGCCGCTGGCATCCGCCGGCAACGGGTGCATGGTCAGATACTCGCCTTCGGTACCGGGAGGAGGCGTGGGAGGCGGGACGTGATCGAAGAAGCCGCCGTTCTCGTCGTAGTGGAGGATGAACAGGGTCTCGGCCCACACGTCGGGATTTGAAGTGAGGATGTCGAGCACAGACTGCACCAGGTTCTCGCCCCAGGCCGGTGCGGTGGCCGGGTGTTCGCACTGGGTGACTGGACCGTGGATCCAGCTCACCTGCGGAAGCTGTGTTCGCCTGCACATCGGCCAGGAGGTTGGCCGGGAAGTTTGGCGCAATGGCGTTCTGGACCAGATTGATGTTCTTGGTCGTCGTCGGGTTTATGTAGTTCTTGAAGTACGGAAGCGGGCTGAACAGGGCCAGGCCGGTCGGGTCGTTGTAGACCTTGAATGACACTCCGGCATCCATCAGTCGCTCGGGCATGGTCTCCCAGGTGAGCTTGCCGTACTGCTCCGGCCTGGTCTCGACCAGGGTCTCGAGAATCGGGCCGCCGTGCTTGCCATCGGGGTCGATGGTGCCTGAGAACGCCATGGTGCGGTTGGGGTCGGTCGGCCCGAGCACCGAGCAGAAGTAATGGTCGAGGATGGTGAAGTTGTCGGCCAGGGCGTAATAGAACGGCAGGTCCTTGCGAGAAAAGTACCCCATGGTCGGGGCGAAGTTGGCCAGGCCGTCACCGGCCAAGTGGGCACGGACCCAGCTGTCCATCTTTCCGTTGTTCCAGCTTTCGTGCTGGGGCCCCCAGTTGTGGGTGATGTCGTTGGTGCACTCCCCGTTGGCGGTCGGGAACACCTGTTCGAGCTCGAAGGGCTCCATGTAGCCCCCGTCGTCGATCCCGTACCCCGGCCGGTAGCCGAACTGCTGGAACACCGAATAGTCGGTGCCGAAGATGTCGTGCACCAGTACCCGCGGGTCAGAGAAGCCGCGGACGGCCGACATGGTCCCGAAATAGTGGTCGAAGGAGCGGTTCTCCTGCATGAGGATGACCACGTGTTTGATATCGCTGAGCGAAGCGTGGCGCGAGGCATCGACCTTCATAGCCCGCTCCAACGATGCTCCCGCGGCGGATGACAATCCTGTGCCGGCAGCGCCCGCCACACCGAGGGCGAGGCCACCTTTGAGAAGGTTGCGCCGTGTGACCCTGCTGCCCTGAATGGGCTCTTTCACGTCGTGTGCACCCTTCCGCTACCCCCCGCCTCGAACGGGATCGTAGCGGTCGGTTCAGCCGAAAGACCGGCGGTTCACTTCACCGTCACGCAGTTGCTGCCTGGAGTGTGGGGGCCGAGACACCTCGGCGGGGCAGGATGATGTCGTCGATGATCCCGTAGGCCTGCGCCTCCTCGGCAGTCATGTAGTGGTCCCGGTCGATATCGATGGACACCTGCTCCAGGGGCCGACCGCTGTGGTAGGAGATGATCTCCGACATGCGCCGAGTGAGGGCCAGTACCTCTCTGAGCTGGATTTCCATGTCGGAAGGGGCGCCCCGGGTGCCGGCCGAGCCTTGATGAATCATGATCCGAGAGTTGGGCAGGGCGAAACGTTTCCCACGAGCGCCGCCGCACAGGATCATGGCGGCGGCAGACATGCCCATGCCTACGCAGATGGTGGAGACATCAGGCGAGACGTGCTGCATCACGTCGTAGATGGCCATGCCGGCGTAGGCCACCCCGCCGGGAGAGTTGATGTAGAGGTGGATGTCCTTCTCCGGGTCGTGGGCCTCGAGAAATAGGATTTGACTGATGATGAGATTGGCCACCTGGTCGTCTACCTCCTGGCCCAGAAACACGATGCGCTCGCGAAGGAGCTGGGAGTAGATGTCGAACGCCCGGTCGCCCCGACTGCCCTCCTCGATCACCGTCGGAACCAGGATCTGCATCGGATTGGGCATGGAGCACTCCTTTTCAAGTGGTCCCCCCATATTATCTCATATATGAGATAATGGATTATCGTGAATGAACGGCGTCATCAGCCCCTCTTTCCTGGCTTTCGAGAAATGGCCGAACGCCGGCAATCGCTGAGCGGTCAGCTCACGGCCATGCGCCATGAAGTGGGCCTCTCCCAGACTGAAGTGGCTCGCCTGATGGGCACCTCGCAGTCGGCCGTGGCCCGATTCGAGTCCGGGGATCTGGACGTCCGTCTGTCCACTATCGAGCGCTACACGCTGGCCCTTGGGGTGCGGCTGGAATGGATGATCGAGCATGTATGACAACGACCTATCCGACCTGCTGGCCCGCCGACTGTTCGAGCAGCGGGTCGTACTGCTCACTGGCCCGCTCGACGACCTCAAGGCAGGCCGGCTAGCGGCCGAGCTCATGACGCTCGATGCCGAGGGGGACAGTGCTGTCACCCTGCGCCTCGATTGCGCCGAAGGAAGTCTGGGCACCGCCCTCACGCTCATGGACGTGGTGGAGTTGCTTGGCGTGCCCGTACGCGCACTGTGCATGGGCCAGATTGGCGGTCCGGCCGTCGGCATTTTGGCGCTGTGCAGTTACCGTGCCGCCATGCCCAGTACCCGGTTCCAACTACGAGAGCCGCGCACTCAAATGGAATCGAGCGCGCGCAATGTGGCCCAGTGGGCGGAGTTGCGCGCCGACGAGCGCCGCCGGTTCTGTCAGCGCATCAGCACCGCCGTCGGTGTGTCGCTTGAGCGGGTCGAAGACGACCTAACCAAAGGTCTGTTCATGGATGCCGAGGGTGCCTTGGCCTACGGCCTCATCGACGAGATCTGTCGCCCCGAAGCCGAGATTCATCAGCTACCTGGTCCCCCGATGGGGTTTCGACCAAGACGCTGACAGTGTGCGTACGATGCGGGCATGGCAGCCACAGAACCGCGACTTCAGCCGCTCCAACCCGGTGAATGGGACGATCGACTCAGTGAAATGCTGGCTGTATTGCCGGGCGGAGTCGATGATCCCATGCACATCTTCACCACCCTGTCCCACCAACCCAAACTCTTTCGGCGTTGGATGGGATTCGGGGGTGCGCTACTGAGCGGCACACTGCCGGGCCGCCTTCGAGAGCTCGTCATTCTTCGCGTGGCCTACCGCTTCGATGGCCGTTATGAGTGGGCCCACCACATCGATTTGGGCGCGGCCCAGGGCATCACGCCCGAGGAGACTGCAGCCTTGGGTGGGGACCTCTCGGCTGTGCAGTGGGATCCTTTTGAGCGCGCCGCCTTAGCTGCCGTGGATGAGACGGCAGACGACGGTGCAGTGGGCGATGCCACCTGGGGGACGTTGTCGGCTCGGCTCTCAAGTGGTGAGTTGGTGGAGTTCCTAATGCTGCTGGCGCACTATCTGATGCTTTCCACGGTGCTGCGGTCATTGCGAGTACAACTTGAGCCAGCAGCCGAAGCATTGGCGCAGTCAATTCCGGGAGGTCCAGTCGCATGAGCGG
Source organism: uncultured Acidimicrobiaceae bacterium (assembly GCA_963766995.1). Classification (GTDB taxonomy): domain Bacteria; phylum Actinomycetota; class Acidimicrobiia; order Acidimicrobiales; family RAAP-2; genus Bog-473. The sequence goes on along the minus strand of CAVYCE010000002.1, from coordinate 451,979 downwards.
CATGCTGGAAGGTCGTTGCATCACGGTCATCGGAGCGGGCACGCAAGCCTCTCGTGACCCGGAGGCACCACTAGGCAACGGACGGGCCATTGCCATCCGGGCCGCGCGCGAGGGTGCGTCAGTCGTCTGTGTTGACCGCAACGAGGAAGCAGCCCAAGCGACCTGGCGCCAGATCACCGAAGAAGGTGGCAAGGCTGCGGTGGTGGTCGGCGATGTCACGACCGAAGAAGGCTGCCGTATGGCCATGGCCGAGGACGCCGGTCTCGTGCCCGATGGCGTGGTGCTCAATGTGGGCACCGGTTTCGGTATGGGAGTGGCTGGCACTTCGCTCGAAGACTGGGACCGCACTTTTGCGCTCAACCTGCGGGCTCATTTCCTGGTGGTGAAGCGCGCCCTGGTGTCACTGCCCGACAATGGCTCCATCGTGTTCATCGGATCGGTGGCCGGGCTGCGACCCGGGAGCCGCATTCCCGCTTATGACGCATCGAAGGCGGGCCTCATCGGGCTCAATCGCCATGTCGCTTTGGAGGGGGCACGCCGGGGCATCCGGTCCAACGTGATCTGCCCCGGCCTCATCGACACGCCGTTGGGTCGTGCCGCATCGGCCGGTCGACCTTCGCGCACCCGTGCTCCGGTTCCGCTCGGCCGTGAGGGCACCGCCTGGGAAGTGGCAGCGTCCACGGTCTTCTTGTTGTCGAGCGAGTCCAGCTACATTACCGGCCAGGTATTAGCGGTGGACGGGGGACTGACACTCATTTAGCTGACTCTGTCCCACTGGTGCCACAATCATCGGATGGATGGGCAGGTCGCGGCACTGGTGTCGTCGCTCGACGATCAGCGGGCACACGTGCTCGGCATCCTCGAGGGACTGTCCGAAGAACAGCTGCGACGCCCTGTCCTGCCGACGGGATGGACATGCCTGGGAATGGTCAGTCATCTGACCGTCAGCGTCGAGCGCTTTTGGTTCCAAGGGGTCTTTGCCGGCGCACCCATTGAGCTGACCGTGTCCGACGAACTCTTCGAGGCCGCTTGGCACGTCGAACCGGCCAGGTCCGCTGAAGATGTGTTTGCCGCCTACCGCCACGACATCGAATTGGCCAACGCCATTGTGGCCGAGTCATCTCCTGACGCCCCGCCGGCTCTGTGGCCCGATATCTGGCCCGACTGGAACTTGCCCGACCTGAGATCGATCATGCTGCACGTGATCACCGAAACGGCCTGCCACGCCGGCCATCTCGATGCGGCTCGTGAGCTGCTCGACGGCACCAGGTGGATGATCGGCGGAGCATGACGGCATCACCGAAGGCCCAACGGATTGACGTGGCACCTTCCGTGCGCGCTGCGCTGCCGTTCACCCAAGGCGGCCACTACGAGGTGGCCTACCAAGTGCAGCGCCCAGCGGGCGATACCCTCGGCGCCGAGCAGTGGGCGCGGGCCATATTCGAGGAGGCACCACGGCGTCTCCGTTGGTTTCTCATTGGAGGGTGGACTGCACTAACCCTTCACCTGCGGCCGAGCCGCTCGGCGGAACGAGTCATCGGGTGGTTCATTGAGTCCACTTTTCCGCAGATGGTGGTGGTCTCCGCGCAGGCCTGGATCGGCATCAACGCCGTCCTGGTGTTCACTGCGGACGACGACAACGTTTCGGTCAGCTCGTTCGTCCGCTACACCCGTAGGACTCAGCTACCAGCCCGATGTGCATGGGCCGTTACCACGCCACTCCACCAGCGGATCTTGCCCCACCTCTTGACGATGGCGGCACGGCGGCACTCAGGCTGACTCGCTTGGCTCACATCACCGTGGAGTCGTTTTTCGCGTTGGTAGATCAGTTGGAAGTGGCGGCGCTCCGAGCCGGACGATCTGTCACCGATGGACGCCGCTGCCAGGTGTCGAGGCATCCGTCAGAACAGAAGTGGACGGCAGTGCCGTGATCATCGTGTCCCGTGGCCTCGGCGGTGTCGACCGAAATAGGCAGCCCACAGATCGGATCCCTCCAAGCGCTGTCATCGACGAGGACCATCCCGATGCTGCTGGTGGGCAGTGGTTTTTCGACACCCCGCAATGCCACCTCTTTGTGCGCCAGGACCACACCCCACTTGGGGAGGGCATCAACCACCGACGGTGCCACTAGCGCCTCTCCGCCTTGTGCGTAATCGCACAGTCGGGCGGCGACGTTGACGCAGTGGCCGATGTAGTCGTCTCCTTCCATGAGGATCACGTCTCCTGCAGTGACACCAGACCGTATCGACACCGACTGGACGGGCCCGGAGACTTCGCAGACCACATGATGAAGTTCGAGAATCGTCTCCAACAATGGAAGCGTGTCGACACACACCAGCATGACTCCGTCACCTAGCCACTTGGCGATACGCACTCCCCGTCGAGAGCAAATGTCCCGCAACAGGGCCCGGAAGGCAGTGATGACGTCAACGGCATGTTCGTCACCATCGAGTTCGGTCAGGGCAGTAAAACCCGAGACATCAACGAAGGCGAAGCTGCGATGTACTCGCATGGCCCGATCGTGTCACGTTGTGGGGCGTTGCAACAATTGCCCTCTAGTGTCTGACCAGCATCCTGCCTGCCCATACCGGCATCCCTGCCCCACGACTAAGAGGTGAAGACATGGCCACGACTACCGCTCCTGGCGTCTGGGATCTCGTACGTCGTTATCGCCTGGCCGTGGCCGATCGATTCGATGGAATGTCAGCCGAGCAGTGGGATCAACCGACTTGGTGCGGCGAGTGGCGGGCCCGCGATGTCCTCGGCCATTTGGTCCACCTTGCCGAGGCGTCACAGCGATCGATGGCGGTGGACGTGTTGCGCAATGGGTTGGTGCCCGACCGTGCGCTTTCGCGCTGCGCCTGTGCGCTCGGGCAGGAGCCGGTGTCCGTGCTGACACAGCGCCTCAGGGCTGCTGCCGGCGGACGCTTTCACGTGCCCGGTTCGCCGGCTGTTGTGGCATTGGGTGAACTGTTCGTGCACGGCGCCGACGTCTTCGAGCCGCAGGGCATCACCTACGAAGTGAATGGCGGCGACGCTGTGCTGGCACTCCCTGCCTACCGGCGTCTGGGACGCTTTGCCTTTCACTCATCTTCATACGCCAAACTCCGTTTGGTGGCGACTGATACCGATTGGTCAGTCGGTGCTGGACCAGAGGTCCAGGGCGCAGCTCTGGCGCTCCTCCAGCTCATGGCCAATCGTCGCCAGGTCATCCCGCAGCTCAGCGGACCAGGGGTGACGGATCTTTAGCTCGTCGGTGAGCTTGGATCGAGCGATACGTTGTACCGTCCTCGAAGCACATTCGGGAACATATTCGGCCTTCGGGTTGCGTCACAACATCCCGCTTAGCTCACACCAGACAGGAAAACAGTCATGACCCCACCCGTCAGCGGAATCCGGCTAATCGGGCACAAGGCTCGCTTCGCCGAAGCGATCGTGCAGATTGACAACCAACTGGAATACGACTCGGGTGCCGTCGTCGCGGCCCGGAGGGACGAAGTGGTCGCCGCCGCTCGCGCTGCGTATGGGCAGAGTGAGGACTACCGAGCGGTCCGCGACGCCTGGGATACCGTGTTTCCCGATGGCGTCTACAGCTCAGTCGGATTCGCTAACGCCAAACGAATGGCATAGGCGGCACGCTCGATCTCTGAAGCCGGACGAGCGCCAGCCGACTTGGCGAGTACCAAAGTCGGCTGGCGTCGCCAGCACCTCACCCCATCTCAGCGATGGTCAGGCGTCCCGCATGACCTTGTAGGTCACGAAAGTCAGACCGTCGCCGATGGTGGTCGCTTCAACGAGGTGCAAAGGCCTCTTGTCGCTCATCGAACTAAAGAGTCGCTGCCCCGCGCCCAGTACGACCGGGAAGATGACAAGCCGTAATTCGTCAACGAGGTCGTGCTCCAGCAGGGCGTGCACGAGTTGGTAGCTGGCATAGACGAGGATCTCGCCGTGGATCTCCTGCTTCAGCTTCGAGATTTCACCGACCAGGTCGCCCCTGAGAATGGTCGAGTTGGACCACTTTGCCTCCTTCAAGGTGGATGACACGACGAACTTAGGCATGCTGTTCAACTTGTCTGCCCACTCTCCACTGCGGGAAAGCCACCGGCTGGCAAACCATTCGTCGCTGCGTCGCCCAAGAAGCAGGGCCTCGGCTCCCAGCGTCTCCTCGGTCTCGACCTTGCCCCAGGCTTCGAGGTCCTTTCCTCCAAACTGGCCGAACCAGCCGCCGAGCGTGAATCCCTCTTGGCCATCTGGGTCTTCGACAACGCCGTCGAGCGAGATGTTGGTGGTGATCACAATCGTTCCCATGTTGAGTCTCCTTTTCTGCGGTGTTGTCACCGTCAGGGATATAGACACACCAGCTCTGAGAAACTGGGCGCTCCTCGACCGCCCAGTTCGCCCGTCGGTCGGTGTCTATAGGACTGATGGGACAACAACAGGGTTCGAGAAGGAGCCGCCGAAATGGGCACAAACGACCTCATCAAGAGAGCGCGGGACGGGGATGGCGAGGCGTTCGAAGAACTGACCCAGCCCTACCGCCGAGAGCTTCAGGTGCACTGCTACCGGATGCTGGGCTCGTTCCAGGATGCCGAGGACGTTCTCCAAGAATCTCTGTTGGCGGCCTGGCAGGGGCTGGGTGGCTTCGAGCAGCGCGCTTCGCTTCGGACCTGGTTGTATCGAATTGCCACGAATCGATGCCTCAACGCACGTCGCTCGACTGGTCGACGCAAGGCCAAAGAGTGGGACGTGCCCGGGGTTGAACCGCCCGAGCCGACTCGCCTGGGCGAGGTCCCTTGGCTCCAGCCGTACCCTGACGCCCTCCTCCAGGGTGCGGGTGGTGTGGCGCCTAGCCCTGAAGCCCGTTATGAACAGACAGAGTTCATCTCCCTAGCGTTCGTCACTGCCCTACAGCTCCTACCGCCTCGACAACTGGCTGTGCTGGTGCTGCGGGACGTGCTCGGGTTCCACGCCAACGAAGTTGGCGACATGCTTGATTCGACGTTGGAGTCGGTCAACAGCGCACTCAAGCGGGCTCGCGCCAGTCTCGAAACGAAGGTGCCTTCGGGGAGCCAACACCTACCTGCTCCTGCTTCCAACTCTGCTTCAGAGGACGCGATTGTGGCCAAGTTCGTCGCCGCCTACGAATCCTCCGATCTGGCCTCTCTCGTGGCGCTCCTCACCGACGACGTCTTCATCTCTATGCCACCGTTACCCTTCGAATACGAGGGCCATGAGCCGGTGTCTCGCTTTTTTGCCAGCATCTTCGGTTCAGGTCGGAGGTTCGATCTTTTGGCGACTCGTGCGAATGGTCAGCCGGCGCTCGGTGCCTACGTGCGTGACGCAACGGGCGTTAGTCACGGGGTCGGTCTCTTTGTTCTGACCCTGGCTGGTGACCAGATCAGCGCCATGACCCGCTTCGAGGGCCACGTGCTTTCGTGGTTCGGTCTCCCACGAATACTCCCGGACACATAACGAAATTAAACCGACGCCATGTCCGGCGTTCACCCGCTGGCCGGAATATCGAGGCGACCGAACTTGTTGAACTATTCCTATGGCCTCCCTCGCAGATAAGACAATTGCTGAACTACGTCACCTTCACGACGAAATGGTGGCTCTCGTGCCCACCCTTACGCACGAACAGCTGATCGGGTCATTACATGCCTCCGAGTGGACCATTGCTCAGGCGCTGTCGCACTTGGGGAGCGGGTCCGAGATCGCATTGTCGAGTTATCGCACCGCATTGGAAGATGCGCCTATTCCTGGTCCAGAGTTCAATCAGACCGTCTGGGACCGCTGGAATGCCATGAGTCCGGAGGACCAGGCCAAGGGTTTTCTGGCCTTTGATGAGGCACTCGTGGAGACTCTGGAGGCGTTGACGTCGGACCAGCGCGAGAACCTCCAAATAAAGCTCGCCTTTTTACCAGAGCCTCTTGATATCGCCACCATTGCCGGGATGCGCCTGAACGAGGTTGCCTTGCACGGATGGGACGTACGAGTCGCTCTTGATCCAGCGGCAACGTTGAGCGATGAATCGGCTGAGGTATTGGTGGAGCAGTTGTCCAGTTCGATGGGCTTCCTACTGGGCTTCATTGGGAAGGCCGATGCGCTGTCCAACGCTGCGATCGTCGATGTGAATGGATACGGACTCGTCATAGACCAGGCCGTGAGCCTGACGCCAAAGGCGGAGAAGGTGACCGCCACCTTTGAGGGGCCACTTGAATCCGTCGTTCGGCTTATTGGTGGACGGCTCACCACGTCGACTCCTGATGCCGTCCGTGTCGTTGGCAATGTCAGCCTCGACGATCTCCGACGCGTCTTTCCGGGGTACTAAGTCTCGCGGCAGGGACAGTCTCGGCCTCAGTCAGTCGGATCAACCGCAAAAGTGTGGCCATTATCGGCAATGGGTCGGCCCGAAATGTCGACTTGAAGAGACGGTGAACGCTGTTCCCTTCGTTCAACGAGCCGTCGTGACGGCCGCTTCCGTCCCTGGCGGCTCGGTTCGACTCGCCGTCTCGAAGGTGTCCCACATGGAGGCATAGCGACCCCCAGCAGCTCGGAGCTGGTCATGCGCACCCACTTCCACCACGGTGCCGCGATGCAGCACGAAAATACGGTCTGCCGTCCGGGCCGTCTGCAGTCGGTGGGCAATGATGATGGTGGTACGCCCGTGCGCGACTCTCTGCATGGCAGCGGCGACGCGGGACTCGGTCACCAGGTCCAAGTTCGAGGTTGCTTCGTCCAGGAGCAGGATGGCTGGGTCGACCAACTCGGCTCGGGCCAGGGCAATGAGTTGCCTCTGACCGGACGAGAGCGAACGGCCTCGCTCAGACAGTTCGTGCAGGTACCCGCCTGGCAGCGCGGCGATGAAGTCGTGGGCCCCCACGGCCCGCGATGCGGCTTCGACCTCGGCCTCACTGGCCGATGAGCGGCCGTAGGCGATGTTGTCTCGGATGGTCCCGCTGAAGAGGAAGGCCTCCTGAGGTACGTACCCCAGCTGCTGGCGGAACGATCGGAGATCGAGTTGCCGAACGTCTCGACCATCGACCAGCACCGTTCCTTGGTCGGGATCGTAGAAGCGGGCCAAGAGTTTGATCACAGTGGACTTGCCGGCACCGGTCTCGCCGACCAAAGCCACTGTCTCACCGGCTTGGATGTGCACGCTGATACCGCGCAACGCCTCGGGTGCCTTGGTCAACGTGGCGTCGACACTGTGCAGAAGCCTGGGATCCTTTGGCCCACGCCGTTCGGGCATCGCGCCGCCGTCTATGCCTGGCCGACTGACTGAGACCGGATACGCGAAGCGCACATCGTCCAGCTCCAACTCGCCGGTCAGTCGACCTGGGGCGAGCGGCTCTGCTGCGGCGGGTGTGAGGGTCTCGAGTTGCATGAGGTCAGAGATTCGATTCACCGAGACCCGCGTCTGCTGCCAAGAGTCGAAGACCTGCGACAGCTGCTGGATCGGGGAGAAGAACATGTCGATGTACAAGATGAAGGCGATGAGTGCCCCCGCGGTCACGTGTCCGGTGGCAATCAGGCCGGCCCCGACGCCCAGCACGATGGCATCGGCTGCATTGGAAAGGAACTGGACAAAGGGGAAATAGACGGCAACGAGGCGCTGTGCTCCGAGACGGGCCTCGAGATAGTTGCGCCCGAGCTGGTGGAAGTGGGCCACAGTGGCGTCCTCGTGCACGAAGGCCTGACACACGCGGACACCCGAAATGCTTTCCTGGAAATCCGCATTGACGATGGCGATGCGCTCCCGGGCCACGTCATAGAGGCGGGCCGACTTGCGCCGAAACACCGAGGTGGCAACGGCAAGGGGGACCACAACACACAGTGTGCACATTCCAAGTTCGAAGTTGATGATGAGAAGGGCCACTCCGACGCCCAGGAACGTGACGATGGAGACAAGGGCATTGAGCACCCCGTTCTCGATCAGCGACTCAAACTGATCCACGTCAGTCGTCATGCGGGTCATGATGCGACCGGCCATTTCGCGCTCGTAGTAGTCAAGCGAGAGGCGCTGCAATTGGGCCCAGACGCGAATGCGGAGCGAGAGCATGATGCGTTCGGCGGCCCTGCCAGTAATGAAGGTCTCACCCACCTGGTCGACGAGGTCCACCAGTGTCACGGCCAGAAAGAGGCCGGAGGCAAAGAAGAGGATGCGGGCCGAACCGTGAGCCACTCCATTGTCGATACCGACTTTGACCAAAATTGGTCCGCACAAACTGGCGACCGCGTCGAACACCACCAAGAGCAATCCGACCAGAAGCGTGCGCCGGAACTCGCCCAGCAGTCGGCGCAGCGAAAAGAGAGGATCGTGCCTTGACTCCTTCTCCACATTGACAACGGCCGTGTCACGGATTGGTGGCAATGCGGCCACGCGAGCCAGCAATTCGGGAGTGGGAGCCAAGTTGTTGCGCCAACTGCCACCACCGCCTCCGCCCAACCCCGCACCAAGGCTGGGTGCTCCCATCGTCCGAGGTACCGCCGCTCCAGCGGCGTCGGGAGCCTGCTGCCAGGCCGACTGGGTCACCGCCAACAGCTCAATGCGATCACCGACCCGCTCGGCCTGCTCTTCCTCGAGTCCAGAGAGCAGCGACCGGTAAATGGCGCTGCGGGTCATGAGCTCGTCGTGCCTGCCGGCGTCGACCACGGCCCCATCGGTCATCACCACAATGCGGTCAGCCAAATGAAGTGTGGATCGCCGGTGGGCCACCATGAGCGTGGTGCGACCATCCATGACGGTGCGCAGACCGTCATGGATGGCTTCTTCGATTCGGGCGTCGATGGCACTGGTGGCGTCGTCGAGCACCAAAATGCGCGGATTGGCCACAATGGCCCGGGCCAAAGCGATGCGTTGACGCTGCCCTCCGGAGAGTGTCAGGCCTCGCTCCCCGACCATGGTGTCGTAACCCCGGGGGAGTTCCGTAATGAAGGCGTGAGCTTGGGCGATGGCCGCCGCCGCTTCGATCTCGGCGTCAGTGGCATCCGGTCGGCCATAGGCGATATTGGCCCGCACGGTCTCGGAGAAAAGAAAGCTCTCCTCGAAGACGAATCCAATTTGGGATCGAAGGGAATGCAGCGTCACATCGCGCACGTCGTGACCATCAATGTGGATGGCGCCGCATCTCGGATCGTAGAAGCGCGCCAGCAGCATGGCCACGGTGGACTTTCCGCATCCGCTGGGGCCGACCAGGGCCACTCGTTCGCCAGCCGACAGATGCAGGTCGAGGCCCTTGAGCAGCTCAGGAGCGTCGCCGTAGGCGAAGTGCACCGCTCGAAACGCAATGTCTCCCTGCACCGGCGGCAACACAATGGCATTATCGGCATCGGCAATGGCCGGTGGCAGATCCAGCAGCTGGAAGATGCGCTCAATGCCCGCTCGGGCCTGCTGGCCCACCGTCAGGATGCCGGCCAACTGCCGAGCCGGATTGACCATTTGCACGATGTAGGTGGAGAAGGCCAGGAATGTCCCCAGGGTGATCATGTGGTGCAGGGCCAACCACCCACCGAAGGCCAGGATGGCCACCTGGGCCATAGTGGGGATGGCTTCGAGCAGCGGTTGATAGCGCGCCTGCAGGCGCACGGTACGCATGTGCGATCCGTACAACGTCTGGGTGGCGTCAACCACCCGGAGCACCTCGCGCTGCTCTTGGCCGAAGGCCTTGACCACGCGCACACCGTTGACGTCCTCGTCCACAATCTGGGCCACGTCACCTTCGCGCTGTTGCCCGTCCCATGTCGCTGGGAAAATCTTGCGGCGCATTTTGTAGGAGACCAGCAGCAATGTCGGAGCGATGATCACGCTGACGATGGCCAGCAAGGGCGAGAGGTAGATCATCACTCCCAGCGAGAACAGCATCATCAGCACGTTGCCGCTCATGATGGGGAAGAAGCTCAGTAGCCCTTGCACGAGAGCCGAATCCGAGTTGGCGCGAGCAACCAGCTGCCCCGTCGGCATGCGGTCGAGGTTGTCGAAGTCCATCACCTGGAGATGGTCGTGCATGGCGTTGCGTAGGTCGTATTGCACCGAGAGGGCGACCCGACCACCTCGGTAGCGTCGGATATAGGCGAATCCGAAATAGGCCGCACCGAGGGCCAGAAGGGTGGCCAGCCAAGGCCACAAGGCTGAAGTGCGATTGACGATCACGCCGTCGACGATCTGGCGCTCAACGAGTGGGACCACGGTCTGGCACACGCTGCCGAGCACGGCGGCCACCAATGCCAGCGTCATGTCGGTCCGATGACGGAGCATGTACGACCAGAGGCGCCTGACCCAGCCCATCTGGGCGGTTGGTTCCACTGCATCGGTCATGCGCGTTGGCGCGCCACGGCTCGTTCGGCCATGAGCTCATCGACGGCACGGCCCAGCGCACCCAGCGACTCCAGCACCTGCGCACCATTGGCCGTCCGATCACATAAGTCAGTGATGCGGTCCGTCATGTCCGACTCCACCCGGGCCAATAGGGCTTTTCCCTCTGGCGTCAGCCCTAGCGCCGCGGCCCGCTGATCGCCCTCAACATCGGATCGGGAGAGCAGCCCGCGCTGACAAAGCGCCTCGACGGCGGCGCTGATGGTCGGTCGACCCAGAGCTAGGCGATCTGCTACCAGCGAAGCTCGTTCATCACCCGAGGCGATGGCTGACAGCACCCGGTAGTGCGCCAGGCTTAACTCACCAGAGGCCCGCTCCAAAATGCGGGAGGCCCTGGCTAGGGCTCGAATCGCTTCGATTTCAGTGGAGGTGGGGCCTGACGTCACCTCGCCAGAATAGCGAGATAGTTCGTGTATCGAACTACCCGTACTGGTCGCTACTGGGTGGCCCGCAATTCGAACCAGTCGTAGTGGAGTTCGGTGATCGTCTCATTCATGGTGCCCATGCCGGCGGCCTGGACCAGGTTTAGCCATTGGTAGCGCTCGTCGCCGGTCTCGAAGGTGGGCGCCACATAGGCGGGCAATGCACCGGGTCCTTGGCTGAAGTCGATGCGACCCTTGTACTGGCAGAGGATGAGCGCCCCGTCATGGCTCTCGATGGTGGTGCGCACATCGACGGTAGCCACGTTGTCCACAATGGTGACCCAGTCTGCGCCGGCCTTGCCCTTCATGGATCCGGTCAGTCGCTCACCGGTGTATTCCATGGCATCCACCTCAATGATGAGTCGCAAGCCGCTCGGTCCGGCGCCCACCATGATGGGGGCGGCCAGCTTCACATCGACGCCGCACAAAGGGATCAAGGAAAGGCCCATGCGCCGAGCGTACCGCTGAGGAGGTTCAGCCGACCCGGGCGACGTTGATGCCGTTGGACGGCGTCAGGTCAACGGTCCGCCCGATCAGTTCGTGCACTTCCGCCTCGGCCCAGGCCTCGGGCCCATCGAGCTTGGCGTAGCAACGCCGGCGGTCGGGGAGATCGCACACCAACAGCGCCGATGCTGGCTCGCCGTCCCTCCCGTGCATGACCGAGTAGGTGACGACTGTTGCCGATCCCTCAGGAGAGGTCACGATGCGCGTCTCCAGCGTGGGCGTGGGCTGAAGCGCTGTGGTCGAAAGGACTCCCGGCGTGGTGGACCACACACCATAGGCGTGCTTCATCATGTGCATGCCCACGCCAGTGGTGAGTCCGAGTGAGCCCGGATCGGCCCGCAGGGTTTCAACCATGGCGGCGATGGAGTGCGTCATGTAGTTCGAGCCGGGGCCTCCGTGGTAGGGGAGACCTCCCGTTTGTGTCACACCACGTGCATCCCCTTCGGCCAGGCCAAGGGCATCCAGTGCGAAGCACACCGAGCTGGCGAAGCAGGAGTAGAGGTCGAAGTGCGCAACGTCGTCCACGCCAATGCTGGCCGATCGCAAGGCCGCTCGTGAGGCCGCTTCCATGGCGGGTGACCGCCACAGTTCGGGGTGATCGGCCACATGCGCGGGATCTTGGGCGTAACCGTGACCCCGCAGGTACACCCGCTTCTCTTCGGGAACGCCGAGCGCATCTGCCTTTTCGGCCGTGGCGAGGAGCAGCGCCGCTGCCATGTCCACGTCCATGATCGACGTCATCAATTTGGTGTACGGGTAGGCCACCATCCGGTTATCCGGTGAGGCCGTCGAGATTTCTTCGGCGCTACGAGCGACCGGAAACCAGGCGTGAGGACTGCTGGCGGCCACTTCGGTCAGTGGTGCCAGCACTCGACCCAGCGCAGCACGGTGTTCTGCGAGTGAACGTCCCAGGTGGGCCCGCCGGGCATTGTCGAAAAGTGCGAACGTCAAGAAGGCCTCGAAGACGGCGTGCGAGATCTCCGAGGGGTGGAAATCCACGTCCATTGGGAAGGGCCGGCGTTCCAATGGCTTGAAGGACCATTGCGGCTTTTCACCGGCCTTCTTGAGCCGCCGGACCGTGGCCAACGCTTCGGCGCCGACGATCAGGCCCACGTCCAAGCGGCCTTCCATCATGGCGCTGGATTGCTGAGCGGCCAACACCTGTGGCACCGAGCCCCCGATACCGGAGTACGAAGCGTGCGCCGGCGACGCACCGAGCCGCTCGGCCAAGCGAGCCGGTGGATCGTCGTACTGCCATGACTGCGAATAGACCACATCGACCTGCTGGAGCTGCGCCAGGGCTTGGGGCGCACCGGCGTCATCTGCTGCGGCCCGGGCTACCTCTTCCCACATGTCGAGGGGCTCCGGCGCACCGTTGGGTACGTCGACTGCATGCCAGGTCTTGCGGGCCACCCCGATGATGCAGGGTGAATGGGGATCGGTGGCGGGACTCATGGTGCGGTACGCCCGTTCAGGACGTGCGCGACTGCCCAGGCATCCTGATGGCCCGGTCAGCGATGATGTTCTTCTGGATCTCTGTCGATCCGGCGCCGATGGTGCTGTAGCGCTGGAAGGAATACAGGCGAGTCCACTTACCTCGATCGACGGCATCGGGACCACCGCGGGCCAGCACACCGGCCGGCCCAAGCAAGTCGACGGCCAGTTCGGCGCAGGTTTGCGCCAATGCTGACCACGAGAGCTTGGCGAAGGGCACTTCGGGCCAGTTCTTCTCGCCCTTCATAATTTTGGAGATGGCTCGAAGCGACAAGAGTCGGGCGAACTCGATCTCGGTCCACACCTTGGCGAGTCGGTCGCGAAGCGTTGGATCTTCCAGTGCATCCGGGTTGACCGAGCGTGCCGCCTCCACCATGGCCCGTAGGTCAGCGGCCAGGATCGAAAGCTGACTGGCGGTGCCGACCCGTTCGAAGCCCAGCGTGCCCATGGCCACCATCCAGCCTTGGCCGTCTTCGCCCAGGCGCCACTTGGCCGGAATGCGCACGTCGGTGAAGAAGATTTCGTTGAAGAGTTCCTCGCCTGCCATGTCCTTAATGGGGCGGACTTCAATCCCGGGCGTCTTCAGATTGAGGACGAACGCGGTGATTCCTTCGTGCTTCACGCCCCGCTCTATGGCAGTGGGATCGGTGCGCAAGAGGAACAGTCCCCAGGTGGCCAGATGGGCCGAGGAGATCCAAATCTTCGATCCGTTGATGATGTAGTCGCCTTTGGGGTCGACCGTGCCGTCGGGGCCTGACTCTTGAATGGCCGTTGTGCGCAGGTTGGCCAGGTCATTGCCGGCCTCGGGCTCACTGAAGCCCTGGCACCAATGCTCTTCTGCTTCAAGGATGGATGGGAGCCATTCAGCCTTCTGCTCGTCGGTACCCCAAGCAATGATCATGGGGCCGATCTGCCAGATCCCGTTGGTGTTGAACATGCCCGGCGTGCGGTATTCGGCCATGACTTCCGAATAGATGACCCGCTGCATCACGGTGATTGGTCGCCCGCCGTAGTCGGGACCCCAGTGGACGGCGGCCCACCCACCTTCGTTCAGTTTTCGCTGCCAGGCTTGGCGCCGTTTGTTCGAGGCATCGCCCGACAAGCTGGCGTTCTCATCGAGCGCTTCTGCCTCTAAGAAGGGCGGAAGGTGCTCGTCTAGCCAGGCCCGAAGCTCGTCGCGGAAGGCTTCATCCTCGGGGGCCAGGGCAAAATCCACGTCGGAAGGGTAGCCGACCAACCGTGTACCCTGACGCTGGCGTCAGCCTTCGCGGTGGCGTCACGACCATCAGCCACCGATTATCAGCAACTGAAACCGGGGAAGCCGTGGACTTCACATACGACGCCGAGCAGCTGGCGCTGCAAGAGGTCGCCAAGACCGCGCTGGAGCGCGAATGCGACCCACAGAAGTTGCGGGAATTGGTCGAGAATCCGACCGGGATTGACCCGGCGTTGTGGACCACCATCGTCGACCTGGGTTGGACCGGCCTTCTGGTGCCCGAAGCCCATGGCGGTTCAGGGGTAGGTCTGCTCGAAATGTGCATCGTGGCCGAGCAGATGGGCCGCATCCCTTTGCCAGGCCCCTTCTTTTCCTCAGCAGTCTCCGCCACGCTGGCGGCCACTGCCCTCGGCGCCACTGATCTACTCGACGATTTAGCGGCCGGCACTCGGCGCGGCACTGTGGCCCTGCTGGAGCAGGGTCATGGTGATCCGTTGAGCACCGTGCGGTCCCGCGCCCGGCGCAAGAACGCCGGCTGGGTAGTCAGTGGCACCAAGCCCCTGGTGATCGACGGCCACACGGCCGACTGGGCCATTGTGGTGGCTCGCAGCGAAGAAGGCGTGCGCTCATACTTCTTACAGGAGCCCAAGGGCGAACTCGTCCCGTCCCTGGACCCCACGCGCAAGGTGGCACGGCTGGTGCTGGACGAGGCGCCTGTCGTGCCACTGGGGCCGGGCGGCAACCAGACGCACTTGTGGCAGCGCGTCCAAGATGACATCTCGATCGTCCTAGCCGCCGAGACCATCGGCGCTTCCGACCGTGCACTGGGCGAGGCCATTGGGTACACCTCCACCCGAGTCGTCTTCGACCGGCCCGTTGCCACGTACCAGTCCATCCGGCACCGCTTGGTTGAGATGTTCCATCAGGTGGAGCTGGCGCGAGCCGGAACACAATTCGCGGCCTGGGCCTCCGACACCAACGCACCTGAGCGCGGCCAGTCGGCGGCCATGGCGAGCAGCTACGCCAACGAGGCTGGAGTGAAAGTCACGGGCGAGGACATCCAAATGCACGGGGGCGTGGGTTTTACCTGGGCCAACGACGCCCACTTCCTCTTTAAGCGGGCCAAGCAGAACGAGGTGCTCAGCGGCGGGGTGAGCCAAGCCCGCCACCGGTTGGCATCGCTCTTTATTGAGTCGGCCTGACCGACATGGCGGGGGACGTGTCCAGCCGGTTTGCCCTGCGACCGATGCCAGCTGACCTGGCGGCTCGCTATATGTCCGAGGCCGCCTGGGATGACCGTTCGCTGGGGCAGTTCCTCTCCGACGCGCTCTTAGAAGACCCCACTCGGCGCATCCGTATTTGGTCACCCACCAACGCGTACGTCGGGACGGTGGGTGACGTCTATGACGCGGCTCGGCGGGTGGCCGGCGGGCTCCGTCAGCTCGGACTTGGTCCAGGCGATGTGGTGGCGTTTCAACTCCCCAACTGGGTCGAAGCAGCCGTGACGTTTTACGCCTCCGCCATGTTGGGAGTGACGCTCGTCCCCATCGTCCATTTCTACGGCCCTAAGGAAGTCGGCTTCATCCTCCGACAGAGCAGAGCCAGTGCACTCATTCAAGTGTCCCGCATTGGCGCCCGTGACTACTACCAAGAATTGGCCACCATCCGCGATGGGTTGGAGGACCTCAAAACGGTGGTCATTGTCGGTGGCGATCCCAAAGGCGAGGACTTGAGCTTCGAAGCGCTGGCCACGTCGGAACCGATTGATGAGCCGGCCACGGTCGACCCCGACAGTCCGGCGCTGATCGGGTACACCTCGGGCACCACGGCCGACCCCAAGGGTGTGGTGCATACCCATCGGACGCTCGGGTGCGAGGTCCGCCAATTGTCGGCCCACCAGGCCGAACGCGATCGAGCCAACCTGACGGGCGCCCCAGTGGGACATGCCATCGGCATGCTGGCGGGCTTGCTCTGCCCGCTGGTGAGCGGTCGTCCCCTCTATCTAATTGATGGGTGGGACCCGCCGACCGTTCTCGACGCCATGGTCGAAGAGGGGATCGGTGCGGGGAGCGGGTCGACCTATTTCTTCACCAGTTTGCTCGACAGCCCTGGCTTTGGGCCCCAGCACGTCGAGCTCATGCGCTTCATCGGACTGGGCGGCTCCCCTATTCCCAACGCAGTGGCCGAGCGGGCCGATGCCCTGGGCATCTCCCTCGTGCGCGCCTACGGCTGCACCGAGCACCCATCGGTAACCGGGTCGAAGCATTCGGACCCGAAGGAGAAGCGCATCCACACTGATGGCCGTCCAATGGACTGGGTGGAGATCCGCACGGTGGACGAGGACAACAACGATGTGGGCATCGGGGAACCAGGTGAGATCCTGACCCGTGGACCCGATCGGTTCGCCGGCTACACCGACGCGGCGTTGTCAGCCGAGGCGATCGATGCTGACGGCTGGTTCCGCACCGGCGATGTCGGCGTCATTGATGCAGAGGGCTATCTCACTATCACCGACCGAGTGAAGGACATCATCATCCGAGGCGGCGAGAATGTCAGTGCCGCCGAAGTGGAGCAGCTGCTGGCCCACATGGACGGGGTGGCCGAGGTCGCCGTGGTGGCTGCGCCCGACGAGCGATTCGGCGAGCACGGTTGTGCCTTTTTCCGCATGCAGCCCGGCACTGGCGCTCCAGACCTCGAAGCCGTACGAGCCCACCTGGCGGCCGCAGGCCTGGCCCGCCAGAAATGGCCCGAAGAATTGCGAACGGTGGACGATTTTCCACGCACGCCTTCAGGCAAAGTACAGAAGTTCGTACTGCGCGATCGACTCCGGGCGGGCGGTTAAGCCAGAGTCTTGCGGGCCACGATGTACGCTCAGCCCGCACTGGGCAGAGCAAGAGGGGGCGTCATGCGCACACGAATTCCGAAGCAACAGATCGACCTGCTGGGCCAAGTCCCGCTGTTTACAGGATGCTCGCAAAATGAGCTGCGCACCCTGGCCCAGTTGGGGACGCACATCGACGTTGAAGCAGGCTATGTGCTGACCAAGCAGGGGAGCCCGGGCAGCGAGTTCTTTCTCGTGCTGAGCGGTTCGGCCTCGTGCAAGAAAAAGGGGCGAGAAGTGAAGCGCTTCACTGAAGGGAACTACTTCGGGGAGCTGGCCCTCCTTCACGGTGGGTACCGCACGGCCACGGTGGAGGCGATGACCGACATGGAACTGCTCGTGCTCGACGCTCGGGAATTCCGCTCTGTGCTCATGACTACTCCCACCATCGGCCTGAAAATGCTCACTCGCCTGGCCGAACGGTTGGAAGAAGCGGACGCCAGCTACTCCAACTGAGGGGGCGACCTCTCAAACGCGGACGGTCCCAGTACATTTCCGAGCTGATCGGGTCGGTGGTCGCATCGGCTAATCAGTGGAGGACCGATGTTGGGTGCGAGGAGAGCATGGTGGACGGCGGTCGCTGTTGCCATCACTCTGGCGGGGGCCGTGTGTCTCCTGGTCCATACCTCACCGTCAGGTGCCGCCACTGTGAGTGCACCAACCTACGACCTTGCCCTGGGCGGTTCGGCTGCTGTGGGCGAGCAACCCACCGATCTGCACCCCGAGGGTCAGCGCACCGACGATGGCTACAGCGACGACCTCTTTGATGACCTGCGCGCATTGTGGCCGAGTCTGCGGCTGGTAAAGCTGGGTTGCCCAGGCGAAACCACCACCATGTTCCTCGAAGGTGGGGATCACTGCCACTATCCGGAAGGGTCCCAGCTTGGGGCCGCCGATGACTTCCTGCGCAGCCATCCATCGACCGTGCTGGTCACCTTGGACCTTGGCTTCAACAATGTCCGCTCTTGTTTTCTCTTTCACGTGCGCGTTGATCCAACCTGTGTCACCGGCGTACTGGGAGAGATTCATACGCAATTGACGCAGATCCTCTCGTCGCTCCGTACTGCCGCCGGGTCGAGCGTTCAGATCATCGGAGTCGGGCACTATGACCCTTACCTGGGCAGCGAATTGCGAGGAGCAGGCGGCGTTGCCTTTGCTGCTGACACTCTCAATGCGGTCGACCGTCTCAACGTCGTGCTGCGCCAGACCTACGCGGCAGCCGGTGTGCGCATGGCTGACGTGGCATCTGCCTTCGATCTTGGCGATTCCAGCCTGACCAGCGTGTCCGGACTGGGCCAAGTGGGCAAGAACGTGGCTCGGGTGTGCGAACTCACATGGGCCTGTGCTCCGGCACCCTTTGGGCCGAACCAGCACCCCAACAACGAGGGCTACCGCGTGATCGCCGAAGCCATTCGAGACGAGGTCGTTACCCCGTAGCCGGCGTTGACTGGCCGCGACCGAAGTTCCATGGCACGCGGGTACGGCCGGTGAGCGGACGAGCCCATGGTGTGCGAGCCAGGAGAGCCGTGAATGCCATGGCCAGCACGAAGACGAGGACCACGCTCGCTGCGCAGAGCAATGGCCATGGGACGTAGTGATTGAGATCCTTCCAGCCGATGTTGGCGAGAAGCGTGATGAACACCATTTGGGTCAGGAAAATCCCGTAGGAGTTGTCAGACCCAGACTGCACCGCCGCACGTGTGATGGGCGACCGACCTTCACCGACCAGGGCCACGCCGATGAGGTAGATGCAGGCGATCATGCCGATGTTGAACGGGATGACGATGGGTTGGAAGGGGTCTGAGTTGTTACCAAGCCAGCTGAATGCACTTCGCGAGGCCAGGAAGTACCAGACTTCGGCTACTCCGGCGCTGCACAAGGTGGTGGTGACGATGAGTGCCACATGTCGACATATCCAGTCGTGGCACCGGTCGAGATGAACAGCTACCACCATCCCGGCCACCAAATAGAACTGGTACGAAATGATCTCCCGGGAGGCCCAGAATCCCTGCAAGGCGTGCGGTGCCACACCCCAGTGCGTCAAGGAGACGTACAGCGTCTGAATCACGCCACTGACGATCAAGAGGGCAGTGTGGTGCCCAGTGGTGCGCCGGAGAAGACCCAAAAGAAGTGGGAAGAGCACGTAGAACTGCATGAGGACGACGAGGTAGTACAGCTGGTAATAGCCGGTAGCCAACAGATAGGGGAAGTGCGTCAGGTGCGCGGTAATCGGTCCTTTGACTCGCGACCAGGTAATGGCCCAATAGATGAGCGTCCAGCACAGATAGGGCAGTGCCACCAATGTGGCTCGACGTCGGAAAAAACTACGGATGTTGTCGATGACCAGCCCGCGGCAGCTGTACGTCAACATGCAGGCGGACACGAAAAGAAATGCCTCGCGGGTTACATGGAGCAACATAAGTGCCGCACCGACGGCCAAACCGGTACCCACCGGCGCAAAGGCCAAAAGGGCGTGGGTGGAAACAACACCGGCCTGCTTGACCGGGCGCATGGCATCTATGTGATCGAGGCGCTTTCGAGTACCAGTGCCGTCTCCCTCCGTCGACACCAGATCTATTGCATCCGCCGGCTGCACGGACGAATCGACAACGCTCACCTGCAAGTCATCCGATGCAGGATGGGCGGAGCATCGAGCCGCAACGCCTTGCGTCGCACTTTGCCCGTGGGGGTGCAAGGCAACTCTTCGACCAATCGAAGCTCCCCGGGTAAGCGACTCCTGACCAATTCGGAGGACAGTGCCTGCGCCAGTCGGGCCAGCGTGCCCTCGGCAGACTGGCCCGGCTTCAGCACGACGTAGGCCACCGGCACTTGGCCGAGCACGACATCGTCTGATGCCACAACTGCCGCAACCTCTACCGACGCATCCTTGAGAAGGACCTCTTCGATTTCGCGGTGGAAGATCTTCTCGCCACTTCGGTTAATTACGTCGTCGACGCGCCCCACCAGAAAGACGTAGCCCTCCTCATCGAGATAGCCGAGGTCGCCGGTCTTGAGCCAGCCATCGGGGCCGGGTCCGGGCGCTGGTTGCGATCCGCCATAGCGAGTGATGACCGAAGGGCCTCTGATTTCGACTTCGCCCATGGGAGCGAGATGTTCGTCAGGATCGAGATTGTCGGCAGTCGAGACGCGGAGCTCAATGCCCACCGGCAGGCCCACCGATCCGGGTTTGCGCGCCCCATGCAGTGGGTTGGCCGTGATTTGGCTGGCCGCCTCGGTCATGCCGTACGTCTCTACGACTGGGATACCGGTCGTGGCTTCGAAAGCGGTCATGGTGTGGGCGGGCAGGGGAGCCGAGGCGGACCGAATGAAGCGGATCCCCGATGGGATGGTTTCGTCTTCCCGCACATCGGCCAGCAAGGTGACGATGGCGGGCACCGCGTTGATCCAAGTAATCCGGCGGCTGGAGGCCATCGCCCAGAATCCGGTCCGATGGAAGCGGTCGTCGAGCACGAGAGTGGAGCCGGCGATGAGGCTGGCCAGGAGTCCGACCACCTCGGCGTTGATGTGAAACAGGGGCAACGCGTTGAAGCCACGATCTTCCGGCGAAAGTTCGTGGTGGGCAGCCACGTTGTGTGCAGTGGAAAGGAGTTGTGACTGATCGAGATTGATGACCTTGGGCGTGCCCGTCGTGCCCGATGACGAGAGGACCGCACCGCCGTCGGTGGTCAGCCGGAGCTCGGAGTGGTGGAGCTGCGTCGGGCGCCATGGGACCGTTGGAACAGGCAGGCACCGGATGCGGGAGGCACAGCCAACGGGCAGATCGCCGATGACGAGCTGTGCACCGAGATCGGCGGCTGCGGCCAGCGTGGTCTCTGGCTTGAGCGACAGTGCGGCGGGATCGAGGGGAGCCACCCAATACCCACCGGCAATCGTGGCCAGGTAGGCGGTGGCAAAGGAGATGGGATCAGCGATGGAGAGAGCCACAATCGAACTCGGAGCCACGTCCTCGTGTTCAAGCAGATCGAGCCAGGCCCCAACGGCGCCGCTGAGCTCTCCGAAGGTCAATGAACGGTGACCGGCGGCATCCTCGAGGTACGGGCTGTGGGTCATGGCCAGCGCGCGTTCAGTAATGAGGGCGGCCAATCCCGGCGTGGAATTGCTGCTCCCTCCCGGTGTAGGTGGAGCGACGGTGAGCGTCATGTCAGTACATCATTCCGGGATCGCTGTAGTGCTTGAACTCAATGAGATTGTCCGAAGGGTCGGCCAAGACGAATGAGCGGTGCACTTCGGGCTTGCCGGAGAATCGCTCGAAAAGATCCTTGAACATCGGTGCGTTCGACTCGACGCAATGCTGGTGCAGTGAATCGAATTCCGTACTGTCACGGAAGGTCACGCCGAAGTGGCGTGGGTACAACTCCAGATGTCCTGAAGCGACGGGCCGTTCCGTCAAGTGGCACACCACCTGGTCACCGAAGAAGTCGAGGGTGATGCGATCGTCGTAGCGCCGGGCCACCTTGCAGGAAAGCACGCCCGCGTAGAAGCGCTCCATCTCGTCAAGGTCATAGGCCGGAATAGCCAGGTGAAAGATGCCAGATCGCATTGCGAGCTTCAGCTGGCCTGCTCGAACGTTGTCAGGGTGTCGGCCCTCAGACCCAGGCGAAGCGTCTCGAGTCCGATGAGACCCGTAGCGGCCACGTTGCCCAAGTTGACGTCGGAGCCGATTCGCTTGACGAAGAAGGCTTGCAGTTCTGTAGTGGGTGCTTCAAACATGAGGGTGTCGGCGCACACCGCACCACCGAGGAGTTCTTCGATCAGCCCATACCGAAGCTGACCATCGGGCCGACAGATACCTGACTTGCCGCTTTCCCTTGATTCCAGCGTGATCAACGAAGCGCCGGAATCCCAGTCTTCGGAGATGCACTCGATCCAGTTGCTGGGCGGCATGTTCTCGGAGCGACCCGAGTCCTTGAATCCGACCTCGGAAATGACAGTGAATTCATCGGCCAGCTTCCGTATGTAGCCGGCTTTCTCCGTGTTGGTGAGGTCGATGGTGCCGTTCGAAACTTCGACATGGGTGCAGCCGTAGTGGCGACAGAGCTCCTTGAAGTCATCCAAGCGGTGCTGCAGCACGAACTTTTCGAAGAGGGTGCCACCGAAATAGAAATCGATGCCCAGCTCCCGGAGGACCTCAATTTTGCAGTCGATCTGGCTCGTGACGAGAGCCGTACCCCATCCGAACTTCACGAAATCGAGGTACTCGGCACTCGAGCGCACCACGTCAGCGAAGTAATTGGTAGGCAGCCCGCCGTCGACCATCATCGTGATCCCGATCGATCGGGGCTTATGAGCCCGGTCAGGGAGCTGCAAGACGGAAGGGTTCATGCGTTCACCTCACATTCGATTGGGGGATATTCGCTGCATGGGTCAGACCCGGTACGGGCGAGGTCAAGGCGGAAGACGGCGCAGTTACCAACGGCATCCCAAGGGAGACCGACCAGCGGGACGGACCTGTAGTGCGCCACAAGCATCCGGATACTGCCGCCGTGGGCAATGACGGCGATGTCCGAATCGAATGCAGCACCTCGGATGTCGGACATGAACGATGCCGTCCGCCGTGACACTTCGTCGATGGACTCACCGCCGAGGGGCCGGGCGCTGGTATCGACGATGGAGCCATTGGCAATGCCGCTCAGTTCCGGGGTGAGAGCAGCGAGGGGTGAGCCTTCGCACGCGCCGAAGGAACGCTCTCGGAGGCGAGCATCGAGTTGAACGGGAACGGAGAGCACATCGGCCAGACGCAGGGCTGTCTCTTCCGCCCGGCGGAGGTCGCTGGAATAAATGGCGCCGATCGGTAGGGTGCCCAACGCTGCGGCCATCTTTCGCGCCTGCCGTTGACCTGTCTTGGTCAAAGTGGCGCTGTCATCTTGACCTTGCACACGCCCGCTGGCATTCCACGTGCTCTCTCCATGACGGACGAGCCACACATTCAGTTGACGTGAGTCTCGGTCTGGCATTGAGACAACCATTACCAATGGCACTGGGCCAGGCCTGTGAAACGGCAGGGTACTGGCCCATAGTTTTGTGAGGAATGTATGAATCCACGCCTGCGACAAGAAATTGTCAGATGAAACTCAGGTCATTCAGAGGCTCTACTCGGTTTTGACGTGTTTCGCCTCAGTCCGGGTCGAGGACCAGCGTCGCCTTAAAACTGATTCGAGCGACGATTCTGGCGACGGCTCGATGCCTCGCAGTGCAGATTCGAGCTCGCCCAATAGGGAACTCGTGCCCCGACATTCGTGTCACGGCACCGATGGGCGATCAGCGGTCCCTTCCAGCACAATCTTCATCACATCGAGTTCCTTCTGTATTTGGTTGCGACCCGCTTCGGTCGCTTTGCTGCGGGCATCAGGGGGCAGGTTGTCGGGCAGCGAAACCCACAGGGTCAACGTGGCTCGACATCCGGTGCTGGTGGGCACCACAACGAATTCCTCATAGGCCTCGTTCCCTCCCTTCATGCCGGCCGCCACCAAGGTGGGCTCCTCAACGGCTTCGATCCACAATTCGACGGGATGGCTGGCGCCCGGCCGGCGCGCGTCGGCCAGCTGGAAGCCATAGCGAGCACCGACGCCAAGAGCGGTCGTGTTGCCGTCGTGTGTCCGCTCCACGGCGCTCACGTCCGGGTTGTAGTCCGGGAGGTTGGCGAAGTCGGCCCGAAATTCCCACACGGCTTGGGCTGGTACTTCGAATGCAGCTTCAGCGACCGCGGTCGGCTCGGTTGACGGTTTGGGCATCACGCCAGTGTGGGCGCCAATCACCGCCGGTGGCAACTAGGACCAGCGCCGGCTACCTTGCCGCGCCATGGCCAGAGGTGTGACGGAACAGGCAGGCGAGCGACCTGACCAGGTGGCGTTGATTGCACCTGACAGTGAGGGCGGTGTGGTGTCTCGTACCTACAGGGAACTTGACGATCGAGCCCGACGGCTTGCCGGCGTCCTGTTGGCTCGGGGTGCCGGACCAGATTGCCCGGTGGCCAGCGTGATCCGCAACGGGCTTGAGCCCTTCGAGGTAGCCACGGCCGCCGCCATGGCTGGGGCGCCGTTTCTCCCACTGAATTGGCACCTGAAGGCCAGTGAGTTGGCCTACCTCTTCGAGGACGCCGGAGTCGGAGTGGTGGTGGCTCACCATGACCTGGCCGATGAGCTTCCCGAACTTGGTGAGAATCGGGGACTCGTCCTGATCGGAGCGCCGGAAGGAAGCGCGGACGCGTACGAACGTCTCATCGCCGGCGCCACACCGGATCCCGCTCTCGACAGCGGTGCCGGTCCTGAGTTGGTCTTCTACACATCGGGGACCACCGCACGCCCGAAGGGTGTGGTGCACGCCGGTATGCGCGACCCCGACATTCGCCACGCCAGCTTCGGGGGACAGGCGCAGCTTTGGGGCTGGACGTCCGAAGACGTCTACGTCATGTCCGGTCCCTGTTACCACGCCTCCCACGCTGGGTGGGGACTAACTGCGCTCTACGTAGGCGCCACCACTGTGCTGCCTGCCCGCTTCGATGCGGCTCGCTTCCTCGGCGCTATCGACACCCATGGCGGCACTCGCTCGTTTATGGTGCCAGCCCATTTCATTCGGATCCTTGAGATGACGGAGAGTGAGCGAGCCACCTACGACGTCAACACCTTTTCGCTGGTTGTCCACGGCGGCTCGCCTTGCCCCATCTCCGTCAAACGCAAAATGATGGAGGCATTCCCGGCCACCGAACTGCATGAGCTCTATGGTGCCAGCGAAGGCGGCGCCACTCGGATCAGCCCGCAGGAATGGCTGGCTCATCCGGGTTCGGTCGGTCGGCCATGGCCAGGCGTCGAAGTCAGGATCCTGAATGACGACGGGGTGGCAACGTCGCCGGGTGAGGACGGCATCATCTACATCCGTCCCCCTTCCTCCCTGCGGTTCAATTACCGCAACGATTCTGCTGCCACTGAGCGGGCGTGGAGGGACGGCGCGTTCACCGTGGGTGACATCGGTCACCTGAGTGAGGACGGATACCTCACCATCACCGACCGGGTGTCGGACATGGTGCTGTGGGGTGGGGTGAATATCGCGCCGCGAGAAATTGAAGAGGTGTTGTTCGATCACCCCCAAGTCATTGATTGTGCTGTTTTCGGCATTCCTGATGAGCGGGACGGGGAGCACCTCAAAGCAGTCGTGGAGACTCGCTCGCCTCTCTCTTCCGAGGAGTTGGGCAACCACGTGCGCTCGCGGCTGGCTGACTACAAAGTGCCGCATATATGGGAGTTCACCGATGAACTGCCGCGAGACCCGAACGGAAAGGTGCTCAAGCGGCTGCTTCGCGCCGCCGCTACAGGATCAGAGGCCTGAACTGAGGATCTGCGCCGTTTCGTACGCCCGCTTGTCGAGGATGGTCGGCAAGTCATCCTCCGCATCCTCTAAGACGCCTGCCTCGTACTCCACGAAGATGCCGACCACCATGGCGCTCAGCAAGCGGGCGACCTGAGGCGCTCCCGAACGCTGATCGAGATCGGGTCGATTTGTCCTGATCCACTCTTCGATTGAGGCATGGAAGGGCTTGAAAAGGTCATTACCAACGGCCCGAGCCGTCTCTTCGGAGCGAATGGCCTCGCCCACCATGAGGCGGACAAATTCCTCGACTTGGAACATCGCCCGGAGGATCTCGGCCAGCATGTCGCCCAGCTTTGACTCGTCAGTGGGTTCGGCATGCTCCAGGCGCCCAGTCCCTGAGGCTTGAACCGGCAGGTACCCGCGCTCACCGAGCACGGCCTCCAGGAGATCGCGTTTGGAAGGGAAGTAGTGGTAGAGCGACGCCACGTTCAGCCCCGCGGCCGAAGCCAGGTCTCTCATGCTGGTTGCATCGACGCCACGTTGCGACATCAAGGTCAAGGCAATCTGCAATATTCGATGCCGCGTCGACACCGGCTCTGCCGTTTCCTCGGTTCCCATGCGCACCATTCTCGGTCTTTTATCGTCTCCCGTCGAACGGGGGGTGGACCTCGCCCGCCCCAACGGGCGTTTGCTATACATGACGCTGGTGTCATATTCAGAACTACGACGGACACCGAAATTCGGGAGGGGACCCCATGCCTGGCGCTGATACGGAATCCACCAATGCGGTGCCATTCGACCCCTTCGAATTGAAGGACGTGGTTTCGGGGAGCATCAGGGACCCGTTCCCGCGTATCCATGAGTTGCGACGGGAATCGCCCGTCCACACGGGGCCTATTGACCTGGGTGAGGGTGCGGACATCGCTGACCCGAACCGACCGCCACCGGTCACCGTCTTCGGTTTCGACGAGACCGTCCAAGTGCTGCGCGACAACGAAACATTTTCGTCCACTGTCTATGAAGGCGTCATGGGGCTAGTGATGGGCCGCACCATCCTCCAAATGGATGAGCCCGACCATCGCATCTCCCGCGCCATGGTGTCATCCAGTTTCCGCTCCAAGGTGCTCGAGCGCTGGGAGGGCGATCTGGTGTCGGTCATCGTCAACGACCTGATTGACGGCTTCGTAAAACTAGGACGGGCCGACCTGGTTCGCGAGGTGACATTCAACTATCCGGTGCAGGTCATCGCCCGCATTTTGGGCTTGCCGCGTGAGGATTACCCGTCCTTCCAGCGTTGGGCCATTGAGATCACCAGTGTTGCGGCCAACTGGGAGCGCGGCGTGGCTGCGTCGGCGTCACTTCGTGATTACTTTGCCGACGTCCTCAAAGAGCGGCGACGCCACCCGGGAGACGACCTCATCAGCGAATTGTTAGCGGTCGAGGTCGATGGTGTGAAGCTCACCGACGAAGAGATCTATTCGTTCCTGCGCCTCCTTTTGCCCGCTGGCGTCGAGACGACGTATCGGGCCACGGGCAATCTTCTCCTGGCCCTGCTGACCGATCGAGCCCAGTTTGATGCGTTGTACGACGACCGCTCGTTGTACCCACAGGCCTTCGAGGAGGCCTTGCGCTGGGAGCCGCCAGTAACGGTGATCCTCCGTCGGACCATGCGTGACACCGTGCTGGCCGGCGTTCCCATTGCGGAGGGAGCCGACGTGGCCCTCCTCCTTGGTGCGGCCAATCGCGACGAGAGGAAATACGCCGATCCCGATCGTTACAACATGTTCAGGGAGATACGTCAACATGTGGGCTTCGGCTTCGGTGTGCATGTCTGCCTTGGCATGCACCTAGCCCGGATGGAGTCGCGGGTAGCCATCAACACGCTGTTCGATCGCCTGGGCCGCTTCACCCTTGACCCCAATGTCGACATCCCATATATCGAGGGCATGGCCTTTCGCTCGCCTTTGTCGCTCCCGGTCGTCTTTACCGGCTCCTGACGGTGGATCGTTTTCGCAGCGGTAACGTCAGCACATGACGACGGGGTCGAAGCCGCTGTTGCAGGACGCTGCGGCCATCGTGGGTATTGGCCAGACCGAGTTTTCCAAGGCCATCGACCGCCCGGAGGGGCAGCTCGCGTGCGAAGCAGTCGTGGCTGCGCTGGCCGATGCCGGCATCGCACCCAGCGAGGTCAACGGGCTGAGTTCCTTCACCATGGAGACCACTGACGAAGTGACCATGGCCAAGAACATTGGCGCCGGCGACGTCACGTATTTCTCGCAAGTGGGATACGGGGGAGGCGCCGGTTGCGCCACTATCGGTCACGCCGCCATGGCCATCGCGACGGGTCAGGCCGACGTGGTGGTGGCGTGGCGATCGCGCAAGCGGGGCGCCCGTGGGTCCCGACCCTGGGCCACGGCTCCCAGCCGCCTGCCCATTCAGGCTCAGTGGACCCGCCCAGCTGGATTGCTGCGTCCGGTGGATGAGGTGGCCATGCTGACGCAGCGGTACATCTATGAGTTCGGCGCCACGCGTGAGCATCTGGCCGAAGTGGCCATGGCCATCCGGGCCCATGCCAATCGCAACCCGGCGGCGCTGATGTACGAGAAGACCATGACACTGGACGACTACATGTCGGCCCGCTTCATTTCCGAGCCGCTCTGCCTCTTCGACAACTGCCTTGAGACTGACGGCGCGCTGGCTGCGGTGTTGGTGTCGGCCGAAAGAGCCAAGGACTGTCCTCACCCCCCGGCCCTGGTGCACGCCTTTGGGCAGGGTCTCCACCAGCAGCACGAGTCAATGGTCAATTACTACTGCGACGACCCGCTCACGGGTCCGGCCTGGTCCTGCGCCCGCAAGCTGTGGTCACAGTCGGAGCTCACCCCGTCTGATGTTGACGTGGCCCAGATCTATGACGCCTTTACGCCGCTGATCCTGTTGTCACTTGAGGGGTACGGCTTCTGTGAACGGGGAGAAGCCGGCGACTTCGTGGCCGACGGCAATCTGCGCTGGGGGAGTGGCTCGCTTCCCACCAATACGTCGGGTGGGGGGCTGTCGGAGGCCTATGTGCACGGGTTCAACCTGATTACTGAAGGAGTGCGCCAAATTCGCGGCACCTCAACGTGCCAGGTTGAGAACGCGCACACCTGCTTGGTCACATCGGGTGAAGGGGTACCGACCAGCGCCATCCTCTTGCGGTCGGCCTGAACGAGAGGACAAGAAGGAACGTGAGCGGGCCGCTAGAAGTTCGTATCGATTGGGATCGTTGTATGGGCTCGGGCAATTGTCTGTTCTGGGCCCCCGAGACCTTCGACCTCAATGAGGACGGCCATGCCATTGTGCTTGGCCACGGTCTGTCGAGCGATGAACGAGTACATATCGCAGCCGATGGCTGCCCTGTCGGCGCCATCTCACTGTGGCGTGACGGCGATCAGGTTGAACCTGGGAAGGCGGAGGCGTAATGCCCATCACCGTGTCAGAAGAGCATGAGGCGCTGCGACAGACGGCCGAGCGTTGGCTGCAGACTCATTGTCCACCGAGCGAACCGCGGCGAGCTGCCGAATCGTCATCGCCCGAGTTGCCGGACCCGTGGGAGAAAATGGCAGGGCAGGGGTGGCTGGGCTTGCATGTGGCCGAAGCCGATGGGGGCCAGGGCTTCGACTTGAGCGAACTTGCTGTGGTGCTGGAAGAAATGGGGCATGCCTTGTTTCCTGGCCCAGTGCTGAGCACCGTGCTTTTGGCCGAGGTCCTCTCTCGCCACGGTTCGGATCAGCAACGATCCCGCTACCTGCCAGGCCTCTGCGATGGCTCCGTCCCAGCTGCCGTGGCACTAGGAGTGGGATCACTCGCCGTAGAGGATGGTTCCCTCACTGGCACAGTACGTCCGGTTCTCGGACTTCCCACCGCATCCGTAGTGCTGGTGAGTGCTGGCGGAGCGTGGTTCGTCCTCGACATCGGCGCCGACACGGGCACCGAGTCGCTGCCTGCACTCGATGCGACCCGACCACTGGGCCAGCTCACCCTCTCAGGTGTGCCGGTGGGCGACGAGTCCCGACTGGTCGGCCTTGAGACCGGAGAAGTCCATGACTTGGCCTTGGTCCTGGCTGCGGCCGAAGGAGCGGGGATAGCCCGCTGGTGTCTCGACACCGCATCTGACTACGCCAAGGTCCGAGTCCAATTCGGCCGGCCCATCGGACAGTTCCAAGCTGTGAAGCACGCCTTGGCCGACATGTTGGTGGCAGTGGAGCAGTGTGCGGCGGTGGCGTGGGACGCAGCAGCGGCGTGGAGCACACCTGGCGTCGAGGCAGGCGAACGGTCCCTCGCCGCACAGGTGGCTGGGGCCGTGAGCTTGGAGGCCGTGGCCCATTGCGCCAAGAAATGCATTCAAGTGCTCGGCGGAATCGGCTTCACATGGGAGCACGATGCCCACTTCTATTTGAAGCGCGCCATGGCCACGCTGCAACTACTGGGCGACGTAAGTGATATCAACCGGTCGGTGGCCGAGCTTGCCGTGGATGGTGCGCGTCGTTCGCTCACGGCGGATCTTCCTCTGGAGGCAGAGGCCAGTCGAGACGAGATCCGCCACCTCGTCGAATCCGTGGTGGCGGCCGAAGGTGGGGCACAACGAGAGGCATTGGTGGCCTCCGGCCTGCTGGCACCACATTGGCCGGCGCCGTGGGGCCGTTCGGCCAGCGCGTTAGAGCAACTGGTGATCGACGAGGAGTTGGCCGCGGCGGGAGTAACGCGGCCACACCTGGCCGTGGGCGCCTGGGCCCTGCCGACACTTATCGCTCACGGCACCGAGGAGCAGCAGGAGCGCTGGGTTCGCCCCACCTTGCTGGGACAGCTGTCGTGGTGTCAGTTGTTCAGTGAGCCGGGAGCGGGTTCGGACTTGGCTGCGCTGAGCACTCGAGCCGTCAAGGTGGACGGTGGCTACGTGCTCAATGGGCAGAAGGTGTGGACGTCGTTGGCTCAGACGGCGGACTTCGGAATCTGTATGGCCCGCACCGACCCTGATGCACCCAAGCATGCGGGCATCACGTACTTCATCGTCGACATGAAGAGCGAGGGCCTCGACATCCGTCCCCTGCGCGAGCTCACCGGGGCGGCCATGTTCAATGAGGTGTTCTTCACTGACGTCTTCGTATCCGATGATGCCGTCGTGGGACATCCGGGCGATGGCTGGCGCATTGGCCGCACCACGTTGGCCAATGAGCGTGTCTCTATGTCGTCGGGCGCATCATTCGGCAATGGAGTGGAATCCCTCATACGCAAGGTGGAGCGCGACGGTGATGCCGTTTCGGCCGGATGCCTGGTGTCGCTCGGACATTTGTTGGCCGAGGCCCAGTCGGTGGCGCTCTTGGGGCATCGTGCCACGCTGCGCACGTTGTCCGGCGTGGATCCCGGTGCCGGCTCCAGTGTCCGGAAGCTCTTGGGCGTGGAACATGAGCAGCGAGTGCAGGAATTCGGCATGGCCCTCTTCGGTGCCGACGGAGCCGTGTTGGACGGGCGGGCCCAGCGCTGGGAGGAGGGCTTCCTCTCCACCCGATGTCTCACCATCGCTGGAGGGACCAGCGAGGTGCAGCGCAACGTCATCGCCGAACGCATTTTGGGACAGCCGCGAGATCCTGAACCGGGCCTGTGACGTGCGGCGACACCGGTAAGGTGGCGCCTCAATGAGCATGCCGCCTGAAGACGACCGCGAGATCGACGGCACCGAAGATGTCTGGCCATTCCCGTCGGAGAAGTTCCTCCATGAATGGGCCCCCGGTGTCCAGCAGGCACAGAACGCCTGGATGGCCTCTATCGACTCACTGCGCGCTCCCGATCGCAAGACCCACGAGCTCATCCGCATGGTGTGTACCGTCATTGCGCGACAACCCGGGGGAGTCCAACGCCACGCCCGCTTGGCGGCAGAAGTCGGTGCCACCTGGGACGAGATCGCTGGTTCCATCCTGCTGACTGAACCGGCCTTCGGGATTGTGTTGGCCATTCAGGCCCTTCCAGCTGCTCGCCGTGGCTTCAAACTAGGGTCGACGGCGAACTCCGAAGACGACGATGGAGACTCGCTCGGAGACTGACACGCGTGTCATAGTTGGCCATGCGTCTCGCTCCCGATGACGGTCTGATCGCTTTCCGGCGCACATTCGAAGCCTGGATGGATGAGCACCAGCCGGCACCGCAGAACATGACCGACGAAGTGCGTCAGTCCTCGGCCCACTTGCCCCAATGGGCGCGCGATTTCCAGCGGGAAATGTTTGAGGCCGGCTACCTCGTGCCCGGATGGCCGGCCGAGTTGGGTGGCTGTAATGCCACTCCAGCGGAGCAGATGGCTTACTTCGAGGTACTGACTGAGCGCATGGTGCAGCGGTCCCTCAATCCCCAAGGCCTCTCCATCTGTGCTGCCTCATTGGTGGAGTTCGGCAACGACGAGCAGCGTGAGCGCTTTGTGCTTCCCACCCTGCGCGGCGAGGTCACTTGGTGTGTGGGCATGAGCGAGCCCAATGCCGGGAGCGATCTGGCCTCGCTGACTACCAAGGCTGAACTGCGCGAGGACCATTTTGTAGTGAACGGACAGAAAGTGTGGACATCGGGAGCTCACCAGGCCGACCTGTGCATGTGTTACGTGCGAACCGACCCTGAAGCACCGAAACATCGCGGCATTAGCGTGATCATCATCGACATGAAGTCACCGGGCATCGTGTGTCGCCCGCTGCCCGAACTCACTGATCCCCATCACATCGACTTCAACGAGGTGTTTTTCACGGACGTCGAAGTACCGATAGAGAATCTGGTGGGCGAGCTCAATAAGGGATGGGCGATCAGCCAAGGGTCACTGCGACACGAGCGCGGCATGTTGTGGATCATGAACGTGTCCAAAATGGAGCGCACGCTCAAGGGACTGGTAAGGCTGGCCGAACGAGACGACGGCAGAGGTGGGCGACTGGGCGACGACCCGCGTTACGCCCAAGCGGTGGCCCAACTCTCGATCGACACCGAAGCCATGCGGTGCCTCGGCTACCGAGGTTTCGCCAAAGCCACCCGCGGTGAGATGCCACCCGAACACATGATCCTCAAAATGTTCTCCAGTGAGGCAGAACGGCGGGCCTGTCTGCTCGCTTTTGAAGTGTTAGGTCTAGAAGGGCTTGACCTCGACGGACCCGGGCCTAACCGGTACACCGAATGGGACTTGGCTCATTTCGAACCGGAGCCGATGGAGTCCGGAGCAACTGGTTCGTTCTATGACGGGGCCTGGGCGGCACAGTACCTGCGTTCCTTTGCCGGCACCATTGCGGGTGGCACGTCGGAAATTCAGCGCAACATCGTGGCCGAGCGGGTGCTCGGCCTTCCCAGGGGGTGACGAAGCAATGACCTTGTCTGTTCTCGAGCATCGGGACAGCCTCGACGTGAAGCCGGGTCAGTTGTTCATTGATGGCCAATGGTGTGACGCAGCCGACGGCTCAACGTGGGAGCAGATGAATCCGGCCACCAACGAGTCGGTGACCACCTTCGCTGTTGGATCGGTGGCTGACGTGGATCGGGCCGTGGCCGCAGCACGCCGGGCTTTCGACGAGGGACCATGGCCCCGATTCACGGCCAAGGAACGCAAGAAGCTGTTCAATCGCTTGGTCGAGTTGATCACCAGTCATGGCGAAGAGCTGAACCAGCTGCAGACCCTCGAAATGGGCATGCCCATCGCCTTCTCTTCCATGTCGGTGGTGTCGAGCGAGATGGCTGCCGGCGTCTTCGATCATCATGGCGGTTGGATCGACAAGATCTGCGGCACGACGTACCCCACCTATGAAGCCGGTCCCACTGGGGCCGATGTGCAGATCATGAGTTTCCGTGAGCCCGTGGGCGTGGTGGCGGCCATCATTCCGTGGAACGCCCCGATGATGCTGTTCGCCCAGAAAGTGGCGCCGGCGCTGGCCACTGGATGCACGGTGGTGGTCAAGCCTTCCGAGTTCGCCGTCCTCACGTCGTTGAAGTTGACGGCGCTCATCGAAGAGGCAGGGTTCCCACCGGGCGTGTTTAATCTGGTGCCCGGTCCGGGCGATCCGACTGGCGAGGCACTCATTACCCACCCAGGTGTGGACAAGGTGACGTTCACCGGCAGTCGCGCCGTCGGCAAACGGATACTGGCCGCCAGCGGCGACACCATCAAGCGTGTCACCCTGGAACTGGGAGGAAAGTCGCCCAGCATTATCTTCGAAGACGCTGCCAGCGTCGAAGGCGCCGCCATGATGGCCATGGGAATGGTGTCGATGGGGCTGTCCGGTCAAGGCTGTGTCTGTCAGACCCGGTCGTTGGTGCACCGCAGCGTGTATGACACCTTCATCAACGCCGCCGCCTCGTTGACCGGCATGGTGCAGTTCGGTGACCCGTTTGACCCGGCTACCACTTCGAGCGCAATTATCAATAAGCGTCAGCTGGATCGTGTCATGGGCTTCATTGAGAAGGCGCCGACCGAGGGAGCGCGCTTGGTGGCGGGCGGTGACCGACCTGATGGCGACTTGTCCCAGGGCAACTTTGTCAACCCCACCCTGTTCGCCGACGTCGACAACACCATGTCGGTGTGCTCGGAAGAGGTGTTCGGCCCCGTATTGGTGGCCATGCCATTCGACGATGAGGAGCATGCGCTGCAGTTAGCCAATGACACTGTCTACGGATTGGGCGCGGGCGTGTACACCTCAAACGTGGCCCGCGCCTTCCGTGTGGCCAAGGCCATCCGGGCCGGCACGGTAGGCATCAATGAGTACACGGTGTGGCCCAGTGCGCCCTTCGGAGGCTACAAGCAGTCGGGCCTTGGCCGAGAGGGTGGCTGGGGCAGCATTGAGGCCTTCACCGAGACCAAGTCGGTCATCGTCGGCCTTTCCGACTAGCACCGAGGCTCGACATGCTGGTCGAGATCGCAGCAGAGGCCGCACTGCGTTTCGGTAACCGCCCTGCCTTTGTGACCGATGAGGGCTTGACGCTCACCTATAAGCAGTTCAATACCATCGCAGACGAGGTGGCGGTGGCGTTGGCGCAGCGAGGCGTGGGTGAGGGCGACGTCGTGTCGCTCGTGCTGCCCTCGACACCCGAGCACTTCATCACCTATGTGGCCGCGGCCAAGCTCGGTGCCATCACGGCAGCCATCAACCCCAAGCTGGTGCAGACCGAACGGGAGTCAGTGCTGCGCGCCTCCAACCCCGTCTTGATCGTGACCACCGAAGCGTTCGCCATGCCGCCGAACCTGGACACCGAATCGGTCAAGATCACTTTGGCTACCACCGCGGCTGAGCTGATGCCGGAGCTGCGCCAGGAGGGAGATACACCTCCACCGCTTGCTACCGATCTCGACCGGCCGGTGGCCATTGTGTTCACCTCGGGCACCACCGGTACGCCCAAAGGAGCCGTGTTCGGCGGTCGGCAGATCGCCTTCATCACTCAATGCGACGTCGGGGATGTCTGGGGTGCCGGCGGTCACTCCATGGCTGGATCGGCCTTGGCTCACTTGGGACCGACCACCAAGCTGGCTGGCAACCTCAAGAAGGGGGGCACCCACCACCTGTCGCGCCGCCCTTGGAAGGCTTCCGAGGCGCTACGCATGGTGGAGGAGTTGAAGATCGCCTCCTTCGGAGGTGTGCCCACGCAGGTGGCCCTGATGCTGCGGGACCCCGCCTTCAACACCACCGACCTTTCCTCGGTACGGGCAGTGGTCATGGGCGGTGGCCCGGCCACGCCAGCGTTGATTCGAGAGGCGCGAGCTCGTATTGCCGCACCGTTGGCCGTGCGCTACTCCTGCACGGAAGCGGGCATCGGGTGCGGGACGGCCTTCACCGATCCCGACGAAGACGCCGAGCTCAGCGTGGGGCGGCCACAGCCTGGCGTACGCCTCAGCATCATGACCGAGGATGGCGAATTGCTCTCGGCCGGTGAGATCGGTGAGGTGTGCCTGGGCTCACCAGCGGTGATGGAGGGCTACTGGAGGAACAGCAGCGCTAACTCCGACGTGTTCACCGCCGATGGCAGCGTTCGTACCGGTGACTTGGGCTGGGTGGATGAGATGGGTCGCCTGCATCTGGCCGGCCGGAGTCGGGAGCGCTATGTGCGTGGGGGGTACAACGTGCACCCCATGGAGGTGGAGGGGGTCCTGGCCGACCACCCCGACGTGGCCGCGGTGGCCATCGTCAGTCGATTCGATCCGGTCATGGGTGAAGTGGGGGTGGCGGTCGTGGTGCCTCGGGAGGGTGGGACCACTCCCGAACTTGCCCAATTGCGTGCCTTCGCGGCGGATCGCCTGGCCCGCTACAAGCTGCCCGACGACATGGTGGTGCTCACCGCACTGCCGTTGACCGCCGGCGAAAAGGTCGATCGGCGCGCTTTAGAGCGTTTGGTGGCTCCAACTTAAAAAGATTTTTCGCGCCCCGGAAATTGGCCGAATTGGGCCACACGGTGGCGGAATGCTTGCTCAACAGTTGCAAATACGTTGCTCCTGCCCCGATCGGCCAAATTCAGATCGAAAGTTGCAGGCCGAATGCTTATTCTCCCTAGCAGGAACGAGCCTCAGGGGGAACTGAATGCGGATCCGTAACGGCGGTGGAGCCGTGAAAATGACCATACGTGTACTGGCACTGACCGGGACACTCATCGCGGCTGGAGGGACAGTCGATGCTGGAGCGGCAGGAATCCTGCCGCCGAACAACCCTGGAGCGAACATCGCTCCGAGTAGTTCAGACTTCCTGACATCGATCGACACCGCCCGTGCTGCCGAAGGCGTCGTCCCGATGCCCATTTCGGAAGGAATGGTGGAGAGCCTCCCCATTCCCGAACAGGTGTTCATCATGGTCAACCTCGAGCGGATCGCTCGGGGCGAGGCTCCGATCGAGTACATGACCAGCGAACTGTCCAGTTACGCCCAGACCGGAGCGGACCAAGGCACGGACCCGCCGTTTCCCAGCACCCTGACGGGAGTGGGCGACTACGGCTGGGGCGGTGGCATCTGGGCTGGAGGTCTCGCCAACGTCATTGAAGCTGACTACTACTGGATGTACGACGATGGGTGGGGCGGCCTTCTCAGCGCCACCTCGAACGCAGCCTGCAACCTCCTCAACCTCGACGAGTGCTGGGGCCACCGCGACATCATCCTGCACCAGTTCGCCAACTGCCCCAACGGCAGCGCGCCGGTGTTGTCCATGGGCGCCGCTTTCTCACCCACGGGCTACGTCGGCGGATCCATCACTGGCGAGATGGCCGGCGACTGCAACGGTGTACCCAGCGATGTGACCATGACATGGGGCGAGGTGTACACCCAGGTGGTGGCCGCGGCCCGCGTCATTGGCATCGCCGCCATGCCGAACGGGCAGGGCTACTGGGAGGCCGAGGCCGACGGAGACGTCACTGCCTTCGGGTCGGCTCAGAACTTCGGCTCCATGGTGGGTCACACGTTGAACTCACCCATCGTGGGTATCGCTTCGACGCCCAATGGCCTGGGCTACTGGTTGGTGGCCGCCGACGGGGGCATCTTCAACTATGGCGATGCTGCGTTCTACGGCAGTGCCGGAGCGCTGCCGCTGGTGCGACCCATCGTCGGCATGACCTCCACGCCGGATGGCCGGGGGTATTGGCTCGTCGCTTCTGACGGTGGCATCTTCGCCTACGGCGACGCCCTCTTTCACGGGAGCATGGGTGGCAAGCCACTGAACAAGCCCATCGTCGGGATGTCATCGGATGTGCAGACGGGTGGCTACTGGTTGGTGGCCTCGGACGGCGGCATCTTCAGTTTCGGTGCACCCTTCTTCGGCAGCACCGGCAGCATCGCGTTGACCAGACCGATCGTCGGCATGGAGGCGTTGGAAAGTGGCACGGGCTATCGCTTCGAGGCTTCCGATGGCGGGGTGTTCGACTACGGCAAGGCCGTCTTCGAGGGCTCTATGGGAGGCACGTCGTTGGTAGCCCCGGTGGTCGGGATGGTCGAAGACCTCCTCAACGGTGGCTACTGGCTGGTGGCCCAAGACGGCGGCATCTTCAACTTCGGTGGAGCGCCGTACCTCGGTCGACTGCTGCTCTAAATCACACCCCGGGACATCAGGTCTGACAGTTCGTCTTCACTGAGACCGACTACATCGCACCAGACCTCACGGTTGTGCTCGCCCAGCCTGGGCGCGCCTCGCGGCACGGGGGTGGGGTGGCGCCGCAGGCGTGGGAAGGGCGCCTGCTGGCGCACGGGTCCAATCACCGGGTCGTCCACCGAGACCAGGTCGCCCCTGGCGGACATGTGCGGGTCATTGAAAATGTCCTCGGCGCTATAGGCGGTGCCGATGGGCACGTCGTGGGCCACGCAACGAACGGTGATCTCCTCGGCGTTGAGCGACGAAGTCCAGTCGGCCACCATCCCGTTGATCTCGCCGCCCCGGGCCGCCCGCTCGGCCAGCGTGGCGAAGCGGGGATCCTTGGCCAATTCCGGTTGGCCCATGGCAGCGCACAGCCGCGAGAAGTTGGCGTCAGAACCCGCCACAATGCACACGAAGAAACCGTCGGCGGTGGGGTAGTTGTCCAGGGGAGCCGAGTGCGACAGTCGGTTGCCCTCGCGCTGGCGGACGATCCCGAGCCGGTCATAGCCGGCCAAGGTCCACTCCAGAATGCGCAAAATGGACCCGTAGAGCGGAGCATCGATGACATCGCCGATGCCGCCCTTGTCCCGGTCGCGGCCATACAACGATGAGACCGCGGCAAAGGCGGCGAACACGCCTGTGAGGTAGTCCGACACTGTGACTCCGGGCCGCACCGGCGGTCGATCAGGGTCACCCGTCAAATGAAGGAGGCCGCCAAAAGCGATGCCCAGACGGTCGAGTCCTGGCCGAGGAGCGTAGGGGCCTGACTGTCCGAAGACGCTGATGCGCACGTAGACCAATTCAGGGGCCAGGTCCTCTGGTCCCAGCGCCCACTTCTCCATGGTCCCGGGCCGGAAGTTTTCGCATAGGACATCAGCGGTGGCGCAAAGACGCTTAAACAGTTCCTTGCCCTCTGGGTGTCGTAGGTCGCAGGTGGCCCCACGTCGTCCTCGACCTTCCACCGACCACGACAAGGAGTAGTCCGGGCCATCCTCCATCGGCACGAATGGTCCCATGCTGCGCATGAAGTCGCCTTCATTGGGCAACTCCACTTTTATGACGTCCGCGCCCAATTCGCCCAGGAGTCCGGCGCAGAAAGGAGCGGAAATTCTGGTGCCCGCGTCAATGACACGGATGCCACTCAGTGGGCCGCTCATGCGCCCGGGTGACCCTGATCCCGCTCGGCAAAGACCTCTTTCATGGAGCCCTTCTCTTTGCGAGCGGCCAGTGCGTTGAGCGCGGTGGACGAGTTGTGCACCCAGTGGTGGGCCATGAAGTGGTACTTCAGGGCATCCCGCTTGCCCATGAGATCGGCGGTGTGATTGATGGTGTCCTTCACGGTCTGGGCCGTGACCGGCGGAACGAGTGCAACGCGGTCGGCCAGTTGACGTGCACTGGCGGCCAATGCATCCCGCGGCACCACCCGATTGACCAATCCCAGCCGCCAGGCCTCCTGCGCGTCAATGGTGTCACCGGTCAACAGGAACTCCTTGGCCTTGCGGATGCCGAGCTCCCAGGGCTCGACCAGCAGCTCCACCCCAGCACCGGACAAGCGCAGCACGGGATTGGAAAACACGGCGTCGTCGGCCGCCACGATGAGATCGCACATGGCGGCCAGCATCAGGCCGGCCGCCACACAGCTGCCTTGCACGGCGGCGATGGTGGGTTTCCGGAAATCATGGATGCGCAGGCACCGCTCGTAATACATGGTCTTCTCGTGGTGGAATTTCCCCTCGGGCGTCTCGCGCATCTGGACCCACTCGTCCTTCTCGCCGTCGCCCACAATGGCCTTGAGATCATGGCCAGAGGAGAAGTGCTTTCCGGCGCCGGCCAGGATCACCACGCGGATGTCGTCATCGGCATCGGCCAAGTCGAACGCGGCATCGAGTTCGTCTATCAGCGTGCTGTCCTGCGCGTTGGCCATGTCCGGACGGTTCATGGTGATGGTGGCCACCGCCCTGTCGGCCTCGTAGAGAATCGTCTTGAATGTGCCTGTCATTGCTTCATCCTCTCGCCATTGCGCACTGGAGCGGTGAACGCACTCAGTCTCGGGGCAGTCCGAGCACACGCTCACCCACCAGCGTGCGCTGGATTTCGTTGGTACCAGCGAAGATGGAGGAGGCTTGGTAGTACAGCCACGAGCGCTGCCAGGCACCATTGGCCGGGTTGCCCGGTGCGTCTTGCCACAGGGGAGAGGCCGGGCCCAGCACGTCCATGGCGGTCTGGTGCAGCCGCTTGGACATTTCGCTCCAGTACAACTTGAGGGCGCTGCCCTCTGGGCCGGGTGCTTCTCCTTTGGACAACCGGGTCAGCGAACGCCAGTTGTGAATCTGGAAGAGCCGCACTTCCGTGGCCGCCTGGGCCAGTTGCTGTCGCAGGCGCCAGTTGTCGAAGCTGCCATTGGACTCGGCCAGTCGGAGCAGCTCTTCAATGAGCTGCGAATGGATGACCAGCTGACGCGGATTGATGCCGCGTTCATGCGTCAACGTGGAGTTGGCCACAGTCCACCCATTGCCCTCGGCCCCAACTCGGCGCTCGTCGGGCACGAAGACGTCATCCAATTCGACCTCGTTGAACTCCGCCTCGCCCGTGGACTGCACTAAAGGGTGCACCGCCACGCCGTCGGCATGCATATCGATGATGAGGGCCGTGATGCCCATCTGGCGCTTGGGCGCGTGGGGGTCCGATCGAGTCAGGCACAATCCCCAGTCAGCGAATTGGGCGTACGACGTCCAGACCTTGCGGCCGGTCACTCGATAACCACCCTCTACTGGCACCGCCTTGGTGGTGAGCGATGCCAGGTCGCTGCCGGCGTCGGGCTCGCTGAACAATTGGCACCACAACTCGACGGCCGAGAGGATCCGGGGGAGGAAGGTGTGGCGCTGTTCGTCCGTGCCGTGGGCCAGCAGCGTGGGCCCGACCAGGTTGATACCAATGCGGCCCACCAGCTCCGGGGCCCTGGCTCGGGCCAGCTCCTCAATCACCACGTAATTCTCCAGCGCGCCCAGGCCGCGGCCACCCAGCTCCTCGGGCCAAGTGACGCCCACCCAGCGGTTGGCGGCCAGCGACGCCTGCCATTTCCGGCCGAATGCCACCGTCTCGCCCAGGTCGTCGAATCGGGGTGGGAGCCCCTCGCCGTAGGGCCACGGCAGGTGCTCCTTGAGCCAAGTGCGAAACTCGCTCCGCAGGGTTTCCTGCTCCGCCGTGGTGCGCAGATCCATGGGCTGACCAGCATGGCACAGCGGCCCAAAGGGTGACACCCGTGTCAGGGAAGGCCGTAAGCTTCGCCGCCGTGGACTTCGACCTCTCAAGCGACCAGGAGGCGTTGCGGGACGCCGCGGCAGCGTTCCTTGAAAGCGCGGCCGATCACGACGCCTTGCGGGCACGTGTCGGTGACGGGGTAGTGGTCGGCACCTTGCCCGGAGCGGGCGACACCGAAGGTGGACCTTCGACGACCGATGCGCCCAGTGGCTTCGACCACAAGGTGTGGCAGGGAATGGCCGAGCAAGGATGGCTGGCGCTGGAGCTGCCTGAAGCCGATGGCGGGTTGGATTTCGGCATGGTCGAAGTGGCTGTGTTGTGCGAGCAGATCGGCCGGCGTCTGGTGGCCGCTCCGTTTCTGCCGACCTTGTTGGCACTGGGGGCCCTCAGCCGTCCAGGGGCGCGGGAATTGCCTGGCACTGAGAAGTGGCGGGACGCCCTCTCCACCGGAGCAGCGGTCGGCTGCGTCGCCTTCGTCACCGATCCGTCCAGCATCTCGATCAGCGGACAGGGGGAGCACTGCACCATTTCGGTGAACGCCGGTCCGACCCTTTATGCACCCTCAGCGGACGTGGCCGTCATTGTCGGGAACAACGTCTACGCCGTCGATCTGTCGGTCATTGGGCGACCAGTGCCGCTGGCGGCCATGGATCGAACACGTGAACTGGGTGAGCTGTTCATCACGTCGGCCCCGGCATTTCAGATCGGCGGTCCGCTTGATGCTGCTCTGTTGATCGACCGGGCCGCCACGGCGTACAGCGCCGAGATGTTGGGCGGAGCCGACAGGGTGCTGTCGATGACCGTGGAATACGCCAAAGATCGGGTTCAGTTCGGCAAACCCATCGGGTCGTTCCAGGCCATTAAGCACAAGCTGGCCGATGCGCTCGTCGATGTGGAGGGCATGCGGTCGACCGCGTACTACGCCGCTTGGTGCACCGCTGCCGATGATCGTGAACGCTCAATGGCGGCCAGCATGGCCAAGGCATGGTGTACCGATGCGTCCCGTCGGGTCATGGGAGCAGGGCTGCAGTGCCACGGTGGCATCGGCTTCACCTGGGAGCACGACATGCACCTCTTCGTGAAGCGGGCTCAGCTTGACCAAGTCACTTTCGGTGACGCCGCCTGGCACCGAGACCGTATTGCCACTCTCCTACGCCAGCGTCTGGCGGAGGGTCACAGCATCAATTAGTGGTCAAGCGAACTGACGGGGTTCCCATTGATCTTCTCGAGTTCGTACGTCTCGCCGATTTTGGCCCCGGGCGCCTGCTGTCCTCCTGCCAGTGTCTGGTTCGGCACCACCACATTGAGGACGACCGACACCAGGTAGCCGGAACTGAGAGTGGCGGTCTCGTACACCACGCCGGCCACATTGCTGATGGTGCGACTGGTGGTCACGGGCTCGGTGCGCGAGGTGTAGGTCACCAGCGATTCGGTGCGGGTAAACGTATTGCCGTGCTGGATCCAGTGGGCGTTGCCCTGTGTCACCTTTTCGTACTCATCGATGCTGGCATCGATTTTGGCTGGAACGATCCGACCCAGCACCTTGGCGTTGGGCGACACCTGGTACACCATCAAGTCGCTCGGTGACCGATAGTCGATCCGGCGAACCTGCTTCAGCACGCCCCCACCTTGTCCTGAGGCGACGGTGAAGATGAGGTCAAGGGTGAAGGAATTGGACGTATAGGTCTGATCCGCCGCGTTCTGCACGACGAGATCAGATGTGTGTGGAGCGGAGCGGAAACCGATCACCGCGAAGAGGGCAGTCAGCACAGTCAAAATGGCAAGCAGGCCCTGGGGAATCCGATTGCGATGGGCCATGGTGCCTACGCTAACCCCACGACCGGTCACGATTGCGTCACTGAGAGCGCAATTATCTGTCTGCGGCTCGCTGTTGTAGCTCGGCGCGGTTGGGTTTACCCGAACCCAGGAGTGGAAGCTCGTCAAGCTGCTCGACGCGTTCGGGCGTCTTGAATTTGGCCACGCCCCGCTGCTCGAACCAGGCGCGGCACTGGGCTAAGTCGAAGGGAGCGGTGGCCACCACGTAGGCAGCAACCCGTTCGCCCATGAGCGGATCCGGGTATCCGACGGCAACGGCCTGGCGAATTGAGGGGTGGGCTTCGAGGGCGGCCTCGACTTCAGAGGCCGAAATGTTCTCACCACCTCGGATGATGATGTCCTTCAACCGTCCCACGATGCGGAGCCAACCTTCATCGTCCACCGTGGCCAGATCGCCGGTCCGGAACCAGCCCCCATGAGCCAAGGCGGCCGATGTCTGCGCGACCTCGGCGTATCCGGCAAACATTTCGGGGCCACGTACCCACAGTTCACCCTTCTTGCCCGCGGCGACGGTACGCCGCGTCTCGGGGTGCACCACTCGAAGTTCGACCAGGCCAACGGCTCGCCCATCGGTGTCACGCGCTTTCTCGAAGGGATCGTCACTGGTGCTGGTGGTCACGGTCGGCGCTTCTGTCGAGCCATAGGTGCGTTTGACGCGGCAATCGAATGTGCGAGCTGTTTCCTCGACGAAGGCCGGAGTGACCGAAGCTCCGCCACTCGAGACGAGGCGAATGGACGATACATCGGTCGGTCCATGCTCTCCCATGGCCGCAGCCATGGCCACGAAGAAGGTGGGAGGTCCGGCCAGGAAGCTGATCCGATCCCGTGCTACCAAATGCAACGCATCGGCCGGGTCAAATTTGCGAACCAATACGGTTCGCATGCCAGCAGCGCCTGAGACAAGCACCCCGTTGAGCAACCCGGAAATGTGGGCCATCGGTGCCGGCATCAACACGGCATCGCTCGGACCAAGTCCATGCACTTGGGTCATCAGTGTGGCTTTCCAGCTCAGCCCCCGGTGTGAGTGCAGGACCGCCTTGGGGGTGCCGGTTGAGCCAGAGGTGAAGAGCACGACGGCAATGTCCGATGGCCGTGGCGATATCACGCCGGATCGAATCGGTGGGCCACCAAAAGCGGCATCGAGAGCGACGGGATCAGAGAACTGGGCTTGATTGAGTTCGAGCACGAGGGCCGGATCGATTTGTCCCAATGCGCCGGCCACCTCGGACGCACCGAAGGAATGCAGCAAAGGAGCGGCCACAGCGCCAATACGCCAGCAGGCGCGGGTCAAGGCGGCGGCAGCGAGGCTGTTGGGTACTTGCCAGGCCACGGCTTCGCCCCGCCGAACACCTCTGAAGCGGAGGCCGCCGGCCAATCGGGCCACCAGATCTTCCATGGCGGCTGGACCGAGGCGGGTGTCGCCATCAACCACTTCGCCGGAGTTGGCCGACAGCAACGCGTCGAGGTTCGGCCCGTCCCATGGCCCCCCTGGTGCTCGATACTGCTGGGCCAGATGAGGCACCCAGGTGGCACGGAGGCGGGCCGTCACGCCGGGCACCATACCTCTGGGCCCCACTAACGTGACACCGATGTCAGGGTGCGCCGAGGTGCAGCAATGGATCTAGCGCTGAAGCCAGAGGACGAAGCGTTTGCCACCTCGTTCCGTGAGTGGCTCTCCAACCACCTCCGGCGACCCCCCGCCTTTGTCGACCTGGCCGACGAGGTGGCGTGGGGCAAGGAGTGGCAATCGACGCTGGCAGCGGAGCGTTGGGTGGGCGTGCACTGGCCCAGCCAATACGGGGGACGGAGCGCTACCCCGGTCCAGGTGGCGCTTTATCAAACCGAATACGCCAGGTCCCAGGCGCCCCAGCCCGTAAACCGGGTGGGCATCAATCTGGTCGGTCCAACGTTGCTGGCCCACGGCACTGACGACCAGCGCACTCAATACTTGCCGCCGATCCTGTCGGCCGATGAGATCTGGTGCCAACTCTTCAGCGAGCCCGACGCTGGCAGCGACCTGGCTTCGTTGGCCACCAGGGCCGAAGTGGTGGACGGCGGCTATCGGTTGACCGGTCGCAAGGTGTGGACGTCCTATGCCCAGTTCGCCACTTGGGGACTCTGCCTCGCACGCACCGACAGCACCGGCGCTC
Source organism: uncultured Acidimicrobiaceae bacterium (assembly GCA_963766995.1). Lineage (GTDB taxonomy): Bacteria > Actinomycetota > Acidimicrobiia > Acidimicrobiales > RAAP-2 > Bog-473. Next base: position 407,423 of record CAVYCE010000002.1, on the reverse strand, counting down.
GACAACAGGGCATCACCGCTCTGATCGTCGACATGTCCGACCCAGGCGTCGACGTACGCCCCTTGGTGCAAATGACCGGAGATAGTGAGTTCAACGAGGTCTTCCTCTCCGATGTCTTTGTGCCCAGCGAGCAACTGGTGGGCATCGAGGGCCAAGGATGGACCGTGGCCGGTTCGACGCTGGCTCACGAGCGCGGCACCAACTTTCCGTTCAAGGAGCAGGTGGTGCATGAGACCTATCTGGCCCGCTTGTTCAGTGAGGCCGAAAGAAATGGCGCCATCGACGACCCCATAGTGGCCGACGCGCTGGCGCAGTCCTATATCGACCTCGGAGTGCTCCGACTCCACAATCTGCGCACGTTGACGCGCCTCGGCCGGGGCGAGGAGCCTGGGCCCGAATCGAGCTGGGTCAAGCTCATGTGGACAGCCATGACGCAGCATCTCTCCGACACCGGACTGCAAGTCAGTGGACGGGATGCGACGTCGTCGCTGGGTGGACCATGGGCCCGTCAATGGCTGTGGAGTCAGGCGGCCAGCATCGCCGGCGGCACGTCAGAGATTCAACGCGACATCATCGCCGGACGCATATTGGGATTGCCTCGTTAGACCAGTTGGTCAGTCTTCTTCGAGGTGAGTGATCGGTGCCTCGCCCATCCATGAGCGCAACGTGTTCTTCAATTTGGTGTGCTGAATGAAGATGTCGTGCTCGGGCGGCAGACCGTTTACTTGCTGCGGTGACTTGAAGTAGAAGGACAACCACTCCTGCACACCTGACTTGCCGGCACGGGCCGCGAGATCCATGAAGAGTGCGAGATCGAGCACCAATGGTGCGGCCAGGATTGAATCGCGGCACAGGAAGTCAACCTTGATCTGCATCGGGTACCCCATCCATCCGAAGATATCGATGTTGTCCCAGCCCTCTTTGTTGTCGCCGCGGGGCGGGTAGTAGTTGATGCGCACGACGTGGTCGATGTTGCCGTAGAGCTCGGGGTACTCCTCGGGTTGGAGAATGGTGTCGAGCACGCCGAGCTTCGACATCTCCTTTGATTTGAAGTTTTCGGGGTCGTCAAGCACTTCTCCATCGCGGTTGCCCAAAATGTTGGTCGAGTACCACCCCCGCAGTCCGAGCATGCGGGCCTTGAAGCCTGGAGCCAGGATCGTCTTCATGAGGGTTTGGCCGGTCTTGAAGTCCTTGCCACAGATCGGGACGCCCTGACGTTCGGCCAGTTCAAGCATGGCTGGGATGTCGACCGCGTTGTTGGGAGCACCATTGGCGAAGGGCACGCCCGACATCAGGAGGGCGTAGGCGTAAATCTGACTAGGGGCGATTTCCTCGTGAGATGAGTGCAGGCCGGCTTCGAACGCCTCCAGGGTCTCGTGGACGTCGACGGGCTCGTGGTACGCCTCGGTGGAGCCACACCACACTGCGACCAGGCGGTCACAGCCATTCTCGGTGCGAAAGCGCTCAATATCGGCCATCAACGCCTGGGCGTGCTCCCATTTGCTCGCAGGAGCCTTCACCCGTACGCCTTCGAGTCGTGAGACCCAATGCTGGTCGAACACGGCGTCCATAGCGGTGATGCCTTCAAGTTCGCCGGAAATGGCGGCGAGGTCGCGTTGCTCGAGGACGCCGCACGTCAGTGCCGCTTCCAGTGCGTTCGACGACAGCGGGTCCCACCCGCCGAACACAATGTCGTCCAATGGGGTGATGGGCACGAAGTCGCGAATGAGCGGATTGCGACCCTCCTCACGATCGCCCAGCCGAATATGAGCCACCTGGGTCAGCGAACCGACCGGAACGGTGAGGCCCTGGCGAGCGGCGATGACGCCGGCGATGAACGTGGAAGCCACAGCGCCGAGGCCGGGCATCAAAATGCCGAGCTTTCCGGTAGCCGGAGCGATGGTGGGAGGGGTGGTCTGGGCACGTGGGGTCATGCCGTTGACCATACAGGACACATTGCTAATCGTGATCAAATCATTACTATAGTGAAGTATCACTTCATTAACGAACCAGACCCCAGCCGTCCTGCCGAACCTCACCGTGGCCCAACTCGAATATCTGGCGGCTGCCGTCGACGCCCCCACGTGGGCGGCTGCCGCAGAGAACATGGGTGTGTCGCCATCCGCGCTCTCGCAGGGCCTGGCCGAACTCGAGCGACGCCTGGGCCTCACCCTGTTTGAGCCACGAGGGCGGCGCCGAGTACCCACACCAGAAGCGGCGCCCGTGGTGGCGCACGCTCGGCGAGTGTTGGCCCAGACGCGCGACCTGGCGACATGGGCCTCAAGTGCTCGGCGGGGCGAGGTTGGACGTTTGCGGGTTGGCATGATTGATGCCGCCGCGCTGCATCATTGTGCTGACGTGCTTCGCTCCTTTCGAGAAGAGCGGCCCGATGTCGACCTCCGACTGACCGTGGCTCCATCAGGTCCACTCCTTGACCTCCTCGCCCGGGGCAGCTTGGACGTCGTCGTCTGCGTTGCGCCGAGCGATCCCATTCCTGACGTCACCGCACGTCGACTGCTCGACGAGCCCCTCTTCGTCTACGGATCCGGAAGTACCCGCACCAATGACCCATCAAAATGGGGACCTTGGGTGACCTTTCCCCCGAGCTCGTCAACCCGCCAGGTCATCGTCAGAGCGCTGCGCACCCTCGGGGCGTCGGTCGAGGTAGTGGCCGATTCGAATCAGCCTGAAGTGCTCCGCGAGATGACCCATCTCGGACTGGGTTGGACGGTGCTCCCGGCAGCCCAAGCTGAAGGATTGCCCAACCCGCTACGCCCGGTCCGGAGTTCGCCGCTCGTATCACGCACGCTCGTGCTGGCTCGCCGCTCCTCGGCGCTCCCACATGCGGCCGCTGACGGCCTGGCGCACAACCTCGAACGAGTCAACGGGGTCTGAAGCCGACCTGACAGTGGAGTCAGCAATTGAGTGCATCGCACGCTACGTTCTTCCGATGCCCGTGTGGTTGAGCGACCACCAATACGCCATTCTGCGGGCGGCTTGCGCCCAAATGATGCCCTCTGACCAAGGCGCGCCCGGAGCTGAAGAAGCCGGTGTGGCGGACTACATCGACATCCTCCTTGGTGCCTTCACCTTCGACCCGCCCCGAATTTGGGCCGGTGGTCCGACCTCTGGGCGTATGGGGGGTGAGGCCCGTTTCAGCACCTTCCATCAGTTGAGCCGGCTGGACGAGCTGGCCTGGCGTATGCGGATTGAGGGGTCGCAAGGACTACCCGAGCGAGAGTTCAACGGACCAGTGGTCGGGCTGCAAGAGCGATACCGCACCGGATTGGCCGCTCTCGGGGAGGACTTCTGCGATGTCAGCGGGTCAGAGCAGCGGCGCCGACTACGGGAGGAGGAGGCGTTCCACGACCTGCTCTGGGAGCACTGCTGCGAGGGGATGTACGGCGCTCCGGAATACGGCGGCAATCGTGACGGAATGGGGTGGGCTTACATCGGACGTCCGGGTGACGTGCAGCCGCGGGGTTACAGCGATGCCGAAGTATCCCAGCCATGACCCCGGACGTCATCATTATTGGATCGGGTCCTGGTGGTTCGACCGTGGCAGAAGTACTTACCCGTGCCGGTTGGTCGGTGTTGATCATTGAGAAGGGTCGCAATCATCTGCTCGACCCCAATGACCTCACTCAGCCCGCTGCCGACTATTCCAACGACGAGATCAAGTTCATGTCGCGTCATTTCCTCGGGCCGGACCCGCTGACCGAACCGAGGGCCTTCCGCATGTCCGCCGATGAAGGGGAGCACACCCACGTTGGCGAGGTGAACTCCATTCCCACCACCGTTGGCGGAGGTGGAGTGCATGCCGATGGCAAGGTGCCCCGCTTCCGAGAAGAGGACTTCCGGCTCCTGTCCACGTACGGACCCCAGGACGATGCCCACGTCGATGATTGGCCGCTCGATTACGACGAGATGGAGCCGTATTACGCAGAAGTGGAGCGAGCCATAGGTGTGGCCGGGAAAGCGGGCGCCAATCCCTTTGCCGCTTGGCGGTCGGGGGAGTACCCGATGCCGCCGGGAGCTCCCATGTACGGTGCCCTGCTCTCGTCCGCTGCGGCTGAACGAAGGGGCCTTCATCCCTACGAAGCACCGACCGCGGCCAACAGCGTTCCCTATGACGGGCGACCGGGCTGCAACAACTGCGGATTCTGCGCCTTTTTCGGTTGTCCCATCCATGCCAAGGGCGACCCCGTGGCGTTGTTGACCAAGACGTTTGCTACCGGTCGGGCCGAGCTCATGGCCGAGACCTGTGTCACTCGGATCCGCACCGAAGGGAGTCGGGCCGTCGGCATCGACTTCATTGGCCCAGACGGCGTGGAGCGATCGATGGACGCCAAGCTCATCGTCGTGGCCGGCGGGGCCATCGAGACGCCACGCCTGTTGCTCATATCGGGCCTGGACCACCCAGCGCTGGGGCGCCACCTGATGGTGCATTTTCAGACCATTGTGGTGGGTCACTTCAAGGACGTGCGATTGCATCCCCACCGAGGTCGCTCGGTGACCCATGTCCACGACGATGCCATGGTGCAAGACGATGCCTCCCGGGCCGCAGCGGCCGAGGGGGGACTCCCCTACATCCGTGGCGGGCTGGTCGAGCACGCTGGCGGGGGACACCTGACCATGGAAGCCAGACACACCCCATGGGGCCGACACCACGCCCAGGCCATGCGCGACTCAAATCTGGGTGACCGGATGTGGGCCTTCATCATGCAGGGAGAAGACCTGGCGTATGCCACCAATACGGTTGATCTGAGTCCGTCCATTCGCGATGCCCGAGGGCTTCCAGTGGCCCGCGTCACCTACAAGCCGGGCCGCCACGAGCTGGTGGCTTCGAAGCACTACGGCAAGATTTTGCAGGGTGTGCTGGAAGAGATGGGTTCGGAATGGACCATCCACACTTCGTCACCCGGTGTCTCGTATCACGGCATTGAGACCACTCCAATTCCCGAGAGTCGTCACGTCATCGGCACCGCCCGAATGGGGGATGACCCCAAGACCTCGGTGGTGGACCGTTGGGGCCGAGTGCACAACTTGGACAACGTCGTCGTGGCGGACTCATCTGTCTTCGTGACGTCCGCCGGCTACGGCCCGACGCTCACACTGGTGGCCTTGGCCGCCAGAGCGGCGCACCACCTGGCCGGTACGTCTCCCGGTTAAGGAGCCAGCGACGAACTGAAGTTGCCACCCACCAGGGGTAGGCAGGGTGACGGCAATGAGGTGAACTCCTCTTGGCTGGCCGCGCTGGCCGCGCTCGATCCAGTGGGGCTGGTGACGATGACCTCGACAGTGCCGCTGTGTGGTGGCGCCATGGCCTCGATGTAGTTGGCGGAGATCACGTTGACGGCAAGGGCCGAAGCCGCGCCGAAGTGCACGGAAGAGGTGGGTGTGAATCCGCTGCCGCTGATGAGGACCTCACCGCCCTCGGGTGGAAGCTCACTCGGCCCGACCAAGTTGACAATGGGCGCACCATGGCCAAGCAGTGCCCGCTGCGTCGGCTCAAGCCCGGCGGAAGCGAGGATGGACGAAGGTGCTTGGTTGGGCGATAGGTCGGTGCACACCAGTTGATCGTTCGTCACCTCGACGTCGGTGACCGCATCGCACGGATACAGGGGTCCAAAGGGAGAGAAGTAGTTGTCGATGAGGCGAATATGCCCCACGGTGTGGCAGCCACCGGAGGCGAAGGAATCGACGGGCTGGTCATAGACCACGTTGTGGGTGAGTTCGATGTACTTCGATCCGGTGTCGGTGTAGAGGCTGAAGTCGGTATTGGTGCCTGAGTACGCCACGTTCCCGCTGATGACGAGCTCGTTACCCCAGCCGGTGGCCTGACTCCCGTTGGTATAGATCGCACCACCGTCACCCAGCGTTTGCATGTAGTCGAACATGAGATTGTCCGAAATCAGGTTGTTGGCATTGACGTTGGGGTCGGCATTGGGGGCGATGATGTTGGAGTGCCAGCCGGCCCATCCGATGCTGATGGCGCTGTAGGGGACATCGTCAATCTGATTATGTGAGATGTCAGCCCCTTCGACGTAGCCCACCCAGATCCCGATGCCGCCCAAGTACTGATTGGCCACGTTGTGGATGTAGTTGTCGGTGATGGTGTCGCCCGAATTGATCTCGTCGGCGCCGGCGTGCACAGCAGCCGGATTGGGATCGTTGGTGCTACCAAATTGAATGCCCGAGGCGGAAATGTCGGAGAACTCGTTCCCTTCAATCAGATCGTTCTGGCTGCCGTATTCGACGTCCAGCCCCGCCCCTCCGAGATGCGTGAACGTGTCACCTTCCATCGTCACGTCGTGGGTAGCCGACAGGACCACGTTGGCCGGCGTGCGAGTCCACGAGGCATACGGACAGGTGCCGGACGCGATGGAGTAGTAGCAGGTGCCCTGTGCATTCGCTGCGTTGGGGCCGGTCAGCGTCCAATCCGCCTGCATTTCGGCGAATCCCTGCAGCGTGTCGGGCTGTGTCCACGTGCCGTAGGAGAACTGCAATCCCTCGAAGGTGAGGTCATGCACCGGATCGGCCAGCGTGCCCTGGACGTCGACCAGGGTTTGGAGCACCGGGGCCAAGACGGTGGCGTTGGTCACGTCCTGTCCAGCAGGAGGGTCGTAGAAGATCTGATGGCTGGTCTGATCGATGGCCCAATGACCGGGCGTCAGAAGTTCATACGCGTTCTCGAAAAACGACGGCTGTGCCGCGCCGGAGAGACCCCCGAATCCGCCTTGAGGCCCGTAGACCCACGACACTTCCTGGCTCCCATCACCGGGCAGATGCAGATTGTTCCAGCACGGTTCGCTCATGGTGATGACGTCGCCACTGACTGCTGCAACGTTGCAGGTGGGCTGGGTCCAGGCGCCATTGCCCCCGGTAAAGACCGCGGCCACGTTGGTGATGTCGTGCCAATTGGAGAGCACCGGTGACGACGAAATAAATCCTGTTGACGTCTGCAGGTAATAGGCCGATGGCAGACCCTTGGAGCGGGGCACGTTGACGCCGTTTACATACAGCTGCCCCGTATCGAAGCCGGGTGCGATAGGTGCCGCCCAAATGTTGGTGGCGGCATCGACCTGATGCCATCCCGTGACCGCCACTGCTCCACTCAGAATGGGATGGGCACCGGGCGCGGCTGAATAAATGACCTGGAACCCGTTCATGCCGGAATCCTGTGCGCCGAACGTAAGCGGTTTGGTCAAGTCGTAGGTGCCGTCATTGAGCGTCACGTCGATATTCGATTGCATGGTGGGACTGAGCTGCCTGGCCATTGACTGCGCGCTGAGCAGAGAACACGGAGCGCTCGACGTGCAGGTCGAACCTTGCCCCGTGGGCGACGCCACAATGATGAAGGTGGCCGGAGCGGTTGGGACAGCGCCTGCTGGCACCAAGCTCAATGAAGTACATACCGCCACCGACAGAAGGACGGCAAGCGCCCACTTGCTTGCCCCCGCCCCATGCACCGCCCTGATGGTAGCGGGTGCGCTGCAATTGACGGGGCTAACGGATGCCCCGAGTCAACAACATGGAGCCGGCGATGGGACCGCCTCCATTGGCGACTGCGGCCACCTCAGGCATGCGGCCACCCTGACGAATGACCTGCCGTGGGCCACCTTCACCACGAAGTTGCACGCACGCTTCATGGATCAGCCCAAATCCATGCAGCCGTCCGCCTGAGAGCTGTCCGCCCGCAGTGTTGAGCGGCAGCACGCCGTCGCGGGCGATGGCCTGCCCGCCTTCAATGAACGGTCCACTCTCGCCACGCCCGCAGAAACCCAGTGCTTCCAGCCACACAATGGTCAATACAGAAAATCCGTCGTACAGCTGCGCCGTGTCAACATCGGTCGGGGTCAACTCGGTGCGCTCCCACATTGACGCTCCAGCATCACGGGCGGCCATGGTGGTGATGTCGTCGAACTGATCCCAGCTCGGGCGACCACGCAGTGCGGTTCCCACCGCGTTGATGCTGACGGCGGGGTGATCGAGGTCGTCTGCCATATCTCGATGCGAGACGATGACGGCGGTCGAACCGTCACATGGCGCATCGCAATCAAATAGGCACAGCGGAGTCGAGATCATGCGGGCGGCCAGGTAGTCGTCCAATGACATGGGATCCGAATAAATCGCGTTGGGATTGAGGCCGGCATTGCGCCGACCATTCACTGCGATTTGGCCCAGCTGCTCTCTCGTGAGACCGAACTCGTGCATTCGGCGTTGGCCCACCATGGCAATCCAATTGGCGGCGGACACCGCGCCAAATGGGAGCGACCACTGCATGAACCCGCCGAAGCGGGGCACACCTCCTCCACCCGACCCGCCGCCACCGATGCCCTGGCGGCCGCCCGTTCCCTGGGCCGTGCCCTCCGTCACTGTTCGATAGACCAGCACGTTCTTGGCCAGTCCCGCCGCCACGGCCAGGCTGGCTGCGATCACCGCTCGCATCTGTCCCGCTCCCTCGCCACCACCGTCATGCCAGTTCACGGACAGTCCCATGGCGTCCTGCACTTCAGGCGTGGTTGGTCCGGCGAAACCAGGAGTCCCGGTACCCATTCCCGGGTAGGTCGAGATGCCGTCTATGTCGTCACGGGTGAGCCCGGCATCGGCGATGGCGGCCAGTCCAGCCTCAATGGTGAGGTCGAGGTCGTCCCGCCCCAATCGGCGGCCGATGGCCGACTGGCCGATGCCCGAAATGATGGCTCGTCGCTCCATTGGCTCTTCTGTCGGGCGGGGACTCATTGCGCCGCACCTTCCGATACTGGGCGGAAGAGAGGAATGTAGACATCGTCGTTCTGCTCGAAGACCACTTCGACCTCCATGCCGATCGAGACGTCATCAGGCTCAACATCAACGAGATTGGTGGTGAGTCGTACGGAGGACTGTTCGGGTATGGACACCCAGGCGATGATGTACGGGTCGCTCCCCGGTATCCACTGTTGATAGTTCACGGAGAAGGTCTCTACCGTTCCACGTCCGCTCACGGTTTCCGGAGCGAGGTTTCGAGAAAGACACTGTGGACACACTGGCCCCGGCGGATGGATGTAGTTGCGGCAGTCGCCGCAGCGAAGGAACTGCAGGACGCCGTCTGCACCCGACGTCCAGAAGAACCTGGTGTCGTCACTGAGGCGCGGCAGAAGACGGAATGAGGGGCCGTTGGCAACCATCGGCGCATGATACGCATGACCAAGCCGGGGCGAGCGCCCCGTGGCGTCAGCCTTCAGGCGTCACCATCGACCCGACCAATTGGAGAGCGGGATTATCTGGACCCCACAGATCGGGAAAGTCCTCGAATAACCGAACGTCGCAGGAGGAGTGCTCACCGGTGATCAAGTGGTGCCCAGGATGCCCATCTCGAGCAAGGCCTCCCGCGCTCCTTCCACGCCTCGGACGTGGGCTGCTTGGAAACCGGCCCTTGACGCTGCGTCGACGTTGAGCGTGTTGTCGTCGAGGAACACGATGCGCGATGGATCGGTCCCCAGAGCACCTGCCACTTCGTCAAAGATTTCCGAATCTGGTTTGACCATGCCCATTTCAAATGACAGGAAGCAGTGGTCGAGCGTTTCGACCAGGTGCCACTGCGAAAAGTGAGCGGTCCAGTGCAGAGTGTTTGTGTTGCTGAGGCACCCCGTCGGCAGAAGGTCTCGCACCTCTTGGGCCAGCTCGAGGGCGCCAGGAAGCGGCCCGCCGGGCCAGCTAGCAAATGCGGCCAGGTATGCATCCGCCGAGATGTCCAGCCCCCATTCCTCGACCATGCCGGTTCCGAATTCCTCGGGCGAGCAGTGGCCGCGTTCAAAGGTGCGCACCCAAGGGCAGGTCAACCAGCGCAGCCACAGCGCGTCGTCGCTGTCGATGTTGGCCAGTTGCCGCATCGGTCCGACTCCGCCGAAGTCGATGAGGACGCCGCCTAAATCAAAAAGGACGACATCGGCGCCTGATACGGGCACGGCTACTGGCCGAGTCGAGAGGGAGCACCGTCCAGCATCCGATTCATGAAGTCGTACTGCGCATTCCGGGCGATGAGCGCCAGTTTGGTTGGGAAGACGGTGAATGCATGGGGTCCTTCGGGATAGACGTCGAGTTGAGCCTCGGCCCCAGCGGCGGCCCAGCGGGCTGCCATGAACAACGAATCATCAATGAGCGGGTCCAGTGTCCCCACACTGAAGAGCGCGGATGGCATGTCATGCAGGTCAGCGAAGAGCGGTGACATTCCGGGGTCTTGGTAGGTGGCTACATCGGCATTGGCGAGGTATTGCTGGTTGAACCACCAGCACATGGGCGTGTTGATGACCAGGTTTCGCTCTCCCCAATTGCGAAGGCTTGGAGTGCCACCCAGGTCGAAGCCTCCGAACGTCAGGTTGGCACCCACGAACGCACCGGTGATGCCGTGGTGATCCCGCAGGCGCAGCAGGGTGATGGCGCTCAGGTTGGCACCCGCCGACTCGCCTCCGATGAGGAGCCGATTCACGCCGAACTCCTTCGCTCCCTCGGACACCAGCCACAGCGCAGCGCGCTCGCAGTCTTCAGGCCCGGCCGGATACGGATGTTCGGGGGCGAGTCGGTATTCGACGCTCAGCACAGCCATGCCGGTTCGCGTCACCGTTTCTTCCAACATGGTGTCCTGTTGATCAGCCGCCCCAAGGGTGAAGCCACCACCATGGATGTGGAGGTAGACGCCCGTGGGACGCTCAGGTGCGAAGACTCTGACCTGGACCGTCCCGCCCTGGAAGTCGTAGCTCCGGTCCTCGGCACCTTCGCAATGAACGACCGGCCCGAAGATGCCCTCTCCGCTGGCGCGGATGCGTCGAGTCTGGGCCGGCTCAACTTCATGGGTGGCCGGCACTGTGGCCAGCAGTTCCTCGAGTGCAGCGTTGAATGTCTGCGCTTCTTCTCTGACTCCGGGAGGTAGATCAACCAGGTTCATGAGCGCAGACTAATTCTCCTCGTCGGCTCCGTTTCGTGACTGTCTGGACCTTGCCACTCCGACTGCGCCCGAACCCACGGCCACCGTCAGAGCAGCGGCATCTTGGACCAGTTCATCGAGGGACACATTGAGGCGACCGTCGAGCCACGTCACCACCAGTTCGGTCAGTCCACCCACCAACAAATGCGAGGCGACAAGACCAACTTTGTCGTTGGCCACATTGGTCTGGCGCCACAGGTAGCGCTCCAAGAATTCGGCTGTGGCGTGCAAGGTGTCTAGGCGCCGTCGACTGAGGCGATCATCACCACGTGCCTCCACGAAGAGGATGCGAGCGCGCCGAGGGTCGGCAGTGGCGTAACGGACCACGGCATCAATCACTGCGATGGCGCGAGCCGATGGGTCCGGCCCCGATGCCTCAATGGCCTCAAGTGCCACCTGCGTCGACTCGACCACCAGGCGATCAAAGACGGCGAGTAGCAATGCTTCGAGGCCGTCGAAGCTCTCGTAGAAGTAGCGGGGGTTGAGCCGGGCCGCCTGGCAGACGCCGCGGACGGTGGTGCCCCGGAGTCCGTCATCGCCCAGCAGTTCGAAGGCAACGTCCACCAGCTGCTCGCGCCGCTCCGCTTTGCGGGCGTCCAGCGGTACGCCCTTCCAACGTCGCAGCTGAGGATCGGTGTCAGTGGTAGTCATATGGCTCACTTGGCAACACTCGTTACCATATCCTAGTGTTGGTTACAGTCGTTTCCAGTCCTCCTCACCGATCTGAAGGGAGCCGTACGTGCAGCTTTCGATGCCACTGAGTTACGCAGGAGGCTTCGCCGAGTCAGCGCGCCAAGCCTCCGAATTGGAGAAGGTGGGGCTGGACATCGTGTGGGTGGCGGAGGCCTATGGCTATGACGCTCCCAGCTTTATGGGATATCTGGCAGCCAAGACGGAGCGGGTGCAGATCGGCGCGGCCATCCTGCCGATTTTCACGCGTACGCCGACGCTGCTCGCCATGACGGCGGCCGGTGTCGATGCCATGTCGGGCGGTCGCTGCGTGCTGGGACTCGGCGCATCGGGCCCCCAAGTGATCGAGGGCTTCCACGGCGTGGCCTACGACCGTCCCTTGACGCGTACCCGAGAGATCGTCGATGTGTGCCGGAAAGTCTGGGCCCGCGAAGAGCCATTGACGCACGAAGGGGCGGCCTACACCATTCCCCTTCCCGCAGACCAGGGAACCGGATTGGGCAAGGCACTCAAGATCATCGGCCGTCCGCAGCGACCGCGCATCCCAATCTGGGTGGCCGCGCTCGGAGAGAAGAACGTGGCCATGACGGCCGAGATCGCCGAAGGATGGCTCCCGCTCTTCTTCGTGCCCGAGAAGGCGCGGAAGTGTTCGGTCCCGCGCTCGATGCCGGAAAGGCCAAGCGTGATGCCAGCCTGGAGCCATTGCAGATTGCGGCCGGCGGCATTCTGGCCATTGGTGAGGAGGCCGACGTTGCCCCGATTCGTGAGCTGGGCCGTGCCGCAGCTGCGCTCTACATCGGTGGCATGGGAGCGAAGGGCAAAAACTTCTACAACGCATTGGCCTGCCGCTACGGATATGAGAAGGAAGCGGCCGAGATTCAGGACCTGTACTTGTCGGGCAAGAAGGCCGAGGCCGCTGCGCTGGTCCCGCAGGAGCTGCTCGAGTCCACCTCACTCTGTGGACCGGAGGGCTACATCAAGGAGCGGTTGGCCGCCTTTGCCGAGGCCGGCGTGACCCACGTCAACGTGACACCGGTAGGCGGCGATCCCGTCGCCATGATCGAGAAGGTCCGCAGTTGGGTCTGAGGTCCGACTCGGACGGTCACGTCATTGTGGCCGGGGGAAGCGTCGGCTGGGCTGGCGACCGCATTGGCCCTGGGACGCCTTGGGTATCCCGTCACCGTTCTCGAACGGGACGCGCTGGGTGAATGCACTGACGCTGAGGCTGCTTTCGCCACTGAACGCCACGGCGCGCCACAGGCGCATCAGACGCACGGCTTCCTGGCTCGGATGACGGTGGTGCTGCGACAGCGATTCCCAGACATCCTCGACGCCCTGCAAAAGGCCGGGGCGGAATCGATGACGCTTACCGGAAGTCTGGGTGACTACGAGCCGGGGGATGAAGACCTCAACACGCTGATTGTGCGCCGAACGACGTTCGAGTGGGCTCTACGAGACGCGGTGCGCCGAGAATCTGGCGTGACCTTTCGCTCGGACATCAACGTCGAAGGACTGATGAGCGAGGCCGGCGACCGTCCGCACGTCACCGGCGTTCGGCTCAGCGACGGCAGCACCCTGCATGGCGACGTGGTGGCCTGCACGGGTCGACGGGGAGCGGTGGCGCCATGGCTCGCCGACATGGGGGTCGAACTCTCCGAAGAAGTTGTGAACTCCGAGATCGTGTATCTCACCCGTTGGTATCGCCGACCCAGCGACTTCACGCTCGCAGTAGACGCTCGACTCGGCGGCGACTTCGGTTACCTCAAGTATTTGGCCATCCCGTGCGACGGCTCGACCTTCTCGGTCACGCTGGCTGTCCGATCGTCCGACAGCGAGTTGCGCAGCGCGCTGATGGATCCAGAAGCTTTCGATCGAGCCTGCCACGCGCTGCCCGGACCCGATCGATTCTTCGTCAACGATGGCATCGAGCCCATAGGCCCGGTCCGACCAATGGGTGGCCTCATCAATCGGCTTCGGCGATTTGCCGACGGTAACGGCCAGGCCCTCGTGACCGGCTTCCATGCGGTGGGCGACGCGCATACCTGCACCAACCCCATGTACGGGCGGGGCTGTTCGTTGGCCTTCGTGCAGGCCACGCTCTTGGCCGACGCTTTTGCAGAACATCCAGGGGATCCACGGCAGCGGGCGGCCACTTACGAAGCACTCTCGGCGCAAGAGGTCGAGCCCTGGTACCACTCGGCCGTAATGATGGACAAGATGGGTCAGAGTGCCGGCGAGGGTAAGACCGAGGAGCCCTTTGCCCGGAAGTTCGGACTGCTGATTGCCGATGTGATGCTGGGAAATACGGTCGATCCCGTAATCGCCCGTGGGTTGTTGCGCATGATCAACACGCTGATTCGGCCCGATGAATTGATGGCCGACGGCGAATTCATAGGACGGATAGCCTCCTACTTTGCCGGTCCCGAACAGGACTCGTCACAGCTCGATGCGCTCCGTGTAAGTCGCGGTTCGCTGCTCAATGCAGTGGCCGCCTGAGTTGCATCCCGAGAGAGGAGCACCAATGCACGACCTGGTCATTCGAGGTGGCACCATCGCCGATGGGACCGGCAAGGCCACCCGCCATGGGGACGTCGCCATAGAGGGCAATCGGATTGTCGCCGTGGGCGAAGTTGGGGGAACGGGTCATCGGGAGATCGACGCCGAAGGCAAGCTCGTCACTCCGGGCTGGGTTGACATCCACACTCATTACGACGGCCAGGCCACTTGGGACCCGGAAGTGTCGCCCTCGGGTTGGCATGGTGTGACCACGGTGGTCATGGGCAACTGCGGCGTGGGCTTCGCCCCTGCCCGTGCTTCCGACCGGGAATGGCTGATCCAACTTATGGAGGGTGTCGAAGACATCCCGGGCGCGGCGCTGTCCGAGGGCATGACCTGGAACTGGGAATCCTTCCCGGAGTACCTCGACGAAGTCGAGCGCACCAACCGCGTCCTTGACGTTGCCGCGCTTATTCCCCACGGTGCACTGCGCGCCTTCGTGGTCGGCGAAGGTCGGGCCAACGCGGAAGCCACTTCGGATGAGATCGCCGAGATGGCTGCCCTCGTCCGTGAGGCCGTTCACGCCGGGGCCATCGGTGCTTCGAGCACCCGCACGGTGTTGCACCGAGCCAAGGACGGCGAATTGGCGGCTGGCACGACCGCGTCAGCCGATGAGCTCATCGCTATCGGCGAAGCATTGGGCAAGGCGGGACACCGGGTGTTCTCGGTGGCCAGTGACCTGATGGACCTCGATTATGAGTTTGCCTGGATGTCCGAGATCAGCACTCGGGCTGGAGTCCCGGTGACGTACCAGGTACTGCAAGCCGACTTTGCTCCCGACCTGTGGCGAGAATGGATCAACCGGGGCGTAGCTGCCAATCGTAAGGGTGCGTGGCTGGTGCCTCAGGTGGCAGGCAAACCCACCTCTCTCATGGTGGGCTTCGAGTCAGCCACCCATCCGTTCTCGCACCACCGCGCCTACCAGGATCTCAAGGCGCTGCCGTTGGCCGAACGCGTGGCTCGCTTGCGCTCCGATGAAGTGCGTCGCGCCATTCTCGAAGAAGTGCCCAAGCCCGGTGGCTTCGTGTCGCTGCTCCTGGCCAACCTGCACAAGTTGTTCCCTTTGGGAAACCCCCCGAATTACGAGCCGGGACCCGAATGCAGCGTGTCGGCCATTGCCGAGCGTGAGGGTCGCCCCGCCGCAGAGGTGCTGTACGACCTCATGTTGCAGCGCGACGGCCACGAACTGCTTTACCTGCCGCTGCTCGACTATTCCGCCGGCAATTTGGACGCAGTGCGCGAAATGCTGACGCACCCGGCCACCGTGTTGGGTCTGGGCGACGGAGGCGCGCACTGCGGTGTCCTTTGTGACGCCAGCTTGCCCACCTTCATGCTCTCCCATTGGGCCCGCGATCGCTCCCGTGGCGAACAACTGCCCGTGGAGCAGGTCGTGCACCTTCAGACTCGCCGCACGGCGGAGCTATACGGCTTCCGCGACCGCGGCGTGCTGGCTCCGGGCTACTTGGCCGACGTCAATGTCATCGATCACGATGCGCTGGCGCTCGAGCCCCCCGAAATGGTCTACGACCTACCGGCATCGGGCAAGCGGCTCATTCAGCGGGCACGAGGCTACGTGGCCACGGTGAAGTCGGGTGTCGTTGTCCGTGAGCACGATCAATCCACAGGTGAACTGCCCGGCCGGCTCTTGCGGGGACCGCAGCCTTCGCCCGCCCTATAGCCGAGCTGCTTGTGTCAGTCCGTTCGACGCGCTGAACGGAGGGCGTCATCAAATCCAGTGATGTGTAGGGATGTAATCCTGCCGTCCTCCGTCTCGAAGACATCGTGAACCGTGTGATCGACTCCACCCATGTGCACCTGAATGGTGACGCTGACACAATTGCCATCTATATGGAGAGGGCCGGGCTGAGGCCGAAAGTCGTCGAAGGTGAATGTGTTGGCGACGTAGTACCCAACGACTTTGTCCCGGCCTTCAAGTGTGACTTCACCGCTGATGAGCGTGGCATTGGGCGTGAACAGAGCAGATAGGGCCTCGACGTCGTGAGTGCTCACGGCCGAGAGGTAGTCGTACATGAGAACTTCCAGGCCGGCTGGGCGATCGGGTTCTTCGCTCTCGGTTGGAGTCACCAGTCGTCCTTACGACGATGCCACTGGCACTGAGCTCGCGGTGGTGAACGGCACTGCCTGCCTTGGCCTCAGGTCAGGAGCCTGGTCGGCAGTGGTGTCTCAATGACGGTGTCGCCGTCTCGCTTCAGCGAGTAAGCCGTCCTGTCCGGATACTCGGTGATGGCCTCGTGTAGTTCGGTGCCAAAGAAGACCAGCCCGGTTCCATTCTCGGTGGCGTAGCCGTCAGGCAGTGTGCCGTCGGCAATCAAGCCATGGATGGTCGGTCGGCGGCGAGGCTCGGCATCATGATGCGGGCTGTTGCTGTAGGGCAGGAAGGCAAGCCCGTTGGTCACGGGCTGGAGCTCAACACCGAAGGAATCGGTGGTGCCGCCGATATGCCAGCACAGCGATCCAGCCGAGACACCCATGAGGACGACGCCAGTCTCCCAGCACTCCCGCAAAATGGTGTCGAGGCCGTGGAGGCGCCAGAGGGCCAACAGGTTGGCCGTGCTGCCTCCTCCAACCCAGATGATGTCTTGGGCCAGCAGGTGGGCCCGCACGTCGTTCACGTTGGGCATCGGGAACAGAGCCAAATGGGAACTGATCATCCCCAGTTTGGAGAAGGCGTGATGATCGACAGCAAGGCGTGATGCATCATCCCCAAGGGCGGTGCCGATGATGCATAGCCGCGGGTGCTTGCCGGCATGCGCCAGCTCGGCGGCCAGTTGGAATGACGGTCCTGGTCGGACGTTGCCCGGGTCAGGTCCGTCGGCCTGGAACCCGATGCTGGTGGCGATGATGGTGGGCTGGTCTGCTGCCACGTCAGGCGGGGAGAACCTCGGGATTAGCGATGTGCAGCGGGCGCGCGCCGGCCATGAGGCGACACAAGTCCTCTGCGATCGTCCGAGTGTGGTTCGACTCGGTGTCATAGGTCGCACCACCGATGTGCGGCGTCAGCACCACATTCGGAAATGTGGTCAAGGGGTGATCCACGGCCAGGAATTCACCCTCGAAGTGATCGAGGCCGGCCGCACTCACCTTGCCTGACTGCAATGCCGCTACGAGAGCATCAGTGTCGTGAATTTTGGCCCGCGCCGTATTTAGGTAGACCACGCCATCCTTCATCTTGGCGAAGGCGTCGGTGCCGATCATGCCGGTGGTCTCCTCCGTCACCGGTGCATGCACCGAGATGATGTCTGAGCGTTCGAACAGTTCGTCCAGCGACGAGGTGGCATCGGAGGCGTAGGGGTCATAGGCCAGGACGTCCAGGCCGAGGCCGCGCAGGCGCCAGCGCAAGGCGCGTCCCACGGCTCCGAGGCCGACCAGGCCCACAGTCTTTCCGGCCATCTCCCAGGACCGGTAGCGCTGATAGGGGATCTTGCCGTCCCGGTAGATCTCGCCTTCTCGAACGTCCTTGTCGGCGGGCACGACACCGCGAGTGGCGGCGAAGAGGAGCGCGACGGCCAGCTCGGCCACGGCATCGGCATTTCGACCGGGGGCGTAGAGCACGGGCACGCCAGCGGCCGTAGCGGCGGGTATGTCGACGTTGTTGGGGTCACCACGACAACTGGCGACTGCGATGATGGGCTGCTCGTAGAGGTCGGCGCCACAGACGTCGCTCTCGACCACCACAACGTTGGCACCCTCCTCGGCCACTCGCGCTGCCAACTGGGCTGCGTTGTAAATACGCAACGTGGGTTGGTCCAACCACGAGTCGAGGACGAGATCGGCCAACTGATGCAGCAGGTCGAGTCCGGGACCGCTGACTGCTGCGGTCACCAGTGCCTTCGGCCGGGTGTCACTCATGAATGCAAGCCCCTCTCAGTGTGCGAATCGTCGTCCATAATGGCGGATCATGACACGGATGTCAGATTTGTGAGCAACCGTCGCGGCACTGTCACTATCGGGGTTGATATTGGGACAACATCAGTAAAGGCCCTGGCAGTCGACGAAAAGGGTGAGGTGTTGGCCACCAGCCGTGTGCCCCATCGGATCATGGCACCCGAACCGGACCACCTTCGCCACGAAGCCAAGAAGGCCTGGTGCGTGGGACCGAAGAAAGCCTTCGACGATCTTCTCGAGCAGTTGGCAGCCGACGGCAACGGGGATGTCTCCGGTGTGACGGTGGCGTCCATGGTCCCGTCGTTGACGGCGGTGAACCGTCAGGGCATCCCTGTGCTTCCCGGGCTCCTCTACGGTGACATTGAGGGCCGACCGCACCACAACGCCGGTGAAGAGGGTGGAACTGCCAAGCAACTTCCGCCTGGCGCCATGGTCGATGCCGAGGGCTTCATGGGCTGGGGTGTCCGGATGGCACCCAATGCCGCCGGTTACTGGCCTTGTCAGGCCGTCGCCACTCACGCGATTTCCGGAGTGCCCGCCATCGACAGCGCCGTGACGGCCTCCCTTGGTGCACTGCACTCATGGGGCAAATGGAACAACTCTCTGCTGGAGACCATCGGGGTCCAGGCGAGCCAACTCCCCGTCGTCGTGCCCATGTGTCAAGCGGGTGGCACGTTGCCCGGATCTGACACGGTCTTTACCGGCGGCTCCATCGATGCCCTGTGTGATCAGGTCGTCGCCGGTGCCGTCCAGGCGGGCGATGTCTACGTGATCTTCGGCGCCACACTGATCGTCTGGGTCGTGACCGACCACTGGCTCGAAGTGCCCGGACTCATCAGCTACCCCCACTCGACCCCCGACCTGTTCCTGGTCGGCGGTCCCAGCAACGCCGGGGCACTGTTCGTGGACTGGGTACGCCAGCTCATGCGTCAGGTGCCACGCCCTGGACCCGCCAGGGAACGACTTGAAGCGCGGCTTGGATTGCCCGGCAGGGTCCCGGTCTGGTTGCCCTATATACGAGGGGAGCGGACGCCCTTCAACGACCACACGTTGCGAGGTGCGCTGCACGACCTGGACATCGGATCCGATGGGTCAGCCATCGAGCGTGCGGCCTTCGAGTCGAGCGGGTTCGTCATCCGACGCATCATTGAGACGGCGGGCGCGCCGGCGCGGCGAATCGTGGCCAGCGGTGGCGGTTCCCGAGTCACGGCTTGGATGTCGGCGGTCGCCGATGCCACCAATCTTCCCGTGCACGCTGTAGCGGTACCAGACGGTGCGGCTCGAGGCGCCGCCTTCTTCGCCCGCATGGCGGCCGGCCTGGAGACCAACCTGAGTGATTCGTCCCGATGGGCCACCACTGGCCGCATCATTGATCCGGATCCGACGTGGCTGGAGGCGACTTCGGCGCGCTACGAGCGCTTTCGGTTACTCGGGATTGGTGCTTAGCCGTTCGGCGTAAACGCCACCTTGAGCGCACCGCTCTGGTCCTGGCGGGCGATGGCTTTGAGCGCGTCCCACCAATCGGATAGACCGAAGCGGTGAGTCAGCATGGGGGTGATGTCGAGACGGCCCTCTTCAACCAGTCTCAGGTAATGCACAATGGCGTGCTCGCGTCTTCCATCGAGATCCTCCATGCCGAATGCGTTAGAGCCGGCGATGGTGATTTCTTTGAAGTAGATCGGAGTCCACTCCCACCGCTCGGGAGTAGCGACGCCGGTGTAGACGAGGCGCCCCCGCTCGGCCAGCACCCGAACGCCCACTTCGAGTGTCTCGGCTTTGGCAATTGAGTCGTACACGACGTCGATATGCCCGGGATGAGTGACGGGCAGTCCGTCAAAAGGCGTGTGCAGAACAGCGCCCGACCATTCAGCCAGTGCTTCGACCAGCGCTAACCGTGGCTCGTGGGCGAACACTTTGTGTGCGCCAAACTGCAGAGCCATTGCTTCCTGAGCCTCGAATCGAGCGACGACGCCGACTTCGACATCGGGATAGAGCATTCGCAGGATGGCCACGCTGGTCAGGCCGAGAGCGCCGGCACCGTAGACGAGCACCCGGCCCCCCTTAGGCGGTGGGTGGCGCACGATGGCGTGAAACGAGACCGAGAATGGATCGGCCAGCACTGCAGCTTCATTGGAGATGCCGTCGGGAACCGGAATCAACATCGAATCGTGGGCGGACAACAGTTCGGCCCATGCTCCGGGTGCGCCGGTAATCACCCCGACATGTACTCCGGGTCCGAGGTCGCCTTTGGTGAAGCTCCAACACAGACTGAGGTCGCCCGACTGGCAGGGCGGACATTTGGGCTCGATCCCTCGCGGACCACAGGTTAGCCACGGGTTCAGCACGACCCGCTGACCGATGTCGAGACCCTTGGCGTCTGGACCCATGGCCACCACCTCGGCCACGACCTCGTGTCCCGGGACATGGGGGAGCGACGAGAACACCGCCATGGGGTTATCCATATCTCCCGTGCTGAAGTCACCCAAAACCAGTTTGGCGTCCGAACCACAGATGCCCGAAAGGATCGGCTTGGTGATGACCCAATCCGGTCGCACCATGCGGGCGTCGTCCATGTCGTGCAGCCCGAACGGGAGCCCGGCCAGCATGGTCTCCAGTTCGTCTGTGGGGGAGGGGCGGGCTTCAGCCTTGTCGGGCGCGGCCCCAAAGAGCAGCGCCTTCATGATTGCGCCTTGGCGTTGGATGCAGCGGTCATGCCGCGCATGCCCACCAGAAAGGTGTCGAAGTCAGAAGTCTTCATTTCGATGATGGCCTTCATGTCGGGGAGGTAGTGCTCGAACGTGTCGCTTTCGATGGCGTCGGCAATGCCGCCGGCAATTACCGACGGGGGTTCCTTTGGCCCGTCGTAGAGAGGATCGTCATTGTCGGGCTGATCCCATATCTCGGTGTCGATGGCGCCGGGCAGGATCAAGCGTACGGAAACTCCCGATCCGTCGAGGTCGAGCGCCAGTGCTTCGCTCCAACCAGCCAGGGCGAACTTGGATCCCGAATAGGCCGCCTCAGTCGCGATGCCGAGCCGCCCGCCCAGACTCGAGACATTGACGATGGTGCCGGACTGACGCGCCAGCATGCGAGGAAGGAGAGCAAGTGTGAGGGCAACCGGAGAGAAGAAATTAATGGTCATGGTGCGCTCGACCTCGGCCATCGTGAGCTTGGTGGCGTGCCGCCGCATGGGTACGGCTGCGTTGTTGATCACGACGTCGATTCCTTCGTAGTGATCCCAGATCGAGAGTGCCAGTTCCGCCGCGTTGGAAGGATCGGACAGGTCAGCGACCCATCGTTCGGATTCGGGCGCAGATAACCGGCACTCGGCCAGCACTGCGTCGAGGCGATCCTGTCGGCGGGCCACCAGCGCCACGGTGTCGCCCCGGGCGGCCAATTCCTTAGCCAGGGCTTCGCCGATGCCTGATGAGGCACCCGTGATCAGCACTGTTCTGCCAGGCGCAGCCATGACGACGGCATCACTCCCGTCTATTCGATTTCAGCACCGACCGCAGAAGCGGTCGGCACACTTTGGGGTGAGCGAGGGGTCTCGAACCCCCGGCCTCCAGGACCACAACCTGGCGCTCTAACCGACTGAGCTACGCCCACCGAGGGGCATAAGTGTGGCACATGGACAAGGGTCCCTGGGATGATCAGTCCAAGCGACGCAATGCCATGAATCTCCCGGTCAGCGGGGTATGTCAGGCTTGTGGGCGGCCCAAGCCTCCGTAGCTCAGCGGATAGAGCGGTGGACTTCTAATCCATTGGTCGAAGGTTCGATTCCTTCCGGGGGCGCCTTTTTGATGTCGCGAGACATCGGAGACCAGCGTCAAGTGGCGGAACGGCTACCCGATATGTCCAGTGACGTATTCACGAGTGCGCGGGTCAGAGGGAGATTCGAAGATCTGGACCGTCGGGCCGTATTCCACCAGCTGTCCCACTCCGGCATCGCTGAGGAGGAAGACAGCGGTCTGATCGGAAATGCGAGTGGCCTGGAAGAGGTTGTGCGTCACCAGGGCGATGGTCAGGTGCGAGGCCAGTTGCACAATGAGTTCTTCGATATGGGCGGAGGCCAGGGGATCGAGGGCCGAGCAGGGCTCATCGAGAAGGAGGACTTCAGGCTCCACGGCCAAAGCACGGGCAATGCAGAGCCGCTGCTGCTGTCCGCCCGAGAGGCGCGTGGCCGGAGTGTGAAGCCGATTCTTGACCCCGTCCCACAATGCGGCCTGACGCAGGGCGGCCTCGGCCGCCTCGAGCAGGAATTCCCGCTTCTTCACTCCGTTCATGCGCAATCCGGACACCACGTTGTCAAAGATGCTCCGGGTAGGGAAGAGATTGGGTCGCTGGAACACCATGCCGACTCGCGTACGCACAATTTCCGGCTGGGTGTCCCGCGCGTAGACGTCGAGGTCTCCCACCTTGATGGTCCCTTCGACGCGGCCCGAGGTGTGGTCGTGCATCCGATTGATGGACCGCAGAATGGTGGTCTTGCCGCAGCCCGAGGGTCCCAAGAGCGCAGTGACCTGATTGGTTGGTAGTTCCAGATTCACATCACGCACGGCGACTTGCTTGGCGTTTTCGACCTTGCCGTATGTGACCGTGACGTGTTCCAGCGTCACCGCTATGGGGCGGGGGCTATCGGGCATTGCGTGTCATGAACGAGGCGAAGGCTCGGGCGGCAATGCTTAAGAGCAGCACGAAGGTCAGAAGCGCGAGCGCGGTGGCCCACGCCGTGGTCTGCAGAAGCGGGTACGGCTGGGAACCGTCGGTGAGGATGGTGAACGGCATGGCGCTCATGGGATGGAGCGGATTGGTCTCGAAAAGCGGGTTGCCTAAGACGGTGAACAAGAGGGGCGCAGTCTCTCCGACTGCACGCGCCACGGCCAGCAAATTGCCAGTGACAATTCCTGGAAGGGCATTTCTGACCCCGACCGAGCGAGCAACCCGACTCGGGCTGGCTCCAAGCGCCAAGGCTGCATCCCATAGGTCATCGGGCACACTTCGCATGGCTGATTCGTCCGATCGGATGATGATCGGAAGCATGAGCACGGCCAATGCAAAGCTGCCGGAAATGCCTGAATAGGTGTGGGTGGGCACGACGATCAGGGCGTAGGCGAACACACCAATGGCAATGGAGGGAATACCGGACATGACGTCGGCCACGAAACGGATGGTGGACGCCAGTTTTCCTTTGCGCTCAATAAGGAAAAGGGACACTGCCAAACCAGTTGGGATCGCCATTGCCGCGGCCACGGCCACGATGATCACCGTGCCGACGATGGCGTTTGAGATGCCGCCTCCGGGGACCCCCTGAGGTACGGGCACCTGAGTAAAGAATGCGACAGAGATTCCCTTAGCGCCTCGGCTGATTGTGTATGTGATCAACGCCACCAGTGGAATCAGCACGACCACCAGTGCGATATAGCAAGCAGCCTGGGTGGCATCGCCGATGAGTCGTCGCCGGCGCAGTGTTGACCGAGATGACTCCCGCACGACGGCCCGCCGACGGGCGATCGACTCGGGCGAAAGGAGGTCCCCGGCGCGGTCAAATGAGGTTGTGACGCCGACAGTCATGCCGGCACGCTCTCTACGTCTGTCACCAGGTCTTCAGCGTCGGCCCGTTCGGGTTGGCGCCCGGTCCGGTGGCGAAGAAGGTACTGACCGCCGATGTTGAAGACGGTAGTGAAGGCCAACAGCACAACAACCAAGCCGATGACCGCACTTCGCTGGAGCCCTGCAGCCTCCGAGAAGAAGTTGACGACGGCGGAGCCAAGCGTGGTACCTGTACTGAGAAGGGAATGGGGGAGCGTCACGCCTCCACCAATCACGAGCGCAACAGCGATGGCTTCGCCCAGCGCCCGCCCAGTGGCCAGGGTGATGGCCGCTTCTATTCCAGAGCGAGCGCCTGGAATCACGGCCTGGCGTACCACCTGCCATTTGGTACCGCCCAATGCCATGGCGGCCTCGCGATCCGCAATGGACACACCCTGGAATGCGGTCCGGGTCAGGGCGATCATGGTCGGGAGTGCCATTACGGCGAGCACCACCGAAGCGAGCAAAATCCCGGAGCCAAGATCTCCGCCGCCGAAGAGATGACGGACCAGCGGAATCTTTTGCAGGAATGGCTCGACGTGCCGCTCGAACAGAGGCACCAGTACCAGCAATCCCCACAGGCCGACCACGATGCTGGGTACAGCGGCCAAGAGGTCGATGCATGTCGACAGTGGACCGGCAATCCGTCGTGGCAGAAGTTCCGAGAGTGCGGCGGCGGTGCCGATGCCTACTGGTATGACGATGAGCAGTGCCACCGTGGTCGTGATCATGGTGTCGATGATGAAGACACCGGCGCCGAAATCATCAGCACTGGGATCCCAGTTGCCGCTGAAGATGAATCCGAAACCCGAGTGACGGAAGGCCGGAGCCGACTGCCAGATCAAGCTGACGAGCAGCGAGATGACGATGGCCGCGAATATCACTGCCCCGCCCCAGCGCACCAAGGCATAGGCAGTCCCGCCGCCGTGATGTTGCCGTCGGGCGATCAACGCGGCAACGGGCGAACGATGATCGTTCGCCCGTTGTTCGTGATCCGAGGATTCCTGGCCCAACCCTGCATGGGTCATCGATCCGACACTCTACGGCCCGCTACGAAGCCATCGGTCAACTCGTGAAGAGGGCTTGCCCGCTCGAGTTCTGGAGCTGCAGCAAGGTGGAGTGGGCCAGGGCAACAGCGTTGGCGGGCAACGGGGCATAGCCCAAGCCTTGGGCGTAGGACTGACCGGTGGTGATGATCCACTGGAAGAGCTTCCCAAGCACCAGCCCGGTGTTGGTGTTGGACTGCTTCTGGTAGATCAGGGCCCAGCTGAAGTTGGCCAGCGGGTACGTGCCGCTACCCGCTCCGTTGATGATGTTGAAATTGGTCGGGCTGAGACCCGAGATGGTGCCTCCCGCGGCTGCGATGCTGCCAGTCGATGGGGCCACGTAGCTGCCGGACTGGTTCTTCAGAAGCGCATTGCTGAAGTTCGCCGCCAGTGCGTAGGAGTACTCCACGTAGCCAATAGAACCCGCGGTCTCCTGAATGTAGGTGGCCACGCCGGCATTCAGCTGCTCGCCGGAGTCACCCGAGGCGCGGCCGGCCGTGGGCCACGCGGTCGAGGGCGAAGTCGTAGCGATGGCCGAAGTCCAATCGGTGCTGGTGTCAATCAGGTATTGGTCGGCGTCGTAGCCGGGCCCAGAGGTATCCGATCGGAAGACGGGGACGATGTTCTCGCTGGGAAGATTTGCCCCTGGGTTGAGGGCTGCAATAGCCGGGTCATTCCAATTGGTGATCTTGCGCAGGTAAATGTCGGCCAGCACCGGGCCATCGAGCTTTAAGTTCGAGATTCCGCTGAGGTTGTAGGAGATGGAGACGCCACCGAGGTCGGTTGGCACTTGGAGGACGGCACCCTTTGAAGCAGCCAATTGTGCCGATGTCATCGGCACTTCGCTCTGTCCGAAGTTGGCCGTGTTTTGCTCGACTGCTGTCACGCCGGGCCCACTGCCGGGGTCGGAATAGTTGATCGTGACTGCGGGATCCGCCTTGTTGTACTGGTACGTCAGGCGACCATAGAGGGGCTGAATCGAGCTCGAGCCCACCCCGGTTAACGACGCCGATGGGGTGGACGTGTCGGCTTCAATGGAACTGGCACCGCTGGACGCCTTGGCCGTGGTGGTGGTGACTGATGACTTCGTGCCGGCCACCGTCGTGTTGGTCTTGGATCCGGTCGTGGTAGTCGAAGTCGTTGCGCTGGCGCCTGTCCCAGCGGTAGTGCTGGTCGTCGTGGCGCTCGCCGCTGACTTGTGTGAGGAGTGCTTCTTGCTGGCCGATGGGGTTGAGGACCCGCAAGCGGCGGCAGCCAAACCGGCTGCCGCCAGCAAGGCCCCGATTTTGAGTGCAGCGGGGGCGGTGTGGCGATGGCTCTTCAAAGTGAATCTTCCTCATTCCGTTACGGGGCCAGATGCAGGCGCAAGCGTGTGCTCATTCTCAACGAACGCCGCCGCGTCCAGCCCAATCGAAGGAGGCAATACTTGATCAAACCAGTCGGGTTTGTCAATATCATGCGATTCAGTGACTACATGGAGTCACTACTGGTGTGATGGTGTGATTATTCCCCCTGGTCAAGGAGTAAATACAGCAGTGTGGCGCTGTCCTTGGCCACAACGATGCGATCGGCCAAGTGCGACCGAATGAATCCTTCTTCGACGGCATGAGCCACGAATTGGAGCAGTCTGTCGAAGAAACCGTCGACGTTGAGGATGCCGCATGGCTTGTCGTGGATGTCCAGCTGCACCCAGGTGATCGCCTCTAGGAATTCCTCGAAAGTGCCGAATCCGCCCGGCAGCATGACAAAGGCATCGGAGAGCTCCGACATTCGGGCTTTGCGTTGGTGCATAGTCTCAACCACGTCGAGTGAGGTGAGGCCGTCGTGGGCGATTTCATGGTCGGCCAGGGATGCGGTGATCACCCCGAATACCTCGCCTCCGCCGCTGAGCGCCGCATCGGCGACGATGCCCATGAGACCCACCGAAGCGCCTCCGTAGACCAGACCGATGCCTCGTTCGGCAAATATCGAGCCGAATTCCTGCGCGGCAGTGGCGAATGCGGGAGAGCGGCCAGGATTCGATCCGCAGTAGACGCAAACGGTACGAAGACTTGCCATCCCGCAGTTTGCACACCGCGGAGAGCAGCGGCAACTGTATGGCGATTAGGCGATGGCTTCAGGCGCGGCGATCGTTGACGCTGGTGTCTTCTGAGTTTTGTGTCGTCGAACGATCGTCTCGGCCGCGTCGCTGTCGTGAATGCCCATAGAAAATCCGATGGCGACAACAGCGAAGACTGCGGCAGTGGCGAAGGCCAGGTGATAGGCCCGCATGTTGGCTTGCACCACTCCACCGACGATCCTGGTGGTACCCACGCCAATCAGGACGGTTGATAGCACCGCCACTCCTGTCGCACTCCCTACTTGGCGCATGGTGTTGAAGAAGGTGGAGGCGCGCCCCATCGACTCCGGAGAGATCATGGCAAAGCTGGCGGCCTGGTTCGGCACAAATATTTGACCCATCATCAGGCCCATGGCGAACATCAAGAGTCGGATCAGCCACAAGTTGGTAGACACACTGATCTGCGTCAACACAAGCAGGGCGAAGGTCAGTCCTATGAGGCCGCCGGTGATGTGACGTCGCGGTCCGAGACGAGGGTAGATCAGTCGAGAAGCGAACTGGGCTCCCACCATGACGCCGAAGGCTTCGGGAAACGTCGAAAGGCCCGATTGAAGTGCACTGAGTCCTCGTGCATCTTGGAAATACAGCGGCATGAGGTACAGCGTGCTGAGGAACGCCGCCGAGGCCAGAAACATCACCCCGTTCGACGAACGGAAAAGGCGCCCTGAGAGCAATCGCAAGTCCACCAGCGGTGCAGTGACTCGAAGTTCCACCATCACCATGGCGGCCAGGAGGAGCGCACCTCCCAGGCACGTGGCCATAACGATGGACGATGACCAGTCCTTAAGGGGTCCTTCTGAAACCCCATACATGAGCAGACCGAGACCGACACCTCCAAGGGCGAAACCAGGTAGGTCGAATCGACCCACCTTCAATGGACGTGATGGTTCAAGGAAGAGCGCGCCGAAGGTCACGGCGATGATGCCGAGCGGCACATTGACGAAGAAGACCCAGCGCCAAGACAAGTCAGTCACCAATAAGCCGCCGAGCACCGGGCCGATTGCCGGAGCAAACGTTGTGGGCACGGTGAGGATGCTCGAGGCCCGAATCCGCTCTGCGGGCGGGAAGACCCGAAACAACATGGCCATGCCAACTGGCGCCATCATGCCGCCGCCTGCTCCCTGGACAACCCGGAAGAGCACCAGTTCAGACATGTTCTGGGCCAGTCCGCACAGAGCGGATCCGACGGTGAAGACGACGATGGCGGCCATCAACACCCGTTTCCCGCCAAATCGATCGCCCAGCCATCCTGAAGCCGGAATGAAGACGGCCAGGCTGACCAAGTAAGAGATCACGATTCCATCGACCGACGTTGGGGTGATGTGAAAAGTCCTACCGATGGTCGGCAAGGCCACATTGACGATGGTGATGTCCATGATGTTCATGAACATGGCGCTGACGAAGACCACGCTGACGGCGATCTTCTGATTCATAGCGACGGCAGGCACGTGGCGAGGTTCCTGATTTCTGACGGGATGCGAAGAACTCGTCTTCCGCCTGGTCAAAACTAATCGTCCGCTCACCGGCCACGGGCTGGCCACTGCCGTGAGTGACGAAGAAAGCGTTGGGTCAGAAAAAACTGAATGTGGTGCCGGAAATCCCGCCATGGGCCCGCGGGACGCGCGACGATGGCAGCAAATGCCGAGGTCACAGATGGTTTCACGCAGAATGAAATGGAACTGCAGGGCGGGTGGGCTCGCTCGAATAGGCGTTGGCTTAGGTCTGCTTCTCGGGCTCCTCGGTACGACGGCAGCTGGTGCGTCGGTCAGGACAGTGGCCAAGGGGGCGGCAGCTCCGACGGCCACGGTATGGCTTTGCCGTCCCGGCATGTTGAACGATCCATGCGCTGGCGACCTTGACGCCACATCGATCGCATCCAATGGATCGACCACAGTGGTGCCGGCCAAACCAATGCGGACGTCTCGGTTCGATTGCTTCTATGTGTATCCGACAGTGTCCGAACAACTGACTGACAACTCGAACCTCAAGGTGCAACAGGCGGAGATCGGCGTCGCCGAAGATCAGGCCTCACGTTTCTCCCAGGAGTGCAATGTGTGGGCCCCCATGTACCGGCAACGCACCGAGCTCTCGCTGACGAAGGGGTTGGGGGCAGATCCCAAGGGTGACCTCGTCGCCTTTAACAGTCTTCTTTCCGCATGGAAGGACTACTTGGCCCACGACAACGATGGTCGCCCCATCGTTTTCATCGGCCACTCGCAAGGGGCCGCCATGCTGATTCGTCTGCTCCGTACCCAGATTGACCCCAATCCGAAGCTGCGAGCGCGCATGGTGTCCGCCATCATTCTCGGCGGCAACGTGCAGGTCCCGATCGGCAAGACTGTTGGTGGAAGCTTTAAACACATCCCAACGTGTCATGCCTCCACGCAGACGGGCTGCGTGATCGCCTTTTCCACCTTCCCATCTGAGCCACCGGCCACCGCGCTCTTGGGCCGGCCGGGGCAGGGTGTAAGCCTCCAGTCGGGCCAGACCACAAAAGCCGGTCAGCAGGTTGCCTGCGTTAATCCGGTCAACTTCTCCTCATCGCGAGGATCCGCTCTCCCTTACTTCCTCACGGTGACCTCCGTAGTGCCGGGAGTCAAAGTCACGACACCATGGGAGACGTATCCGGGGTTGTATTCCATGACATGTGACAGTGCAGGCGGCGCCACTTGGCTACAGATCAATGCATCGGCCGTGTCCGGTGATCCGCGCCCAAAGGTGACGGAATCTCTCGGCCCGCTGTGGGGATACCACTTGGTCGACATGAACCTTCCCTTAGGGAACCTGGTGTTTGACGTGGCGATCGAGGAGAGCGCGTACCACTGAGGACGATTGGCTCCAACCGTCTGATTCGTCAACGAAAGTCAACCCTGGCCATGGTCCTAGACTTCACAGAGTGATCAAGGTCGTTGCCGTCGCGAATCAAAAGGGCGGCGTGGCGAAGACCACCACGGTGCAGTCTCTGGGCGTGGCTCTCGCCCAACAGGGCCAACGGGTCCTTGTGGTTGATCTCGACCCTCAGGCTTGCCTCACCTTCTCCCTGGGATTCAACCCCGATGACTTGACCTTGTCGCTGCACGACGTCCTGGTTCGTCGGGCCAAAATGAGCGAAGTTCGTCGCGATGTGCCGGGGGTCGCGGGCCTAGCCCTGATACCTGCCACCATCGATTTGGCCGGTGCCGAAGTGCACTTGCTCAGCCGTACCGGGAGAGAGCACGTCCTCGCCCGGGCCCTCCAGCCGGTGCTCAACGAATACGACGTCGTACTAATCGACTGTCCACCGTCGCTTGGAGTGCTGACCATCAATGGACTGACCGCCGCCGAAGCGGTATTGATTCCATTGCAGTGCGAGGCCCTCAGTCATCGCGGGGTGGGTCAGTTGATGGAAACCGTGGAGGACGTTCGACAATTTGCCAATGACAAGCTGCGAATACTGGGTGTGCTCGCCACCATGTTCGATGGTCGCACTACACATGCTCGCAAAGTCTTGGCCGAGGTAGAGGAGCGATACGGGCTTCCTGTTTTCGATCCGCCGGTGCCGAAGTCAGTTCGGTTCGCTGAGGCACCTGAGTTGGGACAATCGGTGCTGCAGCATGCATCCACGTCCCCTGGTGCCGTTGCCTATCGCGCCCTTGCCGTTGAAGTACTCGCAGCCATGAAAGCGACCTGATCGATGGTCGAGCCAAAAGGCACGAAGGCACCTGATCCACTGGGCAAGCGAGCGCTGTTCTGGGTGCCATCAGCCAGCGACACGAGGGGCAAGGAATCACATCCGTCCGCCACCGGTCCAGTGGCTCTTCCCGTTGGCAAGCGGGCACTGTTCTCCGGTGCCCGAGCCGAGTCGGACAGCGTCAGGGCCACCTCAGAGAATCCGCTCGTCGATCGTGGCATGTTCACCATTGAGTGCCAAAAATGCAGGCAGCTGTCTCACATCGGGATACTCGATCTACTGATCTTCCAGTTTCCGATCGGGACCTGGTTGCCACGTGGGCAATTCGATCGGCGCATGACATGCCCATCGTGCCGCCGACGGGCTTGGTGCAGCGTCAGTCTTCGCCGTACCTGACCCTTCATCCTTTCGACTTCGGGCTTACACTCGAGGAATGTTCGGAATGGGTGGCGGCAGTTCAACATTTCGAGTCGTCCGCATCGCCTTACTCGTGGTCTTCTTGGTCCTGGCGGCGACACTTCATGGACGAGGATCGACGTACAACACGCTCCATATCGTGTACATCGTCCTTGTCATTGGACTTCTCGTCGGCTCCCTTGCTTTAGGCCGTGGGCGAAGAGGATTGCAGCGCGGGAATCGGCAGGGCGGGGGAAATGACCCGGTAGGGCGCGGTGGATTTGGCGGTGCTCCACCGGCGCCGCCGCCTCACGCTGAGCCAATGCAGCAGACCGACCCGGAGTCGGGCAACTAGCCGAAGCTCAGGCTTCAGCTGCTTCCCTGAGAGCAGCCAATGTCGCTCCCATTCCGCTCTTGGCGGCGTTGCAACGCGTGGCGATTTCTTTGGCTGCGTTCTCGCCGAACACCTTTTCGAAGAAGGCTGCGCCTTCTGGGGGCAACTCCCAAGATTCAGTGACCTCGGTTCCGCCATCGACGGCGACAAATGAGTAGCCCCATCGAGCGGGTGTCGGAGGTTCAGCGACGACCCAGGCAAACTCACGACCGGGCTCTGCAGTGACGATCTCCGAGCGGGTCTCCTAAGTCCGCTCTGGGCGTTCATTGCGTCCGGTGAACATGGCATCGACCTGCGGAACGTCACCCTCATCCCACCAGCACGCCTTGCACACTGGGCTCCAAGCACCCATGCGGGTGACATCGGCGATCATTTCGTAGAGCTCTTCTGGGGAGCGCTTGATGACAAGCGAATCGGAGTGGCGTAGTTCGTCCATCTCAACAGTATGACGACCGACATGGAATATGTCAGTGGCTTGAGCTGCTCACGAGCAGCCGCCTGTTCGGCTTGTTGGACCAGTCGGATTCCGATGAACCCAGGGTCAAGTGACCTGGGGTTCGTAGTGGTCGGGATGCGGGGATTTGAACCCCGGACCTCCTGCTCCCAAAGCAGGCGCGCTGCCAAGCTGCGCCACATCCCGTTTGTTGCTGCGGGACCGTAGTGCCCGCTCAACGCCCCTCATCGTAGTCCTGGGTCAGAGGTTGGCTCAGCCGGTCTCGACGGCCAGCAGCTGCCATTCGTCAGGTATGCCCTTCAAGTTGTGGCGACCACGGTCGTCGAAGACGATGCCCGAACCGACCACGAGGTCGCGGACCGTGCCGGTGGTCAGTACTTCGCTAGCCCCGGCCAGAGCGCTGACTCGAGAGGCGATGTGCACGGCGAGGCCGCCAATGTCATCGCCGCGCAGCTCGATCTCCCCGGCGTGGAGCCCGGCGCGGATTTCCAGGCCGAAGTTCTGAGCCGTCTCCACCATTGCCTTGGCACAACGCACCGCTTGGGTTGGACTGGCGAAACGGGCCAGAGTTCCATCGCCGGTGTTCTTTACCAATATGCCGTCGAAGCGAGAGAGCAGCCGCTCGACGTTGACGTCGTACTCATCCAGGACCCCTCTCCATTGGCGATCTCCGGCGGCTGCCGCAAGCACGGTGGAGTCGACGATGTCAGTGAACAGAACGGTGGCCAGCGCTCGCTCGGCCTGGTGACCGCGGCGTTGGCCGGTGAGAAATTCCTCGATCTCGTCGACGACGGAGTCGAACTCACCGGCCCAAGGCAGCATGTCGTTTCCCGGCAAAGTGACGAACCGCGATCCCTTGATGGCCTCGCTCATGTAGCGACCGTGTTCGACGAGATCGGCAAAGGTCTGCTCGTGAGAGATGACCAAGGTGGGACACGACACTGCGGACAGCTCGGATCGCACGTCGGCTGAGAAGTTGGTCAGGTTCCAGGCGATGGCGGTCGATGGACTGGCGCCGCGTCGGGCGGCGCGACCCCACCACTCGCGGAAGCCCACGCGATGCGACAGGCTAGGCACGTAGATGGCGATGTCCAACGGAACTTCTTCGCCAACGTGCGGATTCTGGATGTCTTCGATATTGCCTGAGATCATCTCTTGTGCCACTCCAATGGAGTAGTCGTCGTCATAGAGGACACGGGCGGTGCCATTGATCATGACCAGGGACGTGACGCGCTCTGGGCGGTGGGCGGCCAACCAAACGCCGGGAAAGGCCCCACCGCTCGTCGTCAGTATTGAGGCGCTTTCGCTGCCGGCATCGTCAAGCACTGCCAACGCGTCGAGGGCCCAGCCTTCGACGCTGGGAGAGACCCCAGTCGGGAACGGATCAGAGAGCCCGAGGCCGGCGGCATCAAAACGGATCAGGCGGCAGAACGAGGCCAGGCTCTCCACGTAGCGCAGCCAGTTGGGCTCGTCGGCGGTCTCGTCAATGGAGATCATGAGCCCGTTGTTGAATTCGAGGACATCAATGGGGCCGTCGCCCCACACCTGGTACCCGATATGGATCCCGTCACGCAGGGCGTAGTTGGTCTGCGGCGCGTCCATGCCTGCAGTTTGCCGTGCTTAGCGGCTGCCTCGTACCAATCTTCCTGGGAATTGGCCGGTGCACTGACCTGATTCGAAGGTGGCGGTGCCTTTTTTGATTGTGGCCACGTAGCCATCGGCCTTCTGCAGGAGCCGATTGCCACCGGCCGGCAGGTCCGAGGCCACGTAGGGGCTGCCAAGGCGGAGGGCGTCATAGTCGATGAGGTTGAGGTCGCCCAGCGCACCCGGTTCCACTGTGCCGCGGTCCGACATCCCATACAGGCGTGCCGTGTCGTGGGTCTGCTTCTTCACCACGTAGGGGAGCGGCAGGAGGTCGCCCCGGCTGCGGTCCCGGGTCCAGTGGGTCAGCATGAAAGTGGGCATGGAAGCGTCACAGATGGTGCCGGTGTGAGCGCCGCCATCGGAGAGCCCAAGCGCTCCTTGTGGGTGCAGGAGCATTTCGCGGACGTGATCGAGGTCTCCAGTGGCGTAGTTAAGGATGGGGATATAGAGCAGCCCCTGCCCGTCGTGGGCCGCCATGATGTCGTAGGCGATCTCCAGCGGCGTGGTCCCTGCGGCTTGGGCCAGTCCAGCCAGCGAATGTTCCGGTCCGGGCTCGTAGTTCGGTGGGTCACCCAGGAAATAGGTACGTCGGTAGGCCCTGTCCATGGCCTCAGCAACGGCTGGCGACGGTGGCTCCCAATCGGTGATTCGCCTCCGCACTTCCGGGTCCGCCAGAGCCAGGGCCAAGGCTTCGGGTGACAAACCCTTAGCCTTCAGTTCCTGATAGGCCGGGATGTCGCCCAAGCAGACAGAGCGTGGTGTGGTGCCCGGACAGGATCCCGGTTGGTCGGCCAGCGACCTGAGGATGCAGCTGTGCGCCCTCGGCGCAGGCCTCGAGCGATGCGGCCAGCTGCGAGCGCCAGAGTTCGGGTTCGTCGTCGACCTGCAGCAGGACGTAGCTCACGGGCCGGTCGATCTTGGCCGACAAGCGGCGCATCCAGTCCACTTCCTTGACTGCATCGAGCAAGAGCTCCCCGGCTGAGCCCACCGGCGCCAGCTCGAAGACGCCGGTACCGGCCTCTGCCAGTGCACTGCCGATGCCGAACAGCTCGTCCTCGGCGGCGTAGGTTCCTGGTACGGGTTCTCCGTCGATGGCTCGATGTCCAATGGTGCGCGACGTAGAGAAGCCCAGGGCACCGGCTCGAATTGCCTCGAGCACGATGGCCCGCATGTCGTCGATCTCCTCGCGGGTTGGCCGGCTCGTTGCGGGCCCCGCGCTCGCCCATGACGTAGGCCCGGACGGCGCCGTGGGGGACCTGGGTGCCGACATCGACCGTCCATTGGCGTTTGTCCAGGGCGTCGAGGTACTCGGGGAAGGTCTCCCATTCCCACTTGATCCCCTCGCTCAGTGCGGCGCCGGGAATGTCCTCGACGCCCTCCATGAGGCCGATGAGCCAGTCGTGGCGGTCGGGAGCGGCCGGAGCGAAGCCCACGCCGCAGTTGCCCATGACCAGCGTGGTCACGCCGTGCCAGGACGACGGGGCCAGCTCAGGGTCCCAGGTGGCTTGGCCGTCGTAGTGGGTGTGGATGTCCACCCACCCGGGGGTGACCAGGAGGCCGTCAGCATCGATGGTGCGCGAGGCTGCGACTCCGAGAGGTGTCCGACTTCGGTGATGATGCCGTCGTCGATGGCCATGTCTGCCGTCCGAGGCGGCGATCCGGTCCCGTCGACCAGCGTGCCGCCGTGGACGATCAGATCGTGCATATGGCGAATCGTGGCACGTCGGTCACCCCGGCGCTCAGGCAGCCGCGCCGGGGTGTGGCGCAGCTAGTCCTTCTTCTTGCCGAGAATGCGGTTCATCTTGGTGCCGCAGGTGGGGCACAGGCCTTGCGCGGCTCGACGGCCATTGGCCAGCTCAACCTCTTGCCCGTCGAATTCCCGCTTCTCTCGGCACTTCACGCAGTAACCCTCAAAGTTAGGCATGCAAACTCCTTTGTAGTTGTGCCCCCGGATGGCTTCAAAAGGTAGCGGCGACCCTGGGCGAACGGGGGGATGCTCCAGGCACGAGAGCCGGCTACTCTCAGGCACGTGAGCGACAACGGGGCAGGTCAGGACCAGGATTGGGCCGATCGGGGTAGGCGGTCACTGAAGCCCTGGCCGAGACCTGGGAGGCCCTGGCCGACATTTGCCACGCCCTGGTCACGAACGAGTGGCAATTGCCGCACGGAATGCCCAGGGTGGACCGTGCAGGACCAGCTCTCCCATGTCATTGGGATTGAGCGCGCGCTTCGGGGCCAGGCCGAGCCCGAGTGGGCGGGCGCACTGGGGAAGCACGTGAAGAACGACTTTGCTGTCGGGCAACGAGAAATGGATCGCCGTCAGGCGCAACTGGCCTGGTGACGTCGTGCTGGACGAGTTCGTGAGCGTGACCCAGTCCCGGTTGGCCGAGCTTCGGTCACTGGACGGTGAGGAATGGGCGGCCATTGGGTGGAGCCCGGTGGGGCGACGTGCCGTTGGTCACCAGCATTGAGGTCAGGGTCTTCGACAGCTGGGTGCACGAGCAGGACGTACGACGGGCGCTCGACCGACCCGGAGGGGCAGGCGGGCAGGCCTCGGACATCGCACTGGACTCGGGTGCAGAGTGCGATGCCCATGGTGGTGGGGAAGCGAGCCAAGGCGCCCGAGGGAGCCGTTGTGCGGTTCGTGGTGCGAGGACCCGGACATGACGCTCGTGACTTTTCACCATACAGGTGCAGTGAAGGTCGGGCTCAAGGTTTGTCGGCAGCGAGGTGGCGCCTGCGAGTCACGATGGCCATGTCGGGGGTCGACTTCACCCGACTGGGCTGCGGTCGGGCCACTGGGGAACAGGTGCAGGCCGCCGGTGGGATGGAAGTGGAAGGGGACGCGGCCCTTGGGTACCAAGTCCTCGGTCGCCATGAACTTCATGTTCTGAGTGTCAGCGGCCGCACGGTGCAGGGGAGTGGGGGGCGGCCAGTAGAGTGTGCGACTTGTGATGCGTGCCACGACTGAACCATTAGAGGGAAACCTCGTCCGCCTGAGTGTGGAGATCGACGAGCCCGAGTTCGATCGAGCGCTGGGCGACGTCGTCAAGGAGCTGGCCAAGCAGATCCGCGTGCCCGGATTTCCGTCCCGGCAAAGTGCCGCGCAAGGTGCTCGAAGCCCGGATGGGTGGCGTCGAGTGCGCTACGGGCCGAGGCCATCCGCGAGTCGCTGCCCGACTTCTACGCCCAGGCCGTGGTCGATACCGAACTCGACCCCATCGCCTCACCCGAGATCGACATCACTGCCGGTGAAGAGGGTGGCGCGCGTCAGCTTCGACGCCGTTGTGCAGGTGCGTCCGACTCATTTCCATCCCCGGTTACGAAGGTCTGCAAGTCACGCTGCCCGGTCTGATGGTCAAGGACGAAGAGATTGAACGACAGGTCGACCGTCTGCGCGAGAACGACGCCGAGCTGGAAGTGGTGGAGCGGCGGCCGATCGATGGCGATCTGGTCACCATCGACCTCCACGGCAATGACACCGAGGGCGCCGAAGTCGTGGGGATTGACGACTATCTCTACGAGGTAGGCGGCGGCACGGTTATCCCTGAGCTCGATGAACAACTGCGGGGCGCCAAGAGCGGCGACATTCTGGCCTTCGATGCACCCACGCCCGGCAATGAGGAAGCCATCGTGTCCTTCCGGGTGCTGGTCAAGGACGTGAAGATCAAGAAGCTGCCCGAGACCACCGACGAGTGGGCGGCCGAGAGCTCCGAGTTCAAGACGCTGGCCGAACTGCGGGCCGACATCACCGACCGCATCTCCCGGGTGAAGCTGGTGCAGAGCCAGATGGCCTTGCGGGAGAAGACGATTGAGGCGGTGGCCGAACTCGTCCAGGACGAAGACGTCCCCGAAGTGCTGGTCGATTCCGAAGTCAACGAACGCTTGCACGACCTGCAGCACCGGTTGGAGTCGCAGAAGCTGGGACTGGCGGAGTACCTGCAGGCCACGGGCCGCACGCCGGACGATCTCATCAGCGCTGTGCGCATCGACGCCCACCGAGCCGTCAAGGCCGACCTGGCCCTTCGCGCCCTGGCCGAGGCCGAGACGTTGACGCTGAGCGACGAGGAGCTGGACGCCGAAGTGGTCATCATGGCCGAACGGATGGAAACGACCGCAACCGAGTTGCGACGTCAGCTCGACACGGCCGGGCGAACCGGCGCGGTACGCTCGGAGCTACGAAAGGCCAAGGCCCTGCAGTGGCTGCTTGGACCACGTAGAGCTCTTCGACGAAGAGGGAAACCCGATGTCACGGGATGACCTGAAAGCCGATGCGGCAAAGGAAGACGAGGAGAGCGAGTGATGATGCAGAACGTTGGAGAGAGGTACCGGGCGAACAATTATCTCGTGCCCACCGTGATCGAGTCGTCCAACCGTGGTGAGCGGGCCTACGACCTCTACTCCCGGCTGTTGCGTGAGCGGATCATCTTCCTCGGGCACGCCGGTCGACGACACGGTGGCCAACCTGGTCTGCGCCCAGATGCTCTTCCTCGAGTCCGAGGAGCCGGACAAGGACATCCACCTCTACATCAACTCACCCGGTGGGCGATATCACCGCACTGTTCGCTATCTACGACACGCTGAAGTTCATCAAGCCCGACGTGTCGACCTTCTGTTACGGCCAGGCCGCTTCGGCCGCAGCGGTGCTGCTGGCCGCCGGTGCCACCGGGAAGCGCTTCGCCCTTCCGCACGCCCGGATCCTGTTGCACCAACCCTGGGGCGGCGTCGAGGGTCAGGCCAGCGACATTGAGCTGCAGGCCAAGGAAATCCTCCGACTGCGCGACCTCCTGACCGGCATGCTGGCCGAGGACACGGGCCAGACCCACGAGAAGGTGGCCAAGGACACCGATCGTGACTTCATCATGACGGCGGACGAGGCAGTGACGTATGGAGTGATCGACGAGATCATCTCTTCACGTGCGATCGCCCCGCTCGAAGCCATCGGCGCCGCATAGGCCGCTGGACTAACGGTTAACGGCGAGTTCGGACTGGGAGAGGGGAATCAGTGGCGAAGTTCGGCGAAGGCGGCGACCTGGTCAAATGCAGCTTCTGCGGCAAGACGCAGAAGCAGGTCAAGAAGCTCATTGCCGGTCCGGGTGTCTACATCTGCGACGAGTGCATCGACCTCTGCAATGACATCATCGCCGAGGAGCGCGACGACAGCACTCGAGCTGAGTTTCGAGGATCTACCCAAGCCGCGCGAGATCTTCGAATTCCTGAACGACTACGTCGTCGGGCAGGAGTACGCCAAGAAGATCCTGTCAGTGGCCGTGTACAACCACTACAAGCGGGTGCAAGCCAGTCCGATTCAAGAGGACGGCGTCGAACTGGCCAAGTCCAACATCTTGCTGCTCGGCCCGACCGGTTGTGGCAAGACGCTGCTGGCTCAAACGTTGGCTCGCATGCTCAATGTTCCTTTCGCCATTGCCGACGCCACCGCGCTGACCGAGGCGGGCTACGTCGGTGAGGACGTCGAGAACATATTGCTGAAGTTGATCCAGGCGGCCGACTACGACGTGAAGCGCGCCGAGACGGGGATCATCTACATCGACGAGATCGACAAGATCGCCCGCAAGAGCGAAAACCCGTCCATCACGCGTGATGTGTCAGGCGAGGGTGTGCAGCAGGCACTGCTGAAAATTTTGGAAGGCACCACGGCTTCGGTGCCCCCGCAGGGTGGGCGCAAGCACCCCCATCAAGAGTTCATTCAGATCGACACCACCAACATCCTGTTCATCTGTGGTGGCGCCTTCGCCGGATTGGACAAGTTGATTGAGGGTCGGATCGGCAAGCGCGGTATTGGCTTCCGGGCCGAAGTGCATCGCCGGGATCGCGACGATGGTGAGATTTTGCGCCACGTCCTGCCCGAGGACCTGATCAAGTTTGGTTTGATTCCCGAGTTCATCGGCCGTCTCCCGGTGGTCAGCGCAGTGTCGCCTTTGTTCAAGGATGCACTGGTGCAGATTCTGGTCGAGCCCAAGAACGCATTGACTCGTCAGTACGAGCGCGTCTTTGCTTTGG
Organism: uncultured Acidimicrobiaceae bacterium; assembly: GCA_963766995.1. GTDB lineage: Bacteria > Actinomycetota > Acidimicrobiia > Acidimicrobiales > RAAP-2 > Bog-473. Next base: position 367,969 of record CAVYCE010000002.1, on the reverse strand, counting down.
ACAATGTCGAGTTGGAATTTACGCCCGACGCGCTGGAGGCCGTGGCGGAACAAGCCATGCTGCGCGGCACTGGCGCTCGCGGCTTGCGCGCCATCCTCGAAGAGGTGTTGCTGGACGTGATGTACGACCTGCCGAGTCGAACTGACGTCGGCAAGTGCGTGGTGGACCGCTCGGTCGTACTCGACCGGGTGGCACCGACACTGGTACCAGTGGGCGGCGCGCCGGTGAAGGCGCCGCGCACCCGCCGCGCTGCTTCCTGACGCTGACGTTACGCGGCCGTGACTGCAACTGAGTCAGCGGCAGGGTTGCCGTTTGCCGGGTTGGCTGACGCGTTGGTGTGGCTGGACGACCACATCGACTTCGAGTCGAACATGCCGAGTCGCCGGTCCATCCCGACGTTGGATCGCATGCATGCGGTGATGGGGTTGCTAGGCGATCCGCACCTGTCTATTCCGTCGGTTCATGTGACAGGTACCAACGGCAAGGGTTCGACCACCGCAATGGTGACCAATCTGATGTTGGCGCAGGGCCTGACTGTCGGTACCTTCACTAGCCCGAACCTGCACGTCGTGACCGAGCGCATTGCGCGTGACAGCGTTCCGATTGGCGATGCAGCATTCGTAGAAGTGCTGACGGAGTTGGCGTTGTTGGAGCCGTTGTTGCCCGAGCGCTTGACGCGATTCGAGCTACTCACGGCGGCGGCCTTTGCCTGGTTTGGCACCGAGGCGGTCGACGCCATGGTGATCGAGGTCGGGTTGGGCGGGACCTGGGACTGCACCAACGTGATGCAAGGTGACGTGGCGGTCTTGACCAACTTCAGTTACGACCACACTGACGTCCTGGGTCCGACGCTGGAAGGCATTGCCGCCGACAAAGCCGGGATCCTGGAGCCGGAGTGCCCCGTCGTCCTGGGAGAAACCAGCCCTGACCTGGTACGCATCGTCGAAGAGGCGGCGGCCGTGGTTGGCGCCGGCCCGGTGTGGGTGGTGGGTCGCGACTTCGGGTGCGAGTCCAATGAAGTGGCGGTGGGTGGACGGCTAGTGACGCTGTGGACGCCGGGCGATCGGTACGAAGACGTGTTGGTGCCGTTGCACGGCGCGCATCAAGGACTCAATGCGGCAGCGGCGTTGGCCGCGGCCGAGGCCTTCTTCGGCCGCTCGTTGTCGGAAGAAGTCGTGCAGGACGCGTTCAGTGCGGTGCGCGTACCGGGGCGTTTAGAGGTGTTGGGTCGCCGCCCCTTGTTGTTGGTTGACGGCGCGCACAACGTGGCCGGCATGACGACGTTGGGGCTGGCCTTGGCCGAAGAGTTCGCGGTGGAAGGCGACACCGTTGCAGTGATCGGCATGCTGTCGGGTCGCGATCCATTGGCCATGTTGTCGGCGTTGGCTCCGGCCGGTGTGTCGAAAGTGGTGGCGTGTCAGCCGGACTCTCCTCGCGCCATCGCGGCGCGTGATGTTGCCGACGCCGGTCGCGCCTTGGGGCTCACTGTGTTGGTGGAGCCGCGCGTGGTGGACGCGCTGTCGACCGCGCGTGGGCTGGTGGATGCCAACGGCTTGGTGGTGGCGGCTGGTTCGCTCTACGTGGTCGGTGACGCTCGAGCTGAGATCCTCTCGGGCGCAATCGACTGGGAGGACGCTGGGCGGTAGCCGGCGGCCGGCAGCCGACAGAGTCCTGAGGGTGGTGCACGGCTGCTACTGTCCACCCCTCGTGGATCGCACCCTTGTCATTGTGAAGCCAGACGGCGTTGAGCGCGGCTTGATCGGAGAGATCGTTGGCCGTATCGAGCGCAAGAATTTGCGGATCGTCGCGGCCGAGTTGCGCACCATCAGCGAGGAGCTGGCGAAAACGCATTACGGCGAGCATGCCGAGCGCCCGTTCTTTGGTGACCTCGTCGCCTTCTTCACGCGGTCGCCCGCCCTCTTACTGGTGGTTGAGGGTCCGAAGGACACCTTCGCCGTCGTGCGAACCATGATGGGAGTGACCAACCCAGCTGATGCCGCACCTGGAACTATCCGCGGCGACTTGGGCATCGAGACCACCGAGAATCTGGTGCACGGTTCGGACTCACATGAGTCGGCCGCTCGTGAAATCGCTTTGTTCTTCCCTTCGCTGTCGGCGTAACCCCTGTTCAGCGGGTACTCAGCTGAGGGCGGCCTTGTGATGTTGGACCGCGTCCCGTAGCCTGATGGACCACATCGAGCCCCGGAGCCCCACCGGTGTTCGCCCGCCTACCTCGGGAGAAAGCCCTTCATGCCCGACAATCGCCTTTCGCTACTCGGCCGAGACATGGCAGTCGACCTCGGCACCGCCAACACATTGGTGTACGTGCGCGGTCGAGGAATTGTGCTCAATGAGCCTTCCGTAGTGGCGGTGGACGTGAAAGATGGTCGACCGCTGGCCGTGGGGGCCGAAGCCAAGCGCATGATCGGTCGTACTCCATCGAACATCCAAGCCATCCGCCCGCTCAAGGACGGCGTCATCGCCGACTTTGAAATTTGCGAGAAGATGCTCCGCTACTTCATTCATCGTGTGCACCAGCGCCGCTTCGCCAAGCCGCGCATGGTCATCTGCGTGCCTTCGGGCATTACGGGTGTTGAGCGTCGCGCCGTGATGGAAGCGGCCGAGTACGCCGGGGCGCGTCGCGGCCTACATCATTGAAGAGCCCATGGCCGCGGCTATTGGTGCCGGCCTGCCCGTGCACGAGCCCACCGGCAACATGGTGGTCGACATCGGAGGCGGCACCACTGAAGTGGCTGTCATTTCGCTTGGTGGCATCGTCACCAGCCAGTCGGTGCGCATCGGTGGCGATGAGTTGGACGAAGCCATCGTGTCGTTCGTGAAGAAAGAGTTCAGCCTGGCCCTTGGTGAGCGCACGGCGGAAGAGATCAAGATCACACTGGGCTCCGCCTACGCGTTGGAGCAGGAACTGCATGCTGAAATTCGTGGTCGCGACTTGGTGAGTGGTCTTCCGAAGACCATTGTGGTGTCGACCGAGGAGATTCGCCGCGCTATTGAGGAGCCGGTGTCCGCCATCATCGACGCCGTCAAGGTCACGCTGGATCGCACGCCGCCCGAATTGGCGGCCGACATCATGGAGCAGGGCATTGTGCTGACCGGTGGTGGTGCACTCCTGCACGGCCTGGAGGCTCGCCTTCAGCACGAGACGGGTATGCCGATTGTGGTGGCCCGCGACCCACTGAACTGTGTGGCCATCGGCAGTGGACAGTGCCTGGAAGAGTTCGAGGCACTCAAGCGAGTGCTGATCACCACGTCCACCCGCTGACGGGCCGTCCGGTTTCCTCTGGGTGGCGAAGTCCAGGCGGTCGCGCCGTTCGCTAACGATCGTGGCGTTGGTGATTGTGTCCCTTTCGGTCATTTCCCTTGACCTGAATGGGCCGACTCACAAGATCACCTCCGGCGTGAAGTCGGTGGCCAACAGCATGTTTTCGCCGCTCCGTGACTCAGTGGTGGACCTGTTGAGCCCCATCGGCAACTTTTTTGCCGGCGCCCTGCACTACCACTCGGTCCAGTCGGAGAATGAGCAACTCCAAGCCACCATTGGGCACCTCCGGGCCCAAGCGGCCGAGAAGGGCTACAACGCCAATGAACTGCGGGAATTGACCGCGCTGGAGCACCTGCCATTTCTCGGCACGCTGAACACGGTCACGGCCCAGACCTCGGCGGAGAACACGTCCAACTTCTCCTTGACCATCACCATCGACAAGGGTCGGGATGACGGCGTGGATGTCGGGATGCCAGTCGTCGGTGCCGGCGGATTGGTGGGGCAGGTGGAGCAGGCCTTCCATCATTCGTCCGTCGTCCTATTGATTACTGACGGTCAGTCCAAAGTGGGTGTCACGATTGGCACCAAGGTGCCGGCGTTGCTTGATGGCGCAGGAGCGGACGCTCCCATGACCGCAGACCTCGTTCCGCTGCATTCGCCCATCCATAAAGGCGAGCTGGTCTACACCAGCGGACTTGACGGCGCTACCTTCCCGCCGGGCGTCCCGGTGGCCCGTGTTTCGAGCTACCACAGCATTTCGGGCGCTAGCCAGGAAGCGGTCACGCTCATACCAGAGGCCAACATGCAGCAGCTGTCCTACGTCGACGTGGTGCTGTGGGAGCCGCAGACGTGAGTGCACGGATCGGCGCGCGCGTCGCCCTCGTCGCCTTCATCGTCCTCCTGGCTCAGTCGACGGTGATCCTGTCGGTCCGCATCGACGGCGTGCACCCGGACCTGTTGTGGCTGCTCCCCATCACGGCTGCGCTCGTCGGCGGGCCTGATTTCGGGGCGCTCGTCGGTTTCTGGTCCGGGATGGTCTTCGATCTGTTCCTGCCCACGCCATTCGGCCTCTCGGCGTTTATCGGCTGCATTCTTGGCTACTCAATGGGTGTTGCCACGGCTGCGGTGGATAAGCGAGCGGTATGGCTCCGCCCGGTGGCCGCGCTCGTTGGCTCCGTGGCAGCGGACATGCTGTTCGCCGTGACCGGCGCGGTGCTGGGCCAAACACAGATGGTGAAGGTGAACTTCGTGTTCCTGTTTGCCGTGGTCGCCATCTCGAGCGTGATCGTGGTGCTGCCAGTGAGTCGCCTGATGCGCTGGGCCATGGCCGTCGACGGGCAGCGCCGCTCGTTGGTGTCGGCCCAGCCGACGGAGAGTGGACTGTGGTGAGGCGTTCAATCCGCCACCCATTGCGGGGAGATCATCTCCACCCTCGGCCGGCCGGGCGCCCAGGGCGCTCGAGCCGCAAACCCTCATGGCGGGCCCAGGCGCGCCAGCCCAGATTCCGCCCTCGTAAAAGCGTCAACGTTGCTTCGCTGGTCGGCTCGCCCGAAGACGAACCGTCCCGTCCCAACCTCCGCCTCCGGGTCCTCGGGGTATTCGTACTCATCCTGTTCGGGATATTGGTGCTTCGCCTCTGGACGCTGCAGGTCATTGACGGCAAGTCGTATGCCGCGGCCGTCACAGCGAACCAGGTGCGCGTCGTCAGCGTGGCTCCGCCGCGAGGCGAGATCGTCGACCGTGACGGCGTCATTCTGGCCGGTGACCAGTCGCAGGAAGAGATCCTCCTGTCTCGAGCATCAGTCTTGGCCAACCCCGGCATTGAGAGCCAGGTGGCCGCGCTGGTCGGTGTGTCCCCGGAGCAGGTCAAAGAGGACATCGATGATTCGCAGAACAGCCCCTACGAGCCGGTGCCCATTGATTCCAATGCCTCCCTGGCCACCGTCGAATGGCTCGAACAACACCCGAACCAGTTCCCTGGGGTGACGGTGCAAGAAGTGACGCAGCGCACGTACCCTCAAAACACGCCCAACACTTCCCCGGTCGCCACTCCGGTGCTCGGCTATGTCAGCCCGATCTCAGCCGCAGAACTCAAGGCCAACTCGAACGGCGGCTACAACCAGGCCAGCCAGTTTGGGCAGTCCGGTGTCGAGAACGAATACGAGAGCTACCTCAAGGGCACTCCGGGCATAGAGGCGTTATCAGTCAATGCCCAAGGCCAGGTGGTGGGCACCTTGCGGAAGACCGACGCAGTGCAGGGCGACACGGTCGTGACCAACATCGATGTGGGCCTCCAGGAGTACGTGCAAAAGGTGCTGGACCAGACGCTGCTCACGGACCGGCACACGGTTGACCCCAACACCGGCCGCTATCCGACGGCCAATGACGGCGCGGCCGTGGTGCTGAATACGGAAACGGGGGCGGTGTTGGCTATGGCCTCGTCGCCGACCTACAACCTGGACGAATGGGTGGGCGGCATCTCGACCGCCAACTACGACGCCCTGTCGGCCGGGTGCAACACCCTGTCGACGACCACCGGTTGCCCGTTAATCAACTATGCGATCGACGGCGAATACACCCCGGGCTCCACCTTCAAGCTCAACACGGCTACGGCCGCACTGGACGACGGCATTATCACCGCCAACACCAATATCGACGACACCGGGACTTACACGGTGCCCGACTGCACGTCGGGCTGCGTCTTCCATGACGACGAAGACGAATCGGCTGGCTACGTCAACGTCGTTTCCGCTCTGACCCAGTCCGACGACTTCTTCTTTTACCAGCTGGGCGATGACTTTTACGCCTCCAGCGACCCGGACGGGATCCAAAAGACGGCGGCCGACTATGGACTGGGCCAGCCCACCGGCATCGACTTGCCGGGTGAAGACTCGGGCGAGGTCGATAGTGCCGCGTTGCGGGAGACCCAGCACCGGGAGGATCCGAAGGCGTTCCCTTATCCGCATTACTACGCCGGTGAGAACGTCGAGACCGCCTTTGGTCAGGGCGAAACGCTCGTGACCCCCATTCAGCAGGCGGTGGCCTATGCCACCTTTGCCAATGGTGGCACCCGATTCCAGCCCGAGGTGGTCCAGGCCATCGTCAGCCCGAGCGGAAAGTTGGTCAAGCAGTACGCGCCCAAGGTGACTGGGCATGTCTCCTTGCCACCCTCGACCTACCAGCCCATGCTGGCCGGGTTCGAGGGCGTGGTGAACCAAAGCGGACCACACGGTGGTACGGCCAATCCGGCCTTTGCGCAGTACGCCAAGTTCCCAATGAACAACTACCTCATCGCGGGCAAGACAGGTACGGCCGACGTCGGGCCCAATAAGGAGCCCAACTCATGGTTCGTCGGTTTTGGCCCGGTCAACCGTGCCTCCGGCGAACCCGAGTACGTGGTGGCTGTGGTGGTCGACCACGGTGGGTACGGTGCCCAAGCTGCCGCTCCGGCCGTGGCCCAGATCTACAACTACCTCTACGCCAATCCGGTGCAACCAGTGAAACTCCCGACGGCCAAGGCCCAGCCCACCAGCACGCCACCGGTCACGGTTCCACCGGCCGGCGCCGCCGTCAGCACGACAACCACCACCAAGCCGACGACGGCGCCAACCACCACCACTTCGACCCCGTCGTCGGCGGGCGGGTAGGACTCCCGTAGGGTTGAGGCGCGATGGACACCCTTTGGCCACAAGTGGAGCGACTGCTACTCGGGGTGACCAAGCCAGCCCGCTATATCGGGGGCGAGCAAGGGGCACAGTCTCCTGATCATGGACCGGGCAAGGTGGCCTGGCTCCTCATCTATCCCGATACCTACGAGATCGGGCTGCCCAACCAGGGTCTACAGATTCTCTACGAGATCCTGAACGAACGCCCCGATGCCGTGGCCGAACGGGCCTATGCGCCCTGGACGGATATGGAAGCGGCCATGCGGGCGGCGGGCGTGCCGCTGTTCAGTGTCGAACAGCACTACGCGGCCCAGGCCTTCGACGTGTTGGCCTTCAACCTGTCGGCCGAGCTGGTCTACACCAACCTCGTCAATCTGATCGACCTCGCCGAAGTGCCGCTGCACGCGGCGGACCGTGGTCCCGGCGATCCGTTCGTCATGGCCGGTGGTCACTGCACCTTCAATCCCGAGCCCCTAGCCGACTTCGTCGACGCCTTCGTTCTGGGGGACGGCGAAGAGGTAGTGGGTGAGATCAATGCCGCGCTGGGTATTTGGTTGGCGTTGCCGCCCGAGACGCGTGATCGCCAGGACCTACGACTGGCACTGGCCGGGATAGAGGGCGTATACGTCCCGGCGTTGTACCGGTCGACATACGGCGACGATGGGCGGTTGATCGGCACTCTGCCGGTGTTCGACGGTGTGCCGCATGAGGTGGTGAAGCGAACCATCAACGACTTGGCTGACTGGCCCTATCCCTCCCACCCGCTGGTGCCTCTGACCGAGGTGGTGCATGACCGCCTCAACGTCGAGGTCTTCCGGGGTTGTACGCGTGGGTGCCGCTTCTGCCAGGCCGGCATGATCACCCGTCCCGTGCGCGAGCGCCCGGCCGAACAGGTGATCGAGATGGTGAAGAAGGGCCTGGCCTGGAGCGGACACGACGAGGTGACGCTGACATCGTTGTCGACGGCAGACTTTTCCGGCATTGAGACCACGGTGCGCGACATCATTGACGACCCGGATCACAACGGGCGGGTAGCGGTCAGTCTGCCGTCACTGCGGGTGGACGCCTTCACGGTGGCCACGGCGGCACAGATTCAAAAGGTCAGACGTACGGGGTTGACGTTCGCTCCCGAGGGCGGGACCTGGCGCATGCGCCAGGTCATCAACAAGCTCATCACTGAAGAGGACCTCTATGGCGCCGTCGATGCCGCCTTCAGTCAGGGTTGGCGTCGGGTCAAGCTCTATTTCTTGATCGGACTGCCCACCGAGCGGGATGAGGATGTCCTCGGCATCGCTGAGTTGGGCCGCAATGTGGTCGAGATTGGGCGCCGGTACACCAAGTCGATCGCCGTGACGGCGTCGGTGGGTGGGTTCGTGCCCAAGCCGCATACGCCGTTCCAGTGGTTCGGCCAGGACACGGTGGCCGAGCTGGAACGCAAGGTGGTGCTGCTGCGAGATGCGGCACGCACCACCAAGGGCTTGACCATCCGCTGGCACGATCCAGCGGCGTCAGCGGCAGAGGGTTTGGCCAGCCGGGGCGACCGACGCATGGGCGCGGTGATTGAGCGGGTGTGGCGGTCCGGGGGCACGTTCCAGGAATGGTCCGAACGGTTCCAGCTCGGGCTGTGGGAGGAGGCATTGGCCGCGGAGGGACTGAGCCTCGAAGAGTGTGTGTACCGCGACCGGGACGAACATGAAGCGCTGCCGTGGGATCACATTTCGGCCGGGCTGCACCGCGATTTTCTCTGGGGTGACTGGACCGATGCCCTGGCCGAGGCTGCGGTGGAGGACTGCCGCTGGACGCCTTGCTATGACTGTGGGGCCTGTACCGATCTCGGCCTCGAGCACGTGGTGGCCTCTCCCGTGCCGCCGGCGGGCGGGAGCCAGGGGACGGGACAGAACCTGGCCGAAGGTGGCCGGATTCCGGTGCGACTGGTGGGGACGGCATCGCGGTGAGGATCCGCATTCGGTTCACCAAAATGGGCAAAATCCGCTTCACCTCCCACCGAGATGTGGCCCGCATGTGGGAACGGGCGCTGCGCCGGAGTGCCCTGCCGGTGGCCCAGTCGCAGGGATTCTCACCTCACCCGCTCTTGAGTTTCGGATTGGCCCTGCCCACGGGGTGTGAATCACGAGGGGAGTACCTCGATGTCCGCCTGGAGGAGTCCTCGTTCGACGGCTCGGCGGTCCATGAGCTGCCGGAATTGCTGAGCGGGCTGCTGCCCGATGGGATCGACGTGCAGGCGGCCGCGGCCATAGGTATGGCGGAGGGATCGCTACAGCAAGAGGTAGCATCGTGTGATTGGGAGCTGGAGGTGCTCGAAGTGGTCGGTGAGGAGTTGGAGGAGCGCATCGAGCGATTGCTCGCTGCCCCCAGCCTCACGATCAAGCGAGAGCGGAAGGGTCGTCCAACCGAAGACGACATTCGCCCAGCCATTTTGACGCTTGCCCCGATCCGTCTCGACGGTTCTGAGCAGGGAGAACACCCGATAGGTCGCTTCCGGGCTGCACTGGCCACGCATCCGCGTGGTGCCCGCCCCAGCGACGTGCTTGCGGCGCTCGGCACCGACGTGGTGTTGGCGAGAGCGTGTAGGACGCACCAATGGATCGAGCGCGACGGCGCACGGATGGAGCCCCTTTCGGTAAGTGGACTCGCCGCCGGCCCCGTCGTGGAACACGCCCAAGGGCGTGCCTCATGAACGACGCAAGGAGGGCTCTCACACATGTCAGAGCCGGAGATCAGCCAGACCCACGAGGGTCCCACCACGGAGGTCCCAGAGGCCGCTAGCGCCACTGTCTCTTCCACCGCACCTTCCCGACGACCACAGATTGGCGACACTCGGCCGGCTCCGGCCGTGCCGTTGACCGTGGCTGCCCCGGTGGAGTCGGTGGAGACAGTGGAGACGGTGGTGGTGGCCCCAACGGAGGCACCCGAGCCGGCGCCGGCACGACGGTCTGTTGAGCAGCCTGAGAGGGCGGAGCGGGCGGATACACCTGAGGCCGGTGGTGGCGGGGACGCCGGGGAGGGCGAGCGCAGCGATGGAGCCAAGCGCTCCAGGTCGCGGCGGCGTTCGGGTCGCGAGCGCACCAAGACCAAGCAGGTGGGCCGCTACATGGTCTGCGTGCACGTGCAGCCCGGAATGACCCAGATCGCCATGCTGGAGGGTCGCTCGCTCGTTGAGCACTACGTGTCCCGGGCGGCGGACGACACCAATCAGATCGACGGCAACGTGTACCGCGGCCGGGTGCAGAACGTGCTGCCCGGCATGGAGGCCGCCTTCGTCGATATCGGCATTCCGAAGAACGCGGTGCTCTACCGCGGCGACGTGCGCTACGACCGGGACGACATTGAGGGCGGTGCCGGCGGCACCGGCGGTGGCGGGGGCGGTGGGTCGCAACCCCGGATTGAGGATGTGCTCAAGGCCGGTCAGAGCATTCTGTGCCAGGTCACCAAGAACCCAATTGGGGCCAAGGGCGCGCGGTTGACGCAGGAAGTGTCCCTGCCGGGCCGCTTCGCTGTCCTCGTGCCTAACTCCAGCGCTTTCGGGATTTCGAAGCGGCTCGGGGACAATGAGCGCCGCCGTTTGCGTCGCATCATCGATGAGGTGAAGCCGGCTGGCCACGGCATGATCGTTCGCACCGCGGCCGAGGGCGTGTCGGCTGACGAACTGCAGCGGGACATTGAGAGCCTGCTGGAGCAGTGGAATGCCATTGAGGCCGAGGCCCGTAAATCGGATGCTCCGGGGTTGCTGTACCGGGAACCCGAGTTGTCGGTGCGCATCCTGCGCGAGGAGCTCAACGCTGAGTACCGAGGCGTCGTCATTGACGACCTGGCCCTGTTCGAGCAGGTTCGTGACTACGTCCGTGCCGTGAGCCCTGAGCTGGCCGACCGAGTGGAGTACTACGACGCCGCGGTCGAGGGGCTGCCCATCTTCGAGCGCTACCACGTGCACGAGCAGCTCCATAAGGCGCTGGACCGCAAGGTCTGGCTGCCCTCCGGAGGTTCCTTGATCATTGAGCGGACCGAGGCCCTGACCGTGATCGACGTCAATACGGGCAAGAACGTCGGCAAGACCAATCTGGAAGAGACCGTCTACCGCAACAACCTGGAGGCGGCCGAGGAAGTGGCCCGCCAGCTCCGGTTGCGCGACATCGGCGGCATCATCGTGATCGACTTCATCGACATGGAGATCCGGGAGAACCGGGACAAGGTAGCGGCAGCGCTCCGAAATGCGCTGGCCCGGGACAAGACCCGAACCCAGGTCTTCGATATCTCTGAGTTGGGCCTGGTGGAGATGACCCGCAAGCGCATCTCAGAGGGCCTTTTGGAGACTCTGTCCACCGAGTGCGCCGTGTGCGGGGGCCGGGGCGTGACCTTGGACGACTCGGTTCTGCGCTAGAGTTTCCCCCTCATGTACGCAGTCATTAAGAGTGGTGGAAAGCAGGATCGTGTGGCCGAGGGCCAGCGCCTGCGCGTGGAGTTGCTGGGCCAGCCTGTCGGCACGGAAGTGTCGCTGCAGCCGGTCCTGGTAGTGGACGGCGCCAACGTGCTGGCCACGCCGGCTCAGTTGGCTAACGCCTCGGTCACGGCCAAGGTCGTGGGCGAGGAAAAGGGTCCCAAAATCAACGCCATGACCTACAAGAACAAGTCCAACCAGCGTCGTCGCTGGGGCCATCGCCAGCACTACACCACGCTGGAGATCACGGCCATCAAGGCCTAGGAGCTCGAAATGTCAAAGACAAAGGGTGGCGGTTCAACTCGTAACGGTCGTGACTCGAACGCCCAGCGACTGGGTGTCAAGGAGTTCGACGGTACGGCCGTGAAGGCTGGCGCCATCATTGTGCGCCAGCGTGGCACCAAGTTCTACCCGGGCGTCAACGTGGGTCGCGGTGGCGACGACACGCTGTTCGCCACGGCAGACGGGCTGGTCAAGTTCGGCGCACGCCGTGGCCGCAAGCACGTCGACATCCTGCCTGGCTAGTCCGGGAGGCCGTGAATCTCAATCCCGTTGCCCCACGGATCGCTGACGAAGGCTTGGTGCCTTCCCGAGCCGTTGACAACCGGATCGGTCACCTTGAGTCCCTGCTCGCGTAGGTAGACCACGGCGTCCTCAACGCTTTCGTAGAGCAGGGCGAAGTGCTGTCCCATGTTGGGTGGGACGGGGGCCTCAATGAGATGCACCATCTGGCTATTCCCCGTATCGAGCCAGGCGCCCGGGAAACCGAAGTCGGGCCGAGTGAAACTCTGCGTGAGGCCGAGTACCTCGGTGTAAAAAGTGACGGCGGCTGGGACGTCGGGCACGTTCAGTGCCACATGGTCGAGCGCAAACGGCCTGATGCTCATGCGAGCGACACTACGACGTGCCGGATGATGGCGGCCACGTCTGTAGCGGCTTTCGCTCCAGCCTGGGCGATGTGGCTGCTCATGTCTGGTTCGGAGGTGGCCGCCTTGTTGGTGACGATGGCCAGACCCAGGACGTCGGCGCCGGCCTGTCGGGCGGCGATGGTCTCGAGGGCCATGGACATTCCGACCACGTCGGCACCCATTCCGCGCAGCATGTTGACTTCAGCCGGCGTCTCGAATTGCGGCCCGGGCACTTGGGCGTAGACACCGTCTTTAGTTGGAGCGGGGGCCTCGTGGGCCAGTTGTCGCAGGTGGGGGGAGTAGGCGTCGACCATGTCGACGAACTGCGGGCCGCTGAGGGGGCTCTGACCGGTCAAGTTGAGATGGTCCGTGACCGTGACGATGGTGCCGGTGCCGAAGTCGGGATGGATGCCGCCAACCGCGGCGGTGAGGATCACCGTATGACAGCCGGCCGCGATGCCCGTGAGTAGGGGATGCACCACCTCGTCGAGGGCAATGCCCTCATAGAGGTGGCAACGCCCGGCCATAATCAGAAGCCTCGCATTGCCGAGACTGACCGACCAGCCTTCGGCGTGATGGCCAGTGGCCGTGTAGTGCGGGAAGAACGGCAGAGTGGCCAGCGGGATGGTGTCCTCGTCGCCGGCGCGCAGCTCGTGGGCCGCGGCGGCCAGCCCGCTGCCCAGGATCACGAGGACGTCGTGGTGGTCGGTTCCGGTGCGCCGAGCCAGCTCCCGTGCGGTGAGCGTGGCCCGTTCTGCCGACTCGACCATTTCCGCATGGTAGAGGCCAGGGCTGGCTGGCCGCGTAACATCACCTTGCGTGGCCTCCACCTCGACCTCCACCTCGACGTCCCTGCACCCGATCAGCCCACTTTCGGTTGAGGAGATCGACGCGGCTCGGCAGGTGGTGTTCGATGCCGGGCGGACGGTCGTGGGCAACGACGACCTGCGCTTCGCCTATGTGGGGCTGTGTGATCCCCCCAAAGAGGAGGTAAGGGCCTACGACCGGGGCGAGTCCGTCGTGGTGGACCGCCGGGTGCGCATGGTCCTGCTCCAGGGCCCGGAAGCGGAAGTGGTCGAGGCCGTTGTCTCGGTGACGCGGGGCGTGGTCGACAGCTGGGTCGAGGTGGCCGATGTGCGGCCTCCGCTCCAGATGGAAGAAGCCATCATGGTTATGTTCGCCCTGGACCAGCATCCGGACTGGATCGCCGCGCTGGAGCGCCGAGGCATCACCGATCGATCTTTGGTGCAGGTCGACCCCTGGCCGGCCGGGACGTTCGGGTTGGACTACGAGAAGAACCGCCGTATTTCTCGCTGTTTGGCCTACTTGCGTTCTTCTCCTCAGGACAACGGATATGCCCGACCACTTGAGGGGCTCATGGCCTTTGTCGACATGGGTCGGGGCGAAGTGCTCGAGGTGGTCGATTATGGGGTCGTCCCCATCCCACCAACGTCGGGCAGTTATTACCCTGAGGACAACGGGCCGCTACGCACGGATCTGAAGCCGCTGTCGATCACCCAGCCTGAGGGCACGAGTTTCACCGTGGCCGGCAATTTGGTGGAGTGGCAAAAGTGGTCGATGCGAGTGGGGTTCGATCCGCTCGAGGGGCTGATCCTCTACACGGTGGGCTATGCCGACGGCGGCGTGGTGCGACCACTGATCTACAAGGCCTCGGTGACGGAAATGGTGGTGCCCTACGGCCACCCTGGACCGATGCATTCATGGAAGAGCGCTTTCGACGCCGGCGAGTGGGGATTGGGCCGCATGGCGAACTCGCTGACGCTGGGCTGCGACTGCCTGGGTGAGATCGTCTACTTGGATGACGTGTTCGCTGACGAGCGAGGACGGCCTCGCATCCGGCCCAATGCCATCTGTATGCACGAGGAGGACTACGGCATCCTCTGGAAGCACGCCGACCTCCCATCGGGCCGCACCGAGGTGCGGCGCTCACGCCGTTTGGTCATCAGCTCCATTGCCACGGTGGGGAACTACGAGTACGGCTTCTACTGGTACTTCTATTTGGACGGGACGATGCAGCTGGAGGTCAAGCTCACCGGCATCATGTCCACCATGGCGGTGGGCGACGACGGCCCAGGCGCCCACGCCAACATGATCGCCCCAGGGTTGGCTGCTCCGTACCACCAGCATATGTTCAATGTCCGCCTCGATGTGGAGATCGACGGTCCATCGAACTGCGTCTTCGAAGTGGATGCCGTGCCCTCGCCGTCTGGTGAAGACAATCCCTGGAACAACGCCTTTGGGGCCGAGACGACATTGTTGGAAACCGAGTTGGCCGCCCGCCGGCGCATTGACCCGTCGCGGAGTCGCAGCTGGAAGATCTGCAATCGGTCGAAAGTCAATGCGGTGGGCCAGCCGACAGCTTACAAGTTGTTGCCAGGATCTACTCCGACGCTGTTGGCGGACCCTTCGTCGAGCGTGGGTAAGCGGGCCGCTTTTGCCGCCCACAACTTGTGGGTCACGCCTTATGCCGAAGACGAGCGTCGGGCTGCTGGCGATTATCCCAACCAGCACGTGGGTGGTGCGGGTTTGCCCGAGTGGACGGCGCAGGACCGAGGGGTGGTCGACACCGACATTGTGTTGTGGCATTCCTTCGGGGTCACTCACCTGCCTCGACCGGAGGACTGGCCGGTGATGCCAGTGGAGTACACCGGCTTCAGCCTTATCCCCGTGGGTTTCTTCGACCGCAATCCAGCGCTGGACGTCCCACCGTCGTCCGGGGGCGAGGGCCACTGCCATGGTGGCTGAATACCACCCACCGGTCGAGGAGTATCTCGAGACCATCCTTTCGTTGGCTGAGGAGGGGGTGCCGGTCATTCAGGCTCGCATCGCCGAGCGCCTCGGTCGATCGGCCCCTTCGGTGTCCGAGATGCTCGAGCGTCTGATGGACGACGGCTATGTGACTCGCGAGGGTCGCCGGTTGAGCTTGACGGAGCAGGGTCGCACTCTGGCCGAGAAGGTGGTGCGCAAGCATCGCCTGGCTGAGCGGCTATTGGTCGATGTCATCGGCCTGGAGTGGCACAAGGTGCACCGAGAGGCGGGACGCTGGGAGCACGTCATCTCCGATGACGTCGAGGCGCGTCTGATCGAATTGCTGGGAGACCCGGCCACGTGCCCCCATGGCAATCCGATTCCGGGCTCGGGTTCGCCGTTGTCGGATGTAGTGACTCGTCCGCTGGCCCAGGTGGATACCGGTGAACGGGTGCGCCTGATGCGCATCAGCGAAGAAGTGGAGCTCAACATGGTCTCGTTGACGTTATTGGGTGAGGGCGGCTTTATTCCCGGTGTCGTGGCGGTAGTCGGTGCTCGGGGTGACGATGGGGCCACCGAGGTACTGGTGGAAGGACGGCCACTTGTGTTGCGGTTGTCGGCTGAGCTGTCCGACCGCCTCTTCGTCGGCGCTGCCTGAACTGCTACGGGGGCCGTGACGTGACGGTACGGCTCGTCGCTGATGCCGTGTTCACCGTTGATTCGGACGGGACGGTGTGGCAGCCCGGGGCGGTGGAATTCGCCGATGGGGTGATCACCTGGGTGGGCGATCCAACCGAGACGGCCGCTGCGGTCGACACTGAAGTGCGTGACGTGGGTGGCATCGTCATGCCAGGCATGGTCAATACCCACGCGCACTCGCCCATGACGCTGATGCGTAGCGCCGGCGATGGATTGCCATTGGATCGCTGGCTCAACGAGTCGGTATGGCCGCGGGAAGCCTTGTCTACCGATGAGGACGTGTTCTGGGGTATGACGCTCGGGGCCGACGAGATGCTGTCCAATGGCATTACGACCACGTGCGAGCACTATGAACATCCCGAAGCCGTGGCCGACGCCGCCGTGGCCTCGGGCATCCGTTGTGTGTACACGCCTGGCATCTTTGATGTGCCCGGTGGTGGCCCCTCCAAGTCATGGCCGGTCATGCTTGATGCGGCATGCCGCCTCTTCGATGAGATGGACGGTCGAGCCGGATTGCTGTCGGTGGGATTCGGTCCGCATGCGGTCTACACGGTGCCATTGGACGGCTTGGCCGCGGTGGCTGAGGAGGCCCAGCACCGCGATGCATTGCTCCAGATCCACCTGTCTGAGACCGTCGCCGAAGGAGTGGTAGTGCAGGAGCGCTACGGCATGGGCGCACCGGCGGTGTTGGATTCGGTGGGAGCGCTCGACGGCCGTGTCATTGCCGCCCACGGGATCTGGCTCGACGAATCTGAGATGGACGTATTGGCCGAACGCGGCGTCGCCGTAGCGCACTGTCCCGGGAGCAACGGGAAACTGGGTTCGGGAGTAGCGCCGTTGCGGGCGCTGTTGGATCGCGGCGTGCGGGTGGGTCTGGGTACTGATGGCCCCGCTTCCAATGACGATTTGCACCTGTGGGACGAGATGCGCCTGGCCGCCATCTTGGCCCGTTCCGTGGCCGGCGATCCGGCGGCACTGTCGACGGCGGAGGCCTTGCGGATGGCGACGCGCGGCGGGGCCGAGGCGCTGGGCTTGAGCGTGGGTTCGCTCGAGGTGGGTCGCCCGGCCGACATCATCCGGGTCCGTACCGACGACGCCCGGTTTGTGCCGTCTCTGAGCGTGGCCGAACTCCTCGGGCACCTGGTGTGGGCGGGAGCGGGCTATTTGGTGACCGATGTGTGGGTGGACGGCGTGGCGGTGGTGTCTGGTGGAGCGTCGCTGACGGTCGATCGGGAGCGGGCCCGAGCCGAAGTGGCGCAGCGGGCTCGCCGCCTCGCTCAGAGGTTGGCGTAAACCTTTTTGCCGATGGTCTCGATCTGCTTGGCCATGACCTGGTCGGTGCCAGTGCCGGCCAGCACGAAGGAAAAGGTGGTGCCTTTGCCGAAGGCCCGCATCTCACACTGAGGCGTGATCCCACTTTGGGCTTCGAAGCAGATGAGGTAGGCCACCGTGCCCACCCCCTTGATCCGATGGGCCTGCCCTCCCAGCTCACCGTTGGTTTTGGTGAGATTCGCTTCCGTGACCTTCGGCTCGTAGGTGATGGTAAGCGAGGTATTGGGTGTGGTCATGTCCCAGGTGCACACCTTCTGCCCTGGGTAGAAGACCAGGGTGCTGGGTTGGCCCGTTTTCGCCGTCTTGCCTACTACGTGGCTGATGGTGGACTTGGTCAGGAGGCCACACGGTTTGGCGGCTTTGGCCGAAGATGAAGCTGAGGCCGTCAGGTGCGAAGTAGCGGCGCCGGCTGTGGCAGCGGTGCTGATGGTGGTGCCGGCGAGAGCGGCTAGGCCCGTGAGGGCGATGAGGATTCGTCGAACGGCCATATCCGAGCATACCGAGCAGGGCTGGTTTGGCCCGTAAGCTGGACCTTCATGTCCGGATTCGTTGATCAGGCGCAACTGCATGCCCGCGCCGGAGACGGCGGTGCGGGTGCCGTGTCATGGCGCCGTGAAGCTCATGTGGACCGCGGCGGTCCTGATGGGGGCGATGGCGGACACGGCGGCGATGTCTGGCTGACCGCTTCCACCAACCAGTTCTCCTTGCTGGGATTCCGTGACCATCCCCATCGGCGAGCCACCGACGGCGTACACGGCAGTGGCGGAAAGCGCCACGGCGCCAGAGGCAAGGACATTGAGGTGCCGGTACCGGTTGGCACCGTGGTGCGCGACGCCGAAGGAGCCGTGGTCTGCGACCTGGCCCACGAAGGGTTTCGATTCCTGATTGCCGAGGGCGGTCAGGGCGGTCGGGGGAACTCGCGCTTCTTGTCTAACCGACGTCGTGCTCCCGCCTTTGCTGAACAAGGCGAGAAGGGGCAGGAGCGCTGGCTCGATATGGAGCTCAAACTCATGGCCGACGTCGCACTGGTCGGTTTTCCGAACGCCGGCAAGTCCACTCTGATCTCCACGGTGTCAGCGGCCAAGCCCAAGATCGCCGACTATCCCTTCACCACGCTGGAGCCGCATCTTGGAGTGGTGCGGGTGGGTAGCGCGCACGACTTCACCGAGTTCGTCATGGCCGACATCCCGGGATTGGTGGAGGGAGCGGCCGAAGGTAAGGGCCTAGGACATCGCTTCTTGCGCCATATTGAGCGGGCTCGGGTGTTGGTGGTGCTACTGGATCTGGACCCGCATGCCCTGCACCAGCCTGACGAGCAACTACGTATTTTGCTAGGAGAGCTGGGCGACTACCAGCCCGAGCTGGCGGAGCGGCCCCGTCTCGTGGTGGGCAGCAAGGTCGATCTGGCCGACGACTCTGGCGTCTGCGACCTGGTGCTCTCGTCGATCACCGGCATCGGCGTGCGACCCTTGGTCGAGAAGTTGGCCGTCATGGTGGTGGACGCACGTCAAGCGGCCGAGGTCGCGGTGACGTCGGCCGTAGTGACGCACCGTCCCGTGCCCGAAGGAGTGGACGTGCAGCGACTCAGCCCCGGCAACTGGCTGGTGGTGGGTCGGATAGCCGAACGGGCCGTGGCCTTCTCCGACCTCAACGACGAAGGGGCGCTGGCCGAGGCAGTGAAGCGATTGCGCCGGCTGGGCGTGGACCGGGCCCTCTCGCGGGCCGGTGTCCGTGAGGGCGATGAAGTCACAGTGGGTGACATGACCTTCACTTGGGGCGAGTGAGGTCATCGGGATGAAGATCGTCGTCAAGGTGGGCTCCTCCTCGGTCACCGCGTCGACGGTGGACCGGTTGTGTTCGGAGATCGCCCAGGTGCGCACCGCCGGGCACACGGTGGTGGTGGTCACCTCGGGAGCTATCGCCGCCGGATGGGCTGCGCTGGGGCAGGGCAAGGAGCGGCCCAATGATGCTGCCGTGCTGCAGGCCGTATCGGCTGTGGGCCAGCACCGGCTGATGCGCCTCTGGCAGGACGGTCTCGACCCGCATCGCCTGTTGGCCGGACAAGTGTTGCTGGCGCCGTTGGACTTCGTGCATCGAACCCAGTATCTGCACGCCCGCGGCACGCTGGAGCATCTCGTGGACATGGGTGTCGTCCCGGTAGTGAACGAGAACGATGCAGTGGCCGATGAGGAGATCCGCTTCGGCGACAACGATCGACTGGCCGCATTAGTGGCCCACCTGGTCGGAGCCGAGCTGCTGTTACTGCTGACGGATGCCCCCGGTTTGTTCACCGCCGACCCTCGTTTGGTCTCAGAGGCGTCGTTGATCGAGGAAGTGTTGGAGATCGATCACCACGTGGAACAGTTGGCCGGTGGACCGGGGTCCGATGTGGGCAGCGGGGGCATGGCTTCCAAGCTGGCCGCGGCCAAAATAGCCACCTGGTCGGGCGTTGAGACTGTCATTGCCGATGCCGGCCGGGCCGGCGTCGTGGCCGCGGCGGTGGGAGGCGAGGCTGGGGTAGGAACCGTCTTTCGAGCCCGTCCTCACCGCTTGTCCGCCCGCAAGTTGTGGATCGCCTTCGCCCTCGGAGCGTCGGGACGCCTGTTCGTCGACGACGGCGCCCAAAAGGCCTTGGCCGAGGGTGGTCGTTCGCTGCTCTCAGCCGGCATTGTGCGCGTGGAGGGAGAGTTCGATCCTGACGACGCCGTAGAGATCGTGGGTCCCGACGACAAGGTGTTCGCCAAGGGTCTGGTCCGGCTCCATTCGGGCCAATCAGCAGTCTGGCTGGGGCGCCGCACGCACGAATTACCTGACGACATGTCACCCGTGGCCGTCCACTGTGACGACCTGGTGCTTGTACGCTGATTTGGTGACTACGACGGGTCTTGAGCAGCTGGCTCGCCGCGTCCGAGACGCGTCTCGGGCCGTGGGCCGAGCGTCTTCGTCGGTGCGCGATGACGCCCTGCGAGTGGCCGCTGACTTGCTCGAAGAAGAGTGGGCCTCATTGGTGCAAGCCAATGCCGAAGATCTCGCCCGCGCCGAGTCCGGCGGAATGGCGGCGTCGGCTCAAGATCGACTCCGCCTCACCGAGGACCGCGTCCGCTCCATGGCCGCCGGGCTGCGCAAGGTGGCGACATTGCCCGACCCGGTGGGCGAGGTGGTCGACGGTTGGGTGCGGCCCAACGGGCTGCGGGTGTCGAGGGTGCGGGTGCCGCTCGGTGTGGTCGGTGTGATTTACGAGAATCGGCCCAATGTGACGAGCGACGCGGCCGGGTTGTGCCTCAAGGCCGGCAACGCAGCGTTCCTGCGGGGCTCAGACTCGGCGCTGGCCTCCAACCAGGCCATCGTGGCGTTGCTGCGGCGGGCGGCGACCAAGGCTGGCTTGCCAGAAGATTCGGTGGCGTTGGTGGAGGACACTTCGCACGAGACGGCGGTGGCCTTCATGCGGCTGCGCGGACTGGTCGATTGCCTCATCCCACGCGGCGGGCCGGCACTGATTGCATCAATGCTCGAGAACGCCACCGTGCCGTATGTCCTCGACGGTGATGGCAACTGCCATGTTTACGTCGATGCCGCAGCCGATCTCTCCATGGCGCACGACATCGTGGTGAACGCCAAGACCCATCGCTTCGGTGTGTGCAACGCGGCGGAGACGGTCTTGGTGCACGTCGATGTCGCCGGCGCCTTCCTGCCCCGCGTGGGCGAGGCGTTGCGGGCGGCCGGGGTGGAGATTCGGGGCGACGAGCGAGCGTGCCCACTGGTGCCCGAAGCGGTGAAGGCCAGTGAGAGCGATTTTGCCGACGAATTTCTTGGGCCGATTGTGGCGGTAGGTGTGGTGGACGATCTCGGCTCGGCCATTGAACACATCACCCGTTACAGCTCGGGGCATTCGGAGGCCATTGTCACTGGGGACGTGAAGACGGCCGATCGCTTTGTGGCCGAAGTAGACGCGGCGGCGGTGCTGGTAAACGCATCGACGCGGTTTGTGGACGGGGATGAGCTGGGGTTGGGCGCCGAGGTCGGCATCTCCACTCAGAAGCTGCATGCCCGCGGACCGATGGGAGTCAGAGAGTTGACCAGTGTGAAATGGGTAGTTCGTGGTGACGGGCATGTGCGCTCGTGAGCGGGGCGTTGGGATTGCCGGACGCCGGCCCGCCCAGGTTTGAGTCACTCGATGCTGTGCGCAGCGGACTGGCCGGTGTCGGGTATCTCGCTGACGACTCCATCAGTGGCGTGGTCTACCTGGCCGACCGGTTGAGCAAGCCGGTATTGGTCGAGGGGCCGGCTGGCACGGGCAAGACGCAGCTGGCCAAGTCGGTGGCCGACCTCACGGGGGCACGATTGATTCGTCTGCAGTGTTACGAAGGATTGGACGAGTCCAAGGCCCTCTACGAGTGGAACTACCGCAAGCAGCTGTTGCGAATTCAGGCCGGCGAGCACGGGCAGGAGGAGCGGGAAGGTCCATCGTGGAAAGAGCTGGAGGAGGACATCTTCTCCGAGGACTTCCTGCTGGCTCGTCCACTGTTGGAAGCCATCCGAGCCACTGACCCGGTGGTCCTGTTGGTCGACGAGGTCGACCGAGTGGAGCTCGAGACCGAGGCGCTGTTGTTGGAGATTCTCAGTGAGTACCAGGTCTCCATTCCCGAGCTGGGCACAGTAAAGGCCACGCAGTTGCCCATGGTGTTCCTGACGTCGAACAACACCCGTGAACTGTCCGAAGCCCTGAAGCGTCGGTGCTTGTACCTCCACGTCGATTACCCGGACCTCGATCGGGAGCGGGAGATTGTGCGGTCGCGCGTGCCGGGAATCAGCGAGGAGCTGGCCGACCAAGTGGCCCGCATCGTGCGGTCCTTGCGCACGTTGGAGCTGCGCAAGGCTCCCTCGGTGTCCGAAACCCTGGACTGGGCGCGCACCCTGGTGATCTTGGGTGTGGACACGATTGACGCGGCGGGGGCCAGGGATACCTTGCACATTTTGTTGAAGTATCAAGCCGACATCGAGCGGGCCTCCAAGGAACTGCTTACGGTGAGCTAGCCATGCTCGATCTGTTGTCGGGTTTCGTCACCGAGTTGCGCAAGGCCGGCCTGCCGGTTTCGCTGACCGAGCACTTGGACGCAGCCGAGGCCATGCGGCACATTCCCCTCGAGGACCGCGAAGGCCTGAAGTACGCGCTGGCCGGCACCTTGGTGAAGTCGTCGTCTCACTGGCGCGCCTTTGAGACGGCCTTTGAGGTGTTCTTCGCGGTTCGAACGGGCGGTGCCGCCTCCGAAGGTGGGTTCGGAGCCGACGGGGAAGACGAAGGTGAAGGCGGGGAACAGGACGGTGCGGCGGGCACTGGCGATGGTGGCATGCGGGGCAAGGGTCGGTCGTGGAACGGCTCCGGTGGTGGCGAAGGCATGACGCCCGAGGAATTGGCTGAGCTGTTGTTCAAGTCGCTGTTGTCAGCCGATGCGGCGCTGATGAATGTGGTGGCTCGCAACGCGGTCGACCGCTATGCCGGCATGGAGCCGGGGCGCCCGGTTGGAGGCACGTACTACCTGTACCGCACGCTGCGGAACCTCGACTTGGACGCGGTGCTCCAAAAACTGCTGGGGCAGGCTCGAGGGTCGGCAGCCGGCGGTGACGGGCTGACGGATTTGGAAGAGCGGTTGGCGGCCGACGAGTACAAGGCGCGCATCGAGAAGTTTCGGCGCGCGGTGGAGACGGAGATTCGACGGCGGCTGGTGGAAGACCGGGGGGCCGAGGCGCTGGCCCGCTCGGTGCGCAAGCCCCTGCCCGAGGACATCGACGTGATGCACGCCACGCGCGAGGAGTTGGCTGTATTGCACCGGGTGCTGCAGCCCCTCTCGCGGAAGATGGCGGTGCGGTTGGCCCGCAAGCGGCGCCACGGTCGGAAGGGGCCGTTGGACTTCCGGGCCACCATGCGTCGGTCGTTGTCGACGGGTGGAGTGCCGATTGAGCCGCGATACCGGCACCCACGCCCCGCCAAGCCGGAGATCTTCGTCATTGCTGACATTTCGGGGTCGGTGGCTTCGTTTGCCCGATTCACGTTGCACCTGGTGTACGCCATCAGCTCGCAGTTCTCAAAGGTCAGGGCGTTCGTCTTCGTCGACGGCATTGACGAGGTAACTCGGTTCTTCGAAGGCGTGGTCGACCCGGCCGAAGCGGTGGCTCGAATCAATTCGGAAGCCGATGTGATCTGGGTCGACGGCCACTCCGACTACGGCCATGCGCTGACCGAATTCCACCGTCGGTGGGGGGACGAAGTGACCTCGCGCTCTTCGGTATTGCTGCTGGGTGATGCCCGCAACAACTATCACGCCTCCCAGTCCTGGGTGGTCGAGGATCTCCAGCAGCGGGCCCGGCGTGTCTACTGGCTGAACCCTGAACCGCGTGACTACTGGGGATCGGGCGACTCGATTGTGGGTGAATATGCCGCTCATTGCGATGACGTGGTCGAGTGCCGGACGCTGCGGCAGCTGGAACATTTCGTCGGCAACTTGGCGTGACCTCGTCGGAGGCGGGGCTGGGGGCATCGTTCGGGGTGCCCGAAGGCGTGCGACGAGTGTTCGAGCGCACCGATGCCTCCAGTCGGGTGGTGCTGATGCGCCATGGTGAGGCCGAGTGCAACGTGGCTGGCGTCGTCGGTGGTGAGCGCGGGTGCACGGGGCTGACCGATTTGGGCCGGCGGCAGGTGAGGGCGTTGGCGGCACGGTTGGCCGAGACGGGGGAGTTGGGCGCTGTGGATGCCCTGTACTCGTCCGTCCTCCCCCGAGCGGTGGAGACGGCCGAACTGCTGCGGCCGGTGCTACGCCTGGCGGAAGGGGCTGGGGCGGATCAGGTCATTCGGCAATGTGACTTGTGTGAGCTTCATCCGGGTGAGGCCGACGCGTTGAGCTGGCGGGAAGTGATCGATGCCTTCGGCGTGCCCGAGTGGGACACCCATCCGGAGGTGCCAATCGCTCCGGGCGGGGAGAGCTGGACCGGTTTCGTGGGGCGAGCGTCGGCGGCGGTGCATGAGTTGGCGCTGCGGCATCCGGGGGAGTTGGTGGTGGCCGCGGTGCACGCGGGGGTGATCGAGTCCACCATGATTTCTTTCCTGCAGATCCCGGCCTCGGCCAGCGGACGGGGGTGGGCGCGCATCATGCACGCCTCCATGACCGAATGGGAGTGGGATCCGAAGAGGTCTCGCTGGATCCTCATCCGCTGCAACGACGCCTGCGGGGTGCCGGTCATTTAGTTCGCTGGGTTCGGGTCGGGGTCGATGTCACACCCCATCCGTACTATCGATGTCATGTTCGTGGACGAACTCGAGGCGGCTGTCGGGACCGTGCGCACGCTGCTGCGTCAGAGCCGGCGCCAGCGTTTGCAACCTGATGCAGCGCGCTGGGTTGTGTCTCTGTTCGCCGAGATAGAACGGATCGGTTCGTCTGGTGTCTCCTTGCTGGCCCCCAAGGTGGCCGAGAGTGGCAGCTACGCCAAGGACGGGCATGCGACCGCGGCAGAGTGGCTAGGCACGGTGGTGGGGACGTCGCCCACGGCGGCCCGCCGCATCCTCAAGGTGGCAACGGCCGCAGCCGAGTCCTCAGTGTTGGAGACGGCCTTGACGGAAGCCGAGCTCTCGCAGGCGCAACTCGAAGTAGTGACCGAGGCGGCGGCGATCGCGCCTGACGGCGACCAGCAGCTGCTGGCGCTTGTGGGTCAGGCCAGTCATTTTGAGCTGCGCCAGGAAGTATCGAGGATGCGGGCGGAAGCTCGGAGTGCGGAGGTTGAGCGCCAACGTCGATCCCGAGTGCACCGCATGCGCCACCTGCGTTGGCGTCAGGACCCCCAGGGCGGCATCCGCTTTGAGGGCCTCTGCGACGAGGTGGAGTGGGCGCGTATTCACCCTTCGCGTGAGGCTCGTGCACTGGCGCTACAGGAGGCTGCCCGAAAAGCAGGCAACCACGAGGATCTCGATGCGCACAGGATGGATGCCTGGTTGGAGGTGAAGAGTGGCGACGATTCGGTTGGTCGCACCGGTCGCACTGGTCGCACTGGTCGCACTGGTCGCCACACGCTGGTGTTGATTGACGCGGAGTCACTTCGGCAGGGAGCCCTGGTTCCGGGCGGCACCTGCGAGATCGAGGGCGTGGGATCGGTATCGGTTGCTGCAGCCACCGAATTGCTTGGTGAGGGCAATATCCAATTCCTCGTGCGAGACGGCATCGATATCAGGACCGTCACCTCAACCAAGCGGACGATTCCTCAACGCATCGAGATGGCGCTCATCGCCCGTGATCGGGTGTGTGCAGTCCCTGGATGCGGTGCGCGCCTCGGGCTAGAGATCGATCATCGGGACGTGGATTACGGGCTTGATGGTCCAACGGAGATGGACAATCTCGTCCGACTCTGCCGGCCGCATCACAATCTCAAGAGTCACGGTGGCTTTCGTCTTGAAGGAACTCCCGGTCAGTGGAAGTGGATCGCACCAGCGCAGCCAAAAAGCGCTGGGTACATCGGTCGCGCTCGCCGATTGGCGGCGATCAAGGGTACGGCGACTAGCAGGCGTAGTCCCCGTCGGCGCCATTGACGTTGTCGCTGTACTGCACCAAATCGACCGGTCCGGTCGGGAGTTGGTGTTTGGCGGCCTGATTGGCCACGTCGCCGCAGGTGCCCGGCCCACTCGGCGTGTTGAGCCAGTCCGCCATCCAAAACGGGACCGATGGTTGATACTGTCCGACAATGTTGTTCCAGGTACCCGGGCTGGCATAGACGCCGACGTCGGCGATTCCTTCGGAGTTGTGGAGGGCGGCGATCGCTCCCATCACGGTCTGCGCGTTGTTGGCGGTGTTCGAGGTCCAATAGTTTGACGCGCCTTCGACGTCGAGCCACCAGCCCACGTCGGTATTGACGCCGGCGGCCTGCGCGTCCTGGAAGGCGTGGATGGCTGAGTTGTAGCCGATGACCCAGCAGTCGGTCTCACCGTCGGATTCGAGGGTGCCCGAGCACAGGGGTGCACCGTTGGCGAAGTTGCCGAGGAATGTGTAGAGGTTGAGCCCGGCGCCAGCCCACTTGGCTTCGGCAGCCAGGCAGGGGTTGGTGTAGTCGACCGGGGTGGACGTGGGATTGACGCCACCATCGACTTCCACCACGCCGATGTCGTGCAGTCCGGTCGGTAGGCCTGAGGTGCAGGTCGAATTCATGTTGAACACGCTGACGTCATAGCCGTACGAGCCGGATGGGTAGGCCGCCCCGACGAAGGCGCCGGTGCCGGTGGCTTCGGCCATGCCGACGATGGGTTCATTCAGTGGGGCCGGCGCCGATCCGTAGTAGCTGGCCTGTCCGAAGGCAGACACCTCCCCCGCGTCATCGCTGAACCAATAGCCGGTATCCCCGGGGGTGGCTGCTGCGGTGACGATGGGATTTTTGAGTGGGATGCCGCCAAGCGAACCGTAGAAGGGTGCGGTGCCGAAGCTGAAAGTGCCGCCGTCGGCGGCCACAAGGATGTAGCCGGCGCCTGTCGGCCCCGAGATCATGCTGATGATGGGTTGGTTCAACGCGATATTGCCGGTCGAGCCCCAGAAGTGGGCGTCGCCAAAGGCAAAAATTCCCCCGTCGGAGGCCACGAGCCAGTAACCGGCGCCGTCAGGAGTCGAAGCCATGCCGACGATGGGCTTGTTGAGTGCGATGTTGCCGGTCGAGCCCCAGAAGTGGGCGTCTCCAAAAGTGAAGATGCCGCCGTCGGAGGCCACGAGCCAGTAACCGCCGCCGTCCGGAGTCGAAGCCATGCCCACGATTGGTTGGTTCAGCTTCATGGCTCCGGTCGAGCCCCAGAAGTGGGCATCGCCGAAACTGAAGATGCCGCCGTCGGAGGCCACAAACCAGTAGCCCTCGCCATCGGGAGTGGAGGCCATGCCGACGATGGGCTGGTTGAGTTTGATGTTGCCAGTGGAGCCCAGGTAGGGCGCGCCGCCGAAACTGAAGATGCCGCCGTCGGAGGCCACTTCCCAGTAGGCGGGTACGCCGGAGGACGCCGTCGAGGGTGTGGCGGTAGGGGCTGTGGTGGTCGTGGTGGTGGGTGGGCTGATGGGGCAGCTGGGGCAGGTGCTGTCCGGGGCTTCGGCGGCAGCGACACCGCCGAGGGCGATAGTCAACATGCTGAGCAGACCGAAGAGTCGTAGGGCGATGGGAATCCGCATCAGGCGCGTACAAACTCAGCGACTCGGAAGGCCAGGTCGAGCGACTGGCGTGCATTGAGCCGTGGGTCACAGGTGGTGGTGTATCGGGCGCTGAGGTCACCCTCGAAGATTTCCTCTGCGCCACCGAGGCATTCCGTCACGTCGTCACCGGTGAGCTCGACATGCACCCCGCCGGGCCATGTGCCCACCTCGCGGTGCACGGAGAAGAAGGAGCGCAGCTCGGACAGGATGACGTCAAAGCGGCGCGTCTTGCGTCCCCCCTCGCTGGTGAATGTGTTGCCGTGCATGGGGTCACAGGCCCAGACCACTGGATGCTCGGCGTCGTGGACGGCGCGCAGGAGCGGGGGGAGATGTTCTTCAATTTTGTCTGCGCCGAAGCGAGTGATCAATGTCAGCCGACCGGGAATGCGGTTGGGATTGAGTCGCTCGCACAGGGCCAGCACATCGGACGTGGTGCTGGAAGGTCCGATTTTGCAGCCCAGAGGATTGTGGACGCCGGAGAGGAATTCGACGTGGGCGCCGTCAAGCTGTCGGGTGCGGTCTCCGATCCACAACATGTGCGCCGAACAATCGAACCAATTGCCGGTGATGGAGTCCTGACGAGTCAGGCATTCTTCGTACGGAAGGATCAATGCTTCGTGGCTGGTCCAGAAGTCCACTTGGTGCAAGCCGACTTCGGCGCCGAGGTCAATGCCGCAGGCGCGCATGAAACGAAGGGCGCGATCGATTTCCGATGCGATGCGCTCGTAGCGTTGACCCTCCGACGACGAGGCAACGAACTGTTGATTCCACAGGTGCACCTGTGACAGGTCGGCGAAGCCACCCTTGGTGAAGGCCCGCAACAGGTTCAGTGTGGATGCTGACTGGTGGTAAGCAGCCACGAGGCGGGACGGATCTGGACGACGCGCTTCCTCGTCGAAGGATTCGTCATTGACCATGTGACCACGAAAGGCGCTGAGTTCGATGTCGCCGATGCGCTCGGTGTCGGCGCTGCGCGGCTTGGCGAACTGTCCCGCGATGCGTCCGACCTTCACCACAGGTACGCCGGCGGCGTAGGTCAGCGCCACGGCCATCTGCAGGATGATTTTCAGCTTGTCTCTGATGGAGTCGGCGGTGAACTCGGCAAACGACTCGGCGCAATCACCAGCCTGGAGCAGGAAGGCCCGTCCATTGGCGACTTCGGCCAGCTGGGAGGTGAGGTAGCGGGCTTCTCCGGCGAAGACCAGTGGCGGCAAGGTGGCCAACAGCGTCTCGGCCTTCTTGAGCGCGTCGGCGTCGGGCCACGTGGGCTGTTGCGCGGCGGGGTGCTTCCGCCAGGACGCGGCATTCCATGCGTCGGTGCTCGTCGAGCTCGGCATCGGACCAGGTTAACGCCGTAGGATCGCCGTTCATGGCACCTTTCCGGTTTGCGCTGCAGGTTTCCAATGCTGCATCTCCAGATGCCTGGCGGGCGCTGGCTCGCAAGACAGAGGATCTCGGCTATTCCACGCTCTATATGCCGGACCATTTGGGCGACCAGTGGGCGCCCCTGATTGCACTTACCGTTGCCGCAGAGGCCACCACCACGCTGCGGGTGGGGACGCTGGTGTTGGACAACGACTTCCGCCATCCGGTGATCCTGGCCATGGAGGCGGCCACCATGGACGTCGTCACTGGGGGTCGGTTCGAATTCGGCATGGGAGCGGGCTGGATGACCACTGACTACAACCAGTCGGGCATCCCCATGGATCCCGCGCCGGTCCGTATTGCTCGTCTGGCCGAAAGTCTCGAGATCATGACCTCCATGTGGTCCACGGGAAGGGCCACTCTGGCCGGCGAGTTCTACAACGTGAATGAAGCCGTCGGCACGCCCAATCCCGTCACTCCCGGTGGACCTCCCCTGGTCATCGGCGGAGGGAGCAAGCGGATCTTGACCCTGGCCGGTCAGTACGCGCGAGGTAGTGAGCATCGTGCCCAGCTTGAAGGCCGGTTACATCGGGGCCGAGGTGGCGGCCGAGTCGGTGGTGGAGAAGTACACCGATCGCATCCAGTGGGCCCGCGATGCGGCGGGAGACCGGGCCGACGAATTGGAGTTCCAATGCTGGACGGCTGCGGTACAGGTGGTGCCCAACGCAGCTGAAATGTTCGAGACCATGGCTCCGCCTGTTCGGATTGTCACCGCAACAGATGGCGGCTGCGCCCATTGCATTGATCGGCACGACGGGGGAGATTGCCGAGACGCTGCAGAAGCGGCGAGAAGAGCTGGGCTTCAGCTACATCGTGGTGCACGAGGGGGAAATGGAGGCGCTGGCGCCCGTGATTGCCGAACTTGCCGGCACCTGAGCCGCGTCGGCATTCTCGGCGGCACCTTCGACCCGCCTCACTTCGGCCACGCCGCCGCGGCGCGGGCGGTGTTGGACTCGCCCGACCTGGCGTTGACCCAGCTCCTTTTGGTGGTGGCCAACGATCCCTGGCAGAAGTCACCGGCGCGCACCATCACCCCAGCAGAAGATCGCTTTGCCATGACCGCAGCACTGGCCGAGTCACTGCCTGGCGTCGAGGCCAGCCGCATGGAGATCGATCGCGGTGGACCGAGCTATACCGTGATGACCGTGGAGGAACTGCGCCGTGAGCGCGGCGAATCGGACCGAGATGTGCCTGGTGGTCGGGGCCGATCTGGTGCCCGAGCTGGGGACCTGGGAGCGGACCGATGATCTCCGCCAGATGGTCACTTTGGGGGTTGTTTCCCGTCCCACGACGGTCCGGCCCCCGGCACCACGAGGGGTGGCGCGGTGGACCTGGGTGGACGGCCCACAAGTGGATGTGTCCAGCTCAGGGGTCCGTTCCGTCGCTGGCCGAGGGCGGTTCGATCGAGGACATGGTGCCCCGGAGGTAATCCGTTGTATTGCCCTTCGAAATCTGTACGCTGTCGCGCAGATGAGCGCCATGCCGGCCAGGGTCACCGAGTATCCCGATGTCCCCGTCGTCAGAGGCGCGGCCGTACGGTCGCAGCGCCGGGTGGAGCGCCGAGCTGAGCTAAAGATCGCTCGCCGAGACGCGTCGACGGTGGTCCATGCTCGAGTTGCTCGCTACTCGGTGGTGCCTTCGTGTTGACCGTGGGGATCTTGGACGTGCTCCATTGAGTCGTGGGTTGGATGTGCACGTCCACATCCCACCGGCCGCCACTACGGCGGCGCGGTCGGCAGACGACAAGTTGGGCCATGAGACGGTGGTCCTCGCCATGACCGAGCTCTTCGGTGTGGTCGATGCCTTCGTCATCACCAGTGCGCCGAACACCCGACACGTGCGGACATTGGTGGAGGAGATTGAGCGGGGCGTCAAAGAGACGCACCAGATGGCGCCCGTGCGCATCGAGGGCATGCAGGACGGAACCTGGGTCCTCATGGACTTCGGCGATTTCATCGTGCACGTCTTCCTGCAAGAGACCCGCGACTACTACGACCTTGAGCATTTGTGGTCCGGAGCCCCCCGTGTGCCGTGGCGGGACGCCGTGCAAAACGCCGGCTAGGGCGACTGCGGCACGAACTGCAAGAGGTAGACCGGCCCCGGCACTTGGGCGCCACTGGCAATGGGCACGCTGCTGCGGTGTCCACCGATCTCAAAGATGACCCCGATCGAGGCACCGTTCTGGGCCGGCGATGGTGGCTACCACTTGCGCCACCGCCAGCTCGGCTGCCGCACCCGAGATCTGCGCGAAAGCCTGGTTGAAGTTTACCGTCACTAGGTTGCCGTTGCCCTGAGCGGTCACGATGTTGACGTTGTCGGGGATATCCGTTGTCGTGCCCTGCGCCGACTCTGAGCTGCTGGGACCGGCCAGTAGTGCATTGATAACTGCCACGAGCGGCGCGGGCGCCACCACGTAGCGCTGCTCGGCCTCGAGTTGCTGATTGGGAGCCAGGAAGTACACCTTGACCGGGACGAGCGACGAGAAGGGTGGCTGCGTCGTGGTGGTCGATGCGGGCATCGGGTTGAGCAGACCGAAGGGGACGTGGCTGGGTGAGATGGTGCTCGGTCCCTTCTGGGTCGGGATGGAGCACGACGCGGCGAGGGTCACCAAGACCAGCGTGGCGAGGGTGCGGCGCCGACGCATCACCAGTCATCCCCTTCATCGTCTGGATGGGTAGGGAGCACCGGCAGCGCCACTATGAAACGGGCCCCGCCCGTGGGAGAGGCTTCCACCCACACCCGGCCCTGCATGAGGCGAACATGTTCGGCCACGAGGGCCAGGCCCAATCCGGTGCCGGTGCCGGTGCCGCGCCGGCCGGCGGCTGAGCCTCGGTAAAAACGCTCGAACACCTTCGTGCGCTCCACGGGGTCGATGCCAGGCCCGCCGTCGTCGACCACGATCTCGACATCGTCGCCGGCGGTGCGCAGGGTAATCACGGTCACCCCGCCCCCATAGTTGACGGCGTTCTCCAAGAGGTTGGCCACGACGCGCTCGAAACGGCGCTTGTCCACGTGCACGTGAAGCGATCGCACGTCCTCGGCCATGACCACCTCAGGCGTGTCGACGCCCTCACCTAGGCCGCGCACCCCGGCGGCCACCGCTCGCTGGACGAGCTCGCTGACGTGGACCTCCTCGAGGAAGACATCGACGGAACCGGCGTCCACCCGCGACATCTCGAGCAGGTCACCCACCATGCGTTGGAAGCGCCGCAGGTCGGCTCCGAGGAGGAGCAGGGCGCGCTGGGCTCGTACCGGCAGCTCATCTCGATCGGCTTCGAGCACCTCAAGGGTGGCCGACAGGGTGGTGAGGGGGGAGCGCAGCTCATGGCTGACGTCGGAATTGAAGCGTTCCTCGCGTTCAATGCGCACCTGGAGCTGGTCCACCATGGCATTGAAGGAAGCGGTGAGACCCTCGAGGTCCGAATCGGCCGGGTCGGACTCGAGGCGGGTGTCGAGCTGGCCGCCGGCGATGGACACCGCGGCGCGGGAGACACCGGCCAGGGGGCGGAGGGCACGGTCACTGGCGAAGCGCCCCAGGG
The DNA here is from genome assembly GCA_963766995.1 of uncultured Acidimicrobiaceae bacterium. Classification (GTDB taxonomy): domain Bacteria; phylum Actinomycetota; class Acidimicrobiia; order Acidimicrobiales; family RAAP-2; genus Bog-473. The sequence goes on along the minus strand of CAVYCE010000002.1, from coordinate 335,691 downwards.
CAATGCCAAGAAGGGTGGTCACCACGCCGGCACCGAGCAGGGTAAGGCCGAGCACTCGAAGGGTGTGGTCCAGATCGCTCAGACTGAACACCTCGAAGTAGGCCGCGTGCAAGGCCGGGATGGGGACGCCCACCACGATTTGGGCGTCGCTTTGGGCTCCTTGCCGATAGGTCTGGGTGGCGGCCGAGCCGGCCAGGACCACGGAGAGCAAGTGGCTCGGAATGGACGACGCGCTCAGTGACAGCGATGACGAGTACGGCGTCGAGTGATAGATGAGGATGGAGTGTGAGTCCGAGCCGGCATCGAGTGAGGCCAGGAGGTCGGCGTACTGGGTGGTGCCCGATTGCAGGGAACTACGGACCAGCGCGGCGTTGGCGAATGCTTGATGTTGCGCCGCCGATTCCCGCTCGGCCAGCAGGAAGTGTCGCGTGGTGAAATACGACAAGCCGCCCATGCTGAAGGACAGGAGCAGTGCGCCCAAGCCGAAGATGGCGGTGATGCGGGCGCGGATACCCAATCGAGTCAAGGTCAGGGCACCAGCTTGTAGCCCATGCCCCTCACGGTGAGAATGTGCCGCGGCAGCGCTGGGTCAGATTCAACCTTGGTGCGCAACCGCCGAATATGCACGTCGACCAGCCGGCCGTCGCCGAAGTAGTCGTAGCCCCAGACCCGGTCGAGCAGCTGCTCGCGGCTCAGCACCTTGTTCGGGCTGGCCGCCAGCTCGCAGAGAAGGCGGAACTCCGTGCGGGTGCAGTGCACCTCGGAGCCGTCGAGTTGGCGCAGCACGCCCTGTTCCGGCAACAGCTGGAGGGAACCGAAGGTCAGGGCATCGGGGTCCTCCTCCGGTGGACGGGCCCGGCGCAGGAGGGCCCGGATGCGAGCCGCCAGTTCCTTGGCCACGAACGGTTTGGTGACGTAATCGTCGGCCCCGGCCTCCAGCCCGGCCACCACGTCGTGGGTGTCGGCCCGAGCCGTGACGATGATGATTGGCACCGCACTTTGCTTTCGCAGGGCCCGACAGCACTCGAAGCCATCCATGCCGGGAAGCATGAGGTCGATGAGCGCCACATCCGTCGGCGAGTCCGAGAACAGGTCGAGGCCTTCTTCGCCGCTGGCGGCGTCGCGCACCTCATACCCTTCACCCTCCAACGCCAGGCGCATGGATGAACGGATGCGTTCGTCGTCCTCGACGACCAGTATGCAGCCGCTCATCCGGACTCAGCTCATCCAGATCTGCGTGGGCCAGATGGAACCACTGATGTTGCCAAAGGCTGGCGCTCCCGCTGGTGTGGTCGGGTTATTGAAGTTCTGCACACTGGGGTCGGCGATGATGGCGGTGACGGCCCGGTCCAGCCATAGGTAGGGGATGTCCACGCTCATGCGCTGGTTGACCGTCTGGTACGCCTTGGCCCGCACGGACGGGACCGTACTGGTGCGACCCAACTCCAAGGCGGTCTCGATGGCCGGGTCCTGGTTGCGGGTCATGTTGACGGCCAACGAACTGGACAGGATGGTCGTGCTGCTCCAGAAGATGTAGTTGAGGTCGGGGTCCACCGCTCCGAACTGACTCCAACCCAGCGCCTGGAAAGTGCCGGCCAATGCGTCGTTGATGAGGTCGTCTTGCTGGACGATGTTGGTGTTCACTTTGAGGCCCACCTCAGTGAAGGCCTGCTGCAGGTAGGTCTGACTGCGCACGGCCGACGGGTCGTTGGTCGAGCCCAGCGTGAACGTGATGGCCTTGGACCCACCCGACTTCTCGACCTGCTTGACCAGCTTCTTGGCCTCGGACGGGTCGTAGCTCGGGTACGAGGTCTTGGCGTAGTACGGCGTGCCCGGACTGAACAGTCCGTTGCTCACCGGGTTCACGCTCTCGTCAATCTCCTTGGCGTACTGGGGCCGATTGATGGCCATGGCGGCCGCTCGGCGCACGGTGGGGTTGTTGAAGGGTGCCTTACCCAAGTTGAGCAGCACGCAGTTCATGTTGGCCTCGCCGACCACCTTGGAGGCATCGTCGATGTAGGCGTACTTCTTGTTGCCGCGGAACTGGGTGATGATTTGGGGCACGCCGGTCAACATGATGTCGATGGTGCCCGCCTTGAGCGCTTCGGCTCGAGCTTCTTCGTCCACGATGGGCTTGTAGGTGATCTGATCGAGGTAGGGCAGGCCGGGGCGCCAGTAATGCGGGTTGGCCGTAGCGGTGAAGTGGCTGTTGACCACCCACTCCTTGAAGACAAACGGGCCGGTGCCGACCGGATTGGCGGTACCGCCGTTCTTGGCCGCCAGCATGGACGGTGCGCACATGTACGCCGGTTGGCCGCCAATGCCGCCCGCCAAGTAGAGCGGGAGCGGTGCCCAGGGCGACTTGAGGTTGAGCGTCACCGACAGCGGTCCCGTCTGCGACACCGACGACACAATGGGCCCAAGGACGATCCCAACCAGTAGCGACTTGAGTTGAGCGTTGAAGTTGGTGAGCATGGCGGCGCCATCGCAAGGCGTGCCGTCGTGGAACACCACGTTGGGCCGCATGGTGATGGTCCAGGCCGTGTTGTCAGCGTTGGGCGTGACCGACTCCGCCAGGTAGGGCTCCCACCCACCCGATGCGTTGATGATGGTCAGCGGGTCGAACACGGTGCGGGCGTACATGACGCCCACGTTGTCGAATCGAGCGGTGGTCGGGTTGAATCCCTGCTCTTCGGCGTCGACCCCGAAGACGAGGGAGCCACCGCGCTTGGGCGTGCCCTTGCCGATGCCGTTGCGGCCGGGCCCGTTGGTGGTGGCACCGGCGAGGTCTCCCCAGTCCAGTGCCGAAGCGCCGGCGATGCCCGCGGCTGTGGCCATGCCCCCAACTAACAGCGAACGGCGATCAAATGTCGATCCCATGTAGCCCCCTTATTTCCCAGTTGAAAGCGACGTTAGTGCTCTGGCTTGGAGAAAGGTGGCCGGTACGCTGGTGGCCATGGCCGACTGGGATCTCGAACAGTTCGGCGAATGGTTGACCGGGCGTAGCGATGCCACCCGCACCGCCTATGTCGCCGATCTGCGCGCCTTCACCGAATGGATGGGACGCAGCGACATCTCGGATCCGGCCGGAGTGGATCGGCTGTTCCTGCGCCGGTACCTGGCCAGCTTGGGCACTCGGCGCCTGGCCCGGGCCACCGTGGCGCGCAAGGCGGCTGCCCTTCGCAGCTACTTTGCCTGGATGACTCGCCGGGGTGCCATTGCCTCCGACCCCGCCCGCTCGCTGCGGGCTCCCTCAGGTCAGGGTCGGCTTCCCCGGGTGCTTTCGAATTCTGAGATCGGCATCCTCCTGGACAAGCCGGCCGCGTCCTTCCTCGACCAGCGTGACCTGGCGGTGCTCGAACTGCTCTATGCCGCCGGACTGCGTGTCTCGGAGTTGTGCGGACTGGACCATGGCGACGTTGATCTGCGCGGACGCACGGTCACCGTGCTGGGCAAGGGTGGCAAGCAACGTCGGGTCCCACTGCACGATGAAGCGGTAGGGGTGCTCCGTGTGTGGCTGGAGGAAGGGAGGGAGCAGATGGAAGGCACCCCGGATGCTGTCTTCGTGAACCAGCGGGGCAACCGCCTCGGGCCACGCGATGTCCGCCGCATCCTCGATGCCCGCGCCGCCTCTCCCACGCACCCCCACGCCCTGCGCCATACCTTCGCCACCCACCTGTTGGACGGGGGGGCCGATTTGCGAGTGGTGCAAGAACTGTTGGGCCACGCCAGTCTGGCCACGACGCAGATCTACACGCATGTGAGCAAAGAGCGGCTGCGCACGGTCTACGAGGGGACGCACCCCCGAGCCTGACGGGGGTCGCCCAGCCCGCTATCATGGCGAGGCCCATCGTGCGGTGGGTGGCAGTACCGACCAACATCCGCCCGGTCGCATTCCATGGTCGCTTCTCGTTCGGAGAGGCGCGGCGCCCGGGGGCGAAACCAACTGGAGGATTATTTATGGCCGTCGTTTCCATGCGACAGCTGCTGGAAGCCGGAGTTCACTTCGGCCACCAGACGCGCCGATGGAACCCGAAGATGAAGCGCTTCATTCTGGGTGAGCGCAACGGGATCTATCTGATTGATCTACGCAAGACCCTGGCCGGTGTCGAGACCTCGTACTCCTATGTGCGTGACCTCGTGGCGGGCGGCGGCACCATCTTGTTCGTGGGCACCAAGAAGCAGACCCAGGGCCCGGTGGCCGAGTACGCCGAGGCCTGCGGCATGCCTTTCGTGAACCAGCGCTGGCTGGGCGGCATGCTCACCAACTTCTCGACCGTGTCCGGCCGGGTCAAGCGCATGCAGGAACTGCGTGCCATGCAGGCCGCCGGCGACTTCGACGGCATGCCCAAGCGTGAGGCGCTGTCGCACACCCGCGAGCTGGAGAAGTTGAGCCGCAACCTGAGCGGTATCGCCAACTTGGACCGACTGCCCGACGCCATCTTCGTCATCGACACGAAGAAGGAGCACATCGCCGTCACCGAAGCCCGCAAGCTCGGCCTTCCGGTGGTGGCCGTGGTGGACACCAACTGTGACCCTGATGTCATCGACTACGTCATTCCCGGCAACGACGACGCCATCCGTTCCGGCTCGCTGATGTGCCGGGTGCTGGCCGACGCGGTGGTTGAGGGTCGGTTCATCGCCGAACATCGACGCAAGAACGCTCCCGCCGCGGCGGCCGAAGAGGCCAACAGCGGTCCTTCGCCCCGTCCCCGTCGGGCCGCGGCACCCAAGCCCGAGGTCGCCGTTGCTGCTGCGGCGGCTACCGCGGAGGCCTGAGCATGCCCGCATTCACCGCGAAGGACATCCAGGCCCTGCGCCAGGCCACCGGCGCCGGCATGTTGGACTGCAAGAAGGCCTTGGAGGAGAGCGACGGCGATATGGAAGCCGCCCTGCAGTACCTCCGGGTCAACGGCCTGGCCGGAGCGGCCAAGCGCTCTGACCGCGAGGCCACCGAAGGCGCCGTGACGGCGGTGCGCGACGGCGATGCCGCCGCCGTGGTCGAGCTGCGCTGCGAGACCGATTTCGTGGCCAAGGCCGCAGAGTTCGTGGCCCTGACCGACGAACTGGCCGTCCTGGTGGCGTCCAAGGGCGAGGACGCCGCAGTCGAGCTCGACGATGAGATCGACCGCCTGCGCACGACGCTCAAGGAGAACATCTCGATCGGTCGGGTGCAGCGCCTCGTGGCCGGACCTGGTCAGGTCGTCGACACCTACACCCACCAACAGGCGGGCCGTGGCGTGAACGCGGTGGCCATTGTGATCGACGGCGGTACCGAGGAACTGGCCCACGAGATCGCGGTGCACATCGCTTTCACTAAGCCCCCGTACCTCACCCGTGAGGACGTGCCCGAGGCCGACATCGCAGCCGAGCGGGCCACGGTCGAAGAGATCAGCCGTAACGAGGGCAAACCGGAGGCAGCGCTGCCGAAGGTGGTTGAGGGCCGCATGACGGGTTGGTTCAAGGACCGCGTCCTGCATGGATCAGTCGTACGTCAAGGACGAGAAGCAGACGATCGCCGGCATGCTGGGATCGGCGAAGATCGTCGGTTTCGCCCAGGTCGTCATCGGCGCCTGAGGCGCCCGCGCCTAGTGGGACAACCGCGCCGCATAGTGCTCAAGATGTCGGGGGAGGCCTTGGCTTCTGCGGCATCGGACGAGACCATCGACGCTGCCACCGTCGAGCGCATGGCCAAGGAGATGATCCGCGCCATGGAAGGCGGCGCGCTCGAGTTGGCCGTCGTTGTCGGGGGCGGCAACATCTGGCGGGGCACCACGGGGGAGAGCGGCGGCATGGATCGGGCCACCTCCGACACCATGGGCATGCTCGGCACGGTGATCAATGCGCTGGCGCTGCAGGATGCGCTGGAGCAGCAGAGTCAGCCCACCCGGGTCCTCAGCGCACTGTCCATGGCCGAAGTGGCCGAGCCCTATATCCGGCGGCGGGCCATCCGACACCTGGAGAAGGGCCGCATCGTCATCTTTGCGGCCGGCATGGGTAATCCCGTTCTTCACCACCGATACCCCCGCAGCCCTGCGGGCGGCCGAAATCGGGGCCGAGCTGCTGTGCAAGGGCACCCACTTCGGGAGTGGACGGCGTGTATTCGGCCGACCCCAAGCTGGACCCCACCGCCACCCGATACGACGAGATCTCCTTCATGGAGGTCATCAGCCGGGACCTCCGGGTCATGGACCTGACCGCCATCACCTTCTGCAAGGACAATGACCTCCCCATCAGGGTGTTCAACCTGATGATCCCGGGCAACATCCCGAGAGCGCTCAGCGGCGAACAGATCGGTACGCTGGTCCGCTGATGGACGATGACCTGGCGGGCCTGGTGAAAGAGGACACCCGGGAGAAGATGGTCAAGGCGATAGAGCACGTGCGTTCGGAAATGAGCAACGTCCGTACCGGGCGGGCCTCCTCGGCTCTGCTCGAGCCATTGACCGTCGACTACTACGGGACGCCCACCCCATTGCGCCAGCTGGCCCAGTTCAGCGTGCCCGACGCCATGCTGCTGGTGATCACGCCCTATGACAAAGGTTCACTGGGTGGCATTGAGAAGGCCATACAGGCCTCGGAGCTCGGCATCAATCCCACCAACGATGGCAACGTAATTCGCCTGGCCTTTCCGCCTCTGACCGAAGAGCGCCGCAAGGATCTGGTCAAGGTGGTGCGACACATGGCTGAAGAGGGCAAAGTGGCCATCCGCAATCTCCGCCGCTCTGGTCGCCACGAGCTCGATGCGCTGCAAAAAGACGGTGACTTCTCCACCGACGAACTCGAACGCGTGGAAAAGGAAATCGAGAAGATCACTCAGGAACAGGTGGCCAGTATCGATCAGCTGCTGGCGCAAAAAGAACGGGACCTCCTTCAGGTATGAGCGACGGAACCCGCGACGACGGGACCATCGACGAGGACCCTCCGATCTACCGATCCGGACGCGTGCGGATCATCGGGGCCGAGCCGGCGGGCCATGCGGTTCGCAGCGAGGAACCCGCTCGTGCCCCTGGTGAACGAATTCGCCGGATTGATCGACATCCCTGAAATGCCGCACTGGAATGATGCGCCGACCGGCCAAGTGCCGGCCATCCTCGACCGCTCAGGTGACGAGCCGGCCCTGGCGCCGCCGACCTGGCGCGAAGAGGACACGGACTGGGCCGCTCATGAAGAACTGTTCGAGCCCGCCATGCTCTCCGATGACCTTCCGGCCGTGGGCTCGTTGGTCAATGACAACAACGAGCAGATCGATGTGGAGCGCCAGCCCTGGCACTTCGATGATGACGATTTGCTCGGTGAAGAAGCCACCATGGTGGTGCAGATCGAGCCAGCGTTGCCTGAACGACCAGCGCGTTCCGAGCGGCATGAGCGCGCCGAGCGACCCGCCCCCGCACCCCCGGTGGCCAATCCGGGCCGGCTGCGACCGCCCGAGCCACCACAGCCCCGGGCCGCCCGCGCCCCGCGCACCAGTCGTGTTCGAGAAGACGCTCGCAACAGCAACACCGGCGGTACCTCGGGTCGCAACATGCGAGTGGCCATCGGATCAGCGCTCGTGGTCGGGATCGTTGCCTTGCTCTGCTTCAAGGCCGGGAACCTGGCTTCACTGATCTTCGTCAGCGTTGTGGTCCTGCTCGCCGCGGCTGAGGGCTTTGCCGCCTTCCGCAAGGGGCAATATCACCCGGCCACCCTGCTGGGACTCGTCGGCACTTTGTCACTCATGGTCGAGACCTACAACAAGGGCGAGGTCGCGCTCCCGCTGGTCCTGACCATGTTGGTTGCCGCCACATTCCTGTGGTTCCTGTTCCGGGTCGAGCCGTCCGCTGACCCGGTTGCCGGTGTCACTTCCACGTTGTTTGTCTTCGTCTGGATCGGCGGCTTCGGCTCTTTCGCCGCTCTGCTGCTCAACCCCACCCTCTTCCCGCACCGGCATGGTGTGGCCTACTTGTTGGCCGCGGTGCTGACCACGGCGGCGGCCGATATCGCTGCCCTTCTGGTCGGCTCTGCGGTGGGACGGCATCCCATGGCACCCGCCATCAGCCCCCATAAGAGCTGGGAAGGCTTCTTCGGTGGGGCCGTGGCCTCAGTCTTGATGGCCGTGATCGTGGTGCACTTCATCCATCCGTGGACCATCAGCAAGGCGCTGATCTTGGGGTTGGTGGTGGCCGTGGTGGCCCCACTCGGCGACTTGAGCCAGTCAATGATTAAGCGGCACCTTGGAGTCAAGGACATGGGGCGGCTCATGCCGGGTCATGGGGGGATACTCGACCGCTTCGACGGACTGCTGTTTGTCTTGCCCGCCACGTTTTTCGTGGTCAAAGCACTGCACCTCGGTTGAGCTGATGCGCACCGTCAGCCTGCTTGGATCGACGGGTTCCATCGGCACACAAGCGATCGATGTCCTGTCGAGCCCCTCTGAACGCGAGCGTTTCGACGTCGTGGCGATTGCCGCGCATCGATCGGTGGACACCCTCCTTGAGCAAGCGGCATTGCTCCGTCCGGCGCTGGTTGTCATCGGCGAAGAGTCATTGCGTGGGGCCGTTGTGCAGGGCGTGCCGAGCGGCACAGAGGTCATGGTCGGGGCAGAGGGCATGCTCGCCGCGGCCAACGCAGCCGACGTGGTGCTCAACGCGGTGGTGGGGTTTGCCGGGTTACCGGTGACGATGGCCACCCTCGAGGCAGGGAAGCGGCTGGCATTGGCCAACAAAGAGTCGCTCATCGCCGGCGCTCCGGTGGTCCAGAAGGCCCGTCGCACACCGGGGGCCGAGATCGTTCCGGTGGATTCCGAACACTGCGCCGTCCACCAGTGCTTGGCGGCTACCGACGGGCCGACCTCGGTGGCCCGGCTGCTGCTCACGGCATCGGGCGGTCCCTTCCGGGGTTGGACCACCGAGCAACTGCTGAGTGTCTCGATTACCGACGCGCTGGCCCATCCGACCTGGTCCATGGGTCCAAAGATCACCATCGATTCATCGACACTGATGAACAAGGGACTCGAGGTCATTGAAGCGCACGAGCTCTTCGGGGTCGACTACGACCGCATCGACATAGTGGTGCACCCCCAGTCGATTGTGCACTCGATGGTCGAGCTGCGCGACGGATCCACCCTGGCCCAGCTCTCCAATCCCGACATGCGGCTCCCCATCGGCTACGCGCTGGGTTGGCCGGACCGGTCCAGCGTTCCCTTCGGTGCCCTCGACTGGACGGCAGCCGCCACCCTGACCTTCGAACCACCGGATCTCGACACGTTCCGTTGCATTGGATTGGCCTACGAAGCCGGCCGCAGCGGCGGGTCGGCACCAGCCTGGCTCAGTGCGGCCAATGAAGTAGCGGTCGAGGCGTTTCTCGACAGTCGACTTACCTGGTCGTGCATCGCCGACGTCGTCGCCGAGACCCTGGAGTCCTGGCGGGACGAGCCCATGGACGAGGTCGGCAGTGTGTTGGAAGCCGATGAGGAGGCCCGGCACCACGCTCGTGGAGCGGTCGCCCGCCGCACCTGATCAGGGGTCGACGGGTAGCCTGAGTCGTGCAATGACCCTGATCGCCAAGGAGCCACGCGTCGCAGTGCCTCCCGAGGCAGCACCATCGCCATCGCCCGTCGCGGCGCCGGGGAGTGGTCGCCAGCTGGCCCGCCTGGCGGTGGCCGTCGTCCTGATCACCGCTATCTTCCTCGCCGTCGGTCTTGGGGACCTCCTCCTTTTCATCGCCATCCTGATCGTCATCGTCATGCTGCACGAGTTGGGTCACTTCGCCACGGCCAAGTGGGCCGGCATGAAGGTGACCGAGTACTTCGTCGGGTTCGGGCCGCGGTTGTGGTCAATGCGACGTGGGGAGACCGAGTACGGGATCAAGGCGCTGCCGCTCGGCGGGTACGTGCGCATCACCGGATTCACCGTGCTCGAAGATGTCCCGGACGAGGACGAACCCCGCGCCTACCGACAACAACCCTTTTGGAAGCGCATCATCGTGGCCTCCGCTGGTTCGGCCATGCATTTCCTCATCGCTCTGGTGCTGGCCCTCATCGTGGCCTTCTCCTTCGGCACCTTTTCCAACAATGCACAGGTGCTCTCCCTCGATCATTGGGTGGGCGTGGCGCAGACCCCGGCCCAGCAGGCCGGCCTGCAAGCGGGCGACCAGATCGTGTCGGTCGACCACAAGGCCATCTCCAGCGTGAACGCACTCATCCACAAGGTCGAGCATTCGACTGGGCACGAGCTCACGCTCGGAATCGAGCGCGGCGGGACCACCCGATACGTCGATGTCACGCCACGCAACGGGCAGGGGGTCCGGTTGAGCGGCAAGGACGGCGTGGCGCTGAAGCACCGCGGCTACATCGGCGTGGGCCTGGAGCCGGCCACCAAATCACTGGGTCCGTGGAGCGCATTGGTCAACGCGTCCGACACCGTGGGTGACGACACCAGTTCGGAAGTATCGGGCATCGTGACCACGTTCTCGCCCAGTGGGCTGTCATCGGTGCTGCATCAGGTCACCAGCAGCAAGGCGGCGACCGAAGCGGTCAAGCACCCGGGCAGTCAGGCCCGTCCGGTGTCGCTGGTCGGCATCGCCAGCCTCGGCGTGCAAGCGCAGCAAGCCGGCCTCGAGTCGCTGCTGGAACTACTCATCCTCATCAATATTGTGTTCGGCCTCATCAACATGCTCCCGATGCTCCCCCTCGACGGTGGGCACGTCGCGGTGGCGGCCTACGAATGGATCCGCACCAAGAAGCATCAGGCCTACTACCGGGCTGACATCACCAAGCTCATGCCGGTGGCGCTGGTGTTCGCCGCCTTCCTGGCCGTGTTTGTGCTGTCCGGGCTCTTCCTCGATATCACCCACCCGCTGCAGAACCCCTTCGCTCCCTAAGCAGAACGGACCCCCTCGTGGAACACTCGGCCGCCCTCATCAGCCCTCGCAAGCCCACCCGCCGCATTGTGCTGGGCGGGGTGCCCATCGGTGACGGCGCGCCCGTGACCGTGCAGTCGATGACCACGACCAAGACGGCGGACGTCGACGGGACGTTGGCGCAGATTTACGCCCTAGCCGCAGCCGGGGCCGACATCGTGCGGTGCACGTGCAATGAGGAGGCGGCCGCCGTTGGCCTGGCCCAGATTGTGCCCCGTTCGCCCGTGCCGATTGTGGCCGACATCCACTTCCATCACGAGATGGCGTTGGCCGCCCTCGAAGCCGGGGTACAGGGCCTCCGACTCAACCCGGGCAACTTGCGTAAGGAAGCCGAGATTAAGCAGGTAGCCGCCGAGGCCCGTGACCGCGGCGTACCCATCCGCATCGGCGTCAACGCCGGATCGCTCCACCCCGATCTCTATGCCAAGTACGGCGGCGCCACTCCCGAAGCGCTCGTTGAGTCTGCCCGCAACGAACTGCACTTCTTCGAGGAGGTGGATTTCACTGACGTCAAGATCTCGGTCAAGGCTTCTTCTGTCGCCCTCATGATCGCCGCCTATCGGCTGGCCTCCGAGACCTTCGACCATCCACTGCACCTGGGAGTAACCGAAGCCGGACCGCCGCCCGCCGGACTGGTAAAGGGCACGGCCGGCATCGCCACCCTCCTGGCCGAGGGCATTGGTGACACCATCCGTTTCTCGCTCACCGCCGACCCGGTGGAAGAGGCCCGGGCCGGACGCCAGCTGCTCGAGGCCTTGGGCCTGCGTGAGCGCAAGGGGCTCGACCTCATTGCCTGCCCATCCTGCGGCCGGGCCCAAGTCGATGTCATCGCCGTGGCCAAGGAAGCCCAAGAGGCCCTGGAGAAGCTGCACCTCCCCATTCAGGTGGCGGTCATGGGGTGCGTGGTGAACGGACCGGGCGAGGCTCGAGAAGCCGACATTGGCATCGCCGCCGGCAAGCAGAAGGGGCACCTCTTCATTCGGGGCAAGATCGTGCGCGTCGTCCCCGAAAGCGAGATGGTGCAGGCGCTGGTGCAAGAGGCCGAGCGCTTAGTGGCCGAGGGTGTCGAAGCTCGCCTGGCCGCGGCCGACAGTTCGGCCGAGGCGGAAGCAGAGGCAGACCGCCAGGAATTGCTGGTGTCGACGGGCGACGACCCGAACCACACCAAGACCAAGATCAAACTGATCCGAAGCCATCACGAGGAAAGCGCCGGTTAGCCGGACCAGTACGATCCCCTGATGGCTAAGGGCGCACTCACTCCTCGCGCAGAGGACTTTCCCCGCTGGTACCAAGAGGTGGTGGCCCTGGCCGAAATGGCAGACAACGGTCCGGCCGCCGGCACCATGGTCATCCGGCCCTGGGGCTACGGCATCTGGGAACTGTTCCAGGCGGCGCTGGACAAGCGCATCAAAGAGGCCGGCGCCGAGAACGCGTACTTCCCGCTCATGATCCCTGAGTCCTTCTTGAAGCTGGAGGCCGATCATGTCGAGGGCTTCAGCCCCGAACTGGCCATGGTCACCATCGGCGGCGGGCAGGAGTTGGCCGAGCCGCTGGTCGTCCGCCCCACCAGTGAGACCGTCATCAATTTTTCTTTGCCAAGTGGGTTCAGAGCCATCGGGACCTCCCGCTCCTCATCAACCAGTGGGCCAACGTGGTGCGTTGGGAGTTGCGGCCACGGCTGTTCCTACGCACTCGCGAGTTCCTGTGGCAGGAGGGTCACACCGCTCATGCCACCGAGCCCGAAGCCCGCGCCTATGCGCTGCACATTCTGCGAAATGTCTACGAGTCCACCATGGTGGACGTGGCCGCCATGCCGGTGCTGACCGGGCACAAGACGCCGCGCGAGCGTTTCGCCGGAGCCACCAACACGTGGACCTGCGAAGGCATGATGGGTGACGGCAAGGCCCTACAGATGGGGACCAGCCACGAGCTGGGGCAGAACTTCGCCAAGGCCTTCGAGATCAAGTTCGCCAACTCCGAGGGGGGTGTCGAATATGTCTGGCAGACCTCTTGGGGTGTGTCGACCCGTCTCATCGGGGCCCTGGTGATGGGCCACGGTGACGATTTCGGATTGCGTCTGCCCCCCGACCTGGCTCCCGTCCAGGTGGTGGTCCTCGTGATCAAAGAGGACGAGTCGGTGCGGGTGTCCGCCGACGCCCTGGTGGCCGAACTGCGCGCCGCCGGCCACCGTGTCCGCCTCGACGACCGCACCGGCATCAGCTTCGGCCGCCGCAGCGTGGACTGGGAGATCAAGGGTGTGCCGGTGCGGGTGGAGATCGGCCCACGGGATCTGGAGGAAGGCAACGTCACCTTGGTAACTCGCCACACACGAGAGAAGCACAACGTGCCCCTGGCCGGCGTGGCCAAGGAGGTATCGGCCGTGCTGGCCCGGGTCGGGACCGAGCTGCATGCTGAGGCACTGGCACTGCGCCAGTCCCGCACCGTGGACGCGGCCACCCTGGAAGAGGCCGTTGAGGCCGCGGCCAGCGGCTTTGCCCGGATCCGTCTGGGTGCTCTCGGCGAAGACGGCGAGAACCGCCTCGGTGCCAGCGCAGTCACTGTGCGGTGCCTCCAGCGCCCCGATGGCACCCTGGCCGAACCCGGTGACGCCGACGCCGACCTCATGGCCGTGGTCGGCCGCTCCTATTAATACCTTCTAATTGCTATAATCCCTCGCGCTGTCCAGTTTGAGAATCAGTACCTCGTTGAAGCGTGGGCTGCGGCCCACGCTTTTGCATTGAGGATGGTGATATCGGTCGAGAGGAGGTGATGGGATGGTTCGGAGCACAGACGACCTTGCTGACCTGCTATCCCCCCTGCTCGAGGCCAAAGGTCTCGACCTGGTCGACGTGGAGCTTCGGGGCCCCGAACTCACCGTTTTCGTTGACCGTGAGGGCGGTGTCGACCTCGAAGCCCTGAGCGACGCCACCCGCGCCGTCTCCAGCGCCCTGGACGAGGTCGACCCCATGCCGGGCCGCTACACGCTGTCCGTCTCCTCGCCCGGCCTCGAACGTCGCCTCAGGACGCCGAATCATTTCCGCCGGGCCCTCGGTGAGGCGGTCACCATCCGCGTCCAAAGTGGTACCGAATCAGTGAAGCGTGTGAGCGGGAAGTTGGAGTCCGTGGACGAACTTGGGTGCACAGTCGTGGGACCCGATGTGCCTGAGGGTTCGCTGCGCATTGCCTACGACGAGATCGAGCGGGCTCGCACTGTGTTCGAGTGGAGTTCGCAGCCGAAGAGAGTGAGAGGGTGATGCGGTCATGAGCAAGACCAATTTCGAATTCCTGGACGCGTTGGGTCAGATTGCGCGTGACAAGGGGATCTCGGTCGAGACATTGCTCGATGCGCTGGCCAACGCCCTCGTGGCGGCCTACAAGCGTCGGGCCGACGCGGCCGAAGAGGCGGTGGTCACCATCGACCCTGACTCCGGGGAGATCCGCGTCTACGGACAGGAACTCAACGAAGAGGGCGAAGTCATACGCGAGTGGGACGACACGCCGGACGACTTCGGGCGCATTGCGGCCCAGACGGCCAAGCAGGTCATCTTCCAGCGCATCCGTGAAGTCGAGCGCGACATGAAGTACGAGGAGTACGCCGGCCGCGAAGGTGACATCGTCACCGGGATTGTGCAGCAGACCGACAACCGGTACACGCTGCTGGACCTGGGCAAAGTCGAGGCCTTGCTGCCGCAAGCCGAACAAGTGTCCTACGAGCGCTACGAGCACGGCACGCGCCTCAAGGCCTACATCGTCGAGGTCCGCAAGACCACGAAGGGTCCGCAGATCGTGGTCAGCCGCACCCACCCCGGTCTGATCAAACGGTTGTTCGAGCTTGAAGTGCCCGAGATCTCTTCGGGCGTGGTCGAGATAAAGGCCGCGGCTCGTGAGCCGGGCCACCGCACCAAGATCGCGGTGTGGTCCAACGACCCCAACGTCGACCCGGTCGGCGCCTGTGTGGGTGCTCGCGGCTCACGTGTGCGCATGGTGACCAACGAATTGCGGGGCGAGCGCGTCGACGTCGTGCCCTTCTCCGACGACCCGGTGGACCTCATTCAGAACGCCCTGGCCCCGGCCCGGGTGCGCGAGGTGCGCCTGGACGAAGAGACGGGGACGGCCACCGTGGTGGTCAGCGACTTCCAACTCTCACTGGCTATCGGCAAGGAAGGGCAGAACGCCCGCCTGGCCGCCCGTCTCACTGGATGGCGTATCGACATTAAGAGCGAGACCCAACTGGCCGAGGAAGAGGCGGGATACGCCGGTCAGGAATGGGCCGAGGGCGAATGGGTCGAAGACGAATCGGGCGAAATGGTGTGGAAGCCGGCCGAAGGCGGTGAAGCCATGTCGGCCGAGGAGTGGAGCCACCAGGCAATCGACGAGCCTGAAGCTGTGGTTGAAGCTGTGGTCAAGACCGCGGCCGAGGCGCCGGAGCCCGAGGCATAACGCCGACCCGGACGTGCGTGGGCTGCCGAACAGCCCGGCCCGCCGAGGAGCTCTACCGGGTAGTTCGCCTGCCCAATGGAGCGCTGACCATCAGCCAGGGGAGCGCTGGTCGGGGAGCGTGGCTGTGCCGAAAGTGGCCCGACTGCCTCACCGCCGCCGAGCGCCGTCACGCCTTTGACAAGGCATTTGGCGCTTCGGTGGGCTCCGCAGCAATCGCCGGGCTGCGGGAGTGGCTCGCCGGTGCGTCTGAGCAGGCAGTACCCGATGTGCGAGACTAGAGGGCTGCGGGTGAAGCCCAAGCCCGATCACTACGAAGGACACAGAGAACCACTTGCCAAAGAAGATCCGCGTCTATGAGCTGGCCAAGGAGTTAGGCCTCAGCAACAAGGAAGGGCTTGAGCTGGCCCTTTCCCTTGGAATTGGGGTGAAGAGCCACTCGTCCTCTATTGAGGATGCGCAAGCCGACCGCGTCCGGCGCAAGGCCGATGCCGAGGGACTGCGGCGTCCCGTCCAACCCGATGAGTCGGCCCCAGCGGCCGAGGCTCCGCCTACCTCTGCCACCAAGAGAGCCGCCGCAAAGAAGGCTGCACCTCTTGTGAAGTCAACTTCACCAGCGCCGACACCCTCTTCGACGCCGGCCCCGTCGACAGTTGGCGAAGCGCCCCGCGCCCCGCGCCTGATCAGCAGCCGGTCCACCTCGACCCCTTCCGCGCCCGCCGCCCCGCCCAAGATCGCTGCCCCGGCGGCCCCTGCAGCAGCAGCAGCAACGCCGGTCCCGTCGCCCGCTCCGGCTCCGGCCGCAGCACCTGCCGCAGCACCTGCACCTGCACCTGCACCTGCACCTGCACCCATCGTCGAATCGGTGCCTGCGGTTGCTGCCACGCCCGCACCTTCGCCAGCCCCCGCGCCCGCCGTCGCTCCTGTGGCTGCACCCGCACCCGCGCCAGCAGCAGCGGCCGCACCTCCGGTGACCGCTCCGAGCCCCGACGTGGCTCGACCCACTCGCCCTCCGATGGGCCCCAGCGGCAAGCCAGTGCCCCCGCCGCCTCCGCCCCGCCCGCCGATTGGGCCGAGTGGCCGACCCATTCCGCCCCCGCCCGGCATGGGTGGACGCAAAGCAGTGGCGCCGACCGGTCGTCCCGGTGGCGCTTATCCATCTCGCACCGGTGGACGTCCCGCTCCAGGTGCCGGTCGACCGACTGGTGGCCCGGGTGGTCCCGGTGGCAGCAGTTTCGGTAGCCGACCCTCTACTGGTTTTGGTGGTCGCCCCGGTGGTGGCGCTGGTGGACCGGCAGGTGCGCCGCCGGCTGGTGGTGGACGTGGCGGAGTGCCCGGTCGTCGACCGCCACAGCGTCGCGCCCGTCGTCGCCGTCGCAATCTTGAAGAGTTGGAGCCGACACAGCTCACCAGCTACCAACCCTCCACCGCACCAGTGCCCGAAGGCGAAGTCATTGTCGAACGTGGTTCGACGGCGCGCGACCTTGGACCGAAGCTGAACCGCAGTGCCGGTGACATCGTGCGTTTCCTGCTCCTGCAGGGCGAGATGGTCATGGCCACCCAGTCACTGACCGACGACATGATCGAACTCTTCGCGGCCGAGCTCGGCGCCAACGTGCGTCTGGTCGATCCAGGCGAAGAGCAAGAGGCCGAACTTCTGGCCCGCTACTTCGAAGAAGAGGATGAGGAAGAGGACGCCGACCAGCGTCCACGTCCCCCCGTGGTGACGGTCATGGGACACGTCGACCACGGCAAGACGCTGCTGCTCGACCGCATTCGCACCACCGACGTGGTGTCAGGCGAGGCCGGTGGCATCACCCAGCACATCGGTGCTTACCAGGTGGTCTGGCACGACAAGCCCATCACGTTCATCGACACCCCGGGCCACGCCGCCTTCACGGCCATGCGGGCCAGAGGCGCTCAGGTCACCGACATTGTGATTTTGGTGGTGGCGGCCGACGACGGTGTCATGCCCCAGACCATCGAAGCCATTGAACACGCGCGGGCGGCTGACGTGCCGATCATCGTGGCCGTGAACAAGATCGATCGTGATAATGCCGATCCGGCCCGCGTGCTGCAGCAGCTGTCCGAGCGCGGTCTGGTGCCTGAGGCGTGGGGCGGCGACACCATCGTGGTCGAAGTGTCGGCATTGCAGGGGCTCGGCATCGACGATCTGCTGGAGCAAATCACCTTGGTGGCCGAGGTAGAGGAGCTCACGGCTCGGGTTGAAGGTGAGGCCCGTGGCATTGTGCTCGAAGCCAACCTGGAAGCCGGACGTGGTCCGGTGGCCACCGTCATTGTGCAGCAGGGCATTCTGCGGGTCGGTGACCCCGTCGTGGCCGGCGCTGCCTGGGGTAAGGCCAAGGCGCTGGTCGACGACAACGGCAACCACATCAAGGAAGCCCTGCCATCGACACCGGTGCAGGTGCTCGGGTTCTCCGAACCGCCGCACGCCGGTGACGAAATGCGCGGTGCCAAGGACTTGGCCCGCGCCCGTACCCTGGGCGAAGCCCGGGCCCAGCGCTTCCGCCTCTCGGGCCACAAGCCCGTGGCCTCGGCCGCCACTGGCGCCAAGCTGGAAGATCTCTTCGAGCAGATCCAACGAGGCGAGACGGCCACGCTGAACATCGTCTTGAAGGCGGACATGCAGGGGTCCCTCGAAGCAGTGACCGAGAGCCTGAAGCGCCTTGAGCGTGACGACGTGAAGCTGAGCTTCGTCCTGCGGGGTATTGGCGGCATTACCGAAAACGATGTGCAGCTGGCGGCCGCATCGAGCGCCACCATCATCGGTTTCAACGTCCGGCCCGACCGCCGCTCGCGTGAACAGGCCGAGGCGTCCGATGTCGAGATCCGCACCTACGAAATCATCTACAAACTGCTCGAGGACATTGAGGCAGCCATGCTCGGCATGCTGTCGCCGCTGTTCGAAGAAGTGGTCACTGGAGAAGCCGAAGTGCGCGAAATCTTCCGCGTGCCTCGCATCGGTGCCATCGCCGGTTGCTTCGTCCGGGAAGGCAAGATCACCCGAGGTTCCAAGGTGCGATTCCTCCGAGAGGGCACCATTATTTGGAAGGGCTCGATTACGTCGCTGCGACGGTTCAAGGACGATGCCCGCGAAGTGGCTGCCGGATTCGAGTGCGGTATCGGTCTGTCGGACTTCCAGGATCTGAAGGACGGCGACCTCATCGAAACGTTTGAGGAGCGCGAGATCGCGAGGACGTGACGCCACTGTGAAACGGCGGACGGCAACGTACCCCCGCTCCTTGCGGGTCAATCAAGTACTGCGACAAGTCATTGCGGAGGAATTGGAACGTCTGGCCGATGCCGACGAGCGCTTCCGCATGGTCACGGTGACCTCGGTGGACACTGCGGCCGACATGCGCAATGCCACGGTGTATTTAGCCAGCATGAACAACGAAGTAGCTGAGGCGCTGGAAGAGCGCCGTATCTACCTGCAGAAACTCATCGGGTCACAGGTGACCATGAAGCGAACACCGCGACTTGCCTTCCGGGCCGACCCAGCCATCGTGGCTGGCTCGCGGGTGGAGGAACTGTTGAGGGGGTTGGACCGGGATCACGGTCAAGACGACGAGTGAGCATCAACGGCCTGGTCGTCATCGACAAGGAGGCCGGTTGGACCTCGCATGACGTCGTCGCCCGGTGTCGGCGCATTTTCGGACAGCGCCGGGTCGGCCACGCTGGCACCCTTGATCCCGACGCCACCGGTGTCCTCCTGGTGGGTCTCGGGCGAGCCACCCGCCTCATGCGCTTCCTCACTGCGCTGCCCAAGACGTACGTGGCCGACATCGTGCTCGGCAGCGCTACATCCACCCTCGATGCGTCCGGGGACATCACCGGCACCTACGACATGTCCTCCGTCACGCCGGCCCAAGTGCGTGACGCGGCAATCGGACTGACCGGAGATATTGAGCAAGTCCCGCCCATGGTGTCGGCCATCAAGATCGGTGGACGCCGCTTGCATGAGCTGGCTCGTCAGGGGATTGAGGTGGACCGACCCCCGCGTCCGGTCAGCGTCTACCGGTACGACGTCACGCCCGACCCGGAGCGCCCGCTGGTCTATCGGGCCGTGGTGGAGTGTTCGTCAGGCACGTATGTGCGCGTGCTGGCACAGGACCTGGGTGTGGCCCTGGGTGGCGGGGCCCATATCGGCATGCTGCGCCGCACGCATATCGGCTCCTTCGGCGAAAGCGAGATGCGGTCCTTGGAGCTGGTGGGTCCCGACACCGTCCTCACCCCGGCCCAAGCCATGCGCCATTTGGACTTCGTGACGGTGACCGCGGAGACCGCCACGGTCATCGGACGCGGCCTTCCTCTGGACCGTGTCCCGATCGGAGCCGCGGGCGACGGGCCCTGGGCCATGCTGAATGAGCGCGGGGATCTTCTGGCTGTATACGAGGCCACGGGCACCGACCGCATCAAGCCGGTCGTCGTGCTGGCCAACGACTGACGCCTATCCTCGTCAGCGATGCCCGGAACAGCCGTCACCATCGGCGCCTACGACGGCGTGCATCTTGGGCACCGGGCCTTGTTGCGCGACCTATGCCAACGGGCCCAGTCCGTGGGTCTCTCGACGGTGGTGGTGACGTTCGACCGCCATCCGGCGAGCGTGGTGCGGCCCGAGTCGGCGCCCAAGCAGCTGACCGATCTGGAGCAGAAGCTCGAGCTCCTGGCCGACTGCGGGGTGGACCGCACCCTGGTAGTGCCCTTCGACCGGGCTCGGGCCGACGAAACGGCAGAGGACTTCATTCAGGAGGTACTGGTCGATACTCTCGAGGCGCGGCTGGTCGTGGTGGGGGAGGACTTCCACTTCGGGCACGGGCGCAAGGGCAACGTGGCCCTGCTGACCGAGATCGGGCAGCGGGACGGATTCGAGGTGGTGGGCGTGGGTCTCACCGGCGACCAGTCTGAGGTGGTGTCCTCGACCCGCATCCGGAACCTGGTGGCCGCAGGGGACGTCCGGGCCGCTGCAGCCCTTTTGGGACGACCCCATGCGGTGAGGGGGGAAGTGGTGCACGGAGACGGCCGCGGTGGCCCTGAACTGGGGTTCCCCACCGCCAACCTCCAGATCGACGCTGAAATAGCGCTACCGGCCGACGGGATTTACGCCGGGTACTTCACCCGGCCGGGTGGGCAGCGACACATGGCGGCGATTTCGGTCGGCCGCCGGCCCACGTTCTACGACCCGGCCGACGCAACGGTGCTGGTGGAGGCCTTTCTCCTGCATTTTGAGGGCGATTTGTACGGAGAATTGGGGGAGGTGGCGTTCGTCAGCCGCCTCAGAGATGAAATCCGGTTCGACTCGGTCGACTCCCTCATCGCCCAGATGCAGCTCGACGTGACCGACGCTGAACGCGTGCTGACGGCTGAAACCAGCTGAGGGCGCTCTACCTGTTACGATGGACGCCGGTTGGGGCTGGTCCCCGCCGCATTCCTACAAACTCTCCGAGGTTCTTCCCTACATGCCCGACACGCAGGCCACTATTGCCGAGTACCGGCTGCACGAAAGTGACACTGGTTCGCCAGAGGTGCAGATCGCACTGCTGTCGGGACGGATCAACCATCTCACGGAGCATTTGAAGGAGCACAAGGGGGACCACCACACCCGTCGCGGCTTGATGAAGCTCATCGGCCAGCGTCGGCGGTTGCTCGATTACGTCCGTAAGAACGACGTCGAGCGTTACCGCAGCGTCATCGCCCGCCTCGGCATTCGGCGGTAGAGCACACCCCGGGCATCTCGGGACGTCGGCTGCCAGTGGCCGGTCACTTCACCTGAGGTGGTCGACCACTGGGAACCGGACAGTGAGATGCCCCTGAAAACACACAAGGAGCATCATGGCTGACGCCATTTCCGTATCGGGCCCGATTCAGGGCACCGACCGCACGCTGACGTTCGAGACCGGAAAGTTGGCCAACCTGGCCGACGGCGCCGTTGTCGCACGTATCGGCGACACCATCCTGTTGGCTACGGCCACCGCAGCCCGATCGGTTCGGGAAGGGACTGACTTCTTCCCCCTGACGGTTGACATTGAAGAGCGGACCTACGCCGCCGGCAAAATCCCCGGCTCGTTCTTCCGTCGGGAAGGCAAGAGCTCGGACCAGGCCATCCTGACCTGCCGTCTCATTGACCGCCCGCTGCGCCCGTCGTTCCCCGACGGATTCCGCAACGAAGTGCATGTCGTGGGCACCATTTTCGGCGCCGACCAAGTCAACCCGCACGACGTGCTGGCCATCAACGCCGCCTCGGCTGCGCTCATGATTTCGGGCATCCCCTTCGACGGCCCCATCGGCGCCGTGCGCGTGGCATACACCACCGAAGGCACCTGGATCCCGCACCCCACCTTCGAGGAAGGTGAAGAGGGAACGTTCGAGCTCGTCGTCGCTGGGCGGGCACTCAGCGAGACAGCTGACACCGACATCGCCATCATGATGGTGGAAGCCGGCGGGACCGAGAAGTCGTGGGATTACTACGCGGCCGGCGCCCCCAAGGTCACCGAAGAGGTACTGGCCGAGGGACTCGAAGCCGCCAAGACGTGGATCCGCGAATCCATCCTGCTCCAGCGTGACCTGGTGGCCCAGGTGGTGGCCGCACACGGCCCCATCGAGACCATCGCGTTCTCCACGTTCAGCGACTACCAGCCTGACGTGTGGTCACGAGTTGAGACCGTCGGCACCGACCTCATCGCCAAGGCCAACCTCGTCACCTCCAAGGCCGAGCGCAACGCCGCGCTCGACGCCGCCGGTGACGACATCAAGTCGCAGCTGGCCGAGGAGTTCGAGGGCCGCGGCGGCGAAGTCAAGGGCGCCATCCGCTCGCTGACCAAGAAGCTCGTGCGCAAGCGCATCGTCGAGGAGGGCGTCCGAGTGGACGGCCGTGGCACCGCCGACATCCGTCCGCTCTCGGCTGAGATCGACCTCTTCCCGACCGCCCACGGATCGGCTCTGTTCCAGCGCGGCGAGACCCAGGTGCTCAACGTGACGACGCTCGGCATGCCCCGCATGAACCAGCTGCTCGACACCATCACCCCGGTCGACTCCAAGCGCTACATGCACCACTACAACTTCCCGCCCTTCTCCACCGGCGAGACCGGCTTCATGCGCGGTCCCAAGCGTCGTGAGATTGGCCACGGCCTGCTGGCCGAACGGGCCCTGCTGCCCGTTGTGCCCAGCGCCGAGGAATTCCCCTACACCCTGCGTGTCGTCTCCGACGTGCTGACTTCCAACGGCTCGACGTCGATGGCCTCGGTCTGCGGTTCAACCCTCTCACTCATGGCGGCCGGCGTGCCGCTCAAGGGTGCGGTGGCCGGCATCGCCATGGGCCTGGTCTACGAAGGCGGCAACTACGTCACGCTGACCGACATCTTGGGTTCCGAGGACGCCTTCGGCGACATGGACTTCAAAGTGGCCGGCACGGCTGATGCGGTTACGGCTCTGCAGCTCGACACCAAGATCGCCGGCCTGCCCGCCGACGTCCTGGCCAAGGCGCTGCTGCAGGCCAAGGAAGCCCGCCTCACCATCCTCGCCGTGATGGCCAGCGCTATCGCCGAGCCCCGCGACCACGTGGCCAACAGTGCGCCGAAGATCATCTCCATGGAGATCCCGATCGACAAGATCGGCGAGGTCATCGGCCCCAAGGGCAAGGTCATTAACACCCTGCAGCAGGAGACCGGTGCCGACATCGCCGTCGATGACGACGGCATGGTGGGTACCGTCACCATTGGGGCCAAGGACGGCAATGCGGTCGAGGAAGCTCGTCGCCGCATTTCCTTGATTTTGGACCCGCCCACCGCCGACGTCGGAGCGGTGTACCCCGGCCGGGTGGTCAACATCACCAAGTTCGGTGCGTTCGTCAACGTGCTCCCTGGCCGCGACGGCCTGCTGCACATCTCGAAGCTGTCGCCCCTCGCCGGTGGCAAGCGCATCAACAACGTGGAGGACGTGCTCACGCTCGGTCAGCCCATTGAGGTCCGTGTCGATGACATCGACCCGCAGGGCAAGGTGTCCCTGTCGTTGGCCTCGGTGCCCGAAGGGACATCAGCTCCGGCTCCGGAGGGGAACAGGGATGCGGAAAGTGCACCAGCGGCGCCTGCCTCTGCGGCACCGGCCAGCACGAGTAGCAGCACCAGCAGCGCACCTTCCTTCGAGGACGCCTTCGAGGCTGAGCTGGTCGCCGACCTCGGCGATCTCGGTCCCGGTGCGGCCGAAGGTGAAGGCCGCAGTGGCGGTGGGGATCGTCGCCCGCCCCGCGGTGGGCGCAACCGTCGCCGTTGATTCAGAGTTCCGTACTACCCAGCGGCATCCGCCTGGTTACTGAGACCATGGCGGATGTCCGCTCGGTCGCCGTGGCGTTCTGGCTGGGCTCGGGCTCTCGTGATGAGCCGGACGAGTTGGCCGGTGCCTCGCACTTCTTAGAGCACCTCCTCTTCAAAGGCACCGCCTCACGCTCGGCGGCATCAATTGCCGAGTCATTGGACGAGGTGGGCGGCGACTCGAACGCCTTCACGACGAAGGAGTACACCACCTTCTACGTGCGTCTCCTGTCTGAACACCTGCCGTTGGGTCTCGACATCCTGAGTGAAATTATGTGGGAGCCGGCTCTCCGTCCGGCCGATGTGGACGGCGAGCGCACGGTCATCCTCGACGAGATCCTCATGCACGCCGACGAGCCGCTGGACCTGGCCTCGGAGCAATGGCAGGCCTCGTTGTTCCCGGGCCACGCGCTCGGGCGCGACACGTTGGGCACGGCGACGACGGTGGAAGGCTTGAGCGCGCCGGACATCCGCGGCTTCTTCGATGCGCACTACCGGCCGGGCAACATGGTCGTGTCGGTGGCCGGCGACTGCACACACGAGTCGGTGGCGGCGGAACTGCAACGTCGTTTCACGGGGCATTCCGGCGGTGCGGCTCCCGTGCGAGAAGCGCCGGGGCACGACATCCGCCCGCTCCACGTGGTGCGCCGTCCGACGGAGCAAGCCCATGTCATTTATGGCGTGCAATCCGTCTCGCGCTACGACGATCGCCGCTGGGCTTTGGCCGTGCTCAATCACGTGCTGGGTGGTGGTCTTTCCAGTCGCCTCTTCCAAAAAATCCGGGAGGAGCGCGGCTTGGCCTACTCGGTGTGGTCGGAGCGCACGGCCTACCAAGATGCAGGCACGCTGGCCATTGTGGCCGGCACTGCCCCGGAGAATGTCCACGAGGTGCTCCGTATTGTCACGGGCGAGCTCGAAGAGCTGGCCGAGCACGGGATCACTGAGCGCGAGATGGCCATCGCCAAGGGCAACCTGCGAGCCGAGATGCTGCTGTCGGGTGAGGACTCGGGCGCGCGCATGAGCCGCATAGGTGCATCTGTGCTGCTGCACGGTGAGGTGCACTCCATCGACCAGGTCCTGGCCCGACTCGAGGCCGTCACGCCCGAACAGGTGCTGGCCCAGGCCCAGGAACTGGTGAAGGCTCCTCGCTCGCTCAGCGCGGTGGGCCCGTTCGACGAAGATGCATTCGACAGCCACCTCGCCGCCATGGCCGCCCGGTAGGGTTCTTTCATGCAGAAGGTCGGTGTGGTCGGCGCCGGCGGCCGCATGGGGCTCGAAGTATGCCGGGCCGTGGCCACTGCCTCCGACCTGGAATTGGTAGCCGCCGTCGATCCCATCGCCGCTGGCCAGAGCGTCGAAGGTCTGGACATTGAGGCTTCCGTCGAAGCCTTGTGGGAGCACGGGGCCGAAGTCGTGGTCGACTTCACCGTGGCCGAGGCTGTGCGCGCCAACCTGCCCCGATACGCCGAACACGGCATCCACGCCGTAGTGGGCACCACGGGGCTGTCCGAGGCGGAACTCTCTGAAGCTGCTCGCCTCTTCGAAGCCTCGACCGCCAATGCGGTGGTGGCTGCCAACTTCACCATCAGCGCCGTCCTCCTCTTGAAGCTGTGTGAAATAGCGGCCCCCTTTATGGAAGGGGTTGAGGTAATTGAGTTGCATCACAACGCCAAGAAGGACGCCCCATCCGGCACGGCCCTCCACACCGCCACGGCCATCGCAGCGGCCCGCGAGCGGGCCGACAGCGGGCCACTGTCGGCCGACCCCACCGTCGACATGGTGGTCCCCGCCGCTCGAGGTGCCGAGGGTCCCGGCGGTGTGCACATCCATTCGGTGCGCCTGCCCGGTTTGCTGGCGCACGAAGAGGTCATCTTCGGCTCACCCGGACAGACCCTGAGCATTCGGCAAGACTCCTACGACCGGGTGTCCTACATGCCGGGCGTGCTATTGGCCGTGCGCCAAGTGGCCGATCGTCCGGGGCTGACCGTCGGCATTGAGGCATTACTCGGCTTGTGAGCGCTAGCCCGCCATGAACAGCGAGGTACGCGAACGCTTACTGCAGTCGACCTATAACTGCGTGGCCCGCTGGGGCTTGGCCAAGACCACGGTGGAGGACGCTGCGCATGAGGCTGGCGTGTCCCGAGCCACGGTGTACCGCTACTTCCCCGGAGGCCGCGACGAGCTGATCGGCGCAGTGGTGGGTTGGGAGTTCGCCCGCTTCTTCCTGCGTCTCTATGAGGAGATCCATGACGTCGACACCTTGGAAGAAGTGATGGAACGCGGCCTTGTCTTCGCCCATAACGCCATCCTTCAGCACGAGGTGCTGCAGCGCATCCTCCAGACCGAGCCCGAAATATTGCTGCCACGCATGACGGTCAACGCTAACGAAACGCACAAGCTGGTCGCCGCCTTCCTCGTGCCCTACCTGGTGCGGCACGGCATGACCGAGGGTGCGGAGCTGGAGCGAGCGGCGGACTTCCTGGCCCGCATGGTCATGTCGTATATCGGATCGCCGGGACGCTGGGACCTCAACGATCCGGCGCAGGTGTCTCGCCTGGTGCGGGCCGAACTCCTGGCCGGCATCCGATGAGCGACCAGGCTCCGCCGCCGGTGCCGGCCCCGACCTGCTCCCGCCATCCTGGCCGAGGGGCATCAGTTGTGTGCGCCCGCTGTGACCGTCCCATCTGCACCGACTGCATGGTCCAGGCGCCGGTGGGGTGGCAGTGCCCAGACTGCGTGTCGCAAGCGGCCAAGACATCACCGGTGCAACGGGTGACGTTTAACCGCAACCGCACCGGCATGGTCGGCTCGACCAACCCCACGCCGGCGGTGCTGACCCTCATCGCCATCAACGTGGTGGTGTTCGTGGCCAGCGGCTTCGGCAAGCCGAGCATCATCAACCGCTTCGGCGAATGGCCCAACGGCATTCACTACGGCCATCAGTACTACCGGCTCTTCGACTCGATGTTCCTCCATCTGAACATCGTCCACATCGCCGGCAACATGCTGGCCCTGCTGATTGTGGGACCTGCGGTCGAGGTGCAACTGGGGAAGGCACGTTTCGTGGCTCTCTACCTGATCGGAGGGTTGGGCGGCGCGGCCTGCTACTACCTGATCGCACCGGCCGCCGTACCGGCCGCGGGAGCATCCGGAGCCATTTTCGGCATCATGGGAGCCTACGTGGTGCTGGCCCGCCGCCGTCATCTGCCGGCCCAGCAGGTGGTGATGCTGATCGGGCTGAACCTCATCATCGGTTTTGCCGACCCCAACATCGGCTGGCAGGCCCACGTGGGGGGACTGGCCGTCGGGGCGCTCCTGGCGCTCGTCTATGACGTGGCCGACCAGCTCCGACCCCGGTCCAGGGTGTGGGTAGCCACTGCGGCATCGAGCGCGGTGGTGCTGGGGGTGCTGGCCGTGCTGGTCTTGGCCATCGCTCCGGGACACGTCAACCTCAGTGGTTGACATTGAGACAAAACTCGCCATAATGTTTCATTAGTGGATGCGGCTCGAGTGCAGTCCCAGCTAAAGCGTTGCGACGTCCCTGGTCAGGGGCGCAAGGTCGTGCATCTCGGGGCGGACGATCGTTCGTCTACTCGTGTCCGCATCGTCGACGCCACCCTCCGCTGCCTGGCTCGCCAGGGCGTGGCCAAGACCACCGTTGACGACATCGCCCGCGAATCGAAGTTCTCGCGGGCCACGTTGTACCGAACCTTCCCCGGTGGCAAGGACGCCGTGCTTGAGGCGGTGGTCGAGACGGAAGTGGCCCGGTTGTTCTCCTCTCTGGCCGTCGTCATGGGCGAGGCCAACGACCTCGAGGATGTGCTGGTGGCTGGCATGACCGAAGCGGCCCAGCGGCTCAGCACTCATAGCGCCATCGCCTATCTCTTGCTGCACGAGCCCGGTTTGATCCTGCCGCGACTGACCTTCGCTGACATGGACCAGGTTTTGTTGGCCGCCGGCGATTTCGCCGCTCCGTTCTTCGGCCGCTGGCTCGACCCCGACCAAGCGTCACGGGCCGCCGAGTGGGCCGTCCGGATTGTCTTGGCCTATATGGCCGACCCTGCGCCCGACACCGATCTCACCGATCCCGAGGACACTCGATCGCTGGTGCGCACCTTCGTGCTACCGGGGATTCTGGCTCTCCGCCAACGCTCTGAAGACCTCACCACATCTCCATCAATCACAACCAAAACCAACTAGGGGGCAGTGCAATGACCACCGTCGATGACCAGGCCATGCTGAAAAGCAATCTTGAGCTGATCGGTCGCGAGAAGATCAACGATCTCGAAGCCGTGCTGAACTTCGTCGGTTCCTATGACGTTGAGGGCTTCCACCGGGTACCCGACAACTGCCCCGCCGAATTCACCTGGGACTACGAGAAGGGCGCCAAGCCCCAGCTGGACAAGCTCTACGAGAAGGCCAAGAAGGCCCAGTGGAACGGTCAGACTGACCTGGACTGGTCGATCGAGGTTGACCAGGAGAAGATCGTCATGCAGAACGCCGAGGCCAACTCGGTCATGGCGCAATGGGATCCCGCCGCCCTGCAGGGCACCGTGATGGAGAAGTGGGACGAGAAGCAGTTCCTTCAGTTCGGCATTGAGAACCAGAACTGGATGCTGTCCCAGTTCATGCACGGCGAGCAGGGCGCGCTCCTCTGCACCGCCAAGATCGTCGAGACCGTCCCGTGGATTGACGCCAAGTACTACGCCGCCACTCAGGTGATGGACGAGGCGCGTCACGTTGAGGTGTTCTCCAAGTACCTCGACACCAAGCTGTCAGGCCACTACCCCATGAACGGTCACTTGGGCATGCTGCTCGATGACATTGTGAGCGATTCCCGTTGGGACATGACCTACCTCGGCATGCAGATCATGGTGGAGGGACTGGCGCTGGCCGCCTTTGGGTTCATCCACATGATGACCACCGAACCGCTACTCAAGAAGTTGCTTCGTTACGTCATGGCCGACGAGGCCCGTCACGTGGCTTTCGGTGTGCTCAGCCTTCAGGAGTACTACAAGGAGCTGACGGCTGCCGAGCTGCGCGAGCGCCAGGAGTTCGCCTTCGAAGCGGCTATCCGTATGAAGGACCGCTTGGTCATGCAGGAAGTATGGGAGCGCATGGAAGTGCCGATCCCCGACGTGATCAAGATCATGAACGCTGCGCCCGAGCGCGACGACTTCCAGATCCTGCTCTTCTCAAAGATCGTGCCGAACCTGCGCAAGCTGGGCCTGCTTGACGCAGCCGACGGTTGGCTGCGCACCAAGTTCACCGAGATGGGCGCCATCGCCTTCGAGCACCTGAGCGACTCGACCGAGGACGAGGACGCCTTCGCCGACGGCTCGCCCGTCGACCGCCAAGTCGCCTAATCACCACCACCTGTCTTCCGAGAGATTGGAAGGCTGACTGGTAGCCTGAAGAGGTCATGACCGCTTCCTCAGCCGCACCGCGCTTCGGGCGGGTGGTCACCGCCATGGTGACCCCGTTCGATGACGCCGGAGCATTGGACATCGGGGCCGCGGTGGAGTTGGCCCAGTGGCTGGCCGCTCATGGCAGTGACGGGCTGGTGCTCACCGGTTCGACCGGCGAGAGCTCGGTCCTGACCGACGAGGAGAAGGCTGACCTCTGGCGGGCCGTGGCCGAGGCCGTCACCATCCCGGTGCTGGCCGGCAGCGGTTCCAACGACACCGAGCACTCCATCAAAATGACCGCGCTCGCAGCGGAATGCGGGGTCGATGGCATTCTGCTGGTCACTCCCTATTACAACCGTCCCTCCCAAGCTGGCATTTGCGAGCACTTCCGAGTGGTGGCCGAGGCGGCTCCCTCGCTGCCAGTGGTGCTCTACGACATTCCGGTTCGCTCCGGTCGGCGCATTCAGACCTCCTCCATGCTCCAGCTGGCGCGCCAAGTCCCCAACATCCTCGGCCTGAAAGACGCCGCCGCAGACCCGGCCGGCACTGCCCACCTGGCAGCGCAGCTTCCCTCCGACTTCGAGATCTACAGTGGCGATGACGTGATGACGCTCCCACTCATGGCGGTGGGCGCCATCGGCCTCATCAGCGTGGCGGCACATTGGGTCGGCCCGCAGTTGCGAGCGGTGATTGACGCCTTTCAGGCCGGCAACCTCTCCGCTGCTATTGACGGGAACGCCGAACTGCTCGACTCCTTCGACTTCGAAGGGAGCGAGGCCTACCCCAACCCACTCCCGGCCAAGGCGATCTGCCGGGCCATGGGCCTCAAGGTCGGTCAATGCCGACTCCCGATGGGAGCGTCGACGCCCGAGCTCGACGCCCAAGCAGCAAAGATCCTGGCGGCCGTCGGACTGCCCACCGCCACGGGCCAACCGCTTGCCTGAGAAGCAGAAGTCATCGTCTCGGTCATCGGGTTCCTCGCCCAAGCCTGTCCGGGTTGTCTTTCTCGGCGGCCTTGGCGAGATCGGCCGCAACTGCGCCTGCATTGAGGTCGACGGGCGCATCATTGTTCTCGACTGCGGGATCATGTTCCCCGATCAGGACATGCCGGGTATCGATCTGGTGCTGCCCGAGTTCACCTACCTGCGCGAGCGGGCCGATCGGGTGGACGGGATTGTCCTCACCCACGGACACGAGGACCACACCGGCGGTTTGGCCTACCTCCTGCGCGACCTCAAGGCCCCGATTTACGGCACCGAGCTCACGGTGGGCCTGGCCCGTCACCGGGTCGAGGAGGCGGGGTTAGCCAACCGCACCAAGTTCGTTGTGGTCAAGGACGGGCAGCGCCTCACGGTAGGACCCTGTGACGTCGAGTTCATCCCCACCACCCACTCGGTGCCTGATGCCTGCGCCATTGCCTTCCACACTCCTCAGGGAGTGATCCTCCATTCGGGGGATTTCAAGTTGGACCAGCAGCCGGTGGACGGCCGTCGCACCGACCTGGCCCGCATGGGTGAGTTGGCCCAGACCGAAAAAATTCGCCTCCTCCTCTCCGATTCCACGAACGCGGAAGAGCCCGGCTTCACCGCCTCAGAGTCCACGGTCGGTGTCACCCTCCGCCGGGTCTTCGCCTCGCACCCCGGTCAGCGCATCATCGTGGCCTGCTTCGCCAGCCACCTGCACCGGGTGCAGCAGATCATCGACGCCGCCACCGCCAACGGGCGCAAGGTGGCCACGCTCGGCCGCTCCATGGGCAAGAACGTGGAGTTGGGTACCAAGTTGGGCATGATCAACATCCCTGATGGCGCACAAATCGACATCGAGAATGTGGACTCGGTCCCGCCCGGTGAGATGTGCGTGATTTCGACCGGCTCCCAAGGTGAGCCCATGTCGGCTCTTTCCCTCATGGCGACCGGTGACAACAAGTGGCTACGCGTGGGCGAGGGCGACGTCGTGGTCATTAGTGCTCATCCCATTCCCGGCAACGAATGGTCAGTGGGCCGTGTCATTGACGAACTGCATCGAAGGGGCGCCGAAGTGGTCCACTCCGGTGCCGAGGCCGTGCACGTCAGTGGTCATGCCAAAGCCGGCGAGCTGCGCACCCTGATGCAAGTGACCAAGCCTGAGTGCTTCGTGCCCGTCCATGGCGAGTACCGCCACCTGGTCCACCATGCGCGCATAGCGCTCAGCATGGGCATTCCAGCGGCCAATGTGTTGCTCTGCGAGGACGGGGACACCGTCCAGCTCACGGCCAAGGGCATCAAGCGCGACGATCGAGTGCCCGCCGGCTACGTCTACGTCGATGGCACGGTCGGTGACATCGGCCACGGCGTTCTGCGCGACCGCCAGAAGTTGTCCGAAGAAGGGGTGGTCATGGTGGTGGTCACCGTCGACAACCGCCAAGGCACGCTGTCCTGCCCGCCCGTGATCGAAACTCGGGGTTGGGTGCACGCACCCGAGGCTGAGGAACTGATCGAAGAAGCCAGCCAAATCGTGGGCGCCGCCGTCACTCAGGCGCTGCGGGACGGGGCCAGGGACAACGAAGTCCTCAGTCGCCACGCCCGCAAGGCGCTCGGCAAGTTCGTGGGGGACCGCACGCGCCGGCGCCCCATGATCGTGCCGGTGGTACTCCTCGTCTAAGGCTACGACGCGCCGTTGTAGACCGGTTGGCCCTCGCTGGTCACCATGTTGTCCAGCGGTGGAGTGATCAGGTCTGTGACTCCAGCCTGGGTCAGGTGCACGCCGTCAGGCGTGCGGGCCAGCACACCATTGACCGTGGCAGCGTAGGCACCGGTGGGGTCGAGGATCGAATACACGTCAAGCACGGAGACGAACGACGAGTTGGCATTGGCCACGGCCTGAATCTCCTGGTTGTAGACACTGACCAGCGTGCCCGGAGTGCCGTCATCGAACAACGGCGACGTGGCCAATATCACTGCTCCTCCGTCGGAGTGCAGGATGTTCACGGCTTGTTGCAGGTTGGACTGAATGAAGGCGGCATAGGCCGAATCCGAGAGCGTTTGGTACTGCCCGTCGAAGAGACGATCCTGCGCCTCCCAGTAGCCCGCCTGCAGAATGCTCACGTCGGGATGGAACCGCGACGTGACCCATTGCAGCTGCGAGGACCATAGGGCACACGCGCCGGAGCTGTCGTAGACCTGGGACAGATTGTTCCACGGGTGGATGGGCGCACCGTTGTTGATGCCACAACCGGGCGCCGCCCCGTTGTCGAGCATGTAGGCCGGATTGGTACCCAGCGTGTACTCGCCTTCGTAGAAACCCAGTGAATCCCCTTCGAAGGCGACGCGGAGGCGTCCCTGATGAGCCGCCTGCGGTCCCGGAGCGTCGGCGATGATGGCCACGGCATTGGGGATGGGTGACGAGAACCCGGCTGGGAAGAGTGGTGGGTGCAGTGGCGACTGCGCGCTGCCGGAGAAGTTGGCGTCACCGAAGGTGAAGATGCCGGCATCGGCCCCCACCATCCAGTAGCCGTGCCCGTCCGGTGTGGGCGCGATGCTCACGATGGGTGAGTTCAGCGCGATGTTGCCGGTGGAGCCGTAGAAGGCAGCATCGCCGAAGGCGAAAATGCCTCCATCCGATGCGACGAGCCAGTACCCGCCGCCGTCGGCCGTGGTCGTCATCCCGACGATGGGCTTGTTCAGCGCCATGGCGCCGGTGGAGCCGTAGAAGGCAGCATCGCCAAAGGCGAAAATGCCGCCGTCAGACGCCACCAGCCAGTACCCGCCGCCATCGGGGGTAGAGGCCATCCCCACGATCGGTTTGTTCAGCGTCATGGCGCCGGTCGATCCGTAAAATTGCGAATCGCCGTACGAGAAAATGCCGCCGTCGGATGCGACCAGCCAATACCCGGCGCCGTCCGGGGTGGCGGCCATGCCGACGATGGGCTTGTTCAGGGTCATGGCGCCGGTCGACCCGTAGAACTGGGCGCCACCGAAGGTGAAAATGCCACCGTCGGAGGCCACCATCCAGTAGCCGCCCCTGGGGTCAGCCGCCGCATCGACGATGGGCTTGTTCAAGGTCACACCCAAGGTGTCGCCGCTGTAGCCCGCTCCACCATACGTAGCGATCCCACCTGCCGCATCGACGACCGCGTAGGCGCTATCAGTCGCCTTGTTGGCCACCGGCGTGATGTGTGGCCCGCTCGCCCCGGCCACCTGTGGGCCGGAGGACAACGCAACGATCATGGTGGCGGCACACACCAACGTGGCCAGGGTCACCCTGCCGGCGCGACCGCTCTGAACCTTCAACCAACGTCGGACCATGAGAGATTGATCATAGGAAGGAACGAGAACCAATACCTTGCATCCCAAGCGTCACAAAAGGGTGAGCTGCCGATTGGGGGCGATCTGCACGGGCTCGGCTCGCAGGTAGGGATCGCTCCCCGTGACGCCACAACGGGCGGCCGCAGCACGTACACACTCTGACACTCGGTCCCGCTCGGCCTGCACCTGGTAGGCGTTGCCACGAAAACGCGCTCTATGCAGGGCGACGAGATCCGCTCGAGCGTCCGCCAACCAGTTCAGATAGTGCTCACGCACTGATCCACGCAGATGGAGCGCCACGGCGCGTATAGAGATGGCTCCGGCGTCGGCACAGGCTTGGACCACCGCGCCAAGGTGCGCCTCGCTGTCCGACATTCCAGGCAATACGGGTGCGACCAGGACGCCACATGGGATGCCGGCCTCTGTCAACCGCCGTAGCGCTTCAACGCGCTTGTCCGGTGGGGGAGTCCCGGGCTCAGTCAACTTCCACACGTCCCGGTCAAGGGTGCCCACCGAGAACGTCACTGACACCTGCGTGCGGGAGCACGCCTCTCGCAGGAGGGCTAGATCTCGCAGAATAAGCGTCGATTTAGTCAAGATGCTGAACGGATTGCGCGCCTCCGACAGCACCGACACGATGCCGCGCGTCAGGTGGTACTTGCCCTCCGCGTGTTGGTAGGGATCGGTATTGGTGCCCATGGCGATTGGCTCACCGGACCACCGAGCCGCCCGCAGCTCGGCCCGAAGGCGTTCGACGGCATTGACCTTGACCACAATTTGACGTTCGAAATCCGTCCCAATGTTGAGCCCCAAATACTCATGCGTCGGTCGGGCAAAGCAGTACGTGCAGGCGTGGCTACACCCTCGATACGGGTTGATCGTGTACCGGAAGGGCATCAAGCTCTCCTCCGGTACCCGGTTGATGATGCTGCGGGCGTTGACGTGGAGGAATTCCATGCCGGCGTACGCGCCCCGCCCCACGTGCCGAGTGGCCGCCTGCTCGTCGGGGAACAGCGTCCCCGTCTCTTCGTTGGGGTTGGGGGCCAACGTCCACCGCAATGCCATCTGGGTAGGATAGCGAACATATGTTCGTCTTTCAACGGTGCAGGCGTCCCCCTGATCGTGAGGGTCCGGCAGTAATCTCGATCCCACTGTGGTGACCAAGAAGCGCAAACCTGCTGCGCCGCGCACCCAGGTCCGCAAGAAAACCGCCCCATCCCGGGCCAAGGCGGCACCTCCACCCAGCATTCTGCGTCGACATGCCGTCGACCTCTGGGCCATCGGGTTGGTCACGCTGGGCGTCCTGCTGGCCTTGGGCCTGTGGGGTCATTCGCTCGGTCCCGTAGGTCATTCCGCCAACACGGGGCTCTCTTCGGTGGTGGGTTGGGCGCGCCTCATTCTTCCGGTGGTGTGCGTGGGAGCCGGTGGGATCCTTTTGATTGAACGGGAGCGACCCGACCCAATGCGTACTGGCATCGGGGCCACGCTTGGTCTCCTCGGCGCCTGCGGGTTGGCCGAGCTGGTCAAGGGCGATCCCAAGATGGGCGATGCTCGCCACATCCGCGAGGCCGGCGGCTGGATCGGCGCCCTGATCGGCCATTCCCTGCACGCCGCCATCGGTGGTCCCGGTGCGGCCGTGGTCTTCGTCGCCGTGGTCATGGTGGCCATCCTCATCGCCACCGGAGTGTCCTTGGCCACCTTCGGCCGCGGCATCGCCACCGC
The DNA here is from genome assembly GCA_963766995.1 of uncultured Acidimicrobiaceae bacterium. Classification (GTDB taxonomy): domain Bacteria; phylum Actinomycetota; class Acidimicrobiia; order Acidimicrobiales; family RAAP-2; genus Bog-473. The sequence continues at coordinate 300,616 of CAVYCE010000002.1, read as the reverse complement.
CTCGACTGCCATCTGGCGCACCCTCGGTAGCTGGTGGAAGGGCCGTCCACTGGTGGCTCGTGAAGGGGCTGAAGAGACAGAGGAGCTGCCGGCCTCGCCTCCTCCACCTCCTCCTGTGGCGGAGGCCGACCCCTTCGACTCGGAACCGGAACCAGAACCCGAGCTCGAGCCCGAACCAGAACCCGAGCTCGAGCCGGAGCCAGCGATCATCACGCAACCGACGCTGAAGCCGGTGGTTGCCGCCACACCTCGGGGTGTCGGCGAGTGGCAACTGCCGCCCTTGACCTTGTTGCCGGCCACCAAGCAGGTCCGCCAGGACCAGAAGCAGCTCGATGCGGCTGGCGAGGATCTCGTGGCGGCCCTGGCCGCGCATGGCGTCAACACCCGATTGGTCGGTCGCACGGTCGGGCCGACCGTGACTCGTTTCGAGCTTGAACTCGGGCCGGGCGTGAAGGTGGCCCGCGTCACCAGCTTGTCGCGAGACATCGCTTACGCCATGGCGTCACCCGACGTCCGGATTTTGGCCCCCATTCCCGGCAAGTCGGCCATCGGGGTGGAAGTACCGAATCGGACTCGCCAGTTGGTGGCTTTGCGCGACATCCTCGATTCGCCTGAGGCAGTTGCCGCCATCCACCCGCTGGAAGTGGCCATGGGCCGCGACATCGCCGGCCGCGCCGTGATGTCCAACCTGGCCGAGATGCCGCACATTTTGATTTCGGGGGCCACCGGCGCCGGTAAATCGTCTTGCATCAACTCCATCATCACGTCGGTATTGATTCGCAGTACGCCGGATCAGGTCAAGATGATGTTGGTCGACCCCAAGCGGGTAGAGCTGGGCCAGTACAACGGCTTGCCCCACCTGATCACGCCGGTGGTGGTCGATCCCAAGAAGGCGGCCAATGCGTTGCAATGGGCCGTGAAAGAGATGGAACGTCGGTACGACCTCCTGGCCGAACAGGGTTTGCGCGACATCACCGGGTACAACCAGGCCCTCGCCGCCGGCACCATCACTCCGGTCGGTCCGCCTTCGACCAAGCGCGGCGTACAACAGGCGACCGCTAACGCACTGGGGGCCGACCACTCGGCCGTCTATGACGACGAGGAAATTGACGACGAGCCGCCGGCACCCGAAGTACTGCCCTTCATCCTCATTGTGGTGGACGAGCTCAACGACCTGATGATGGTGGCGGCGCGCGACGTTGAAGATTCCGTCGTGCGCATCGCTCAGATGGCACGCGCCGTCGGCATCCATTTGGTGTTAGCCACGCAGCGCCCGTCGGTGGATGTCATCACCGGCGTAATCAAGGCCAACATCCCCAGCCGAATGGCCTTTTCGGTGTCCTCACTGGCGGATAGCCGCGTCATCCTCGACCAGCCCGGCGCCGAGCGCCTGATCGGCAAGGGCGACCTCCTTCTCCTGACTGCCTCCTCCAACATCCCGCGCCGACTCCAGGCGCCATGGGTGTCGGAAGAAGATGTTCGCAAGGTGGTCCAACACTGGCAGGCGCAAGGGGGACAGACCGAACAGGTAGTCGGCATCGACGTGATCGAAAACGGTGGGGGTGGTATCGAAGGCGTCGACGACGATGATGACGAGTACCTCCAGGCCGCCATGGATCTGGTGGTCCGCTCAAAGCTGGGCTCGACCTCTATGTTGCAGCGCAAACTCCGGGTCGGATTCGCCCGGGCCGGACGCCTGATGGACCTGCTTGAGCGGCGTGGGGTGGTGGGTCCGAGCGAGGGCTCCAAGGCGCGCCAGGTGCTCATGACGACCGACGAGCTCGACGCACTGACACACCGTTGAACGACTCCTCGCTGCCCCCGGTGCCTCCTGAGCTCCCAGTCATGGTGGCTCCGTTCCGCCTGGACTCCCTCCTAGACCAGGACGAGGAAGCTCCGGTCACCGACGCGCCGACACCTATCGCACGGTACGTCGCACTCGATGTCGCAGAGGCAGTCGAGGTCGCTGTCGAGGTCCCCGAAGCTCAGCCGGTGCTCGAACCTGATGTCGAGCCGGTGTACGAGCCAGTGTACGAGCCAGCACTCGAACTGGCGCTGATGGCTCCGCTCGAGTCGCCCATCATTGTCCCCTCTACGCCGCCTCCGCCGCTGCCTCCTCCACGATCACGCCGGTCTAAGTCGGTCCAAATCCCAGCGCAAGAAACGGTGGCCGCGCCAGTACAGGCGCGTCGACTCAGCGACACCTATGGGGAGCCTCGCCGTCGAAATCGCCGCAGAGTGTCCGGCCGGGTTGTCGTGGTATTAGCCATCGTGACCATCGTGGCGGTTGCCGGCCTGGTGGTCGATCGACTGCATGCGCAGTTGCCCAAGGCCACAGTGACTTCGGCACTCACCTCGGATGTGACAGTAAATACGTCAGCAGTCACCATCCCATGGCCCACGGAGGGCGAGGCGGCTGTTTCCATCCCCTCAGTCGGTTTCGACATGCCTTCGGCTGCCGAGCAGCCGGTACCTATCGCCAGTCTGACCAAAATGATGACGGCCTACGTGATTCTGCATGATCACCCGTTACGGCTGGGGCAAAGCGGGCCGAAGATCACCATCACGGCCGCCGACGTGGCCGACTATGACACCGACACGGTCAGTGATGAAGCAAACGCCCAGGTTGCGCTGGGCGAGGTATTGAGCGAGAAGGAATTGCTCGGCGGCATGTTGATCCACTCAGCCAATGACTATGCCGGGGCACTAGCGCGCTGGGATGCCGGCAGCATTCCTGCCTTCGTGGCCAAGATGAACAGCACCGCGCTTTCGCTCGGCATGGATCACACGCATTACGCCGACGCCAGTGGGTACGACCAGAGCTCGCAGTCCACCGCCGGCGACCTACTCAAGGTGGCAGGGCCGGACATGGCCAACTCGGTTTTCGCCGGGTTCGTGAAAATGTCATCGATCACCCTGCCCGTGGCGGGCACCGTCTCGACCTACACACCGCTGCTCGGAGTCCAGGGCGTGATCGGCGTGAAATCAGGCTTCACCACGGTGGCCGGCGGCTGTGATGTGTTGGCTGTGATGCGGCACAACCACGGCAAGACCTTCCTGGTCTTGGCCGCGGTGACGGGGCAGACCGGCCCCAATGTGATTGACGAGGCCGGATTACAGGCTCTGAACCTGGCCAACGCCACAGCCATTGCGGTGGGGCAAAGTGAGGCCATCCATAGTGGTCAGCTCGTGGCCCATGTCGCCGTGGCCGGCCACCGCGTCAATGCATCGGCCACGTCGAGCGCCAACCTCTTGAGTTGGCCTGGTGTGACCATCCATCGGACACTGACCCACCTGCACACCTTGCGCTCGGGAGCGGCCAGTGGTGCCGCCGTGGGCTGGCTCATTGTGGAGGAGGGGTCACAGCGGATTCGGATACCGGTCAAGCTGGACCAGAAGCTTCCCAAGGAGTCCATCCTCCGTCGCATACTCTGACCTGATGCGCGCCCGGGCCCCAGCATCGTCGGCCAATCTCGGCCCGGGTTTTGATGCGCTGGCCATTGCGCTCAACTGTTATATCGAGGTTGACATCGAACCGGCTGATGCACTCGTTATTCACACGGAGGGAGAGGGAGCTGGTCAGTTCGACGACGCATCCCATCTGGCGGTGAAGGTGGCTCGTGAAGTGATTGGCCACGATCGGCTGCACATCACCGTGCGTTCCCAGATACCCGTATCTCGCGGATTAGGTTCATCCGCCGCTCTGGCCGTGGCCGCTGCCGCTGCGGCCGGAGCCGACGACCCATTCGCCGTGGCCACCCAGGTCGACGGACATCCTGAGAATGCAGCCGCCAGTGTGTTCGGCGGATTGGTGGCTGCCACCATGGTGGATGGTCGACCCACCTCGGCCGCACTCCCTCTGCACCCAGATCTGGTCTTCGTGGTGATGGTGCCCGATCGCACCCTGTCGACAGCCGATGCCCGCGCGGTGCTTCCGACGTCGGTGTCTCGGGCTGACGCCACCTTCAATCTGGGGCGAATGGGGCTTGTCTTGGCCGGCCTGGCCGACCCGACCGTGTTGACCAGCGAGGCGACGGCCGATCGCCTGCATCAGGGTTTCCGGACGCCGTTGTTCCCGGAGTCGACTCAACTGTTGGCGGCACTCGTCACTTCTGGCGCATTGGCGTCCTGTTGGTCCGGTGCCGGGTCTTCATTGCTGGGCATCGCCACGCAGGCGACGTCGGCCGCAGTGCGTTCTGGGGCAGAGGACGCCATGCGTGAATGCGGCGTGGCTGGGAGGGTATTCGTGCTCGACGCCGATCGCCGCGGCCTTGTCCTGGGCGATGCAGCCGCGCTTCCCGACTGAGGCCGGACACTCAGGGAGCGTTGTTCAGTGCTGACTGCAGCGAGTTGAGAGCGCTCTCCACGCGAGTAGCCGCCTCATCGAGCTGGGCCTCGTTGACTTCACGCTGGTAGTCCTCCTTGGTTGCTCCTGCGTTGGAGGCACTCAAGAAGAGGGTGGCCAGATGGAGGGCAGCCGAGCGAGCGCCAGTGATGGTATTGACACTGATGCCGGCGTTCTCATTCCCCAACAGCGCGGCACTGAACGAAGTCAATTGCTGAGCCAGGGTGTGGTCGTTGTGCTCAAGGCAGACAGCCGAGCTCACCAGCGGCTGGCACGCTCGTCCTCGCACTTGAAACCGATTGATGTCGTGGACAATGCGGTTATGGGCGTTCTCCAGGTTCTGCTGCTGACCGACCTTGGAATTGATCTCGACATTGAGGGCGATATTGCCGACGTAGGCGCCGACGCCGAGCACCATTGCCACCACAAGAACTCGGCGCCCGCCCTTCCCGATGATCAAGCTCCATGGAGACGGCGACTCCCACCCGGGCGCCGCTGCCGGTCCGCCCACTGGAGCGGCATGGCCATCCCCGAACAGTCCACCCGGATAGGTCGGTACCAGTAGGTAGTAATAGGCGCTGTAGCGAGCCTGAAAGCGAAGGGCGGCCCGGCCGGCGTCGAATACCGACTGAGGCAGCCATCCGGTGATCAAGATAACGAACCACATGAAGAAGAGGATTACTCCGAGGCCTAGCTGGACCAACGAAGCAAGGATGCCAACGGGAATGGCCAGAATCAGGCGGAAGAAAACGGCTGCCCTATTCATGTGGGTGCCTTCGGGAACAGCTAAGTGAACAAAGTCGTCGGCCTTCGCTTCTAGGGAGAAGCCAGGAAACTTGTCAGACAGCAGGTTGGTGTAACTGCTCAGGCGGAGTTGCAGCCGCAGCGTGATTGTTACTAGGTCCCGAGTGAAGGTTGGTGTCCGGCTGGCAAACAGGGCGCCGAACCAGCCGATGACCACCAGCACGAACGTCGCTATTTCAATGAAGACCAACACCACCACCAGTGGGATCGCCATGAAAAAGCGAAGGAGAACGGTCCAGCGGCGCTGCTTGGCCCGTGGGGCGAAGGCAACGAGCAGCTGAAGAGGGGTGGATGGAACGGCTGGATCGCTTGGAGCTGGTGGAAGTGGCGGCGGAGGGAGCGGCGGTGGTGTTGGTGACTGATCGCTAAATCCGAAGGGCGGTGGCGGCGGGATCGTCATGACGTCGGCATGGTAAGTCGAAACCGTCCTGCCTGCTCGGACCCTGTGGGCAGTCATCGCAGGTGGGGGCCGTAGACTTCCCCAAATGCCCAAGCAATTCTTCATCCGTACCTTCGGGTGCCAGATGAACGAGCACGACTCCGAACGCCTGGCCGGCGTGCTCGTGGCTGACGGTATGCATCCAACCGACGACATCGCCAAAGCCGACGTCGTGGTGCTCAACACCTGCTGCATCCGAGAGAACGCAGACCAGAAGCTCTACGGCACATTGGGCAGCCTCAAGGCGTTGGTTGACGCCAAGCCCGGCATGCAAATTGCGGTGGGGGGATGTTTGGCCCAAAAGGATCGCGAGCTCATTCAACAAAAGGTGGGCTGGGTCAACGTCGTCTTCGGGACACACAACCTGACCAGTGCGCCTGAACTCTTGCGTCGCTCCGAGGAGGTGGGCCAGGTCATGGAGATCCTCGATGCGCCCACGTCCGAGTCCATTTCCAACCACCTCATGGCTCCCGACGCCGTGCGCGAGCTGCCCTACGCCGCTTGGGTCAATATCCAGATGGGGTGCGACAACTCGTGCGCTTTCTGCATCGTGCCGGCGGTGCGTGGTCCCGAAGTCAGCCGACCACTCGAGGACATTGTGCGCGAAGTGGAGGGGTTGGCCGGCCAAGGTGTGACCGAAATCACGCTGTTGGGCCAGAACGTGAACTCCTACGGGCGCGATATCACGCGCCGCCGACCGCTCTTTGCCGACCTCCTGCGCGCCACCGGTGCGGTGGATGGGATCGGACGCATTCGCTTCACCAGCCCGCATCCCAAGGACCTGCGCCCTGAAGTCATTGAGGCCATGGCCACCACGCCCGAGGTGTGCGAGCAACTCCACCTGCCGATGCAGTCGGGCAGCAACCGGGTGCTCACCGCCATGCGACGGGGTTACACCGCTCAGCGATACCTCGAACGTCTCGCCGCCGCCCGCGCCGCCATCAATGACTTGGCTGTGACCAGTGACATCATCGTCGGCTTCCCGGGCGAGACGGAGGCGGACTTCGAGGACACATTGGCCGTCGTGGCTGATGCTCAGTTCGACAGCGCGTTCACGTTCATCTTCTCGCCCCGACCCGGCACCCGGGCCGCGCTGATGGAAGACGAGTTCATAGCTTCCGAAGTGATTGCCGACCGCTTCGAGCGCCTCAAGACCGTGGTGGACCGTTCGGCATTGGCTCGTCATCAGGGGCGCGTCGGGCGTCGCGAAGAAGTCTTGGTGGAGGGCACGAGCAAGCGCGACGACTCCATGCTTTCCGGCCGCACCCGTCAAGGGAAGCTGGTGCACTTCGCGCCCGTTGGCCCCGGCATGAACGGCACGCCCACCGCCGGTGCGCTGGCGCAGGTGACCATTACCGCCGGACACCCGCACCATCTGTCGGGTCGGCTGGAAGAAGTGACGGCGCGGCCGCGCCACCGAGTGCGGATTCCGGTGGCCGGCGCTTGACCACAGTGGCCCTCGTCGGTGTGACGGCGACGGGAAAATCTGCGGCGGCACTCGAGGTGGCCCGCCGGAGAGGTGATGTGGAATTGGTCTCGGTCGACTCCATGTGTGTCTACCGAGAGATGGATATAGGAACAGCCAAGCCCAGCCCCGAGGCGCGGGCCGCGGTGCCACATCACCTCATCAATGTGGTCGATCCGCATGATGAGTTCACCGTGGCCGAATTCCAGCGGGCGGCCCGGACGGCGCTGGCGCAGATTGAGGCGCGTGGGCATCACGCGGTGCTGGTGGGTGGCACCGGCCTCTATCTGCGCTCAGTCATTGACGACCTCTCTATTCCGGGTCGATTTCCCGACGTGGTGACGGCGCTCGAGGCCGAACTGCACAGCGGCACCGTCGACGTGCCCGACCTCCATGCCCGCTTGGCCCACCTCGATCCGGTGGCAGCGCAGCGCATGGAGCCCACCAATCAGCGACGTATTGTGCGTGCGCTCGAGGTCACCATCGGCTCGGGCCAGCCGTTCTCGCACTTCGGTCCCGGCCTCGAGTCCTATCCGCCGTCCAAGGTGCCACTCATCGGCATCGCCATCGCACCGGAGGAGGCCGATCGCCGCATCACCGAACGCTTCGCCAGTTGGGTGGAGGGCGGTCTGGTCGATGAGGTTCGTGGCTTGGCCGAGCGGCCGCGGGGGATCTCGCGCACCGCTCGCCAGGCGTTGGGCTATCGGGAACTGCTGGCCCACGTCGAGACGAGTGCTCCGCTCAATGAGTGTGTCGAAGAGGCAATACGGCGCACCAAGACCTTCGCCCGCCGCCAGGCCTCGTGGTTTAGGCGTGATCCCCGGATCGTGTGGACTGAGCCGGGAGCCGGCCCCGTCGACCTCCTGGACCGAGCCTTGGGGGCGTACGGTCCGCGCCAATGAGGCGCGAGAATGGTGCGATGCGGTGCACCAAGCACGAAGGGGCAGGCAACGACTTCATCGTCGTGCTGGATCCCGAGGATGGCCTCCGGATGTCGGTGGCGCAGATCCGCCTGCTCACTGATCGGCGGCGAGGCATCGGGGCCGATGGCCTCATCCGGGTCGGTCCTGGGCGCGACGGGTGCGATCTCTCCATGGAGTTACGCAATGCCGATGGCAGCGTGGCCGAAATGAGCGGGAATGGCATTCGTTGCCTGGCCCAGGCCGCGGTCGATGCCGGACTGGTGTCGCCACCGTGCTTCACCGTGGCTACGGCCGGCGGCGTGCGCACCATCTCCTACGAGGAGGGGCTGGAGTCGGGTTGGGCATGGGCCAGCGTTGACATGGGTCCGGTGTCACTAGGGCCGGACCAGTCCCAAGATTTTGTGGACCGCCGGGCCCGTACGGTCGACGTGGGCAATCCCCACTTGGTGCTGCTGGGCCCTGAAGTGACCTCGGTCAACATCGCCGAACTCGGCCCAAAATTGCAGGCCGCCTTTGCTGACGGGGTGAATGTGGAGTGGATCGCTCCGGCTCGTGACGACGCGGGTGACCTGTTGGAATTTCGGGTGTGGGAGCGGGGTGTCGGCGAGACCCTGGCTTGCGGGACGGGCAGTGTGGCCGCGGCCGCCGCGGCGCGCAGCTGGGGCGTAGTGGCGCCGAGCGGTCCGGTGCGGGTGCGCAATCCCGGTGGGATTCTTGAAGTGGTGCTCGGCCAAGGTGACGATGATCCAGCAGTCTTGGCTGGTCCGGTGCGCAAGGTGGCCGATATCGATGTGCATCCTGGGATGCTCTCTTGACCAATATCTTGCCGGGGACGCTCATTGACCGAACGTTTCGGGAGCGGATTATTTTGGTCGGGGTGCTGTTGCCCGGGGCAACGGCGGAGTCAGTGGACGAGGCGCTCGATGAGCTGGCCCTGTTGGTCGACAGCGCTCGGGCCGACGTCGTCGGTCGGGTGGTGCAGCGGCGCGACACCCCGGACCCGGCCACGTTCGTGGGACGGGGGAAGGCCGAAGAGATTGCTGCCCTCAGCCACACCCTCGATGCCGACACCGTGGTCTTCGACGAGGAGCTCAGCCCGGCACAGCAGCGCAACCTGGAGAAGATTTTTGGCCGCACCGCCATCGACCGCACGGCGGTGATCCTCGACATTTTCGCCCAGAACGCACGCAGCCCCGAGGGCAAGGCACAGGTGGAGCTCGCACTGTTGCAGTACCGGCTGCCCCGTCTGCGCGGTCGGGGCGGCGGGTTGAGCCAGCAGGCCGGAGGGATCGGTACCCGTGGCCCGGGTGAGACGCAGCTCGAGGTCGATCGCCGTCGCTTAGTGCGGCGCATGCACCGCTTGGAGGCTGACCTACGTGAGGTCGATCGCACGAGGTCGGTGCAACGTCGGAGCCGAGCACGGGGTCGCCACCGCGAGCTGGCCTTGGTGGGCTACACCAACGCCGGCAAATCGACGTTGCTCAACCAGCTGACCGAGGCCAATGTGCCTGCGGCGAACCGCCTGTTCGTCACACTCGATCCACGCACCCGGCAGTTCGCCCTTCCGGGCGGTGAAACGGTGTTGGTCACCGACACCGTCGGCTTCGTGCGCAAGTTGCCGCACCAACTGGTGGAGGCTTTCCGGACCACGCTGGACTCGGTACGCCTGGCCGACCTGCTCATCCATGTCGTTGATGGCACGGCGGCCCACGCCGACACACAGATGACAGCCGTTCGCACCGTGCTTGAGGAGATAGGCGCCGGCGATGTACCGGAACTGGTCGTGATCAACAAGATGGACGGCGCGCCGGATGCGGCCAAGGAGCTGGCCCACCGCATCGACGGCTCGGTGCTTCTATCGGCCCGCACGGGCGAAGGGGTGGACGAGTTCCTGCGAGTGGTGGGTGATCGCATACGCGGCGCCGATCGAGTGGTCGAGTTGGTGGTGCCATGGGCTCGGGGCGATGTACTGGCGGCCGTGCACCGAGAGGGCGAAGTAGTGGGGCAGACCGACGGCGAGGAGTTCGCCACGCTCCAGGTGGTGCTCGATGACGTCGGGCGTGCCCGCTTCGCCGAATTCGTGGCGGCCATGTGAGGGCGGCATGACCTTCCAGCTACCGCCGTATCCCTATGAACGGGTCGCCGCGCTCGGCAAGCTGGCCGAGGGGCTACCCGGCGGCCTGGTCGACTGCTCGGTGGGCACGCCGTGTGACCCGCCCCTACCCGGGGTCGTTGAGGCGCTGGCTTCGTCGGGGAGTGAGCGGGGCTATCCGGCTTCGGCCGGGAGTCCAGGGCTGCGCTCGGCTGCGGCGGCCTGGCTGTCCCGTCGTTTTGGTCTGGATGCGGTCGATCCCGAATCGGTGGTGGCCTGCGTTGGGACCAAGGAGATGGTGGCCTCTGTGCCCCATATTTTGCGGTTGCGTACCCCCGAACGTGACACCGTCTTGTATCCCTCGGTGTCGTACCCGACCTATGCCATGGGAGCGGCGTTGGCCGATTGCCGAGCGGTGGCGGTACCACCATTACCGGGTCGATCTGGAGGCCTCAATCTGAGTGCCATCGACCCGGCCGATGCCGCGCGTGCCCTGGTGTTGTGGTCAAACTCACCGTCGAATCCAACCGGGGGGCTAGGCGACTTGGCGGCCGAAGCGGCGTGGGGCCGCACCCATGGGGTACCCGTCTTCTCGGACGAGTGCTACGCCGAATTCACTTGGAGTGACGCACCCCGCACCATTTTGGAGACCGGGTTCGAGGGCGTGGTGGCCGTGCACTCGTTGTCCAAGCGTTCCAACCTGGCCGGAGTGCGCGTGGGATTCTTTGCCGGCGACCCCGAGTTGGTGGCCTTCCTGCGCGGCGTCCGTCAGCACGCCGGGATGATGGTGCCGGGGCCGGCACAGGCTGCCGGTGCCGTGGCATTGGTGGACGACGACCATGTGGCGGAGCAGCGAGCCCGTTATCTGGAGCGACTCAAGTTCATGGCCCAGGCCCTCGGGTCGTTCGGCTGCCCAGTGGTGCTGCCCGAAGGGGGCTTCTACCTGTGGGTGCCCGTGCCGGAGGCCCGTTGGGACAATGCGTGGGCGTTGGCCGAGGACTTAGCCCGGGTGGGCGGGCTGCTGGTCAGTCCTGGCGACCTCTATGGCGACGGGGGAGCGGGACATGTCCGGGTGGCGGTGGTGCAGCCCATGGAGCGCCTGAAGCTGGTCGCTGAGCGACTGGAGAGCGGTCGGCTCTGAAGGGGAGCTCGGTTACCGAAGTCTCAACGCGCAGATCGTTCCGGTCGGTTTATACTGCAACGAGGGTGTAAAAATGAGCTGCACCCTCGTTCTCGAAAAGGGGCTGGCAAATGACGGGTCAGATCGTTCGCCGGATTGCTGTACTCGGTGCCGCTCTTGCAATGGTTGGGAGCGTCACGCTTGCCGCTGCGCCAGGCAGCGCTTCGACGGCCCTCCTTCCGACCACCACGTCCGTCAGCATCAATCCGAATCCGGTCTACTTCGGGCCGGCGCCCAAGGCTACGGCCACGGCGACCGTCGGTCCCCTCGATCTGCTGATCACCCCTTCGGGCACGGTCACCTGGAAGGCCTACGCGCCAGCGGGCCCAATCACGGCCAGCACGCAATTCTTAACCTTGGCCACGACGGCACTCACCAAGGACTGCGTGATTTTGCTGACACCCTGTACCGCCAGCTACACGTTTACTGCGAGTTTCATTGATTCGTTCAAGGGGCCAGGCCTACTAGGCGTCGAGGCCGTATACAGCGGGGACGGCATTTCCGGAGCGAGTTCTGGCACAGCGACCCTCGATACCGAGGTCCCCCCGGGTAACTGAACCCATTCGTAGGCTGGAAGGGCCAGGGAGCGGACCACACGACCGATTCTGAGGTGCTTGGTACGTTCGCTTTTCACAGATAGTCAACGCGGGCTGATGCGATCAACCGATCCGATCCAGTACCAGAGCGTGTCGAGCGCTCGGTAGGGTAAGTCATGGCTGATCTCCAATCGCAGATAGAAGAGCTGTGGGAACGCAGGGGCGAGCTGAATCCCGCAGATTTTGACGCCGCTGCCCTGGTGAACGAGGCGGTCGAGTTGCTGGACTCCGGCCAGGCTCGGGTGGCCGAGGTGGATGCCAGCACTGATGAAGTCGTCGTACACGAATGGCTGAAGAAGTCGATCCTCATGTTGTTCTCACTCCGCGGCATGGAGACGATTGAGCACGGCCCATTCGAATATGCGGACAAGCTGCCGCTCAAGCACGGGTTCGCCGCGGCGGGAGTGCGCGCCTTGCCAGGTGCTTCAGCACGGTGGGGTTCGTTCCTGTCCCGTGGTGTCGTTCTCATGCCGTCCTACGTCAACATCGGAGCCTGGGTGGGGCCGGACACCATGGTTGATACGTGGGCCACCGTGGCCTCGTGTGCCCAAATAGGGGCGCGCGTCCATCTCTCTGGAGGCGTCGGAATCGGTGGCGTGCTCGAACCCCCGAATGCTGTGCCGGTGGTGGTGGAAGACGACGCGTTCATTGGCAGCCGGTGCATGGTGACGGGCGGGGCCCGGGTCGGCCGTGGCGCCGTGTTGAGCGCCGGGAGCTTCCTCGATCCGTCGATTCCCGTGTTCGACGCTGAGACGGGTGAGGAGATCAGCCGGGGTGTGGTGCCGCCCTGGTGCGTGGCCATCCGAGCCAGCCGGCGCCGTGAATACCCGGGCGGAGAATTCTTCGTGCCATGCGTGCTCGTCATCAAGCGGCTGACTGAGGGCGAGCGGCACGACAAGGCACAGATCAACGCAGTGTTGCGGGAGCACGGTGCCAGCGCCTGAAGTGACCGCGAAATGACTGACCTCTTGGCGGCCACCGCCGATCTCATTGCCGTTCCGTCGCTCAGCCACGACGAGGGAGCGCTGGCCGATCTGGTGGAGCGCGCGCTCCGGGCCTGCGACTGGCTGGACGTGGAGCGCATTGGCCACAACGTCATCGGGCGCACGCAGTTGGGGCGGGACCAGCGCTTGGTGCTGGCCGGGCATCTCGATACCGTGCCGGCCAACAACAACACGGTGCCCAAGGTCGACGGCGACACCCTCTGGGGTCTCGGCGCCTCGGATATGAAGGGCGGTCTGGCCGTCATGCTGGACCTGGCCGTGACCACGCCGACGCCGACGATGGACCTGACCTGGTGCTTTTATGCCTGTGAAGAGCTCAGTCGGGACGAGAACGGCTTACTCGAACTGTGGTCCAATCGGCCCGAGCTCCTCGCCGGCGATGCCGCCATATTGGGCGAGCCCACGGACGCCTTGGTGGAAGCGGGCTGCCAAGGCACTCTGCGGGTCCGGGTCAGTACCAACGGAATCCGATCCCACACGGCGCGCCCATTTGCGGGGCGAAACGCCATTCATGGCCTGGCTCCAGTGCTGAACACGGTGGCGAAATGGAAAAGCCGCGAAGTGACCCTTGACGGCTGCGTCTATGCCGAGCAGCTCCAGACCGTGGCCATCACCGGGGGAGTGGCATCCAATGTGGTGCCCGATGCGGCAGCGATCACCATCAATTTTCGCTTCGCGCCGGACCGCACGGGCGATGGGGCCATTGCCTACGTGCGCGATCTTTTGGGCGGACTCATCCACGAGGACCAGGGCGATTCGTTCGAGGTGCTGGACGTGGCAGAGGGTGCCCCCCCGTCACTGGAGCACCCTCTGCTGAGTTCATTGGTCGCCCACACCGGCACTGCGCCCCGAGCCAAAGTTGGTTGGACCGACGTCGCTTCGTTCTGGGCCCACGGTGTTCCGGCGGCCAACTTTGGTCCCGGTGATCCGCTGCTGGCCCATCATCCTGACGAGCACGTCACCCGGGCCCAGTTGGAAAGTACCCGAGCGGTGCTGGAGGCCTTGCTCAGCGGACGGTAATGCTGCCCATCATGTACTGATGGATGTTGCAGATGTAGTTGTAGCTGCCCTTCTTCTTGGGCGCCTTGAACGACTTGGTTTGGTTCTGGCGAACGTTTCCGGAGTTGAACTTCCCGTCGACCGCGGTGAGGGTGTGGGTGGCTGAGTCCTTGTTGGTGACCTTCACGGTCTCGCCGGGTGACACGACTAACCGCATGGGGCGGAACATGAAGTTCTGGATCGTCACCCGGGCGACCTTGCTCGTGTGAGAAGTCCGAACCGCCGCACCTGCAGAGACTGCGCTCCAACCGCCAGTGGCGGAGAGGAGCAGGGCGCCTGCCAACAGCAGGACGCCCGCCCCATTCCGTAGACGCATTGCTTAGAGAGCCTGGCTGGTCGGGTTGAAGGCCACGGGCGTTCCGCTCGCAGTCTGGGCCCCGGGGTACATGCCAAGCACGTAGTAGAGGATGGCGATGTGCTGCATCTCCACCGGCTGAATGGATGACGACAGGCCGATAGCGGCCGAGCTCTTCAACATGGAGGTCTCAGCCTGATACGTCTGGGCTGCGATGGTCTCCAGGGTGATGGCCAATTCGGCCAAGCCCGCGACGTCGGTCACCTTGGCGAAGTCCGCCTGCACTACCGGGGTCAACGTCGGGTTCGTGACGGTAACCTTGGCCTTGCCTGCTCCCTTGAGGACGCCGTTCCAAGCGTTGGCGTGCTGCTGGTGCTGGCCCTTGACCGTGGTGGCAAAGGTCGCCACCGCAGGAGGCACAGCACCGAGCTTGCCGGCACCAGCGGCCGCAAGGCCGGCGGAGTAGGCGAACACGGCCAGGTTCTCGAGGCTGGCGGCCACTGCGGCCACCACCAAGTCACCCTTTAGGTTGGCGGGCGGGAATGCCGCATCTGCCAGGTCCGCCGTCTTGACTGAACGCAGGCTGCGAGTCGACGCGCCAGCCATGGCAGGCGCACCAATCGTGACCAGCGCGGCGCCACCGGCGACCGCTGCACCGGCACCCATGAGGAAGGTACGGCGGCTGGTGGGCCGGATACCACCCTTCATGTTGTCGATCATGTTGGCCACGCCTTCGCGCATGGCGGGCATGCCCAGGTCGTAGTGCATCTCGTCGAGTTCGCTGGTCATGCTGAGCAGCTCGCTCTCGGAACCTTCGAACACTGCCTTCGATCGCTTACTCACTTGACGGCTCCTTGCTTGGCCGGGGCGGCGCTGTTGGTCTTGTAGAAGGCATTGGGGAAGCCGAGACTGCCGGCAACGGCCGGAAGCATGGCGCCAGTGCCGGGGGCCAGCGAAATGAGCTGGGGAGCGCCGGCCTTCAAAAGGGCCTGCACTGCCAGCAAGACGCTGACGTGCTGTGCCTCGATGCCCATCACGCTGGCAAACAACGCCTTGTTGGTGGACTTCTTGGCCAGGACCGTGTCCTTTATATAGGTCTCGGCTGCGATGTTCTCGAGCTCGAGGGCGAGGCCCACGACGCCGAGGGCACCTTGCGCAGCCGTGGCGCCACCGAGTGACTTCACGGCCTTGTTGACCACGGGCACGAAGGCGGGGTCAGGCTTGTGTTGAGCTTTCCCGCCCATGCCGGTCGCCGCCGCATTGAAGGCGTCGGCGTGCTGGGCGTGCTGTCCCATGGTGACCTGGCAGAACTTGGTCACCACTGGGTCGGCCGCTGAGCCACCGATGTAAGGAAGCGTGAGTGCCGTCTTGTATGTGGCCACAGCGAGGTTCTCGATGGAAGCTGCAGTCTGGAGGATCTGCACGTCCTTCGAGCTCGAGGCACCAGCCGCCGAGGCCAGTGCGCCGACCAGCGCCAATCCGCCGGCAGCGCCGAGGATCGTCGCCGCGCCGAAGCTGGCACCAAGCGCAGCCTTGTGCTCCTCGTGGAAGCTCAGATTGGCAGCGACGTCATCGTCAGCCGACTCGTGGTGCAACTCAATGAGTTCATTGAGTGCATCGTGCGTCGGCCGCATGGCATCGACCTGCAGGTCTTGGGACTCTTCGATCAAGTCGGAGAGTGCCCGGGGATCAGCGGTCATAGTGACCTCCTCAGTCAGTGGGTTCACCCACTATTCGGAGGCCGACCTCAGGCGGATTTCAGATTTCGCGCGTTTCTGCGGCGAATCTGCTCCATCCCTGTGTCAGCTATGCGGCGGACGTCTGCAGTGAGAGCTTGCCCACGGCGCGCTCGAGGAGATGCAGATCGGCTTGTCCGGGCAGACGGTCGACTCGGCGGTCAATGCGAGAGGTCATGGCCGTACCGTCGTCACCATCGAAGAGATAGCGCACGAGGAAACCGACTTCCTCCTTGGGCATGACACCCGAGCCCACCGGGCGCCAGAAGTGCTTGAGCGCGAAGTGGGTGAGTTTCTGCGCTTTCGGACTCTCGGCCAGTCGGCGACCGGCCTCTGAGGCGTAGAAGTCGATGTGCCCACCCTCTTGCTTCATGATGCGCTTCAAGAGCTCACGCAGCGTCGGGTGGTCAGCCTTCTCGGCCAAACGGGCGTAGCCGGCCTGCGTGGTCCATTCGTTAATGGCTCCCCACGTCATGTGCAAGGCGATGAAGGCCCGGCCGGCAAACGCAGCCGAACCGATGGTGCTGAACGCCGACATGGCCTGGCGCCGCCGCCGGCCTTCGCGCAGGGCGGCGATGCGGGGGGCACCGGCTTCTTCGCCGTGAGCCTCGAGCACCTGTCCGATGGCCTCTCCGTGCCACATCTCCTCGAAGACCCAGCAGGAAAGGAACGAGGTGATCTCGGGGTCCTGATGGGCCGGAGTCAATAAGAGGTCGCGCAAGTAACACACGGTGTGGTGCTCCACATCGTGCATGTAGCGCAGGGTGCGGAGGTCGGAGGGCGCGAGGGGCTGATCCCGGAAGTCCTCGAAGTTGATGCCTTCGAGATCCAGGCGGCCAGCTCGTGATTTATAGGAATCGATGGTCGTTCGCATAACGCCTACTATCCGTAGTACAGGCTACGCCCGGATGGCAGATATTTCGAACATCCGAACGTTGGACCGGCCCCGAACAGGATGAGCATGCAGGAGATCCACGAGGTCAGCGACGCTCAACTGGTCACATCCATCGCTCGTTACAGCGAGGTGGCTCTGGCCGAGGTCTACCGCCGCCACGGTGGTGCTGTCTATGGACTGGCTCGCCGGGTCCTGCAGAACTCTTCGGAAGCCGAGGACGTGACCCAGGAAGTATTTCTGCGGCTCTGGAACCAGCCTGACCGCTTCGATGCCACCCGGGGCTCGCTTCGTTCATTCCTGCTGGCACAATCCCACGCCCGCGCCGTGGACTCGGTGCGATCGCTCAACTCGAGGCGCCTACGTGAGGCTCGGGATGCACGGCGTACGGCTAAGGCTGAATACGACATGCATCACGAGGTGTGGGACCTGGCCCTAGCCGATCAGGTGGCCATGGCCTTGGGCGGTCTGCCCGAAGAAGAGCGCCGGGTCATCGAGTTGGCCTATTTCGAAGGCCATACCTATGTCGAGGTGGCACAGCTCCTCGACCAGCCAGAAGGCACCGTGAAGAGCAGAATTCGAAATGGCATGCGTCGCATGAGGGCGACGCTGGTTGAGGCTGGGGTACAGGGAGTGGACGCATGATGACGCACGAAGAAGCCAATGATCTCCTGGCTACCTACGCCCTCGATGCCGTGGTCGGCGACGAGCACGAACAGATCGAGGCTCATCTCATCGAGTGCCCTCGGTGCCGGGCCGACCTCGATGCGTATCGAGATGTGGCCGCTGCCATGGGCAACTCCGTGGAGCCGCTGCCCGCCGGACTGTGGGAGAGCATTTCTTCCCACCTCCCGGAGCGACACGATGATGTGGCGCCGCCGATGCCTCGTTTGGTGTTCTCCGACGGGACCCTGAGTGAGCTTCGAGCTGGAGCCGGAGTCGGAGCCGGAGCCGGAGCCGGGGTTCGCTCCCGGAGAAGTGTGTTGGCAGTCGTCGGAGCCTTCGCCGTAGCAGCCGCCGCGGTGGCCGCGGTACTCGGCATCGGATTGGTTCGGGCCGACAACAAGGTAGATCAGGAGCAGGTGGCGCTGGCACAGGCCGCTCCGTCGGCGCTGGTGACGGCGCTCGAGACGCCTGGGCACAAAGTGGTCAACCTGAGCAACGCCAGCCAAGGCAAGGTGGCTCAGTTCGTCATGGCCGACGGGCGGGGCTATCTGGTGTCGTCGAAGTTGCATCACCTGTCGGCCGATCAGACCTACCAGCTCTGGGGTGTGGTGAACGGGAGGTCGATCTCGCTGGGCTTGTTGGGGCAGTCGCCCGAGCAGTCGACGTTCACGCTGGCCGGTGCCATGCAGCCCTCACAACTCGGCATCACGATCGAGCCCGCCGGTGGGTCGGTGGTGCCAAGCAGTCCGATGGTGGCGTCCGGGGTCGTCTGACGTCTAGGTTCCCCCCTCATGTCCGAGGATGCAGTCGAAGCCCCCAAGAAGCGCAGGCCCATTGAGGTCGGAGCAGAAGCGGAGCCGGTCAAGTTG
This sequence comes from uncultured Acidimicrobiaceae bacterium, assembly GCA_963766995.1. Taxonomy (GTDB): domain Bacteria; phylum Actinomycetota; class Acidimicrobiia; order Acidimicrobiales; family RAAP-2; genus Bog-473. Next base: position 282,251 of record CAVYCE010000002.1, on the reverse strand, counting down.
GGCTCCATGTTGCTCACCGTTGTCGAGCCTCACCGCGGCCACGAAGTGGCCTACAACCGCTGGTATGAGCGGGACCACTTCTACTCGGGCTGCATGGTGGGGCCGTATAACTTCGCCGGCCGACGCTTTGTGGCCACGGCGGAACTGAAGGAGCTGCGCGACCCTGACTCCTCGGTCATCACCGGGACGCCGACGCGGGGAAGTTATGTCTCGGTGTACTGGGTGCTCGACGGCTACCACAGCACCTGGAACCGCTGGGCCCTGCGCCAGGTCAACGCCCTCCACGGCGCCGGCCGCATGTTCGAAGAGCGTGACCATGTGCACACGTTGCTCTACAACTTCTGTTGGGAGGCCCGTCGTGACGCCGACGGTGTGCCGGTGGAGCTCGCCCTCGATCATCCCTATCGCGGGTTCGTCCCCGTCTTCATCGACCGCAGTCCTGATATCTCCAATGAGGAGTTGTGGGACTGGTTGCGCAACGGGCATCTCCCTGCCCTGATGCCCGGTACCGACGCCGACCTGGTGGCTGCCTTCACGCCCATCGCTCTGGAAGTGGACGCGCCGGGTGATGTGCCCCGAGAGGCGGCCAGCGACACGCGGACGCTGTTGTTGTGGTTTTTGAACACACCGCCCGAAGTGGCCTGGGAGCCAGTTATTGCCGAGCATCGTCGCCAACTCGAGGCCTCCGGTAAGGGCACCGTGGTGGCGGCGTTGCCGTTCATCCCGACCATCCCCGGCACCGACACCTACACCGATCAGCTCTGGGTGGACTGACTCCTAGCGGCGGGCCAGTATCTCTACGTTCGGAACCACGAACACGCCGTCGTCTGCGCCAGCCCAGCGCAAAAAGGCGGCGGCGATCGCTTCGAGCTCTTCTGGGTGGCTGAGTTCGTAGGCGATGGCCTGCTCGCCGAAACGTGAATAGCGCACCCGGTCCGCCCACAACCCACCCCACCAGGCGCGGGAGTCTGGATCGGCGAAGGTCCAGTTGGCGCTGGTGACGGTGACGTCCTCGAACCCTGCCTGCTGCGCCACGCTCAGCAGTGATCGCCCAATGAGCGCATTGTGGCCATTGCGTGTGGTGACGTCTCGATAGAGCTGCATCCAGCGGTCGAGAACCGGGTCGGCGGGAAACCAGGTGAAGGCGCCGAAGTCACCCTCCCGCACCGCGACCAGTCCGCCGGGCTTGACGACTCGGCGCATCTCGACCATGGCGGCCACTGGGTCGCTGAGATGCTGCAGCACTTGGTGGACGTGCACCACGTCGAAGCTGGCGTCGTCGTATCCGAGTGCGAAGAGGTCGCCAACTTCGAACCTGACGTTGGTGGCGCCGACCGTTTCGGCGTGGAGGGCGGCTTGGGCCACTATTTCCTCCGAAGCGTCGATCCCCACTACCTCGCCGGGAGCGACCAATGCGGCCAGGTCGGTGGAGATTGTGCCAGGCCCGCACCCAATATCGAGCAAGCGCATGCCAGCCGCCAAATGGGGCAGTAGGTAGGCGGCGGAGTTCTCAGCCGTGCGCCACGTATGACTGCGCAACACCGATTCATGGTGCCCGTGCGTATAGGTCATGCGAACATTGTGGCAGTGCCCGAACTTCCCGAAATGCAGGCGCTGGCTGAGCGCCTCGACTTGGCACTGGCTGGCCACATTTTGGAGCGGGCCGACATGTTGAGCTTTTCGTCGCTGAAGACGTTCGACCCGCCGACCGAGGCGTTGCACGGGCGCACGCTCCTCGGGGTTGAACGCCGTGCGAAGTACCTGATCTGGAGTTTCGACGGCGGTCTCCGGCTTTTGCTGCACCTTTCCCAGGCCGGGCGGGTCGATGTAGAGCGGCCGGTCAAGAAGACCAAGGGCAAAGGAGCAGTAGTTCGTCTGGTATTCGACGACGAAGTGGGCGTGTTGGTGCGCGAGTACGGCACGCAGCGCAAGGCCTCGTGGTGGGTGCTGGCCGAGAGCGATGACGGTCCGCTGGCCGGACTCGGTCCCGAACCCGGCACAGACGAGTTCGCCGAACTGATTCGCACCAGTCAGAGCAACCGTCGGCTCCACACTGATCTGCGCGATCAGCACGTGGTGGCGGGCATCGGTCGAGGGTGGGGGGATGACATTCTGCATGCGGCCCGACTGTCGCCCTATGCCTCGCTCAAGTCGCTGACCTCGGACGAGCGGCTGCGTCTCATTGTCGCTACCGACACCATCTTGGCCAACGCGCTCGCCCTCGAACGCACGCGAACGGGTGGTCTCTCGGAGTCATCACTGGCCGGTCGATTCGCCGTCCACGGCCAATTCGGCCAGAAGTGCCCGCACCCCGGCTGCGGCGACACCATGCGCCGGGTATCGTTCGACTCCTACGAGATGACCTACTGCCCGACATGTCAGACGGGTGGCAAGGAGCTAGCCGATCGCCGCCTCTCCAGATTGTTGAAGTAACGGGCGGCCGCCCCTCTTCAGCTCAGAGCTGGCGCACAATCGTGACGACCTTGCCGAATATGGTCACGTCATCGCCGTCGAACACCATTGGCTCGAAGGCCTTGTTGGCCGGCGTCAGCACGATGCGGCCGTCCCGGCGGCTGAAGGTCTTGACCGTGGCTTCGCCATCGGGAATCCCGGCCACGACCACGTCGCCGTTCTCGGCTTCGGGCTGCTGGCGGACGACCACGAAGTCGCCACTGAAGATCCCGGCATCCATCATGGAATCGCCGCGCACTCGCAGCATGAACGTCGGACCGGTGCCCGTGAACTGCTCGGGCATGGGCAGGAGCTCCTCGACATTCTCCTGGGCCAGCACCCCGGTGCCTGCAGCCACATCGCCCATGAGCGGCACGTTGCGTACGGCCGACGTGGCCATGCTCTTGGTCGACTCGGGGTCGTAGTGAACCTGAATGGCCCGGGGCTTGCTCGGGTCCCTCGACAAGTACCCCTCTCGCTGCAGCACGGCCAGGTGGGTGTGCACCGTGGCCGATGAGGTCAGGCCCACCGCTTCGCCGATCTCGCGCACGGATGGGGGATAGCCCCGATCTCGTTGGCAGTCGGCGATGAACGTCAAAATCTGCTGCCGTTTACCGCTGAGTACCTCAGCCATCGCTGCTCCACCTCTTTCCGCCCAGGGCGAACACCCGTTCGTGAAACTCCAAGATAGCGGGTTGGGCTGCGGAAAGCAAACATGTGTTCGCCCAGATCCACCCGCTGTCACACCCCCCATTCACACTGCATTCGTGGCCCTGACCTCCCATTCCGCTTCGGACTCCGCCTCCGACTCCGCTGCCGCCACGCCTTCCAGTCTGGCGCGGCCCAAGATGCGCACCCGCCCCCTAGCTCGCAATCACGGCGGTGACGCCCGCTCGAATGAGCTGGCCGAGAGCATGGCCGCCCATCAACGGGCCATTTCGACCCATCACCACGGCCTCCTCGGGGACATAGCGGAGTTCGAGAGCGCTGAGTCTTGGCGGGGCGACGGCGCGCTCTCCATGCAGGCCTGGCTCACGACGACGCTGCGAATCAGCGGTTCGATGGCCCGAGCCCTCGTGGTCGCGGCGGAGAAACTCAAGGGGCTCCCTCGGCTGGCCGATGCCCTTTCTGACGGAAGCCTTACTTTTGATGTGTTCTCACCTTTAGCCAACATCGCCACGCCCGAGACGGACGCCGAGATCGCCGAGGCCTCTAAGCATTGGACCGTGCGGCAGTCCCGCCAACTGGAGCAGGCCTGTCGTGGCGCCACAAATGACGAGGCAGCCGCCAACCACGAGGGTCGCTCTCTGCGATTCAACGACGCTCAGTGCTCCATTTTCGGGCGATTAACCAAGGACAAGTACGCAGTGGTCAAGTCGGCGCTGACAGCCCGCGCTCGACTGGATGGTCACGCGAGCGCGAGCGATCCCGAATACGAGCCCTATGAGCGACGACTAGCCGATGCCCTGGTGGAAGTCTGCACCGAGCGAGGTCGGAGCGATGGAGGCAAGGGGACGGTGTTTGGTGGCGCCCCCGCCACCATGGTCGTGCATGTCGACCTCTCACTACTCGAGGCCGGCGACGGCCATGGGTACGGCTCAATCGACGGACTCGGGCCCATCTCGTCCGAAGTGGCTCGACGGTTATTTTGCGATGGGAAGTCGACCATCTCCATTGATAGACCCGATGGTTCCTGTCTCGACCAGTTCCCCTGGCGCCGCGATCCGACGACAGCGCAACGAATTGAGATCGCCCGTCGTGACGGCGGGTGCCGCTTCCCCGGGTGCCCGTGTTCGACCATTACCGACGTGCATCACGTGCAGTGGGCCTCCCGAGGCGGGCCCACGGTGTTGACGAACCTTGCCACGTTGTGCGCCGCTCATCACAGCCGGGTGCATGAACTGGGATGGAAGATGTACGGCGATGCCAACGTCGAAGTGACCTTCGAGAGTCCGCACGGTCGGAAGTTCGTGTCCACTCCCTCGCCGACGTGGCGGCGCACCCTCCCAATGCGGAAATGATCCCCGCCTCAATGGGAATGCTCCCTCGTTCAGTTCACATTGCGGGTTTGGCCCATTCCGGCTTCTGCGCGCCCGCGCAGCGGTGCGGCTAACCCTTGATGGAGCGAATGATCTCGTCGGTGACTGCGTCGGGGTCCTCGAGGGGGAGCATGTGTCCCCGACCTTCAAGGGTCACGAGGCGGGAGCCTGGGATGGTGTCGATCATCTGTCGTGAGCGAACCGGGGCGGTCAGGCGATCGCGAGAACCGATGACCACAGTGGTGGGGACGCCGATGGTGGCAATACCCTCGAGCAAGTTCATTTCTGTCATCGAAACGAGGAAGCCGGCACGCACCGCTGGGGAGCAGTTGGCGAAGAGACTGCGGGTCAGATCCATGTGCGCCGGGACCGGGTTGTTGCCGAAGACACCCCGGACAAAGCGGTGCCCATTGGGTGCGCGTAGGGCACGGGAGACGAGCGGTGAAGCGATAAGCGTGGCCGCGATGTTGGTGGCTTGCGAGAGCCCGACCCCCATGTCGGCGGCGGCAGTGGCGACGAGCACGAGTGAGTGCGCCCGCTCGGCGAGGACGCGTGGTCGATGGGCAGCTAAGCCCATCACCGTCATGCCCCCCATGGAGTGACCGGTCAACACGGCGTCGTGCACGCCGCGAGCCTCAAGCACAGCAGCAAGATCGTCGGCCAGGGTCTCGATGTTCAGCGGTGCTGTGCCTCGAGTGCTCCCGCCGTGGCCGCGCTGGTCGTACAGGACGACCCGGTACCCGCTCTCTACCAGGCGGCGGGCAACGGGAATCCAGACGGCATGGCTGCATCCCCAACAGTGGGACAGGACCACGGTTTGGGTAGAGCTCTTGCTGTGCTTTCCGTTGCTCTTTCCGTTGCTGGTGGGTGCGCTGGACGGCGCCGTGCTGGACTCGGACTCGGACTTGGACTCGGACTCGGACTCGGACTCGGACTCGAGGCCCCCGACGTCCCAAGCAGCCAAGTTGGCCCCGTCTTTCGTGGTGATGGTGAGGCGGGAGGGTGCGGTGAGCGCACCCCAGCCCAACCCTTCGAGAGCCGCATCATTTGAGAGGACCGAAGTGGAGTCGACCGAGCGCGCCGCCACGCGACGGTATGCAGCGGCACCACCGACGGCGGCGGCCACCGTGCCGAGGAGAAGCAATCGGCGCTTGTTCATTGGTGTCCGTTTCACCGCAGCGGCAATCGCATCAGAAGCGGAATTGGTGGGGCGGGACCCTTTTGATCGTGATGAGGCCATGAGTCCAGGCTACCGAGATGTGCCGGGGCCTAGCGGCGGCCGCTGAGGCGGGCGAGGACTTGCTGGAACGCAATGGGAGTGAGGCGGTGGGCGTACCAGCCGATGACCGATTCAAATCCCACCGGCACGACGGAGCGGTTAGAGGAGATGGCACTCACGATGGCCTGGCCAACTTTGTGGGGAGAGTGGACCTTGGAATACGCCTTCACCATCCGCTCCCGAGCCTTCACGTCCTCCTCCCCGCCAGCAAAACGAGTGGACTGCGCGATTGGGGTGTTGACGAAGCCCGGGCAGATGGCAGTGACGCCCACGCCATGCGGAGACCAATCGGCCCGAAGGCATTGGGACAGCTGCAAAACGGCCGCCTTCGTCGTGCCGTAGGCCGACTCCTTGGAGGTCGGGGTAAAGGCGAGTCCGGACGCGACATTGACCACTTGGCCCCGATGAGCCTCCAGTATGGGAGGGGAGAAGGCAGCGCAGCAGTGGACGACGCCGTCGAGGTTGATAGAGCGAATGAAGGTCCAGTCGTCCTGCGTCATGTCGGAAAACGAACCAGTCATGCCCACTCCGGCGTTGTTCACCAAGATGTGGAGCGGGCCGTACTCCCGTTCGACTTCGGCTGCGACGGCATCCACCTGCGCTCGATCGGCCACATCGAGGCGGTAGGCCCGATGAGCGAAAGGTGGGGGAGTGCCGGCGGGGGAGTGTTCAGCGCACTCGAGCACTGTCTTTTCAGCCGCCGCCTCATCGATGTCAGTGCACAGGACGGTGGTGCCTTTGGCCGCCAAGGCGTGGGCAGTCGAGCGACCAATGCCACTGCCGGCACCTGTGACGAGGGCGACGGAGGACTCGAAGATGATCGGAGGGCGTCTCATTGAGGGTCCTTTGCGTCGGAGCCAGACAAGACGTAGTCGGCCGGGTTGAAGGTGCGCGTTTTGCGGATGAAGCGGAAGGTGTAATCGGGCCAGAGAGTGGAGTTGCGGCCCTCGCTATCGAGATACCAGCTCGAGCAGCCACCCGAGTTCCAGACTGTGGGTGCCGCCTTCGCCTGTACGTCGGCTTCCCAGCGGGCCAGCACCTCGGGGCGCACGTCCACCACGGAAGCGCCGGCGTCAGACAGGGCGGCCAGGGCGCCGACGACATGAGCGGTCTGCGCTTCAATCATGACCACCAGTGAGGTGTGTCCGATGCCCGTGTTGGGACCGGCCAGCATGAAGAAGTTGGGGAAGCCCGAAATGGTGGTCCCGCAGTAGGCCTGCATGCCGGTGGCGACCCAATGCTCGGCCAACGAATGGCCGTCAAGGCCGATGATCTGCCCCGCCACGGGATTGTCGGTGACCAAGAAGCCAGTGCCGTAAATGATGGTGTCCACCTTGTGCACCACTCCGTCGGCGGTCACCACACCTTCGGGCACGAGCTGAATGATCTTCTCCGTCTCCATCGACACGTTGGGTCGCTGCAAGGCCGGGTAGTAGTCATTGGATTGCAGCAAGCGCTTGCAGCCCGGCGTGTAGTCGGGCGTCACCTTGGCTCGGAGATCCGCATCCTTGACTTGCCGAGCCAGGATGCGACGGCCCAATGACTCCATGCGCTTCAAAAAGGGGCTGTTGCGGATGAGCAATGTGCCGAGGGTGAACTCACCCATCCAGTAGATGCGGGAGCGTGAAAAACGCTGGAGCGGCGGGATGAGGCGGTACAGCGCGCGCTCGACGGCGAGCGTGGGGCGATTGCGGTGCGGGAACACCCATGGCGGCGTGCGCTGGAACAAGGTGATGTGTCCGGCCGAGCGCTGCACGATGGGCAAGAACTGAATGGTGGAGGCACCGGTGCCGATGACGGCGATGCGGCGGCCCGTCAGGTCGTAAGAGTGATCCCACTGCGCCGAGTGGAACGACGTCCCGGCGAAAGTCGAGGCACCAGGGAGGTCGGGAATGGAGGGTTCAGCCAGAGGGCCGGCGCCGCTGATCAAGAAATCCGCACTGAGCGAGCCACGCGAGGTGGTGAGTTGCCAGCACGACGCCGAGGCATCCCAGGCGGCCCGCTCGAGCGAGGTGTCGAAGGAGATTCGATCCAGCACGCCGAAGTCACGAGCCGTCTTCTGGAGATAACGCTCAATCTCAGGCTGGGCCGAGAAGGTTTCGCTCCATGATGGATTGGGGGCGAAGGAGAAGGAGTAAAGGTTCGAGGGCACATCGCAGCGGCAGCCTGGATACGAGTTGTCGTGCCACGTCCCACCCACTCCGTCGCGCCGCTCGAGGATGAGGACGTCGGAGCCGGCATAGCCGGCATTGGCCAAGGAAATGGCCGCCCCGAGGCCCGAAAAGCCCGATCCCACAATGGCAAAACGCACATGTGGTGGAAGTGGGGTTGGAGAGGGAGAAGCACCAGGTGAGGGGCGCCGCACAGAGGCCGGAGTCGTCATGGACTGTCATCCTAAAGGAAATAAGATATTGACACAATCCCTTATTTCATGAAAGATGGAGCGCATGGCTACCACTATGGAAACCGCATCTGAGACCCAGACCACGACCCCGACGAAGACCGTGGAGCAGCGCATCGAGCGCCTGTCCACGGCCTCGCTGAACCGGATTCTCGAGCCCGATGTCGACGTGCCGGGCGCCGTCACCGATGGGCAGGTCCTGCCAGACGAGTTGTTGACCGTGTTCGATCTGCCCGACGTGATGGGCGCGCTGACGCCCGAGCAGAAGCGCACGCTGTCGAGAGAGGAGTTCGCCTCCATTGTGGAGACGGGCATTCGCTTCGAGTCCGTGCTCATGGCCGGCTTCTCCATGGAGATCGTCGGGAAGCGTGACCTGACTGACCCCAGAGTGACCTACCTGCTGCACGAGATGGGGGAGGAGACCCGCCACTCCCGCCTCTTCGTGCGGCTGCTCACGCAGATCCGACCCAACGCCAAAAACCCACTCGACCGCCCCATCGTCCGCCTGGCCGAGAAGATTGTGCTGCCGTTCCTCATGAACATGCCGGCGCTGTTTTGCCTGCTGGTGCTGAGCGGCGAGGAAGTGCCCGACCTCTTGCAGAAGCTGGCGTCGGAGCACGAGGACACCGATCCCATGATCAAGGCGGTGAGCAAGTATCACCGGCAGGAAGAAGCCCGTCACCTCGCCTTCGCCCGTCTGTTGTTCCCCGAGCAGTGGGCGGCGGCCGGACCGATCGAGCGCTTCTTCGTGCGCTACGTGGGCTCCCGCATCGCCATCGGCATGTTCGACACGATCGTGCACCCGGGCGTCTATGCCACCATCGGCCTTCCCGCCTGGAAGACCTGGAAGGCCGTCAACGCTTCGGTCGGTCGCACCGCCATGCGCCATCGAGCGCTACGCCCGCTGCTCAACCCGCTGCATCGATGCCGGCGTCTTCCGCGGCGGCCGTATCCCGCGTGGATGGCAGCGTGCTGGGGGTGTCGACCGCCATGGTCGTGACCTTGCATCGGCCGCGGCGGCGTGACCCTTTCTACTGTCTCTACTCTCAGCGGATCCACTAAGGGCGATCGCACCCGTCAAGTGCTGTTGGCCGCCGGCATCATCCGGTTTGCCCGGGAGGGCTTCCGAGGCACGTCGGTGGCCGACATCTGCCGCGATGCTGGCTTGTCGACGACGGCCTCCTACCCCTACTTCCCCAATAAAGAGGCCATCTTCGTCGCCTGCGTGGACGAGGACGTGGCCGAACTCATCAATGACTCGGTGTCGCTCATGGTGGTTGACACCGAACCCCAGCACTGGGGTCGGGTCATGATGCGGGCGCTCATTGAGAACATGTCGGCGCACCCTCTGGCCCGTCGCATTGTGTCGGGGCTGGAGCCGGAGTTCACCATGCGACTACTGGACATTCCGGCGCTGGCGGAACTTCGTAAGACCGTGACTGAACTCATTCGGGTGCAGCAGGCCCAGGGCTTGGTGCGGAGCGACATCGAACCGATCCAGACGGCGAACGGCATGGTGGTGATTGTGATTTCGCTGCTGATGGCCACCATGCAAACCGGAGCCTCCGGCTTCGAGCAGGTGGCCGACGACGTGGAATCGGTCCTGCATGCGGCCACGCGACCGCCTTCCGCCTGAGGAACGAACCGTTTGGGCTCCGATGGAGTCCAATAGAGACATGAAACCGTTACTTCGCCCAGCCCTGTTTGTCGTCGCCGGCCTTTTAGCGTCGGCCCTCGTCATGGCTCCAGCGCCCGCGGGAGCAACCACTCCAGTGGCCCAGAGTGGGCACGCCCCGTTCGGCTCTTGCCGCGCCAGCGCCATCAACATGCTCGTCAGCATTTCCCACGCCACCTACGCCCACGGGCAGAACGTCAACGTGACGGCCCTGATCCGCAACGTCGGTCAGACAGCGTGCAGCTTCGAGCGTCTGGGTCCGCCCTCTGCAGCCGGTTCGGCCGCCGCCAACGAGCCGCCCAGCTTGGGTCCGTGTGGCGCCATGCCGATCGTGGTGCGCAATAGGAAGGGGACCGCGGTCTGGCCTGGCCCCATTTTCTGTCCGCTCCTCTCGAGCGCCGGTCCGGGCCTCGAGCCCGGTGCACAGCTCATCGCCAAGGGGAGCTGGAACCAGGAAATCGAACCGGGTCCGGGACACAAACCCTTCAGCGCCGGTACGGTGAGCCCCGGTGAGGTCCGGGCACCCCGGGGCACCTATTTGGTCGTCGTGGACAAGCGATTCACCTTCCACATCCGGCTGCGTTGAGCCCATCGTCGGAGGGCGTCCCGATACACTCAATCCCCCAGGCAGCCAGGGAGGATCACCATCCATGTCGGGTCACTCGAAATGGGCGACGACCAAGTATCGCAAGGGCGCGCAGGATGCGGCGCGGGCCAAAGTCTTCGCTAAGTGCATTCGCCAAGTGGAAGTGGCAGCTCGAGAGGGCGGCGGCGACATGGAGTCCAACGCGACGCTCAGGACCATGTACCAGAAGGCCCGCAGTGTGTCGGTGCCTCTGGACACCATTGAAAAGGCCATCAAGCGCGGCACGGGCGAACTCGAAGGCGTGCGTTATGAGGCGATCAACTACGAGGGCTACGCCCCCGGCGGAATCGCTGTCATGGTCGAGACCCTCTCGGACAACCGCAACCGCACCGGGGCCGAGATTCGCAATCTCTTCAATAAGAACGGCGGCAACATGGCCGAGCCCGGCGCGGTGAGCTGGCAGTTCGAGCGCAAAGGCATTGTTGCAGTGCCCAAGACTTTCGATGAGGAGAAGGTCCTCGAAGTCGCCATGGAGGGCGGGGCCGAGAACCTGACGGACAACGGCGAGTCGTGGGTGGTGACCTGCGCACCGAGTGATCTGGAATCAGTTCGGCTGGCTTTGGAAGAAGCAGGCCTGACCCCCTCATCGGTCGACCTCTCCTTGGAGCCCACCTCTACCGTGCCGGTGGCCGATGAGGGTGAGGCCAAGCGAGTGCTCCGGCTCCTCGAGGCCATCGACGACCACGATGATGTGCAGGCCGTCCACGCCAACGCCGACATTTCTGATGAGGTCCTGGCCGCCTTCGAAGGCTGATCGCTCTCGCTTCACCATCTGGGCGGTCCACCCAGCCCTGGGGAACGCCGACTACGCTACGAACGCATGTTCGTATTGGGGATCGATCCGGGACTGTCCCGTTGTGGTTATGGCTTGGTCGGGCGCAACGAGCAGACCAGTGCGCTCCAGGCCACCGCGGCCGGAGTCATCGAGACTGACCCAGAGGCACCGCTGCCCGAGCGTCTGTTCATCTTGCACACCGAGCTACGAGCATTGGTGGCCGACCTCAAACCGGCGACGGTGGCAGTGGAGCGAGTGTTCTTCCAAGTGAACGTCAAGACCGCCATGTCGGTGGGCCAGGCCAGTGGGTTGGCTCTGGTCGCGGCGGCCGAAGCCGGCTGCGAGGTGGCGCAGTACACCTCCAATGAGGTCAAGCAGGCCGTGGTTGGTTTTGGCGCCGCCACCAAGGATCAGGTGCAACAGATGGTGGCCAAGGTGCTGGGATTGCCGCGGATTGCGGGACCGCCGGATGTGGCCGATGCCCTGGCCCTGGCCGTGTGCCACTTGACCACGGTGCCGCTGCGCCGGGCGGTCGAAGCCGCGGATGCCGCCCAGGCCCTGGAGAGGAGTCTGGCGTGATTGGGATGCTGCGGGGGAATGTGGTGCTGCGTTCGGCCGACGGCGAGGTAATCGTCGACGTGTCGGGTGTGGGATATCGAGTGAGCGTGACGCCGTCGACGGCGGCCGCACTGATGGTGGCCGGTACTTCCGCCTCGGCCACATTGTTCATCCACACGCACGTGCGAGAAGACGCCATCGTGCTCTACGGGTTCATCCACGATGATGAGCGACGCTGTTTTGAAGTCCTTCTTGGTTCACACGGTGTCGGGCCGGCACTGGCGCTTTCGATCATGGCCGTGCTGTCCCCGGCCGCACTCTCTACTGCGGTGTTGGAAGACGACCTCGACACCTTGTGCACCGTGCCCGGTGTGGGTCGCAAGACCGCGGCGCGACTGGTCATCGAGTTGAAGAGTCGCCTTGATTTGCCGGACCTCTCTCTGGACGGGCCTGGATTAAAAGGGGCCGACGGGCGAATCTCACGCACGTCACGGTCCGAAGCCCGGGCGGCGCTCAGTGAGCTGGGCTACGCGCCAGAGGAGATCCGGGGCGCGCTGGACGGGTTGCGCGACGATGTGGGCGTGGAAGAGATGCTCCGCCTGGCGCTGCGCGAATTGGCCAGCCGGTGAGCCCACGCGCCCGGCGCGAGGTCTTGGCCGAAGCTGACGGCGAGGCCGGTGGCGATACCGGCGGCGAGGCCGGCGGGGCCACCAGGAGCGAACGCATAGTGGCGCCCCAGGCGGTCGATCCGGTCGAAGAAATAGAGGAGGCCGGTCTCCGTCCTCGGACCTTGCAAGAGTTTGTCGGTCAGGGTCAGCTGGTTGAGCACCTCAGCATCGTGTTGCAGGCGGCCCGGCAAAGGCAGCAGCCGGTGGACCACCTTTTGTTCGCGGGGCCTCCGGGTTTGGGCAAGACCTCGCTGGCCGGCATCGTGGCCAACGAAATGGGGGCCGGGTTCCGCATTACCTCAGGTCCCGTGTTGACCCGGGCCGGCGACCTGGCCGCGCTGCTGACGGATCTGCAGGACGGCGACGTCCTCTTCATTGATGAGATTCACCGCCTGCATCGCTCGGTCGAAGAGATGCTCTATTCGGCCATGGAAGATGCCAAGCTCGACATTCTCATTGGGAAGGGTCCCACGGCGCGCTCCATCCGCCTCGACCTGCCGCGCTTCACGCTGGTGGGCGCCACGACTCGAACCGGATTGGTCTCGGGTCCCTTGCGTGATCGCTTTGGTTTCGTGGGGCGGCTCGATCTCTACGCACCATCCGACTTGCGAGCCATCGTCGAGCGATCGGCCCGCATTCTGCAGGTACAGATCGACGAGGACGGAGCGACGCGCATTTCGGAGCGCTCCCGGGGTACGCCGCGGGTGGCCAACCGCTTATTGCGCCGCGTGCGCGACTTCGCTGAGGTTCGTGGTGATGGTTCCATCAATGAAACCACGGCCAGCGAAGGACTCGACCTCTTCGGCGTGGACGAACTCGGCCTGGACAAAGTGGACCGAGCCATCCTCATCACGCTGTGCACGCGCTTTGGCGGACAGCCGGTGGGTTTGACCACGCTGGCCCAGTGCGTGGGCGAAGAGACCGACACCATCGAAGACGCTTACGAGCCCTATCTCCTCCAATGCGGACTGATCCAGCGCACTCAGCGGGGAAGGGTCCCAACGGCGCGGGCCTGGGCCCATCTGGGCGTCACCGCACCTCCGGCGGCAGCTGATCCCGGGACCGCACCACTTTTCTGACCGGTCTCACCCTCAGGCTCCAGGCACGGCTCTTAGGAATCTCTTAGTTGGCGCACAGGTGGCACACATGTCGAACGATCGTTCGGTATAGTCTCGCACCGGAGTGCAATCCAGCTCTCAGATACCCAGGGGACGGGGGGAATGCGGTGTCCGCAGTAGCGGTTTCGGGGGAGGTCTCAGGGGAGGCGAACGCGCTTGCAGGGTTGGGCCGAGCGCCCAAAGTGACGGTCGTCGTGCCGGTGAAGAATCGGGCGGCCCTGCTCGAGCAGCTGCTCGATGCCCTGGCGGTCCAGACCTACACAGATTTCGAGACCATTGTGGTCGATGACGGTTCAACCGACGGTTCGGGGGACGCGGCGCGAAAGCGCACGAATGTCGGGCGAAAGGTGTGCGTGCTTCAGGGTGCCGGTGAAGGCGCCGTGAAGGCCCGCAACCTTGCGTCGAAGCAGGCCAACGGCGAGATCCTGGCCTTCACTGACAGTGACTGCATTCCCCACCCCGACTGGTTGCTCAACGGGGTCGCCGCTATGGAGGAAGGGTACGACGTCGTCAACGGATTCACCCGCCCGACTCGAGGCGTGCGGCCGCTCGAGCGCAGCATGGAGTCGGGCACCGAAGGTCTGTTCCCGACCTGCAACATGTTTTACCGGCGTGAGGCTTTTACACGTGTCGGTGGGTTCGACGAAGGCATCGGTGTCGATTGAGGCTTCCGCCCCGACAAGCGGACCAAGGGTGATGGTTTCGGCGAGGACACGGTCCTCGGCTGGAAGGTGGCCCGCCAGGGGAAGATCAAGTACGCGCCCGATGCCTTGGTTGAGCATCATGTGTTCCCGCCCGACTACCCCGAGCTGATCAGTCGCACGGTGCGCGTCGCTGGATTTCCCGCCATGATCCGCGAGATTCCCGAACTGCGGAGTTCACTCTGCCGTTGGGGCATCCAGCTGGGCCGGCGCACGCGGCTCCCTGTTTACGGACTGGTGGTGGCTGCGGTCTTGCGCAAGCGTGGCGCAGCGGCAGGCATGGTCGGTCTGTGGACTGCGATGCGCTGGCGCGAACTGAAGCGGTATCCGGCTGGGAAGACAGAGCAACTCAAGGCGCTTCCCATCGAGATGGGCATCGATGTGCTGACGGCGGGCGCACTCGCCGTAGGGAGTGTAAAGGCCCGCTCCATCGTTATTTAGCCGCACAGGGATTTTCGGCTCAGGCGGTGCGAGTGCTCGAGGCCGTCGTACGGAGCGGTAGGAAGACTCGAAACGTGGTGGACCAGTTGGGAGAATCCACGATGTCGACGAAGCCCTCGTGGGCCTCGGCCACCGATTTGGCGATGGCCAAGCCCAAGCCAGTGCCGGGCACGCCCATCTCGGTGGCGGCGGCCAATCGGTAGAAACGTTCGAAGAGCTGGGCCCGCTCCTCCTCCGGAATGCCCGGACCTTGGTCGTGTACCTGCACCCGGGCGAAATTGTCGACCAAATCCACTTCGACCTGCACCCGCCCCTGACGCGGCGAGAACTTGATGGCGTTTGAGAGCAGATTGCCCAGCAACTGATGCAGGCGGTTGACGTCACCGAAGACCGGCACGGCTGTCCCCTCGGTCAGCGCCACGGTGACGCCGGCGGTAGTGGCAGAGGTTTGGCAGGCCTCGACGGCATCCTCGGCCAGATGATGCAGATCGAGCTCGGTAAAGGCCACCCGCAAGCCATGACCGCCGCCGGGATCGGCCAACAAATCCTCGGCTACACGCTGGAGTTGCTCGGAGTTGCGGTCGATGGTTCGGAGCATGCGGGTCTGATCGGTGGTGAAGGTATCTACGCCGTCAAGCAGCAGCTCGACAAAGCCGCGGATGGAAGTGATGGGGGTGCGCAACTCATGGGACACGGTGGCCACCACGTCGTCCTTCATTTGGGTCAGCTCGCGCAACCGGTTGTTCTGCTCCACCAGTGATTGCGTGACCTCTTTCTGGATGGCATAGAGACGTTCGCGCTCAGAGGCCAGCTCCTCGCGCTCGGTCACATCAATGGCCACCACGACGTATCCAGCTCCGGCGCCACCCGCCCCGGGTAACGCTCGCACCCTGACGACGCATCGACGCTGCTGGCCGTCCTGCCGGGTGGCGGTCCATGGCACCTCGGACACCGCTTCGGCATCGGCCGGCGCCAGTGCGCTTCGCATGGAATCAATAGTTTGGCGACGTTCATTGATCTGGGCCGGGTCGATGAAATCAGCAATGGACCTGGTTCCCACTACTTCGCTGGCCGAGTAACCCAGCATCTGCTCGGCACCCGCGGAGAAGAAGGTCACGGTGCCAGTGGGATCAACGCCCATGATGGCGCTGCCCGTGGCGGCCCGCAGCAGCGTCTCCAAGCGGTCGCGAGCGCTGCCGGCGTCATCGGCACTGCGACGAGCCAAGCGGGATTGCTGAGCCAAGTCGGTCACATAGGCCCGGTCACGAGACACCATGGCCGAGACGGTGAGCGACACCAGCGTGGTGACAGCGGCCATGACGACCACTTGGCGCCAATCTGACGACGGGTATTTGGGTCCGCGGACGACGATGAGGGGCACGAGGAGGGCCAAGTCCATGAAGAACAGCCCGACAATGAGGTGACTTCGCCGGCCATAGAGCGCAAGCCAGACAATGGGCAGGAGATAGACGATCACCAGCCCAGAGGTGTGCCCTCCCTGGGCATCGCGGATGATGGCGATGACGGCCATGTAGCCCACCGGCACAAGCAGCCAAGCCCATTCCGGCAGCCGGTCCCAAGGCAATAAGAACGCCGCCGAAATAAGGGCGAAGAAGAGGATCCCGGCAATGACGATTTCGTGGCGGGCGCCGTGAGGGAACGGAATCAGCCCAATCAGCACGGTGCCTACCGCCACCAAGGCGAACAGGGGGAGCCGCACTTGGGCGGAGCCGTAGAAGCCAGGCGGGAACGAGGGCGCCTGTTCGGTGAGCTCCGACTGCTCCACCGAATGGAGTGGGGTCGGAGTGGAACTCATTTGCCCCGAGCTCTATATCGATAGCCGAAACCGCGCACGGTTTCGATTGGACCCTCGTCCTGCTCGCTCCCATCCCAGCTTGCGACGCAGGCGCAGGACGGCGTATTTCACGCGGGAGGGGGCCAGGCCACTGGGATCGTCCCAGGCCAGCTCAATTAGCTGATCGGAGGAGAGCACCTGGCCCTGGTGGCGGACCAATGTGGCCAGCAGCCGGTACTCAGTAGGCGTGAGCACGACGGCCGTCCCGTCGATGGTGACTTCTTGGTGGGCGAAGTCGACGTGGACCTGACCGTCCTCGAACGTGGTCACCGGATCGTTGCGCTGGACCTGGCGGCGGCTGATGGCCTGCACGCGGGCCAGCAGTTCGACCCGACTGAAGGGCTTGGTGAGGTAGTCGTCGGCCCCGGCGTTGAGGCCCCGCACCTTGTCCCGCTCGGCCGACATGGCGGTCAGCATCAGCACGGGCACGTCACTCATGTCCCGGATGCGTTCGAGCACCTGCCACCCGTCCAGGTCAGGCAGGCCAACGTCGAGGATGACGATGTCGGGATGCTTCTGGTGGAAGAGACGGACGCCATCTCGGCCCTTGTGAGGCCTCGGTCGACATCGAAACCCTCGCGTTCGAGCATGGTCTTCAAGAGCTGGCGGATGTCCTGCTTCGTCCTCGATGACCAGGACGGAAATTTGGCCGTCTCGCACAAGTGTCCACTGTACTGGGACAATGCGCTGCACCGTATGGTCTGGGACCGGCTCACACAGTCTGGAGGAGCAGAGGTGCACCGGTCAACCACCAGCGGTTCCCCCAGGATTCCTCCTGCCGCTGGCGACTCGTTCCCGACCGACGTACCTCTCACTTACCTCGACCCATCGGTGCCGACCCGGAGTCCCGTCCCCTCAATTGGGCCCGAGTTCTGGTCACCCCCCTCCGGGCGACCAGCACGTTGTGGGTGCTGTGTTGCTGGTAGGGACATAGTGCAGGACCGATGGTGCAGGATCCGGCGCACCAAGGTTGCCGTTTGGTTGCACAAAAAAATTCTTTGCATTCCCTGTGACTTATTTCGCCATATCCGGGCTCCTGCTCCGTTATCCCCGCCGGGAGGCGACCGCAAACGCCACCCTCTGCGCTGCCCGGGGACCAGTCAGAGGCGGGTCCAGGACCGTCCGGGATCATGCGTACGCAGGCACTAGGGTGTCGCTTCGCACCTGCCACCCGGCTGAAGGATCTCTCATGACGCAATTGCCCGCCCTGCTCAATGTGTTGCCGCCGCAGCCAAGAAGACGTCGGGCAGCATTGTGCCCGTCCTGGTCCTGCTGGTCATCGGGGTCGCCCTTGGTGGCTACTTCCTCTTTCTCAAGCCCCAGCAGGCAAGGCTGCGCGCGGCCCGGGCCAACGCAGGGAGCGAGATTGAGGTGGGCGACGAGGTGCAGACCATCGGCGGCGTCATCGGCACCGTGCTGGAAATTCACGGCGACCGTTACACCCTGCTCACCGGCGCTCTCGGCACCGACGGCAACCTCGATGGGGCCCAGCCCACCCGTATCGTCTTCGTCCGTCAGGCCATCGCTCGCAAGATCGAGCGCATTGCCGATGTGGAAGTGGATGGAGCCGGATCTTCTTCGGAGGTGGCGAACGATCCCGGTGCTGCCACCGATGAACATGACCCGGAGGCGGAAGGGGCGTGAGTCCTGCATCAAACCGCGTGGCCAAGCGGCAGCGGCGGAATCTCTTAGTCAGCGTGCTGGTCGTCGTGGTGATCGCACTCGGATCGTTCGGTGCCGTCTTCGCGGCCAAGTGGTCACCGCGACTGGGCCTCGACCTCGATGGGGGATTGGCCGTCGTCTACAAGACCAGCCACAAGGTCCCAGCGTCCGAATTAGCTGAGACGGTGAACATCCTCAACAACCGAGTCAACGGACTGGGTGTGTCGGGGGCTGAGGTCAACACGTCGGGCAACAACCAGATCGCTGTCTCTATCCCGGGCGTGAAGGACGCAGCCCAAGTGCTGGCCACCATCGGGCAGACCGCACGGCTCTACTTCCGTCCCGTGCTCTGTTACGCCCCGCCCTACGTGTCCGAACAGGTGCTGGAGAAAGACGAGGCCAAGCAGCAGGCCAAGTCCAAGAGCACCACCACCACAACCGCACCAAAAAATTCGTCGGTGACCACGACGACGGCCAAGCAAAGTGCCGACGTCTTTCACACGGGCTCGGGCGGCGCGTCCAGCTCGGCATACCAGTTGACGGCGTTCCACGCATTGAGCACCACCTCGACCACGACGCCGGCCACGACCACCTCGACCACGACGCCGGCCAAGAAGTCGAGCAAGCCGGCACTGTCGTTGAATCCAGGCCCGCTGCCCACGTCCTGCCCTGCGGCCAACCAGCTGGTGACCACCAACCTGGTGGGTTCGCCCAGCGACACCAACGGTGTGCAGTACGACGTCCAACCCGACGATGACTTGGAGGTCTATCCCACCACCAAGACCGATAACCCCAGCGCCACCGTGCTGGAAGGTGGCCTTGGGAGTAACAGCATTCGCTACTTGGAAGGGCCGGCCGAGCTGTCGGGCACCATCGTGAAGACGGCCACGGCCCAGATCAATCAGACTGGTCAATGGGTCGTCAACATCGCACTGACCAGCGCCGGTTCCACGGGCTGGGACACCATGACCCAGAAGTACTTCCACGAGATCATCGGGATTGAGCTGGACGGTGTGGTGCAATCGGCGCCAATCACCCAACCCAATGCCAGTACATGGACGTCTTTTGACGGGCAGGTGCAGATTTCCGGCAGCTTTACCCAGGCGTCGGCCCAGTCGTTGGCCATCGCGCTGCAGTTCGGTTCACTGCCCGTCACGTTGAAGCAGCTGACCACGCAGACGGTCTCACCCACATTGGGGAAGTCGGCCCTCAAGGCCGGTCTGGGCGCCGGAGTCGTCGGCTTGGCTCTGGTGTTGCTCTACGTACTGCTCTATTACCGGGCCTTGGGTTTGGTCGTCATCTCCGGGTTGGTGATCACGGCCGGGATGCTGTGGGCCATCATTTCGTCGCTCGGCCATACAACCTTTAGTCCGAGCTTCGACCTGGCGGGAATTACGGGCCTTATTGTGTCCATCGGTATCACCGTCGACTCGTACATCGTTTATTTCGAACGATTAAAAGACGAGACGAGATCGGGCCGATCTATCCGTACTTCGGTGGACCGCGGCTTCAAGAGCGCTTGGCGCACGGTGTGGGCAGCTGACTTCGTCTCACTGCTGGCGGCCGTGGTGCTCTACCTCGTGGCCGTCGGTGACGTGAAGGGATTCGCCTTCTTCCTCGGCCTCTCAACCATCATGGACATGGCGGTCACCTGGTTCTACACCCGACCGCTCGTCATCCTCCTTGGCCGCAGCGACCGTCTGGGTGGCAATGAAGGCGGCCGCTTCGGTATTGCTCGAGGGCTGGCCATATCGTCGTCCGGTCCCGACATCGCACCAATGGGAGCAGGCAAGTGAGCGCACCCTCCGGCGACAGGATCATCCGGCCCGGCTCGGCGGCCAACAAGGGGCCAGCAGATGAGGCGGCACCCGCCGATGAGGTCGACACCGACGACGAGATTGCGGCCGATGTTGACGCCACCGAATTCGACGAGACGGATCTCGACGACACGGACCTCGACGAAGAGGATCTCGACGACACGGAGTACGGCGACGTGGACGCCGCCGCCAAGAACCTGCTGGGGAGGGGTCGGCCGCCCCGCACCCCCCGGCCTCCTCGCGACGGGGGAGAGCCCAAGCCACACGGTCCGTTGGCGCGCCTCTACCGAGGAGAGACCCGATTCGATTTCGTCGGTCGCCGCCGCACCTGGTTCACCCTGTCGAGTCTCATCATCGTGGCCGGCATCATCTCCATCATCCTGCGAGGCGGGCTGAACCTCGGGCATTGAGTTCAAGGGCGGCGTGGAGTGGACAGTCAAGGCACCGGGTATCACCCAGGTGCAGGCGGTCAATGCCATGGCATCGGCCGGGCTCACGCAGCCTGTGGTCGAGTTGCTGGGCCACGGCTCGGCGCAACAACTCAACGTGCAGGCCGACCTGAACAAGCTGTCGGCTTCGGGTCAGGCGACTGAGGAGAAGAAAGTCGAAGAGGCGCTGGCCAAGCTGACGAACACCAGCAAGGAAAACGTCGAGAACAACAAGCAGACCGTGGGACCGACGTGGGGTGGTCAGATCACCGACAAGGCCATCGAGGCCCTCATCATCTTCTTCATTGTGGTGGCCATCTACATCAGCATTCGCTTCGAGCCGAAAATGGCCGGCGCGGCCTTTATCGCCATGGTGCACGACGTGTTGGTGGCGGTTGGCGTCTACTCACTGTTCAACTTCCAGGTGACGCCGGACACCGTTGTCGCCATCCTCACCATCCTCGGTTACTCGCTCTACGACACCGTGGTGGTGTTCGACCGCGTGCGCGACAACACCAAGAACATCGGTTCGACGGGTCGCATGAACTACACCCAGCTGATCAATCTGTCGATGAACCAGACCCTGGCCCGGTCCATCAACACGTCGTTGGTGGCCATCCTGCCGGTGCTGGCCGTGCTCCTGGTCGGCGCTCAGCTGCTCGGTGCCTCGACCTTGCAGGAATACGGCCTGGCCCTCTTCGTCGGTCTCCTCAGCGGGGCCTATTCGTCCATCTTCATTGCGGCGCCACTGCTGTCCATGTTCAAGGGCCGGGAGCAGCGCTGGCAGGACATCGAGCGCCGACTGGCCACCAGGGGCGACCGGGTCGGCTCCATGTCGGCCGCTGATGCGGCGGCCATGACCACGCAAATGAGCATCGCCGCCGGCGGGCAACAGGGTGGGCGCAGCAGCTCGACCGGTCGTAGCGGTCCCATTCGTCCGGGCTCGGGTACCGGGGTGTTGGATCGCCCAGCCGGAGGCAACGCCGGCGGGACCCAGACTCCACGGCCCCGCACGGGCAAGGGCAAGGGGCGAAAGCGGCGTTAAGTAGGGCCGTGACCAGGATCTCGATCCTGTTCGGGTAGCCTAAGTAGATGGTGACCCTGACTCGGGTGACTCCCGCTCTCAGCGAGGGAGAGCGCGCGTTCAGAGACATGATGGCGCCGCTGCTGGACGAGTTCACCCGGCACCATCCCGACGAGGACGCCGCCATCATCCTCGAGGCCGGTCGCACTGCACTCTCCGCCCACGAAGGCCAGTTCCGGCGTTCGGGCGAGCCATACATCACGCACCCCATCGCCGTCGCCACCATTGTGGCCGAGCTGGGGCTCGATGCGCCCACAGTGGCCGCCGCCATCCTGCACGATGCCGTCGAAGACACCGGTCTGTCACTGGAGGCCATAGAGAAGGCGTTCGGCCCAGTGGTGGCCAAGGTGGTCGACGGTGTCACCAAGCTCGATCGCCTCCAATTCGACTCCAAGGAAGCCCAACAGGCCGCCACCATCCGCAAGATGCTCGTGGCCATGGCGGAGGACTGGCGGGTGCTGCTGATCAAGCTGGCCGACCGTCTGCACAACATGCGCACCTTGGCCGTCATGCCGGAATGGAAGCAGCGGCGCACGGCCCAAGAGACGTTCGATGTGTACGCACCACTGGCTCATCGTCTCGGCGTGCAGCAGGTGCGCTGGCAGCTCGAGGACCTTTCCTTCGCGACATTGCACCCCAAGCGCTACGCCGAGATTGAACAGATGGTGGCGTCCCGGGCACCACAGCGTGAGGAGTATCTCGAGCGCGTCCTGGAACGGGTGCGGGAACGCCTGGAGGGCATGGGCGTCGAGGCCGACGTCACCGGGCGACCGAAGCACCTATGGAGCATTTACGAGAAAATGGTCGTTCGGGGCAAGGAGTTCGACGACATCAACGACCTGGTGGCCATCCGCGTCGTCGTCACCAGCGAGAAAGATTGCTGGGCCGCTCTCGGAGCCATTCATGCCATTTGGGCACCGGTGCAAGGGCGTTTCAAGGACTACATCAATACGCCCAAGTTCAACATGTACCAGTCGTTGCACACCACGGTGATCGGGCTCGAAGGCAAGCCCATTGAAGTGCAGATCCGCACCACCGAGATGCACCACCGGGCCGAGTACGGGATCGCGGCGCACTGGGGTTATAAGGAGAAAGAGGATTCGTCCTCGGAGATGGCGTGGATGCAGCGCATCGCCGACGTCGACCGCCAAACCGACGACCCCATCGAGTTCCTCGCCGCGCTCAAGCTCGACCTGGAACAGGACGAGGTCTATGTCTTCACGCCAAAGGGCAAGGTCATCGCCTTGCCCGCCGACTCCACGCCGGTGGATTTCGCCTACGTCATCCACACTGAAGTGGGCCACCGTTGCATCGGGGCCCGGGTCAACGGTCGGCTGGTGCCGCTGGAGACCCACCTGTCCTCAGCGGACACGGTGGAGATCTTTACTTCCAAATCTCCTTCGGCCGGCCCCTCGCGGGACTGGCTTCAGATCGTCGCCTCCACCCGTGCCCGCAACAAAATCCGCCAGTGGTTCAGTCGGGAGCGGCGCGAGGACGCCATAGAGAACGGGCGTGAGGAACTGTCGCGAGCGCTGCGACGTGACGGGCTGCCGGTGCACAAGTTGTTGGGGTCGGCCTCCATGATTGAGGTGGCCGAGTCGATGAACTTGACCGACCTCGAAGCGCTCTATGCGTCGGTCGGTGAGAATCAGGTCTCGGCCCAGTCCATCGTGCAGCGCTTGGGTCGTGCTCTGCGCGGCGGCGACGACGAGCAGCTGCCGACCACGGCTATCCGCGGCATTCGTAGCCCCAGGCAAGGCCGACGCACCGGTGCTGGCGTCTATGTCGAGGGCCTGGACGACGTCATGATCCACTTGGCTCGCTGCTGTACTCCGGTGCCTGGCGACCAGATCATCGGCTTCGTCACCCAAGGTCGAGGCGTCTCGGTGCACCGGGCCGATTGCGCCAACGCCACGGCGCTGGCCGACCGTTCCAAAGAACGCCTGATTGAGGTGGAGTGGGATCGCGGCAGCGACGGCGTCTTCATCGCCACAATTGAAGTGCAGGCCTTCGACCGATCTCGCTTGCTGGCCGATGTCAGCCGGGTGGTGTCCGAGCACCACCTCAACATTGTGGCCGCCCGCACCGCTACCACGCCGGACCGGGTCAGCCGCATGGCCTTTGACGTGGAATTGGCCGACCCCACACATTTGCAATCGCTCATCAGCGCGCTGAAGCACCTCGACGGTGTGTTCGACGCCTACCGCCAACTTCCCGGCAAGAAGACCTGACCATGGGGAAGAGCCGGTGACGGCAACGCCAGACGCGCGCGCCCAGTCCCCCAAGGGGATGCATGACGTGCTGTGGCCGGAATCGGCGCGATGGGAACAGGCGGTGGCTCGCTTCGCCCGCTTAGTGGAGAGCGCTGGGTACGGCTTGGCCGTGACCCCCATTCTCGAGCACGTCGGCATCTTCCATCGGGGCATCGGCGAGGGCAGCGATGTGGTCGGCAAGGAGATGTACACCTTCGTTGATCGCGACGGCCAGACCATGGCGCTGCGGCCCGAGGGGACGGCGTCAATCGTGCGTTCTTTCGTGCAACACCACCCCGTGCCGCCCTGGAAGGCGTGGTACGTGGCGCCGTCGTTTCGCCACGAGCGGCCGCAGCAGGGCCGCTATCGCCAGCACTTCCAGCTGGGCGTGGAGGCGCTGGGGCCTACCGATGCCGACCTGGACGCTGAAGTCATCTCCCTGGCCCACGACTTCTTCGCTTCCCTCGGGCTTCGGGACGTCACCCTCAAGCTGCATTCCATGGGTGACGGCACCTGCCGCCCGGGCTATCTCGACCTGCTGCGCACGTTCCTCGACGGCCACAAGGACGAAATGTGCGACGCCCATGCCGTCCGATACGTCGAGAATCCGTTGCGGGTGCTCGATTGCAAAACGGATCAGTGCCGTGCCGCCACGGCTGATGCGCCGCACTTCCTCGACCACCTCTGTGATCCATGTGCCGAACATTTCGCCCGGGTCCGAGCCGACCTCCAGGCGCTCGGCGTGCCCTACGAGATCGATCACCGGCTGGTGCGCGGGTTCGACTACTACACCCGAACTACCTTCGAGTTCGCCTCAGGTGCCATCGACGCGGCCCAGAATGCCGTCGGTGGCGGTGGTCGGTACGACGGCTTGGTGGAGATGCTGGGTGGCCAGCCCACCCCGGGGATCGGCTTCGGACTGGGCCTCGAGCGCCTCCTCATTGCCTGCGACGCCGAGGGTGTGTTCCCGACCGTCGCACCGCCCCTGCACGCCTATGTCATCGACCTCACCGGCGGGGAGGCAGCCGTCACGCTCACGGCCGAGCTGCGGCGGGCCGGACTGCGGGTCGATCGTGCCTTCGACGGCCGTTCGATGAAGTCGCAGATCAAGTCGGCCGACCGCTCCGGCGCACTGGTGGCTCTGGTGCTGGGCGCCGACGAGGTGGCCAGCGGGACGGTGGGCTTCCGACCGCTACGTACTGAAGGTGACCAACGTGCCGTGCCCCGGGCTGATCTGGTGGCAGAGTTGCACTCTCTGCTGGCCGACACGGTCTTCACTACCGACATCAACGAAGGAACCAACCCGATTTCATGACCGATTCCGCAGCATCTGCAGCACGCCCCACTTCGGCCGACCCGCGACCCACCGCCATGCGCACCCACCTCTGTGGAGTGCTGCGCGATGCGGACGTGGGCACCCAGGTGCGCCTATGCGGTTGGGTGGCCAAACGACGGGAGCATGGCGAGCACTTGGCCTTTATCGACCTGCGCGATCACACCGGGATCATTCAGTGCGTGATCGACAACAAGGTCGATATTCGTAGCGAATGGGTGGTGGCCATCACTGGCACGGTGCGGCTTCGTCCTGAAGGCACCCGCAACCCGGGCCTCGACACCGGTGACGTCGAAGTGGGCGACTGCACGGTGGAAGTGCTCAATGATGCCGAGCCGCCGCCTTTTGCCGTGGACGACCGGGCCGAGTCGGACGAGCCGGTCCGGCTCAAGTACCGCTATGTCGATCTACGGCGCAACCGGATGCAGCGCAACCTTCGCCTGCGGGCCCGGGTCAACGCGGCCATCCGCGGTGCCATGGACGGTCAGGGTTTTTGTGAGGTGGAGACACCGCTGTTGTGGGCTCCCACGCCCGAGGGGTCACGAGAGTTTTCGGTCCCCAGCCGCCTGCATCACGGGTCCTTTTACGCGCTACCCCAGAGCCCACAGTTGGCCAAGCAGCTGCTCATGGTGGGCGGCTTTGACCGCTACTACCAAATCGCCCGCTGCCTGCGCGATGAGGACTTACGAGCCGACCGGCAATTCGAGTTCACCCAACTCGACATGGAGATGTCATTCGGCAGCCAGGACGATGTGATGGCGGCGGTGACTGAAGCGGTCATGGACGCGGCCGAAGCCGCCACCGGTGAGCGCCCGCCGCCGATTTCGCGCCTCACGTGGACCGAGGCGCTCGATCGGTTCGGCACCGACAAGCCGGACCTGCGCTTTGGCATGGAGCTGATCGATCTCAGCGAGGAGTTCGCTCAGACTGAGGTGCGGGCCTTTGCGGCACCGACCGTCAAGGCCATCGTGGTGTCCGAGGGCGCGGCGTTCACCCGATCCCGCTTAGATACCCTGACCGATCAGGCCAAACGAGCCGGCGCAGCGGGATTGGCCTGGTTTCGGGTCACCAGCGACGGTCTCGACTCACCCCTCGACCGCTTCCTTTCCGACGCCGAGCGCGCCACCATCCGCAAGAAGACGGGGGCCCAAGAGGGGGACCTCATCCTCATTGTGGCCGACGAGTACCGGTTGGCCTGCAACGTGCTGGGCACTCTCCGTTCGACGTTGGGCTCGCCGCCGGTGAGCGAGGGTCCGCACCGCTACGTGTGGATCGTCGACTTCCCCAGTTTCGACGGTGTGGACGCAGCCGGGAACCCCCAGGCGGCTCACCACCCCTTCACCATGCCTTACCCCGAGGACATGCCGCTGCTGAAGACCGACCCGCTGGCCGTGCGATCACAGGCCTACGACCTCGTGCTCAATGGCTGGGAATTGGGGTCGGGCAGTGTGCGTATCCACCGCCGCGACATTCAGTCGCAGGTGTTCGAGGCGCTCGGCATTAGTGCCGATGAGGCGGAGTCACGCTTCGGCTTCTTGCTTAACGCGTTCCGCTATGGGGCGCCGCCCCACGCCGGGTTTGCCTTTGGGATCGACCGCCTCGTCGCCGTGCTGGCCGGTGAAGAAAACATTCGGGAAGTAATCGCGTATCCCAAGACCCAGTCTGGCGCCGACCCACTGACCGGGGCGCCGCTGGCGCTGCCGGCCGAAAGCCTGACCGAACTGGGCATCCGGGTCGTGGTGCCGCCGCCGCCGCCCGCCGCTCCGGCTCCTTAGCGCGGCCCGACACTTCGTCGTGAGCCTCTTCGCCGACGCGGCGCAACGCAACCTGCAGCGCCAGGCCCCACTGGCCGATCGCCTGCGGCCTCGGACGCTCGATGAGGTGGTGGGTCAGGAACATCTGATCGGACCGGGGGCTCCGCTTCGTACCTTGGCCGAAGCCGACCGGGTCGGATCCGCCATCCTCTGGGGCCCGGCCGGCACGGGGAAGACCACCCTGGCCCGGCTGCTGGCCGCCACTACCGCCAAGCACCTGGTCACCCTGTCCGCCACCGCGGCCGGGGTCAAGGACGTGCGTGAAGCCTTGGCCGAGGCTCAGCTCCGACTGGGCGAACGAGGCCAGGGCACCATGCTGTTCATCGACGAGGTGCACCGTTTCAGCAAGTCCCAGCAGGACGTGCTCCTGCCCGCAGTCGAGAGCGGGCTGGTGGTCTTGATCGGCGCCACCACCGAGAACCCTTTTTTCGAAGTGAATCCACCGTTGCTCAGCCGCTCCTCGCTCTGGCGCCTCCAACCGCTCAGTGCGGACAATCTCCGTACTCTCATTCGGCGGGGCCTGACCGAGGAAGAGGCCGACGCCGAAGACGACGCCGTCGACGCCGTGGTGGCGGCCTGCGAAGGGGACGCCCGTGCCGCGCTGACCACGGTGGAAGTGGCGGTGGCCCTGGCTCGCGCCTCGGCCACCACGGAGGGAGCGCCGGTGGTCCTGACCATGGACGACATGGCCAAGGCACGCGACGGACGCCTGTTCCATCAGGGTGCCGATGAGCACTACGACCAGATCAGCGCGCTGATCAAGAGCGTGCGGGGTTCCGACGCGGACGCCGGCCTGTACTGGATGGCTCGCATGATTGAGGGAGGCGAGGACCCGCGCTTCCTGGCTCGGCGCATGGTGGTCTTAGCCTCCGAGGACATCGGTCTGGCCGATCCGCAGGCGCTCCTGGTCGCCGAAGCAGCCGCCCGTGCCGTGGAATACGTAGGTCTACCCGAGGCCGCCTTGAACTTGAGCCAGGCCGTGATCTACCTGGCGCGCGCCCCGAAGTCGAACTCAGTCGTGGTGGCGTTGGGGCGGGCCCAGGCTGACGTACGCAGCGGCGTGCCCCAAGAGGTGCCCGTGCACCTGCGCGACGCCCACTACAAGTCCGCCGGCTCCATCGGGCACGGTGAGGGTTACCAGTACCCGCACGATGACCCTTCCGGCACACTGGCGCAGCAGTATCGTCCTGACGCACTCGAGGGGCACGTGTATTACGAGCCGTCATCACACGGTGCTGAAGCGAAGAGTGCCGAATCGAAGCGCGATGAGGGGACAACGGCGAGCACATGAAGAAGGGAATGGGGGGCCTGGTGTTGGGCGCGGCGCTGTTGAGCGCGGGCACCCTGGTACCGGCTGCACCCGCCATCGCCGCGCCAATGTCCAAGGTGGCCTTGCATGGCAACCTTCCAAAAATCCCTTCCGACGTCACCCGTATGGGAGCGTTGACCTCGTCGAGGTCACTGCACCTCCTGGTCAGCCTGGTTGGGCAGGACCCCTCCGGGTTAAACGAAGAAGTGGCAGCCGTTTCGACGCCAGGTTCAGCGCTCTACCACCACTACTTGACCACCTCGCAGTTTGCGGCGGCCTATGGGCCCGCCCCCGAGGAGGTGCAGCAGGTCACGCAGGCCCTTCGCTCCGAAGGGCTGGCGGTGGGAAGGATGGGCAGCGGGAGCACGCTGCTCCCGGTGAGTGGCAGCGCGGCCATCGTCAGCCAAGCGTTCGGGACCCCGCTCGAGTCGGTTCGCTTGCCCGATGGCGCCTCTTCCTTCGTCAACACGGCCGAGCCGCTGGTGCCGGCCAGTCTTGAGGGCGAGGTGAACGCGGTGGTGGGACTGGACGGACTGTCCCAACCACATTCCATGCTGCGCCGAGCTCCGGCTTCGGGCTCCTCGACCACCGGCACCTCCAGCGGATCAATGGGGCTATCTCACCAATTGGCACACCAGCTCTCAAACGCCGAGGCCGGTCCCCAGGCCTGTTCACAGGCCACCAGCGCAGCCGGTACGAGCGGCTACACCACGACACAGCTGGCCAATGACTACGGGTTGAATCAACTCTTCACCCAAGGACGCACCGGCATCGGCCAGACCGTCGCCATTGTGGAGTTCGAGCAGTTCTCCAACAGCGACATCGCGGCCTTCGAGACCTGCGAAGGCCTGTCGACGCCGATTCGCATCATCTCGGTTGACGGTGGTGCCGGAGGTCCGGCCCAGGGGAGTGGTGAGGCTGCCCTCGATATCGAGCTAGTGGCCGCTAACGCTCCCTCCTCGTCCCTCCTGGTCTACGAGGCACCCAACCAGGTCAGCGGGGCCTCGTCCCTCTCCTTGCTCAGCCAGATCGCCTCTGACGATCTGGCTCAGGTGATTACCACCAGCTGGGGCATCTGCGAGAGCGACCTCACGTCGGGAGAGGCCTCGTCGGAAAGCGCCATTTTCTCGCGCATGGCGGCGCAGGGTCAGACCATGGTGGCAGCGGCCGGTGATGCCGGATCAGAGGACTGCCTGACGTCTGATGGCAGCGCCGTGCTGGCCATCGACGATCCGGGCGCCCAGTCCGACGTGCTCAGTGCCGGTGGTACGTCCATGGTGGGCGGTGCGGCCGGCGCGCAATCGGTATGGAACAACTGTGGTGTCCAAGACGACGACGTGTGCCAGGACAACTCCTCGAGTGGAGCCGGCGGTGGCGGCTACTCGGAGACGTGGGCCAAGCCCGCGTGGCAGCCCGACTCATCGGGCGGGACGGGCACTGACCCCTGTTCGAATCAGAGCGGATGTCGCAGCGTGCCCGATCTGAGTGCCGATGCAGACCCCGACCATGGCGTGGTGGCCTATTTCGGCGCCGCTGGGGGCTGGACCGTGTTCGGTGGGACCAGTTCGGTGGCACCCATGCTGGCCGGGCTCTTCGCTGACACCAATCAAGGGTGCACCACGAATGTGGGGCTGGTGGCGCCGGCGCTCTATGCGGTGGACAACGGCTCCAACTTCAACGACGTGACCACTGGCAGCAACGACTTCACCGGGACCCACAACGGGTCATGGAAGGCCGGCCCGGGATACGACGCTGCCTCTGGACTCGGCACCCCCATTGACCAGAATGTGGCCATCGCCTTGGAGGGTGGTGACGGGTGCCCCAGTGTGGCCAGCATCAGTGCGTCCACCGGTCCCGAGTCCAACGGGCCCGATATCACCATCACCGGCGGAGGACTGGCCGATGCCTCGTCCGTCAACTTCGGCTCCGCCGGGACGGGGCGGATCGTGTCGGCCAGCGAAACCACGCTGGTGGTGGCGCCACCGTCGCCGGGCGAGAATGACTGCGTCACCATCATTGTGTCGAACCCTGATGGAAGCTCGGTCGGCACCGAGGCGGAGCGCTACGCCTTCGGCTCGGCCGACAGCTGCGCGGGCTATCGCTTCGTGGCTTCCGACGGTGGCATCTTCAACTTTGGCTCCGGGAACTTCTACGGGAGCGCCGGCAACCTGAACCTGTCGGCTCCCATCGTAGGTATGGCCGCCACGCCCAGCGGCGACGGCTACTGGCTGGTGGCCACTGACGGCGGCATCTTCAACTACGGAGACGCGCATTTCTATGGCTCCATGGGCGGCACGCCGCTCAATAAGCCCATTGTGGGCATGGCGTCGACGCCGAGTGGGAACGGGTACTGGATGGTGGCCTCCGACGGCGGCATCTTCAACTTCGGCGGCGCCCGCTACTTCGGCAGTATGGGGGGTCAGGCCCTGTCCAAGCCCATTGTCGGCATGGCCGCCACTCCCGACGGCAATGGCTATTGGCTAGTGGCGTCCGACGGCGGCATCTTTGCCTTCGGCGATGCGGCCTTCCACGGATCGACGGGCGCCATCTCCTTGAACAAGCCCATCGTCGGCATGGCGGCCACCCCCGACGGGAATGGGTATTGGTTGGTGGCGTCCGACGGCGGCATCTTCAACTTCGGGGACGCCGGCTTCCACGGATCGGGCGGCAACCTTGACCTGAATAAGCCCATCGTGGGCATGGCGTCGACGCCGAGCGGTGACGGGTACTGGCTGGTGGCGTCCGACGGCGGCATCTTTAGTTTCGGCGACGCCAGCTTCTACGGCTCCACCGGGAACTTCAACCTGAACAAGCCCATTGTGGGCATGGCACCCGACTGAGGCCCCATTAGGCTGGGGCGATGGACGCCAATGAACTGCGGGCGGCCTTCACACGCTTCTTCACCGAGCGTGGTCACACCGCCGTTCCCTCCGCCAGCCTGATCCCACACGACCCCTCGGTCCTGTTCACCATCGCGGGGATGATCCCCTTCAAGCCGTACTTCGTGGGGGATGAGGCGGCGCCATGGCCCCGCGCCACCAGCATTCAGAAGTGCTTCCGGACGCCGGACATCGACATCATCGGTACCGACACGTACCACTGCACCTTCTTCGAAATGCTGGGCAATTTCAGCTTCGGTGACTACTTCAAAGAAGAGGCCATCCCACTGGCCTGGGAACTTCTCACCGAGGTGTTCGGGCTGGACGGCGATCGCCTCTGGGTCACCGTGCACGACGATGACGACGAGGCCGAGCAGATCTGGGTGGACAAGGTCGGTTTTCCCATCGAGCGCGTCCAGCGCATGGGCGACGCTGACAATTTCTGGGCCATGGGCGACACGGGCCCATGTGGTCCGGATTCGGAAATATTCATCGATAAAGGCCCTACCTTTGGCGAGGACGGCGGTCCCAAACACGGGGCGGAACACCGTTTCGTGGAGATCTGGAACCTCGTCTTCATGCAGTTCAATCGCGATGCCCAGGGCATTCGTAGCGAGCTGCCGCACAAGAACATCGACACCGGAGCTGGCCTCGAGCGGATCCTGCCCATTCTGCAGGGCCGGGACTCCATGTATGACACGGACCTGTTCGCCACCATCATTGAGGCAGCGGCGTCCACGGTGGGGACGGCCTATGGCGCCGATGAGCGCACTGACGTATCGCTGCGGGTCATGGCCGACCACGGCCGTGCCATGGCCATGCTGGTTGCCGATGGTGTTTTACCGGCCAATGAAGGCCGGGGCTACGTGCTGCGCCGTGTGGTGCGCCGAGCTGTGTTGGCCGCTCGCCGCTTGGGAGTGGAGAAGCCGATCACCCCGGTGCTGGTCGAAGCTGCCACTCAGGTGTTGGGGACGGCCTGGCCTGCACTAGTGCAACAGCACGACATGATCCTCAATGTGGTCTCGCGGGAAGAGGCCGGGTTCGACCGCACGCTGAAGTCCGGGCTGGGCCGCCTGGAAGAGGAGTTCGCCACCGGGCAGGACGTCCTGCCGGGCGAAGTGGCCTTCACCCTGCACGACACCCATGGCTTCCCGGTCGAACTCACTGAAGAGTTGGCCCGCGATGCCGGGGTGACGGTGGATCGGGCCGGCTTCGATCTGGCCATGTCGGAACAGCGCGAGCGGGCTCGGACGGCGGCTCGTGCGGCCAAGGTCGGAGACGAGACGCAGTATCGGGCCATCCTCGAATCCGAAGGTCCGACGTTGTTCGTTGGTCGTTCGCCCGAGCAGTACGAAGTGCCGGCCCGCGTGGTTGGCGTGCTCAGTGGCGGCGAGCCGGGCGAGGCCGAGGTATTCCTTAATCAGACGTCGTTCTACGCCGAGAGCGGTGGCCAGGTGGGCGACACCGGGACCATCGTGAGTGAGACAGGCATCGCCGAGGTGTACGACAGCGTCGAGGTACTGCCCGGTCTGACCGCGCACAAGGTGAAGCTCGATGGCGAGATTGGTTGTGGGCCAGGACGCCTTGGCCACCATCGACGGTGAGCGACGCCAAGCGATCCGGCGCAATCACACCGCCACGCACCTCCTGCACTCGGCCCTCCGTTCGGTGCTGGGTGACCACGTGCGTCAGCAGGGTTCGCTGGTCTCGCCCGAGTACTTGCGCTTCGACTTCTCGCATCACGAGCAGCCCACCGCCGAAGAGCTGGAAACGGTGTTCCGCTTGGCCAACGACGCCGTACTGGACGACGGGACGGTGGAGACCACCGAGACCTCACGCGAGGATGCCGAGAAACTGGGGGCCATCGCCTTCTTCGGTGACAAATACGGTGCCACCGTCCGAGTGGTCAAGGCTGGCGCGACACTCGCTGGAGTTCTGCGGTGGGACCCATGTCGGCGCCCTGGGACAGATCGGCCCCATCGCTCTGGTGTCGGAGAGCTCCATCGGTTCGAATACCCGCCGCATGTTCGCCGTGACCGGCAAGGTGGCGCTTGACCGCTTCAACGATCGCGAAAAGCTGGTGCGTTCGGCGGCTGAACTGTTGCGTAGCGAGCCGGACGAGCTCGGCGCGGCGATTGAGCGGCTGATGTCCCGTCAGCGCGACGCGGATAAGGAGCTCTCGAAACTGCGTCAACAATCGAGCGCGGCCGATGCGGTGGAGCTGGCCCAAGGAGCCGCCGGCGGGGTAGTGGTGGCGCGCCGTGACGGGGTCGACCCCAAGGCGCTGCAGACTCTGGCCCAGGCCGTGCTGCGCCAGGACGGCCTAACAGGCGTGATCCTCATCGGTTCACCGGACGGGGAGAAGGTCGCCATCGCGGGAGCGACTGGCCCCACCGGCCCAAATGCCACTGAACTTGTCCGCGCCCTGGGCAGCATCGTGGGCGGGGGTGGCGGAGGTTCCCCCGAACTGGCCCTGGCCGGCGGCAAGGACCCGTCGCGCATTGACGAGGCACTGGCCGAGGCGCGTCGGTTGCTCTCGGAGTGAGCACGGGACGGGTCGTGGCACTCGACCTGGGCTCGCGCAGAATCGGGGTGGCCTTCAGCGACAGCCGCCGCACTCTGGCCTCGCCCTGGGGAACGGTCCCACGCCGGGGTGACGCAGTGGCCGAGCGCAACGCTGTGGTGGCTGTGGTGCGCGAGCTCGAGGCCGTCACGGTCTTGGTCGGATTGCCGTTGAGCTTGTCGGGTCGGGCTGGACCCGCCGCCCAGGCAGCGCTCGATGAAGTGGCAGCACTGCGCCAACTTCTCACGCCACTCGACGTTGCGGTAGAGACCATGGACGAGCGTTTCACCACCACTGAAGCGCAGCGATCACTGAGCGCAGCGGGACGGTCGGTCAAGTCGTCGAGAGCGGTCATCGACAGCGCGGCCGCCATGGTGCTGCTGCAATCGTGGCTGGACAGCACGGCCCAGGCCGGGTCATGACGTTGCCACCGGAGATCTCCGAACCCAACGGGCCAGCCCCATCAGGTCCGCACCCGCTCCGGGACGGTGCTCCCCGGTCCACGCGCCGTCGGCGCGCCAGCCGGCGGGCTCGACTCCTGCTGAGCGCATCGGCACTGTTGGCCCTGCTGGTCCTGGCCTTCTTCGGTTGGTACGAGTTGCAGTCCCATGCCCTGGGGCCGGCGGGCCAGCGAGTCATCATCCAAGTTGGCCAAGGAGAATCATTCGGCTCGGTCACCTCCACCCTGTCGAAGGACAAGGTGATCGGGAGCACGCTGGCCTTCCATTTCTCCGACCTCATCCACGGCACACCGACAGTGGATCCGGGGGCCTATGCATTGCATGAGAACCTCACGTTCTCGCAGGTACGGGCCATTCTCAGCGCGCCCCCAAACATTTACGTTGTGGACGTCAACCGCGGACTCGCACTCAGTGAAGTGGCTACCCAGGTCGACAACCTGCCGGGGCACCAGAGTTCCTCCTTTTCCAAGTTGGCAGCCAGTGGGTTGGTGCATTCGCTGTACTCACCGGTTGGATCGAATGATTTGGAAGGCATGTTGGGCACCGGCCAATACCTGGTCCTGCCGGGGGAGACAGACGCCACCTTGTTGCACGACATGGTGAGTCGTTTCGACCAGAAAGCCGAAGCAGCAGGACTGACGACCGCCAGTGCGTCAGCTTTGGGGCTGACGCCCTATCAGGTCATCACGGCGGCTTCCATCGTCGAGAAAGAGGGGTACATCTTCAAGAACATGCCCGATGTGGCCCGGGTGATCTACAACCGGCTGACCGCAGGTACTCCGCTGCAAATGGATGCCACGGTGCTCTATTCCCTCGGGCAAGACGGCGGCCCCGTGACGCCGCAAGACCTCCAGTTGCATACGCCGTACAACACTTACCTCAATACTGGGCTCACTCCCACGCCGATCTGCATGCCCTCGCCGCAGGCGCTGTCCGCTGCGGTGCATCCGCCCGTCGGAGGGTGGTTGTACTTCGAATTGGTGGCCAAGGATGGCACCGAGGCCTTCTCCGACACCTTCGCCGAACAATTGGCCAATGAAAAATTGGCCCAAGAACGTGGCGTGGGATGACCGACACGGTGGATGGATCGAGCACCGTGCTGGTCGGTGTCATTGGTGATCCCATCGCTCATTCGTTGTCGCCCACTTTGCACAATGCGGCCTTTGCTGAACTCGGTTTGGATTGGCATTCGACCGCCATCCGGGTGCGCGATGACCAGGCCGGCGACGTGCTGCCCCTCATGCGTAAGCACCCGCTGGCCGGCCTGTCGGTGACGATGCCGCTCAAGGCTGCACTGGCGTCGCTGGTCGACAGTTGCAGTGACCGGGCTCAGCGACTCAATGCAGTCAATTGCCTCATCAATCGAAACGGACTGATCCTGGGTGAGAACACCGACGGCCAGGGCTTCCTCGAATCGCTGGAGAGGGGAACTGACTTCAACGCCAACGGACGGCGCTGCGTGGTTCTCGGAGCCGGTGGGGCAGCGCGAGCCGTGATTTTGGCGCTGGCGGAAGCGGGGGCGAGCGATGTGGTCGTGATCAATCGAACGCGGGCCCGGGCGGAGGACGCGGCGGTACTGGCCGGCCGAGTCGGTCGGGTCCTAGCCAGCAGCGATGAACCAGGAGAGGTCGAGCGGGTGATTGCCCAGGCCGATCTAATCGTCAATGCCACGCCAATAGGCATGGGAGACCCCGCGGCATTGGGCGCCAGCTGGCCCGCAAATCCGTCGTTGCTCCATGACGGTCAGGTGGCGGCGGATCTGATTTACGTTCCCCGCCCCACTCCGTGGCTCACGGCAGCCGCCGACGCCGGTGCCACCACGGTCGATGGCTTGGGCATGTTGGTCCACCAAGCCGCGGCACAGATTGAGCTATGGACAGGGCAGCCAGCGCCCGTCGAAGCCATGTGGAGCGCGGTGGTCTAGGTTCCCGGTACGACGACCGGCCATTTGCCGGCGTTGGCCAGGGTGGTGGTGCACTCTTCGCGGATGGCCCGTGTCAGGGCGTTGCGCTGGGACGGGATCGTGTGCATGGTGACGCGCAGGGTGTAGGTGGTGGCATCGGCGTCGAGGAAGGCCACCATGTTGGGCGGCTCGGTGCAATGTCCGACGAATTCTTCCCGCTGCGCCACCCGCTGCGCCGCGTCGGTGAGCAGTTGGCGTACCTCATTGAGCTCGGTGGCCGAGGCGCCAGGGAGAACCAGGTCGACCACCGCTTGAGCCCATCCGCGTGATGTGTTGCCCAATGTGCGGATGTCACCGTTCGGAATGAAGTACGTCGTCCCATCGACGCCGCGCACCCTCGTCACCCGCATGGTGACGTCTTCCACCACCCCAGTCACTTCATTGACCGTCATCGTTTCACCCACGTTGTACTGATCCTCCACGGCGAGCAGGAATCCAGAGAAATAGTCACGCACGATGAGTTGGGCCCCGAAGCCCAAGGTGGCGCCGACGATGGTGGCACTGGCCAAGAGCGGTGCCAGGTCGATGCCCAGCATGCCGAGAATGACCGCCGCCGCAACGATGAAGACGAAAAAGCGCCAGACGTTGGCGACGACGCCACCCATGGTGTTAACCCGGGCGCCGGCGCGCTCGGGAGGTCGACCGGGATGCAGCCTGATGGGCGATGCGCTCGAGAATGCGACGGATGGCCTTGCCTCCCAGTCGGGCCACCACTAGGGCAACGAGAATGACCAGAATGACGGACAGCGGGACGCACGATCAGGTCGACCACTGTGCGGGCGGTGGAGTGGGCCACCCCGAGCTTGGTCAGGAGCTCGTAGAGCCACCCACCGCCGCTGGTGCTGGCGCCCACCAGGGGCCCAAGGCCCGCAACGAGGGGAATGGTCATGGTCGGTATTCTGTCCGCTGAAGCCCAGTTATGACCATGATCGCCAGAACAGCCTGCTGCCCGGCGCAGGCAGCCCCTCCTTCGACCTCGTGCTGGGCGTGGCAACCATCCTTGTGGCAAGTGTCGGCGTGGTCATGGTCTACACCGCCACACGCGGCTCCCTGTTGGCCCAGGGTGAGGACCCCAAGTCCTATCTGAAGAAGCAGGCACTGTTCGTCGTTCTGGGCGTCATCATCATGGTGGGCGTGGCGCTGTTCGATTACCGCCGCCTTGAACCGCTGGCCATGTTGATTTACTGTGCTCATCGTGCTTGCGCTGCTGGGAGTCTTCGTGGTCGGCAGCTCTGCCCAGGGTGCGGCTCGCTGGTTCACCGTCGGGCCGATTCAGTTGCAGCCATCGGAGTTCGCCGTGCTGGCAGTGATCCTGGCCGTCGCCTCCTATTGCGACAAACGGGCCGAAGAAGGGTTGGCCTGGCGTGATGTCTTTCGCCTGCTGATCCTGGCCGCCATTCCCATCATGCTGGTCATGGGCCAGCCAGACCTGGGGACCGCCATCATCATGCTGATTGTGCTGCTGGTCATGTTGGCGGTGGCCGGACTCCCCATCCGAATTCTGATCCTGCTCTTTCATCGGCGTCATCCTGACCTTCTTGGTGGCGTTCGAGACCGGGATCCTGCACCACTACCAAATCGCTCGACTCACCACCTTCTTGAATCCGAACAATCCGAGCAAGAATCGATACGTCGAATCCGCCGTGTACAACCTGCAAGAGGCGAAGAACGCCATTGGCTCGGGCGGCCTCCTTGGGTCGGGCATCGGCCACGGGGCGCAGACCAACCTGGGCTACGTGCCCGAGCAGCAGACCGACTTCATCTTCACGGCAGTGGGTGAGCAGCTCGGATTCATCGGGGCCTCGGCCCTTCTCGGCATGCTCGGTTTCGTGGCCTGGCGCATTTTGCGGGCAGCCGGAGCGTCTCGTGACGTCTTCGGCCGTCTGGTCTGCACCGGCCTGTTCACCTTCCTGGCCTTCAGTGTGTTCCAGAATGCCGGCATGACCATGGGCATCATGCCGATCACCGGCATCCCGCTGCCGTTTGTCAGTTACGGAGGTACGGCCGTGCTCTGCTTCTTCACTGCTGTGGGCCTAGCCCTCAGTGTGGGCGTGCGAAGGCGGATGCCGATGACGGCCGTCGTGCCCGACACGTCACCGCCCACCGGCGTTTCGGGTCATGGACGTCGAAGATGTGGCCCTTGACCTCCCCTCCCAGTATCCGTCGGTCACGCTGGGTGAATCAGAGCCTCCGATGCGGCAATTGGTCTTCCCGGTCGGTCTGCACCGAGGGCACGGCGCTGGCGTTGGCGCTGCGGCGGATGGCCTCGCCCCGCCCGCTGACCCATGAACTGTTCATGGAGGTGATGCAGCGGTCACGGATTGATGTGGTCGCACTGCGCCTCATGGGCCGGGAGAATGGGAACTACCTGGCCGAGCTCGACCTGATGCTGCCGTCAGGACGAGAGCGCGTAGTCCTGCCGACCTTCGGACGGCCTGGTCTTGGCTCTGCGCATGCCCGTGACGGCGCCGATCCTGGCCGATGAGCGTCTCCTGGAGTCCGCTGCCGACGTGATACCTCAGGACATGGGGCAGCACGGGCCGACGCCACCCTTTCCGTCCTAGCGCCCTTACGGAGTCAGCGAGCGGGCACCATCGGTCGCTCGCCGGGTTGGAGGACGTCCGAGGCTCAGTTCGGCCTGACTGAGAGCGCCTTCATCGGACAGCCGCATCAGCAGCGCGATCAACGCGTAATTCGCCAGGAGGGAAGAGCCGCCGTAGGCCACGAATGGCAGTGTGATCCCGGTGAAAGGCAACAGGCGGACCACGCCGGCCATGATGAAGAAGGCCTGGAATCCGATGATGATGGTCAGTCCGGTCGACATCAAGCGTGAAAAATCCGAGCGTGCCGTCTGGGCCACCCGCAGGCCGGCACCGACCAAGAGAATGAAGGCAAAGACCACGGCCACGGTGCCAACCAGTCCCATCTCGGTTCCGATGGCGGCGAAGATCATGTCGCTGGTGACTTCGGGAATGATCAGAATCGGGTTGTCGAGTCCGAGACCGGTGCCGCCGATACCACCGGTGCCCATGCCGTAGGCACCGAGGCCCAACTGACCGCCGCCGGGATACGGATTGCTGGCCGATGGGCGCCAGGTGCCCAGCCAGTCATCGACTCGGAGATGGACCTGCCCGAAGTAATGGGCTGCGAACACTGCGCCAGCGGCAAACAGCACAAACCCCAATACGAGGTAGCCGACCCGTCCGGTGGACACCCACAACAACCCTATGAACAGGGTAAAGAGCAGAGCAGCGAATCCGATGTCGTCCTCCAGCCCGATCACGGCCATGGCCACGCCCCAGGCCACGACGATGGGCACCAGCGGCCGAGGATCAAGGAACAGGCGATTGCCGATGCGGGCCGTGGGGATGGAGAGAATCTCCTTGTTGGCTGCGAAGTACGACGCGAAATAGATGCAGAACAGGATCTTTGAGAACTCGATGGGCTGGAACGACAGGCTGCCGTAGTGCACCCACAGCCGTGCCCCTTGAATAGGGGAGAAGAACAGCGGCGCGACGAGCAGGATGCCGCCGACCAGGAGCAGCATGTATCGATAGCGCTCCAGGTCCCGCGAGTAGCGGACGAAGAGCAGGGTGAGGACATAGAAGATCACGCCCAAAATGGCCCAGGTGGCCTGACCCTTGGCCTGACCCGGTACCCAGCGGGAAATGACCACGTACCCGATGCCGTTGAGCAGGACCGCCAGAGGCAGGATGACGGCGTTGGCGTTTGGCACCAGCCACCGGTTGGCCATGTGGGCGACCATGGCCAGACCGATCAGCAGCGCCAGGAAATAGCCGATGTGGGGCGGGATTTTGGAGTGCTGGCCCAGCTCGGCAATGACGTAGAGGCTGACCGTGATGATGGAGCCA
This sequence comes from uncultured Acidimicrobiaceae bacterium, assembly GCA_963766995.1. Lineage (GTDB taxonomy): Bacteria > Actinomycetota > Acidimicrobiia > Acidimicrobiales > RAAP-2 > Bog-473. The sequence continues at coordinate 242,207 of CAVYCE010000002.1, read as the reverse complement.
AACACCAGCAGCCCGAGTTCCGTGCGCCGCTTGGGTTTGGGGCCGACGGCGTAGCGAGGAAGGCCTGTGTGACGGCGGCGCGAAGGCACCTGCTTGATCGTAGTGGTGCCAAGTAGCATGACGAGTGACGCCATGACCGCTGATCCCTCCCTGATGAGCACGCCAGATGCCGTCGAACGACCATCTCCTCCGACGTACCAGCAGATCGAGTCCTTCGGCTTCCAGCGCTTTACGAACCGGGAACAATCGCGTCTCGATTTCGGAGCCCGGCTGCTGGAACTAGCCGAGGATGACGGGGTCCCGCTCTTAGAGCGGACCAAGTTCCTGGCCATTTTCTCCGAGCTGCTGGACGAGTTCTTCCAGGTCCGGGTGGCTGCCTTGGAGGATCAGGTGGCGGCCGGTGTCCGCACCCGCTCGGTCGATGGCCTCCGGCCTGGTGAGCAACTCAAGCTGATCCGAACCCGGGTCGAGGAGCTGGTGAAACGCCAGGACCAGGCCTTCCTCGACCTGATCGTGCCCGGCGCTGGCCGACGCCGGCGTGCGCCTCTCGGACTGGTCCACGCTGGACGAGGACGATCGGGAATACATGGTCGACGTCTTCCAGCGACAGATCTTCCCGGTGCTCACCCCGCTGGCTGTGGACCCAGGGCACCCGTTTCCCTACATCTCGAATCTGTCGCTGAACCTGGTGGTCGAGGTGCAGGACCCGTCGACGGGCGAACGCCGCATCGCCCGGGTCAAGGTGCCGCCGGTGCTGCCGCGTTTCGTGGTCATGCCCGACGGGGAGCGGTTCGTGCCGTTGGAGCAAGTCATCGCCGCCCAGCTCGACACCCTGTTCCCCGGCATGAGCGTGGGCGAGCATTATGCTTTTCGGGTCACCCGCAATGCCGACCTGGCCCTGGAAGAGGACGAGGCCGACGATCTCCTGGTGGCCATTGAGATGGAGCTGCGCCGTCGCCGCTTCGGTCGGGCCCTGCGCCTGGAAGTCGGCGCCGACATGAACGACGAGTTGGTCGAACTGTTGGCCACCGAACTCGAAGTGGCGCCCGACGGCGTCTACCGGGTGGAGGCTCCCCTAGACCTGGGTGGGCTGTGGGGTGTCTACGCCCTGGACCGACCCGACCTTCACGAGGACACGTGGACGCCAATGACACCGCCCCGGTTGGCGACGGCAGCCAACGAGCCCACCGAGTTCTTCGCCATGTTGCGCGAGCGAGACATTTTGGTGCATCACCCCTACGACTCCTTCGCCACGTCGGTGGAGGCCTTCATCGCCCAGGCGGCGGAGGACCCCGACGTGTTGGGTATTAAGCAGACGCTTTACCGGACATCGGGAGACAGCCCCATTGTGGCCTCGCTCATTCGCGCCAACGAGAACGGCAAGCAGGTGGCGGTGATCGTCGAGCTGAAGGCCCGTTTCGACGAGGAAGCCAATATCGGCTGGGCCCGCGCCCTCGAAGAAGTGGGCGTCCACGTGGTCTACGGCATCGTGGGGCTCAAGACCCACTCCAAGACTGCGCTGGTGCTTCGCAAAGAAGATGACGGCGTACGCCACCTACTGCCACGTCGGCACCGGGAACTACAACTCAAAGACGGCGCGCATCTACGAGGACATCGGCCTGCTTGACGGCAGCACCCGACATCGGCAGCGACGTGGGCGAGCTGTTCAATTATCTCACCGGGTTCTCTCGCCATGCCGACTACCGTCAGATTTTGGTCTCACCCGTGACGACGCGGAAGCGCATCATGGCCATGATTGAGGAGCAGGCGGACGCTGGACCCGCAAGGCCGCATCGTCATGAAGCTCAATGGGCTGACCGATGCCTCCATGATTGATGCGCTGTACCGCGCCTCGTGCGCCGGAGTGCCTATCGATCTGGCCATTCGGGGCCTCTGTCGCCTCCGACCCGGCATTCCTGAACTATCCGAGAACATCAAGGTGCGCTCCATTGTGGGCAGCTTCCTAGAGCACTCACGCATTTACCGATTCGGAGGGTCGCCGCTCGACCCCGCGTCAGGACCCGGACTCCCGCTCAAGTTGTACATCGGCTCGGCCGATCTCATGGGCCGCAACCTCGACCGCCGGGTCGAAGTAATGGTGCCCGTGCGTGAACCCGAATTGCAGGCTCGGCTGTTCGAAATCCTCGACCTGGTTTTCGCCGACGAGACGAATTCATGGGAGCTCGGATCCGATCGGCGCTGGCGCCGAGTCCCGAACGAGCACGGCCTGAGTGCGCAGGCCCGTCTCAAGGAACTGGCCATTGAGCGGGCCCGCCGCCGCAGGGATTCCGATCTCCGGGTGCTGCCCGAAGACTGATCGTCGACAGCGTCACGAGGGGGATGACATGCCGTATGCCAAGAATCATTCGGTCGAGCTGTACTTCGAGACGTTTGGGGATGCCGCCGACCCTGCATTGTTGATGGTGAACGGCCTCGGGTCGCAGAGCATCAACTATTACGACGAATGGTGTGAGCGCTTCGTGGCCAGGGGCTTCTTCGTCATCCGCTTCGACAATCGAGACGTCGGTCTTTCCACCAAGTTTGACGACGCTGGCAATCCCATGAAAGCGGTGCAGCAGGCATTGGCCGCACGCACCAAGCCTGACGTCCCCTATCGCCTCTCCGACTTGGCCGATGATGCAGTGTCGGTGCTCGACCACTTGGGTATTCAGCAGGCCCACATCATGGGCGTGTCGATGGGAGGCATGATCGTCCAGCAGATGGTCATTGCCCACCCGGACCGCGTCATCACCATGACATCGGTCATGTCGAGCACGGGTGACCGCGACGTGGGACAGGCGTCTCCGGAGGCGTTTGCCGTACTCATGGGAGCACCGGCCAAGGATCGCGACATGTTCATCACCAACCACGTCAAGGCCAATGGCATCTACGGCAGCCCGGCCCATTTTGATGCCGAACGCCTCGCCAGCTCAGCTGCGGCGGCCTATGACCGCTGTTTCAATCCGGGCGGCGTGGCCCGCCAAATGGCGGCGATCATCGTGTCGGGCAGCCGGTCAGATGCGCTGACCAACGTCACCGTGCCCACGCTGGTCATGCATGGAGACGCCGATACCTTGGTGGACATCAGCGGGGGACGGCGCACCGCCGAGTGCATACCCGGGGCGAAATTCGTGGTGCTGGAGGGTATGGGCCACGACTACCCTCCGGCCTATTGGGACCGCTGGGTGGAACTGGTCGGCGAGCACGCTGGAGTACCCGCCCGGGGTTAACGGCGACAACCAAATCGAACCCGGGACGCAACGGGGCGGCAACGCCTCGTCCCTAGCTTGACCCCCACTTCTCCGCTACGGGGTGGAGAGCGGTGAGGGGGAACCATGCCGGTCCTGACGGAACTGACAAGTGAGGCGCCATGCGTCGGTTGTCCCGGCTGCGCCACCCATCCGGCCTTGCTGCCCGGGGTGCACCTTTCACTCCTCCCCAAACCACTGCCCGAGAAGTCGTTCAGCTCTCGCCGGCGCTCCAGGCTGAAGAAGACGGTGCTCATCAGTGGGGGCCTGGTGCTGGCCCTCATCAGCGCAGTGGGTGCCTACATGGGGATCACGCTCTACAAAATCGACCATGCCGTTCACCACGTCGCCATTCCGGCTTCGTTGCTGGCTGATGGCAAAAACGACCTGTTGGTAGTGATGAGGGGTCCGGACAATCACGAATCCATCTACGCCTTCAACGCCAAGGCAGGACACACCAACGTCCTTCTCGTACCGGGCACCTTGGCGGTGAAGCAGGGGACGCACAGCGTGCCGCTGGACAGCCTGAATATCCACCAGCCGGCCGCCATCATCGCCGGACTGCGAACCGTGGGCTTTCCCGTTGCTCGCTACGTGGCCGTGGACCTGCACGCGTCCAACCCCACCTCTTCGCTCGGACGTCTGGCCCTAGGCAAGATCGACATGGCATCGCTGATTGCTCACCCGGCGGGAACCACCTCACTGCTCGAAGCGGTGGCCTCGCACGTCTACCTCGGTCCGCACACGTCCGTGTCGTCGCTCCTCTTGCTGATGAGCGTTCCCGCCGGCACTCCGGTTTCGGTGCCGACGGCGACCATGGCCAACGGCCAGGTGGTATTGGCAGCACCGGCCGTCGGAGTACTTCGCCATTTCTTCTAAAGAGCTAATCGGCCGCGCTTTGGGCGATCGCCGGAGTCGGCAGTGTGTGTCGACCCAATCGCAATGACAGGAAGGCCGCACCGCCGAAGGGAATGGGGAGCCAGAAGTTGACCAGGCGCCAGCACAAGACACCGGCAGTGGCCGCTCCTTCATGGGCCCCGAATCCAGTGAGCACGGACACGATGGTCAGTTCAATGACTCCGAGCCCACCGGGCGTCAGTGGAATGACGGCCAGCACGTTGGCCAGGCCGTACGCCACTAATACGTCCACGGGATCCACGTGCACCCCGAATGCGAAGAGGAACACATAGAGCGACGTGGCGTCGAGTAGCCAGTTAGCGGCGGCCCAGACGCCGGCTCGGTAGAGCAGGGCCGGGCTGCTTGAAGAGCACCTCCATGCGGTCGACCACCTTGTGTACCAGCGAGGTGATGGTCTCGGACTTCACGAACGGCAGCTTGCCCGGCCAACTTGTTGAGGAACGGCGTTGGCCTGCTTCTCGCCCCGGGTCAGCAGGACGATCAGACCGGCGAAGATGCCCAGCAGCAGCACGCCGAGAATGGCGGCGAAGCCATAGAGCGGGTTGTAGCCATGCAGCGGGACGGAGATCAGGAGCGCCAGCCAGAAGATGCCGTTGAGCACCACGGCCGAGCCGATGCCCTGGGTGGCCAGTCCGAAGGCGGCGGTACTTCCCGGCACGTCCGCTTCGGTCAGAAGCCGGTAGCTGGCGGCTGTGCCGGGAACAGTGCCGCCCGGCACGACGTGGCTGATGGCCAGCGCCCACATGTTGATGCGAAAGAGGCGAAAGCGGCTGGGTGCACCGGGTGAGAGCACCGTGCGAGTGAGTTCGGCGTAGGCCAGGAGGGCGCCGATCTCGAAGGCCGGCGCCGAGAATCAGCCAGAGGAAATTGAGGTGGCGGAGCTGGTGGAACTCTGAGTGGGCCTTGCCCAGCTCGGTAGGCACGATGTACGCACCAACGAAGAAGAGCACCAGGACGAACAGAGTGATCCGCACATTGCGGGGGATCCAGCGGCGCTTCACCTTCGGGACGTCGTCCAGGTCATGGTCAGGTTCAGGGCCGGGCCCTTCTTCCTGGCCGAGCGTGTCCATCGCCCTCATGCTTGCACGTCTCTGGCCCGGTCTTGCTGCCATGCTGGTGAAATGGCTGCCGAGCATCCCGATACCTGGCGTTCCCGCTTGAGTGGCAGTGCCGATCGGCGGGGGATTCCCCTCGGCACCATCGTGGCCGCCGCCGCCGTCACCATCGGCCTGCTTGACCTCAACGTCGGCCTCTTGTCGGTCTCTGGGTGCTCCGGAAAATCGTCCTCTACGCCGTCGTGGCCTTCTTCATCGCCCTCATGCTCACGCCGGCCACCCGCTTCTCAAACATCGCGGATTTCCCACGGGGTGGCCGTCACGCTCGTCTTCCTCACGCGGCCTGGTGGCGGCGGCCGGACTGGTGTACCTGTTCGCCTCGCCCCTGGTCACCAGCGCTGTGCACTTCGGCCACCAGATTCCCGAACCTCATCAAGCAACACCCGCAAGGGCCGGGGACCGCTCGGGCGCCTGGTCTTCCGGCTCCATCTGCAGAAATACCTGTCCAAGGGCTCCTCTGAAATCACCAAGCAGCTGACCAAGGTGCTCAAGCCGGCCACGGCCTTCTCGGTGGGTGCCGCTGCCATTTCGACCCTTATCACCGTCGGCACCATCGCCGTGCTGACCTTCTTCGCCATGCTGGAGGCGCCCACGGCTGTGGCACGGCTTCCTCAGCCTGTTCAGCCCACCAACGGCCTTGCGCCTGAGCCGGGTCATCAATGAATCGATGCGTTCGGTCACCGGCTACATGCTGGGCAACTTCCTGACCTCGCTCATCGCCGGCATCATCGTCGGGCATCACCCTGGCCATTCTGGGCGTCCCCTTCGCCCTTCTGATGGGCGTCTTCGTGGCCCTGGTCGACCTGCTGCCCGCTGGTCGGTGGCCTGATCGCCGGCGTACCGGTGGTCATCATCGCCGTCATCCACTCGGTCCCGGCCGGCATCGTCATGCTGGTCGTCTTCCTGACCTACCAGCAGGTGGAGAACCACATCCTCAACCCAGTCATCATGAGCAGGACCGTGCGCCTCAACCCGTTCTGGGTGCTCATCGCTGTCCTGGTGGGGGCCACACTGGGTGGGAAGATCGGCGCTGACCTGGGCACCTTCGTGGGCGCCCTCATCGGAATCCCGGTGGGAGGAGCATTCCAGGTGGTGGTGCGAGAGGTTCGTAGCGGGGCCCGAATCCGCCGCTGGCGGATACCGGCCTGAGGAGGCCTTGCTCCTAGAATGTCCAGCGTGCGCCCCCTCGTCGTGATTCCGACGTACAACGAGTCGGAAAACATTGAGCGGATGCTCCGCCGAATCAAGGAGACGATGCCCGACACCGGGCATCCTGGTGGTCGACGACGGCAGTCCCGACGGCACCGGCGATCTGGTCAAGGCGACGGCGGCTGAGCTCTCTGACGTGCATCTGCTGGCCCGCACCGAGAAGTCCGGCCTGGGCAGCGCCTATCGGGCCGGATTCGCCTGGGGCTGGAACGCGGCTACGACGCCATGTCGAGATGGACGCCGATTTCTCACACGACCCCGGTGCCCTGCCGTCCGTCTTGGCGCCACTCGAGCAGGGCTACGACCTCGTCCATCGGCTCGCGCTACGTCGACCGGCGGCACCATCCCGAACTGGGCCTGGCACCGGCACCTTCTCTCCCGGGGTGGCAACCGCTACGCCTCAGCCGTCCTCGGCCTCTCCGTGCTCGACTCCACTGCGGGGTTCCGGGCCTACTCGGCCGACATGTTGCGCGCAGCTGGACCTCGACCGCGATCCGGGCCGAGGGCTACGGATTCCAGATCGAGATGACATACCGGACCAAGCAGCACGGTGGTCGCATCGTCGAAGTGCCCATCAGCTTCGTCGATCGAGCCGCTGGCGAGTCCAAAATGTCGTCCATGATCGTGGTCGAGGCACTGGGCCTAGTGACCTGGTGGGGTCTGGGGCGTGCCGTACGAGGCGTCAGGCGGCGGCATGTCGCCCCCAAAGTGCCTGAAGCAGTGTGAGAGAGGGTAGAGCGATGGCTGTTGCCGAGACTACCACCCGCCGCGGATCCTCGTCGTTGACGACGAACCCAATATCGCCGATCTGCTGTCGGCCGCCCTCCGCTTCGAGGGATACGAGGTCGGATTGGCCGCCACTGGCACCGAGGCCATCGACATGGTGCGGACGTATCGCCCCAACCTGGTCATGCTCGACGTCATGCTGCCCGACTTCGACGGCAACGAAGTATGCCGGCGACTGCGCCAGCAGGGTGAGCAGGTGCCCATCGTGTTCTTGACTGCCCGCGACACCACCCAGGACAAGGTCGAGGGTCTCGCTTTGGGCGACGACTACGTCACCAAGCCGTTCAGCGTGGAGGAGTTGATGGCCCGCGTCGGCGCCATCCTGCGCCGGGCCGGAGAGGTGGCGGCGGCCGACCCCTCCATCCTGCGTTTTGCCGATCTCACTATGCACATCGATACCCATGAGGTGTGGCGCCAGGAGCAGCTCGTCGACCTAACCGCCACCGAGTTCAACCTGCTTCGCCACCTGCTCGAGAACGCTCGCCGCGTCATTTCGAAGTCGGAACTGCTGGACAACGTGTGGGGCTTCGGTTTCCGCGGTGACCCCAATATCGTCGAGACCTACATCAGTTACCTGCGTAAGAAGGTGGATGTGGTCGAGCCTCCACTCATTCACACCATCCGTCGGGTGGGCTACACACTGCGGTTGCCCAGAGAAGGGTGAGCCTGCACCGACGGCTGGTTGCCGTCATGGCCATTGTGCTGATCATCGGTCTGGTGGCGGCCGATATCGCCATTTACGTTTCGGTGCGCAATTTCCTCTACGGCCGGGCGGACGAAACGCTGGCTTCCTCTGAGGGGCTGGCCTTCAACTACCTGAGTTACAGCGCCGAGCGCGAATTGCCCATCACGGCGGTGGACTTGTCCCGCCGATTATCGCCCGACGTGTACGTGCTCCTCAGTAATGCACAGGGCAAGGTCATTTTGCGTCGCCCGTCAGGTTCGCCCACCCGCCCCGACCCCCAGCCCATCCTGTCGTCGTCCATCCCGGTACAGCGAGTGCCCGAAGACGCCCACCATCACTTCGGCCGATATGCCGGGACGTTCAGTCCCGATCCCAACGCCGTCATTGTCGGGAGCAAGAAGGACCCCGACGGCGAGTACCGGGTGGTAGCGGTTGACTTGCCCGAAGGCACCCTCATCACCGCGCTCTCCCTCAATCCCACCAACGACACACTGTCTTCGTTGCGCCGGATTGAACTCCTGGCCAGCCTGGCTGTCGTCTTACTCATGGGCATCCTGTCCTTCGCGGTCATACGGCGAGGTCTGCGTCCACTGCAGGCGATGGCCGAGACGGCCGACGCCATCGCTTCGGGCGACCTGGCTCGTCGTGTGCCCGAAGCTCCTGCCTCCACCGAAGTCGGTCAGCTGGGACGGGCACTGAACCAGATGCTCACCCAAATCGAAGGTGCGTTTGCTGAGAAGACGGCGTCGGAGGATCGTCTGCGCCAATTTGTGGCGGACGCGTCGCATGAGCTGCGTACGCCGCTGACGTCCATACGAGGGTATGCCGAACTGTTGCGCCGTGGTGGCTTCTCCGATGAGGAGGGCATGCAGCCGCGCCCTGCAGCGGGTGGAGGGTGAGGCCAAACGCATGAGCGGTCTGGTCGAAGATCTCCTCTTGCTGGCCGAGCTTGATAGGGGCCGCCCTATGCGGGTGGAACCGGTGGACATGCGGGCCATCTGTACCGACGTGGTGGAAGACGCCAATGCCGCCGAACATGGCCACCAGCTCAGCCTGGTTGCGGGCTCGCCCGTGATCGTGATGGGTGACGAAGAGCGGTTGGTGCAGATTGCCCACAACCTCGTGCGCAACGCCCTGGCCCACACACCCGCTGGCACCACCGTCGAGGTGTCCACTCACGTCTCACGCGGGATGGGAGTGCTCGAAGTGACCGACAATGGACCGGGAGTGTCGCCCGGAGACACCGAGCGTGTGTTCGACCGCTTTTACCAGGGAGATCCATCCCGTTCGAGCCATGGCACCGGTCTCGGGCTGTCCATTGTGCGAGCCATTGCCACGGCCCTCAAGGGCACCGCCAGTATGACGCTCCCACGGGGCGGAGGGTTCAGCGTTCAGGTCACCATTCCGCTGGCTGGACGGAGCACCTTTACCGAGGAGCTGCGACGTCGGGCCGACCTGACGGCGCTCTCGACCCCAACGCCATCACCGCAGGTGCGTTGAGCCTCCGGACACCAGCGAGTCCAGCACCGTCGTCAGCTTCACGTTGACCTCCTCGCCCTCGGCGTCTGGATCAGAGTCGGCCACAATTCCCGCACCCGCATGCAGCGACGCCGAAGTTGCGTCCTGGTGCAGGAGCGCACTGCGCAACCCGATCATCCACTCACCATTGCCTCCGGCGTCCACCCATCCCACCGGTCCGGCCCAATAGCCCCGCGGCACAGGCTCACTTTGGGCGATGGTGGTCAGGGCCAGTTCTCTGGGCGATCCGCCGACGGCTGGCGTCGGGTTGACCCGGTCGATGATGTCAAGAATGGACAGGGGAGCACGGAGCTCTCCTTCAATGCGGGTGCCCAAATGAGCCACTGAGCGGAAGGCCACCAGCGAGGGTCTCCCTGGGACGTGAAGGGACGAACAGAGCGGGCCCAAGACCGCAGCTAAGTCCTCGACCACGTAGCGGTGCTCGGCCATGTCCTTGCTGGAATGGGCCAGCCGGCCTTGGGCGTCGGCATCGGACCTGGCTGTCTCACCCCGGGCCACCGTGCCGGCCAGCGGATGGCACCACACCCGGGAGTCGCGCCGGGCCATGAGCAGTTCGGGCGAGGCCCCGAAGAAGGTGCCGTCAGGGACGGGCATGGAGAAGATGGTGCAGTTGGGTTCGTGGGCGCGCATGCGCCGCAATACCGATGACAAGTGCACCTCACCGCTGAAGCGAATGGTGATCGAGCGGGCCAACACCACTTTGTGGAGCGGCGACTCGGGGTCCTGCATGGTGCCGACCACCCGCCGCACCTCGTCGCGATAGGCACCATCGGACAATGATGTCGTCAGCTCGGCAATGGTGACCTCCGGTGGCACGGCGCCATCGGGATTGGTGTCGTACTGCCAGAGCACGGCGTCGAAGAGCTCGTCGGTGGTGGGTAGTGGGTCATCGGACGGACCGACAGCGGTGGCCCATCGATGCGCGTTCCCATCGCGGTCGCGAGCGATACCCATGGTGAACCGGGGCACGATGAGCTGACCAGAGAGTGCGTTGAGAAACGGCAGCGCCCCCAGCGCCACCACTCCGGATCCGGGGCACTGCACCGTGTCGTCGCAAGGAATACCGGCCAAGACATCGGTGGCCTCCTGGGCGTCGACCAGCAACGCCGTGCCCCAACCCACCAGCGTCAGACCGGGCCGGTCGAAGAGGGCGGTGGGACTGCCATCGAACTGCAGCGGGTCGGGGCCGTATTCCAGCGGCACCGTCCGGGCGTGCAGTGCGTCACTCACGCCGGCGGTCCAATCCGGGTGGCCAGCAGTAACTGGCTCAACCCGCCGGCCAGCGGGCGTATTCCCACGCCGGAATAGCCAGCCTCGCCGAGCATCCGTCGCAAGTCCGCCGGCGCAGGCAAGTACGCCACCGATCGCGGCAAGTAGTGGTATGCCTCTTTGTCCGACAGCAGCCCCCCCAACAGCGGGACCACCCGATCGAACCAGACGTGATAGCCGGTGCGCAGTACGGCCGATGTCGGTGCGTCCACCTCGAGGATGGCCAGCCGACCACCGGGTCGGATCACTCGAGCGGTCTCGGCCAGGGCCTCGGCCAGGTCGGTGAAGTTGCGAAGGGCGTAGCCGCACACCAAGCCGTCGAAGGCACTGTCAGGAAACGGAAGCTGGCTGCAGTCGGCATGGACGAGCGGCGCGCCCGATCGGTTGGCCGCCAACATGCCCGCACTCAGGTCGGCGCCGATCACTCGATACTGCTTACGCGCCGCCAATACGGACAGGTCACCCGTACCGCAAGCCAGGTCAAGCACCAGTGAGCCAGCAGGCAGCGCCAGCGCGGTAATGGTGTCGCGCCGCCAGGCCTGGTCCAGCCCAAAGGTCATGAGCCGGTTGATCAGGTCGTAGCGCGGCGCGATGGCGTCGAACATGGAACGGACGTGCCGAGTCTTCTCTTCGCCGACGGGCAGCGGCGCCGGCATGGTCAGCGGTAGTAGCGATAGACCACTTGGGCGACGCAGGCCGGCTTCGGTGCGTCCTTGACTTCCATCACGAGGTCATAGGTCACCTGCACGCCACCCTCTACGTCTTCGACACCCGCCACCGTCACGCCCATGCGCAGATCAGAGCCGACGGGCACGGGGGAGGGAAAGCGCACTTTGTTGGCACCGTAGTTGACCCCGAATTTCATGTTGTCAACGCGCAGCACCTTGTTCAGCAACACCGGTGCCAGTGAGAGGGTCAGGTACCCGTGGGCGATCGCCACGCCAAATGGTCCCTCCTTGGCCCGCTCGGGGTCCACGTGAATCCATTGGTGATCGTCGGTGGCGTCGGCAAACACATTGACCCGTTCTTGGGTCACCGGCTGCCACTCGGAGTAGCCGAGCTGCTGCCCGATGAGATCGTGGAAGGCATCGACGCCGTTGACGATTGTGGTCACGCTTCGCTCCTCTGCTTGCGGTGTTGATTAGCCCTGGCACCCTACCGGAGGGAGGTTCCTCACTACGCTGGTCCGATGGAAGATGCGCCTCACCATCATCGGGATATCCGCGGTGGCGGCGCACGAGCAGCCATCTTCGGGATCAGCGACGGCCTGGTCACCAATGTGTCCCTGGTCCTGGGCATTGCCGGGGCCAGCCCCGGCGGCACATTCGTCCGCCTGGCGGGCGCGGCCGGTCTTGTTGCCGGTTCGTTTTCCATGGCGGCCGGGGAGTTCGTTTCCATGACGGCCCAGCGTGAGCTCCTCCAGCGCGAGCTCGATATTGAGCGCAGGGCACTCAAGCGCAGTCCCATCGGCGAGGCCAACGAGCTGCAGGGCATGTACGAACGCCGGGGCATTGATCCCGTGGTGGCCCGCGAGATGGTGGACCAGGTCCATCAGGACCCCGAACTGGCCCTCGAGACCCACGCCCGAGAGGAGCTGGGCATCAATCCCCAACATTTGGGTTCCCCGGTGCAGTCGGCCCTGTCTTCCTTCTTTACCTTTGCCTTGGGGGCGTTCATCCCGCTACTGCCCTGGCTCTTCACCAAGGGCACTCCGGCCATCGTGTGGTCAGTTGTCCTCGGAGCCGCTGCCTCCATTGCGGTGGGATCGGTGCTGGCCCTCTTTACGGAGCGACCGCTCATACGCTCCTCCCTCCGCCAGGTGCTGATCACGGCCGTGGCCGCGGCGGTGACCTACGGCGTGGGACGAGGTATCGGCACCGGCCTTCAGGGATAGGACTCGAAGTAGGGCATGCCCCCGGTGAGGTGGACCGAAGCGATGTACAGCGCCCGGTATCCGCCGTTCTCGTAACCGACAGTGCTGGACCAGGCCGCAAACCCCATGAGCAATGCGCCGGTCGGAGACGAGAAGAAGGTGGGGCCGCCTGGACCTTGCATGCCCGGACTGCTTCGCAGCACCGGATTGTCTCGACTGTCAGCACATGGCCCCGATGGCCCCGCACACAGCGCGAACCCGATGGCGTAACTGCTGGTGTCGTAATTGTTGCCGCTATAGAAGAGATAGAAGGCGTGATTGATCTCGGCCATGGCCGGGCCCTCAATGACGCCGTGCTGCCACCGTTGGTCACCGGCCACCAAGAGGGGCGTGGGTGTGCCTTCGAGGCTCAGGGAAGGCCCGAGCGGCTGGGACCACAGTGCGGGAACGTCACCGTGGGCGTGCCCGTCGCCCTTCCACAACAAGTAAGCGTTCCCGTTGTCGTCGGTGAAGATGTCGGGGTCGATGGATCCACCCTCGGGCTTCTGACAGACGGCGGGACCGAAGCCCGTGTCGTAGAAGGGTCCGGTTGGCGCGGCGGCGATGGCGCGCCCAATGCACTGGAGGCCCGACGACGTCTGGCGTGCCGTGTAGAACATGACGTACTGACCCGACGCATTGCGCGCCACCGTTGGCGCCCACGTATAGCCGTAGGAAGCCCACACCGGCAGCACGGGAAAGGTCAGGGGACCGTCGGCCGTCCAGTGCACGGTGTCGCTCGAAATGACAGTGGGGGAGTTGGTCAGACCCGACTGCGTGGAATAGGCGAGATACACGTTGTTGAACTGGTAGATCGCCGGATCAGGGAAATCGGCCCTGTAGACGGGATTCCATCCGGTCGCCGCTGCGGGCTCCGCTGTAGCCAGCACACCAAGCGTCGGGAGCAGGCAGAAGAGGGCCAGCGTCACCCGCCACCTGCCGCCTCTTGTCATGCGCCGCCTCGCTCCGCCTCGTCCGTGACTCAGTTCACGGTCGATGGATGTAGCACCGATCCACGTGATCGACTGTAAAGCCGAGAGAATGGTAGAGGCCGACGGCTGCCGTATTCGACGCGTCGGTGTACAACATGCCGTCGGCGATGCCCCGTCCGGCCAGCCATTCCAGACCGGCCACGGTCAGGGCGCGACCGAGGCCCCGCCCGTGGTGGCTTGGGTCGACCGAAATCACGTAAATCTCTCCCAGCAACGGTCCGCCATCCTGATGCACTTTGGTCCAACAAGAGCCGATGATGACGCCCTCGTCATCAGTTGCGATTCTGAATCCGTCGGCATCGAACCAGGGCAGCTCCATGCGCTGGTGCAGCTCTTCTACCGTCCAAGCACCCTGCTCTTGATGTCCGGCAAAGGCCCGGTTGTTCACGGCCACCCATGCTTCGTCGTCCAGCCCGGGCCGGAAGGATCGAGTGACCGTGGGAACGCCAAGGGCCGTGACCTCGCCCGGAAGGGGTAAGGACACCCGCATTTGGAGCAAATCGCGGTCCGGCATGAATCCCAAATGAGCCAGTTCGCCATCGCGTTCAGGCGAGACTCGCATGACCCACAATCGGGTGACTCCTTCCGCCACCGTCAAGGCCGAATCCAACAACGCCCTCCACGTAGTTGGATTGCGAACCGCAGGATCGATCATGGCGTGGAGCGTGGTCGATGCATCGTGCGCTGGCGTGAGCACGACACACCCAATGAACGTCGTGCCCTCGTAAGCCAAGACAAGACGGATGCCCATCCCGCCGAGATCGGCGAGAGAGACGGCCACACGCTGCGTCTCGGCCAGCGAAGGATGCCCGTCTGCGCCTTGGATTCGGTCCGTGAGCGCAGCCAGCTCCAACAGTTGTGTGGCGCTCAGCGCGTCGACCACCTGGACGTTCACCGGCGCAACTTAACCCGGTACCGTGAGCGGGTGGGCCTCCCGAGATCGCCGAAGGGGCGCGCCACGTTGACGTCGACTCGACTGGCCGAAGAGTACCCAGGCACAGCGAATGAACTCTGCGCGTTGGACCACGCCACGCCGTTCCAGCTGCTGGCCGCCACCATTCTCTCGGCTCAGTGCACCGACGTACGCGTCAATCTGGTCACACCGGCACTGTTCGCGGCGTTTCCCGACGCCTCCGCCATGGCCCAGGCCAATCCGGAGGAGGTGGAGGACCTTGTTCGCACGACGGGCTTCTTTCGAGCCAAGACGCGCAGCCTCATCGGCATGGCCATCGCCGTCATGGACCGCTTCGGTGGCGACGTGCCGACCGAACTTTCCGATCTGGTGACGGTTCCCGGAGTCGGCCGCAAAACAGGCAACGTCTTGCGCAGCGTCGACTTCAACCTTCCGGGGCTTCCGGTCGATACCCATGTCTTGCGCCTCAGCCGTCGGCTGGGGCTGACCGAGGAGACCGACCCCGTGAAGGTGGAGCATGTCCTGAACGACATGATGCCGCCGGCCCAGCGAGGCGTGTTCAGCCTCCGCCTCATTCTGCACGGCCGCGCCACCTGCAAGGCCCGTCGACCACTGTGCTCGTCCTGTGTCCTGGCCGATTTCTGCCCCAAAATCGAAGTATGAGAATTCGTTAAATTTCGCCGTCGTGTGCTGTATTCGGGAATTGCCTCCGTTACCATGGACAACGGAACCGGTTCCCGCCACCTGGTTCCAACGGAGTCAGCATTGGGATCCGCCTCCCGGCTGACTCTTCCAATGCCGGCCCTATGGGCCGGCATTGGCATTTCTGGAGGTCAGCGGACGTTGCTACTTCGGGTGTTACCCTCTTTTTATGGTGACGAAGCGCTCGGTGTCACTGGCGGATGACGTTGCCACCGCCGTCGAAGAAGCGGCGAAACAGGACGGGGTTTCGTTCAGTTCATGGCTGTCCACCGCAGCGGAGAAGCAGCTAAGGGTGCGGCAGGGACTCCGAGGGGTGGCGGCCTGGGAAGGTGAAACGGGCTCGCTTAGCGCTGAGGAATTAGCGGCCGGCGAAGCATTGTTGGCTCGCCTCCGTTCGGGAGTCTCCGGCGTGGCATCTCGGGTGCGGCGTCGATGAGCGCAAGGCGCGAGGGCCTCGTCTACGGCGTCGGTGCCCTCCATGCCGCAGCTCGCGGGGATCGCATGATGTGGGCCCTTCACCGAGCCGCGTTGTCCAACGGAATTGTGCCGGTTATTCCGGCCGTCGCGGTGGCGGAGGGGTATCGCACCGAAGCACGCAGCGACCGCATCGGAGAACTCCTGGACGGGACTGAAATCGAGCCCTTCAGCGGTGAAGCGGCCCGCCGATCAGGGGAACTCGCCGCTCGGTGCGACACCACCGAAATGGCCGCAGTTGCCCTGATTGAAGTGGCCGATCGCCGCAATTGTGCGGTGGTGGCCCAGCGCCAGGCCATCTTGCGCAGCGCAGCGGCGCTGCTCGGGCACGACCTGGTCCTTTACGCCGTTTGAGCAAAACGGCGGAGGCGTCGCAGCGCGCCGCCCAGGGAGCGCTCCACCGCGAAAAGTTCGTGGGCCATGTCCTGATCGCCCTTGGCTTGGGCTGATTCGGCCAGCGACGTGACGCGGTCGTTGAGCTCCTTGAGGGTGGAGGACAGGGAGGAGATCTCGGCCGCTGAAGTCATCCCCAGATGATGGCCCATGTGAGTGCCATCCCGGGAAGGGACACGTGGTCCGCCCGATAGCCTTGTGACCCTATGTCCCTGCGTGTGCTGGACCTACGCGGCCAAAAGCCGCCTTTTGACGAGGTCCTGCCGCGCCCCTCCGACCCTGGCGTGGACGTCCACGACGTGGTCGCCGCCATCGTGGCCGAGGTGCGAGCCAAGGGCGACACGGCCGTCATCGACTACACCCGTCAGTTCGACCGGGTCGACCTCACCGATGCCGCACAGGGCACTCCGGGCATCCGAGTCCCATCAGCCGAGATTGCCGCCGCACTCGAACAGATCAGCCCTGCACTCAAGGCTGCCCTTGAGACGGCCTTTGCCCGGATTGTGGCCTATCACGCCCACGAGGGCACACCTCCGACCGATTTCGAATCGACCGGGGTCACCGTGTCCCACCTCACTCGGCCGGTGTCCCGAGCCGGTATTTACGCGCCGGGCGGCCGCGCTCGGTACCCCTCAACCGTGCTCATGTGCGCCGCCCCCGCTCGAGTGGCCGGGGTACGCGACATCGCGCTGTGTGTGCCGCCGGCCGCCGACGGCAAGGTGGACGACGCCACGTTGGCCGCGGCGGCCATTGCCGGCATTGACGAGGTGTACCGCATCGGCGGGGCCCAGGCCATTGCCGCGCTGGCCTACGGCACCACCTCGGTGCCACGGGTGGATGTCATCGCCGGTCCCGGCAATGCATACGTGGCCGAAGCCAAGCGTCAGGTGAGTGGAGTTGTCGGCGTGGCCTCAGCCTTTGCCGGTCCTTCCGAAATCGTGGTGGTGGCTGGTCCCGATGCCCCGCCCGAGTTTGCGGCTATCGACCTGGCCGTCCAGGCCGAGCACGGACCCGACGGATTGGCTTGGCTGGTCACCTGGGACGAGAAGATCCTGTCCGCCGTGTCGGATGCGGTCGACCGCATTGTGGCCGCGTCGCCGCGGCGGGCCGACTTGGAGGCCACGCTGGCATCGTCGGGCATCGCCTGCCTCGTCGATTCGCCCGCCGACGCCATGGCCGTGGCCAATACGGTGGCGCCTGAGCACTTACAACTGATGGTGGAGGATGTGACCACCGACGGCGGATCGGCCGATGAGCTCTTGGCCTTGGTCGACAGCGCGGCCGCTGTATTCATTGGTCCATGGGCACCGGCCAGCATGGGGGATTACATCGCTGGACCGAATCACGTCCTGCCCACCAACCGAACCGCACGCTTCGCGTCGGCCTTGCGTGCTGATGATTTTCGAAAGCACATCCACGCCGTCCGCATCACCAATGAGGCCCTGGAACAATTGGGCCCTCATGTGATCGCCATGGCCGAAGTTGAGGGGTTGCCCGCCCACGCGGACTCGGTTCGACGTCGTTTGAATGAAGTCACCACCGCCATCACCGGTGGTGAGGCATGAGCGCGCTTCCTCCGGTTCGACCCGATCTCTTGCTCAACGAGGGCTACCACTCGCCACAGGTTGATGCCGAGGTACGTCTCAACACCAACGAGTCACCGTTTCCGCCGCCCGACGCTTGGAGCAAGGAACTGCTCGATGCGCTGGCTGACGTCTCGTTCCACCGTTATCCGGATCGGCCGGCCACTGAATTGCGGGCGGCCATCGCCCAGTTGCACGACGTGACTCCGGCCGAAGTCTTTTGCGCCAATGGGTCCAACGAGGTACTCCAATGCGTGCTCCTGGCTTTTGGTGGTCCCGGTCGACGCGCCTGCGTGTTCGAGCCCACCTATGCGCTCCACTCGCACATCAGTCGACTGACCGGCACCGAAGTGATTAGGGGTGAACGCAAAGAGGACTTCACCATCTCCATCGACGACGCCCTCGCTCTCATGGCCGAGACGCGTCCCGACGTCACGTTCCTCTGTTCGCCCAACAATCCCACCGGGCGGGTCGAGCCCCGCGACACGGTGGAGGCCATCGTGACTGCGGCCCCTGGACTGGTCGTCGTCGACGAGGCCTATGGCCAGTTCGCTCCCTGGAGTGCGTTGACCTTGCGCGGGCCGTCTCACCCCGGTCTGGTGGTGACCAGAACGTTCTCCAAGACCTGGGCCATGGCGGGTGCCCGCCTGGGTTACCTGGTGGCCGATCCCGTGGTCGTGCAGGCTTGCGAGGCGGTGGTGCTCCCGTACCACCTCTCCACTCAGACGCAACTGGCCGGCCTCTTGGCGCTGAAGCACCAGGACGAGATGGAGGCCCGGGTGGCCCTCATTTCAGAAGAACGCGGCCGGATGGCGGGTGCGTTGAGCGACATGGCGGTCGAGACGTGGCCGTCGGACGCCAATTTCATTCTGTTCCGGCCGCTTGAGCGCGACGCCGACACCGTGTGGTCGGCCTTGCTTGAGCACTCGATACTGGTGCGCAACTGTGCCGGCTGGGATGGCCTGCCCGGGTGCCTCCGGGTCACCGTCGGCCGACCCGACGAGAATGATCGATTCCTGACCGCCTTGAAGGAGAGCTTGTGAGCGAGAACGGACGGCGGGCCGAGAAGGCCCGCACCACTAAGGAAACGAAGATCGAGGCGTCCCTGTCCATCGACGGCACCGGTGCGGTCGATGTCAGCACCGGCCTGCCCTTCTTCGACCACATGGTGGAACAGCTGGGACGTCACGCCTCTTTCGACCTCCGGGTCCGAGCCGAAGGAGACCTCCACGTTGATGCCCACCACACGGTGGAAGACGTCGGCATTGTGCTGGGCGCCTGCTTGGCCGAAGCCCTGGGGGACAAGGCGGGCATCCGACGCTTTGCCAGCATGCTCTTGCCGCTCGATGAAGCCCTCATTGAGGTGGCGCTCGATCTATCGGGTCGACCGTTCTTGGCCTATGGCGTCGAGTTCGCCCCTGACACCGCTGGATTGGGCACTCCGCCCTTTGACCCGCAGTTGTCCGAAGAGTTCTGGCGGGCCTTTGCCACGGCAGGGAACCTCACGCTGCACGTGCGACGTCTTGAAGGAAAGAACACTCACCACATGGTCGAGGCCACTTTCAAGGGAGTGGCGCGCTGCCTCCGCGACGCCGTTCGAGTCGAAGGGGTGGGCATCCCATCCACCAAGGGGAGTCTGTGACAAAAGTTGCCGTGCTCGACTACGGCATCGGCAACCTGCGCTCAGCTGAGAAGGCACTGCAGCACGTCGGTGCTGAAGCTCGACTGGTGTCCGATCCAGCCGAGGTCGAAGCGGCCGACGCTGTCGTCCTCCCCGGGGTGGGGGCCTTCGGTGCCTGCGCCCGAGCGTTGGCCGACAGTGGCCTGGAGTCGGCTACCCGGGCTGCATTAGCGGCTGGGGTTCCGTTTCTGGCGGTGTGTATCGGCTTCCAATTGCTCTACGAAGGATCGGTAGAAAGTCCCGGGGCGGTCGGGCTTGGTGTGTTCAAAGGGGTAGTGGATCGCCTGCCAGCGGGGGAGAAGCACCCTCAGATGCAATGGAACCAACTGATTCCCACCAAGCCCGTCGACGGACTGGTGCTCGCTCCGTTGTCTGGCCTGGGCGATCGGCCCTGGGTCTACTTTGTGCATTCATTCGCTCCCCCTGTTGGCGAAGAAACCGTGGCGGTGTGCGACTACGGCGGGCCGGTGGCGTCGCTGGTCATGCGAGGGAACCTGTGGGGTGCACAATTCCACCCGGAAAAGTCAGGCAAGAGTGGGCTGGCCCTTTTGGCCAACTTCTTGGCCATGCCTGCCGCGGCCTGAGCGGGCGATCATGGAGCTCTATCCCGCCATTGACTTACGCGGCGGCGCGGCCGTTCGCCTGACTCAGGGGGACTACGACCAGGAGACCCAGTACGGCGACCCGGTCGATCTGGCCCGCCAGTTCATCGCCGGCGGGGCCACCTGGCTGCATGTGGTCGACCTCGATGCGGCCCGAACTGGCACGCCCCACGAGCGATCGGTGTTGGCCCAAATCGTGGCTCTGGGTGTGCCCGTAGAGACGGGCGGCGGTCTGCGATCCGAAGCCGATGTCAGTGCCGTGTTGGAGTTGGGCGTGTCGCGAGCCATCCTTGGTACGGCCGCCATTGAAGATCCAGGCATGGTGACGACATGCGCCCAGCGTTGGCCTCACCAAATTGCCGTGGGGCTGGACTACAGCGTCGGCGACGACGGGCAGATGGAGGCCCGTGCCCACGGGTGGTTGTCCGGTAGCGGCGTATCTCCCCTTGAGCTTTTGGTGGCGTGGAAGGACGATCCCATCGCCGCGGTGATCGCCACCTCCATCGCCCGCGACGGCATGCTCCTGGGGCCCGATCTCACTGGTCTCACCGAACTCCTTGACGCGACGTCCGTGCCCGTCATCGCTTCGGGTGGAGTGGGATCGCTGGAGGATCTGAAACATTTAGCCGCCCTGCGGGGTACGCATGGGGCCCTTCACGGTGCAATTGTGGGCAAGGCATTGGTCGAGGGTCGATTTGGCGTGCAGGAGGCGGTGGCCGTATGCGCAGTGTCCGCCTAATTCCTTGCCTCGACGTCACTGATGGTCGGGTCGTCAAGGGCGTGCAGTTCGTTGATCTCACCGACGAAGGCGATCCGGTGGAGTTGGCGGCTCGCTATGACGCCGAGGGCGCTGATGAGCTGACCTTCTTGGACATCACCGCTTCATCTGACGCCCGCGACACCATGGTCTCGGTGGTCGCCCGCACGGCGGAGCAGGTATTCATTCCGCTCACCGTCGGTGGTGGGGTCCGAGAGACCGAAGACGCTCGTCGTCTCTTGCGCGCCGGGGCCGACAAGGTGTCAGTCAATACGGCGGCCGTCGAGCGCCCGTCACTCGTAAGCGACATTGCAGCCGAGTTCGGGAGCCAGTGTGCTGTCGTAGCCATTGACGCACGGGCCCGAGCCCAGGGGGGTTGGGAAGTCTTCACTCATGGTGGTCGGCGTCCAACCGGGATCGACGTTGTGCAGTGGGCCACCGACTGTGCTCGTAACGGAGCAGGGGAGATCCTGCTCACCTCGATGGACCGAGACGGCACCAAGGACGGGTTCGATCTGGCCCTCACCCGGGCTGTGGTCGATGCCGTCGGGATTCCCGTCGTGGCCTCCGGAGGGGTAGGCACATTGCAACATCTTGTCGATGGCGCCCTCGACGGTGGGGCCGATGCCGTGCTAGCCGCATCGATCTTCCACCGTCGCCAATTCACATTGGGTGAGGCCAAGGCCTACATGGCCGACCACGGAGTTACGGTGCGACCGGCCTCGTGAACACCCCTCCTTCCTGCGTCTGACCTGGACCAGCACAATCGTGCGGTACCGTGCAGAGGTGCCGACGGCGTCTATCAAGAAGGCAGCAGCGACCAACGGGGTCGACGAGAAGCAGCCAATTTCGGTCCTTTTCGATCGTGTGTTGGTACAAATCTCGCAGTCGGATGGGGAACGGCGGTCCCGCGCCGGCATCCTGATCCCAGCCACGGCTCAGATCACTCGCCGACTGACCTGGGCTGAGACCATTGCGGTGGGACCCCATGTGCGCAGCATCAAAGTAGGGGACACGGTGTTGTTCAATCCCGAGGATCGATTCGAAGTTGAACTTCATGGGGAGGAATACGTGATTTTGCGAGAGCGGGACATCCACGCCATTGCCTCCAAGCGGAACGACAGCGGAACGGGCCTGTACCTATGACGGTGGCCGAAGGTGTCCCGCTCGTTATCAATGCCGACCTGGTTGAGGCGATGGACTTTCTGAAGGATGCCGACGGGTTGGTGCCGGCCATCGTGCAGGACGCGACAGACGGAACGGTACTCACCTTGGCTTACATGGATGCCGAAGCGCTTCGGCGCACCCTCACCACTGGCCGCTCGTGGTTCTACAGCCGGAGTCGCAAGGAGTACTGGCAGAAGGGTGAGACCTCGGGTGATCGTCAGTATGTGCGAGAGGTTCGCATGGACTGTGATGGCGACGCGCTGGTGGTTCTCGTCGATCAGCATGGGAAGGGCGCCTGCCACACCGGGGAGCGGACGTGCTTCTTCCGCACCGTCGGCCACGGGCCCGGAGTGCCGCGCCCCGACTGATGTTGCACTTTCGACCGGATCCGGCCGAGTTCGCCGCGTTGGCTAAGGAACACGCCATCGTGCCCGTGTGGTGCGAGGTGGTGGCCGACACGCTCACTCCTGTGGCGGCCTTCGCCAACGTGGTCGGTGACGACGACGGCTTCTTGTTCGAGTCCGTCGAAGGCGGCGAACGGTGGGGCCGATACTCCTTCGTGGGACGACGACCTCTGGCCACACTGACCGCTCGTGGTCATGCCGTCGAAGCCACTGGCCGCTTGGGTTTGGGCTCTTCGGACAGCGGCATACTCGCTGCCGTGAAGGAATTGATCGACCGCTTCCAGTCACCACAATTGAATGGACTTCCACCACTTCACGGCGGCGTGGTGGGCTACTTGGGCTACGACGTGGTGCGAGAGGTTGAACGACTCCCGCACCCACCCCAAGACGACTTGGGTCATCCCGATGCTGCTCTCGTCGTTATCGGGCAATTCGCCGCCTTCGATCACTGGCGCCAGCGCATCATCCTTATTGACAACGTCGTGATCCCTGACCCAGTCGATGGTGCCCTAGATGCGGCTGCTGTCAGTGCCGTCTACGACGACGCCTGCACACGTCTGGACGAGCTGGCGGCCGACTGCGCCCGCACGCGCTCGGGCGAGATGGTCCCGGCTCCCCGTGAAGGGTTGGTGGCGGCGGAAGCCACCCGGACGATGACGTCAGAGGAATACCGAGACGCCATTGCCGTGGCCAAGGAACACATTGTGGCCGGAGACATTTTCCAAGTGGTGCTGTCTCAGCGCTTTGACCTCGAACTTCAAGCGGACCCATTTGACGTGTACCGAGCCTTGCGGCTGCTCAATCCCAGCCCGTACCTCTATTTCTTGCGCTTTCCCGAAGTGACGGTGGTGGGCGCATCTCCTGAACCCATGGTGCGCCTTCGAGACGGCATTGTGACCTCTCGTCCCATCGCTGGTTCACGACCTCGAGGCGAGAACGAGCAGCACGACCGACTCCTTGAAGGAGAATTGGCCGAAGACCCCAAGGAATTGGCGGAGCACATCATGTTGGTTGATCTCGCCCGAAACGACGTGGGTCGCGTGGTCCGATTCGGTACCGAGAAGGTCGACGAACTCATGACCATTGAGCGCTACAGCCACATTATGCACATCACGTCACAGGTCTCCGGTGAGCTGTCGGAGGACAAGGGGCCGATTGATGTGCTGCGAGCCACCCTGCCGGCCGGGACACTGTCCGGTGCACCCAAGGTACGAGCCATGGAGATCATCGACGATCTCGAACCCACGAAACGGGGCGTGTACGGAGGCGTGGTGGGGTACATCGACTTCTCCGGCAATGTGGACACGGCAATCGCCATTCGCACCATGGTGGTCTCGCCCAACGGCAAGGCATGCGTGCAAGCCGGTGCCGGCATTGTGGCCGACAGTGATCCCGAACGCGAGGATGCCGAATGCTTCCAGAAGGCCCAGGCTCTCCTCGTGGCAGTCACGGCCGCTCGTGGTATGTCGGCTTCACGGGCCGCGATCTCCCATGCCTGACGAGAAGGAGCAGATCACTGCCCTTCGGCGCGGTGCCGGTGCATACCTTTCCCCGCGCGACTTCATTAGTGTGCATGGGGCGGATGCCGAGGCTTACCTGCAGGGTCAGCTGAGCCAGGACATCACCGCACTTGTGGTCGGTCAGTCAGCTGATTCGTTATTGCTTCAGCCCGATGGCAAGCTGACGACCTTTCTACGGGTTACCCGTGTCGATGCCCAAGGCTTCGTGCTCGACACTGACGCCGGTTTCGGCGATGCCATGGTGGCGCGGCTGAAAAAGTTTCTCCTTCGCTCCAAGGTGGAAATGTCTCGCCTCGAATGGCGCTGCCTGTCCCTGCGCGGTCCTCAGGTGGAGTCGGCGTCCGCGGGCCTGCTGACCGTCATGGCCGAAGGTGGGGTGACTGGCACTCCCTACGAATGGAATGGTTGGACCGGGATCGACCTTATCGGACCCAAGGATCTGGTGCTCGACCTGACCTCGCTGCCCGACGGCATCACCGCGTGCAGCGGGGAGGTGGTTGAGGCGTACCGCATCGCCTCTGGCATCCCAGCCATGGGCAGTGAGCTCACCGACAAGACAATCGCGGCCGAGGCAGGCCTGATAGAGCGAGCGGTCAGTTTCACCAAAGGGTGTTACACCGGTCAAGAACTCATCGCCCGTCTTGACTCCCGTGGCAACAATGTGCCGCGGCGGCTTGTTGGCGTGGTGGCCGGATCTGCCCGAGACGGAACATCTCTGACCGTCGGGATGACCCTGCACTCGGCTTCGAACCCCGAGGAAGACGTGGCCCAGGATAAGGTGGTGGGCACCATCACCTCGGCCTCTTGGAGTGACGAGGTAGATGCCTGGGTGGCCCTGGCCTACCTGCACCGGACGGTGGAGACTCCGGGGCCGATCCGCATCCGGTCGGGCGACGGCTTGGGTGGAGCCCAGGCGGGCCGGGTGGCTGACCTGCCCTTCGTTAACGCCTGACTGAGCCCTCGACACCTGAAGTCGTGCGCCAAAGAGGCTCGTTACGATCTCGAGGGAAGTGCACTACCTATTTGGTGATCGGGGCGGCTTATGCCGTCCTGGTGGCAGGTACGACGCCCTTCACCTGGCCAGCCGATATGGCGGTCGCCACACCTCTCGGTCTGACCCTTCTGGCCGCAGTCCGATGGTGGCCGTTGCACACGGCCATGATTCGGCCGACAGATTCAACCGCACACCCGTATCGGCCGTGGTTCGTGCTGTTCCTAGCGATCCTCGCTTGGGAGCTCTATTGCTATGTCGCTCCAGGATCGAGGGCACAGCATCCGACGCTGAGTTCCATGACCGACGCCGTTGATCGCTACGAAGCCCTCAAGGCATTGGTCGTGCTGGTCTGGCTGTCGCTGGGTTGGATGATCATTCGGCGAGGATCGGCAGTGCAGTGAGTGCCGTGTCGTACGCCGTGTGGGGTGTGCTCATCATTGCCGCTGTGTCCCAGTGGTTGTACTCGTGGGCACGGCCGTCGGCCATGGGGCGACCGAGGCAAGTCGTCTCGTGGTTCGCCACCCATCCCGTGTGGCGAGTCTGCCTCCTCACCGGTTGGATGTTCCTGGGCTGGCATCTTTTCGCCCGTTGAATCAGCAGCCAGGCCCCAGCTTGAGCGCTTCTCCCGGTGGCCCAGCCACGGCCTCGTCAACGGCGCCTGCCACCAAGACGCCGTTGGGCATGGTGTCGTAGGCATACGGATACGTGAGAAGACTCCCGGCCGGCGGATTGCCCACGTTGGCCAGGGGCACATTGATCGTCACGGTCCCGTGATTAAAGCTGCCCGTGTCGGTGTGACTCATCGATGCCGAATCGCCAGTTGCTGCCCCGTCGCCGTATGTCACCGTACCGAGCGGCAGTGAAACCGGGGCAGAGATCGGGTTGGTCAATGGGGTGGCCGGCAACGGCTGGCCCGGATCGACCTGCGCCGTCGCAAAGTAGGTGGTGCCGTTGTACGTCCAGTACAAGAAGAAGTTGAACCCGCCGAGGGCATCGATAGGCCCCGTCGTCGACAATGAAGGCCCAGAAATAGTGGCCACGAGATCCTTGCCGTTGGTGCTTGGTGCCAGTGACGCACTGGTGATATCCAAGGCCGGTTCGTTGACAAATATTGACAACCCAGACAGCACAGGATCGTACGCATTGCCTGCCGGATTGGTCATGGTGGCGTCGCAGGTCACCTGCGGGAAATACGAAGTGAGATCGACATTGTCGGACGGATGAGTAGGCGTGAGGCTCGGATTGTGGTCAACGTCACGGATGAAGTTGGCCACATCAAGGGCACCCCATCCTGACGTGTAGTCCCATCCCTTGGCCGCCTGATAGTAGAAGTTGCCGATGGGCAGATCGGACGACGTCACGTCATAGAAGTCTCGAGACGCATTGCCGAGCTGCCCCTTGCCCACGGCGTAGAAGGTCTCGTTGGCGAATCCCAGACCTGCTGGTGTTGGTGCAGCAGCTTGTATCCGCGCCCACAATCCAACAACGAGTGGTGAAGAAAGGCTGGTGCCGCCACCCGGAGACGGATTCATGTCCACATTGGTGGCATAGGCATTGGCACCAACCAGTTCGCCGTCAGTCAGCCCGGAACCGGACATGGCGGCCACATCGGGGACTCCTCGACACGTCGTTCCTGGCGCGATCACGGCGCCTTTGGCCGTCTCCAGACCGGTACAAGGAAGATCGATCGCGCTCACACCGTCTTGATACGCCGGCTTGGGGATGTTGTCGGTCGTGCCTCCACCGGTGAAGATCCACGACTGCTCAGCCACCCGCTTGGGGGCGCTCGTGTAGTCAGACGACGCGGCACCCGTCACCTTGGTGTTGGACGTGCCATTGGTGGTGACCACTGTCCCGCCGACACAGACGGCGAACGCGCTGGCGCAGGGGTAGTTCTGATCCGTCGGGAGTGGCTGGGGGTTGACTCCATTGCCGGCACCAAGCACTGGCAAGACGACGGCCGGGCACGATCCGCCGTTATCGCCGGCAGAGCTGAAGAGCGTCCGGCCTTCGAGCACAGCCTGTTCGAGGGCATTGTCCCCAAGGATCTGCAATCCGTTGCCGATGGCACCGTATCCCTCGCCGAACAGCCCGATGTGAGTGTTGTCCAGATACGGAGAGGTGGGGTCCGCCTCGCACTCGCCGTAGCTGAAGTCCATCTGCTTGGGTCCGATGGGATCGTTAGCCCAGTCGGAGAACATGATGGCGAAGTTGGCGTCGTAGTAGTTGGACGCGAAGTACATGTCCATGTGGGCCAGTTTGGGTGCCATGCCCGAGATGGCGTCAGTATCGAGATTCCACTCGTCATCGCCAACGATGTCGTTGTCGTTGGGCACCGAAGGCTTGGTGATGTCCTGCTCGCTGACCATGCGAACGGGAACAGCCGGCAAGCCCATGCGCTGCTCGTAAACGCGGAGATCAGCCACAACGCCGTCGTTGTAGCCAGCACCAAACATGCCGGCTGTCTCGCCCTGACCTTCATCGCTGCTGGGTGCGTCATAGACACCCCAGAGGTCCTGCGGAACCAAGGTGCCCACGTAGGAGGAGTTCGTCGCCGCAGGAGTGGACTTCAGCGTCGATTGGGCGGCCACCGAAGGACTCCACATCCGCTGCAACGTATTCAATCCGACGACATCGGAGATGGGCAGGTTGGAGGGAACGGCAGGCGCGCTCTGGTTGGCAATGAAGTTGTAGGCGCCGATCTTGTAGGTGCCCAACGTGGTCTCCATCAGCTTGCCTAACTGGGCCGTGGTGCCTTGCACGGCGATCAGGTCCCCAGAGCCTGATACATAGGAGACGGTCGCGCCGGACGATCGGAGCCATGACTCGGTGGCCGACACCGTGGTGGGGGAGACCCCGAACTGTGCGTTGAACTGCGATGGCGTGAGGAAGTGGTGGTACAACGCGCTGTGCTGGTTGTAAAGCGCAGACAGGTAGGACGACTCGCCGGACTGACTCGGTGCTGTGAGACCGACGTCGACCGTCAGCAAGGTGGTGGACGGAGCCGCTCCCAGCAACGTGGCGTGGGCCAGCCCAGGCAGCTCATTGGCCGTTCGCACCAGGGCGGTGCTGATGCCCGGGGCGCTGGCCGAGGCCACTGCCGGCACGACGATTCCCACTATTGCTGCCAAACCTGCCACTGCCACGATCATCCGCCGCACGTTTCATTACCTCCGCCGTTGAAGACTCGCAGCGTAGAACGGCGCAACCCAGCCCTCCTTGCAGCGTTGTCTCTCCAAGCCCGGGAGTTGCCAAGAGTTCATCGACCAGAAACGCTTCATAAGCCACACCTAGACGAGCCCAAAGCCGGGGACTGGTTGACATGTGACCATATGGTCACATAAAGTATCGGCGTGGACGAGGTATTCAAGGCTTTGGCTGATCCGACCCGTAGGAGCTTGTTGGACGAGCTTTACCGGGAAGACGGTCAGACGCTGAACATGCTTGAGGAGCGCTTCGAAATGACCCGTTTTGGAGTCATGAAGCACCTCAAGATGCTCGAGGAAGCCGGGTTGGTGGTGACGAGGCGACGGGGTCGCCAGAAGCTCCACTTCTTGAACCCGGTCCCAATTCGCCTCGTGCACGATCGCTGGGTGAGTAAGTACTCCGAGCCCTGGGTGGCAGGGCTCAGTGAGATCAAAGAGAGACTGGAGCAACAGATGGAGAAGGTGTACGAGATATACATCCGCACGACGCCCGAGCGTCTGTGGGAGGCGATTACCGATCCGGCCATCCGGGCCAAATACAACTTTGGTGCCTCGGTGATCTCAGATTGGAAGGTGGGATCCCCTTACAAGATGGGTGTCCCCGGGTCCGGCATGGAGCTGGGAGAGGGGGAGATCCTCCAAGTGGACCCACCGCGCAAACTGGTACACACCATGACAGCCCTTTGGGGCGATGACGTAAAGGCGGAGGGCGTCTCGCGCATCACCTGGGAGATCAGCCAGGTAGAGGATTCATGCTGTCTGGTGGTCACCCACGACCAGCTTCGCGATGGTGCCAATGACCAACTCTTCGGTGGATGGCCCATGATCCTTTCCGGGTTGAAGACATGGCTCGAGTCCGGCGAACTCCTCACCACGCCCGGATCGTTGATGTACGGGTCCGCCTGAGCAAGCCATCGGCATACCCTGGAGTCATGCGACCGCTTCGGTACTCCATCATCGTCACTCTGGACGGGTGCTGCGACCATCGAGCCATCCCTGCGGACGAGGAGTTGCATCGTCACGCGGTCGAGAATCTGGCCCAGGCCGATGGTCTTCTCTTTGGCCGGGTGACGTACGAAATGATGGAAGCGGCTTGGCGCTGGCCAGATCCGACGGATAACACACCGCAGTGGATGGAACACTTCGCCGAGACGATCAACGCGGCCAAGAAGTACGTCGCGTCGAGTTCGTTGGAGGAAGTGGATTGGAATGCCGAACTCATTCACGGCGATCTGGGGACGGCCATTCAGCAGCTAAAGCAGGAACCGGGTCGGGGGCTATTGGTGGGAGGCGTGATGCTCCCCCTGGCGTTGGCCGAACTGGGCTTGATCGACGAGTACGAGTTCGTGGTGCATCCGAGGCTGGCCGGCCACGGTCCAGTGTTGTTCAACGGCCTGTCGAACTATGTCGACTTGACGCTCGTGGATCGATTGGAGTTCGGGTCTGGGGCTATCGCCATGCGCTACGAGCCACGACGGTAGCCAGGCGCGGCCTGCGCTTATTTTCGAGTGAGCAACACCACGGGAATCGTCCGGGTGGTCAGCTTCTCGTAATCGCCAAATGAAGCGAAGCGCTCAACCTGTCGGGCGTAGACGGCGTCGCGCTCGGGCCCCGAAATGGTGGTGGAAGTCACCTGGAACTTCTCGTCGCCGAATTCGACGGTGGCTTCGGGATGAGCCTGCAGGTTGCGATACCAATCGGGATCGGATGGAGCTCCTGCCTTCGAAGCAAAAACATACAGAGTGCTGTCATCCTCTGGCAGGCAGACCAACGGGTTGACACGTGGTTGACCGGACTTGGCCCCAGTGGTCGTGAGGAGGGCCATGGAGGCTCCAGTGAACCCACCACCGACCACCCCGTGATTGGCTCTGAACTCATCAATGATGGGCTGGTTGAAAGCACTCATTTCTGACATGAGCGCAGCGTAGCGCTGGGCTCTGGGGTGCGACCCTGCGCCGCTACGCTGGAACATCATGCCCACGTACCTGGAGGGAATCCTCCACTCGCACCGCGCGCGTGCCGCCGAGGATCAAAGGGATCCTGACGAATTAGCGCAGAGGGCGTCCGCGATGGACGCTCCACGCGACTTCCGAGCGGGGTTGTTGGGCTCCACTCTCTCCTGTATCGCTGAGGTGAAACGGCGGTCTCCCTCCAAGGGCGACCTCGATCCTGACCTCCACCCTGATCTCCTCGCTAAGGAGTACATGGCCGGTGGGGCATTGTGCCTGTCCGTGCTCACCGATGAGGCCTACTTCGGCGGGTCGGTGAGTGACCTGCAGGAGGCTCGGTTCTCCTCGGGATTGCCTGTGCTCCGGAAGGACTTCACCGTCCAGGAACGCGACGTCATCGACGCCCGATTGATGGGGGCCGACGCCGTGCTGCTGATTGTGGCTGCCCTGAGTGATAAGGAGTTGCGCACCTTCCAGGCTCGAGCCGACTCCTTGAGTCTGGCCGCTCTGGTGGAGGTGCATGACGAAGGCGAATTGAATCGGGCGTTGAGCGCTGGTGCCCGCATCGTCGGTGTCAATCAGCGCGACCTGCGCACGTTCCAAGTTGATCAGGACCGGGCCTGTGCATTGGCCGGTCGGATCCCATCCGGTGTGGTGGCGGTGGCCGAGTCTGGAATTCGCTATGGGGACGATGCCCGTCGACTGGCTGATGCCGGTTACGACGCAATTTTGGTGGGCGAGACCCTGATTCGCTCCTCAGACAGGGGAGCGGCACTCCGTTCACTTATCGGTCATCCGGTGGCTCCCCGATGAACGAGGAGCTCTTCGTCAAGATTTGTGGGATTACCAACGAGGCCGATGCCCTGCTGAGCGTGAGCCTTGGAGCGGATGCAGTGGGATTCATCTTCGCCCCCTCTCCACGTCAGGTGACTGTCCAGACGGCGGGGGACATTGTCAAGCGCTTGCCTCCGGAGATCTTGACGGTGGGCATCTTCAGAGACGAGGCACCGCAGCGGGTGGTCGAAATGGTGCACCAAGCGAACTTGGGGGCGGCCCAACTGCACGGACACGAGTCGGCCCAGGAGACGCAATGGATCCGGGCTCGACTTCCTATGGTGATCAAGGCTTTTCGGGCGGGCGACCGAACCATCAGTCGATTTGAAGAGTTCGGGGCAGATTTTCTCCTGGTGGACGGGGACGCCCCGGGCTCGGGCAAGGTGTTTGACTGGCGCCTGGCCGAAGGAGTGGTTGATCCTGGCCGACTCATTGTTGCTGGCGGCTTGCGGCCGGACAACGTGGCCCAAGCCATCGCACACCTGAAGCCGGCTGGAGTGGACGTGGACAGCGGGGTGGAGTCGGCACCGGGGCGCAAAGACCCCATGCTGATCCGTGAATTCATTGTCAATGCCCGTACGGCTGAAACGGTGGAAGCTGCCCGCGATCCCCTCGATCAAGAGCCTGGGCCTGAAGAACCTTACGACTGGCGGGATGACTGACATGAGCCTGATGGGCGAACCGACGTCGGACGGCCGGTTCGGTGAATTCGGCGGACGTTTTGTTCCCGAGTCACTGATGCCAGCGTGCCTCGAGCTGGAGAAGGCATTCACGGAGGCATGGGCCGATCCGGTCTATCGAAACGAACTCGATTCGTTGCTGCGCCAATTTGGTGGGCGCCCGACACCGGTGACCGAATGCACGCGCCTCTCGGAGCGCCTAGGTGTGCGCGTCATGCTCAAGCGAGAGGACCTGGCTCATACGGGCTCACACAAGTTGAACAATGTCGTGGGTCAGGCGCTTTTGACCAAGCGCATGGGCAAGACGCGTTTGATCGCCGAGACGGGAGCGGGTCAGCACGGCGTTGCTTCAGCTACGGCAGCGGCGCTGTTCGGCCTTGAGTGCACCGTGTTCATGGGTGAGGTCGACACCAAGCGTCAAGAGCTCAACGTGTTTCGGATGGAGCTGCTTGGAGCCGAGGTGCGTCCTGTGACCTCGGGTAGTCGCACCCTAAAGGATGCCGTGAATGAGGCCATGCGCGAGTGGGTGTCCTCGGTCGATCACACCCACTATTGCCTCGGCTCGGTCATGGGTCCGCACCCATTTCCATACATGGTGCGACAGCTGCAGCGTGTGGTCGGCGAGGAAGCTCGCGTGCAGAGTCGGGACATCCTCAACGGCGACGATCCCGACGTGGTGGTGGCCTGCATCGGCGGCGGGTCCAATGCGGCCGGCACTTTTGCCGGGTTTGTCGACACCAAGGCTCGGCTGGTTGGCGTGGAGGCGGCCGGAGGCGCAGCCATCGCTAACGGGATCCCCGGCGTCCTGCACGGCATGTACTCGCGTCTCTTGCAAGACGAAGCAGGTCAGATTGAAGAGGCGCACTCCATTTCGGCTGGACTCGACTACCCGGGACTCGGCCCCGAGCACGCGCATCTGGCTGCCATCGGGCGAGCCGAGTACACCATGGCCAACGACGGCGAAGTGCTCGAAGCTTTCAAGGTGCTGAGCCACACCGAAGGCATCATTCCGGCCCTCGAGTCGGCTCATGCCGTGGCCTGGGTGATTAGGGCAGCGGGCACCGACGCCCTACCCACGGGCTCCACCGTGCTGATCACACTGTCGGGACGCGGGGACAAAGACGTGGCACAGGTACGCGACATCTTCCGGTCAAACGAACATGCTTGAGAAGGCACTTCGATCAAAACGAGAGAGTGGGCGAAAGCTGCTGATCCCGTACCTCATGGGAGGCATGACTGACGATTGGACCGACACGTTGGCCGCCGTGGTGGCCGCCGGTGCCGATGCCATCGAGGTCGGCATTCCCTTCTCTGATCCAATGATGGACGGTCCGGTGATTCAGGAGGCCGCCCTGGCCGCGCTGCAGCGAGGCGTTGTGCCCGATCAGGTCCTCGACGGCATCGGGCGAGCCGACACAACGGTGCCGGTGGCCGTCATGACCTATTACAACATTGTCTTTCGAGGAGGTCATCGACGCATGGCGCGATCAATGGCTTCGTCTGGAGTTAGTGGCGCCATTATCCCGGATCTCTCTTTAGAGGAGATTGCTCCCTGGGCCGAAGAGGCCGATCAGGCCGGTATCGACACGGTGCTTCTGGTAGCCCCTTCGAGTCCGGAGGAGCGGGTCGAGCGCATCTGTGCCCGGGCTCGAGGATTTGTCTATGCGGTGGCTCGAATGGGTGTCACCGGCGAACGAGCCGAGCTCGGCCAGGAGGCTCGGCAAGTGGTTGAGCGGATACGCCGCTACACGGACACTCCGGTGTGCGTTGGGGTCGGCGTCTCGACGCCTGATCAGGCCGCCGAGGTGTGTGAGGTAGCGGATGGGGTGGTGGTGGGTTCAGCCTTGGTGCGCCGACTGCTCGAAGGTGCTGGTCCGGACGGTGCCGCCACATTCATGGCGCAATTCCGTCAAGCCATTGATTGAGTGTCTCTGAAACGATTCCAAGGGTGACCAGCAAGACCGACCACGCTCAGCACCTTGAAGACTTGGCCTGGTTGCGGCGGGTCCGTGATCGCATTGACCGGGAATACGCTCAGCCGCTTGATGTCGAAGCCCTGGCCCATGGTGTCCACATGTCGGCCGGTCACCTCAGCCGGCAGTTCCGGTTGGCTTATGGCGAAGCGCCGTACAGCTACCTGATGACGCGGCGAATCGAGCGGGCGATGGCCCTCTTGGAGCGCGGAGATCTCAGTGTGACCGAAGTGTGCTTCGCGGTGGGTTGTTCATCGTTGGGTACGTTCAGTACTCGCTTCACGGAGCTGGTTGGCTCGTCACCCAGCGTCTACAAGCGCGATGCAGCTGGAACCAGGCGGGGCATCCCGCCGTGCGTGGCCCGACAGGTGACGCGACCAATCAGGAATCGAGAAGCAACGGGAGCGGTGCTCCGCGTACAGTGACCGGTATGGACGTCACCATCGCACACACCTTCCTTCCGCACACTGACCCCGACGCCTCGGTGGCCTTTTACCGGGACAATTTCGGATTTGAGGTCATGGCCGATGTTGGCAAGGGAGATTGGCGCTGGGTAACCATGGGCTCGCCCAACCAGCCCGGCATGACTCTTGTACTCGAGCCCCCGGCGGTTGACCCCGGACTGAATGACGACGAGAAGCGCACCATCGCCGAGATGATGGCCAAGGGCAGTTACGCCCGCATCACGCTGGCCACGCCAGACCTCGATGCCGTTTTCGAGCTGGTGGAGGGCAGTGGGGCCGAAATTGTCCAGGAGCCAACCGAGCAGCCCTATGGAGTCCGCGACTGCGCTGTACGTGATCCTGCGGGCAACCTCATCCGCATCAACGAAGCGCGCTGACCCTCTAATTCGGAGGGAGGAACACCAGGCAGCCGTTATGGCCGCCGAATCCGAAGGAGTTGGACAGCACCGCTGACGGCGTCCACGGCCTGGCTTCGCCGTGAACGATCTGCATCGAGATCTCCGGATCCGGTTCGCCGTAGCCCGCGGTGGGCGGGATGGTGGCGTGATGGATGCTCAAGATGGAGGCGATGGCCTCGATGGCGCCCGCCGCGGCCAAGCCGTGCCCGGTTACACCCTTGGTCGAGGTAACGAGGGGTCCGGGCTCACCGAACACCTTGTTGATGGCTCGTGATTCCGCTAGGTCGTTCAGTGGAGTCGACGTCCCGTGGGCGTTGATGTGTCCGACGTCAGCGATGGAGATAGCCGCATCGGCCAAGGCCAACTCCATGCAGGCCACGGCGCCTGCCCCGTCTGGCGCGGGCGCGGTGATGTGGTGGGCATCGGCCGTGCTGGCCGCACCCGCTAGTTCGGCATAGATGGTGGCACCCCGTGCCACGGCTCGGTCCCAGTCTTCGAGGACAAGTGCTGCAGCCCCTTCGGTCATCACGAAACCGTCCCGACGAGCATCGAAGGGCCGGGAGTGACCGGAGGTGGAGAGGGCAGTCATGTTGGCGAAGGCGGCAATAGAGACCGGATGCATCCCAGCTTCGGAGCCTCCCCCAATGGCCACGTCACAGCGACCCGAGGCGATGAGGCGCCCCGCGGCGGCGATGGCGTGTGTCCCCGCGGCGCAGGCAGTAACAATTACTTCCGATGGGCCATGCCAGCCAAGGCGCATAGAAATGCCGGCACAGCCAGCATTGGCCATCATCATCGGCACCAGCCGAGGCGACACGCGCCGGGCACCCTTCTCGTTGTAGACGCCCACCTGCTCGGCCAGGGTGTCGAAGCCCCCGACGCCGGTGGCAAAGATGACCCCGGCCTTGTCGGGATCGGCGTCGAGCTCGCCGGCGTGCTGGAAGGCCATATCGGCCGCGGCCACGCTGAACTGCGCGAACTTGTCGATCTGCCGCACTTCCTTGCTGCTGAACCACTGCTCCGGGTCAAAGTCACGGACTGGACCGCCAGCCACGTCGCCTGCCGGGTGGGTCAATCCTTCCCAGAGCGCGTCGACGCCGACGCCGCAGCAGGTGACAGCACCCAGTCCGGTCACCGCGACCCGCCTGCCCGCGGATCGGGCCATCGGCGCCGATCCCGAGTTGCATTAGAGCTTGGAGGAGATCAGGTCGAAGGCCTGACCAATGGTGGCGATGTCTTCCAACTCGGTCTCCTCGACCGTGACGTCGAACGCCTCCTCGAGGGCCATAACGAGCTCAACCAGGTCGAGGCTGTCGGCGTCAAGGTCATCGGCGAACTTGGCTTCCTTGGTGATCTTCTCAGCCGGCACCTGCAGCACCTCTACGGCGCATTCGCGAAATTTCTCGAATGTTGCGTCGCTGTCCACGATCTGCTCCTTGTTGGGGTTGGGGGTCTCTTTGTGTCGCTAACGAACGCTACAGGCCCATGCCGAGTCCGCCATCGACTGGGATGACAGCCCCTGTGACATAGGCGGCTGAGGGCGAGGCCAAGAAGCCTACGACCCCGGCTACATCTTCGATGGTGCCGGCCCGCCCCAAGGGGACCTGGCTGGTCATGAGGGCCACTCGTTCTTCTCCGAGGGCCGATGTCATATCGGTGTCAATGAGCCCAGGGGCGACGACATTGACCGTGATCTGCCGGCTGCCTACCTCGCGGGCGATGGCCCGAGCCATGCCCACCAGACCGGCCTTGGACGCGGCATAGTTGGCCTGCCCGGGTAGGCCCACATAGGCCCCGACAGACGAGAGGAAGATGATGCGCCCAGTGTGGAGGCGGAGCATCTTGTTCACGGCTCGTTTGGCCACCCGGAACGACCCGGTCAGGTTGGCGTCGATGACATCAGTGAATGCTTCCTCGCTCATACGCAGCATCAAACCGTCCCGGGTGATGCCGGCGTTGGCCACCAGCACTTCAACCGGACTCCACGTGCTTTCAATGGTGGCAAAGGCAGCCTCAATGAGCTCGGGCTTGGTCACATCGCAGCGCACTGCCAGGAAGTGATCAGCGTCCGCACCTTTGGGTGCTGCTGGCGGATCTTCTGATCGGTAGGTAGTGGCCACCTGGTCGCCATTGGCCAGGAACCAGTCCACGCAGGCCGCGCCAATGCCCCTCGTGCCACCTGTGACAAGGACGACTGCCATCAGGCGTGGTCGGGGACGCGCAGCCAGACCAGCGGTTGTCCTTCTTGGACCCTCTCTCCGTCGACCGCTAACCAGCGCACCACTTGGCCGGCGAATGGCGTCCGCACTTCGGTAATGCCGATCCGACCGACGAGGTCACCCACTTCGACGTGTGACGGGGCGTTGTCATCGCCCACGCCTTCGGTGCCGGGCAAGAGGCCGGTACCAGGAGCATGCAGGGTGGCGTCGGGGGCGAAGATGCCTCCGCCCGGGCTGACGACCACGCGCTCGGACATGTAGAGGTGCTCACCCTGATGCAGCGCCGGTTCGGCCCGCCAGGTGCCCGCGGCGCTGATGGTGTCCATCAGTGTGTCGAGGTCGGCCGGCTTGTTGACGGCCAGCGACTGAATCTCGGGGAGGCTGCGCTTAGCCAACCCGCTCAGCACGCTGCCTGGGCCGAGCTCCACCAGGGAGGTGAGCCCGAGTCCGGCGAAGGTCTCGAGTGTTTGACGCCACCGCACTGGGCTGCACAGTTGGGCCGAGAGCAAGCCGGGCCAATCGGCTGGGTCGTCGTGCACGCGGGCGTCCACGTTGGCCACCACCCGCACTTCGGGGGTGAGGAATGTCACTTCGGCCAGTGCCTTGCGCAGCGGGGCGCGAGCACCTTGCATGAGTGGCGTGTGAAAGGCACCTGACACCTGAATCGGCATGACCTTCTTGGCCCCAAGTTCCTTAGCCAGGGCCCCAGCCACGGCCACGGCTTCGCTGGTGCCGGCAATCACGACTTGGCCGGGCGCGTTGTAGTTGGCCACCCAGACGTCGCCTTCAGCCCGCTGGCAGGCGGCCTCGGCGTCGTCGTCGGCAATACCCAAGAGGGCAGCCATGGTGCCGGGTGCATCCTCGCCGGCTCGTGCCATCGCTTCGCCCCGG
The DNA here is from genome assembly GCA_963766995.1 of uncultured Acidimicrobiaceae bacterium. Lineage (GTDB taxonomy): Bacteria > Actinomycetota > Acidimicrobiia > Acidimicrobiales > RAAP-2 > Bog-473. The sequence continues at coordinate 204,730 of CAVYCE010000002.1, read as the reverse complement.
GCCACCACCAGTTGAATGCCATGGTCAAAGGTCAGGGCTCCGCTGGCCACGAGTGCGGTGTACTCACCCAAGCTGTGTCCCGCGCAGGCGGCCGGGGTCAAGCCGATGCGCTCTACGGCATCGAGCACAACGAGGCTGAGCACCGTGGTGGCCAGTTGCGCGTTCTCAGTCCTCGTCAGCTCTTCAATCGGAGCCTCGAGGAGGAGATAGGAAAGGTCACGGTCGGTGGCCTCGGAGGCTTCAGCCACCACTTCCCAAGACGGGTGGTCGACCCAAGGCGCACCCATCCCCGACTTCTGCGATCCCTGTCCTGGGAAGGTGAAGACCAACACGTTCGGCGACGGCTCCGTTCGTCGAGGGGGGCGGCGAATCAACAGTGTGGCACGCCACACCGGGCGAAGTCGCATTAGTAGATTGCTGTTCCTACCTGGGGTATTACCTTTTTGGCCGCTCCACTCCGCTTGGCACCATCAACGTGCCTGCAACCGCTGCTTCGCTTGGTACGACCAGTGGCGCACCTCTTGGTTCGATGCGAGGCGGCTTCGCAGTCCTGTCACTAGGAATTGGCCGCATGCGTATGGTGCAGGGAAGCCCTGGTCGCTTGTTGACGTTGCACTAAGCATGGCCACGCTCTCTGTCCTTGATCTCGCCACGGTGGCGACCGGTTCGACGCCGTCGCGGGCGTTGGCCGAGACCACCCAGTTGGCAGGCGAGGTGGAGAGGTTGGGGTTTCACCGAATATGGGTGGCTGAGCATCACGGCATGCCGGCCGTGGCCAGTTCGGCGCCAGCTGTCTTGATGGCGCACCTCGCCAATGCCACCACGACCTTGAGGATCGGGTCAGGCGGGGTGATGCTGCCCAACCATTCCCCTCTCGTCGTGGCCGAGCAATTTGCCACCCTCGAGGCGCTCCATCCTGGGCGAATCGACCTGGGATTGGGCCGCGCGCCTGGCACCGACCAGGTGACGGCTCGGGCGCTTCGTCGATCAGCTCAGGTGGGGGTGGACACGTTTCCAGACGATGTAGTCGAATTGATCAACTATTTGCTGCCTCGGGAGGGGCCAGCTGGGCATCCGGCGGCATCACCGGGAAGCGGGTATCTCCCACAGGTCTGGTTACTGGGCTCGTCGCTCTTTAGCGCCCAGTTAGCCGGGCAACTGGGTCTGCCATTCTCATTCGCCTATCACTTCGCACCCGCCCTGCTCCATGCCGCGCTCTCGACCTATCGCGATGCGTTCCGCCCCTCCATTTTGCACAGAGAGCCACAGACCATGGTGGCGGTGTCAGTTATCTGTGCTCCAACCGAAGCGGAGGCCCGGTGGCTGTCTGGTTCTTCGGCTCTGAGTATTTTGCAGCTTCGCTCGGGCCGATTGGGTCTGCTCCCGTCACCCGAGGAAGCGGAGGCCTATGACTTCTCAGAAGGTGAGCAGGCCATGGTGGACGAGGCTCTTTCCACCCATCTCATCGGTGATGCCGAGCAGGTCAATCAAGGGCTACTCGACCTGCAGCGTCGAACTGATGCCGACGAAATCATGATTTCTACCCGTGCCCATTCCTATGAGGCACGGGTTAGATCGTTGACGCTCGTGGCCGAGCGCTGGGGCATCGAGAACCGACGTACCTAGGGTTCGGTTTACTTCATAACCAGCTGTGATTGGTCTGAAGTCGTCGCCCATTGGTGCCCGGAGCGGGACTTGAACCCGCACGTCCTTTCGAACAACGGCTTTTGAGGCCGCCGCGTCTGCCGATTCCGCCATCCGGGCTGGAGCGATGAGCCTACAAGGTGGGATCTACGGTGAAGCCGTGAAGCTGGTCGGCATAGAGCTGGTGCGCGTCAGTATTCCGTTTCGGCACCCGGTGGGAACGGCCGCCGGTGTGCACCGCTCCCGGGACCTCCTTTACATACGCATGATCACCGATGAAGGCGAAGGTTGGGGCGAATGTGCTGCCCTCGCAGACCGGACCTCGGTTGACCCCAGCGTCGACGATGTGGACGCCATGGCGCAGGTTCGTGGGGTGCAGCGCCTGGTGGATGCCAGCGTGTCCCGAGAAGGCAGCATTCCGAGCAGCGCCGAGATCGCGCCCCTTTTCGGCAGTGCACCGGTGGACCGCATGCTGGGCGCCACCTTCGAAATGGCGGTGACCGACGCCGAGCTGCGCCGAGACGGGTTGTCCCTCGGAGCGTTTTTCGAAATCGGCACCGGCTTTGATGCCGTTCCCGTGGGAGCAGCGGTGGGGATTCCCGACGAGCACGATCTCGGTCTGCTCCGGGAGGACGTCCGCCTAGCCGTCGAGGGGGGAGCCGCTCGGGTGCGGATCAAGATCGCCCCCGGGTGGGATCACCAGGCCGTGGCGGCCGTGCGGTCTGATCATCCGGATCTCGTGCTGCAGGTCGACGCCAACGGGTCCTACCGCATGGAGGACGTCGACTCCCTCAACAGGCTGGCCGAGTTCGAATTGCTCTGCATTGAACAGCCACTCCCTCCAGCTGATTTGGTGGCCCATGCCGAGCTGGCCAAGTCTCTGCGGGTCCCGATCTGCCTCGATGAATCGCTCTCTACCCCCCGGCGGGTGCTCGATGCGATCCGGAACGAGTCATGTCGGGTGGCCTGTCTCAAGCCGGGTCGGCTGGGGGGCATTCGGGCGACTCGCCAGGCGCATGCCGCCTGCCAGGAGGCCGGAATCAATGTCTTCGTGGGTGGATTCTTCGAGACCGGATTGGGCCGGTCGTCGAACCTGGCCCTGGCGGCTCGCCTCTCCCAGGATGTGGCGGGCCTGGTCAGCGATGTGAGCTCGCCTTCGCAGTACTTAGCAGTCGATCCGTGCGGCTACCCGGAGGTGCAGCAAGGTTGGGTCCGAGTGCCCGATCAACCTGGGGTGGGTCAGTGGCCCGAGGAGGCGATAGTGGGCAATCTGCCCACGGCTCGGCGCTGGTTCCCGGCCACGTACACTTGACGCTCCATGCAGCGCATCCTGCTCGAACGCCGACTTCGTGACGTGCACACCGGCTGGTGCGCGCCCGGGAAGAGCTGGCCGTGCTCGACGAGCAGTTGGCCGTGGTGTTGGAGTCCGCAGACGAGGCTCGGGTGCGGTCACTCGTTTCGGAGACACCTCAAGCGGCCCACGAGCACAGCGAGGCGGCCCGTCATGCCGATGCCATGGCCAAAGCACGAGAGGCACTGGCGGTGACCGTGGTAGATCTGGAGCACCGCCAGGATGAACTCCTGGCCGACGTGGGGACTGGTCGTTCGTGAGCAAGACGAAGACCGTGGCCCGCGTGGTCATCGCCGAAGACGAGGCCATCATTCGGCTCGACCTCAAGGAGATCCTGACTACGGCTGGATACGACGTGGTGGGGGAGACCGGCCGCGGTGACGAGGCTGTGACCCTGGTTGAGGAACACCAGCCCGATCTCGTCATCCTCGATATCAAGATGCCGGGGATGGACGGGCTGCGGGCGGCGCGTGAAATCACGTCGCGCCACCAGGTCGCCGTGCTGCTCCTGACCGCGTTCAGCCAGCGCGACCTCATCGAAGAGGCCCGCGATGCCGGAGTCGCTGCATACCTAGTGAAGCCATTTCAGCCGCGAGAGCTCCTGCCGGCCGTGGCCGATGTGTTGGCCCAGGCGCGACAGGAATGGGCCATCGCCGCTGAGGCCGGCAGCGGTGGGGCCGAAGACAAGATCGTGACCCGCCGGGTGGTCGACGAGGCCAAGGCCATTCTCATGGACCGCAATGAGCTGCCCGAGAACGAAGCGTTCAGTTTCATCCAGCAGACGGCCATGAAGACGAGAGCTCGCATGCGGGATGTGGCCCAGCAGATCGTCGACGGTACGCTGACGCCGTAAATGGCGACAACGGGGGAGCGCTCAGGTCCACTGTTTCTCCTGGACGGGATGTCCCTTGCTTTCCGGGCCTACTTCGCACTGCCCAACACGTTGCGCACCTCATCGGGGGAAGTGACCAATGCCGTCCACGGCTTCGTGTCGATGGTCGGCGAACATCGTGAAGGACCATCAGCCCGGTTCGCTGGCCGTGGCCTTCGACCTACCGGGCGGGACCTTCCGCGACGAGATGGTTGAGGACTACAAGGGCGGGAGAGACGAGACGCCGGACGACCTGCCGCCACAGTTCGAAATGATCCGCGAGGTCATGGAGGCGCTGGCCATCCCGGTGGTCGAGGCGCCGGGCTACGAGGCCGATGACGTCCTGGCCACGTTGGCGACCGAGGCCCGTGACCGACAATGCGATGTGGTGGTGGTCACCGGAGACCGCGACAGCTTCCAGCTGATTGAGGACCCTCATGTGCGAGTGCTCTACAACCGGCGGGGCGTGAGTGACTACTCCCTCTACGACGAGGCTGGGATTGTGGAGCGCTGCGGTGTCCCACCGTCGAAGTACGTGCTTTTGGCTGCCCTGCGCGGCGACCCCTCCGACAACCTGCCCGGTGTGCCAGGCGTGGGGGAGAAGACGGCGGCCAAGCTGCTCAATGCCTACGGCGACCTCGACGGTATTTACGCCCATGTCGATGAGCAAACGCCCAAGCTCAAGGAGAACCTCATCAACAACGAGGCCCTCGCTCGATCCAATGCTGCGGTCATCCCATTAGTCCGCGACGTGGCGCTCGGCGTCTCAGTGTCGGATCTTCAGCTTGGAGGATGGGACCTTTCGACCGCCGAGGCTGTCTTTGCGCGGTATGAGATGAGGACGCATTGGCGCCGTTTCGAAGGGCTACTCACATCGGGAGCGTTGGGCGAGGCGGGCGACGCTCCGCCGCCCAGTGAAACGCCGACGGCCAAAAAATCGACGTCCAAACCTCTGGCGGCGAAGCCCGCCCAGACAGCGGTGCCCGGAGTCCTCAACTTGCCGCTCAAGGCCGCCGATGCGGTCAAGGACCTGACGGCGCTGGGTGACGGGCCGTTCAGCCTGGCCGCTCGCTGGCAAGGCACGTCGGGGCGAAGCCCGTTGGTGGGTGTGACCCTGGTCGCCACCGAGGGCGAGGCTGAAGTGGCGGTGATGGTGCCGGGCGATCTCTTGTCGTCCGCCACTGTGGCCAAGAAGCTCGGGGCCTTGCTGGCTCGACCGGTGGTGGGGCATCGGGTCAAAGAGATGATGCGTTCGCTGCTGCCACTGGGCATTGACTGCACGGGACTGGTCATGGACACCGCCGTAGCTGCCTATCTTTTGGACGCCAGCACCGGTGACTACGAGCTGGACACCTTGCGTGGCACCGAAGGTCAACTGCAACTGAGCATGGGCGATGCCGTCGATGAGTTGCTCGATGTGGCGAACGGCATGGTCACGGAGGCCCGCGATGTGGCCGAGCTGGCCGGCGAGTACCGGACCAGGCTCGTCGCCGAAGACATGGGGTTGTTGCACGACGACATCGAGACCCCTCTGGTTCGAGTCCTGGCCAAAATGGAGGTGGCGGGCATCGGCATTGACCGGGTCGAACTTCAGAAGATCGCCGACGAACTCAAGAAATCGGCGGCCACCCTGCAGGCCAAAGTGCAAGAGCTGGCCGGGCACGAGTTCAATGTGAATTCGACGCCAGCAGCTGCGGACGGTGCTCTACGACGAACTCGGGCTGAAACCCGGGCAAGAAGACGAAAACCGGCTACTCCACCGATGCCCAGACCCTGGAATCGCTGCGGGACGCTCATCCAATTGTTGATGCACTGCTCTCGTACCGGGAAGTGGAAAAACTGCGCTCGACCTACGGGGAGAACCTGCTGGCCGAAGTGGCCGAGGACGGACGGATCCATGCCTCCTTCGGGCAGACGGTGGCCCGCACCGGCCGCATCTCATCGGATCGACCCAACCTGCACAACATCCCGGTCCGATCCGAAATCGGCAAGCAGTTCCGCCGGGCGTTCGTGCCGGCCCAGGGCTGTTCTTTCTTAGTGGCCGACTACGACCAGGTGGAGCTGCGGGTCATCGCCCACTTGTCTGAGGACCCCGGGCTCATCGAGGCCATGACGTCGGGATCGGACGTGCACCGAGTGGTGGCGGCCGGCGTCTATCGAGTGCCCGAGTCCGAGGTCACCCACACCCAGCGCGAGTTCTCCAAAATGGTCTCCTACGGCCTGGCCTACGGCATGGAGGCCTACGGCCTGAGCCAGCGCCTGGGCATACCGGTGGATGAGGCGTCCGCCATCATGGGCAGCTACTTCGGCGCCTTCCCCCGGGTGAAGGCCTACATGGAGGAGACGGTGGAGGAAGCCCGAACACGGGGCGCCACCAGGACCGAGTTCGGCCGGTATCCGACCGCTGCCGGACCTGCACAACTCGAATTTCCACCAGCGCCAGGCGGCCGAGCGCCAGGCCATGAACGCTGGGATTCAGGGGCTAGCGGCTGACATCTTCAAGATGGCCCTGGTCCGCTTGGACCAGTCGCTGGAGAAGGCCAAGCTGGCCAGCCGCCTGGTGCTCCAGGTCCACGACGAGGTGATCGTCGAGGTGGCCAAGGGCGAGGAGAAGGAGGCCAGCCGCCTCACCGAAGAAGCCCTCACCGGGGCGGCCGACCTGAAGGTTCCGCTCACCATTTCCATGGCCATGCCGGTCCGAGCTGGGCCGCCGCCAAGGGTTGAGACAACGCGAGCTCGCTGGCAGAGTCGAGGCTGAGCACGCCGCGATAAAAGGGGCTTTGACCAGCTGATAACCTGTCACGCCCGCTGGCACCGGCAGCGCGGCACCCTATTGGACTCACACCGACCCCGGCGCGGTCACCTGCAGTTGAAAGCGAGCTTTTGATGTCCTGACGAGCGCACCACCGCCCTTCTCTCCCCCGAAGCCATGGGCAGCTTCGACGCCGAAGGGAACTACATCCCCCGCACCATCGTTGATGACGACCTCGGTGAGGCCGATCTCGAACAGGCGATGGGCGACTCCATCATTGAGTTCGAAGACGGTGACGTGATCGAGGGAACCGTGGTCAAGATCGACCGCGACGAAGTGCTGCTGGACATCGGATTCAAGTCCGAGGGTGTCATCCCCGCCCGTGAGCTCTCCATCCGCAATGACGTCCACCCCGAAGAGATCGTGTCGTTGGGTGATCACATCGAAGCGTTAGTGCTGCAGAAGGAGGACAAGGAAGGGCGTCTTGTCCTGTCCAAGAAGCGCGCGCAGTACGAGCGGGCCTGGACCACGATTGAGAAGAAGAAGAACGACGGCGAAATGGTGTCTGGTCCGGTCATCGAGGTCGTCAAGGGCGGCCTGATCGTCGACATTGGACTTCGTGGATTCCTGCCCGCCTCGCTGGTTGAGCTGCGCCGTGTGCGCGAGCTGCAGCCGTACGTGGGCAAGGTCATTGAGGCCAAAATCATTGAGCTCGACCGCAACCGCAACAACGTGGTGCTGTCGCGCCGGGCGTGGTTGGAGGAGGCGCAGAAAGAGCAGCGCGGCGACTTCTTGTCCAACCTCAAGCCGGGCGAGCGTCGCAAGGGTGTGGTGTCCTCGGTGGTCAACTTCGGCGCCTTCGTGGACCTGGGCGGCATGGACGGACTCGTCCACGTGTCCGAGCTCAGCTGGAAGCATGTCGACCACCCATCGTCCGTGGTGCAAGTGGGCGATGAGATTGAGGTCGAGGTACTCGACGTGGACCTGGACAAGGAGCGCATCTCCCTGTCGCTCAAGTCCACCCAGTCCGACCCGTGGCAAGAGTTCGCTGACAGCCACGCCGTGGGTCAGCTGGTCTACGGCCGCATCACCAAGCTGGTGCCCTTCGGCGCCTTCGTACAGGTGGGCGATGGGATCGAAGGTCTGGTGCACATCTCGGAGATGGCGGTCCACCACGTGGACCTGCCCGAGCAGGTGGTCACTCCCGGCGAAGAACTGTGGGTCAAGATCATCGACATCGACCTGCAGCGTCGACGGATTTCCTTGTCGATCAAGCAAGCGGCCGAGGGTGGCGAAGTGTCCGAGGAGTACCGCGAGGCCTTCGGTGAGCACGCCTACGACGACGAGGGCAACTACATCGGATTCGATTACGCCGAGGGCGAGTTCACCCCCGAGACCGAAGCGCAGGCGGCCTGGGCCGACTTCGCCGAGGAAGTGGGTGTACCCGTGCACGAGGCTCCGATTGCCGACACGGCGTCCGATGAGTCGGGTGCTGTAGAGGCCGTTGCTGACGAGGCGCCAGCGGCAGAGGCAGCGCCGGCTGAGGTTTCTGCCGCCGAGCCGGAGGCCGCTGAATCAGAAGTCGTGGAGTCGGTCGAAGGCTGAGTCAGTTCACCGGCCACGCCGGCGGTTGTCACTTGATGGCGCTGATGGGCCAATCCGTATTGTGTTCCAGCTCCGGATGGGAGCCGGTAAAGGCCTTGGCGGCCACGGCGTTGCCCAAGAGTTGATATTCCAGCCACGCCGTCGGGTAGCCCAGTTCGCTCTGGGGGTTACCCCCGGCACCGGTGTTCTGAATGGAACTGTGGTCGGCGCTTTTGTTGCCCGATTGGAAGATAACGCCCATGGCCGCATGGCCAGGCACCTCGTCGAAGTCCAGCTTCTCAACGGCGGGGTTGGCGATGAAGGCATCCTCGGGACCGAGGGTGGAAATGAAAAAGATGGGGTGCGGTAGGAGCCACGGCTTCGGCGTGCAGGCTGCACTGGTGGGGCAGTCAGGATTGGGCAGTGAGTAGATCTCGGCGGGCAGCGAGAACGTGATGACGGTGGTGATGAGTGCGGGGTCGGCCACGGCGGCGCGTACGACGCCAGTGGCACCTTGGGAGTGACCGACGGCCGCCACCTTGTGCACATTGAGGTGTTGGAAGAACGGGCTGTTCTTCTGGCTGTCCTGGCTGACCAGATAGTGCGCGGCGGCGTCTATCTCACGTCCACTTCCCGTATTGGGCAGGACCGACGCTATGACGGTGAAGCCGTAAGAGGCGAAGTGGGTCAGCAGGGTGGAGTACATGCCGGGCGTAGCGCTAGTGCCGTTGCCCCAGGTGATGATGGGACTGGTGAAAGGGAGCGAGCGATAGTTGCTCGGCGTGAAGAGGTCATACGTGGCTTGTCCGCCGATGGTGACCACTCCAGTCGTGGTGGCATACGGACCATTGGCCGTGAAGGCGGCGTCCACGGGATTGGCCGCCAGCGAAGGCACGCCCAACCCAACTAACAGCACCGACAACGCAGCCGCCAGCATGAGCCCCCCGCCTTTCGCCTGGGACGAATGTTACTGCCTCAATTCGACAGCTCAGCAGCCAGCAGGGCGGCAAATGTCGTCGCACCGGCTGGGTAGAACTCGAAGAACAGGGCCGGGTCGAGCACCTCGAGTTCGAGCACGGCGGGCGATCCGTCGTCGAGGGCCACGAGGTCGACTCGTCCATAGGTCGTCGGTCCGAAGCGCTCTTCGGCCACTGACAGCGCAGCCAGGGCAGTGGCCCGCTGCTCCTTGGTGGGTGTGACGGGGGAGATGCGTTCGTGATGCCAGAGTTCAGCCTGCACACCGGCCCCGGGCACCAGGAGCGGACCCTTGTTCACGGCATGGCAGAAGTTGCCACCGAGAAACACAAGTGCCGTCTCACCCTGGTAGTCAACCGCACCCTGGTATGGCTGCAGCATTACGGTGCGTCCGGCCTGGTGCAGTCGCCGGATATGCGCCTTCGCCTCGCGGTGAGCGGTGAATGGGTACCGAGCCGTCTCGAAGCCACCGCCCGAGACGGTGGGCTTGACCACCACCTCGACCTCGGGCAGGTCGATAGCAGCTGCGCCGGGAGCAATGAAGGTGGTGGGGACGATCGGCACGCCATGTGCCTCGAGGACAGCCAAGTAGTGCTTGTCAATGTTCCATCGAAGCAGGCCCGGCGCATTGACCACGCGGGTGAGCTGGTTCACTGACTCGCTCCAGGACAGGAATTCGGCGGTGCGGTGGATGTTGTCCCAGGCTCCATTGGCCACGACCAGGTCGAAGGCATCCCATGGCACGGTGGGGTCGGTCCAGATGGCGGTGGTGGCGACAATGCCGAGGTCGGCCAAAGCCGTTTGGAGGAGCGGCCAGTCGAGTCGGAGGTCTGGGAATGCCGCCGAGGCGGCCACGGCCAGTCGGGGACGTGACGTCAACTGGTGATGGGGAAGTGGCAGGCCACTTGATGTCCCGGCGCGATCTCGCGTAGCTCGGGCACCTCGGCCGCGCATTGCGGCTCGGCTCGGGGACAGCGGGTGCGGAAGCGACATCCGCTCGGCGGGTTGATAGGGCTGGGTGGCTCGCCCGCCAGGATCACCGGCGTTCGGACGGCTTCGGGATCCGGTTCCACCGCGGAGGAAAGCAGCGCCGCCGTGTAGTGATGGGCCGGGGCCTCGTAGAGCGTGTCGGAGGGGGCGACTTCACACAGTCGTCCGAGATACATGACGGCCACACGGTCGCTGACATTCTTCACCACAGCCAGATCGTGGGCGATAAAAAGGATCGTGAGCTTGTGCGCGGCCTTGAGGTCTTCAAGGAGGTTCAGCATTTGGGCCTGTACTGACACATCGAGAGCCGAAACGATTTCGTCGCAGACCAGGAGGGAGGGCTGGAGCACTAGGGCGCGGGCAATGCTGATGCGCTGGCATTGGCCACCCGAGAATTCACGGGGACGCCGCCCTCCGGCAATGTACGGATCGATGCCTACTGAGTCGAGCATGTCGTTGACGCGCTGTTTGCGCTCCTCCTTGGAACCGACGCTCCATATGTTGAGCGGCTCGGCCACAATGTCGGCCACTCGGCGCCGTGGATTGAGGGATGAGATGGGATCTTGGAAGATCATCTGCACCTTGGTGCGGAGCGTGCGTAGGTTCTCGCGGTTGAGTTTGGTCAGATCGGTGCCGTCGAAGGTAATGGTGCCTGACGTCGGCTTTTCCACTTGGATGATGGCCCGTCCCGTGGTGGACTTCCCGCAGCCTGATTCACCCACGAGGCCCAATGTCTCGCCCTCGTCGATGGCGAAACTGACGCCGGCCACGGCCTGCACCGTCTGACGGCCCTTCGAGAAGGAAACGAACAGGTCCTCGACACTGAGCAGCGGTGCGCTCATGAGGCCGCCGCTCCCGAAGCTGGCAGCGGGAACCAACAGGCGTAGCTATGGCCAGGCGAAGAGCCTTCGACCAGCGGCGGCTTCTCGGCATGGCACTTCTGTTGCGCGTAGGGGCAACGGGGCGCGAAGGCGCATCCGGGTGGGGGCGAGATGAGGTCAGGCGGCCGACCCTCAATGGCGTGGAGGCGGGTGTGGCTGGCGTTGCCGATGCGCGGCATGGAACGCAGGAGTGCTTCGGTGTACGGCATCGACATCTGTGAGAACAGCACGCGGGTCGGAGCTCGCTCCACCACGTTGCCGGCGTACATGACGATGATTTCGTCCGATCGGGTAGCGACCACGCCCAGGTCGTGGGTGACCAGGATCATGCCCATCTGACGATCGTGTTGCAGCGTGGCGAGGAGGTTGAGGATCTGAGCCTGCACTGTGACATCGAGTCCGGTGGTCGGCTCGTCGGCCATGAGCAATTTGGGCGCGCAGGCCAGAGCGATGGCAATGACCACGCGCTGGCGCATGCCGCCGGAAAGTTGAGAGGGGTAGGCGTCGAAACGTTCGACCGGCGAGGGGATGCCGACCTGCATGAGCAAGGACAGTGCCGTCTCCTTGGCTTCGTCCCGTCCGAGTTTGAGATGCAACTTGAGCGGCTCGGTGATTTGGTGGCCCACTCGAAGCACCGGGTTGAGTGATGTCATGGGGTCCTGGAACACCATGGCAATTTTGGTGCCCCAGAGTTTGCGCAACACGTCGTGGTCGGCGTTGAGGATTTCCTGTCCCTCGTAGCGGACAGAACCCGATTGCGTGGCCGATTGGCGGGGGAGTAATCCCATGATGGCGCGCGACAGGACCGTCTTGCCTGACCCTGATTCGCCCACAATGCCCAGCGTCCTGCCTTGCTCCAACGAGAGCGACACGCCTTGCACGGCGCGCACCTCACCTCGAGGCGTGGCAAAAGACACATGCAGGTCGGTGACATTGAGCAGATTGGGGCTCACAACTTCACCTCAGCGACGTCGAAGTAGCTCCGCAGCTTGTCGCCCACCACGTTGAGGGAGAAGAGCAGCGAGAACATGGCCGAAGCCGGGAAGATGACGAGCCAAGGGTTGGTCTGACCCTTGCTGCCCGACAGCAGTGTGGCGCTCTCGTTCAGCATGTTGCCCCAGCTCGGCGTCGGCGGCTGTACCGATAGGCCCAAGAAGGCCAGCGAGCCCTCCAGCACAATGATGGTGGCCACAGCGATCAGCCCGAAGGAAACGATGGTGGGCATGATGTTGGGCAGGATTTCGCGGGCCAATATGCGCCGGTCACTGGCGCCGAGTGCTTTGGCCGCCAGTACGAAGTCTCGAGTGGCATAGGAAAGAGTGGAGGCCCGCACCACACGGAATATCAGCGGTGCCCCGGCAATCCCCACAATGAGCGTGATCTTCCAGAGGTTGTGGCCCCAGAAGGTGACGATCACGATCACGGCCACGATGGCGGGGAACGCCAACAACACGTAGGAGCCGGTGTTGAGCAGCGTGTCGATGCGACCTCGGCGGTAGCCCGAAATCATGGCCGGGATGCCGCCGATGATCAGGCCGAGCAATGCGCCGCCGAAGCCGACCACCAATGACACACGTGAGCCAAAAATGAGTCGACTGAAGATGTCTCGGTTTATGTCGTCGGTGCCGAGCAGATGTCCCCAGGCCGGTCCGGCGTTCTGCGGTCCGGCGTAGTTCTGATACGTCGGATTGGGCAGCGGCAGCAGGTTGGCGATGAGGGCCAGCAGAATGATGAGGCCGATCCAGCCCACGCAGATCCAGAAGAACAGTCCGAGCTTCTTGGCGGTCGGGTCGACTTCCACTTCGGCATCGGAAGCGACGGGGTGCGTTATTCCAACATCAGTCACGGGCGATCCTCGGGTCGACGATGGTGAAGAGGAAATCGAAGGCGAAGTTGATCAGCACGATGGCCACAGCCACCACCAGCGTGATGCCCTGCACCACCGTGTAGTCGTCCTGATTGATGCTGTTGATGAGCTGGAAGCCGAGACCGGGGATCTGCAGCAGCAGCTCCACCACAAAGGTACCGGCGATGAGGCCGCCAATGGTGATTCCGGCCGAAGCGAGCAAGGACACTGACGATGGTCGCAGGGCGTGGCGCCACATGATGCGCCGGTCGGAGAGCCCCTTGGAGCGGGCCATGGTGATGAAGTCCTCTTGCAGGGTGGCGATGAGGTCGTTTCTCAATAATCGGAAATAGACGACGATCGATCCCAGGGCCAGCACGATGGACGGTAGGAGCATGGTGTGGAGGTTGGACCAGAAGTCCTGCGTGAGCGGCACATAGGACGCAGGCCCGGGGAAGACGTGCCAATGGACGGCGAAGAGGAGCACCAGTACTGGAGCGATGACGAAGGGGGGCAGCGCCAACATGCCGAAGGTGGTGCTATTGGCGATCTGGTCGAACAGCCGGTACGGGCGGCGTGAGGCGGTCATGGCCAAGGGGAAGGCCACGGCGAAGGCGATGAGCTGTGAAATGACGATGAGCTCGACGTCAATCGGGAAGGATTGATCGATGATGCTGGCGGTGGTCTGATGCGTGGTGTACGACTGGCCCAGGTTGCCCTGCAAGACGTGGCCGATCCAGATGAAGTACTGCTGCCACAGAGGCTTGTCCAAGCCGAGCTGATGATTCAGGATGGCGGCATTCTGCGGGGTGTCATTGGGGCCCAGAATGGCCACGGTGGGGTTGCCGGGCAGCAGGTGGACCACGAAGAACGAGGCCACCGACACGAACACAATGATGATGAGGAGCAGTACGACTCGTTTCGAGATGTACTTGCCCACGAACGCCTACCCCCTCTCGTGTCAGAGCCCCCCGGCTGCCGACGATCCTAAGCCAGTGTCCTACCATGCGGCCATGGGTCTTCGGGTGCAGCTCCGGCGAATTCGTACGCCCATGCAAGAGGCGATCCTGCCCTTCGTGGTGGCTCGCATCATTGTGGGGGGCGTCTTGGGACTGGCGCACTTCATTGTCGATCGCGCTCATCCCGAGTCTGCCGCCACTGTGGCGCGCGTGCATCAGGGCCTCCTTGGCTGGGATGCCGGCTGGTACGAGACCATTGCCCGCATTGGCTACAAGCCGCTGGGCCAACAGTCGTTGCGCTTCTTCCCCGGCGTGCCCCTGCTGACGCACGCCGTGGCCTGGTTGCCTGGCGTCGATGACGGAGCCGCCCTCCTGGTGGTGGCCAACCTGTCGGCCTTCGTCGCCACTGCGTTGTTGTTCGCATTGGTACGACGCGAGCTTGGGGACGAGGCGGCGGCTCGACGTTCCATCTGGATCCTTAGCCTTGCTCCAGCCGCCTTCGTCATGGTCATGGGCTATGCGGAAGGCACACTGCTCTGCCTCAGTGTGGGTTGCTTCTTGGCCCTGCGGCCTCCGCCCGCCATGCAGCAGGCCCGTCCACAATTTCTGCTGGCCGGGCTCCTGGCCTTTGGGGCCGCACTGACGCGACCCGTCGGCGTGCTGTTGGCGCTGGCCATTGGGGTCGAGTTGGTGCGGTGGTGGGCCCGCACAGGGCGGCGCGAGCGTCTGGCCGGCATGACCGCGTTGGTGGCGCCGTTCGTGGCCGTTGGCCTCTTCCTCGGCTGGGCTCGTCACTTGGTGGGGGACATATTTGCGCCGCTGCGGGTTCAGCTGCAGTCCGCTCACCATGGAGGGCTGTCCGATCCGATCGTGACCCTGTTGCACGACGCGCGAGGCCTGTTGCACCACCATGTGGGCACTGCCTTACACGTACCGTGGGTGATCATGGCGGTGGTACTCCTGGTGGTCTGTTGGCAACGGCTGCCCGCCTCGTACACCCTCTTTGCCGCTGGCACCCTCTGTCTGGCCGCGGCCGGCTCGAATCTGGACTCGTTTGAGCGCTACGCGCTCAGCGCATTCCCACTTTCGATTGCCGCGGCAATGCTGTGCCGTAAGCAGGAGGTGGAACGGGTGGTGTTTGTCCTGCTCCCAGCCGCTTTGGCGGGTTACGCCTTGTTGGCGTTCTTGAACATCTCGGTACCCTGAGGACCAGTATCCTGCTGTCGGCCCGCCCACGGGTGCAGGCACCGACGGAGAGGATCTGATGGCGGAGGAAGCACCGGTGGTGATTGCAGGCGCCGGCCCAGGGGGGCTCACAGCGGCACTGCAGCTGACCAAGAAAGGGCAACATCCCTTGGTGCTTGAGGCCGATTCGGTGGTCGGCGGCATCAGCCGGACCGTCGAGCGCGACGGATGGCGCTTCGACCTGGGGGGACACCGGTTCTTCACCAAAGTGACTGAGGTGGAAGCGCTGTGGCACGAGATCCTGCCTGAGGGCGACTTCCTGCTGCGCCCGCGTATGAGTCGGATCTTTTACAAGGGTCGGTACATCGACTACCCACTCACTGCGTTCAATGCGCTGCGGAACATTGGGCTGGGCGAGGCCATCATGTGCGGCTTCTCGTACATCTGGGCCCGCATCCATCCCCCCAAGGACGAAGAGAATTACGAGAACTGGCTGGTCGCTCGATTCGGTTGGCGGCTCTACCGAGCTTTGTTCAAGACCTACACCGAGAAGGTGTGGGGCGTGCCGGTCTCCGAAATGCCGAAGGATTGGGCGGCACAGCGGGTGAAGAACCTGGACCTGCGTAAGGCCGTGATGAACGCCATCATGCCCAAGCGCAACCAGAAGGAGATCACCAGCCTCATTGAGGAATTTGAGTATCCGAAGTACGGACCCGGAATGATGTGGGAGGTCTGCGCCGAGAAGGTCGTGGCCGGCGGGGGCACGGTGCAGCTGGACTCCAAGATCACCGCCATCCAGGTAGAGGGTGGGAAAGCGACGTCGGTGACCTATGACCATCAAGGGTCGTCCGCCACCGTGTCGGCGTCACATGTCATCTCAACCATGCCCATGCGTGAGCTCGTGCATTGCCTGGTGCCGCCGCCGCCGGACAATGTGCTCAGCGCCGCCGATGGTTTGCACTACCGGGACTACCTCACGGTGGCGTTGGTGGTCCCCGAGAGCCGAAGTTTCCCGGACAACTGGATCTACATCCACGCACCAGAGGTCGTGGTGGGTCGTATCCAGAACTACGGATCGTGGTCGCCGTACCTTGTCAAGGATGGCCGTACCTGTCTGGGTATGGAGTATTTCGTCTTCGAAGGCGATGCCATGTGGAATATGCCCGACGACGAGCTCATCGCCCTGGGCACCAAGGAACTCGGTGTGCTTGGCCTGGTGCAGCCTGGTGACGTCGAGTCCGGGTACGTCGTACGCGTGCCGAAGGCGTACCCCTATTACGACTTCACGTACAAGGAGAACGTCGATACCATCCGCCGCTACCTCGAGACCAGCGTGCCGAACGTGCATCCAGTTGGGCGCAACGGTATGCACCGATACAACAATCAGGACCATTCCATGTACACCGCCATGCTCACGGTGGAGAACATGTACGGCGCAACGCACGACATCTGGTCGGTGAACGTCGAAGAGGAGTACCACGAGACTTCGTCAGGCAGTGGGGGAACCGGGCGAGACGCGCCGGTGCTGCCCTGGCCTCCGACGTCGCATCCCGTCAATCCCTAGGTCGTGCCCATTCAGAGACGTCGGGTCTGGGGACCAATTGTTGTTGCGGGACTGTCCTATCTCGTCATTGCCATAGCGCTGTGGTGGCACGCATGGTCTGCTGGCGCATCCACGCACACACTGTGCGGCTGCGGCGACCCGGCACTCTTCCTGTGGTTCTTCCAATGGCCCGCCACCGCCGTGGCCCACGGGCACAACCCCTTCTATTCCTCGGCGTTATTCCATCCGGGCGGGATCAACCTCTTATCCCAGACCTCGGTGCTGGGCCTGAGCATCCCGCTTATCCCGGTGACGTGGATTTGGGGCCCGGTGGCATCGCTGAACCTGGCGGCGACGCTGGCGCCGGCCCTGAGTGCCTTCACCATGTTGCTGGTGCTTCGACGGTGGGTGAAGTGGATGCCGGCGGCCTACATCGGTGGGTTGTTGTTCGGTTTCTCCCCGGCCGTGCTGACGAGTTTGCAGTTCGCTCACCTGATGACGGCGGCCCTCATGTTGGTGCCGCTCATTTTGGCCGCATTGGACGAAATCCTCTGGCGCCAACGTCACAGCGCGCGGGCGGCAGGAGCCGCGCTGGGCATCCTGCTGTTCCTCCAGTTCTTCATGAGCACGGAAATCCTGACGGTCATCGCCATGGTGACGGTCATTTCGGTGTTGGTGCTGGCCGGCGCCGGATTCCTGCTCGATCGCCAGCGTCTGCGGCAGGTCATCCCACATGCGTTGCGGGCCCTGATCATTGCCATGGTGGTGGGTGGTGTGCTGCTCGCCTATCCAGTGTGGTTCGCGCTCGATGGTCCAGCCCATCTCTCAGGATTGATCTGGCCCAACATTGGTGCGCTTGGCGGATATGACGGCTCGAACTTTGTCAGCGCCGGCGTGAATCACGGTCCCAACGTGTACACCACGCTGGGTGGATACGAGGGTTCTGCCTTCCCCTCTTCGGCCTTCATCGGTTGGGGGTTCCTGACCGCACTGGTGGCTGGAACGGCGATCTGGTTCCGGGACCGCCGGCTCTGGTTCTATGGGTTCCTTCTTGGACTCTGCATGGTCTTCTCGCTTGGTGAGCGCAAGGGAGCCTGGGAGCCGGTGCGAGTCTTTGCCCACATCCCCCTCATCGAGAACATCATTGTGCAGCGATTCATGGAGATCGGGTACCTGGCCGCGGCCGTGATTCTGGCCATCATTCTCGATCACATGCGCCGCCACCTTCCGGCCCAGTTGCGCGTGAAGGGAGCAGAAGCACGCGTGTTGGGGGTAGGTGCCGCCTTCGGCGTGATATTCCTGGCCCTCCTGCCGATGGCCACTGCCTTTGGCGCGGCACTGCCGTACACCATGCGACCCGTGAGCATGCCTCGTTGGTACACGCAGGTGGCGCCGCACTTGCCGGCCAACAGTGTCGTGCTGTCCTATCCCGTGCCCTTCTCGGGGATTCAGGTGGCTATGGCCTGGCAGGCCGTCGACGCTATGCACTACAACCAGGTCGGAGGCGGAGGCCCCCAGGGTGTGGCCAACCGAGCGGGATCGGCCCGCGCCGGTTTCAACATTTTGAGTCACCTGGCCTTCAGCGTCACTGTGCCGCAGCCCGTTCCATCCCACAAAATGCTGGCCGCTGTGCGCCACGCCCTCCGGGTGTGGGGGACCACCACAGTGGTGGTCTCTCCCGAGCGGCGGAGAGTGCCTCAACTACTCCAGGGCCACAACCCTGTGTATGCCGCGGCCTTTATGACGGCAGCGTTGGGGCGTCCGCCCACGCTTGAGGCCGGCTCCTGGGTGTGGAACGGGGTATCGACGGACCACCAGGCTCCTCTCAATGTGACCACGAAGTACTTCAACTACTGCGTTGACTACACCCCCAAGTACCGGGCCACATCCGACGTTTCCAACTGCATCGAATACGTCTCCAGACTCCGATGACGAGCCATAGACGCACAAGATGTGGAGGCGCGGCGATTCTCATCGTGGCGCTGATCGCGCTAGGGCTCGGGACGTGGCACGCAGCCCGAGCCGAGTCACGCCTGTCGTCCTCCAAGTACAAGGCGTCAGCTCTGCACTCCGATGCCTACTTCGAGTGTCTCAGTGCGCAGGCTCACTCGCTCATCGGTCCCCACAATGTGGTGTACCTCCCGGACCCGACACTGAACGAATGGGTGACCTTGACCAAGGTCATCGGCGGTTGGGCCCACGAGTCACTGAACCTGCACGCCTCCAACCTCGCGCTGACGCTGCAACGATCCGGACAGTCGGGTACGTGTGACGGCCAGGTCTTGGTCACGATCACTCGAAATGCGGCGGGGCGTTTGATCATGACTCGCGGGCTGCAGAGTCACACGTGAACACCGTCGCCGCTGGCTTGGTGACCCTCCTCGTGTTGGGATGCGCCGGCGCCCTGCCTGTGCTGTTGCTGGTAGGGGTTCGTTTCGTGGCGTTGCCGTTAATGCCACTGGCCGGCGCCGTGGTGGCCGGTGTGGCCGGAGCGTGCACTATCGCCCTTGCCGGTGGCCTCGTGCTGTGGTTCGTGATCCTGTCTGGCGGTGCAACAGGTGGAGCGCTGGCCTTCCTTCTGTGGCGAAGGGAACGCCTTCGCGGTTGGTGGATGGTCTTGAAGCGGGGCATGCAGCCCGTGCCGGCCGTGGGTGCATTGGTGGTGGCCGGCGTGGTGGTGTGGACCTTGCGGACCGCTCGAGTGCCCAATATCGGCTTCGACACGCGAGCGATCTGGCTCCTTCACGCGCGCTGGCTCACCCACGGCCATGCCTTCGCGCTGGCCGCCATCAAGAACCCGTTCCTCGAAGTCTCTCACCCCGGGTATCCGCCACTGGTGAGTGCAGCCATGGCCATGACATGGGAAATCACGGGCAATAGCTCCGATCGCGTCGCCGTGGTGTTGGTGGCCATGCTGAATGCCTGTGCGCTGATGGCGGCCACCTGGGGGATTGTGGAGGCGGCCCGCCGTGGAGCCCGGCGCGGCACCTGGAGCGATCGGCGACAGCTGGTGATCGCCACCATGGCCATCGTGCTGGCGGGCTTGACCGTGGTCGTGGCCGGAGGTGTGCTGGGTTCCTTCGCCACCAATGGCTATGCCGACCCCACGTGGTCTCTGGCTGCGGTGGGAGCGGTGGTTTTCGGATTGCTCTTGCCACCGACGCGCTCGGATTTGGGCGTGGCGGTAGTGCTCTTGATGGTGGCTGGACTTTCGAAAGTCGAAGGCAGCGCCGTCGCCATGATCATTGTGGTGGTGATGACGGTTCGCTTGCTGACGTACAAACGCCACCGGATTCGATTGATGGCCGGAGCGGCGTTCGGGCTGGGTGCACTGGTGGCCTGGCCGGTATTGACCCTTGCCCTCCATGTGCCAAAGGACCCCAGTCTTCTGGGCTCGCGTGAAGGGTCGCTGCTGGACCGGGCCCATCGCACCCTCAATGCCATGACGCCCCATCTCCACATTGTCGGATTGGCGGCAGCCTGTGGCATCGCCGGTGTACTGCTGGTTCGTCCCGTTCGAGACCGTATGGGCCTGGGCAATGACCTGTGGGCTTGGGGCGCGCTCGTTGGCGCAGTGCTTGTCCTGGGTGGCGCCTACGTGTTCGGTCCGGGCAACGTCGAACTGTGGTTGGACACGTCGGTCAACCGGACCACCATCTTCATCGCTCTATTGGGTTGGTGGATCGTGTCGATTTGGGCCCTGTGCGGAGTGGGGGGAGCAGTGCTGGTCGCATCGGTGCCGGTTGTCGAATGAGATGGTGGGCACGGCTTCGCTCAGGCGCCGTGTGCCTGACGTTGATGCTGTTGAGCACCGTGTGTTGGAGTCCGGACATCGGAGCCTCGCCATCGTCGTTGGCACCAGGTTTGTCGAGCCCCGAGCATGCGTCCTTGGTGAAGGAGGGAGCCTTCGGCCGGCACCCGATCAAGGTCTTGTTGCTCGGGGACTCCATCGCGCTCACCCTGGGAGTAGGACTGGTCAAAGAGTCGCGGTCGAAGTACGGCATCGAAGTCATCAACCACGCCACGTTGGGGTGCGATCTCGACCCCACACTGGCCATCATCTCGTCGGGCAAGATCGGCCTGGCCACCCCGGGCTGTCCGGAATGGAGAGGGCTGTGGCCGTTCTTGACCGCCTACGTGCACCCATCGGTGGTCATGTTGGGCGTCGGCCGTTGGGAAACCGGCTATCACTACTTCGGTGGTCACTGGGTGAACATCACCAATGCCGTCTGGGCCAATCACGTGGCCAGTGACCTTCGTGCTGCCATTCGCATCTTCACCACCTTCGGAGCCAAGGTGGCACTCCTGAACATGCCCTACATCAACCCGCCGGACCGCCAAGCCAATGGACTCCCGTTTCCGGAAAATACCCGCCACTTTGTGAATGACTACAACGCAGTGGCCGCTCGAGTGGCTGCATCGGACCCCGCGCAGGTGACGGTCATCCCGTTCAATCGCATGTTGGACCCCGACGGGCATTACACCTCTGAGGTCGACGGTGTGGTGACACGTTGGTCCGATGACATTCATGTCTCATCTGCTGGAGGAGAGTTCCTCCAGCGCGACATCCTCCCCCTCATCGGTCGCATCGCGCTGCGTTCGCACCATGTCGCTCGAGGCGCACCATGAGCGACGAGCCCGTGCACGAGGCGCCCGCGGCGGAAGTATTAGTTGAAGGGGTGCCGGCGGCCATGTCCCTGGCGCCCGGAGCTGGTGCTCTGGCTCTCGGGGCCGAGTTGGTGCTGGACGACGAAGGGCACCCCGGGGTGGAGTCGATGCGAGCCGGGCTGCTGCAAGCCGGTCCGCTCGCGGCCGCAGGTGTCCTGGCCAATGGAGCCAACGTCATTGTCACGGTCGCACTGGCCCGTCTCCTCTCTCCCCATGGCTACGGAGTGTTGAATCAGCTCACTGGGTTGTTTCTCATCCTCTCCATGCCCGGCTCGGCCGTGCTGGTGGCGGTGGTGCGTCGCATCACCATGTGGCATGAGGATGGGGCGGCCCACATGGTCCGTCGTTGGGCCGGCCGCATCCATCGGCAAGGGTCGATGGTCGTCCTTCTGTGGGGCGTCATGGTGTTCCTGACCCGACATTGGGTGGCGGTGCTCCTCAATCAGCAGAGCGGCATCGGGATCGCCGCCATCCTTACTGCGGCCGCCTTTTTCGTGCTGCTCTCTCTCGACCGCGGCATGCTCCAAGCGCGCCGTGCCTACCGTCCCCTGGCTGCCAACCTCCTGGTCGAAGGTGGCGTACGCACCGTGGCCGTGTTGGCGTTGGTGGGTGCGGGACGGGGATCATCCGGTGCGGCCATTGGCATCTTGTTGGCCGAGATGGTTGCCGCTGGGCATGCCCGATATGCCGCCGTGCGCGTGTGGTCCGGAGACAGCCCGGCCGATCGCCGTCGTGTGGGAACGCTGGTGGCCGGTTGGGTTGGCGCTTTGCGGGCCGACACAGTGCTGGGGGAACACGGGAGCGAGCGGCACAAGGTGGTGCTCGACCTCATCATTGCCTCCGTGTCTTTGTCGATGGTCGCCGTTTTGCAGAACATCGACGTGCTTGTGGTGGGTCGTGACAACGGCACGCATAGTGGTGCCTACGCGGCGGTGTCGGTGACGAGCAAGGCCATCGTCTTTGGCGCCATCGTGCTCGGTGGCTATCTGCTCCCGGAAGCCGCCATCCGATGGCGACAGGGAGGCCACGCTCTGAGGCAGTTGTCTGTGGTGCTGGTGCTGCTGGCCGCACCGGCCGCCATCTTGATGGTGGTCGCCCTCAGCACGCCCCGATTGTTGCTCCAAGTTGTGTTCCACCATTCCTACGTGGCGGCATCGTCGGCATTGGCCCCATTGGTGGCCGCCATGATCGTGTTGAGCATCACCGTGGTCTTGACCATGTACCTGCTGGCTGTCGGCCGTCGTTGGGTCAGCGGGGTCCTGGTGGTCGGTGCCATCGCCCTCACCATCGCCGTGGCACTGGTGCACGGCGCACCTCGCGCCACGGCGCTGGTGGACTTGGCGGTGCAAGCTGGGGTGATGGTGGTCATTGTGAGCGGCTTCACCGTGATTCACAGGGTCAGGCTCCGGATGCACCAGCCACAGCTATCCTGAGGTCGGTGGGAGACGAATCGCGACAAGTGCCTGCCGCGCCCCGCCATCAGGCAGCCGACCCGGCATCAGTTCGCCAATCAGACCTCGAGGGACTAGCGGCCATTGCCGCAGACGCGGGACTGCGCCGCATCCATTTCGTGGCCTGGCGTGACCTTGACGATCCCGAAGCAGGAGGCTCCGAGCTGCACGCCCACCGCATCGCCTCATTGTGGGCTGACGCCGGGCTCGACGTCACCTTCCGCACCTCGGCGGTGGCCAATGCTGCTGGGTCCATCACCCGCGACGGGTACCGAGTGCGTCGCCAGGCTGGTCGCTATGGCGTGTTCCCGGGGGCGGCCTGGGAAGGCCTTCGGATGGGGTACCGCGAGGGCGACGCACTGGTTGAAGTGTGGAATGGGATGCCGTTCTTTTCTCCGCTTTGGTATCGCGGCCCGCGCTTGGTGTTCTTGCATCACGTGCATGCCGACATGTGGGGCATGGTCCTGCCGCCAGCGCTGGCTCGGTTGGGTGACGCGGTGGAGCGACGCCTGGCCCCTCGGCTCTATCGGGGCAGCCGCATCGTGACTCTGTCGGAGTCGTCTCGACAAGAGATCGTCGACATGTTGCATCTGTCGCCCGACCGGATTTCGGTAGCGCCACCCGGTGTCGACGCCATGTACGCACCGGGCGGCGACCGGTCGGCCACGCCGCTCGTGGTGGCCGTGGGACGTCTCGTCCCGGTGAAGCGGTTTGATGTCCTGATCAACTCATTGGCGGCCCTCAAGGAACGCGTCCCAGCATTGCGAGCCGTCATCATCGGTGAAGGCTATGCCCGGCCAGAGTTAGAAGCCCTACGTGAGCGACTGGGTGCGACCGACTGGCTCGACCTGCCCGGACGCGTGTCAGACGAGGCACTGGTGGATTGGTACCGCCAGGCCTGGGTGGTGGCATCGAGTTCTCAGCGCGAAGGATGGGGAATGACGCTCACCGAAGCCGCCGCCTGTGGCACGCCGGCCGTGGCCACCGACATCGCCGGCCATGCCGACGCCGTTCTCGACGGTGAGTCGGGATTATTGGTCAAGCGGTCGTCGGATCTGGCGGACGCACTGGGGCGAGTGTTGAACGACGACGTGCTGCGCAGCCGCCTGTCGAAGGGCGCACTGGCCCGGGCCCGCTGGTTTACGTGGGCGGCGACGGCCCGTCGTTCGCTGGAAGCGCTGGCAGAAGAGAGCGCTCGTCGGCGCTGACCATGACGGCGTCGGCCAGGAGGAGTACGGCGCCGAGCCAGACCAGATTGCCGGCGTGGACGAATGAACCGTCCCAGTTCGATCCGGGCAGGTAGTGATGCATGGCCTGACCGATGATGACGCTGAGGCCGCCGGCCACCACGAAACCCAACGCACCGGCTGTGACCAAATGCCTGAGCCGCGGCATCCACATGCAGGCCAGCATCATCACGGCCACAACTACACCGAACTCCGGTGATGTGACGGCAGCTGCCACCAACCCAGTGAGCAGTGCTAGTACCGGAAAGAGTCGCCACTGCATGGTCGGCCGATAGGTCGACTGCAGCACATCGAGATGGGGCTCGTCGGAAAAGTCCGCGGTGTTCGACGGCGTGGCGCGCAAGAAATGGGGGAGTCGGGGCCTGACGCGAGCTCGCACCGATTCAGGGAGGAAGGCCAGCAACAGACAGAGCAGTAAGACGAGTGCGGAGGCGGCGAGCGCCAGCCACACTTTGCTCTGAGGGGTCCATTTGAGGTTGACCACGAAATCCGGTCCACCCAGTGCCTTGAGGTCAGGCCGCGTGACCGCCCACCCGTTGGCGAAGCTGTCAATTAATTCAGGGGGACCCAGATTCACGGTGTGCGCATCCGATGGTGCATTCGGTCCGGGAGAAGCAACCGCCTGCCAGCCGGCGTTGATGCTCTGGCCCAGCACTAACTCGAAGGGTGCATGAGCGCCGGTGACCGTGGTGCTCTGGCTGTCGATGTGGGTAGCGGTAATGGACATTTTGGGGACAGGTCCAGCTGATGTGGCTGAAAGTTGGGGTACGCCGGCCGTCGTCGGAGCAGGAGTGGGGGCGGGACCTCCACCGGCTGCCGAGTCGAGGACGACCTGGTCGATGTTCCATCCGGTGGTGGTGGTGTGTCCGAGGGCGGTCTCCACCACATGGGTACCGGCCGACAGGGTGATGCCGGTGGCGTCGGATCCGCAGGGCACGATCCGCACTTGCCCGTTGTGCAGGGCTGATGAGGTGCTGCCTTCGACTGCCACGGCGATGGGTTGCCCGTCAATCGTCAACAGCCCGCTGGTGCAGGTCCCGGGCAATTGGGCGGGTGCGGGGGATGACTGCACTCCGGGGAATCCGATCTCGGCAATGCCAATAGGCAGTGTCAAGGGGCCGGCCGAGTAGTAGTTAGCGGCCATTTCGGGCCGGATGCCGGTGAAGGTGACCACGAAGTGGCGACCGGCGAGGGCCGGGAACTGCACCGGCACCGTGGTCACGGCACCGGCAACGGAACTGTCAGCGATCGCCGGCAGCGTGATGCGTCGGGTTACTCCCTCCGAAGCGATCGTCATGGTGGTGGGGAGGGAGTGGCGCCCGTCGGCAATGACCTGCATGTTGAGCTGCGACAGGGACGTGTAGCTCGGAAGGTCGTAGGTGAGGGTGACGTCTTTGTCGGCGGCCGAGCCAAGTCCGGGTTGCCAGGCCGTGGCTGGGTTGCCGTCGAGGGTGGCTGAGGCCGTGGCCTCAAGGTCACCGGGAAGACGACCCGAGGAATAGGCCGATACGTCCGATGATCGTCCGACGAGCGCATCGATCTGGTCATCGGGAATGAGGGCCGACATGCTGGCGCTGCCTGAGAGCGTGAAGGAGCGAGCGGTCGGCAGGGTGAAGCTACGGCTAATGGTGGTCTCGGGATCGGTCCGGGGTGGGTAAGGCGATGTGCGCTGCCGGGTCATGACGACCGTGAGGCGGTCTGCGGCTGAAGCGGGTCCCAGGGTCGAGAGGAGATCGGTGGGCATAGTAATGACTTCTTTGATCACGTGGCCGGGGATCTCCACCTCGGAAAAACCAACCGCCGAGGCGGTCAAGGGGGGTGCGGTGTTGTCGGTGGTGGAGTCGATGGTGATGCGCAATGTGTGGAACGTGATGGACGGGAACTTGAGGAGTTGTCCGGTCTCCACATGAGATTTCTTGGTCAGGTCATAGGTCATGGGGTGTTGACCATCGAAGGTGAGAGTGACCTTCGACACCCAGCGCGAGCGGTCACCGGTCTGGGGCTGCACCAGGTTGATGTGGTTGATGGTGGAGGCTTGGGCGAAGCGCGTCTGCCACCACTGGCCGGCTGGATTGGAGACAAACGTGCCGGTTATCCAGGAGGTGTCGAAATTGTTGTCGATGGCGCCATAGGCACGGTCCTCGGGCGTGTAGGACACCGAATTGCCGTAGCTACTGGCCGTGACTGAAACGGCGCCGACGTAACTGGCCACAGTCCGCGTGGCGATGGAGGCTCCGGGGAAGAGGTCGATGGGGCTGTCGCTGGCATCGGTCTTGCTGGGATTTTCCGATGGGGTTTCGGTGGCACCGGCATTGGCGCTGAGCGTGTCCCAGCGGAAGGCCTGCTTGCGGTTGGTGTCGGTCAGAACCAGCTGTGCCCCCTGAGCGGCCAGGGTGCGAATGCGAAAGGCATCTTTTTCGATCGTGCCCGAGAAATAGAGCGCGCTGGTGGTGTTCAAAAGACCGAGTCCGGCCAGGTTGTTCAGACCAGTGGCATCGCCCGACACAATGACCGAACCGGTGTTGGATTCGGCCCGCAGAATCGGGCGAGGGTGTTTCACCGTGTACGTGACGATGGGACTGGGCCACTTCTCGTCGGCCGGGGCAGCCAGGTCCTGTTCGTTCAAGGTGGATACCGTCGAGTCGTTGGGTCGATGGGCGCCGAACCCAATGGGGTTGATCAGGCCGGGCGGCGTCTGCCGCAGCTGCTGGGCCAGGAGCTGCGGCTGCACAACGCCGTAGTGCTCGTAGCGCTGGTCGTATTCGACCATGACATCGCCGGCACTCAATAGCCGCGCCATCGGTGCCAGCGCGTTGACATTGAAGGTGTCCTCTTGAATGGGGTCGTCCAGGGCGTAGAGGGTGTCCGCCGTTGGGATGGAGCCCATGATTTGTTGCTCGCGGGTGACGAAATCGCGGGTTAAGTAGGCCGGCTGCGGCGTGTCGATGGTGTCGCCCCAACGATCAGTGGCGAAATCATTGCCTGGGATGGCCAGCACCCGCGTGCCTTTATGGGTGTCATTCAGGTGTGTGATGGCCTGCATCTGATAGCTGGGCAGCGACGCCGGCTGGGTGAAGACACCGGCCACCACGGCGTCGCCGTTAAATAACGATGGGTTATTGGCCACCACCAGGCCGGCGACGAGTACGGCGGTGAGAATGCCGGCCAGCGAGAAGCGCTGCCAAAGGGCAGTGATGGCGCTTCCGAGCAGCATGGCCAGCCCCAAGAGGAGCACAGGAGTGGCTCGGTCCGTGGAACGAAGGGCCAGTCCGGCCGTGGTGTCGGTCATAAAGGCTTTGAGCACCCCGCCAACTGCAGTGGGATGCGCATAGGGGAAGGGACCCACCGAAAGTACGAGACCCACGAAGACCAGCAGGATGAAGTAGGACCGCTCTTTCCACTTGAGCAACGTGGCACCGACGACCGACAGGATGGGCACGGCATACGACGTGATGAGCAACCCAATGTCCTGGGTGAACCGAACCGCCGCGTTGGTCCAGGGACCGAGATGATCGGCTCCGTAGAAGTACCAGTAGCCCAGGCCACGCAACACATCAGAGGCGTTGGAAGTGGCCGAAGTGGAGGGAACCGTCTCGGTGTACTTGAGGACGTTGACTCCGTACCCGGCCTCGACTGCCAAGCCGGCAATCCACCACAGGCACGTCCCTAAGGTCAGCACCGCGATGCGCAACGCCGTGTACAGGGCCTGGCGCCAAGTGGCTTCCCGGAGGACAAGGACGGCATAGAACAGCCACAGGATGGGAGCGACGCCCACATAAATGATGGCGGTCGCATTAATGCCGCTGACCAACGCCACCACTAGCGCGAACAGCGCTGGCATGCGCCAGTCGCCTCGCCGCAGCGCCTTCATGGTCAGGGCCACCATGAAGGGCAAGCCGGCCCAAGGCAACAGGATGACGGAGATGCGCCCCGAATACTGCAGGAAGTATGGCGACAGCATGTAGGCCAGAGCGGCCACGACCGGCCCAGGTCCGCGCAGCCGCATGGTGCGCGACAGGTACAGGATGCCGTAGCCAGCGAGGAAGAGGATGGAGCCCAGCCATAAGCGTTGGGCCACCCAGATCGGCACATGGAGCAGAGACAACAATGCGTAGAACGGACCCATGGGCAGCAGGTAGCCGATGTATTGGTGATTGACCGTGCCCAAGCCCACGGTCGGGTTCCACATGAAGGCGACCTGGCTTAAGAAGCGACCCGGGTCGAGATAGAGGTACGTCTTGGTATCGGGGGTCACCACGCCTGGCCGCACCAGCAGCAGCGGTACATAGGCCAAGAGCGCGAGGAGAGAGGCGCCGATCGTGCGCCAATGGCGTTCGTCCATAAGCGCCATCGTCGGCGCGGCATGCCGACCCCTGGGGACGGTGGCGGTCGTGGAGATGGTCATGGGGGAGCGGCCAATTGGACGCCCGGTAGTGTAAGCACGCCGCACTGCCTGGGCGCGGCAACCGAAAGGAGTGGCGTGCCCCGCAGCACAAAGAAGCGGTTGACGGGGGAGCGACCACAGCAGGGAGTGACCCCCGATTCGCTGTTGGCCCTCCATGAAGCGGGCTATCGGGCCGTGCTCGACCACATCGGGACCGGGCGCATCCTCGATGTGGGCTGTGGACAAGGCTTCGAGTCAGCCCGGTTCCTCGGCCCCGACCGCCAAGTCATTGGGGTCGACTACAGCGCGGAAGCCGTCGAGACAGCTCAGGGCGCCTACGGCGACCGAGGGCTGCGGGTGGCCCAAATGGATGCGCTCCGGCTCGGTTTCGCCGATTCCAGATTCGACGGCGCCTGTTCGTCCCACCTCATTGAGCACTTCACCGAGCCTGAGCCGCACGTGAGTGAATTGGCCCGGGTGGTCAAGGAGAACGGGGTGGTGTGCATCCTCACTCCCAATGCCCCGGCCGATTTCGAGAATCCCTTCCACCTGCACCTTTTCGATCGGGAAGAGCTGCGCCACATGCTGCAGCGTCACTTCGACGACGTGTGGTTGGCCGGAGTTGACGCCGCTCCGCACGTGAAGGCCGACTTTGCCGCCCGCAGGATCAAGGCGGCCCGAATCCTCCGTTTCGATGTCTTCGATCTCCGACACCGTTTGCCCCATGGTTGGTATGTGTGGGCCTATACGCGTCTCCTACCCCTGGCGTACCGCCTGGTGGGCCGGGGTGATGCCGGGGGTCTGACCGGCATCACCGCCGACGATTGGTTCGTCACCGAAGAGCTCGACGACACAACGATGGTGCTTTTCGCCGTGGCCAAGAAGCCCCGATCATGATGCTGGCTGTGGGCCTGACCGGCGGCATCGGCTCGGGGAAATCGGCGGTGGCCGATCTGCTGGTGGAGCGAGGCGCCAAGCTGATCGACGCCGACCAGGTGGCACGAGATGTGGTGGCTCCGGATGGTCCGGCTTATCAGCCGCTCATCGATCGTTTCGGAACGGGCATTGTGGCGCCGGATGGCACGATCGATCGGCCCGCCTTGGCGGCGGTGGCCTTTGCCAGCGACGAGACACGCCTCGAGCTGAACGCCATTACCCACCCGGCCATCGGTATCGCCATGATCAGTGCTCGCGATGCGTTGGCCGAAACGGACCACATAGTGGTCTTGGCCATACCCTTGTTGACCGCGCTGCACCGCGACACGGTGAAGCTGCACAAAGTGGTGGTGGTCGACTGTCCGACTGAGGTCGCCCTGAGCCGCTTATTGGACCAGCGAGGCATGGATCGCGCTGACGCCGAGGCCAGGATCAAGGCGCAGATCAGCCGAGAAGAGCGGAAGAAGGAAGCCGACTACGTGCTGGACAACTCCGGTGATCGCGATCACCTTGCAATTGAAGTGACAAAACTTTGGGATTGGCTGATGACCGCCCGCGCATCCCTCAATTCCGAAGGCAGTCCCGCCGGCTCGAGCTGAATCTCGGAATGACCTCGAAATTCGGCACAGATCCGATAGCGTTCCGGGAGGTCGTTGTGCCTGTAGGCGCACGCAATGACGTGCCCCTGAGCTGAAGCAACACGGGTCGGATTCGGAATGAGGAGAGACGTATGACGAGAGCAACCACTACCCGTCGCCGCATCGGGAGGGCCACATTGGCCGCTTCCGCCGCGCTGACCGGGCTCATCGCATTGGGCGGCGTAGCGGGGGCCGATGTCAGCAGCTCGACCGTGACTCTGTCAGGCACGGCTACCTCGGTGGTGCAGGGCGCTGCTTCGGCGGCGGCGGCCGGCTGGTCGATCACGCTGCCCACGAACGCAGCAGTGGGGGACGAGTTGCAATTCGTGGTGAATCCCAAGGGTTTGACAGCAGCCACCACCAGTTGCAGTGGTTACAACTTCGTCAGCTTCGCGAGCACGCCGACCGCTTCGGTGTCGGGCAATACCGGATTGTTGGGCGGGACGCTTCCCACAGTGAAGGTCTCGGCACCGACGACCGAGGCGGGAATGCAGGCGGCATGTAAGACCGATGGCGTGGACAACGAGGTCACGGTCACGGTGACCGCGGCCGGCAGTGAAGGCCTTCTCGGCGGGTCGTCGTTCACCGTCGACATTGCCAATGTGAAGTACATCGTGGGCGAGGAAGCCGCCTTGGGTGCTGTCTCAATGGCGGACTCTGACTACGTGAATGCCGGGTCGTCAGCCAAGACGCTCACGGTGCCTTCGAATGCCACCGTCCTCATGGGCGTGGCCGCCACGGCGAACAACCCTCCGATTGCCCTTACCTACGGTGCGGATAGTGACCAGGCCATCAGCCCCATTGCCCTGACCGAGGGGGCTCCTGACCAGGTGACCGCCGGATACGTCTGTGTGGCCATCGCTGAGGGTTCCTTCGATGTCACTGGCAATACTCCGACCGTGACGGTGACCACCGGCGATGCCGTGGTCAGCCCGACGGTGACCAATCCGGCCGCCAACACGTTGGCATTTAATGTCACGACGGCGTCGGCCAAGACCGCCTCGACCTTCACATTGGGCAATCTGTTCGTGAATGGAGGCACCCTTCTGGGTCCAGTGGGTATCGCCGCCACCTACGGGAATACGGCGACCTGCACCGGAGGCAGCGTGGTGAACACGGTGGGAGTCCGGGCCTTCTCGGTGCTCTACCCGTTCCGCACCGCCGGTCCGGATGCCGATGGCACCGCGGTGGCCGCTATGGAGACCGTGTTCACGCCGCCGGATTGCCCTGCGTCCAAATCAGTGGTGCTGGCCACTGACTCCAACTTCCCTGACGCGCTGTCGGCCAGTTATCTGGCCGGTCAGCTGGGCACGGGGATCCTGCTCACCCCGACCGCCTCCCTGTCCACTGAGACGGCCGACGCGCTCCAGGTGGAGGGTATCCAGAACGTGTACGTGGTGGGCGGCACGCTGGCCGTGAGCCAGAACGTCATCAACCAACTTGAGGCCACGCCCGCCTATGTCTGTGGAGGGACGGCTGCTGTCTCACCGGCGCAAAAGCTTGACGTGACCACCATTGCTGGTCAGACCCAGTACGACACCTCGCAGGACATCGCCACTCACTTCCCAGCTGCCTCCGTTGGCACGCTGAAGTTCCCGGGTGCGTATGGGCGCTACGACAACACCACCGGCACCGAATCGGTCACCGGACCCACCACTGCGGTTCCCACAGCCATCATGGCCACCGGTACCAATTTCGAAGATGCCAGCGCAGCCAGCGTGCTGGGCTACGCCGACAAGCTGCCGGTGATCCTGACCGACCCGAACAATCTGTCGTCGCAGGCACAGTCGGCGCTGACGACCTTGGGTATTCAACAGGTCATCCTGGTCGGCGGACCGCTGGCCGTGTCAGACACCGTGGTGCAGCAAATCGAAGCATTGAATATCTCTCTGTTGCGCATTGCCGGTCAGGACTACACCGACACAGCGCAGGAATTAGCGCGATTCGAGCTCAGCGGAGCCTCCAGTTCAGCTGGCGCCGAGGGACTGAACTGGGAATCCACTAGCGACCACGTCATTACGTTGGCTCGAGGCGACTTCTACTCTGACGCCTTGGCCGGGGCGCCCTTTGCGGCGCTGGCCGCCGGAAACGGCCACCCGATGCCCATTCTCCTCACGTTTGACCCGGCCACACTGGGTCAGTACCTCACCGGATTCTTGAATGCGGGAGGAAGTAATGGGGGCGTGATCGGGGACGGGGCCGCGTCGGAAATCGATGCCATCTTTGCCCTGGGCGGAACGCAAGCCATTGAGGCCAGCACGCTCAACGCCGCTTTGACGGCACTTGCGGCTGGTTAGTTCCAACACGCTGAACGCCAAGCTCTAGGCACCGGGGGGCTGGTTCATGCCTGCTCGGATGTTCCATTGAAGAGGGCCGACGATTACTTCGCGCCAACATTGGGCACAATGCAAGGGCAGCAAGTGCTGTAGAGGTGAGGGCTACGCCCTGAGGGGGGTCCATTCGTTCATGATTGAGGAGGAAGTCAGCACCATGAGGTTAATTACAAGACGTATTCGAATGTCCGCCGTGCTCTTAGTAGTCGGTGTCACTTCAATGGCTGGACTGCTGGCGATGGCCAGCCCATCGTCGGCCGACGTGAGCCTGTCTTCTGTGGCGCTGAGCCTGGGTTCGACAGTCACGCCGATTCTGAACGGTATAGCGAACCAGGCCGTTTCCGGCTGGACCATTACCGTGCCCAACACATTCGCCACGGGCGACAGCTTGCAGCTGGTGGTCAATCCCCAGGGAATTGTTTCTGCCGGCTTGAACGCCGCCTGTGGCGTCGCTGACGACATCGAGTTTGATGGCGCCCCGACTGTGACAGTGGCAGAAGTGACACCCGGCGATGGTGGGACGGCTCCCACAGTCACGCCGACGCTCGGATTGGAGCCCGTCACCGGTACCCACGCTGCCTGCACGGCGGTTGGCTTGACCAATGACCTGACCCTGACCTTCGCCAATTCGGAGACGCCCCAGACTGCTCCTTCGAACTGGACGGTGACGGTTTCCAATGTCCACTACTCAGTCGGCAGCGGCGTGGTGTCTAACCCCACGCCAACAGTGTCGATGCTTGATTCCACTTACACCAACGTCACTCCAGCCGCGACTGCACTGTTGGTCGTGCCGCCGAATGCTGCGGTGTACTCGGCCGCAGTGACCGCCAATACTCCCAAGGTTGGACTCCTGAGCGGCGCCGATTCTGATCAGCCCATCAGTCCCATCACGGTGACCGAGTCGGCACCTAAGGGTGTGGCACTCGGATACGTGTGTGTGGCTCTGGCGCATGGCGCCTTTGACGTGACCGGCGGCGAGCCGATGCTGACCGCTACCGGCGGTGGTGTCGTGGTTGGCGCCGTGACCAATCCCTCACCTGGGATTGTGGCCTTCGATGTGACCACACAATCCACGGCTGCTCCTGCCACATACACGCTCAGCAATGTGCATATCGATGGCGGCGGCGTATTGGGGCTGAATACGGTCAATGTCACTGATAGCAATTTGAATGACTGCACCGGTGGCTTTGCCATCAACACCACCCCGGTGACCGCCTACGACGAATTGACCACCACTCGCACCGCTGGCGCTGACGCCGACGGCACCGCGGTGGCCGAGTTTGTCGGTGCGTTTACATGCAGTGCTACGTCGCCACGATCAGTGGTCTTGGCCACCGACTCGAACTTCCCTGACGCGTTGTCCGCCAGCTACCTGGCCGGCCAGCTGCACACGGGCATCCTCTTGACCCCGACGGCCACGCTGTCCACTGAGACGGCGAACGCGCTGCGTCAGATGGCCATCAACACCGTGTATGTGGTCGGAGGTAACTTGGCCGTCAGCAACGCAGTGGTAAGTCAGCTGCAGTCGATGCCCGCCTACACGTGCGGTGGCGTCACCCCGGTGACACCCACCGAAGACTTGACGGTCAACGTACTGTCCGGTGCCACCGAGTACGACACGTCGAACGTGATCGCTACCTATTTCCCGAGCAACACGGTGGGCAAGGCAGCGTTCCCGAAGGCCTATGGCAACTACGACGACACCTCAGGGCTGTCCTCAAGTGCCGGTCCCACGACGGCGGCTCGGACGGCCATTCTGGCCACAGGCACGTCCTTTGAGGATGCAACTTCAGCCAGTGTCATCGCTTACAGCGAGCATTTCCCAGTGGTACTGACCACGCCGACGGCGCTGGCCTCGCAGGCTGCAGCCTCGTTGACTGATTTGGGCATCACCCAGGTCATCCTGGTCGGTGGCCCCTTGGCGGTGTCCGACGGTGTGGTGACACAGCTGGAAGGTATGGGCATCACCGTGCTGCGCATTGCGGGACAGGACTACACCGACACGTCACAAGAGCTGGCTGCCTTCGAGCTGGACAGCTCGGCCGGAGCCGGTTTGGGTTGGGACCTCAACAGCGCGAATCAGATTGTGCTGGCCCGTGGGGACTTCTACTCCGACGGTCTGGCCGGTGCCGGCTACGCCGCCACGTTGGCTCCTGGTGGTCAACCTGAGCCCATCCTGCTGACATTCGATCCCAACACCATCGGGAATTACCTCAGTGGTTTCTTGGCCGCTGGGGGAACTCCGAGCGGGTTCATCTTCGACACCGCAGGATCACGGATCAATGATATCAATGTGCTCGGTGGCACCGTGGCCGTGACTCCATTGACGCTCGACACGGCACTCGAGGACATCATCGGCGGTTCATAACGTTCACACTGAGCCACTACCCGGAGGGTGAGACGGCCGAAGAGGCCGTCACACCCTCCGGGTAGCCTCGGTGAATGGCTGATTTCGAGGTTGTCTCTCCCTTCAAGCCTTCGGGCGATCAGCCCACCGCCATTGCCTCCTTGGTCGAAGGGGTAGAGCGGGGCGACCGGTATCAGACCCTCCAGGGCATCACCGGGTCCGGTAAGACGGCCACCATCGCCTGGATGATCGAGCAAGTCCAGCGACCGACGCTCATCATCGAGCCCAACAAGTCGCTGGCCGCCCAGCTGTCGTCGGAATTGCGGGACCTCTTTCCGAAGAATCGGGTGGAGTTCTTTGTCTCGTACTACGACTACTACCAACCTGAGGCCTACCTCCCGACTACCGATACCTACATTGAGAAGGACTCGTCCATCAACGACGAGATCGATCGGCTGAGGCACGCCACTACGTCGTCGTTACTGATGCGTCGGGATGTGATCGTGGTGGCTTCGGTGTCTTGCATTTACGGATTGGGATCGCCGGAGGAATACCGGGACCGGATTCTGGCGCTGACAGTGGGCCAGCAGGTGGACCAGCGTGACATCTTGCGGCAATTGGTGAACCTGCAATTACGCCCGGAACGACATCAACTTGGTTCGCGGCACCTTCCGGGCCCGCGGCGACACGGTGGAGATCCACCCGGCCTACGAGGAGCAGGCGCTGCGGGTGGAGCTGTTCGGTGACACCGTCGAGCGCATCGTGCCTTTTGATGTGATGACGGGTGAGATGGGCGATGAGATGGAGGACGTGGCCGTCTACGCCGCCACGCATTACGTCACGGGCGACGAAATTATTCAGCGGGCGGTCGGAACGATCGAAACAGAACTGAGAGAGCGCCTGCAGGAGTTCGACAAGGCGGGCAAGCTCCTGGAGGCACAACGTCTCCGTGTGCGCACCGAACATGACCTCGAAATGCTGGCCGAGACGGGCATCTGTTCGGGCATTGAAAATTACTCGCGCCATTTGGATGGCCGCGCTCCGGGTGAGACGCCGTACACCCTCTTGGATTTCTTTCCGAAGGACTATTTGGTGGTGATTGACGAAAGTCACGTGGCGGTGCCTCAGCTCCATGGGCAGCATGCCGGCGACCGCTCGCGCAAGGACGTGTTGGTGGAGCATGGCTTCCGACTGCCATCGGCCCGAGACAACCGACCGCTGCGGTTCGAGGAGTTCATTGAGCGCGTGCCGCAATGTGTGTTCGTGTCGGCCACGCCGGGATCGTTCGAGCAGGAACACTCCACCCAGATGGTGGAGCAGGTCATCCGTCCCACTGGCTTGGTCGACCCCGAAGTGACCATCATGCCGACCAAGGGCCAGGTGGACGATCTGCTGGCCCGCATCGGAGTCACCGTGGCCGCCGGTGGACGGGTGTTGGTGACCACGCTGACGAAGAAGATGGCCGAGGACCTGACTGACTACTTGGCCGACGCCGGGGTGCGGGTCCAGTACCTCCATTCGGATATTGACACCATCACGCGTATTGAGATCCTGCGTGAGCTTCGGCTGGGATCAATCGACGTGTTGGTCGGCATCAATTTACTGCGGGAGGGTCTCGACCTGCCCGAAGTGGCGCTGGTGGCGATCTTGGATGCGGACAAGGAAGGATTCCTCCGTTCGGCATCGTCGCTGATTCAGACCATGGGGCGGGCGGCGCGCAACGTGGACGGCACGGTGGTGCTCTATGCCGACACCATCACCGACTCCATGCGGGAAGCTATTTCGGTGACCCAGCGTCGGCGTGAAATTCAGACGGCATACAACCTCGAACACGGGATTGACCCCCAGACGATTCGCAAGACGGTGACCGACATATTGGAGCGGCTTCGCGGTTCGAGTGGAAGAGGCGGAGGGCGCTCCACCACGGCCGGCCGCAGTCGGGCTGAGGTTCGACGCAATGCCGCCGTACGCGGCAATCAGCGCAAGTCGCTGCTGAGCGATGGGGACGCCACGACACCGGCCGAAGCGATGGAGCTCCTGACCCAGCTGGAGGGTGAGATGAAGGCCGCCGCAGCCGAGTTGCGTTATGAGGAGGCGGCCCTCCTGCGAGACGAGATCGCCCAGTTGCGGACATCAATGACCGGATAAGTAGGGTGGCGTACATGCCCACTACCGCACAGCTGCGCTCGGCCATGGAGCGCTACGCCGCTACCGTGACCTCCAAGGACGCCGACGCCTATGGCGCCCTCTTCACGCCCGATGCGGTGCAGGTCGACCCCTATCCGACGCCGGCCAATGTGGGTCGTGAGGCCATTCAGGCCTTCATCCAGCGCTCCTTCGATGGCTGCGAGACCATGTTGTTCGAGGTGGAGGAGGTCTACCCGGTGGCCGATAAGGCCGCCATCACCTTCCACATCACGCTGGGGTTGGCCGGTGGGTCCACCATGCACATCCGTGGGGTGGAGGTCTTTACGCTGACTGACGAGGGCCTGATCTCAGCCGTTGAGGCCTACTGGGGCGAGGAAGACCTGACCTTCGAATAGGTCCGTCGGGAGGGAGTGATACACCCGACCGGTATCCTCGGCCAATGGCCGATCGTCTCGTCGTTCGCGGCGCCCGCGAGCACAACCTGCGAGATGTCTCGCTGGACCTGCCGCGGGACAAGCTCATCGTCTTTACCGGGCTTTCGGGGTCGGGGAAGTCTTCGCTGGCCTTTGACACCATTTATGCTGAGGGTCAGCGCCGTTACGTCGAGTCCCTTTCGGCCTACGCCCGCCAATTCCTGGGCCAAATGGACAAGCCCGACGTCGACTTCATTGAAGGGCTGTCGCCAGCCATCTCCATCGACCAGAAGTCGGCCTCACGCAACCCCCGCTCCACGGTGGGAACCATCACCGAGGTCTACGACTATCTCCGGCTGCTCTATGCCCGCATTGGTCACCCGCATTGCCCGATTTGCGGCCGGCCGGTGGCCCGGCAGACACCGCAGCAGATTGTCGACCGCGTGTTGGAACTGGACGAGGGCACCAAGTTCCAAGTCTTGGCTCCGGTGGTCCGGGGTCGTAAGGGCGAATACAGCACCCTGCTGGACGACCTGGCCAAGCAGGGCTTTGCCCGCGTCCGGGTCGATGGCGAGGCCATTGAGCTGGCTGATCGGGCCGCCGTGGCCCTGGCCCGCTACGAGACCCACACCATTGAGGTGGTGGTGGACCGCCTCATCCGAAGGGACAACATCCGGCAGCGGCTGACCGAATCGATCGAGACGGCATTGGAGCTCACCGGCGGCACGGCCGAGGTCCTGGTGATGGACAGCGATGAGGGCATTACCTTCTCGCAGCACCTGGCCTGCGCCTACGACGGGATCAGCTTCGAGGAGCCGGCACCGCGCAGCTTCTCCTTCAACTCGCCCTACGGAGCCTGCCCGTCCTGTGTGGGGCTGGGTACCAAGTTCGAAGTGGACCCCGAATTGGTGGTCCCGGACGACTCGCTGTCCCTGGCTGACGGCGCCTTGGCGCCCTGGGCCGGAGCCCGCAGCGAGTACTTCACGGGTCTGCAGTCAGGTGTGGCCGACTTCGGTGGCTTCTCGTTTACCGCGCCCTGGAAGTCGCTCAAGGCCAAGGACAAGAAGCTGGTGCTCTACGGCACGGGCGCCAAGAATATTCAAGTCACCTACAAGAACCGCTTCGGGCGCTCTCGTTCGTATGAGGCCCAGTTCGAGGGGATTGTGCCGTGGCTGCAGCGTCGGCACGGTGAGGCCGAATCGGATTGGTCCCGGGAGCAGATCGAGCAGTTCATGCGAGAAGTCGACTGCCCAGAGTGCAAGGGTGCCCGACTCAAGCCGGAATCGCTGGCGGTGACGGTGGGCGGTCGGAACATCTATGAGCTGTGCGGCCTCTCCATCGCCAATGCGGTGGAGGCCATGTCGACGCTTGAGCTCAGCGACCGTGAGCACATGATCGCCGATCGAGTCTTCAAGGAAGTGCGCGAGCGCATGCAGTTCCTGCTCGATGTGGGACTCGATTATTTGTCGTTGGGGCGTTCGGCCGGGACACTCTCTGGTGGCGAGGCCCAGCGCATCCGTCTGGCCAGCCAAATCGGCAGCGGACTGGTTGGCGTGCTCTATGTGCTGGACGAGCCATCCATCGGCCTGCACCAGCGCGACAATCAGCGGCTGATCGGGACGCTCATTCGTCTGCGCAATCTGGGCAACACCGTGATTGTGGTCGAGCATGACGAGGAGACCATCCGCACCGCGGACTACGTGGTGGACATCGGGCCGGGTGCGGGCGAGCACGGCGGCAACGTGGTGCATGCCGGGCCGGTGACCGGCAAGGGCGGGCTCCTGTCCAACAAGGAGTCGATCACCGGCCAATACCTGTCGGGCAAACGATCCATTGCCATCCCGAGCCGGCGCCGCCCCGGCACGGGCGATGTGGTCACCGTACGTGGGGCGCGAGAGCACAACCTGCGTGAAATCGATGTGTCCTTCCCACTCGGCTGCTTGGTGGCGGTGACCGGTGTCTCGGGATCGGGTAAGTCGACGCTGGTCAACGACATCCTCCTGCGTTCACTGGCCCAGCAGCTGCACCGAGCCAAGACCCTGCCGGGTCGGCACAAGACGGTGGAGGGGATCAGCCACCTCGACAAGGTGGTCGACGTGGACCAGGCCCCGATCGGGCGCACGCCCCGGTCGAATCCGGCCACGTATACGGGCGTGTTCGATCACATCCGCAAGCTTTTCGCCCAGACAGCCGAGGCCAAGGTGCGCGGCTACCAACCGGGACGTTTCTCCTTCAACGTTCGGGGTGGGCGCTGCGAGGCCTGCGCGGGCGACGGCACCATCAAGATCGAGATGCATTTCCTGCCCGACGTCTATGTGCCATGCGAGATCTGCCACGGGGCGCGCTACAACCGGGACACGTTGGAGATCACCTTCCGCGGCAAGACCATCGCCGATGTGCTGGACCTTTCGTGCAAAGAGGCGCTGGGCTTCTTCTCCAAACAGCCACCCATCGCTCGCCACATGCAGACGTTGGTGGACGTGGGCTTGGGCTACGTGCGGCTGGGGCAACCGGCGCCGACGCTGTCGGGTGGGGAGGCTCAGCGGGTGAAACTGGCCAGTGAATTGAGTCGGCGGCCAACCGGGCACACCTTTTACGTGTTGGACGAGCCCACCACGGGCCTCCATTTTGAGGACACGCGCCGACTGCTCGAGGTGTTGGGCCGGTTGGTGGAGCAGGGCAACACCGTGGTGGTGATTGAGCACAATCTCGATGTCATCAAGACGGCGGACTGGATCATCGACCTCGGTCCTGAAGGCGGAGACAAGGGTGGCCAGGTCATCGCCGAAGGGACGCCCGAGCAGGTGGCCAAGACAGCCGGTAGTTACACCGGTGAGGTACTCAAGCCGATCCTGGCTCGCCAGCTGGCCTGAACATTCTTTAGGGTCTCCTTACTCTTTCCTCATATCCATTACGTAGCCTGTAGGCAGAGGTGATGAGCATGGATATGTCCGGACCTAACAGCATTTGGGTGGTGCCATCGGAGCACTTCCCGGGCCTGGTGGCTCTGGTGGCCACACCACTCTTGGTGTGGCTGGCCTACTGCGGGTTGCAGGCGCTGCGGTCGCAGCACGTCTCGTCGGCGGTGGCGGTCGGACGGCGGCTCGACGGATTGAGTGGCCGAGCCAAGATCGCGCTCATTGGCATATGGATCGGCTTCATCGTCCACGTGGTCATCGTCCCGACGCACTGGCGAGATGCCCACGGGACGGCTCTCCTCTTCTGCCTTGATGCCGCACTCTTCGTCGGGGCCGGTGTGTGGCTGTTCTTGGCCCGCCCGCACTGGAAGTTAATTTCTGTGGCGGTGTTGGCCGGTACTGCCGGTTTCTACGCGCTCTACCTTTTGGCCGGGTGGGAGACGGCCGATCCGGTCGGTTTGATCACCACCACCATTGAATTGGCTTCGGCCCTGGTGCTGTTGGTCCCCGTCGCCACCACGGTGAAGACTTCACGATCTCGGGACGCCCTCCTTGTGGCGGGCGCCATCCCCGTCGCGCTCGTCACTTTGCTCGGGGTGGCTGGGATCGCTGGTACCACCGCGGCAACCGCGTCAGCGTCTTCGACGTCATCGAAGATGACCGGGATGGGCGGAATGGCTGGCATGAGTGGCATGACCACTTCGGACAGGAGCACGGCGTTTTCGCTCCCGACCAATTCGCCCGCCGGAGCCATCACGTGGCCCTACGACATGGGCACAATGGCCGCCGGCATGAAGATGGTTGACGTCAGCTGCAACAGCACTCCGACGTCGAACCAGCGGCAGGCTGCGGTGACGTTGGTCAATGCGACTGTGTCGGCGGTGGCTCCATATCGCAGCCTGGCGGCGGCGAAGGCTGCTGGCTACGTGCCCCTCACCCCGACGGGGCAGCGCCAGGTGCACTACATCAATCCCACTCTGTATCGAGAGCAGACCAACGACCTCGACCCCAAGGCCGTACCGGTCCTCGTCTATGACAACACCAAGCGCGGCGCGGTGCTGGTGGCCGCCATGTACCTGATGCCTCAGGACGGCGCGACGCCGCCTCAACCGGGCGGCTGCCTGACGCAATGGCATGTCCACACCAACCTGTGTTTGGGGAATGGATCGGTGGTCGGCACCGCCAAAGACGGCGCCTGCCCGAGCGGCGGCGTCAACGAGGTCACCCCGCCGATGATCCACGTATGGGTCGTCCCCGATGGCAGCGGTCCGCTCGACCCCGAGCCATCCAACCTGGTCGTCTTCCAGGGGGCCCGCACCATGGTGCCGAATCCGGTCAACGGCGTGGCCTGACTCAGGTCATCAGGTGGCGCTGCCGTCATTGGCCGTGCCTTCGGCCAACACCTGCCCATTGCGGGCCACCAACCAGTAGCCACCGTTCGCCGCCGCGGCCATGCCGACGACGGGATTGCTCGACAAGTCGACACCGCTGGCCGAACCGTCGAAGGGCTGCTTGAAGCAGAACACCCCGCCGTCGCTGGCGACGAAGCGGTAACCAGCACCGTTGGGCGCGGCCTCCATGCCCACGATGGGCTGGTTGAGGCGGATATTGCCCGTGGACCCATCGAACGCCGCGTTGAAGGAGAACACGCCGCCGTCAGCTGCGACGAGCCAATAGCCCCCGGTGGTCTGGTCCACGGCCATGCCCACGACGGGCTGGTTCAGCCGGAACCCGCCCATGCTGCCTTGAAACTGCCCGTCGCCGTAGCTGAAGACGCCGCCGTCCGAGGCCACGAAGTAGTAGCCGTGACCGTCAGGTGTGGCGGTCATGCCGACGATGGGCTGGTTGAGGCGGATATTGCCCGTGGAGCCGTAAAAGGCGGCGTCACCGAAGGTGAAGATGCCGCCGTCGGCCGCCACCAGCCAGTACCCCTGACCGTCGGCGGTGCTGGCGATTCCGACGATGGGCGCATTGAGGGTCTTGCCGTACATGGACCCAACGTCAACCGCGTTGCCAAAGGCCGACACGGCGCCGTCTGCTCGCGCTACCCAATAACCCCGACCGTCTGGAGTTGCCTCTATGCCGACCACCGGTGAAGTCGACGGGCTCACCGTCAGGGTGAAGGTGGCGGATGCCGTTGTGGCTTTGCCTGAACTGCTCACGAAGGAGGCGGTGACGGTGTCGAAGCCGACAGGCGGGGGACCGGTCTTGCACGAGGAAGCAGCGGGCACGGCAAAGGTGCACAGAACGATGCCGGCCGCGCTGATGGTCACCGAACCGGTGGGAGTCCCGCTTGGCCCGGTCACGGTAGCGAAGAAGGTGACGGATTCCCCGGGGTTGACTGGGTTCGGACTGGCAGACGCCAGCACCGTGGTCGTCGAAGTGGTGACCATTTGTTGAATGGGGCTGGCGTTGGAGCTGGCGTAGTCGGAACTCCCACTGAAGGTGGCCCCGATGGTGCCGCCGGCCGCATCGGGGTCGGCCGCCACATCGGGCGCACAGTTCCACGTAAGGGATGTCCCATTGTTGGAGGCCGGCGTGGTGGAGCATCCGTTGACGGGTCCACCGTTGTCGCTGAAGAGGACCGATCCGTCGGGAATGCCGGTACCCGGTGCGGTGACCTTGAGTGCGGCGGTGAAGGTCACTGCTTTTCCAGCGGCGACCGGATTGGAAGAAGAGGTCAGTGCCAGTGTGGTCTTGGCCGGCGAGATGTCCACGGTCGGCGCCTTATATGTCACCGCGCCGTAGACCGAGCCGGCATAGCTGCCATCACCGGAGTATGCGGCCGTCACCGGATCAGCCGGATTCACCGGTTGGGTAGGACCGTTGTCGGCATTCGGGGTGGTGCAGCTGCCCGTCCCCTTGGCCAGGGTGATGGTGCAGCCGCCGTTCTGGCCGGACCCGCCGAAGATGTGGACGCTTCCAGTCGGAGTGGCGTCGCCGGCGGGGCCCTTGACCGTGGCGGTCAGGGTCATCGGCTGTCCGTACACCACCGATGCCGGCGCGGTCACCGTCATGGTGCTGTTGAGGGATGTGGCGCCGGCCGGTGAGGTGGCAACCACGGTGAGAGCAGATGCAGCCAGAAATCCGATCGAAACCGCGCCGGCTACTCGAACCCGTATCCGTCGCATCGGACCCTCCCGCTCTTAGGTAATGGACAGCATCCGTTCCAAGGCGACCCTGGCCCATTCCGCTGTCGTGGCGTCCACTTCTATCCGATTACGGACGTCATCGGAGGTCAGACCCTCGAGGATCCAGGCCAGGTGTGGGGGATCGATGCGGGACATGGTCGAGCAGGGGCAGACCAACGGGTCGAGGCAGACCACCGTCTTGTCGGGCGTCTCGTTGTCCAAGCGGTGCACCAGGTGGATTTCGGTGGCCATGCCGATGACCGCTCCAGAGGGAGCCTCGGCGACGCCCTTAATGAGGCGATCGGTGGATCCCACCAGGTCGGCCAGGGCGACCACTTCGTGTGCACATTCGGGGTGGATCATGACCAGACCGTCGGGGTGTTCGGCTCTGAAGGCGTCGACGTGTTCGGGGCGGAAGCGTTGGTGCACCGAACAGTGCCCCTTCCACAGCAGCAACGTGGATTCTTTGACTTGGGTGTCGCTGAGGCCCCCCAGCGCTTGCCGTGGGTTCCAGACCGCCATGTCGTCGGCTCCATAGCCCATGTCGAAGCCGGTATTGCGGCCCAGGTGCTGGTCCGGGAAGAAGAGGACCTTGTCGCCGCGATCGAGGGCCCAGCTCAAGATGGCTCGGGCATTCGAAGAGGTGCAGACGGCGCCGCCATGGCGGCCGACGAAGGCCTTGAGCGCCGCCGACGAGTTCATGTAGGTGATTGGCACCACTCGTTCGACATCGATCACCCGGGCCAGTTCTTCCCAGGCTTCCTCCACCTGGTCGATGTTGGCCATGTCGGCCATGGAGCAACCAGCGTTGAGGTCGGGCAACAGCACCTGTTGGTGAGCGCCAGTCAGTACATCAGCCGATTCGGCCATGAAGTGGACACCGCAGAACACGATGAACTCGGCCTCGGATTGAGCAGCAGCCAGGCGGGACAATCCGAAGGAGTCGCCTCGAGCGTCGGCCCAGCGCATGACGTCGTCGCGCTGGTAGTGGTGGCCCAATATGAAAAGCCGAGAGCCGA
Organism: uncultured Acidimicrobiaceae bacterium; assembly: GCA_963766995.1. GTDB lineage: Bacteria > Actinomycetota > Acidimicrobiia > Acidimicrobiales > RAAP-2 > Bog-473. Next base: position 160,516 of record CAVYCE010000002.1, on the reverse strand, counting down.
GTTCTCCCTTGGCTGCACCGATCATCTCGACCAGCTGGTCGGCGGTCGCGGTGGTGTAGCGCTCGGGGAGCGGGGATTGGAGCCTGAGCATCTGTATGCCCCCTTTGAGGGAGAGCACCGATCTGGCCGGCGGGGACAGCCTGGTCGCCCATCCGCGGGTGTGTCGGCCTCGGTGCGAGGTGTCGTGCCGGAAACCAGGCCGGCACGACAAGTGTAACGCCCCATGTCAGTGGCTGCGCGAGCATGGGAGTGATGCAATATCGGCCCCAAACTGGCTCAATCCCCGATGTGCCGGGGTCGTATCAATTTTTCGATGCCGAGGGCCGCATCCTCTACGTGGGGAAAGCGAAGTCCCTGCGCCACCGCCTGCCGAATTACTGGCAGGACTCGGCCGTGCTCCTGCCCCGGACGGCCCAAATGGTGGCCCTGGCTGACCACGTGGAATGGGTGGTCGTGGACAGCGAGGTGGATGCGCTGATCCTCGAAGACACGCTGATCAAGACGCATCAGCCTCGATTCAACATCCGGCTCAAGGACGACAAGAGCTACCCGTGGCTGGCCATCACGCTGGACGACGAATGGCCTCGGCCCGCGGTGGTCCGAGGGCGAAAGCGCAAAGGTGTGCGCTACTTCGGCCCCTACGGGCACGCTGGGGCCATTCGATCCACCCTGGATCTCCTCGTACGTAGTTTTCCGGTCCGGACCTGTTCCGACTCGAAGTTCGTCCGCCACGAACGATTAGGGCGGCCTTGTCTGCTTTACGACATCGACCGCTGTTCTGGACCTTGTGTGGGTGCCGTCGATCACGAGGCGTATGACGGGTACCTGCGAGACCTGATGGGATTCCTCTCCGGTGACACGGAGCCGGTGCTCGCTCGACTCGAGGCCGAGATGCTGGTGGCGTCTGACGAATTGCAGTTCGAACGAGCCGCTCGGGTGCGTGACCGCATCACCGTGGTGCACAAGGCGGCCGAAGCACAGCAGATGGTGTCGGACCAGAACGAGGATTTTGATGTGATCGGTCTGGCCCAAGATCCCCTTGAGGCGTCGGTACAGATCTTCCATGTGCGTCGAGGACGCGTGGTGGGTCATCGTGGCTTCGTGGCCGAAAAGGTCGAAGACCTGACTGATCCTGAGTTCATGGCCGTGGCCCTGGCGCAGATTTACGGCGAGGGTGGCGCTGAGGTGCCGCGCCGAGTGTTCGTGCCGCTGGCGCCTCACGATCCCGACCTGCTGCTGAGCTGGCTGCGTAACGAGCGTCAAGGTCCGGTCGACGTCAGTGTGCCGCAGCGCGGCGCCAAGCGGGCATTACAGGAGACGGTGACGCGCTCGGCTACCGAAGACTTGGCCCGTCATCGCCTGCGTCGGGCGTCTGACCACAACGCTCGTTCCAAGGCACTGACCGAGTTGCAGTCGGCTCTGGGGCTCAGGGAAGCGCCGTTACGGATCGAGTGCTTCGACATGAGTCACTTGCAGGGCACCGACTATGTCGGTTCCATGGTGGTGGTTGAAGACGGATTGGCTAAGCGCTCAGACTATCGGCGCTTCAAGGTGAAGACGGTGTTGGGAAACGACGATTACGCCGCCATGGAAGAGGTCCTCACCCGACGACTCACCGCGTTAGTGCAAGAGGCGGGTACACCGGTGGGGGACAAGCCCCGGCGGTTCGCCTATCGACCCAATCTGTTAGTGGTCGATGGGGGCAAGGGTCAGCTGGGCGTGGCCGAGCGCGTGGTGGAGTCGCTGGGGCTGACCGACCAGATCGAGTTGGCTTCTCTGGCTAAACAATTCGAAGAGGTCTATCGGCCCGGATCTTCCGAACCTGTGCGGCTGCGGAGGGGATCAGATGCGCTGTATCTATTGCAGCGGATCCGCGATGAGGCCCATCGCTTTGCCATCACCTTTCACCGTGAGTCGCGCGGCAAGCGGATGACCAAGAGTCTGCTGGACGGGATTCCCGGTCTGGGGTCCACCAGGAAGGTTCGCCTGGTGAAAGAGATGGGAGGGGTCAACGCCGTCCGAGGCGCCACCCTGGATCAATTGTTGGCCCTCACTTGGTTGCCTGACCAGGTAGGACGCGCCGTGTATGACGGAGTGCGCAAGACTGGAGCACGGTGAGCGAATTCCTCGTAGTGACGGGGATGTCGGGAGCGGGCCGTTCGACGGCCGCGGCCACCCTGGAAGACCTGAGCTGGTTTGTCATCGACAACCTTCCGGCCGCGCTGATCATGAAGATGGCCGAAATGACTGAACTGCCCGGTTCTGAAATTGAACGCGTGGCGCTGGTCATCGGTCGGGGCGGCGGCAGCACGGGCCCTGAGTATTTCGACGACCTGCCCGATGTGCTCGACGCTTTGCAGGCCGATCGCAATCGCGTGCGCGTCCTCTTCCTCGACGCCAGCGACGACGTGTTGGTGCGCCGCTACGAAGGCACCCGCCGACGCCACCCATTGGCAGCGCGCGGCGTGGAGGAATCCATTGCCGACGAGCGTCGCCTGTTGGCGCCGGTGCGTGACCGAGCCGACTTGCTTATTGACACCACTGATCTCAATTCCAACCAGCTGCGCACCCGGATACTCGAGGCCTTTGGTGATGAAGGCGGTGCCTCCACCATGCAGACATCGATGGTGTCCTTCGGGTACAAACACGGAATCCCGCTCGACGTCGACGTGGTCTTCGACTGCCGATTTCTTCCCAACCCCTTCTGGGTCGAGGAACTGCGGCCGTTAAGCGGGCTAGACGAGCCGGTCCGTGACTACGTGCTGAATCAGCCTGAGACCCAGGACTTCCTGGAGAAGGTTGATGCACTGCTGGCCAGCATCCTGCCGTCCTTCGTGCGGGAAGGGAAGTCCTACCTGACCATTGCCATGGGCTGTACCGGCGGGCGCCATCGCTCAGTGGCCCTGGCCGAAGCCCTGGCCATTCGTCTAGGCACCAACGAACAGCCGGTGTCGGTCTTCCATCGGGATGTGGATCGATGAGCCGTCCAGCCGTGGTGGCCCTCGGCGGGGGACACGGGACAGCGGTGACGCTCCGAGCTGCGCGTCAGTATGCGGGAACGCTGACCGGAGTCGTCTCGGTGGCCGACGACGGCGGTTCCAGTGGGCGCCTACGGGAATTGCTGAATGTGGTGGCGCTGGGCGACATGCGCAAGTGTCTGGTCGCGTTGGCTGCGGAGGATTCGGCCTTGGCAGTTGCATTCGAACACCGCTTCGAAGAGGGCGAGCTGTCGGGGCACGCCCTGGGCAATCTGATTTTGGCTGGATTGGTGGATGCCACTGGTGATCTGGTGTCCGGCATTCATGCCGCGGCCGAACTGCTGGGCGCACAAGGCGATGTGCTGCCGGCGACCAGTGAGCGAGTCGTCTTAAAAGCGGTGGCAGCCAACGGCGAGGTAGCCGGCCAGGTCGCCGTCTCTCGAGCGGGTGGCATCGACATGGTGTCGCTGGTGCCCGGCGATGCACAGCCACCATCCTTGGCGGTAGAGCGGATAGTGGAGGCCGACCAGGTGGTCATTGGCCCCGGTTCCCTCTTCACCAGCGTGTTGGCGGCAGCGGCAGTGCAAGGAATCGCCGATGCGGTGGCTCGCACCAAGGCGCAGCGGGTGTACGTCTGTAACTTGATGCCGCAGTGGCCCGAGACGGCCCACTTCAATGTGGCTTCCCATGTGGAAGCCCTGGCCAGACATGGTGTGGACGTAGACGTGGTGCTCTGCGACAGCACCAGCGGCATGCCCCTCGGTCAAACGGATGTTCGGGTCGTCGACACGCCACTGACAGGTTCCAACGTTCGCGTGCACAGCCCTGGCAGACTGGCGCATGCACTCGCAGGTCTGCTGGCATAGGCATTCGAGAGGAAGAGGGTCTGAATGACGGTGCGGGTAGGGATCAATGGATTCGGGCGAATAGGACGAAACTTCCTGCGCGCCGCGTTGGCCACGGGGGCCGATGTGGAAGTGGTGGGAGTGAATGACCTGACCTCACCCGAGACATTGGCGCACCTGCTGCGCTACGACTCCTCACAGGGACGGATGCCGGTTCCGGTCGATGTCGAAGGCAGTGACCTGTTGGTGGGAGATCATCACATCCGAGTCATGGCTGAACGGGAGCCGGAACAACTGCCTTGGGGCAAGTTGGGCGCCGACGTCGTTATCGAGTCGACCGGTCGCTTCACCACGCGGGCCGATGCCGCCGGCCACCTGCACGGTTCGGTCAAGCGGGTCATCATTTCGGCGCCGTCGAAAGATGCCGACGCCACGTTCGTGATCGGTGTGAACGACAACGAGTTCGACCCGGAGAAGCACGTGGTGGTGTCCAACGCTTCGTGCACCACCAACTGCTTCGTGCCCATGGTCAAGGTGCTCGATGATGCCTTCGTGATCATCAGCGGTCTGATGACCACTGCTCACGCCTACACCAACGACCAGAACCTCCTCGATCTCACCCACACCGATCTGCGCCGGGCGCGAGCCGGTGCGGTCAACATCGTCCCCAGCACCACCGGGGCGGCCAAGGCCACCAGCTTGGTCCTACCGGCCATGAAGGGGCGACTGGACGGGATGTCGCTTCGGGTGCCGATCCCGGCCGGATCCATCACCGACTTCACTGCCGTGGTGCAGGGCAACCCCTCCATCGCTGAGGTCAATGCCGCCTTTGCTGAGGCGGCGGCCAAACCACCGCTCGATCGTGTCCTGGACTACACGGAAGACCCGATTGTCTCCAGCGACATCGTCGGCCTGCCGGCCTCGTGCATCTTCGATGCGGGACTCACCATGGTCCAACCCATCAACGACGACATGTCGCTGGTCAAGGTGGAGGGGTGGTACGACAACGAATGGGGCTACTCCAACCGCTTGGTCGACCTGACAGTATTGGTAGGGGCCTGATTTCATGCACGCGCTGAAGGGCATCCCCCTCCTCGAGGATCTGCCAAACCTCGAAGGGCGCCGGGTGCTCGTCCGGGTCGACTTCAACGTGCCGCTGCACATCGGTATTGACGGCAAAGCCACCGTTGCCGACGATTTCCGCATCACTGCCGCCATTCCCACCCTGCGTTGGCTGCAGGATCAGGGGGCCGAAGTGGTGGCCATCTCTCACCTCGGTCGCCCTGCCAATACTCGCGACCCTCGATGGGAAATGACACCAGTCCGCGACCGCCTCCAGATGTTGTGCCCCGGGATCGAGCTTGGTGACAATTTGCGTTTCGACCCAGGTGAGAAGGGCAACGACCCAGCCTTCGTGGCCAGTTTGGTCGAGGGTTTCGACGCCTACGTCGACGAGGCCTTCGGGGTGGCCCATCGCAATCACGCCTCAATTGTTGGTCCGCCCGAGTACCTGCCCAGTGCGGCCGGACTGCAGATGGCCAAGGAGATCGAAGTGCTGGGCGGGATTCTGGAATGTCCCGCACGGCCCTTCGTCGCAGTCGTCGGCGGCGCCAAGGTGGCCGACAAGCTTGAAGTGCTCAAGGCGCTCTCCACCAAGGTGGACACACTGGTGGTCGGTGGCGGGATGGCCTTTACGTTTCTGGCGGCCATGGGTCACCACGTCGGCAGCTCGCTACTCGACGAAGAGCACATTGCGGACTGCCGTGCCTTGCTCGACTCCGGCCTCGACATTCAGTTACCCACCGATATCCGAGCCCTCGAGCCGGGAGGGACCTTTGGACCCCAGGGTGGGGGCGTAGGACCTCGTGGTGGCGTCAAGGTGATTGAGCGCGATCTGCCCGACGGTTGGACCGGACTGGACATCGGCCCCGATTCGGCCTCTTCATTCGCCGACATTGTCCGCGAGGCAGGCACTGTCCTGTGGAACGGACCGATGGGTGCGTTCGAGGACAAGCGGTTCGTGGCTGGGACCCGGGTAGTGGCACAAGCCGTGGCCGACTGCCAGGGCTTCTCGGTGGTCGGGGGCGGAGACAGCGCCAGCGCACTGGACGAGCTGGGATTGTCCGATCGAGTGAGCTTTCTTTCGACTGGCGGAGGAGCGTCGCTCAGCTTCATTGAGTCAAACGGCGACCTCCCGGCGCTCCGGGCGCTGCGGCACGCCAGTAACGCCCCAAAGGAGTGACAGCCCGGCGCCCGCTGGTGAGTGGGAACTGGAAGATGCATCACGACCACATTGAGGCGCTGCACATGGTGCGCGATTTGGGATTGCGCATCAAGCCGGACGATGTGCAATCGGTCGACGTCAGCGTGCATCCACCCTTCACGGATCTGCGCACGGTGCAGACGCTGGTGGAGAAGGAAGGCATCCCAGTCACACTGGGGGCGCAGCACTGCTCCGACCAGGACGCTGGGGCTCACACCGGCGAGATAAGCCCGCGCTTTCTGGCGCGATTGGGCACGACCTACGTCATCGTCGGTCACTCCGAGCGCCGGACGCTGTACGGCATGACGGACGAAATGGTGGCTGCCACCCTGAGGGCGGTGCTGCGTCACGAGATGTTCCCCATCGTTTGCGTGGGCGAGACGGAAGAAGAGCGGGGACGGTCTCAAACCGAATCGGTGTTGGAGCGCCAGGTGCTGGCGGCGGTCGAGGGCCTGCCTGCCGATGCGGTGGCCACCATGGTGCTGGCCTACGAGCCCATCTGGGCCATCGGCACCGGGAACGCGGCGACGGCCGTCGATGCCGAGGATGCCTGCGTGTTCATTCGGTCCCTGGTGGCCAAGTCGGCCGGGGATGAAGCCGCCGCCGCCGTCCGGGTGCAATACGGAGGTTCGGTCAAGGCTGACAACGCGGCTGACTTCATGGCCGAGCCCGATGTGGACGGACTCCTGGTAGGAGGGGCCAGCCTGGAGGCTGCTGGCTTCCTTGACATCGTTCGGGCCACTGCCGCCTGCTACCGTTCCTAGGCCAATCGCACCGAGTTGGAGGCTGTGTGTCCGTAGCAACGTGGATCTATGTCGTGATCGAAATCGTGGCCGCGCTTGGTCTGATTTTCCTCATTCTCATGCACAGTGGTAAGGGTGGCGGTCTTTCCGACATGTTCGGAGGCAGCGTCGGCGCTGCGGCGCAAGGTTCAACCGTGGTTGAACGCAACCTTGACCGCATCACGGTGACGGTAGCAATTGTCTTTGCCTTCTCAACGCTGACGCTGGACCTTCGGCTGCAGTGACGCACCGGGGCCCTCGGCCCAGGTGGCGGCGACGAATACTTCTCAGCGGACTCGGGCTGGCCATTTTGGCTGCCGGGTGCAGCAGTCCGGGAACCACTACGACGTCAATCACGTATGTCGGCGTGCGGGGCGGCACCATCTCACTCGGTATTGAACAGAGCCCAACCGGCTGTAATCCCCACACCGTGCTGGGCAATACCCCCGCCACCCGGATGATTTTGGGGGCGGTGCTCCCTAGTCCCTTCACCATCAGTCCGAACGGGAACGCCACGCCCAATCCGAACCTGATTGTGCAGTCGGAGTTGGTCAGCACCAAGCCGGAGACCATCGTCTACACGCTCAATCCCAAGGCGATCTGGTCCGACGGGACACCCATCACGTCGGCCGACTTCATGTACGCGTGGGAACAGCAGCGTGGTGACGCCACTTCTGACGCCACGACAGTGGCCAGCACTGCCGGTTACCGCGACATCTTCTCCGTGAAGGGGACGAATCACGGGCGGACGGTCACTGTCGCTTTCCGCACGCCGTTCGCTGACTGGCAGATGCTCTTTGCCAATCTCTTGCCTGCCCACATCATGGAGAAGGAGGGTTGGGATCCACCGTGCGCCACGGTGGATCCCACAATCGACCTTTCTGGAGGACCGTTTGCTATTGGATCCGCCTCGGCGCAGAGCATCAACTTGGTGGCCAATCCGAAATGGTGGGGAGTGCCGGCCAATTCACGGAAGATCGTGATCCACGTCGCATCCGATACGAACCAGCTGGCCAAGTGGATGCAGTCCAGCTTCGTTCAAGTGGCATTGCCCGATGACATCACCCCGTCATTTTTGAGCCAGATGACGTCGCTGCCGTCGGCCCAGAGCCAAGTGAATCTGTCGGACACCGTCCTGCAACTACTTATGGCCAGTGGCCCCGACACCAGGCTGGCTCCGGACGTGCGTTTTGCTATTTCGCTCTCGGTCAATCGGCAAGCATTGGTGACCCAACAGGCTGATTGGGCTCTCGGCAGCACACAGGTGGCCAGCAGCCACATCTACGCGCAAGGGCAAAGCGGCTACCACTCGCAATCCACCGACAGCACGACCACCGTTGGACCGGGGACACCGCCGACTCCTTCGTCCACATCGACGACGTTGGTGGTGCAGGGCGGCGCCGTGAACTTCCCCACGACGCCTGTACCGGCACAGGCCAATGCACTCATGACCGCATCTGGATTCGTGCGGGCCGCCGGCGTGCCCTGGCACTCGGCCTTCGGCGTTCCGTTCGTACTCCACCTGGTAGTCGATGACGGAGACCCGTGGGCAGCAGCCACCGCGCCACAATTGGTTTCGGAGTTGGAGGCTGCCGGTTTTGCTGTGTCGGAATACTCGGTGGCCAGCGCCAGCCAAGCTGGAGCCGTGCTGGCCGACGGCTTCGCGGACATCGCCCTGTTGCCTCGCACCAGCTCGTCCTTCCTCAGCCAGACCATCGCTTGGTACACCACGCTGCTCGGACCACCGGGACAGGACGGCTCTCAGGACTGGACCGGCTACGCAAATTCTGCTTTCAATCAACTGGTGACGACGGCCTCACAGCAGTTGAGCCCTAGCGCGGCGTCAGCTGACTACGCCATGGCCGACGTGGTCCTCTGGGGGGACTTGGTCTCCCTTCCCCTCTTCACCGAACCGAGCGCTCTGGTGTCCAGCCGGACCATCGGGGGAGTGACGGCGACACCCACCAGTGACAGCTTCCTTTGGTACGCCCAGTTCTGGTCCGTCCGAAAAGCGGAGTCCACGAGTAGCACCACACCGGCACTGCCGAATCCCTAGCTGAGGGCCGTCGAGGCCCCGGAACGCACGCGCTACGCTCTCGAGGCGCTCCAACAGGGCGTAAGCCAGTCGGAGTGGCGGAATAGGCAGACGCGCCAGCTTGAGGGGCTGGTGCCCGCAAGGGCGTGGGGGTTCAAGTCCCCCCTCCGACACGACTTACTGGGTTCGGGCCCAAGAATTGGTGCCCCAAGTGAAATATGAGGGGTTTGCTACTCCGGCCCTACTTCAACACCACGGAGTCGAGGCCCCCAAGCCCCCGCCGAGAGCGGCCATGGCGCGCCTGCGAGAGATGGTGATTGAGGATCTTACGCCTGACGCGGGCACAGAGTTCCTAGCCGCGCTTCGTGCGTGACGGCTCAGGCATTCCGCAGTCCCATCGTCATCGGCCCCGTCCGCGTGTCCTGAAGCCCTCAGTCGAGATTGCCGTGCACGATCAAGCCCGCCAGACCGAACTCTACGAACGCGGCCTCTGTTAGGGAATCGACGACGGCTTGCAGATTGTCGGCGAACAGGGACAGCAAGGAGACGTTGGTGATATTGCCGGTGGACACGATGAGCAGCCGACGAGGAGAGCGGCGGAGAAGGTGCCCATCCCTGAAGTCTCGGTCCTTTATCACGACCACCCGGTCCTCGCTGTCGGCAAGAGCGACGATCGCCGCGTCGGTCGACCGGTTCCCTTCAGGTAGCTGCGAGGTATGGACGCAGTCATGTCCAGCGTCGCTCAACAGCTGGGCGAGCTTCATCGGAAGCTGCGCGTCAACCAGGAACCTCATGCAGCGCCGAGCGGCACCACCCGGCGCTGGCCAGACGCCAATGCCCCGAACTCCAACGCAGCGAGCAGATCATCACGCTCAAGGTCGGGGTGGTCGGCGATGACCTCCTCAATGGTCATGCCGGAGGCCAACATCTCGAGGAGGTTCTCAACCGGATAGCGCAGCCCTCGAACCGTCGGTTGACCATGACATATCGATGGATCGGTGGTGATCCGCCCAAGCCTCGACATGCAACCAATTGTACCGCGCCGCTCCGTCCAATCGACCTCCTTCTGGACCCAACCCTTCAGCAGACCCAGTCGTCGACGGTGGTGAACTGAAAGTGTCGCTTGCGTGAGCCCTTGTGCCGTTCGATGAATTTTCCGTCGGCCTGAACCTGGTGGACGGCGAGTGATTCTTCTTCAAACGCTTCTGAATCTTCCAACCCTCAGTCCTTGAGATCCCGATTTTCTGGTCTCAGGAAAGGTCCATGGGGACTTCATAAGACCCGGCTTGAGGGTTCGGTCCTGGCCCGAAAATCTTGTACCCCACCTTCAGCTGTGTGGCTTCTGGGCTGGTCAGCGGCTGTTCGGAGCAAGCTTAAGGCCAAGTCTCACCGTCAACTTCTACTTGACCTTTATAGTTGTGGAGCGGGGGACCCTCAAAACAGGGGTTCCGGCTGACGCGTGGGGTGGCGCTCGGAGGTGAAACACAGGTCCGTATTTCACGTCTGTGAGTTCACATAAGTCGCCGAATAGTCGCCAATAGGCTTGACCCCTCTTGCACCGTTTGTGCTAAGAATCAACTGGCATTTCAGATACGACATCTGAGTGTCGGTTGGTCGGGGTGGAAATTCTTTCCGGCCGCAGGTTGACGACGGATTGAATCCAAAAACTAAAAGGGGCAGGCGGATGCTTAGTAGCTCGAAGGACAGCAGGGCCAAGAACATGGTGTCTCAACGAACGCGCGCAGCGCGGTTGCTGACGGCACCGGTGTTGGCCATGGGCGTGATGTTGACGATCGGATTGGTGGCACCTGACGTTTCGTCGGCTGCACCTGTTGCCTTCGGCAAAGCGACCCAGTCACCGTTGGTGATTAACAAGGTGAGCGGTCCTTTTACTAGTCCTTTGGTTCTGACTACCACTGGGGGCTCCGATGGCGGAGTCGTCACTTTCGCTGAATTTACAGGCGGTACTGCCGGTGGCTGTGCAGTGACAGTAGGCGGTTCGCTGACTGCCGCCTCGGCCGGCACGTGCGACGTCCAGGCCACCATGGTTGGTGATGCCCAATTTAAGCCGGTCCTATCAGCCATCACCGCTATCAACTTCACGCTCAACCAGTCGGCGCTGAAGATCACCAACGTCTCTGGTCCTTGGAGCGGCCCGCTGAATCTCACCACCACCGGTGGTTCGGATGGCGGAGCCGTTACCTTTGTCACGAATACAGGCGGTAACGCCACGGGCTGTGCAGTAACTCCAGCCGGTTCGCTGACTGCCACCTCGGCCGGCACGTGCCTGGTGACCGCCACCATGGCTGGCAACGCCACCTACAGTCCGGTTTCTTCGGTGATCACCACCATCACCTTCCAGAAGGCAGCTCAGGCTGCGCTGACCATCACCCCTCAGGTCGGCCCCTTCGGTAGCCCATTGGCCCTCAGCACCACAGGTGGTTCCGATAGCGGACTGGTTATCTACGCGCTTGATGCAGGCGGCACCGCGACTGGTTGTGCGGTGACACCGGCCGGTTCGCTAACGGCCACTTCAGTCGGCACGTGCTTCGTCACCGCGACCATGGCCGACAATGCCAACTACCACGCAGTGTCCTCGCCGATCACCTCGATTGCTTTCACATTGAACGCGCAGGCTCCGCTGATCATCACCCCGGACACTGGGCCTTTCAATGCCGCCCTTGCTCTGACGGCGACCGGCGGTTCGGATGCTAAAGCGATCACCTTCACGCTTGACGCTGGCGGCACCGCGGCGAACTGCGCGGTAACAGCAGCTGGTTCGCTGACAGCTTCCTCGGCTGGCACGTGCATGGTGACTGCCACCAAGGCGGGCGACGCCACCTACAGTGCGGTCTCCTCGGTGGTCACCTCGATCACCTTCACTTCACTGGCACAGGCCGCACTGAGCATCAACAACACCACTGGTCCTTGGAGTAGCCCGTTGACCCTTAAGACCACTGGTGGTACCGACAATGGAGCGGTCACTTACGTCCTTAATGCCGGAGGCAGTGCCACCGGCTGTGCAGTGACGGCAGCCGGTTCGCTGACTGCCACCTCGGTTGGCACGTGCTTCGTCACCGCCACCATGGCCGGTAACCCCACATACGGTCCGGTCTCCTCGTCGTCCACCACCATCACCTTCGGCAAGGCACCTCAGGCCACTCTGACCGTCAACCCGGCCACTGGTCCCTACAGTGCCCCGTTGACCCTCGGCACCACCGGCGGTACCGTCGACAAGAGCGTCGCTTACGTTCTTGATGCAGGCGGCACGGCTATGGGCTGTGCAGTGACGTCACCCGGTTCGGCGACGGCTACCTCGGCTGGCACCTGCTTCGTCCAGGCCATCATGGCTGGCAACGCCAACTACTTTGCAGTCGTATCGCCGATCGCTGCGGTTACCTTTACGACACTTCCTCAGGCGCCATTGTCCATCAACGCGGCCACTGGTCCATGGACTGCCGCATTGGCTCTTGCCACTACCGGAGGCTCCGATGCAGGGGCGGTCAGCTACGCCCTTGACGCCGGCGGCACCGCCACTGACTGTGCTGTGACAGGAACTGGTTCACTGACGGCTACCTCGTCTGGAACTTGCAATGTCACCGCCACCATGGCGGGTAGCGTTACTTACAGCTCGGTCTCCTCGGCAGTCACGGCCATCTCCTTTACGGCGATCGCACAGGCAGCGCTGAACATCACTGCCGCCACTGGTCCTTGGAGTGCCCCCTTGGTGCTCGCCACCACCGGAGGCTCCGATGCTGGGGCTGTCAGTTACGTCCTTAATGCAGGCGGCACCGCCACCGGCTGTGCAGTGACGGCAGCTGGATCGCTGACTGCCACCTCGGCCGGCACCTGTGACGTCACCGCTACCATGGCTGCCAACGCCAAGTACCTTGCGGTCTCGTCAGCAGCCACCGCCATCGCCTTCACCAGGTCAGCTCAGTCAGCGCTGACCATCAACAAGGTGACTGGTCCTTGGAGTGCTCCCTTGACCCTCGCCACTACTGGTGGCACCACAGGTGGAGCGGTTACCTACACCGATGACGCAGGCGGAACTGCCTCGGGTTGCGCAGTGACAGCGGCTGGTTCGCTGAGCGCCACCTCGGCTGGCACCTGCTTCGTCACGGCCACCATGTCCGGTAACGACAACTACCTCATGGTGTCTTCGGCCTCCACTGCTGTGACCTTTGCGCCCAGTGCCCAGGCCCCGCTGATCCTCACGTCGACCGCAGGCACGTACGGAACGTCGCTTGCTCTCACCGTCGCTGGTGGGTCAGGCACCGGAGCCGTCTCCTACGCGGTGACCAACGCCGGCACAGCTGGCTGCACCGTGGTTGGATCGGTCCTGAGTGCAAACTCGGCCGGTGCGTGCACGGTCACGGCCACTAAGGCCGCAGACGCCAACTACAAATCCATCTCGTCTTCTGAGACCACGGTTACCATCGCCCAGGCCGCGACGACAACGGAGGCATCTCGTGAGGGACCGCTCTGGAACAGCCTTAGTGCCACGCTCTTGAGTGCAAACGGGGCTCCCCTCGTAGGTCAGCTCATTACCTTCAGCTCAGGCAATGGAACGGTGATCGGCACAGCAGTCACCAACGCCGAGGGAGTGGCCACCTACTCCCAGACGGTTGTTGGCCTGCTTGGCGGGATCTACATCGCTAGCTTCGCCGGTAACGTTGACTACCTTGGTAGCAGCGGGAGTGCTCCTCTTTAAGGAGAATCCACTCTCAGTACAGAACTAGGTAAGACACCGCCGGGCCGGAGAACTCCAGGGATTCCTGTGAACTCTCCGGCCCGGCGGTCGTTTCTGCGTGAAGTGGGGTCATCCGATTGCCATATCGGTGATAGCTGCACGGACGTTCCCGGCCCCTGCACCGTCAGTCATGGCGGATCCCGCATCGACCACTGAAGTGAGCCCGCGTTGAATATCACGCCTGGAACCAGCAGAAAATGCGGAACTTCAGGACAGAAGGCAGCGCAAGTGCAGCGCCTTCGGTATAGGGTCGCGCAACCGGAGGCGCTCTTTCGGTTGCGAGCCCTGCATGATTGGGCTCGCCTAGCCGTGGAGGTCCTCATGTCCATCGCCACTGGCCGTTTCGGCGGCTATTTGTCTTCACGGCTCGTTCGCACCTTACGAGTGGGTGGCGCCGGTGCGGTGCTCTTGGCTCCGAGCATCTTCGTGCTTTCTCTGACAACAGCGTCGGGCGCAATTACGCCACCGACGTCGACCACAGTGATTACTGAGGGGGAGACTCCGTATGTCGTACCGAGCGGAACCACCTATTTGCAGGTGACCGTTGTCGGAGCGGCAGGCCGTGCAACAAATGCAGAGCTTGTGCATGGGGGCACGCCCGGAAAGGGCGCCGAGGTAAAAGCCATTCTTCCTGTCGCCCCCCGGGCTTCGACGCTCTACGTCGAAGTCGGTGGCAGTGACGGCACTAATGGCGGTGGGAGTTCTGTATTGGGATTTGCCCCAAATGGCGGTGGCGCATCGGACATTCAAACCTGTTCAGTCGCTTCGGAGAAGTGCATCGACACTGCTATTCCGGCAACAGATCCCCGCCTTGTTGTCGCCGGCGGCGGCGGAGGCGGCGGTCAAGATTTCTTCTACGTGGGAGGAACCGGCGGTAATGCTGGCGCCTTCGACACGCTCGCGGGACCTGGAGCTGGTGGTGCTGGTGCGGACCTCGGTGCCGGTGGTGGTGGACTTGAGGGTGACATGGGTAACACCCCTGCGGCTGCAGCGGGGGGACCGGGGAGTGCGTCGTGTGGTGGCTTCGGCGGGAAAGGTTCCCCTGGAAATGGCGGAGTCGGTGGAGACGTTGACGGTGACGTAGCCGGCGGCGGAGGAGGCGGCGGTTGGGTCGGTGGTTCGGGCGGTGGCACGGGTAGTTGCGGCCCCAATACCAGCGGGAGCGGAGGCGGCGGTGGTGGTGGTGCCAGCTACGTAGAGAAGAATGGTTTAGGTGTTTCGGTGAGCGAAGCGACTGTGGCGCCTGAAGTGATCATCACACCGAGGACGGGCAGGGTCCCAACCTCCTTCACCATCTCAGGCTCCACTGGGAAGGGAAGCAACCCAGCGACAGTGTTGGCCGAAAATGGTCTTCCAACCGACGCGGTTGGTGTGGTGTTGTTCGAAACAAGTTCAGGGATTGCCTGTTCCCTGACATTGACAGGCAAGGCTGGAGAGTCCACCAGTTGCACGACCCATTTCGGCGGCAATCTGCCTTTCACCATCACCGGGACGTTCATTGATACGGACGGTAACTACGCCGACTCGGATTCGACAAATACCTTGGAACCGCGAAAATAACTTCTGGCCGCGCCTCCGGGATCGTCAACGCACTCGAAATTCTCTCCTGAGCGTCACCTGAACTTGGCCGCAAGGGAACGCCATCAAGCCCGTTTCCTGTCACAGAAGATGCCGCTGAACTGGCATAATGAGTGGTAATGGGTAGGTAATGTCCATGAGATCACCTATCGACACGATGTTCTGGTGGAGGTAGGTCAGTCGTTCCACGGCTGATCGGCCAACATGTGATGGATTGGCTCCGAGTGTGGGCATGGCGGTAACGGCGAAAGGGCGGAAAGTGAATCGAATCATTCGACCAATGGCGGCAGGTCTGCTGACTCTGGGGATTGGGGCCGCTTCTCTCATCTCCATCGGGGGATCCTCCGGAGCTGGAGCTGCGGGACTTGTTCCGACAACCAGTGTGGAGACGCTCTCACCATCCACCATTTACGTAGGCGGTGGCGTCGAGGGTGGCTTCAAGATGAGCTCAACCATTGAGCCACTCGGTGTAGTGCTCGGCGCTGAGGTATTGCCGACTGGATCCGTGACGTTCACTGCCGAGCAGGGGAATGGTCCGATCACGACTCTGGGCAGTGGCTCGGTACCTGCTTGCTTGGGTGCAGTCATCACTGTCACCGCCTGCACGGCAGCCATCATTCGTTACCCAGCATTGACGGCGGGAACGTGGACCATCCACGCCAATTACTCCGGAGACAGTTTGATGGCGGCCAGCAAGACCACGGCCACGCTCACCGTGCTTCCAGTGCCCGGTGGCGATCAACAGTTTTGTGCCGCAGGTGAAGAATTCGGCAACTGCTTCATCGATGTGAACAGCCCCGACAACTCGACCAATTTTTCTATTCAACAGCAGACCGACGTGGACACCACGCTGACCGCCTTTTTCGGAGGGCCAGGGATGGCCTGTAGTTCTCAGGGACCTCCCGGTGACATCGTGAACTTTGCGTCCACAGACACCAATGACAGTGACACGAAGAGTCTGGACTACGAGATCTTCGGCCCTGCGGCCACGACGCTCAATACCAAGTACCCCTTTGTCGGCGAGGTATACCCGAATGGCCCGGCGCCAATTTGTTATGGATCTCTCAACCCCTTCACCGCGGCCAACGGTTCGCCTGCTCCATTCGTGAACGGCGAGTACGAAGGACTCCTCCCAATTTGCAATGGTGAAAACACGCCTTGCGAGAACGGGACAAATTATTACAACGGTGAAGGTGGACCCAGCTTCACCTACTACATCGACACCCTAGGTGGCGACCCCCGAGTTGGAGGCGCCTGAGCCGGACCAGTTGTAAAGCAGTAGATGTGTAACCGCCCCGTGGCGCTGACTAGCGAGAACTAGCCGGCACCACGGGGCGGTTGCCATTTGGGATGTCGGTCACCACGAGCCCGAGGTTCTGCGCCAGAGATCGGTACTCTTGAACCCAGGAATCCGATTCGGCGAGATCCGCCGCGCTGCCGGAGTCGAGCAAGGCCTGCAATGCGAAGGCGATCTCATGCTGAGCGTCTCTCGAGCGTGCCTTCTCGAGTGACTGAATGAGATTGGAGCGACCAGGCTCAACGTCACCGAGTGCAATCAGAGCGCGACCGCGAATGCGGAGGAGCGGTAGCAGGGTCGCTATTTCTCCATCCTGCTGGTTTGCCCGTGCGATACAAGCGTCAGCCTGGGAGAGTGCCGCCTTCCAATCTCCAGCCAAGAGCGAGCACTCCGCCATAAAGGTGTCGACAATGAGGACTTCCTGTGTCTCACCGAGTTCGTCGAAATAGGCCCGAGAATCTCGAAACAGCGAGACTGCCTCGTCGAACTGTCCTGATCGAGAGGCGATCCGACCGAGAATGTAATAACCGAAGGCCAAATCGCCTCTCGCCCTTGCACCACGCCAGACGCGTATGGAGTTGTTGATCGCCGTGGTGGCGGCATCCAGATGCCCCTGATCGGACAGGATCTCAGCCTGATTCGCTAGCTGAATCGAGGCGTTCCATTCAGAGCCAGTTTGATGACAGAGCTGTTCGGCGGCTCGATAGTGCTTTAGGGCTTCATTCCAACGTCCAAGGTGGAAAGAGCGCAATCCTCTGATCCCTTCGGCCCTTGCCTGACATTTCCAGTCATGGAGACCAGCAAATATGTCCGATGCTCGTCGGACATCATCGTCGCCATCCAACTGCCCCAGACTGATGGTGGCCCAGTTGCGAGTCTCCAGCGCCCGGGCAAGTCCATGGAGGTTCCCGTTGGCCTCTGCCTCCACTGCTGCCAACTCACACCAACGGATGGATTCGCGCCATTTCCCCTGGAAGCTCCTCACTCGAGCTTGCAGACCCATTAGTTCTGATCGGACGTGACCCGCTTCGGGACCGGTATCCATTTCCAGGAGCCGAAGCCCTCTGGTGAACCAACCCACGGCCTGGGAGAGCCGGCCGTTGCGCTCCCGAAGAATTCCTGCTTTTAAGAAATGGTTGGCTGAACGAACCGGGTCGTCGGGTGCGAGCTTGCGCGCACTCCGCAGGACCTCCTCAGCCACATCGAATTCGCCCAGATCAAGGTAGATGTCACTCAGCGTTTCGTACACGGCGAGGACTTCGTCGATTGGCAGATCTCGCAAATGGGATCCGGCGGAAAGCGTTCTCCGGTACAGGAGAGCAGCCTCCGTATTGGCGTAACGAGCTCGCGCATGTTTGGCCGCTTCGATGGAGTACGTCCACGCAGGTCCGTATCGCCGTGCGGCATGGGTGTGGAGCGAGAGCAATGCCGTCGTCTCAATGTCTTCAGCATGAGGGGACGCCTCAAGCACGTCTGCGGCATACCCATGAAGCGTGACGCGGCGCGTCTCGGGGAGACCTTCGTAGGCCGCTTGCTGGGTCAAGTGATGGACAAAGGAGATCTGACGGGCATCGATCATCTCCACGAATTCCGACAAGTCCGACCAGGCCAGGCCCTGTGACGAGGTCCCGTCCATCCGTAGAAACGCTTCGAGGATCTCGAGGTCGACCGTCATGCCCAGCACCGCGAGTGTCCGAATAAGTCGCCGTCTGTTTGGGTCAAGATCGTCAATGCGGGCAGCGATCACGCCCTCGACGGAATCCGGCAGTGCATCAATGTCCTGGGTCTCCCGGAAGGCCGAAATGAGCTCATGGAGGAAGAGGGGGTTGCCGGATGCGCGGCGCACCAGTTCTTTCATGACGTGGACGGGCAGCGGAGCGTCGTCGGTGGCAGCAGATACCACTTGATCGGCGGCTTCGTTGTCCAAGGGCTGCAGGTCGATTCGATGTCCATAGGACACAGCCGGAAGAGGGGTGTGCGCCTCCGGACGCTGTGTGGTCAGGATGAACCACGGGCGCTGTTGGGCATCAGACACCAGGCGACGCAAGAGATCGACGGAGGCTCCGTCCATGATGTGCACGTCGTTAAAGACGATGATGACGGGGTTGGCGAGAGTGCGTTCGAGGAGGGCACTCACGACGCGCTCTAGGCGCTCCTTGCGAAACTCGGGTCCGGTGTCCTCTACCGCACGAGTCATCGCGACGTCAGTTCCGGAGGCGACGGCAATAAGTGGCAGCCAGGGTACGAGTTCCGGATCTGCGTTCCCTACGGCCGTAGTGAGGGCCAATGAACGGCCTTCGGGATCCGACGTTGGGGGAAGATCAAAGATCTGTTCGAAGAGTGAGTGAAACGGTTGGTAGGGGGTTGCGCTGCCATAAATGTCACCATCGGCGCGGTAGACCGGCCAAGTGACTTCGGACAGGAGTTCATCAATGAGTCGTGATTTCCCGATTCCAGCCGGCCCCACAATGTCTACCAATTGCCCTTCAAGACGGTCGACCTGGCGACCCGCTTCCGTGAGGAGCTCCATCTCGCTGCGCCGGCCAATGAGGGGCGTGATGGCCTTTGCCGTCTTGGCGTGCCCAGTGGCCGCTCCAACACGCACCGCTTCGATGAGGACGGTTTTTCCCTTCACCGGGAAAGGTTCGAGCGTCTCGTAGTCGTACGACGTACGGGCGCGTTCGAGGACCATAGGCGTGGCCAGGATCTCCCCGTGCTGGGCCTTGGCCATGAGCCGAGCGCCAAGATTTACGGCGTCACCAACGAGTGAGTACGTACGTCGGTACCGCGGGCCGAAGTCGCCAGCCAGGGCTCTGCCGCAGTTGACACCGATTTTCACTGGGAGCCGGCAGTGGCTGTCGATGATTTGGCGAGCCGCGCTGAGAATGCGAGCGTCGTTGTCGCCCCGCATGTTCGGTGCACCAGCCGTGAGTAGTGCTTTGCCCCCATCAGCGTAGACATCGATTTCGAGTATCGAGATGTCATTCGTCGTTGCCGCCCGATGTATGGCGTCCACCACCTCGGTCACGGCCGACTCCAGCGCAGCGGCGCCTTCGTTGGCCAGGAGAGCGTCGGCACCGGTGAATTGGACGAAGGCGACGGTCACCTGCCGATGTTCGCTGTCGACAGCACCGCTGAGATAGTGGTCCCGCATGGTCGGGGCCAATGCCGACTCCACAATGGTCTGCGGCACCGTTGGTGGACGCACGATCTCCATGCGCTCTGCTTCGGGGGATGCCGTGAGGAGGTGTCCCGCTCCCTTCCTCGCGCCGACAACGTGTTGGGCCTGGGCTGGTGGAAGTAGCTGTGCCGTTGATTCGCTGATCACTATTTCGCCGGCATCGGCCACCTTTTCCATGTCAGCGACTGCGGTGGCGGCGGGACCCGACACGATCAGATCGCGGTGATCCGTGCCCACCAGTAGGAAATCGAGATCTCCGCTGTGGATGCCGACCGACATGCGTAGTCGGACGTCTCCGACTGAGGTGGTGAGTCGTCCGACGGTGCGGAGCACTTTCTGCATTTCGACAGCAGCGGTGCAGGCTCGCTCACTGTGCTTTTCGCCATGGAACAGGAACAGTCCAGCATCTCCACCCCATTTGATGAGGCCGGCCCCGAAGTCATAGGCCTGGGTGAGGAGCTCTTCGAAGACCCGATTGAGGATGTCGCCCATTTCCTCGGCTCCGAACTTGCCGCGGTGGGCCAGCCGCTCGGTCAGATCGGTGAACCCGGAGATATCGGCAAAGAGGAGGGTCCCAGGGATTGACCGGTAGCCAAGGTCAGGGGATTCCTGTAGCCATTCCAGTATCAGCCTGGGCACGTAGGGGATGAGAAGTTCGGCTGGCTCCATGGCTCTCGAAAGGGAAGCCTACAAAGTCGCAGCGTGTCAGCTCAGGTGCCCTCAAATACCCCCAAAGGACCGTTCAGCAGCGTCTACGCTCACCGGAGATGGCCCGGAGCGAACCCAAGATCTCGAGAACGGTGCTCAATGTCAGCACCGCCGCCATCATCCTCGTGGCCGCGGTGGTGGTCATCGTCATTGCTTCACAAAAAGATGCGCTGCCTCTCCCGGCCGAAAACCAGCAGACAGTGGCGTTCTCGCCCAACGGCCAATACGCCTATGTCGCCAGCGGCGGAGAGATCGACGTCGAACACTTCAAGGGCGGGAGCAACACCACTATCAGCCAGATCCCGGTGCCCATTGGCAATGTGAAGGGGCTCGCCATCTCGACCAACGGAAGTGAGCTCTTGGCCAGCACGGTGAATCCGCCCATTGGCGGGCTTCCCAATGGATCCGTTTTTATCGTGAACTTGGGACTCAATCCGCCTCAGGTCACCCAGGTCTTGACCGGCAATGTGATGGATTCGATCGCCATCGCATCGAACGGGCGCTTCGCTCTCGTAGCTGAAAGTGGGCTGTTCCAAAAGCCGGCAGGAACTGGTGAGCCAGTTGAATCGGCGCCAGGAACGGTGCAGGAGGTGGCCATCAAGGGATCACACGTGAGCAAGCCGAGGAAAGTACAAGTCGGATACGGGATGGGGCCGATCGCCATTGCCTCCAATGACGAGCACGCCTTTGTGTTGGACGATGGACCTCGAAATACCGGAGAAGAGATCACCCCACTGCTGCTGACCTCGAAGGTGCCAATGGTGCTGGCCAGTACGACCATCTCTGGTCGGGGATTGCTGCTCTCTCCCAACGGGGCGACGGCGTATGTCGGTGCGTCGGTTGTGAACCTCTTCGCCACCGCTCCTCAGGTGTTGGCGACGCTCAACCCTCCAAGCAACATAAAAAGTCTGAGCGACTTCACGGCTGATGCGATCACGCCAAATGGGCGCTTCGTATATTTGAGCGGAGGGCAGATCACGGGTGCCGGTGGGTTGGTCCAGGTCGTGGAAGACACGTCGACATCACCACCCACCACGGTGTCCTTCGCTCTTACAGATTGTTCGAAGGTGACACTCAATCCGCAGGGCACGTTGGCCTACTGCGGGGCCGGATTGTCATATCCGGTGGTTCCGTACATCAGGCAAATGTCGCAAAATCGTGGCGGCACGGCAGGCGGGTACCCCATCACGCTTTACGGTCAAAACCTCACCCGTACGTCCACTGTGACTTTTGGCGCCGAAGACGCCTTAGTGAATTCCGTTTCCAAGGACGGAGATTCCATGTCGGTGATTGTGCCCCAGGGCAACTTGGGACCGGCCACCGTCACCGTGGACACGGCTGGAGGCATCAGCGCATCGGTACCAGCGGCGATATTCACCTATGCCCAGTTGCCGGCTGTGTCCGGTATCACTCCCTCGGAAGGGTTGGTGCAAGGCGGAACTGGGGTACTGCTCGCGGGATCGGGATTTGCTGCAAACGACACAGTTGACTTTGGCCCAGGCAAGGCAGCACAAGTGACGAAGGTCAGCGCCTCTGGGGACTTCATGGCGGTCATCGCGCCTGGAGGATCTGGGAAAGCCTTTGTGACCGTCACGGCCCCCGGAGGTACGAGTATTCCGACGGAGAGTGCGCGATATCGCTTCGTCAAGATCGCGCCTCAAGCCACAGCGATTTTTCCAACTTCCGGCGCGGGTAAAGGTGGCTACGGCCTTCTTATCGGTGGCAAATATCTAAGTGGGGCGACTTCGGTCAGTTTTGGCGGTACCGCGGTCAAGCCGATCAGTGTGAGCCAGGATGGGAATTTCTTGGCCGTGACCGTCCCGCCTGGAGTCGGCACTGTCGAGGTCACCGTGACCACGCAGTCGGGCTCCAGTGAGGACACGAGCGAGGACCAGTTCACCTACACCGGCGGTTAGCCTTCGCCCATGTGGCCCCCCGATCCGTTTGGCACATGGGTCATCGATCTTGATGGCGTGGTGTGGCTGACCGGTGAACCCATCGACGGAGTAGCCCAAGCGGTAGAGGCACTCCGGTCCCATGGAATTCGGGCGCTGTTCGCCACCAATAATTCCGCTCCAACTCGGGCTCAACTCCATCAGCGACTGGCCAATTGCGGGATCTCAGCCGACGACGCGGATGTACTGAGCTCGGCCGATGTTGCGGCCGACATGATTCCAAGGGGGGCGTCAGCTCTGGTGCTGGCCGATGATGGTGTGCGGGAGGCGCTCGAGGCCCGCTCGGTGCGATTGGTGGAACGCGGTCCGGCTGATGTCGTGGTGGTGGGATGGACCAGGACGTTCACCTTTGACAGCATCGGGGAGGCGGCCAACACAGTACGGGCAGGTGCTCGACTGATCGGCACCAATGAGGACCCCACGCATCCCACTCCACATGGGCTGCTCCCGGGCTCGGGAGCGCTGTTGGCCGCAGTGGCTACTGCGGCTGAAACCAGGCCAGAAGTGGCAGGAAAGCCTCATCGGCCGACAGCTGATGCCATTGAAGCCCGAGCTGATGACCTGCGGGTGATGGTGGGGGACAGGCCCTCCACCGACGGCGCCTTGGCTGAGCAGTTGGGCATTCCGTTCGCCCTGGTGCTCTCCGGAGTAACCAGGCCCAATGAAGGGCCAATAGACCCCGCTCCGAGCGTTGTAGCGGCCGATCTGGCAACGCTGGTGGAGATGTTCTTGCACAGACAACCTAAATAATGCTTGCTAACAGCTAGCACTTGAGATACTCTTGTTGCATGGCTAGTAACGAGCGAATCAAGAAATACCTGGAAGCCGGAACTGTCCTCGGGCAAGTGACTCGAGCGCGGGCCGAAGAGATCGTGCGCGAGCTGGTGGGCGCGGGTGACGTGCAACGCGAGCAGGCGCAGGAATGGGTGGACAATTTAGTCGACCGCAGTCGCAAGACGAGCGAGCAAATGCTCGAGTTGGTGCGTCATGAGGTTGCTTCGCAATTGAGCAAGATCGACACAAAATCACTGGAAACCATTGCTGGCCAGGTGGCCGACATCCTCCACCGTTCGGCCAGTGCCGGTCGTTCGGCGACGGCTGAGGCGGCGGCTCAAGCTTCGCGTACGGCGAAGTCGGCAAGGGATGCGGCCAAGAAAGTGACGCCGTCACGAGGCAAGAAGAAGCCTTCGAAGAAGGCTGCAGCCAAAAAGGCCGCTGTCACCAAGAAGGCGCCGGTCAAAAAAGCACCGGCCAAGAAGAAGGCTCCCGCCAAGAAGGCGGCCAAGAAGTCCAGCACGGGCGGATCGAGCAACTGAACCGAGGGGTTCGTCGGCGACTCGATATCGAGCTTGTACGCCGCGGCCTTCTGGCCAATCGAGGGGACGCACAGGCGGCCATAGAGGCCGGCATCGTTCTGGTGGCGGGTGCAGTGGCCGACAAGGCGTCGCGGCTCGTCGCTCCAGATGAATCGCTTCAGGTCATCGGTCCACCATCACCGTTTGTCAGTCGGGGTGGCTTCAAACTTGACGCTGCGCTCACGACCTTCGGCGTCCTTGTCGACGGTCGGCGTGCCCTCGATGCCGGTGCATCCACAGGTGGATTTACTGATTGCCTCCTGCAGCGGGGGGCGCAGCACGTCTATGCGATTGATGTCGGACACGGTCAGATCGATCAACGGTTTCGGACCCATCCGAGAGTCGCGGTGCTCGAGCGGCTGAATGTCCGCACGCTGACCTGCGAACTGCTGTCCACCTTTGATCCTGCCTATACGCCATGCCCGCTGATTACGGCTGACCTGTCCTTCATCTCATTGACGACGGTGATTCCGGTCTTGTGCGGAGAGATCGCCACCGAAAGCGCTGATTTGATTCTCCTGGTAAAGCCGCAATTCGAGGCAGGAAAGGCGGTCGTCTCGCGCGGGAAAGGTGTCGTGAGAGACCCGGAGGAATGGCGGCAGGCCCTCAACGGCGTGACGTCCGCACTTCAAGGCTCAGGAACCGGCATCATGGGGGTGATGGTTTCCCCGCTCACTGGCCCCGCTGGCAACGTCGAATTCTTGGTGCATGCCCAGAAGGGCGCAGTGACCCCGCAGGACGTTTCACTGTCTGACCTGGTCGACAGCGCCGTTGCCGATGCGGTGCTGCAGCATTTAGCGGCCAGATCAGCGGACTGAGCGGCCTCAAGCCATGGCCACTGTCAGCTTTCTCGTCCATCCCGAACGCGCCGACGCGCTCGCCCTGACCCTCGATACGGCCGAGTGGCTCGCCGCGTCGGGTCATCAGGCTCGCATCCTGCAATTCAGCGGCCCCGACAGGGTGACTGAGGCCGGGCAAGAGGTAGATGTCGACGACGTTGATCTGGCCGGCAGCACGGTGGCCGTCAGCATGGGCGGCGATGGCACTTTCCTGCGCGTGGTACGCCTGGCCTGGAGCGAGGACGTGCCAGTGCTGGGCGTCAATTTCGGGCGAGTCGGGTACCTGCCCGACCTTGTGCCCGATCAGGTCCGGGTGGCACTGACCAGAGTGTTCGAAAACAAGGCAGTGATCGAACCTCGGTGTGCACTGAACGTCTTCATCGGGGACCGTTCAGAAGGTGATGCCGATAACAGCCACCTGGCCCTCAATGAAGTCGTGCTCGAGAAGACCGTGTTCGGCCATACCGTCCGTCTGGCCACCTCCATCGACGGTGAGGACGCTTTGACCTATTCCGCCGACGGCGTGTTGATTGCAACGCCAACGGGATCCACGGCCTACAACCTCTCGGCCGGTGGACCCATCCTGTCCCCGAATCTGCGGGCCATGGTGGTGACCCCGGTCGCTCCTCACCTGTCGCTTGACCGGAGTCTGGTGCTGACCGATACCCAAAGTGTCTCGGTGCGCGTCGTCGACGATCGCGCCGCTGCACTCGTGATCGATGGCCAGGAGTTGGGTCGCATCGAACCCGGAGCCACCGTGACCTGTCGCGTGGCTACTCGCCCGGTTCGGGTGGTGCGTAACGACCCGCAGGGCTTTGGCGCGGTGCTTCGGGTTCGTCTGTTGGCTGATCGCTCGCGGTAGAGCGCTGATTGGCATGCTGACCGAACTGCGTGTGCGTGATCTCGGGGTCATCGAGGATCTGACGTTGAGCTTCGGACGTGGCATGACCGCCCTTACGGGGGAGACCGGAGCAGGCAAGACGCTGTTGGTCGAGGCTCTTCAGTTGGTGCTCGGCGGCCGAGCGAATTCCGCCATGGTCCGGGCCGGATCAATCGAAGCAATGGTCGAGGCTCGCTTTGTGGTCGGCGACGGAGATGACGAGCAGGAGCTCATCGTGGTGCGCTCCATCGCGGCGGAGGGACGGGGCAAGTCTTGGCTCGACGGACGGATGGCGCCGGCTAGCGCGTTGGCGGAGGCCACTTCTCAACTGCTCGAGATTCACGGCCAGCATGAGCACCAGTCCCTGATTTCGGCGACCGCCCAGCGGAACGTTCTTGATGCCTTTGCCAACACCGATCTGAGCGAACTGCGGCAATGGCGCACTCGGTTGCGTGAGCTGGTCGCTTCCCTGGAGGAGCTTGGAGGCGACGCGTCCTCAAGGGCTCGCGATGCCGATGTGCTGCGCTACCAGGTCGAGGAGATCCTCGGCGCCCACATCAGCGGACCGGACGAGGATGAGTCACTCCGAGTCGAAGAGGTGCGGTTGGCCGACGCGTCGGCCTATCGGGCCGCGGCGACAGAGGCGCTGGAATTGTTGGAGCCCACAGTTGACCCTGACGAGTCGGGGGCACTTCAGGCACTTCAGCGAGCCGCGTCTTTCCTGGCTGGTCGAGAATTGTTCGATGAGCATCGTGAGCGAATGGTTGCCGCGGCCTTAGAGCTGAGCGACGTGGTGAGTTCGTTGCGAGGCGCAGTGGAAAGTTGGGACGACGACCCGGAACGCCTGGTGGAAGTAGGGGAGCGACGCCGGCTGCTGGCTGAGTTGAGGCGAAAGTATGGTCAGGAATTATCTGAAGTCCTGGCCTTCGGTGAACGGGCGGCCAAGCGCCTCGAGGCTCTCGAGAGCGCTGAGACACGGGCCGAAATGTTCGAGGCTGAACGGGCACAGGTGATGGGTCAGATCGCTGCTGCGGAGGCAATTGTGCGAGAGGTACGGCTGCGTGCCGCCGAAACCTTTGCTGACTTGGTGGGGGAACGCCTCGGGGAATTGGCTATGTCGGGAGCTCGCGTTGAGGTGAGGGTTGGACCTGACGGTGCCGGAGAACCCATTGAAATCGCTCTCGGAGCCAATATCGGTGAAGCGGTATTGCCGCTGGCCAAGGCCGCATCGGGAGGTGAGCTGGCTCGATCCATGCTGGCCATTCGCCTGGTTGGAATGGGTGGTCCACAGACCATGGTGTTCGATGAGGTCGATGCCGGGGTGGGCGGTGCCGCTGCACTCGCATTGGGTACGGCGCTCCGAGAGGTGTCAACCCAGCGACAGGTGCTGGTCGTCACCCACCTGGCCCAAGTGGCCGCCAACGCGGATCACCAGGTCACAGTGCGCAAGCAGGAGGTGGGCGGGAGAACAGTGACCACCGCCGCTGTGGTGCAGGGTGAGGACCGAGTCACGGAGTTGTCCCGAATGCTGTCAGGCCACCCCGATAGCGAGGCCGCCCGGGCCCATGCCCGTGAGCTGCTCGGACATACCGAGGTCACACTGTTTTAGGCCCGGTCCACCACCGACCGGATCATCGTCGATTATCGTGGTGCAGTGCACCGATCAATTGCAGGGACGCTTGACGTCCAGTGGGCGGCGTGAGCAAGTTCATCTTCGTCACCGGCGGCGTCTCGAGTTCGCTCGGTAAAGGCCTGACGGCCTCCTCGCTTGGCCGACTCCTCAAATGCCGTGGCCTCCGGGTCACTATGTGCAAGCTCGATCCCTACATCAATGTGGATCCGGGCACCATGAACCCAGGCGAACACGGCGAAGTGTTTGTCACTGAGGATGGCGGGGAAACAGACCTCGACCTTGGTCACTACGAACGGTTCATCGACGAGAATCTGAACAAGCGTTCCAATACGACCACCGGCTGGATCTATCGCTCGGTTATTGAGAAGGAACGGAGGGGCGACTTCCTCGGCCGTACTGTTCAGGTCATTCCGCAC
The DNA here is from genome assembly GCA_963766995.1 of uncultured Acidimicrobiaceae bacterium. Classification (GTDB taxonomy): domain Bacteria; phylum Actinomycetota; class Acidimicrobiia; order Acidimicrobiales; family RAAP-2; genus Bog-473. The sequence continues at coordinate 133,018 of CAVYCE010000002.1, read as the reverse complement.
GTCACCGACGAGATCAAAGACCGCGTGAAGCGACTGGCCGACGAGGACGTCGACATCGTGATCGTGGAGATCGGCGGCACCGTCGGCGACATCGAAATCGTCCCGTTCGTTGAAGCCATTCGCCAATTCCGCCGGGACATTGGTCGGGACAACGTCTGTTATGTCCATCTCACCCTGGTGCCTTCCCTCGTGTCGGGCGAGCAGAAGACCAAACCCACGCAACACTCGGTCACAGAGCTTCGCAGCCGTGGTATTCAGCCGGACGTCATTGTCTGTCGGAGCGACAAGCCGATCACCGAAAGCCTGCAGCGCAAGATCTCACTGCAATGCGACGTCCCCATGGATGCCGTGGTGTCGGCCATTGACGCCCCCAGCATTTATGAGATCCCCTTGGTCCTCCATGATCAAGGTCTGGATTCATATGTCTGTCGCACACTCAACATCGATGAGTCCCTGTATCCCATCGACCTCACTCAATGGGAAGAACTGGTCCACCGCGTCGAATCGCTGTCCCGAAAAGTGAAGATCGGGATTGTCGGCAAGTACGTGAGTATGCCGGACGCTTACATGTCGGTGGTCGAGGCCCTCCGCTCCGGCGGATTCCACCACGGAGCCGACGTAGAGCTGGACTGGATCGACGCTGAATTGGTCCCTGACATGCTCGGTTCAGACCGCTTGCGCACCCTCGATGGCATTGTGATTCCCGGTGGATTCGGAGAACGAGGCATCGAGGGAATGGTGTTGGCCGCCACCTATGCCCGGGAGCACGGCATCCCGTGTCTGGGCCTGTGCCTCGGCCTCCACGTGATGGTGATCTCTGTCGCCCGAGACCTCGCTGGTCTCGATCGCGCCAACTCTCGTGAATTCGACTCGCTCTCGCCACACTTGGTTATCGACCTCATGCCCGATCAGGCTGAAGTCACCGACAAGGGTGGCACCATGCGCCTCGGCTCGTATCAGGCATCACTGCTTCCCGAGTCCAAGGTGGCCAGGGCCTACGGCACTTTGGGCGTGACCGAGCGTCACCGACACCGCTTCGAGTTCAACAACCGCTACCGGGCCAAGCTCGAAGCGGTGGGATTGATCTGCTCGGGCAGCTCACCCGATGGCCGATTGGTGGAGTTCGTGGAGCTAGAGGATCACCCCTACTTCGTGGCGACTCAAGCTCATCCCGAGTTCAAGAGTCGTCCCGACCGGGCCCACCCCCTCTTCCGAGAACTGGTGGCGGCAGCGCTCGAGCGGGCTGAAGGGCGCGAGCCGCACCTGCTCGACCTCGATTCCGTTTCCTGAGCGTTCCTTTGACCACTTTTCGGCGGATCGCCGAGGACGAGGTCTTCCGGGCTTGGTTGTTCTCGGTAGGGAAGGTGGAGACGCTCGATCCCAGCGGTGCTTCATTTGAACGCTTCGTGGTCCATCATCCTGGAGCGGTGACGATCGTGCCCGTCCATGACGACCGTCGGGTGACATTGGTACGCCAGTACCGCGCCGCGGTGGATCGGGTGGTGTTGGAAGCGCCGGCTGGTACGTGCGACGTGGACAATGAGCCTCTCGAAGCCACAGCCCGCCGTGAGCTGGCTGAAGAGGCTGGTCTCGAGGCGGCGAAGATGGAGGTGCTGATGGGTACCTTCAATACGCCAGGGATCAGTGATCAGCACACCACGATCTTCATGGCCACTGGTCTCACCCCTTGTGTGGCCCGACCCATCGGGGTGGAGGAGGGTTACATGACCGTCGAGTCAATTGCCCTCGACAATGTCGACTCCCTTGTGGCTGACGGGACCCTGGTCGATGAGACCACGGTGCTGGGTCTTTATCTGGCCAGAACGCGCCTTGATGGGATGGCGCCACCGAGGTGAGCACCCCGCTGCCCCGCCCCGCCGAGGAGTTTCTATCCTGGCTCGAAGTGGAACGGGGACGATCACCGCGCACGCTTTCGTCGTACCGGCGGGACCTCGAGGCCTATGGGGGTCATCTCGAGCGAGCCGGGCCGGGAAGCTCCATGGAACGGGCGTCTGCGACCGACGTATCGGCCTACGTGGCGACGCTGCGCCGCACCCACAGTGCCTCGTCGGTAGCTCGGGCCTTGTCCACTCTGCGGGGCTTTCATCGATTCATGGTGGAAGAGGGAGTCACGACGTCCGATCCCACCGTCGATCTTCCCAGTATTGGAGTGGCCGATTTGTTGCCCAAGGCGCTGAACGAGGATGAGGTGAATCAATTGCTCGGAGCTGTGGTGGGCACGGGTCCGGCGGTGTTGCGGGACCGGGCGCTGCTTGAACTGCTCTACGGCACGGGGGCGCGCGTCTCAGAGGTCACGGACCTGAATCTGGGCGACGTGGCCGAAGCCATGGACGCCACCGATGTCCCGCTGATCCGGGTCTACGGCAAGGGAGGTAAAGAACGCGTGGTGCCACTGGGGCGGCTGGCCCGAGAAGCCATGGGTCAGTGGTTGTCGGGAGAAGGGAGGTCTCTGCTCCAGCCGGTCAAATGGCGGCGGCGGAGCGATGCCGATGCGGTCTTCCTCAACGTCCGCGGCGGCCGGCTCTCTCGAGTAGGGGCATTCGGTGTGGTCAAGAAGTACGCCGAGCGTGTTGGCCTGGCCGAACGCGTGAGCCCCCACGTACTGCGCCACTCCTGCGCTACTCACATGCTGGCTCGGGGGGCCGACATCCGGGTGGTCCAAGAACTGCTGGGCCATGCTTCCATTGCCACCACGCAGCGCTACACCAAGGTCTCGCCCGAACACCTGCGGCGTGCCTACGAGGACGCTCACCCGAGAGCGGGCACAACCGGCCGGGGCAACCACGTAGCATGAGCCCATGCCGAACGAAGCCCCCACGGCCGAATCGCCAGCGGTGGACTTTGGCGCTCTCCTTCGGACCGAACGATCCTCGCTGCAATCCCAGCTGACCGAATTGGGCTTTGGCGACCAATTGGACACGGGTCTGAACTACGACTCGAATTTCGCCGACTCCAGCCAGGTGACGGCCGAACGCGGGGAGGCGGAGCGTCTGGCCTCCGAGCTGCGAGAGGCGCTCGACGAGGTGGATGCCGCATTGATCCGTTTTGATTCGGGTCAGTACGGCAACTGTGAAGTCTGCGGGAAGCCGATCGGCGACGCGCGGTTGGAGGCCATGCCGGCCGCCCGGCTCTGCATCGACGACGCCGCCCGGCAGTAAGTGGGAGGGCCTGGAGCCGGCGCCTCGCGCCGGCAGCCCATGTCGGCGTCGCAGAAGCGGACGCTTTGGATCATCGCAGGGGCCTTAGTCCTGTTTGCGCTGGTGCGATCGCACCGCGTCACCACGGACACCATCATTTTCTTCGCCGTTATCGTGCCGTCAATTATTCTGCACGAGGTGTCCCACGGGTGGGTGGCCCGTGCCTGTGGCGACGACACAGCGGCTCGAGCCGGGCGTCTCAGCCTGAATCCGCTGGTGCACGTCGACCCCGTCGGCACATTGATCGTTCCCGCCCTTCTGGCTCTCGGGTCGTATGGCGTGTTCGGTTGGGCCAAGCCCGTGCCCGTCAACGTGGCTAGATTGCGCAGCCCGCGCAATCAGGGCGTGTTGGTGGCTCTGGCCGGACCGGCCATGAATGCTGTGTTAGCGGCGTTGGGTGCTGTGTTGTTCATCGTGCTCTTCCGGACCAGCTTCAACACTGCCGAGCTCCACTTTGGGACGCCGTCCCTGGCCTCACGCATCGTGCTGTATTTCGGAGTGGCCAACATCGGGCTCATGTTCTTCAACTTGGTGCCCCTGCCCCCACTTGATGGCTCCGTGCTGTTCGAGCGGGCCCTGCCGTCACGGCATTGGCCTACCTACTTGCGGTATCGGCAGTACACCATGCCCCTCATTTTGGGTCTCGTCCTCCTCAATTTCTGGCTGACGCCCCATGGTCCACTGACGTGGGCCTATCTCCACGTCTACAACTGGTGGCTCGGTCTCCTCGGCACTGATATCCGCTTCGGGTAGTTCAGCTGGGAGGCAGCAGCCCAATGACGTTGGCGGCACGGTCGTAGACCTTCTCTGCCACTTCGTGGGCTTTCGCCGCTCCGTTGTGCAGTACCTGACCGATGTGGGAGGGGTCCCGGTCTAATTCCGCACGTCGTTCGCGGACCGGACGCAGCATCTCTGAGAGCGCCTCGGCCAGGTCAGTCTTGAGATCGCCGTATCGGGTGTAGGCGGCGGCGACGTCATTCGGGGTGCGATCGGTGGCACCGGCCATCAGGTCGAGCAGGTTGGCCAGTCCAGGCTTGGTCTGGCGGTCGTAGCGGACCTCTCCGTCAGTGTCCGTGACGGCCTTTTTGACTTTGCGGGTGATCTCCTCGGGCTGATCGAGCAGGCCGATAGTGCCGAGCGGGGATTTCACCGATTTGGACATCTTCTGTTCGGGGTGCTGGAGGTCCATGATCCGGGCAGCAGTGCCCGAAATGGCAGCTTCGGGCACGGTGAAGGTGGCGCCATAGAGATTGTTGAATCGATTGGCCACCTCGCGGGCGAGCTCCAGGTGCTGGCGCTGGTCATCGCCGACGGGGACGGCATTGGCGTCGTAGAGGAGGATGTCAGCCGCCATGAGGACGGGGTAGGTGAGGAGGCCGGCTCGCACAGCATCCTGGCGTCCGGCCTTGTCCTTGAATTGCGTCATTCGGCGCAGCTCGCCCACCGAAGCCACGCATTCGAGCAGCCAGTGCAGGCGGGTGTGTTCGGGGACCTGGCTTTGGATGAACAGAGTGCAGCGATCAGGGTCCAGACCCACAGCCAGCAAATTGCGGGCCGCGTCCTCGGTGTTGTGGCGCAACTCGGCTGGGTCGATTTCCTGGGTCAAAGCGTGAAGATCGACCACGCAGTAGAAGGCGTCATGATCGTCCTGGAACGTGACCCAGTGCTTAAGGGCCCCCAGGTAGTTGCCCAGTGTCATGTCACCTGAGGGGGCAATGCCCGAGAGGACCCGATTCATGGGGGCCATGGTAGGGCGTGGTCGCACAGGCACCGGTCATGTGGACTGGGCCTTTGCATCATGCGCGGGGGACTCAGATCGGTTCGGTATGGTCGCAGGGTGACCTTTTCGGTGGCCACCCCCGTCTTCGAGGGGCCAATCGACCTCTTACTGCATCTGGTGTCTTCACACGAAGTAGACGTGCTGGACATTCCGCTGCAGCCCGTAGTGGATGCCTTTGTCCAGGTGCTGACCCAGCAACGCGAGCTGATCGACTTCAATCAGCTGTCGGAGTTCCTCCTGGTGGCGGCCATCCTGATCGAATTGAAGTCGCAGAAGCTCCTGCCTGGTCGGGAGACCTCTGACGACGATGAGGAGCTGGTGGGCTGGGAAGAGCGCGACCTCCTCTTGGCTCGGTTGCTCGAGTGCCGGGCCTACGCCGCCGCGGCAGACGTTTTCGTGGCCATGACCGAGCAGGCCTGGCGGTCTATCCCACGTGAGGTCGGTCTCGATGACGACTTTGTGGTGCACGCGCCTGACCTACTGGCTGGTATCACCCCCGAGGATTTGGCGCAGGCCTACCTGCGGGGAGCGGCAGAACGCCCGGCGCCCCGGGTCGACCTCTCGCACGTCACGGTCGACACAGTCAGCGTGGCCGAGGCAGTGGCTGAACTCATCGACATCCCTCGCCTGGAGCGGGCGACATCCTTCCGTTCGCTGGTGGCTGGCTGCACTACCCGCATGGAAGTCATCGTGCGCTTCCTCGCACTTTTGGAATTGTGCAAAATGGGGCGGGTGAACCTCGGTCAGGGACACAGCTTCGGTGATCTGCGCATCGACTGGTTGGAGTCGGGCAATGCGGAGGGCCTCGAAAGCGGCCGGGGCTTGGCCGAAATGGCCGGGCAAGTGATCGACGACTACGAGGGATGATGGTGCATGGAGACTGACGAGTTGGAACGCGCCATCGAATCGGTGCTCCTGGTGGCCGTGGAGCCAGTGGTCCCGGGTCTACTGGCCGAGTTGTTCGAGGTGCCGGTTGATCGGATCGACGCTTCGTTCACGGCACTCGCCGGTCGTTACGCCACCAACGGGCACGGTTTTGTCCTGGCTCGGATCGCTGGTGGCGCACGGTTGCAGACGCACCCGGACATGGCGCCGTACGTGGAGCGCTTCGCCAACCGGGATGTGTCGCCCAGGCTTTCGACGGCGGCACTTGAGACACTGGCCATCGTGGCCTACCGCCAACCAGTTTCCCGTGGACAGATCTCGTCGCTACGCGGTGTCAACGTCGACGGCGTCACCAGGCTGCTGGAGCAGAGGGGCTATATCGAGGTAGTGGGTCGAGCGGACGGGCCGGGGCAACCTGTGCTGTTTGGGACTACCGACCTCTTCCTCGAACGTTTGGGTCTCAATTCCCTGGAGCAGCTCCCGCCGGTCGAGGACTTTCTTCCAGGCCCGGAAGTGGCCGGACAATTCGAGCAAGAGATGCAGGCGGCGCTTGGCGTCGATGTGGAGCTCGACATGGGTATGGGTGCCGACGACGACTGAGGTTCCTGCCGGCGAAGGCGAACGGCTGCAAAAAGTGTTGGCGCGAGCGGGACTGGGTTCACGTCGCGTCTGCGAAGAGCTGATTGCCAACGGACGGGTCACGGTCGACGGAGAGGTGGCCATACTCGGACGCCGGGTCGATGTCACGACGGCGCAAGTTGAAGTTGACGGGGTGATGCTGCCGGTAGCACCGGACCTCGTGTATTACTTGTTGAACAAGCCGGAAGGGGTCATCACTACCGCCGACGATCCGCAAGGGCGTCCCACCGTGCTTTCGTTGGTGCCGATCGAGCCCCGGGTGTTCTCGGTGGGTCGCCTCGACATCGCCACCGAGGGTCTCTTGCTTCTGACCAATGACGGGGCCCTGGCCCAATTGCTCACGCATCCATCCAACGGGGTGGAGAAGGAATATGTCGCCGAGGTCGAGGGTGGGACGCCGTCGGCCGGTGCGCTCAGAAAGCTCCGTCAGGGGGTGGAACTCGAGGACGGGATGACGGCCCCGGCCACGGTAGGGGTGTTGGCCGAATCGGTCATTCGGCTGGTCATTCACGAGGGCCGGAACCGCCAGGTCCGCCGCATGTGTGCCGCCGTGGGCCATCCGGTGCGCCGCCTAGTTCGAACACGCATCGGTACCCTGCGTGATCCCACTCTGGCGCCAGGTCGATGGCGGGAGCTGAGTATGGCTGAGGTGCGGGCTTTGGCAGCCTCAGCGGGCCGTTCGGGAGCCAAGCCACGGCAGTAGAGTGATCCGCCATGCCTGATGTTCCCTTGGTCCGAGGTTTGCGCGGGGCCACCACCGTCGACGCTGACTCAGTGGAGCAGGTCACCGCTCGCTCCCAGGAACTCATGCTGAAGATCATGGAGCGCAACGGCCTCACCGAAGAGGAGATCATCAGCGTCCTCTTCACGGCCACCGGCGATGTCACCAGCATCTTCCCTGCCACGGCCGTCCGGGAGATTGGATTTGGGGCGGTGCCCTTGCTGTGTGCAGCGGAGATCGCCGTTCCCGGTTCAATGCCGCTGTGTATCCGCGTACTGCTGCACGTCTACACGACTCGGTCCAAGGACGAGATCCACCACGTGTATCTCCACGGTGCCCAAGTGCTCCGCGATGACCTCCCAGACTGAGGGGACAGCTCGCCCGCGAGCGTTAGTCGTCGGGACCGGCCTGATCGGTGGGTCGATCGCCTTGGCGCTGCGCCAGCGTGGGTGGCATGTGTCTGGCCTCGATGCCGATCCAGAGCACCAAGCTGAAGCACTCGCCGGTGCCGTAGTCGATGTTGTCGGAGACGATCTCGAAGCCGAAGTGGTGTTCGTGGCCACGCCTGCGGCTGCGGTGCCAGACATCGTGCGGGATCTATTGGCCGACTCTGGTCGTAGAGCCAATGCGGTGATCACTGACGTCAGCGGCGTGAAGACGGCCATCGTCGGACAGGCCGACCACCCTCGTTTTATTGGCGGCCATCCCATGGCCGGATCCGAACAGGTGGGATTGCGAGGCGCCGATCCAGACCTGTTCGAAGGAGCAGTGTGGGTGCTTACTCCGACCGCCGAAACCGATCTGGAAGCCTTTAACCGGCTCCAAGCTGTGGTGTCGGCACTGGGTTCCGACGTGTTGGTCCTTTCGCCACAGGACCACGACCGCCTGGTTGCCGTCGTCTCCCACGTGCCGCATCTCGTAGCTGCCACCCTCATGAACGCGGCCGCCAGCGGCGCCGAACAGGACGGTTCCCTCCTGCGGTTAGCGGCCGGTGGTTTTCGCGACATGACGCGGGTGGCGGCCGGGCATCCGGGGATCTGGCCCGACATCTGCACCGAAAACGCTGGCCCCATTGTGCAGGCCCTCGACGCGTTGGTGGCCCGGCTGTCGGTCATGCGTGAACGGGTGGCTGGCAATGATCGCGACGGCATCTTCAACGAGCTTGAGCGGGCCAGCGGGGCACGGCGGAACCTACCGGCCCGTATCGTGCGCCCGGACAACTTGGCCGAACTGCGAATACCCGTGCCGGATCGTCAAGGAGTGTTGGCCGAAATCACCTCATTGGCGGCCGATGGTGGCGTCAGCATTTACGACATCGAAATCGCCCACTCGGCCGAAGGTCCGCGCGGTGTATTGATCTTGGTGATTGAGTCCGGTCACGCTGCCTCCTTGCAGTCAGCGGTTGAGGACCATGGTTACCGCTGCCGAGTCGAGCAACTTTCATGACTGCTCCACGCATTTTGGTGGTGCACGGCGGCGTGGCCTGTCGCGGATCGCTGCGCACGCCGGGAGAGAAGTCGATTTCTCATCGGTCTGTCCTCTTTGCCGCGCTGGCTGAGGGCACGTCCGTGGTGCATGGTCTCTCCGATGGCGCCGACGTGGCGGCTTCCGTGGCGGCTGTTGCGGCCATGGGCGCCGAGGTGGAGTGGGCCGACAGGAGCCTTATCATCCACGGCGGGCGCAGTCGATTGCATCAACCGGCGGGTCCACTGGACTGTGGGAATTCGGGGACATCTATGCGACTGCTTGCTGGTCTGGTGGCTGGGTTCGAATGGGAGACGGAGCTGTGCGGGGACGCATCGCTTTCGAGCCGCCCCATGGATCGGGTCGCTGAACCATTGACTCGCATGGGGGCAACTGTGCACGGGCAAGGTGAGCGCTGCGTGCCGCCGATCCGCGTGTCGGGCGGCGCCCTTCATGGCATCGACTGGACGAGCAAGGTGGCCAGCGCCCAGGTGAAATCGGCCATCCTTCTGGCTGGACTGGCTGCCGATGGACCCACCGTGGTGCGTGAGCCGGTGGCCACTCGGGCCCACACCGAGGAAATGCTGGCCGAGGCCGGAGTGGAGCTCACGATTGAACCGTGGGAGGGGGGCAGTGTGATCACGCTGCAGCCCTCTCTGTTGCGACCGGTGACGCCCCGAACAGTGCCAGGGGACCCCTCGGCTTCCGCCTTCTTCGTGGTGGCGGGGTGCGTGGTACCGGGCAGTCGAGTGTCCGTCGAAGGGATTTACAACGGTCCGGCCCGGCTTGGGTATGTCAGCGTGCTCCAACGCATGGGTGGGCAGGTCGAGGTGGCAGCTGATCCTGGCGGTCGCGCGTACGGCCACGTTGATCGCCGATTTTGGGCCGCTACGAGGCACCGTGGTTGAGGCGGGCGAGATTCCCTCCTTAGACGAGATTCCGGCCCTCGCTGTGGCCGCAGCGATGGCCGAAGGGGTAACGGAATTCCGGGATGTGGGAGAGCTCCGTATCAAAGAAGTTGATCGACTGGCCGCGGTCATCGACATGGTGACTGCGTTCGGTGCCGGCGCCCACGCTGAGGGTGACACCCTTTTCATTACGGGTGTCGGACCGCAGGGCCATCTACACGCCACGCACTTCGACAGCCGGGGGGACCATCGGATGGCGATGGCAGCGGCTGTGGCGGCGCTGGCGGCAGAGGGTGGACAGCGCAGCCTCATCACCGGTTTCGAGGCTGTAGAAACGAGCTACCCCTCCTTTGCCGAGGAATTGAGTCGATTGGCCGGGGGTGAAGGAGCTTCGTCCCCCAAGGCGCTCATCATCGCCATTGACGGACCGGCCGGTGCAGGGAAATCCACCCTTTCTAGGGCCTTGGCGACCGAATTGGGTCTGGAGCGACTCGATACCGGCGCCATGTACCGGGCGGTAGCGGCTCTGGCCTTGCAGACGGGGATCGCCGCCGATGATGCCGCGGGGGTGGCCAGCCTGGCTGCCACCGCCGTGATCACCGCGGCCAATCGAGTGGTAATCAATGATGTGGATGTGACCGATGTGATCCGATCGCCTGAAGTCGGCATTGCAGTGTCCTTGGTGGCGGCCAATCCTGAGGTACGTACCGAGCTGGTCAAGCGCCAGCGACAATGGGCTTCAGCCCACGGGGGTGGGGTGATCGAAGGACGGGATATCGGCAGCGTCGTGTTCCCTGAGGCCACGATCAAGATCTATTTGGACGCCTCGCCCGAAGAGCGGGCCCGTCGCCGCAAGGAAGAATCTGCCGCCGGCGTGGCCCGCCGTGATCACATTGATTCCACGCGGGTGGCGTCGCCGCTTCGTCCGGCCGATGACGCCCACGTGCTCGATACGACGAAGCGAGACGTGCCCGATGTAGTCCAGGAGGTGTTGTCATGGCTGTAGATGAACCGGGCGCCGGTACAGAGGTTTCACCCGAAATCGAACACGCAGCGGCTCCGGGCCGGCACCAGGAGTTCGCCATCGAGCCCACCCGCGTCGTGGGTTATCGCATCCTGCGCCGGATCTTCACCATGCTGATGTGGACCTTGTTTCGCCCCAAAGTGGTGGGAAAGCAGTACATCCCGGCCACCGGTCCGGTCATCCTGGCCCCGGTGCACCGATCCTTTGCCGATTTTGGATTTGCTGCCTTTTGCACCAAGCGCAAGCTCTTCTTCATGACCAAGGACTCCATGTGGAAGAACAAGTCGTTGGGGAAGCTGCTTCTTTACGTCGGGGCCTTCCCGGTCCATCGCGAATCGGCAGACCGAGAAGCGTTACAGCGAGCTGAGGAAGTGCTCAAGAGCGGTCAGGTGCTCGTGCTCTTCCCGGAAGGGACCCGACGAGAAGGTCCTGCTATTGAGAATTTGATGGAAGGGGCAGCGTTCCTATCGGCCCGTACCGGTGCCCCAATCGTGCCCATTGGCATTGGAGCGTCCGATCTGGCCATGCCGAAGGGCAAGGCGTTGCCCAAGCCGTACACCATTCAGTTGGTTATCGGTCCGGCGCTTCCACCACCCGAACGAACCGGAGGAGGGCGGGTGTCTCGCACATCGGTGCACGCCACCACCGAGACTTTGGTGACGGAACTGCAGGGTGTTTATGACGAGGCCAAGGACAAAACCGGTCGCTATTGAATTGGGGCGTCACTGATATGACGCCTGTACTTCAGGGAGTTGGCGGGGCCGTCGCCGGGCATCCGGCGCGTATGTCGAGGCACACGGTGTGGCCGCCAAATGGACTATTCAGCGAGTACTCAGACTCGTAATAGATCGACATCAGGTTAGGGACTGGCAGTCCGGCGATGTCGTAAGGCACGTTGCCGGCAGCGACATTGCCCGGATCGGCCAGGGCCTGCGCCAAGTTGTACGTGCCCGCGCCGATGGAGACACGATCTGCGCTGTGGTCGAAGGTGGTGGCAATGAGCTCTTTGTAGCCCTGAGCTGACCAGCGCAAGGTGTAGTTGAGCCAGGCCAGCGTGTAATAGAAGGCCACCCGTTCGCTCAGCGACCCCGCCGGGAGCACGTACGGGATGTAGGTGTAGGTGAGGTGGGTCGTCCCCCTGATGGCCACTTCTTCGGAGCTCAGCCCGGCCGCCACGAGCTGGCGGTACCCAGGGTCTTTGGCGTGCTCGCTCGGCGCCGACGTCATTGGTTCGGGATTCAAGAAGTAGTCATTGGTCAGGGCGAGCGCAGAAGCGTGCAACAGGGTGGGACTTTGATCGGCCGGGGGAATGGTCACTCCCTGGCAGTTGGCAATGGCACTGAGGTCGTCCCAGGCCACGATGGTGGTGACGCGCTTGTCGCACTGTCCCACTTCGCTTACCGCAGACGCACCGAGGGAGTGCCCGGCCAAGGCGATGTCGTGAGAGTTCAAGTCGGTGGCATCAGGATTGAAGGAACCGCCGTACGGGACTTCCTTGGTGGAGAGGAAGAAATTCAGTGAATCCTCGGCCCCTTGATAGAAGTTGTAATTCTGCTGATAGGGCACTCCAGTGCACATGCCCTGCGCCAGGAGTTGGGTGGCGCAGTTGGCGGGAAGGAGGTCGGACTCACCCTGTCCCTGGACGTCGTAGGTCATCACCATGTAACCGTTCTGGGCCAACCCTTCTGCCGCCCAGAAGTACAGCTGCTGGTAACCCTGAATGGAACCGTCGGTGATGACGACGCCGGGGTAGCCGCCGGGTGGGGGGGGATCACTGGCTGGTGGTTCGAATACGAAGCCCCTAAGGACGGCGCCGTCCAGTGAAGTGAAGGCGATGGGAGTGACCCGGCCCAAGCCGGCCGAGGTCCAGCGGTCGATGGTACGGAAGGGGTCGGCCGCCGTGGCGCCGGGCACCAACGTGGTGACGCCGCCGTCGAGGTGTCCCGCGTGCCCGAGCTGGGCCAGGACCTCCGCGGAGTACAGGGACGGCGTCTGGGTCGAGAGGGTTTCGGAGAATGCCGGATTGGTCAGTTCGTCCTGGAGGCGGCCGGTTGCGCAGTACTCGTTCTCCAAGTCACGCAAGTACCATGCCGCGGTGCCGAACGCTGGATTTCCGGCGGGAGCCGTGCAGTTCACCACGGTGCCCGGAGGGAGTTGTTCGGCGTAGTGGTCCACTTCGGCGCGCGCCACGGCTTGGGCCGAGGTGGTGGTGGAGATGGAAGATGCTGGCGAGGCGGCACTGCTCGGTATGACGACACAGAGTGAAGCGATGACGGCGCCGGTCATGCCCACGAGAAGGCCGATTCGTCGGGAAGACATGCGCAGCGAGGGTGCCGTCACGGATGCCGCGTATCGTGGCGCGAGCGCCACCACGTGCCGAGGACAACTCGCCCATATCGGAATCCGAAGAGATAATTCTTGCCCTTCTTCGTTGTGCCCGACGCTCGAGGGAGCCACACTGTCGGCCGTTCGGTCACTCGCCAGCCGCGCTTCATGCAGATGATCAGCAGTTCGGCTGTCTGATACTGCGTTTGGATGAGGCGGTGGACGACGTCACCCAGCATGGTGGCCCGCAGGGCGCGATAGCCGTTCGAGGTGTCCGTGAGTTTGGTGCCACCCATTCGGCTCATGACCCACGAGAACACCACCACACCGGCCTTGCGGAAGCGGTCAGTGGTGGTGTCCTGCCCCAGTCGACGGGAGGCCACGACGAAGTCGGCCTCGTTGTCCACCAGGGGCTGCAGCATGGTGGGAATCTCGCCCGGATCATTTTGCCCATCGGCATCGAGGGTGATGACGTATTCGGCGCCCAGCTCGACACACAGGGAATAGCCCACTCGCAAGGCGTAGCCGTGGCCGAGATTCTCGGTAAGGGCGAAGGTGATGGCGCCTGCATCGAGCGATACCTGCTCAGTGTTGTCTTTGCCTCCATCCACCACCACGAGGGTGGTGACGGGGAGACCGCATGCCGTGGCTGGCATCGCGGCCAACACAGCACCGATGTTGGCCTCTTCCTCGTAGGCGCAAATGAGCCCAACGACGGGGGAGAGTTGCACATCGGGATAGCGGCCGTCGAAGGCATGACGCGACGCCGCAATGACCTGCTTGGCTTTCTCCGGATCCGTGCGAATGCTGGCGCTCGGGGCCGAATTGGAAGGAGCGCTCAACGTGAATGCAGGGAGCCGAATACCTCGCGCACCATGGGTTCGAAATGGGACAATGGCTTGGTGGGGTAGTTCGGATCGAAGCTGATCTGGTCCCATTCGTCGGCGAACTGCTCGGCCAGCGCGAAGAAGGGCTGGCCGACATGCTGGTCCCGCGCGTTGGGGTCCTGGCCGATGTACTCGTAGTAGTGGCGACCTTGGAAGTCCTGGTGGGTCAAGATCATGTGGAACGTCTCGTCGCTCACATACGGGCGAAGGATCTCGGCCGCAATGCGAGGGTGATTGAACACCGACACCGCCTTGCCGATGTCATGGCAGAGAGACGCCACCACCACCTCGGTGCAAGCCCCGGCCTCTTCGGCTCGGGTGGCGGTCTGCAGCGAATGGATCAACTGATCCACCGCGAAGCCGTCGGTGATCTCCTCGAGCGAGGCCAACATGCTCAACACTCGATCGGCCACCCGGGGTTGATGCTCCATGGTCTCGACCACAATGTGCTGCCATTCGGCCGCGGTCGACTCATCCATCCTGGTAAAGGTCACGTTCGTATCTTCGCGCCGATGTCCCTTACGAGGCCAACATGTCGAGGACGTCGGCCGCAGAGATGGCCCGGTCCTCGGCTGCTGGGTCGGCCCGGTCGGCATAGGGCCGACCAGCGAGAAAGCCCAGCGTGTTGCCTACCGCCCGCAGGAGCTCACGAAGCTCCGGTGGAGGTGGGAAGTACTCGTCCTCAGTGGTTTCGGTGACTTCGGTCACCCCATAGCGGGGAGCGAGGCGGGCGATCACCTCTTGCACAAGGGCTTCAGGGGCCGAAGCGCCCGCCGTCACACCAACGGTGCCGTGCAGGTCGTCGGGAAGTTCGTCTGCTTCGTTGATGCGGAGGACTCGGGGGCAACCCGAGGCCAGGGCCACCGTTTCGAGGGCCACCGTGTTGGAAGAGTTGGCCGAGCCGATGACTACCACGGCGTCGGCCTCACTGGCGATGGCCTTGAGGGCAGCCTGACGGTTGGTGGTGGCAAAGCAGAGATCGCTCCGGTTGGGCATCCAGAGATCGGGGAAGCGTTGGCGGGCTGATTCCATCAGGCCTCGCCATTCGTCGTGGCTGAGGGTGGTCTGGGCCAGGAGAGCCACGGGGGCTTCACTGCCACCGAGGTCGCCCAGGGCATCGAGATCTTCTTCGTGCTCGACCAGGCGGACTGATTCCGGCGCCACGGCCATGGTGCCGACCGCCTCTTCATGTCCGGCATGGCCGACGTACAAGACGGTGTATCCCTTGCGGCTTCGGACCTTCATCTCATGGTGGACCTTGGTGACCAATGGGCAGACGGCATCCACCACGACGCCGCCGCGGGCCCGCGAGGCTTCAACGACTTCTGGGGCCGAGCCGTGGGCGCTCAGCATGAGGGGTGCGCCGGAGGGGACCTCGGCGATGTCGTCGACGAAGATGACACCTTGGGCTCGGAAGCGGTCCACGACGTGCCGGTTGTGCACGATCTCGTGGTAGCAGTACACCGGCGGTTCGAAGACGCGAACCATCCAGGCCAGCGCCTTGATGGCCTTTTCGACTCCGGCGCAGAAGCCCCGTGGTTCTGCCAGGAGGACCCGATCCACTGTGGACACGGTGCCTACGCTACCGGGACTCTGCAAGAGTGCTCTTTATGCCGAACTTCCCGCTCCAGGATCGCAGCGCCGATTGGGCCGCGCAGGCGCCCGTCGTCATCAGTCGATCGTTCACCGTGGCCGCAGCCCCCGATGCCGTTTTCGACGTCATGGCCGATCTCGTGGGATGGTCGAATTGGTTCACGGGCATGCGCAAGGTCCAAGTCGATGGCCAGGCCACTGGCGTGGGCGCGCGGCGAACGGTGTGGGTAGGCACGACTCGGGCCGAAGAGCGCTTTTTGGTGTGGGAACCGGGGCACCGCATGTCCTTTGTGCTGACGGCAGCCAACCTGCCCGGCCTGGCTGCCATGGTGGAGGACTACGCATTGGCGCCAGGGACGGACGGATCCACGGTGGTCAACGCCACGATCGGTGTAGAAGGGCGACTGCTGCTCCGACCCTTCCACGGCCTCTTGAAGGTGGCCATCGGATCATCGACCAAGGGCATCACTGGCTTGGCGGGGCACTTCGCCTCGGCCTGACGGCGGGAGTGCGAGCAAAAGGGCACTAACCTGGTGTTATGTCCGCTCCCACGGTGACTTCGGTCACCGAGGCGTCGCCGGCAGCCCGGGCCGGATTGGCCGTGGGTGATGAGCTCCTCTCCCTCAACGGCCAGGAGCCGCGCGACGTCATCGATTTTCAGCAGCTCTGCGACGCCGATGACCTCAAGGTCATGGTCAAGCGCGCCGGAGCTGCCCTGCCGCGCCTCGTCACCATCGAAAAAGCGGTGGGGGAGCCCTTCGGGGTCGAAGTGTCGTCGGCCGTGTTCGACCGTATCCGGACGTGCGACAACCACTGCGCCTTTTGCTTCATCTACCAGCTGCCCAAGGGCATGCGAAAGTCGCTCTACCTGAAGGATGACGACTACCGCTTGTCCTTCCTGTACGGGAACTTCACCACGCTGACCAGATTTACCGAGCTCGACGCCGAACGCATCATCACCGAGCGACTGGGACCATTGTTCGTCTCCATCCACAGCACCAACCCCGAGCTGCGAGCCGACATGCTCCGGAACCCCAAGGGGGCCACCAGCCTGCGTTGGCTCAGCGTGTTGCTCGATGCCGGCATTGAGGTACATGGCCAGATCGTGGTATGCCCCGGCGTGAATGACGGGCTTGAGCTGGAAGACACGCTGGCCGGGATTTTGGACCAATACCCGACACTGGCCTCGGTGGGTGCTGTCCCGCTGGGCATCAGTCAGTTCTCGAACGAGCCGACGATGCGGTCTCATACGGTCGAAGAGGCTGATTTCGTGGTCGACACGGTCACGGAATGGCAGAAGATCTACTCCAAGGTGCTGGGGCGCCGGTTGGCCTACGTGGCGGACGAGTACTACTTGCTGGCCGGGCGACCGTTCCCGTCGGCTCACGTCTACGACGAGTATCCGCAGCACGAGAACGGAATCGGAATGGCACGTGCCTTCATCAATGGTTTTACCCAGCCCGCCTCGAGTGGACCGGGCGGGGTCCGGCACGGCTTCTTCGCTTCCGTCGATGCGGCGCCGGCCGAGGGGTATCGAGCGGTGCGCGTCTTGCCAGCGGTTGAGAGTGGGCCGCCCTCCGGGTCCGATGATCGTCCGGTCACCGTGCTGACCGGTACCTACGGTGCCCGGATCCTGGGGCCATTGTTGGCCGAGCATGCGCGGAATGACGTCAGCCTGCAGTCGATCGAGAACGACTTTTTCGGTGGAAATATCGGCGTGGCCGGGTTGCTGACGGGCGAGGACATTTCGCGAGCCTTGGCGGCGGCTCCGAGTGGGCGCCGTTATCTCTTGCCTGACGCCTGTCTTAATGAGGGTCGTTTTCTCGATGGTCTCACCTTGGCTGACCTGCCGGTTGCGGTCGAAGTGGTGCCCACCGATGGCGCCTCACTGCGGGCCGCTCTTGATGGACGATCATTCCGAGTGGGGTGCGCGGCATGAGTACTGATGTGGTGGCAGACGCCGTTCCGCCTCGTTCCGGGCTGCCCATGGTCGTGGTGGCCGGACGACCGAACGTGGGCAAGTCCTCGTTGGTGAACCGGATTGTCGGCGAACGGGCCGCCGTGGTGGAAGAAGAGCCCGGGGTGACCCGGGACCGCAAAGTGCTGACGGCGGAGTGGGTGGGCGTGCCGTTCTCCATCATGGACACCGGTGGGTGGCTGTCCGGCGGCGACGCGCTCGATGCCAAGGTCAGCCGTCAGGCCGAGATGGCATTGGCTGAGGCAGACGTGATCCTTCTGGTCGTCGATGTCAATGTCGGCCTGACCGACGAAGACCTCAATGCGGCCAAGGTTATTCGGCGAGCCGGTCCACCGGTGAAGCTGGTGGTCAACAAGGTGGACGACACCAACCGGGAAACAGCGGCGTGGGAGTTCGTGTCCTTGGGTGTGGGCGATCCCTACATGGTGAGCGCCCTGCACGGACGCGGCACGGGAGATCTGCTCGATGCCGTGGTCGAACTGTTGCCGCCCGTCATCCCTGAGGAAAACAACGAGCGAGTGGAGCGGGCGAAGCTCACCGGACCTGGGAGCACTCCCCGGGTGGCCATCATCGGGCGTCCCAACGTCGGCAAGTCGACGCTGTTTAATAAGCTCATTGGCGAAGAGCGCTCGATCGTGCATGACATGCCCGGCACGACCAGGGACGCCATCGACACCGTGGTCGACACCGTGGACGGATCGGTGTGTTTTATCGACACCGCCGGACTGCGCCGTCCCTCCCGGACTGAACGGGGCACCGAGCACCACTCGGTCCTGCGGGCTCTGCGGGCATTGGAGCGAGCTGACATTGCTGTGCTCGTGATCGATGCCACCATCGGCGCTTCCCATCAGGACCAACGATTGGCCGAACGCATCGGCGTCTCAGGCTGCCCGGCCATCGTCGTCCTCAACAAGTGGGACCTCGTCGATGTCGATGATCGTGACGATGTCTTGGCCGGAGTGGGTGACCGTCTGGCCTTCTTGGGTGGTGCACCGGTGCTGAAGATGTCTGCTCGTTCAGGCAAGGGCGTTCATCGCATTTTGCCGGCCCTGCGTGACGCCGTGACCTCCTATCACCAGCGGGTGCCGACCGGGTCGCTGAACCGAGCCGTGCAGGAGTTGCAGCTGCGTCAGGCTGCACCTCGGGCTCGTATCCGATACATCGTGCAGGGTGCGATCGATCCCCCCACCTTTACCCTCTTTACCAATGGGAAACTGCCCCAGACCTACATGCGCTACATCGAGCGAGGGCTGCGTGAGAAGTTCGAATTCGGTACCACCCCGATGAAGCTGCGGGTGCGCATCGGCGGCAAGTAATGGCCTGGTGTGAGGAGTGCGACACGCTGGTCGAGGACGAGGACCTGGGCCAAGGGGGGGAGTGCCCTGATTGCGGCACCATCCTGGCCGAACAGGAACGTGCGCCGATCCCGTGGTACTTCAAGTTCATGCTGGTGGCTTCGGTCATCTACCTGGGTTACCGGGGTTATCAGGGTGTGAACTGGGTCGTGGGCCACGTCTAAGCGGTGGCCCTGCTCTCGGCCTGGTTGTACGTTCCGCCGGGCCGAGCGTTAGCGTCGGCGCCCATGCCCATTTACGAGCTCGAAGGTGTATCGCCCAACATCGACCCTGAGGCCTATGTGCATCCCGACGCGGTGATCATCGGCGACGTCACTATCGGAGCGGAGTCCACCGTCTGGCCGGGGGCCGTGCTTCGAGGCGACTACGGCACCATCACCATCGGGGAGCGCACCTCGGTGCAAGACGGCACCGTGATCCATGCCGGTCCGGGCTTTCCGACCATTGTGGGTAACGGTTGCGTCATCGGCCACTTGGCTCATCTAGAGGGCTGCATCCTGAAGGACGAATCGCTGGTCGGATCAGGATCGGTCGTCCTGCACCACGCCGTGGTGGGCAGCGGGGCCACGGTCGGGGCCAACGCCGTAGTGCCCAATCGAATGGAAATCCCCCCGGGCGCCTTGGCGATCGGTGTGCCCGCGGTCATCCGCGAAGGAAAGTCCAGTCTGCCCATCATCCAGTTGTCGGCCGCTGAATACGTGGCCAACGGGAAACGCTTCAAGGCCTCACTGCGCCAGATTGGTTAACGGCGCCGCTCTGGGGCTTACTGGTGGCCCTTTGATGTGTGATGTGGGGCCTTGGCCGCTTTGTGACCGGACAATTGGAGGCTCTTCGGAAAGACGTCATGGCCAAAGGGCAACAAGCCTTTGGCGGCGGCGAAGCCCAAATGGCCTTCTCCGTCCGTCCCGCCCGTGGTGAGCCCCAGCAGGTCCTCGTAGCTTCGTAGAGCGGAGTAGTGGTTGTAACTCCCCACCGTGTCCGTCGTGCCCGGTTCTATATATTTCGAGTTCAAGAGGAGCGCGCCGATCTGTCCACCGCCAGGAGCGGTGTCAGTGGTGAGGCCCGCATTTCCAGGGGCGTGCGTGTTTGGCCCCGGCAGCTCGTCACAGCACGACGTGGCATAGGCGGGGCTCGATGTGTCCACGTCGGCCTCGTCGAAGGTGATGACGATCAAGGTGTCGCCGCGTTTGTAGGCAGGGGAGTGGAGTAGTAGCGGCATCCAGCTATGCAGGAATTCGTCGGCCCCCACCAGTCCGCCGACATGGGTCCCCGTGCTGTTGGTGCCCTGGCAAGTGCCGTCATGTCCATCACTGCACAAGTTGGGCGTGATGAAGGCGAAGCGAGGAGTGGTCTTCTCGCTCTTGAAATCTCGGTAGAGATGCCCGGTGGGCGCTGGAGTTCCATGTGCGCCGAGCATGCCGAGAGGCACCACGTTGGCGTTGCATTCAGCCGTCTGGTCAATGATGGAGTGGAACCACACAAAAGGGTTATGGCGAGTGGTGTACTGGTCCACCGCCGTAGCGAACTCGGCGGTGTCAGTCGCACCGATAGCCGGATGGGCGCAGTCTGTGCCGCCAGATGAGTCGGCTGTGCCGCCATCGCGCGCAGGGGTGTTACCCATGTCCTGGTCGTAGCCGCGCCACGCGGCAATGTGGGTCTTGGCGTTGGGCGCGTACTTGGCGTCAAGCTGGTTGGCAATGGTCGGAACGGATGAGGGGTAGACGCACCCCTCCCCGTCTACTTGGCCCGGATTGAACGACTGGTCGGTGTCGGGCGCGCTGGGGAGGACGTTGGCGTAGCTGAAGCCGTTGTCAGCACAGTCCGCCTGGGTGTCCTCGGTCGGTGCTTGGCCTGAGACCTGGGCGATGTAGTTGTCCAGGCTGTTATGGCCGATGGCGTAGTAGTTCTGGAGGAGCTCACCCTCCTT
The DNA here is from genome assembly GCA_963766995.1 of uncultured Acidimicrobiaceae bacterium. Lineage (GTDB taxonomy): Bacteria > Actinomycetota > Acidimicrobiia > Acidimicrobiales > RAAP-2 > Bog-473. Next base: position 112,314 of record CAVYCE010000002.1, on the reverse strand, counting down.
TCGGAGCGTGCCATTGAGATACGTCGCAGGTGAAGATGGACCGAAGGTCGTTTGGTAGCCCTCGTTCTCGAACTCGATGACGACGATGTGCTTGATATCTCCCGGCGCGAGGGCAGCCCTCGCGACCTTGGTGGAGGATGACGCGGCATCCGCAGTTGCCGTGAAAGCCAGCGCGGTGGTGAGGACCATGGCCGTGAGGACGGCAGCGGCGCTCCCGCGCCGAAGGATCGTTATCCCTTCCACGAAGCGGTATTGGTGCCGTTCAACGTGGCCTGGATGCGCACCAACGACTTCTTGGAACCTTGCACCGTGATCCAGCCTGACCGCTCCTTGTTGGGCGCCAACGTGGCGAGACTCAGTGATGGGCCCAAAGTGGTCGCTCCCAGCGACTTCGTCTCCGAGGTCACGGTGGTGGCGTAGTAGAGGATGGAAGAGAAGAGTGAAAGCGATGCCGGTGTCGCACTGATGTTCTTAAGTTCATACTCCAACCCGATCACCGGACCCTTGCCCACCAGACCGTGGTATTTCTTCTTGGGCGGGGCGCCATTCACTACTTTCAGCAAGGTGACGTTGACCACGGCGGCGTTGGCATCAGGGAAGGCGAAGGTGGTCCCTACCGGCTTGAGTGCCTTGGCGTGTTTGGACGCTCCAGCGGGCGTGCCGGCGATAGAGAGAAGCATTCCAGCCAAGAAGGTGATCGGCAGGAAGGCCGTCACTGCCTTCCTGATCGCTACGCCGGATGGGGATGGACGGTGTTCAAGGTCGTTCTGCATCCCCGGATGGTAACGATTCGTCGGGCATGTGGCGGATACTCGTCTACGATCCCCCCTTTACGGGCTGTGGCGCAGCTTGGTTAGCGCGCTTGACTGGGGGTCAAGAGGTCGGGGGTTCAAGTCCCCCCAGCCCGACCAAAGAAGAGCAGGTAGGGGGCCTGTTCTTTGTGGCCCATGCCGGTCGCGGCACTAGCGAGCGCCCGAAGGTTTGGTGCGGGCCTTTGAGGTGATTTCCCCGGGCTTTGTGCCCACGGTCGCCCTGAGGAATCCGGCCCTGCGTGCCTGCACGACCCAACGTCCGGCCGTGGACCGTGATCCCCCGAGTTGGGTGCTGAGTTCGAGCACCGGACTCCTGGAGCCACTGGCGACAGCCGTTCGATAGGTGGCCGCCACCAGCTTGAGGAAATCGTCGGAAATTGGTTCCCCTCGGACCGGCTTGGCCACTTCTCCGCTGCCCCAGCCCATGGTGGGGAGCTCGTCCACCGGTCGAAACATCCCACTGCCGTCGTCGTAGATTCGTTCGGTGGCCTGGGCCAGCGCCATGGTGAGTGCTCTGGCCACCTTCACTGGGCGAAGTCTCTCCGTGGTCACGCCTCCGTCAGTCGCAGCTCGGTCTCGAACGGCGACCCGCACCTCCACCACTTCTGGTCGGCGTCCTGACAGGGTCTTGACGACCAAATCGAGCAGGAAGGGCTGGGCGGGATCGTCGACCATGGCGGTGAAGCTGCTGGGTATGGCGGTCCCGGGTCCAGTACGGATCGGCATGGCACCGCCAAGCGATGTCACGAGCACAGATGCAGCACGTGGGGACATCGTCCAATGATACAGAGGTGGCGTGGCTAAGTCATGTATGGCACTGCTGTACTGTTGTTGACCGTGGCAGTTGGCATAACGAGGTAGTGGTGACACATCTATATCGCTGCTTTCGTTGCCATGGTGTCGAGAGTCGTCCGGCACGAGCTCTCCGAAGCACGCCGGCCAACGGCGCGCTCTAACCTGGCGACAGATCGATATCCCCAGGGAGGGACACATGGGTATTTTCCAGCGAGCGCATGACATCGCTCAGGCCAAGGCCAACAAGGCGCTCGATGCGGCAGAGAAGCCAGACGAGATGCTCGACCTCTCGTACGAGAAGATGCTCGAGCAGATCACCCAAGTCCGCAAGGCCCTGGTGGACATCGCTGGGTCGCGTAAGAGCATTGAGCTGCAGGAGCAGCAGTTCCAGCACACCATCGACCACCTGCAGGATCAGGCCAAGGCAGCCCTGGGTCAAGGTCGAGAGGATCTGGCCAAGGAGGCGTTGTCGCGCAAGGCCGCCGCGCAGCAGCAGATCGACGAGATGGAGCCTCAGCGCACCCAGTTGATCGACGAAGAGGGCAAGCTGGAAAAGACGCTCGCGGCGCTGCAGAAGAAGGTCAATGACTTCCGGACGCAGAAGGAGACGATGAAGGCGCAGTACACCGCAGCCAAAGCCATCTCTTCGGTCAACGAGAGCACAGCTGGGATCTCCAAGTCATTCAATGATTCCGGCGCTGCGCTGCAGCGGGCCCAGGACAAAATCGCCACCATGCAGGCTCGATCCGGTGCACTGGACGAGTTGCTGGAGTCGGGAGTGCTCGAAGACGTGGGTGGAAAGACCGATGACATCCAGGCCGAGCTGGACAAGGTCGGTAAGGACGCCTCGGTTGATCAGGAGTTGGCCGCCATGAAGGCCGAACTAGGCACCGCCACTCCTCCCGCCCCCGAAGCGCTGGCGGCGGCGCCCGAGGAAGCCACGCCTGCGAGCTGAAGTACTAGGCGGACTGGTCTGCCTGCATTACCTCCACAACCAGGCGCGCCAATTCGGGTCCGGCATCCTCCTGGACGTAGTGACCGCCCGACAAGGTGGTGTGGGGCTGGTTGGCCGCTCCAGGACAGGTCCCTTGGAGGATGAGGTCCCACCCCTTGGTGGGTGCATCGCCGTCGGAGTATGCGGTCAGCAGTGTCCCCGGGAATTCACGCAGTGAGGCCAGGGTCCGGCTGTTGGTGCGTGCACATTCGCTGTTGGGCGTGAGGGCCATAAGCAGAGGCAGTTGGCGCGGACCGGCGCAGTACGTCTCGTGTGGAAACGGTGCGTCGTAGGCCGCCAACTCTGCCTCGGTGAGTTGCTTCTGTGTGGCACCGGCCACGAAGAGGCTGGGTTTGAGTGGTGCAAGCTCCTGAGTCATCCGCTGATAGTCCAGTAGGGCTTGTTCGATCACCATGGTGCCGTCGTCCGCGCGGTGGCAGGCCCATCCGAGCCGACCGGCCAGATCCGGGTTGGTGGTGTGCAGCGTGGTATTAGTGGCGACCACGCGAGCGAATCGCTCGGGCATTCGGGCCAGTGCCCCTAGGCCAAAGGCGCCGCCCCAGTCCTGCACCACCATGGTGATGTGGTTGAGAGCAAGTTGCTCGATGCACTCCATCAGCCAGCCAATGTGGGCCCGTACTGAATGGGCCGTGCGTTGAGTGGGTTTGTCGGAGCGCCCGAAGCCGATGAGGTCAGGGGCAATGACCCGGCAGCCACCTGCTTCGAGGACAGGGATCATGCGCCGGTAGAGGTAGGACCACGTGGGTTGCCCATGGAGCAGGAGGACGACGGGACCATCGGCGGGTCCGGCATCGATGTGGTGCATGCGCAGACCACACTCGAGATCGAGATAGTGGGGTGAACAGGAGAAGTCGGGCAGATTCGTGAAGCGCTCGTCAGGAGTGCGCACGTAGTCCATGGCTCTTATCCTGCCTTGTCAATGGGTGAGGAGCAGTGTGACGTCGCGGTGGCTGGCGGCGGGCTAATTGGACTGGCGTTGGCCTACGAGTTGGCCTCGTTGGGTGCTGCGGTGACGGTGGTCGATGCTGCCCTGCCTGGCCGAGCGACCGATGCCGGTGCGGGCATCCTCTCGCCCGACACCAACGGCGATGGGGACCACTCGTGGTGGCAGTTCGCCCAGAAGGCCGGTACGCACTATCCCGACCTCTTGGAGCGTCTCCAGGGAGATGGAGTCGACACTGATGGCAGCGGTTACGGCAACTGCGGGCTGCTGTCCCTGGGCCTGCGCCCGCACGAAGACGATTGGTTCAATCCATTCGCTGAGACCGTGGTGCATCGGTCGGGTGGGTCGGTGCGAGAGATCTCGCCCTCGGAGGCTCGCCAACTCTTTCCACCCCTTGGTGATGTGCACCGCGCCCTATTGAGTTCCCGATCGTGCCGAGTGGACGGGCGCGGCATGGCGGCTGCGCTCCGTTTGGGTGCACTGGCCCGCGGGGTCAATGTTGTCTCAGGTCGCGTCGTGGGCGTACGGGGGGATGCCAGACGGATCCGCTCTGTCACGCTGGAGAGCGGTGTCGACGTGCGGTGTGACGAGCTCGCCATCACTGGAGGGGCCTGGAGTGCGGCCATGGGGGAGTGGTTGGGGAGCCGCTTGCCGATTTATCCCATTAAGGGGCAGATCGTGCACTTAGGCGTGGATGGGGACACCGGGATGTGGCCCATCGCTCAACCGATGCTTACCCACTACTTAGTGCCCTGGCCCGACGGCCGAGTGGCCTGCGGTGGGACCTTCGAGGACAAAGCCGGTTTCTCGACCACGGTGACTGCGATGGGCCTCCATGAACTATTGCGTGAGGGCCTTACAGTGGCGCCCGGCTTGTCCACTGCCGATTACCTGGAATGCAGGGTCGGTCTGCGGCCGGCGTCGCCGGACGACCGACCAGTGCTCGGACGGCTCCCGGGGTGGCACAACGCATGGGTGGCCACGGGGCACGGCGCCAACGGCCTTTTGCTCGGCCCGTACTCCTCGTGGCTTTTGGCTCGACGCATGCTGGGTGCGGGGTCGAAGGATGCCGCTACCTCCATCCCGCCCACAATGGATCCGGCCCGCTTCGTCTGAACCTCAGGGTGCCGTTCAATTCACGAGATGGCCACCGTGAGGTTGATCAGGATTAGTGATCCAGGCCCGGGCCTCGGCCAATCGGGCGACGCCATCGGGGGTGGAGTTGCCCTTAATGGCCTCGAGAAGTCGTTTGTCCAGGGCGGTCAGGAGCTCTTCGGTGGTTGCCATGCCGCATGCTCGCGCACCTGACCCATCCCACGCGGCGCTGAGGGGGAGCGAGAAACTGCATCCATGAACGGCACTCTCACCCTCAACGGCCAGAGCACGGACGCCACCACCGAGAACGTCCTGGCGGCGCTGGCCGGCAAGGATTTCTTTTGGCTCGACATCGACGATCGTGAAGGTGACGGCACGGTGGCCGAGCTCCTTGGCGTCCACTTTGGCTTTCACCCCCTGGCCGTCCAGGCGGCTGAGAAGTTCTCGCAACGTCCGCGCTTCGATGACTACGACAATTTTGTGTACCTGGTGGCTCGGGGCGCCGATCCTGTTGGCGACGGGAAAGCGGAAGTGCACTGTTTCTGGAGCGACCAATACGTCGTGACTGTCCACCGGGGCGACTGCCCGGCCATTCATGCTGTGCGGGATCGGATGGGCCGGCATCACGCCACCGACACGGCATCGCCGCAGATCGTGATCGTCTACTTCATCATCGACGCCTTGGTCGAAACCTTCTTCCCGGTGCTTTCAGATTTCGACGACAAGATCGATGCCCTCGAAGACGACATCCTCAAGGCCCCGACCGAACAGCAACTGGGCGTGCTGTTCGATATGAAACGCAGCCTCATGGAGATGCGCAAGATCATCACCCCGCAGCGGGACATGATGGCCAGCATCAACGCCGGCGTCAGCGAGTTGCCGGGCATGACCGACGCGGCCAGTCGCTATTTCCGGGATCTCTACGACCACCTCATCCGCATGAGCGATCTGGTCGATAGTTACCGGGATCTGTTGACCAGCGTCATGGACACGCACCTGTCAACGGTGTCGAACCGGCTCAACCAGGTCATGAAGCAGCTCACCATCATCGCCACCGTGTTCTTGCCCCTGAGTTTTCTGACTGGCTTTTTCGGACAGAACTTTGGCTACCTGGTCAACCGTTTGCTCACACCGGCATGGACGTTCTGGGTTATTGGCATCGGGAGCGAGGTGCTGGCCGTGGGCCTGCTGTACGGCCTGTTCCGTCGCCGGGGTTGGTTAGGCGGACCGACCGTCTAGGGCGAAGTTGCCTAGGGACGAATGGTGGGGCTGGCGGGCAGATTCACCGGGCGAAGACCGCCGTGGACTTCGTATTCAGTCCACCAGGAGTCACAGCCGTCCTGAATCGGAAAACCAAGTTGCTTGCGCCGATCGGCTAGTTCGTAAATCCGAGTCTTGAGATCGCGCAGCAACGCGAAGGTGCCGGCATGCTCGTTGGTGTTGACGCGTCGCGACTGCCACAGCGTTTCCTCCAAGTGCCAGGCTCTCAGTCGGGCCTCAGCCAGACGATGGGTTTCGGCCGCTAGGTCGGCCAGCAGGGTGGCGTCACCTTCGGCCATGACGTCGGCCGCTCGCAGCCATCCGTAGTCCTTGTTGATGCGGAGGAGTCCGGGCTGGACTTCGAACAGTCCCACTACGTCCACCACGGGATCGATGGTGTGCAGCGTGGTGCCGACCGGTCGCAAGACAGCCAAGTTCTCCCGTTGACGGTCGGCCAGCTCAATCATGCCCATGGCCCGTAGGCCGATATTGGCAGCAGGGCCGTCCACGAAATCACGCTCGTCGCGGGCCACATGAAGGGGCATGGCCACGATGGCAATGATGCGGGTGGCTCCCAGCTGCACCGCGGCCCGGACGGGGATGACCTGGAGCACGCCGCCATCGACATAGTCGTCGTCGGCCAGATGTCTCGGAGGGAAGACCAGGGGCACGCTGGCCGAAGCCAACACCCCCTCAATGAACTCCACCGGACCCGATGCGGCACCAAGGGCCGGGGTCATGGCGTCTTCCTCGACGATGGTCCCGTCTTCGGTGATGTAGCGCAAGATGCCGGCTCGCAGTGCAGTGACCGCGAGGCGCAGCTGGAGGCCAGGCCGGTTGATCAGGGCGGGGTTGATGGGGCGGATGCCGCTCTGCCCGCCGTTGCGCAGGGCGTCGCCCAGCGGATCGAGGTTCAAGACGGCGTTGCCGCTGGTGCGCAGTTTGCGGCGGGCCTTGGGCAGTCGATGGGCCGCACCCGCAGTCATGCGCACGGCCTTGCGGCGGCGTTCGCGGCGAGAGCGCTTGTCGGCCCGCTTACGGGCCCGGGGTGAAACGTCGGGAACATCGCTGTTGCCCTCGCCACCATCGGTGGAAAGCGCCGGCAGAGCCGGACGGGTCCCTTCGGTGAGCGCGAATTGAATAGCGCCGCCCAGCGATGTCCCTTCGAGTGCCCGCAGCCAGTCCTGTTGGCCGAAGACGTGTTCGGTGCGGGTCATGGCCAGGATGTCGTCCTCAATCTCCTGCACGCGCTGGCTGAACTCATCGTGCGTTCGAGCCTGCGCCAGCACGGCTGCTGCCACTGCGCCGGCTGAGGTGGCAGTCACCACGTCGGGGATGATGCGCTCGGTATCGATGAGATATTGCAGGGCGCCGACTTCGAAGGAGCCTTTGGTGCCACCGCCAGCCAGGACGAACGCGGTGGGACCTGCGAGAGATGCATCGGTCATGGCACGAGGCTAGCCACCCGCCGCGGCGGTGACGATCTCTATGGCCGATCCTTCGGTGGCGGCGGTGGTGGACCACAGGGAACGGGGCACGACGCATCGATCCACCGCCACTGCCACCCCCTTTGGGTCAGAGCAGTCGGTAAGCGAGGCCACGACGTCGGCGATGGTGGAGCCGCTCGGCAGGTGCGCCAGTTGGCCGTTGACCAGGAGACTCAGGGTCGACATGGGCTGTTCTGATCATCCATGAGGGCAGTGATGGTGGCCGCGGTGAGAGGAGCCAGCAACATGCCGTTTCGGTAGTGGCCGCAGGCCACCGCCACGCCGGGCAATCGGGTCCAGCCGATGCAGGGCAGATTGTCGGCGGTGGCCGGGCGCAAGCCGGTGGCCGATTCGAGCAGCGTCATCTCGTCCACGCCAGGTACCAGTTCCCGGGCATCGGCGAGCAGCTGATGGATAGCTCCGGCCTGCACCGACAGGTCGTCGCCGCGTTCTTCGACGGTCGCTCCCACCACCACACTCCCATCGGTTCGAGGGACCAGATAGATGGATCGGCCATGGATGAGTCCCCGGACTGTCCGGCGGAGCGGGATGCCGTGGGGGCCAGGTCCGAGACGAAGGATATGGCCCTTGACCGGTCGGATCTCGGGCAGCCCGGCGCCTTCGAGGCCGTCGATGGAAGTGGTGCCGACTCCGGCCGCCAGGAGGATGCAGTCAGAGGAAATTCGGTTCCCCCCAGAAAGGGTCACTGTGCCGGGGGCGTCAATCTGTGTGACGGTGCCGGCACTGAGGGTCACGCCGACGGTGGCGGCAGCTCGAGTCAGGGCGGCCAAAAGGGCTCGATTGTCCACCTGATGATCCCCGGGCACCTCAATGCCGGAGCGCACCATGGCTGACAGCGCTGGCTCCATCTCGCGGCATTGGGATCCGGTTTTGACGTGGGCCACGCAGCCCAAGCGGTGCTGGTAGGCCAGGAGATCGTCGAGGGAGGCCTTGTCGGAGGGATCGAGGGCGAGCGTGAGGGTCCCCGACTCGTTGTGACCGATGGACATGTCGGCGCGGCGCTCAAGGTCGTGGGCGAACGCCTTCCAGTGGCCGGCCGCCTCGAGAAGGAGGTTGGTCAGAGCCGACTCACCGAACTGGACCTCGGTGACCGGCGCCAACATCCCGGCGGCGACCCACGAGGCTCCGTCGTGGCCAGCGTCGGGCGCCACCAGGGTGACCGCGTGACCCCGTTCGGCCAGCTGCCAGGCACATGACAGGCCGATGACACCGCCACCCACCACCGTGATCCGTGCCTGCATTGCGTCCAGCCTACGAGGGTGGTCGTGTATCCTGTCCTTTCCGCATCTGGGCCAGCGCCGTCCCGGTTATTCGCACTGCCGGCTCCTAGGGCCGCCTATTCGGAAGGACGCTATGGCCACCGGCCTCTACGACGCCGCATACGAACACGACGCCTGTGGTGTCGGCATGGTGGCGGACCTGCACGGGCGGCCGGATCACGACATTGTGGACCGGGGGCTCACGGTCCTGGAGCGCCTGGCCCATCGTGGCGCCTCGGGTGCGGAAGTGTCGACGGGTGACGGGGCGGGAATTCTGGTCCAGATTCCACACCGATTCTTGGTGGGGGCGGCCCAAGCGGCTGGCTTCTCGCTGCCCGATGTGGGTGGCTATGCCGTTGGTCTGGCTTTCTTGCCGATGGCCAGTGATGACGCGGCCAAGGCCCGGAGCACCTTCGAGACCTTGGCCGGCGAAGAGGGCCTGCGAGTGCTGGGTTGGCGGGTCATACCCGTCGAATCCGAGGGGTTGGGGGAGTCGGCGCTGGCCGCCATGCCGCCGATTGAGCAGGTGTTCGTGGCTCCCTTGGCTGGCGTTGGTGCTGAGCCTGGAGCTGGCGATGTCCTGGCGCTCGACCGCAAGGCGTTCGTGCTGCGCAAGCGGGCCGAGCATGCGGTGGACGGGCTGTACCTCCCGTCGCTGTCCGCTCGCACCATTGTGTACAAGGGGATGCTCACCTCGGAGCAGCTACGCCAGTTCTTCCCCGACCTCCGGGATCCGCTGTTCGAGTCCGGGTTGGCCCTGGTGCATTCCCGCTTTTCGACCAACACCTTCCCGAGTTGGCCCCTGGCCCATCCCTACCGCTACATGGCCCACAACGGCGAGATCAACACCTTGGCCGGCAACCGGAACTGGATGCGGGCTCGGGAGGCGTTGCTCTCGACGCCGTTGATTGATGGCGACTTGTCGCGCATTTACCCCGTATGCACCCCGGGGGCCAGTGACTCGGCCAGCTTCGATGAGGTGCTCGAGCTCTTGCACTTAGGTGGACGATCCCTGCCCCACGCCGTGCTGATGATGATCCCGGAGGCCTGGGAAAACCACACCACTATGACCGTGGAGCGACGAGCCTTCTACCGCTACCACGCATCCCTCATGGAGCCGTGGGACGGCCCGGCTGCCGTGACCTTCACCGACGGCACCGTGGTGGGGGCCGTGCTGGACCGCAATGGCCTGCGCCCCGCTCGCTATTGGGTGACCGACGACGACCTGGTGGTCATGGCCAGCGAGGTCGGTGTCTTGGACATCGCGCCGGAGCGGATTGTGCGCAAGGGCCGGTTGCAGCCGGGTCGCATGTTCCTGGTCGACACGGCCCAGGGGCGTTTGGTTGAAGACGAAGAGATCAAGACCGCCCTGGCGGCGGAACACCCCTACGAGCAGTGGCTGGCCGCCGACCAGATCCGCCTGGACGAGCTCCCGACCCGCTCCATGCTCACCCCCCAACACGGGGGAGTGGTGGCCCAGCAGCGCACCTTCGGCTACACCACCGAGGAACTGCGGGTGATTCTGGCTCCGATGGCTCGCACAGGAGGCGAGCCGATTGGTTCCATGGGTTCGGACGCGGCCATTGCGGTCCTGTCGGATCGGTCCCGCCTGTTGTACGACTACTTCACGCAGTTGTTCGCCCAGGTGACCAACCCACCTCTCGATGCGATTCGGGAGGAACTGGTGACCTCCTTGGCCGCGACGGTCGGGCCGGAGGGGAATCTGCTCGATGCCGGGCAGGGATCATGTCGCCAGATCCTGTTACCCCTGCCGGTGATCGATCGCGACGATCTAGCCAAGCTCATGTACGTCAACGAGCACGGGGAGACGCCGGGCTTCAAGGCCTTCTCCATTGACGGCCTCTTCGATGTCACTGGCGCCGGTACGGTCGGTGCGCCCACGGTGGCCGGCGGAGAAGCGCTGGCTCGCGCCATTGAGGATGTGCGGTCCCGAGTGTCGGAGGCCATCGCCAATGGCGCCAACGTGATCGTGCTTTCGGACCGGAACTCGACCGACAGCATGGCGCCCATCCCCTCCCTCTTGCTGACGGCAGCCGTGCACCACCATCTGGTGCGGGAGAAGACCCGGACTCAGGTCGGCTTGGTGGTGGAGACGGGCGACGCCCGCGAAGTGCACCACATGGCCCTCTTGATCGGTTATGGCGCCGCCGCGGTCAACCCGTACTTGGCGCTGGAGAGCATCGACGACATGATCGCCGAAGGGCTGCTGGAGGGCGTTTCACCCCGACAGGCCCGACGCAATTACATCAAGGCGGCCTGCAAGAACGTACTGAAGGTCATGTCCAAAATGGGCATCTCAACCGTGGCCTCCTACACGGGCGCCCAGGTCTTCGAAGCCATCGGTCTCGATTCCGCCCTGATCAACGAGTACTTCACTGGCACGGCCAGTCGCATCGGTGGCATCGGCCTTTCGGTGCTGGCGGCGGAGGTATCGGCTCGCCATCGTGCGGCCCATGAGCCCCGGCCTTCCGAGCGGGCCCACCGAGAACTAGAGGTGGGTGGTGAGTACCAATGGCGCCGCGAAGGTGAGTACCACCTCTTCAATCCGAAGACGGTGTTCAAGCTGCAGCACGCCACGCGGTCCAAGCAGTACTCCGTCTTCAAGGAGTACACGGCGGCGGTAAACGATCAGTCCGAGCGACTGGCCACGCTGCGCGGCCTGATGCGCATGAGCCCGGCGGCTGGCGGACCGATCCCGCTGGAAGAAGTGGAGCCGGTGTCGGCCATCGTGGCCCGCTTCTCTACCGGAGCCATGTCGTACGGATCGATTTCGGGCGAGGCGCACGAGAACTTGGCCATCGCCATGAATCGTCTGGGCGGCAAGTCCAACACAGGCGAGGGTGGTGAGGACGCGGTGCGGTTCACTCCCGACGCCAACGGTGATCTGCGCCGGAGTGCCATCAAGCAGGTGGCGTCCGGTCGCTTTGGCGTGACCGGTGAGTACCTGGTCAATGCCGACGACATCCAGATCAAGATCTCGCAGGGGGCCAAGCCCGGCGAAGGCGGGCAGTTGGCCGGCCGGAAGATCTTCCCCTGGATCGCCAGGACTCGAGGTACCACGCCCGGCGTCGAACTCATTTCACCGCCGCCGCATCACGACATCTATTCCATTGAGGACATCGCCCAGCTGATCCACGACCTCAAGTCGTCCAACCCGGCGGCCCGTGTGCACGTGAAGCTGGTAGCCGAAGTGGGTGTGGGGACGGTGGCGGCCGGGGTGGCCAAGGCCCACTCGGACGTGGTGCTTATTTCCGGCCACGATGGCGGGACCGGGGCGGCACCACTGACGTCGTTGAAGCACGCGGGCATCCCGTGGGAGATCGGCCTAGCCGAGACCCAGCAGACGCTGCTGGCCAACGGTCTGCGTGACCGGATTGTGGTGCAGGTGGATGGGCAGCTCAAGACCGGGCGCGACGTGGTGATCGGCGCCCTGCTCGGGGCCGAAGAGTTCGGCTTTGCCACCGCCCCGTTGGTGGTGTCCGGCTGCATCATGATGCGGGTCTGCCACCTCGATACGTGTCCCGTCGGCATCGCCACCCAGAAGCCCGAGTTACGGGCCAAGTTCAACGGCAAGCCCGAGTTCGTCGAGACCTTCTTCGAGTACATCGCCGAAGAGGTGCGAGAACTGTTGGCTTCGCTGGGGCTGCGCTCCATTGAGGAGGCCGTGGGTCGGGTCGATCTGCTCAACGTGGACGGAGCGGTAGACCACTGGAAGGCGGCCGGCCTCGATCTGACGTCGGTGTTGGCCCTGCCGGATGTGCCCGACGACATGCCTCGTCACCAGACGGTGGCCCAGGACCATGGACTCGAGAAGGCGCTCGATCATCAGTTCATGACGGAGTGCGCCGCCGCACTGAATGAGGGCACCCCAGTCTCGGTGTCCCTGCCGATTTCCAACGTGGACCGCACCGTCGGCACCTTGTTGGGTTCGGAGATTTCGCGGCGCTTCGGCGCGGCCGGGTTGGCCGACGACACGATCTCACTGACCTTCACCGGTTCGGCCGGACAGAGTTTTGGCGCCTTCGTGCCTCGGGGCATGACCATGCGCCTCTACGGCGACGCCAACGACTATTTCGGCAAGGGCCTCAGTGGCGGTCGCCTGGTACTGCGTCCGTCAGTGGAGGCCGTGTTCGCGGCTGAGGAGCAGATCATTGCCGGCAACGTGATCCTGTATGGGGCCACGGCCGGCGAGGTGTTCATTCGGGGCCAGGTGGGGGAACGCTTCTGCGTGCGGAACTCCGGTGCAGTGGCCGTGGTCGAGGGCGTGGGTGACCATGGGTGTGAGTACATGACCGGTGGTCGTGTGGTCGTGCTGGGTCCGACCGGCCGTAACTTTGCCGCCGGCATGTCGGGTGGCATCGCCTACGTCTACGACCCCACCCGCACCTTTGGTCAGCGCGTCAACCTCGACCTGGTCGACGTTGAGCCACTCGATGGCGAGGACAGTTTCTGGTTGCGGTCCCTGATTGAACGCCATGGTCTGGAGACCGATTCGGCTGTGGCCGAGCGGCTTCTCGAAAGCTGGGAGGTGGAGTCGCTCGAGTTCGTCAAGGTCATGCCCCGCGACTTCCGGCGCATACAAGATGCCATCCGCCAGGCCGAGGCCGAGGGTCGCAACGTTGACGAATACGTGATGGAGGTGGCCGCCCGTGGGTAAGCCGACCGGGTTTATGGAGTTCGACCGCTCGTTGCCCCGCCGGCGGCCGGTGTCGGTGCGTCTGCGCGACTGGCGCGAGGTCTACGAGCCATTCGGTGAGGAGCAGACGCAGGACCAGGGCGCCCGCTGCATGGACTGCGGCATCCCCTTCTGCCACGACGGGTGTCCGCTGGGGAACTTGATTCCCGAATGGAATGACTTGGTGTATCGAGGCGATTGGTCGGACGCCATTGAGCGCCTACACGCCACCAATAATTTTCCGGAGTTCACCGGACGCCTCTGCCCTGCCCCTTGTGAAGCGGCGTGCGTGTTGGGCATTAACGAGTTGCCGGTGACCATCGAGCGGATCGAGTACGAGATTGTGGAGCGGGCTTGGTCTGAGGGATGGGTCACCCCTCATGCGGCATCGGCATCGACCGGAAAGTCGGTGGCGGTCATCGGATCAGGGCCGGCCGGTCTGGCTGTGGCACAGCAGCTGGCCCGTGCTGGCCATGCGGTGACGGTATTCGAGCGGGCCGAGAAGCCCGGAGGCCTGCTGCGCTACGGAATTCCGGAATTCAAAATGGAGAAGGCCGTGCTCGATCGGCGCCTGGCCCAAATGGAGGCCGAGGGCGTCACTTTTGTCTGCGGCGTGTCTGTTGGCGATGGCGCCGTGGTCGAGGTCGAGGTCGAGGTCGAGGGCAGCGTCGAGCCAGGCGATGAGCGTGGCGTGGGGAAGGCCTGCAGTCCCGATGTCGTGGTGCGCTCTGCTCTTGAGGTGCGATCCGAGTTCGACGCCGTGGTGCTGGCCGGTGGAGCCACCTTGCCCCGGGACCTGCCAGTGCCGGGCCGCTCGTTGAACGGTGTTCACCTGGCCATGGAATACCTGAAGCCGTCCAACCTGGTGCAGGAGGGCTCGCTCAACGCGTCGCCCATTTCAGCCCGGGGCAAGCACGTGATCATCATCGGTGGCGGCGACACCGGCGCCGACTGCCTGGGCACGGCGCATCGCCAGGGCGCAGCGTCAGTACATCAGCTCGAGATTATGGCGGAGCCCCCCAGCGACCGCCTGGCCGAGAATCCGTGGCCATTGTGGCCTCTCATTTTGCGCACATCGTCGGCCCACGAGGAGGGTGGGGAGCGCATGTTCGCGGTCACCACCACCGAGTTCGTCGATGACGGAGCGGGGGCCGTGAGGGCCCTGCGGGGCCATGAAGTGGAGATGAAGTCCGAGGACGGCCGTCCCGTGTTCTCTCCGGTGGCCGGGAGCGAGTTCGAACTTCCCTGTGAGCTGGTGTTGCTCGCGATGGGATTTGTTGGCAGCGAGCGCCAAGGTGTGATCGAGGAGTTGGGCGTATCTCTGAACGAGCGCGGCTCGGTGGCGGCGGACTCGTCTTGGGCCACCGACGTCGACGGCGTCTTCGTGTGCGGGGACCAGACTCGGGGGCAGAGCCTCATCGTCTGGGCCATCGCCGAAGGGCGTTCCGCCGCCGCCGCAGTCGACCGCTGGCTCATGGGGGCCACTTCCCTTCCAGCGCCGATCGTGCCGGGGCAACTGGCCCTGCGCTAGCGCGGCGCTTACCTGAGGGCGAAGGCCCTACGCTGCCGGAGTGCCCACAGCTGAGGTCGGAGACATCTCTCTCTATTACGAAGAGGGAGGCAATGGGGAGCGCTTGCTCTTCATTTCTGGAACGGGGAGTGACCTGCGTCGCAAGCCCTCGCCCTTTGACTGGCCCCTGATTTCGCAGTTCTCCTTGCTGGCCTACGACCAGCGCGGCCTCGGGCAGACGAGCATCCCCGACGGCCCGTATTCGATGGAGCAGTACGCCCACGACGCCGCCGGCTTGCTGGACGCGGTGGGTTGGGACTCGTGTGTGGTGTTGGGGGTCTCCTTTGGAGGCATGGTGGCTCAGGAGTTCGCCATTCGGCATGGTGAACGGGTCAAGCGTTTGGTGCTGGCCTGCACGTCGCCTGGTGGTGCCGGTGGATCGTCGTACCCATTGCATCTTTTGCCGGAACTACCTGAAGACGAACGATTGGCGCGCCAAATCTCCATCATGGATACCCGCTGGGATGCCGAATGGCAGCAGGCTCATTCGGCTGAGGTTGGCGTGATCCGCACCATGCTGGCGGAGAATCCGATGACCAAGGACCCCCATAGCGACGCGGCCGGAGGCGCTCGGCGACAACTGGAGGCCAGGAGCCGCCACGACGCCTGGGATCGGTTGTCCAGCATCACCTGCCCAAGCCTGGTCTGCGGCGGCCTCTACGACGGCATCGCAGCTCCGGAAAACAGCGAGCATCTGGCCGAGCGCATCCCCAATGCCGAGTTGGCCATGTTTGAAGGAGGGCATATGTTCCTCGTGCAGGACCCCACTGCCTTCGGCCGCATTGTTGCTTTTCTTGGGGGCGCATCCTGATGGGTGTGATCAGCAGTCCTGAATGGCAGGCGTTGGCAGCCCACTTCACCGAGGTGCAGCACCTGCATCTGCGAGATCTTTTCGAGTCGGACCCTGGTCGAACCGTGGCGATGACGGCTTCGGCCGCTGATCTGGTCCTTGACTATTCCAAGCACCGGGCCACGGCGGAAACGATGCGGCTCCTCATCAATCTGGCCCGGGTCTCTGGCGTCGAATCCCGCCGTGACGCCATGTTCGCCGGAGAGCACATCAACACCACTGAAGATCGGGCCGTCCTCCACGTCGCCCTACGGGATCCGGCCAATGTGCACTTAGCGGTGGATGGTCAGAACATCACCTCTGACGTACACGCGGTACTGCAAAAGATGGGCGATCTCTCCGATCGGATTCGCAACGGCTCTTGGGTGGGGGCCACCGGGGAGCGCATCCGGGCTGTGGTCAATATTGGGATCGGAGGCTCGGACCTCGGTCCGGCCATGGCCACCGACGCCCTGGCTGACTACGCCATGCCGGATCTCATGAGTCGCTTTGTCTCCAATGTGGATCCGGTGGACCTGTACGCGGCCACTCGTGACCTTGACCCGGCGACGACACTGTTCGTAGTCAGTTCCAAGACCTTTACGACGTTGGAGACGCTGACCAATGCTGCAGCAGCGTGTGAGTGGTTGTTGTCTGGGCTGAGTTCGGTCGCGGGCGTTGGCGCCGGCGAGGGTGCAGTGGCGAAGCATTTCATCGCCGTTTCCACTAACGCTCCGGCCGTGGCCGAATTCGGAATCGATACCGACAACATGCTCGGGTTCTGGGATTGGGTGGGTGGTCGGTACTCATACGACTCGGCCATCGGATTTTCTCTCATGGTGGCCATTGGCCGCGAGGCTTTCGGCGAAATGTTGGGTGGCTTTCACGCCATCGACGAGCATTTCCGAACCGCTCCACTGGAGGAGAACCTACCGGTGCTCTGCGGCCTGCTCAACGTTTGGTACAACAACTTCTTCGGGGCACAGACCCATGCCGTACTGCCCTACAGCCACCGCCTGGCGCGCTTCGCGGCCTATCTCCAGCAGTTGACGATGGAATCAAACGGCAAGTCGGTGCAGCTCAATGGGGAAGCGGTGGAAGGGCAGACGGGAGAGATCTTCTGGGGCGCGCCCGGCACCAATGGGCAGCATGCCTTCTACCAATTGATCCACCAGGGAACGAAGCTGATCCCGGCCGACTTCATCGCTTTCGCCGAGGCCACCCATGACAACGGGAGCCAACAGGATCTACTGATGGCCAACTGCCTGGCTCAGAGCAAGGCGCTGGCCTTTGGGAAGACCGCCGATGAAATTGCGGCCGAGGGAACGCCCGCCGACGTGGTGCCGCACAAGGTCATGCCAGGTAACCGACCCAGTTCGACCATTCTGGCTCCCAAATTGACCCCTTCGGTATTGGGTCAGCTGGTGGCGCTGTACGAACACATCGTGTTTGTCGAGGGCGCCGTCTGGGGCATCGACTCCTTTGACCAGTGGGGTGTGGAACTCGGGAAAGTCATGGCCAAGGAGCTGGCTCCGGCGCTGAGTTCGGACGCTGCACCCGACCTTTCCGGCCAGGACGGGTCGACGGCCGAGTTGGTCCGGCGCTATCGGGCGCTCCGAGGTCGCTCGTACTAGGAGACGGGCGCCGAAGTAGGCGCCGGTGAAACTGACCCGTGGGGCGGGATGGTGCCGGGCCCGGTCACTGAGCAGCGGAGCGCTGCCGGCGTGTTGCCCGGCGCGGGCAATTTGGGCAGCGACGGGAAAGTGGGACTGCCCTCTTTCAGCGCCTCGAGATCGAGCATGTCGGTGAGGTCATTGGCGTTCGCATCGCGGAAAGTGAGCGCGGGGAGATTCCATTTGCGTTCCACCAGGGCCAGTACCGAGGTGTGGTCGAACACCACGTGGCTCACATAGTTCTTCTTGGCATACGGCGACACCAGGACACCCGGGACTCGGAAGCCGTAGCGCTCGAACCCTTCATAAAGTGTCTCACCCGGAGCCACGATGGGCAGGATGGCATCGGGTGCCAAGGCGATCGGAGGCGCCACGTGGTCGTAATAGCCGCCATGTTCGTCGTAGGTGAACACCAGGAGCGTGCGCTTCCAAGCCAGCGAGTCACCAATGGCGTTGACTACTTTGGCCAGCAGCGCCTCACCGACGGCGACGTTCTGGGGATTCTCCTGTGACTGAGTGCTGTAATCCGGCTCGACAATACAGAACGAGGGCAAGTTGCCATGTGCGGCATCGATGTAGAACTGGGATACCGGCTTTAGTTCGATGACGGCGGACGCGGTATCGAGGACTGGGTCGAGTTCAGCCGAATCGCCCAACGGGAAGCTCTGCGCATAGTCGGTCCAGCTGATGTTGAAGGCCGAAAGCAGATCGAAGATGGTGGGCGTTGGCGTGGCCAACAACGCGTCCTGAATGAGATTGTCGACCGTGGGGGAGGTGCTGATGTCATCGGTCATGCCCGAGGACGTGGCCGCCACCAAGTAGCGCCGGTTGGGATCGGTCTGGCCCAGCATGGACTGGAACCAACGGTCGGCGATGGGGAAGGTAGAAGCCAGGCCGTAGGTGAAAGGCAGGTCCGCGCCGGTCCAATAGCCCATGGCCACGCCGCCGACATCGAGGCCGGGGATCTGGGGACTCACGGGCGAACGGACGAAGCCGTCCATTTTGCCGCCGTTGTACGCCAAATTGGACGTTGCCCACTCCTGGCTGGGCTGATGCGGCAGTTGGCAGGTAGTGGGCATGTGGAAGGCGTGTTGTAGCCGACCGTCGTTGTAGGGGTTGGTCGAACTGGGCAATCCATTGGCGCCGAGGGGCCATCCGTCGCCGCGGCCGAGCATGCCCAATATGTTGTCGAACGAGTGGTTCTCCAACATGAGCACCACAATGTGGTCGATCCCCGGCAGTGCGTCGGTCCCGGGAAGGAGGGCGGGATTTGGTACCGAACCGGGCAGTCGCAGCGTGTCTCGTCCCAAGACGTTCAGCGCGTTGAATTGTTGCTCGGTAGGGAGACCGAGCTGGCGGGTTGCGGAGGACTTCGTTGTCGCAGCCCCAGATACCAAAGACGGGCCTAGCACCCCGGCCATGGCCACACCGGCACTCCCTCCGATGAAGGCCCGCCGGCCGAAGCCACGGCGTCCGCGTCCGGCGTCCGGTCGCACCATTGAGAGGAACGAGCTCCGCATACTGCGCAAGGTACTACTGGCCACCCGGATCGGTGGCGCCGATGTACAAGTCGTCACCGAAGGCCTGGCCGGGGGTGGTGGGCGTGGGTTCGATACGGACGAACGCACCCGTGTGGGGGGCATCGATCATCTCGCCTCCGCCGATGTAGAGGCCGACGTGCGTGATGCCATGGGGGCCGCTGCCGAAGAAGACCAGATCGCCTGGTGTAAGGGGTGATGTCGGGGCCACCACTGGGCCGGCGTCGAACTGATCTTGAGCCACTCTGGGGATGGCGATGTGCGCCGCAGCATACGCGGCCTGGCTCAGGCCCGAGCAGTCGAACCCACCCGGTCCGGTCCCTCCCCATCGATACGGTGCACCGAGGTTGGCCGCGGCAAAGGCAATGGCGTCGGTTGCGCCAGTTGCCAGGTCAGCGTCTTCGCTCAGCGCATGGGCCAAGATCAAGGCTTCCTGTTCTTCGGACGGACCCGGAAGCAGCGCATCCAGCCCGGCAGGGCGTTCGGACGGAGGCAGCGCGCAAAGTTCAGTCACCGCCGAGGCAAGGCCGGCTGCAAGAGAAGGGTCGATGAGGGCGCCGCCGGCTACCAAGGTCCAATCGAGACCCGGGCAGGCTGCCGCGGCCAACTGAGCGGCAGCCACGATGGCCGACGGGGTGGTGGTCATGTTCGTCGGGGGCTCTGGACCCACCGAGAGAGTGGACACGGCCCCACCCAGAACCGCCGCCCCCGTGGTGAGCAGGCCCATGCAGGCGCCGACGATGGCAATGAGCGGTGGGGCCATGGCGAAGAACGGTCGTCAAGAGGCGGGAGTGTCGCGCCCTCGTCCATACTTGGGGCCCAGGGCCGGCCAGGGTCGGCCGGGGTCGAAAGGACACTCCATGCGCAGCACCATGCAGGACGCACCGCTCCTGATCAGCGACATCATCCGTCACGGGCAACACACGCACGGTGAGAGCCAGGTCATCACCATTGAGGCGGGCGGGCATCGGACGGCGACCTTCGCCGAGGTGGCGGCTCGGGCCGAGCAATTGGCCAAGGCATTGCGGCGGCTCGGGGTTGAAGATGGTGATCGCGTAGGGACCTTCTGTTGGAACAACCAGGGTCACCTCGAGGCCTATTTGGCCATTCCGGCCATGGGCGCCGTGCTGCACACATTGAACATCCGCCTCCCGGCGGAACAACTGGCGTACGTGATCAACCATGCAGAGGACCGGTTCATCATTGTGGACGCGTCGCTCATTCCGTTGCTGGCGGCTGTCCGTGATGACCTGAAGACCGTGGAGACCATCATCGTGGCGGGCGAGGGCGACGCTTCGGCTCTGGGCGAGACCTTGTCCTACGAGGAACTGTTGGCGGCGGAGGAGCCTGGCTTCGATTGGCCTTTGTTGGACGAGCGGTCCGCCGCGGCCATGTGTTACACGTCGGGCACAACGGGCAACCCCAAGGGTGTGGTCTATTCGCACCGCTCAACGTGGTTGCACACCATGGCCGAGCAGTCAGCGTCCTCTATCGGCATGACGGAGAAGGACCGCATTCTGGTCATCGTGCCCATGTTCCACGCCAATGCGTGGGGCACTCCATACGGCGCCTGGATGGCCGGGACCGATCTCATTCTCCCGCAGCAGTTCCTCATGGGGGAGCAGTTGGCAGCCATCTTCAATGAGTTCCATCCGACCGTGGCCTGTGGGGTTCCGACCATCTGGAACGGCCTGCTGCAGCTCGAGACCAAGGTCGACATGTCGTCAATGCGCACCATCACCGCCGGGGGCGCGGCAGTGCCGGAATCGTTGATTCAGGCCTTTGAAGACAAGTGGGGCGTGACCATCATGCAGGGATGGGGCATGACGGAGACCAGCCCGTTGGCCGCCCTGGCCATTCCACCCGCCCGCAAGATCGACGGGCACGATGACATGTACTACAAGATCAAGGCAGGGCGAGTTGTCGCTGGCGTCGAAGTCCGGATCGTGGCCGAGGATGGCATGGTGCTGCCTAACGACGGTCACTCGGTGGGCGAGTTTGAGATCCGTGGTCCTTGGATCATTGGTTCGTATTACAAGGACGAGGATCCGGCCAAGTTCCATGACGGGTGGCTCCGTACTGGGGACGTGGGAACACAAGACCACCAGGGATACCTGACCATTTCCGACAGGACGAAGGATGTGATCAAGTCGGGCGGCGAGTGGATTTCGTCGGTTGAGCTGGAAAACGCGGTGATGGCGCATCCCGATGTCTTTGAGGCCGCAGTCATTGCCATTCCGGATCCAAAGTGGTCCGAGCGTCCCTTGGTCTGCGTCGTGTTGAAGCCGGGCCGCACGCCGTCGGCGGCTGACTTGCTCGACTCTTTGGTGGGGAAAGTGGCCCGTTGGTGGCTGCCCGATCAGTGGACCTTCATTGATGAGATTCCGAAGACCAGTGTGGGCAAGTTCGACAAGAAGGTGATGCGGGCGGCCTACGCGGCCGGCGAGTACACCCTGCAGACGGTGGCATTGCCGAAGTGATCGGGTTGGGCCATGAGGTAGTCCGGTGAGCGAGTACGACTCGTTGGCGGAAATGGCCGAGCGCTTGGGCGGGATCGTCGAGGAGCTGACCGACATGGCGCTCGATACCTTGCGGCGTGGCGCCACGGGTGATCCCGACTCGGCAGAGGCCGGTGAGGCATTGCGGACGGAGCGTCGGATTGTGCGGGCCCGTCGAGCCATCGAGAAGGCCGTGTCCGTGTTGTCGGAGGGACGGAGCGGTGAAGGGGATGAAGTCGGTTAGGTCTGCGGGGGGCCACTCGGGCTGTTGATGGAGGAATTTCTTAAAAAGTTTTCCATTGCAAGGTTGGCGTCAAGGTTCTGAGCAAGGTGCGTCTGTTTTGCTGTATGTCATGCCCAGCCCGTGCCGCACTTCGCTGGCTGCTTTAGAGGGAGCACTCCGGAGTGTTCGGGCTGAGTTGGCGACATTGGCGGAGGTGTTCGCTTCGCCGTGTGCCGACGTATCCACAGTGGGAGAGATGGTGGTGGCCTTCGATGCCATTATTCGAGCTGCCTCGGCAGGTTGGACCTTGTCGGCTCAACGGGCCGCCGAGCTAGAGGCGCATTCCCTGTCGGGGCATCGCAACGCCACGGACTGGTTAGCCCAGCAAGCGGGGGTTTCCTTCGCTAAGGCCAAAGAGGCGCTGGAATTGAAAGAGCGGCTTGAGGCGTCGAAGCCATTTCAAGATGCATTTATGCGAGGAGACCTGTCACTGACCCAGGCCACAGCGATCGCCGAAGGTGTGGCTGCTGCACCCGATTCGGGTCTGGATCTGCTGGAGGTGGCGCGGAGCGGTTCGCACCAAGAATTGTGCCAGTCAGTGAACCGCGTAAAGCAGTCCGCTCGCAGCCGCGACAACGAACGAGTGCGAGAAGCCCGAGCCTTCGGCCGGCGCGCCCTTCGATTCTCTCAACTGCCCGAAGGTGGCATTCGGGTGCAGGCCTATCTGACCGATAAGGCGTGGGCCCGTTGTTTGTCCCGCCTCGATCAGCGCGCCGATGCCCTCTTTCGGCAAGCACGTTCGGCCAAGGTGCATGCGACGCGTGATCAGTATCGAGCTGATGCGCTTGTGGATCTCCTTGCTGGTGTTGGCCACGCAGCAGATGGTGAGGGGACACCGCCGGATTCCTCTGATGCGCCACGACAATTGCCACCAGCCACTGCGGTGACGACCATTGTGCGCGTCGACGCCGCCGCTCTGCGCCGAGGGACTGTTGGCCCAGGCGAGATGTGTGAGATCGCCGGCGTAGGACCGGTATCAGTGGACACAGCACGGGAGCTATTGGGGGAATGGTACGTCCGCCTCTTGGTCACCGATGGTGCCGACGTCACGACCATCACCGGGCGCCATCGCCATATCCCGGCTCGCGTTGAGGCGGCCTTATTTGAAAGGGATCGGCAGTGCGTGGTGCCGGGATGTGCTGTTTCGATCGGCCTCGAAACCCATCATTGGCAGGTCGAGGTTCGTCATGATGGTCCCACGGAGCTCGACAACCTGTGCCGAATTTGCTCTGTCCACCACGATTTGGCCTCGAGTGGAGGATGGATAATTTCTGGCGGACCCGGCCGGTGGAAATGGGTAGCGCCGGATTATCCGGTGTCTTCCAAATTGCGGCAGGCGCGACGGCGCGTTGCTGCCGCTCGCGGACGTTCCCCCACTGACCAGGACCGGTAGACGGGGGCATGGGCCAATAGGCCTACGGTCGCGGCTGGGCAGGTAATTCCCCGGTTTTCTCTGTGGGGAGGACGTGGAGGAAAGGACGGGGGAGGTGTCGCGTCCATCGTGACGCGATGCTGAAAAAAACTGCCGAGGCGCGCTGTTTTGCGATGAGGGCACCCCTATGTTGAGCGCTCGTTTCCACGGGTATTCCGGTGTGCGGAGGGCAGCCGGTACTGGGTGCGAGGGGGGTCAGATGCAGAGGACGGTTCGACTGCTGTGCGCGGTCATGGTCTTTTTGGGTTCGATGGGTGTGGTGATGGGAGGGATGGGGGTCTTTTTCCAGTCGTCGCCGGCATTCGCTGACGGTTCGGTCCCGTGTGTGGCGGGGAGCACGGAACCAGCCGATCCTGGCGCGGGTTTCTGCGCCAACTACAACGGCGACACCACCTGGTACGGCACCTATGGCAATGCAGGGAATCCATTGCCGTCTACCGACGGGTTCGGTCTGTGTGCTGACCCACCTGCAAGTGGGGGCGACTTTCCGGACCCAAACTATGACTATGTGTCAGGATCCGCGCCGACTGGTGCAGCCGGCGATGAGAACGCACTTGGATTCGCATTGAGCGAGGCCGCAGCCGAAGGCTGGTGGGGAGGCTCGCCCGGTCAGTTCACATCAGATCAAGCGGGGGCCGCAGCCAAACTCTTGTACGACAGCGTGGCGTGGAAGAGCCCCGTCCCATCCTTGGACCCTGGCGTCGAAGCGGCATTGGCTCAACTCGAAGGTTGGTACAACGAAGCCAACGGTGTCTCTCGCGGCATGCCGACGCTCACCGTGAGTGAGCTGCCCAGCGGTGCATCATTTGTCGGTTCGGCCACATTCCAAGCTCAGCTGCTTTTCGCGTCGGGCGGCGGGGTGCCCGGACAAAACCTGACACTGACTGTGTCGGGAGGGATGTTCAACTCGCCGACGGGGCCGACCACTATTGGTGTCGCCACCGACGCCAGTGGGGTGGCCGATTTCCCGGTGTACGCCACCAACTCGACACCGAGTCCGGTGACCATCACGGCGTCCACCACCGTTGGTTCGCCGGGTATGGACTTCTACCACCCCACGGCGCGAGAACTCAGTGCCCAGGTGTTGGCTGGATTCGTTGCTCCGGCGCCGCTCACGACTCCCGCCACCTTCACGTCATTGGGTGCGCCGGCCATAGCAACCGGGACGGTATCGGTGCAGAAGTCCGGGAACGACAGCGCCTATTACGGCGTTGGTGGCGCAGTATTTCAGGTGTTGTCGGGGTCTGCGGTGGTGGCGACGTTGACCACATGGAGCACTGGGGCCACCCCGGAGTCGAGTGCGCTGCCAGTGGGGAGTTACGTCGTCCATGAGTCAGTGCCACCGACTGGGTATGCATCGGCCTCGGATCAGGCGGTGACGGTGACGGCGAATCAAAACACCTTGGTGTCGTTGACGGGCACCTCGGCTGAACAAATTCTTCCGGCCACGTTGACCCTGCACAAGTCTGACGCGCGGTCGGGAGTACCCCTGGCCGGTGCTGTCTTCGCGGTAGCGTTCGATTCGGCTAACGACGGCACCTATGACGAGTACGTCGGTACTTGCACCACTGACGGCACAGGTACATGTGTCGCCGGTGGCAACGATGGGCCGACTTCACTTCTGCCCGGCAACTATGAAGTGAAGGAGGTGACCGCACCTTCCGGTTACTACCTCGATCCGTCCACCTCCACCCAGGACGTCACCTTGACTCCTGGGGAAAGTGGTTCGGTCCACTTCTCTGATTTCCAGTTGGGCAGCCTTGAGCTGAACAAGACCGGCGACGACACGGCGTATACCGCGGTCACTGGCGCTGTCTTCTCGGTCACCGGACCGGCACCATCGGCATCGGCCGTGGGGACGCTGACCATTGGAGCGGGCGGATTATCACCGACGATGAGCGGTTTGGCGCCCGGGACCTACACGGTCACCGAGACCGAGGCTCCGCCCGGCTACCAGGCGATTGGACCAGTACAGGTGGCGGTGGCCGATGGCGCTGCGGTGACGTCGCTCAATGTGGTTGACCATGTGATCCCGGCCACTCTCTCACTCGAAAAGGTCGACAAGGCCACGAACTCTCCACTGGCCGGCGCGGAATTCAACGTCATGTACGACATGACCAATGACGGGTCGTACCAACAGGAAATCGGCACCTGCGTCACGACCGCATCGGGCTCTTGCGCGCCGGTCGGCAATGACGGCGCCACGTCGTTCCTTCCAGGCAACTACCAAATCACCGAAGTGGCAGCACCTGCCGGCTACGACCTCGACGAAAGCACGGCGACACAGTCGGTCACCTTGAAGCCTGGCGAGGCCGGCGAAGTGACTTTCTCAGATGCCCTATTGGTGAGTGCTTCATTCCAAAAAGCTGCAACTGGAAATGTCAATAGCGCCGAAGTGTCATTGGCGGGCGCAGTGATAGAAGTGCTTTCCGGTTCGCCCAACGGCACCGTCGTCACGAGTTGTACGACAGATGCGTCGGGCGCCTGTACCACGCCGACCCTGCTCCAATCGGGCTTAACTTACTGCTGGTCCGAGACAGCAGCCCCAATAGGTCTTGCCGGGAATGCCAACGGTTGTTTCACGGCCGGCAATGGACAAGCGGCTGAGGCAATCACCGTGACCGATGCTGGAGAGTTCGTTTCCATCGCGGTCAAGAAAGTGGACGCCACCAATTCAGCAGTGACTCTCTCTGGCGCAGTGTTCGACCTGTACCGCGTCGATGGCCGCACCGGACCGGGAATCACTCCTGTGGCGCCGAGTGATGCGGCTACGGAATCCGGCGATACGTGGGTCGCGAGGTCCACTACCGGCCCTGACGGAATCGCGACCTTCCCTTTGCAGTTCCCTGGATACGCCTATTGCGCTGTCGAACAGCAGGCGCCGGCCAATTACACGCTGACAGCGGGTGCCACGTGTACGAGCGTGTTGGCGGGCGCTGTCACCGTGCCGCCCGCTACCACCACGCTGACCATCGTCGATAGCCCGGCCATGGTGACCCTGCAGGCCCACAAGTTCAACAGCGTGACGCCTGATACGGGGATCCCTGGTGCCGTCTACGACCTCTACGTCGAAGGATCAGGGCCGCCATCAACGCCGACGGCCAGCAACGATGCGAACGAGGTGTCTTCCAGCGTGGTGCCGGTCACAGGAGATAGCTGGTATGCCCGGGGCACCACGAATCAACAAGGGGATCTTTCATTCACCGTCCCTGCTGGGTACGCCTGGTGTTTCCTGGAGCATTCGGCTCCACTCAACTATGTGCCTGACCCGGCGCTGCACTGCAGTGACGTGCTCACCGCGGCCAACGACGTTGTGCAATCGAACAACACTCCATCGAGCACTGTGGCGCTGCCCGAAACATTAGGCACGGTCTACATATCGGCCCGCAAGTACAACTCGGCGACGCCGAACACCGTGATTCAAGGAGCCACCTACGAGCTGCTGGTCGAAGGGCCTATGCCGACTGGCTACGCCTCGGGTGGTCCGTCTCCAGCTGGGCCGACCGACTTTATTCCGGCGGGCGATCACTACTGGGGCGAGGGCACCACCAACGCGCAGGGGATGTTGACCTTCTCCGTCCCAGCTGGCTATGCCTGGTGTCTGCACGAATTAGCCGCCCCTCCGGACTACCTGCCTGATCCGGCCCTGCATTGCACGGAAGTCCTGACCAATCTCGTCCCGGGCAGTGCAACCTCCATCGCGTTGCCTGAAGTGGCAAAGCCTGCCGGGGCGCTGGCCTTCACCGGTGGGCCGACCCTGTGGCTTCCTGTTAGTGGACTCCTGCTGATGGTCGGTGGAGGAGGGCTGCTACTGCTTCGGAGACGCCTGGAGGCTTGAAACGGACGGAGAGGCGGGTCAGTCTCCTGTGCACTCGTTGACGGCATCAATGAGTTGACGAAGCCGGGCGAAATGCCACTTGTCGAAGCGCAGTGCGAGTCGAGGTAGGTCAGGAAAGTCGTTGCTCGACCGTTCCGGCGGAAAGGCAGTGGCGATTCTGATGGAGCCGCGGGTCACAATGTCGGAGAATCGGCGGTTGAGATCGGCCACTTCGCTCTTGCTTGGCGCCGTCAGCAAGCGGAGCACCAGGAGGTCGCCCACCCAACGGCAGGAGTGGTAGTTCCGATAAAAGCCGAGGAGTTCGTTGGCTGCGTCATCGACCGTGGTGGTGATTTTGAACAGTGCGATGTCATCGGGAGAGACCCAACCCGAAGCAATGGCCTGATCCTGCAGGAAATCCATCCAACCTTCCCAGTAGGTACCACCGGGTGTTTCCATGAGGACAACGGGCGCAGGTTCGGCCTTGCCAGTTTGGAGCAGTGTGAGCAGCTCGAAGCATTCATCCTGTGTACCGAAGCCACCGGGCAAAATGGCGTAGGCGTGCGATTCCTTAATCAACATGAGCTTGCGGGTGAAGAAATAGCGCATCTCGACCAATTTCGGATCCTGCGCGATGAAGGGGTTTGCCCCCTCCTCATGGGGCAAGCGGATATTGACCCCGAAAGCGTGTTCCCGGCCGGCGCCTTCGAGTCCCGCCGCCATGATGCCGGGGCCGGCACCTGTCACCACCATCCAGTCCGCTGCGGCCAGCTTGGTGGCAAGGTCGCGAGCCAGGATGTATACCGGATCGTCCGGCTTCGTTCGGGCCGAACCGAACATAGTGATCTTCCGTACTGATCGGTAAGGTCGAAAGACACGGAACGCTTCGGTCATCTCCGCCAGTGCGGCGTTGGCGATCTTCAGATCGCCCACCGAAGTCCCTTCACGGGTCAACTCGACCAGCGAATCGATCATTGCGTGCAGCTCGCGAGCCTGGGCCGGGGAGAGGGAGCGCCCCTCGGTCAATGCGTCAAATGCGGCTGCAGCAGCTCCGGCAGCTCCTTCGGCCGCCGCGGGTGGGATGGTGCTCACGACCGAGCTGGAGCAGGAGCAGGAGCAACGGCATACAGCGTGGAGCGCTGCACCAGGGGGCGGTCCAGAGGTGCGACGAGCGAGCGCAGTTCCTCCACGCCCATTCGTTGTCCGTGTGTGGCGCCGGCGGCGCGGGAGATGTTCTCGTCCATGAGGGTTCCACCGAGGTCGTTAGCGCCGGCTTGGAGGACCTGGCGTGCGCCTTCGACGCCCATTTTGACCCAGCTCACCTGAATATTGTCGATGTCCCCGAGATACGCAATGCGCGCCACAGAGTGCATGAGCAATGTCTCGCGGAAGGTCGGGCCACGACGGGCCTTGCGCTGTAGGTACATCGGGGTGGCCATGTGCACAAAGGGCAGGGGTACGAATTCGGTGAAGCCTCCCGTTTCACGCTGCAGGGCCCTGGTCCTGACCATGTGGCGGGCCCAGCTCAGCGGGTGCTCAATGGAGCCGAACATGATGGTGATGTTGGAACGCAGCCCAACCGAGTGCGCGGTCCGGTGCGCTTCCAGCCACTCTTCGGTGTTGATCTTGTCGGGGCAAATGAGGGCTCGGATGTCATCGTCGAGAATTTCGGCCGCCGTGCCCGGCAGTGTCTTGAGACCGGCCTCCTTAAGACGAATGAGGTAGTCGGCCAAGGGGACTTCGGAACGTCGAGCCCCTTCTGTCACTTCAAGGGCAGTAAATCCATGAATGTGGATCCGTTCCGACGCCTCGCGGACGGCGCCCAACACGTGGACGTAGTAATCGCCGTCGAAGTCCGGGTGGATGCCACCTTGCAGGCAGACCTCCGTGGCTCCTTCGGCCTCGGCTTCTGCCACCCGCCGGGTGATCTCGCTCAGTTCCAACAGGTAAGGGGCGCCGCGCAGATTGAGCGACAGGGGTCCTTTGGAGAACGCGCAGAATCGGCATTTGAAGGTGCAGACGTTGGTGTAGTTGATGTTGCGGTTCTGCACATACGTGACGTCGTCTCCCACAATGCGCCGGCGCAGGTCGTCGGCCATCTCGGCCACCATGCGCACCTCAGGCCCTCGGGCCGAGAAAAGCGTGACGATCTCGTCGATGCCAACTTCCTGTCCCGATGCGACACCATCGAGCACTTCGGCGACAGGGCCCCTGAGCGAATCCAGTGAATGGGCGGCAGGTACCGCCGCGCCCGAAGGTCCTACCAACAAAGGCGGGTTGATTTCGCCGCCGGAGCACCAGTCAGCATCTCGGGCCAGGCCCTCGGCATCGGAGAGGTTCAGCACCGGGAAATGGAGGGCAGGATCGAGCCAGGTGGCCGGATCGTGGGCAAACGTCGGGTAGATGGTGAGCCGGGGGGCCAGTACGTGCCCGGCGGCTTCGGTGGCCTCGCGCAGGATGTCCAGGGCAGGCCACGCCCGCTCGGGATTGACATGATCAGCGGTGACTGGTGACACGCCTCCCCAGTCGTCGATGCCGGCGGCGATCAGGGGCGCAAGGTCATCAGACAGATTGGGCGGTGCCTGCACGTGAATGTCGGCCGGCAGAAGCAAGCGAGCGACGGCGATGGCCCATTGCAGGTCCTCGGGCGGACAGGGGTCGGCCTTGGCCATAGAGGTGCCGGGCTTGGGCAAGAAGTTCTGCACGATGACTTCCTGTACGTGACCATGGACTGCGTGAGAGGCCGCAATGGCCCGTAACGCCGCGATCTGTCCCAATCGATCGTCGCCGATGCCGACCAAAATCCCGGTGGTAAATGGGATGTGAAGCTCGCCGGCCCAGTTCAACGTGGAAAGTCGGCGGGTCGGCTCCTTATCGGGCGCACTTCGATGGGCATCGAGATCATCGGCCAGCGATTCGAGCATCATGCCCTGGCTGGCTGCCACGGGACGAAGGACAGCGAGTTCCTCGGCGTAGAGGGCGCCGGCATTGGCATGTGGGAGGAGACCGGTCTCCTCCAACACAAGGCGGCACATGGCGGCCAAGTAGTCCACGGTGGAGGCGTATCCGTTGTCGGTCAGCCATTGTTGGGCCACCGGGTACCGGAGTTCGGGGCGCTCGCCCAGAGTGAAGAGCGCTTCGGCGCATCCTGCGACCTGGCCGGCCCGGGCAACGGCCAGGACCTCGTCAGGAGTGAGGTACGGGGAGGTGAGGCGAGCAGGCGCCTTGGCGAAGGTGCAGTAGCCGCAGCGGTCCCGGCAAAGCATGGTCAGCGGGATGAAGACCTTGGGCGAATAGGTGATCCGCAAGCCGTAGGCACTGTCACGTATGCCACGGGCCAGGCCCGTGAGCTCTGGGAGCGGCATCGAGAGGAGGTCAGCGTCGGTGAGCATTGGGGCCAATCTAGGGGTGTTGCTCGTAGGCAGGGCCATCCACCAACCAGATGATGCGTTCGGAGGCCACTCGGGCCGCCGGAATGTCCTCACCGGCACGCAGCGCGGCGACGGCATTTTGCTTTGACTGCCCACTGACGGTGAAGACAGCGCATCGAGCAGCGTTGATGACCGGCAGCGTCACCGTCAGTCTGGGATGTGGGTTGCGGCCATTGGGATCCTCGGTGGCCGCCACCAACTCGTCGGGTCCGGCCAGGAGCGTCGGTGCACCCGGAAAGAGCGAGGCCGTGTGCCCGTCCGGCCCAAGTCCCAGGTGGATCAGGTCAATCCCGGGACCCGACAGCACTTGGTGCAGCACCGCGCTGTAAGAGGCCACGCACTCAGCCAGTGAACCTGACGTCGGCATGGGGGTGAAAGAGCCGATGGCGCCGACCCGATTCAAGAGGGACTCACGAACGAGCCCCTGATTGGCGTCGGGATCATCGGCCGGCACCACCCGTTCGTCGCCCATGTACACATCGACCATCGTCCAGTCGATAGGTCCGGCCGCCGCAGCCAGGTCCTCGTAGCACAGGCGCGCGGTCGGCCCCCCAGAAAGGAAGAGCACGAAACGTTCACCTGGTCGAGAGGCGAAGGCCGCGCTGACGGTGCGGGTGAACGCGCCCGGGACGTTGTCGACGGGCGGGGGGAGCGTCGGCACTTAGTCCTTGGCGGGGGACAGCGTCTCCATGCCCTGTTGGCCCGACTCGAGGGTCACGGCGTGGCCTCCGAACTGGTTGCGCAGGGCGGCCAGGAGCTTGAGCTGGAAGGAGTCATCGGCTTGTGAGGCGAAGCGAGTGAAGAGGGCATTGGTGATGACCGGTGCCGGCACGCCACGGTTGATGGCCTCCTCGGCTGTCCAGCGGCCCTCGCCCGAATCGACCACCACGCCCTTTATTTCGTCGAAACCCGCATCGGGGCGGAGCGCCCGCTCGGCCAAGTCCAGCAGCCAGGAGCGGACAACGGAGCCATAGCGCCAGATGGAAGCGATCTCGTGGAGATCGAGATTGAACTCGGTGGCCGCACCCATGATTTCGAAACCTTCGGCATAGGCCTGCATGAGCCCATACTCAATCCCGTTATGCACCATCTTCACGAAGTGGCCGGCGCCCACGGGCCCGACGTGTGAGTAGCCGTCTTTTGGGGCGAGGGTCAGGAAGGCCGGTTCGACTACGGCAACGGCTTCCTTGGTGCCGCCGACCATGAGGCAGTAGCCCTCGGTCAGGCCCCACACTCCGCCGGAGGTACCGGCATCGATGAAACCGATTCCCTTTTTCTCGAGGCGCGCCGCAATCTCAATGGCCTCTTTGTAGTTGGAGTTGCCGCCGTCGACGATGACATCGCCCGGTTCGAAGAGCTCGGCCAATTTGTCAATGGTGCTGTTGGTCGCTTCGCCGGCCGGGACCATGACCCAGGCCGCACGTGGCTTGGAGAGTTGAGCTGCGAACTCCTCAAGAGTGGCCGTTGGCGTCGCGCCCTTGGCCGCCACCGCATCCCGGGCTTCGGCATGGAGGTCGAAAACCACCACCTCATGACCGCCCTTGAGCAAGCGCTCGCTCATGTTGGCGCCCATCTTGCCCAGACCGATCATGCCGATTTTCATGTGCTCTCCTCGTTATTGATGCGATTGCGCTCGGTACCCCGCGGGTCGAAATGAAGCGGCCTCGCGGACTAGGCGTGTTAGAAGCTGGCGGCCTTGTCGCTCAGGGACTGCAGAAGTTCATCGAAGGACTTGGAGAAGGAGTGAACGCCTTCGTCTTCCAAGGCCTGCTCCACGTCCTCCATGTTGATTCCCACCGCAGCCAGGTTGCCCAACACGTCTTCGGCTCCGGTGGGATCAGCATCGGCGGTCCGATGCAGCGTCCCGTGGTCCTCGAAGGCGGTGATGGTGCCATCAGGCATGGTGTTGACCGTCGATGGTCCGATGAGGCTGTTGACGTAGAGCAGGTCGTCGTACGCCGGGTTCTTGGTCGAGGTGGAGGCCCAGAGGGGGCGCTGCACCCGGGCGCCCTTGGCATCGAGGGCTTTCCAGCGATCGCTCGTGAAGGCGGCGTGAAAGTGTTGGTAGGCCACCTGGGCCTGGGCCACGGCAGCCTGGCCACGGAGCGCCAAGACGGTGGGCTCGCCCTGGTCGCCCCCGGCCAACTGCTCGAGCCGGCGGTCCACCTCGGTGTCGACCCGGCTGACGAAGAAGGAGGCGACGCTGGCGACGTGAGGGAGCTCGGCTTCCCGCCCAGCCGCCACCAGGGCCTCCAGGCCGCTGATGTACGCCTCGATCACCTTGTCGTAACGATCGATGCCGAAAATCAATGTGACGTTGATGCTTCGACCTTCACTGATCATGGTGTGGATGGCGGGGACACCTTCCTTGGTGGCCGGCACCTTCACCAACAGATTGGGCTGGGCAATGCGCTCGTGCAACATTCGGGCGTCGCGGACCGTGCCGTCGGTGTCATGAGCCAAGGCCGGCGAGACCTCAAGTGACACGAAGCCGTCCTCGCCATCACTGTTGTCGTAGAGCGGGCGCAGCAGGGCCAACGCATCGTTGATATCGGTGATGGCCAACTCCCAGTAGGCGCTCTCCACCGTGTGGTCTTTCATAAGCGACTTGAACTGCTCGTCGTAGGTGTCCTGCCCACTGATGGCATTGGCGAAGATGGTGGGGTTCGACGTGATGCCGCGCACGCCGAGCTTGATCAGGTTGGCCAGTTGCCCGCTGCGGAGCCAGTCGCGCCGGAGGTTATCGAGCCACGGGCTTTGCCCGCCGATGTCGTAGAGATCCTGTAGACGGGTCATGGCATGTGCTCCCTTGCTTCTTATTCAAACGGTCGACTCCACCGTGCGAGGCCTAACTCTCGTCCAGCAGTTCCTGTGCCCGATCGACGACATTGGCAATCGTGAAGCCGAATTTCTCCATGTTGACCGCCGCCGGGGCCGATGCCCCGAAATGGTCGATGCCAATGGAGTCATCGGCGTAGCGGCTCCAGCCAAAGGTCGTGGCTGCTTCGACGCTGAGCACCGGCACGTCGACGGGCAGTACTTCGTCCCGATAGCGGTCGGACTGCGCTTCGAACCATTCCCAGCACGGCATGGACACCACGCGGGCGGCCACGCCGGACGCGGCCAGTTCGACCGCGGCGCCGAGGCAGAGCTGCACTTCGCTGCCGGTGCCCAGGAGGACGATGAGAGGATCGGCACCGTCGGCAGGATCGGCCAGGACATAGGCGCCCTTCGAGACGCCGTCGTGCTCGCTCGCCGTCTCGGCCAAAATGGGTAGGTCCTGCCGGGTCAAAATCAGGGCGACGGGTCCGTCGCCGTCAACCGCAGCCTTCCAGGCGTGGGCCGTCTCGTTGGCGTCGGCTGGGCGCACCACAGCCAAGCCGGGCATGGCCCGCATGGCGGCCAGGTGCTCAATGGGCTGATGCGTCGGTCCGTCCTCGCCCAGACCGATGGAGTCATGGGTCCAGGAATAGATGACATGCGCGCCAGAGAGCGCAGCGAGGCGGACGGCGGGACGCATGTAGTCGGAGAACACGAAGAAGGTGCCGCCGACAGGCAAGACGCCACCGTGCATGGCCATGCCGTTCATGACAGCGCCCATGCCGAACTCGCGGATGCCGAAGTGCAGTTGGGTACCGCCGGGGGAGCCCACCGCTTGGGGCTCGGCGCCCTTCATTAACACGCCGTTGTTCCCCGTCAGGTCGGCGGAACCGGCGATAAGGCCGGGCAACTGACCCATCGTTGCGTTAATGCACTTATTGAGCGCTTGACGGGTCGCTAGCTTCTCGCCGGCCTGGAACGTCGGAAGCGACGCCTCCCAACCGGGCGAACCATGTCCGGCCTGAGCCGCATCCCACGCCGCCCGGTCGCCCGTCCACCCCGCGAACCGCGCTTCCCATTCGGCCCGGTGCGCCGCGCCCCGAGCCACTTCACGCCCGTAGAACTCGCGCACCTCATCAGGGACCCAGAAGGTCTCTTCCGGCGGCAGACCCAGCAGCTTCTTGGTCACCGCGATTTCCTCGGTGCCAAATGGCGAGCCATGGGCCGCCGCTGTGTCGGTGAGCTTTGGTGAGGGGTAACCGATGTGACTGCGCAGCACTAAGAGGGTGGGCGCCGCGCCCGATCCCTCCGAAGGAGCCTCCATGGCTTCTCGAATGGCCGCCTCGAGCGCATCGGGGTCGTTGGCCATTTCACCCAGGTTCCGGACATGCCAGCCGTAGGCAGCGAAACGCTCGGGGACATTGTCGCTGTAAGCCAGCTCGGTCGGCCCATCAATCGTGATGTGGTTGTCGTCGTAGAAGGCCAGGAGGCGACCGAGGCCCAGGTGGCCGGCTAGGGAGGCGGCCTCGTGCGAGATGCCCTCCATGAAGCAGCCATCGCCAGCGAACACGAAGGTACGGTGATCGCAGACGTCAGGGCCGAAGGTGGTGCGCAGGTAGCGCTCGGCGATGGCCATACCGACGGCGTTGCCCACGCCCTGGCCGAGCGGCCCGGTGGTGACTTCGACGCCGGCCGTGTGACCGTGTTCGGGGTGGCCCGGCGTGCGCGAGCCCCACTGGCGAAACTGG
This sequence comes from uncultured Acidimicrobiaceae bacterium, assembly GCA_963766995.1. Classification (GTDB taxonomy): domain Bacteria; phylum Actinomycetota; class Acidimicrobiia; order Acidimicrobiales; family RAAP-2; genus Bog-473. The sequence continues at coordinate 77,292 of CAVYCE010000002.1, read as the reverse complement.
CGGATGTCTTCGAGCGAGAGGTCGTAGCCGGTGAGGTGCAGGAGGGAATAGAGAAGGATAGAGGCGTGGCCGTTGGAGAGAACGAAGCGGTCACGGTCCGGCCAATCCGGATGGCGGGGGTCGTGGCGCATGATGCGGGTCCACAGCACATGCGCCAGGGGGGCGAGGGCCATCGCCGTGCCGGAGTGACCGGAGTTGGCGGCCTCGGGCGCATCCATGGCGAGGCCCCGGATGACGTTGATGCCCAACTCCACCAGGGCGGGATCCTGCGTGACGGGAGGCCGCTGGTCCGCCTGCGTCGAGGTCGATTGGGCCATAGCCAACCCTACCCATTGTTCGCCTAGCCTCACGCCCGATGACACCGGCTCGTCACCGTATGCAAGTGCCGCCCAATAGCGACCTCACATTGGGCATGACGTGCATTGACAAGTCGGTGCCGGGACGTTGCGTGTGGCGCATGCGCGCCGACGAGCGCTTCGCCAACCCGGCCGGCATCATGCAGGGCGGCTTCTTGGGTGCCTTCGCCGATTCGGCCATGGGCGCGGCGGCCGTCACCTTCGTGCAGGGGCGCAAGGTGTTCGCGGCCAATGCTGAAATGAAGATCTCATTCCTGGCCCCTGTCCCGCCCGGCGCGGTGCTCGTTTGCACGGCCGAAGTGGTGTCGGGTGGCGGCCGTGTGGCCTTCGTGGAGGCCTCCGTCACCGCTGAGGGGGAGGTGGATGCGGCCGGCTCTCCGGTACTCGTGGCCCGGGCCACCTCTACCTACATCTTCCGAGACCGAGGCTAAAAGCGGCGAGGGTGTTTGCACTGCCCTGGTCCCTCGACCAGGATGACAGGCCTTATGGCACCGCTGCGTTCCAGCTCCGAGAGTGGCAAGGGTGGCCTGCGTCAGTCCGGCGATGATGCCTTTCAGCTGACCGTCGACTATCTCAAGCAGGAGACGCTGGTACCGCTCAAGGGCCTGGGCCGCTTTCTGGCCTTCGGTGTGGCTGGCTCTTTCGCCATCGCCGTCGGGATTCTGCTGGGGCTCGTCGGCGTCCTGCGACTGTTGCAGGGCGAGACCGGATCTGCCTTGACCGGGGACTGGTCCTGGGTGCCGTATTTTGTGGTGGCGGTACTAGGTGCCGGGGTGGCCGGCGTATCCGCCTGGCGCATCACCGCCGGGCCGGGCAAGGCCAAGTTGCCCCAGCTCAACCAATCGACGAGCACCACAAGCACTACCGAGGAAGGAAGTCGCTGAATGGCCAGGCCAGGGACCAATGGACGGATCACCCGTGAGGACCTCCAAGCCGCCTACTCACAGGTCATGGGGCAGGGAGAGGCTTCCGCCCGAGCGGCAGCACCCCAGGGCCTGGCCGTGGCCGGCGCTGTCGTGGCCGTGCTGCTGACGGTGACCTTCTTGGCCGGTCGTCGTCGTGGCCGCAGCCGCTCCGCCGTGGTCGAAATCCGGCGGCTCTAGCTCACTCCATGGATGCGATTCTCCGCCGCCTGGTGCGTGCCGCCTTCCGTCGCGGCATTGCTGGCAATTGGGCCTGGCTCGTGTTTGCCGGCGCCGTGTTCGTGTTGCGCCGAGCGCTGAGCGACCAGGGCGGGCCCGTGACGTCCTTGAAGTTGTTGCCGGGCGAGCAGGTGCTCATTTCCGTGCGCGACGGCCATGGGTCGGTGCCAGATGCGGTGTCAGCGTCGACGCAGCAACTCGTCCTCGACGACGCCTGATCCGGAACAGATCGGATCGGTCTTTCGGTGAACGCCCCCTCTGCGCGCGCCCTCACTGCGGGGGAGCGGATCCTGCTCATCGATGCCAAAGAGCGCCGCTATCTCCTCACTCTCGTCGACGGTGCCACGTTTCACACCCACGCCGGGATCGTGGCCCACGACGACATCATCGGCGGCGACGAGGGTCGGACCATCACCGGGTCGACGGGCCGTCACTTCATGGTCCTGCGACCGACTTTGAGCGACATCGTCCTCAAAATGCCCCGGGGAGCGCAGGTCATTTACCCCAAGGATCTCGGCGCCATCTTGATTGCGGCCGACATCGGGCCCGGACAGCGGGTGCTTGAAGCCGGCGTCGGCTCAGGCGCCCTGTCCATGACCGTGCTGCGGGCGGGGGCGTCGGTGCTCGGATACGAGTTGCGGGAGGACTTCGCCGAGCGGGCCAAGGCCAACGTGGCGGCGACGCTTGGGCCCGATGCTGATTACACGGTGGAGATCCGTGATGTCACCGAAGGTATTGATGCGCGGGATCTCGATCGGATCCTGTTGGACATGCCCGAGCCTCATAAGGTCATCCCCGCCGCCATTGAGTCGCTTCGCCCCGGCGGCATTCTTCTCTCGTACTTACCCACCATCAACCAGGTGGCGCTCTTACGCCAGGCGCTCGATGCCGAAGCTGTGCCGTTTGGCATGGCGGAGACCCAAGAAATCATGCGGCGGACGTGGCACGTCGAAGCGCGCTCTGTCAGGCCGGACCATCGGATGGTGGGGCACACCGGGTTTTTGACGACAGCGCGGCGCTTGGCCGACTAGCCGACTAGCCGACTAACGGGCCTAGCGCTCTTAGTTCAGTCGCGTTCGATGAAGATGCACTCCCCGGGACACTCCTCGGACGCTTCAACCACAGCGTCTTCGAGGTCCTCGGGCACGAGTGCCATGCCACCGGAGCCGCCCGGGTCATTCTTGACCTTGTCGGCTTCCTTCACATAGGCCAAGCCGTCGTCGAGAAGGGTGAACACGGCCGGTGCGATCTCCTCGCACAGACCATCGCCTGTGCAGAGATCCTGGTCGATCCAGACCTTCATGTCGTCGTCTCTCTCCTTGTAAATACGGTGAAAGGCCCGAGGACGGAATGCCATCCCCGTTTGGGCCAAATGGACCGTAGTGATCCGTCCGCCGCACCGTCAATATTGTGCGGCAGGCCTGGCCATCGTAGTCGCCCTCACCACCGCTCCCGGGGCACTCGTCAGAACCCAGCTGAGAAATGGCTTCAGGGCCCTAGGGCCCGCTTGACCAGTCGGACCCGTCGGACTCCGGGGGAGGAACGACTGAACAGTGACCAGACGCAGACAGGATGTCAGCCAGATGCCAGATGCCAGATGCCAGATGCCGGGCTGGCGCCCTGGCCGCCTGGCGGCAGGCGGCGGGGGCAGAAGTGAAGCCGAATGTGAACACCCAATGACGATGCCGAGTGGGCGCCACTATTGCGGGCCATATGGCCCGAGGCCAGGGCTAGGGTGACCAGGGTGAGCATGACGCCGGATCCCAATGACGTCGAGGCCCAGGCCGAAGCGCTGCGCAGCGAGCTGGCCGACGCCGAAGACGAGATCCACGCGCTCCGCCGCCGGCTGCAGGAAAGCCCCGGTCGGGTCCAAGCTCTCGAGGAGCGCCTGCTCGAGAGCAAGGGCCAATTGGCCCACGCCACGTCACAGAACGAGAAGCTGACCTTCACCTTGCAGCAGGCCAAAGAGCAGTTGGCCGCCCTGCGTGAAGAGGTCGAGAAACTCACTCAGCCTCCGGCTGCTTACGGCACCTTCCTCGGCATCAACGAAGACGGCACGGTGGACGTGTTTTCCAGTGGCCGCAAAATGAGGGTGAGCCTCCACCCCGACATCGACCCCGGCATCATCCGTAAGGGCAATGAAGTCGTGCTGAACGAGTCGCTCAACGTTGTGCTCGTCCGAGATGGCGAGTTCTCCGGTGAAGTGGTGACCCTCAAGGAACAGCTGGAAGACAAGCGGCGCTGCATCATTTATGCCCGAGCCGACGAAGAGCGGGTGGCCGAGCTTTCCGATGAGATGATCGGCGTCAAGCTCCGGGCCGGTGACTCCCTGCTCATGGACGTCCGCACCCAACTCCTCATTGAGAAGCTGCCCAAGCTCGAGAGTGAGGAGCTCGTCCTCGAAGAGGTACCCGACATCACCTATGCCGATGTGGGCGGCCTCGACACGCAGATTGAAGCCATCACTGATGCCGTCGAACTGCCGTACCTCCATCGCGAGCTCTTCGCCGCCTATTCACTCCCCGCACCCAAGGGCATCCTCCTCTACGGCCCTCCCGGCTGTGGCAAAACCCTCATCGCCAAGGCGGTGGCCAACTCGTTGGCCAAGAAAGTGGCCGAGAAGACCGGCAACGACAACGTGCGCAGCTTCTTCCTCAACATCAAGGGCCCCGAGCTCCTCAACAAATACGTCGGGGAAACCGAGCGCCAGATCAGGCAGGTCTTCCAGCGGGCCCGTGAAAAGGCCGACGAGGGCATGCCGGTCATCGTCTTCTTCGACGAAATGGAATCGCTCTTTCGCACCCGCGGCACTGGCATCAGCTCCGACATGGAATCGACCATCGTGCCCCAGCTGCTGGCCGAGATCGATGGCGTGGAGTCGCTCAGGGACGTCATCGTTATCGGCGCCTCCAACCGGGAGGACCTCATCGACCCGGCCATCCTCCGTCCAGGACGACTCGACGTGAAGATCAAGATCGAGCGCCCGAACGAAGAGGCCGCAGCCCAGATCTTCAGCCGCTACCTTACGGCCGACCTCCCATTGGACGAAGAGGAAGTCACTCGATTGGGCGGCGGCGACCTACACAAAACCGTCATGGCCATTATTGAGCAGACGGTGGCCGAGATGTATCGGGAAGACGACGAGAACCGCTTCCTTGAAGTCACCTACCAAAACGGCGACAAAGAAATTTTGTACTACCGCGACTTCGCCTCGGGCGCCATGATCGAAAACATTGTGCGCCGGGCCAAGAAGCTGGCCATCAAGCGCGTCATTGCCGGCGATTCGGGCGGCATCAAGACGTCGGACCTGCTCGAGTCGATCCGCCAGGAATACAAAGAGAACGAAGACCTGCCCAATACCACTAACCCGGACGACTGGGCCCGCATCTCGGGCAAGAAGGGTGAGCGCATCGTGTATGTGCGCACCTTGCTGGTCGAGAAGGAGAACGAAGTCCAAGGTGGTCGGTCGATCGAGCGGGTAGGTACCGGGCAGTACCTATAGCTATGGCGATCACGAAGGTCTGCGGGATCGAGACCGAGTACGGCATTCATTCGCAGGGTCCGGAACAGAACCCGATCTCCGCCTCGTCGGTGTTAGTCAATGCGTACTCGGCCGACATAGAGCAAAACATCGACTGGGACTTTGAGGACGAGACTCCGGGCAACGACGCTCGAGGCTTTGCCCGAGAGGGTTCGCTGGCTCCGATGGTCGAGACCCACTTGGCCAACACCGTCCTGACCAATGGCGCCCGCTTTTACGTCGATCACGCCCACCCCGAGTACTCGTCGCCGGAGTGCCTGACCCCACTCGAGTGCGTGCTCTACGACAAAGCGGGGGAGGAGGTCCTGCGCCGGGCCATGGCGGCGGCGGCCCACCGCATCCCTGATCAATTGCCGCCGTTAGTGCACAAGAACAATTCCGATGGCAAGGGCAACTCCTACGGGTGCCACGAGAACTACATGATGGATCGCAACGTTCCCTTCGCCAAGGTCATCGAAGGCGTGGTGCCGCACTTCGTTTCTCGCACCATCTTCACCGGGTCGGGCAAAGTGGGCGTGGAGACGCCGGCACTCGACCACGACACGGTGTACTTCCAGATTTCACAGCGGGCCGAATTTTTTGAAGAAATTGTCGGGCTCGAGACCACCTTAAAGCGGCCCATCGTGAACACCCGGGACGAGCCGCACGCCGACCCCAAGCGCTTCCGGCGCCTGCACGTCATTGTGGGCGACGCCACCCAGTCGGAGATCGCCACGCTGTTGAAGGTCGGGAGTACGGCGATCGTGTTGGCCATGATCGAGGATGAGGCGGGACCGGCGCGGGACCTGTCCCTCTCCGATCCGGTGCGGGCTCTCCATCAGGTCTCGGCCGATCTCACCTTGCGTCGGCCCTTGTCGCTGACCGACGGTTCGTCGGCCACCGCCCTCGAAATGCAATGGGAACTATTCGGTGCCGCTCGAAAGTACGCCGAAGAATTTGGCCTGGCCGCCCTGGGCGACGACGGGGGAGCGGGCAGCGTGGGTGAGCTGGTCATGGGCCATTGGGAATCCGTGCTCGAAGGACTCGAGTCCGACCCCGCCGCATTGGCCGACACGCTGGACTGGGTGGCCAAGCAGCAACTCCTCCTGGCCTACCAAGACCGCCATTCCTGCAGTTGGGGTGACCCCCGGTTGGCCGCCTTGGCCCTGCAATTCCACGACATGCGCGCCGACAAGTCGATCTTCGGGCGCCTCGGCGTCAAGACCCTTCTCAATCCCAAGGACATCGCCCGGGCCGTCACCGAACCTCCCACGGGCACCAGGGCCTGGTTCCGAGGCAAGTGCCTGGCAAAGTGGCCCGAGGCCGTCATCACCGCCAACTGGGATTCACTGGTCTTCGACGTGGGGTCCGACCCCCTCCGCCGCGTCCCTATGATGGATCCCCTAAAGGGAACAGCCGAACACACCAGCGCGCTGCTGGCCGCAAGTACGGGGCCGGCGGACCTACTGGACCGGCTGAACGCATAGATCGCTGAGCAACAGGCAAGGACGGGACTCGCACGATGGCAGAGCAAGAACAGAAGAGGAAGAGCACACCGGACCGTACGACCACCGAGGCCGAAGTCGAGGTGGCCGACACGGCGCCGGCGTCGACCGAACGCGGCGAAAAGCTCAAGGCCGAATTGGACGACCTGCTCGACGAGATCGACGAGGTCCTCGAAGACAACGCCGAAGAGTTCGTGCGCAACTACGTCCAAAAGGGCGGGCAGTAGTCACCAGTGGCGCTTCCCCTTTTCCCCCCGGAGAGCGATCCGGGACCAGACTTCCTCGGCTTGCTGCGCCATTCGGGCGCCGGTCCGGCTCGTGACGTAAGCGCCGGCTCCAACGGCACCCATATGCCCGACACCCACGCCACCACCGTGGTCGCCCTGCGCTTTGCCCACGGCATCATCATGGCCGGCGACCGAAGGGCCACGGCCGGGAACATCATCGCTCACCGGGCCATGGAAAAGGTCTTTCCGGCCGACCGTTTCTCCGCCGTCGCCATTGCCGGGTCAGCCGGGATGGCGGTCGAGATGGTCCGTCTCTTCCAAGTGCAGCTCGAGCACTACGAGAAGGTCGAAGGCTCCACGCTCAGTCTCGAGGGCAAGGCCAACCAGTTGGCCCAGATGGTCAAGCAGCATCTGCCCATGGCCATGCAGGGCTTCGTGGTCGTGCCGCTCTTTGCCGGCTACGACACGGCGCGAGCCACCGGACGCATCTTCAGCTACGACGCCACCGGCGGCCACTACGAGGACACCGACTTCCAGGCCACCGGTTCGGGTGGGCGTGACGCTCGATCCACCATCAAACTCGGCTACAAGGACGCCATGTCCGAAGCCGACGCGGTGGACTTGGCCATCCAATCGCTTTATGACGCCGCCGATGAGGATTCCGCCACCGGCGGACCCGACCTCGTGCGCGGCATCTACCCCTTGGTGGCCGTGGTCGACGCCGACGGGTACCGACAAGTGCCCGACGCCGAAGTGGCCGAGCGTTTCGGCGCCCTCATTGCCCGCAAACAAGCTGAGGGCCAACAGCCATGAGCATGCCGTACTACGTCGCACCCGAACAGGTGATGAAGGATCGGGCCGAATACGCCCAGAAGGGCATTGCCCGAGGCCGCTCGCTAGTTGCCACCACGTACGACGTTGGCATCGCCATCGTGGCCGAGAACCCGTCGCGCTCTCTACACAAGATCAGCGAGATCTATGACCGCATCGCCTTCGGCGGCGTGGGCAAATACAACGAATACGACCAACTGCGAGTGGCCGGCGTGCGCCACGCCGACACCAAGGGGTACGCCTACAGCCGAGAGGACGTTGACGCTCGCTCGCTGGCCAATCTCTACGCCCAGCATCTTGGCAACGTCTTCACGCACGAGATGAAGCCGCTCGAGGTGGAGATCCTGGTGGCCGAACTCGGCACCGACGGGAGCTCCGACCAGCTGTATCACATCGCCTACGAGGGAACGATCACCGATGAGGAGCGTTTTGCTGTCCTGGGTGGCGACGCCGAGACCATTGCCGAGCGAGTCGCAGCCGCCTGGCAGGCCGAGTGGGACCTGGCCACTGCCCTCAAGGCGGCATCCGTCGCCCTGGCCGGACCGGACCGGACCCTGGCTGCGGGCGATCTCGAGGTAGCCACCCTCAGTCGAGGCAACGGCCGACGATCCTTCCGGCGCATCACCGACGAGGCCCTGGCACAGCTTTTGGCATAGGCCGCTGTACGGTGGCTTCGTGGAGCGCCGCATCTTCGGGATCGAAAACGAATACGGGGTGACCTTCACGCTGCGCGGCCAGCGGCGACTCAGCCCCGACGAAGTAGCTCGCTATCTCTTTCGACGGGTGGTCAGTTGGGGTCGCTCCTCCAATGTGTTCTTAGAGAACGGTGCCCGTCTGTATTTGGATGTGGGCAGCCACCCCGAGTACGCCACCCCCGAGTGCGACAAGATCAGCGATGTCGTGGTGCACGACAAGGCCGGTGAATGGATTCTGGCCCAGCTCGTCACCGGGGCACAGGCCCGCCTCCGGGAAGAAGGCATTCGGGGCGAGGTCTACCTCTTCAAGAACAACACCGACTCGGTGGGCAACTCCTACGGCTGCCACGAGAACTACCTGACCGAGCGCAACGACGAGTTCAATCGCTATACCGAAGTGCTCATCCCGTTTCTGGTGTCTCGGCAGATCTACTCGGGGGCCGGCAAAGTCCTGCAGACGGCCCGGGGCGCCGTGTTTTGCCTCAGCCAACGGGCTGAGCACATCTGGGAAGGCGTCTCGTCAGCCACCACTCGTAGCCGACCCATCATCAACACGCGGGACGAACCTCACGCCGACGCCGAGCGCTTCCGGCGGCTGCACGTGATTGTGGGGGACTCCAACATGAGTGAGTACGCCACCTTCCTCAAGATCGGCACCACCTCCATCCTGCTGGCCATGCTCGAAGATTCCTCCACGGTGCTTCGGGACTTGACCCTCGAGAACCCCATCCGGGCCATCAGGGAGATCAGTCACGACATCACCTGCCAGCGTCGGGTCCGCCTGGCCAATGGCCGGGAGATGCGGGCACTCGATATCCAGACCGAGTATCTCGAGCGGGCTATCAAGTTCCGCGACAATCATGGGCTCAGCCCGGAGGAAGACCGCGCCCTCGATATGTGGGAGCACTGCCTCAAGGGACTCGAGGCCGATCCGTCCTCGCTGTGGCGTGAATGCGATTGGGTGGCCAAGCACCGCCTGGTCGAGCAGATGCGCAGCCGCCACGACATCCCGCTCTCGCATCCCAAGGTGGCCATGGTCGATCTCATGTACCACGACGTCGATCGAAGTCGCGGCCTCTTCTACAAGCTGCAGGCTCGGGACCAGGTCGAACGCACCTGCACCGACGAGGACATCACCACGGCCATGACGGAGCCCCCCGAGACCACCAGGGCCCGGCTGCGGGGAGCCTTCGTCAAGCGGGCCAAGGAACGGCGGCGGGATTTCACCGTGGACTGGGTGCACCTCAAGCTCAACGACCAAGCCCAGCGCACCGTGCTGTTGAAGGACCCGTTCAAATCGCACGACGAGCGGGTGGAGCGCCTCATTCAGTCCCTGTAGGACGGGGGATCGTCATCCGGTCCGGGTGGTCGCACCGTAGAGTGAAGGCACATGCTGAACCTCGATCCTGGAAAACTCCTGATCATCGCTGTGGTGGCTGTCATCCTGCTCGGACCCGACAAGCTGCCCCAGTTCGCCCGCCAGGTGGGCGGCGCCTGGCGTGCCTTCAATGACTTCCGCCACCGAATGGAGACCGAAGTGCGCTCCTCCATCCCGGACCTGCCCTCCACCACTGAGATCGCCCGCTTGGCCCGGTCACCGTCCGCACTCCTCAACCACCTGTCCACCCTGGGCCAGGACGGCGCGGCCGCTGGCATGGCCACCGACCCCCTGACCAACCCGGCGCCCATCACCGCAGATGCAGCCGTGACTGATTCGGCCGCGCCGGGCGACACCACGACCCCGGACTATCGGCCCTCGACCCCATCCTCAGGCAGTCTGCCCGGCGGCGATGTCACCATCACCTCCGGCGACCCCAGCCTGAACTGAGCGGTCTCCCCACCCCCAGTGCCCATACCCCTCCTCGGATCGCGTAAGGAAAAACCTTCGCCGGACAACATGACGCTGGCTGAGCATCTAGGCGAGCTCCGCTACCGCTTGGTCGTGTGTGTGGCGGCCTTTTTCATCACCGCCGTCCTGTGCGTCTTCCTGTACGAACCGATCCTCCATTTCCTGATTCGCCCCCTGTGCAACGTCGACGCTGCCGCGGCCAGGCAGCACGGCCGGTCAGTCACCTCTTTGGCCGCGCCGTCTGGCGGGACCTGCAATCTCTTCGTGACGTCTCCGCTCGATGGGCTCTCACTCCGCGTGAAGATCGCTGTCTTCGGTGGCCTCGTCATGGCCTCACCGGTGATCCTGTTCCAACTGTGGCGCTTCATCACGCCAGGCCTACAGGCCCGCGAGAAGAAGTACGCCGTGCCCTTCGTCAGCGCTGCCTTCGTGCTCTTCCTTATGGGAGCGGCGACGGCCTATTTCGTGCTGCCCCACGCGTTGGGGTTCCTGAAATCCGTCGGAGGTCCAAATCTGCAGGAGATTTACGACCCCATTCCGTACTTGGGCTTGATCCTTTTGATGATGACGCTCTTCGGGCTGACCTTTCAGTTTCCCGTGATACTCGTGTCTCTCGAGCTGGCCCGTGTCGTGACCCCGGCCCGCCTCCTGCGCTCATGGCGCTGGGCCGTCATCCTCATCACGGTGGTGGCCGGCGTCTTCACCCCGAGCTCTGATCCGTTCTCCATGCTGGCGTTGGCCGTGCCCCTCGTGTTCTTCTATTTCATCTCCATTGGCATCGGGAAGCTCGCCGGCCGTTGACCCTGTTCCGGTGGCCGGTCCAGCAGGCGGGTAGCGGTGCCGACTTCGAGGCCAGCCTTCCGTTCCCCCCCGACGATTTCCAGCGTGACGCCTTCCGGGCCATCGACGCCGACCACTCCGTGCTGGTCTCGGCCCCCACCGGTTCGGGCAAGACCTTGGTGGCCGCCTATGCCATCCACCGGGCCCTTGGTGCGGAGGGGAAAGCCTTCTACACCACACCGTTAAAGGCCCTTTCCAACCAGAAGTACGAGGAACTGGTGGCTACTTACGGCAAGTCCCATGTGGGCCTGCTCACCGGTGACACGGCGGTGCGACCCGATGCCCCGGTGGTGGTGATGACCACCGAGGTCTTGCGCAACATGCTCCTCGCCCATTCGGACCTCTTGGCCGGACTGCACACGGTGGTCCTCGATGAGGTCCATTTCATCCAAGACCCGTATCGAGGCGGCGTCTGGGAAGAGGTCCTGGTGCTCTCGCCGCCGGCTATCCGTTTCGTGTGTCTCTCGGCCACGGTCAAAAATGCCAATGAACTGGGCGGGTGGTTGCGTTCGGTGCGGGGCGCCACGGACGTAATTGTGGAGCGACATCGTCCCATCGTGCTGCGTCATCACTTTGCCGCCCATCGGCGGGAGGACGAGGCCACACTGCTCATGCCGCTCTTGACCAATGGGAAGCCGGGGGCGGAGGGATTGAAATTGGACCAGGCCATCCGCCGGGCCATGCAGGGCCGGCCGACCACCTGGCAGCCCCGGGGTCGGGGACCGCGCCTGCCGTACCGGGCCCCACTACGCACAGAGTTGATCGCCGCCCTCAACGGCGAGGAGATGCTGCCGGCCATCGTGTTCATCTTCAGTCGAGCGGCCTGCGATGACGCCGTGCGCCAGGTGGTGCGCGACGGCGTGCGCCTGACCGATAAGGCGGAGCGGACCACCATCCGTCAGATCGCCGAGCGGCGAGTGGAGACCCTGGACGACGAGGACCTGGGCGTGCTGGGGTACGACGAATGGGTTGAAGGGCTGGAGGCCGGTGTGGCGGCCCACCATGCCGGCCTGGTGCCCGTGTTTCGAGAAACAGTGGAGGAGTGTTTTGCTGCCGGACTGTTGAAGGTGGTCTTTGCCACCGAGACCCTGTCACTGGGCATCAACATGCCGGCTCGGTCAGTGGTCATTGAGCGGTTCACGAAATATGGAGGGGCGGGACGTTCCACGCTGACCTCAGGCGAGTACCTGCAACTGACGGGCCGAGCTGGGCGACGGGGGTTGGACGAAGAGGGCCACGCCATCGTGGTGTGGTCCAATGAGACGGATTTCGGGGAAGCGGCCCGGGTGGCGCTGGCCCCGCCCCCGGATCTGCGCTCGGCCTTTCGGCCCAGCTACAACCTGGCCGTGAACCTGGCCGCCCGCTTCGATCGGGACACGGCTAACGAGGTGCTGCAGCGTTCATTTGCCCAATGGCAGTCGCAGCGGCCTGACCGGCTCGCGTTGCAGTTCGAGCACCGCATTGCCGTGCTGGACGAGCTCGGCTACTTGGATGGGTGGGCCTTGACCGAATCGGGCCTACGCCTGTCCCGGATTTACCACGAGTCCGATCTGCTGGTGGCCGAGGGCCTGGCTCACGACATTCTGGTGGGCGCTGAGCCGTCAGTCTTGGCCGGCGTGCTCTCGGCCGTGGTCTTCGAGCCCCGCCGGGCCCGGCGGCTTTCCGGCCATGGGCAGGGGAAGGGTCCAGCGGGGCGTCGGCCCACCGCCCATCGTAAGAAGCCGCTGTCTGACCGACTGGGCGACAAGCGAGCGGGGGAACTGGGCTGGCGTTGCGCCGCCCTGGAAGAAGTGGCTGAGCACATCCGGGAGGCCGAAGAGCATCATCTCGTGCCCCGGACCCGGCAACCCTCGTCTGGACTGGCCACTGCGGTCACTTCTTGGGCCCGAGGTGCCTCCTTCGAGACGGCCTTGGGCGTGGCGGCCCGAGATGTGGGGGAGCTGGCTCCCGGCGATTTCGTGCGCACCATGAAGTCGGTGGCCGATCTGGTGCAGCAGGTGGCCCATACGGCCGTGGATCCCGAGACTGCTGCGGCGGCCCATGCTGCGGTCGGGTTGCTCTTGCGGGGAGTGGTGGCAGTGGGACTGCCGACGCCCTAGGACCGGTTTTTTCGCGTTCGAAGCGTGGCCCATCCGCGATCATTGCGTCGCCGCAGTTCTATGGTTGGACGCCCATGTTCCCGTACGTCGAAGAGCAATTCACCCCAGACGAAGAGGCCATCCTCCGTCGCTATGTGACCAATCTGGACCTGCCGGTCTTCGCCCTGGTCAATCTGCCTGAAGTCGTGAAGGGTGCTCTCTTCGCCCGCTATTCACGCTCTCCGAAAAGCCTGCGGCGGCTCTTTCTCGACGAATTCGTCGGCGATCTCGATATTTCGGGCGATGCCAGCATTGACGCCACCGTCGGGCTGGAACGGGCCGAGCAACTCTACGAAAAGGTCTTCGTCGAATACGGCGATGACTCCGTGGCGCAACTCGGCGGCGTGCATCTGGCTTGCGAGCAATCCTCCAATATTTTGTCGAAAGTCTTGGAGTGGGGACGACTTATGTCGTATCTCGAACAGTCGACTCGTTACATCGCCTACAACAACCGGTTGGACAGCGGCCACTATCGCTACTACCGCCCGCCCGAGATCCTCGATTCCCCCCTCGGAGCGCGTTACGTCGGCGACATGGACCGCGTCTTCGACACATACGGCGAGCTCCTCCCGCCCATGCAGGCGTGGGTATCCGAGCAATACCCGCAAGAGGCGGGTGACTCCGACTTCGTGTATCGCCAGGCGACGAAGGCCAAGGCGCTCGACGCATTGCGTGGCCTTCTCCCGGCGGCGTCGCTGTCCAACATCGGCCTGTACGGCACCGGCCAGTCCTATGAGCAGTTGTTGCTGCGCATGCGCGCCCATCCATTGCCTGAAGCGCGTCAGTACGCCGACATGATGCTGATCGAATTACGCAAGGTCATCCCTTCGTTTCTGCAGCGAGTTGATGTGGCCGAGCGCGGCGGTGAGTGGACCGCGTACATGGCGAGCACTCGAGAAGCGACGGCCCGAGTGGTGGCGCGACTTTGGGGTGAAGAGTTTTTGGGTACGGCCGGTGGACTGAGCGGCCCCGCCGCCGAATCCGGGGGAGTCGACGAGGTCATCCTTCTGGACTTCGATCCCGAAGGCGAAGAGAAAGTCCTGGTGGCCGCCTGTTTCAGCCACCTGAACTGTTCCGAGCGCGAGGCGGCCAAGGTGGTGCACCGACTGTCGCACGACGAGCGAGTGGCGTTGCTCAGCGCGTATGTCGGTGATCGACGCAATCGCCGACACCGGCCGGGCCGGGCCTTGGAACGCACCGACTATCGCTTCGAATTGGTCACCGATTACGGCGCGTTTCGTGACCTACAGCGACATCGCATGTTGACGATTGAGTGGCAGCAGCTCGGCGTATCGCTCGGGTTCGACATGCCCGACATGGTGGCCAGCGCCGGGTTAGACGGTGGATACAACGACGCCATCATGCGCGCCGAAGATCTGTTCCATACGTTGAGTGAGGAGTTCCCGGAGCAAGCGTCGTATGCCGTGGCACTGGCGCATCGCATTCGGTACGTCATGCAATGCAACGCTCGCGAGGCCATGCACCTCATCGAGTTGCGGTCGGGCGCCCAGGGTCATCCGGCGTATCGGAGAGTGGCACAGGAAATGCACAAGGCCATTGGTGAGGTGGCCGGGCATCGAGCATTGGCCGCCGCCATGACCTTTGTCGACCACGGTGCCACCGACCTGGAACGGCTCGAATCCGAGCGCCGGGCCGAGCGTCGGCGGGCAGAAAAATCTGCAACACACTGACCAGGGGGAACCTCTAACGCTCCTGGTGGGAGGACCCCATCGGCTCTTGACGTACCCACCCTCTTCTTGCCTAAGGTACGACGCAATCCCGAAACGCCCCAACGGAACCGACAGCCCTCGCTGCTGGGAGTCTGAGGGGGGGATGCTGTGAGAGGCGGAGGGTGGCCCTGGAGGTCGAGTAGAGAACGTGTTGCCCGCGTGGTCTGACTTGCTGGTCTGACCAGGTGGACAAGATGGCGCCAAAGACTCCAGGGCCAAGCCGCCCAATACCCCCGCCTCGCCCACCTTCGTGCCTGGGACATTCCGCGCTCGGTGCGATTGACGCTCTTCGATGAACGTCTATGCTCCCGCCTCACATGGCGACCAAGAAGAAGGATATGGCCAAGGATCTCGACGCTGCAGCCCCAGTAGGGGAGGACGAGGACGCGCTCGAAGAAGAAGACTTGGAGGGCGATCTTGACGAGGACGCGCTCGAAGATCTCGAGGACGACGACCCCTTAGCCGACGACGATGACGACGCTCTCGTCGTGGGCGATGACGACGAGGACGAGCTTGAGGAAGAGGTAGCCGAAATCCTGACTGCCTCGCCGGCGTCGGTAGTGGAGCGCTCCGGAGAGGCCGAGGACGAGGAGGAAGAGGAAGAGCCTGACGACGAAGACGTCGAGGCCAGCCTCGACGTCATTCTGAAGGAACGCCTGGTCGTCGAAGACGAGCCTGAGGACGACGAGGCCACCGATCAAGAAGACAAGGCCGAAGGCAACGAGCGGGTGCTCCCCAAGCAACCCGATGAGTTCGTGTGCCGATCCTGCTTCCTGGTCAAGCACCCGAGCCAGCTGGCCGACAAGAAGAAAATGCTCTGCCGGGACTGTGTCTGAGGTCTCGGACGCCGAGCCTGGCGAAGGCGACGAGGGCGGCGAGGGCGGCGAGGGCGGTCGTCCCAACCCCGTGCAGTGGGCGCTCGAATTTTTCGTCTTCGCCCCGGTCGGAGCCGCGTTGACCGTCGCCGAGGATTTGCCGGGTGTGATCTCTAAGGGCCGCGAGCGGGTCGAGGGTCAGATCCGCAACGCCAAGTTCATCGGGCAGTTCGTGGTCACTCAGGGGCAGCAGGACCTGGCTCAGCGGATCGGGAAGCTGTTCCACGGATCCGGCGCAAGCCATGGCGCCGGAGATGCGGGCTCGTCAGGGGACCCGGGTGATAGTGCGGCGCCAGCGGAGGAAAGCACTCCAGCACCAACACCAACACCAGCCCCGGGCCCCAAGCCCGCCGCCGACCCGGCTGATGCGGCCCTGGTAGAGGTAGCCCTGGCCGGCTACGACACGCTGTCGGCCTCACAGGTCGTCCGTCGACTGGAAAGCCTGAGCCCGGACGAGCTGCGGGCTGTGCACCGCCATGAGGCCTCGCACCGCAACCGCCGCACCATCTTGCATCGAACCAACCAGCTCCTCGGCGGCGCCGCTCATAGCGACGCCCCCTAGATCAGCGCCGGGGACCAGGGAGAGCGGCAGTGGAAGCGACCCGCCTGGCCACCGCCAGCGACCACTCGTTATGCCTCGAGTTAATAGAGGCGGCTCTCAGCGACGCCAGGTCGATGCGTGGTGGGGCCACACTGGCCGGCAGTGCCACTGCGCCGGGCCTTTTGGCCCGCTGGGACGTTGAGGTCCCATCAGCAGTCCTCTTCGTAGGGGAGTTCCACGACGTGGTGGTGGGCCTGTCCGCCGCTGTGGTCCTTCCGAGCGACCTTGCGCCACAAGAGGCTCCACAGCGCACAGGGCGCATTGAGTGCCTCTATGTGGAAACAGAAGCCCGAGGAGTGGGAGTGGGCAGCGCCCTCATGGTCGCCGCGGTCGACTGGTGCCGAGCCCAAGGATGCACCGAGGTCGATGCACTGGCCCTACCGGGCGATCGTTCCACCAAGCAGCGCCTGGAGGGAGCGGGCTTCAGCGCCCGCCTCCTGACGCTCAGCCGCCGGTTGGGCTGAAGCGGTGATGCTCCGTCACCACCCGGCGGGGCGGGGGCGGGGGGATGCGCAGTCCGAGCAGCTTGGCCAGGGCCGGCACAGAGCCAGCAGCGTGACGGGCCGCCTGCTGGGCCACCTCGTCGTTGGGAATGCCGGCTGGCTTCACGGTGCGGCGGACGGGGGAAGCGACCACCGCATCGAGGAGTTGCATCCATTCCTCGGGCGGGAGTTCGGCCGTCATGGCGTCACCGGCGGCGGCGGCCAGTTGCACGGCGAGATCGGCCGGGCAACGTGTACCGGGCTCTGGCGCCCGCATACATGCTTCCAGGGCCTGCAAAATTCGACCGTCCTTGATCGCATTGGTGATTCGGGCCAGCCACTCGTCACGCACCGCGGTGACCCGCTTCTCGAGGGTCTCTTGTAGCGACTTGGCCATGGTGCGGCCCTCTTCGTCCAAAATTACGGTCCGGGAGGCAGCTACCACCGCACGCAGCTCGCGTAAGCGGTATTCCTTGCCCGCAGCCAGGGCCACCGAAGCACGGTCCTTCCAGTCGGCCAGCTTGACCGTCGGGAGCAATTCATCGGCGATGGCCAAGAGCGCGTCAGAGGAAGCAGCGGGCTTGCCTGCCACCTTGGCGGCTGCATTCTGGGTCTCAATGGCCTGACGCACGGAGGGAAGGCCACCACGCAGAAGCTGCTCGGCCACCGGGATCTGCTCGGGGCGCAGTGTGGCCAGCATGGCGTTGCGATGCACGGTTGACGTCGGCGCCGTCGGGCGCTCGCCCCGTGCGGGCCGGTCACCTTCACCGGGTCGGCGTGTGCCGGGCCGGCGTGGTCCTGTGCCACCACGGGGAGGGCCGCCTTCACCGGGTCCGGCGGCATCGCCCGGCCCACCGCTGGCGCCGCTCGACCCGCGTCGTCCCGCGCTGGGACCTTGGCCCCGGCTCGGTCGTGCGCCCTTACGGTCCTTGCGATCGTCACCGTCACCATCGTCGTCACGGCGGCGGCCCCGCTTAGCGGCCCCGGGGGCCAGGATGACCGACACGTCGGGCGCACGCTTGGGCGTACCGACCACCTCAATCCGGCCATCGGTCTTCTCCGGAGAGCGAACCGGCTTGGCCGAGGTGAGGGAAAGGACCTCGATACCCTCGAGCCCAATCTCGACATCGGCCCGCAGGACGGAGCCCACGACCTCGCCGTCGGGTACGAGAGTGCTGGCGACGACGCCCTTGGGCTGACGAGCGCCCGCGGCGCGCCAAGTCCAGGACCCGTCGCCCACGTTGGAGGTCAGCTCGATATCGATGCGCCGTGACATGCGGCGGACACGCTACCTCGCCAAGCCGGCCCCCACGGTCAGGTCGGTTGTCAGCCGTTGCCGGGCCCCAGTTCGCGTCCCATAACATGGACCGGCGTCAGCGGGGCATTGTCAATGCGGACCGTGCCCATTCAGGAGGATTTTTTGATGAGTGACGAGACCGAGCAGCCCGGGACTCCACCTCTCCCTGGGCCGGAGGGTCTTTCCTCTGCTGCTCTTCCGCCACCCATGCCACCCCCGGTGACCGCTCCATCGGGCTGGCCGTTACCGCCCACCGACCCCACGCTGGTGGGCGACCCCACGCTCGTGGGTGACGTGCCGGTTGCTCCGGTTCCAGCCAGTGTTGCCAGCAATCCAGGGACCAGCCGCCCTTGGCTGCTCGTCGCCGTGGTGGCCGCCGTTATTGGGGGCGCGGTGGGCGCTGGCATCAGCGCACTGGTCGACCACAACAGTGGCAACAATTCGGTCACCATTCACGAGAGCAATTCGACCCCAGGCGCGGCCGTCCTCAGCGGCAACGTCACCATTCCCGAGCTGGTGAAAAAGGTCGTGCCGGCCGTGGTCTCCATCGATGTGAAGGCCGGCGGCGAAGAGGACGAGGGAACCGGGATGATCATCACCTCCAACGGAGAAGTGGTGACCAACAACCACGTGATCGAACTCTTCACCGAATTCGGTGGTGGCACCATCACGGTGACCCAATACGGCCAGAAGCAGTCCGAGGCCGCCACGCTCATCGGCTACAACACGCAACAGGACATGGCGCTGCTCAAGATCAACAACGCCAGCAACCTGCCCACGGTGACCTTTGGCAGCTCGGCCAAGACCGAGGTGGGCGATGCCGTCGTGGCCATTGGCAACGCACTCGGATTGGCGGCCGGCACGCCGACCGTGACCCAGGGCATCATTTCGGCGCTCGGTCGTTCGGTGACGGCCGGCGGTGAAGGAACGGCGTCAGAGAACCTACAGAACCTGATCCAGACCGATGCTGCTATCAACCCGGGCAACTCCGGGGGCCCCCTCATCGATACCGAGGGTCAAGTCATCGGCATGAACACCGCCGTGGCCGGTACGTCCAACGACGGCACTGACGCACAGAACATCGGCTTCGCCATCCCCATCGCATCGGTGGAGCAACAACTGCCGCAACTCGAGAAGGGTGGAGCGGCGAACAATGGCGGTGGGTATCTCGGAGTCGACATCACTTCCATGACGACGGCGCTGCGCCAGCAATACGGCTTCACACCGACGTCGGGTGCGGTGGTGCTCAATGTAATTGCGGGATCGCCGGCGGCGAAGGCGGGGCTGGCGCAGGGCGACGTGATCGTTTCCTTCAATGGCAAGTCCGTCACCTCGGCCGAGGACCTGCAATCAGCCGTGCAGAAGGCCAAGGCCGGTCAGAGCGTCCAGATCATCTACTACGAGGGCAACAACAAGCACACGGCCTCAGTCACGCTGGGCAGTGAGGCCGAGGGACAACAGCAGGAGCAGCAATCCCAGCCCCAGTCAGGCTCGAGCGAGATTTCACCCTTCGGCGGCTGAAACTTGGCTGGGCCTCTGGGCGGAGTGTTCCGGTTGCCTTAAGTCGGAATGTCGAAGTTTCGGTCGGGGTGGGCTGGCGGGTAATTCATGGACCCGTTGGGCTGCCACCCGCTGGCCTCCACGTCCTCCAGCACATGGACCATGTTGTAGGTGTCCTCTTCGTAGGAGAACTTGCCATCGCCGGCGTAAATGAGGCGTGAGTACCCAGATTGCCGGTAGGGGGTCCCGTCCGGCTTGAGGCGGGGGAGGATCTGCGTCCATTTGACGACGACATCGTTGCCTTCAATGGCCGTGAACTCGACCGGGAACTTCCAGTCCTCCATGCCCACCATCGAATCGACCAACCAGTTGGCGATGACTTCTCGCCCCTCGAGCCGGCCCCAGGCACCGTCGATGTACACGGCGTCCTCGGTGTAGAAGTCGGCCAGGGCGCCGAAGGCATTGGGCTCGAGCCCGTCATCGATGCGCCGGCGCAACTCGTGGTAGCGGTCGACGGTGGCTTGCACTTCCTCACGTGGATATGGCATGGCCGACTCCTCTTTCGCCGTGTCCTATTTACCTTCGGCCGCCAGGTAGGCATCCCGACAGTTGGCCAACTCTTCCAGCGCGGCAGCACGGCCCTGGAACCCGAGGACCTCCGAGTGCTTCTCGGGTTCGAGGTCCTTGTAGATGCTGAAAAAGTGCTCGATCTCATTCAGGAGGTGCGGAGGGAGATCGCCGATGTCACTGGCGCCGTCCCATTGGGGGTCGTGCTCCAGGACGGTCAGGAGCTTGGCGTCCGACCCCGCCTCGTCTCGCATGAAGAAGACGCCCAGGATGCGGGCCCGCACCACGCACCCGGGGAAGGTGGGATCGGCGACCAGCACCAAGGCGTCGAGCGGATCGCCATCCTGGGACAAGGTGTCGGGTACGAAGCCGTAGTCGGCCGGGTAGGTGGTGGCCGTGAACAGCCGCCGGTCGAGGCGGATCACGTGGGAGTCGTGGTCGTACTCGTACTTGTTCCGACTGCCGGTCGGTATCTCAATGAAGACGTCGATGTCGGCCGAACTGGAGTCGTCTGAGGAGCCTGGACTGTCGGGACTCATGCGATGCTCATTCTGGGTCCGGGGGTGACCAACGATGAGCCTCGTCGGCCTCGCTCATAATCCCCACCGAGTTCCCGTCGGGATCAGTCACGATGGCGTAGCGGGCGCCCCAGAAGGCGTCGTATGGTTCCTGCTGGACGGGAGCGCCGGCGGCCACGAGTGCGGCCACCAGCTCGTCCACCCGCTCCCTCGCTTCGACCTTGAAGCCCAGGACCAGGCCGCTCCCACCGGGCCACCCGGCGTTCCACTGCCGGGCGAACGACGCGCTCGTCGAGATCGAAATCGTAAGCGCCACCACCAGCGCCCGGATTTTGGGCTGTCACGTGGTGGCAGTCCCACACCGGCTCGTGGGCGTTGTTGAAGGTCATTCCGAGCCTGGCATAGAAGGCCCTCGTGGCCTCCATGTCAGTGACGATCAGATTGACCGAATCGAAGCGGATCTGTCCCGAAGCCATGTCGTTGCACCGTACCGTTTCGCTGTCACGGTTGCTCAGTGGCCGCAGATCGCCATCACGAATCGGGCGGCGAGAAGTAGGCGTTCCATGGGTTGGTTCGAGCCGACACGGCGGTGTCCACCGCGGGCAGGCCTAATTGGCCCGCCTCGAGGGCCTGGCGGGTGGCGGAGCGGTTGTTCTCGTAGACAGCGCGCTCGTCGGTGGCGTCGGGATTGACCCATACGGCGACGATGAGAAGGAGACCGTCGATGGCGGGGGAGGGGATGATGTCGTCGGCTACGGCATCGAGGACACCGCCCGCCACACCGGCTTGGGCTGCGCCCCAGGTGAGTTGGCCATGGCGATCCGAGGCGATGGTGGCCTTGTTCACGAACAGCGTGTGGGGTCGCACCGCTATCCCCGGCTGGACGGCCGCGACGAAGGCGGCGTGTCCAGCCCGTGGCGAGGCCAATGCGGTGACCCAGGCCACCTCTACCGGCCCACCCAGTGAGCCCAGCACCGTGTTGATGTGCGCGGCGTCGACGCCGCTGCCCACGAAAGACTCACCGAACTGCGAGTTCATGCCGGAACGGGCCACGTCTCGGGTGGTTCGGCGAAGGGTGAGGTGCGCCCGTAGCGGTCGGCCCGGAGGAGGTCGCTCCCCATGGTCCCTGGCTTGGTGTCGTAGGCCAGAAGTCCGACGTGACGCCAGCGCGGGCCGGTGACGGGGCTGACTCGATGGAGTGAGTAACGCCCTTCGAATACCAGCAGCGTCCCCGCCGTCATGGCCAAGGTCTGCACCTGGCTTCGGCTGCCGGCGAGAACGGCCGCCACGTCGTCGTAGCACTCGTCGTCGGGCTGACGGATGCGGGGCGCCACCTCGAAGTCACCGCCGGACTCGGCCGATTGGATGGCCAGGGAGACCACGAAGTCAGTCTGGTCGAAGTGCCACTGCAGCTGGTCGCCCTCACCCATGACGGCCAGATTCAGGGCCCCGAAGGGGTCGGCATAGCGGTAGATCGGTCCACGGTTGAGCACAGCCTGAATGAGGTCCTTCATCGGATCCCATTCGAACAGCTGCCGAAGCGGCGACGTGCGGGGGACGATGTCGTAGGCCACGGCGCGCACGGCGTAGTCAGCGAAGGTCAGGCGGGGGTGATCCGGCGGGAGCGAGAAGTCGGGGAACTCGAGGTAGGCCGTGCCCTGCCCGCCGGAGTGATGCGCGGAGCGGCCAGCGCGTCAGCGTCGTTGACTAACCGTTCCACTCCGGCTGGGGTAATGAAACCCGGGATCTCGGCGGCGCCGAGCTGGGCCACCTGGCTGCGGGCCGCGGTGACGATCGCTTCGTATGAAAGGGACTCGGGCTGGAGGAGCGGGTACCGGTCCAGATCCACCAGGGTCGACGGATTGGCAGGGTCCGGTGTTGGCTCGGGCAACTGCATCGACGGCACCGGGGCACGGTACCAGTGGGACCTGCGTCGGGGTGGTGTCTGACGTGACGTAGTGGGCGTAGATCAGTGGTGAGGCGCCGTACTGCAATACTTTGTGCCAGGCGCCCGGAGCAACGCTCCAAACGTGGCGCGGTTGGGGGCTGCTGTTGGTCATGGAGGACTCCTTTGGTCGGTGAGAGCTGCATCACCTCCACGGTGCGCCTCGCACCTTTGAGCCACCGCAATGCCCCGAGTGACCGACCTGAAATGTGGCGTCAGCCGAAGGCTCCTCCACCTGCGGTCGTGCTTCTGCGCACAATGAAGCCACCTCCGCCCCCGAATCCGCCCCCGAATCCGCCACCGCCGAACCCCGTGGTGGCGTCATTGGACGACGGAACGGCTTCAGAGAGATCGGCCAGCACTACGGAGTCACCCACTTTCAGGCCTGAGGTGATTTGGGTGTAGATATCGCCGATAAGGCCGATCTTGACCACCTTGCGGGTGAGCTGCCCAGAAGAGAGGGTGAGGACGTAGGCGTTGGTGCCCACCGCATTGACGGCGGACGTGGGGACGGCGACGACGCTGCTGACCCCTCCCGTGGTGACCGCCACATTGGCCGTCGAACCGGAGAAGAGGCCCGTCACAGTGGTCGGCAGATCAACCACCAGCGGATACGAATAGCCGCTCTCGCTCGACTGCACCGGACCGACTTGGGTCACGGTGCCGGTGATGGCGCCGTTGCGCCCATCGATGGACACGCTTGCCGTTTGACCCACCTTGACCGACGCCACTTGGCCACTGGTCAAGGTGCCCGCCGCTTCGTAGGACTTGGTGCCAATGATGTCGATGGTGTCGGTACTGGACCCGGCACTGACCGTGCCGCCGACCGCAATGCCCACCGAAGCCACAGTCCCCCCAATCGGGCTGGTCAACGTGGCCTCGCTCAACGACTGCTCGGCGGCGATGAGGTTGGCCTGGGCTTGGTCGATGGCGGCTTGATCTGCTGCGATTTGGGCTGCGCTCTCGGCGGCCGTCTCGCTCGTGGTTGCTTTGTCGCTGGAACTGCTGGCGCTGCCGGTCGACGATTGGTTCGACTGGCTGGCCTGCGTGTCGTTACTCTCCGTGGTCGTCAGATCCTTGGCCAGATTGTTCTCGGCAGTGGCGACCACGGACTGGTCACTCGAGACCGTCTGCTGATCGGTGGCCGCTTGTTGCAAGGCGGAAAGGCAGGCGCTGGTGCTGCCCGAGGACGACGAAGTGGTCGGCGTCGTCGTCGGAGTAACGGGGGAAGTTGGTCCGCCGGGCGATGCGGCGCCGCTCGACCCACACGCCGACTCGGCCTGTGCCAGGTCGGCCGCTTCCTGTTGCTGGTCGACCGAGGCCCGCTGCTGATCGGCGATCAGGATCTGCTGACCGGCCGTGATGTTGCCGGAAGCGTTGGATCCACTGCTCGAGCCGGGACTACTGGCGGGCGCCGTGGTCGTTGTGGTGCTGGCCGAACTCGTGCTGCCGGCGTCAGTGTCTTCACTGTCCTGGTCCTCGGTCAGCTTCGCCTGGTCGGAAGCCAGGCTCGACTGGGCCGACGAGACTGCCTCGGTGAGCGAAGTCGGATCGAGGGTGGCCAGGGTCTGACCGGGGCTGACCACTTGTCCCACAGTCGCAGTGACGGTCGTGACCTTTCCGGCCACCTGAAACGCGGCGTCAGCGTTGTTCACGGGCTGGATCGTTCCGATGACGTCCACCGTTTGCCCGATAGAAGCGCGCACCGCCTTGGTCAGGCGGTAGCCGGATTGGCCAGAGGAGTCGACGGCCCAGGCTGTCGCTCCGCCCACAACGACGGCCGCGACGACAACCACCGAGACCACGGCCGTACGGCGCCGGCCCGATTTGCGGCGTGGGGGACGGGGCAATGACTCAGCCACCGCCACCCGCCACGACTGGTCCAGGTCCGCCGAAACCTCCACCACCGAATCCGCCTCCGAACCCCGTGCTGCAGGTCGTGGCGTCGGTGGCGGTGATGCGCACTGTGGTCGCAGTGACCGCTCCGCTCGATGCCATCGAACCCACCGCCGTCACGCAGTCCTTGACGGCTAACGCCGAAGCGCTGGTCGCCTGCGTCTGCGACACCGTGGTCGTCTTGGAGGTGGTGACCTTGAACTTCTCAACCTTCAGCTTGGGTGCCTTCAGACTCTTCTTGGACTTCGACGTTGATCGCTTGGCCGTCTGATTCAACAGGTAGCCGCTCAGGGTGACCGTCGAGCCGCTGACCGAGGTCACCTTGCCCGAGCCGATTCCGAAGCTCGTCCCGCCCAAGAATCCTTTGCCACGAGCCGTGCGGCCGCTGCCGCCCCCGGACCGGCCGGTGAAACCACCGGGCGCACCGCCCCCAAATCCACCGGCACCGAAGCGGCGCTGTCCACCAGCGCCAGCAGCACCGCCCCCAAAGGCGCGTCCGCCTGCGGCGCTGGGACACGTACCCGTGGAAGACGCCGCGACCACCGTGATGGTGCGAGCGGCCAAGGTCGTCTTCGACTTCTTCGATGGGGTGCCGATAATGGAGAGGCATTCGCCTGAGGTAATGGCGCTCACGCTCAGGGTGACCGTCTTGGTGAAGGCGGTCGTGGACGTCCAATTCACGGTGGTCTGTCCGGTGTTCGGATTCTGTACCTCCATGGACGTGCCGGAGAGAGACGCCACCGATCCACTGGCTCCGCCGAAGGAAGGGGGCGTGGCCGCTCCCGCCAACGACGTCACAGCGACGGTGGACAGCCCGCATATCGCAGCCACACCCGCCATCCGAATTCGCCTTCTCATGCCACCCATCGTCTGCACTCCACTGACTCCCTTGTGTCGTTCCGTCATTGCGATCATTTTCTATTCACTCCTTAAGGCATCGATTGGCGCGAGATGAGCGGCCCTGCTGGCTGGGTACACGCCGAAGGCCACGCCGATACCCAAGGCCACCAACAGCGCACCGGCCGTCGCCGGGGGACTGATGGAGATCGGATCACCGACCACTCCAGGGAGGAACACGGCTCCCAAAATCCCCAGCAAGGCGCCCAAGGCGCCGCCAATGAGCCCCAGCACCGATGCTTCGACCAAGAATTGGCGGCGGATTAATCGGGGCGTGGCTCCCAGGGCCTTGCGTAGTCCGATCTCGCGGATCCGCTCGGTCACCGACACCAGCATGATGTTCATAACACCGATGCCACCCACTAAAAGGGAGATGCCGGCCACGCCGCCCAGCAGAATGGTCAGTGTCTTGTCCACCGACGTGGCCGTCGAGAGCAGCGACTGCTCCGAGGTGATGGTGAAGTCCGCATCGGCCGCCGTAGTGATGCCGTGCAGGTTCAGTAGCTCGTGATCGATTTCCTGGTAGGCCGCGGTGAGGTCGCCACTCGACTTCGCTTGCACAATGATCGAGCTGAGTTCATTGCGCGATGTCCCGCCGAAGATGCGTTCGGCCGCCGTGGTGATGGGGACGAGCAATTGGTCATCTTGATCGGACGAATTCGATGACGACGAGGTGGAGCCCGTCGCTGACAGCACCCCCACAATGGTGATCGGTACACCGTCGACGTCGACGCTCTGGCCCACCGGATCACCCCGGCTGAACAGCTCTGAAGCCGTCACCGACCCGAGGACACCCACCGCCTCGTGATCGCTCACGTCTTGATTGTCCAAGAAGCGGCCCTGGGCCACGGTGCGCCCGCGCACGGTCAGCCACGACGGCGTCGTACCCACCACGGTGGTGGTCCAGTTCGCCGTCCCGGCGGTCAGTGCCTCCGAAGACTGGGTGGTCGGAGCGGCCGCTTTAATGTCCGGTGCCACCACGTGGTTGGCCAGTGCCGAGGAGTCGGCGGTGGTCAGAGTCGAGGCGGTGCCGAAACCACCGCGAATCCCGGCAGACGAGGTGGTGCTGCCGGGGGAGATGGTGAGCAGGTTGGTTCCCAACGAGGTGATCTCCGAGCTGACCTGGGCCTGTGCCCCTTCCCCCAGACCCACGGTCAGGATGACAGCGGCGATGCCGATCAGGATGCCGAGCACCGTCAGGGCGGAACGCAGCCGATGTGAGCGGACGCCATTGATTCCAGTTCGGAATGTCTCCAGCCAGCTCATGTGGGCACCGTCAACGGACGCTTTCGAGATACCGGTCGTCGTCTTCGATCAGGAGGCCATCTCGAATGCCCATCACGCGTCCCGATGCCGACGCCACTTCCACGTCATGGGTGATCAACACCAACGTGCGCCCGGCGTCGTGCAGTTCGTCCATGAGATTGAGCACATCCCGAGCCGACCGCGAGTCCAGATTGCCCGTGGGCTCGTCGGCCAGTATCAGGTCAGGCTCGGTCACCAAGGCTCGAGCTACGGCCACGCGCTGCTGCTGCCCTCCGGAGAGTTCTCCCGGTCTGTGCTGTACGCGCTGGGCCAGCCCCACCTTGTCCAAGGCTGACATGGCCCGATCCTTGCGCTCAGCCCGCGACACACCGGCATAGGCCAAGGGCAACTCCACGTTCTGCCACGCCGTCATGGAAGGCAGAAGATTGAACTGCTGGAAAACGAAGCCGATGCGACGGTTGCGCACCTCGGCCAGTTCCGCCTCGCTCATGTGCCCAACGTCTTCGCCGGCCAGGGTGTACCTGCCGCCGGTCGGTGTATCGAGGCACCCCAGGATATGCATGAGCGTGGATTTTCCAGACCCCGAAGGTCCGATGATGGCCACGTATTCGCCGGAGTTGATCTGCAAGCTCACGCCACGGAGCGCAGCCACCGAGATCGTCCCCGTGCGGTACACCTTGGTCACGTTCTCCAATGCGATGACCGCATCACCGGGCGTCAGGTCGCGCGTTGCCACACGCTCGGTCATCCGCCGGCTCCACCAAAGCCGCCATCGCCGAACGTGGTGCCGCCACCACCCAGGCCACCGCCACCGAAACCGCCTGTGCCGCTTCGGGTAAACCCGCCGGCGCCACCACGGCCGAACAATCCGGCTCCGCCCGCCCCAGCCCCCGCCCGACCGGTAAAGGTGATCACCTGTTCGAGGACCTTGTCACCCGACACCACACCGCTGGTGATCTGGGTTTCACCCGCCTCGGCTTCGCCGACAGTGACGTCCTTGGTCACGTGCTTGCCGCCAACAACCTCGGTGACATAGGCCTGACCACTCGACGAATACAAAATGGCCGCGGTCGGAACTTCGATCACATCATTCAGCTGCTTCACAATGATGGCCACGTCGGCCGTTGAGCCCGCATAGAGCCCCGTCGGATCGCCGGTCACGGTAATCACCACAGGGAAGGTGGCGACGTCCGAGCTCTCGGTGGCAATGAGGCCGATGGAGGACACGGTGCCGTAGTCCACCGTCGTGGCGCCCGACGGCGTGACGGTGGCTTGGTCGCCCTCGGCAATCTCACCGATCTCGGTGTCGTCCACGGTGGTGTTGACGATGTAGGAGTCGGTACCGATGACGACAATTCCATCGGACGTCGAATCAGAGGCGTCAGAGGCAGCACTGGCATCACTGCCGCCTCCGCCACCACCTCCGCTCGAACCCGACACGGTCTGTCCCACTGTCAGATCCACCGATGCCACCGTCCCGGCGATGGTGGAGGTCAATGAGGCGTCGCCTAAAGAAGTGTTCGCCGTCGAGAGCGAGGACTCCGCCGACGTCACCGAGGCCTCATCCGAATCAATTTGGGCCGCGCTGGCTTTTGATGACTCGTCGCTGCTCAGCCGCGCTTCGGCCGAGTCCACTTGGGCCTGGGCTGCATCCACATTGGCCTGCAACGCCGTGGTGTCGACCGTGGCCAGAACCTGTCCGCTCGACACTTGTTGTCCGGCTTTCACATTCACACCAGTCACGGTGCCGGACACGGCAAAGTTCATGGTGGCCTGGCTCGAGGGCTCCAACGTGCCCGAGGTCGAGACGGTCTGCTTCAAGGTCCCGGTCGTCACCGCCACGGTTTCGGTCTTGAGGACCAATCCGGCGGGAGGCGTACTGCTGGTCAACCACAAGGTCAAACCAGTCGCCCCACCAATAAGTACGACGGCGACGGCACCGATGATCCACCACTTCCGGCGGCCACCCCCGGCGGGGGAGGGGAGTCCCTCTTCGCCCATTAGGGGCAACTCCTCGGTCTGGGCAGTCTCATCGACTGACACTTCAGGCATCAGCAAGCTCCCACGGACGGCATCGTTCCAGTACAGCCATGGGACGTCACAGTCAGCCCAATTCCAGCTGTGAGCCCGCTTAATATTTCAACAGATCGGGCGGAGGGGCCCACCTGGCCCGTCAGGACCGATACACAGCACCCACCCAGCGGGCACCAGCCGTACTCCCAATTCGGTCCCGCACACTCGAGAGTGCACCCCAAAAGGTTGCGCTCACTGAAGGGCCCGCAACTCCCACTCTGCGGTCCCCGTCCTCAGCGGCGCAGCTCACAGCCGTCCGCCCGACGGCACCAGCGTCCCCTGGGCCATGCGGCTACCCACCGCATAGTCCGGGGGATGTTGGGGTGAAGCGGTCCAGGGGCCAGCCAACCAACCGCCCGCCACCTACGTATCGAGTGGCTGACCACCCACGGACCGGCGCATGGCCGCATGCAAGCCGTTCGGAGTGAGGACCCCGAGGTAACGCCCCGAATCAACCACGGGGATCCAACTGACGTCGTGCTGCAGCATTTCGCCGAATACTGCTCGGAGGGAAGTGCCCAGCGGCACCTGCACGTCGAAGGGCACCAGGCCATCCGCCACGGATCCGCCGAAGCCCGGGTCAAGGTCAATCCAACCTCCCAGCACGCCATCGTCGTCGACCACGACCGCCCACCGGCTGTCTGAACCACCGACGGCGACTCGGGCCTCGGCCATCGACATCGAGTCCAGCACCCGAGGCGGCTGAAACAACTCGCTCGCCTCCACCGTCATCACGGCCAGTCGGCGAATGCCCCTATCCGCCCCAACGAAATCGGCCACAAACGGTGTGGCTGGCCTGCCCAGGACCTCCGAAGGCGTGTCGTACTGTTCCAGCACCCCACCTTCAGAGAGCACCACGATCCGATCGGCCAATCGAGCCGCCTCTTCAATGTCGTGAGTGACAAAGACGATGGTCTTCTTGATCTCGGCCTGAAGGTCCAGGAGTTGTTGTTGCAATCGATTCCGCGTCACCGGGTCGACGGCCCCGAAGGGCTCGTCCATCAAAAGCACCGGCGGATCCCCACCCAAGGCCCGCGCCACACCCACACGCTGACGCTCACCGCCGCTCAGTTCGTGTGGGTAGCGCCGGCCGTATCGCTTCGGGTCGAGGCCCACCAACTCGAGCAACTCGTGGACGCGGTCATCGATTCGCTGCTTGTCCCAGCCGAGCAAACGGGGCACGGTCGCCACATTGTCGGCGATGCGCTTGTGCGGGAAGAGCCCGCCCTGCTGAATCACGTACCCGATGCCTCGACGCAGTTGCACCGGATCCATGGTCAAGACATTGGTGCCATCAATGAGAATGCGTCCGCCGCTTGGCTCAATCAGGCGGTTGATCATCCGCAGCGTGGTCGTCTTGCCACACCCCGAGGGACCAACCAGCACGCACAGCTCTCCATCGGGGATGGTGAAACTGAGTTCACCTACCGCGGTCGAGTTCGGGCCATATGTCTTGCTCAGCCGCTCGAGCGTGATCACCAGACCACGTTACCTACGCGGCAGCGTCAACCAATACGGAGGGAGGGGACTGGTAGCGTCCCATCCGTGCTGGCCGGGGCCAACCCGTTCTTCCGCTGGAGCTATGTCACCAGTCAATGGGGGCAGATTCAGGGAAACCTCGTGCAACACATTGAGCTGACGCTGATTGCTGTCGGCATCGGCACCCTCATTTCCATTCCACTGGCCGTGCTGGCGTGGCGCTACCGCATCATCCGATCGCCAGTGTTCGGATTCGCCAGCACGCTCTACATCATCCCTTCACTGGCCCTCTTCGCCGTCGTTGGCGGTGTGACGGGGTACATACCGCCCCATTCCTGGGTGACCGCCGAGATCGCACTGGTCGGATACACCTTGCTCATACTCATCTGGAACACGGTGGCCGGACTCAATGCCGTGCCCACCGACGCACGAGAAGCGGCCACCGCGTTCGGCTTCACCCGTCGCGCCGCATTGTGGCGAGTGGAACTCCCCCTAGCGCTGCCTTATATCTTTGCCGGCCTTCGCGTCGCCACCTCAACGGTCATCGGGCTGGTCACCGTCACCGCATTAATAGGACTCGGCGGGCTGGGCCAGCAGATCACCTACGGCTTTAGCCTTCCCTACAACACGCCGATCATCGTGGGTCTCGTCCTCTCCGTCGCATTGGCCGCGGCGGCTGATCTGGGCATCGTCGGCGTACAACGATTGGTCCTGCCGTGGTCGCGCAGTGGGCGAAGGGTGCGCTGACGTGTCATTCCTGGCCCACCTGTTTGGCTGGTTCACCACGGAGTCCAACTGGCTCGGACCGACCGGCATTCCTCAACTCTTCTGGAATCAGCTGAAGCTGAGTGCCGTCGTCCTCATCACAGCAGTGGCCATCGGGGGAGGACTGGGCGTCTTCCTCGGCCACACCGGCCGCGGCGGACTGGTGGCCGTCAACGCCGCCAATGCCTTTCGCGCCGTGCCCACCCTGGCGCTCTTGACGCTGTTGGCCATTCAGCCCTCCATCTCGCTGAAGTGGAATGGCTTCCTGGCCTCGTGGATCGCTCTCACGGTCCTGGCCATACCGCCGATCCTGACCAACACCTTTGTCGGCATGCGTGAGGTCGATGCCGATGTCAGGGATGCCGCCAAAGCCATGGGCCTGACCGGACTCCAAGTCCTGGGACGGGTCGAAGCGCCCTTGGCGACGCCCTTCGTCATGGCCGGCATCCGGACGGCGGCCATTGAGGTAGTCGCCACTTCCACCTTGGCGGCGTACGTCAGCTACTCCGACTTGGGCACACCGATCCTGAGTGGCCTCGATACGCAGAACACCGTCCTGGCCGTCGGCGGTTCCCTTCTCCTCGGGCTCATGGCCGCCCTCGTCGCGCTGGCCCTCAGCCTGTTGACCCGTTACCTGACCCCCGCCCCATTGCGGCGTCGAGCGACCCAACGCGATCTTCTGGCCAGCACGCAGTCCCTCCGAAAGCCCACCGAGGCGTCGCCCTCCCTCTGATCGCCCAAGCCGCGGCCACCACAACCACGCCGCCCTGCGTTGACACTCCCTACTAACTCGGTCAGGATTCTGCCGAATATTGGCGGCCCTTAAGGCCGCCAACGGCGCCGTGGTGTGTGGGAGCACCATGTTTCAGCGCTACACCCCCTAGGAAAGGTTGTTTTCGTGACACACCGTTTGGCATCCACATTCGCTCGGGGCACATTGGTGCTGGCCGCCATGGCTGCCACCCTGGGACTCCTCAGCAGTAGTGGCTCGGCAGGAGCAGCGACCAAGCCGACCATCATCATTGGTTCCACCAACTTCGAAGAGCAGGCCATCGTGGCCAACATTTATGGCGACGTCCTCACGGCGGCCGGGTACAACGTGACGGTCGAACCGGCCACGGGCACCCGCGCCATCGTCGTACCGGCCATTGAGAAGGGCCAGATCGACCTCGAGGCCGACTACGCAGCTTCTCTGCTGGGCTACCTCCATGGGGGAGTGCCCCAGAAGGCCGGCGACAACATCGCCACGGGCGTCCCAGCCGACCGCAAGCTCCTGGCCAAATACGGCGTCACCCTCCTGCCGGCATCCAAGGCGCTCGACACCAATGTCTTCGCCGTCACCAAGGCCACCGCCACGAAGTACCACCTGACCACCTTGTCCAGCCTGAAATCAGCGGCGCCCAAGCTGATCCTGGGCGGCCCCAACGAGTGCCCCAAATTCGCCGGTTGCGAGCCCGGTCTCAAGAAGGTCTACGGCCTCCACTTCGCGGGCTTCAAGTCATTTGATGAAGGTGGCACCCTGAGCGTGGCGGCCCTCAAGAGCAACGAGGTCCAGGTGGCTGAGTTCTTCTCCAGCGATGGCACCATCGTGACTAACAACTTCGTGGCGCTGACTGACAACAAGCACCTCGAAGGGGCCGACTACATCGTCCCGGTCATCCGCAAGTCGGTGGACACCGCCGGCGTGGCCGCGCTGATTAACGCCGTCGACGCCAAGCTGACCACTGTGGCCATCTCCAAGCTCAACCTCGAAGTGAGTGAGAAGCAGGAAGAGCCGGCCACCGTGGCGCAGGCCTGGGTCACCGCCGAACACCTCAAGTAAGGCGCCATTTGCCCCAGGGCTGGCGCGCAACCGGTCCTGGGGCATTCGGGCCGCCCCTCCCCTCGGTCCGCCGATAATATTCATTATGTTAAGTTAGAGAGAAAGTCACTGTGGAAGCCGGATCGGCTCCCACTCACATCGCTCCGGCGGCGTTGCCTCCCCTACGATCGGCCCATGCACATGGACGGCAAGGTGGCGTTGATCACGGGCGGCAGCAACGGCATTGGCGAAGGCGTTGCTCGATTCCTGGCCAGCCATGGCGCCCACATCGTTCTGGCCGACATTGACGAAGCTCGTGGCGCCGAGGTGGCCGAGGAGCTCGGCGGGCGCTTTCTTCGCACCGATGTCAGCGACCCAGCTCAGAGCACGGCGGCCGTGGCCTACGCCGTTTCGGAGTTCGGGGGCCTGCACCTAGCCCACCTCAATGCCGGGGTGACCTCCTGGTGCAGCATGGGCGACGATTTCGACCCGGAGGCCTATCGGCGGTCCATGAGCATCAATCTGGATGGGGTGGTCTACGGCATTGCCGCAGCCCGGCCGGCCATTCTGGCTTCAGGGGGCGGGACCATTGTGGCCACGGCCAGTATGGCCGGACTGGTCGCTGTTCCCTTCGACCCCATCTATTCGGCCAACAAGCACGCTGTGGTGGGCCTGGTTCGGTCGATCGGCGATACCTATGCCGCTGAAGGCATTCGGGTGCACGCTCTTTGCCCCTCCTTCGCCTACACCAACATCATTAAGGGCTCGGAGCAGACCCTCCTCGACATGGGCTTCCCGATCCTCGATGTGGACGACGTCGTCACCACTTTCGGCCAGATCCTCGAATCCGAGTCCACCGGGCAAGCCTGGTACGTGATTGCGGGGCGGACCAGCGAACCGTTCAATTTCCGCCGGGCGCCCGGTCCACGCCTCGACTGATTCGGCCTGGCAACTCGCTCCACCCGGGCCGGTACGATGGCCCCTGTCCCACCCAACTGGGGCGCGGCGATGGGTCCCGCCGGGGAGTGCCTGCACTCCGAACCGCCAAAACGGCTGATGGCTCCTGACCATTGGACACGGCAGCTCGCGCTGCGGTGTTGGACAGGAGCATCATGACCAAAGAACGGCGAGCACCACATCGGGGACATCATTCGCCTGGCACCCTCATGGCGGTGGCTCTCGGTGGAGCGCTCGGCACCCTGGCTCGATACGCCCTGGACCGTGCCATTCCCGCACCATCCACCCACTTCCCCACTGCCACCCTGATCATCAACCTCAGCGGTTCGCTGCTCATCGGGTTCTTGTTGCCCATCGCCTTGGCCCAGGCCGAACGGCGGCCGCTCCTCCGCCCGTTTGCCATCACCGGCCTCCTCGGCGGCTGGACCACCTATTCGGCCCTGGCCACCAACACCGCCACCTTGTTTACGCTGCACCATGGGGGCCTGGCGCTCGGTGATCTCGGCGCCACCTTGTTCGGCGGGTTGGCTCTGGTCGCCCTCGGCTTCTACGCCAGCCCGGCCCATCGATCGGTTCAGTATCGAGGGACGCCCAGCGGCGGAGGTGCACGGTGATAGTGGCCGTGACCACCACCCACTCCCCCACCATCCTGCTCGTCCTCGGCGTCTTGATGGCCGGTGCAGCGGGAGCCGTGGGACGCACCATCATCAATGACGCCATCGTCCAACGCATCGACTCCGACTTCCCCTACGGCATCCTGACCATCAATGTGGTCGGTTCATTGCTGCTCGGCATTCTCACCGGCCTGACCTGGTACCACGGTCTCTCAGCCAACTTCCTCACCGTGGTCGGCATTGGACTGTGCGGCGGATTGACCACCTGGTCCACGGCGGTCTGGGAGACCTTGGCCCTCCTCCGTCTCCGGCTCTTCCTCCAAGCCGCCCTCTACACACTCGGCGGCTTGGCCTTGGCCATGGGAGCCGCCGCGGTCGGTATAGGCCTGACAGGTCTGTTCTGAGTGATGGTATCCCCCCCTCCCAAAATCGCCCAACCCCTGCCTGATCTGCTTGGCTCGGATCTCTTGGTGCTCTTTTGCGGCATCAACCCCGGACACCAGTCGAGCCTCCTCGGATTGCACTTTGCTGGACCGGGCAATCGATTCTGGAAACTCCTCCACGCAGGCGGATTCACCGATCACGTACTGGCACCAGAGGAGCAGTCCGTATTGCCTCGCCTTGGGGTGGGTATCACCAACCTGGTCGAGCGTCCGACACAAAAGGCCAGTGACCTACGCAATGAAGAACTTCGACAAGGGCCATCCCGACTGCAAAACATCGCTGATCGCCTGCGTCCGCGAGCTATCGCCATTCTTGGCCTTCAGGCCTACCGGACCGCGTTCAGACAGCCGAACGCGACACTTGGACTCCAAGACGAAACACTGGGCGAGGTACCCGTCTGGCTTCTCCCCAACCCCAGTGGACTTCAGGCCAAGTATCAGTTGCCCGAAATGACGCCGATGTATGTGGAGCTCTACGACTCAGTGACAAACGCCTCGATGGGCGGACACGAGCACATGAGGTTGCGGTCGCCGTAGGCCTGATTGATCCGAGCCACGGGCGGCCAGTACTTGTTCGCCACTTCTCCAGCAGGAAACACAGCCTCGCCCCTTGAGTAGGAACGCTCCCACTCCCCCACCAGCGCGGCCGCCGTATGCGGCGCGCCCCGGAGTGGGCTGTCCTCCACGCTCCAGCGACCCTCGGACACGGCCTCGATCTCGGCCCGGATGGCCACCATGGCATCGCAAAAACGGTCAAGCTCCTGCAGGTTCTCACTCTCGGTTGGCTCCACCATCAGGGTGCCGGCGACCGGGAAACTCACGGTGGGCGCGTGGAATCCGTAGTCAATGAGCCGCTTGGCCACGTCGTCCACCGTGACGCCCGTGGCCTTGCTCAATCCGCGCAGGTCGAGAATGCACTCGTGGGCCACCAATCCGTGCGCACCGGTGAAGAGGATCGGAAAGGACGGCGAGAGGCGGGCGGCCACATAGTTGGCGGCCAGCACGGCCGACTTGGTGGCATGAGCCAATCCTTCCGATGACAGCAGGCGGATGTAGGCCCAGCTAATAGACAAAATGCCCGCGCTTCCGAACGGGGCCGCACTGATCGGCCCGATCCCCTCCCGCTGCGCCACCAATGGATGCAACGGGTGCGACGGAAGGTACGGCACGAGATGCTCGGCCACCGCCACCGGTCCCACCCCAGGTCCTCCACCGCCGTGCGGGATACAGAAGGTCTTGTGCAGATTCAGGTGGGAGACGTCACCGCCGAATGTCCCGGGCGCGGCCAATCCCAGCAGTGCGTTGAGGTTGGCCCCATCGATATAGACCTGACCGCCGTGCCCATGCACCAGAGCGCACATGTCGCCCACGCCTTCTTCGTAGACACCGTGAGTGGAGGGATAGGTGATCATCATGGCGGCCAAGCGATCACCGTGCTCTTGGCACTTCGCCTTCAAATCGTTGAGATCGACTGTTCCGTCAGCGAGTGCGCCCACCACGACCACCCGCATACCGGCCATGACGGCCGAAGCGGCATTGGTGCCGTGTGCGCTTGAAGGGATGAGGCACACCTCGCGCCCGGGTTGACCTTGCGCCAGGTGATAGGCCCGGATCGCCATGAGCCCGGCCAGCTCTCCTTGGCTACCGGCATTGGGCTGAACCGACACTTTGGCGTAGCCGGTGATCTGGGCCAGCCACGACTCGAGTTCACCGATCAGCGAGAGATAGCCGGGAACGGTTTCGGCGGGAGCGAACGGATGGATGGCCGAAAAGCCCGGCAGCCCGATGGGTTCCATTTCGGTGGTGGCATTCAGTTTCATGGTGCACGAGCCCAGCGGGATCATGCCCCGATCCAACGCAAAGTCCCGATCCGACAGTTGGCGCAAGTAGCGCAGCATGGCCGTCTCCGATTGGTGAGCCGAGAACACGGGGTGCGTCAGAATGGGGCTGCGCCGACGCAACGCCTCCGGCAAGGCCACGACCGCCGCCTCACTGCCGGCATCACCGCAGTCGCGAGCGACTCCAAAGGCCGACAACACGGCATCACTATGCCCATCTGTTGTCGTTTCGCCGACTGTTACGCCGACATAGTCAGCATCGACGAACCGCAACAAGACCCCACCCGCAGCCGCGGCCTTGACCACGTCCGCCGCGCCACCGGGTACGTGGACCAGCACGGTGTCGAAGAACTCAGCGTGCACCACGTCCCGACCGCCGGCTCGCAAGGCCGCCGCCAAAGTCGCGGCGCGCTCGTGAATGCGCCAGGCGATCGTACGCAGTCCTTCTGCTCCGTGGTACACGGCGTACATCGAAGCCACTACGGCCAACAACACCTGGGCCGTGCAGATATTCGACGTGGCCTTCTCCCGGCGGATGTGTTGCTCACGGGTTTGGAGGGCCAAGCGGTAGGCGGGCCGCTCCTCGGCATCGATGGACAATCCAACCAGACGGCCGGGCAGGTCACGCTCGAGGCCGGACTTCACGGCCATAAAGGCCGCATGGGGACCGCCGTACCAAAGCGGGACGCCGAAGCGCTGGGACGATCCGACCACCACGTCGGCACCCCATTCACCCGGTGGCGTCAATAACGTCAGCGATAGGAGATCAGCCGCCACCGCCACCAGCGCACCCTTCTGGTGGGCGGCGGCCGTCACGGCCGCGAAATCGCGCACGGCCCCCGAGCACCCCGGGTACTGCTGCACCACCCCGAAGCACTCCCCGTCTCCAAGCCCCTCCCCCAAATCAACCAGCACCACTTCGATCCCCAATGGAGCCAGACGCGTCTGCAATACGGCGATGGTCTGCGGCAGACAATCGGCATCCACCAGAACACGCGACGAAGCGCTGTCCGAACGGCGGCGCATCAGTGTGACGGCTTCGGCCACCGCCGTGCCCTCGTCCAACAGGGAGGCGTTGGCCGTGTCGAGACCAGTCAGGTCCGAGATCATGGTCTGGAAGTTCAACAACGCCTCCAATCGTCCCTGGCTGATCTCGGGCTGGTAGGGCGTATATGCCGTGTACCAAGCTGGACTCTCGAGCACGTTGCGCCGGATCACGCCCGGCGTAATGGTGCCGTGATACCCCAGGCCGATCATGGGCTCGGCCACCACATTGCTGGCCGCCAACCGGTGGAGCTCATTCAGCACCTCACGCTCCGAAGCCGCTGCCGGCAGCGACCACGTCCCCAGCGAGCGCACACTGGCCGGCACGGCCGCGTCGATCAGGTCGTCCAACGTGTCGTAGCCCAGCTCCTTGAGCATGCGCTGTTGCTCGTCGGCGGTGGTACCGATGTGCCGCCGCACGAACTCGCCAAACGCATTTTGGTCGCCGCGTGCATCCTGATCGATCATGGAGGTCTCCTGACTGGCACCGCTCGAAGCGGAGTGAGTGGAACACCTCCCCGCTCTGTCATGGGACCTGAGAGTCTCGCCACCCAATGGATGACTTCCACCTTCGGTGCAGCGCGCCCGGAGACGTCTGCTTTCCAGAGTTGCCTCGCTGGAGCGATATGTCGGCCTGAGAGTTTCTCGGGGAGAGTTGCTCCTCCGGCGTCCCCTCACCACTACGACGGGGACTCTGGCGCTCCAGTTCAAACGGCGTATTCAGTTGTGCTTTGACTATAGGCCACTGGCCTACAACCAGAGCCGTTTACTCGTCCTCACTTCGCACCGGCCACAGTGGCGGGCGCACCAGGTTGGCCGGCAGCTCACGACCTCGCTGCACCACGGTGACCGCGTCGCCATGGAGCAGCTGCGCTTCAGCCTCCACGAAGCCGAGACCGATCCCTCGCTCGCGCATGGGCGAGAAGTTCCCGCTGGTCAGCACGCCCACCACATGCCCTCCGACCTGTATTTCCGCACCGTCCCGGAGGGGCTGGCGACCCTCGGCCACTAGACCTCGCAGACGTCGAGCCGGACCACTGGCCTTCTCTTCTTCCAGCGCGTCCCGGCCGGTGAAGTCGCCCTTGTCCCAACCGATCACCCAGCCCAATCCGGCCTGCAATGGTGTGATCCCGGGTCCGAGTTCGTGCCCGTGTAAGGGCAATCCGGCCTCGAGGCGCAGCGTGTCTCGGGCTCCCAATCCGGCCGGCGTCACCC
The DNA here is from genome assembly GCA_963766995.1 of uncultured Acidimicrobiaceae bacterium. Classification (GTDB taxonomy): domain Bacteria; phylum Actinomycetota; class Acidimicrobiia; order Acidimicrobiales; family RAAP-2; genus Bog-473. The sequence goes on along the minus strand of CAVYCE010000002.1, from coordinate 38,386 downwards.
CGGTGGCCACCACCGCGGCCCAGAAGTCTTCGGCCGTGGCAGCCGGTACGGCACATTCCACGCCCTCTTCGCCCGTGTAACCCGTTCCTGCCACAAAGCAGTCCGTACCTTCCCAAACAAAGGGAGCCACGGCGAAGCGGTGGACCTTGGCCGCCTCGGGCGCTATCTCGGCCAGTTTGGAACGAGCATGCGGCCCCTGCAGAGCAATGATGGCTCGTTCGGCCGTGACATCAACTCCGCCAATGGCGCCGACAACGCGGCTGGTGTTCGACGCATTGGGCATCACGTCGAAACGCTCCTCGGACACCCACCACACAATGATGTCGTCGGCCACGCTGCCGTCGTCAGCCAAGAGATGTGTGTATTGCGCCCGTCCAGGGCTGATGCGGCGGAGGTCATTGCTCAGCGACTGCTGCAGGTGATCGAACGCTTCCGCACCCTCCACCCTCACCGTGCCCAGATGACTGACATCGAACACAACAGCCGATGTCCGGCACGCCTTGTGCTCAGCCACGGTCCCCCACGGGTACGCCAGCGGCATCTCCCACCCGCCGAAGGGCACCATTTTGGCCCCCAGGGCGACATGCGCAGCCTGCAGCGGCGACTGACGAACCTCACTCTGTTCGTCAGCGCTCATGCCGCCAGGTTAGGCGGCAGATGAAAGCGGCATCTCCAGGCCATGCGACTCCAGCATGGCGATGAAGTCCCGTTGATAGACCACAAGGACCTCGACTTCTGGATACAGCTCCCGCATGCGTCGGACCTTCCCGTTCTTACGGGTGACCAACCGCTGATCTGCCGTGGTGAGTTCGACGAACAGTCCACGGTCGGGCAGCCAGAAATCGGGCCGGAATCCGGCCACCGGCGCCCCACGCTCGTCCCATTTCAGCGGGAACTCGACTGGTTCGTATTCCCAACGTTCGCCATGCAGATCGAGCATGGCCGCAAAGAGGCGTTCAGAGGGATGGGCAAAGCGAACCTGCCCTGCCGGCGCACCGGAAGGATGCCCCGGTCGCCGCTCTCCCGCCGAAAGCGGTGGGTTCACTCCCCGGCGGCCCGGGCCAGTTCGCCCGATGGACGCGACTGGGCACCGCTGTCCATGCGCACAATGTCAGCTTCAAGCTCGTCGACTACGCCAGCTAACGGCACGATGTTGAAGACACCTTGCCCCCCGGCCAGCAGATCGACCACTTCGCCATTGGAGCGGGCCAACACCGAGCTGGTCCCGGTCAATACCAAGTTGGAGGAGGCCACGTCCGCCCCAAGATCCTCCCGCAAGCACTCAACGGCTCGGCGGGCCGACTGGAGCGAGACGCCGGCATCGAGCAACTGCTTAATCACTTTGAGCTCGAGCACGTCCGAATAGGAATACACGCGGCGGGTGCCACTGCCCTTGGCGGTAGCCACTGAGGGTTGCAGCAGGCCGGTTCGGGCCCAATAGTCCAGCTGGCGGTAGGTGATCCCCACGAGACCGCACACCTGCGGTCCGTGAAACCCACCGACATGGGTCGTTGACACCTCGGCCATCACACCTCCTGCTGACTGTCGTTCCGGAGTGAAATCCTAGTGCAGTCCTGATGACAGCGACGTAGTTACGGAGACGTTATTCGACGGAGTTGGGACCATCTGAGCCCGACGAGGCGGGCCAGGCCACGACCGGCCCAGTCACCCGCAGCCCCACCCGTGATCCGGGCACGAGCGGCGAGCCCCCGGTGACACGGACCACCAGGACTGGCAGGGCACTGGCGTCGGGCCGCACTCTGACCACAGCGTCGTGCCCGAAGTACTCATAGCTCTGGATCATCCCAGCCACCACGGCGGACTCCACCTCGCCGATCACCAGTTGTTCCGGGCGGACCATGACCTTGGCCGAATCGGTACCACTTCCATCCGATGTGGCGGCCTGACCATTCACCGGCGACGCGAGGTCCAATGTCCCCAGAGCCGTAGCCACGCGACCGCCCTTGAACGTGCCGTCCAACAAATTGGCATCGCCCATGAACTGGGCCAGGTCAGCATCTCTCGGTGTGCCGTAGAGACCAGCCGGTGAGTCGATCTGAGCGATCACCCCCGCCTGCAGCACCGCGACCTGATCGGCCATAGACAATGCTTCATCTTGGTCGTGCGTCACCAAAATGGCGGTGGTGCCGGCCAACCGCAGCACCTGGTGCACGTCGGCCCGGACCGAAGCTCGCAATGAAGCGTCGAGTGACGAGAACGGCTCATCGAGGAGGACGATCTCGGGGTCGGCTGCTAACGCCCGGGCCAAGGCCACTCGTTGCTGCTGGCCGCCAGAGAGCTGATGAGGGTAGCGACGGGCGTACCCCGACAACCCCACTAGTTCGAGCATCTCTTCCACCCGGGTGCCCCTACGACTTTCCTTGGGCAACCCGAACGCCACATTGCGCCCGACACTGAGATGCGGAAAGAGCGCACCCTCCTGCGGCACGTACCCAATGCGACGCTTCTCGCAGGGCACGAACCGGTGGGCGGCGTCATCGACCACCTGCGCACCGAGGCGCACTTCCCCGCTCTCGGGTCGTTCGAATCCGGCAATGATCCGGAGCAGGGTGGTCTTCCCACTACCTGAAGGGCCGAGGACGGCAGTGAAGGACCCATCCGGTACGCGCAGATCGACGCCGCGGAGCACGGGCTGGGGGCCGAACGATTTGGTGACACCAGTGACGACGAGCCCCTTCATACGCTGACCATTGTGCTTGGTGCAGGGCCTGGGGCTTGCGTCATGGCGGCTCGGGCCGGCAGGCGATCGAACCAGCGGCCCAAGACAAAGCTGGGTACCGCCGCGATCACCATGATGACCCCGGCGTAGGGCGCAGCCTGGCTATAGGAAAGATTGGTCTGGAAAGCCCAGAACTGGGTGGCCAATGTCTGCACTCCGGTCGGGACAAGCACCAGTGTGGCGGTGAGTTCGGTTGCCGCTTCCAGGAAGACGAGGCAGAAAGCGGCGGCCAGGCCTGGACCGATAAGAGGCAGGGTCACCCGCCAGAACACCGACGCCCTGCTCACGCCGAGCGAATGGCCCACCTCTTCCAGGCCCACCGGGGACCGGGCCACGGCGGCCCGCACCGAGACCACGGCCAGTGGGAAGAACATCACGGCATAGACGACAATAAGCAGCCACGGCGTTTGGTAGCTGAAGCCATTAAGAAAGTGCTCGGTCAGATAGGTGAAGCTCAGCGCCACCACCAGTCCCGGCACGCACAGAATCAACATGTTGGGCCGTTCCAACCGCCGTACGTTGGGACGCGGAAAGCGAACCGAAAGCAGGGCGACGGGCAGCGCGCCCGCAGTGGCAATGAGACCGGCTGCGGCCGAGTACACAAACGTGTGTCCGGCCGCCGCTGCGATGGAAGCCGGCGGAAACGTGGACGCCCCGCCTCGCAGCATCAGATAGAGGACCGCTCCGAATGGAACTCCAAGGGCCAAGCCAACGAGCAACAGGACACCGCCCAACGCGAACGGCTTGGAGCGTCCCAACTGCACCGGCCGAATCTGACGGGCGGCACCGGCGCCCAGGCGAGAGATCCGGCCCTGGCCTCGACCCGCTCCCTCTCCCAAGAGGATCATGCCGCCCAGCGCCACCAAAACAAGAGACAGGGCGCAGGCCGCCGGTTGATTGAATCCCACCGTGTATTCCGTGAAGATCTCGGTGGTCAGGGTGCGGAAGCCGATGATCTCGAAGGCGCCGTATTCGGCCAGTACCACCAAGGCCACCAGCACCGCTCCACCCAATATGGCCAGGCGCGCTTGGCCGATGGAGATGCGCCAGAAGGTGGTCAGGCGACCCACGCCGAGGCTCCGCGCCACCTCTTCCTGAGCGGGGTCGGCATTGCGCAAGCTGGCCGCCACGGGGAGGAAGACCAACGGGTACACGGCCAACGTCATGATCATGGCGGCGGCCCAAAAGCCCGAAATGGACGGAAAGATGGCTTTCCACCCGAAGCTGACCACGAAGTCGGGAATGCCCAGCGGGATCACCACCAGGACGGCCCAGACTCGTCGTCCAGGCAACTGCGTCCGTTCAATAAACCATGCGGCCAACGTGCCAATGACGGCGGAAAACACCGTGACCACCACGGTGAGGCTGATCGTGTCCCACAACAGTTGCGCGGTGAGACTTCGAAAGAGCAGAGGGTCGAGCGTGCTCCAACCCACCTGCACAGCTTGAACAACGAGGAAAACCAAGGGCAGGACGACAATGATGGTGACCGCCACCGCAACGGCTGACAGGATCGGCGGGAGGTGGCGACGTTCCAGGTGGTGCCGATGATGACGACCCTTGAGCCGCAGAAACGGCGCACCCCCGCTACCGCCCGATAGAAGAGAACGCTCGAGTTCCTCTGCCGGTGCCTGCACCCCGATGTCTGTCACGACATCACAACAGCTGCGCCTCTTGGAGGAGCTTGATCGCCTCGCTGCCGGTGCCTAATTCAGGAATGGTGATGGCGTTGGGCTGCAACTGGTTGAACGGCGTTTCAGGTTGGGCCGTGGTCACTTCCGAGGCAATTGGATACTCGAAGCTCTGGCTGTGGGCGATGATTTCCTGGCCCTGAGCCGAGTTCATATAGACCAGGAACTTCTGCGCCGCCGCCTGGTGCTTCGACGATTTGAGAATGGCCGCACCCGACACATCGAGGACGTAGCCCACGTCATGCGGCGCGAAGTAGGCGATCTTTGAGTGCATGTTGGAGGCTCCAATTTCGGCCCGTTCCCGGTACCAGTAGTACTGGTTGACGATGCCAATGGCTACCTGTCCTCGGTTGACCTCGTCGGCGATGGTCTCGTTGTCCGGATAGATGTGGCTCCCGGCGTTGGCTTTGAGCGCCTTGAGCCAACTGAGCGCCGCCTTCGTCCCGTAGGTACGGGCCACGGTGGTGACGATGGGCTGAAAATCGGTCTCGGCTCCGGCCAGTGCCAACTTTCCCTTCCACTTGGGATCAGCCAGCTGCATGGCGGAGGTCGGCAGTTGGCTGGGTTTGAGCAACGACGTGTTGTAGACCAACACGCTCACTCGAGCCGAGATACCCACCCACTTCTTGTTGGGCGAGTTGAACCGGGACGGGGTCGCAGAAAGTGTCGATGACTTCACCGTCGAGAGCAATCCCTTGGCCGCCAGAAACTGCAGTGGGGGCGAGTTCTCGGTGAAGAACACATCGGCTGGCGAGTGACTTCCCTCTGTGACGATTTGCTGAGCCAGCACGTCTTCATCGTCAGCCCGGATATTCACGGTGATGCCCGTCTTCTTCTCGAAGCCGGCCACCAGGGCTTGGGTGGTCTGCACGTGTTGACCGCTATAGAGCGTGAGGGTCTGGGAGGAAGCCGATGCCACACCCCCTCCGCCCACCGTCAACATCGCACCGAAAAGGGAGAGCGCCAGCACTCCAGCCATTGCTCGATGCTTCATGGCGCCACTCCCGGGCAAGCGTCGTTCACGCGGTCGTCTGCTTTCTTAATGGTCACGGTGGCCGAATGGTCGCTGCCCTTGGATCCGACCAGCGCCTTATCGGCCGCAATAAGGGTACGGATGGTGGTCAGAGTGGGCTGGGCTGAGTGGGCCGATGATCGGACCTCACCCAAGGGCTTGATCTGGCTGAGGGCGTATCCCACCGGGTCGGCGTCGGGATCTGGCCCATCTGAGAAGACGGCCAGGAGTTGGGCGCACACGGTGGAGGGCGCCTTCGGGATGGCCGATCCGTGTCCCCCACCGTTCCCTCCGCCATCGGAATTGCACGCGCTCCACAGGGGCACGGCCAAGGCCAGCGCACCAAGGGCAAGGCGGCGCCCATCGGTGACGTTCATGCGCCTTCATCCCCCTGACCTGCGCTACTTCTCATCTCGCCCGGGCAACCTCTCCGAAAGTTAGGGTGCCCTAACTTACTGGGGCCATCCGAGCCCGTCAAGAGCGGGAGCAGAGTGAAGCGTTGCGACGAGTCAGTCGATACGCGGTCCAGAACCGAAGTCGGCTCGCCCTTCCAGGGGACTCGATGGTTCGGCATAGAAACGAACGGGGATCCGCCCAGCCAGACGGGCCAGACGGCCGGCCTCAGTGGCCAGTCGCATGGCCTGGGCCATCAGGGCCGCGTCGTGGGCACGATTCACGGCAGTGGCCACCAGCACACCGTCACAGCCGAGCTCCATGGCCAGGGCCGCATCGGACGCGGTGCCGATTCCCGCATCGAGGATGACGGGCACTTCCACCGCCTCGCGGAGCAGCGAAATGTTGTGGGGGTTTCGGATGCCTAGCCCACTGCCAATGGGTGAGCCCAGAGGCATGACTGCGGCGCAGCCGACCTGCTGGAGGCGTCGGGCCAGCACGGGGTCGTCCGTTGTGTACGGGAGCACGACGAAGCCATCGTCAGCCAGCTGTTCGGCCGCGCGCAACAGTTCGACCGCGTCCGGAAGCAAGGTGCGATCGTCGCCAATCACCTCCAACTTGACCCAATCGGTGCCGAAGGCCTCGCGGGCCAACTTGGCTGTCAATACCGCCTCGCTGGCGGTGGCGCAGCCGGCCGTGTTGGGCAGCACCCGCACGCCCAGCTCACTGAACAAATCCAAGAGGGATCCACGCCCCGACGGGTCCACGCGCCGCACGGCCACGGTGGCCATGCCCGTGCCCGATTCCACCAATGCGCTGCGCAGTGCCTGCAGGCTGGTCATGCCACCGGTGCCCAGCAATAGACGCGACGACAGTTGCTCGCCGGCAATGCACAGCGAACCCGAAGCCACTCCGTCCGAAGTCACTGCATCCGAAGCCACGGCATCCGACCATACCCCTCGTCCCACGCAGGCCTTGGCAGTCTTGGGCGTATCCCCTGCTCTGTATCGTGGGCGGGTGCCGGACGATGTGACTCCACCCGTGGCCCTGAGCATCGCCGGATCAGATTCGGGAGGAGGCGCCGGGGCCCAAGCCGACCTCAAGACATTCGCCGCCCACCGGGTGCACGGCACGACCGCACTGACCGCCATCACCGCCCAGAACACGGCCGAGGTGCGAGGTGTCATGCCGCTTCCCGCTACGTTCGTCCGGCTGCAGATTGAGACCGTGCTCGACGACCTGCGCGTGCGAAGCGTGAAAACCGGCATGTTGGCCACTGTGGACATCGTCATGACAGTGGCCGAAGCGGCCGAAGCGGGCCGTCTGCCTCATTTGGTGGTGGATCCGGTGTTGGTGTCATCAAGCGGCCAGGCCCTCATGGATCCGGACGGAGTCACTGCCTACCTCGAACGCCTTCTCCCTCTGGCCGAGGTGGCAACGCCCAATCTCCGTGAGGCCGCTGCGCTCGCCGGTTGCGACGTCGAAGCGCTGATGACCACCGACGCTATGGCCGAGGTGGCTGAAGAGCTCCGCCAACGCGGTACTCGTTACGTCGTGGTGAAAGGTGGTCATCTCACCGAAACGGCGGACGACGTGGTGGCCGGCCCCGAGGGAATCACCGTGCTGGAAGCCGTGCGGGTGCCCACCGGGAACGACCACGGCACAGGATGCTCGCTCTCGGCCGCCATAGCGGCGCGCCTGGCCCTTGGTGAGGACACGCTCGACGCCATCAGGCAGGCCAAGGCCTTCGTGGCCCGAGGTTTGCAGGGGGGTACGCAGTGGCGGCTGGGTGCCGGGCACGGACCTATCGACCATTTTGGGTGGATGGGTGGCACGTAGGCTGGTCCGGTCATGACGGTCGACGACGCTCTTCCTGTGCGACCCCCAGCCAGCTCGGGCTTCAACATGCGCTTTGCCATGGTTGTGCCTGGGCTAGGGGTCCTCATCCTGGCCGTATTCATCGGCGCCAATTTCCTCACGGCGAATCCGGTGCAACAGACACACACTTCGACCGCTACGCATACGGTCACCGGAACCGTCTTACGAGCCAAGCCAGCCCGAGTCGATCTTGCAGCCATCACGATCTCGGGCGAACCGCCGGGCAATATTGTGAACGCGGTCTCCTTACCGGTGGGATCGATATTGCTCACCCACCAGAACAACAGTCAGGCGGCTGACCAGTACGACGCGCAGATCGGGTTGCGCTCTGACGCCTCCCAAGGCGCATTGGAGACCTTCTATCAAAAGGACATGAAGGCGCAGGGCTGGCAGATCTTCGAAGTCGGCCCTGCCGACCACGACCCGGGCGCGCTGGAAGTGCTGGGCAAACTGGCCGGCTCCGATGGTTTCTACTGGGAGATGGGTGCGGTGATTTCAGCCACCAGTTTCGGAGCCAACGCGCCGGCCGCCGGCGACACCCAGTTCACGGTGCGGCTCTTTCAGGTGCCCGACCCCGACTGACCGCCGGGGCGACAGCGCGGCGATCAGAGTTCGCCGTTCACGAGCTAAACGACAGTTCTCGTTCCCCGCGGGCCTGCAGCAGTCCACTGCTACTGCGTTCACGTTCGATCTCTGCGAACAGATACGTCCAGACGAAGAAGTTGATGGGATAGAGCAGATAACCGATGCGAGTGGCCGGCGCCATAAGCACCAGGACACCCATGACGACCCCGCCCAAGGTGCACACTTGGGACACCGTCTGCGGGGGTCGGCGGAAAAGATGCCACACCAAAAGTGCTCCACCGAGAACGCCAACGGTGAGGGGCAATGCCCGGTGAAGGAACGGGAACGCTGTCACGAGTAGATGGCCCGGTAGCGGACTGGCCGCCGGCGAGTTCACCCCCGACAGCCCGAGCGGGAACAGCACGACGTTGTCGAAGAAGGCCCACGGACCACGCAGGGCAAACGGCACCACCACGGGTCCGGCGATCACCAGCATGCCGAGGAACATCAGGCCTGGACGCCGGACATCTTTTTTATCTCGGGCCGCAAACAGTGCCAGGGCGGCCAGAGGCCAGGCCGTGAATTTCATGGCTGACACGATGCCCAGCACCACACCGGAGGCAAACGGTTGCCGGCGTTGCGCCAAGACCATGGCCAGGAGCAGGAATGCGGCCACGGGCATGTCATCACCTCCCGTGGCAAGGGGAAGCGCGGCAGTGGGCAAGATGGCCAGCACCTGCATGGTCCGCATTTTTCGACGACCACTGGCTGGGCATAGGCACAGCGCGGCACCAGTCACCAAGAGAGTGGCCAGACTGAAGAAGATCCGTGCGTCGGTCAGCTGGACATCGTGGCGACGCTCACTCGGAATACCGAACACCGTCATCAGCGGGAGGTACGGCAGGAACCCCTCGTACGTCGGCTCTCCCTTGGGCTTGTAGATCACCTTGCCGTGCGAATTGGTGACTTCGTGGTAGGGATCCTTGCCCTTGGCCACCGTCTGACCGCCGTGTTCGATGGTGATGACTTCGGGTTGTACATGTGAACCAGGGTCATTGTCGGAACGCCAGAGCACCTCAAGGGAGAGCGGGATAGCGGTGGCACCGACGAACACACAGACAGCGATAACGATGCGCGTCGTCCAACGCCAGCGGGGCGTACCGGTGGTGGCGGACTCACTGGCGGTTCCCGATGCGCCCCGCCGCCGGCGGCGGCGAACCTTCAACGCCACCACAACCGAGGCCGCTGCTCCACCGGCGAAGGGGCCCACGGCAAGCTCACCCCACTGCTGGTAGAGCGAAATGCCGGAGGCGAAGATCGTGATGATGGCGAAGACCACAGCCACCAGGTACAGCACAGCATCGCCCCATTCAGGGCCGATGGCGTTGGCGCGCTGGAGAAGACGCTGCCCAAGGCGGCGTTCCGCGTCGCGCCCTGATCGTCTGATCCTCATGGCGGTAGCTACAGCCTGACATAGGGGACCCGAGGTGGGGTCGCTTTCCTGACTCGTTTCGGTGGAGCGGGGTCCGAATGGCCCAGCTAGAGACTGAGCTCCCGTTGGTAAAAGTCCAGCTCTGCCTCGAGGCAGCGCACCAGGGTCTCGGGCCGCCGGAAGCCATGACCTTCGTCTGGAAAGAAAATGGCCTCACAATGTCGACCCGCCGCCACCATGGCGTCGCGGAGGTGCTCGGTTTGGGACGGCGGAACCACGGCGTCATCCAGCCCTTGCAGCATGAGGACCGATCCGTTGAGCTCAGCCACCTTGTTCACCGGTGAGCGGCTATCGAACTCCGGACGGTCCTGTGGCAACACTCCGATGAGTCGATCCGTGTAGTGGGCCTCGAAATCATGGGTGGTCTCCACCAGGCCGATCAGGTCGGTCACGCCATACCAACTGACGGCGGCCTTGAAGCCATTCCCGGCTGCCAGGGCATTGAGCGCCGTCAGCCCGCCCGAGCTCCCACCTCTGATGGCCATGCGATCCCCATCGACACGCCCGGCTGCGGCAAGGGCCCGGGCCGCATCCTCACAGTCCTCTGCATCGGCCACACCCCAGCGTCCCCAGAGGCCACAACGGAAGTCCCTGCCATATCCGGTACTGCCGGCATAGTCCACCAGAGCACAGGCGAACCCGCGACTGGTGAAGTACTGCGTGGTCACATCAAAGGCGGCGCTACACGAACTGGTCGGGCCTCCGTGCACCTGGACGATGAGTGGCGGCAGCACCTCCGTTGGACCTTCCGTGCCGGCAAGTTGCGGCGGGAAGAGAAGAACATGGACCGCCTGACCCGACCGACCAGTGACAGTGATGGATTCACCCAGTGACGCGTCTTCGGTGCGAAGAATCTCTCTTGGGGGCCGGGCGTTCCGAGCACGCTCCCCCAGAGCATCAATCACCCAGACACTTGATGGTTCAGTTGCGGTCGCACCAATCAGGGCCAAACCCTCACCGTGAGCGCAGACGGCGGAGATCGAGATACACGGTTGATCCACTGATTCGACGATCGACCAACCACCAACCTGGCCCTCGCCACCCCGTTGCAATCGAACCAGGCCGTCACGCCCGGACGATGAGACCTTGGCCACAATCGACCCATCAGGCATCTCGGCCATGGTGCGCAGACTCAGAATGAAGTCCGCCCCATGAAACTCGGCCTCCATCTCTGACAGTCGCTCTGGTTCGGCACCAGAGCGGTCACCCGAATGGCGGAAGGGCTGCCACCAACCGAAGCGGTCCCAAATGAAACAGAGATGACCGTCGTGACACCACATCGGCTGCCCCACCGACGCCACGGCCCCATCATCGCCATCAGTGGGCGACCACGGAGGCCCGACCGGCGTCAGCACCCCAGAAGCAACACTCAGCTCGACAACCTCAAGACAAGAGAAGTCCCACTGCATGTCCGGGTGATCCCACGTGGCGGCTGCCACCGAGCCACCGTCAGCCCGCATGACCGGCGTGCCATAGAAGTCGTGACCGGACAGCAGCGTGGATTCGACCGTCTCGCCCTCCCTCCCATCAGTGGAGAGCGCCACCACGGAACGGCGCGGAACGGCCGAATGGTCACCCTCCACCAACTCCTCTCGTACGGCCAGCACCCAGGCCCCGTCCGCACTGGCGGTCAAGCCCCCGTGGGCCCAGCGCATGCCTTCAGGCGGCTCGGCGGACAGGGCGAGAGGGGCCGGACTGGCATCCCCAATGAACCAGACCCTTTGGCCTGCGGCCTCAACGTAAGCGCAGGCTCCACTCCCACGCTGAGGCACGAGGCACGCCGCTCCCCCGCCATATTCATGCACCCGGCTACGAACACTGACGTCTGGCGTAGACAGGTCCTCCACCGAGGCCTCAGGACCCTGGCTGCGGACGAAGACCGAACGGCCGCCGTCTCCCGGGCGTGTCTCCACCCAAAAAAGAGAATCGCCGTCTGAGCACAGTTCCGACAGCGAGACTTTTCCCGCCGCCACATCGGCCGGAGCGAGCGGCGACGGCCAATGTCCAAAGGGCACGACGGTCATGGCCCGCGACCGTAGTGCCGGGCCTTCTAAGGTGAGCCGATGCGCTTCCCGGCGTACAGACTCACCAAGTCCGGCGAGGTCCTGCGCCCTGAGATCGTCGAGCTCGGAGAGCACGACCTTCCTCCGGGCGAGGTGCTCATTGAGGTGGAATGGTCGGCCATCAATTTCAAGGACGCCATGGTCAGCAGTCCGGGAAATAGGGTGGCCAAGGCATTTCCACTCATACCCGGAGTCGAGTTGGCCGGCACCGTGATCGAGAGCGATGTCTTTACCTTCACCCCCGGCCAACGCGTCCTGGTCCAAGGCTATGACCTCGGTGTGGCCCACCATGGGGGCTTCGCCGGTTGTGTTCGGGTCCCCGCCGACTGGGTGGTGCCGCTGCCCCCGACGGTCACCTCACGACACGCCGCCATCATCGGTCTGGCCGGCTTCACCGCCGTGCTTTCGCTTCAGCGCTTGCGCCAGCATGGCATCACTCCCGCCCACGGTCCCGTGTTGGTCACCGGAGCATCCGGTGGCGTGGGCAGCACCACGGTGGCGTTGCTGGCCGACCGCGGGTTTGAGGTAGTGGCCTCATCGGGCAAGACCGCAGAGCGTGACTACCTGATCGGGCTTGGTGCCAGTGAGGTCGTGGGACGTCGATTCAGTCCCGACGACGACCGCACCTTGGGACCGCAGCTCTGGGGGGCGGTGGTCGACTGTGTCGGCGGTACCACCCTGACCGAAGCGCTGCGCACCACCCGATACGGAGGCGCCGTGGCGGCGAGCGGACTCACGGGCGGCAACAAAGTGGAGACGACCGTCTATCCCTTCATTGTGCGTGGGGTGGCGCTGCTCGGCATCGACACCGTGGCCACGCCCATTGAGGAGCGTCGGTCCCTGTGGCGCGACATGGCCGACGAGTTCCCCATGGGACGTTGCGATGGGATGGTCAGTGAAGAGATCGGCCTCAGCGGCCTCACTGAAGCGCTGGGCCGTGTCCTCAATGGAGCCGTTCGTGGCCGCGTGCTGGTGGCCCCACGCCGATAAGGCGACCAGTGGCGCTAATTGCCCGACGAGGCGGCGTAGATGGGCGACACGTACAACTGCCCTTCACTACAGGGCGACATGGTGAGTGGGAACTGGTTCGATGTGTCGGCCACTCCGGGGGTTCCCACGCTCATTGAGGCCGAGGTGGGACAGGTGGACTCGCTTCCATTGTTGGCGGGCACATCTGAGTACTCATAGGTGAACTCAGCTTGTTGGTTGGTGGTCAGGGTCACGGTGGCGGCAGGCTGGGCGGCCGCGGCGCCGACATCGATGTTGATGCCGTGCACCTCGTTTACCGGTTCTGACGCACCGCTGGCGCTGTAGCGGTACAGCGTCGGATACCCGAAGATCACGCAGGACTCCGGACCGGGATTGGTCAGGGTGACGGTCCCGACAATGGTGCCAGCAGCCCCCTGCGTGCCACCGGCCGCAGCCGTGACGGTCGGGCAGGAACTCCCGACCGCGGCAGCTGACGTCGTGGTACTCGAGGTGGCCTGAGTGGTGGTGGTCTGCTTGGAGTGGTGGGCGTGATGGGTGGTGGTCGTGGTCGAATTGTCCGACTCGCTCGGTGATGACGAGCAGGCAGCGGCTACGAGGCCCGCACACACCACAGCAGCGAATCCAACGAAGCGGCGGTTCATCCGCCGAAGTCTTCCGGACGCACCGAATCGAGGAACTCTCGGAACTGCGAGGCCAGCTCTTCCAGCGTCTCTTCCACGTCGTCCTCACTTTCGATATCGAGAATGATGCCCTCCGCGTCCATGAGTTCGTCGGCCACGAAAAGGGGTGTCTCAGTCCGCACGGCCACGGCCACCGCGTCGGAGGGACGGCTGGAGACCACGGTCCGCTCCTCCCCCCGCCGCAGATGCAGCTCGGCGTAGTAGGTCCCCGACCTGAGCTCGGTGATCAGCACTCGCTCCAGCTGAATGTCGAGGGCACCCAGCATGTCCTTCATCAGGTCGTGCGTCATCGGACGCGGCACAGGCATCTCCTGAATCGCATAGGCGATGGCGGTGGCCTCGGGATTGCCAATGAAGATGGGCAAGGTCCGGCTGTCCCCGTCGGTCTCTTGTAACAGGAGGACCGGAGTATTCGATTGCAGGTCCACTCGCACCGCTCGGAGCAGGACTCGCACCATCACTGAAATGTAGCGCCCGAAGGCCCAGGACCGGTCAGCCCCCTAGATGCTGGCGCAGCGCGGCACGAAGCAAGGCGGCCCGCATGGTCTGACCAAGTTCGGCCAACTCGTCTGCCCCTTCGACGGCTCGCTGCCGAGACTCGGGGTTCCGCTGGCGCAACAACGGAATGATGACCTGCTCAATCAGCCCCAGCTCGCGATCCACCGAGTTGCGGTAGAGGCGAAGATGGCGGGGCTCAATCCCGAATCGGCGGAACGATGCGGCCAGGCTGGCCACCGTCAATGCGTCCTCGTTAAAGGTCAGGATCCCGGCGACCATCTCGCCCTCAATCAACCCGAAGCCCTGGAGGCCCGCCACCTCTATTTCGGACAGTCCACTGGCCGAACACAACTCCTCGACGCTCAAGCTGGCTCCGGTCACCATGGTGGTTCCTCCACTGGCGCCCGGAGACGCCGTCGGTGCCGGGCGTGGGGCGGGTGCCGCCGGCGCTGCTGTATTCGAAGCAGGTGTGGCGCTACGACGACTCTCCGCGGCGGGCGCGCTTGGTGCCGACTGAGGATGTTGCGATGCTGGCGACTCCCGGGTGGGCTGAGATGCCGCGACCGGAGCGCCCACCGAGGACGCCGCTGTCCGGGGTGTCGGCGCAACCGTTGCGACAGCCGGAGGTTCGGTGGCCCCATCAGACGCCGGCGCCGACGCCACCACCCGATCCGGCTTCACGGCAGGTGGTGCAGCCACTGGTGCCGGCGGTATGGGACGCGCAAGAGGAGCCGGCTGCGTTTCGCCCTCTTCGACAATGCGCAAGGGCGGACGATCTCCACTGGCTTCATTGAGCGAGGCAGCCCGACGAGAGGCGTCGGCCAGTATGCGGGCCATGGCGTCGTTGTCGGCTTGGGTCAGCTGGTCATCATCGTGGACGTCGCCGCTCGCCGGCGCGCCTCCGGCAGCACCGCCGCTCCCAGATCCCGACCCGACGCTACGCGCACCGACACCGGCCGCTACGGGTGCTGGAGCTGCTGCTCCCGTCGTCTGACCGGACTTCCCGTTGCTGTGCCCGGCTCGTGCGTTCGACGTCACCGCGGCAGCGGGGACCGGGTCCCCCACATCACCCTCGGCCAGACGGTCACGGATCACTTTGAGGGGCAGGAAGTGCTCCCGCTGCTGACGGAGGACCCAACGCAGGCGCTCGACATCGGCCTCGAAGAACTTTCGATAGCCCGAAGGTGAACGCTCGGGGTTGACCAGACCTTGACTCTCTAGAAACCGGATCTTGGAAATGGTCACGTCGGGGAATTCTTCCCGCAACATGGTCAGGACATCACCGATGGAGAGGTACGAACGGCTGCTCACTCGCTTCCAGCCACCAGGTAGACCAACTTGAACTTCCCGATCTGCACCTCGTCGCCGGGAGAAAGCTGAGTCTCTTCAATACGTTCACGGTTCACATAGGTCCCGTTCAGGGACCCAACATCTCTCAACACAAACTCTCCGCCTTTGTTGTGTGTGATTTCGACGTGACGGCGTGACACGGTGATGTCGTCCAGAAAGATGTCGCTTTCGGGATGACGGCCCGCTCGAGTGACGCCCTCCTGGAGGAGGTAACGGCCTTCCATATTGGGGCCCCGCTTTACCACCAGTACACCGGCGCCGTATGGAATCTCGACCATCGCAACTTCGGTGTCTTCTTCCGAGTTCTCTCCATGCTCCTCCGTCGGATGCATGGTGATGGTGGCGTCGTCACCATCGGGAACGAGGGCATTTCCACAGGAGGAACAGAAGTTGACCCCCTCAGGATTCCGATGCCCACAGTTGTGACAGAACACGGCGACAACGGTACTCCAGACAACGGTCACGTTCCCCAGAGCATCGAAGCCGACCGGCCACAGGCCCAGTCCGTGCTCAGCCGGCGGTGAGGTCCCCGTAGGCCGAGGCATTCAGCAGGTGGCCCAGGTCTGTCCCAGCGGCAAGTTCCAGCTCGCAAATCCAGCCGGCGCCGTAGGGGTCCTGGTTCATTTTTTCCGGGCCGGATCCGAGCGCATCATTGATGGCGGTCACCGTTCCAGCCACGGGCGCATAAATCTCCGACACCGACTTGGTCGACTCCACCTCCCCCAACTGACCGCCAGCCTCCACCACCGAACCGACTTCAGGCAGATCGACAAAGACAATGTCGCCCAGTGCGTCCTGCGCGTAATCGGTGATCCCGATGCGCACTTTTGTCCCCTCAGCACGCACCCATTCGTGTTCCGGCGAGTACTGCAGGTCGTCAGGAATCTCCATGAGCGGCGACCCTACCGGACCGACGTGTCGGCGCGCCTAGGTGAGAATGAGGTGCAAGCGCTCGACCATGTCCTCGGTCAGCGCTTCGGACTGCAAGAGGTTGGTGCCCTCGGCCCAAATGTGGGTGAGCGGCTCTTCCGGATCCGGCACCACCAAGAGCCAACCCGCCTCGGTCTGCACCTTGATCCCGTCGATCAGGGTCAGCTCGCCGGGACCATCGGAGAGCTGCTCCATCAGGGTGCGCATGACCAGGCCCTTTTGCTCAAATGGGGTCTCCACCTCGGTGTGCAGAATCGGCAACGCCGGGATGCGCTCCACTACATCGGTCAGGTTGGTCTCCTGGCGACCCAAGAGGTCGATGAGTTCAACCAGGGCCGCCGCGGCATCGAAGGACGGCAGGTGGTCGGGAAAGATGAACCCGCCGGATTGATCGGCGGCAAAAGTGACACCCGCGGCCGACGCTGCCTGCATGAGGCGAGAGGGAGCCAACCCGGTTTGCAGCACCACGGCGCCGCGGGCGGCGCAGAGGGCGAAGGCCTCAATACTGGCCGTCACGGGCAGTGCGACCTTGACTGGAGCCGCCTCGCTGGCGCCGACTCCATGCGTTGCGCCCTTCGTCATCAATTCAAGAAACACCATCATCGCCTGGTCATCGCTCAGCACCCGGCCGGCGCCGTCAATGAGTGTCAGGTGCTCGCCACCGGCATCGATGACCGCGCCCAAATGGGCACCCGAACTCCGCACCGCTTCGGCGACGCGGGTGGCGCTGGAGAGGCGATCGACTGAGATCATGCCCGGTGTCTGGGCGAAGGGGTTGATGCTCAACACGTCGGCCGCCATCTTGGAGAGCAAGTTGGGCATGACGAAACTGGTGGCGCCATACGAAAGGTCAAGCACCAACTTCAGCTGATGTCGCGGCACCGCCCGTAGGTGGAATGCCTCCACGACGTCCGCCGTGTAGTGCTCGATAGCCCGAGGGGAAAAGTCGATATCCCCAATCTCGGCGGCCGTCACTCGGCGGAATTCCTCACGGTGATAAAGCCGCTCAATCCGACGCTGCTCGCCTTCAGAGAGGTCGAGCCCACGCTCATCGAAAAAGCGGATGACCACCGACTCCGGATCGTTCGGCACCAAGCGCACCGTCAACCCGGCCTGACTGCCTCTGGTGCGGATGTGGTGGCGGGTGACGGGGATGGTCGCTACTTCGAGGTCGATGACGTTGACCCCAACTGAATTGCACCCCACCATGAGAGCGCGCTTGAGCACGCGGGCAGCCCGGCTCGTGTCACGAGACGTGGTGATGAAAGAGCCCTTCTCCAACGTGGAAGCCCAGGCCTTGGCCAGGCGGACCGCCAGTTCCGGGCTGACATCGACGTTGGCCAGCCCCTGCACACCTTCCCGACCGAAGAGGGTCCGGGTCCCACTCGATTCCCACACGATGGAGGCATTGACCTGCGCCCCGGCCTCGACCACCTTGTAGGGGTAGACCTTCACATCACCACGCACTTCGGCGTGCGCACCGATGAGACAGCCCTCCCCGACCACTGACCCAGGTTCGCAGCGAGCTCCCTGGCGCAGGTCGCATGTGCGTCCCAACACTGAGCCTTCGACCCGTACCGCCGGTCCCAAATAGGCGTTCTCCCCCACCACCGAGTGGCGCACGACTGCGCGGGACGCCACCCGTGTGTTGGCCCCAATCGTGGTGTAGGCACCGATCTCGGCCTCGGCATCAATGGTGCAGTTCTCGCCGATGTACGACGGCCCGTCCAGCCGCGCCGAGGGATCAACCGACGATCCTTTGCCCAGCCACACGCCGGGTCGGAGCTCAAATCCGGCGATATCCACTTCTACTTTGCCGTCGAGAATGTCCTCGTGGGCCTTGAGATAGGCGGCGGTAGTGCCAACGTCTTCCCAGTATCCAGAGGCCACGTAGCCGAACAGGGGGCCGTTGGCTTCGAGGACGGCTGGGAACACCTCGCTGGAGAAGTCGACGGCACGCCCCTCGGGAATGAGGTCGAAGATCTCGGGTTCAAGCACATAGATCCCGGTGTTGATGGTGTCGCTGAAGACTTGGCCCCAGCCGGGCTTTTCCAGGAACCGCTCGATGGAGCCATCCTCCCGAGTAATCACAATCCCGAATTCGAGCGGGTTCTCCACCGGGCACAAGGCCAGCGTGGCCATGGACTGGTTTTTCTCATGGAAATCGACCACGGCAGTGAGGTCGATATCGGTGAGGACGTCACCCGATATCACCAAGAAGCGCTCGTCCAGTTCGTCGCGCGCGTTGCGGACGGAGCCGGCTGTACCGAGCGGTGTTTCCTCGGTGGCATAGACCATGCGCACACCGAGTTCAGACCCGTCGCCGAAGTAGTTGCGGATGGCGTTGGGCATGAAGGCCACCGTCACGACGATGTCGGTGATGCCGTGTCGCCGCAACAGCGACACGATGTGTTCCATCATGGGCCGCCCCACCAAGGGCAGCATGGGTTTGGGCAGGTTGGACGTCTGCGGGCGCAGGCGGGTTCCCTCACCTCCGGCCATGATCACTGCCTTCATGCGGTCAGCCCTCGACCGCACTCTGACGAGCGGCCCGTCCTTCCCGGAGCGCCGTGCGTGCGGGAGCCACGTAACTGGCTGCGGCTACCCACGCCAGGATCAGACCGATGATCCCCACAATCCACCCGATGTCCCGCACTGGCTGCTGCCAGGCGGCGGAGCCGTGGCCGAGCAGAAAGGTTGGGTAGGCGAACATCAAGGCAAATGTGCCCGCTTTGCCCACCCACAACACATCGATGCGGGCGGCACCCAGGGCGGCCAGGAGTAACACCATCACTGAGACCAGCGTCTCCCGGGCAATGGTGGCCAGCCCAAACCACAGAGGCACGGCTCCGTGCACAATCACCGAGATCACGGCGGTGGCCACCAGAATGCGGTCGGCCGTCGGGTCCAGCACCTTCCCGAAGGTGGACACCTGGTGGTACCGGCGGGCCACAAATCCGTCCACCCAGTCGGTGGCCCCAAGTGCGGCCAGGAGGATGGCAGCGAAGGTCTGGTGATGGGCCCCGAACAGCAGCCACAAGAAAAGAGGGATGCAGAGCAGCCGGACCATGGTGATGAGATTGGGTGCGGTCAGAATCCGGTCGAGACCTTCTTCTTCCACATCCACGCCGGCAGTCTACGGGAGGACACCGCCCCGACCTGGTGCTCCGTGTGCCAGAGTGACCCCATGCCGCGCTTCGAACCCTTTAAGGGACTGCGTTACGCCCCCGCATTGGCACCCATCGCCCAGGTCATGGCCCCTCCCTACGACGTGATCGGGTCGGCCGAGCGCGTGCATCTCGCTTCACGCCATCCGGCCAATGCCGTGTTGGTGGAGCTGCCCGAACCAGATCTGCAGGGCGGCCGCGACCGCTACATGGTGGCCAGCGATTTGTTCGCCAAATGGGTGGCCGACGGGGTCTTGGTTGCCGATAGCAGCGCCTGTCTCTACCCCTATCGAATGACCGATACGGCGGGGCGCGCCAGCACGGGCGTGCTTGGCCTGTTGGGATTGGCCGAGCCAGGCGAAGAGAGTGACATCCTCCCCCACGAGCAGACACTGCCCAAGCCCAAGAGCGATCGGCTCGATCTCCTCCGTGCCACTCGGGCCAACCTCTCCCCCATTTGGGGCCTGTCCATGAGCAAGGGATTGACCAACACCTTCGACCCCACTGATGACGAACCGGTCGCCGATGCCTATGACGACGATGGCGTACGGCACCAGCTCTGGGTACTCAACGACCAAGACTCCATCGCGGCCATTGTTGAAGCCGTCGGCGCCGCTCCCGTTGTGATTGCCGATGGTCACCACCGTTATGAAACGGCCCGCACGTATTCGGCCGAGGTCCGGGCCGAGAACGGCAATCAGCCCGGTCCCCATGATCTGGTCCTCGCCCTGGTCGTGGAATTGGCCGAAGAACAGCTGACCGTGGGCGCCATTCATCGCACCATTGCCGGGCTGCCGGCTGAATTCGATCTGGTGGGCGCTCTCTCCAATTCGTTTGACGTTGTGCGGGCCGGTTCGGCCGATGATCGAACCATTGGCGCGTTGGGCGATGCCAACTCACTGGCCTTGATTACCGGCGGCGATGCCTACCTACTGCTCCCCCTCGCCACCACCTACGAGCAGGCGGGCGATGATCTGGACTCGAGCCTCATTGCTTTTGCGCTCTCCAACCTGCCCGCGCATGACGCCACGCATCGCCACAGCGTGGCCGAGGTACTGGAAGCGCTCAAAGGTGGTGACGCCCAAGCCGCCTTTCTGCTGCGGCCCGTCACGGTGCCTCAGATTGAGGAGTGGGCGGGCCAGCGCCGGCGCATGCCGCCCAAGACCACATATTTCAGCCCCAAACCTCGTACCGGCATGGTGTTCCGCTGGCTGGACGCCTAAACGGCAGGGCTGCTGGCGTTGACGGTGCTACCGGCACCGCTCTGGGCCGCCTGCTCGAACTGAGTGAAAGAGCCCACCTGGCTGATCGGCGGCGCGGTGATGGCAACCGGAAGTCCGAAGTGAGCGAAGTCCATCGAAAGGGCGTCGACCACCATCTTGCCTCCCGTGGACAGCGAAATGTCGGTCGTCATCCGCTCCAACTGACCGCCCTTGGTGATGTCAACGACATACGTAAGGTTGGGGTTGGACACTGACGCCTCAGTCTGACGGAGCCAGGACGGCAGCGAAGCTGACTTCAACTCCTGCTGCAGATGGGACTGATTCATTTTGACCGAATAGCCCTCAACGGCCACGCCATCGATGGTGGACGGTCCCAAGTCGGTGGCCGTGTTGCCCTGTTCGGCCAAGAGCTTGAGTGCGGCCACTGGGTCATTGGTGAGGCTGCTCCCGCTCAAGTCCACGCTGTCGGGCTGGCCGGCACTGAACTGTGAGAGGTCCATGGATACCCATGACTTGCCGGGCAGGATCTGTCCGATGAGATTGCCCATGTTGATGTACATCGCATTTCCGACGTAGTCGGCTTCTTCGGTCAAGTCGCCCAGACCGAGGTTGCCCAAATGCATCCGCAACTGCATTGCGTTCTGGGTGAAGTCGGCCATACCAGTCCCAGTGACAGGAACAGTCTGGCCACCGGCATCAACTGAACCCGAAAGAGTCAGGCTGGCCGTGTGGTCCCCCAGGACACCGCTCACGGCATTGACGACGGCGCCGTCAGCGTTCCCGTTGCCGCTCCCGGACGTGGCGAAGATGGCAACGGTTCCGGCGACGATGACGATGGCAACCAGTGCGGCCACCACCCATCCGACCATCCGCTTCTCGTAGGCCGGCCGCGGCTCGGCGAGGGCCTCGCAATACGTGGCCCACGCCCTCTGGTCCGCTACCTCCCCTGTCGTGATCTCGCCCATCTCCGCTCCCCTTACCCGCATCAGGTATTGCCAATCGCGCTGCAGCGACTGGCAGGGAGCGTAAGAAGCGGTGATGGCAGCCTTGGTGCAACTTGGTTGCCAACTGGTTGGTTCGAGCGACCCAGCGAATCTCGTGAAGAGAAGGGTCGGCCGGAGTGAATTGGCCCTGGAGGTTGCCCCTGCGGATGCCGATGCCTACGCCCTACTTCCCGGCGACCGCATGTTCATCCCCTGCGAGGGAGGTCCATGCCGCAGCCGATGGGAGCGATCCCCTCCTCCGCTCGAAGTGGAAGAGCGCCAAGGCCTCTCTGTGCTGGTCGATGATGGCCCGACCGAGCAATGGCGCTACGTCTTCGTGCCCCGCACCTAGGGGGACGGTCGCCGACTCACTCGGGGTGGGCACCTTGAGCCCACCAGCGATGCCCCAGCGATGCCCCAAGTTCTAGCCGCAGCGACTAAGAAACCGTCCAGCTCGAACCGGAGCGCAGCAAGTCTGCGATGTCGCCCACGCCGCGCTTGTCTTGGGCTTGGACAATCTGCTGGGACATCTGGGTGCCGTACTCAGGACGCTCAACGGCTCGGAAGACGCCGATGGGCGTGGGTTCGTACGGACCACGGGCCAGGCGTGAGAGCTGGAAGGCCAAGCCGGGGTCGTCTCGACGCTCATCGTGCACCAGCAGGCCGTCGAGACCGACGTCGGACACGTTGACGATCTCCAACCCGCCGTCGGGTCGCTGGGCTACGCCCCGCTCTTCACCTTCGGCACCGAAGACGATGGGTTCGCCGTGCCGAAGTGGAATGAGCATGTTGGAGCGCACTTCCTTGCCCGTGATCTTCTCGAAGGCGCCGTCATTGAACACGTTGCAGTTCTGGAGCACCTCGACGAAGGCGGCGCCATTGTGCTCGTGGGCTCGCCGGAAGGTCTCCTGCATGTGGGCTCGGTCCATGTCGTGCGTGCGGGCCACGAAGGTGGCCTCGGCCCCGAGGGCCAGGCTGACCGGGTTGAAAGGGGTGTCCAGCGAGCCGAACGGCGTCGACTTGGTGACCTTGGCCACTTCGGAGGTGGGCGAATACTGCCCCTTGGTCAGCCCATAAATCTGGTTGTTGAACATCAAGATGTTGATGCGCACGTTGCGGCGTAGGGCGTGAATGAGATGGTTGCCACCGATGGACAGCGAGTCACCGTCACCCGAGATCACCCATACGTCCAAGTCGGGGCGAGACGTAGCCAGCCCCGTGGCAATGGCCGGCGCCCGGCCGTGAATGGAATGCATGCCGTAGGTGTTCATGTAATACGGAAAACGAGCAGCACAACCGATACCGGACAGGAACACCGTGCTCTCACGGCGCACTCCGAGGTCGGGCATCAACATCTGGACCGCGGCCAAAATGGAGTAGTCGCCGCAGCCCGGGCACCAGCGCACTTCTTGATCGCTGGTCCAGTCCTTGCGGGTGGTCACGGGAATAGCGGTGGTGGTCATCAGTTGCCTCCGAGCAGCACGGCGATGGCCGACTCGATCTCGCCCACGCGGAACGGGTGGCCTTGCATCTTGTTGAGGGATTGCGCATCGACCAGGAACTCGGCGCGCAGGACGCGGCTGAGCTGGCCCAGGTTCATTTCGGGCACCAGCACTTGGCTGTAGTGCCCCAACACGTCACCTAGATTCGAGGGGAACGGGTTGAGGTAGCGCAGGTGAGCGTGAGCGGCCTTCATGCCGCGGGCCCGAATCCGTTTCACACCGGCCGCCACGGCGGCGTACGTCGATCCCCAGGAGACCAACAGCAGTTGTGCGTCTTCGGTCGGATCATCGACGGCCAGCAGCGGGATGTCCTTGGCGATCCCGGCGATCTTGTCCTGGCGTAAGTGCACCATGCGCTCATGGTTGTTGCCGTCGTAGGAAACATTGCCGCTGCCGTCGGCCTTTTCCAAGCCACCGATGCGGTGTTCCAGACCGGGCAGACCGGGAGGGGCCCACGGGCGGGCCAGCGTCTCGGGATCGCGCACGTAGGGCCAGAAGGACGGCGTGCCGTCCTCGTCCACATGATTGGGCTCGGTGGCGAAGGCCGGTGCAATCGGTTCGAAGCTGTCGAGGTCGGGCAGCTTCCACGGTTCGGCCCCATTGGCCAAGTAACCATCGGACAGCACGATCACCGGAGTGCGGTACTTGACCGCCAGCCGCACCGCCTCAATGGCGATGGCAAAACAATCGCTCGGTGTCTGCGGCGCGATCACGGGCAACGGCGCCTCGCCGTGCCGGCCGTACAGCGCCTGCAGAAGGTCCGCCTGTTCGGTCTTGGTGGGCAGACCGGTTGACGGACCGCCTCGCTGCACATCGACGATGACCAGAGGCAGCTCGAGGTTGACGGCCAGACCCACGGTCTCGGACTTGAGGTCCAGGCCCGGACCCGAGGTCGTCGTCACACCCAGCGCACCGCCGAAGGCGGCGCCCAAGGCAGCGCCCACCCCGGCGATCTCGTCCTCGGCCTGGAAGGTGCGGATGCCGAACTCTTTGCGGCGGCTGAGCTCGTGCAGAATGTCAGAGGCCGGAGTGATCGGGTAGCTGCCCAAAAACAAGGGCAGGCCAGCCAGGCGGGCGGCGGCGATGAGGCCCCAAGCCATGGCCTGGTTACCGGTCACCTGCACGTACTCGCCGGGCTCAAACGTGGCCGGACGGACTTCATAGTTGGACTCGAAAAGTTCGGCGGTCTCACCGAAGTCAAAACCGGCGCGGAAGGCGCGGGTGTTGGCCTCGGCCACCTGCGGCTTGGAACCAAAGCGCGTGCTGATCCACTCCAGCGTCGGCTCGATGGGACGCGTGTACAGCCAACTGACCAATCCCAGAGCGAAGAAGTTCTTCGAGCGCTCGGCGTCCCGAGGCTTGACGCCAGCCTCCTTGCATACCTCTTGGGTGATGGAGGTCATGGGCACCTCGTACACCGTGTAGGCGCTGAGAGATCCATCGGTCAGCGGGTTCTCGGCATACCCAGCCTTGGCCAAGTTGCGCTCCTCAAAGGCATCGCTGTTGATGAGAAGGATGGTGCCCTTGTCCATCATGTCGATGTTGGCCTTGAGGGCGGCGGGGTTCATAGCCACCAACACGTTGGGCGAGTCGCCCGGGGTGAGGATGTCGTGGTCCGAGATGTGCACTTGGAAGGCAGAGACACCGTTGAGGGTGCCCGCCGGGGCCCGGATCTCGGCCGGGAAGTCCGGGAAGGTGGACATGTCATTGCCCAAGAGCGCACTCGATGTGGTGAAGCGGTCGCCGGTCAGCTGCATCCCGTCGCCGGAGTCGCCGGCGAAACGGACAATGACCTGATCGAGTTGCTCGGTTTCGTGCTGGGTTCCCGATGCCACGGGCTGCCTCGTCTCGTCTCTGTGGGTCGGTGCGGAGGCCGACCTCACTCCGAGCTCTGAAGCCCTGAGTCCGAGGCACGCCACGCTGCGGCCAAATTGTTTCGTTCTCGTGAACACCTTAGTCCCGAGGCCAAGGTGCCCCTGGTCACGACACCGGCACTTGGTCGATCAGCGCCGGTCAGCCAGCCGAAAGTCCAATGGCTCGGGCCGCCACCCCGAGCGGCAGCTTGCCCGACCCGGCCAGCGCGTCATGGAACTGACGCAGCGTGCCCTTTCCCGTCGAGGTCCACTGGCCCGCCATGCGCTCAATCTCCAGGGCCCCCGTCAGGTAGGCCGAGGCCTGGGTCGGGTTGGCGCAGTAGCGCAGCACTTCACCTCGGGCCGTCGGGACCGGGAATCCGCAGCGTTCGGACATGAAGACGATTGCTTCGTCCATGGACATCTCGCCCATGTGCAGGCTGGTATCGACCACAATCCTCCCGGCCCGGAAGAGTCGCATGCTGAGTTGTCCCAGCCGCACCTCGGGCGTCTCGTAGTAGCCCTGCTCCCCCATCATCTGCTCCACATAGAGGCCCCAGCCCTCGACCATGTAGGTGCTGGTGAGGACCCGGCGCAGCGGGTTCGAGCCCTGAGCCGTCACGAAATGGAGATGGTGTCCGGGGTAGGCCTCGTGGGCCGTAACGCCTGGGATTTCGAAGTACGAGTTCGAACGCAGTCTCGCCTCCTGCTCTTCGGGGCTGGCCCCGTCGGGAGTGAAGGGCACATTGAAGGTCCCCTGCGAGGGCGGACCGAACGCCGCTGGCGGAAAGTAAGAGGCCACCGGGGCGGCCGACCGAATGAAGAGCGGCGCGGGCTCCACCGCACACTCCTCGCCGTCGGGCACAGTCATCAGCTCGCGTTGGCGCACAAAGGCCTGGGCCTTCGCTGTCTCCTCTCGGTAACAGCGGAGCATCTCGTCCATGGAATTCGGGTGGTGGTCTCGCAGCCCCTGGACCACCGAGCGCCAATCGTCCGAGCCGGTCATCTCGTGGGCCAGCTCGGCCATGAGGGAGTCGATGCGGTCCACTTGGTGGCGCCCCATTTCGCGTAGCTCCCGCGCCCCGAAGGCGAAACCTTCACCCACTTTGAGCACGGTGTCGTAGCGCTCCTCGCCGAACACGAAACTTCCCGTGGCCCGCTCGGCCATCTCAGCAAGAAAAGCGCCGTACTCGTCATACGCCGCGGCGGCGGCTTGCCCGGCCCGCTCCAATTCGGCCCGATGGCCGGCGTCCTGGACGAACACGCCCAGCCCCTGGCGCATAAACGAGGCCTGGGCCGCCACATTCGGGATGCCCCACATACGCAGGAGGTTGGCATCCACGAGAGCGGGATCGAGGTTCTCCCGTCCGGACGCCAAAACGCTCGGCACCTGACTCAGGCGAGCCACTGCAGCGGCCGTGGCCTCGGACTCGGAACGGGTGCCGTGCACGAACAGCGAGAACACGCCGTTGTCGAGATAGGTGCGAGCGTTATGCCGCCAAGGCACGAAGTCGGCGTTGGCCACCTGCTCGCTCAAGTGAGCCAGCATCAAGGCCAGGTCGACCTGGGACTCCGCCGGCAGCGTCGAGGCGTCGAATCGGTTGAAACGATCGAGCCACTCGCGCTCTTTGGCGTCTCGACCCTCGAAACCGGCAGCCGTGGCATCACCCAGGCGGTCGTCCCATTCGGTCAACCCGTAGAACGTGGCTCCGGTCGGATGATCCTCGAAATACTGGCGCAGGAACTGCGCCACAACATCATTGAAGGACTGGCGCTCCACGGAGGAGTTGGAATCAGAACCTGGGCTGGAACTCATCCGCCCATCCTTGCCGCTCGGCACTGGGCCGAGCCGAGCCGGACTGAGCAGCGCCGAACCGGGTCAGGCGATGGTGACTTCGTCGCTCAAGAACACATCTTGGATGGCGTGGATCAGCGCGGCGCCCTCGGGCATGGGGCGCTGGAAGGCCTTGCGGCCGACGATGAGGCCCATGCCGCCGGCTCGCTTATTGATGACGGCGGTACGGACGGCCTGAGCCAGGTCGCTGTCGCCCTTGGACTCTCCGCCCGAGTTGATCAGTCCGATGCGGCCGGCGTAACAGTTGACGACCTGCCACCTGGTGAGATCGATCGGGTGGTCCGTGGTCAGCTTGTCGTAGACCAACGGGTCGGTCTTGCCCATCTTGATGACGTTGTAGCCACCGTTGTTCTCGGGCTGCTTCTGCTTAATGATGTCAGCCTCAATGGTCACCCCAAGGTGGTTGGCCTGACCGGTCAGGTCGGCCGACACCTCGTAGTTGACACCGTCGACGGTGAAGCCAGAATTACGCATGTAGCACCACAGCACCGTGAACATCCCCAGACGGTGGGCCTCGGCGAAGGCCCGAGATACCTCGATCAGCTCGCGGTCGGCGTCTTCGGAGCCGAAGTAGATGGTGGCCCCGACGCCGGTGGCGCCCAGATCGGCCGCCTGCTGCACGGACGAGAACATGATCTGGTTATAGGTGTTGGGGTAATGCAGGAACTGGTTGTGGTTGAGCTTCACGATGAACGGGATCCGGTGAACGTACTTACGCGCCACCATGCCGAGGGTGCCCAGCGTCGTGGCCACCGCGCTGCATTCGCCGGCCAGGGCCAACTCCAGCAACTGCATCGGGTCGAAGTAGGCGGGATTCTTGGAAAAACTGGCCGCCGCCGAATGCTCAATGCCCTGGTCCACTGGAAGGATGGACACGTAACCAGAACCACCCAAGCGCCCGTGGTTGAACAGTTGACCCAGGTTGCGCAGCACCGCCGGCGAGCGGTCGCTGTCGGTAAAGACGCGGCTCAGGTAGTCGGGGCCAGGCAGGACCAGGCCCTCCGACGGGAAGGCCTTGGCGGTGTAGCTGAGTAGTGATTCGGCGTCGTCGCCCAGAAGGGATTGAAGATCGAGGCTCATGGGCAAAGCCTAACGGAGGGCCGGCGGAGGTCCGGGTGTGGGCGGCAGCTCGGCCCACGACAAAAGCCCACGTCACACCCCAGGCGGAATTCCTTGCACCCCGACGCAAGATTGTGCCGTTCAGTACGTACTCTCAATGAAGTAATCGGTTGGTCACCAACAGCAAGGGGAAGTGCTCGCTCATGCAGGTCCTGGAGGCCCACGGGAAGGCGCCGCGCCGCGGCCTGCCTTGGCTCGCCCTCCTGGCTGCCGTTTTAGCCATCGTCGTGATTTTCGCACTGGCTCTCAGTGGCGGAAACGGGAACGGATCCGGGCGGGCCAGCGCCAAGTCCGGCGGGCGATCATCTCGGAAGGGTGGGACGACCACTACGTCCATTCAGGTGCCGACCCTGGCCATTTCTTCCTCTTCACCCAGTAACGGGGCCGAGAATGTGGCTTCCGATTCGGACCTCACCATCACCTTCTCGCGGCCGGTCTCGCTGGGATCGGTCCGCCCGACCATTTCCCCCTCAGTGGCCGGCGACTGGGAGCAAGATTCGCCCACCACCATCCACTTTGTCGCCAACGCGCCATTCATCCCGTCGCAGACGGAGACCGTCACCATTCCTGGCGGCAAGAGCGGAGTGCGAGGAGAGGACGGTTCCGAGTTGCCCTCGCCCACCACCTTCAAATTCACCACCGCTATTGGCAACATGCTGCGGTTGCAAGAACTGCTGGCCCAACTCAACTATCTACCGCTGAGCTTTTCGCAGAGCGGTGCGGCCACGCCCGCCCACGATGCCGCCATGCCCCAGCTCGGCACCTTCGCTTGGCGCTGGACCACGCTGCCCACCAACCTCACCTCGTTGTGGATTCAGGGCGAGTTCAACGAAATCTCCAAAGCAGCCGTCATGTCGTTCGAAGAGCAGAACAACATGACCGTCGACGGCATCGCCGGGCCCGCGGTGTGGTCAGCTCTGTTAAGCGACGTGACCACTCACACGGTCGACGCCCACCCCTACGACTATGTCTTCGTGACCAAGGTGCAGCCTGAGAACCTGACCCTCTACAGCAATGGCCAAGTGGTCTTCTCGAACGTCCTGGTCAACACCGGCGCTCCCGGTGCCGACACCCAGGACGGCACGTTCGCCGTCTTTGAACATGTGAAGTCGTCGGAGATGAAGGGCACCAATCCCGACGGGACCAAGTACGACGATCCCGACGTGCCCTGGGCCAGCTTCTTCAATGGCGGCGATGCGCTGCACGGCTTCGTGCGGGCCCAGTACGGGTTCCCCCAGAGCAACGGCTGCGTCGAAATGTCCATCGCCAACGCCGCCCTGGTCTGGCCCTACGCCCCCATCGGCACGTTGGTCACGGTGATCGGGCCGTCATCTGGCCCCGGACCCACCACGACGACTACGACGAGCTCAACTACCCCGCCTGCCGGAGCGCCGACCACCACCACACCAACCACGGCCGCCGCGGCGACGCCGCTTTTGCGCACGCGGACCAATCGTTAGGCCCGAGAAGGGTCTAGGTGGTGGGTTTTGGCTTCGGCTTTGGCCTGGTTCGAGGCTTGCGCTCGGGCCCTAGGCCAACCAAGCGATCCATGACGTCGTAGGCCTCGCGGTCGACCTTGGCCACGCGCTCAAAGAACTCGCGAGCCCGCGGCACATCGCCAGCCCGCTCGTAGAGGTCGGCCAGGAGATACCACTGGCGAACGTGACGGTTCGACGGATTGCGCAGTGCCTTAGCGGCGCCGGCCGTGGACAGCATGGAGATGGCGCCCTGCGGATCGCCGCTTTCGGCCAACGATGCCGCCGCCACAATTCGACCTTCGGCCAACACATCAGGCTCGGGTGAACTCTGCCGAAGCTCGCTCCATAATTCCGCCACCTTCTTGGGCTTACGTAAAGCGCGCTGGCAGTCCATTTGGATAGGAAGGTGCTCGGTCGAGTCGGTCAGGAGCGAATAGGCCTGCAAGTGCTTAAGTGAATCGCGCCATTTGCCGGAGCGATAGGCGGCCAAACCGGCCAACTCCCGCACGGCGGCGACGCCGGGCGTCTCCTCAACGACAGGCTTGATGGCCCGCATCGCATCTTGGAAGCGCCCGCGGTCATAGGCCCCATAGGCCGATTCGGCTCGCTCGACCAGCCGCTCTCTGTGGGCGACGGTAGCAATGTCGGCTGCGTTGCGAATTTCGGCTGCGATTTCCGGTGGCAGCGCCTTGCGCCCCGACATGGTCGAGATGGCGGTGCCTGCTGGTGCTGGCTCGCCGGTGCGGGTGGCGGGCGCGGCCCGCTTGCCCTTGGGCGTGCGACGAGGCGAGTCTTCCCACTCATCTTGTGAGCCATCCGTCCGCATCCATTGCTGCGGCTTCGGAGGCGGTGCTGTCCGTCGACGCTCTTGGTCATCGGAGAACTTGGCCGTCCTCTGATCGCCGTCGTCGGTGCGAGCAGCTACCTCTCGGGCACCACGACGGGCAACGTTGCCCCACTTGCGCGCCTGAATCGGCAACGGGTCGTCGTCATACGGGCGATAGAAGGGGTCACGCTGCCTCGGAACTCTCGACGGTGCTCCCGCCGCAGGACGACGCGTTGGTGGCCTACCACCATCGCGGGATGGGCGATCACTGGTAGGCGGACGCCGACTTCCCGTCGAAGGAGGCCCTCCCCTGCCCCGACTTGGTGCGCCCGGCCGGGCGTCATCACGACGTGCGCCATAGGTCGAACCACCGGCCCGAGGTCCACTGGTCCTGCTTGCACTGGCACTTGGGCGTCCAGTTGGGGGGCGTCCAGATGTCGGTCGAGCCGAAGTCGGACGTCCAGAGCTTGACCGAGCGCCCGAACTCGGTCGGCCGCCCGTCGTTGGCCGTCCGGTACCGCCAGCGATTGGTCGTCGGGGCGGGCGGCCATCGGTGCTGCGACCCGAACGTACTGGCCGCTTCTCCTCGTCCTCGTCAGCTCGCCAAGACCCACTGGGCCGAGCCGGCCGACCAGATTCACCGGCCCGTGCCCGAGGTGCGGGTGCTCCGCCTCGTGAAGGGCGGCGGCTCGCTGAACTCTCGCTTGAGGACGATGTGGACCTTGATCGGGTGCTGCCTCCGGCTCCTCTTGACGCTCCGGAACCGCCGACTGGTCGGCCCTTGGGTGCGCCTGCTTTGCCCCTCGGTGCGCCTCCGCCCGAGCCGTTTCGCGCCGATGGGGCGCGACGATTCGAGCGGGGGGAATCAGCAGGCATTAGAGGAGTGTAGGCGGGTCAATGTCTCACCATTTACGAAAGGCCCACCAAAATCCGTACAAACGGCGGCCAATGGCAGCCCAGGAACGACAAAATCCCCCTCCAGCGAACTGAAGGGGGATTTCATCATTAGAAATCCCGGCGGCGACCTACTCTCCCAGGGGGCCTCCCCCCAAGTACCATCGGCGCGGGCGGGCTTAACTGCCGTGTTCGGAATGGGAACGGGTGTTTCCCCGCCGCCATGGCCACCGGAAACCGTGCGCTCAACCCCGTCTGCGGCGCACTGAAGCGCGGCAGACGGGGCCAAGGATTGCGTTACCGCAACCCCTGAGCGTTCCAAAGCGAGCACGAGCAAATTCCCAAGCCCTCGGCCGATTAGTACCGGTCGGCTGAATGCGTTGCCGCACTTACACCTCCGGCCTATCAACGTGGTCGTCTAGCCACGGGCCTTACCAGGTTAACCCTGTGGGAGATTTCATCTCGAAACGGGCTTCGCACTTAGATGCTTTCAGCGCTTATCCCACCCGTAGGTCGCAAACCAGCCGTGCCCTTGGCAGGACAACTGGCACACGAGAGCTACGTCCGTCCCGGTCCTCTCGTACTAGGGACAGCCTTTCTCAAATCTCCTACGGCTGCATCGGATAGGGACCGAACTGTCTCACGCATGTGATTCCCGTATTACTACGGGCATAGACTATACCTCCACCCTATTTCTAGGGGCTGGCGTGTTATGGCTTCCGTGGGGGTCCACGGGTCGAAATATCAACCTTAAGAAGCCATCTCTTCGCTGTTGCTGGCGAAGAAGTCGTTACAGGGGCACAACACGCCCTTGCTACGTAGATGTCGCTCAACATCTACGGCGGATATCCGCTTCGTTTTCGAATAGTTTAGGGTTGCAAATGCATCTACTTCGTGCCTAGTTGCAGGAACACTCCGGATCCTTCACTCGATCCAGCTGAGGAAGAAGCTCAAGAGCTCGTCCCCACGTGCTCTTTTTTGAAGATCACGTACGGTTCCACATCCTGAAGGATGTGAAGGAGTATCGGTCGGCTTGTGATCACTAGATCACTCATGCCGGTACCTCTGTCTCTCATGTAGCCACCGCCACCCAGCAGGTCCTGGATCTGTTCCAGACCTTGCCGAGCCGACGTGGACTGGAGAAAGAGACGCTTGCTCCGGATGTAATACCCGAACCGGTACTCCTTTTGACGGACGAGTTGGAAGTGAATACTTCCGTCTCCGTCAAGAAATCCTGCAACATAGGACGCAATAGACGCATTCATTGTGTTGGCCTTCCCTCGGTATTGCCCTGAACATAACGTTCGGTTGTGACATTCAGGGTTTCACCGATATGAGCCAGTAAACACCTAGGAATTACTTCCTAGGGACGCAGTGTGATCTACGTTCTAAACCCAGCTCGCGTACCGCTTTAATGGGCGAACAGCCCAACCCTTGGGACCGGCTTCAGCCCCAGGATGCGACGAGCCGACATCGAGGTGCCAAACCTTCCCGTCGATATGGACTCTTGGGGAAGATGAGCCTGTTATCCCCGGGGTACCTTTTATCCGTTGAGCAACGGCGCTTCCATAAGCAACCGCTGGATCACTATGCCCTGCTTTCGCACCTGCTCGACTTGTAGGTCTCGCAGTCAAGCTCCCTTTTGCCATTGCACTCGACAGCTGATTGCCAACCAGCCTGAGGGAACCTTTGGGCGCCTCCGTTACATTTTAGGAGGCGACCGCCCCAGTCAAACTACCCACCTGACGCTGTTCCTGATCCGGATTACGGACCGAGGTTAGAGTCCCGGCACAAAAAGGGTGGTATTTCAAGGTTGACTCCACACTGGCTAGCGCCAATGCTTCAAAGTCTCCCACCTATCCTACACAAATTGTACCAAAACTCAACATCAAGCTGTAGTAAAGGTCCACGGGGTCTTTCCGTCCTGATGCAGCTAACGAGCATCTTTACTCGTACTTCAATTTCGCCGGGTCTGTGGTTGAGACAGTAGGAAAGTCGTTACGCCATTCGTGCAGGTCGGAACTTACCCGACAAGGAATTTCGCTTTAGCTGTTATCACCAACCAATCGAGGTATCGACTAGCTGGCAGATCAGTCGTTTCCGCTGATCTCCCTATGTCGCCATAGGGAACGGACCATAACTTCAAGTCATAGCAACTACCTATAAACGCTATGACGTGGTCGGCGTTTGGTCTCTGAGGATTCTCAGGACTTCAGATGGCTTTCGATGATTCATCGTCTCCGCAATCCCGGCTATGTCTTTCAAGCCGGTGACTGTGAGGTGCTTGCGCTCCTCCATGAGACGAAGCACTTGTACGAACTTCTCGAAGTTATTTTGCTTCGTCGTTCGCAGCTCATGCTCTTGAAAGAACGGAACGATCATGTCCCGCAGGTCGCTGAACCTGGACACTCGATACCGGAACAGATTCTCCCGGTGATTGTCATGTCGTTGGTTCACGCTCACCTTGCCGCATCCGAAGAAGCGGACAAGGTCTTCCAACACATCTCGACTCGAGGCTGACTGCACCACCACAAAAGTGGGCTGCACTTACCAACCTAAAGCCGTCTTGTGATTCCGAAAGATGGGGACGCTGAACCAGCCTTCCCCATCCACGAAACCAGCAATCCATCCGCAGTACCAGAGTCTTTCCTGCTGATTGTCCGCACCGAACGGATTTTTACTACCCATGCCACCACCCTAAAAAATGGTTGTGACATGAATGAGTACCGTCGGATACTCGGAGTTTCCAGCATATGGCCGACTACTCACCGTACTGTTACCAATACGGGGGGCAGCACCCATTGCACTCTATGGGAATTCTACCTTAGGACCGTTATAGTTACGGCCGCCGTTTACCGGGGCTTAGGTTCACAGCTTCGTCCGAAGACTAACCGTTCCCCGTAACCTTCCGGCACCGGGCAGGCGTCAGAGCGTATACGTCGTCTTACGACTTAGCACGCTCCTGTGTTTTTAGTAAACAGTCGCTTTCCCCAATTCACTGCGGCCCCCTCAGGCTTCGGACGCGAAGTCCTACACCCTATCGAGGCCCTCCTTCTCCCGAAGTTACGGAGGAATTTTGCCGAGTTCCTTAACCACAGTTCTCCCGATCGCCTTGGTATTCTCTACCCGCCCACCTGTGTCGGTTTGGGGTACGGGTACCGTGCCAACTCGCTAGAAGATTTTCTAGGCAGCATAGAATCAGTGACTTCCCCTGGAATGGGTCGGCATCGCGTCTCAGGCTTAATGGAATCCGGATTTGCCTAGATTCCGCCCTACACGCTTACCCCAGGACAACCAACGCCTGGGCTCACCTATCTTCCTGCGTCCCTCCTTTGCTGACCGCCTCAAAGTTTGTCGGTTCGACCCGAAGGTCATCCCCTTAGTACCTCTGGATTGGTATTGACGCGGACACGGTAGTACTGGAATATCAACCAGTTGTGCATCGACTACGCCTCTCGGCCTCGCCTTAGCTCCCGACTTACCCTGGGAGGATTAGCCTTCCCCAGGAACCCTTGGGCTTACGGCGGAGGAGTTTCTCACTCCTCTCTCGCTACTCATACCAGCATTCGCACTCGACCACGCTCCACGACGGTTCACACCGCCGCTTCTCTGCGAGATCGACGCTCCCCTACCACTCCTATCTATTGATAGAAATCCGCGGCTTCGGCTCTTGACTTGAGCCCCGTTACATTATCCGCGCAGGACCACTCGACCAGTGAGCTATTACGCACTCTTTTAAGGATGGCTGCTTCTGAGCCAACCTCCTGGCTGTCTTTGCGTTCCCACATCGTTTTCCACTTAGTCAAGAATTTGGGGCCTTAGCCGGCGGTCTGGGCTGTTTCCCTTTCGACCAACGAAGCTCATCCCTCGTGGTCTCACTGCCGGTTTCTTGAGCATTGGCATTCGGAGTTTAGTTGGGGTCAGTAAGCTTGTAGGCCCCCTAGCCCATCCAGTGCTCTACCTCCGATGCTGAACAACCGACGCTGCACCTAAATGCATTTCGGGGAGAACCAGCTATCACCGAGTTTGATTGGCCTTTCACCCCTTGCCACAGGTCATCCCCCCAGTTTTCAACCTAGGTGGGTTCGGCCCTCCACGAAGTCTTACCTTCGCTTCAGCCTGCCCATGGCAAGCTCACTCGGCTTCGGGTCTACAGCATGCGACTCGACGCCCTATTCAGACTCGCTTTCGCTTCGGCTACCCATTGCTGGTTAACCTCGCCACATACCGTAACTCGCTGGCTCATTCTTCAAAAGGCACGCCATCACGGCAGACATCCGCCTAGTGTCGACACTTTCACCCGAAGGGATCATGCCGACGACGGAGCTACGACGCTTTGACTGTTTGTAAGCCAACGGTTTCAGGTACTATTTCACTCCCCTCCCGGGGTACTTTTCACCTTTCCCTCACGGTACTAGTTCACTATCGGTCGCCTAAGAGTACTTAGCCTTACGAGATGGTCCTCGCAGATTCACGCCGGCTTTCCCGGATCCGGCGCTACTCGGGTGTTCAAGCGGAGTCCAATGCTTTTCGTGTACGGGACTATTACCCCCTATGGTGCAGCTTTCCTGACTGCTTCCACTAAACATTGGATTTGTAACTCCGTGATAGCTCTGATGCGCTATCTCCTGAATCCCACAACCCCATACCGGCAACGCCATCAGGCTTTAACACCGGCACGGTTTAGGCTCTTCCCGTTTCGCTC
>CAVYCE010000001.1:0-1146890 GCA_963766995.1 uncultured Acidimicrobiaceae bacterium | reverse complement strand
TGCGATGGAGCACATGCCAGGGCTGTACAGCGCCGCGCTCCGTATGACGCGGAATGCGGCCGATGCCGAAGATTTGGTCCAGGAGACATACCTCAAGGCGTACCGCTCATTCGGTTCCTTTGAAGCCGGCACCAATTTGCGAGCGTGGTTGTATCGGATCCTGACCAACACCTATATCAACTCATACCGAGCTGCCTCCCGCCGTCCTCAGGTGACGGATGTAGAGGATGTCGAAGACTTGTACCTCTACAAGCGCCTGTCTGGTCCAGATGGGATGCAGGTGGGTCGAAGCGCCGAAGACGAGGCCTTGGATCTCTTCACGGATGATGATGTGAAGTCGGCTCTGGAAGCCTTGCCGGAGACGTTTCGGATGGCGGTGCTCCTGGCTGATGTGGAGGGCTTCAGCTACAAGGAGATTTCGGAGATTACCGATGTGCCCATTGGCACCGTGATGAGCCGGATTCACCGGGGAAGAAGGGCGCTCCAAAAGGCGTTGCATGAAGTAGCCACCGGGCGAGGTCTGGTTGGGAGCGCATCAGGGGTGACAAAGGAATGACGAGGTGCGTGCGTGAGTGACGAGGGGTTGTTCGGAAACTCGATGAACTGTGATGAAGCGGTGCATCAGCTGTACCACTACCTCGACGGCGAGCTGACAGATGAGCGCCGCTTGCAGATTAGCGAGCATTTGAATTATTGCGGACCGTGTGGCGGTGCAGCAGAGTTCGAAGCCGAGCTCCGACAGGTCATTGCCAATAAATGCAAGGACCACGTACCGGAGAGCCTCATTCAGCGCATCGCGCAAGCTATTGATGAAGAAAGCCGCCAGCACTGAAGTGAATGACGCGCCGCCGGTTTCCAGCAGCATGGTTGACTGGGAGCTGGCTAAGCGAGTGGCGTCGGGAGCGTTGATCCTTAAGCCCTCTCCTGCCACCTATCGGTCAGCCGACCTGCAGTCACAGTTTGAGGAACTCACGGCGCGGGCCGAGTATTTGGTCAGTGAAGCGACTGGCCTGCTCTCGGCGCACGGGAGGGCTCGGGCGAAGGTGACGGATCGCGCCGACTGGGCCGTGGCCAATGTCCGATCCATGCAACGGCTGGTTGGTCCAGCGCTGTCAGCGGATCGCTTCGACGGGTCCGGGCCACGAGTGAATAAGTCGTCACTGGCTATTGGGCGTGCCGTGAGCGGTACCCAACTTGGATTGATGCTGGCCTACATGGCCACCCGGGTGTTGGGTCAGTACGACCTGCTGATCAGCGATGAGGATCCTGATGACCAGGACCTGGTCTCCTACGTGGGCCCCAACGTGGTGGCCATGGAGGAGCGGTACGGTTTCGTACCCAGCCAGTTCCGTCTGTGGTTAGCCCTCCACGAGGTGACCCACCGCGTGCAGTTCACGGCGGTGCCGTGGCTGCGGGACCATTTTGTGAGTCTCGTGGGCCAGTTGCTGGAGCCGCTGCATGCTGATCCTCAGAACCTGGCCGAAATTCTCCGTCGTGTCTACGGAGATGTGCGAGCCGGACGCAATCCGTTGCAGGAAGCTGGAGTGATGGGGATGCTGGCCACACCCGAACAGAGGTTGGCGCTGCAGAAGATCACCGGGATGATGAGCTTGTTGGAAGGTCATGGTGACGTCACCATGGATCGGGCCGGTGCGGGCGACGTGCCCGGCGCGGAGCGCTTCAGTCAGGTGCTCCACCAGCGGCGCTCGCAGGCAAAGGGTGTCTCTAAGCTCATGTCGCGCCTGCTCGGTCTGGACGCCAAAATGCGCCAGTACGCCGAGGGTGAGCACTTCGTCGAGTCGGTGGAGGCTGCTGGAGGACCAGAGCTCTTCGCGCACGTGTGGCAGGGACCGGAGTGGCTGCCCACACTGAACGAGATCAGGAACCCTGATGCATGGGTGGCCCGCGCCGGTGGCGTTCTGGCGTGAGTAACGCCGCAGAGGCGGAGTCATGGCCTGAGCTCATTCGCTCGCTCTTACCGCTGTGCACTTTTCCCCCAGCTGGTTCAGCTGTCGTGTGCGCCGTGTCCGGTGGACCCGATTCCCTGGCGCTGTTGGTGCTGGCCGCCGCCGCCGGGTGCGAGGTGACGGCGGTCCATGTGGATCACGGGTTGCGGCCCGGATCGGCCGCAGAGGCGGACGTGGCGGCGGCGGCGGCGGCTCGTTTTGGTGCCGCGTTCTTGGGTGAGTCAGTGCTGGTGGCACCAGGTCCGAATCTCGAAGCGAGGGCGAGGGCCGCACGATTCTCTGTATTGCCCGAAGGGGTAGCGACGGGCCACACCATGGACGACCAGGCCGAGACCATCCTGCTGAACCTGCTTCGGGGGTCAGGGGCCGACGGATTGGCCGGCATGCAGCCCGGACTCCGCCATCCACTGCTGGGACTGCGTCGCAGCGAGACCCACGCCGTCTGTGCCGCTTTGGGTCTGGAACCCATACGGGATGAGAGCAACGACGACCTCGCCTTTCTGCGTAATCGGGTGCGCCATGAATTGCTCCCCCTCTGCGCCGATATGGCTGGTCGTGATCCGATTCCGCTGCTGGCTCGTCAAGCTGCAGTCATGCGCGACGAGGTGGAGCTCCTGAACGACCTGTCGTTGCAGGGCGCCCCTGATCCGACTGATGCCAAAGCGGTGGCTGGGTTGCCATTGCCGCTGGCCCGTCGAGCCATTCGGCGATGGCTTCGGACCGAGCGAATCGGTGAAGGAGAGGGATTACCTCCGACGTTGGCCGAAGTGGAGCGGGTGCTGGTGGTGGCGTCGGGCCACGCCATTGCCACCGAGGTCTCGGGTGGGTTGCGTATTCGACGGAGCAAGGGTCGCCTGGTCGTCGAGGGTGGCCGCTCGGATAGTGTCACCCCAGTGACACTCGACGAAGACGAGGGAGTCCCCCACTGGGCTGAGCCGCAGGTGGGGCCCGTGTTGGTCGGCCGGGCACAGCTGGTGGCGCGGGTGGCAGAACTCGGTGCCCAGATCACCGCTGACTATCAGGATGACCCCCCACTGTTGGTGGCCGTACTGAAGGGCGCCATGCTCTTCATGAGCGATTTGTGTCGAGCCATTGAGCTTCCAGTCGACGTCGACTTCATGGCTGTGTCGTCCTATGGAAGCGCCACCAAGACCTCGGGTGTGGTCCGCATCGTCAAGGACCTTGATTCTGAATTGGCCGGTCGCCATGTCCTGGTGGTCGAGGACATCATCGACAGCGGGCTGACGCTCAACTATTTGCGCCGGTATCTCCATGCTCGCCAGCCCAAGAGTCTCGAAATATGCGCCTTGCTGGTGAAGGAAGGCGAGCAGCGGGTGGAGCTGGACCTTCGGTACGTGGGGTTCAGCATTCCAGCCGAATTCGTCGTGGGCTATGGGCTCGACGTGGCCGAGCGTTACCGCAACCTGCCCGGTATCTACCGCTACCTCGGAGACGGGGAGTGAGGGACCACCATGGCGGTTGACGAGGAGCGAGTACGGGCGGCAGTGGCCGAGATTCTGGCCGCCATTGGCGAGGACGTCAGTCGAGACGGGCTGGTCGACACGCCCAATCGGGTAGCGGCCATGTACGAGGAGCTGTTCGCGGGCTTGCAGGATGATCCGGCGAGGCACCTCGAAGTGACCTTCGCGGCCGAGCACGATGAAATGGTCATGGTGCGTGAAATCCCCTTCGCCAGCCTGTGCGAGCACCATCTCGTGCCGTTCTTGGGGAAGGCGCACGTGGCGTATATCCCGGCAGAGGACGGACGAATTACCGGACTGTCGAAGCTGGCACGCCTCGTAGACGGATATCGCGCGTCGATTGCAGGTACAGGAGCGGATGACCACCCAGATTGCCGATGCGATTGAGCAGGTGCTCCGTCCACGCGGTGTGCTCGTTGTCATTGAGGCTGAGCACCTGTGCATGTCAATGCGAGGCGTGAAGAAACCCGGCACGGTGACCGTTACTTCGTCGGTGCGTGGACTGTTCCGGTCCGATGTGGCGACTCGAGCCGAGGCGATGCAGTTCATCCGAGGGCATTGAACACGTGCCGTTGGTGATGGGCGTCGTGAACGTGACGCCGGACTCCTTTTTTGACGGGGGGCGCTACGACACCACCGAGGCCGCTGTGGCGCACGGGCTACAACTGGTGGCCGAAGGGGCCGACATCATTGACGTCGGTGGGGAATCATCGAGGCCGGGTGCCGCTTCGGTGCCCGAGCAGGTGGAGTTGGATCGTGTCATCCCCGTGATTTCCGCATTGGCCGGGCGAGTCCGCGTGTCCGTCGATACGGTGAAACCGGCGGTGGCCCAAGCGGCCGCCGCCGCCGGGGCGACGCTGGTGAACGACATTTCGGCCAACCAGTGGGAAGTGGCACGATCCAAGGGTGTCGGTTGGGTGGCCATGCACATGCAGGGGCAGCCCCGCACTATGCAGGACGATCCCCATTACGGCGACGTCGTCAGTGAAGTCTTCGACTTCGTGTTGTCGCGGGCCAAAGACGCCCTG
Source organism: uncultured Acidimicrobiaceae bacterium (assembly GCA_963766995.1). GTDB lineage: Bacteria > Actinomycetota > Acidimicrobiia > Acidimicrobiales > RAAP-2 > Bog-473. The sequence continues at coordinate 1,142,414 of CAVYCE010000001.1, read as the reverse complement.
GCGGCTGGGGTGGAAGAGGTCTGGGTTGACCCCGGTATCGGGTTCGGCAAGTCGATGGCGCACAATCTGTCCCTGCTGCGACATCTGCCCGAATTGGTGGCGAATGCGTCTGACGTGGGCTGCGCCGGGGTGCTGGTTGGCACCAGCCGGAAACGTTTTTTGGGTCTCCTGGCGTCACCTGGGGCCAATGAGCCGTTGGGAGTGGAGGAGAGGGCACAGGGTTCCCTGGCCACCGCCGTGGCCGCCATGGTGGCGGGGGCGGGAATGGTGCGAGTTCACGATGTCGCCGCCACAGTTCAGTCGGCTCGGCTGTATGGTCCTGCGGCATGAAGGGGAAATGGGCGGCCGGCATCCCACCGAGGAATTTCACCTGGGTCATGAAGGATCACCTGGCCATCAGCGAGCGGCCGGGCGGCTTCTCGCCCAATCACCGGAAGGTGCGGCGCCAAGAGGAAATCATCTGGCTCCGCCAGCAAGGATTCGGCCGAGTGATCTCGCTCCTGCCTTCCCCTCACAACCTGCACGCCTACGAAGACGAAGGCATGGCCTGGGCCCACTACCCACTGCCCAAGTCCGGAGATCCACGTCCGGTGCTGACGGAATGCTTCACGGACATCGACGATTCGCTGGCCGCCGGACTTCGGCTCTTGGTGCACCAGGACGAACTTGGTGACCGGGTCATGGGTGTCGTGGCCGGTTACCTGGTGTGGTCCAATCGCATCCACAGTGAGCCGCAGGCCGTGGCCCTCATGGAACACGTGTGCGGGCACGCCATGGGCGAGCCCGGCCGCGAGTTGCTGGGATCGCTCGACAATTTGCCGCACCGTCAACCCCCCGCATGACCGATCGGATCGAGATCCGGGACCTGCAGGTACTTGGGGTGCATGGCGTGCTGGCCGAGGAGCGGGACAGAGCTCAGCCCTTCTCATTGGACATTGTGGCTGAGGTGGACACCGAGCGCGGCTCAGCGCAGTGACGACCTGTCCGACACCGTGGACTACGGCGCACTGGCCCAGGTGGCGGCCGACGTGGTGGCGGGCCTGTCCTACCAACTGCTCGAAGCGCTCGCCGGCCGTTTGGCCGATGCACTCCTCATCACGGACTCCCGCATTGTGTCGGTGGAGGTGACGGTGCGGAAGCTCCGACCACCGCTGCCCCTCCAGGTGGCCACTACCGGCGTGCGGGTGACCCGATCTCGCCAGTGAGCGCGGCCCAGCGGGCCTTCATCGGACTGGGCTCCAACTTGGGCGATCGGCGATCGCTCTTGCGATCAGCCGTTGAGCAGCTGTCTGCCTCAGGGGATGTGCGGACCGTGTCGCCGGTATACGAGACGGAACCCGTGGGTGGTCCGGAGGATGCTGGCCCCTATCTCAACCTGGTGGTGGAGCTGTTCACTACGGACAGCCCGCGGCAGCTCCTGGAGCGCTGCCAGGCGCTAGAGGAGGCGGCCCACCGAGTCCGCACAGTTCGGTTTGGCCCTCGAACCCTCGATGCTGACGTCTTGCTGGTGGGTGAGATGGAAGTTGACGAGGCCGATCTGGTGGTGCCGCATCCCCGCCTGTGGGATCGACGCTTCGTACTGCAACCCCTGCGCGACGTGGCCCCGGATCTGGTCACAGAAGCCCAGGTCATTGCCTCTGGTGGTGAGGTCCTTCCGTTGGGTATGCTTTAGGCGTCTGTTTATCTGCCCTGTAGGCGAACGGCACCCGAGAGGGGCTGGAACGCCGAAGGAGGTTAGGTGCACACCATCCGAATTGTCGGCCCCGGGCGGGCTGGAACCTCAATGGCTGCTGCGTTGTCGGCGCACGGCTGGGACGTTGTCGGCTTTGTAGGCCGACACGATGACGTGACCCATGCCGCCGATGGCGTCGACGTGCTTCTGATCGCCACGCCGGACGATGTCATTTCTGCCGTGGCGGCGGCCGTCACACCCTGTGCCACGACCACTCTCGTGCATCTCTCGGGTTCCTTGGGCACCGACGTGTTGGCGCCACACCTGCTACGGGCCGCACTGCATCCGCTGGTGCCCCTTCCCAACGCCTTGGTGGGCGCGCAACGCCTAGCCAGCGGTGTGACCTTCGCGGTCTCCGGTGCGCCGGCGGCCAGCATGATCGCCGAGTCACTGGGCGGGCGACTGGTGGAAGTGGCCGACACCGACCGGGCGGCCTATCACGCTGCCGCCTGCATCGCCGCGAACCACGTGGTCGCTCTGCTGGGCCAGGTGGAGCGAGTGGCCGCGGCGGCCGGTCTTCATCTCGATGCGTTCTTGCCACTGACTCGAGCCGCCGTGGACGACGTGGCCACGCTCGGACCCCGTCAGGCACTGACCGGGCCGGCGGTGCGGGGCGACTGGGCCACCCTGAGCCGCCACCTCGATGCCCTGCCGGCCGATGAGCGTCCCGGTTACCAGGCGGGCGCTGCGCTGGCCACCAAGCTGGCCCACCATTCAGTGACCGCACCGGCGGCGGTATAGCGATGGTCCTGGTGGAGACCATCACCGAGTTCCGGGCCGCCATGGAGCAGACCCGGGCCACCGGTCGGACCGTGGGGTTGGTGCCCACCATGGGTGCACTGCATGACGGACATTCCTCACTGATGGCTCGGGCGCGAGCCGAATGCGACGTGGTGGCGGTCACCATTTTCGTCAACCCACTCCAGTTCGGTGACGCGGCTGATATCGACAACTACCCACGCACGCTCGAGGCCGACCTTTCGGTGTGCTCGTCCGAGGGCGTCGACGTTGTCTTCGCCCCTCGGGTGAGCGAGATGTACCCCGATTGGCCGACCCCGGTGGCGACAGTGGTGTCGGTGAGCGGTGTGAGCGAACTGTGGGAGGGGGCTTCTCGTCCCGGGCATTTCGACGGGGTGTCCACCGTGGTGGCCAAGCTCTTCAACCTCGCCGGTGCTTGCCGCGCCTACTTCGGCGAAAAGGACTTCCAACAAGTGGCGGTGGTGCGACAACTGGTTCGGGATCAGTCAATGCCGGTCGACATCGTCGGGTGTCCCATTGTGCGCGAGGCCGACGGCCTGGCGCTCTCCAGTCGCAACGTACGCCTGACGGCCGAGGAACGCCGAGCCGCCACCGTGTTGTCGCGAGCGCTGGCCGCCGGTCGTCGTGTGCTGGGTGACGGACCGATCGAAGCCTCGGCCGTAACCGATGTGATGCGAGCGGCCGTGGCGGCTGAGCCCATGGTGCAACTTGATTACGCCGTTGCGGTGGACGCCGTCACCTTGGTCCAGTGCGCTGCGATTGATGACCCCACGCAAGTGCGGCTGCTGATTGCCGCCACGGTGGGACCCGTTCGACTGATCGATAACAGCGCTGCGGTCGTAGTGGCCCAGCGTCGAGCACGCCAACTGGAAAGGATCGGGTAACCCGATGCGCCGTCGCATGATGAAGTCCAAGATCCACCGGGCCACGGTGACCGGGGCCAATCTCAACTACGTCGGATCCGTCAGCATCGATACCGAGCTGATGGCGCTGGCCGACATCCTCCCCTATGAACAAGTGGCGGTCCTCGACATCGACAACGGTGCCCGTTTCGAAACCTATGCGATAGAGGGCGAGCGAGGGCAGATCTGTCTCAACGGCGCCGCCGCCCGCTTGGTGTCGCCGGGTGACAAGGTCATCATCATCACCTACGCCGAGTACGAGCGCGAGGAGCTCTCGGACTACGTGCCTCGCGTGGTGCACGTCGACGGCCGCAACCGGGTTATCGACGAGGTGTCTGCCCGTCTCGACGCCGAGCTGGCACTGACCGAATCAGCGTGACCGGCGAGGCCCAGCCTGGACCATTCCATGTCCTGGTGCTGGGTAGTGGAGTGGCTGGGTTGTCGGCGGCCGTTCGGCTGGCTGGCCCAAACGTGGGAGTCCTGACCAAGGGCGTGCTCTCGCAGTCGGCTACCCGTTGGGCTCAGGGCGGCGTGGCCGCGGTGCTGGGGGGCGACGAAGACTCCACCGATCTGCACCTGGCCGACACTCTGGCTGCCGGAGCCGGACTGTGTGACGAAGAAGCGGTGCGCATTTTGGTCGATGAAGGTCCAGGGCGCGTGCACGAACTCATCACCCTCGGAGTGGAATTCGATCGCGAGGCCACTGGTTCGCTGTCACTGGCTCGAGAAGGTGGGCACTCCCGTCCACGAGTGGTGCACGCCGGTGGCGCAGCCACCGGCGCTGAGGTGGAACGCGCCCTGGTCGATGCCACCTATCGAACGGCCAGTGCTGTGCTTGAAGGGTGGTTTGCCCTGGACCTGCTGGTAGAGGGCGGCCGATGCATGGGCGTCACTGCGCTGGCCCCGACGGGGTCCGTGGTCGAGGTCCGGGCCGAACACGTGGTGCTGGCCACCGGAGGAGCAGGCCAGTTGTTCTCCGTCACCACCAATCCACCGGAGTCGACCGGAGACGGGGTGGCCATGGCGCTTCGGGCCGGGGTGCCCACCGCCGATGTGGAGTTCGTGCAGTTTCACCCGACTGCACTGCATCATCCGGCCATGCCACGCCCGCTGTTGTCGGAAGCACTGCGAGGACATGGGGCGCTGCTGCGCGATGCAGACGGCGCACAGTTCGTCGACGAGCTCGCTCCGCGTGACGTGGTGTCGCGCGCCATGGCCGCGTGCATGGCCAGACAAGGGACGGACCACCTGTGGCTCGACGCGACGGGATTGGAGCGCTTCGCCGCTCGCTTCCCCACCATTGCCGCCTCGCTGTCCTCCATCGGATTGGACCCGGAGAAGGATTGGATCCCCATTGCACCAGCGGCCCACCACCTTTCTGGCGGTGTGGTGACGGACTTGTGGGGGGCCACGGCGCTCCCCGGCTTGTGGGCCATCGGCGAGGTGGCCTGTTCGGGCGTGCATGGCGCCAATCGACTGGCCTCCAATTCATTGCTCGAAGGCATGGTCTTCGGCGCCCGCGTGGTCGAGCGCATCGCGTCGGGCAGCGACGGACCCGAAGACAGCGGGGCCATGCGGGCGGTGCTCTCAGGCGCCTCATTGGATGGGATCGGCTGCACCTGGCTTACGGAGTCGCCGCGTTCGTGGCCCCGTGCCAACGAGTCGGCCGCCGGTGTGCCGGACATTGGCAAGCTGCGCGACCACTTGCAGCGGACCATGACTGGAGGCGCCGGGGTCGTGCGCTCAGCCGAATCGCTTACAGCTGCGGCCACCGCGGTGGATGACATTGTGGGCGGCATGGGTGATCGCACCGCTTCGGTACAGGCGGTCGAGCTTGGGAACCTGGTGCAACTGGCCGATGCACTGCTGGTGTCGGCCACAGCACGCACGGAGAGTCGCGGGGCCCATTCGCGCAGTGAATTCCCGACGGCAGACTCGGCCTGGCGAACCCGACTGGTCCATCACGGTGGAGGGAAACGGTGACGGAGGAGCTGTCGTGGGCTGACATCGTGGCTGATGCCGTCCAGCGTGCGCTGGACGAAGACCTGCTGGCCGATGGCGACCTCACGGCGTCGCTGGTGCCGGCCGACGCCCAGGCGCATTTCGCCTTGCGGGCGCGAGCAGCCGGAGTGCTGGCCGGGCGTGACTGCGTCACCGAGACCTTTCGCCGACTGGATCCAACGCTCGAGGTGGAGTGGCAGGCCACTGACGGTGACCTGCTGTCACCCGGCCAGGTCGTGATGGACGTCAAGGGCACTCTGCGACCCATCCTCACGGCCGAACGCACGGCGCTGAATTTTCTGGGCCATCTCTCCGGTATTGCCACGTTGACCGCACGTCACGTGGCGGCGGCCCACGAACGCAATCCCAAGGTACAAGTGCTCGACACGCGCAAGACCACGCCGGGACTACGAGCCCTCGAGAAGGCCGCCGTGCGAGCCGGTGGCGGTGTCAACCATCGATCCAGCCTCTCCGAGTCCGTCCTGGTCAAAGACAACCACCTGGCCGGGGTGGGCATCACCGACGCCGTGGCCAAGGCGCGCCAATTGTGGCCGGGCCGAATGGTGCAGGTCGAATGTGACGACGTATCCCAGGTGGAGGAAGCGGCCCGGGCCGGGGTCGACTCCGTCCTGCTGGACAACATGGACCCGGGGACCGTCGGACGCGCCATCGGCGTGGCGCGCGCTGCCGGTGGGGGCTCGGTGCTGATTGAGGTGTCCGGCAATATCAACTTGGGGACCATCGGTGACTACGCCGCGGCCGGGCCGGATCGGATTTCGGTGGGCGCGTTGACTCATTCGGCCACGGTGCTCGATTTGGGCCTGGACCTGGTATGGCGATCCGGGGAGAGTGGCTGAGCCGTGCTGTTGGTAATTGATGTGGGGAATACCGAGACCGTGATCGGGTTGTACGCCCGCGACGAGGCCGACGCCCGGGCCGCTCCTGAGGAGAGCGTGGGCGTGGGCATCGGCACCGAACACGACCCAACGGCGCCTCGCGGGTTGACGCACCATTGGCGCCTGTCCACTGTGCCCACTCGCACGCCCGATGAGCACGCCGTCCTGCTCACCCAGCTCCTGGACCTGGAGGGGCTCGACATCGCCACTTCGGTGACGGGAATTGCCGTGAGCTCGTCGGTGCCCCATGTCACCGGTGAACTCCGGCAGATGGCCACTCGGTGGTTTTCCACTGTGCCTTGCGTGGTGCTCGGACCCGGCACCAAGAGCGGGATGCCCATCCTTTATGACAATCCCAAGGAGGTTGGGGCAGACCGGGTGGCCAATGCGGTGGGGGCCTATGACCTCTACGGCGGCCCCTGTGTCGTCATCGACATGGGTACGGCCACAACCGTGGAAGCCATCAGTGCGTCGGGGGAGTATCTCGGCGGGGCCATTACGCCGGGGGTGGCCATCAGCCTGGAGGCACTCTATCAACACGCGGCAGCGCTGCGGCGCGTGGAACTGGTCGAGCCGCGCAGCGTGATTGGGCGCTCGACGGTGGAATCGATCGAGTCGGGGACGTTGTACGGCTTCGCGGCCCAGGTCGACGGGCTGGCTCGGCGCTTCATGGAGGAGCTGGGGCCATCGACCGTGGTGGCCACCGGGGGCCTCAGTTCGCTCATCGCGCCACATTCGGACACCATTGAGCACGTGGAACCTTGGCTGACCCTGCATGGACTGCGCATTGTGTACGAACGCAACGTGGCCCAGTGACGGACATCCCCTATCGCTTCGACCGCACCCACCAGGCGGCCGAGGTGGTCGAACAATGGTCTGAGTTGGCTCCGGGCGAGGAGTCCGGCGTGACTGTCGGAGTGGCCGGACGCCTCATGCTCTCTAGGCCACAGGGCAAGCTGGCCTTCGGCGAGCTGCGTGACGCGTCGGGTTCGGTGCAGCTATTTGCGTTGGCGTCGGTCACCGATGGCTTCGATGAATTTGTGCGGCTGAACCTGGGCGATTGGATCGGGGCCACCGGCGAGGTGGTGCGCACCAAGCGCGGTGAACTGTCGGTCAAAGTCACTTCCTGGGAGTTGCTGGCCGAGGCGCGGCGCAACTTCGGCGACAAGTGGCACGGCGTGTCGGATGTGGAGACTCGATACCGACAGCGCGAGGTGGATCTTTGGGCCAACGAGCGCAGCCGCCAGCTGCTCATGTTGCGCAGCAACGTAGTGCGCGGCATGCGCCAACGCCTGTGGGACATGGGCTTTGTCGAGGTGGAGACGCCAATCCTCCATCCCATTGCCGGCGGGGCAACGGCGCGTCCGTTTATCACCCACCACAACACGCTCGACATTGACCTCTTCCTACGCGTGGCACCCGAGCTGTACCTCAAGCGTCTGGTGGTCGGTGGGTTCGACAAGGTGTTCGAGATCGGCCGCAGCTTCCGCAACGAAGGCATCTCGCCCCGGCATAACCCTGAATTCACCACCATTGAGCTGTACCAGGCCTATGCCGATTACCACGACACCATGAAGGTGTTCGAAGAGTTGGTGGCCGGCGCGGCCCAGGACTTTTTGGGCACCACGGTGCTGACCTACGGCGGTCGTGAACTTGACCTGACGCCCCCGTGGCGGCGGGCCACCATGAGCGAACTGGTGCTGGAGGCGACGGGCTACAACCTGAATGTGCACACGGCCATGGACGAGTTGACCAAGGTGGCGACCGAGGTGGGCATCAAGGTCGAAGATGATTGGGGAACGGGCAAGGTGCTGCTCGAGATTTACGAGAAGACCACTGAGGCCGAGTTGTGGGGTCCCGTCTTCGTCATGGATTACCCGGCCGAGGTGTCACCACTGGCTCGGCGCCACCGAGAGGATTCTGAGTTGGTGGAACGCTACGAGCCGGTCATCGCCGGCCGGGAGCTGGGTAACGGCTTCACCGAACTGATCGACCCCGACGACCAGCGCGCCCGCTTCATGGAGCAGGCAGCCAAGCACGCAGCCGGGGACGAGGAAGCCAGTGAGGTCGACGAGGACTACTTGCGGGCCCTTGCATACGGGTTACCGCCCACTTCCGGGTTCGGGCTCGGCATCGACCGGCTCATCATGCTACTGGGTGACGTGCCCAACATTCGGGAAGTCATTGCATTTCCAACGCTGCGGCCGGAAAGACCCTGACACTCCCCTCACAGAATGTTCATAGGTCGGGTGCAGGGTGTTGAGCATGACGAAGCACATGACCATGAAGTCTGTCCTTGCCGGCTCCGCTCTCCTGGGGGCACTGACCTTCGGCGCAATGGGCGGTGCCGGGGCGGCCACAACGCCGACCTCGTCGCACCTGATCGACTGCGCCAAGGCGGAGGCTCGCGTTTCCAAGATTCAGTCGCGAGAATCCAAGGTGCCTTCGTTGTTGTCGAAGGCGCAGGCCCATGAAGCCAAGGCCACCGCGAACCATCACCCCAAGGTGGTGACGTTCGTGCAACACCGGATCAAGCGGATTGAGCGTCTACAGGCACGCGGTGAGCGGATACTGAGTCGGATTGAGGCTGCGTGCGGAGGCAGCTCTTCCGCTGCCTCGACGTCGAACTCGCTCAGCTAGGAAGGTCGGTCAGAAGCTCGGCGACCAGCCGATTGAGGCCATCTCGTAGCTCCGACGCCGTGATGCCAGCCGTCGCTTGTTGGGCCCGCTCAACGTAGGAGCGGGCTTCGGTGACCGCAGCCTCGATACCTGGTGAGTTGGCCACGATCGCTCGGGCCTTCTCCCGCTCGGGCTCAGCCAGTGGCTTGCCCAGGAGTTGGCGCAAGTCCGGACCAGCGTCGGGATCCGCCAGAGCGATGAGAGCCGGGAGGGTATAGATGCCCTCGGCCAGGTCCTGACCTGCCGGCTTGAGGAGCTCCCCTTCGGTGGCGGTGACGTCGAGTATGTCGTCCCTTATCTGGAACACCATGCCGAAGCAATGTCCATACTCGGTGCAGGCGTCAACCTCCGAAGACGGCAGGCCGCCGGTGAGGGCGCCGATGCGGCAGGAGGTAGCGGTCAGCGCCGCTGTCTTTCCGGCGATGGCGTCGGTGTAGCTCTGGTGGCTGCGATCCACCTGGAAAGCCGAACGAACCTCGGAGACCTGTCCTTGGCACAGCTGGCCCAGCGTGTTGGCCAACAGCTCGGCGATTTCCACGCCCAATCCAGCGGCAATGGCGGCCGATCGCGCTAGCAGGTAGTCGCCGGCCACGATGGCCACGAGATTGCCGAAACGGCTGTTGACGCTCTCCACATTTCGCCGGATGGTGGCCTCGTCCAGGACATCGTCGTGATAGAGCGAGGCCAGGTGGACGAGTTCGACCGCCACCCCTCCCATGAGGTCGTCCAGGGTGGCCTCTCGTTGGCCCGCAGTGGCCGTGGCCAGGGCCAGCATGGGTCGAAGGCGCTTGCCGCCGGCGGCAATGAGATGGGTGGTGACGTCGTCTAAAAAGGCATCCCCGGTGACAACAGAGCTGGTCAGGAGCGGCTCTAGCCGGAGCAGGCCGTCCTGCAGACGGGGAAGGCCGAGAGCCTCCAAAGCGTTCACTTTCAGTGACGATAGGCGACAGCTGAACCGCTGTGACAGCCGCCGGGCAGAGTCGAGCGCAGGAAGTGTTCGGTTTGGGAGTTTCCCTTGTAGGAGCTGCCGCCTGTAGCTAGGCAGGGCGCAGGTACACTGAAGACCGAACTAGAGAGAGGCGGTCAGGGTGTTCGAACGCTTTACCGACCGGGCACGAAGGGTGTTGGTGCTGGCGCAAGAAGAAGCGCGCCTGCTGAACCACAGCTTCATCGGGACCGAGCACATTCTTCTGGGCTTGATCCATGAGGGTGAAGGCGTCGCGGCCAAGGCGTTGGAATCGTTGGGCATCTCGCTGGAGGCTGTGCGCGAGAAGGTCGAAGAGACCATTGGTATGGCCGGTACCGCTCCCAGCGGATCACCGCCGTTCACCCCTCGAGCCAAGAAAGTCCTCGAACTCTCACTGCGTGAGGCGTTGCAACTCGGCCACAGCTACATCGGTACCGAGCACATGCTGCTCGGTCTGGTGCGCGAAGGCGAAGGCGTCGCTGCCACCGTCCTGGTCAGCCTGGGCGCCGATCTGGGCCGGGTGCGCCAGCAGGTGATCCAGCTCATGTCGGGCAACCAAGGCAAGGAAGCGGTCGGAGCAGCCCAAGGCGCTGCTTCGGGCGAAACCGGCTCCGGGTCGGCGGTGCTCGACCAGTTCGGCCGCAACCTGACCCAGCTGGCCCGTGACGGCAAGCTGGATCCAGTCATCGGACGCGAAAAAGAAATTGAGCGTGTGATGCAGGTCCTGTCGCGCCGCACCAAGAACAACCCGGTCCTGATAGGCGAGCCCGGCGTGGGCAAGACCGCCATTGTGGAAGGTCTGGCCCAGCGCATCGTCTCCAACGATGTGCCTGAGACCCTTACTGGGAAGCAGCTCTACACGCTTGATCTCGGTGCTCTGGTGGCTGGTAGCCGCTACCGCGGTGACTTCGAGGAGCGCCTGAAGAAGGTGCTCAAGGAGATCCGAACCCGGGGCGACATTGTCCTGTTCATCGACGAGATCCACACGCTGGTCGGCGCTGGCGCGGCCGAGGGTGCCATCGATGCTGCGTCCATCCTGAAGCCGATGCTGGCTCGGGGCGAGCTCCAGACCGTCGGTGCCACGACGATCGACGAGTACCGCAAGCACCTCGAAAAGGACGCCGCGCTGGAGCGCCGCTTCCAACCAGTGAAGGTGGACCAGCCCACAGTGGCGCTGACCATCGACATCTTGAAGGGCCTACGCGACCGTTACGAGTCGCACCACGCCGTAAGCATCACCGACCAGGCGTTGGTGGCCGCCGCCAATCTGGCCGACCGTTACCTGGCCGACCGCTTCCTGCCTGATAAGGCCATCGATCTCATCGACGAGGCCGGCAGCCGTCTGCGTATTCGTCGCATGTCTTCGCCGCCCGGCGCCAAGAAGCTGGACGAGGAGATCGCACGACTGCGTGCCGACAAGGAGGCAGCCATTGAGAAGGGCGCCTTCGAGCAGGCCAAGAAGCTGGCCGAGCAGGAGAAGGAGCGCCTGGACCTCAAGGAGACCCAGGAGGCCGAACTGCGGGCTGAGGGCGTCGACCTGTTCGACGTCGTGGACGAGGAAGTCATTGCCGAAGTGTTGGCAGCCTGGACCGGCATTCCGGTCTACCGCCTCACGGAGGAAGAGACAGCCAAGCTGCTTCGTATGGAAGATGAGCTGCACAAGCGGGTCATCGGTCAGGAAGAGGCACTGAAGGCGCTGTCCCGGGCTATTCGACGCACGCGCGCCGGCCTCAAGGACCCCAAGCGCCCGAGCGGCTCGTTCATCTTCCTGGGCCCGACGGGCGTGGGCAAGACCGAGCTGGCCAAGACGCTGGCCGAGTTCCTCTTCGACGACGAGGACGCGCTCATTCAGCTCGACATGTCCGAGTACATGGAGAAGCACACCGTCAGCCGCTTGGTGGGTTCGCCTCCCGGCTACGTGGGATACGAAGAGGGCGGACAGCTCACCGAAGCGGTGCGTCGCAAGCCTTTCTCTGTCGTGCTCTTCGACGAGGTGGAGAAGGCCCACCCCGACGTCTTCAACACGTTGCTGCAGATCCTCGAAGACGGTCGCTTGACCGACGCCCAGGGTCGATCGGTGGACTTCAAGAACACAGTGCTGATCATGACTTCGAATCTCGGCACCGCCGACCTGCGCAAGTCGTCAATGGGCTTTGCCAAGACGTCCGAGGCCGTGACCTACGAGCGCATGAAGGCCAAGGTGGACGAGGCACTCAAGGGTCACTTCCGTCCCGAGTTCCTGAACCGCATTGACGAGGTCATCGTGTTCCACGAGCTCACCCTGCCCGAGGTCACCGAAATCGTCGACCTGCTCATGTCGCGGACGATCCGCCAGCTGTCGGATCAAGGCATCGGCCTCGAACTGACCCCAGCGGCGCGGACCTACTTGGCCGAAAAGGGCTACGACCCGCAACTGGGTGCTCGCCCCTTGCGTCGAGCCATTCAGCAGCTCATTGAGGATCCCTTGTCCGAGCGCATTTTGTGGAAGGAATTCCGGGTCGGCGAGACCATCGTCGTCGACGTGGAGGAATCACCCATCGACGGCGAGGGACCGCAGCTGAGCTTCCGGGCCATCGAGGGCATGCAGCCGCCTCCGTTGGAGCTGGCCGGTGCCGGTGCGGGAGTCGACTCGGAGTAACCCGGATCGCGCCGGTGTGGCGATCAGTCATGCCAAGTCGGCCTTGCCTGTAGCAATGAAGTTCCAATTGAGTGGCGCATAGTCCGCCGCGCCGCATCGCGGCCTGGCGGGGCGTGGCCGCAGCAATTTTCTTCCTCGGACTCGCCGTCATTGAACTGTGGTCGCCCATTGTGCATGGAGGCGACTACCTGCCCGGAGACCTCGGCCAGTTATCGACGATTACCAGAGTCGGCACGGCACCGGTACAGCCCAAGAACGATGTGGTCAGCGACGTCTACGACGACTTCGGACCGTTCCTGCGGTTCGACGCGGCCCAAGTCAGGGCCGGTCACCTGCCCACGTGGAATCCCTACAGCGGGAACGGGCAGCCTTACCTGGCCGACGGGCAGACCGTGGTGCTCTCGCCGTTCACCACCCCTTTCTATTTCCTGAGCTTTCGCTTGGCCCTGATCGCTTCGGCGTTGGCGCGACTGTGGCTCCTCGGTTTCTTCACCTTCCTCTTCCTGCGCCGCCATCGCTTGCGCACGGTGTCGGCCCTGGTCGGCGCCACCCTTTTCGCCTACGGCGGCTACCACCTGGTTTGGCTCGATTACCAGGGCCAAGTCGCGGTGTCAGCCACATTGCCGCTGGCCCTTTGGTGCCTACGGGTCGGACTTGATCAGCGTCCCGAGGTGTCGTCGAAGGTGCGCGGCACGAAACAGCGGCAGCGGGCCAAGCGGCTCGGTGCATTGCTGGGACTTTCAGTAGCGCTGGCCTTCATGGTGTTGGACGGACACCCCGAGACCATGGTCTTCGACGGCGCATTGGTCATGGTCTACGCGCTGGTGGCCATGTTCGTGGAGATCGCCACGTTGCGCCGCCGATTGGCCTGGCTGTTGCGTCTCTGCGCTGTCGCGTTGCTGGGTGCCGGTCTATCGGCCGTGCAGCTCTTCCCGTTCCTGCAATACAGCGCCGAAGGAGCTCGACCAGCCCAGCTCCGGGCTCACTCGGCTGCCTCGGTGGCGGGATTGAGTCCCAGTGCGGCACCCCTCATGGCCTTCCCCAACTTGCTGGGTGCGCCCCAGCTACATGCCCATTCGGGGCCGCGTTCGATGGGCCATCACAGTCACGAGCCGATCTACCCAGAAGCCAACGGGAACGCCACCGGTCTACTGGCGCTCTGTCTCCTCCCTTTGGGGCTGGCCGGAGCCTGGAGACGGCGCCGAGAAGCTATCGCCCTCTTCGGTGTGGGGGCGACAGTTGTGGGGAGCTTTCTCCTCTTCGCTCGCGTCGCCGGGTTGTGGTGGCACGACGTTCCCCTCGTGGGGGTGGCGGGGCTCAATCGAAGCCAGGACGTCCTGCTGCTCGGCGTCGCGGTGCTGGCTGCGTTGGGTTGTGAGTGGGTACTCACCCCGCCTGACGCCACGACCAGGGCGCGACATGACGTCGTGCGTGTCGTGATCGCTTCGTTTGCACTCATTAGCGTGGCCGCACTCTTTGCGGGGTGGAACTTCAGTCGCATGACTCAGTCGGCCCCAGCGAGAGTGATGCACATCGCTTTCGACAACCGGTTGGTCGAACTGCTCATCGCCGGAGGGTTCGCGCTTGTCCTCGCCCTGTTGGCTCTCGGGCTGGCGGGCCTGGCGCGGGGAGTGGGCGCATTGGCCCTCGGGGCGCTGGCCTTCGCATCCAACGGTCTGATCATGCAGTCCTACAACCCGACCGTGCCTGCTGCGGATGCCTATCCCCACTCTGTGGCCGTGCGTCATCTGACCAAGCTGATCGGCACCAGCGAGACACTGTTTCTCGCCAACAGCTTTCCCATGGCCTCCACCAGTCTGTGGTTTGGTGTCCACGACGTTGGCTCCTACGACGCCATCGGTTTGTCGTGGCATGACTCGCTGTACGACAAGGTCTTCAGGGTGAATGAGCCCTACGGCGAACGCGCCCCCCGCTGCCTTGAGGGGTTGCGTCTGTTCGGGGTGCACTGGGTCATCGGCGGTGGGGCATCAGACGGGCTGACACAGACGACCTTGGTGAGTTGGGTCCCGGCCTACGAGGTGCCAGGAGCCTCACTGGTGAGCATGGTCAGCCAGTCCATCCTCGCTCGGGGTGGGGACGGCGCTGCGCTCCGCGAGGTTGATCGCTGCTCGTTCGATCCTGATGGCACCGTGGTGCTCGATCCGGCATCTGACGCTGGAAAAGCAGTGGGCTCGCTGGGCGCGACCCGGGGACTGGGCGCGGGCGATGGGTCGGCTCAGGTGACGGCGCGCGGTCCGTCGGCGCTCACGGTGCGGGCTACTGCGCCGCGGCGGGGCTGGTTGGTGGTGCGCCAGACCTACGCGCCTGGTTGGCAGGCCACGGTCGACGGCCGGGCGGTCACGGTGAGGCGGGCTGACGTGGCGTTCCAGGCGGTACCCGTTCCGGCCGGCGTGCACGAGATCCGATTGACCTATGACCCCGAAAGCGTCTCCCATGGAGCCCTGGTCTCTCTGCTCAGTGTTGGGGCACTCCTCCTGCTCCTGGGGTGGACGCTGGGGTGGCGCTCTCGGCGCACGTTTTCATGAGCCGGTCCGCTTGCAGCATTAGCTAGCCCCAAATACGAACAGGTGTTCGCTAGAGTGTGGGAATGGCCAAGTCACCGATCTTTACCTGCGCAACCTGTGACGGGCGGTCGCCCCGCTGGGTGGGAAGGTGCTCGTTCTGTGGCGCCTGGAACACCTTGCAGGCCCCAACCGGGGCGGTAGGCGCCCCGGGGCGTGAGGCGGTCTCGCTCCACTCAGTGAACGGTGGTGACGCTCAGCCCCTTCCCACAGGAATGGGCGAGGTGGACCGAGTACTCGGTGGTGGTTTTGTGCCTGGCTCGGTGACGCTGGTGTTCGGGCCGCCCGGTGTGGGCAAGTCCACCCTGCTCTTTCAAGTGTTGGCGTCAGTGGCGACCAGCGGAGTGGATGTGCTCCTGGCGTCGGCCGAGGAGTCGCTGACCCAGGTGAGCGGGCGGGCCTGGCGGATCGGTCCGGTACCTGAACGGCTGTTGGCCCTCGAAGGTCACGATGTGGCGGCGATCGAGTCGGCCATCGAACGCCACCGCCCTGGTTTGGTGGTGGTCGATTCCATCCAGTCCATTTCCGACGACGCCTTACCTGGTGCGGCGGGGAGCTTGGCCCAGGTCAATGCCTGCGTGGAGCGTCTGACTCGGCTGGCCAAATCGATCGGCATTGCCATTGTCCTGGTGGGCCACGTCACCAAGGATGGCGACCTGGCGGGACCCCGAGCCATTGAGCATCTGGTCGACACCGTCATCTCCTTCGACGGGGATCGCCACCACGCCATCCGGGTCCTGACCGCGGTGAAGCACCGCTTCGGGCCGGCTGGAGAGGTGGGCATCTTCGAAATGCGCGAGGACGGCCTGCGCGCGGTGCCTGATCCCGGGCCCCTCCTGCTGGGCGATCGGATGACTGGCGTGCCCGGGAGCGTGGTGATGCCCGTGCTGCAAGGTCGTCGCCCATTGTTGGTGGAGATCCAAGCCTTGGTGAATTTGAGCCAGCCGGGTGGTCGGCCGCACGCGCTCGGTGTGGACGGCTCCCGACTGTCGCAAGTGCTGGCCGTGATGAGCAACCGCGTGGCCGCGACGGTGAGCAATTGTTCTGTGTTCGTGGCCGCCGTTGGTGGCATCAACGTGCACGAGCCGGCTGCCGATCTGGCCATTGCCTTGGCCATCTCTTCGGCCATGGACGGAGGTGTGCTGCCTCCCGATCTTGTTGCGTTCGGTGAACTGGGATTGGCCGGGGAAGTACGGATGGTGCCGGGGGCGGACCGCCGGCTGGCTGAGGCCTATCGAGCGGGGTTCACGAGGGCGTTGGTCCCGGCCTCGACTCCGGAAGAGGTCATCCCCACTGGCATGGAAGTGTTCGGGGCGCGGACGCTGCTCGAGGCCATTGGGGTCTCGACCAACCACTTGCCGGGTACGATGCCCCCGTGGTTGACCGAGGCAGCCAGCCGCTGAACGATGCCCTGGCGCTGGTCGCTCCGGGGACTGCGCTCCGCGAAGGACTCGATCGCATATTGCAGGCCAAACACGGTGCGTTGATCATCGTGGGCGATGATCCTGCCGTCCTGTCGGTGTGCACGGGAGGGTTCCTGCTCGATGCCGAGTACAGCCCACAGCGACTGTCGGAGCTGGCCAAAATGGACGGCGCCATCATCCTCGCGCCCGACGCGTCGCGTATCGCCCGAGCCAATGTGCACTTGGTGCCAAAGGCCAGCATCGCCACAACCGAGACCGGGACTCGTCACCGCACCGCCGAGCGGGTGGCCCGTTCCATTGACGTGCCCGTCATCGCCGTCTCGGAGGCCATGGCCACCATCGCCGTGTATCGAAACGGTCTGAAGCACACCACGCAGTCGGCCGGGTGGCTCATTGACCGGTCCAGCCAAGCGCTGGCCACATTGCAGCGATTCCGAGTGCGATTCGACGATGCCCTCACCTCATTGTCCCGTCTCGAGATGGAAGACAGCGTCTCCGCCCGCGACGTCGTCTCGGTGCTCCAACCCGGTGAGATGGTGCGTCGTATTGCGGAGGAAATCGAAGGGCACCTGGTGGAGCTCGGTTCCGACGGTCGCCTGATCCATCTGCAGACCGAGGAGCTCAGCGCTGGGGTCATCGAGACGCTCAACCTCGTTATCCGGGACTACGCCGACCAGAAGGCGTCGTTCGACCGACTGCGCTCCCTCGACCCGGACGACCTCATGGACCTGGGACACGTCAGCACCACCTTGGGACTGCCCAACTCCGATGCCGGACTGCATGTCGAGATGGCCCCCCGTGGTTACCGGTTGCTCAATCGCCTCCCACAGCTGTCGAACGTGTTGGCCGAGCGCCTGGTGGAGCGGTTCGGCAGCCTGCCCGAAATTATGTCGGCCAGCGCCCCCGAACTCGAGTCGATTGAGGGGATCGGGGCCGCCACCGCCCGGGCCGTGCGGGAAGGACTGGCTCGCATGGTCGAAGCCAGCATCTTCGAGCGCTACGAATAGGCGGGAGCCTCCACTAGCCGCGTCCTGTACAATGGATGGCTGCTGTCCGACCGGCTCACACTTCAGGATCGGTACGGCAACCTCTGAAATCGTCACTGCTGGACGCCGTGTCCGTGCCAGTGCAAGGGAGTTCTGTGTCCTTCAAGGTCGGAGACAAAGTCGTATACCCCCACCACGGGGCTGCGGTCATCGAAAAGCGTGAGACCAAAGTCGCATTCGGCGAGAAGCGCGAGTACCTGGTGCTGCGCCTGGCCTACGGGGATCTCATCCTCAACGTGCCGGCCGACAACACCGAGGGCGTGGGTCTCCGTGAAGTGATTAATGACGAAGAAGTGGAAGAAGTCTTTGCCGTGCTGCGCAAGAAGGAAGCGCGTATGCCGACGAACTGGTCCCGTCGTTACAAGAACCACTCTGAGAAGCTGCGCTCTGGTGACATCTACCAGGTGGCCGAAGTGGTGCGGAACCTCTCGATCCGGGACAAGGACAAGGGTCTGTCCGCGGGAGAGAAGCGCATGCTGCAGCGGGCCCGGCAGATCCTGGTTTCAGAGCTCACCTTCGCGCTGAACGTCGATGAAGAGACGGCCGAAGAGCGTCTGAACGACGCGCTGACCTAATAACGGCGCCATGGCGCACGTGTGGGCGATCGTGGTGGCCGGAGGATCAGGCCGCCGCTTTGGCCGGTTGAAGCAATTCGAAGTGTTGGCGGGTCGGACCGTGGTCGAGCGTTCGGTGGAGGCCTGCCGTCCCGCCGCCGCTGGTGTGGTGCTCGTCGTGCCCGGCGGTGCGAACTTCGAATTCGATTACGGCGCCGACGTGGTCGTCGAAGGTGGTGACACCAGAGCCGAGTCAGTTCGTAACGGGTTGACCGTCGTCCCTCACGAAGCGGACGTCATCGTGGTGCACGATGCGGCTCGTCCCCTCGCATCGAGCCAACTCTTCGGGGCCGTGGTGGCCGCCGTGGCGCAACCCGGAGTCGATGGCGCCATCCCAGGCCTTCCGGTGAGCGACACCATCAAGGCCATCGAGATTCGCGACGGTGTGGCGTTTGTGGAATCGACTCCCGATCGCAGCACCTTGGTGGCGGTGCAGACACCGCAGGCCTTTGCCGCCGACGTCTTACGCCGTGCGCATGCCGGAGGTGCCGACGCCACCGATGACGCCGCGCTGGTCGAGGCGCTCGGGGGTACGGTGCGGGTGGTCGAAGGCGAGCCGCGCAATATGAAGATCACGACCCCAGCCGACCTACGTACGGCCGAACATCTCTTGGAGGCTTGAGCGTGCGAATAGGGCAAGGCATCGACATTCACCGATTCTCTGACGACCCGCATCGACCCCTGGTGTTGGGCGGCGTGGTTATTGAAGGCGCGCGCGGGCTGGGCGGGCACAGCGATGCCGACGCCGTCTGCCACGCGTTGGCCGATGCCATATTGGGTTCGACCAATCTCGGCGACTTGGGTCAGCACTTTCCCGACACCGATCCGGTGTGGGAAGGTGCCAACAGCGTGCACCTGCTGACCGAAGTGGTGCAGATGGCCACCACCGAGGGTTACGTGGTGGCCAACGCCGACTGCACCGTCATCTGTGACTCGCCCCGCTTGGCGCCCCATACGAGCGCCATGTCGGAACTCTTGACAGGTGTGCTGGGCGGGCCGGTGTCGATCAAGGCCACTCGGGCCGAGGGACTGGGTGCGTTGGGTCGAGCCGAAGGCATCGCCTGCATGGCCATCGTGCTCATGGTCGAGGCATGACGCCACCCCGAGGACAGCGGCCGCGCGGCGGTGCAGATCGGGGACGACGGCCCGAACCGGGCGGACGTTTCCGTGATCGCGAGCAGGGCGAATTGGGTGGTGACCAAGTCGAGGGTCGTCACGCCGTGCTCGAACTGTTGAGCGTGGGGCGGCGCACAGTGCGCAAGATCCTCCTGGCCGAGGACCAAGACCCGTCGACGCAGCTGGACAAGATTGAGGAACTGGCGGCCCGCATGCGGGTGCCCGTGGAGACGGTGCCACGAACCCGACTCGATGCTCAGGCCCGGACTGAGTCGCCGCAGGGAGTCATGGCGCTGGCCCATGCCATTGAACCCATCCCGCTCGAAGAGCTGTGTGCTTCCAGCCGATCTGGCGTGCCCGCCTTCCTACTTGTGGCCGCCGGCATTACCGATCCCCGCAACCTGGGTGCATTACTGCGCAGTGCGGAGTGCGCCGGTGTGACTGGCGTGGTTTTGCCCCGTCATCGCTCGGCTCGGTTGTCCCCGACGGTGACCAAGACAGCGGCCGGAGCCATTGAGCACCTGGCCTTTTCGGTGGTGGGTGGCATTCCGGCCGCGTTGCAAGTGATGACCAACCTCGGGGTGTGGTCCGTGGGGTTGGCCGGTGAGTCGACGCAGTCGCTCTACGGCCTTCCCTTAGGCGAAGGTCCGGTGGCGCTGGTGGTGGGCAGCGAAGACAAGGGCCTGGCCCCGCTGGTGCGGAGGCGCTGCGACGCGGTGGTCTCTATCCCCCAGCACGGCCAACTGCCGTCGCTCAATGTGGGCGTGGCCGGGGCCGTTGCGGCCTTCGAAGTGGCACGCCAGAGGGCGCTCGCTCGTCCGTAATCTTCGCCGCTGCGCTCCCTGTTGGCCAGCCTTGGGGCGACCACAGCTGTGGTCAGTCGGGAGGGAAAGTCATGGCCAGGTAGCGCCCCCAGCATGCCAAGGCCCGTGGAGGGCGCGTGACGCCCCGCAAAATTGTCCAGCCAGCGTGCCTTCGAGCCGCAAATCAGTGCGAACGGTGGCCACGATGTCGGGTGGTGGGATGCTCGCCACCCTCGGCATCCTTGGCGCCGGCATCGTCTCGTCATCTTCGGCCGGAGCCAGCGCAGTCGCCGTCTGCTCGGGCAACAGCACGCAGACCGCATCTGGAGACGACTCCTGCGTGAGCGCCGTTGCCGGTTCGCTGGCCCGTGCCGGAGGTCCTCAAGCCCCCGGGAACTCGGCCATCGCACGCGGAGCTGGAGCTCTTGCCGTTTCCGGCGACAATACGGGTACTGGGCATGCCAACGACAACGTGGCGGTGGCTCACGGGTCAAACGCCCAAGCAGAGGCGGGGAGGGCGGACAACACGGGCAGTACCGACAACGACAAGGCCACGGCGGATGGCTCGGCACAAGCCCGCGCCGGCAATGCTTTCATGGGGCAATCAAGCAACGACACGGCGGTCGCCAAGGGTCTCGGTGGTGCCAACGCCATCGCCAACGCCGTCGGCAATGACACCTCCGCTCTCTCCGTGGCTCGTGGCATTGGCTCTATTTCCGAAGCAGTAACCGATGGGCACAGTGGGTTGGCCCAGGCTGAGGCCACTGGCGCGAGTGATCAAGTGTTGGCCATCAACACCGGCGATCGTGGAACGGTTCTCTCAAAGGTAACCGGATCACATTCACAAGGCTTCGCGTCGAATAAAGGGAATGGCGGCACGGCTCAGGCCACTGTGAAGGGAACCGGTGACCTCGCCGTGTCCGAAAATGACAAAGATCATGATGGAGTGACAATCTCGTCGGTCAGCGGAGAGGACTCAAAGAGCCAGGCCGACAACCTAGGAAGTCGGGGCGAGGCCAATTCGGCGGCGAATGGCAACGACGCCGAGAGCGTGGCCGACAACCTTGGAAACAACGGTGAGTCCACGGCGTCGGCCAGCGGTGATGACGCCGAGAGTCAGGCCATTAATCAAGCAACTGACGGTGAGTCCACCGCGTCGGCCAGTGGCGACAGCCTCGCCATTTCGATCAACGCCGGCAAGGAAGGTGGCACGGAAGCGGTTGCCGTCAATGGTTCAAAAGCGGAAGCCGAGAACGGGTCCGGCGCGGGCGGATCTACGGCTACTGCTTACGATGGCGCCACGGCTGTCGCCGACAGCACCGACGGTTCGTATTCCGTCGCGACTGCATGGGGCTCGGGAGTAGTGGCCACCGCCGACCCGGGATCGTCCACGACTAGTACCGGATCCGGTATGTCCTTCGCCTATGTCTACAACTCCAAGTCGGGCAGTTCGCTCTCCATATCGGGCTAAGTCCATTCAGAGAGGCTTTCGCTCGACGGGAACCGTTGGCCGCGCCCTGGTGAGTAGCCTTCACGGGGACCACTGCTGTGGTGGCTCGGAAGGGAATGTCATGTCCAAGGAGAGCCCCAAACACGCCAAGCCCCGCGGTGGGCGAGTGACGGCACGCAAAATTGTCACACCGAGGGTGACTTCGTCCCACCGTTCAGTGCGCACGGTGGCCACACTTTCGGGTGGCGGCTTGCTGGCCACCCTGGGCATCTTCGGCGCCGGCATCATTTCGTCATCGTCCGCCGGCGCCAGTGCAGTGGCCACGTGTGTGGGTGTCAGCACGGGGTCGGCAGCGGGAGACAACTCCTGCCACAGCGCATTCGCCACTTCGTCAGCCAGCGCCGGAGATCCCAGCTCCAACGGAAACTCGGCGATCGCGCTCGGAGAGGGAGACACGGCGATTTCGGGCCAAAATTCGGGCAGTGGTCATACCAACGACAACACCGCGCTGGCGGAAGGGCCTCATGCCCAGGCCTTTGCCGGGCTGGCCACGGTCTCTGGTGATTCAGACGACAATTCCGCCACGGCAGACGGCAATAATGCAATGGCGATCGCCGGCAGTGCCCCCTCGTTTGCCAATTCCAGTGACAACACGGCTGTGGCCGAGAGTCTCGACGGCGCCTCCAGTTCCGAGGCTCTAGCCGACGGCAATGGCGACAGCGCCATTTCGGAGGCACGCGGCTCCAACTCCATGGCGAGCACGGAGGCGGGCAGTCTCGACGGGTCAGCCCAGGCTGATGCCACCGGCCTCGATGACATCGCGGGAGCTGCCAGCCGAGGCAATCTGGGCTCAGCTGTTGCTACGGCGACCGGAACCAGTGACACCGCGTATGCCCAGAATGGGGGCAAGGGCGGAGTATCACTTTCGTCGGCCAGTGGAAATGATGCCGAGGCTGATTCCTTGAACGTCGGTTCCGGCTATGCCGCCGCGACGGCTAGTGACGACAGCCTCGCCACCTCGTCCAATTTCGGTCACGGGGGCGGCTCGGAGACGGACGCAGTCGCCGTCAACGGATCGAAGGCACAGGCATTGAACGTATCCGGCGATGGTGGATCGACAGCCATCGCCTACGACGGTGGAACTGCTGACGCCAGGAGCGCACATGGCTCGACTTCCATTGCTTGTGCCTTTGGTGCCGGAGCGGTGGCGACCGCCCGTCTGGGATCGTCCACGACTAGTACCGGATCCGGTATGTCCTTCGCCTATGCCTACAACTCCAAGTCGGGCAGTTCGCTCTCCATATCGGGCTAAGTCCGCTAAGTCTCCCTGGCGGTCAATTCGATGGTGCAGAAGGCGCACCGGCGGGCGGGTTCGGGAATGTTGCTCAGACACTCGGGGCATTCTTTAGTGGCTGGAGCCGGAGCGGTGCTGGGACCTCGGTTGAGCCGCGCCATCAGGCGGGTGAGGGGCAGGACTACAGCAAAGAACACCACAGTGGCCACCGTGAGGAACGAGATCAGGGTGTTGAGGAACGCGCCGTACTCGAACTGTGACTTGTTGATGGTGAAGTAGAGGTGGGCGAAGTTGGGTTGCCCGAAAATGGCAGCGATAAGCGGAGTCAATAGGTCTCCGACCAGGGCCGTCACCACAGCGGTGAAGGCGGCGCCCACCACGACGGCCACGGCCAAGTCCGCCACGTTGCCGCGGAGGATGAACTGCTTGAAGTCCTTCAACACTTGCATTTCCTCTCCCTCACTGGCTACGTAACCTTGGTGATTCCGCCATGGAGCCCGAGGCAGGAATCGAACCCGCGACATCTTCATTACAAGTGAAGTGCTCTACCAACTGAGCTACTCGGGCAGTGGGCATGGATCGAACGAGCTCTTCGATCTGTGTGATCCACCCCTGCGCTCGCAAGCCTACGCGTCCAGCGCAGTTCTATGAGGTGACAAATGGCTTGCGTGGTGGCCGGGGGCACGGCAGGCTGGGCCTTTAATGGCCTCTGACCCGCCGACCTCCAGCCCGGATGTACCAAATGGAGGGCAGACACCAATGGGGTTGGCACCGGTTCGAGCATTGCTCGTGTTGGCCGTCTTCGTGGTCGCCGTGGTCACTCTGGTGGCGGTGGGCACCCGGCCCGAGGTGAGTGGCGTGGCCTTCTCAGCGGTCACCACAACCACCGTCAGCAGCCATCAGCACCAGACGACAACCACGACCACCGTGGCCAAGGCCTCGGTCAGCGTGATTGTGGCCAACGCCACCAACTCGAACGGGTTGGCGGCCCACTACTCGACCCTATTGGGTGGGGATGGCTGGCAGATGAAGACACCGACCGATGCGGCCACGACCGTGGCCCAGTCGATGGTGTACTACGCCGCCGGGCAGGAGGCCGCAGCATCGGAGATCGCCACCGCCCTCGGTCTGCAGGCCAAGGCCGTGGCGCCGCTGACCAGCGTCGTCCCTGTGGCCGGCGTCAGCGGAGTTGACGTCGTGGTGGTGGTCGGGGCGGACCTCGTCACTGCAGCGGGCACCTGATCGCACCGCTCCCCTCCATTCTGCAGCCGCTGGTGGCCGATCCGGAAGGCTGCGCGCTCTGTCTGGACTTTGACGGCACGCTGTCGAACATCGTCGAGGACCCGGCTGCGGCTCGTCCGCTGTCTGAAGTGCCGCAGCTGTTGGCCAGCCTGTCTCGTACCTTTGGCTCGGTGGCAGTGATTTCGGGCCGACCGGTGGACTTCTTGGCCGAGGTGCTTAGTCGACCGGCCGGCGTGCGACTGGTCGGTCTCTACGGGTTGGAATCGATCGACGCTGCGGGCCGCCAGGTGGCGCCTGCGGCTGAAGCCTGGCGCGCCGTGATCGCCGACGTAGTCGAAGAGGCGCGCCAACAGGCCGCTCATGGGGTGTACGTGGAGCCCAAGGGCCTGACCGTGACTGTGCACTGGCGCCACGCGCCGACCCAGAAGCAGTGGGCGGAGGAGTTTGCCGAGGCACAGGTGGTCGGCCGGGGACTCAAGTCGTATCGCTCAGGCCTCTCGGTGGAGTTGGCCCCGCCGTTGCCGGTGGACAAGGGAACGGTGACCAAGGAACTGGTCCGGGGTCGGCGTAGCGCGGCCGCTTTCGGGGACGATTGGGGCGACCTGCCCGTGTTCGCTGCCCTCAGCGCTTTGGCCGACAAGGGGATGACGGTGGCGCGGGTGGCGGTGGCTCACCCAGAAAGCCCACCCGAGGTGGTGGCGGCGGCCGATGTCGTCGTCGACGGCGCCCAGGGCGCAGTGACATTGCTGCAGCAGATGCTGGAGGCGGCGGGCTAGGTCGGGTTGGCCGCGGCCAGCTGGTCGTCGAGCCAGTCGCTGGCCGTGCGCGCACGGATCAGGGTGCGCAGGCGATCCGCCCGTTCCGACCGCTCGGCTTGTGACATGGAGAGCGCAGCGTGCAGCACATCGGCGGTCCCCGCCACATCGAAGGGATTCACCCCGAGAGCGGCGTCGTGTAGTTCCTCCCAGGCCCCAGCTTGATGGGACAGGACCAAGACGCCATCGACCTGGTTGAGGTGCGGTCCCTCCTTGGCTACCAGGTTGAGCCCGTCGCGTACCGGGTTCACCAACAGGACGTCAGAGAGTGTCAGGGCGGCCAGTGAGCGGGGACGGTCGTCTTCGACGTGCAGCACAATGGGTTGCCAATCGGCAGTACCGAGGGCGGCATTGATGCGCTCCGCCGTGTGCACCACCTCGGCGCCATAGGCGAGATACTCGGCCAGCCCCTGCCGGGATGGATACACCAGCGCGATATGCATCACTTGCCCCTGCCACTCGGTGTGGGCCAGGAGGAGTTCTTCGTAGGCCAGCATGCCGCGCACGATGTTCTTAGAGGGCTCCACTCGATCGACGCGCAATATGATGGTCCGTCCACCAGCTTCGGCTCGCAGTTGTTGGGCTGCCGCTTTGCATTCAGTGCTGGCCGCCTCATCCAGGAGCCCGTCATAGTCGGGCGAGAGCGACGCCACAAAGGTCCGGGGCGCGGCCAGCTCGGTGTCGGCGTAACAGGCTCGGAAGCCCGCCTCCCATTTGCCGGCGTGAAAGCCGCAGGCATCGAATCCGGCCAGTCCAGCCAGAAGTTCGTCCGCCGCGGTGTCGGGCAGCGTGTGCAGGATGTTGGGATCGGCAAATGGGATGTGATTGAAGTGCACCGTGCGCAGGTCGGGTCGATCGGTGCGCAACATCTGTCCCAAGAGGGCGAAGTGATAGTCCTGCACCAGCACGGTGCTGCCCTCGGTGGCCCGGTGGGCGATGACGTCGGCCATGGATCGGTTGTAGCGGCGGTAGCCCTCCCAGGCCAGCCGCCAGTAGCGGTCGAATCGAGGCCGGCGCGGCAGATCAAAGAGGTGGTGGTGGCAGTACCAGAGCGTGGTGTTGGCGATGACGTCGTAGGCCTGGCGGTAGGTGTCGTCGTCGACGACCACCGGGAGCAAGGTGCAGTCGGGGTCGACCATGAGGCCGCGCTGCACCGCGGCGCGATCCGCCGCGCCCATGGTGACCGAGGCCCACGTGGCGTCGAGGTCAGGACCCGAGAGGAGTGGGTAGAGGGACGACACGAGGCCGCCCCCGGGGGGCAGGGCCACCAGCTCGGAATCGGGGCCGTCAACGAAACGAAATGAACGAGGCCCTCGGTTGGAGACGACGAGGAGCGGTGTCACTGCGTTGGTGTCACTGATTGGGGCGGGGACGCGGAACGCGCCAGTGCTGCTCGCAGCACGTCCACGGCCTGAGGCCGCAGCTCCTCTAGTGGTCGGTTGCGGTGGATGCGCTCACCCAAGTCGACCTGGGCGATGACGTCGGCCCCGAGGTGCGCCGCCACATCAATGAGCAGACCGAGCTCCACGCCGTATCCGTCGGCGAAGTCGACCTTGTCGAACACCCAGCGGTGAGCCGCCGTCTCACCGGCCAAGGGTTGCCGCACCTCGGACAGTTCGGGGAAGAGGAGCTCGAGCACGGGGCGGGCCACCAATTCGGTCACTCGGCCGCCTCCCGTGGGCTCGCCGTGCAACGGTCGGGTGTAGAAGCCCTTGACCAGAGCGATCCGCTCGTCGAGGAGGAGTGGGCCCAGCATCCCGGTGACGAAGGCCGGGGTGGTGTTGGCCACATCGGCATCGAGGAAGACAATGACGTCGCCCACGCTGGCCTCCAGGGCGGCGGCCATGGCCTGTCCCTTGCCGCCCTCGGCTGCCTGGCCCCGGACCACCCGGGCACCGGCGTCGCGGGCCTGCTCGGCCGTGTCGTCCTGGGAGGAGTCGTCGAGGACGATGACCTCGTCCACCAATCCATTGCCCCCAGCCGAAGCGAGGAACGGTTGGACCACGGCGCGTACCACGGAGCCCACCGTGGAGCCCTCATCTCGGGCCGGGATGCAGACCGAAATGGCCCGTTCGCCCTTGGCCTCGAGGAGCTGGTTCAGGCGAAATTCCCCGTGGTGGAAGGTGTGGGGCACCCCGCGATCATTCCACCTGCGTTGACCCACCTGCGTTGACGGGGGGTGCCACGCAGCGACTACCATGGTCGGCATCATCCAGAGCGACTGAGGGACGGGCCCGTCGACGTCGCGGCAACCAGTGCACACCCTTCGGGGGGCAGCAGGTGCCAATGCCCGATCGATGAGGAGGACCGATGGTCGATTTTGTCACTGGGTTGCGTTGTCGGGAATGTCAGCGTCCGTTCCCGGCTGAAGCGCTCCACGTCTGCGATTACTGCTTTGGGCCACTCGAAGTGGCCTACGACTACGAGCGCATCGCCTCGGTGATCAGCCGGGAGCGCATTGAGGCTGGTCCCCGGTCGATCTGGCGCTACCGCGACCTGCTGCCGGTGGACGACGACAATCCGGTCGACTTAGGTGCTGGTTTTACCCCGCTGGTGCGGGCCGATCGACTGGCCGCCGAGCTGGGCCTGGGAGAGCTGTGGATTAAAGACGACACGGCCAACCCCACGGGTTCATTCAAGGACCGGGTGGTCTCGGTGGCGCTGACCAAGGCCCGCCAACTGGGTTTCAAGGTGGCGGCCTGCGCTTCCACCGGCAACCTGGCCAACTCGGTGGCCGCCCATGCCGCCCGGGCCGGGATGGCCTCGGTGGTGCTGATCCCGCATGACTTGGAAGCGGCCAAAATAACCATGACCACCATTTACGGCGGCACGGTGGTGGCCGTGGAAGGCACCTATGACGACGTCAACCGCCTGTGCGCCGAGCTGACCAGCGAGCGCCCCAGCTGGGCCTTTGTCAACGTCAACGTGCGGACCTATTACGCCGAGGGTTCCAAGACGTTGGCCTTTGAAATCGCCGAACAGTTGGGCTGGCGGGCCCCTGATCACGTTGTGGTGCCGATCGGCTCGGGCAGTCAACTGACCAAGGTGGCCAAGGGCTTCCATGAGTTGGGCCAAGTGGGTCTACTGGACGAAATTCCCCACGTGCGGGTGTCGGGTGCCCAGGCCGAGGGCTGCTCCCCGGTGGCCACTGCCTTCCTGGAAAACACCGACGCCATCCGGCCGGTCAAACCCAAGACCATCGCCAAGTCACTGGCCATCGGCAACCCGGCCGACGGCTGGTACGCGCTGCAGACCATGCGTTCGACCGGGGGCTCGTGCGCCGCCGTCACCGACGCCGAGGTGATCGACGCCATCGGCCTGTTGGCCCGCACCGAGGGCATATTCGCTGAGACCGCGGGCGGCGTGACGATCGCCACCCTGGCCAAGTTGGCCGCCTCGGGTGCCATCCGATCCGACGAGCGGGTGGTGGCCCTGGTCACCGGCCATGGGCTCAAGACCGTCGAAGCCCTGAGCGGGACGCGTGGCCCGACGGCCACTATCGCCCCCAACTTGGCCGATTTCGATGCCGCCATCAATCTGGAAGAGAGCAACCGATGAGCCTCACCATTCGCATTCCCACCCAGCTCCGCACGCTGACCGGTGGTGCCGGCGAGATCGTGGTGGACGGGTCCACCGTGGGAGAGGCCCTCAAGGCCCTCGATGCAGCTCACCCGGGCCTGGCCGACCGCCTTTTTGACGAGTCCGGCGGCCTACGGCGCTTCGTCAACGTGTTCCTGGCCGATGAGGACGTGCGATTCCTGGACGGCCTGGCCACCCCCGTCACCCCGGGCCAGACGCTGTCCATCGTGCCCGCCGTGGCCGGAGGCTGACACGCCCTTGCGCTCGCCGCCGTAAGGTGGTTTCCTATTAGCACTCAACACATGAGAGTGCTAACGGTCCGGATGGGACCAGCAGAGCGACGGAGGAACTGACCAGATGGCCAAGATCATCGCCTTCCAAGAGGACGCACGACGCGGGCTCGAGACGGGTATGAACAAGTTGGCGGACGCCGTGCGGGTAACCCTCGGCCCCAAGGGCCGCAACGTGGTGCTCGACAAGAAGTGGGGTGCCCCCACCATCACCAACGACGGCGTCTCCATCGCCAAGGAGATCGACCTGGAGGACCCCTTCGAGAGGATTGGGGCCGAGCTGGTCAAGGAAGTGGCCAAGAAGACTGACGACGTGGCCGGTGACGGCACCACCACGGCCACTGTGCTGGCGTGGGCCATGGTCCGTGAAGGCCTGAAGAACGTGGCCGCCGGCGCCAACCCCATGTCGCTCAAGAAGGGGATTGAGGCCGCAGTCGAGACGGCAGTGAACTCCATCCACGCCCTGTCCAAGGAGACAGTGTCCAAGGAGCAGATCGCCCAGGTGGCGTCCATTTCGGCCGCCGACACCGAGATCGGCGAAATGATCTCCGAGGCCATCGACAAGGTGGGCCGTGATGGCGTCATCACCGTCGAAGAGTCGCAGACCTTCGGCATGGACATGGACCTGGTCGAGGGCATGCGCTTTGACAAGGGCTTCATCGCTCCGTACTTCGTGACCGACCCCGAGCGCATGGAGGCCGTCCTCGAGGACGCTTACGTGCTGCTGGTCGGCTCCAAAATCACCGCCGTGCGCGACCTGCTCCCGGTGCTCGAGAAGGTCATGCAGAGCGGCAAGCCGCTGTTGATCATCGCCGAGGACGTGGAAGGCGAAGCCCTGGCCACGCTGGTGGTCAACAAAATCCGCGGCACCTTCCGCTCGGTAGCCGTGAAGGCCCCTGGTTTCGGCGAGCGCCGTAAGGCCATGTTGCAGGACATCGCCATCCTCACCGGCGGCCAGGTGGTCACCGAAGAGGTGGGCCTCAAGCTCGAGAACGTGACGATCGACCTGCTGGGCACCGCCCGCAAGGTGGTCATCACCAAGGACGAGACCACCGTGGTCGAGGGTGCTGGCTCGGAGAGCGACATTAAGGGCCGCATCAACCAGATCAAGGCCGAGATCGAGAACACCGACTCTGACTACGACCGGGAGAAGCTGCAGGAGCGCCTGGCCAAGCTGTCGGGTGGTGTGGCCGTGATCAAGGTCGGCGCTGCCACCGAGGTGGAGCTCAAGGAGAAGAAGCACCGCATTGAGGACGCCGTCTCCACCACCAAGGCCGCCATTGAAGAAGGCGTTGTCCCCGGCGGTGGCGTGGCCCTGCTGCGTGCTCAGGCCGCCATTTTGGAGCGAGCCGAGAAGCTGGAAGGCGACGAGGCCACCGGTGCTCGCATTGTGGCCAAGGCCGTCGAGGAGCCGCTGAAGCAGATTGCGGTCAACGCTGGCCTCGAAGGCGGCGTCATTGTGGACAAGGTCCGCAACCTTAAGGGTGCCAACGGCCTCAATGCCGCCACTGGCGAGTACGTCGACCTCTTCAAGGATGGTGTGATCGACGCCGCCAAGGTGACCCGTTCAGCGCTGCAGAACGCCGCCTCCATTGCTGCACTCTTCCTCACCACCGAAGCAGTCATTGTGGACAAGCCCGAAGAGGGTCACGACCACGGTGGCGCCATGGGCGGGATGGACGACTACTAAACCGGGCTTCAGCCCAGTTGCGACGAAGCGCCCTTCGGGGCGCTTTTTCGCGTCCGGGGGAAGATCCGCCCGTTGGCGGCGGCCCTGACCAGGTTCTCTACACTGGCACCCATGCCCTCGAATTCTCCTCTGGCGCCGTCGGTAGGGCAATCCGTCCTCCATCTCTTCTGCCAGGTCGACCCCGACCTCGACACCGACGTCCTGACTCAAGCGGTCAAGGCGGCTGAAGGTGACGACTATCAGGTCGTCCCGGTCGCCCTGCTTGGCCACAAGGCCGATCTCGGACTGATGGTGCTGGGCCCGGACCTCTGGCGCCTGCGCCGTTTTCAGACCGAGGTACAGGCTGCCGGCGCCACCCCGGTCGCCTCCTATGTGTCGTTGACCGAGGTGTCCGAGTACGCCGCCGGCATTCCCGAAGAGATGCGCCAGGCCCGCCTGTTCCCCCAGCTTCCTCCCGAGGACAAGGCCGCCTTTTGCTTTTACCCGATGTCCAAACGACGAACCCCGGAATACAACTGGTACAGCCTCCCGTTCGAAGAGCGCAAGGAACTCATGATGGGACACGGCAAAGTGGGGAGGACGTTCGCCGGGCGCATTCTTCAGGTCATCACCGGTTCGACCGGCCTCGATGATTTTGAGTGGGGCGTCACCCTTTTCGGCGTCCACCCCGACGATCTCAAAGAGTGCGTCTACCAGATGCGTTTCGATGAGGGATCGGCCAACTACGCCGAATTCGGCCCGTTCTACACCGGCATGGTGGGGACACTGGACGACGTGCTGGGCGCCCTGACATGACCGCCTCGCTGGCGCTCCTACAGGACGAGCTCCGCCAACTCGGCAAGGTGGTGGTGGCCTTCAGTGGCGGCACAGACTCGGCGCTGTTGGCCAAGGTGGCCCACGATACGTTGGGGCGCGACCAGGTGCTCTGTGCCACGGCCATCTCGCCGTCACTGGCCGAGGCCGAGCACGAGGATTGCCGGGCGCTGGCGGCCGAATGGGACCTGCGCTGGGTGGGTGTACCCACCAACGAAATGGACGATCCCACCTATGTGGCCAACGGGGCCGATCGCTGCGCCCGCTGCAAGACCGCCCTCATGACCGCCCTCGGGCCGCTGGCTGAAAAGGAACTGGCCCACGTCGTGCTGGGCGTCAACGTCAGTGACCTGGGCGACCACCGACCCGGGCAGCACGCTGCGGCCGAGGCCGGCGCTACCTTCCCGCTCGTGCAGGCCGGGTTCACCAAGGACGACATCCGGCACTGGTCCAAAGAACTGGGGCTACGCACCTGGGACAAGCCCGCCGCCGCCTGCCTGGCCTCACGCCTGCCCTATGGCACTCCTGTCACGCTGGGTCGACTCAGTGAGATCGACGCGGCCGAATCAGCGCTTCGTGCCCTGGGGTTCGCCCAACTGCGCGTGCGCCATCACGGTAACGCCGCCCGTCTCGAATTCGAACCCGATGCCCTGTCCGAGGTGCTGGCCCGACGAACCGAGGTGGTGGCCGCCGTGCGCTCGGCCGGCTTCACCTTCGTGGCGCTTGACCTCGAGGGCTTCCACTCGGGCAGTATGAACCGCATGTTGACCGAAGATGAGGGAGCGCCGGCATGAGCCAGGTCAGAGTGAAGCTGACGTTTCCAGAGTCCGAGGTGCCCAAACCGGTGCTGGCCACCATGGTGCGTCAGTTCGATGTCGAGCCAAGCATTCGACGAGCCAACGTGGAAGAGCACAAGGGCTGGATCGTCTGCGAGATCGACGGCGGGGCCACTCAGATCGATGCCGCCCTCGAGTGGCTGCGGGGCGAAGGCATCTCGGTGGACCTGCTGGGCGACATTCTCGAGAGCTAAACGGCCCAACTGGGTCTAGTGCTGGTCGTCGTCCTTGGGCACGTGCCAGCCGGCGGAGGAGACCTTGCGGGGCTCGTAGAACACACAGCCGTCCGGGCAGCCGAAAGGCAGCGGCTCATTGGCGTCCACCTTGCAGCGCTCCAGGCGGTCGCCCCGGGGTGTCGTCCGCATCACGTAGTGGCGGCAGTCCTCGTTGACGGGCACGGCCCATTCTGGCCCAGTGGGCCGGTCGCGGTAGCGTCAGCGTCCGTGGATCGCACCGTCCCGCTCAAGACCCTCCTGCGTTGGAGCGAGAGCCTTTCGGCCATTGCCCGCACGGGCCTGGGCTTTACCGAGAGCCTGTACGAGCAAGAGCGCTTCGAGGAGATCCTCAAGGTGGCGGCCGACATCCGGGTCGAGGCCGACGAGGAGAACGAGAACCCCGACTACGCCGGCGGACTGGTCGAAGAGTGGCTGGACACGGTGGGAAAGGGCGTGCCCGGGTACGTCACCCCCAAGGTGGCCGTCGGTGCAGCCGTCGGCAACGACAAGGGCGAGCTGTTACTGATTCAGCGAGCCGACTCGGGCATCTGGCTGTACCCAACTGGTTGGTGCGATGTGGGGTACTCCGCCGCAGAGGTAGTCGTCAAAGAAGTGGAAGAGGAGACCGGGATTGAGGTCGAACCCGTTCGCCTGATCGCCGTACTGGACGGACTTCGACTCGGGTTCACCCGGGTGCCCTTGTACTCACTGCTCTTCTATTGCCGTGCCGTTGGCGGCGAGCTGCACCCCCACCCCCTCGAATGTCGTGATGTGGGCTGGTTCACTCGCGACAACATGCCCTCGCCGCTGGTCGGTTCCGAACGCTGGAGCGATCACGTCTTTGCCGCGCTGGCCGGCGAACATCGTGACGTCCTCTACGACAGCGTCCGTCAACCCATGTGGCGGGGCGATACCCAGTCAGCGTGACGGTCATTGAGGTAGCCGAGTCGGTGGACGCTGCCCTCCATGCGGCGGTGACCACCCTCCTGCCGCAGCTGTCGTCGTCTGCCCCGCCCACCCTCGACGATCTGAACGCCATTGTGGCCAATCCCGGCACCGCGCTGCTGTTGGCCAAGCAAGGCGACCGCATTGTGGGGATGCTGACCCTGGCCACCTTCGCCGTACCGTCCGGCGTCCGCGCCTGGGTGGAAGACGTGGTGGTCGACGAAACCATTCGCCGTGGCGGTGTGGCCAGCGCGCTGGTCACCGCGGCGATCGAGCACGCCGCCCGTCTTGGTGCGCGGACGGTGGACCTGACGTCGCGCCCCCAGCGCGAAGCGGCCAACCGGCTCTACCTCAAGCTCGGCTTCGAGCAACGCCAGACCAACGTGTACCGCTACTCACTTGAAGGAGCCGCGTCATGACCGCTGTCACCCCGTTCTTGTGGTTCGAGGATCAGGCTCAGCAGGCCATGGCGCACTACGCCGACGTCTTCGGGGTGGCCATCGATCCCATTGATCCCGATGCTCCCTTTCACATGGGGTCGCTCGCCCTTCCCGGCTTGAACCTGATGCTGTTCAACGGCGGCCCTTATTTCACCTTCAATGAAGCCATCTCCCTGTTCGTCTCGGTGGAGACCCAAGAAGAGGTGGATCACATTTGGGAGGGGCTGTTGGCCGGTGGGGGCGCACCGAGTCAATGCGGTTGGCTTAAGGATCGATTCGGGGTTTCCTGGCAGATCTGTCCCACCGCGCTGCAACGGCTCATGGGTGATCCCGACCCGGTGAAGTCAGGCCGGGTCCGTGACGCCATGATGAAAATGGTCAAGCTTGAGATCGCCGGGTTGCTGGCCGCCTACGACGGCGATCCCTCAATGGGCTGACCCCGGAGAACGCCTTGCCGACATGAATCCGTTCTTCCTCGGAATCCGGTACACGCTGGTGCCGGGAGCTGACGCCAAGCATGGGCCCCTGCCGCCCCTCTTGATCGGCCTGACGGTGGTGACCGGGTTGGTTGATGCGTTCAGCTACCTGGCGCTCGGCCATGTGTTCGTGGCCAACATGACCGGCAACGTGTTGTTTCTTGCCTTCGCATTGTCGGGCATCCATGGCTTTTCCATCCCTGCCTCAGCCGTCGCCTTACTCGCGTTCATGGCGGGTGCGTATACCGGAGGCGCCGTCGGGGTACGGCTTGGACGGCACAGAGGAAAGCTGCTCGTCGCCTCCGCTGCCGTGGAGGCCGTGTGTTTCGCCGTGGCAGTGGTGTTGGCCGCACTCACATCACAACCAATGCCGGCGAGTTTCCGATTCCCCCTGATTGTCTTGCTGGCCATCGCTATGGGGATCCAGAACGCCACGGCCCGACGGCTGGCGGTGCCTGACCTCACCACCACCGTCCTGACCCTCACGATCACCGGCTTTGCCGCCGACAGTGCCATGGCCGACGGCAGGGGGTCGAGCGCCGGCCGACGGTTCACATCGGTGGGAGCGATCTTCGTCGGGGCACTCCTCGGCGCGGTCTTGATCCGGCACACTGCCATCGCGCTTCCATTGGCGGTCGCACTCTTCGTGCTTGTGTCCGTGGTCCAGTTGACCCATAGCGCTGGTGCGCGAAACGCGGAGTGGAGCCATCCGTGAGCACCTTCATCACGCGCTATGACACGTCGGGACCAGGGGTGCGCCTGGCGGTTAAGGACCTCATTGACATGGAGGGCGAACTCACCACAGCCGGATGCCGGGCCGTGGCCGACGCCGCCACACCAGCCACCAGTGATGCCATGTGCTTGTCCGGCGCCCGGGCCGCTGGCGCTCGCATCGTCGGGCGCACCAACCTGCACGAACTGGCCCTCGGAGTCACCGGGGTGAACCAGTGGTACGGCACACCGGTCAATCCGCTCGACCCGACACTGGTTCCCGGCGGCTCCTCCAGCGGGTCAGCGGTCGCCGTGGCCACCGGTGAGGCCGATGTGGCCTATGGCAGTGACACCGGCGGTTCGGTCCGCATTCCGGCGGCCTGCTGCGGCACCACTGGGCTCAAGACCACCTGGGGACGAATCCCCCTCGAGGGGGTGTGGCCGCTGTCGCCGAGTTTCGACACGGTTGGCCCAATGGCGCGGGACGTGGCTGGTCTCATCCTCGGCATGCAGTTGCTCGAACCTGGCTTCACCCCTGCCTCGCGCCGTCCGATCTCGGTGGGGCGACTCCGCCCTCCCGCCGACCCGCTCATCGACGTAGCCGTCGACGCCGCACTGGCCCGGGCCGAGTGGGCGTGCTCTGAGGTGATCGCTCCAGAATGGGATCAGGCCACCAGAGACGGAGGACTGCTCCTGGTGGCCGAGGCGTGGAACACCGATCAGGCCCTGGTGGAGTCCCACCCTGAAGGCATCGGTGACAGCGTGCGCCAACGACTCCTGACTGGTGCCACCTTCAGCGATGAGGCGCTCGAGACCGCTCGCCGCGGTCAGGCCGGTTGGACAGCGATGCTGGCCGGGTTGTTCACCCGCATCGACTTCCTCGTCACGCCGACGCTCACCATCTTCCCGCCCACTATTGACGATGGGGCCGACATACTGGTCGCCCGCTGCACCATTCCCGTCAATCTGGCCGGCGTCCCCGCTCTGTCTCTTCCGGTGCCGACCGCCGGACCACTCCCGGCCAGTGTGCAGCTCATCGGCCCGGCCGGGAGCGAGGAAGAGCTGTTGGCCGCGGGAAGGTGGCTGGAGGACGCCATCAATTCGTTGTGACACTGCCAGTTGGGTCATCCAGCCGCTCGGAAAGATGCCTTTGGCGATAGCGTCGTTTCGTGCACATCGATCTGTGGTCCGACTTCGCCTGCCCGTGGTGCGCCCTCGGTGTCTACCGGCTCGACGTCGCCCGGGCCCAGTTCGAGCATGGCGAGGACATCACCGTCACTCATCACGCATTCGAGCTTGACCCGCGTGCGCCGGCTCGGCGCAGCCAGTCGATGGAAGAAGTACTGGCAGCCAAGTACGGCATGAGCCCGGCGCAGGTGCAGGCCGGGCACGACCGGCTGACGGCGTTCGGCCACGAGGTGGGAATGCCGTTCGACTTTGGTGGCATCCAGCTGGGCAGTACCTTCGATGCGCACCGGGTGGCTCAGGCTGCCCGTGGCACTGCAGCCGAAGAGGCCGTGGTCAAGGGGTTGTTCGCCGCCTACTTCACCGACGGACGGCTCATTTCCGATCACACGGTGCTGGTCGAGGTGGCCACGGCGGCTGGGCTGGACGCCACCTCCGTCCAACAGATGCTGGAGAGCGACGCGCTGACCGCTGAGGTCCGCGCCGACGAACAAGCGGCGTCCGAAATGGGTGTCTCCGGGGTGCCGCACTTCGTGATGAACGGCAAGTGGGCCATTCCGGGTGCGCAGGACGTCGAGACGATGGTCCTCGTGCTCCGTCGGGCCTGGGAGCGGACCGAGGTGAACGCGACCTAGCGTCGCTCACCATGCGAACGGGCAACATGTTCGGACCCGACGCCACCTTCATTGGCGTGCCGGCTGCCGACCTCGACGTGCCAGCCAGCTACGCCGGTGCCGGAGCAGTCATCATCGGCGCACCATTCGACAGTGGCACCTCGCATCGACCTGGTTGCCGATTCGGTCCACAGGCCATCCGCATCACCGACTATCTCCCGCACGACGGCCATCGCCCGCACCTTGCGCTCGATGTCGAGCCCCTTGGCGAGCTGGGTGTGGTCGACGTGGGCGACATCGTCATGCCACCGGGCGAAACCGAGATAGCGCTGGCCCGGCTTGAAGCGGCAGTGACGCAGGTGGCCCGGTCGGGAGCCATCCCCGTCATATTGGGGGGCGACCACACCATCGCCCTGCCCGACATCACCGGAGTGGCGCATCACGTGGGATGGGGCCGCGTGTCGGTCATCCATTTTGATGCGCATGCCGACACCGGCGACAGCCAGTTCGGATCGCTGCACGGGCACGGCACGCCGATGCGCCGTCTGATCGAGTCG
Source organism: uncultured Acidimicrobiaceae bacterium (assembly GCA_963766995.1). Classification (GTDB taxonomy): domain Bacteria; phylum Actinomycetota; class Acidimicrobiia; order Acidimicrobiales; family RAAP-2; genus Bog-473. Next base: position 1,105,103 of record CAVYCE010000001.1, on the reverse strand, counting down.
GGGGCAACACGGGGCGATCGTTTCTTGCAGGTCGGGTTGCGCGGCTATTGGCCCGAGCCTGAGACCCTGGCCTGGATGGCCGAGCAGGGAATGCGCAGTTTTGAGATGACTGAAGTGGTCCAGCGCGGCCTTGACGAGGTGCTGTCGGAGGCCACGTCCATCGCTTTAGATGACTGTGATGCGGTCTTTCTCTCGGTCGACGTCGACGTGGTCGACCCTGGCATGGCACCCGGCACCGGCACACCCGAACCCGGGGGACTGAGCAGTCGCCAACTCCTCGATGCCGTGCGTCGCCTGGCCATGGAGCTCCCGTTGGCCGGCATCGACGTGGTCGAGGTGTCCCCGCCCTATGACCAGTCAGAAGTCACGGCGTATCTCGGCAACCGAATCGTGCTCGAAGCACTCTCGGGCATGGCCTGGCGTCGTCGGCAATTGGCCGGCGAGACCATGCGCCAACCGGGCGACCCCCTGCTAGAACGCCGGCGCCCTTAAGCCATGGTGTCGAGGATCTCGCGCACCATGGCTTCAGTGGTATTCGGATGGAGAAAGGCGAAGCGAGCGACCGTCTCGCCCTCCCACACCGTTGGCGTCACGAAGCCGATCTGATCGGACAGGAGACGGGCGGACCACTGGTCGTAGTCCGACTTGGACCAGCCATGACGCCGGAAAAGCACCACCGAGAGGTCTGGCGGCCGTACCACCTCGGTGTGTGGCAACTCGTCGATCATTTCTGCTGCCCGTTGGGCCGTCGCGAGTGCCGCTTCGACCGCGTCCCGGTAGGCGTCGAGTCCGTTGACGGCCATTGAGAACCACAGCGGCAGCCCTCGAGCCCGGCGGGTCAGGTGGTAGGCGTAGTCGCTTGGATTCCATTCCTCGGGGTTGTCGGTGTGCAGGACATCGAGATACGAGGCATCCTGCGTATGCACGGCCTTGGCCACATTGGGTTGGCGGTAGAGGAGGGCGGCGCAGTCGAATGGGGCGAACAACCATTTGTGGGGATCGACGATGCACGAGTCAGCCCGTTCGAATCCGTTGAACTTGGAACGAACACTCGGTGCGAACAGGGCCGCACCCCCGTAGGCGCCGTCGATGTGGAACCAGAGATTCCGCTCGGCGGCCACGTCGGCCACGCCAGCGAGGTCGTCGACAATTCCGGCATTGGTGGTTCCCGCAGTGGCCACCACGGCGATGACATCATCGGCATCCGGGTGCGCGGCCAACACCGTACGCAATCCGTCACCGGTCAAGCGGTGATTTGGAGTGGACACCACCAACGCATCGACGCCAATGACATGGAGCGCCTTGCCTACCGACGAATGGGCGTCTTCGCTGACCGCCACCAGTGGTCGCGCCGGAGCGGGGCTGCCGCGCCGATGGCCAGCCGTGTCCCTGGCCACCACCAGTGCCGACAGGTTGCCGGCCGATCCTCCAGCCACGAAACAACCGCCCGCCGTGAGTGGAAGTCCCGCCACGTCGGCGATGACGCGAAGCGCTTGGTTCTCTGCCGCCACAACCCCGGCCGCTTCGAGCCACGACGTGCCATGCAGCGATGAGCACGAGACGAACATGTCGAAGAGGAGTGCGGCCTTGGTGGGTGCGGCCGGGATGAATGAGAGAAAGCGCGGGCTGTCGCAGGAGACCACGGCGGTGGCCAGCTTGTCGACGAAGAGTCGCAGCACCTCGCCGGCGTCGTTGCCGCCGGGCCGCATTAGTCCGTCGATCTCGGCCGCCAGTGCGGTGCCGGTGCCCCCGAAATCGAGTGGGACCGGGTTGAGGCTCAGACGCTCACGGCAGAAGTCCATGACCAGGTCGGTCATGGACTCGTCGTATTCGAACATGCTCCCCGCCATCAGGCTGAGGCGTCGCCATCGCCACCACGGGGACCAGATGCCACCTGGTCCTGGCCCGCCATCCAGGCCGCGTGCGCCCGGGCTGACACGTCATGCAGAGACGCACCGGTCTTCGAGGCCACGGCGGCCACATCGTCGAACTCGGGCTTGGCCCGCCCCGCCCCCACCTTCATGCGCACCACCATGCCATCGAGGATTACCTGACCCATGGTCCGCGACGAGGGCCAGCGCTCGACGGGCGTGGCTCGAAGGCCGAAGGTGCCCGTCGCACCTTGCACCGTGTGACGCATCACTTCGAGATGGGCCGCGTCGGCCAGGACGTGGAGCACGTGACCAGGACGGCCCTTTTTCATGGTGACCGGGCTGATCCAGGCATCGAAGGCGCCGGCCTCCAGAGCCGAGGCCACGGCGTAACCGAGCTGTTCACCCGTGACATCGTCCAGGTTGACTTCCAACAACCACGCCGGCTGACCCGAACCCACATCGCCGTCGGCGGAACGATGACCGATCACCACTTGGGTGCAGTTGGGCAGGTCGTCGATTTCGCCGGCACCGCCGCCGAACCCGGAGCTGACGACCTCCATGGCGGGCATCGGACCGAACGTCGACGCCAATGCGGACAACAGCGCGGCTCCAGTGGGTGTGGTCAGCTCAATGCGGGTGTCGCGCCCATACGTGGGAATGCCTTCAAGCAATCGGACTGCGGCCGGCGATGGATTGGGGAGCATTCCATGGGCGCTGCGAACCATGCCGCTCCCCGTGGCGACTGCCGATGCCGTGATGACATCCACTCCGAGTACTTCAAGCGCGGCCGCAGTGCCCACGATGTCGATGAGGGCATCGTGCCCTCCCACCTCGTGGAAGTGGACCTGGTCCACCGGCCGGCGGTGGAGTGCGCCCTCCACTTGGGCCAGGCGGAGGAACACCGAAAGCGCCCGCTGGGTCACCCGATCGGGGAGCGCAGCTCGAGTAATGAGGTCGACGATGTGCGCGTGCGTGCGCACCACCACGTCGTCATCACCGGTCACCACCGCTCGCACGCAGGCCACACCGCCGCGCATGGCGTCATCGATCTGCAAATCCCAGCCGGGCAGGTCGAGTCGCTCCAAGAGGACACGCACCTCACCGAGGTCGGCGCCGGCATCGACCAGTGAACCCAACGCCATGTCTCCGGCGATGCCGGCGAAGCAATGAAACCAGGCCACCGTCTCGGTGTTGACAGAGTTCTCAACACTCATGGCATGAGCCGGGCGATGGCGCAGGCCGCGCCATATCCATTATCGATGCCGACGACGGTGATGCCGGACGAGCACGAGGCCAGCATGGAAAGCAACGCGGTGACCCCTTCGAGTGCAGCGCCGTATCCCGCGCTGGTGGGCACAGCCACCACCGGGGCCGGAGTGAGGCCACCGACCACACTGGCCAGAGCCCCTTCCATGCCAGCGATGACCACCACGGCGTCAGCCATGGCGATGGTGTCGACCTGGTCGAGTAAACGGTGGAGTCCAGCCACACCGCAGTCGACGAGGATGGAGGGCTCGAAGCCGAGCGATCGCAAGACCACTCCACATTCACTGGCGACGGGGAGGTCAGCCGTTCCAGCCGTCACCACCACGACGTGCCCCGCGCGATGTGGAGCCGGCCGGAAGGAAACGATATTGGTCTCTCCGGTCGCCACCACCTCTCCGGACCCGAAACCCAGTGGGATCGTGACTGCTCCGATCGCCTTGACCTGATCGCCGCTGGCCCGGGTGATCAGGACCGGACCTTCGGAGGCCCTCAGCAGTTCGGCCACGATGGCAGCACAGTGTTCCGGGGACTTTCCAGGCCCGTAGACCGCCTCGGGCATCCCTTGGCGGAGGTCTCGGTGGTGATCTACCCGGGCGAATCCGAGGTCGGCGTACGGAAGGCGGCGCAGCTGGCGGACGGCCTCGTCGGGCGTGCAGTCACCCGAGGCGACCTGCTCGATGAGCGCGCGAAGCGAAGAAGCATCCATGACCTGCTCTATCCTGCCCGGGTGTGAACCCTCCTGCGACCACGGTGGCCTATTTCGGCCCGGCTGCCACCTTCACCCAGGAGGCATTGCTGACCCAGCCAGACTTGGCCGGGGCCAATCTCACGCCGATCGGCACCATCACAGGCGTGCTCGAAGCCGTGGCCCAGGGCACCGTGGACCTGGGCTTCGTGCCCATTGAGAACGCTATTGAAGGGACGGTGAGTGCCACCATCGATGGCCTCATCTTTGACGTCGACCTCTATGTCCAGCGCGAAGTGGTCATGGACATCCATCTCCACCTCATGGCTAAGCCTGGGGTGTCCATGGAAAACATCCACCAAGTGGCTTCCTATCCTCACGCCCTGGCCCAATGTCAGAAGTTCCTGGCTCAGCACCTACCCCAGGCCGAACAGCTGGCCGCCAACTCGACGGCTGATGCCGCCCGCGTCCTCGGGAGTTCGGACTCGAAAGACGGTGCAGCGATCGCCCCACGGCTAGCGGCAGAAACCTACGGACTCACGATCCTGTCCGAAGACGTAGAGGATCACCCCGAAAATCAGACGAGATTTGTGGCCGTGGCCCGAGGTCGAGTGCCCAAGCCCACCGGCCACGACAAGACCAGCATCGTTTGCTTCCAACGTGCCGATCACCCGGGAAGCCTGCACGGGATTCTGGGACAGTTCTCGGCCCGCAACATCAACCTCACCAAACTCGAATCGAGGCCAACCAAACAGGGACTCGGTGACTACTGCTTCGTGATCGACCTGAGCGGTCACGTTGGTGACGAGGTAATCGCCGACTGCCTGCGAGACCTGCATGCGAGCCTGGCCGGCGTGAAGTTCCTCGGTTCGTACCCGGCTGCAGGGGAACAAAGTGCGGATAGGCGCCGAGAGGCCGATGCGGCCTGGCAGTCAGCCGACGAGTGGCTCACTGCTTTGCGCTCATCCATCGACTGACCGTTCGCTTCTGAGCATCGACGTACCATTCGCCGATGCCTGTCACTGGAATCGCCAACCTGGCCGTCAAGGTGGTCGATCTCGAAGCCGCGTGTGCGTGGTATCGAGAAGCCGGCGCCGAAGTCACCGAACCTGTCACATGGGAGAACGGACGCCGCGCCGATGTCACTCTGGGCGTTCTCAACCTCACCTTATTCACCAAGGCGATCTACGAAGACGCCACCGATCTACCGCTTGAAGGGTTCCTTCACCCGGCCCTGTTCGTGGACAACCTCGATGCCGAGCTGGCTCGGCACGGCACCGTGTTGTGGGGACCCCGAGTGGTCTCGGGCACCTTCGGCACTCGCCGCATCGCCTTCGTCGATGCACCCGGCGGCATTCGTCTCGAGTTCATGGAGCAAGTGGACGAACCGCTGTAAATCGGCCCATGAATCGAGCCGCGCCGGAACTACGCAGATGAAGGAGTGGGTTCAATCTCAGGGTCGACCAATGTGACTTTCTTGGTCGAGCGATCTGGGTAGCGCTTCGGATATTCGACCATCCTGAATCGCCCGTCTGGAATGAATCGGCCCGTCTCGATGACATGGCGTGGCACATACGGGTCCAGATCCATGCTTCTGAACAGGCGCGCTGTCGGCTCCCAAATTGTCACCCGTTCGTGCCAACGCAACGAATCGAGTTTGCGCAAGAGGATCATCAACGTGACCAAAGTGCCGCCAAGCAGGCCGGCGACGATGGCACCCAGTATGGAGCCACCAGGTAGCACGGCGATCAGCCCAAGGAGGACAAGGAGCAAGAGGCCAAGTGCGCTCCATTCGAGGGCCGACAATTCCTGTCCGGTCACCGCTTCAATCTGGGCGCGATCATTGCCACCGCTCGCCACCATCTCCACCATGACTCGATAGACCTGTTCCCTCTGTCGACTATCGGGATTCAAAGCGACGATTGCCTCGAAGATGGCTTGAAATGAAGGTGATGCCATGTGGTAGTCGACCAACCGGTAATCGATCTGATTGGTGATGTGGCTATCGATGAGGTGACGGATATCTGCCGACACATCTTCATCAAACACGGACACCATTCGGTGAATCGAAAGCAGATCAGAGTTCCCACTCGCCACCAGGTTCTGCACCAAGACGAGGCGGTCGCGCGTCCGCACAATGGTGAAGGCAATGAGGACTCCGAAAAGGAACGCGGCCATGCTGGCCAAGGCCACGTCAACTGAAAGAACACCTCGATGTCGACCAACTAAGAGGGAAGCGCCACCGACGAGCGCCCCTCCAACCGTTGAGGGCCCTACGGGCCTGATCTCGTCAAACTTCTCGACAATTCTCCGCCAGCGTCCTTGAAGCACGTAGGTAGGCTAGTGACTTCGAGAGCAACTGGCGTATGGGTCAGTCGTCACACGGCGAGGCACTGTTTCCCAACGCTTGGATGGAGTGTCAAGCCCTTCAGCAGGGCATCCCGAGAGATGGGCGGGGACCGTGAGACGTCCGTTGACAATCCAATACCGGCAGGACATTCGGTGAATATGACGAAACGACCGTCCGTGCGCGATCGGATACGAAAGCGTCTGCCCTTTGACGCCAACGCGCTCTTGGTGCCGCAACTACGACGATTTTTCGTGGCCACCCTCTTTGGCTGCTTCGGCATGGGAGTGGTGTTCGTCTTCTTCGTCCTCTACTGCGTCCACATTCGGCATCTCCCCGTCTTGGCCGCAACCTCATTGTTGGCCTGGGAGTCAGTGCTCGGTGTGGCGCTCGCTCCGCTCTACGGGACCGTCATCGATCGCTACGGACCCTCAATTGTGTTGGCCATCGTGATGCCGATCGAAGCCATCGGCTTGATTTCCATCGGCTTCGCTTCGACGGTGCCAACCATGCTGGTGGCGTGCACGCTGTTCTCCGCGGGTGGAGCGGGCCTTTGGTCAGCCATCAACGTGATGATCGCCCGATTGGTCGATGAGGAGCATCGCCAAGACGCATTTGGGCTCAACTTCATGCTGGTCAACGTGGGGATAGGGGTCGGATCACTTGTCGGATCGTCCGTGGCTGATCTGCACAGTCTGCGTAGTTTTCAGGTGCTCTACGCGTTGAGTGGCGTATTGACGTTCATTGCGGCCGCCATTTTGCTCAGTCTCCGACGATACGGCGGAAAGCCTGAGGCGCCAGCAGGGCTCGACGCCGCATCACAAGGCTGGCGGGCGGTTTTGGCTGATCGCCGAATGGTGCGCTTTGTAATTGCCTCGCTCATCATGGTCGTGTGCGGCTACGGATCGTTTGAGGCCGGTATTCCCCTCTTCGTCACCAGCGTCGACCATCTGTCCGTCCATGTGATTGGACTTCTCGTTGCGTCGAACACGATGACGATTGTGGTGGCACAACTCTTTGTGTTGACTGGCATCAAGGGGAGGAGCCGCTCGTTGCTCCTGGGTGCCGTTGGTCTGCTCTGGGGGATTTCCTGGATTCTGGCCACCTCGTCATTGGTCCTTGGCGCCGTCGGTGCCGTCATCGCGCTGTGTCTGGGCCAGGTGGTATTTGCCATCGGCGAAACCATCTGGCAGCCGGTGTCCCCCGCATTGGTCAACGAGTTGGCGCCGGAGCACCTGCGTGGTCGCTATAACGCGGCGATCGGCATCATTTGGGCCGTGTCTTCGGCCATTGGGCAGTCGATCGCCGGAGCGTTCTTCTATTTCCGAGCCGGCACGGCGTGGACCATCGTCCTTGCGGTTGGTGCACTAGTTGGTGGCATCGGACTGACCACCATGCGGAGGGTGCTGACCCCAGAAGAGGACGGACGCGTGAAGGAACATGTGGCCTGAAGCAGCCCCACACGAGTCGAGGCGGGCTACAGAATCATCAGGCATGCTGTGGCCATGACGAAGAATGCTGCGGACCCGCTTGAGATCATCAAACTCTGGCCCGACGGTCCGCCGACGCACATAGATGGGGTCCCGCCTGAGGTGGAGTTTCCCGTGACAGTCGGAGTCGCGGCAGGGACAAGTTTCATACGCAATATTTCCGATCCGACGATCACGGTATTTTCACCGCAAAGTTCCGCCAACGGAGTTGGCGTCATCGTGGTCCCTGGGGGTGGGTGGACCATCAACGCATGGACGCACGAAGGGCTCGATGTCGCCCCCTGGCTGACCGAATTGGGTTACACGGTCTTTTTACTCAAATACCGGGTTCGAGCCACTAATCCTGACCAAAAGGCATTCGAAGCCGCGCAGGCGTCGCTTGATGCCGGCCTGGCTGCGGGCCTCACGGCAAAGATGTGGCCACGCGCCATCAGCGACTTGATTGGACCTGGTACTGAATTGGAGTCCACCTATCTGGAAGCCAGGTCCGCCTGTGCCGACGATGGCCGGCGAGCGATTGAAGTTGTACGTGAGAATGCCGAGCGGTTCGGAGTCAACCCTGACAAGGTCGGAATGATCGGCTTCTCGGCGGGGGCGTTTCTGATCGTTGACGTTGCCCTCAATCCGAAAGCCGCACAGGTGGCGTTCATTGCCCCGATCTACGGCGGGGAGACACGCGGGGCGACAGTTCCAAGCGACGCTCCTCCGCTGTTCACCGCCGCTGCACAAGACGACATACTCAAGAAAATCGTCGAAGGTCTTCACGCCGACTGGTCGGCCGCGAACCGTTCGTCAGAGCTCCATCTGTTTGCACGAGGCGCACACGGATTTGGCATGGTGCGGCAGGGGATGCCGTCCGATCACTGGACGGATCTGTTCATCGCCTGGCTCAATGACCTCGACCTGGTGAAGATGGCAATGGACCAACGATGCAGAGACGGTCACTCTTGACTGTTGGGTCAATTACGACCTCACCTAATTCGAATGATCTGTTTGAGGCGGCCCGTCTGTTGGTTCATGACTATGTCAAGTCAACTGGTCGGGAACAGCCTGAGATCGCGCTCGTAGAAATCTCGGGTTCAGTGACTCTGTCCTGGAATGGCTCCTATTCAACTCCGCTTATTCTGAGCCCAGGAGATCAGCAGGACGTGATCATGAATGTCGTTGACTATCTCAGGGATCATGTTTTTGATGAACTATGGGAGGCATGGCCCGAATGTGCAGTTCATGAGGTCATCGCGGAGCCCAGAAAAATCAACGGGATGGCCTCTTGGCAATGCCCTCGAGGACATGCTCTTTCAGAGATCGGACTACTGACATCGGATCAAGTGAAGAGACCACGCGCAATCTGAGGAGTTGAGGGTTTGAGGACATGAGAACGCGACTTCGGCCAGGCTGAATTGGAGGTCGCGGTAGCCGCCGGGTAAATGTCACCTTGGGGTGAGGGGATTGAATAAGAATCATTCGGGAGGCATGGGGGGCGGACAAGATATTGCCCTTCGCACCAGGGATCCCAGGTTAACTTTCGACCACGTCGTCTTCTGGCGGAGGGAGTGGGATTCGAACCCACGGAAGCTTGCGCCTCACAGCTTTTCAAGAGCTGCGCATTCGTCCACTCTGCCATCCCTCCAGATGGCTCATGCTAGGTGAGCAGTACCGCCAGCTCGTTCCTCAGGACGTCTGATCACGGGCGCGGCTGCGGGCTCGGCCCCTGATGGCCTGGTCGAGCGTCACCTTGCGCAGGCGCACCACTTTGGGCGTGACCTCGACGCACTCGTCGTCGGAAATGAACTCAAGCGCGTGTTCCAGCGAGAAGGACATCACCGGAGTCAAGCGCTCGAACTCCTCGGCGTTCGCCGAGCGAATGTTGTTGAGCTTCTTTTCCTTGGTGGGATTGACGTCCATCTCTTCTTGGCGGGCGTTCTCTCCAATGACCATGCCTTCGTAGACTTCCTCGGCCGGGCCGACGATCATGGTCCCGCGCTCCTGCAGATTCATTAAGGCGAATGTCGTCGTCATGCCGCGACGGTCCGAAACCATTGATCCATTGCGGCGCGTCTTGAGCTCACCATGCCACGGCTCCCAGCCGTCGAAGATGTGGTGCAAAATCCCGGTGCCGCGAGTCTCGGTCAGGAATTCGGTACGGAAGCCGATGAGGCCACGGGCCGGCACCTTGTAGTCCAACCGCACCCATCCGGTGCCGTGATTGACCATTTCCAACATGGTGCCCTTGCGGAGCGCCAGCAACTGAGTCACGACGCCCAGGTACTCGTCCGGCACGTCTATGGATACCCGCTCCATCGGCTCACAGACCTTGCCGTCAATCTCCCGGGTCACGACCTGTGGTTTGCCCACCGTCAGTTCGAATCCCTCGCGTCGCATGGTCTCGACCAGGACGGCCAGCTGCAGCTCGCCTCGACCGAGCACTTCCCACAGGTCGGGTCGATCGGTGTTCTCGACTCGGATGGCCACGTTTCCGATGAGTTCGGTGTCGAGGCGGGTCTTCAATAGGCGGGCTGTCAGCTTCGTGCCGTCTTGTCCCGACAAAGGCGACGTGTTGATGCCGATAGTCATGGCCAGACTCGGCTCGTCCACCGTGATGGCCGGGAGAGCCACTGGATTCTCGGCGTCGGCCAGTGTCTCACCAATGGTCACTTCGGCGATGCCGGCCACTGAAACGATTTCGCCGGGACCAGCTGATTCGGATGCCACTTGTTCCAGGGACTCGGTGACGTACATCTCCGTGATTTTCGTCTTCTCGAAGGTGCCGTCGAGCTTGCACCACGACACGGTGCTGCCCTTCTTCAACTCACCGTTGTAAATGCGACAGATGGCCAGTCGGCCGAGGTAAGGCGACGCACTCAGATTGCAGACCAACGCCTGTGTGTGCATGCCTTCGTCGTATTGCGGTGCCGGGATGTGATCGATGATCGCTTGAAAGAGCGGGTTGACATTGACGCCTTCGACGCCCTTCTCGGTGCTGACCCATCCGGCCTTGGCATTGGCATAGAGGATGGGGAAGTCGATTTGATGCTCATCGGCATCGAGGTCAAGGAAGAGTTCTTCGACCTGATTGACCACCTCGTCAATGCGGGCATCTGCCCTGTCCACTTTGTTGATCACCAGTACGACGGGCAACCGCGCTTCCAGCGCCTTACGCAAGACGAAACGGGTCTGCGGGAGGGGGCCTTCCGAGGCGTCCACTAGAAGCAGGACGCCGTCGACCATGTTGAGCCCGCGCTCCACCTCGCCGCCGAAGTCGGCGTGGCCAGGGGTATCGATCACGTTCATCTTCACGCCGCCCCAGCGCACGGCCGTGTTCTTGGCCAGGATGGTGATGCCCTTCTCACGCTCCAAGTCACCCGAGTCCATGACCCGGTCGGTCATCTCCTGGTGCGCGCCAAAAGCGCCGGTCTGGCGCAGCATGGCGTCAACCAAGGTGGTTTTTCCGTGGTCAACGTGGGCCACAATGGCCACATTTCTGATGTCATTTCGTGTCGGCATGGGGGCGGCCACGATAGGCCACCTCAGGGCACCCCTACGCCGCAGCTTTGGCCGGAACCCCGAGAAGGGCCTGGGACACGGTGTCCACACCCTGTCTGAGCACGGTGTGATCGACATCGACACGAACGGAGAGGCCGGACTCGGGCCACCATCCGACCACTCGGCCGGGCATGACGCCTGTCTGGCGTCGGAGTGCTTCGACCAGCGCTACCACGCTCAGTTCAGCCCGTGACGATGGCCGCCGGGCCCCACTCAGGACGACCAAGTGGACCGATCGCACCACTCCTTCTGCGTCCCGCACCGTGGACCGAACTTCGGCCCGGCTGCGCAGTCCGAGCAAGGCGGAGCTCGGGCTGTCCCACCAATGATCTCGCCCGATGAGCGGGCGCTCGTCGAAGGCCGACCAATCCAGTGCCGTCAAGAGGGGGGTCACCCAGGTCGTTGCTTCTGCGGCCACGATGGCCCGGCCCGCCGCTGGCAGGGTCGAGAGCCATTGTTCCAATGAAGACGTTGGCCGCTGACCTAGGCCAACGCGCATGGCTTGGACCATCTGCGCTCGCACCCCTTCGATTGGGGTGCGTACCGAACCATCCACCAACAGGCGAAGCGCGGCCAGCCCAAGTCCCCGGCGCGCCGTTCGGGCAGACCAGACGAAGGGGGTCGGGCGAGTCGGCATCGGAGCCAGCGCTTGCCGGATGTGGTGATCGGTGAGCCGGATCGGGCCACCTCGGCGCTCCGCTGCCAATCCCCTCAGTGCTGCTGCACACTCGGAGGTTGTCTCCCACAACTCGCCACTCTGACCCGATTGGAGGGGATGGAGCAGCACACCGGTCAAGCCAGCAGTCTCAGACATTGGACACCGCAAGCTCTTCCATTCTCCCGGCCAGTTGGCCGACCATGGCCCCGACGTGCTCTTCCTGGACATCTTCCACGCCATATCGACCCGAACCTGATTGCAACAAGGCCACCCGGAACGGAGGGGTACCGCTACGCAAGGTCTCCAGCAAGGCCATGAAATGGAGACCCGTCCGCGCTGACGCCCAGCGGTCGCCCGTGCAGATGCCGACCGCGCACAGCGATGCCCTCCCCGCCAGGGGTGCGCCGATGATGAGATCGAAGGTGCCAGTGAGCACCACCCGCCCACCGGCCAACGGAATCGACACTCGATCATTGGTCCGCGGGAGCCAGGCGGGGGCGAAACGAGGTGTGAGTGCCATGAGGTGTTCGGCATGAGTGACCACACCACTGGCTAAGGACGCCCGATCGTCAGCGCTCAACTCGCGCACGAACCGGAGCATGTGTTCGCGACCGCCTTCGACCGCAAGAGCCTCCATCGCGTCACCGAGCGGATCGCCCAGCGAGCCGGACAGGACGATCTGGCGGAAGAGGGCGCGGACCAGACACGACGTCACCAATTCCATAGAGCACCCGCCTTCCACCCAAGTGTGGTCGTCCTCGCCAGTGATCAGGCGTGACCCGAGATACAAGACGGGACCCTCGCCCCGCGCCCGTGCCAGCTGCCCGGCCGCGTCCTCCAACCAGGCCCGCATACCTCCGGCCAAACCCGGGTCGAACGTCGGCCGTCGCCCCGAGCCATCGCGCAGAAGGGCCAGGACCTCTTTCCCCGGCGGGAGGCTCCTCTGGCCTTCCAAGCTCGTTGCCGCCAGTGCGTGGGGTTGGCCGGGGGCAGTGAGAACCATGCCGCCACTCTGCCTGGAGGGTGTGACACCCATGAAGGGGGGGTCCCTGGAGAGGGGTGTGGGACAGCCCGCAGCTCCTCTACCCTGGAGAGGTGATGCATCTGGGCGCCATGTCGGTACTGCTGGCATCAGATGTTGCGGGCTACGCGCTCTTCGGATTTTTCGTGGTGGCAATGGTCGTCTTGGTGGTGCTCACGCTGGCCTGGGTGATCCGCCGGGATCGCTCCCTTCGGGCGGAGTGGCGTCAACGCCAGATGGACGGGGGGACCGTGCCGTACGGCATCGTTCCCAAGGGCGACCAATCCCCGCTCGTACCTCCTGCTGCTAGCGATCCCGAATGAGCGCCTGGTCCGAGCGAATCCGTTCTCGCTGGGCCAACCGGGCGAGCCACAGCACCGACGTCACTGCGACTGAGGGACCGCGAACAGCCTTCGTCTTGGCTGGTGGTGGCAGCCGCGGGGCGGTGCAGATCGGCATGCTGGCTGAGCTGGTGGATCGGGGCATCCGGGCCGATCGAGTATTCGGCGCTTCGGTTGGGGCCATCAACGGCGCGGCGTATGCCAGCAATCCCACCAAAGAGGGCATTGCGAAGATGGCCACCATCTGGACCAACCTCACCGGGACCGACATTTTTCCCCGAGGAGCGCTGGACGGGCCCTGGGCCTTCCTCCAAAAGCGGGCGGCCGTTCATTCCAACGCCGGATTGCGCTCCATCATTGAGGCGGGCATCGACTTTGAGGATCTTCAGGACTCCGTCATCCCCGTGGAGGTGGTGACCACGTCACTGACCGACGGGCGGGAGCGCTGGATCGGTCACGGGAACGCGCTCAATGCCATTCTCGCCTCCGCGGCCATTCCTTCCATCTTTCCTCCCGTCATCATTGACGGCGATGTGCTCGTCGATGGTGGTGTCGTCAACAACGTGCCCATCAGCCGCGCCATACAGGCCGGCTGCACCCGAATCTTCGTGTTGCTGTGCGGCCCGTTGCACTACCACCCTCGGCAACCCAGGCGACCAGCTGAGGCTGCCCTCACTGCTTTCTTCGTGGCCATCCACGCCCGGTTCGTCCGAGAGCTGGCCATGCTGCCTCCCGGAGTAGAGGTAGTGGTCTTTAGCGGCGGCGGCGAACCGTCCGGGCAGTATCGCGACTTCTCCGGCACAGCCGCATTGATTCAGGAGGGACGAACTGAGGTGGCCGAGGTCATGGACCGCTATGCCGGTACCTCGCACGCCCTCACGTTGGCCCCCTGATGTCCCTCCGAGATTGGCGCCCGGGGACCTCCCGTTTCGTCTGCCCCGTGCCGTTGTCACAGGACCCTGGTGAAATGGTCCCGTGAGCGTGTCCTTCCACCCGGCGGTGGCCAGTTGGTTCGCCCGTCGCTTCCCTGAGGGTCCGACTGCGCCTCAGTTCCAGGCGTGGCCCCACATCGCCGAAGGACGTGACGTCTTGGTGGCCTCTCCCACCGGCACCGGCAAGACGTTGACTGGTTTCCTGGTGGCCATCGACGCCGCCTACCGGGCCGCTGAGGCTGGGACGCGAGTAGGCGGCCTGCCCGAAGTTCTCTACGTCTCGCCCCTGCGGGCGCTGGCGGTCGACGTACACGAGAATTTGCTCACCCCGCTGGCCGAGATCAAGGAGGAGGCAGCTCGTCTCGGCTACACCGATCCGGAGTTGCGAATGGCGGTGCGCACGGGTGATACGCCGGCCTCTGAGCGCACTGCCATGCGCAAGCACGCGCCCGACCTATTGGTGACCACCCCGGAATCGCTCTATCTCCTTCTCACCGCGCCGAGTTCCCGCGCCATGTTGCGTGGCGTGCGCACCGTCATCGTCGACGAGGTGCACACGCTGGCTCGCGACAAGCGGGGCAGTCACTTGGCCTTGAGTCTCGAGCGGTTGGACAGCTTGGTGACCGAAGCGGGCGGGCACCTCCAACGGATCGGACTCTCGGCCACGCAACGCCCGCTCGACGTCGTGGCCCGTTTGCTCTGCGGAGTACACCCTGAGCGTCCGCCAACGGTGATCGTCGATTGCGGGCATTCGCGTGACATGGAGGTGGCCATCGAGCTGCCCCAGAGCGAATTGGAGGCGGTGGCCAGTGGCGGCCAGTTCGGGGACATCCTCGACCGCATTGCCGAGCTCACCGGTGAGCACCGCACCACCCTGATCTTCGTCAACACCCGAAAGATGGCCGAGCGAGTGGCCCATCAATTGGCCGAGCGCCTTTCGGAACAGAGCGCGACCGACGGCAGTGGGAACAAAGACGTTGATGCTTCGCTCCTGGTGGCGGCTCACCACGGCAGCCTGTCGGCGGCCCGTCGACGCATCGTCGAAACGCGACTGAGAGCCGGTGACCTGCGCGCATTGGTGGCCACCGCGTCGTTGGAGCTCGGCATTGATGTCGGTCCTGTGGAGCTGGTCTGCCAGATTGGATCCCCGCGGGCCATTGGCACCTTCCTGCAGCGAGTGGGCCGGGCCAATCATCACCGGCACGGAACGCCGGCTGGCCGGCTCTTTCCCATGACCCGAGACGAGCTCGTGGAGTGCACTGCGCTGCTCACTGCCGTGCGTGCGGGCCGACTTGATGTGCTGGTACCCCCCATCGCACCCCTTGACGTCCTGGCCCAGCAGCTGGTGGCCGAGGTGGCGTCCGTGGAGGAGCGTGACGTCGAGTGGTTGTGGGACATGACGCGCCGCGCCGCGCCATACGCCGAGGTGTCCCGCCAGGACTTCGACGACGTCTTGGGCATGGTGTCCGAAGGAATCGAGACAGGACGAGGACGGCGGGGCGCCCATTTGCACCATGACGGCGTCAATGGCCGGGTGCGAGCACGCCGTGGGGCTCGACTGGCCGCTCTGACCAGTGGCGGCGCCATCCCGGAGACCGGCGACTATCGGGTGGTGCTCGACCCCGACGGTGTGACGGTCGGATCGGTGCACGAAGACTTCGCCATTGAGGCCATGGCCGGCGACATCTTCCTTTTGGGCACTCATTCATGGCGGGTGTCCAAGGTGGAGGTCGGGACCGTCAGGGTCCACGACGCCGGTGATCTTCCTCCCACGGTGCCGTTCTGGTTGGGTGAGGCGCCCGCTCGCACGGCGGAGCTCTCCGAGGCTGTCAGTGACCTGCGCGCCGCGCTCGAGCCACTGTTGCTCGTCTCCGATGGTGACGGCGCACGCCGACACGTGATGGACACTGCTGCCGTATCAATGGAAGTGGCACAGCAGGTGGTGGCCTATTGCGCTGCCGGCCTTGCCGCACTGGGCCACTTGCCCACCCGCCAGCGCATTGTGGTGGAACGCTGTTTCGACGACAGCGAAGGATCACAGCTGATTGTCCACGCGCCATACGGCGGCCGCGTGAATCGTGCCCTCGGACTGGCGCTGCGCAAACGGTTCTGCGTGTCCTTTGACTTCGAGCTGCAAGCGGCCGCCGATGACGACACGGTGGTCTTGTCTCTCGGACCGCAGCACAGTTTTCCTCTGACGCGGGTGCAATCAATGCTGTCGAGCAACACGGCACGAGAGGTCTTGATACAAGCGGTGTTGCCGCATCCGATGTTGGCGGCCCGCTGGCGCTGGAATCTCAACCGTGCATTGGTCCTGCCTCGCATGCGCGGCGGCTCCCGCCGACCTATCCACCTCCAGCGCATGGAGGCCGACGATCTCATGGCTGCAGTGTGGCCCGGGCTGGCGGCATGCCAGGAAAACGCGCCGCCCGGTCCGGTGGCGGTGGCCGACCATGTGTTGGCTCGCCAGACGGTCGAGGACTGCCTCCACGAAGGCTTGCATGTCGAGGGTCTGGTTGATCTGTGGGCTGCCGTCGAGTCGGGAGCAGTCGAAGTGCACACCGTTGATTCGCCGGAGCCGTCCCCGTTGGCGCATGGGATTCTCAGCGGTCGTCCCTTCACCTTTCTCGACGGCGCACCTCTGGAGGAGCGTCGGACGCGCGCTTTGTCCATTACCCGTGGCCTGGGAGCGCTCGACGCCAACGGGCTCCCAGTGCCCGCCCGCGAGCTCGGTACGCTCGACGCCGACGCAGTGGCCGTGGTGTTGGAGCAAGTTCGGCCTCGACCGCGCACCGCCGATGAATTGCACGACCTTTTGCTGTCCCTCATCGCCTGCCGTCCGCTGCCGGAGTGGTCGGCCTGGTTTGATGCCCTGGTCGCCGACGGACGCGCTGCCCTCACCGATGGCTGCTGGGTGGCGACCGAGAGGGCCACATTGGCTGCCTCGCTGAATGACGACGACGAAGCTGCCGCGGCGTGTATGAGCGGACATCTCCAAGTGGCCGGACCGGTCACGGTGGACCAACTCATCAGCAGTGACCGATTTCCTACCGGTGCCCCGTCAGGTGCACCGCTCTCATTGGCGCGTGCCCACACCGCTCTGGCTCGACTGGAAGCCACGGGCTCCGCTATTGAGCTGCCCGATGGCCGTTGGTGCGCGCGGCATCTGCTGGTGCGACTGCACGGTGCCAGCCGACAACGTCGTCGTGGCTTTGTCGAGGCCATTCCCATCGCTGACTACGTGCGTTTCCTGGCCGAATGGCAACACGCCACGCCGGCATCGCGCTTGGACGGTCGGGGTGGCTTGCTGATGGTGCTGGAGCAACTGCAAGGCATTGAAGCGCCGTCAGCCGAGTGGGAAGCACACATTCTTCCCACTCGTATTCGGGAGTACGACCCGCGCTGGCTCGACGAACTTTGTCTGGCGGGCGAAGTCATGTGGGGCCGCCTGACACCGCAGGCCGAGCGGGTTGGGCGTGCGGGCACGCCGTCCTCGTCCACGCCATTGGCCTTCGTCCTTCGGGAAGACTTTCCCTTCATGCTGCGCGCCGTTCGGGCCGGTATGGCGGCACCTGAACCGAAGATCGGCGCCGCGGCTGACGTGTTGGAAGTACTGCGATCGCGTGGCGCCTGTTTTCGTCCTGAGCTGGCGCAGCTCGCCGGTCGGTTGCCGGCCGAAATCGACGAGGGTCTGTGGGACCTCGTGGCGCGCGGGATCGTGACGGCCGACGCGTTCTCCGCCGTTCGTTCGTTACTTTCCGCACGCGACCGTTGGCGCACCAGAACGTATCGACAAGGCGGGAGTCGGGCTCGAGGGCGGCCGGGGCTGAGTCGCCGGCATGCGCCGCCCGGCTCGGGTATTGGAGAAGGTCGCTGGGCGCTCCTGCCTGTGCACGAAGACGCGGTGGTTGATCCGCTGCAACCGGTGAACGAGGAGCTGGCCGAGTCGGTGGCCTGGCAGCTGTTGGCCCGCTGGGGTGTGGTGGCGTGGGAAGTGTGGAGTCGCGAATCGTTTCGCGTGCCGTGGCGGGAAGTGGTGTGGGCTATGCGACGACTCGAGGCGCGCGGTCTGGCCCTCGGTGGTCGGTTTGTGGTGGGGATCGCTGGTGAGCAGTACGCGCTGCCCGAGGCAGCAGCGTTGTTGCAGCGCGTGCATCGCAGTGCGCCAACGGGTGAGCAGCTGGTCATTGCGGGCGCGGATCCGCTCAATGTGACGGGTTCGATTGCTGGCGGCACTCGCGTGCCCATGCGTCGACATCAGCAAGTCATTCTCAAGGACGGACTGGTGGTCGACGCTCAGCAGGTGAGCTAGGACACAAGAAGCTTCACCGTGGTGCCGAGCCCAATGAGGACGACGGCGATGCGGAGGGCCGTGGGAGATATGGCCAGGGCCAATCGAGCCCCCACCCATCCTCCAATGACACTGCCGATAGCCAGAAAGGCGACCGCCTTCCAGGCCAGGCCTCCATGAATCAGGAACACGCTGGCCGCTACACCGTTCACCAATATGGACAAGACGGTGCGCATGCCGCTCGTCCGGGCAATGGAGTCTGGAAGCGCCAATCCAAGGATGGCCAAAAGCATGACGCCGAGACCGGCACCGAAATAACCCCCATACACCGACGCCACGAACGTGCCCCCGACGAGGAGGATGGAATGGCTTTGCTGCACTGGCGAACCCGTTTCATCAGCAGTGCCATTTTCAGATTTGGTTGAGTTGAGTGCTCGTCGCAGCAACGGTTGGAAGGCAAAGAGCACGGAAGCTCCAAGAACGAGCCACGGTGCCATAGTGGTGAACAGTGACGACGATGTCGTGAGGAGAAGGACCGCGCCTGCGACGCCCCCCAATATGGCGACAGGACTGAGGCGAACCAATGGACGGCGTTGGTCGGCGATTTCGCGCCGGAACCCAGCGGCGCCCCCGAGGTAGCCAGGCCAGATTCCTACCGTGTTCGTGACGTTGGCGGTGAGAGCTGGAAAGCCCAGAGCTAATAGGAGGGGAAACGAAATCAGGCTTCCGCCACCGGCCACCCCATTAAAAATTCCTGCCCCTAGCCCGCCCAAAATGAGCAGAATGACATGAGAAGTACTCAAAGATACTAGAGTTACCATGGCCACTTCACGCTTCGGAAACGTACTGGAAGCAAAGAAGTCCATTTCGGGGGTGGTGTCACCCTGTAGAGTGACCGGCGTGAGAAACCCCCAGAAATTTCCCCGAAAGGCGCAAGATTCACTAATGTCCACCGTTTCATTGCCAACAACAGGAGAACTCCGTTTAAACGGCGGAGACGGAAGGGGTCATCAAATGAGGCGTCGTATTCGACTTGCGACAGTAGGAGCAATCGCCATCTCGGCGATCGCTGCACTGTCCACTAGCGCGGGAGCTGTTGAACCAGCAGCCGTGGCTAACTATTCAACGTCAGCGAATGGTGGATTCATTTCGCTGTCGCTGCTCAACCTGATCGGTCTGACCGGTGCCGGCTCGTCTGCGAGTTCGGCCAACAACTCAGCCACCGCTTCAGGAACCGGGCTTTGTGCGACGCTCTCAGAGAGCGCCAGCACCTGCCCCACGACGGTCGCTCCCACGGCCGCCGATGCCATTAACACCACTGCGGTGGCCAGCGAGACCACGGACGGACAGGCTTCAGACCCTGCTCCCAACTGCCTCGTGCCCCCATTGACCGTGATCTTGATCACGCTCGAAGCAGCGTGTGGACGTGCGTCAGCCAGCCTGGACGCCAACGGCAACCCCACCGCATACGGTGAGGGTGACTTGGCCAAGGTGACTGTGGGCCTAGGTGCAGCTATTCCTGGTCTTGGCAACCTGCTTGGTAACGGCACCCTGTGCCCGAGCAACGCTGCCGCTGGTGGCGCCGCCGCCGGTGGACTTACTGCACCTGCTGGTGTGGTCAGCGGTCTGCTGAGCACGGTGGACAGCCTTCTTGGCACGGCCAACTTGGGCGCTTTGGTTCCCACGGGCTCTGACCCACTGACGTCGCTTTGCGGCATCATCAGTGGTCTGACCGGTGAACTGCCTCTGGTTGGCGGTCTGCTGTCGAACGCCACGGCTTCGACCACCCTGCTTTCGGTGACGGTGGGCGACTCCACGTCGAACATCACTTCGTCGCAGGCCAGCAATGGTGACGACCTGGTGACCACAGTGGCCACCACTGAGGGCGTCGACATCGACCTGCTGGGCATGCTCGACATCAAGATCCTGCCGAACACGGCATCGATCACGGTTGACACCACCACCGGTGTTGTCTCCGACCCGAGCGCCGTGACCGGCATCCTGAGCGTTCAGGAAGGCGCCAGCGCCCCCACGGTGTTGGCACTCCCTGACCTGAGCAGCCTGCTCGGCAACCTGCTCAACTCGCTTGGACTCAGCGGCATCGTCAACCCGCAGCTGACCACAGTGGCTGAGAGTGCAACCACGTTGAACTCCACTGCCACTGCCGGTTCGGCTGAAGCGGCTGACCTCAAGCTGGACCTCCTCGGCGGTCTGGTTGTGCTGAACCTGGGCGACGCCAAGGTTTCCGCTTCCGTGAACAACGTGACCTCTGGTCCCGTGGTCCCGGTTGTGACGGAGCCTGGTGTTGTGACGCAGCCTGCAGTTGTCCCGCAAGCTGCTGTGGTGCCGAACGTGACCACAGTGCACACGGGTGAGTTCTGGGCTGGTTCACTGCCGATCTTCCTGCTTTCGGGAATGGGTCTGGCTGGTATGTTGATGATCGGACGCCGCCGAGTCTTCTCGGTCGCTCGCTCGGTCACTCCATTTAGCCGCCGCCGATAACCTTCGGGATGGACGGTGGACCGCCACCGGGCCCGGCTTCCGGGACCTCCTCCGTTCCCCCTCCGGTCTCGGGGCCGGCCCGGCGGCAGTCTCCCCACTAGGGGGGGCTGCCGCACCCGGCGGGTCCGCCACGCCGGGTGGTGAACAGTAGCAATGAATCAAGGATCTACGGAGGATCTGGAGAGGGAGAGCAGGATGCAGCGGGAACCGGTGCTGCCGGCTGCTCGGAACGGGAAGGCGGAATCCCGTTCCGAGCAGATGCAGCTTCTCGTGCAATCGCACGAAACAGAGAGAAGTCACAACGCAGTTGGAAGTGAGGGCACATGCTTGCCCTAAAGAAATGGGGAGTCACCGCTCTCGGAGTGCTGCTCGTGTGGACCGCCATCGGGTTCACGAGTTACGCAGTGGCCTGGCAGGCGCACAAGCGCCACGCCGCCGCCGTCCTCCTGCAAAGCGAGAAGGCCGCCATGGCCAGAATCGCAGCGCAGAGCCACGGTGCCGCCTGCCTCGTCAGTGGTCAGCAGCAGGGGCAGCTCTCGGGCATCCTCAGTATCCCCGCCCTGAACCTCACCGCACCGGTTGAGGAAGGCACGGATGACGCCGAGCTCAATGTCGCCGTCGGTCACGACCCGCAATCGGTCTGGCCGGGAGTAAACGGTGCGGCCGTGTTCCTGGCTCACGACGTGAGCTACTTCGTGCACCTGAACCTCCTGAAGCCCGGTGACGTCATCACCTATCAGACCGCCTGCAACACGGTGAAGTTCGAGGTGAGTGATCAGCAGATCGTGGAGGCCGGTTCGCCAGTGGCCAACACAGCGATCCCAGCCTGGTGCTCGACACCTGCTATCCGCCCAATGCGCTCTTTTTCACCTCGAAGCGGCTACTGATCAGGGCCGTCGAGGTATCGGCGGCAACCAAGGGCACCAGCCTGAACCCAGGGAGTGCCCTGGTGCAGGCCGGAAAGTCGGTGAACTACGTGACCACGGCGCCGGCGGCCCTGGTCGAACCAGGGCCTGACTCTGGAACAAAACGAGGCCCCCATGGGCACCATGCAGTTGGTCAACGCCAGCGTGGCCTTCGCCCAGTCGCCGGGACCCCTCTCGCTTGAAGGAGCGGCCCTGTCGGCCTATTTCGGAGGGCTCCATGCCGGGGCACAGCAGCAAATGTCCTGGTGGGCGGCCCTGGCACCGGGGGTGGCCATGCCATCTGACGCTCAATGGAGCCACCGTAACGGGGCATGACGCCCCCCTCGATGTGGAGATTGTCTCGACCAGGGGCCAGCCCTCCCAGGTGGTGCTCACCACCACGGTGACTCTTTCAGGTGGAGGAGATCCGGGAACACACACCGAAACTGTCGTTCTCCCTGTTCACGGAGCTACAGTGACGATTGGCAGCTGGCAATTCGGCTAGAGTATTTGTTCAGGTAAAAGTCCAAGAAAGACCGCAAGGTCTAGGCACAGAGCCCGTTGTATCTATGGAGTGACCGGGGGGAACCCGGGGACAACGGAGGAGGAACCGAGAATGAGTTTCGACGAGATCTACGACGAGATGCTGCACGACGAGTTCGGTGCTGGCCCGTCGGGTCGCGCCCCACGTGGCGCACACACAGCCCGTACCGCACTGAGTGAGCCGTCGCGTGCTCGCACCGTCGGCATTGTCGCCTCTGGTGGCATCGCCTGCGCCGTGGTTGGTGCACTGCTTGGTGGACTTGGCGGTGAGTTCGGTGTGACACCGGCTTCGGCTCAGTCACTCAACAACTCGACACAGTTCGTTCCTCTTGCTTCGGTGGCCGACGCGGCCTACCAGTCGCAGCTCGCTGCTTCCCCCGCGACGGCCAAGGCTGCCTCGGCTGCATTCTCGAGTCTCGGCAACACGGTGACCACGCTCCCGACGGAGCTCAGTGGCACGTTGTCAGCCCACCTCGGTGCTTCCCGCTGTTCCCAGCGGCGTTGTCGGCACCGCACTGCCGGGCGTCTCGACGCCGGCCGTGACCACCGCCGACACCAACTCGACCGATCAGTCGTCAACTGCGGCGGCCAACACCAACGCCGTTGAAGCTGCCGTGGGCGATCTGTCCGGCGGTCTGAGCGGCATTCTGACGAACCTGGCTGGCGCCCTGAGCGGTATCGCGTCCATGCCAAGCGACCCGTCTGACGGTCTCAATGGAGTAGTCACCTCGCTCGCCGGTATTTCCAGCGACCTGGTTGGCACGCTTTCGAACTTGGGCAGTGTGCTCGCGGTGCCCACCGCGGCCACTTCACCGCTCAGTGCGATTGGCCTGCCGAGCGTGAACGCTCCGTCCAGCTCGGTGTCGGGTGGATTGAGCCACGGCTCGTCTGGCGTCACGAGCCCGGTGACCAGCATCGTCAAGCCGGTGCTCAGCGTCGTGACGGGTGCACTCAACCTCACCACGGCTCCAGTGCTCCCAGGTTCTGCCGGCTTCACGCTGCCCAGCCTGCCCACGGTGCCGCTGTCCACTGACTCAAGCTCGGCGCCATTGCCCAGCCTCCCGGTCTCGCTGCCCACCGCACCTGCACTGCCCACGGCTCTGGCCCCCGTCTCTCAGACGTTGACCACCGTGACCAGCACAGTGTCGGGTGTCGTCTCCGGCGTTACCAACACGGTGGGCACAGTGGTCACGGGTGTGACCGGCGTGCTCGACGGCGCCAGCTGATCATTTGGTCAGACTGACCTGCCTCCTGCGACGGAGGTCGGGTCTTACTCCGGCTGAGTTCCACCTGCACTGGGAAACCGTGCATGGTCCGCTCATCGCGGCGAGTCAGAGCGGAAGCCATGTTGTTCGTTATGAACAACACCCGCGCCCGCTCTCTGACTACAGCGGCGACGACGACCCGGGATTCGATGGTGTCACGGTGCAGTGGTTCGACAACATGGACAGCTACCGGGCCCACATGGCAGAGCCTGATTTCTCGGAGATCTGGACCGATATTGAGCGGTTCCTCGACACCGACAAGCTGCATTTCGTCCTGACCGAGCACCCACGTGTTGTCATGGGCGAAGAGCAGGACTTTCCGCTGGCCTGATTAGGACAGCGGCGTAGCGTCGGCTTCCGGGGTGGTGGTCAATACCACCGGGGTAAACGGATCCACCGGAGCTTCACTCAGCACGGGCGACGGCACAGCACGCAGCGTGTGCCGCACTGGTGGCAGCAGCGCCAGTGCTTGCTGGCGCTGACGCTCCATCACATCGGCGAGTTCGCGCCATTCACGTCCACCGACTCGCGACAGCTCCTTGGGCAGTTTGTCCATGATCCGATCGAACTCCAGGCGATGGCGCTCGGCCACTCCACCCATTACGAAAATGGTGGTGGGTGACAGGTGCGCCTCACCTCGAGCCAAGTCGGCCAAGCGTCCAGCAGCCACTTCGGCGTCCTGCATCAGACCAAGCTGATTTTGCAACCCGGTCAGCTGCTTGACGAAGCGAGCGGTGCGACCGACGTAGAGCTCCTGACTGAACTCGAGTGAATAGCGGAGGCGCTTACAGCGAATGCGTAAGCGGTGGTAGTCGGCCGGTATTCCGGAGCGCTTGGCCCGGCGTGCGGCCTTCACCACCGCCTCATGGCGGGCGCTCACCAAATCGGGCACGGCTATGACAGCCGGGAGATGTCCAGCGGTCGAGCGCTGGAGTGGCCCCTGCTGCACCATGGTGGCCAGTCCGCTGAGGAGTCGCTCCCAGCGCAGACGAATCGAGGGCGGCCAGCATTTCGGCTCGGGCGCTCTGGCGTTCTCGGTTCAGGAGGTCGGCTAACTCGCCCAGCGGATCGGCCTCTGGATCGCCGAAAATGGTTTTCCACGCCGCCGCCGAAGCCGACATGGCTTTCTGGGCTTCCAGCTGCACATCGAGGTCGCGAACGTGGCCCAGTACGCCGGCGGCCCAACCCAGCTCCTCGCGGAAGGTGCGTGCCCGAACCGGCAACACCTCGATGAATAGGTCCATGGCGGCCCGCAGGCGGCGGGTGGCTACCCGCATGTCGTGCAGCTCCTCGGGATCCTCACCGAATCGTGTGCCAGGTTCCTTGTTCCGCAGCACGGCGAGTTGTCGCCGCACGACGCTGTAGGCCAACTCGCCCAATGAGTCGTTCGGACCCGAAGTGGTGGGTCCGAGATCGGGTGGCCCGGGGATGACGGCGCCGATGGCTAGGAGGCCGGCCTCAAACTTGGAAAGCGTGGCCGGCTTGCAGGCCGCAGGCTTCCCGGAGTTGGGCCACAATCGGCGTGAGCGCCTCCACCCACTCTGGCTGTACTTCGACCTCCACTCGGCGCAGCTGCATGGGACGCTGCCCATGACCCACGACCACCGCAGTGTCGTCCAATGCCACCTCGGCGGCATCGATCCCGCCCACACGAAGTGCAAAGGGGCGACGCCGAGTACGAACCTGGAGCACTTCGCTCAATCCTTTGCGACCGGCCACAGCGTGAACACGGCGCCCCACCGGCCCGTCAGGTCCGAGGGCCGGGACGCCGCCCGGTGGGAGCTCCTCGGTCACTTCCAACCGCTGGCGCAATCCACCTGACTCCGCGGCGGACTGAGTTGTCCTTCAATGTGATCTCGTCTTGCCGACCCCGCCGTCGCGTGCGCACCACAAAGCCGGCCCGCAGCATGCGCCAGTCCTCGGTGTCGAGATACGAGTCGACGAGCCGGCGCGGCGGCTTGGCCAGCGCCGTGATGGTCAACTGCTCATCACCGTCAATGGAAAGTGTGGGGAGCGCAGCCAGCCAGCGCTCCACCGGGCGAAGATCGAGGGCGTCGAATTGCCACTCGATCTCGATCGGATCGGGGGCTCCAGCCATCGATCAAGGATAGTGCCGATGCCGAGATCGCCCCCAAAGCCTGCTCGATTGTCATCAATTTCGTGGATGGTGGCGATAGTGTCGCAGGCGTGGGGAGGCGAACAGCAACGATGGATCCGCGCACTCCAGTCGAAGTCGTACAGGCGGCCGGTGGTCTCGTGATCAGGCGTCGGGCCGGTCAGTTGGAGATCATCGCCGTGCATCGCCCTCTGCAAGAGGACTGGTCGTTCCCCAAAGGCAAGTTGGACGAGGGTGAAACCTTCGAGATCGCCGCCCAACGCGAGGTGCTCGAAGAGACGGGGTTGGTGTGCCGGCTGGTGCGATTCATCGGCCACACCGAATATGTCGATCGAAAGGGTCGCCCCAAGGTCGTGGCCTATTGGGTCATGGTGGCCGAGTCGGGCTCCTTCACGGTCAATGATGAGGTGGACGAGCTCCGGTGGCTCCCCCTGCAGGCCGCCTCGGCGCTGTTGTCGTATGAGCGTGACCGGGAGCTGTTAGCGGTCATTGGGGCCGCCGATCAAGTAGAAGCCCTGGTCTAGGAGCTTTTCGACATTTTTTGGCCGGCCAGGTTTGGGTCACCGCCGTCCTGGGCAAAACACCAATTGCGATCTACCGCCTGATCGCACTTGTCGGCGTGAGCGCCCCAGCTGATAGTTCCAGACACCCTCCGCCAAGGGACTGTGACCCAAGAACTCTTGAATCGGCTGGGGCGCCGCCGGCATTCTCTCTTCTGCCACACTCCACCTGTGGCACCCACCCCATCCCCACCCCCCATCGGCGGATGGGTCGACCCGCGATTCATGTCCGTCCGGGAGGCCTTCGTAGAGAACTTCGTCAGCCGAGATGAAATCGGCGCCTCGTTGTGCGTTGCGGTGGAGGGCTCCACGGTGGTGGACCTCTGGGGCGGATGGCAGGACGAGGCTCGCGCCCGACCGTGGCGTGAAGACACGCTGGTCAATGTCTTCTCGGTTGGCAAGGCCGTAGCCGCCATCTGTGTGGCCCGATTGGTGGGCCAAGGCGCCATCACCTACGACCAGGCTGTGGCCGACGTGTGGCCCGAGTTCGCTGAAAATGGCAAAGCGGACATCACTGTGAGACAGCTGCTCAGCCATCAAGCGGGACTGCCTGCAGTGCGAGCGCCACTTCAGCCGGAGTCATTGTTCGACTGGGACGGCATGTGTCAGACGTTGGCCGCACACCGTCCATGGTGGGAACCGGGCACAGCCCACGGCTACCACGTCAATACCTTCGGGTTCCTGATTGGAGAACTGGTGCGACGGTCCTCGGGCCTTTCGCTGGGCACCATGGTGGCGCGCGAGGTGGCCGGACCTCTGGAGGCTGATTTCTTTATCGGCATTCCCGACGCCGATCTGCACCGCGTGGCGGACTATCTGGGCATGCAGGCTTTAAATACGCCAGTCCTCCCGGATGATGACGAGCGCCTCATGGAGTACAACGCCTACCTCAATCCGGAAGGACTCTCGGGTCGGGGATTGGTGAACACCACGCGTTGGCGTCAAGCCGAAATGCCAGCCACCAACGGCCACGCCACCGGGCGCGGCATCATGCGCATCTTCGCCGCGCTGCTCTCGGACAGTGAGCTGGTCGAACGCTCCGTCCTGGAAGAAGCCACCAGCGAGCAGGTCTACGGCGACGATTTGATTTTGCACCGACCCTCCCGCTTCGGCCTGGGCTTTCAACTCACGCAAGCAGAGCGTCCGCTCGGACCGAATCCGCTCTCATTCGGTCATTTCGGGGCTGGAGGATCGCTGGGTTTCTGCGACCCCGATGCTGCGTTGGCCTTCGGCTATGCCATCAACACCATGGGGCCACGATGGCAGAATCCGCGCAATCGAGCGCTGATCGAAGCGTGTTATTCCTGCCTATAGGGGACCTGCCGGTAGGGCGCCTACTTGTCGAGCGGTGCGAACTCCGTCAATGTCATTGGTTCGTAATAACGGCTGGGGGCAGGGGTGACCCAGTTGTGCCCGCCCAGGTGCGGGTTGTCCAGCAAGGCCGAGGCGATCTGCGAGCACTTCACGCTGTAGGTCTGGTAGCCGGGTTGCCACACCAGCCAAATGTGGTGGGTGGTACCTGCATCGGCCACCAGAGTGTTCACGAAGGGCGTGATGCTGGTGTGGTGGACCGTCTTCTCGTAGTCCACCCAATCCACGAATACCGGGCTGGTGCCCCGGGGGAACGTCGTCATGTCGTAGCGAGACGAATCGGTGATGACCCGGTAGGTGTCGGGACCGAGTTGGTCGGGGCAGAAGGCGATGATGTCGCCGGGTCGAGCCTGGGCATTGATGACGGCGGCCACGCTCGGCGCCTGGGTGCGCTGCGTGGTGATGTTCTGGATGGAGCCCACCATGCCGGCGGCCACTGCGACCGCAATCAGGCCCACCCGCACTTTTGTGGACAGCAGGGTGGTGGTACCCAGTGCCACCAAGACAATGAGAGGCAAGAACACCACGGCGGCATATCGGCTGGAGAACGCGCTCGATGACAGCAGTCCGCCGGCGATGGCCGCAAACAAGGTGCCGGCCACGACGAAGGTGAGGCCGCGGGATCGGGGGCGCGTGTGCAGGTCAAGTTCGATGATGCGAGTGGAGCGAGCCAAGCCGAACAAGGCCAGGGCGCACATGGCGAAGTAGATGACGGCAAGCAGACGACCCTGGTTGGTACCGACAACCGATACGGAGCCTTGGTTGTCGGTGAAGCCAGTCACGGCGTTGATGACGGCGGCGAAGTTGGCCGGCGCCGCCCACGGCGTGCCTGTGTGTGTGGATTGGTACAAGAAGGTGGGTACCCAGGGCACAAAGAGGAGGGCGCCCACTGCGACGGCAAAGAACGTGTGAAGCGGTCGTTTCCAGCCCCCCACATCAGTGCCGTCTTCATGGCGTCGGACCCACCAGGTCGAAGCGAGCAGCCAGATACCCACGATGGCCACCAAGTACAGCGACCAGTACTGCGAATAGAGCAGGGCTGCGGTGATCACCGCGATGGCGATGAGGTTCCCGGCGCGTGGCGCTGCTGGAGTGCACGGTGGAGGGCCAGCACTCCAAGTCCCGTGAGGAGGATGACCAGTGCATACATGCGAGCTTCGGTGGAGTAGTAGACGGCGAACGGCGCGCTGGCCACCAGCGCCAGCGTGGTCCAAGCGACCACGCGGCCGCCGAGCCGGTTGCCCACCAACCAGGCCACGGGGAGCGTTATGACGCCGATGATCCCGGACAGCGACCGAGTGGCCAAGTCAGACTGGCCGAACAGCTCCATCCAGAAATGGAGCATGTAGTAGTAGAGCGGCGGGGCGCCATCCTGTTTGACGGAGCCCGCGATGGAGCCGAAAGGGAGACGGGCCCGGTTGACGGTGAGCGCTTCGTCGAGCCACAGGGCCGAGTGTGTATAAAAGCGTAGGAATATACCCACGGCCACCACAATGGCGATGCCGATTCCCACCACCAATCGAGTCCGATCAGACAGTTTCGGGACGTCGACTATCGCCCCGGAGGCCTCCTCAGACATCGCGACATGGTACGACACCCGCGTTGGTAGCCAGCATCGTCCCAGTTCACCGGCGTGATGGTGCCGATTGAATGAGTGTCCGCAGGCTTCGCGTATTGAGACTGAGTGGCTGGGCGGCGTCCAGCACCAGGTCCACATCGCCCGGAGGGTTGAAGTTGTCCCGGCTTTGCGTCACGGAATCCCAAGTGAGCTCGGGCCATCCGGGAATGCCACGGTCCCGACCTTCGACTCGTTGGCGATGCAGAGTCGCATCGGCCAGCACGCTGAGGACCACGAGACATCGAGATAATTCCGCCTGAGCCACTGCGCGCGCCTCAGACACCTCGCCGACCCGCGCCACTCCATCCATCACCACCGAGCGTCCTTCGCGTAGTTGGGCCCGGGCGAGGTTCCACAGGACGGTCCATCCAACCGAGCGAAAGCCATCGCTCCCGAGCGACTGCATTTCGCGCCACACCGAGGGGAATGAGCGCAGTCCTGTCATCGCCCAGTCGTGACTGAGCACAGCACAATGCAATGCGTCGGCTGCCTCCCGAGCCAGGGTGGACTTCCCTGACCCTGGTACGCCCGTGATGAGGATCAGCGTTGGCGTCGAACTGTCGGTCAGTGGACGACTCAGCTGGACGCCGGCAGTCCCGGAAGCGGCGTCCAATTCTGCTTCACAACCCAGCACACGCCAGCAGGGGGTTGGGAAGCTGGTCCGCGTTTGCACAGACTGGTTGGTGGATGGTTGTCATGCAGTTCGACCACCCGGTACTGCGTCGGTCCGTAGAACTTGTTGGGTCCGTAGCTGAGGACCGGTGAGTACCCTCCATCGAAGTCCTTTATGCGCGCCATGGCTTCGACGAACGTCCGGCGATTGAGGTCCTTGCCCGCCATGGTGGCCGCCTGGGCGAAGAGCTTGATCTCCTGGCACCAGCCCTGCACCGGCCCCTGTTCTTCAATGTCGTCGTTGATGTTGCCCTTCGGAGTTTGTGGGTACGCCTTGTGCCAGGTGGTCCAGCAAGAGCTCACGCCCGGGTCGTAGCCACCCTGCGACTCCGGAATTGGCTCATCAATACCGCCCAGGGTTTCGGTAGTGACGCCCTCCTGTCCGTTCAAGGCTTTCTCGTAGGGGATGGGAATGAGTCCGAGGCCGACCTCGATCTCGAACTGGTAGTCGCTGAGGAGCAGCGTGGGAAAGTAGTTCTGCGACGTCTCGGCCGCGAGATACGGCGTGAACGCGTTCTCCGGCAACAGGGGGATCACTGAATTGATCCCCTCTTCCTTAAAGCGCTCCACCGCCAGCGCGGCGTCAGAGTCTGTGCCGGCCGTCTCTCCCAGGTCGGCCGACACGGTCTGCACCACGGGGGTGATGCCGACCTTCTTCAGGTCCGGCAGGAGGTAGTACTGATAGGCGGCCTCGTCGGCCACTTGATCGGACACCACCACACCAACTTTGCGGCCGTTACCCAGACGACCCGAACTTTCCCCCCACTTGACCACCGCGGCGAGAATGGGTGCATCGTCGGACCCCGTCCACCACAGGTAAGGAGCGCCGGCATCGGTCCAGTTAGTGGTGGTGGTCCACTGGGCCAGCATCGGGGTGTGGCCCTCTTGAGTCACGCAGAGCTGGTTGTCCCCTTCCCAGGCCCCGACTCCGTCCAGCACGGCGAATACCGGAGGGTTGCCCTGGGTCCACTGCAGGCATAGGGAACGCTGACCGGCGGCACTGGTGGGATCGAAACTTTCGATCATCGGGTTGATCTTGCGCCCATTTATGCCACCGGCGTCATTGATTTGATTGACGAAGAGGTGGATGGCCTTGACCTGTTCTCCGTACTCGGCGTCCGACTCAATCTCGAACCGGCCCTGAATGCTGCCAAATGAAATCAACGGGAAGACCACGTTGATGAATTTGGACGTGACCCCACGCGCACTTGTGCTGGCCTGTGTTACCGCAGTCGGGTGCGTCGCTGCTTCCGATGGAGAAGTGATGCCGAGCGATACGGCACCTGCCACGACCACTCCCACGCCAATCGCCCGTGTCAACCACTGCCGTCTGGTTGCCCGACCTTTGTGTTGCACCCGCCACCCCCTTGACCTCACCCGCCACCGCTGCACCCGAGGATAGCGACGGCGCCACTGGTGTGGCAGATCAACACGTTCCCTGACACGGAGGTTGGTTTCGGGGACGACCCGGTGAAGCGACCTCGAACGTGGGATAAAGATTGGATGACAGGGGAGTACCGCAGGGCTGTCGGGGTAAGGCAGAAGTGGCGGGATGCGTACGAGATTCGTGCCCAGCTGGACCAGTTGCCATCACCGCTGATTGGAGAATGCCCATGCAACGCATGTGCGGAATCGACCCCATGTTCCTCTATTCGGAGACCCCAGCCACACCAATGGAGGTGTCCTTTACCTGCGTCTTCGAACCGCAGAGTGCCCCAGGTGGTTACTCCTTCGAGGCAGTGCGCGACCATGTGGCCCATCGCCTGCCCGAAATTCCTCTCCTGCGTCGCCGCTTACTGCCTGTACCCCTAGGGCTGGATCACCCGCGCTGGGTCGACGATCCCGAATTCGACTTGGACAATCACCTGCACCGTGTTGGGATGCCTCAGGTGTCGAACCACGAGGGAACGCTGAGCGACATCACGGCCAACGTGATGTCCAATCCCCTTCGTCCGGAACAGCCGCCATGGGAAATGCATGTGGTCGAAGGACTCGACGACGGCAAGGTGGCCGTGATCGCCAAAATGCACCACTCCGTCATTGACGGCGTGTCTGGCACGCGGATCATGGCGCAACTGCTCGACATGACGCCGCAACGCGCCGATTCAAGTGAGATGGAACCGTGGCGACCTGAGACGATTCCCTCACAAACCCGGCTGCTCACCGATGCACTGCCGACCCTGCTCTCCAGCCCGATTCGTGCCGTGAGAGCAGCCCACGAAATTGGAAAGGCCACGGTGCGATTGGCCCGTCACGCCATGACCAACGGAACGGCCGGCCTGACTATGCCACTGGGCGCACCCGACTCGTTCACCACGCCGATGAAGTCACAGCGGTCGGTGTCCTTTGCAGAGCTCGACATGAACGACGTACGCAAGCTGAAGGCGCATTCGGGTGTGACGCTCAATGATGTGGTGCTAGCCCTTTGCTCCGGGGCGCTGCGCAATTACCAGAACCAGCACCAGACTCGGTGCGCCAACCCCCTCGTGGCCGTGGTCCCCGTATCGGTACGCACCATGTCCGACCGTGACGCCATGGGCAACCGGCTGTCGGCCATGTTCATCCCGTTGGCCAGTGACAAACAGGAGCCTCTCGATCGCTTGCAGGCAGTGGCTCAGTCGAGCCGCTCGGCCAAGGCTCAGGAACACGCCGTGGGCTACGGCGACCTGGCGGCAGCTGTGTCCGAGGCGTTGCCACCGGCACTGGCCCGATCTGCATTTCAGCTGGGCTCGAGACTGGGGGCGGTGCGCCGCCTTCGTCCGGGAAATCTCGTCGTCTCCAATGTGCCCGGTCCGAAGTCCCCTCTTTTCTTTGCCGGGATGCGCATGGTCGGGGCCTACCCCATTGGACCAGTGGTCGACGGGGTAGCTCTGAACATCACAGTGCAGAACTACCTGGACTCGCTGTTTGTAGGGCTCAACGCCTGCCCGTCAGTAGTGCCGGACGTCGATGTGTTGGCCGAATTAGTGCACGAAGAGCTGGAAGCCCTGCTCAAGGCCGCCCTGGAGAGCAGTCGGAGATCGTGGCCACCAGAGCCCATGCTCCCCATTGTTGACCCGGTCGAGAATCTGGACCTAGATGGCCTGCTCGGAACGCCTCTCCCGGTGTCCTTCGGAGTGCCGTCCCTGGCCTGAATCGACCCCGCCCAACCCCGGCTGGGGCTTCACGTAGGCTGTCCTGCCTGGAGAGGTGCGAGAGCGGCCGAATCGGACTCACTGCTAATGAGTTGACCTGGGTAACCGGGTCCGAGGGTTCAAATCCCTCCCTCTCCGCTCGGGGGCTGATCGTGCAGTGCGATCAGATCCGTGTGCCCGCATTGTCGGGTGCAACGTACCGCCACCGTGGTGGTCCCGGCTGGGCATGAGGAGCGTGAGTGGTCGAGCGGCGGTACTGGCTTCAGACTCTGGGCTGTCCCAAGAACCAGGTGGACTCAGACAAGCTCGAGGGGCTCCTCGCCGGTCAGGGCTATGGGCGGGCGGCCGATCCGAGTTCGGCCGACCTTGTCGTGGTCAACACCTGCGCCTTCATTGAGTCCGCTCGCCAGGAATCCATTGACACCGTGCTTGAACTGGCTGACGTCCGCCGCGAGGGCGCTCGCCTGGTGGTCACTGGCTGCATGGCCGAGCGCTATGGCGACGAACTGGCCGACGCTCTGCCCGAGGTGGACCTGGTGGCGGGGTTCGGGGTGGAACTCACCGCCGGACCGGCAGTGCCAGTCACGCTGACCAAAGGTCCACGCCCTCGTCCGGCTGCTGGATTCGACCTGCTCGAATTGGCTCGGCCGGCCGCAACGGCGCCATGGGCCTACGTAAAGGTGGCCGAAGGGTGTGACCGCATCTGCGGCTTCTGCGCCATCCCGTCGTTCCGGGGCAAGCAGCGCTCCCGCAGCGTGGCCGATGTCATGTCTGAGGTGGATCTGCTCCTCTCTGGCGGCACCGACTCTCCGCCATTGCGCGAGATCGTGTTGGTGGCCCAGGACCTGGCCTCCTATGGGCGCGATCGCTCGCGTCCCGGTGAGCGGGTGAAAGCGGGCACCTCGCCCATTGCCTCACTGACCCGCGCTCTCTCTTCCAAGGTGTCGCGGACGCGCTTGCTCTATCTGTACCCATCGGGTCTCACCGACGAATTGATCTCGGCTGTGCTCCAAACTGGTGTGCCTTACTTCGACCTCTCGCTGCAGCATGTCTCTCGTCCGCTGCTGGCGCGCATGAGGCGCTGGGGCGATGGTGAGCGCTTCCTGCGCCGCATCGCCGACATTCGCCAGGCCGACGCACAGGCCACCTTCCGCTCCTCCTTCATCCTCGGATACCCCGGGGAGACCGAGCGCGACCACGATCTCCTCCTCCAGTTCCTGGCCGAAGCTCAGCTGGACTGGGCCGGGTTCTTTCCCTTTTCCAACGAGGTCGGTACGCATGCCGCCGATCTGCCGGACCAGGTGGCACCCGAACTGGCGCTCGAACGTCTGCGCGAGTGCATGGAGTTGCAGGATGCCATCACCGCGGCGCGTCGCGACGAATTAGTGGGAACGACGCGGGAAGTACTGGTTGATGGGCCAGGGCATGGGCGCACGGTGCACGAGGCGCCCGAGATCGACGGGATTGTGCATCTCCCTCTCGACACGGTGGCCGGCGAATTGGTTGACGTAGTGATCACGAGTGCCGAAGGACCTGACCTCCGCGCTGTTCGGGCCTCGGACCATGCACTGGCATCGGCGGGCCGACCGTGACCGAGGCCAACACGCGCCAATTCACCTTCGGGCCGTCGGCCCTGGCCACGCCGGCCAATGTCGTGACCATTGCCCGATTGCTGGCCGCACCCATTTTCGTCGTCATGATTGTGGTGTGGGGTGCCACCTGGTTCAACCTCATTGTGGGTTTCCTGGTGGCATGCAGCGACGGTGTCGACGGCTACATCGCCCGTCGCCAGGGCACAACCCGCTCGGGTGCCTTCCTCGATCCGCTGGCCGACAAGGCCGTCGTGCTCGGAGCCCTGTTCACGCTGGCCGTCGAAGGTCACCTGCCCTGGGCCGCGGTCATTCTCATCGCCGTTCGTGAGGTCGGCATGCAGCTCTATCGATCATGGGTCGGACGCCACGGTGTATCCATCCCGGCCCGAACGTCGGCCAAAGTCAAGACCTTCGTGCAGGACCTGGCCATCGGCACTTGCCTGGCCCCACCATTGGTGCACCATCACACGGTGACACTGGTGGTGATTTGGGTGGCCACTGCCCTGACGGTGATCACGGGTGTGCAGTACGTGATCGATGGTCGTCGCGCCGGCCAAGAGGTCCAGGCGTGAGGGTTGAGATCGTGGCTGTCGGCACCGAGTTGTTGTTAGGACAGATCGCCGACACCAATTCGGCCTGGCTGGGTGATCGCTTGGCTTCGGCCGGCGTCACCTCCCACTTTCATCAAGCCGTCGGCGACAACCACGAGCGCATCACCCTGGCCTTCCGCACCGCGCTGGCGCGCAGTGACGGCATCATCGTCTGCGGAGGGCTGGGCCCGACGCAGGACGACATCACCCGCGAGGCCATCGCCGACGTCATGGGAGTCGAGCTGGTGCGCGACCAAGCCATCGTCGACATAATCGCCGGGTTCTTCCAGTCCCGCGGTCGCACCATGTCGGCCAACAACGAACGTCAGGCCGACGTCCCGCAAGGCGCCACCATCATTCCGCAACGAACTGGCACCGCTCCCGGCCTCATCTGCCCGTTGGGTCAAAAGGTGATCTACGCCGTGCCCGGTGTGCCGTACGAGATGGCCGAAATGTTTGACCGGGCCATCCTGCCCGACCTGCGCGCCCGCATGGCGGCCGCTGGAGAAGAGAGCGTCATCGTCAGCCGGGTGCTCCGCACCTGGGGAGCCAGCGAGTCCGGCCTGGCCGAGTCGCTGCAGGGTCGCATCGATGCACTCGATGCTGCAGGTACCGTGACCCTGGCCTTCTTGGCCTCGGGCATGGAGGGCATCAAAGTCCGAATCACGGCCAAGGCCACGACCGAAGCGGACGGGACCGCACTCCTTGACGAGGAGGAGAAGGCGGTGCGCCGGACCATCGAGTCACAGCTGGGCGACATTGTGTTCGGGATTGATGACGAGTCGATGGAAGTGGCGGTGGCCAATCAACTCTCGACTCGAGGCCTGACTCTGGGGGTAGCCGAGTCGCTCACCGGAGGCCTCATCGCCTCGCGTCTGGTCAACATCCCTGGGGCATCGGTCTGGTTCCGCGGCGGCGTCGTGGCGTACCACGAGCAGGTGAAATTCGACGTGCTCGGTGTGCCCAATGGTCCGGTGGTCACCGAGGCGGCAGCAGCAGCCATGGCCGACGGCGTACGCCGAGTGACCGGTTCGGATGTGGGACTGGGTATAACGGGCGTGGCCGGCCCCGACTCCCAAGAGGAGGTGGCGCCAGGCACCATCTTCGTCGGACTGGCGCTCCCTGACGGCAGCACGGAAACCCGGGAACTTCGACTGCCCGGCGACCGGGAACGGGTTCGCCAGTACGGGGCGATTTCTGCCCTTGACCTGCTCCGCCGAGCCCTCATCGCCCTGCCCCGCTAAACCCTCGCGCTCACAGGGAGCCCACAGCCAGGCCACACTGGGCGGAGAACTGGCAGTGGAATCCTGTGAGCCAGGGAGGTGTCCACAGTGAAGACCGAGAGCGGGCCGCGGGTACTGGTTGTCGATGACGAACCATCCATCGTGGATGCGGTGGCGACATCATTGCGGTACGAGGGGTTCACCGTGCAGGAAGCCGTCAACGGCCGTAGTGCGCTATCGCTGGCTCAGGAGGACCCACCGGATCTGGTGATTCTGGACGTCATGCTGCCCGACCTCGACGGCCTCGAAGTCACCCGCCGGTTGCGGGCCGACGGCGTGCGTGTCCCGGTGTTGTTCCTCACGGCGCGTGACACGCTTCAGGACAAGCTGGCCGGACTGACCATCGGCGGCGACGACTACGTGACGAAGCCCTTCGCGCTGGCAGAGCTCATTGCCCGGGTGCACGCCATCCTCCGCCGCACCGGGTACGAACCCGATGACGACGGTATTTTGCTCTTCGCCGATCTCGAGCTGAACGAAAGTGCGCACGAAGTGCGTCGCGGCGGCAACGAGATCCAGCTGACGGCCACCGAGTTCAACCTCTTGCGGTACTTCATGCTCAACCCGCGCCATGTACTTTCCAAGTCACAGATCCTCGACCACGTCTGGCACTACGACTTCGGTGGTGATGGCAACGTGGTGGAGACCTACGTGAGCTATCTCCGGAAGAAGTTGGAGAAGCACGGGCCACCACTTATCCACACCATTCGCCTTGTCGGCTATACCCTGCGAGAGGGCGAATCGGCTCACGGGTCGTCCTAGGTGTCGCTTCGCCTCCGACTCTTGGTGGCGGTGGGGGCGATCTCAATGATCGCCCTCGTGGTGGCCGACTTCGCCACCTATTCTGCTTTGCGCTCGTTCCTGTACAAGCAGGACGACACCAGCCTCGTGCAGCACCCCGCTCGTCTGGCTGCCAATCCCGAGACTGGAGGCGCAGCATGCCCCACGCCCAACCCGGGCGCCTTCGGCGGAGGTAGCAGTGTCAGCCGTCCAAATGGCAACACCTTTGCCAACACCTACGGCATCGGGTACATCGCCGTACGCACCACCGGTGGTGCCGTGGTCGACGGACTCGAGTGCCCGGCCTATGTCGGTAATCACCCCTACAGCCCGCAGCTCCCAACTCACATCACCGGCTTTACCGTCCAGGCCAACGGCACCGAGGCCACGTTCTTCACGGCCAATCCCACCAAGGCGGGCGGCCCTGATTTCCGGGTCGAAGTCTCCGAGTTGGAAAATGGCGATCTCCTGGTGCAGGCCATCACCATCGGTGACACCAACAACACCCTGCACACGCTCTTCCTGATTGAGTTGGCGGTCACCGCTGGCGCGCTTGTTCTGGCGCTAGCCGGCGGATGGTGGCTGGTGCGGTTGGGTTTGCGTCCCTTGGCTGAGGTCGAGCGCACGGCCGACGCCATCGCCGCCGGCAATCTCGACCAGCGGGTGCCCGGCGCCGACGACACCACCGAAGTCGGCCGACTGGCCCGCGCGCTCAACGTCATGCTGGAGCGCATCGAGTCCGCCTTTTCTGCCCGGCTGGCCTCGGAGGCCCGTCTGCAGGAATCAGATCGGCACCTACGTCAGTTCGTGTCCGACGCGTCGCATGAGTTGCGCACGCCGATTGCCGCGGTGTCTGCCTACGCCGAGTTGTTCGAGCGGGGTGCATCCACCCATCAAGAAGACTTGCCTCGAGTGCTCGCAGGTATCCGGACCGAGACGACCCGAATGGAGGGCTTGGTGGACGATCTCCTCACACTGGCTCGATTGGACGAAGGCATGCCCTTGCAGATCGTGCCCACAGAGCTGGTGGGGTTGGTGGCCGAAGCCGTGCAGACCGCCGCCACCGTCGGACCCCAGTGGCCGGTGCAGTTCACGGCCACGCATCCGGTCGAGGTCAGGGGTGATCCCATTCGGTTGCGTCAGGTCATCGACAACCTCCTGGGCAATGTGCGGGCCCATACCCCCCAAGGGACCACGACCACCGTGCACGTCGACCAGGAGGGAACCATGGCGCAGATCACCGTTCGTGACACCGGGCCCGGCATGCCCACTGACGAGGCTCCGCGCATCTTTGAGCGTTTCTATCGGACGGACACGGCGCGCACTCGCACCCACGGCGGTTCTGGACTCGGTCTTTCCATCGTGTCGGCCATTGTGGCCTCCCATGGCGGGACCGTCTCGGCCGCCGCAGCACCGGGTCAGGGTATGGCCGTGACTGTGCGGTTGCCGGTCAGTGAGGACGTGCCCGAAATGCCGGCACCGGTATCGGCATGAGGCGACCCCGCCCACTGCGCCTGGTCCTCGGCATCGTCGTCGTCTTGGTGCTGGTCTTCGTGGGTGGACCTTTCGTCTACATCCACTTCATTGAGGGTCCGGCGCCCAAGCCACTCAGCTTGCCCACGCAGAAGGCGTCCAACCCCAAGGGCACGGTCAGCTTCCCGTCGGGGACGTGGAAGGCCACGTCAGCGTCGGTGGTCGGCTACCGGGTCAATGAAGTCCTCTTCGGTCAGAACAACGTCGCCGTTGGCCGCACCCACTCGGTGACGGGCACTATCACCTTGTCGGGCACCACCGTGTCTGCGGCGCATTTCGTGGTGCAGATGGCCGATGTGCACAGCGATCAGAGTGAGCGCGACGCCCAGTTCGATAACCGCATCATGAGCGTGTCCCAGTACCCCACGTCCACCTTCACTCTGGTCTCACCCATTGAGTTGGGGAATATCGCCGCGGGTACCAAGGTCCACCACACCGCCTCGGGAAACCTCACGCTGCGCGGTCAGACCAACGTCGTCACCTTCACCCTCTCGGCTGAGTACACGGCCAACTCGATTGAAGTTTCCGGCTCCATCCCCATCACCTTCGCCGAATGGGACATCCCAAACCCCGGTTTTGGAAACGCCATCACCACGGACAGTCACGGCATTCTGGAATTCCTCCTCGTGCTCCACCGCTGACTGAATTGAAAGTGCGGGGCACAATTGAAAGGACCCCCGGGATGACCGGGGGTCCTTTCACAATCAGTTGAGGCAAGGTGCCTAGGGTGCGGCAATCCCTACAATCGGCGCAGCGAGCTTTGTCCCGCCAGCTGAGCCAAGGTAGGTGGCGTCGCCGTAGTTGAAGATCCCGCCGTCGGCGGCGACCAGCAGGTATCCGCCTCCATCAGGGGTGGCGTCGATCCCAACGACAGGGGCCTTGAGCGTGAGCCCACCGGCCGAACCGTGGAACGTGGCGTCGCCAAATGTCAACACTCCGCCGTCAGCTCCGACCAACCAGTACCCGCCACCGTCGGGGGTGACGGCGATGCCCACGATTGGTGCCTTGAGCTTGCTGCCGTGGGCCGAGCCGTGGAAGACGGCATCGCCGTAGGTGAGCACGCCACCATCCGAGGCCACCAGCAGGTATCCGCCCCCGTCTGGGGTGGAAGCGATGCCAACAATGGGGGCGTCGAGCTTGCTGCCGTGGGCCGAGCCGTGGAAGACGGCATCGCCGTAGGTCAGCACACCACCATCCGAGGCCACCAGCAGGTATCCGCCTCCGTCAGGAGTAGCAGCCATGCCGACAATCGGCGCGTCGAGATTGGTGCCGTGAGCCGAGCCGTGGAAACCGGCATTGCCGTAGGTGAAGACGCCTCCATCGGAGGCCACCAGCCAGTAACCGAGCCCGCCCGGCGTAGCTGCCGTGCCGACAATCGGTGCGTCGAGCTTGGAGCTGCCGGCCGAACCCAAGAAGCCGGGCGAGCCGTAGCCGAAGACTCCACCGTCAGCCGCGGCCAAGGTGTACCCACCGGCCGATGTGGCCGGAACAGGGGCGACCGGGTTAGCCACCACTGCGAACACCGTGTTTCCCACATGGATGAGGCTCGGGTTCGTTGGTGGGCTCTGGCTCGGATTGCTCAGTTGGCTCAGACTCGGATCGGTCGACGAGGTCAAGGTGACCGTCATGCAAGTGGGAACGCCATTCACCAGCGTGGGGCCGGTATCGCCTGCCACGCCCTGCCAGGCGCCAGCGCCTCCGTCGGCTGCTTGGTTGAACCACTCAAGGCCAGTGCCGCCAAAGAGGGCACAGTTGTTGACCACCACGGAAGTGAACGTGCTGTCGGACGATAGCTGGACGTTGAAGTAGCAGGTGATCTGTATCTGGGGATTCTGGGGCAGCAGAGGACTCCCGTTGTACCCACCCACCGCTACTGTCCCCTCGCCGTCGTAGGCGTTGGCCGTCAGGTCGGCGCCTACTGCAGCCGCGTTGCCCCCAGGTGTGTCCGAAGTACCCGATGCCACGGAGCCGGAACAGTTCTGGCTACCGACACCGGCCGAGCTTCCAGGTCCCGATATTCCGTTGCCACCAAGGGGTCCGCCAGTACTGGTCGTGGGCGACGCCGAAGGCGGGCTCACGGCACCAGCGTTGCCGACTCCAAGCAGACCGACGAAGCCGAGTGTCATGCCCAGCATCGCCAACAGTCCTGACATGTTCGTTTTCTTACTGGTTCGCATCCTGGGAGCGTATCGCCAGAGCGGCGCCCTCACAGGGGTAGCGGAAATCGATTTCTCAGACCTTGATCGAATGGGGCTTCGGGCCACTCCACCAGGACCCGTCTTTGTATGGCAGTTGGGCCAATGAAGTGCGCCGGATGTGGGGGTAAAACAGAACGGACCCCCGGGGATACCCCGGGGGTCCGTTCACAACAGATCAGGGCAAGGTCAGGGAGCAGCGATCCCGACGATGGGCGAGTTGAGCTTCGTCCCGCCGGCCGAGCCGAGGAATTGGGCGTCGCCGTAGTTGAAGATCCCACCGTCTGAGGCCACCAGCAAATATCCGCCACCATCGGGGCTCGCCGCCATGCCGACCACGGGGGCGTCGAGCTTGAGCCCACCAGCCGAGCCGTGGAAGGTGGCGTCGCCGTAGGTGAAGATGCCACCGTCGGCCGCCACTAACCAATATCCGCCTCCATCTGGGGTGGCTGCCATGCCGACCACGGGGGCGTCGAGCTTGAGCCCACCAGCCGAGCCGTGGAAGGTGGCGTCGCCATAGGTCAGCACACCGCCATCGGCCGCCACTAACCAATATCCGCCTCCATCTGGGGTGGCTGCCATGCCGACCACGGGGGCGTCGAGCTTGAGCCCACCAGCCGACCCGTAGAAGGTGGCGTCACCGAAGGTGAAGACGCCGCCATCGGAGGACACCAGCCAGTACCCCCCACCATCAGGGGTGGCGACGATGCCAACAATGGGAGCGCCCAGCTTGGTGCCGTAGGCCGATCCGTGGAAGCCGGCGTTGCCATAGGTGAAAACACCACCGTCAGAGGACACCAGCCAGTAGCCGAGCCCGCCCGGCGTGGCTGCCGTGCCGACGATGGGAGCGCCGAGCTTGGTACCGCCAGCCGATCCCAAGAAGCCCGGCGAGCCGAAGCCGAAGACACCGCCATCAGACGCAGCCAGGGTGTACCCGCCAGCCGATGAGGCCGGCACGCCCGCCACCGGATTCTGCATTACGGCGAACACGGTGCCAGCCAGTTGACTCACGCTCGGACTGCTCGATGCTGTCAACGTGACCGTCATGCAGGTGGGATTGCCGGGCACCAGCGTGGGGCCGGGATCACCGGTCACGCCCTGCCAGGCGCCGGCACCCCCATCGGCCGCTGGGTTGAACCACTCCAGCCCACTGCCGCCGTTGAGGGCACAGTCGTTGATCACCACAGAGGTGAATGTGCTGCCGGAGGAGAGTTGTACGTCGAAGTAGCAAGCGGTAGAACCCCCAGGACTCTGGGTCAGAGGGTCCCCGTTGTAGCCGCCGACCGTGACCGTTCCCTCGCCGTCATAGGCGTCGGCCGTGAGGTCAGCGCCCACGCCAGCGGCGTTGCCACCAGGTGTGTCCGAAGTGCCCGACCCAATGGAGCCGGCGCAATTGCCACTGCCGACACCGGCTGTGCTTCCGGGTCCGCCCGCACCGCCACCGCCACCGCCACCGCCGCCCCCGCCACCGGGAGTGACAGTGAGCACCGCTAACGCGTCGCCACCTGGGCCGGTCTGGGTCGACGTCACCGCGTCGGTCGTGTTAGTGAAGGTACCGGCGGTCGGACTTTTCACATCTACCGAGATAGTGCAGGATCCGCCTACGGGCAGCTTGCCGTTGGCAAGCGTGATGGTACCTGCACCGGCAACGGCAATGACTGTCCCACCACAATTGTTGACCATGTCGGGCGGAGTCGCCACCACGACCGAGCCTGGCAATGGGTCAGTGAAGCCGAGACCATTGAGCGTCGTCGTGTTCCCCGATGGGTTGGCAATGGTGAAGGTCAATACCGATGAGGTATTGGTCGGGACACTGTTGGGCGCGAACGCCTTCAAAATGGTCGGAAAATCTGCCGGGCCTTTGCCGGGACCACCACCGACATTGATCGGCGCCGTCGCGGCGTTGCCGTCTCCTCCCTCGTTTGAGGTAATTAATGTCGTCGTGTCCACGTAATTGCCGGCTGTTACTCCGTTCACGCTGACCTGAATGGAGCATTGTGTTCCTGGCGCCATTGACCCGCCGTTATACGTGATCTTGCTCGAACTAAACGTCGGTGGTGGCGCTGGACAGTTGGTCAACAAACCACCCAGGGTTTGGAAGACAATGCCGATCGGTGCCGTGTCATCCACATTGATTCCCGTCAGGGTCACCGGGTTGGCGAGGGTGTTGCCCAACGTAAGGGTCAGG
This sequence comes from uncultured Acidimicrobiaceae bacterium, assembly GCA_963766995.1. GTDB lineage: Bacteria > Actinomycetota > Acidimicrobiia > Acidimicrobiales > RAAP-2 > Bog-473. Next base: position 1,061,808 of record CAVYCE010000001.1, on the reverse strand, counting down.
GTGGTGGTGTCGGCTGGGGCGGTACCGACCCCGATCGACGGCACGCCGAACGCCGCGGTGACGTTTGGCGGTGCGATGACATTGATGTTGGCGGTGGCTGGCGAAGCCGTGAGGTTTGTGCCGCCTTGGGTGTAGGTCAGCGAGCTGGTGGTATTGACCAGCTTCCCGGGTCCTGTGCCGGTGACGGTGATGCTGATGACGCAGGTCGACTTGGCTGCCACCGAGCCGCCGGTCTCCGTGACCTCGGTGGCCGTCAGCGTGGGTTTGGGTGAGAGACACGTGTCGGACACCCCTGAACCCGTGGCGACGGCAAGTCCGACAGGCATGGTGTCGGTGAACGAGATGTTGCTCATTGCAGCACCGGAATTGCTAATGGTAAAGCTCAACATTGTGTTCTGACCGACTGCCATTTCAGGAGCTACGAACGCCTTGGAGAACGTCACGCTCACGGAGGAGGCGCCCGAGTTACCGACCCCCAATGCCCCAACGAATCCAAGCGTCAGGCCCAGGGTTGCCAACAGTCCAGTCAGCGTCGCATTCATACTCTTTCGCATGCCTGGAGCGTATCGCCAGAACGGGGTATTTAGGATAATCGCAGGGTGAGCGGCGGACATCCCTCGCCTCGTGGCGGAGCAGGGGTGAGGGCGCCGTCACCAGCACCCCTGGAGGCCTTGGCTGGGGCGATTGAGGCCACTTTCTTGGTCTAGAGATCGCCCCTGAACGAGAAGGGTCGAATTGACCCGCGCCGTTCATCGAGAAGCCTGGCCAGAGGCCTCGGAAGTCGCCAGGCCGGGATTCACATCAGAGTCACAGCGTGGGCTCACCGGCTCCGAAATCGCAGTCCGCATCATGGCTGCCATGACGGCGCTGGCCTACAACTCGCAAGACACCACCCGGCGACTCTCCGTGGATGTGGAGATCGTCGTGCCGGTCTACAACGAGGCGGCCCAGCTGGTCGAGCGTGTCACCGCACTGCGCGACTTTCTCGATGATTCATTCCCATTTCGCGCACTCGTCACCGTGGTGGACAACGCCAGCACCGATGACACCTTTTCCGTAGCCACCGAGCTGGCCGCGGCCAGACCGGGAGTGGCGGCCATTCATCTGGCCCGAAAGGGACGCGGCCACGCGTTACGCACAGCGTGGATGTCGAGCAGTGCGCCCGTGGTGGCCTATATGGACGTCGACCTCTCCACGTCGCTTTCAGCGTTGCTGCCCTTGGTGGCGCCACTGTTATCAGGACACCGAGATGTGGCCATCGGCACTCGACTTGGTCGCGGCGCCCACGTGGTACGGGGGCCAAAGCGCGAGTTGATTTCGCGGGCTTACAACCTGGTACTCAAGCTCTCCTTGCGCGGTCGCTTCACCGATGCCCAATGCGGATTCAAGGCCCTTCGCCGTGAGTCGGCGCTGCAACTGCTGCCGTTGGTGGAAGACAACGAGTGGTTCTTTGACACGGAGCTCCTTGTCACGGCCGAACGGCTTGGTCTGCGCATCAGCGAGGTCCCGGTGGACTGGGTCGATGACCCTGACTCGCGGGTGCACATTGTGCAGACGGCCATCAACGACCTACGTGGCGTCTGGCGTATTTCCCATGGCCGAGGACTCGACCGAGTCCGTCGTCATGCGGCACCGAACATGGACACCGAAGTAGCAGCCGACCAACTCATGCGATTCGCCGGCGTGGGTGCCATCAGCACGCTTGGGTATCTCCTTCTCTTAGTGGCCTGGCGTCCTCTGGCTGGCATCTTCGTGGCCAACGCGCTAGCGCTCGCCATCTGCACTCTGTTCAACATGGCGGTCCACCGCGAACTGGCCGGTACGTCGCATCTCCGCCGAGGACGATTGGCTGCAGTCACGGTCGGATTGTTCTCCATGAGCCTGGCTCTCACCATGGTGGGGCTCGTGACGGCGCGCTGGATTGACGCCACGTCGCTCCCACTCGAGTTGGTGTCAGTGACCGTAGCCAACGCCGTCGCTGCCGTACTCCGTTTCGCTGTCCTACGGGGCTGGGTCTTCCGACCCAACGTCAATCAACTAAGCCCCCCCCAACTGATCACTTTTCCGGAGGCAACTTCATGACCGATCTCACCCGTTCTACAAGCGAAGGGAGCTCGGTGGGACTGCTGTCACCACCCACCATGGAGCTCAGTGATTACGCCGCCACGTCCCTGCCCAGCAGTCCAAATGAACCGGTACTGGGGCACAGAGGCCGCGCCGCCCGCTTCGTGCGGGGGAAAAAAAGCGATCCCGTCTGGGTCAGGCCGGCCCTTCTCACCCTATTGACCCTGACCGCCGTCCTCTATCTCTGGGATCTCGGCGCGTCGGGATGGGCCAACTCGTTTTACTCCGCCGCCGTTCAAGCCGGCACCAAGAGTTGGAAAGCCATGTTCTTCGGGTCGTCGGACTCGTCCAACTTCATCACCGTGGACAAGCCTCCGGCCTTCCTCTGGGTGATGGAGATCTCGGCCCGTCTCTTTGGCTTCAACTCGTGGAGCATGTTGGTGCCACAGGCGCTCGAGGGGGTGGCCACCGTCGGCATGGTCTATTTGACGGTGCGGCGATGGTTCTCGGCACAGGCCGGGCTACTGGCCGGACTCGTGCTGGCACTCACTCCAGTAGCCGCCATGATGTTTCGCTTCAACAACCCTGATGCGTTGCTGGCATTGCTCCTCACCGGTTCGATGTACGCACTCGTACGCGGCCTCGAGAAGGCCCAGACGAAGTGGTTGGTGCTGGCCGGAACGCTGGTGGGCTTCGGTTTCATCACCAAAATGCTCCAAGCGCTCCTTATTCTCCCTGCTCTTCTCATCGTGTACTTGATCGCCGCACCAACGGGGTTTTGGCGTCGGGTATGGCAGTCAGGCGCGCTGGTGGTCTCCATGGTGGTGGCCGCCGGGTGGTGGGTGGCGATTGTGGCCCTTACTCCCGCTGCCGACCGACCGTATGTCGGCGGCTCTCAGAACAACAGCATTCTGAATCTGATCTTTGGTTACAACGGGTTCGGCCGTCTCACCGGCAATGAGAGCGGCAGTGTCGGAGGATCGGGCACCAGCGGCAGCATGTGGGGCCCGACCGGTATTTTCCGACTCTTTAATCCCGAGTTCGGCAACATGATGTCGTGGCTGTTACCAGCTGCACTCGTCATGGGTGCCATCCTGCTCATTGCCACCATCCGCGCTCAGCGTACCGACCGGGAGCGGGCCTCGTTGTTGTTGTGGGGCGGCGCGCTGGTGGGCATCGGCCTCACCATCAGTTTGGGCCAGGGCATCATCCACCCCTATTACACGGTGGCCTTGGCACCACCATTGGGTGGCCTCATCGGCATCAGCACGTTCGGCTTGTGGCAACGACGCAGGAGCTGGGTTGGTCGCGCCGGATTGGCGGCTGGTCTCGCCGCCACCACGGCGTGGTCGTTCGTCCTGTTGGGCCGCACGGGCAACTGGTTCCCCGAACTACGTCCCATTGTCTTGGTGGCGGGTTGCCTCGGGGTGGCACTGCTCCTGGCCTTGCCGCTCTTGGGCCGCACGCCAACGTTGGCCATCGCGTTGATCGCCGCACTGGGCTTCGGCGCCGCCTTGGTCTCGCCCCTGTTTTCCACTGTGGCCACCGCGGCCACTCCGCATTCGGGCGCTATTCCGTCGGTGACACCCTCGGCGTCAGGCGGATTCGGCGGCCCTGGTGGCGGTGGCGCAACGGGAGGCGGACGAGGTGGATTCCCCGGATTCGGTGGCGCACGGTCGGGCACCGGTGCTGGCGCTCAAGGCGGGGGAGGATTTCCCGCTGGAGGCTTTGGCGGCGGCGCACCGTCCGGCGGCTTCCCAAGGTTCGGTGGCGCGGGTACTGGTACGCAACATGCCGGCGGTGCGTTCACCCGCGGCGGCGGCTTCTTGAACTCGAGCAGTTCCAGTCCCGAACTGACCAAGATGCTCAAGGCCGACGCCAGCCACTACACCTGGGTGGCGGCCACGGTGAATTCCAATTCAGCCGCCGGCTATCAGTTGGCCAGCGACGATCCGGTCATGGCCATCGGCGGATTCAACGGTACTGACCCGGCGCCGTCATTGACACAGTTCAAGCAATATGTGGCCGAAGGCAAGATCCACTACTTCATTTCCGGCGGAGGTGCCGGTGGATTCGGTCGAGGTAGCGGAGACGACGTTGCGTCTCAGATCACCAGCTGGGTGGAGAGTCACTTCACGGCCAAGTCCGTTGACGGCACCACCGTCTACAACCTGACGTTGCCGTCGACGTAGAGCCGAGTGGTTCGGGCCTTCCCCCTTCGGGCCCGGATCGCTCGGCCTCCGGCCGGACGAGGGAGCCCTACGTCAACCGGCGTCGAGCAGGGTGGCGAGGCTGACGGATGTTTTGGGCGCCTTGGGGTGGCTCAGCTCACCCCAGCGTGAGAATTGCACCACTTCTTCGATTTGGCCGGTGAGCCGCTTCGGATTGGTGATCTCTTCGACCGGACGGTGCACTTTGCCTGTTTCGACGTAAAGGATCATGGGCAACGAGCCGCCCCCGCTGGTGCTAGCAAAACCGCCGATGCCGTATGTCTTGTGCCCTTCAATCTTCTTCTTGCCGGTCAGTGTGTAGGGACCGCTCATGGCCAACTCGTCGGGAATGTCGGCGTTACGCAGACCGCCCACCACTTCGGACATGGCCTTCTCCGTGGCGGGAAAGGACATCCAATTGTCGAGATTGGCGGTGGCCTCTGCCTCGCTCAGTCCCAAGATCTTCTCCAAGGCGGTCGCGTTCCCGCGGACGTAGCCGGTGGCGCCAATAAGAAGGACCTCGAGGCTCTCAACCGCGGACTTGCTCTCAATCACCAGCACCTGTGTTCCCGCGGTCGGCCCGGTATCGCCGATCACTTCAAGCACCACTCCGTTCTCGAGCGCCCTGGACAGATAGTGGACGCTCTGGGTACCTGATTCCTGAATGGCCGATTGGTAGAGGGCCTGTGGGTTGGGAGGTGCGGTGGTCGTGGTCGTTGTGGCACTGACCGAAGCTGCCGGCACGGTGATGGCGCCGACCAAGGCGGCTGCTCCAAGAGCGAGCACAGCCATGGACCGGTACGCACGTGCCTTGAAAACTCCACTCATCGGCCGATGATTCTGGCACGCCAACAACACAGGCAACGGTCGGTGCGATTGCCGGGTGCCGATCCCCACGCATCGGACGCAGTGGTCAAGTGGCGCTGATGGTGCCCAAGGGGATGGCGGAGCTGGGAGCAGTGGGCTTCACCTGCTCGCCCCACTTGGAGAAAATGATGTGCTCCACTCCGGTCGGCATGCCCTGCTTGTTCACGATGTCTTCCTCGACCACGTTGTGGCGGCCGTGGGCCTTCACATAGAGAATGGCGTCCATCCTCTTTTGGCCCTGCAGCTTCTGAGTGCCGCGGATGGCGTCGACCTCGTAACCGTTCAGTTGGCGCGTGTGGCCCAGGGTGAAGGGACCCTGCATGGCGATTTCCTCTTCTACATCGTGCGAGCGCACTCCCGCCACGACTTGTGAGTACGCAGGATTGTCGGTGGCGAACAGCACCCACTGGTTCACGTCGTTGGCGGCGACGGCAGGGGTGAGTCCGGCCAGGTCTTCCAGCGCGATGACGTTGCCGCGCAGATAGGTCAGGTCGCCGATGACGATGAGCGAGGCGTTGTCGGTGGTCGGGCCCCGGCCGACCAGGACGACCTGAGTGCCGGCGGTGGGTCCGGCGTCACCGCTCTCGAGAATCGGAACGCCGGAAATGACGCCGTCCGAGGCGTAATGGACCGTCCACGACTTGGTAGTGGCCAGCGCTTCTCGGTAGAGGACTGAGGCTTTGCTTGAGGCTGTGGCGCTGGTCGAGGCGCCGGCCGGGAGGGCCGAAGTACCGGTGACAAGGCCGAGTGCGGCCACGGTGGCGGCGCCGGCCGCCAGCCAGGCGTTGATGGCTCGCACGTCTCTCCTCTCATGGTGCCCGTCCGATTGTCGGTCCGGGTGTGACATCACAGGCGCTGGCCTGGGCAACCGCATCTTTGCCGAAATTATGGGCGCCAACGGCCGAGGTGGGGAAACCGTTCATTTTCGGCCACAGTCCACCCATAGCGAACACATGTTCGTTATCATGATCGGAACGGCCGGCCGAAGCGATGTCACACCCCGTCTTTAAGGTCAGACCATCAACATGCGGCGGGCGGGACATGGGTCCGACCAGGCCGGTACAAGTCGCACGATGTTGAAACAGAGACAGTGTCGGAACAGACACGGTAAGGAAGGAAAGAGGAGAGATGGCCGAAGAACGGGACAAGGCGCTTGAAGCAGCACTAGGACAGATCGAGAAGCAGTTCGGGAAGGGCTCGGTCATGCGGATGGGAGACAACCTCCACATGAACATCGAGGCCATCCCGACCGGGGCTCTGTCGCTCGACCTGGCGCTAGGCATCGGCGGGCTGCCGCGAGGTCGGATCGTGGAGATTTACGGTCCTGAATCCTCGGGTAAGTCAACGCTGGCCATGCACGCCGTGGCCGAGGCCCAGCGCAATGGCGGCATCTGCGCCTACATCGACGCCGAGCATGCCATGGACCCTGTTTATGCGCGGGCCATCGGTGTGAACGTGGACGACCTCCTCATTTCGCAGCCGGACACCGGGGAGCAAGCCCTGGAGATCGCCGACATGCTGATCCGCTCCGGCGCACTCGATGTCTTGGTGATTGACTCCGTGGCAGCGTTGACGCCTCGAGCCGAGATCGAGGGTGAGATGGGTGACACCCATGTCGGTCTGCAGGCTCGCCTCATGTCGCAGGCCTTGCGCAAGCTCACGGGCACGTTGTCGAAGTCCAGCACCATCGCCATCTTCATCAACCAGCTCCGAGAGAAGATTGGTGTGATGTACGGCTCGCCCGAGGTGACGCCCGGTGGCCGAGCCCTGAAGTTCTATGCCTCGATTCGCCTCGACATTCGACGCATCGAGTCCATTAAGGACGGAGCTGAAGTCGTCGGCAACCGAACCAGGGTCAAAGTGGTGAAGAACAAGTGTTCGGCACCTTTCAAGCAGGCCGAATTCGACATCATGTACGGCAAGGGCATTAGCCGCGAGGGCTCATTGCTCGATGTGGCAGTGGAGCTCGGCTTCATAAAGAAGTCGGGGGCCTGGTTCACCTACGAGGGTGAGCAGCTCGGGCAAGGCCGGGAGAACGTGAAGACGTTCTTGTCGGAGAACCCGCAGCTGATGGCCGAGGTGGACGAGCGGGTGCGTGCCGCACTGCAGCCCGCACCGGTTGACGAGACGGCCGACGCTGCCGTTCTTGATCCGGACGACCTCCCGATCACGTTGGACAGCTAGAGACCGTTTCTCTCACAGCATCGAAGCAGCTCCGGGCTTGCCCGCCACTCCCTCGGGTGACAGGCCCGGAGCGCTTCGCGTCTAGGGGGTGGTGGTGGCAGTGATGGTGTTGGGTACCAGCTCGACCCAGGTCTGACCAGGCTGCAGCGTGATGGGTTGCCCGCTGCTGTTGAGAAACTGAGTAGGCGAACCCAACGACGAGCGGTGCCACGTGCCGACAATGCCGACTCCACCACGGAAAATCTCGGCCGGGCCACTGTCGTTGGGGTAGAGGTCTGCCTGCACTTCGAGCCCGCCCTCGCTGTTCTCGAGCCAAGGGCCGTAGAAGATGCTGACGTACTGCACCACGACGTTAGCGGCCGTGTTCTGGTTGCCGTCAGCCAGCATGTCCGGCGTGGTGGCGTTATAGAAGCGCTCATAGGCACCGATGGCGCTGTCGTACTTCCAAGTGACATCGGACGTCGGAGAGAAGTTAATGGTCACACTGGAGGTCGGGGTGCCGGCCGGAGCGGCATTGGAGTAGCCGAACAGGGGCTGCGGTGACGTGGTCAAAGAAGGGTGGGTACCCCACATGAGAGCGGTCGACGAGTAGGTGTCATACGGCGCCTCCCGACCAGCCGGGTGCGTGATGATGGAGCCGTAGTCGCCAAGATCGACGTTGACGATGGGTGAGGCGTCGATGTTGGCGATCACCGGGTCGATGCCTCCGACGTGGGCCTCGAGTGGAGTGCCCAGTTGGCCCAGAATGCCGATGTCGATGTTGCGGGCCGAGCGCACCGGGCCGACCATTGTTGCTTCCTGACACTGGAACACGGCGGCGTACCGGGTGATACCCCCTTCGACCGGCTCCTCGAAAATGATGTCGGCTTTGTCCAAGCCGCTCTGTGGACGTGCCGATGGGTAGTTGTCCACTTTCACTGCCAATGCGGAACGCTGGGGCACCCCGCCCCCGCCGGGCACCGGTGAACCGGTGAGCGGGCATGTGGGTTGAGGTACCGCGGTGGTGATGGTTGTTGGAGCGGCAGCGTGCTTGTCCGCGCTGTGATTCGGAGCGGGCGTGCTGCTGCACGCGCTGAGGACGAGTCCTGCCGACGCTGCTGCGGCAATGGCGAGGCGACGGGCGATCATGAGGGGCCGATCGTAGAGGTCCAGCGCGCCGGGCGCGCAGTCAGGCGGAGTTGGTTGGATGCGCGGTGGCGCGCGACGCGGCGGAACCTGTGTAGATGGCATCCCAGTTGCCTTGCGAAGGAGTGGTCACCGATGCCGGCCCATTTCCGAAGACGGAATAGAGGTTCTCCATGGCCCGTTGCAATACGTCGGTAACGCCTGGAATGGCCGTTGGCAGCACGTTGGGAGGGATGAGGGTGGAGCTGGCCAGCCGGTAGACAAAATAGGCCGAGCCACTGGCCAGAACGCCACCCCCTCCAGGTGCTTCGGTGAAATACGTGAGATCGGACCAATTGTTCTGCCCGGGGATGGGTGAGTGGGCCAGCACATCAATGTTGCGGGGACCCGGGAGTGCCGGTACGAAGCGGTCGTACTCGCCGATGATCATGTTGGGCAGCAACTGGTGGTCACTCAGGTTGCAGCCGTCGAAGAACCAATTCGACGCATCCGTCACGACCATGTTCGCCTTGGCCCCGACCGATTGATAGGTGGATCCGATCATGGCGGATTCGGGATTGTTGACCGGGGCCTGATTCCAGTTCACCGTGGTCAGGGCCGGGTTCTGTCGGGTCATCGGATCCTCGGCCGCGCTCTTGTAGCAAACCTGCAGGCGGTTGGGCCCGTTGGCGGTGGGTTGCAGTCTGATCTGTCGGTAGGACGCATTGGCACCAAGGAAGGCGAGATTCACTCCACTCTGCGTTCCTTGTTGAGCGGCCTGGCGCATCTGGTCGGACCAGTACTCGTCATGTCCCAGGCTGAAGAGGCAGCGATGGTTAGCCAACAAGGTGGGATTGGCGTGCAGGTCGATATCGGTCCAGTAGGTGAGATCCAGCCCGAGTTTCTCGAGGTGGTAAAGCAACGGGAACTCATTGCCGACGAAGTCGGCTGCGCCTGATGCCCACGTCGCGGGGTACGGGCGATCGAACGACACGGCACGGGCGCGGTTGGCGAAGTTCAATGCACCACGCCGTGTCGGACCGTAATAAAGGCTGTAGCTGCCGTACAGGTTGTAGGCCTGCCACGTGGTGACACTGTTCTGAATGACGTAGGCCGCTGTGCTGGTGTCGTCGCGAATGGTGAGGGGGACGTACTGCTCGTGACCGACGTCGTTGGTCAACTTCAACAGATAGCAACCGGGCGGCCAGGTGTCGTCGACCGAGAGTGTCATCGTTTGTGACCACGGACAGCTGACCATTCCGATCCCAGGCTCGACAGTCGGGCTGCGCTGCACGCTGGCCGGCACCATGTCGCTCTGGTACACGAGTCGACCACCGATGCCGCCGTAGTAGCCCATTCGAAAGGCCTGTACCTGCACCGCCTGGCCCGTGGTGTTGATGAAGAGAGCGACGTCGTCGCCTGGCACGGCGCTGACCTGGCTGGCAAAACCCTCAAGCGCGTGCTCGGGCTGCAGGCGGTTGACGATCCAGTCGATGGAGCCCAGCTTCTTGTTTTCCTCGATCAGCCAGGTGGCGGTGGGCACGACCACACCGCTGCGCAATGTCGTTTGCACCACGGCAGGTAGGTGCTCGGGTCGCCCCTTTTTGGCTCGGGCTGGAGGACGCTTCTTGTTGGCCGCACCGGCATCGGTGGCGGTGGCGATGACAAGCCCAGCTCCACCGGCGGCGGCCAGTTGCAGAAAGCGCCTCCGGTCGATGGAAGGTCGGGATCCTGACGGCCCGTTGGCGCCGGCATCAGAGGGTTGCGGCACGCTGTGAGTGTACTGAGAGCCCTTCTTTTTCTTCCCGCGCCCCTGCCACCTACCATTTGCCTCGTGAGTCGGGCCCGCTCTCTTCCTGCACCACTTCGGCGCGCAGTGTCCCGCGCCATTCACGGTGCCTGGGGTCTGGCCGGCGAATTGGGGGCGGTCGGTCCCGATGATCCCCTGGGCCAGCGTTTTGGGGCCATGGGTCGCGGGGCCTGCCTGCTCTTTCCCCAGGGTGCCATCTACAACGAGCACCACATTCAGATCGGGTCCGAGACGCTGGTGGGACCGAATACCTGCATTACGGCCGGCATGGCACCGGGCCAGGCCATGCCGACTGACCCGGTGGTCAGCATCGGCAGCCGTTGCATTATCGGTCGGGGCTCGCACATCGTCGGGCATTGGTCGATTGAGATCGGCGATGACATTCAGACCGGCCCTTACGTGTACATCACCGACCAGAACCATTCGTACGTTGACCCAGTCGAACCCATCGGGCGACAGTGGCCGGTGGAGGCCGCGGTATCCATCGGCTCGGGCAGTTGGTTGGGGGCCAACGTGGTTGTCTTGCCTGGGGCCCACATTGGCGAGCACGTCGTGGTGGCCGCCGGAGCGGTGGTGCGCGGCACCTTTCCTGACCGTTGTGTCATTGCCGGAGTACCGGCGCGCATCATTCGCCGCTGGGTGGACGGTCAGGGTTGGGTAGATGAGAAGGACGTCGTCGCCCCCTGACGCGGGTGCGCCCGCGCCAGCGCCACCACGGCCGGCCAAATGCGTGAGGCGAAGACGTTGCCACCGTCGAACGTGAAGTGCACACCGTCGCTCTGACGCACCTGCTCCCCGTGCATGGACTCCTCATAGTGTCCGCTGGGACAAGCCATGGCGTTGAAGTTGATAAGGGTTGTGTTCGGCGAGGTGGAGGCCACGTGGCGGACGATTCGGTTGTAGATGGCCAGGCGTGTGCGAGAGTCCTCGGGCCAGGGAGCGCCGTCGGGCTGCTCTCCGCTGTCATAGCAAGGAGCGGTGAGTAGAACCACCTGTGCACCGCCTGTCGCAGCAATACGGTCGGCTTGGTAGAGCTGGCTCTCGACGTAGTCGGCGTAGGTGGGATTAAGGATGTTGGTCCACGTGCCCTTGTAGGTCCGATTCGTCACCTCCCAGCGACCAGCGAGGATCATGACCACATCGGGGTGGAACGATTTGATTCGATAGGCCCACAAGAAGGGCCATTGGAAGTCGGGCGGGTAGCCGGAGCATTCCGGTGCCATGGGAGCGTCCACACCCTTGAGTTGGTATTGAGCCCCCGACGTCACGCCACAGCCGAAGATGCCAGCGTTGTAGGGGTACACGCCATAGGAGGCGGCGAATTCGTTAAGACCAATGTCCATGGTGAGTGCGGTGGAATCACCGAGCACCAGCACCCGTACGGGAGGGCCGGAGGGAGTAGCGATGCGCGGTGGGGTGGGAGAAGCGGCCACCGATGGTCCGATGGTGGATGCCAGCAAGACCAGCGCGGTCACGACTATGGCGATGGGGGCGACTACTTGCGCGCGTCGGCCCGTGAGGACGTGTCCACGTCTGATTGGCAACTCAATCCAGTAGTACGACGCGCTGGCCACCGCAATGGTGGTCATTGCCCGAACGAGGAAGAGGAGCCAGCTGTCCAAGCCGGTGCGTTGGTGGTCGAGGTAAATGAAGAGCGGGTAGTGCCAGAGGTACATGCCGTAGGAAATGCGTCCGACGTAACGAAGATGGCGCTGTGACATGGCCCGCGAGAGAACGGAGTGCGGGACGCTCACCACGCTGAACAGCAACGCCGCGGTCGAGAGTGCAGCCAAAAGAAAGCCGCCGCGGTAGGCGAAGGCGTCGTTGTACGACACCGTGGTCCACAGCACCACGCTCCCGGCCGCACCGGCCAGCCCAATGAGCAGGGCGACCAGTCGGCTCTTGGCCGTGTGCAGCGTCCATCCCTTTGTGTCGCGGCGGTCAGACCACAGCGACAATCCGACGGCCAAGGCCGCACCGACGAGCAATGATTGAGCCCGCGTGTCGGTGCCGTAATAGACGCGGTCTACGTCGGTGACCGAATACAGCAGACCCATTTCGAGCGCCGAGGCCAGTGCGCCGGCCACGCACATCACCAAGAGAGCGCGGCGACTACGGAACAGAGTCATGACGCCCAGGACCAGGAGCGGCCACACCAGGTAGAACTGCTCCTCCACGGCTAGTGACCACATATGTGTCAGCGGCGAGGTCACGCCCGTCTGAATGAAGTAGTTCGATCCGGAGGCAATGAAATGCCAATTGGCCACGTAGAACAGGGAGGCCAGTGCGTCGCCGCGCAGCGTGGGGTAGGAGCCCCGGTGCACCAGGAAGGCGGCGAAGAAGGCGACGCCCAACAACATGACGATGAGTCCGGGCAGGAGGCGACGGGCCCGCCGGACCCAGAATCGGGTCAGTGCGATGGCGCCGCTGGCCTGGTGCTCGGACAGAAGAAGCGACGTAATGAGGAATCCCGAAAGTGCGAAAAACGTATCGAGTGAGTAAAAGCCGCCCGAGGTCAGGAAGACCCCGCCGTGATACCCCATGATCACAATGATGGCCACTCCCCGAATTCCGTCGAGGGCCGGCATGTAGGCGATGCTCGGCTCAACCTGGCCGTCGACCGGGTCGGATGGTGCGCTGGGTTGGGTCCGACTCAAGAGGCCGAAATCTACCGGCATCCCTCGTAACGGCCACGTTCAAGGTCACCAGGGCCAACTACCGTGTGTCCGTCGTGTCCACTCATCCCTACCTGGTGTCGGTCACCGGCCAGGACGGCCCGGGTGTGGCCCAAAAGCTCTTTGCGGCATTGGCTGGTGCGGGAATCGACGTCAACGATGTCGAGCAGGTACGGGTGCACGGGCGCCTGTTGCTCTGCGTGGAGATCGCCGGGGTGGGAATCGGTGGGTCCGACGAGTTGAACAACACCATCGGCGCGGCCGTGGGCGATGACCGCATCACCGTGTCCATTGCGCCGTTGGTCGAATCGGAAGTTCGGGCCGACCGAGGCGATCGATTCCTGGTGACGCTGTTGGCCTCTGAGATCGGCTCCTCGGTCCTACAGGCGGTGTGCCGTCGCATTGCTGAGGGTGGGGGCAATATTGAGCGCATTGTCCGGCTTTCGGATTACCCGGTGCACAGCTACGAATTCGCGGTGGCCGGGGGCGACCTCAATGCGCTGCGCGTCGCCATGGCCGATGAAGCGGTGCACAGCCAGGTCGACATCGCGGTACAAGCGGCTGGACTGCATCGCCGGGCGAAGCACCTGATCGTGCTCGATGCCGACTCGACGCTCCTCCAAGGCGAAGTCATTGACCTCCTGGCCGAGCAGTGTGGATGTCACGCGCAGGTTGCGGCGGTGACAGAGGCGGCCATGGCCGGCGAGATCGACTTCGAGGAAGCGCTTCGACGCCGAGTAGGCCTTCTGGCCGGATTGGGCCCGAAGGAGCTCGACGCCGTGCGCGCCGCGCTGGTGCTCACACCGGGAGCTCGGACCCTCATCCGCACCCTGAAACGGCTGAGCTATGAGATCGCCGTCGTCAGTGGCGGCTTCACTCAACTACTGGTCGACGTGGCCCGGGAAGTGGGCGTCGACCACCTGGCCGCCAACAGTCTGGAAATTGTGGACGGCGTGCTCACCGGCAACCTGGTCGGACCTATCGTGGATCGGGCCGGAAAGGCTGCCGCTCTGGTCCGCTTCGCTGCACAGGCCGGCGTGCCGCTGACGCAGACCATTGCCGTGGGCGACGGAGCCAACGATCTGGACATGCTGGCGGTGGCTGGGCTTGGCATTGCCTTCAATGCCCGACCCCTGGTGCGTCAGGCCGCCGACACCGCACTCAACGTGCCGTACCTCGACGCCATCTTGTTCCTGTTGGGTATCAGTCGCGATGAAGTGGAGGCGGCCGACCAGCTGGATGAGGCAATGGGCCAGTGACACCGGAAGCCGCCTCTTTGGCCCAGGGAGAACAGGGACGCGACGCGGACAACCGCGGTGCCCGTCCTCTGCTGCGAGGATGGCTGCATGTCGGCGCGTTAGTGGCCTGGCTGATCGGCGGACCGTTTCTGATTGCGGCCGGGCCGAACGCCACCAGCAAGCTGGAGCTCACCATTTACGTGCTGGCCATGTTGGTGATGTTCGGCACTAGCGCAGCGTTCCATCGCATTAAGTGGTCGGCGGCGGCATGGCGCCGGATGCGCCGGGCCGATCACAGTGCCATCTTCATCGGTATTGCTGGCACTTCCACGGCCGTCTCTGGATTGGCTCTGCAAGGCTGGGCGCAGGTCACGGTGCTCAGCATGGTGTGGGGCGGCGCGGCAGTCGGCATCGTGTTCCGACAGGTGTGGCTCGACGCACCGCAGTGGGCGGTGGCCGTGCCGTATGTGGTGGTGGGTTGGTGCTCGCTGGTGGCCACTCCCCAACTGGTGCACAGCCTCGGTTGGGATGGTTTCACCCTCATGCTGCTGGCTGGAGTGGCCTACACCGGTGGGGCACTGGTCTACGCCCGAAAACGTCCAGATCCCTGGCCCAATGTGTTCGGTTTCCATGAGGTGTTCCATGCCTGCACCATCATCGGGGCAGGGCTTTTCGCGGCGCTGGTGGTGTCGATTGCGCTGCCCCACTACGGGCACTGAGACCGCCCACCGATAGCGCGGTCAACCAACCACACCGTCGGCTCGCAACGCCGCAATGGCGTCGTCGTCCAATCCGAGCTCGGCGGCCAGGACGTCGTTGGTGTGTTCGCCCAGCCACGGCACCCGGCGCTCGGGCCCCTCGGCCACTTGGCCGAACTTGATGGGGAGCCCGGGAATGAGGACGGGCTGTTCCACACCGTCGGTCCTCGGATGCTCAACCAGCATGTGGCGCTGGGCCACGTGCCTATCGGTCACTACTTCGGCATCGGTGGCGCATGGACCGGCCACGAGGCCCGCGGCATTGAGTGCGGCGCATGCCTCCAACTTCGAGAGGTCACTGGCCCAGCCTTCAATGGCGGGGCGAATGTCCGTGTCGAGGTGGTCAAGCCAGCCCTGAGGTGTGGCGAAGCGCGGATCGTCCACCCAGTCGGGTCGATCAATGGCCCGAGCCAGATCGGGCCATTGATGCGGGCGCAATACCTGCAGCATGAACCAACCGTCCCGGGCCATGAATCCGTGCAGAATGCCCGGCCACGGGACGCCCATGGGCATCCCCATCGACCAGAAGTTGGGCACGACGTCGAGGACGGCCACCATGGCGTCGAGCATGGCCACGTCGATCTGTTGCCCCTGACCGGTCCGATCACGTTGGCGCAATCCGGCCTGAATGCCGATCACCGAGAACAAAGCGGTGATGATGTCGCCCAGGCCGCCCATGGGTGACCCGATGGGCGGTTGTCCCGGCTGACGCTTGAACTCGTAGGCGCCGCTCATGGCCTCGACCATGGAGGCCAGTGCCGGCCAGCCGTCATAGGGCGAGGCGGGGGAGCCCGGCACCACTGTACGACCGAAGCCGGAAATGGATAGGTAGACCGCCCGCGGATGGACGGCGGCGATGTCGGCGTAGGCCAGGCCCAACCTCTCGGCCGCTCCAGCTCGGAAGTTCTCAGCCACCACATCGAAGCGGGGGGCCATACCCAGGACGAGGTCACGCCCAGCCTCGCTCTTCAGGTCGATGACGACCGAGCGTTTATTGAGGTTGTTGCGCATGAAGGTGGCCCCGACGGATCGGCCATCGGGGTCGAGCATGGCTGGCATGGAAGTCCGACCCAAGTCGCCCGTACCCGGTGCCTCCACCTTGACCACGTCGGCACCGAGTCGGGCCAGCAGCTGCGTGGCAAAGGGCAGTGCCTGCATTTGCTCCATCGAGAGGATGCGGATGCCGTCCAGCGGCTTGCCCCAGGGGGCAGCGTCGGGGTTGACGATGTCGCCCAGGTTCATGTGATCCTCGAGGCCGAGCATGTCGATGGCATTGCCGCGCATGATCCGGTAGACGTCGTCATCGGACAGGTGCTGCACCATCTGCTCGGCCACGACCCGCGTGTCGGGCCAGGTCGAGTCCGTGTGCGGATAGTCGGTCTCGAATGTGATGCGGTCGGCACCGATGGCGGCCAGCGAATCCAATCCGTGCTGGTCGCGGAAGAAGCAGCCGTAGACCTGGCGTCGGAAATAGTTCGACGGTGGCTCCAGCACGACGTCCTTGACGCCACCCCAGGCCCGGTGCTCACGCCACACATCGTCGGCCCGTTCGAGGATGTAGGGCAGCCAGCCGATCTGACCTTCGGAATAGGCCAGGATCAGCGTTGGGTAGCGGATGAGCACACCAGAGAAGAGGAAATCGCACAGCGAGGACATGGCGTTGCCGAAGCTCAAGGTGGCCGCCACTGCGACCGGCGCGTCGGCCGATGTGGCCGGCATTTTGGAGGACGAGCCGATATGCATGCAGACCACCGTCCGTGTCTCCTCGCAGGCGGCGAAGAAGGGATCCCATTGCCCGCTGTGGATGCTTGGCAGTCCGAGGTGGGGCGGGATTTCGCTGAAACACACCGCCCGCACACCACGGGCCGCGTTACGCCGCACTTCGGCGGCAGCCAGCGGGGCATCCCACAGCGGAATCAGACAGAGCGGTAGGAGCGCACCGTGGCTGTCGCCGCACCATTCCTCCACCATCCAGTCGTTGTAGGCCTCAACACAGGCCAGTGCTACCTCACGATCTTTGGCCTCGAGGAATGTCTGGCCACAAAAGCGAGGGAAGGATGGGAAACAGAGACTGGATTCCACCCAGTTGGACGTCATATCCGCTATGCGGGCCTTGGGCTCATAGCAACCCGGGCGCATTTCGTCGTAGGTAATGGGAGACATGGTCATGTCGTCGCGGTCAAAGCCGACCGCTGCGACATGGCGCTTGTTGATGTACACCAAGTCCTCATAGACCCAGCAGTCGGCTGGGGCACCGTCCGGATCGAAGGTCTGGCGGTAGGTGCCACCTCCGATGTGCTCCATCTCGCCGATGCCGCGACGCTCCGACCGAGGTCCCCGTTCTCGATATTTGGGCGGGAGCCAGGTCTGCCACAGGTGGGGTGGTTCGACCACGTGGTCGTCGACGCTGATGATTTTGGGCAGTGGGGTGGTGCTGCCGAGGCGGGGGGTGTTGTCGCTCATGGTGTCTCTAGTGTGGCCGCGAAGGGAAGGAGGTCGAGGAGATCGTCCAGGCGATGTTGCATCTCGTCGGGGGTGCCGGCCTGGACCCGGAGTACGACCTCGTTGACCCCGAGTCCGGCGTAGTGGACCAGTTTGGGCTCGCTGTTGCCAATGGTGCCAAAGGGGATGACCGACAGCTCTGACGGGTCACGCCCGCTCGCCTCGGCCAGATGATGCAGACGCGGAATGGCCTCTCCAAGGCCGCTGCCTCCAATGGGCATCCAGCCGTCGGCGTACTCGGCCACGGCGGCGAGCACGGCATCGCCGGAGCCACCGCCGATGAGCGTGCGGACGCGGGGCTTCTGCACCGGCTTGGGCCAAGCCCAGGCGGGCGGTAGATCGATGAATTCGCCGTGGAATTCGGCCTGCTCCTGGGACCACAGCGCCTGCATACACAGCATGTGTTCGCGGACTACGGCGTGGCGTCGGGAGAACTCCAGACCGTGATCCTCGGCCTCGGCTCGGTTCCAACCGAAACCGATACCGAGCGTGACCCGTCCGCCGGAGAGATGGTCCAGCGTGGCGATCTGCTTGGCCAGCGCAATGGGGTCGTGTTGGGCCACCAGGAGGATGCCGGTACCGAGTCGGATGCGCTTCGTGGTGGCCACGGCCGTGGACAGACCAATGAGCGGACACAGTCCGCGTTGGTAGTCGTCGAGGCGGACCCCTTCAACCAGAGTGGGCGGCACGTCGGCTCGCACGGGAAGGTGGGTGTGTTCGGGCAGATACAGAGCGTCGAAGCCGCGCTGTTCGGTGGCCTGCGCCAGCGCGGCCGGCGTCATGTCGCGATCGGTGAGGAACGCAGTGATGCCGAGCTTCATGATGCCTACGTCGACTTGGCCGCGAATTCGGCCAGTGTGCCGTTGTGAACTGCGCCACGGAGTAGCTGCGCGAATCCTGCCTGCTCTCGACCATTGGCTTCGAGCACCGCATCACGTTGCCCCGCCCGCATAAGCGAGGAAATGGTCCGGGTGGCCGAGCGAGGATGGGCGCCAATCCGGGCGGCCAAGGTCACTGCCTCGTCCAGTGTGGTGCCCTCCGTGCAGACCTGGAGGGCGAGTCCCAGCTCCACCAGTTCCTGGGGACTGACCCAGTCCGAGGTGAGCAGGATCCGGGCCGCTTGCTGCCACCCCATGCGGGCAGGGAAGAGCACACTGCTGGCGGCCTCGGGCGGCACACCTAGTTCGGCGAAGGGCACCCGTAAGCGGGCGCCGGCATCAACCAGTACCAGGTCGCAGTGAGCCAGCAGGGTGAAGCCCAGGCCCACGGCCACTCCGTTGACCGCAGCAATCAGTGGCACCGACAGATGGCACAGGGCATTGAGCAGCCCGATGAATCCCTGACCTGCTCCTTCGACCGCGGTGCCGGTGGCGATGGCGGCCATTTCGGCCAAGTCCTGTCCCGAGGTGAATCCTTGGCCGCGTCCGGTGAGCACCACGACGTTGACTGTCTCATCGCTATCGGCGGCCAGCAGCGCGTCGGTGGCCTCGAGGTACATGGCGGTATCGAAGGCGTTGCGCACTTCGGGTCGGTTGAAGGCGATGACGCGGACGCCGGGGGCCGGTTCCTCAATCTCGATGCGACTCACGGCCGCATGACCTGCCCACCGTCGACATTGAAGACGTGACCAGTGACCCACGATGCGTCATCGGAGAGGAGGAACTGACACATGCCCACCAGGTCGGCTGGAGTGCCCTGGCGCTTGAGCGCCAGCGCGCTCACAATCTGATCGATGAAGACGTCGGGCACGGTGCTGCGGGCCGCTTCGGTGTCGATGGGGCCAGGAGCGATGGCGTTGACCCGGATGCCCATGCCGCCAACTTCGGCCGCCAGCTGTGCCGTCATGGAGTTGATGCCAGCCTTCGAGAGGCCGTAGAAGCCCGAGTACACGTAGGCCGCCGTCGACGATTGATTGACGATGGCACCACCCCCGCGCTTGCGCATGGAGCGGAAGCAGGCGCGGGTGCAGACCAACGCGCCGAGCAGGTTGACCGATAGGAACTTGGTCAGGTAGTCCCAGTCGACGTTGAGGAGAGAGTCAATCTGCATGCCACCGAAGATGGCGGCATTGTTGACGAGATAGTCGATGCCACCGAAATGCTCATCCGCCAGTGTGGCCATGGCCCTGGCCGAGTCGGCATCAGAGACGTCCACCCGGCAGGCCTGGGCTGACCCACCTGAGGAGCGAATGCCCTCGGCTACCTTCTCGGCGCCGGCCTCATCGATGTCGGCCACCACCACGGCCGCTCCGGACGCGGCCAGGGCTTCGGCGTAGGCCTGACCGATGCCGCCGGCCGACCCGGTGACGATGGCTACCTTGCCGTTGAAGTCATAGGTGACAGTCATGCGTCCGCGTCCTCCGCGGTCTTTGCGGCCGCTTCAGCCGCCTTGCGAGTACGCCGGATGATGTTCTCGGCCGCACCGCCCACCCCAGTAGAGAGTGGCCAACCGATGTAATGGGTCAGGTGGAGCACGACTTCGCGGATTTGTTCAATGGTGAACTCGTCGCGCTTGAGTGCCGAGTCGAATTGGATCTCCAGCAGATCGTTCATGCCTTGCGCAGCCAACACCCCGATGGTCAGGAGACGGCGATCACGCAATGACAGCGCCTCACGGGTCCAGATGGTGCCGAACAGATGGTCGACCGTGACATCGGAGTAGGGCCCTTCCACGTCTGCCGGGTCCAATGTGAAGCCGTAGACCTCCTGCATTTTCGCCATGCCGGCGGCGCGCCGGTCCTCAGCCTCGGTCATGCCGGCTCGGCCAATGACTTGGTCTGGAGGTACTCCTCGAATCCGGCCACACCCATCTCCCTTCCAATGCCTGACTGCTTGTAACCCCCGAAGGGCACGTCTGGGCTGTACCAAATGCCACCGTTCACCCCGATGGTGCCGGTGCGAATGCGGTTGGCCACCGAGACGGCTCGCTGGCGATCCTGTGACCATACCGATCCCGACAACCCGTACGGCGAGTCGTTGGCGATGGCCACGGCGTCGTCGTCTCCGTCGTGCGGGATGAGCACCAATACCGGACCGAAGATCTCCTCTTGGACCACCCGGGACGAATTGGGCAGCCCCACAATCAAGGTCGGCTCAATGAAGTAACCGCGCGGTTGATCGGCTGGCCGGCCACCGCCGCACACGATGGTGCCGCCTTCTTCTCGGGCCAGGGAGAGGTAGCTCTCGACTCGATCACGTTGCCGGGCACTGATCAGCGGGCCGCAGATGATGCCTGGGTCGGTGGGGTCTCCGGCCGGAAGTTTGGTCAGCGTCCCGGCAGCCAACTCGGCCGCTTCATCAAAGCGTTGACGTGGTACGACCAGACGCGTGGTGATGGCACAACCTTGGCCGGCATGAGTGCACACGGTGAACGCGGCGGTGCCGATGGCGCCACGGAAGTCAGCGTCGTCAAGCACCACGAAGGCCGACTTGCCGCCCAACTCCAAGAACACCTTCTTGAGTGTCGGCGCCGCCGCGGCCATGACACGGCGGCCGGTGGCGGTGGATCCTGTGAAGGTGACTTGGTCCACCCGGGCGTCGGTGGCCAGCATTTCGCCCAGCGCATGATCCGACGAGGCCACAATATTGACTACGCCGGCCGGGATGTCGGTCTCCTCGGCGATGAGGCGGCCCAGCACGGTGGCGCACCATGGCGTATGAGGCGCGGGCTTCAGCACCACGGTGTTGCCGGCGGCCAAGGACGGCCCCAACTTGGCCAAGTTGATCTGGTGGGGAACGTTCCACGGCGTGATGGCCCCCACGACACCTGTCGCCTCGCGGCGCACCCATCGATGTGACGGCATGCCCATGGGGGAGGCATCCCCAAGGTCGACCTCCCACTGGTAGGACTCGGCCATATCGGCCACCCACGAGAGGCTCTTCACCGGCTCGTCGAGTTGAGCCGTGTAAGTGAACGACAGGGGGGAACCGGCTTCAGCCACGGTCAAGGCCCGGATCTCCTCGGCGTGGCGATCGAAGGCCTCTTTGAGCTGGCGTAGGCAAGCGACGCGGAAGGCCACGTTGGTGGACCAGTCAGAACCATCGAAGGTGCGACGAGCCGCCGCGATGGCCGCATCCATATCGGCCGGGCCTCCGTCGGCGACTTCGCCGAGCACCTCCTCGGTAGCTGGGTTCGACGTGGTGAAGACCGCTCCCGAAGCCGAGGGGCGCAGCTCACCATCAATGAGAAGGCGGGACTCGCCCATGTCCGGTGTCACTTGGTGGCCTCAGTCAGTCCGAACACGCCGTCGATGCGACCTTCGGTCAGCGCGGTGAGCGGGAGGGCGACACCAAGCTCGTCACCCAGCGCACGGGCGGCGGCTAAGTCCTTGTGGGCCAAGCGATTGCCGGCCCGCAGGAGGTCGAGTAACCCCACGTCGGTGTCGGGGGGGTAGGCCTTGGCCGTCGGTCGGAACATCAGACGCGTTGGCCCACCGATCCGCTTGTCGCTCTCGCGTATGGCCTCGCCCAGCTTGAGAAGATCGACGCCAGCCGCCTCAGCCAGTTCCTGCGCTTCCTGGGCGGCCAGCCATGAGGCGTACTGCACCAGATTCCGCGCCAGCTTGGCTGAAAGCCCGGCTCCGTGCGGACCCATGTGCAGCACGAGGCACGAAAACACATTGAGCACCGGCCGGACCCGGTCGACATCCTCTTCGGATCCGCCGACCATGCTCACCAGCTCGCCACTGGCGGCCGCAGTGGGACCACCGCTGACGCCGCAGTCGACGATGGTCACACCGAATGAGGCACCCTCCTGGTGGAGTTCCTGCACAGTGGCGGCGGAGATGGTGCTGACGATGACCACCGTGGTCCCAGCAGCTGCTCCCGCGAAGACGCCGCCCTCACCGCGAAGCACCGAGCGAACCTGATCGTCATTGATGACGGCGATGAGCACGACGTCGCTGTGTTCGGCCAGGTCTTTGGGGGAGGAGGCCACATGGGACAACTCGGCGTAGGGCTCGGTGGCATCGGGTCGGATGTCACACACGCTGAGGCGTACCCCGGCGCGTTGCAGGTTGTCGGCCAGCCCTCGGCCGATGTCACCCAGCCCGATGACGCCCGCCCGGGGCAAAGTCGCCCCCTCAGTTGTGGTCATGTCGGCTCACTTTCCGGACAGCGCGGTCCCCCTCCGGAAAAGGAGGAAAGACACTAGATCTGGACACTTGTCTGGAATATAGTCTGTACTCATGACCGATCGCAACGATTACTCGGGTGACTTCGATCCCTCGTTCGACTACGAGGACCTCTCCAAGGAGGCACTGGTTCGGCTGGTCCGTGAATATGCCCTCATCGTGCACCTCTTGGACCGGTCCATGTGCGCCGCCATCGGCCTCAAGTACGGCGCCGAAGCAGTGAAGGAATTGGCCATCCAGGAATGGGTGGGCTCCAGCCCTGTGTATGGCGAGCGCCTGCGGCAGATCATGGCCATTGAGGGCAACGGGGTCAGCGCCATCTTCAAGGTGCTCCAACTCGACCCAGGCTTTCCCCATCACTACCTCGACGTGCACTACGAGTTGGTGGACGAGCAGCACGGCTTTTTCGAACTGGCCTATTGCGGCGCCCTCATGGACGCAGAACCCTTCGGCGACAAGATGGTGACCAACATGTGCCATCACATTGAGGATGGGACTTTCGACATCACGGCCCAAGCGGTCAATCCGAAAGCACACATTCGCCACGTCCACCGTCCGCCGCGAGTACCTGGTGACCGCTCGCCTCATTGTCGCTGGGAGGTGGTGATTGAGGACGAGACCGTGACCATCCCAGAGGCCGACATCACCAAGATCACGCGGATGACCACCGCAGCGACCTTCACATTCCCCGCCATGAAGGACGGTACGCCCCATATCCCGGCCACCAAAGGGGCCTAGCCATGTTCGAGACCGTGTCAGGCGAGCCGCACCAACCGGGACGGCGACACCTGTCGGACCGACAAGCCGAAGCCGTAGCCCGATTGGTTTCCGCCGCGGCGCAAGAGGTGGAGGAGCGCTCCTACGCCGAGATTTCCGTGCGCAGCATCGCCAAGCGGGCGGGGGTGGCGGCGGCCACGGCCTACACCTACTTCTCCAGCAAGGACCACCTCCTGGCCGAAGTGTTATGGCGGCGCATGATCGCCTCTCCACAATTGGTGGACCTGAACCGGCCGCTGCCAGTGCGCGTGGCCGAGACTGTCCGCTCCATGGGTTTCGGGGCCATGGACAGCCCTGCCGCCGTGGCCTCCTGTACGACCGCCTTGCTGGCCGACGGTCCTGACGTCAAAGAAGTGCGCACCCGGATCGGCGACGAGA
Organism: uncultured Acidimicrobiaceae bacterium; assembly: GCA_963766995.1. GTDB lineage: Bacteria > Actinomycetota > Acidimicrobiia > Acidimicrobiales > RAAP-2 > Bog-473. The sequence goes on along the minus strand of CAVYCE010000001.1, from coordinate 1,038,110 downwards.
TTGCCCGGCGGCTGCAGTCCGCCCTCGGACCGGATGCCGACCCGGTCATGCTGTCCGTCCTGCAAATCACTTACACCGGCGCCATCCTCAGTGCCGGAATGGGCCACCTGCGTTACGAGACGGTCGCCACGCTCGTTTCCGAAGCAGCGCGTTTGATGGAGCACTCATGACGACAGTGACGCCGCTGTCGTACAGCCCATATGACTACGCCATGCACGAGGACCCGTACCCGACGTACGCGCGCCTTCGGGCCGAGGCGCCGGTGTTCTACAACGAAGAGCTCGACTTCTTCGCCTTCTCGCGCCACGCCGACGTCTTGGCCGCCTTCCGTGACGTCGACCGGTACTCCAACGCCAACGGCGTATCGCTGGACCCGGCTGCCTACGGTCCCGAAGCCCACAAGGCCATGTCGTTTCTGGCCATGGATCCGCCCCGTCACACCCGCATGCGTTCCATTGTGGGCAAGAGCTTCACCCCTCGGCGGGTGGCTGAAATGGAAGACCGAATTCGTCAGCTGGCGATCACTCACCTCACCCCCGCCCTCGAATCCGGCTCCTTCGACTTCGTGAGCGACTTTGCCGGACGGCTTCCCATGGATGTGATCTCCGACCTCGTGGGCGTACCGTCGGGTGATCGGTCCGAGGTGCGCCGCCTGGCTGATCTCCTGGTGCACCGGGAAGAGGGCATGAACGACATCCCTCCCGAGGGGATAGAGGCCGTACTGCTCCTGGCCGGTTATTACGCCGACATGGTCAAGGACCGCCGGACGCACGAGCGTGACGATCTCACATGGTCGTTGCTGCAGGCCGAAATCGATGGCGATCGACTTACCGACGACGAGGTCATCTCCTTTTTATTCCTCCTGGTGGTGGCCGGCAACGAGACCACCACCAAGTTGCTCAGCAACGCCTGGTACTGGGCCTGGCGAAACCCCGAGCAGCTGGCCAAGCCCCTGGCCGACCCCACGCGGGTTCCCGACTGGGTGGAGGAAACGTTGCGTTTCGATACGTCGACCCAGATGATCCTGCGTGTCACCCGTCAGCCGGTGTCGGTGCAGGGTGTCGACATCGAGGTCGGACAGCGGATACTGCTGCTGATTGGATCGGCCAACCGGGATGAGTCGGTGTTCGCCGATCCCGATCGCTACGACCTCGAGCGCGACACGCAACCTCTCATCTCTTTCGGCGGCGGCCGCCATTTCTGTATGGGCGCCATGCTGGCCCGGCTGGAGGCGCGAGTCGCCCTCACCGAGCTGGCCTCCCGCGTGGCCTCCTTCGATATCGATCCCGACGGCATCGCTCGGGTCCACTCCATTAATGTGCGCGGCTTCGCCACGCTGCCCACCACGGTGACCACGCGCTGATGGCCAAGCCCACTCCTCATCCCGACCAGCGTCCCGCCGTGGTGACCGGAGGGTCATCGGGCATCGGTGCCGCCACCGCTCAACACTTGGCCCGCGCTGGCCACCCGGTGGTGTTGGGAGCCAGGCGACTGCATGAGTGCAACCAGATCGTCGACGCCATCCAGTCCGAAGGAGGGGAAGCAGCCGCCTTCTCGCTGGATCTCGGCGACGCCGATTCCATCAACACCTTCACCAAGAACGCGGCCAGCGCCTTTGGGCCCATCGAAGTCCTCATTTCTAACGCGGCACAGATCCAACCTGGCAGTGCCATCGACACCGATCCTGACCAGTTCGAGTCCGTGGTGCGGGTCAATCTCGGCGGCGCTCAGAGGCTGGTGCACGCCTTCGGTCCGGGCATGGTGGAGCGCCAGCGCGGTGACCTCATCTTTGTCACCTCCGACGTCGTGGCCCATCCCCGGCCGCACATGGCGGCCTATGTGTCCTCCAAGTTCGGTCTTGAAGGCTTCGTCACCGCGCTGCAAATGGAGTTGGAGGGGACAGGTGTGCGTGCCACCGTGGTCCGGCCTGGACCCACGCTGACCGGCATGGGCATGGACTGGGATCCTGGCGTCACCGACGAGGTGCTCAACGAATGGGTGCGCTGGGGCCTCGCCCGCCATTCCAACTTCATGCGGCCTGACGGGGTAGCGGCCGCCATCGTGCACGCCGTGCAGACCCCGAGGGGCACCCACCTCAGTGTGGTGGAAGTACAACCCGAAGCACCGATCGACCAGAAGGGAGCATCGTGACCATCGACGCCCAGCTGCGGCAACCACCGCGAGTATCGGGAGGCGAGGGGGAGACCGCTCACCTCGAAGAGATGCGGCACGATCCCATCGCGCTCATGGCGCGGGTGCGAGCCGAATGCGGTGACGTCGGGGAATTCACCATCGGCGATCGCGACGTGGTGCTGCTCACCGGGGCCGACGCCAATGAGTTCTATTTCCGCGCTCCCGAAGAGCAATTGGATCAGGCCGAGGCCTATCCGTTCATGACACCCATATTCGGCAAGGGTGTCGTCTTCGACGCCCCACCCGAACGCCGGCGCGAAATGCTCCATAACCAGGCCTTGCGCGACAAGTTCATGCGCGGCCATGCCGCCACCATCGCGACAGAGGTAGAGGGCATGGTGGCCGGCTGGGACGACGAAGGTGAGATCGACCTCCTCTCCTGGTTTGCCGAGCTGACCATCTACACGTCCTCGGCTTGCCTCATTGGGTCGCGTTTCCGCCGCGAACTCGATGGCCGCTTCGCCGAGCTGTATCACGACCTCGAGCAGGGTACTGACCCCATCGCCTACGTCGATCCCTACGCGCCCATCGAAAGCTTCCGACGCCGAGACGCGGCCCGGGTGGCCCTGGTGGAGTTGGTGCAGGGCATTATGAACCGACGGGCCGATGGGCCTCCAGCCCCCGACGGCGAGAGCGACCTGCTCGATGTGCTGATGTCCATCAAGGAGGAAGACGGCTCCTTCCGCTTCAGCGCCGACACCGTGACCGGCATGTTCATCTCCATGATGTTCGCCGGCCACCACACCACTTCAGGCACGGCAGCCTGGACGCTGATTGAGTTACTGCGGCATCCCGAGGAGATGGCAGCGGTCAACGGCGAGCTGGACGAGCTGTACGCCGACGGCTCGGAGGTGAGCTTTCAGGCGCTGCGTGAAATCCCCCACCTCGAGTCGGCACTGAAGGAGGCGCTCCGTCTCCACCCGCCGCTGATTTTGCTGCTGCGGGTAGCCATGGAGGACATCACGTATGGCGACTTCCATATCGCAGCCGGGAAGATGGTGGGGGCCAGCCCATCCATTTGCAACCGCATACCCGAGGACTTCCCCGATCCCGACAACTTCGTGCCAGCCCGTTACCTCGAAGGTCGAGAAGAGGACAGGGCCAATCCGTGGACGTGGATCCCCTTCGGTGCCGGACGGCACCGATGCGTCGGCGCCGCCTTCGCCATGATGCAGCTCAAGGCCATCTTCTCGGTTCTTTTACAAGGGTGGGAGTTCGAGGCGGCCCAGCCGCTCGACTCGTATCGCAACGACCACTCGAAAATGGTGGTGCAGCTGCAGCAGCCCTGCCGCGTGCGCTACCGGCGGAGGGCGGCCCGGTGAAGATTGTGGTCGATCGGGACCTGTGCCAGGGACACGCCGCTTGCGAAAGTGAGGCTCCAGAGGTGTTCTCCGTGTCCAAGAAGGGTGAGCTCACCGTGCTCAACGAGACACCCAGCGAAGACCAGCGAGCGGCCGTCGAACTCGCTGTGAAGTACTGCCCCACCCACGCTCTACGCATAGAGGAGGACTGATCCATGCCGGCCTTTCCACGAGCCGAGTTGGAAGAGATGGTGCAACGTTGGCTGGAGGTCAACCGACAGGGCGAGGCCGCGCAGAACTGGCGTCACATGGCCGACCTCTACACCGAGGACGCCACCTACGGCTGGAATGTCGGGTCCAATGATGAGTTCATGGCCGTGGGCAGAGAGGAGATTCGAGAAGTCGCTCTCGGTCTTGAGATGGAAGGGTTGGCCGGCTGGTCCTACCCCTACCAAAAGGTGCTCATTGACGAGCAGCTGGGTGAGGTACTCGGACTGTGGAAACAGGTGGCCGACGCCACCCGCGCCGACGGCTCGCAGTATGAAATCGCCGGACTGGGCGGGAGCTGGTTCCGATACGCCGGCAACTTTCAATGGAGTTGGCAACGCGACTTCTTCGATGTGGGCAATGCCGGCGCCATCTTCATGGCGATGATCAAGGACGGGACCCTGCTCCCGGGCATGCAGAAGCGCATGGAGCGCGCCATGTCCGGTGAGCGACTGCCTGGGCACTATCCCCTCGGTCAGGCTCCCGTCGGGCTGTGGGAAGTGCCAGAGGGCGCATAGGCCGGAAAGGCCGAATTGATCCTGGCGGCCAGCTGACGAATCTCGTCCACCGACAATGGTCCCGAGTCCGACAGGTCGTGGGCCAGCTTGTGGGCCCAGGTCACGATGACGTCGTCGATGGAGAATGGTCGACCGAATAGTCCCCACTCTGCATCGGCAAAGCACAGGACAGCGTGCAGGGGCACATCTGCGCCAACGTTGGGCTCGATCCGTTCTACCTGACGGAGTACTCCGGACAACAGCGAGCTGCGATCGTGACCATTGACGAAGAGCGCGGGCTTGGAAACGAACCAGCCACCGAGGTCGCGTTGCTGTACCCGGCCGCTGTACTGCTTCGTGTCAATGACCCAGACCCCCGATGGGACGATGGCGATGTGGTCGATGTTGGACGGCGACCCTGGAACCGAGCGGTCGTGGAGGACCACCCCATCGAGTCCCACGGAACGACTGAGTAAGCGACCCACTCGCTCCTCGCCTCGAGCACCCAAGGCCCAAGCAGCCGTGGACTGGCGCTCGCCAGTGACCAGCTTGGCCACCGGAGCCAAGTAGCGCCCGAACGCCTCTTCGAGTCGATGATCGTCAGCCCGCTGTCGCCGCTCGAATTCGGCCCGCGCCGACGCGCCGGGCTGACCAGCGTCAAAGGCGACCTGGGACCTCTTTCGGTGTGGCACGGCACTCATGGCGACAACCTTTCTTCCTCCTGGCACGGTACGACGCGGGTGTGACATGAGGTAAGGGCCAAAGGACCCATCACGGCCGATGGCAAACCTGATGGTCGATCGCGTGCCACTGTGGCCAGGTGCACCAGCGGCAAATCCCCCGAGCCACCTGGCGGAAGGCCACGGCTCTCGGCACATTGGCCGTGTTGGCAGCGGGGTGCGCCAGCCCGCGCGCCGTTCCTCCTCGCACTACTACCACCACTCACCGTCCGATCACGGTGGTCACGACCACCACCTCCACTTTGCCTGTCGCACCAATCGACTGGACGCCTTGTAATGGCGACCTGCAATGTGGAACGTTGACGGTGCCCCTCAACTACGCCAGGCCCGGGGGTGCCACCATCGGGATCGCCCTGGAGCGCCACTTGGCCGAGAACTCGGCCCAGCGGATCGGGTCGCTGGTCATCAATCCCGGGGGCCCGGGGGTGTCAGGCATCGACGACTTCACCAATGAGCTCAGCGTGCTCACGCCCGGCTTGCTCGACGATTTTGACATCGTCACATTCGACCCAAGGGGCGTGCAGCGCAGCGATCCGCTGACTTGTGGCGAAACTCCGGGTGCCGCTCCGACGGAGCAGCCTGATCCAGTGCCACAAACCCAAGCCGAAATCGCCGCCAACCTGGTCGACGACAGGGCATTCGCTGCCGACTGCGAAAAGGCCAGCGGTGTGCTGCTGCCCTATGTCGGCACCGTTGACGTCGCACAAGACCTCGAGCGCCTCCGCATCGCGCTGGGCGAGAGCAAGCTCACCTTCATGGGGCAGTCCTACGGGACACTCATCGGGACCACTTACGCCGAGCTGTACCCCACTCACGTGCGAGCCATGGTCCTCGACAGCGCCATCGATCCGAACTTGACGTTCAATCAGCTCACGTTGGGACAAGCCGAAGGCTTCGAAGATGTGCTCAATGACTTCTTCTCGTGGTGCGCCGCGACACCATCCTGCGGATGGCGGCCGATGGGGGACCCAACCACCGCGCTTCTGGCCCAGATCGCCAATAGCGCCACCCACGCGGTCCCGGCTGCCAACGGACGACTGGCTGGCGCTGGCGAGTTGTACGACGCCTTGCTCGACGGCCTGTACTCGACCACTGATTGGCCCAAGCTTGGCGCTGCCTTGGCCGCGGACGCCGCTGGCAACGGTGGACCGGTAGTGACCATGTCCGACAGCTACAACGCTGATGGATCCACCAATGGCTCCGATGCCGGGCTGGCCGTCGATTGCCTGGACCATCCAGCCTCGAGGGATCTTTCGGCCTACCCGTACTTAGCTGACGTGTTTAAGGCACACGCAGCTGTGTTCGGTCCGTTGTTGGCCTGGGGCGAGGAGGCCTGTGCTGTGTGGCCGGCTACACCAACGCGCGCCGTGGCACCGGCCAACGCGCCGGGCTCTCCGCCGATTCTCGTTGTAGGGACCACGCACGATCCGGCCACGCCCTACCAGTGGGCCGTGAACCTGGCACATGAACTGGCGCACGGTGTCCTGCTCACCAGAGACGGCGACGACCACGTGGCCTACTTCTACAGTTCGTGTGTCCGAACCGACGTCCAGACGTATCTCGTCACCTTGGCAGTACCGCCCAGCGGAACGGTGTGCAGCGATTAAGCCATGGTGGTGAAGCGGTAATACCCGCTTTCAACCCGCACCGTGACCTGCCCGTTGTGGCTGGACACACCTTGGATACCGGGCACACCGGGCAGGTGACGTCCACTCTCACGCACCTCCGACGCATCCACTGCCGGCAGTAGCACGATGGCCTGCGCGTTGGGTGGGATGGTCGCCTCCAAGGAAAAGCGATTGCCCTTGCGTTGCCAGCCGACGGCGATGGGACCGGCGATGGTGGGGAGGCTGCCTCGAGCGGCGCCCACACCAAAGCTCGGGGGCTCGATAGTGACAGCGACGACGCCATCGCCATTGGGAGGGAGTGGCGTCACGCCCAACAGCGCTTCCTTCATCGCCACCAGGGCAGATGATCCCCACCCGTGCGACATGGAATCGCCGATGAGGTCGCTTGGCGTCCAGACCTCCCAAGTAAAGGTGCCTCCGGCCGCCAAAATGTGGGCCCACCCGGGCACAGAAGCATCGGTCAGGGTCTTGACGATGGCGTCAGGCATGCGAGCAGCGGCTAGGCCGCGCAACAGCTCTAGGCCGTGGGCCGGACTGACCGCAAGGCCGAGCCTGGCGACGTAAGCACCAACGGTCGCCACTTTGTCGGGTGGGACGATGCCATAGGCGAGTGCCAATGCGTTGCCTTCTTGTGAGGCGTGGCCGCTCTGCTGCCCGTTGGGTTTCAGACCGTCGACGTAGATGCCGTCCGATCGCGTCAATCGGGTGTTGATGGCAACGGCTAACTGATCGGCCCGTTGGGCGCAGGTGAGTGCGCCCGCACCATCGCCGGCTACCTGCGCCAGGAGCGCAATGCGCCGGTAGGCGTTGACCCCCAGCACGTTACTGGTGGTGTCCTCGGCCACGTTGGTGTCGTAGCCGTAAAAGGGGTCGCTGTTGGAGTTCTCATTGAATCCGGCTAACAGTCCGGTAGAGGCATTGAGCCCAGTCCACAGGTAGGAAGCGATGCGCTGGCACGTCGGGTACAGCAGTACCGCCGTGTCCTTGTCGCCGGTGGCCAGGTAGTAGCGCCAGAGCCACTCCGGATAGCGCTCGGTGAAGATGGGGTACTGCTCCAGGCCATACCCATTGGGGTAGATGGCGTTGACTCGACCGTCGGGCCAGTAGCGCATCTGGCCGCGCGCCACATCGCGCAATCCCTGCCAACTCATGTTCTGATCACCGTACGCATTCATGACGCCTTCGGACGCATTGGCGCTGTCCCAAAGGAATGGCCCCTGTTCCCTCGTCGGCGTATCGACGAATTGCTCGTGGCTGCAGTACAGGCATGAGCGAGTGTTCAACTTCCACACCGCGTTGAGCGTGCGATCGGGTGTGGAGAAGGTGGCAGCAGGCACATCGGGCATGGCGGCATGCCGGGCCACGGCGCTCACCTGGTCGGCGCGGGTCGGTTCGCCCGGTTGGTCGATCTGCAGGTAGCGGAAGCCGAGGTAGTTCAGAGCCTGGAAATCCTGGATGCCGTCCCGCTGGATGTAAGAGAACGACAGATCGGTTTGCTGGGTGCCGTGCACTGTAGAGACTTGGCCATCAGGGTCGAGTAAGTACCCGACATGCATCGGAATCAGGCGACCGGCGTTGCCGTGTTCGAATGTGACCTGCGGCCGGGCGGCATACACCGCCCCGAAGTCGATGACCACCGATCCAGTTGACAACAACCGCACGCTGACCGGTGCCACTGTCTGTTCCACAATGCGGGTTCGCTGCGCATACAGCTTGGTGAATGGGGCAGTGCCCACGGGGCCACGCACTGTGGTGGGCGACCACCCGGTGGCGTCGTAGTCAACCGTGGACCAGCCCTCAGGAGATAGCCGCCCGTCGATGTGCTCGATGAAGTCGCCGGCGTCGGTGTTGCGCAAACCGGAAGGCAGCCACTCGGCCGGCCGCTCCTTCCACGTTTGCTCCGTGCCGTACGTGACACGCCGTCCGTCCGCATAGATGAGCGTGAATTGGGCCAGGAGCCCCGGAGCGGACTCCGGCCGGCCCTTGCCCGCGCCGTACCAATGATGCAGCAGGCCCAGCGCATTGGGATGGCCGGTGCGAATGAAGGCGGTCACGTCGGTGCTCTGCGAGTACTGCTCGTCAGGGAAGCAGAAGTTGGGGCCAAAGGCAGCCTGTTCGCCACCGATCCAGAGTTGGTAGGTGTGCCCTGCCGCCACATGGGCCGTGGCCCGCACCAAGGCGCCCGGGGGTGGGTTCACCACCGTTCGAAGGTAGGTCACTTGGTTGGGCTGGGTAGAGGTGGAGGCGGGGTGCAACCAGTGGGCCGTCCAATCGGCCGGGCGCGGTGCTGTGACGAATGAGCCCTTGCTCGAGGGTGCACTCCACGTACGAGCGCCGTCGCGAACGCGCACCGTCCACTCGTACTGAGCATCCCCGGCTAACGGAGTGCCGGCATAGAGGACGAAGGCTTGTCGAGCGGAGACAACCTCGGTGCTATCCCACTCCGCATGGTTTGAGTCAGGATCGGTACGCCTCAGCACAATTCGATACGCACTCTGCCGACTCCCTCGAGCCGAGCTACGCAACCGCCAGGCGAAGGAGCAGTCATCGGGATCGACCCCAATGGGATTCACAGCACCGTTCACAGTGAGTCCGACCACGGTCAGGGCACGTTTCGATGCGCCCCTATTGGAGTGAACGGCACGTACCGAGAGCGCGGCATGGGCGTCAGCTTCTGGCACCACCCCAGCCACGGCCAGCACGGCGGAGGTCCGTGCGCCATTGGCCAAGAACGTGCGGCGATCCATCGGCGTCACCGAATCACACTGACCCGGTTGTCGGCGCTATCGCTGAAGTACACGGCGCCGGATGGCTCTAAGGCAATGCCGACGGGCACTCCCAACTGAGCGAGCACCCACTTGGTGCCGTTACCTGCGGGTTGACTCCTCTCAGTGACCGGGAGAGCGCCAGCAAGCGTGTAGAGGTCTCCTCCGGTCATGGTGCGCCCGAAAATATTTGACGTCGCGTCTGGCACCAAACGAATGCAGTGCATGTCACCATCGGTCACGTAGAGGACGCCTGTCGCACTGACGGCGAGCCCTTCGGGGTCGTTCAGCTCGGAGGCAACGCTGGTGGCCGACAGTCCGTCCAGGAGGTAGGGGCCGTACATGCCCATACCCACAATGATCTGCAGATCTCCTGCTCCGATGGCGGTGCCGTAATAAGTGCCGGCATGCGAAGCCAACTCCAGAACGGATTGATCACCGTTGTCGGCGATAAACACATCGCCCGCGCCATCCACCGTCAGGGCCACCGGTTCCCACACTTGCGCCAAAGGTCCGTCGCTGCCCCGTCCTGACGATCCGCATGTCCCGTCGCCGGCAATGTCGTAGAGGTGACCCTTGATCATCGCCTGACCGTCGAATGCCTTCGAGGACGCCGGCACCATTTCGACTCGGCAATTATCGGTGTCGGCAATAAAGACGTCACCTGAAGAGTCGACCGCCACACCCGTGGGCTCGTTGAGTGGGCTGGAGGTGGCGAGACTTCCTGACCCTCCATAGCCCTCCGTGCCCGTGCCGGCGAATGGCACGGGTGCGCCACCGCCCGCGTGTAGCTCGACCACCCGTTGCGCGGTGGGTTCGGCGATAAAGAGGTCATCGCGTCCGTCAACTGCCACACCGGTGGGATACGTCAACGCACCTCTCGACCCACAGTGGCTCCCGGCCACGGTATAGATGTGATGCGCGCTCACGTGCAGCCTGTACATGTCTCCCGAAAGAGCTGGGTCCAGCAACACGCGGCAGTGATCAGTGTCAGCGATGAAGAGATTTCCCAGCCCATCAACCGCAATCCCGGTGGGTGCGCTGAGGCCACGGGAGATCACAGACGTCACGGCCGAGGCGCCGGAAGTACCAGGTAACAACCCCAAGAGAAGAGCGCCTCCGGCCAGGGCAATGACGAGCCGCCGCACGGATCCATCATGCCGGTTTCGAAGCAACGGCGCTGCGTGCGGCCTGGTCCGGAACGTCAAGACGCGACATAGTGGGCGCCGCATTGTCGAATATCGCAAAGGAGACGCTGGTGGCAATTCTCGAAGAGGCCATGACTGCGGGGAACGTGATGTTGGAGGGCCATGGTGGTGCGGCGATCAACGCCTACCAAGTGGTGTCCGGAAAAAGGGGAAGCCTCCCAGGGGTAGTGGTCATCCACCACCTTCCAGGCTGGGACCCCTCCACCAAGGAGATCGCCCGCCGCTTCGCCGCCGAGGGCTACAACGCCATCTGTCCCAACCTCTATGCCCGAGAAGGGCTGGACGTCGCACCCGACGATGCCGCAGCCTCAGCCCGCGCCAATGGGGGCGTGCCTGATGAACAGTTGATAGGCGACGTTGGCGCTTCCATCGCTGCCCTGCGGGCCCTACCCAACGCCAACGGAAAGGTCGGTGTCATCGGCTACTGCTCTGGCGGCCGCCAGTCCTTCCTCACCGCGGTGAGTCTGCCGGTGGACGCCGCCGTGGATTGCTACGGAGCGTTCGTGACGGGCACCGTGCCTGATGGATTCCCGCTGAAGGTGACGCCACTGGTGGATAAATCCAAAGATCTCCGTTGCCCGTTGCTCGGCCTGTTCGGAGGTGACGACCAGTTCCCGAGTCCTGAACAGGTGGCCGAACTGGAAGCGGCGCTCGTAGAGCACGGAAAGACCTACGAGTTCCACTCCTACGAAGGTGCCGGTCACGCCTTCTTTTCGACCAATCGCACGAGCTTCCGACCCGAGGCCGCGCTCGATGGATGGCAACGCATTTTCACCTGGTTCGGCCAGTACCTCAATGGATCGGAAGCCTGATCATGTGTTCCTATGTCACCGTCCCCGCTGACATTTCGGGGAGTGCGAAGGGCCCTGACGGTTGGTTCTCTGTCACCTCAGCGTCCGTGTACTTCGACCACCCATTTCACGCGCCGTTCGAACATTCGCTCAACATCGACTTTGTCGACACGGCCCGGGGACCCGGTGCCCGTGTGGCGGTGGAGCTCAGTGCTGACTCGGCCCGTGAGCTCATCCGCTGCATCGAGTCCGCATTGGAAGCGGCAGGCTCCGCCGCGCTTTGACGGACGGACCAGTTCCATTCGCCGCCGGTGTGCACCTGCCGTGGTCGAAGGTGTCCCCAGCCGTTCACGAATGGGCGACACAATTCGGAGGCGATCCAACCGAGGTCACTGATGTTTCGGGTGGGTTTTCTCCAGGCGCTACGGCACGGCTCCGGTTTCCCGACCACCCGGATGTGTTCATCAAGGCGGTGGGAGCCGGCCTGAACGCTGACTCGCCCGGATTCCACCGGCGCGAGGGAGTCATTGCGGGCAGCCTGCCCGCTTCAGCACTGTGGCCGCAGCTCCTCGGAGTCTTTGATGACGAAGACTGGGTGGCATTGGCCTTTGCGGCTATTGACGGCCATCTCCCTCACCATCCTTGGCGGGATCAGGAACTCGAAGCAGTGCTTGTGTCGCTGAAGCTGATGCACGAAGAGCTCACTCCGAACCCTTCGCCACAAGTCGAGTCGGCCGTGGCCCGCCGGAGAGACGTCTTCTACGGATGGCAACGCCTCTCCGAGCGGTCCGTGCCGTCCGATACTCTCGACCCGTGGGTGCGAGAGCATCTGCCGCGGATAGTGCAGTTGGAATCACGGTGGCCCGAAGCCTGCGAAGGAACGACACTCCTCCATGGCGACCTTCGTTCCGACAACATGTTGCTGACGGCGCACGGCGCCACGTTTGTCGATTGGCCCCATGCCATGGTCGGCCACGCTGCACTAGACCTTGTGTGCTGGGCGCCGTCAGTGGCCCTCGAAGGTGGGCCGCTCCCCGAGAATCTTTTAGCCCGCCATCAGCCGTCGAGAGATGTCGATCCGGCCGCAGTCCTCGCCATGGTGGCAGCGGTGAGCGGGTTCTTCATTGACGCATCGCTCCTCCCACCCCCTCCCGGACTGCCGACGCTGCGCCGCTTTCAAGCGGCACAGGGTCGGGTTGCCGTGGAATGGCTACAGCGCTGTACCGGTTGGTGAAGCTTCGCGATGGCGCCGCCCGGCGGCCACGCCTACCGATGATGCGAGATAGGACTCCGCCAATTCGGTAGAGCCTTCATGTGATGGATGAAAGTCCCGACGCAAATAGGTGGGAACTGCCTTCAAGGCGAACATGTAGGTGGGTAGGTGGCCGGCCCTCGCCGATCGGCGGAAGGCCCGGAAAGTGAACCGCTGCGTCGTCGTCTTGTCAGCAGCCAGCAACTGGGATCCGCCGATGATGAACCCAACAGTCAACGCGAAGATGGTGAAGACCATGGAGACGAGTCTGCGGACGTAGTTGCCGCTGAAGTGTTGGTAGACGTCAAAAGCAACTGAGCGATGTTCCACTTCTTCGGCCCCGTGCCAGCGCAAGAGATCGAGCATCTGGGGATCGGCACCATCGGCCTCGAGCACATCGGAGCTGTTGAGGATCCATTCGCCCAGTATGGCGGTGAAATGCTCTATGGCGGCAATGGCAGAGAGTCGCATAACGAGCCACGTCCGACGCAAGGGCTTGGGCACTGTCCGTCCAAATGGAGCGGGTCCACCAAGAGTGGTGCGCATCCACTCGGCCAGGACCATGGTGCGATCGGTGTCGATACCTTGCCGCGTGAGGTAGTCCCGCCCGACTTCATGGGCGCGGGCATGCGTTGCCTCCTGGCCCATGAATCCCTTGACATCCTCCCGCAGCTTGTCATCAGTGATGAGCGGAAGCGCCTCGCGATAGACGTCACAGAACCAGCGCTCGCCGGGTGGGAGCATCACGTGGAGGACGTTCATCATGTGGGTCGCCACGGGGTCACCGGGAATCCAATGCATCGGCGTTTCGGACAGATCGAAGCGAGGACGGCGTGCCTTGATGGGAACGTCGGTGAGTGAAATGGTCATGCGGCGTGCCCTGACACGCGGCTCTGCAACAATGCGGGTGCTTCACCGGCGCCATCAACGTAAGCGATGACCTCTCGAACGCATGTCGCCACCAGCTCGGGGTGCGAGCGCACCACCCAGTGTCCTGCGTTCACCTCGCGGCACCACACGGTTGATGACCACGCTTCAAGGCCCTCAAGCAATCCCGGGGTGACGTAACGATCTTTTTTCGGAATGATGATCTGGATCGGTGTGTCCGTATGACCCAGCGTCGGGTGTCGGAACCGAGGCAAGACGTTGGCCCGATAGAGCTCCACGCCATGAGCAAAGTCAGCACCGAATGTCGGTGCAGGCCACTCAGCGTCGGAAGGTGCCTGCTCAATCCGGTGCAGCGCTCGAGCCCACAACCCGCGACTACCGGCACCCCGAGCGACGAGTTGGGGGAGTACCGGAAGATGAAAGAACGCGATGTACCAGGAGTGCATGGCCTGCCGGATCGCCTGAAGCAGCACCTTTGGTTGGAGACTGCGATGGCTCCTCGACCACAGAGCAGCGTGATCCAAGGGTGGGCCTGAAATGGACGTGTAGCTGGCAAAGCGACCGACGAGGTTCTGGTCTGTCACTGCTTCCCAGCCTTGAATGGAGCCCCAATCGTGCGCCACCAGGTGTACCGGTGCATGGGGGCTTACTGCGTCGGCCACCGCGGCCATGTCATCAACCAGCAGCGAAAGGTCGTAGTCCTGCCGATGCTGAGGAATGTCGGACTGTCCTGCCCCCCGCACGTCGTAGGTCACCACATGGAAATCGGCCGCCAGTAGGGAGGCCACCGGCGACCACACGGCGCTGGTATCGGGAAACCCATGCACCAACAACACGGCGGGCCGAGTGGGGTCACCCCGTTCGGTCAATGAGAGCTCGAGTCCGGCGCCCCGAATCCTGCGACTCACCGTGCCTGGGTGGGCGGCGTCAGTCGTGGCCATGGCTCAATTGAACCACATTGCAACAAATTTGTCGAGATGTCGTATCAAGGTGTCAACGCCGGGAGGAGCAATTCCGAAAGGAATGAGCGCAGCTCTACCCGTGGCGGTACCAGTACGAGCGTCACCACCAGGCGGATGAGCCATTCCGCCAGGACCACCGGCTCTCGACGGGCCAGAACTCCTGCATCCATGGCCGTACGCAGCATGGGAGCGAGGCCACCGGCCACGCGTTCAAGCAGCAGAGGCAGATCCGAGAGCGTCGACAACGTGATGGTGTCGGTGTCGTCGGTCAGGATTTTGGCCATGACCGGGTGCCACCGGATGTCGTCGATCACCGACGACATGACCTCGATGATGCCTTCGGGGCCAATGGGTTGAGGGGCGCGTCCTGGAATGGACCACACCATTCGCTGCAGTTCCCGGGCAGCGAGGAGACGTACCTGCTGTGGAATGGTGCCGACCTGCCGATACACCGTGGTGCGGTCCACCCCGAGCTCGCGGGCCACGTCCTGCACCGAGGTGCGCTTCAGACCGTGACGGGCGAAACACCTGGCGGCGGCATCGAGGAAGGGATCGAGATCGGCACGCGGCGGTCCATCCAGTCCCGTGACCACCGAAGCCAGATCAAACGGCTCGTTCGCCGCGAATGGATCGACATCACTCAGGCTCGATGACACGTCAGCAGTTGTAGCACCACACCCGGGCTACCTCCGGAATGAAATTCGCCGCCGAGACGATCCCAGCCACGATTCCCGCGGTTGGAAAGGTGCAAGTAATCTTGGCGCCCCGGGGCCGCTAGCTCATCCGGAAGAGCAGGGGACTTTTAATCCCAAGGTGCCGGGATCGAGACCCGGGCGGCCCACCAAACGCTTCTGAAACAAAGGATCAGCGTTGCTGTCGTCCCGTGAGAGTCCGTTGGATGTTGGGCGCCCGAAGTGCAGTCATGGTCTACAAGGTCGTTTGGCATCTCTCCGCATTCGGGACATGTTTTCGATGCCCAACAGGGAGGGTCACCACCCTCTGATCGTTCAGGTTCGGTTAATCCGATCATTGCCATAATCGAAGCGGACGTTCTCGATGTCGCTCTTCACCCAGCTGTCGTTGTCGGGCCGTGAGTAGGTCTTCAACAGTAACGATGCCGAGGAGCTCGACGGAATTCTCGTCAGATAGAACGAGAAGCGCGCTCAATTGGTCGATTGCCATGCGTTCGGCTACCGCACGCAGTGCCTCATCAGGATGGACCGTACCCTCGAGCGGCTCCATGATGTCGCTGATTGTCCGATCGACAGGGTTCATTTGGCGCGCTCGCTGGAGGTCGCCAATAGTCACAATTCCAAGGAGTGACTGATCGTCACTCAACACGGGAAGGATCCGTTGGCGCTGCGCACCCGTGGTCAGCATCACTCGACTTGCAGCAGTCGCAACGGCTTCGTCCGGATGGATCGAGACAATGTCGGTCTGCATGACTTCGCGCACGAACAGCGCTTCGAGGGGGTCGACGGCGTATTCCCGGACGACGTGGAATCCCTTGCGTGCAACCTTCTCTGTGAGGATCGATCGCTTCAACACGATCGTGCTGATCAGATGGGCCACCACGCAAGTGACGAGAAGAGGAAGGAGGGTACTGACTGCGTGAGTCAACTCGAAAGTGAAAACGACAGACGTCAATGGAGAGCGGGTCACGCCAGCCAGCGCTCCCGCCATGCCAAGCAACGCCCAGGGAACCGGCCCGCCGGGAAACGCATGGCCAACGATTCCACCCAATGCGCCACCCATGATCAGGATCGGCGCCAAAATGCCGCCACTTGTGCCCGATCCGAGGGCAATGGCCCAGATGATCAACTTGATGACAAGGAGCAGCAGCAGCGTGCCGATCACCAAGTGGCCGGCGAGGGTCGCACCGATGCTGCTGTACCCCACACCGAGAGCCCGAGGTTCGATCAACCCGCCCAGTCCAATGGCCAGTCCGCCGATGGCTGGCCACCAGGCCCAATGCACCGGCAGTCGAGTGAAGGCGTCCTCCATTCCGTATACGGCCTTGGTGAGTACCCAAGCCAGTGCGGCAGTAGCGACGCCCATGATGGCCGCCAGGATCACCTGCAGTGTCGAGAACGAACCAATGTGCGGCACTGGGAAGAGAGGTGCCGAATGCACGAGATGATGGGCCGAGAAGACGTTCCGAATGACATCGGCCACCGCCACCGCCAATGCAATGGGTACAAGCGAGCGAGGCTTGAGTTCGAAAACGAGGAGCTCGACGCCGAAGAGGAGCGCACCCAGGGGCGTGCCAAATACGGCGGCCATCCCTGCACAGGAGCCGGCGACGAGCAGTGATCGGCGTTCAATGGCTGAAAGATGGAAGTGCTGAGCAAGGACGGAGCCCAAGGCTCCACCGGTGAGGATGATGGGACCCTCTGCGCCGAATGGTCCGCCTGACCCGATGCTGATGGCGCTCGAAATTGGTTTCAGGACCGCCAGCCGGGGCTCGACTTTGCTGCCCCCGACCAGGATCGTCTCCATCGCTTCTGGAATCCCGTGCCCTCGGATCCGCTCGGATCCAAAGTAGGCCATGCCGCCGATGATCAGACCACCGATGACCGGAATCAGGACGGTGAATGCCCCGAGCTTTGTAGTCGTCGGGGCGATCAAGCTGGTGCCGAAATCCTGAGCGTAGGCGAGGTGGGTGACGATGCCAATCAGGTCGAGCATGCCAAGAGCAACGCCGGCCGCGGCAGCGCCAATGATCATGGCCAGCGGAAGGACCTTGACGATCTCGACCGTCGCCGTGAAATCAGAAAGATGATCAGCCGACCGATTCTGGCCGCCAGGGGCACCTTGGGAAGGGCTCACTGGGCACAAGTAGATCGTGAGACGATATACATTGGATATGATTGTATCGTGACACGATCTTCCCTTCGAAATGAAGACTACGGACGCCTACTGGCCCTGCGCACAGGACTACGGCAATTTCTACACTGGAGTGAGGCAAAGGCTGCCGAAGCCGGCCTCACTTCGAGCCAACACCAGATGTTGTTGGCCATTCGTGGGTCCAGACACCCGGGAGGGCCAACCGTAGGAGAGGTTTCTCGCGCCTTGCTGATCCGACATCACAGCGCAGTCGAGCTGGCACAACGAGCGGAAACGCTCGGACTGATCTTCCGAACCCAAGATCCAGAAGATCGCCGGCTCGTTCACCTGACCTTGACATTGAAAGGCGAACAGGCCCTTGAGCAGCTCTCAGCACTCCACATCGAAGAACTGTCCCGATGGGCCAACGAGCTACAACCACTATGGGCTGGTCTCGATGTTCAATCCGAGAGCAATCCAGGTGGACGTATATAGCGTTACCTAGCACTCATCCCGATCGACACAAATGGTGCCAGACACTCGCATAGAGTTGATTGTTGGGATATCCCAACAAACTTGTCTCAACCCGTCGCACGCCGGTTCAGCGTGTTCCTGAGGCATCTTGGAAAGACACTTTTGGCCAGGAAAATCGCGACAGGATGCGACAAGGTGAGATTTTCTACGACTCATTGAGCAGGACTTTTAATCCCAAGGTGCCGGGATCGAGACCCGGGCGGCCCACCAAGAGTTGTCAAGAACCTGGCGGAGTCTCATCGATCCACCAAGACGTTCTATCCCCACCCTGCAACTTGTTCAGCTGGCGGCAGCCAGAGGCTCAATCCCCTTCAGTGTTTCACTGAGGCGATCCTTCTCCATTTCAAGGTCGTAATGGCCTTGAAGGTTCAACCAAAACCCGTCACTCATCCCGAAGTACCGGGAAAGACGCAACGCAGTGTCAGCGCTAATCCGTCGGCTCCCATGAACGATCTCATTGATACGGCGGGCCGGAACGCCAATCGCCCGGGCGAGTCTGTATTGGCTGATTCCCAACGGCTCGAGGAAATCCTCCATCAACATCTCACCGGGGTGGATCGGCGCCATGATTGGATTGTCGGTGTCGGTCATGCTTCCTCCTTAGTGGTAGTCGACTAGTTCAACGTCATGAGGACCAGTGGAACTCCACCGAAAACAGATCCGATATTGATCGTTCACTCGGATGCTGTACGAGCCCGCTCTATTTCCCTTGAGTTTTTCCAGCTGGTTTCCGGGTGGAACGGCCAAGTCACCGATCCGCTCCGCGGCGTTGACATAGGCCAATCTGCGCCAGGCCATCCGCTGGACCTCCGAACTGAACTTTCGAACAGACTTTCGTTGCCAGACTCTCAACGTTTCCGTATCTCGGAAAGATTGCTCCGTGAGCACCTATCTATATTAACGTAATACGTTATTAACATCAAGCGTTACTATCCGGCGATCAGGACGGGACCGACCGTTCTGTACATGATTCAGATCCAATTGCATGATCGGCCTATTGCAGCGGTTCGACATCACCCGCCAGGTCGGTCAAATTCCGTGCCAGTGACACACCGTCCAGGCATCATCTTCTGATGGGCACGAACAACCGAGAGCGCCGTCGCATGAATCAGTCGAAGCGACGCCAGCAACAGCGCGATCAAGGGGCCAGGCGGGAGTCTGAAGCGGGGACTCGTGACCTGCGGAGAGATTTGACCCCGGACGAGAGAGTTTATGAATTGATGATCGCCGCAACGCATGCCGAATGCGAAAGTTGCGGGTTCGACATGGACCGGCAAACCCTTATTGATGCACTGGCTGATGGCTTGGGGTCCGAATGGGGGATCGAACTCGTGGCTCGCCGACTTGATTCCCTCCTTCAGAGCGACATCGCGGCGGTACTCGACGCCGGATGGACTCCCGACGAGCTGCTTCATATCGTTCGCCGCCGGGCCACCAAATCTGCTGCTGTAATTATGGCGGGCCCGCTCGAAGCGGTTGCGATGAAACGGTCTCCCCGGAGCAACGGCACAGATACGGCACCGTTGCGGGCACGGGGTGTGCGGAAACTCGATCCGGCACACTCGACTTGGCCAACCGATCTGTCGGCGGCCATTGCGGCCCTCCGAGTCCTCGAACATCTTCCCAGGTTGCCTGATCTGGGTGGCATTGGCCCGAAGAGGAAGAGCATCCGATCAGATGAGGAGGAGCGCGCGTTCACTCGCATCAGGGGGTTACTGGCCAAAGCGGAATCGAGCAATTTCGCAGAAGAAGCAGACGCCTTCATGTCAAAGGCGCAGGAGCTGATGACTCGCCACTGCGTTGATCGCACCATGGTCGAAGTCGACTCCGTTGGAGATGGTCATTCACGGGTGGAGGCCTACCGCGTCTGGCTGGAGGACCCGTACCTGGAAGCGAAGTCATACCTCCTGGCCAATGTCGCCAATGCCAATCGTTGTCGGGCCGTCGTCTCTACAGGACTCGGTTGCTCTACCCTGATTGGACATCCAGATGATCTCGATGCGACGGAACTGCTCTTTACGTCGTTACTTGTACAGGCCACTCGCCGCATCACTGATCTTGGAAATGATCCGACGGGCGGTCGGCGTTCGCGGAGGCCTTCGTACCGCCGATCGTTCTTCGTGGCCTACGCAAATCGGATAGGAACTCGTTTGTGCAAAACCAGTGAGGTTGCCACCGCTGCCGCCGATGAGGGTCTGGGCCATCGTCTGCTGCCAGTGCTGGCCCGTCGAGAGAAGGAAGTCGATGCTGCTGTTGGCGATCTCTTCGGCCATCTGGAAGAAATACGGCTCTCGCGCAGCGACATCGCGGGTTGGGCGGCCGGCACCGCGGCTGCCGACATGGCGGAGCTCGCGGTTCGCGAGACACTTCCGAAGGCAACGGTGCCCTGAGTTTCGATCGTTGAACTGATGGGATATCCCAACAACTGGATTGCAGCTCGTCGCATGGCGTTTCAACGTGTCGCAGGACATTGGGCAATGTCACATCGCGGACAGCGCTTTTGCAACAGCTTGCGACGAGGTGTGCCGCTCTGCATCTCGCTGAACAGGACTTCTAATCCCAAAGTGCCAGGATCGAGACCCGGGCTGCCCACCACTTCAGCGCCAACCTTGGACTCATCAGCGCTATCGGGCGTGAGATCTCAAGTTGGCAATGCAAAAGGGTCCCTGTCGTCCCGGGGATTCCTTGTCTTGATGATCTCTCGTCTTAGTTCCGCGAGTTCAGGAGCCGGCAAGTAGAAGCGACCGCGTTTTTCGCCTCGAGAGACGAGAAGGCCGGCTTCGACGAGTTGACGTAGATCCCGGCTGGCCACTGCCTCACTGATGGTGTCGTCAGCGGATTCTTCGAAAATTGCGCGATACGTAGCGTTGCGCACTCGATATCCCATTGCAGCGTCCCAAAGAACGGCAATTGTGCGGTCAGGCAAGTTGGTACGTGCAATTCGCCGTTCCAGTTTGTCCCAGAGCTGTTCGCTTTCTTTCACCCTACGCAACAGCGTTCTGGCCTGACGAAGGTGAGCAGCCAAGATCAATTGGATCCACGGGCGAGTCTCACGGTCAGGATGCCAGGTACCTGCACCCACCTTGCTTAGGACGTTGTAGTAGTCCTGCGTATTCCTTCCCAAATACTCCTCAATGCTGCAGAACACCGGTGACAGGATTCCCTCTCGTGCCAGCACCAAGGTTTGTAAGCAGCGACCCATGCGTCCATTTCCATCTCGAAATGGATGAATCATGACCAGATTCAGGTGAGCCAGCCCTGCCTTGATCATCGGCGGAGAATCGTCGATTTCGTTGAGCGACTCAACCAACTCATCCATGAGTGGCGGAACTTCGTCAACGTCAGGGCCCTCGTAGACGATCTCTTCAGTATCGTCATTTCTGACAAATATCGAACCTTGCCGCCAAAGTCCCGGCCGAATCTTGAGGTCGTAGTTGGTCATCATGAAGTGCAAACTCTTGATGAGCTGCACGCTGTACTCGAACTTATCCTCACCGGCCAGCTGCAGTACGTACGTCAGAGCGTCCTGATAGCCCTTGAGCGCGAGTCGAGTCTCTTCGTCAGCGTCGAGCGGTTCTTCTCCGAGGCCGATTGCTGCGGTGTCGTCGAGAGATGCGTCGAAGCCCTCGATGCTGTTGGATCCTTGGACCGCTCGAGCAAACTGCATTCGTCGTAGCGAGCCGTACCATCGGCGCGGCTCGTTCAGCTGCCAATGAAGCTTCTGTTTGAGATCCTCGATCTCCTTGAGGACCTCTCGCTCAACTTCCGTAGGATCTGAAGCTTGAAACAACATGTCTGTAACTCGATTTCTATCCACTTGTATAGTTGATAATAACAGTCACAAAGGTTGTTTATTACGAACTAACCGAAATCCGGCCGACTTGACGAGCTGTTGGGATATCCCAACAAGCGTGTTGCAGCCTGTCTCAGTCCGTTTCAAGCTGTTCCAGCGTCTTGGTTGAAAGGAACCATCGACCTGGGGTTTTGCGACACGGTGCGACACGGCGAAACGCCGCGCAATCCTCTGACCAGGACTGTTAATCCCAAGGTGCCGGAATCGAGACCCGGGCGGCCCACCAAGATCGCCTATTGAGAGGGCTTTTCTCTAAGGTGGCTCGAAATTCAAGCCGGTCTGAACTGCCGTCACTCCGGCGACATCATCGTCGTGGGCCTCACGCGACGCGGTCTGGGAATGCACGGATAACTGCGGCCGTACGGTTCGTGACGTCCAGCCTGGCGTAAATGTTCTCAAGGTGTGTGCGGACGGTTCCTTCTGACAGGCCCAAATGGCGAGCGATTTGGGTGTTGGTGCGTCCGGTGGCCATCAGATGCAGCAGTTCCCAGTGTCGTGGAGTCAGATCTGGAACAGGGTTTCGCCGACGCTCGGCGTCGAGGAAGGCCTGTTGCATGTGAGGACGCAGAAGCGTGAGAAGCGCCCGGTCGCGTTCGGAGAATGCGGGACCAGGGCCTCGAATAAAGATCAGCCGCGCGGTACGTCCAATCCCGGCGTCCAATCCCGGCTTCTCGGACAGGCATAGCCCTATGTGATGCTCAAAGCCCTGCGGTCGGTAAATGTCGGAGTACATCCCAGTCGAATGGAACTCAGGCGCGGAGTAAAAATCCGAGACCTGAACGATGCTTCGCAAATCGCCGCTTCGATCCGGGTAGCTGCAGGGCATGCAGTTCCAGAAGTGCTCCCAGAATGCCTGTTCCGCCCACTCTCCAGATTCCGACTCGGGATCTCCATTATCGGCAGGCACTTGTTGAGCGAACCAGTATGAGTTTCGCCTCGTGTCGTACCCCTGGAACAACACGTAGTCGCAGCCAATCTGGCCCTTCAGGTCGCTGAGCAGTGACAGCGGCACCCCTTCGTCAGGGAGATCTGAACGCTGGTCAGAAACGATTCCCGCCAGTGTGAGCAGGTCGTGTTCGCTTGCGGTCAGTGGAGCCACCATCGTCGCCCTTTCTACTCACAGGACCACGTTACGCCTCGTGGTATCGGTCTGGGTATCCGTAAAACGTCGGATTCCCAACCAGTCTGCACCTGCACATACTGACCCTCGAAAGGCAATCACACGAGCAAAGGAGTCAGCGATGAGATTCTTCTCCCGCATCCCGTATCTGGCCAGGTTTGCGGCCGCATTCGGCTGCGCCATGTTGGGGTTTGTTTTTTCTGCCCCGGCGGCTTTCGCCATAAGGACCGTGCCCAACTCTGGTGGACCTACAGAAGCCGTTTCGAAGGGTGCGAATACCGCATTGGCCCACACGGTTGTCGCGAGCGGCATGCCCGTTTGGCTGGTCATGGTGATCATCGCCGGAGTTGCTGTACTGGTCGCCGCAGTCGCGACCGTCGTGGAGCGCGGCAGGGCTGGACATAGGACCGTTGCCCTGTCGGTTGCCTGAAGATCCACTCTTAGATGCCAAAAAGAAGTAGCACGGTTATTCTCCCGACACATCTCAACAATGGAGCGCGTAATGCCTGAGTTTCCAGCCGTTACCCATGTGGCGCTGACTGTCAGCGACCTCGGACGCAGCCGACCCTGGTATCAGCAGTTGTTCGGATCCGATCCGGTCATCGACGAAGACACCGGTCCCTTCCACCACGTCGTCTGGCTCATCGGAGGGACCCTGGTCGGGATTCACCACTTCCCCGATCCGACTGACAGCGCGCCGTTCAATGAACGTCGTGTGGGGTTGGATCACCTGGCCTTCGCCTGCACCAATCGTGATGAGCTTGAGCAGTGGAAGGTTCGTTTAGACGAACTCGGCATCGCCAACGGGGGGATCGTCGATGCGCCATACGGTTCTGGGCTCTCCTTCCGCGATCCAGACAACATCGCCCTGGAATTCTTCGCGCCTCCTTCGTAAGCCCTGCTTGCCTACCTGCCGGATGGCCAGGCTCATGAGAGTCTCGTGACGTCGTCGAGGTGTCGTCCCAGAAGGGCCGTCACCAACTGAAATTGCCCCATCGTTACTGGAGTTGTCCCTTCAACCACCATTGCAGATAGGTTGAGTGCCTGTTGCTTTAGAGGGGGGCTCCATGATCAGGGCAATTCCAATTCCGAACCGATCTAGGTGCTGGGCGATCTGTGCGGTGGCGTTGGCCGCTGCCGTGCCGATGGGCTTGGCGCTACAGGTAGCTGGACAGTCCGGCGCTTCGGCAGGTTCGACGCACTTTTTGGTGGCTGCCCATAAGAGTCACAAGAGTCACAAGGCCAAGCCGAAATCCAAGGCCAAGGCTGGTTCGGTGGCTATGGGCGCCAAGATCAACTCGACTGCAGACGATGTGTCCAATGGGTTTGTGATCGGTTCAGCGACGGTGTACGGCTACTACGCCAACGTCACAAGTTCCAACTCCGCCGACGATCCGCCGCCATCCGGCGACACCTATGGAGTGATTGACGTCCGAGAGTGTGGAGATTCCAACGGCCCTTCATCGGTACAGCCCGACTTCCTGATTGGATTCACTAACGGCAAGAAATCGAGCGCCCCCATAGGTCTCCAGGGTCCCCTTTCGGTCGCCTCGCTGTCGAGCGAATCCAATTTGGGTTCCGCGACATATCTGATCTCCACCGGTCACTGCGATCGCGGATGGGTCGTCTTCGACGTTCCGAAGGGGGATACTCCTTCGTACGTTGCACTGACTTGGGAGTCGAGCCAGCCGCTCGGCAAATGGGCGATCCCGGCAAACGAGTCCTGAGCCGAAATTCCAGCTCACCCGCAATGATGCACGGAATGGCGCAAAGTGAGTGGCAACACACTCACTGCCTCGCTTGGCAGGGGTCTTTTTCTTCCTAAAGGTCAGGCCGCCAAAGCAGGGGATAAAACGGCATTGTCGTACGGCGATCGAGTCACATGTTTGACATGTTGATGTGATGCCGATGGAACATGGTGACGACGATGGAAGAAATCGGCGGGGTCGGCGTGCCCATTTCTGATTGCTTGGGTGCGGCAATGCAATTCCAAACCATCTCGGGCAGTTGGAATTGTCCTAGCTGATGCAATTCGAGAGTCGCGGCGTATTGTCAGGGGTCGTGGGTTAATCACCGCAATAAGGGAAACACAAGGAGTGAACTGTGGGTAAAGCTGGAAGAGGCATCGTACTTTTGGTCAGCGCCACGATGGTCGCCGCTGGTGGAGTGCTTGTCGGTGGGTTTCCCAGTGGTGCTACTCAGACGCGCAACTCCTTTGGGTACGTCGCAAATCTGGGATCGAGCAGTGTGACTCCGATCAATTTGACCACCGGCAAGGCACTGGCCCCCATCGCTGTGCCGCTCACGCCAACTGAGATCGTGAGCAGTCCAAATGGTGCGACGGCATACGTCGTCAACTTTGGGAACGACGAGACCGGGTCGGGACAAGGTGTCACTCCGATTGAAGCTGCAGATAACACGGCGGGCACGGAAATATCTGCTGGCAGCCCTCCCGGTGCCATTGTTCTCACACCCAATGGCAAGACGGCCTATGTCTCCAGCGTGTACCAGCCGTGCTGTGGCGATCCAACGGCGCCAATGAGTGTGGTGCCGATCACGACAGCCACCGGTGCGGTGGGATCGCCCATCACGGTCGGGACGATCACTCAGGGGATGAAGCTCACCCCGAACGGAGCTTTGCTTTATGTCTTTAACGGTGCCTACACCACCGACTCACCCAGCACACCGGTTCCGACCACAATTTCGGTGATCAATACGGCTACCGACTTGGTCCAAACAACCATAAATGTGGGCGTATCGTCGATGGTCATCACGCCAAACAACCAGACGGCGTTTGTGCAAGGTTCGGTTGCCAACGGCCCGCAGTCGATCATCCCAATTTCGGTTTCGACAAGTACCGCTGGACAGCCGCTCAGCATTAGCGCTCAGTACGTTCCTCAATTCATGGCCTTGTCGCCCAAAGGCCAGACGCTCTATGTGATTGCCACTTCTGATGCTGGAGCTTCCCCAGGTCCAGCCAAAGGCAGCTTTCTCATTCGAATCAATACGAAGACCGATGCGGTTGGTAAAGCGATAGCTCTTCCAGTCATTCCCAGTGGAAGTTCCCTCTTGCTGAACGCAAAAGGAACGACGGCTTATCTCGAAGGTCAGAGTACTGGCAGGGCCCACGCAAATATCTTTGCCGTCACCCTGGCCACGGGACACGTAGCCAAGGCGATCACTGTGGCCGGCACTGTCGAGGGTATCTACGTCAATCCGACGGGATCAATGGCGTACGCACTCACGGAGCCTCACAACAGCGCTGGCTCCGTCAATCAGGATCCACCCGGCAGCGTGATACCCATACGATTACAGACCAATAAGGTTGGTAAGGCCATCCACGTTGGCCGTGATCCCAACTCAATGGCGTTCACGCCGTAGCGGCGTGAGTCATTCCATATGGGTGATATCCAGACCCAGTCATGCGCACTGCTCCGTCTCGGATGCCGAATGGCTGGGCTGGGCAGACCCATTTTCATCGAAAACGGAGGCGATGAGTGGGTCGTGGACAGCGCCAATAGGACACGACTCCAGTCAGTTCATGTTGAGCTTCTGAACAACCAGCCCGAGTACGCTCCCTTTTCATGGCGAACCGGATGGCGCGTCTCAAAATATCGACGAAACGGCGCCTGCTCCCCCACCTCATAAAGGCAACCGAGCGCGTGTCGGGTACTGGCACTCTGGCCATTCTCGAATACCCGTTCACCCCGGCAGCCCGCTGGGGATGGGATAAACCGCCGCATCCTGAACTGCTGGCTCTGTTGGCCGCCCATGACGACCACTACGCCGAGGTCATCGATACCTTCTTGCCATACGTGGACGATTTGCGCCAGATCCCCTTCACAGCACCACCGGGAGAGATGGCTTGGGACAATACGTATTGGTGCTCGGTCGATGCGGTGATGCAGTACTCCTCGCTCTGCCGTCGCCGCCCCAAGCGCTACTTGGAAGTGGGATCGGGCTACTCAACACTCTTTGCCCGCCAGGCCATCAGCACCCACGGACTAGAGACGCGCTTGATTTCTATCGACCCGACACCCCGGGCTGCCATCGATCACGTGTGCGATGAGATGCTGCGGTGCAAAATGGAAGACGTCCCGTGGAGCGTCTTCGAGCAACTGGAGGCCGGCGACATTCTGCTGATCGACGGCAGCCACACAGCTTTCATGGGATCCGATTCGGTGGTGGCGTTGATCGACCTCCTTCCCAAGTTGGCACCTGGGGTGCTGGTGGGGATCGACGACATCTTCCTGCCCTGGGACTACCACCCGACTTGGGCCGGTCGCTGGTACGGGGAGCAATACATCCTCGCCGGATTCCTTCTCGGCGGCGCCGCCGGCTGGCAGATCGAGTTTCCGGGTTGGTATTTGTCCCAGGTGTCGTCCCTGTGTGAGCGGATGGGTCCGGTGTGGGATGTGGTCGAGCCCGTTCTCGGCCGCGGGGCTACATCCTTCTGGATGGAGCGGAAGGTCGGCTGAGCGGTACTCCGGGAAGCGTTAGCCGCCAGCCTTGCGTCCGAGAAGGTGGAAGACGCGACTGAGTTGGCGATAGGGATCTCGGCGGCTCGCCTCAAGTTCGACTGCGGCCGTGGCCGCCACGTTCTCGACGTCATCGGGGTCAAGTTGGACGCCGCTGAATTCGAGCCAGTCGACGAAGAGCCATACGCCGTACCAAGGCAACGGTTCCACATGCTGATCACGCAGCAGTGCGCTGATTTCGTCGACGGTGTCAGCTCGGCCCGTCACTCCCAGTACTCCAATCTCGCGTCGGGCCTCGAATGAGGCCAGCGCGTCTTCCCACCGCTGTTCCATGGCCGGTCGCACCGCCATGGTGTTGGCGTTACCGGTCATGATCGAAACCACACCACCCGGGGCCACGCATCGACACAATTGGTTGACCATAGGTTCGGGCCGCTCGAGGTAACCGAGCACGCCGTGGCACAGGACGCCGTCGAAGCGACGACCCTCCACCGCCTCTTCGGCCTGCTCACCGTCAGCTTCAAGGAGCGTCACCCGACGCTTTGCTTCGGCGGGCAGTCGTTCCAGACGTTCCCGCGCTCGTTCCAACATGGCCGGCGACGGGTCGAGCAACGTGATGTCGTAGCCGACTTGGGCCAGAGGGAACGATTGATGACCGGCTCCGCCGCCCACATCGAGCAGGGCGGCCGGTGGACTTGGCAGGTGCTCAAGAAGATGATGGTGCATCACATAGGTGCGCACTCGGCCCTTCACTGATGCGTAGGCCCCATCAACAAATTTGTCGACCAGGCCGGCCCAGAGGTCATCGCTCATGTCACCACCATAGAGACGAATGACAGGCGGATCAGCCTTCCAACGGACCAGCGCTCAGTGCTGGTTGGTGCCGGCCCACGACGCAAAGAGCGCGGCATATCGCCCGCCCTGTGCCATCAGTTCAGCATGAGTTCCCAGCTCCAAAAGTTTCCCGCCGTCGACAACGCCGACGCGGTCGGCCCGTTCTGCAGTGGAGAGTCGGTGGGCAATGACGATCACCGTTCGTTCCGACATCAGTGCGTTCACGGCCGACTCGACGTCGTGCTCAGTTCCGGGATCGAGATTGGATGTGGCTTCGTCGAGGATCAAAACATCGGGATTGGCTAAAGCAGCCCGGGCCAACGAGATGAGTTGACGTTCACCGGCGGACAATCGTGATCCGCGTTCGCGCACTTCCGTGCGCAGTCCATCGGCGAGGGAGTCGAAGCGATCGAGTGAGCCAATGGTGCGCAGGGCCTCACGCACCTCTTCGTCAGAGGCTCCGGCCCGGCCCAGACGCACGTTGTCCAAGATGGACCCGTGAAAGAGGAAGCCTTCTTGAGGGACCACCACAATTCGGTGGCGCAGCGAGTCGAAGGTGACGTTGCGTAGATCGATCCCACCATAGGTAACCGAGCCCTCCACCGGGTCATAGAACCGGGCCATGAGCTTGGCCACTGTGGACTTGCCGGCTCCTGTTGGACCGACGAGTGCTATGCGCTCCCCGAAGCGGATGCTCATAGTCACCCCGTCGAGCACCGTCGGAGTCTCACCGGGCCGGTAGGCGAATGAGACGCCGTCCAGGCGGATGTCGGCGTGAGCCGGCAGGTCCACTGCTCCCGGTCGCTCCGCCACGGCGGCGGTTGTGTCGAGCACGCCGTACAGCTTGTTCAAGGCGGCGCCGGAGGATTGGAACAGATTGAACATCTGGCTGATTTGCTGGACTGGATTTATCAGATACGACAAAAGGGTGATGAAGGTGACGACGGTTCCGACTTGCGTCCAGCCGGCATGCACCATCAGTCCGCCCACACCGGCCACCGCTGCCGTGCCAAATGAACCTGCAAATTCGAGGATGGGGAAGTAGCGGGCCGATAGGCGCACCGCCTCGACGTTTGCGTCGTACTGGGCTCTGTTGTGGCCCCGGAAAATCTCCTCCATCTGCCGCTCGCGACCGAAGGCTTGGATGACGCGTACTCCGCTAATGGATTCCTGCAACGTAGACAGCGTCTGGCTAATGCGATCACGGACACCCAGATACGCGACGTTGGACTTTCGCCGAAAGGTGATGCTCGACCGGACGATCCACGGCAGCAAGGCAATGGTGACCAGGAAGAGTGGTGGCGACAGCACAATCATGATGACCACCACGGCGGCAAACGTCAGGACGCTACTGACGAAGACGAGTAGTCCTTGCTGTACGACCATGGCGAGCGCATCAATGTCCTGGGTCATCCTCGACACCAGGCGACCAGTCTGTTCCCGGTCGAAAAAGGACATAGAGAGACTCAGAATGTGCCGGAAGACACGGCTACGCAGATCCCGGAGGAACGACTCGCCGATGCGATTGACCAGCATGATCTGAGCTCGTTCGAAGACGCCCATAAAGGCAGCGGCGCAGAGGTAGACGATGCCGCCGATCTCGACCACCGTCATGCTGTGGTGCGACGTGAGCCCGTGGTCGATGACGAGGCCCAGGATGACCGGACCTGAGAGTTGGCACATCGTCCAGCCCGTGATCAAGAGCAGGGCACGGAACATGCCCCCGCGGTATTGGCGCATCATGCGGAAGGTCCGCCGTACGACCCGGCGCGCGTCACCTCGGTCCAGCTGCTGATCCTCGTCGACGACTATTCCTCCCATCCAGGTCATCAGGGGGCCTCACCGGTCGCGGCATCGAGCGCGGCGGCTTGAGCCAACACCTCCTGGTAGCGGGCGCTGGTACCCGAAAGGCTTTCGTGGGTGCCCTCAGCGACAATGCGGCCACCGTCGAGGAGCACTACCCGCTGAGCCAAGGCAATGGTGGCCGGACGGTGTGCAATCACAATCGTCGTGCGCCCATCCATGACGGTCTGGAGCGCGGCGCGGATTTCATGTTCCTTCGTGGCATCGACCGACGACGTGGCATCGTCGAGCACAAGCACTCTAGGGTTGGCCAGGATGGCTCGCGCCAAGGCGATGCGCTGGCGCTGACCACCCGAGAGTGAAAAGCCCCTCTCGCCGAGCATCGTCTCGTAGCCGTCATCCATTTCGACCAGGAAATCGTGAGCTCCAGCCAAGCGAGCCGCTTCCATGATCTGATCGGTCGTTGCCTCAGGATCGGCGAACGCAATGTTGGCAGCCACTGTGTCCGAGAAGAGGAAGGTCTCCTCGAACACGATGGCCACCGACTTCCTCAGTTCACGGAGGCGCAAGTCGCGGATATCAGCCCCGTCGAGCAGGATGCGGCCGGCATCCGGATCGTAGAAGCGAGGGAGCAGTCGCGCGATAGTGCTCTTGCCCGAGCCAGTGGCACCGACCAAGGCCACTGACTCGCCCGGGTTGATGGTCAGGTCGAAGCCGCCCAAAATCCGACGTCCGCCCTCGCCATACGAGAATGACACCGACTCGAATCGGACCGCGCCCATTCCTTCGGGCAGGTGAGCGCTACGCGGCGTGTCCTTGATCACGGGTGTGGCGTCCAGTATCTCCTTGACCCTCTGTGTCGAGGCGATTGCCCGTTGGGCCTGAGCCACAATCTGGCCGATCATTTGGAGCGGGCCGATCAGCAGGGCCACATAGATGCTGAAGGCAGTGAGCTGGCCCACCGACAGACCGCCATGAAGCACCTGATAGCCGCCATACCAAACCACACCCGCCAGGCTGAACATGGGGAGCACGTCAAGCATGGGGGTGAAGAAGGCGCGCAGCCGGGCCAGCTTGATAGCGCGGTCGTAAATCCTCCCGGCCTGCTGGGTTAGTTGCTCCAGCTGAATCCCCTCGGCGCCAAATCCCTTGACGGCACGAATGCCGGTGATGGTCTCTTCGACTACTGATGACAAGCCCGAGAGCTCCTGCTGCAATTCCATCGAGACCGGGTGGATGATGGTAGAAAATCGCTTGGCGCCATAGTTGATGAATGGCAGTGACGCCATGGCGATGAGCGCCAAAGTGGGGTCAATGATGAACAAAATCACGGCCGTGGCGGGAATGAGCAGAATGTTGGCCATGGTCAAGGGGAGCATGACCACGAGTTGATTGATCTGTTGGAGATCTGTGGCTGCTCGGGCCATGAGTTGGCCGGTCTGTGATTGGTCGTGAAACCGGAAATCGAGGCGTTGCAGGTTGGCGAACATGCCCTCGCGCATTTCCGTTTCCACCGAGTAGGCAACTCGAAAGGCGGAATAGCGGCGGATACCCGAACACGCGGCTGACAGCGCCCCAACCAGTCCGATGAGCACGGCCCACAAGCCAAGGCTGCCCAGGTTCGACCGTCGGATCCCATGATCGATGGCGACGCCGGTCATGAGTGGCATGAGCACCCGGCACGCGGTCCAAAGCAGTCCGGCGGAGACGCCGGTGATGACCGAGCTGCGGTTGTGGAGTGTCTCCTTGGCCAAGAGCCGCCAGGCCTCTTTGCGGCTGATGTGCGCCGGCACGACCTCGGGAAGGTCCTGTGCTTCGCCCTCGGGCGGCTCTCGGTCCGGATCCGCGTCCGAGCCCTGCCCCGCCATTTCGTCCTGCGTTTGTGTCACACGCCCACCAAACCCCCGTCCGCTGCGGCGACACAATCGAGCTTCCTGAGGCCCCCAACGCCCACGACCTGCCGCCAGCTCACGCCCAAAAGCGTCATGCCAGTCTGCCTCAAGTGGCGGGCGATCCGTGAGCCAACCGTGCGGCGAGTGATCAACTGCACCTGATCGGAGGAGTCCAGCGGATGTCTCTTCGTTGCCATCAGAGTGAAGCCAGTTCGGGTAAAAGTGCCTGTCGGGACGGTGATGGGGGATGTACCGTTCGAGTGTGGCTCAGAGCGCTCCATCGGATGCCCGGGTAGGAATGTCCCGGGCCAAGAAGATTTGGATCGTTCTGGTCACCTTCGTGGTCGTGGTGATCGCTGCTGGCATCGTGATTTTCGCCAATCCTCCCTCGACCACACCGCTGAACAGACCGTCTAATCCCAATGGCGGCACCTCGGGACAGATCACGGTGCCAGGTACGCCAAGTTCTGGACTCGGTCCTGCTGCCTTCCACGACATTTCCATCTAGCGCGTCGACATCAAGTCCAAACGGCGTCCTCGCCAATGCCGGAAGCGACCCGTTGGCGATGGTGGACCTTCCCTAGCATCGCCACTCTTCGCCAGTGAGGGTCAACTCGGCTGAATGCTGACCTGCGCGCTCGGAAAATCGTCGGGATCGCTGGAGGAAAACTCGAACTGCTGGATGGCGGTCGGTGTCCCCAAGTTGACACTGAACGAGAGCTCTCCTTGTGAGTTGGCGCGTTCTGACCGACTCACGTTGTTCACCGAGACGCGGTACATGCCGCTGGGGGTGTAGTTGGCGGGCGTCTGCACCATGAGGGTGCCAGTGCCGGTTACGGACAGACCGCTCGGCTGCACATCGGTGAGATACGTAAAGGCCTCGGCATTGTGGGTGACGCTGAAGTGGTAGCCGGCAAGGGCGAAACTGGTGTCCGCGGTCCGGAAATTGAACGGCGCAGTGGATGATGGATGTATCGGATGGGCGAAGACGGCCGAGAGTTGCGGCAGGAAGTGGGCCAGGTCTCGCAGCCAGTAGCCCCAGCTGTGTGTTCCATTGCCGTAGAAGTACTTGGTATACGTCACGTGGTCGGCCGTGAGTGCGGCTGTGAAGTCCTCGTTCATGGCATAAATCACGCTCTCAATGAGTCCATCCTCAGTGGTCGACTCGGTGCCGGGCTTGTCATAGGGGCCAGGACTCCCGTTCCCACTGGCCACGAAGAGTGATTCGGACGAGAGGTTCTCAGCCAGGTACGTGGGATCATCCGCGTGCCATCGCACGCCTTGGGTGATGGTGTCGCCCCAGACGCACTGGTTGGGCGGACCATGCGTGAACGCAGCACTCAGGAAGTTGAGCGCCTCGCCTCCCACTGGGTAATCAATGTCGGTGTCTGTCACACCCGAAAAGCTGGCAGCGGCAGCGAAGAGGTTGGGGTAGCGAGCGGCATCGCTCATGGCTCCGAACCCACCCATGGAGAGCCCAGCCACGGCTCGGCCCGAACGGCTGGTCACTACCGGGAAGTGCCCATCAATCCAGGGGATGAGCTCGTCAATGTCGTAGGTGGACCACGCCGGTGGTGGCACGGTCGAGGCACTGCCGATGTCGGTGCCGTACCAGTCGGTATAGAACCCCCATGGCCCGTCATCAGGCATCACCGTGATGAACGGCACCAGATGATCGGCCGTGGTCGTGTAGTCGATGTCCTTCTCGACTCCCATGCGCACCCAATCGGCATACGAGCCACCGGCGCCGTGGAGCAGGTACAGCACCGGGTACTTCGTGGCACCACTGACGTCATAGCGGCGCGGCAGTAACACGTACACGTGCTGCTGGTCGTCCATGGCGGGAGAGTTCAGCACCAGGCTGAGCACGCGGCCGCCGGTGTTGGGCAACGTTGCCTGGCTGACCAGCGACGCTGGAGCTGTGGAGATGGGTGTGCTGCGCGGAGTGCACCCGAGTGCGGGCAGTGAGGCGGCCCCACCAGTTCCTGCCGCACCGAGAAGGAGTGATGCGGTGAGCAAGCTGGAGGCCGTGGCTGCTGTGATGCCCCGCCTGACCCTCACAGGGAGATTGTCGCGCAGATGCCTCTCTGACTTATTGCGCCCCGAGAGGGACGGGTTGCGGAGGCGGGGGACCGACATAGCGGGCCGCCGGCCGGATCAGGCGGTTGTGCGACGCCTGTTCCATCGCGTGAGTGCTCCATCCGATCACCCGTCCGGCAGCGAAGGTTGGGGTGAACATGTGGCGGGGGATGCCACAGAGATCCATCGCCACACACGCGTAGAACTCGACATTCGTATAGAGATGACGGCCCGGCTTCAATTCGGTCAAGGTGTCGACCACGGTTCGCTCCACTGCCACCGCCAGATCGACCAGAGGTCCCCCGAACTCCGAGACGATCGAACGCAGCAATAGTGAACGAGGGTCATCGGTCTTGTAGACGCGATGTCCGAAACCCATGATCCGTTCGCCTCGCTCGATGGCGGGACGAATGAATGACTCGGCCCGATCGGGTGTGCCGATCTCGTCCAGCATGTCGAGCACCCGGCTGGGCGCGCCACCATGGAGCGGGCCGGACAGCGCCCCAATGGCGCCGACGATGGCGGCACCGAGATCGGCTCCGGTCGAGGTGATGACCCGGCCGGCGAAGGTCGACGCGTTAAAGCCGTGATCAATCGTCAAGATCATGTATTGCTCGAGGGCACGCGCCAGTGCCGCACTGGGCACCTCACCACTGATCATGTAGAGGTAGTTGGCCGCAGTGTCGAGGTCGCCCCGAGGAGCGACTGGTGCCTGTCCGTTCCGGAGTCGATTGGCGGCAGCCAAAATGGTTGGCACGACGGCACATAGTCCGAGGGCCTGGTGGTAGAGCACGTCGGCCGAAATGTCATGAGTCGGTTGCCAACTCAGTTCAGCCCCCAGGACGGAGACTGCACTGCGGAGCACTTCGAGCGGTTGGCCCTGCTGGCTCAGCGCGGGCAGCAGTGCCGACAGTCCGGGCGGCATCGACCGGAGGTGACTGATGTCGCTCCTGAATTGGAGTGATGCAGCGGCCGTCGGCAGCTCGCCCCTGAAAAGGAGGTGCCAGGTGTCTTCGAGTGAACGGCGTTCAGCCAGTTCTACCGCTGAGTACTGGCGGTAGTGGAAGAAGCCCTCCATGCCGCGGACGTCACCGACTGTGGTCTCGGCCACCACGACGCCCGCTAACCCGGCGGGAATTTCTCGGTTCGTCTCATGGGCCGGCCGGATGCGAGCCACCCCGATGAGGTCCCGCAGTGAGACCACGCCCACGAGAGCGTCACCGTCCACGACGGGGAGATGCCGATAGTGGTGCCCAGTGAGGCTGGCCCAGGCCGCGTCCACTTTCTCGTCGGGGCTCAGCACGTCAGGCCGCGCCGTCATCCAGAGCGCCACGCTTTCTGCCGTCGGATCGCTGGCGGCGGCGGCCGCCCTCAGGAGGTCGCGCTCGGTCAGGATGCCGGCCACCTTGCCCTCGTCGGTCACGATGACCGATCCCGTGTCGGCGTCCTGCATGATGCCGGCGGCCGTGGCCAGAGTGTCGGCGTTGGTACAGGTCACCGCCGGGGAAGTCATGAGGTCTCGCACAGTCGTTTCCATGCGTCCACTATGGCCGCGGCGTGCCCGGCTGTAAATGTTGATCAAGTCAACATAAAATGCCTCGATGGACCGCATGTTGCCCAGCGACGAGGCCGCTCGTCGGCTCGGAGTCAAGGTCACCACCCTGTACGCCTATGTGAGCCGAGGACTCCTGGTCTCGCATTCTGAGCCGGGAGGAAAGCGGAGCCTTTTCGAGCTGGCCGACATCGAGGCGTTAGCCAAACGACAGCGGGGAGGGCGTCAGACCGAGAGTCGGCTGGCCACGGTCACCACCAGCGTCACCCAACTCCGCGATGGAGGGCCCTACTACCGGGGCGTGGCTGCGCCCGATCTGGTTGGACACCGTTCCTATGAGGAGGTGGCAGCGCTGCTGTGGCAGACCGACGAGCAAGGCGACTGGTCCACCCCCAACATGGGCCAGTGCCCCATGCACCACGTGGGCGACCGCCTGTCATGGGCCCTCTTGATGTGTGGAGCGCAGGATCCGTTGCGAGCCGATCTCCGGCCCGAGGCTGTGCGGGCGGCCGCTCGACGCATCATTGCCGCACTGACGTCGGTGGTCGGCGATGGGCCGAAGGGGTCTGACGGTGCGTCCATCGCCAGCCGACTGGCCCACGGGCTGGGCGGAAATGCACCACAGCTCAGTGCGGAAGCGGTGAACGCCGCGCTCATTCTCCTGGCCGACCACGAATTAGCCACGTCCACGTTGGCCGTGCGCGTGGCGGCATCGACTCGGGCCGATCTCTATGACGCGCTGGCCGCTGGTCTGGCCACGGTGGCGGGTCCGCTCCATGGCCTCGCCAGTCAGCAGGCGTACGAGCTCCTGGTGGCCGCCGAACGCGATGGCGTGTCGCGTGCACTCAACAATGCGTTGCGGGCCGAGAGTTATCTCCCCGGATTCGGCCACTCCGTCTACAAGGATGATGACCCTCGCTTTGCTCCACTGATGGCGCTGGCGGCACCGCAGCTCAGTGAACCGCGCAGGGCGGTATTGGGTGAGCTGCTGGACTTGGCCCGGTCGCGTGGCATCCCTGCCGCCAACTGTGACATGGCCCTGGCCGCGTTGACCTGGGGCACCGACATGGCCTCCGATGCTGGGCGCACCATCTTCACCGTGGCTCGAATCGCGGGCTGGACGGCTCACTATCAAGAAGAGTTGGCCGAGCGGCCGCTTCGATTTCGGGTGCGTGCCGTTTACAACATTTAGCCGAAGGCGATGGCCACGGCGGACGGATGACCGCCAACGTGGATCGCTCGGCCCACGTGGCCGTTCCGCAGCGATACCGGAATGAGTGATCCGCTCTGCAACGCCACCCAGGCCACGGTGTTGGGCGCATTCAAAGCCACCGCCTCGCTCACATTGGGCAGCTTGATCGGCGTGCCCACGGTGAGGGTGGGGAGGGCGATGGGCAGCAAGCTATTGCCTCCGGTGACGTAGGCCTCCCTGCCGCCGTTGGCCACGACGATGTCGGTGGGATTGATGGGCAGTGGAATCGGAGCCAGCGGTTGCAACGTCACTGCATTGATGGGCGTCAACGAGCTGTTGCTGAAATTGCCCACCAACAATTCGGTGCCGAAGGCAGCCAATGTCTGCGGCCCGGGTCCGACGGGGATGGGTCCGCCCGCCTGCAGTTGGGCCAGGTCGATCGGGGTGACGTCGTTGCTACCGAAGTCGGCCACGAACACGGTGCCCAATGCCGCACTGCTGGCCACGACCGCGATGGCCACGGGCTGCTGGCCCACGGCGATGGGCTTCAACGCTCTCCACGTGCCGAGATCCACCGGCGTCACCGTGTTGCTGTCGACGTTGGCCACGAACGCGATGCCCTTGCCATCAGTGCCACCCGGAGCGACGGCCACGGCGTCAGGCTCCTCGCCCACCGTCACTGAGTGCAGCACCGTGTCGGTAGCGGGATCGATCTCGTCCAAGGTGTCGTCACCCTGGCTGACGACCAACAGGTCGCGGTCGTTGAGGTTGAAGGTCAAGGCTGACGGCAGGCTGCCGACCTCAACCGTGGGCTGCACCGTCAGGGTCCCCAAGTTCACCGGCGTGATGGTCTTCCCTGGCGATGTCACCGACGCGTCGGAAGCCACCCAGGCCACGTTGCCGACGGTGGCGCCGCCATTAGTGCTGGAGCAGGCGCCTAACAGGAACGCCGTTGCGGTGCTGGCGATGCACAGCCTGACGACCTTACCCACGAGCACACGCGGCTCCCCGTGGGCGGTCAACATCGCTCCACCCTGTGGTTGAACCCACCGGCCAGAAGTCCCCGGTGACGGCGTCCTGCCCGTAGTCCACTGGCGCTGGAGTGCCACCGACAAGTTCCTTCAGCGCATCCAACAACGCGTCGACATCATCGCTGCCAGTCCCCAGGCCACAGCTGGCCCGAACGGCGCCAGGTATTTCGCTGCGATCGCCCCGCTGTACGGCGGCTCGAGCTTCGGCCACGCCGTCCGGTCCGATGCCCATCAGTCGGAGGAGATAGGGATGGGCGCAGAAGCACCCGTGGCGAACGCCGATGCCCCACTCGGCGCTGAGCCGCGCCGCCACGAGGGCATGGTGCATTCCTTCGACGACGAACGTAGCCACCGACAGCGTGTCGACGCCAGCACCTGGACCGAGAACCCGGATGCCCTCAATGGCGCGGAGGCCGTTGTGCAGTTGCACCGACAGAGCGTGCTCATGACTCTCTATGTCCACCCATCCGATCCGTTCCATCTCGTCCATGGCGGCGCCGAACGCCACCGCACCGATCACGTTGGGCGACCCAGCCTCCTCGCGATCGGGGGGATCGGTCCAGATCACCTCGTCCAGATCGACCAGGTCCACCGCGCCGCCTCCGGCCAGGAATGGGTCACCCGATTCGAAGACCTCTCTCGGACCAATCAGCGCACCGGCCCCGTAGGGCGCGTAAAGCTTGTGGCCGCTAAAGGCCATGAAGTCCGGGCCGTCCGGCAGAGGACGGTGGGGAGCCAACTGGGCGGCATCGAGCAATACGGGAATCCCACGTTCATGTGCCGCGGCACAGATCTCTTCCACCGGGGGCAGCCAGCCGGTGACATTGGAAGCTCCTGTCAGGGTGAGCAGCGAGGGCCGCTTGCCTCTGTCGAGCACTGACACCACATCGTCGAGGTCAAAGATGCCGTTGGCATCGCACTCCACCCATCGCCGCTGTGCCACCCGGGCCCATGGCAGCAGGTTGGCGTGGTGCTCGACCACCGTAGTGGCCACGACATCGTCAGGTTGTAGCTGGAGCCGGTAGGCCAGATGGTTGATGGCTTCAGTGGTGTTGCGAACCAGCACGACGACGTTGCCGTCTGCGCCGGACCGCCGGGCGAAGCGGTGGGCGCTGTCGCGGGCCCGCTCGTATGCCTCCGTTGCTCGGCGTGATTTGTAGCCGGCCCCCCGGTGCACACTGGAATACCACGGGAGGAAGTCCTGAACGACGTCGGCCACCACCTGCAGGGCGGGCGTACTGGCGGCACAGTCCAGGTCCCGGTATGGCCGTTCTGATCCGTCAAGGCAGGGCACCGACAGATGGGCGCCCACCAGCGCTGCCGTGGGGAGAACGGTGGTCACGGCGACAGGATACGGAAGCTGGACCCTGCCGCGTTACCCTGCAGACGTGGAAGAGCGCTACGAATCAGAGCTGGCTCATTCGACCCGCGTCCTGGACGACGTAGACCAGGCGCTGAAGCGCTTGACCGAGGGCAGCTATGGATCGTGTGAAAGCTGTGGCGCTCCGATCCTGGAGGACGATCTCGGGGTCGATGCCACTCGCCGAGTGTGCGAGCAGCACCTCTCGCTCGGGGGCGAGCCCGAGCATCTGCTGCCTACAGGCTGAGACCCTTGGCTGCGTCAAGACGGGCGCTCACGTCGGACCAGTTGACGATGTTCCACAGCGCGCTGAAGAAGTCAGCCTTCACATTCTTGTACTGCAGGTAGAAGGCGTGCTCCCAGGCGTCGAACACGAGCAGGGGTACTGAGCCGTTGCCGACGTTGCCCTGGTGGTCGTAGATCTGCTCAATGATCAAGCGACCGGCCAGCGGCTCATAGGCCAGGGCGCCCCAGCCTGAACCCTGAATGGTGGACGTGGCCTGCGTGAGGTGGGCCTTGAACTTGTCGAACGAGCCGAAGTTCTCGTCAATGGCCGAGCCCAGCGACCCGGTGGGCTTGTCGCCACCATCGGGGCTGAGGTTCTTCCAGAAAATGGAGTGCAGGACGTGGCCTGAGATGTGGAAGGCGAGCGTCTTCTCCAGCCCAACCACGGCGCCGAAGTCGTCGTTGTCGCGGGCCGCGGCCAGCTTCTCGAGGGTGGTGTTGGCCCCGGTCACGTAGGCGGCGTGGTGCTTGTCATGGTGCAGTTCCATGATCTGTCCTGACACGTGGGGCTCCAGCGCGGCGTAGTCATACGGCAGGTCAGGAAGGGAGTAGTCGGCCATGGGGGTTCTCCTCGGAGGGTCGTCGGTCGAAT
This sequence comes from uncultured Acidimicrobiaceae bacterium, assembly GCA_963766995.1. Classification (GTDB taxonomy): domain Bacteria; phylum Actinomycetota; class Acidimicrobiia; order Acidimicrobiales; family RAAP-2; genus Bog-473. The sequence goes on along the minus strand of CAVYCE010000001.1, from coordinate 998,187 downwards.
GGACGTTACCCGAACACTCCGTGCGGCAATCTTGGGCCCACGGCGCACAAATGGAGCCAATGGTTCGCAGTACGCTTACAAAAGTGAGCACGGATCCCAAGGATCGATGGAGCGAACTCGGCTCATTCATCCGGGAGCAGCGGGGCACTAACCGCCTCTCACTGCGACGTCTCTCCGAGCTCGCCGGCATCTCCAATCCCTACCTGAGCCAAATTGAGCGGGGCCTGCGGCGACCGTCAGCGGAGATCCTCCAGCAGATTGCCAAGGCATTGCGCATCTCCGCCGAGACCCTGTATGTCCAGGCTGGCATCCTCGAGGCACCCGACGGCCACCCTGATCTGACCAGGATGATCATGTCCGACCAGTCCATCAGCGAGGAACAAAAACAGGCGCTGGTGAATATCTATCTCTCCTTTCGTCGTGACTATGAGGTCGAGCACGGGGGTGCCCCCTTGGCTGATGACGCCGATGCCCAGGTGGGCGAGTCGTCGGCCACGTCCCTGGACTAGTGCTCCGGCCCTGTCCGGGGTTCGCTGGCAGGGAAAATGGCCGCCGCCGGTAGGATCTGACCGCCATGCGCCGGCTCGCCGTCCTTTCCCTCCATACCTCGCCGTTGGCCCAACCGGGCACGGGCGATGGTGGCGGCATGAATGTCTACGTGCGTGAGCTCACGGCGGCCCTGGCTCGCTCGGGCGTGGCCTGCGACGTCTTCACCCGCGCCTGGTCGCCCGACCTACCCGACGTCATAGAGGTCGAACCCGGGCTTCGAGTGCACCATGTGCCGGCGGGACCCCTCACCGTGCTGCCCAAGGAAGTACTCCCCGACGTGGTCGATGCCTTCACTGAGGGCGTGCTGGCTCGTATGAGCCGACCGGGATCGCTGGCCCTGACCGAAGAAGACGGCGGCGCCTTCAGCTCCGTGCACGCGAATTACTGGCTGTCCGGCCTGTCGGGTCATGTGATTAAGCATGAGCTCAACCTGCCGCTGGTCTGTACCTTCCACACGCTCGATCGGGTCAAGGCCGAGTCGATGCCCGAAGAAGTGGAAGCCGACATGCCGCATCGCCGGGCCGAGGCAGAGGCGTCGATCATCGACTGCTCCGACGCCGTGTTGGCCTCCTGTTCGGTGGAGGCGGAACAGATCGCCTCTCTCTACGGCGCGGATCCCAGCCGCATCCGGATTGTCCCTCTCGGTGTCGACCACGCCTTCTTTGGGCCGGGACACCGACCGCAGGCGCGCCGGGCGCTCGGGCTGCCCCTCGACGGCCGGCTGATGCTGTTCGTCGGACGGATCCAACCGCTCAAATGCGCGGACGCCGCGGTCGAGACATTGGCCGAGCTGCAGCACACTACGTCTGAGCCCTATCGCTTGGTCATCGTCGGCGGGCCCAGCGGGCCGCACGGTGACGATTCGATGCAGCAGCTGGTGAAGTTGGCCGCCGACAGAGGTGTGATCGATCGGGTGCACTTCATTGACCCTCAACCGCACGAGCTCCTGTCGTCCTATTACCGGGCCGCAGACGTCTGTCTGGTGCCGAGCCGCTCGGAGTCATTTGGGTTGGTGGCGCTCGAAGCGGCGGCCTGCGGGACGCCGGTGGTGGCCGCAGCGGTGGGTGGGCTGACCACGTTGGTCGAGCAAGGACGTACTGGCTTCCTGGTCGACGACCCCACGCCGGCGCGCTACGCCGATGCCGTGCGCGCCGTCTTCGAAGAGCCCTTGTCGGCCGAACGGCTCTCGACGGCATCCGTGCTCCGGGCGCGGCGTTACACCTGGCGGGCTGCGGCCGGCGCGCTGCTAACGCTGCACGACGAGCTGGTGTCCAGTCGGCTCGTCGAATGCAGCTGAACCCCTGACCGCTCCTCGTGCCGATCGTCGACCTACCTGAAGAAGAGGAGATGGCCGCGGCCGTCGAGTGCATCAACACCTGGGTAGCTCGCGAGCTAGCCAGCGACGGCCTCTTGGTGGCTGCCGAGCGGCAGGAAGTCACCGATCGCACCGCGTCCCATCGCTGGTACCTGCGCTTCAAGGGCGACGAGAAGGAGTTCATCACCGTCTGGTTCACCCTGCGCCAGCGGACCCTCCATCACGAAACACAGTTCATGCCAGCGCCGGAGGAGAACGTGGCCGACGTGCTCTCGTACCTCCTTCGATGCAATACCAATCTCTACGGCATGTGGTTCAGCCTGGGTCCTGAAGACGCCGTGTATCTGGTGGGCAAAGTGCCGGCCGGGCTCATCGATGATGACGAGCTGGACCGCATCGCCGGTTCGTCGGTGCTCTATGTCGACGATCATTTCCCCACCGCCATGACGCTGGCGCATCCCACCCTCTACCGGCGCCGCCCGCGCCGGTCGTAGCGCTCGTACCGCACTCAGTAAGGTCATCGGATGCCGGTCAACCTGGTCATTGTCGGAGGCGGGAAGATGGGCGGCGCGCTCATTGGTGGCCTCATTGCATCGGCATGGGCCAATGCGGATCAGATTGCCGTGGTCGAGACCGTGGCTCAACGTCGGGATGAGCTGGCGCTCGAGTACCCCGGCGTCCGAGTGCTCGATGCCCCTGAGCAAGGACTCCTGTCGGATACCGATGGTGTCCTGGCCGGAGCGGTACTCGCTGTCAAGCCCGACGCAGCGGAGGGCGCCTGCCGAGTGCTCGGCGCCGTCGGGATCACCCGTGTGCTTTCGATTGTCGCCGGGATCCCCAGTGTTCGGCTGGAGACAGCGTTGGGTGGCCAGCCGTCGGTCGTGCGCGCCATGCCCAACACACCCGCCCTCGTCGGCGCTGGCATGACCGTCATTTCGGGTGGATCCTTCGCCACGTCGGCCGATCTGCAGTGGGCCGAAGACGTGCTGTCGGCCGTTGGTACCGTCATCCGCTTGCCGGAGCGGCTACTCGACGCCGTGACCGGCCTCTCCGGTTCGGGACCGGCCTACTTCTTCCTGGTGGCGGAGTCCCTCATTGAAGCCGGAGTGCAGATGGGTTTGTCCCGAGATGTCAGTCGAACCCTGGTGGTCCAGACCATGCTGGGTTCGGCCACTCTGCTGGACCAGACCGGCGAGGATCCGGAAACACTCAGGGCCATGGTGACGTCGCCAGCAGGCACGACAGCTGCCGGAATCCGGGCCCTGGAGTCACGGGCCGTGCGCTCGGCCTTCATGGAGGCAGTGGCCACAGCCACCGAGCGCTCCCGCACCCTGCAGCGCTGAACTGAACATCGCACTTTCTCCCTGGGCGGAATCGTCCTACCATCCTGGTTGCGGAGGCACGATGGCAATGACAAAAGAGCAGGGCGCGACCCAGATTCGATTCTTGACCGTGAGCGAAGTGGCGAGCTCACTCCGGGTATCGACCATGACGGTCTACCGACTCATCAATGGTGGCGAGCTTCCGGCGGCCCGCATCGGACGGTCGTTCCGCGTGCGCACCGAAGACCTCGAGCACTACCTGGCTGATCAGTTCACCGTCGCCGGCTGAGTCCGCCGGCTCGGATGGCCACTGGGTAGCCGCGACCATGGCGTCCCTACCTTGCGTCTTCTTTCTCTCTGACTACGGGACTGAGGACGAGTTCGTCGGTGTGGTCCACGCCGTGCTGGCCGCCTCTGCCCCCGACTTGCGAGTCATCGACCTCACCCATCAGTGCCCCGCCTTTGACGTCAGAGCCGGGGCACACACCCTGATCCGCGCCGTGCCTCATCTCGGAACGGGCATCGTCCTGGCTGTGGTCGACCCCGGCGTGGGCTCATCCCGCCATGGCTTGTGTCTGCCGGTGGATGGACCCGGTGGGACCCCCTCCTACTTCATCGGACCTGACAACGGCGTCCTGATCGGCGCGGCCGAGCTCGTGGCTGAGGCTCCCATTGCTGCGGCCTATGCGCTCCACCGAACTGGTCTGGTCGTCGCGAGCGGTGCCACCTTCGATGGGCGCGACCTCTTCGCCCCGGCAGTGGCCGCGCTCCACCACGGCGCCGCCCCCGAAGAGATCGGAGATGCCATCGACCCGGCCTCGCTGACCCGATTGCCCGGCGGCGTAGTGGAGCATGGCCGAGCCGAAGACGGGCGGAGCTGCCTGCGGGCCGAGATCACCTGGGTGGACCACTTCGGCAACGCGCAACTGGCGGCGACCGTGGCCGACGCCCGCCGGGCCGGATGGCATTTCGATGGCACGACAAACGTCACGGTGGCCACTGACACCGGATTGCGCGTGGCACTGCGATGTGTGGTGGCCTTCGCTGATTTGGCGCCGGCGGAACTCGGCCTTCTGCTCGACTCGAATGGGCAGGTGGCCATGGTGGCGGGAGAAGCGTCGGCCGCCCACTGGTTAGGGGTGGGTGCCGGCGAGTTGGTGGTGCTGGAGTGGTGATCGGTACCATCCGAACCCGTGAGCGCTGACCAGGCCCCCTCTTCCAAGCACATCCCCGAGGCGACCGTGGTGCGACTCCCCGTGTACCAACGGATATTGGCCGAGCTGGTTCGCAACAACGTCTCCACGGTGTCGTCGGAGCAGCTGGCATCGCTCGCTCGCGTGAACGCGGCCAAGGTGCGCAAGGACCTCTCATTGCTCGGCTCCTTTGGTACTCGGGGCACGGGTTATGAGCCCGATTTCCTCATCGCTCAGATCGATCGCGCTCTCGGCGTGGACGAGAACTGGTCGGTGGCCGTGGTGGGCATTGGAAATCTGGGTCGCGCCCTGACCAATTCGGCCGGATTCGCTTCCCGCGGCTTCGTGATCAATGCCCTCTTCGACGTCGATCCCGCCGTGGTCGGTGAGGACATCAACGGCATCACGGTGCGGCACATGGACGAGATCCTCACGCTCTCGTCCGATGACTGCCCCTCCATCGGGGTCATCGCCACCCCGGGCTGGGCGGCCCAGCAGGTGGCCGACATGCTGATCGGTGTCGGCGTCTCCTCCATTCTCAACTTCGCCCCCCGGGTCCTGGCGGTCCCGTCCCACGTGCATCTTCGCTACGTGGACCTGTCCATTGAGCTTCAGGTGCTGGGTTTCTATCGAGCCCGCCACAGCGGGCCTGACCAGCGGGTAGCCGAAGACAGCGGCCGGGTGCCGCTGATCCGTTCCGTGGGTTTGTCGACCGGAGGCGAGCTCCACTAGCCGGTCAGTTGTCCGGTTTCCGTGCCCGGAACCTGGGAAACTGGCACTCCACCGCAGCGGACCGGCATGCTTGCTATTCGCTCCAGGAGGGATCACCGTGTCCGTCGTCGTCGTAGGGCTCCAGCACAAGCAGGCCCCCTTGTCACTGCTCGAGGCCGTGGCCGTCAGTGACGACGACCTGCACAAGGTCCTGAGTGAGCTGCGTCAGCGGCGGAATCTGCACGAGTCCGTCGTCCTCTCGACCTGCTTGCGCACCGAGGTCTACGCCGTGGTGGACCGCTTCCACGATGCCGTGGCCGAGGTCTACGAGGTGCTGGCCGAGCATTCCGGGGTCTCGGTGGATGAGCTGGCCACACGGGCCACCATCCGTTTCGATGACGATGTGACCACCCACCTCTTTGCCGTCACCTCCGGACTCGAGTCCGCCGTGTTGGGTGAGAGCGAGGTGGTGGGCCAGGTCCGGCGCGCCTACGAGTTCGCCCAGGAAGAAGGCGTGTGCGGACCGGTGCTCTCTGCGCTATTCCAACACGCACTACAAACCGGCAAACGAGTACGGACCGAAACCGGCATCTCGCGGGGCACCACGTCGTTTTCCTACGCGGCGGTACAAGTGGCCCAGGCGTCCGGTGGCGGCCTGCGCCAGAAGCGGGTGGTGGTGATCGGAGCAGGGGACATGGGTGTTGGCGTGAGCCGTGCCTTGAAAGACATCACCGCAGCAGACGCGCCGAGCAGCATTGTGCTGGTCAATCGCTCGCTGGCCCGGGCGGAGGACCTGGTCAGCGACGCCGGTGGCAATGCCGTCATGCGGGCCGCACCCCTGGAGCGCGTGCACGCCGAACTGGCCCGGGCCGATGTGGTCATTACCGCCGTGGCGGCCGAGTCGCATGTATTGACGCTGGCCCACTTTGCTGGCGTGGCCGGCCCCATGCTGGTGATTGATCTCGGGGTGCCGCGCAACGTGGACCCCTCCGTCGGCGAATTGTCCGCCGTGACGCTCCTGGACATGGACACCCTCAGCGCCTCGGTGGCCCAGGCCCTGGGTGATCGTCAAGAAGAATCGGTGGCGGCGCAAGTCATCGTGAGCGAGGAGGTGGAGCGCTACCGCACGGCCAGCCGTCAACGCGGTGCCGCGCCCATCATCGCCGCCCTGCGCGCTCGTCTCGAATTGCTGCGCGAGGCCGAACTCGAACGGCACCGAGCGCAGCTGGCTGATCTTTCCGAAGCCGAGTGGGAGCAGGTTGACCAGGCCACGCGCGCCGCGTTGGCCAAGTTGCTACACGAACCCACCGTCCTGTTGAAGGAGACGGCGGGAACGCCGCGCGGTGAGCGACTAGTCGAAGCGCTTCGCATCCTCTTCGATTTGTAAGGTCGCGTATGGGCACATTGAAGCTGGCCACCCGAGGGTCGCCGCTGGCGCTGCGTCAGACCGAGCTCGTGGCCGCCGCCCTGCGTGCGGCCCATCCGGGTCTCGACATTGAGGTCGAAGTCGTGCGCACCCTGGGTGACGTCGCTCAAGGGTCGCTGGACCAGATCGGTGGCCAGGGCATTTTCGTCACCGAAGTCGAGTTGGCCGTGACCGAAGGCCGAGCCCATGCGGCGATCCATTCAGCCAAGGACATGCCCTCCTCCATGGCCCCCCATCTCACGCTGGCCGCTGTCCCTCCCCGCGGCGACCCGCGGGATGGTTTGGTGGGGAGCACGCTGGCCGAATTGCCACCGGGAGGGCTGATCGCCACCGGTTCAGCGCGCCGGCGGGCGCAGCTGGCCTCCCTCCGTCCCGATCTGATCTTCACCGACCTTCGGGGCAACATGGAGCGGCGTGTGTCCCGCGGTGAGGACGGTTCGGTGTCCGCCGTAGTTGTGGCCATGGCCGCCATGGAGCGCTTGAGCTGGCTGGGCCGGGTGACCGACATCCTCTCGCCCATGGACGTGCTGCCGCAGGCGGGGCAGGGCGCCATCGCCATTCAGTGCCGGGCCGATGACCCCGTGACGCAGCAGCTGTTGGCCGTCATCGATGACGTGGCATCGCACCGAGCGTTGACGGCCGAGCGCGCCGTGTTGGCCGCATTGGGTGGGAGTTGCACGGTGCCGGTCGGGGCCTGGGCCGAGTGCGACGGTAGCGCGCTGACGGTGCATGGTCTGTTGGCCAGCGCCGATGGCCGGACTCTCATTCGAATGACCCGGCACGGCGACGATCCCGAACTGGTGGGTCTCGATGTGGCCCGCGCATTGCTGATCGACGGCGGAGGCTCCGACATCGACGGTTTCGAGGATGCAGCCGCCGTGGCGAGACTGAGGTGACCGTCTACCTGGTTGGTGCCGGCCCGGGCGATCCCGGGCTCCTTACCCGGCGAGGGGCCCGTCTCGTTTCCGAGGCCGATGTGGTGATGTACGACCGATTGGTGCACCGCTCCGTGGTGGCTCTGGCGCCTTCTGGTGCGGAACTCATTGATGTGGGCAAGCGACCGGATAGCGATGACGGCGGGGCCGAACGCCAGACGCAGATCAACGAGCTGTTGATCGATCGCGGCCGTCGCTTTGAGATTGTGGTGAGGCTCAAGGGTGGTGACCCCTTCCTCTTCGGCCGTGGGGGCGAAGAGGCCGAGGTGCTGGCCGAAGCGGGTATCGACTATCGAATCGTCCCAGGAGTCACATCGGCCTTCGGCGTGCCGGCAGCAGCGGGTATCCCGGTCACCCACCGCGGACTGGCCTCATCGGTGACCGTGGTGACGGGTCGAGTGGGAGATCCGGCCGCCGATGACGGCGTCGATTGGCATGCACTGGCCAAAGTCGACGGCACGCTGGTGATCCTCATGGGGATGATGACCCGGGCCGAGATTGCCGAAGCGCTGACACGAGGCGGCAAGTCGGCAGAGACTCCTGTGGCGGTGATTGAGCGCGGCACCACAACGAACCAGCGGGTGGTGCGCACGACGCTCGACCAACTGCCTGCCGTCGACCTGGGCTCGCCCTCCATCATCGTGATTGGTCCCGTGGCCGAACTTGGTGTTGATTACGCGCCAGAGGCCGACGGTCCGCTGAGCGGGCGCACCGTTGTGGTCACCAGATCCGGGCCGCGCGCTCATGGTCTGGTCGAGGCCCTCCAGTGGGCCGGAGCGGAGGTGGTAGAGATGCCGCTGACGCATCAGATCGACCCCGATGACAAGGGTGAGGCCCTGAGAGCAGCGGCCACTGACGTACGAGGCTTTCACTGGGTGGTGTTCACTTCGGCCAATTCGGTGCATCGGTTCATGGGCGAGCTGCGCGACGCCCGTGCCCTGGGCACCGTGCTGGTGGCAGCCGTCGGACCCTCCACGGCCGACGCACTCCGCATGACAGGCATTGAGCCCGACCTCATGCCGGCCGAACATTGGGCCCGGGGTCTGGTCGATGCCTTTCCTTCCTTCGATGGCGATGCAGCGACCAGCCGGGTGCTGTTCCCATGTGCCGATCAGGCGCCGGACACCGTTGCCGATGGCCTGGCCGAAAAGGGCTGGTCCGTCGAACGAGTGGTGGCCTACCGCACCGTGCCGTTGCCGTTGCCTGATCCGGGTCTGTTGCGCCGACTGCACGACGCCGACGCGGTCACGTTCACCGCCACGTCGTCCATCCGGGCCTATCTCGGCCTGGTCGACGCTGACGGTCATTCGCTTCCAGTGCCACCGCTGGTCGTATGCATCGGTCCGACCACCGCGCAGAATGCGCGCCAATTGGGGCTGCAGCATGTGCACGAGGCGCACGGAGCGTCGACGGAGGGGATCGTCGCAGCCCTGATCAGCCACACTGACGCCGGGCCTCCAGCGGCCCCGTAGGCTGGTCGTTCATGGTTCCGGCCTCGCCTGATGGCGCACACCGAGGGCGATCCGCCTTTCCTGAGCGCCGTCTTCGCCGTCTGCGCCGGACTCCGACACTTCGTCGCCTCGTCGCCGAAACACATCTGACCGTCCATGATCTGATCGCGCCGCTGTTCGTGCGAGAAGGCATTGCTGCGCCGGTGCCGATCGCTTCCATGCCCGGCCAGTTCCAACACACCATCGACTCCCTGCTGGTGGAGGCCAAGCGCCTGGTCTCACTGGGCGTGCCGGGTCTGATTCTCTTCGGCGTGCCCGAGCACAAGGACGACACGGGTACGGAGGCCTGGAACCAAGGCGGGATCGTCCAACGAGCACTGCGAGAGCTCCGCACTGCCGTGGGCGACGAGCTCATTTTGATGGCTGATCTGTGCCTCGACGAATACACCTCCCACGGACACTGCGGGGTGCTCGGGGCAAACGGTGAAGTGCTGAATGACACCACGCTCGAGCTGTACCAACGCATCGCCCTGGCCCAGGCCGAAGCGGGCGCCGACGTGGTGGCCCCCAGCGGCATGATGGACGGACAAGTGGCGGCTATCCGCTCCGCCCTCGACTCGGGCGGACACGAGGGTGTGGCGATCTTGGCCTATTCCTCCAAACACGCCTCGGCCCTGTACGGACCGTTTCGTCACGCCGTCGATGTCACCATCACCGGAGGTGGTGATCGTCGGGCCTACCAGCAGGACCCAGGCAATCGGCGCGAGGCAATGCTCGAGATCGCCCAGGACGTGGCCGAGGGCGCTGACATGATCATGGTCAAGCCGGCCATGACATCGCTCGACCTCCTGGCCACGGCCCGCCGACGGGTGCAGGTGCCCATGGCGGCCTATCACGTGAGTGGCGAATACGCCATGGTCAAGGCCGCGGCCGCGGCCGGTTGGATCGACGGTGACGCCGTGGCGCTCGAGCAGTTGCTGGCCCTCAAGCGGGCCGGCGCCGACTTTATCCTCACCTATTTCGCGGCCGAAGTGGCCGCAGCTCTCGGTGGCTGAATTCGAGGGCACAACCAACGCAGATTGGTTCGCTCGCGCTCAACGAGTCATTCCTGGTGGCGTTGACTCACCCGTTCGATCTTTCTCGTCGGTCGGCGGCGTTCCCTACACGGTGGTGCGTGGTGAAGGCGCTTACGTCGAGGATGTCGAGGGCACTCGCTACATCGACATGGTGCAGTCCTATGGAGCGGTCCTGTTGGGTCACGCCCATCCGGTCGTCACCGAAGCCATAGAGGCGGCGGCCCGACTGGGTACAACATTTGGCGCTCCCACACCTGGGGAGGTGCGATTGGCCGAGGCCATCTGCGCCCGCGTTCCCGGCTGCGAACAGGTGCGGTTGGTGTCGTCAGGAACCGAAGCCGCCATGAGCGCGGTGCGCCTGGCTCGAGGCGTGACTGGGCGCGACAAGGTCATCAAGTTCGATGGCTGTTATCACGGCCATTCCGATGGCCTCTTGGCTGGCGGAGGGAGCGGCGTGGCCACGCTCGGTCTGCCGGGATCGGCCGGGGTGTCCCTCGGTTCCGTCGCTGCCACCGCGGTACTGCCTTACAACGCCATCCCCGAGCTCGGGCCCGACGTGGCCTGCGTCATCGTCGAACCGGTGGCCGCCAACATGAATCTCGTCTCACCCAATCCACAGTTCCTTTCGGGACTGCGAGCCGCCTGCAGCGCGGCCGGAGCATTGCTTATTTTCGACGAGGTGATCACCGGCTTCCGCATCGGGGCGGGGGGAGCCACAGCCTGGTCGGGGGTCACTCCTGACCTGTGGTGCTTCGGCAAGGTGATCGGCGGAGGCCTGCCCGTTGGTGCATTGGCCGGATCCAAAGAGGTGATGTCGGCACTGGCACCGCAGGGACCGGTGTACCAAGCGGGCACGCTGTCGGGGAACCCGCTGGCGACGGCCGCCGGGCTCGCCGTGCTGTCGCACGTGACCGACGATGACTACGTCGAGCTCACGGTACGAGCGTCGCGGTTTGCGGCTGCATTGGAGACGGCCTTGGCCGACGGCGGACTAGCGGCTCGGGTGCCCGTCGTCGGACCGCTGGTCGGGCTCTACGTGGCGCCCAGCACATCCGATCCATTACGGGACCCGGTGGACTGGGTGACCGCAAAGGAAATCGCCGGAAATGGTGTGTACTCACAGCTCTTTCACGCCATGTTGCGACGCGGCGTGGCATTGGCGCCCGGGGCCTACGAGGTGATGTTCCCGGGATTTGCCCACAGCGCTGAGATATTGGCCGCGGTGGTCAGTGCGGCCGGGGAAGCGGCCAGTGAAGTGGCCAAGGAGTTGGCTGAGGCCGTCTGACCGCGTTCAGGCCACCGGCTTGGACAGGTACAGCACCTGCGCGTGGTGGGTGGAGATGGTGCCGTCAGATGATTGGACTTCCCACGAATCGGTGCCGCGCTCGACGACGGCAAAGCCCATCCGTTCGTAGAGCGATCGCGCCCGGTCATGGCCTTCTTCCACTCCCAGCATGGCCACCGAGAGACCTCTTGCCGCGATGCGCGCCTCCGCGGCCGTCATCAATCGAGCGCCGATACCCAGGCTCTGCAGTTGGGGATGCGTGGCCAGCTGGCCCAGCAGACCAGCCCCGTCGAAGGCGGCGTAGTCGATCATGCCTTTCGCTACCGGCCGTCCCTGCGGCGTGCGCACGGCCAGATAGTCGACGTCGCCAGACGGGACGCGGAGCAATTCACGCCGGACGGCGTCAATGTGCTTCGGGTTGCCTGACCAGGCGATGAGCGGGAGGTCATCGAGACCGAGTTCATTTACGGGCAATGCAGCGGCACCTTGTGCTGCGACGACCGAGCGGGTCTCTGACAGCGCCTTCTCCTCGTCGCGCGCCATCGAGATGTTCTACAGCGAAGTGGGCATGTGGGTCAGTAGGAGCGGATCACCGAGTCCGGTCCCATCACGATCACCGGTCGAAGGGATGGGTTGAGCCAGTCAAGGACTTGCACCAGATCGGCGTACGGCAGCGAGATGCATCCATTGGTGGGGGAGCCGATGTCGGCATGCAGGAATATGCCCGATCCAAGCGGTCCGCTGGGCGGCGTGTTGTAGTTGAGCACCGCCATGGAGGGGTAGGCATTCCCCTCGGTCCACAGTGACTCCGAATCGCCCGCAAACGGAGGCGTGGTCCCACAGGCCACGTGCTGGAAGGTGTTGTAGGTGGCACTGCTGGGGTCTTCGTCCCACCAGTCGCCGCAGACCAACTGGTGGTAGGCGAACTGCGTCCCCGGGTTGGGGTTGGTGCCGTACATGGTGGCGCCGATGGGATAGATCCCCTCAGGAGAGGACCCGTCCCCCTCGCGTCGGTTGTTGCCGGGAATCCATCCGTTCACGGCGCCCACCGCCGGCATGGGGGCGAAAGCCTGTTGCCACCCGTTGGCGGTGTGCTCGTAGGTGTACAGGGTGGCGGTGGTGCTGCTCGAGCCGGGGGCGTCAACCACGATCACCTGCTGCGCCCCATCGGTGGTGGCCAGCTCGTTCACCAGCAACGGTGTGATGTCATCGGTGGCCGATCCATAGAAGTGGGCGCTGCCGAAATTGAAGATGCCCCCGTCGCTGCCCATCATCAAGTAGCCGGCACTCGAAGGGGAGGCGGACATCGACACGATCGGAGCATTCAGCCGAACGGCACCCATTGAACCGTAGAAGTGGACATCGCCAAAGGTGAAGATCCCCCCGTCAGATGCCACCAACCAGTAGCCACCGCTTTTGGCTGCCGCCATGCCGATCACCGGGGCATTCAGCCGAACGGCACCCATTGAACCGTAGAAGTGAGCGGTCCCAAAACTGAAGATGCCGCCATCGGACGCCACCAGCCAGTAGCCGATCCCGTTGGAGACCGGAGCCATCGACACGATTGGTGCGTTCAGCGTCATGGCGCCGGTCGAACCGTAGAAGTGGGCATCGCCAAAGGTGAAGATCCCGCCGTCGGAGGCCACCAGCCAATAGCCACGTCCGTCCGGCGTCGCCGCCATGCCGACTATTGGTGCATTGAGCGACTTGCCACCCATCGATCCGTAGGCGTGCGCGTCGCCGAAGCTGAACACGCCGCCATCGGACGCCACCAACCAGTAACCGCCACCGTCGGGAGTGGCGGCCATGCCGACGATGGGGGCGTTGAGTGATTGCCCGCCCATCGATCCGTAGAACTGAGCATCTCCGAAGGCGAAGACGCTGCCATCAGATGCCGTCACCCAGTACCCCCCGCCATCGGGCGTGGACACCACTGCCACCCCTGATGGAGTGGTGGCGGCGGAGGCCGGGATCACTCCATTGGTTCCCAAAGGGATGAAAACGGACGCGGCCAGCGCCATTGCCATGACGCCGCAGCGCACAAGTATCCGGCGAGCCGACAAGCCTTTCAGGCTAGGACCACCCTCCTTCGCGTGCCGTGCAGGCACGGGGTTGGAGGAGCAGGTGGCGGGGTTGATAATGACTGACTCAGTCAGTTATTATAAGGCCCATGCCCAGGAAGACGCCCACTGGCCGAACCGCCGATGTGGCCCGGGCGGCCTGCCGGGTGTTCATTGAGAAGGGATATCGCCGCACCCTCATGACCGATGTGGCGGCTGAGCTCGGACTGAGCAACGGCTCGGTGTACGCCACCGTGGACAGCAAGGACGCCTTGTTCCACTTAGCTCTGCTCTCAGCCAGTCGATCCGAGACGCTCGATCAGCTGACCTTGCCCCATCAGGCCGGACTGGGCGACAGCCTGCAGCTGGTCGAGCAGTGGTCGGCGGTACCCCGGATGCCGCTCTTGGCTGCGGCGCTCAACCAGGCGACCGTTGGCGACGTACGCGCCGAGTTCAGCGCCATCATCAATGAGCGCTACGACTACACATGGGAGCACCGACGCCTCTTCGCTTTGATCGAACAGTCAGCCGTGGATCTGCCCGAGCTCTCCGACCTGTATTTCCGCCGCGGCCGGCGGGCACTCCATGGCGATCTCACCGACTACCTGGAGAAGCGGATCGGTGCCGGCATGCTGCGTCCGGTTCCCGACGTGCCCATCGCCTCGCGGTTCGTCGTTGAGTCCATCACCTGGTTTGCCTGGCATCGCAAGGGAGACCCTGACTCTGCCGAGATTGACGACGACATGGCCAAGCTCACCGTCCGCACCCTTCTCCTCGCTGCCTTCGAAATGGAGGCAACGGCATGAGCACCCTCACCCTGGCGCCGAATCCGGCGTCGGAGCTCAATGACACCAAGCTCGGGCGGTTGGACCGCCGGGTCTACATGTTGGCGGCGGCGGTCTTCGCGTTACTCATGGCGTTTTCCACCCGCTACGGGTTCGATCGCGACGAGCTGTATTTCATGGACTGCGCCCGGCATCTCTCGTTGAGCTATGTCGACCAACCCGTACTCACGCCGCTGATCACCCGGCTCTCGCTCAGCCTGTTCGGTGTCTCGATGACCGGCTTGCGTCTGTGGCCGTCGCTGGCCGCAGCGGGCACCATTGTCATCGGCGGGCAACTGGCCCGTGAGTTCGGTGGTGGTCGTACGGCCCAGTTCCTGACCGCCATCGGAGTGGCCAGCGCTCCGGTTCTGCTCGGTGCCGATCACATCATGGGCCCCACCTCCTTCGACCTCCTGGCCTGGGGCGCCCAGGCCCTGCTCGTGGTGCGTATTGGCCGTACTGGCAATGATCGCCTCTGGATTCCGGCCGGGCTGGTTCTGGGGTTGGGATTGGCCAACAAACACAGCATCGGCTTCTTCGCGCTGGCCTTGCTGATCGGCATTCTGGCCAGTGGGGGAAGGCAGCAGCTGCGCAATCGGTGGGCGTTGTACGGATTGCTGATCGCCGTGGTCTGCACGTTCCCGGACCTGTGGTGGCAGGCCCACCATGGCTGGGCCACCATCGATATGTCTCGATCACTAGCGAGTGAGAACGGCGGCCTCAAGAACGCGATCCTCTTCATTCCCGGGCAAGCAGTCATGGCCGCGCCGGTGCTGATTTGGGTGTGGTTCAGCGGATTGCGCTGGCTCTGGCGTTCGGATCGTCCGCTGTGGCGGGGACTGTCGTGGTCCTATGGCCTGCTGTTTGTCTTCTTCGCCGCGACAGCGGGCGCCAAGCCCTATTACCTCGGCGGCGCCTACATCTTCCTCTTTGCCGCCGGGGCCGTCAGCGTGGAGGCGTGGGTCAACGAAGTCTGCACTCGATTGCGCGCCACGGTGATGGCTACTGGGCTGTCCTTCCTGATCACCTTGAGCTTTGTGCTCCCGGTGTTGCCACCGGAGAACATCGGTTGGATCCACACACTCAACACGACGCCGGCCGAGTCAGTGGGTTGGCCGCAACTGGTGGGCACCGTGTCGAAGGTGTGGCATGGCCTGCCATCGGACACCCGATCGAAGGCCGTAATCTTCACGTCGAACTACGGAGAAGCGGGAGCCCTCAACGAGCTGGGACGAGAGGACGGATTGCCCGAAGCAGTCAGCGGCCACAACTCGCTGTGGTTCTGGGGCCTAGGCAATCCACGCGCCACCACCGTGGTAGCCGTCGTGCTCGGAGAGTATGACTCTTCCTTCTACGACCAATACCTGCGGCCCTACTTCGGCCATATCGTCACCGCCGCCGGGCTGAGCAACGCGCAGCATGTGGCCAATCAGGAAGCCGGCGGTCACGTCTACATCTGCACGGAGCCAATCGAATCCTGGGGCTCACTGTGGATCCATATGCGGCACTTCGAGTGACGGGGGGCCTCAGGCAGCAGGCGCTGAGTCAGGCAGCAAGCGCGACACCAATTCCATGGCCTTGAAGCCGAGTTCGGCCGGGCCGGCGGAGTCGGGACGCATGAGGTTGGCCATAATGCGCAGCAGCTGCGACATGAGCAGTTCCGAGCGCATGCCCAGTCCCACGCACACCTTCATGGCCTGCGGGTTGGAGATCAGGTGCACGAAGGCCCGGGCCACCTTGTAATAGGGGCCATAGGCATCGTCGAGTTGGCGGTCGTAGTCGCGTAGCGATGCCGCGCCACCACCGGTCAAAGCGTGACCCAATGAGGCGGCGGCCAGCCGACCGGTCTCGTAGCCGTAGGCGATCCCCTCGCCGTTGAAGGGATTGATGGTGCCGGCGGCGTCGCCGGCCAGGATGACGTTGCCGCCGGACCTCGGTCCGACTGACAATCCCATGGGCAACTTGCCGCCGGTGGGCGGTCCGAGACAGGTCTCAGGTGTCAGACCCCACGACTTGGGAGCCCAGTTCACGAAGGTGTCCATCAGGTGCGACGTGTTGACGCCCTTCCAACGCTTGTCGGTAGAGAGCAGGCCCACACCGACATTGACCCGGCCGTCGCCCATGGGGAAGATCCAGCCGTAGCCGGGCACCATGTTGCCCTCGGCGTCCCGGATGTCGAGATGCGACTCGATGAATGGGTCGTCGTGGCGGTCCGATGTGTAATACCCCCGGAGTGCCATGCCCAGCGGTAGGTCGCGGCGGCGCTCGCTCCCCAGCATGCGGCCCACCCGGGAGTTGGCTCCGTCGGCCACCACGACGTAGCGGGCGTTGATGGCTCGGGTGGCTGAGGATGCTTTGTCCTTGACGGTCACGCCGGTGAGGGTGGCCAGACCAGGCGAGGGTGCAGCAGTTTCGTCGAGGATGGGTCCGGTCACCTCGGTGTCGGCCAGCAGGGTCGCACCGGCGGACACGGCTCGATCGGCCACCAGACCGTCGAGGTCATGCCGGGTGATGGTGTAGCCGTAGCTGGGAAAGTTCGGGTGTTCTGGCCACTGCATCTCGATCGATTGACCGAAGCCGTACGCCCTCAGGCCGCTGTATTTGTGCGACCCGGCCAGCGCTTCCTCAAGGCCCATGTCGGCCAACTGGCGTACGGCCCGAGGTGTGAGACCGTCCCCGCAGGTCTTCACCCGAGGGAAATGCTTTTTCTCCACCACCACCACGTCCCAGCCGGCATCGGCGAGCCAATAGGCGCACGAGGAGCCTGCGGGTCCACCGCCGACGATGACCACGTCATGCACGTGGGAGGCGGACGGCCGAGATCGGGCTGGTCGTGGCGCGGCCGCTGCTTTGGACTGACGAGCTGCCTTGGCCTGAGCCGGGGTTGCCATTTTGGATGCCACTTTCTTGGGCGTCGAGGCCTTGGCGGCCGGTGTGGCCTTTTTGACCGCCACCACCTTTTTGGAAACCGCCGCTTTCTTGGGCGCAGCCACTTTCTTGTTGGTGCCCTTCAGCGGCTTTGGGTCCGGACCAGAGGGAGCAGCGGCGGCTCTTGGCGTCACCTGAGCATCGTAGGTCCGCTGGAGGACGAAGTGACTGGCCCCTTGGATGTGCCTGGGAAAGGGGTCGCATGGTAGAAACAAAACACCGTGGACCAGTACCTCCCCGTTCTGATCTTGGCCTTCTTGGCCTTGGCCTTTACTGTCTTCTCCCTAGTCTCGTCGTCCCTGGTAGCGCCGCGGGCAAAGCCATCGGCGGCCAAGCTGGCGCCCTACGAGTGCGGCATCGTTCCCAATCGAGAGCCCCCACAGCGATTTCCGGTGCGCTTTTATCTCGTTTCGATGATCTTCATCATCTTCGACATCGAGATCGTGTTTTTGTACCCGTGGGCGGTGGTTTTCCACCAGATCTCCACGTTCGGCCTGGTCGAAGTCATCGTGTTTGCCGCCGTGGTCTTCATCTCATTCCTGTACCTGATCTCCAATGGAGCGTTGACGTGGGGCCCGCCGAAGACGCTGACCACCGGCATGCCTGCACGCACGTCGGAGTCGACCATCACCCGGATCAGTGGTAGCCGGACCAAATCCGGTGAGGCGGCATAAACGTGGGTTTCGAAGATCTCCAGCACAACTTCCTGACCGGCCGAATTGAGGACCTGGTCAAGTGGGCTCGGCGCAACAGCGTGTGGCCTGCCACCTTCGGGCTGGCCTGCTGCGCCATTGAAATGATGTCGGTAGGCGCCGCCGACTACGACATCAGCCGCCTGGGCATGGAGGTGTTCCGCGCCTCTCCACGTCAAGCCGATCTCATGGTGGTGGCCGGACGGGTCTCGCAGAAGATGGCGCCGGTACTGCGTCAGGTCTACGACCAGATGATGGAGCCCAAATGGGTCATCTCCATGGGAGTGTGTGCATCGACCGGCGGAATGTTCAACAACTACGCCATCGTCCAGGGTGTCGACCAGATCGTGCCCGTGGACGTCTACGCCCCGGGCTGCCCTCCATCGCCCGAGACGCTTCTGCATGCAATTTTGACGCTGCACGAGAAGATCCGAACCGGCGAGATCACCCGCCGACCCGGCAGCAATCTGCCCGCCGGCGAGCAAGCCACGGGTGGCTGGGTACCCGCCGTGCCTGACGCCGTGCGAGTGGCAACTCCGCGGTGAGCGACCTCAGCACCGGCGCCGGGACGGCGCTCGCTCCAAGCAATGTGCTCCCCGAGGTGCCGCGCTTGCCGGACCGGCTGGTGGACCAGTTGGCTTTTCCGGGACGCGAAACGTACGTGCGGATGGTCGAAGCGTTTCGTAATTCCGGCTTCGAAATGTGTGTCGACCTTTGTGCCGTGGACTACCTCACTCACCCGGGCCGAACATTGCCCGAAGGCGTGAAGCCGGAGCGCTTCGAAGTGGTGGTCAATCTCCTGTCGCTGAGCATGCGCCAGCGAGTACGTGTCCGCGTGCAGGTGCCCGAGTCCGACCCCACGCTTTCGAGCCTGGTTGATGTCTACCCGGGCGTCGACGCCATGGAGCGCGAGGCCTTCGACATGATGGGCATCCTGTTCGAGGGTCATCCCGACCTGACACGGATCCTCATGCCCGAGGACTGGGAAGGTCACCCGCTGCGCAAGGACTATGGCGTGGGCCGGGTTCCAGTGCAGTTCAAGGAAGCACCGGGTCCTCGATGAGCGAGTTCGATGAGCAGGACGCCGAGCATGCGGCCGAGCTGAAAGCCGAAGGGGCGGACCTCGTGGCTGAGACTTCGGAAGGAGCCCAGGAACTCCTTCCCCGCGACACGACAGGCGAGCTCGACCTTCGCCGTGAAGTGGGAGCAGTGCTGCGCCTCCCTGAGGGTCACTACGTCGACTCGAACGACATCGACTTCGAGCGGCGTGACGACGAGACGATGATCATCAATATGGGTCCGCAGCACCCGAGCACCCATGGTGTGCTGCGCCTCATGCTCGAGCTCGACGGCGAGACGGTGCTGCGTACCAAGCCTGTCATCGGCTACCTGCACACGGGCATGGAGAAGACGGGTGAGGAGCTGACCTACGTCCAGGGCTGCACCAACGTCACCCGCATGGACTACCTGTCCCCCCTGCACAACGAGCTGGTCTTCTCCATGGCCACTGAGGCGCTGCTCGACGTCGAAGTGCCGCCACGAGCGGTATGGATCCGCATGTTGATGGCCGAGCTGAACCGGGTGTCGTCGCACCTGATGTGGATGGCCACCAACGGCATGGACCTCGGCTCCACCTCCATGATGATTTACGGCTTCCGAGAGCGCGAAATGGTCCTCAGTTTCTTCGAGAAGACCACCGGGCTGCGCATGAACACCAACTACATCCGCCCCGGTGGAGTGGCGGCCGATCTGCCCGACGGATGGCTCGACGACATTGAAGTCATCTGCGACACCATCATGAGCCGCACCTTTGAGTACGACGATTTGTTGACCGGCCAGCCCATCTTCCGGGAGCGCACGGAGGCCGTGGGCAACCTGTCGGCCGAAGAGGCGTTGGCCCTGTCGGTGACCGGTCCTATCCTGCGCTCGACGGGCGTGCCATGGGACCTGCGTCGCACCATGCCGTATTTGGCCTACGACAAGCTCGACTTCGACGTCATCGTCGGCACCTACGGCGACAACTTCGATCGTTACTCAGTGCGACTGAACGAAATCCGCGAGTCCATCAAGATGATCCGCCAGATCGCCGAACAAATGCCCCCCGGGGATTACCGGGTGCAAGACCGCAAAGTCACCCCTCCGCCCCGAGCCCGCATTGATGAGAGCATGGAAGCGCTCATTCACCACTTCAAGATGTTCACCGAGGGATTCCGCGTGCCCGAAGGCGAGGTCTACGTGGCCATTGAGTCACCCCGGGGCGAACTCGGCTGCTACATGGTTTCCGACGGAACGTCCAAGCCCTACCGGATGCACATCCGGGGACCGAGCTTCGTGAACCTGCAGGTGCTGCCTGTTCTGTTGCGCGGTGGACTCATGGCCGACGCGGTGGCCGTGATTTCGTCCGTCGACCCCGTGATGGGGGAAGTGGATCGGTGAGCCACCTCACTCCCGACATGCTGGCTCGAGCCAAGGCCATGATCGCCTTGTACCCAGAGCCGCGCTCGGCGCTCATTCCCCTGTGCCACCTGGCGCAGGAGCAGGATGGTTGGCTGCGTCCCGAAGCCATGGCCGAGATCGGCGAGCTGGTGGGTGTCACTGCGGCCGAGGTGCGGGGCACGGCCACCTTCTACGACATGCTGCACACCGAACCGGTCGGCACCTATGTCGTGGCCGTCTGCACCAACATCGCCTGTCTGCTGGGGGGCGCACAGGAATTGCTGGAGCACGCCGAGTCGTCACTGGGAGTGCGGGCCGGTGGCACCACTGACGATGGCGTCTTCACGCTCGAAGAGTCCGAATGCCTGGCCGACTGTGACCGCACTCCGTGTGTGCAAGTGAACCACCGCTACGTCGGGGGGCAAACGGCCGAGACGTTCGACGCGCTGATCACCAATCTGCGCAGTGGAGCATTTTCTGACACTGTGCCGCCCCATGGCACGTTGGTGCGGGTGCGCCGCACGGTGGGCCTGCAGGCCTCCAAGAAGTCAGTCGCGGCGGAGCGTGCGGCCATGGCCGACGCGCAGACCGCTCGCTCCGCATCGCGAGGTGCGAAGTAGTGGCCATTACCGACGCACCCAAAATCGTCACGGCCCGAATGGGTCACGACGATTCCCACACGTTGGAGCGCTATCTGGCCACCGGTGGCTACGAGGGCCTGCGCAAGGCCCTGACCATGACACCGGAAGCGGTGGCGGCCGAGGTCGACACGGCCAGCTTGCTCGGACGGGGCGGGGCCGGCTTCCCGGCCGGTCGGAAATGGTCCATGCTGCGCAAGAACGCGGTGACCTACTTGGTCATCAATGGCGACGAGAGCGAGCCGGCCACCTTCAAGGATCACCTCCTAGTTGAGCGGGACCCGCACCAGATCATCGAAGGCGTGCTCATCTCGGCCTATGCGCTGCAGGTGACCCAAGCCTTTATCTACCTGCGAGGTGAGTTCGCCCTCGGACTCGAACGCATGCAAGCGGCGCTCAACGATGCCTACGAACATGGCGCAGCCGGCGTGGACATCTTCGGATCGGGCTTCTCGCTTGACGTCGTGGTGCACCCCGGCGCCGGCGCCTACATCTGCGGCGAGGAGACGGCACTGCTTGAATCGCTGGAGGGCAAGCGCGGCTTCCCGCGCATAAAGCCCCCGTTCTTCCCGGCCGTGCACGGCCTCTACGGCGAGCCCACCGTGGTCAACAACGTGGAGACCATGGCCAACATCCCCTGGATCATCAAGAACGGCGGGGCCGCTTTCGCCGCCTTGGGTGAAGGGCGCTCCACCGGCACGCGCTTGTTCGCTCTGGCCGGGCACGTCCGCAATCCCGGCAGCTACGAGCTCGAAATGGTCAAGACCACCTTCAGGGATCTGATTTATGCGCCCGTGCTGGGCGGCGGTATCCGTGGCGGCAACTCGCTCAAGGCCTTCATTCCCGGTGGCGTCTCGGCCCCGTGGTTCGGCCCGGACAAGGTTGATCTCCCCCTGGGCCAGGACGAGGTGGGCGAGGCCGGATCCATGTTGGGTTCGGGCTCAGTGGTCGTCATGGACTCGGCCACCTGCATGGTGCGAGCGGCCTGGCGCATCACCAAGTTCTTCTCGCGTGAGTCCTGCGGACAGTGCACGCCGTGTCGCGAAGGTTCGGGCTGGCTGGAGCGGATCATGCACCGAATTGAGAATGGTCAAGGACGCGAGGAAGATCTCGACCTTCTCATGGACCTGTGCGACAACATCTCACCCGGTGTGGCATGGCCCCCGCAGCAGACCACCATTTGCGTGCTCGGCCCGTCCATCCCGTCATCCATCGCATCGGGCATCCGTATGTTCCGCGACGAATTCTTGGTGCATATTAAGGATGGAGGGTGTCCCTTTGACTGAATCGGCCACCCCCGAAGAGATTTCCATCAGCCTCGACGGCCGCTCCGTATCGGCCAAGCCGGGCGAGATGCTGATTGCCGCCGCCGAGCGCGCCGGTACCTACATTCCGCGTTTTTGCTACCACCCGCGCATGGAGCCGGTGGGCATGTGTCGCATGTGTCTGGTTGAAGTGGACGGGCCGCGCGGTGCGACGTTGCAACCGGCCTGCTTCATTCCCGTTGCCGAGGGCATGGTGGTGGATTCCACCTCGGAGAAGGTAAAGAAGGCCCAAGACGGCGTCCTCGAATTCCTCCTGGCCAATCACCCACTCGACTGCCCCGTCTGTGACAAGGGTGGCGAGTGCCCCCTACAGGACCAGACCCTGGCCTACGGTCCGGGTGAGAGTCGATTCATTGAGGAAAAGCGGCATTTCGAGAAGCCCATCGCCATTTCCGACCTGGTCTTGTTGGACCGGGAGCGCTGCATTCAATGTGCGCGCTGTACCCGTTTTGCCGCCGATGTGGCCGGTGAGGCCCAGATTGATTTCGCCGGCCGCGGTGACGCCGTCGAAGTGGCGACATTCCCCACTGAGCCGTTCTCTTCGTATTTCAGCGGCAACACGGTGCAGATCTGCCCCGTCGGCGCTCTCACGGCGACGCCGTATCGATTCACCGCACGGCCCTGGGACCTCGATCAGGTGGAGTCGACTTGCACCACTTGTTCGGTGGGCTGCCGAGTCGCCGTGCAGTCGTCCTCCAATCGGCTCACCCGCCTGCTAGGCATCGACTCGGAACCGGTCAACCACGGCTGGTTGTGTGACAAGGGACGCTTCGCCTTTGAATCCGTCAATGGCGACGAGGTGGACGCCTCTCCAGTCGACGAGGCACTCGCCGACGCCGCCGTTGATGTGGCACCGGCCACGGCCGCTCAGGTCGTTGGTCTCGGCGTGTCCCGTGGGCAGTTCCTGGGCGAGGCGCACGAGACGGGACGATTCGAGCACGGTCGATTGATTGAGCCCAAGGTACGCAAGAACGGCGAGCTGGTAGCTACCAGTTGGGGCGAGGCTCTCGAGGCCGCAGCGGCCGGATTGGCCAAGGCCAAGTCCGAAAGCGGCGCGGGTTCCATCGGCGTCATTGGTGGCGCCCGCTTGACCAACGAGTCGGCCTACGCCTGGGCCAAGCTGGCCAAGGGCATCATCGGGACCGATTCGGTCGATGCGCAACTGGGCGACGGGCTGCCGGCCGACCTCGTACTGGGCTTGCCTCGCGCCACCATTCAGGCGGCCTGCGATGCCAAGGTCCTGATCACCCTGACCGGCGATCTGCGCGAAGAACTGCCAGTGTTGTTCCTCCGCCTGCGCGAAGCGGTGCGCGGTGCGACCTCGCTCATTGAGCTGTCGCCCACACCCACGGCGCTCACGCCCTTGGCCACGGCATCGCTTCCCATTCGGCCTGGTGACGCACCCGTGGTGGTACGCGCGCTGTGTGGCGACGATGCCGCCACCTCGCAATTGTCAGCCCACCCCGAGGGAACGTCCATCAACGACGCTGCACTTACCGCAGCTCGCAACGCCCTCCAATCCCATGCCGACGGCGAAGACGTGGTGGTGGTGCTCGGTCGTCCGTCGTACGCCGAGTCCGGCGAGGTGGTGGCCGAAGCCGCCCGCGTGTTGGCTCAAGCGCTCCCCAAGGCGACGTTCCTTCCGGCCCTCCGGCGCGGCAACGTGTTCGGTGCCATCGACATGGGTTTGGCTCCTGGTCTGTTGCCTGGTCGCGTGAGCCTCAGTGCCGGCACCCCGTGGTTCACCGAAGCCTGGGGCTCTGTGCCGCAGGAACCGGGGCGCGATACGGCTGCCATCCTGGCCTCCATGGCGAGCGAGTCGGCGGTCGGAGAGATCGCGGCACTGATCCTCCTGGGCGCCGATCCCTTGAACGACTTCCCTGACCGCGTCGCCGCCGAGGCCGCGTTGTCCGCCGGCCACTTCGTCGTGGCGGTGACCGGGCACCCATCGGAGTCAGTGGATGCGCATGCCGACGTGGTGCTTCCCTGCGCGGTGGCGCACGAGCGCCCGGGCACCACCACCAACATCGAAGGTCGGGTCACCCGGTTGGGTCAGAAGCTGACAGCGCCCGGGTTCGCCTGGCCGGATTGGATGATTGCGGCTGAGTTGGCCGCCGCTCTGGGTTCGGATCTGGGTGTTTCAAGTGCCAATGACCTGGCGGATGAGGTGCATCGCACTGCCCCCGCCTATGGCGGACTGACCCAGGATGTCCTTCACTCAGACGTGGCCCACGACGGCATCGTCGTACCCATCGTGGAGGGAGTGCGGGGACGCTCAAACGTCTCGCCTATCGACCCGGTGGCATTGCCTGGCGTTGAATCGGTGGAACGACAAGGTGCCCCGCCGCGCGTCGGGCTGGCTGGTGGCGACGGATCAGTGGATGAGCGGACGACATCGTCGAGCAATCGGCCGCCACTGATTTCTGGCATCGACGCCGCCGGCAACGGCGCAGCCCATATACAGCCGGCCGACAGTTATGCCCTACGGCTAGTGGCCACGCGCCGTCTGTACGACGCCGGTAGCTCGGTCACTGGCTCTCCGTCGCTCACTCCGTTGGTGCCTGCATTGTCGGCCCGGGCTAATCCCTACGACCTCGACCGCCTGGGTGCCACCACCGGCGACCACGTACGCGTGCGTTCGGCCCGGGGCGAGCTGGTGCTTCCCGCCCACGCCGATGAGGGCGTACCCCGCGGAGTGGTGGCCATCGACTTCAACGTGCCCGGCGGTGCAACCTCCTCGGGCAATGCCGTGGCCACCATCATCGATAGCCGCAGCCCGGTGACCGATGTGCGACTGGAGTCGGTGTGATCGCCATCGATCCGCTCTTCAATCAGGGCATCAATTGGCAGGTCCTGGTCATTGTCTTCGTCAAGGTCATCATTGCGCTGCTGTTCCTGCTTACGGCCACCGCCATGATGGTGTGGTTCGAGCGCAAGGTGATTTCGGACATGCAGAGCCGGGTCGGTCCTAACCGGGCCGGACCGTGGGGCCTCCTCCAATCTTTCGCCGACATCACCAAGCTGATCTTCAAGGAGAGCCTCTACCCATCAGAGGCCGACTCCTTCGTCTTCAAGCTGGCACCCTTCCTCTCGGTTATCCCGGCCTTCCTGGTCTTCGCCGTGGTCCCGTTCGGCGGCGTCATCACCATTGGTGGCCACACCTTCGAGCTGCAGGTGGCCGACCCGCCGATGGGCATCCTTCTGGTGTTGGCCATGTCAGGTATTGCCGTCTACGGCGTGATGCTGGCGGGCTGGTCGTCGGGTTCGAAGTACCCGCTGCTGGGATCGGTCCGGGCCTCAGCCCAGGTGATTTCCTACGAGGCGGCGCTCGGGATGTCTGTGGTGACCGTCGTGTTGGTCAGTCACTCGCTCTCGACCAGGGCCATCATCGCGGCGCAGTCCAACGGATTCTGGAACTGGAACATCATTCGCCTCGGCTTCCTGCCGTTCATCTTCTTCATGATTGCGGTCACGGCCGAAATGAACCGCCCGCCCTTCGACCTGGTCGAGGCCGAGCAGGAATTGGTGGGTGGCTTCGTCACCGAATATTCGTCGATTTGGTTCGGTCTCTTCTTCTTGGCCGAATTCATGAACACCATCACCATGTCGGCCGTGGTGGTCACCTTGTTCCTGGGAGGGCCTAACGGCTACATCCCGCACATTCCTGGCGCCCTCATCTACATGCCAGTGATCTACTTCTTGGGCAAGACCGTCGCTTTCTGTTTCATATATGTCTGGTTCCGAGCCGCACTGCCTCGACTGCGCTACGACCAGCTCATGGATCTCGGATGGAAGCGTCTGATTCCCATGACGCTGGGTTGGCTCCTCCTGGTGGCCAGTGTGGTGACCTGGCACTGGCGTGGCCTCTTCATGTTGCCGGTGGTCATCGGTGCCGCTGTCCTGTTGACTCGGGCCAACCAACTGGGTTCGGGCAAGAGTGAGCTGGATTCGATCCTGCCGGCCATCGGTCAGCGCGTCACGCGCGCTGCTCGGCCCGAGCCTGTTGACGGGGTTACCGGTCCCGTCAAGGGAGGTGGCGCCTGATGGGTGTCGGTGACGAGATGAAGGACCAGTTGAGCTTCTTCGGCGGCTTCAAGCTGACGCTTCAGCACATGACGCGCCCACGCGTCACTCGCTTCTACCCTGACGAGAAGAAGCCAAAGCAGCCGCGCCAGCACGGTCGCCATGTCCTCAATCGCTACGAGGACGGTATGGAAAAGTGCATCGGTTGCGAGCTTTGCGCCGGCGTGTGCCCGGCCGACTGCATTTATGTTCGCGGCCTCGACAATCCTCCGGATCACCCGGTCTCACCGGGCGAACGCTACGGGTACGTCTACGAAATCAACTACCTGCGTTGCATTCACTGCGACATGTGCGTGGAGGCCTGTCCCACCGAAGCCATCACCGAGTCGAAGCTGTTCGAGTTCTCCTTTACCAATCGCTCCGACGCCATCTACACCAAAGCCGAACTGTTGGTGGATGACCAGGGCATGCCGCAGAAACTCCCCTGGGAGGACTGGCGCCCCGGCGACGACATGATGACCTCGGGCTGGATGAGGGCCACCTCGCCTTCAGGGAGCGCCGCCTACGAGGGTGAGGTGCAGTGGTCGGGCGAGCTTGGCTACGGCGTTCGCGCCCCGGAAGGCGGGCAATCTGGCCTTCGCAACGACGGGCTTACCGGCAGCAAGCCGTTGCGCGAGGTGCTTGAGAATCACCTCTTGCCTGAAGACATCCCGCTGGCCCACCGCGGCATGCAAGGCCGGATCTGGCGGGCCAAGCTCGGGGCCGAGCGCAACAAGAAGAAGATGGACGCCACGCGGGCCCGGATGCAGGAACTGCGGTCCACCCGCAAAGAGGCCAAGGCCAAGGCCAAGGAAATCAGCGCCACGCAGTCCAGCGCGGTAGCCGAGGTGGAGAGCTGATGTTGCACTCTGTCTTCCTCTTGGCTTCGACGCGCGTGGCCTGGCCTGATCTGCTGGTGTTCGCAGCCAGCGCGGCGGTGATTCTGGTGGGTGCCCTTGGCGTGGTCACTAGCAGCAACCCAGTGCACGCGGCGCTGAGCCTGGTGATGACCCTGTTCGGCGTGGCGGTGCTGTTCATTGAGCAGGAGGCCGACTTCCTTGCCGCGGTGCAGATCATCGTCTACGCCGGAGCCATCGTCGTGCTCTTCCTCTTTGTGATCATGTTTCTGGGCGTCGACAAGCGCGAGGACATCACCACCGAGCCGCTGGTGGGGCAGCGACCACTGGCCTTCGTCATGATCGGCATCACCTTGGCCGGAGTGATTGCCATGGCCGCCACTGCCCACTGGGTGACAGGTGCCCGACAGGTGGTTGGTCCCATTCAAGGTCACATTTCCGACAGCAGCTCCCCGTCGGGTGAAGTGGCCCAGCTGGGTAAGTCGCTGTTCACCACGTATCTGTTCGCCTTCGAGGCCACGGCGGCTCTACTGGTCATTGCTGTGGTGGGTGCAGTGGTGCTGGCCCGTCGCCCTCCCACACCGCATGAGGTCGATGCCGACCGGGCAGAAAGCGAGCGGCCGTTATGAGCCTCAGCGGGGCCTGGTACCTCATATTGGCGGCCGTCGTCTTCTCCATCGGAGCGGTTGGCCTGCTGGTGCGGCGCAACGTCCTCATCATGTTTATGTGCATTGAGCTCATGCTCAATGCGGCCAACCTCACCTTTGTCACCTTCGCCCGCATGTTGGGTGACATTGGGGGCCAGGCCGTCGTGTTCTTCGTGCTCGTGGTCGCGGCGGCTGAAGTCGTGGTCGGACTGGGCATCGTGGTGACCAATTTCCGGCGACGGTCCACCACGGTGGCCGATGATCTCCACTCCTTGAAGGGCTGATCCGAACCGTGCTCCACGCTGCATTCCTCATGCCACTTCTGCCGCTCGTCGGCTTTGTGGTGCTGGTGTTTGCCGGGCGCCGTCTGGGCGATCCGGTCGCCGGGATCGTCGGCACGGTGGCCGTCGCGGCCTCGTTCGTCATCGCTTGTCTGAGTTTGGGCTCATTGTCCGGCGAGCCGTCGGCTCATCGCATCTTCCTGGACAACTACTTCACCTGGTTCCATGTGGGCGGACTGACCGTGCCCGTGGGGATTCAGGTGGACCCGTTGTCCATCACTATGTGCATGTTCATTACCGGGGTCAGTGCGCTCATCCATCTGTACTCCATCGGATACATGAAGGGCGATCCCGACTACTCCAAGTTCTTCATCTACCTCAACTTGTTCGTCTTCTCCATGCTGGTGTTGGTCCTGTCCAACAACCTGCTGCTCACCTTCGTGGGATGGGAAGGCGTGGGCGTTTGCTCCTACTGGCTGGTGTCGTTCTGGTTCCATCGCGACAGCGCAGCATCAGCTGGCAAAAAGGCCTTCATTTACAACCGCATCGGTGACGCCGGCTTCCTGTTGGCCATCTTCTTGATCTTCGAGAAGACGGGCACCATTGAGTACACCGGTGGACCGGGCGGTGGGATTTTTGGGCAGCTGCACCACCTGGGGGGCGGGACCGCGACTGCTGCGGTGCTCCTCCTTTTCCTGGCCGCCACCGGGAAGTCGGCCCAGATCCCGTTGTTCAACTGGTTGCCCGATGCCATGGAAGGTCCGACCCCCGTGTCGGCCCTCATCCACGCCGCCACCATGGTCACGGCCGGCGTCTATCTGCTCTGTCGTATGAACCACTTGTTGGTGCTGTCCCACACCGGCATGGACGTCATCGCCACCGTCGGCGGCATCACTGCTTTCGTGGCCGCCACTGTGGCGTGCGCTCAGCAGGACATCAAAAAGGTGTTGGCCTTCTCCACTGTCTCCCAGATCGGCTACATGGTCTTGGCTGTCGGATCGGGCGCGTACGTGGCTGCCATCTTCCTCATGGTGGCCCACGCCTTCTTCAAGGGACTCCTCTTCCTGGCTGCCGGCTCGGTCATCCATGGCTTGGACGACGAGCAGGACCTCAAGCGCATGGGCGCACTACGCCGCACCATGAAGTGGACCACGGTGACCTTTACGGTGGGCTGGCTGGCCATCGCCGGCATCCCGCCGCTGGCCGGTTTCTGGGCCAAGGGTGATGTGCTCGACAACGTCTACGCCCACTACAAGGTGCTGTGGGTGCTCGGATTGTTGACTGCCGTCCTTACCGCCTATTACATGACCCGACTGCAAGTCCTGGCCTTCAGTGGTGACCCACGCTGGCAAGAAGTCGGTCCCAACGGCGAACCAGCGCTCCACACCCCCCACGAATCGCCCTGGGTCATGCGGCTCCCACTGGTGGTCCTGGCCGTGGCCGCGTTCCTGGCCGGCATCCTCGATCTGCCCTGGGCTCACCGCGACTCGCTGGCCAACTGGCTGGCTCCCGTGTTCAGCGGCAGCCTCTACGACGACCGCATTCATACCGGCGGACTCTGGGTGTTGGGTGTGACGGACTTTGCCGCAGCCCTGATCGGAGTGATTGTGGCGGTGGCGTTGTGGCGAGGAGCCCAGGTGGACAAGCCGCAACTCGAGCCGCAGTTCCTGCAGCAGGTCTGGTACTGGGATGACTTCTACGACACCATCATTGGCCGGCCCAGCCAAAAGCTGGCCACGTTCTTGGCCTGGGTGGTGGACGCCCGCATTATTGACGGGGCTGTCAACGGCACGGCGAAGCTGGTCAAGACCACCGGCACCGCCACCCGCAAGATGCAGACCGGCTACGCCCGTCACTATGCCCTTGGCATCTCGGTCGGCATGGCCGCCTTGATCGTCTTCTTGCTGAGCCGGACGTGGTGGTCATGAGCGAATTTCCGTACCTCACCGCCATCATCCTCATTCCGGCCATCGGTGGGATTGTGTTGGCGCTGCTCGGCCTGGACAAGCGCATCAACAAGGATCTGACCGACGCCATCGCCATCATCACCTCGCTCTTGACGCTGGTGGTGGCCGTCCGGGCCATGATCGCCATGAAGGTGAACGACGGCGGCTTCCAGTTGGTGTCGAACCACACGTACACCGGCACCGCCTTAGGCGTGCGATGGAACCTGGGTGTCGATGGGATCTCGGTGTTCCTGGTCCTGCTGGCCGCCGTGCTCTTCCCGCTGATCATTCTCATGGGCCTGCGCAAGACCAATGGGCGCACCTACGCGGTCTGGATGCTCCTGTTGGAAGCGGCCGTCATGGGCAGCTTCCTGTCCCTCGACCTCATCGTCTTCTTCTTGTTCTTCGAGCTCACCTTGGTGCCGGCCTACTTCATCATCGCCGGTTGGGGCCATGAGCGACGGGCGTACGCCGCCATCAAGTTCTTCCTTTACACCTTTCTCGGTTCTGCTTTCCTGCTGGTTGGGATTCTGGCTCTGGCCTTCATCCATGAATCACAGACACACGTGCTGACGTTCTCGTTGTTGGCGTTGGAGCACACGCACCTGTCGGACTCCACGGAGATACTGCTCTTCTTGGCCTTTACTTCTGCCTTCGCCATTAAGGCTCCGCTGTTCCCGTTCCACACCTGGTCCCCCGACGCCTACACCGAAGCGCCCGAAGGGGGATCGGTCATTCTGTCGGGCATTCTGGCCAAGCTCGGCACTTACGGGATCATCCGTTTCGACCTCACGTTGTTTCCGCACGCCACGCGCACGCTGGCGCCACTGCTCTTGACGCTGGCCGTCATCGGGATTCTCTACGGCGCCATCGTGGCCTGCGCCCAGCGGGACCTCAAGCGCCTCGTGGCTTACTCGTCATTGGCCCAGATCGGCTTCATCGCCTTAGGCATTTTCGCCCTCAGCTCGCAAGGCCTCTCGGGTGCGGTGCTGCTCATGATCAACCACGGTCTGATTGTGGGCGCACTCTTCATCCTCATCGGCTTTATCTACGAACGCCGCGGCACCTGGCAGGCCAACGAGATGACCGGACTGCAAAAGGTGGCGCCCGTCATGGCCGGCCTCTTCACTGTCGTGATGATGGCCTCCATCGGCGTGCCCGGTCTCAACGGCTTTGTCAGTGAGTTCCTGGTGCTCTCCGGCACTTTCATCACCCACCGCTGGTGGGCGGTGGTGGCAGTCGTCGGCGTCATCGTGGCGGCCATCTACTTGCTTTGGGCCTATCAGCAGGTATTCCACGGTGTGCCCAAGGGTGAGGACGCCAAAATGAAGGATCTCGGGTGGCCCGAGCGCCTTGTCATCGCCCCCCTCATCATCCTCATTGTGTTCCTGGGGGTGTACCCCAAGCCGGTGCTCGATCGCATTAACCCGTCGGTCAACCAGTTGGTGGCCCACGTTGAACATGCCACCGGGCATTACCAGCCGGCGGTGGCCACTCACGGCGTGACGGAGGGACAGCGATGATCAGCAGCCTGCTGGCCACCACCGTGGCTCCGGCCATTCCCGACAAGCTGGCGCTGCCCTACATCCGGTACCTCAGCATCCTGCCCCCGATGATCATGATCGGCGGCGCCGTGCTGCTGCTCGGCATCGCCTCACTAGTTGGTCGTCCGCTGCGGGTGCGGGTGAGCACCCTCGGCGCCGTCATCGTTTCGGGCACCTCATTGGGCGTCTCGCTCTGGCAGTGGTCGGATGTGATGGAGCACGGTGCCCATACCTACGTGGCTCACGCGGTGACCATGGATGGCTTCAGCGTGCTGTTCAACATCCTCATCAGCTCGGCCATGCTGCTCACGGCCCTGGTGGCCGATGGCTACCTGGCCCGAGAAGGGATTCAGGGCGCCGAATTCCACGTGCTGGCTCTGGTCTCGGCCTCGGGCGCCATGTTGATGGCCATGGCCGACGACCTGATCATCGTGTTCTTGGGCTTGGAGATCCTCTCCATCGCGCTGTACGTCCTCACCGCCTTCAATCACCGGCGAGCTGCTTCCGGTGAGGCGGCGCTCAAATATTTCATTCTCGGTGGTTTCTCATCGGCCATCTTCGTCTACGGCATCGCGCTGACGTATGGCGCCACGGGGTCGACCAACCTGACCCAGATCGCTGACTTCCTCTCCAAGAACGTGGTGCTTAGCAATGGCCTGCTACTGGCCGGACTTGGCCTCATGTTGGTCGGCTTTGCCTTCAAGGTGGCAGCCGTTCCCTTCCACATGTGGACGCCCGACGTCTATGAGGGTGCGCCCTCGCCGGTGACCGGGTTCATGTCCGCCGTGGCCAAGGCTGGTGCCTTTGCCGCCATGCTGCGAGTGCTGTTCTCTTCTTTGGGCCTTATCACCACCGATTGGCGCCCCATCGTCTACGGCCTAGCCGTGCTGTCACTCGTTGTCGGTTCGGTGCTGGCGTTGCGCCAACGTGACATCAAGCGCATGCTGGCCTACTCGTCCATCAACCATGCCGGCTTCATCTTCCTCGGCGTGGAGTCGGCCACGTCGCGCGGCGTCAACGCATCTCTGTACTACCTGTTCGCCTACACCTTCATGACCATCGGCAGTTTTGCCATCGTCACGGTGCTGGGCCGTGAGGGCGATACAGACCACGACATCACCAGTTATCGCGGCTTGGCTCAGCGCCAGCCATTGTTGGCCCTTACCTTTGCCATCCTGCTGTTGGCTCAGGCCGGTGCGCCGTTCACTACCGGTCTGTGGGCCAAGCTGCAGGTAGTCCTGGCCACGGTGTCCGGCGGGTCGGTGCCGTTGGCTGTCATCGCCATGGTGACAGCCGCCATCGCCGCCTTCTTCTACCTGCGAGTGGCAGTCCTGATGTACTCGCCCATCGCCGGCAGTGAAGCCATGGTCACTCCAGCCAGGGACGACAGTGGCACTCAGATCGCCTGGGCCAGCCCTGACGGCGTCTCGGGCACGGTGTCGACCTTGAACGCGGAGCTCATCCTCACCGAGGCATCTCCCCCCACGGCTCCTTCAGTGGTGCCGGTGCCTCCGCTCACCGGCGTGGCCATCGGTCTGTGCACGGCGGTGACCATCGTCTTCGGCGTGTGGCCCCAGCCGCTCCTGGACTTCGCCAATCACGCCACACTGCTGTTCCTGTCCCACTAACGGAGCGGGAGACGGCTCAAAAGGCCGAACGCCTTGAGCTGACCACTTGTGCCCGGTCGCCCGGAGAGTCGCTGACCCACCAGTTCACTTCATAGAGGTTGCAATTTGCGGCCAAAACGCACAATCTGGTTCGTGAGGGTCGCTGGTCGGTGGCCCGATTGAGGCGGAAGGAACACACACATGAAGGATCTATTCGGCGGCAAGCTTGTCCGCCTGGGGCTGCCCGTCATCGTCCTCCTGGGGACGCTGTTGCCGATGGAACTGCTGATGACCGCGCCTAGTGCGGGCGCCACCACCTCGCCGTCGACCACGACCAGCGTGTCGTGCACGGTGCAAACGCTGCTGCTACCAGGCCAGTCGACCACCTGCTCGACGCCGGTTGAAAACTGCCCATCGCCCGCGGAGGCCTTCGACCAGTGTGAGCTCCTGGCCACCACTGTCGCCAACGCAGCAGTTGGCATTGACGTCGGCGGCAAAGCCACGACGATCGTGAATGGGTCGTACTCAGCTGCTGGGGTCACGACTCCGATCGGTCCCTTCACCACCTCTGCGTCCTGCTCCAATAGCTTGGCCCTCCTCGGGGGCTGCACGGGGAAGACTGCCGTCACTGATAATGACGCCGCCGGTAGCGGAAACTTCGGCGGCCTCATCCTCAACGCGTCCGGAAAGGGTGTCTGCGTCTGGACCGGTGGCGATGTCGCCGTCCTCGTCACGCTCACCTGCACAGAGAGCATGGCCGTGGCCGTGGTCGCGACGGACTAACCGCGGGCGAGCCAGCAAACAGACCCACTAGGAGCCGCCGGAACGCCACACCTCCGGAGTGAGACGCACAATGATGGTGGGGCTTCCAGCGGTGGACGCCAACCACTTGTCGCCCATTTCCTGACCGAGGTAGCGATAGGCCAGTGCCGCTCGCTCGGCCGGATCCTCCAGAGGCGAAATGGCAACCGGCCCTTCGACGGTGACATACCGGTAGGGGACTTCATCGACCTGTACGCAAAGTGTGCAGCGACCGGCCTGGGCCAGCAGTGCCGCCTTTCGGCTGTTGGCTCCGGTGGCGAAGTACGGGGAGCCGCCCGGCTCGTACATGTACCAGATAGGTACGGTGCGGGGACCACGACCCTCTTCGCTGATGCTGAGTATGGCGACATGTTTCTCGGCCAGGAATGACTGGCGTTCGCTCAGCGTCAGCTTGGGAGCCATGGGCATCTCCTCTTGTCGGTGCACCGACAATACGGGGCTTGACATAGGGACAATGCCAGGTACTATGCAATGCATGGTACTAGCAAAGACGCCTCAACTGGCGCAGATGCGCAAGGGCGCGTTGGAGTACTGCGTCCTGGCGTTGCTCCGTGATGGAGAGCGATACGGCTTCGAGCTCGTACGGGAACTGTCGGCCGCGGAGCTGGTGACCAGCGAGGGCACCATCTACCCCCTGTTGTCCCGTCTCCGGCTCGATGGTGCCGTCGAGACATCATGGCGTGAGTCCACCCAAGGGCCGCCACGGCGCTATTACAAGCTCACGGCCGAAGGGAAGGCGTCGTTGGACTACTTCGCCACCGAATGGCAGCGTTTTTGCCGGGCCGTCAACGGGATCCTCGATGGGGGTGCAGCGGAATGAGCGACGGGCTGCTTGGATCTGAGCTCAACGACATGGTCGAGCACTACCTGCAGGAACTCCACGACGCCCTGCGCCGACTGCCCGCCTCTCAACGCGATCAGCTGGTCAGCGATATCCGTGAGCACATTGTGGATCTACGAACCGAGAGAAGCGTGCGGGATCGTTCTGACATGGAGGCATTGCTCAACCGAGTCGGCTTACCGGAGGACATTGCCGCGGTAGCGCTCGACGGGATGGACGACCTCGATGACGCGGTGCCCATGCCGGTGGCGGTAGTGCCGGCAATGCCTGAGGCCGGATGGCGTCAACGCATTTCGACACGAATGTTGGTGGGTAGTGCGGTGGCGGTGGTTGCTTTCGCCCTCGTGGTGGGACTGGTCGTCGGTCGCCAGCACCGCTCGACCCGTGTGGGATTCGCCATCGCCAATAGAGTCGTGCTGCCCGGATCGCCCCAACCGCCCAGACTGATCATCCGTCCGGCCATGCCCAATGTGATCGGGGAGACCGAGGCGCAAGCCGAATCCACTTTGAGCGCGCTCGGACTGAAGTGCACATTGCAAGCGATGCCTTCATCGACCATCCCCGTGGGGACGGTGGTCAGTCAATCGCCTGCCGCCGGGGTGCCAGTGCTCATACGCGGCGACAACGTGGTGATCACGGTGTCGACCGGACCCGCTTCGTAGCGATTGGACGCGACCAATGTCCTGGGTCAGGAGTGGTGCGGTGGCTTCTCGCGCTGTCGTTGTTCGAGCCAACAACGGTCACAGTCGTCACACGAGGCGTGAATGCCGGCGTGCCCGCATCGAGGGCAGGTGGCGTTCTCGTCAGTCATTGACGGGTTGACTTTCGGAAACGGGAGTCGCATGACCGTTCCCATTGGCGCCGTGGTTCTCCTGGAGGGCCACCAGGACCTCTTCGGGTACGGCGGGACCGGACCGTTTGGCGACGCCGGTGGTCAGCAGCCGTCCGATGACTGGGACCTCGGTCAGGGACTCGGCCCGCATGATCTGCACGGCCACCGGGACGAACTGCTCGGCCGAATCGAACACGATGTATCGCGGGAGCCAATGCGGTTCGTACTTGGCGTTGAACCGCCACAGGGTCTCGATCTGGAGGACGCCCGATAGCCGACGCAGAGCCCAACGCTCCACCCGCTGGGTGACACCGTCGCCGGACTCCCCGTCGAGGATGGAACGCATGGCGGCGAAGTTGAGGCTGAGACCTTTCATCCCCATCTCCTGCAGGTGCGAAATGGTGGAACACAGGGCGAAGTCGAGCAATCCATTGGGGTGCTCGGCCGGATCGCGGCGCATCAAGTCGAGCGAGTAGCCGCCGATGGCTGGTGAGGGGACGAACTGGCACATGGCCACCGGTGCGCCGTCGGGCCCCTCCACCAGCGTCAGCAGCAAGCCGGTGTCGCGGGCATCGAAGAGGCGGCCCAGCATCATGGAAAAACCGCGCTCCTGTTCGCCGCGTCGGCTCTTGGCCATCAGTTCCACCATGCGGGCGGCATCGTCGGGGCTGAGACGGGATGGATCGAGGAAGCGGACGGTGTAGCCATAGCGGGCCACCCGATTGACGGCCTGGCGCAGCCCCTTCATTTTGCCGCCCTCGAGGGAGAAGACCCGGGGGTCGACCACGGCCTCATCCCCGATGTAGAGGAATCGCATACCCGACGCCTTGTAGGTCGGGAGCCATTCCTCGCCGGCGCCCATGACACCGAGACCCCATCCGTTGCGATCGACGAAGCGTCGGAAGGCATCCCACACGTGCGCCCGCTCGGAGAAGGGGCCGATGGGGTCAGGCGACACCAGGCACACGCCTCCGAAGACGGCATAGGCCACCATGGAATCGCGGTGGAAGAACCACTGCTTGTCGTCGCGCAGGGCGAAATAGTCAAGTGTGCCGGTGCCGTGCCGCCGCACAATGTCGCGGGCGCGCACTTCGGCCGCTCGGCGACCGACTGACGCCCGACCACTCAAGAAGCGGCGATCGACCACCGGACGAGTCAGCAGGTACAGAGCGACGACAATGAGGGTGATCCCCACGGCGAGCAGGCTGGTGGAGGCGTAGCGATTGATGTGTTCGGGGAAGTGCACCCACTGGACCCCGACCAGGCGCTCTGCCGAGCCCAGCAGCACGTTGGGCCATGACGGCAGGGGATGGTGGTGTACTCGGCCGGCCAACTCCACACCGAGCAACGAGCCCATGGTGGCGGTCAGTCCTCCGATGGCCAGGATGAGGAAGGCCGAGGCAATGGTGCCGTGCTCCACCTGGGCCCGGAATCGCTCGCGTTGGATGACCAGCAGGATCAGCACGGCGATGCCAACCAACAAGCTGATGACGTCGGCGTTGTGGATGATGTGCAGCACTAACGTGCCCGTCAACAGCGAGACGGCCACCGTCCACGACCGCCGCTGTCCTTTGAGGATGCCGCGCGACAGCATGATCATGGCGATCCCACCGATGGCCACCAATGCACCGGCAGCCTGCGTCACGGCCACCGGGAGGAAGCGGGCAATCACATGGAGATGGCGGTGCAGGGGTGCGGTGACGGCTGAGAGCAGGTCGACCAAGCCAGCCACGAACAGGGCGGTGGCGGCAATACGTCGAATGCGGCGCACCAGAATGCGGTCCGCAGCTACCTCGGGGGCGGGGGGCCACGACGACCCGGTGGGCCAGCTCGCCACCAGTTCGGGGTGCAGGTCTGCTGCTTTGGTGCGACCCTTGACCACGGCATCGCGAGTCACCAGGCGCTCGCCCAGGGTGGCTTGGGGAAGATCCACTTCGGCATGCATGAGGCGAAGGTGCAGTTCGGCCCCTGTTTCCAGTTCCAGCGTGGCCTCTTGCCGGTGATGCAGGAAGGTGGGCGGCAGGCCGAGTCGCCCTACATGTTCGTGCACCAGTTCAGAAGTGGCTCCGGGGCAGGCGAAGAACCCAGAATCGAGATGGGTCAGTTCCGGCACCATCGCACCGCCGACAATGAGTCCAGCGGCCCCGGCATCGACCGCGGCTCGGGTCACGTCGAGCACATCGGCACCATGCATGGTCAGTAGGGAGTGCGCGGTCGGTCGTGTCCCGGCGGAGCGAGCTGCGCCGGCTGCCCACGGCGATGGAAGTCCTTCCCCGCCCAGGGCGCGCCAAATGCCGCGCGAGGTCAGCGTAACGACGATGGCCAGCACGACCAGCAACACCGCGGCGATGGCGATGGTCACACTTAGCCGCGACACCCAAGAGGCGTCGTAGGCGCGATTGAGTGCGCGCTGCTGTCGCGGGGAGCGGAAGACGCGACCGAGGCCGTCGATCACGAATTCCAACCGCAGGAGCAGGGCCAGACCGGCCAAGACCAGCGGTGGGGCCCACAGGAATCGACGGAGTCGGCGATAGAGGAGACGGCTGGTGACAAAGCGGCGGGCCAATCGTGGATCCTCGAGTAGCTCTATGCCGTTCAGCCACGGTCGATCTTCCGAGGCCTCCGCGTCCGCGGGCAGATTGACGTCGGTGCGCAGCGTGCCGGCCCGCACCAGTACCGTGCGCGCACCGGCGCCCGTGCTGCAATGCAGGTCCACGCCTTCGTGCACCGAAACACCCAAAGGCGCCAGTGTGGCGACCAGTTCGCTGGAGGTGTCCATCGTCGGGACCACCACGACCACTTTGGATTCGGCCCGCGCTGCGAAGTCGGCCCAGGCCTTCATGAGATTTGGATGGGCTTGCAACGCAGTCTGAACATCAACTGTTGCGTCGCTACCGAGTCGGCCACAGACCAGGACAATGCCCGGGCCCTGCCATTCCGACAGAGCAGCAGCCAGGTCGCGACATGTCGCAGTGGAGGAGGCCGACGGGATGGCGGGGAGGAGGAGATCGCC
Source organism: uncultured Acidimicrobiaceae bacterium (assembly GCA_963766995.1). Taxonomy (GTDB): domain Bacteria; phylum Actinomycetota; class Acidimicrobiia; order Acidimicrobiales; family RAAP-2; genus Bog-473. The sequence goes on along the minus strand of CAVYCE010000001.1, from coordinate 959,569 downwards.
GATGACCATGACTCGGCGCCCCAGGGGGACATCGATGGGAGATCCCGGACCTGGGAGTTCAGCCAACTCCTGCTGCTGCCCCGCGGCGTCGTCAATGATCATGCGGCGTCAATGGTCTCACTTCTCGGTGCGCCGATCATCGCCGCCGGCGTGCCTAAGTGGTCCAGAGGTGGTCATTAGGCTGGAGGTCCGTGTCGTGTACCCCTCCCATCTGCATCTTCGGTGCACGATGAGCGAGGTGGAGGATCCTCCCAACTGGACCTGGCACGGTGACCGCCGACCGATCGGTCCGGCCGTGGTCTTCGACATCGACGGTGTCCTCTCTGATGCTGCCGGTCGTCAGCACTTCATTGAGCAGGGCCAACGCGATTGGTCAGCCTTCTTCGAGGCCTGCGGAGACGACCAAGTGATTGAGGAGATCGCCCGACTGCTCGAGTTGCTGGATCCCTTGCTGGCGGTGGTCCTCTTGACCGGGCGCCCGCTACGGGTCCAGCCGCAGACATTGGCCTGGCTGCATCGCTACGGGCTGCGTTGGGATTTGCTGGTCACGCGCGACCGGGGCGACTACGGCCAGGTGACGAGCTTTAAGCGAGGCGTGGTTGACGACCTGCGGATGCATGGCTTCGACCTGCGGTTGGCCTTCGAGGACGACCCCTCGAATCACGCCATGTATGTGGCCGCCGGCATTCCCTGCGTCTACATCCACTCCGGCTACTACGAGTAAGCGGCGCGCCGTTGCCGTCGCCACCCGATGGCGAGGGCCAGCAGAAAGAACACGAGATAGGGCAGATCGCCCAGGTGGTCGTAGGGCGTCAAGCCGCGCCGTAGTGGCACCTCGGCGCGCAACACCTGACGGTGGCCCAGCACTGAACGCCGCAGTACTGAGCCGCGCGGTGTGACCACCGTGCTGTACCCAGTGGGGGCGGCCTGCACCAGGTCTCGCCCAGTCTCAACAGCCTGGATGGCGTCGGCCGCCACCTCCTGGGTGGGGACTTGGGAGCTGGTGTATGAGGACGTGTTGGTGGGGACGATGAGCAGTTCGGCTCCGTTCCGAACCGAGGTTCGGCTGCGGCTGGCGTAGAACACCTCGAACGAGACGAGTGCCCCCAGTGGCCCGGCGGGGGTGCGCATGAGACCGGTGCCCATTCCCGTAATGGCGTCGGTCGGTACTTCCGACAAGTTAGCGAAATGGGCGAAAAGGGAGCGATACGGCACGTACTCCCCGAAGGGCACCCGATGCACCTTCTCAAATACCGACACGATGTGGCCCGACGGGCTCCAGGCCACCATTTCGTTGCGGAATTCCGTGGTGCCCACGGGCTCAGTCACGCCCGCTACCACCGTGGTACGCAGCGAATGAGCCAGCGAGGCCATGACTTTGCCCTGTGGTGAACGGGCCAGTGACTCGCCAAGGGAGACCACATCTTCGGGCCACAGGATCAACTGTGGTGCCGGCTTATGGCGCAATGAAGCGGTGGCCGCCAGCTCGGCTTCGAAGACGGTGGCCGGCGCCACCTCCTCCTTGTCCACGCCCCGCTGTCCGCCACCCTGTACTGCGGCAACGGCAATGGAGCGCAGTGGCGACCCGCCGTCGGGAGACCACGTCGCGAACAAAGTCAGCGCGCCGAGGCAGATGAATATAAAGACGCCCCGAGTGGCGGCTCCTGAAGCGGGCCTGCGCACCGTCTGCGCCAGATTGGCCACTCCGACCCCTCCGGCCCACACGGCAGCCGTGAGCAACAGTGGCCCACCAAGCCGGGCCAGTTGCAGCAAGGGACCGTCGGCCTGACCGAGGAAGACGCCACCGAGCGGAATCCCCCCGAACGGCCACGTCATGCGCACGGCCTCGGCCAGGGTTGCCGCAGCCACGAAGGCAGGAGCCCGCCCCCGGTGTGGCGGCGTACAGACGGCGGCCAAGGCCACGAAGAGAGCCTCGAGCAAAATGAGTACCAGCGCGCCGTACCAGTTGAAGGCCCGGGCCCACATCAGTCCGAGGCCGTAGAGGCCCAGTCCGGCCACCCAGCCCGACCACACTCGACTGCGCGCCGGCAAACCAGCCAATCTCCAATACAGAAGACCTGCGCCCAATAATCCCAGAGGCCACCAGCCCCAAGGAGGGAGCGACAGGGCCAGGAGCAGTCCCGCGCAGAGTGACGGCGCGGCAATGCGGCCGCGCTGTGGGCGATCGCTCACCCGACGGCCAGGGCGGCCGCCCGTCCGCTGGCGATGCAGGCGGGGATCCCCACGCCTCGGTAGGTGGCGCCGGCGACGGACACCCCGCCGAGCCGGGCCACCCCCGATTCCACTCCAGCGCTCCGTAGCAAATGATGCACGTGGTATTGCGGAAAGGCGTCGGACCAGCGCGAAACCATGGACGCAAGTGGTGCACCGGTCAGGCCCATGAGCGTGCCCAGTTCCTCCCACACACGGGTCACGATTTCTTCATCACTCCATTCGGCCGTGCGCGCGTCGCCGAGCCGTCCCAGCGAAGCCCGCAGGAGGAGTTCGCCTTCGCGGGCCAAGTGCGCCCACTTCTGTGACAGGAACGTCCCAGCCGTCACCACCCATTCCTCACCCCGCCCACTGCGGCGCGGCACAAGAAAGCCGGTGCCGAAGAGCGGTCCGGGAATCGAGTCCAGGCCGACGCGCAGGGTCACTGTTGTCACCGACGCATAGTCGATGCCGTCCAGCAGACCGGCTGCCTCCGCATCGTGCGGTCGCAGGAGGTCACCGGCGGAATGGGCCGGCAGCGCCAACACCACGGCGTCGACGTGGATGTCCTGCGTGGCGCTGGTGAGTACCCATCCGGTGCCATCGCGCTGCAGCTGCGAGACCGCGCTGTTGGTGCTGATGCTGACACCGCGCCCAGTGAGCGCAGCGGCCACGCCGTCCACCAAAGTCGACATTCCACCGTTCACGGCCCAGAACAAGGGCGGCGCATCGGGGGCCGGGGCTGGAGCCTCGTGGCGCAAGGCGCGCATCAGGCTGCCGCTCCGTTGGGCCGCAGCGAGAAGAGGGGGATAGGTGGCCGCCGCCGACATGTCGTCGACAGAGCCGGCGTGGATACCGCCGATGAGCGGATCGACCAGACGCTCCACCACTCGACGCCCCAGCTTGCGTTCCACCAGGGGTCCGATGGAACGGTCACCGATGGGGCCGCGCACATCGGGCTTCGGGAGGAGCGCGTCGCGGGCCAGTCCCATTTGACCTCGGAATCCCAAAATGCCCGAGCGGGCTGCGGGCCAGAAGCGGGTGGGGATGCCCAAAGCCAGGCCGTCGGGGAGCGGGCGCACGCGACCTCGGGACCACACGCCGGCACCGCGTCCGGCAATGGGCGCCAGTGCTGGTTCAAGTCCAACTTCTCGACACAGTTGCAGTGCCTCGGGTCGACGCCCCAGGAATCCGTCGGGACCGATGTCGACCATTTGGTCACCGAATGGCACGCTGTGCAGCGGTCCTCCCAACCGATCCGACGCCTCGAGCACCACCACTTCTGGCCCGCCAGACCCAGGTCCAGCGCCACCGCCCGAGAGCTCCCAGGCCGCGGCCAGCCCGCTGATGCCACCACCGACCACGGCCACGCGGAACATGAGTGTTCAGCGCTCCCGAGGGTCGGCGGCCAGCACCACGTCGGCCAGCACCCCCATGAATTCGGGATCGTCATTCAGCGACTCGGTGCGGGCGAGGCGGATTCCGGCATCGGTTGCCACCTGGGCCAACTCCACATCGAGGTCGTAGAGCACTTCCAAGTGGTCGGACACGAAACCGATGGGACACACCACTACAGCAGCGTGGCCCGCCTCGGCCAACGCTCGGACCGCATCTCGCACGTCGGGACCTAACCAAGGCTCGGGAGTGCGACCGGCGCTCTGCCACGCCACTGACCAGTGTGAGAGGCCGGCCGCCTCGGCCACCAGCCGGGCCGAATCTTCCAATTGCTCGGGATAATCGTCGCCCATGGCTCGCACGCGTTCGGGCAATGAGTGTGCAGTGAAGATGACGGGGGCGTCTGGCCCGACCTGTCGGCGCGCCTCATTGATGCGGAGGCTCAGAAGCCGTAGGAGATCGGGGTGTTTGTACCAACTTGAGATAGCGGTGAAGGGTGTGCTGCTCAGTGCAGCCGCGGCCCGCGCCAAGTACTCGCCCGCTCCCATTGACGATCCGTGTGGAGTGAGCACCAATCCGATGACCCGATCGACGCCAATGCTTGTGAGCTCCTCGGCGCCGTCTTCGATGAGTGGGATGACGTGTTTGGCGCCGAAGGCAACGACGTATCGATCGGGAGCGCGCGCCGTCAGCGCCTGCTCCAAACCGCGCACCTGAGCCTCGGTGCGTTCGGTCAGTGGTGACAGCCCGCCGATGGCGTCGTAGCGGCGTTGCAGGTCGGCCAGTTGTTCGGCACTGGGCGCATTGCCGCGCCGGATCCGCGTGTAAAAGGCTTCGACATCTTCAGCGCGCGCTGGTGTCCCGTGGGCCATGACCAGCACCCCGGTCGGAGCGTTCATCCGGGCGTGCTCTCCGCATGCACGAGGTCGACCACGGCCGCCAAAATCCCAACGTCGGCCTCGGGCAGCACCCCGTGTCCGAGGTTGAAGATGTGCCCGTTTCCACTACCGTCGGCCAGGACCTGACGGGTGGCGGACTCGACCACCGGCCAGGGGGCCACGCAGAATGCCGGATCGAGGTTGCCCTGCACCGCGTGTCCGGGACCGATGCGTTGCCGCGCCACGTTGAGCGGCACCCGCCAGTCCACGCCCACTACGTTCGAGCCGGCGGTGCCCATGAGGCTCAGCAGCTCACCTGTGCCCACACCGAAGAGGATGGAGGGCACACCAAGGTCGGCGATGCCTTCGAATACAGCCTGCGTTGTGGGAAGCACGAATCGCTCGTATTCGGCCGGCGACAGAGAACCGGCCCAACTGTCGAAGAGCTGCACGGCCTGTACGCCGGCACCGATCTGCGCCCGCAGGAAAGCGATGGACATGTCGGCCAGGCGAGCCATCAGCTGGGCCCACAACTCCGGATCGCCGTGCATCAGGGCCTTGACCTTGGTGAACGTGCGCGACGGCCCGCCTTCAATGAGATAGCTGGCGACCGTGAATGGTGCGCCGGCAAATCCGATGAGCGCCACACCGCTCCCGGCCAATTCCTGGGCCACCAAACTGGCTGCTTCGAGGACATAGGGCACGTCCTCCTCTGGCTCGAGCGGGCGCAGGCGGGCCAGGTCGTCGGCGGAGCGGAACGGAATCTCCATCACCGGCCCGCGACCAGCTTCTATGTCGACCCCGAACCCGGTGGCATGTATGGGCACCACAATGTCGGAGAAGAGGATGGCGGCGTCAACGCCGTACCGGCGCACGGGCTGGAGCGTGAGCTCGGCCGCCAGGGCCCCGTCACCGATGGCCGACAGAATGGATCCGGTGCCTCGGGCTGCTCTGTACTCCGGCAGCGCTCGTCCGGCCTGGCGCATGAACCACACCGGCGTGCGAGTCACCGGTTGACCGAAGCAGGCGCGCACGAGATTCGTCTCGGCGCCCGCCTCTGAGCTCACCCGAGTGGCTCTATGACGACCGCGGTGCCGTAGGCGCAGATTTCGGTCCAGTTGCCACCCATTTCCGAGGTGTCGAAGCGCATGGCCAACACGGCATTGCCGCCCCGTGACTCGGCTTCGGTCACCATCCGTCCGACGACCTCTTCCCGGCTCGTCTGCAGATTCTTGGTCATGCCCTTTAGCTCGCCACCGACGATGGACTTGAACCCGGCGCCCAACTGGGAACCGAAGTTACGCGAGCGCACCGTCAGACCGAAGACCTCTCCCAGCACCGACGTCACCTTGTATCCAGGCACATCGTTCATGGTCGAAATGAGCATGAATACCTCCCTTATGTCGTGGGCAGTCATCGTAGGCGGCGACTGAGATGACCCCCGGTCGGAGAGGCCCGAATAGACCCCCATGGCACACGGATTAAGCTGAACCGTTTCCCTGACGGGCGGGGGGAGAAAGGGGTGCAGTGCCGGACCATCCTGATTTGGAGGATGAGCAGGAGTTCCTGAACCGCGCCCACGACGGCCTTGAGGCCATGCGGGGCGAAGCTCGCCAAATGCTCCAAGGTGTCCTCGACCTGGGTCGAGGGGGCACATTCCAATCCCGCACCGAGCGTGACATCGTGGTGCGCACCAGCCTGGCCCGACTGGAGCAACTCGACATCGGTGATCAGGCCCTCTACTTCGGCCGAATCGACCGATTCCCCGAGCCTGACGATGACAATGCCTCGCTGCTGGGCGAGTCCTTCCACATCGGTCGCCTGGCCGTCTCGGGCCCCGATCATGATCCACTGGTCGTCGACTGGCGGGCCCCGGTGGCCGAACCCTTCTACCGGGCCACCGGTCTGGACCCTCAGGGGCTGGCCCGCCGCCGCCACCTGGCTGTCCGCGGCCGAACCGTGCTCGGCCTGGAGGACGAGTATTTCGCTGATCCAACCCGAGCCGTCGGCGCCCCCCTCCTTCCGGTGTCGAATCCCAATACCGGCGATGACGGACCGGGAGAGCGACTGCTTTCTGAGGGCATGGTGCTGGGTGGGCCCGGCGCCCTCCTCTCTGCTCTGGGTCAGGCTCGGACCGGCCAAATGGGCGACATCATCGGCACGATTCAGCGGGAGCAGGACGAGATCATCCGCTCGCCGCTCACCGGCGTGCTGGTCGTCCAGGGTGGTCCTGGCACGGGCAAGACCGCAGTGGCCCTCCACCGCGCGGCCTACCTGCTCTATACGCACCGGTTCCCACTGGAGCGGCAAGGCGTCCTCGTGGTCGGGCCCAACCCGCTCTTCCTGCGCTACATCGAGCAGGTGCTGCCGTCGCTCGGCGAGACCGGAGTGAGTCTCTCCACCGTGGCCGGCTTGGTGCCTGAGGTTCGGGTGCGTGGCACCGATGAGGCCGACGTGGCCAAGCTCAAGGGCGACGTTCGCATGGTCAAGGTGCTGTCCCGGGCCGTGCGCTCGCGGCAGCGCCCGCTGCGCCAGGACGCCGAAGTCCCCTTTGGGGCCAGTGTGCTGCGCCTGCGTTCCAGAGCCACCGAGGACATCATCAACATGGCGCGCCGCCGTCCCGGTACCCACAACGTGCGGCGGCGCTTCGTCGAGGCCCACGTGTTCCGCGTGCTCTCCGATGACTACCGGGCCCGCAACTCACAGGGCAGTGTCGATTGACGACGCCCCCACCGCTGAAGAGCAGGCCGACCTGGCCCAGCGTCTCCGCCGCGTGCCTGAAGTGGGTGAGGCGCTCGACCGCATGTGGCCGCGCCTCTCGGCCCATGAGTTCCTGCACGATCTCTTGGGCGCTCGACCGCTGCTGACCGTCGCCGGTAAGGGCATTTTGAGCGCCGAGGAGACCTCCCGTCTCTATCGGCCGCGCAGCCGCACGTTCGAAGAGGTGGCCTGGTCAGTCGGCCGACACCGCACTGATCGACGAAGCACGTACCATTCTGGGACCGCGCCGAGGGTGGTGCCCGGCCTATCCGGTCCCGTCAGGTCCGGGAGCAGGAGGGGAGCGCGCCCGACGGCTTCTGGCCCCAGGGGCTCACCGCATCACCGATGCCCGCTCCGAGCCTGCAGCTCGCTCTGGACGAGACGACGTCCGCTCCTTCGGGCACATCGTGGTGGACGAGGTGCAGGACCTCTCGCCAATGCAGCTACGCATGCTGTCCCGGCGCTCGCTCTCGGGTTCCATGACGGTGGTGGGCGACATCGCCCAGGCCACCGGACCGTGGGCGCCGCAGAACTGGGAAGACGTCACGCAGCACCTCATCGCCGCAGCGCCCGCCCCGTCTGGTCGAGCTCACCGTCAGCTACCGGACACCGGCCGAAGTTGTGGCGGTGGCTGCCCAGGTGCTCAAGGTGGCCGCGCCCGACATCACACCACCCCGGCCCGTACGGCAATCGGGACACACGCCCCGCATCATCCACGACCGCCCAGGCCGAGCTGGCCGCCGCCGTGGCCCGGGCCGCCCGGGAAGAAGTGGCCGAGGTGGCCCCAGGTCGCGTCGCCGTGCTCGGACCGAGCGCTCCTGCTGCCCGAAGTCAGCCGGGCCCTGGCCGAGGAGGGATCTGCTGGCCATCGATCCACGTGATCCCACCGGTGACGGCCTGGCCGCCGGGCTGGTGCTCCTGCCGGCCGACGAGACCAATGGGCTCGAGTTCGACGCCGTGGTGGTGGTCGAGCCGGCGCTGATCGCCGCCGTGGGTGAAAAGGTCGCCGGCGAGGGCCCTCCGGTAGCCACCACCCGGGGCTTGCGCACCCTCTATGTGGCCCTCACGCGACCAACCAGGCGGTTGGCCATCGTGCACGCGGAGCCCCTTCCGGTGCCGCTGTCACGTGCCCTCGCGCCTGACCAAGGCTGAGTCTTCAGGGCCCGGACGCACAACGCCCCTACCTGCTTGTTGGCGCTATAAGTGGCCCCGTCGACTAGAAAATGCCCTGTGACCCAGGCTGTTTCAGTCGAGCACCCCGCGCCACAGGGCAAGATCGTCCACGATCGTCCCCCCATGCTGGCCGTCGGGGTCATGATCTGGCTCGGCTCGGAGCTGATGTTCTTCAGCGGCCTCTTTGCCGCCTTCTTCACCATCCGGGCCAACGCGCCCGGCGGCGTCTGGCCCCCGCCGGGCACCCACCTCGACACCATCCGGGGCATCATCTTCACCCTGGTGCTGGTCTCCTCCAGTTTCAGCATGCAGTACGCCGTCAACCAGGCTGAATGGCGCCGCCGCAAGTCAGCCCGCCGCTGGATCATCGTCACCATCATTCTGGGTGCGGCCTTCCTGGGCAACCAGGCCACCGAGTGGCTGTTCCTGACCACCCGTTGGTACACGAACTCCTACGGATCGCTGTTCTTCATCATGACGGGCCTGCACGGGCTCCACGTTTTCCTGGGCCTGGTGGCCATGGTCTTCCTGCTGGGCCGCATGAAGGGTGACGTGGGTGGGGACCCCGGTGAGCTGGCTGCCATTCAGGGTGTCAGTTACTACTGGCACTTTGTCGACATCGTCTGGATCGGGCTCTTCAGTTGCCTGTTCTTCCTCAAATAGACATGGCAGGCGTGCGCACACACTCTCGACGATCAATTCCGAGCCTCGGTCCTCCTTCCCGGGAGCCTTCTCGCCATCGCCACGTTGGGCGGTCTGTCCTGTTCCTTCCCGGGCGCCATCGCCGGCGCCAAGACAGTGGCCTCCAACGTCTTCGGTCAACGGCCATTCGAACAAGGGCTGCGGCTCCCTGAATCTCAAGGGCGTGAGCGGGGTCGAAGACACCGGCAACCCACTGAAAAGCTCGGACCTGCTTTGCCTTGACAATCAGCTGGTCCAATACGGCGACGGTGCCATCACCTATGCCAACCCGCCCTCCTCGTATATCGCAGCCGGCAAGTTGCTTTTCGCGCAGACATGTTCCAGCTGCCACGGCGCAGACGCCAACGGCGTGAACCCCCAGGGCAAGGCCACCATTGGTCCTAACCTTCAGGGTGTCGGTGCCGCCACCGTGGACTTCTGGGTCAGCACGGGCCGCATGCCAGCCACCGACGTGAAAGCCATTGAAGCCGAGCGCAAGGATTCCCGCCTTACCTCGAAGCAGGCGCTGGAGCTGGCCGCCTTCGTGAATTCGCTCGACCCCTCCGCTCCAGCTGTGCCCACCCCCCATCTCAAGGGTGCCAACCTGGCCATTGGCGCTGACCTCTTCTCCTTGAACTGCGCCGCCTGCCACACCATTACCGGTGCCGGTGACGCCCTGGCCTTCGGTACGAACGCACCCTCACTGCAGAACCGGTCGGTCACGCCGCAGCAAGTGACCGAGGCCATGCGCATCGGTCCGGCCAACATGCCTCGCTTCTCAGGCAACTTGAGCGACTCCCAAGTGCGTGACGTGGTGGCCTACGTGACCCAGGAAATTCAGCATCCGGCCAGTCCCGGCGGGGCCGGCCTCGGCGGTGTCGGGCCGGTGGCAGAAGGCTTCGTCGCCCTGCTTGATCGGCGTGGGTGGGCTGGCCCTCATCTGCTTCTGGATCGGAGAGCGCACGTGAGCGACGCCGACCACGAGCCATCGCGCACCAAGGTGCCCATGCCGATCGCCACCTTGGACGATCCACATCTGGGCGACGCAGCCAGGAACCCCGAGCGGGTGGAGTCCATCATCGGCGTGATCTTCTTGCTGGGCATTTTCATGGTGGCCCTCTTCGGCGCGGCGTACTGGCAGAACCTGAACCCCTGGATTCTGGGCGGCAGCATGGGCGCCGGTCTCTTCCTGCTCGGCTTTGGCCTCACCGCCTGGGGCAAGTACCTCATGCCGCAGGGTCCATTCGTCGAAGAGCGCCACGTGTTGGCCTCGGCACGGAGCAAGAGCGCAGCTCCACTGGCCGCCGCATTGGTCGAGCGCTCGAGCGTCGTGGTCAAGCGCCGCAAAATGCTGGGCGGCCTGTTTGCCATCGGTTCGGGCATCTTCGGGATTGTGGCGGTCTTCCCGCTGCTCCGTTCGCTCGGTCCGGTGCCCGGTACCTCCTTCGACACGACCGACTGGCGCAAGGGATCGATACTGGTCGACACCAATGGCCGGGCCGTCCACAAGGACACGCTGGTCGATCGGCGGCATCATGACGGTGTTCCCGCGGGGGTACCAGAACAACGAGCAGGCGCAATCGATGGACCAGACCGTTCTGATCCGAGTGCAGGACACGGACTTGGTCACTGAGCCGGGCCGCGAAACCTGGGCCCCATCCGGCTACGTCGCCTATTCCAAAATGTGTACCCATCTAGGCTGTCCGGTCGGCCTGTACGAGCAGGAGCTGGAGCTGCTGGTGTGTCCGTGCCATCAGTCCATGTTCAACGTACGCAATGGTGCCGTGCCTCAATTCGGTCCTGCCCCTCGCCCACTGCCACAGTTGCCGCTGATGTTCAATGGTGACGGGTACCTGGCAGCACAGGATGGCTTCAACCAGGCCGTCGGCCCTGGGTACTGGGAACGGACGACGGCATGAGCCCGTCTCTGGCTCGACCAAAGACGCTGCGTGAGGCCAAGGAGGCCCAGGGTCCCTACGGGCGTGTCGGCCAGGTCGTCGGTGAACTCGATGATCGCTTGGGCGTCGCCAAGGGCGGCCGCATCTTCTTGGACAAGATTTTTCCCGGACCACTGGTCCTTCATGTTGGGTGAGATCTCGCTGTACTCCTTCATCGTCCTGATTGCCACCGGTATCTTCCTGGCCCTCTATTACGTGCCGTCGGCCACTCAGGTCATCTACCACGGCTCGTATGCGCCTCTGCACGGTCAGCACGTGGCCGAGTCCTATGCCTCAACGGTTCGAATCTCGTTCGACGTGAGAGGTGGGCTTTTGGTGCGCCAGATGCACCACTGGGCCGCCGACATCTTCACCGGCTCGATCATCGTGCACATGGCCCGCATCTTCTTTACTGGTGCCTTCCGCAAGCCGCGTGAGCTCAACTACACGATCGGCATCATCATGCTGATCATTGCCATCTTCGAGGGTTACATCGGGTACTCGCTCCCCGACGACTTGATTTCGGGCACGGGTCTCCGCATCGGCTACTCCATCGCCGAGTCCATACCGTTTGTCGGCAGCTACCTGGCTTCGTTCATGTGGGGTGGGACATTCCCGGGGAACGCGGTCTTGCCCCGCTTCTACATCATCCACGTCCTGATCTTCCCGCTCATCCTGTTCGCACTGATCGGCGCCCATCTGACGCTGCTGGTGCGCCAGAAGCACACTCAGTTCAAGGGACCTGGTCGCACCGAGACCAATGTGGTTGGCTCGCCGATGTTTCCGACCTTCATGGCCAAGACCACCGGGTTTCTCTTCATGGTGGCTGCGGCCTCGGCCCTGCTGGGCGCCTTCGCCCAGATCAACCCCATCTGGCAGTTCGGCTCCTATGAGCCCTACAAGATCTCGTATGCCGTCCAGCCGGACTGGTACATGGGCTGGACTGACGGCGCGCTCCGCATCATGCCGTCGTGGGAATTCACGGCCTTTGGCCACACCATTCCGCTCGAAGTGTTCCTTCCGGCGGTCATCTTCCCTGGTCTGGTATTCAACATCGCGTTGATCTGGCCCATGCTGGAACGAAAATTCACTGGGGACAACGAGTTACACAATCTTTTGGATCGGCCGCGGGACAGACCCAAGCGGACGGCCGCCGGTGCCGCGTTCTTCGCCTTGCTTTTCACACTGTTTGCCGCCAGTTCCACCGACGTGTTGGCCAACTACTTCCACCTGTCCTTGAATTTCGTGCTGTGGGCCTTCCGCTTCTTGACAGCGTTCGTGCCCATAGTGGTGGCCTTCGTCACCTACCGGTTGTGTATCGAAATGCAGGGTGCGGAGGGAATCGGCAAACGTAAGCGCGCCGTGATTGTCCACCGTTCCGATGCGGGCGAGTACTCGACGATCACGGCCGACCCTCGGCCGGACGACGTGCACAGCGAGCTGCACCCGGCACCGGTGCCGGATCGTATCGACGTCGAGGCGCTGTCCAATGGGGCGCCGGACGAGACGAACGGCGGCAGCTCGCCCACCGGCGTGCGTCAAGTCACCCGCTAGGGCGGACCTACCAGGACAGCTGGAGCGCCTTGGGGCCTCGAATGGTCGAGGTGGGTTTCCACTCCACCTCCGTATCGGCCAGTTCTAACTTCGGAAAGCGCCGCAGCAGTCTGGCGAATGATTCCTGCGCTTCAATACGGGCCAAGGGCGCACCCAGGCAGACATGGATGCCTCCGCTGAACGACAGATGTTTGTTGTCAGAGCGGTCGACCAAGAGTTGCTCGGGGTCACTGAATTCCTCGGGATCCCGATTGGCTGAAGCGATCATGACGATGACTTCGGTGCCACGGGTGACCAGCTCGCCGGCCACCTCGGCATCCTCGATGGCGATCCGGCCAGTCAGCTGCACCGGTGGCCCAAAGCGCAGGCACTCTTCCACGGCACCGGCCATGAGGCTGAAGTCATCTCGCAGTCTCGACACTTGATCGGGATAACTGAAGAGGTTGTAGGCGCCTCCGGTAATAAGATTGACGGTGGTCTCGTGGCCGGCGGCAAAAAGCAGAATTGTGGTATCGAGGAGCTCGTCATGGCTGAGTCGGTCACCGTCGTCCTCGGCGGCAATGAAGGCCGAGAGGAGATCGGTGCCCGGATGGCGCCGACGCTCCTGCACCAGCTCGTCGAAGTAGCCCTGCATCGCTCGGAACGCTTCGGCGGCCGGGAACAGGACCATGGGGTCGTCAATGGGATCGAGCGCCTTGATGACTTCGCTGGTCCAACCGCGCAATAGCGCGTGGTCGGCGGTCGGCACGCCGAGCATCTCGCTGATAACGGTCACGGGCAGAGGGAAGGCCAGTGCCTCCACTAACTCCATGCCGCCATCCCCGCTCACCCCGTCCAACAGTTGATCCACAATGGCGCCAATGCGCGGCCGCATGGCCTCCACCGTCCGTATCGTGAATGCCTTGCTGGCAATGCGACGCAGGCGGGTGTGATCGGGTGGATCGACGAAGAGCATGAGGCGCCCGAACACTTGTAGCAGATCGCTCAGGCCCACTGCCTCAGCTAGCTGTACGAACACCTCGAAGTTGGTCTGATGGCGTGAGTCGGCGCTGAACCGAGCGTCGCGCAGGACGCTGGCACACTCGGCGTAGCGGGGCAGTATCCAACCGCCCAAATCATTGGGGAGGATCCGTCCCTTCTCGCGCAATCCCGCATACACGGGATAGGGATTTCGCCGAACTTCAGGGTCCTTGGTGACGGCATTCAACGAGATGGGCTCCACCTGGCTCATGGGGCGATCATTCACCCACTCGACATATCGATGCAACGAGGCGGGACGGGCTCGCTACCGCTACTGTCCCGATGTGACCCGCGCCCCCATGACTGCCGAGGCCGTTCTGGCCCTCCACCAGGAGCTCTCCAACTGGGGGCGGTGGGGTCCAGGCGACCAGCTCGGGGCCCTCAATCTGGTCACCCCCGAGGTCACGGCTGCCGCTGCGGCCACCGTCCGCTCCGGCATCACGGTGTCATGTGCCCGACCGCTGCCAACCACTCCGTCGCTGGAGAACCCCAACCCGGTGGCCCATCACATGATCGGCACGGCCACCGAGGGGTGGGGGGCGGACTACTTCGCCATCGCCTCCCACGGGTATGCCACCAGTCACCTTGACGCCCTGTCCCACATCTTCCATGAGGGCAAGATCTACAACGGCTACTCCAGCGAGACAGTGACCGCGCACGGGGCAACCAAGCTCGGCATCCACCATCTCAAATCGGGCATCGTGAGCCGCGGCGTCCTGCTCGACATGCCAAATCATCAGGGCGTCGACGCCCTCGCTCCGGGACAACCCATATACCCCGAGGACCTGGAGGCGGCCGAAGCTGCATCAGGGTTGACGGTACGGTCGGGAGACATTCTGCTCGTGCGCACCGGTCGATGGCGTTGGCGGGAGGAACACGGCCCCTGGGACCCGCACGATGGATTGGCCGGTCTCGACGCATCGTGCCTTCCGTGGCTCAAGGCGCACGACGTGGCCCTGTTGGGCAGTGACGGGGTGTCCGATGTGATGCCGTCTGGTGTCGAGGGTATCGGTCTGCCGGTGCACAGCGTGGCGCTGGTGGCCATGGGCCTGCATCTCATCGACAACCTGGATCTCGAAGCGTTGTCACGCATGTGCGTCAGTGAACGCAGGTGGGGGTTTCTCCTGACGGTGGCTCCATTGATCCTCTATCGAGGTACGGCGTCGCCGGTCAATCCCATCGCCGTCTTTTGAAGGTCGTCCCACGACGGCAGTGTGTCCACGTCGTCTTCCTCCATCGTCTCGGCCTTGCTGTCTCGATGACCTTCCTCGACGGCTCGCATCACGTCCGAGGGGGCTTCCTCCAGCATCATCAACTGTTCAGACGCTCCTGGAATGACCCGGATGAGCTCGTCGAGTTTGCGCTGGGTGGCGACTTGATCCCTTGATTGGGTGTGCTGAATGGCAAAGACCATCATCAAGGTGATGACAGTTGCCGCCACCTCCACCACGTTGAACCACATAGTGGGAAAGCCGAGAGACATCCCAACGCCGACTGAGCCAGCCACCAAAATGGCAACGACGACGGCTGCGATCGGCATCGAGACCACATGGTCGATGCGGTGTAGCAGACGGCTCGCTCCGGATAGCTGTGCCGTTCGGTGCGCAATGCGCGATTGTTTCGGGATGTCGGGATCGTCGTTCATTGTTGGCAAGTGAGGGGGTCTCCATGTCTGGCGAGCATGTGGTGCTCACGCGATGGGCGCACGCCTTGCCTTCTCAATGCCCACCTACGTGACTTTCACACTGACTGCCCCAGTGTGGCAGCCCTGAGATCATCCAGTGATTGCCGGATGAGCCGAACGAAGTCTGCATCTTCGGGCTCCTGGACCCAACGGGCAAAGGCAACCCGGAAGATAGCAATGCCGGCTTCGGCCGTCAGGCTGGCGGCCGGTTCGGCCACGCCGCGTTCGTGCAGGGCGACGGTGACGGCCGTAGCCAACGACGCCAACTTGATCAGTTCGCGCTCCTGCAATTCGATGCTGGCCTCAATCACCCGGTAACGGTGCAACGCGAAGGCATGTCGTTGCTGCAGGAGGCTGGCTCCCGCCTCGAGTGCGCCCACCACAGCTTCGATTGGTGTCGTTCCCTCTGGTGCGCCGAGCACCCCAGTGACAAGAAGGTCCTGCAGGGCGCTGGCTCCCGCGAACAGCACTTCGCGCTTGTCGTTGAAGTGCCGGAAAAAAGTTCGTTCGGTGAGCCCCGCCCGCTCGGCGATCTCGGCCACCGTGGTGTTGTCAAAGCCCTGCTCGGCGAAGAGATCGAGCGCGGCCTGGGCCAGCCTTCCTTGGCTATCGGGTTCCCAGCGGGCCATCCCGTCATCGTAGCGAAGAGTGATGACAGAAACTGACATGAGTGCTATCATGATGACAGTAACTGACATCATTCTCGGGGGGTGACCTCCAGGAAGAGCAATCAAGTGGAGGTGCTCATGCGCGTTTTTGTCACCGGTGCGTCAGGTTGGATCGGCTCGGCGCTGGTTCCAGGATTGATTGGTTCGGGTCACAATGTCGTCGGATTGGCCCGCTCGGAGAATGCCGCCAAGGTGCTCGCTACGGCCGGGGTAGAAGTGGTCGAGGGCTCGCTCGATGATCTTGAGACCCTTCGGGATGTGGCCGCAGCTTCTGATGGTGTCGTGCACCTCGCCTTCAAGCACGACCTGGCTTTCTCTGGGGACTTCGCAGGCGCGGCCGATGCCGATCGCCGGGTGGTCGAGGTGTTCGGTGAAGCCCTGTCCGGCACCGACAAACCCTTCGTGATCGCCTCCGGCGTGCTCGGGCTGGCCCCTGGACGAGTCTCCACCGAGGAGGACGGACGGGTCCTTGAACCTGAGGCGCTGCAGCTGAGCGGCGGACCGCTGACCCGTCGCGGTACTGGCCAGGTGGTGCTGGGCCTGGCTGCACAGGGCATTCGATCATCCGTCGTCCGGCTGGCTCCGACCTGTCATGGCGATGGAGATCAGGGCTTCGTCTCGACCCTGGTCGCGGTAGCGCGCGAGAAGGGCGTGTCCGGATACATCGGTGATGGCACCAACCGTTGGCCGGCCGCACATCGCCTCGATGCCGCGCATCTGTTCCAACTGGCCCTGGAGAAGGCTCCGGCCGGGTCGGCCCTGCACGGTGTGGCCGAGGAGGGCATCTCCCTGCGCCAGATCGCCGAGGTCATTGGAGGGCACCTCGATGTTCCGGTGGAGTCCATCGACCCCAACGTGGCCTTCGACCACTTCGGCTTCCTGGCCTTCGCCATCGCCTTGGATTCACCCAGCTCGAACACCATCACCAAGGAACTGGTCGGATGGTCGCCGACCCATTCAGGACTGATTGAGGACCTGGAGGAAGGCCACTACTTCAAGCAACCCTGATCGACAGAAACGTTCCTCGGAATCCGAATCAAATGAAAGGTATCGTCGCTCAGAGGCCCGTACTCAACGAGGAGGTTGTCGTGACGGTAAAGGTTGTTGCTCTTTGGGGCACTCCGAATGATCCAGACAAATTTGAAGACGAGTACGGATCAATCCACATTCCATTGGTTGCTGTACTGCCTGGTCTGAAAGGAGCGGTCGCTTCAAAGGCTCTCGATGGTCCGTTCTATCGAATGGCCGAAATGACCTTTGATGACATTGAAGCCATGCAGGGCGCTCTCGGATCAGACGAAGGTCAGCGGCTTCTGGCTGACGCAGGACGCTTGCAGCAGACATACGAAGCAACGCTCGAAGTGCTCACAGTTGAGGAGCAAGCTCGGCTTTGACCGCTTCGATCTTTAGCGAGCCGCCGTTGCCTCAATCTCGATCTTGAGCTGTGGAAAGGCCAGTCGAGAGACGCCGAGAAGGGTTGAAGCTGGGAGATTGTCGCCGAAAAACGCTGATGAAAGTGGCCTCAGCACGGCGATCAACTCGTCGACGTCCGTTGTGAAGTAGTTGACCTTGACCACGTCAGAGGTGACGAATCCAGCGGTCTTTAGCACTGCGCCAAGGTTCTCAAAGGCTTTCTTCACCTGTTCGCCCATGTCCGAGGAGGAGGGCGGCGACCCATCTTCGGCCATACCGGTCTGCCCGGAGCAGATGAGGATCCTCTCAGCTCCCGTTACCGCGATTGCCTGCGAGAAGCCGAACGCTTTCGACCATTCCCACGGGTTCACGTCGGTTCGATCCATTGGAATTCCTCCAAGCACGCGATGCCGTCACCGTTTGTGAATCTAGCGACAACAGTCTTTGGATGACGAAGGGATATTTTGGTCGCCCTTGAAGTCACCGCCCTCATGGGGGCATCCTTGGGCCCATGACCGTGGATCCCGCCCTGGCCCGGATGGTGTGGCAGTTCGGCGAGCCCATACACGCCGTGACCTACTTCTCCCCGGAAACGCGTCGACACACCGACAGGTTGGGCCTCAAAGGTGGGTGGATGAGCTACTTCGGTTGTCGTGCCGCCCCGCTGGGGCCGGCTCCCCCCGAGGTCGTCGGCGCCCTCTTTTACAACTTTCACCCCCGCATGGTGGCTCGAGCGCTGCCCGATGCCTGGTCCCACGCCAGTCCGGAACGCCTGCTCGACGCTCGACTCGATGCGATGGATGAAGCACTTCGACGCCTTCTGGGTGACGCCATTGACGCAGATGGAGTGCAACGAGCCGCGGTCCTGGCCCGCCAGGCGGTGGAGTGCTGTGAGATTGCCGGACGCGCTCTCGGAGGGGCCAATGCCGCCATCACCCCTGGGCCGGTGGCGCACCTCTCGCTGTGGCAGTCACTGACCACCATGCGGGAGTACCGCGGCGACGGACATGTGGCTGCCCTGGTCGAGGCTGAGATCTCACCGTGCGAAGCGTTGGTGCTTCAGTCGGCCACCGGTCGCTCCGATCCCGATGCCCTCAGAGTGAACCGCGGCTGGACAGAAGCGGAGTGGACCGCGACCATCAGTGCACTGCGGGCCAAGGGTTGGTTGGATCCTTCTGGTGCGATCACCAACGTTGGTCGCACTATTCGCGACGGGATGGAGTCAACCACGGACCGACTATCCACCGGAATTGTTGAGGGCATAGGGAGTGACGGCGTCACTGAACTCGTCAGCCTTCTGCAACCTCTGGCCGAAGCGGTCATGGGGTCGGGCACCGTCACCCCTCTGAACAACATGGGACTGCCCTGGCCACCGCCGGCGGGCTGACGGCGGGTCTTAATCCTCGGGGAGAGCGGCGAAATCGCTTTTCGCTTTCCGGTACCAACCCATGCCAGCGATGGGGTGCTTCCATCGGCCCTTCATCTCCTTCAGTGCAGCTGCGTGTGCCGTGTCACCGCCGGCCACTACGCCTTTCAGGTGTTGGTCCTGCGCCTTTATGACCGCATCGGCGGATTCGCCCTGGTGAGCGTGCTCGCAGGGACCGCCTAATTGACTGCATGTCATGGTCTTCATGATGTTCGCCTCTCTTGTCAGAACATGACCAGGGTACGACAGACCCCAGGGCGAAGGCTTCTTGATTCCTGCTGACTCTCACTCAGGACGCTGTCTGCATTGCCGGCGCCGCACGTGGACCAGCGCTGGCAGGGTGCAGTCGATCGACCACAGTCATCAGCACGGAGAGCAGACCGAAGCATCCTCCGAGTACGCACACGCCCGACCAGCCCGACGAGGTGTAAGCGATGCCGGCCGTGACCGAACCCAGTGCGCCGCCCAAGAAGTAGCAAAACATGTACGCACTGTTGATGCGGCTGCGCGCGTCGGGTCGAAGGGCGTAAATGATGGACTGGTTAGTGATCTGCATCCCTTGGGTGCCGACGTCGAGAACGACAATCCCGATAATGAGAGCGACGAGCGACGATCGCCCGGTCCACAAGATGGCGAAAGAACCAACGATCAGGACGCCCGCTACCACGGTCGAGAGCGTGAGCCGGTTGGCGTCGGCCAGTTTTCCGGCCGCGTTGGCGGCCAGAATGCCGCCCGCTCCGACCAATCCGAAAAGGCCGATCACTGCGTTGGTGTAGTGATACGGCGAACCGGAAAGGAGGAACGCGATGGTGGTCCACAACACGCTGAAGCAAGCGAAGGCACAGGCGCCGTGCCAGGCCCGGCGTCGGAGCACAGGCTCATCGATCAGGAGGCGGAGTGATGACTGCACCAGGCACCAATACGAGGAATGGGGCCGTGTTGCTTCGCTGGGAAGGGCGCGCCATAAAACGATGGAGAAGATCACCATGAGGCCGGCCGAGAGCCAGTAGATGGAGCGCCATCCAGCGAGCTGAGCCATGGCACCGGAGAGCGTCCGGGCCAGCAGGATGCCGAGGAGGAGGCCCGACATGATGCGGGCCACCACCCGCCCCCTCCGTTCCTCGGGCGCCAGATCGGCGGCGAAGGGGATCATGACCTGACCGGCGACCGAGGCAGCGCCCACGGCCACTGAGGCCAGGCTGAATAACCACAGCGACGGCGCCACGGCACAGGCGATCAGCGCCACCGCCGCAGCGGCAAAGATTCGGCTGACCAAGGTGCGTCGAGGGTGGAGGTCGCCAAGTGGGACGACGAGAAGCAAACCAGCGGCGTAGCCCACTTGAGTGCATGTGATGATGAGCGCAGCCGGGCCAGGGCTGCTGTGGAAGTCACGAGCCACTTGGTGCAGCACTGGCTGGGCGTAATACAGGTTGGCCACGACGGCACCGGTGGCCACCGCCATAAGGGCGACCATTGAGCCGGAAAGCCCCTTGGACGTAGTGGCGGACGATGTCACCCGCTCAGGCTAACTGGCTCCCTCGAAGGGTCGACCGAGCGCGACGGCTCGGCCGGCTGAATCAGTGCTCTCCGCCCCGCCGACTCTCTGCGGTCACGCCGGTGAGGGCGGTGAGGATCAGCGGAATGCCCAGGAAGATGAGCCAGATGCCGAAGACTAGGGAGAGCACCGTCAGGAAGGCACCCATGCCCAGAACGAAGGGCCAGATGGAAGAGCCAGGGAAAGCGCTGATGATGCCGGCGCCCTCTTCGATGGTGGCGTCATCGCGGTCTTCGAGGCGCTTGCCCATCCGTCGATGCCAAAAGTAGTAGTAGCTGCCGGGCAAGAACCCCAGGGCGGCCGTGCCGGCCAACATGGTGCCGCCGCCATCTTCATAACTCCAGAACCAGTACACCAACCCCACCAGACCGAAAAAGAGGCCCAAGAAGAGCAGGAACAACGCCTCTATCTTCATGCGACAGGCACCTTTTCTTTCGCGTGTGCCGCCTTTCCATGCGGCACTGTTAGGTCATTCGGGTGGTTGTAGTCCCACGTGGGCCGCTCGGAACGGATCGGAGGCAGGTGGGTGTAGTTGTGGTGCGGTGGCGGCGACGTGGTGAACCACTCCAACGTGTGGGCATCCCATGGGTTGTTGCCGGCGGGGACAGGATTACGCCACGAGATCACGAAGTTCACCAGCAATATGCCGAAGGAGATGGCGATGATGAACGCACCAACCGTGGAAACGATGTTGTAGCTCTGCCATCCGAGGTTGGAGGGGTAGCTGGCCACCCGTCGGGGCATGCCCAGGAGGCCGACCACATACTGCGGCATGAATGTGACCCAGAACCCGATGAACATGAGCCAAAAATGCCATTTGCCGAGCTTGTCGCTCAGCATGCGGCCGAACATTTTGGGATACCAGTAGTAGAGGCCCGCGAAACCGGCGAAGACGGCGGTCCCGAAGAGCACCTGGTGAAAGTGCGCCACCACGAAGTACGTGTCGTGCGTGGCGAAGTCGATGGGAGGCGAAGCCAGCATGATGCCGGTGACCCCACCCATCAAGAAGGCGAAGAGGAAGCCGATACTGAACAGCATCGGCGTGGTGAATTTCAGGTGGCCATGCCACATGGTGCCGATCCAGTTAAAGAACTTGATACCGGTGGGTACGGCAATGAGCAGGCTTAAGAACGAGAAGAAGGGGAGGAGCACCGCACCCGTGGTGAACATGTGGTGAGCCCACACGCCGGTGGACAGAGCGGCGATACCCATGGTGGCAAAGACCATTCCCTTGTAGCCGAACACCGGCTTGCGGGAGAACACCGGGAGCACCTCGGTCACGATGCCGAAGAAGGGGAGGGCAAGGATGTACACCTCGGGATGACCAAAGAACCAGAAGAGGTTTTGCCACAACAGAGGTGATCCACACGACGCCGTCACAGCGCCGCTGACAAGGTGACAGCCGGTCACCGTATAGATATGAGTTCCGAAGTGACGGTCGGCAAAGAGCATGATGAGTGCCGCCGTGAGCACTGGGAAGGCGATCAGGATCAGGATGCCGGTCACCAGCATGTTCCAAGTGAAGATCGGCATACGGAACATGGTCATGCCCGGGGCACGCAGATAGAAGATGGTGCCAACCAAGTTGACGCCGGTGAAGATGGCAGAGAATCCGGTGAGCGCCAGCGCCATGATCCAGAGGTCGCCACCGGCGCCCGGTGAACTGGTGGCGCTTGAGAGAGGGGCGTAGGCCACCCAGCCGAAGCTGGCCGCGCCGCCAGCCACCAAAAAGCCCATCATCATGGTGATGGAACCGGTGAGGTAGAGCCAATAGCTGAGGGCGTTGAGGCGAGGGAAAGCCATGTCGGGCGCACCAATTTGCAGCGGCACGATGAAGTTGGCCAGACCACCAAAAGCGAATGGACCGGCGAACAGGTACAGCATGAGGCTGCCGTGCATGGTGAACAGCTCGTTGTATTGGCCGAAAGTCAGCAGCGAGGAGTGGGGCGACGTCAACTGCAGACGAATCAGCAACGCCATGATGCCGGCCAGGTAGAACATCACGATCGAGGTGATCATGTAGCTCAGGCCGATGACCTTGTGGTCAGTCGACGTCAGCCACTTGAGGATGCCCGAAGGCCCGTGGTCCTCGTGCCCACCGTGGTCATCGCCATGGGGAGCGTGACCGTGGCCACTGGTCTCGGGAGGGAGGTGCAACTCAGGCGCCTCCGTGTCGACGGCCGAGCTGGGTGGTGCAATGACGTCAGTCACCGTAGAGGCCGGCTCCTTCGTTCGAGTTGGCTGTGTTGCCGCCACCGTTGGCGTTCACCCCGCTGGGGAGTTTCGGCTCCGACGAGGGGTGGGCCTTCAAGGCGGCCTGCTGGTTCTTCAGCCAGGAGGCGTACTGCGACTGGGAAACCGCCTTCACGTTGAAGAACATGAGTGAGTGGTAAAGGCCACAGAGCTGCGTGCACTGACCGCGGTAGGTACCCGGGTGCAAAACGTTGAAGTCGAAGTACGTGGTGTACCCAGGGCTGGCGTAACGGCTGAAGTTGAACTGGGGCACGTAGAAACCGTGTAACACGTCCAGCGAGTTGAGTGAGATCGCCACTTCAGTGTTCACGGGGACCACCATGGTCGGTGCTTGGGTGGTTTGACCGATGATCTTCACGCACTTGCTTTGGATTGCTTTGGAGGAAGAGGGATTGGTGCAGCCTGAACCTGACCCACCGGAGTACTCGAACTCCCATCCCCACTGGAAGGCATGGACGGTGATGGCCGCGCCTGGGTTGGGCGGTGTGGCGTCCACTTTGTTTTCGGCCAGGACCGTGAAGACGAAGAGAATCACCACAATGATGATCGGCACCACGGTGTAGATGATTTCAGTGAGCGTGTGGTACTGGGTCTGCTTGGGCATCTTCTCGGTCTTGCCGCCGCGATAGCGGAAGACAGCCCAAAGGATCAGGAGGAGGACAAAACCGCCCACCACGATTCCGGCCACGAAGAACCCCTGCCACAGGTGAAATTCGGTCCGACCCTGGGTGGTCGATCCCTTGTATTCCCCGAATGTGGGCAGGGTGCACCCGGTCAGCATCAGGGCCGTGATGAGGACACCGGCTCCCGCCAGCCCGCGACGGCGACGTCGGGGAGGTGAAATTTCGGGGATTGGGTCGGTCAAAGTGGCAGAAGGGCTGGTCAACGACGAGTCCACGGCGGTGACACTATCGAACCCCGCCGAAAAAGACGAAGTTGCTGTTGAGAGCGTTGTGAATATCGGTGTCGTGCCTAGTGGGTGTGTTCTTCCCTGCCTGGGTCCGGTGTTTCGCCCGACTCCTGCGAGGCCCAATTGAAGACCCCGCGGGCCATGGTGGAGGTGGCCCGCTGCGCCCTCGCTGCGAATACCTGTTGTCGAGCCAGCTGAACAGCGCTGTCGCTGGGTTTGGCCAACCAGGCGCTCTCGGCCAGGTGGCCGGCTAGGCGCAGGGCCTCATCTGCCTCAGTGAACACGTCGGTTTCATTGGCCAGCGCCAGGAGCTCTAAGGCTCGGTCGGCCAGAACGCCTGGTCCACCGGCCAGGGACGCCAGCTCGGTGGCCAGTGCTCGCTCGCTGGCTGGCTTCAGCGTGGCTGGGTTGCCGTCCCACCATCCCCCGTATTGCCGCCACACGGTGTGCACCACGAATTCGGGTTCGTCGTAGACCGGACGTAAGTAGGGCCGCTCCTCCAGCTCGGTGGGCGGAACCACCGAGTGGACGGCATCGTCGAGCCGGCCTCCGGCGTTCATGACGGCCAGTGTCTGGTCCACCAGCGAGTCGAGCAGATCTGCTGTATCGGTCAGCGCCTGCTTGATCCGGTCCGCCCCAATGACTGGGAGCCCGTGCCCGGGCAACAGGTATTCGGCTTCGAGCATGAGCATCCGGCGCAGGGCATTGGCCCACTCGCGCGGGTAGCGCTGGACTTTCTGGGGATTGCCCGCATTAGGCGAGGCCCAAATAAAGAGGTCACCACAGCACAGCACCCTGGTGTCGGCCTGCCAGGTGATGGTGTGGTCGTCCGTCTCGCCCTTTTCATGGCGCAAGGCGAAATCGATGCCGCCGATCGAAAGGTCGAGGGTGTCGTGATAGGTGCGGTCGGGATAGCGGTATTCGGTGGGCCATTGCAGGTCTTTGAAGCCGAACTGCCGGCGATTGATGATGGTGTTGTACCCGGCCGTGAAGATGTAGCGATCGAATCGAGCGGGTAGAGCGTGGTGAGCGATGACCTGCGGGGCAGCCCAGCCTTGCTCTTTAGCTTCGGCCTCCCATACGGGCACGCCGAACACGTGGTCGATATGGCCGTGGGAGTACACGGCGGTATTGAGGCGTGATGCGCTCCAGCGCCTGATGTCGTCGTGGACCACACCGGCCAGCGGCAGGCTGCCGGTGTCGACCAGGAGAAGACCGTCCTCGCTGTCGAAAGCGGACACATTGGCAAAGGACGGCGCAAACCCGACGCCCTGGGTGATCTCGACGAAGCCGCCGACGTGGTCGACGGGATGCATGGTGGCGGTTGACACTTCACCGCGCCAAAGGCGGTCGGCCATGGTCAAGACGTCGGTCGACACCTATCCCCCTTCGGTCAGCTCCCGTTGGGGCGACCGTACCTCACACCTCGGGATTAACTCCCGGATGCGTTGTCGTCGACCACGGGGGCCGGCGTGTCAGTCACGGCCGCCGAGCCATTGCTCGATGGCGCTGACGCGCTCTTCCCCTCTTGGATGCCCTTCTCGAATTCGTTCTTGGCCGAGCCGAGGTTACGAGCCAGCTTTGGAATGGCCGCTCCACCGAAGAGGAGCACGACCACCACTATTAGGACGATGATGCCGTCAACTCCGAAAATTTCACCCAGCATGTGCAACTCCTTAGCCATGGTCCACGCAGCGGTGCACCGTTCGTCAGGTTAGACCCATTCCTTCGTCGCCAGTCAGCGAGTCCGATGGGCAAGGTGTATTCGGAATCACCCGGCCAGAAGGATGCCCATTGCCAAGGCAGCCACGCTGGCGAGGCCGGCCACTGAGCCCCACACGGCCAATGCACCCTTAGTGGTGGCCTTTGAGTGCATGAGGGCCCCCAGTCCGGCGGCGGCCACGACCACGATTTTGGCGATGAGCACGCCCTTCCAGGCGCTGGTCTGATCGGCCCACTGGAAAGTAGAGATGTTCCAGAACCCGGTAATGACCAGGACGGCGTAGGCAGGCCAGGCCAGACGGGCGAAGGCCTGGGCCAGCGTCTTGGCTGCTTCGGGCCCCAACCCCCGTGCCGGACCAACCAGTCCCATCAGCACGATCTGTCCGCCCACCCAGACAGAGGCCGCGAGTACGTGAAGAGTCAGCCGAAGGGTATCGAGCCCCGATGCCAGCACGGTGGCGCTTCTTCGGCTGCTACTTGCCCTGCCAGTTGGGCGGTCGCTTCTCGGCGAAGGCCACCGGGCCTTCCATGGCGTCCTGTGACGAGAAGACGATGCCAACGGCCTTTGAGTTGATCTCCCAACCCTCGGACTCAGGAACCTCGGCCGCTTGCTTCATGACGCTCTTGGAATAGCGCACGGCCAGGGGTGCGTTGGCGGCGATGCGATCGGCCAGTGCGAGTGCTTCGTCCAGTAGTGACTCGGCCGGCACCACCTTGTTGACCAAACCAAGCGTCTGCGCCCGGTTGGCGTCGATCGGATCGCCGGTCATGGCCAGCTCGAGGGCGATGGCCATGGGGAGACGCTTGGGCATGCGGATGAGTCCACCCGCGCCGGCGATGAGGCCCCGCTTGGCTTCGGGGATGCCGAAGGTGGCGTGCTCGGCGGCCACCACAAGGTCGCACGACAGCATGATTTCGAAGCCCCCGGCCAGCGCTGAACCGTTGACGGCGGCAATGATCGGCTTGGGAAAGTCGCGCATGGTCAGGCCAGCGAAACCGCCACTGGCGCCGATGATGTCGCCTCCCTCACCGCTGGAGAAGGCCTTGAGGTCCATGCCGGCGCTAAAGGCCTTGTCACCACTGCCCGTGATCACCACGACCCAGCAGTCGTTGTCGTCGGCCAACTCGTCCATAATTCCCGACATGGCCTTGCTCACTCCGCCGTTGATGGCGTTGCGCGCCTCGGGGCGGTTGATGGTCAGTATCTCGACATGTCCTCTGCGCTCACGCAGTACTTCGTCGGCCATGGAAGCTCCTCTCAAGTTCGGCTGGGCCGGGATCGGTACCGAACCGGCGCGCGGCAGAGACTAATAGCGGGGGACTAACTGAGCGGGACTGAGGGGTACGACTGCCCCGGTTCCAGTGTCGCCTCCCCTTCGGCCCGAGCCCGGGCGCTGTAGCGCAAGGTAAAGAGGAACATCGAACCCAGGCAGACACCGGTAATGCAGGGAGAGATGGCCAGGAAGGGCCCGGTGGGGATGAAGGCGGCCAGCACCAGGCGCGAGGTGGCCTCGATGAGTAGGCCGACACCCCAGACAATGGTCAGCACGCGGAAGGTGTGGGCCCCGGTCGGTAGTTCGTAGAGCTGGTCGTAGGCGGCAACCTTTTCCGGGTCGTTGCCAGCCGACAGCGTGCGCCCCACGTAGAAGATGATCGGTCGCCCGGACCGGAAGACCGAGCCCAGGCAGGCCAGGCCAAAAATGGCGGTGAAGGCTGAATCTCTGACTTTCAGCACGTAGGCGTTGCCACCCAAAAGGGTGGAGGTCAGCACACCGACGGCGAAGCCGAAGAGCACCACCAAGCCGACAGGATCTATCCGCCGTTCGCGGACGAACTGCACGATGACCCATGCGGCCGGAAAGATGCCGGCGATGATGAGCGCGTCGGCATCGCTGTGTACGTGGTGGCGTACGACGTAATACACCGACAGCGGTACCACTGCGCCGAACAGGATGCTCGGCAATAGGTTGCGAATGGACGGTGGGCCGGGTTCCCAGGCGGGCTCACTCGGCGGGGTGTCCGCTCCGCTCGGGTTCGGAGTGGGATCCACCGCGTCAGGGTACCGCTCCGGACCGTTTGGCGGGAGGCCATGCCAAGCTGTGTTGATGTCCCCGTCAAAGCCTGTCGCCAATAGTGCCCAGGCGAACGTGTTGGGTGTGGGCTTTGCCATTGGCGTGGCCACCTCGGGCTACCAGATAGAGGGTGGCTACAACGGCCACGGAGAACCAGCCAACAACTGGCGAGATTGGGAGGGCACCGGCCGGGTGGAACGCTCAGGTGTGGCCTGCGATTTCTGGGCCCACCCTGAGGAGGTCCTGGACCGAGCCCAGTCCATCGGTTGCAATACCTTCCGACTCTCCGTGGAGTGGGCGCGCCTCGAACAGGCGCCAGGCCAGTACGACCATGCCGCGCTGGAGCGCTATGTCGAAATCCTGACGATGTGCCGTGCTCGCGGGTTAGAGCCCGTGATCTCCCTGCACCACTTCTCCCACCCCTGGTTCCACGGCGAGGAGTTCTGGCTGCGGCCGGGCTCACCCGACGTCTTCGCCCGATACGTGGCGCGGGTAGTGCCAGCGCTGCTCCCGCACTGTCGCAAGTGGGTGACGATCAACGAACCCAACATCCTCATGCTCATGGGCTGGATTGAGGGTGCGTGCCCCCCAGGGCGCAAGCTGGCCGTGGCCGATGCCTATTGCGTGCTCGACAACTTGCTCACCGGACACGTATTGGCCTCCGACATCGTCGTGGCCATGCAGCCCGAGGCCGAGGTCACCTGCAACACGAGCTCCTCGTCCATTTACGAGCATGATCGCATGTTGACCGACCTGCTCCTCCTGAAGTCCTTCGATGTCGATCCGTCCGATGTCGACCGCTTCATTGACGAACGGCGTGCCTTGCATGACGCCGCTTTCCCGCCGCAGCATTGGGGCGAGTTCGGCCTACGCAAGTACTTCGCGTCGGTATCGCCCTATGGCACCAACGGTGGGGCAGGTGGGGGCGCGGCCTGGTCCCGGTTCAGGTCGGTGACCCGGCGCCCAGCACCTCGACGCGTGGTCGACGCCGTGATGCGGTCAACCCAAGCGCGCCCGCTCGGCGCCATTGGTTTCGACTGGTACGACCCGGTGGCCAGCCACGCCACGCGGCTGCCCGGTCGGCGCGGTCCCGACGCGAGACGCCAATGGTCCAGCGGTCGGGACATCTGGGACGTCGTGCCCGATGCTCCCGCTCTTACCAATTGGTGCCGCACTGAGTCGGCCTTGCATCCAGACCTCCCGATCTGGGTGGTGGAGAATGGGATGGCCACCCGCGTGACCGGCGGGCGGCACGTACCTCGAGAGGACGGACTCCGTCGTCCCGAGTACCTCCGGCAGCACCTGAGAGCGGTGGTGGAGGCCAAGGATGCTGGCGTTCCGGTGACCGCATATCTGCACTGGTCACTGGTCGACAACTACGAGTGGGGCACCTACGAGCCCCGGCTCGGACTATTCGGAATAGATCGCAGCGATCCGAGCGGTGCGATCCGATGGATGGATACCGATGCTCAGGGTGATGACGCTTCGGGCGAGTTCGCCCGCCTCGTCAGCGCCTTGGTCAGCGGCGACCGAAGTGTGTTGGAGGGGCCTGCGGTTAGTTGACCGCGCGCAGGGTGCGATCGCGAGCGGTGAACTGACGCCAGCGATTCTCCATGTTCGACATGAAAGCCTTGCCCGAAGAGAGGTGGCTAAGAATGTCGGACTGTCCCTGTGGTCGGGCCAGCATCCAGCTGTGGCCGCCGGGTACCCATTGAACGGGTGCCCGCGCAATGGCGGCGAATTCGAGGGCGGCCGCACCGGGCGTGATGCGGTCAAAGCAGCCCCATTCGTTGAGGATGGGCATTTGCTGGGCTACCAGGGCTCGCACTTCGGTGCGCTGGTCGATGGACATGAGCAGGCTGCCGATGGGCATGGTTTGGCCGACGGTGCGTAAGTTCCGGCGCACATCGGGCAGCACCGAACGCACCGTCGAGTACATGCGCCCGATAAAGAGGTCCGGTAGGTCGAACACCACCGAGGCGATGAGGTCGGCCAGGGGCGCTATGTCCGGTGCAATGGGCGACAGCAACGAGGGGAGGATGCCGTGGCGCTCACGCCAGGCCGGTGTGCTCACGCCATCGCGATAGATGACACCGAGCGTCCGGCGCGGGTGGTCATGGGCGAACTGCACGGCCACAGCGCCACCCATGGAGTGACCCAGCACCACCACGGGGCCGGCATCAACCTGGTGGACGATGGCCATGACCTGGTTGGCCAGTGTTTCCATGGAGACGTCGTGCCAGTCCAACGGGTCACTGCCGCCGAAACCCGGCAGGCTCGGGTTGATGACCCGCCAGCCGTGCTGTTCGGCCAACCGTGCGCTCTCACGCCAGTACATGCCGCCCCCGGCAAAGTAACCATGGATGTTGACGGCCCAGATCGGCGGGCTGCCGGGGCCGTCAGGCCCATGAGCATTGACGTTGTCGGAGACGGCGAACCGGAGGCGTCGCCCCTCCACCATCATCGAACTTGGCACCATGCGAATGGTCGGGGTTTTGCGGATTTTGCGGACGTATTGGTCACGGACAATGCCGAGGCCATGTGGGGCGTGTCCGGCGTCAATGAGCTGTACGGGGGACGGACCATCCGATGGCGCAACGATGGCACCCGATATCTGCAGTGCGTCTTCTGTTTGGGCCGTCGTTTGACGCCTCAAGAAGCCAATCGCCATTGTGGACACCTCGTCTGAGCGCCTGCGACGGCGCCATGCTCGCCACTTACCCGGAGACTGCCTCCGTCTGCGTTTACCACCGTATCTGGTCAACGCCGCCTGGCCACAACTCTTGCGTGCACGGCCCTGGCCGGGCTGCGACGATGGGCACACAGGAAATCAAGGGGGTCCGAGCATGAGTGCCGACATCGTGATTCGCGGGGGCATGGTGGTGGATGGGACCGGATCCCCAGGTCACATGGCCGATGTGGCCATCACAGACGGCGTCATCACCGAGGTGGGGTTGGGGTTGAGCGGTGAGCGGGTGCTCGATGCCTCCGGGCAGGTTGTGTCTCCCGGATTCATCGACATTCACACCCACTACGACGCCCAGGTGTTCTGGGATCCCTCACTCACGCCATCGTCCTTCCACGGCGTCACAACGGTGGTGGCTGGCAACTGCGGCTTCTCCATCGCGCCCATCCGACCCGACGGAGTGGAATTGCTGGCGCGAACCCTGCAGCACGTCGAGGATATGAGTTTCGACACCCTGGCCGAAGGCGTGCCGTGGGACGAGTTCGAGACATTCACGCAGTATCTCGATGTGGTGCAGCGCCGTGGAGTCGCCCTCAACTTCGCTTGCTACGTCGGGCACACCGCCGTCCGTCTCTTTGTCATGGGCGAGGATGCCTACGAGCGTGCCGCCACCGAAGCCGAGATCGCCACCATGCAGTCGGTGGTGGCCGAGGCCATGGCCGGTGGCGCGGCCGGCTTCGCTTCCAGCTCGTCACCCACTCACAACGGGGACAAGGGACGCCCGGTTCCTTCCCGGGTGGCCGACCTGGCCGAGCTGCGCTCGCTGTTGCAGCCGCTGCGCGGTGGCAAGCGCGGTGTGGTGGCTTTACTGCCTGGCGGCGTGATGAACCACCAGGAGGTGTTCGACCTTCAGCGCGAGATCGGCCGTCCGTTCACCTGGACCGCGCTGCTCACGGTGAAAGGCTACCCGTATCACGAGGGGGTCATGAAAGAGCACGACGCGGCCTGGGCCGACGGGGTCGAAGTGTGGCCCCAGGTCTCGTGCCGCCCATTGGTCTTCCAGATGAATCTCTCTGAACCGTTCACCTTGAACATGCGCCCGACCTTCGCCTCGCTCATGGGCAAGAGCAAGGAGGACCGAGTGGCCGCCTATCGCGACCCGGCCTGGCGGGAAACGGCCTGGGCCGACGTCAGCGGCCGGCAGGGCGGGTTCCCGCTCAACTGGGCCAACATCTCGGTGGCCGAGTCGGCCGCACATCCCGAGCTGGCCGACAGCCCGGTGGCTGTTTTGGCTGAGCAGCGCGGATGCACGCCGCTCGACGTCATGCTGGACATCTCCCTCGACGACGACCTGCAGTCGCGCTTCTGGTCGGTGCTAGCCAATGACGATCCCGAGGCCATCGCTGGGCTACTGCCCCGTGACAACGTCCTCCTCGGCCTGGCCGACTCGGGCGCCCATGTGTCGCAGCTGTGCGATGCGTGCTTCTCCACCGACCTGTTGGGGAACTGGGTACGCGACAAGCAGGTCATGCCACTCGAGCGGGCCATCCATAAGCTGACGGGCGAGCCGGCGCAGGTTTACGGGCTGGGTGACCGCGGCACAGTCACCGTTGGAAAGAAGGCGGACCTGTGCGTGTTCGACCCGGCTACGGTGGCCCCTGGTCCACTTCGCCGCATTCGTGACTTCCCGGCCAACGGTGAACGGCTCACGGCGGATGCCCCTGTCGGCATGACTCACACGCTGGTGAACGGCGTCCCCATCCGCGTTGACGGCGTGTCTGATCGTGAGGGTCTCGAAGCCCGGCCAGGGACAGTGCTGCGCGGGTGACCGAACCAGTCAGCCTGACTTTTCTCGGCACCGGAAACTTCGAGGCCCGCCGGCGCTACTGGAATAGCTTCGTGCTTGATGGCAACGTGCTGGTCGAGCCGTCGCCTACGGCACTTCCGCACCTCCACAAGTGTGGGATCCCCATCAGCGACATCGATGTCGTGGTGATCTCACACTTCCATCCCGACCACACTTTCGGCTGGCCTTTTCTTGAGCATGAATTCTTGTTTGAGAAGGTGGGCCGACCCCTCCACATCGTTGGACCTCCGGGGGTCGAGCAATTTCTGGAGGACATGATGGAGTTGGGTGGCATGTCGATGGTGCACGAAGCGGCATGGCAGCGCGTGCACATAGACATCGTTGAGGTCGACGGAACCTGGCAGGAGGCCGGACCGCTCCGCTTTCGGGCCATTGAGGTGGAGCACGTACCCCACTTGCGTTGCTTCGGTTATCTCTTCGAGCGCGGCGACCGCCTCATTGGCTACTCGGGTGATACGCACCCGTGCGCTGGGCTCAGCGAACTAGCCGAAGCGGCTGACGTCTTGGTCCTCGAATGCGATGGGCAGCACTACGACACCGAAATTCCCATCTCCCACATGAATGAGGGCTCAATGCGCGAGCTGCGCGCCCTGCATCCCGACACTCAATACGTGTTGACCCACATGGGCGCTGAAGTCGACAACTCGGACATGGACAACGTCACCGTGCCCGACGACTTCGATCGCCTGACGATCTGATTACGTCACGTCCCGACGGAACGTCGTGAAGTAACCGATGGCCAGGGGGCCAAGTCCCCACCCGAGCATGGTCAGTCCACCGGCCCACCAGGGCAATAGCGAGAAGGTGGTCGAGCCACCGCCGCCGAAGCTCGCTCCCTTGGCGATGATGCCGGCGAACGAGGCGGTGGCCTCACCTGGCAGCCAGTTCAGGTCGTAGTGGAAGACCGCTATGAACAGAAGAACAATGAGACCCTCGAGAATCAGTGACTCGCCGATGGTGATGAGTACGCCCGCCACTTGATTCTTGACCAACGTGCCGAATCCGAGTCCGAACAGTCCGAGCAACACAGTGACGGCGAACATCTGGGGGACCACGGCGCCGACCTGATCGAGCACCGAACTGGCGGTGCCTCCCAGACCGGCGTTCCAGGGCAGTCCCACAGCGAAGACAGCCACGAAGGTCACTGCCGCCATGCCCAACGTCCAGATTGCTGTGGCAATGACTTTGGCCGCTAGCACTCGGTCTCGTTGGGGGGTGAGCAGGAGCGTTCCGGTGATGGTCTTGTGCCGGTACTCGGTGGTGATGCACAACACGCCCAAGACCGGTGCCAGGAGTGTCGCCGTCCGGAATCCCGCACCGAGGAGGAGCCTTTCCTGAGAGAGGTTGTGCACCGGTCCAAACGTCTGCATCGGGAACGAGTGGTGACCGGCATTGAGAAACGAGAAGAGGATGAAGAGGCACGTCAGCGGAAACGACAAAAGGAGTACTACCCACATGCCGGGCATGGTGCGCATCTTCAGTAGCTCGGCGCGCACGGTGCGGATCATGCGAGTGCCCCCTGCTCCCCAAAGCCGAGTCCCTCGGTCAGTGAGAGGAACACCGACTCCAGGTCGGTTCCCTCGTGTGAGAGCCCGTGCAACAAAATCTGGTGCTGCGCCAGCAGTGGCCCAAGCTGTTCGGGTGTGACCTGATGCACGGTGATTTCTTCGTGGCCGAGGCGGGTAAATGAGAGTGAGGCCTCGGTGAGGACTGTGGCCAAGCGGTCCGCTTCTGGGGTGCGGACTCGCATGTTCGAGGCCGACATGTTGGACGTAAGGGAATCGAGCGTCCCCTGAGCCTTCATGACGCCATGCGACAGGATGACTGCCTCGTCAATGGTCTGAGCCATCTCCGATAGAAGGTGGGACGAGACCAACACCGTCTTGCCCTCACCAGCCAGGTAGCGCATGAAGTCGCGTAACCAGGCGATGCCTTGTGGGTCTAACCCATTGGATGGCTCGTCGAGGATGAGCACGCTCGGATCGCCCAGCAGCGCACCGGCCAACTCCAGACGTTGGCGCATACCCAGCGAGAATCCGCCCACCTTGCGCTTGGCGTCACCCCTG
Organism: uncultured Acidimicrobiaceae bacterium; assembly: GCA_963766995.1. Taxonomy (GTDB): domain Bacteria; phylum Actinomycetota; class Acidimicrobiia; order Acidimicrobiales; family RAAP-2; genus Bog-473. The sequence continues at coordinate 925,638 of CAVYCE010000001.1, read as the reverse complement.
AGTCCGACGAGATCGAGCACGGCGTCGACCCGCTTGTCACTCTCTCCGACGGCGGCGGCCACCGTCCTCAGGTGGGATCGGGCCCGGCGAGAAGGGTGGAAACTGGTGGCTTCGAGCACCGCTCCTACCCGTGATCCCGGGTTGATCAGGTCGTGGTAATTCTGCCCGCCGATGGTGGCGGTGCCTGACGAGGGGGTGACCAGTCCGAGCAGCATGCGCAGCGTGGTCGTTTTCCCTGATCCGTTCGGTCCCAGAAATCCGGTCACCTTCCCCGGCGTGACCGAAAAGGAGACGTTGTTGACGGCCACCACGGGGCCGAAGTGCTTGGTGAGACCGTTGATCTCGATGGGCAGACCCGGAGTCTGCGACGGGGCGGTCACGGCGCCGACGATAGCCCTGGCGTCCCTATTGGTTGTATGCACCCCAGTCAGGCATGTAGAAGTCCCTCAGGCAATAACAACCTCACAGAAACGGCCAGTTCGTCGTAGACGCGCGCCATGGTGGACCAGCCGTTGACCCAGCCCACCAGTGCGGAGTACCAGACATGGCCGATCATGCGGGCCCGCTCGGACATGTCGGGCATGCTCTGCTCGCCCATGGCGCGGGCGATGATCCCCTCCATCAGAAAGGTGATCTGCTGCTGGCATCCGACCGCGGCTGGATCGGGAGAGTTGAGCGAGGCGAAGACGGCTGCCACCAGCTTGGGTTGGCGGCCCATGGCTCGCAGGGCCCGGTCCAGCACGTCGAGGACTCGGTCGTCGGCATGCTCGCCACGGGGTGGGTGTTGGCTGATGCGCTGATCCAAGAGTTCCACCCAGTGCACCAGGGTGGCAGCCAGCAGGTGGTCCTTGCTGGTGAAGTAGCGGTAGACGGTGCCCATGGCCACATCAGCTCGAGCCGCCACGTCTCGCATCTGGACCGCTTCGTATCCGCCATCGAGGCCGAGCGCCATGGCCGCATCGATGACGCGCTGGCGGCGGGCTTGCTGGGCGCGAGTGAGCGGGCGGATCAGCGTCTGCTCCATCGCAACATGCTATCCGGGCTGTCACCTGGGCCTTCGGGACCGAGGTGTTCGCTACGCTGGCGGGCCATGACCGGCCGGGCGCAGGAATTCGGAGCCGACATCGTGTCCATCGGCGAGCTGGCGGAGTCTCTTGCCACCACCGATGGTCGGGTACCGGGGCATCGCGGACGCAAAACGCGGCAGCGTCTGCTCCAAGCCACGGTGGAACTGCTCTCCACCACTTCGTGGCGCTCGGTCAAGGTCACGGACATCGCTCGTCGCGCCCGCACGTCGCCCGCCACCTTCTACCAGTACTTCGCCAACGTCGAGGAGGCCATTCGGATTCTGGCCGAGGGCATGGTCGACGACGCGGCCCACCTATCAGAGCTCGTGGGTGGCGACTGGTCCGAGGAGGCCAGCTGGGAGACGGCACTGTCGGTGACCGAAGGCTTCCTGGCCTACTGGGAAGACAACCGTGCCGTCTTCCGGGTGGTCGACCTGGCTACCGAAGAAGGCGATGCACAACTCCGCGGCATCCGCGTTCGCGCCCTGAACGCCGTCACCATCGCGCTGGCCCAGGTGATCACTCAGGCCACGCCGTCCAGCACTGGAATTCCGGGCACTGGCACCGGGTCTCCGGCCGGCGCCGACCCCATGGCGGTGGCCGGCGCGCTGGTCGCCATGTTCGCCAGCGTGTCCGCTCACCGCTTCGGTTTCGAGTTCTGGGGCATTCGCACGCGCAACCTCATCGATACGCAGGCTCGGTTGCTGCACTGGTCGGTCACAGGCCGACCGGGACCGGCCGATGTGGTGGGACGCGACCCCTTCGACAAGTCAACCCGAGATGCGGCCCGACCGCGTACCGGTCCGGTTTTGGGTGGGGCGGTAGCGAACCACCGCCGCGCTACTTAAGCGCGACGGGATTCAGGACGGAACCGAGTCCGTTGGTAAACGGCAACGGGGTGGCGTCCAAGAGAAATGTGTACTGGCCGTCGTCGGCGCAGTCGTCGGCCAGATCGTCCAGCACCCAGTTCTGACCCTGGGTCATGCCCATCTCAACCAGGTGCAAGAGGTGCACCGGGAGATAGATGTCGTCGTACTGGCACGGGTACACCTCGAAGACGAGGGTGTCAGTGGCCACTGCCGCCACGTCGCGTCGGTGGAACCATTCCGCCGTCTCGATAGTGAGTCCAGGTGACGGCCACGTGTAGGCAATCAAGTCCCGATTCGGGGCTCGCAGGTGCGTCATCTGCCCGGTCCGCACCAGGACGATGTCACCCGGTTCGACCGTGACGTCTCCGAGCGCGCAGGCGGCGTCGAGATCATCTGCGGTGATGGCATGGCCCGGATGGAGGACGCTCAAGCCGCGGGCCCGGGCCACATCGAGCAGGACGCCGCGACTGATCACGGTCTTCAGCAAGTGGATGCCGCACTTGCTGGCCCCGTTGGCGTCCACGGTGGCGGCCGGGTAGCCGTTGTAGATGGTGCCGCCATAACTGCAATGGGCCAGTCCGTCCCAGTGGGTGGCGCATTGCAGGGCCAGGGTGACCACGTCCTCGCTGCTGCACACCCATTCTGGGTCTGGGCTCAGTGGCTCGTTGATCTGGATCATGCTGCGAGTCGGGTTGACCCGCCCCTTGATAAAGCCGGCTTGGATCCCCTCGGCCTCCGAGAGCGGCAGCCCCAGGGCGAACCCCTTGCCGCTGACCACGGCCCCCGCCGCTCGGCGGCGAACCGCATCGTCGACCAGATTGAGCGTCCCGATCTGGTCGTCTTCGCCCCAACGTCCCCAGTTGCGGACGCGGGCGGCCACCTCGGCGAATGGGGCGGGTACGGCCACGCGCGCACTGTAGTCCCCGTGCCTACAGGCCCCTTCAGGTGCCATCCGACGTGCCTAGTTGTCGGATCGGTGGCGGAGAACGATACTGAGGCCCGTACCGAGAGTTCTTGCATCGATTGGGAGGGACACAATGAAGACACGGGCCGCCGTTTGCGTCGGGCTCAACGAGCCGTGGAAGACCGAAGAGATCGACATTGACCCCCCGGGGAACCGTGAAATAAAGGTCAAGATGGTCTATTCGGGCATGTGCCACTCCGACGAGCATTTGCGCACAGGTGACATCAGCGCACCGCCCGAAGTGCTCCAAATGATCGGTGTGGCCTCCATGTTCCCCGTGGTCGGCGGCCACGAAGGCTCGGGCGTCGTCACCGAAGTAGGCCCGAACGTGACCCAGGTCGCAGTGGGCGACCACGTGGCTGTAGCCTTCATTCCGTCCTGTGGAACCTGCCACTGGTGTGCGTCCGGTCGCCAGAACCTGTGCGATCTGGGCATGGCCACCCTGGCCGGCGGCATGATCAGCGACGGGACCTACCGCTACCACCTGGCCGGTGAGAACTTGAACCGCATGGCTCAGTTGGGCACCTTTTCCGACGAGATGGTGTGCCACGAAAACTCCGTGGTGCGCATCGACCCCTGGGCCAACATGAAGGCTGCTGCACTCATCAGCTGCGGCATCGCCACCGGCTTCGGCTCTGCCGTTGACCGGGGCAAGGTGAAGCCGGGCGAGACCGTGGTCGTGGTCGGTTGTGGTGGTGTCGGTTCCGGCGCCATTCAGGGCGCTCGCATGGCGGGGGCGCGCACCATCATTGCGGTGGACCCGGTGCCCTTCAAACTTGAGAAGGCCAAGGAAGTCGGAGCCACCCACACGGCCGCATCCATGCTGGACGCGCAGTTCATGCTGCCCGAGCTCACCATGGGCCGGAACGCTGACGTGGTCATCCTGACGCCAGGCGTGTTGCACGGCGACATGATCGCCGGGGCCTGCCAGCTGGGATCGAAGGACGCCCGCATAGTGGTCACGTCGATCTCGCCCTTCCACGCCATGGACGTACAGCTGAACCTGTTCAACCTGGCCATGTTCAACCAGTCGCTGTTGGGCACCGTGTTCGGCTCCCAGAGCCCACGGGTGCAGGTACCGAACCTGCTCAACCTCTTCGAAGCCGGACAGTTGAAGATCGACGAGATCGTCACGCAGGAGTACACGTTGGACCAGGTCCAGCAGGGCTACGAGGACCAGGGCGCCGGGACCATCATCCGCGGTGTGGTGAAGTTCGACTAGTCGTCAGTCGGCGCCCAGGCGCCGGGTGAAACCCTCGGGGATGAGCAGGTCATCGGCGGATAGGTCGTGGATGGACGAGTGACCCAGTCCAAGCAGGGCTGAGTCGATACCGCTGCGCAACAGGTCAAGGACGTTCTCGACGCCCGCCTGCCCGTTGGCGGCCAGACCCCACAGATAGGCCCGCCCGATCATGACGGCTTTGGCGCCGAGCGCGATGGCCTTCACCACGTCACTGCCGCGACGAATGCCACCGTCGAGCAGTACCTCGATCTCCTGCCCCACGGCCTGCGCCACGGGCTGCAAGGCGCGGATAGTGGCCGGAGTGCCGTCGAGGTTGTTGCCGCCGTGATTGGACACTGAGATGGCGCTGACTCCGGCTTGGACGGCCCGCTTGGCGTCATCGATGCGGGAGACACCCTTCAGCATGAAGGGTCCGCCCCACTGCTCGCGTAGCCACGCTACGTCTTCCCAACTCGGCGGCGGCGTCTGCATCCAGGCGCCGTAGGCCCCGAAGAAGGTCGGAGCTTCTCCGCCCTTGTCGGCCATGTTGGGCGCCTTGAGGTCCGGGAACTTGCCTGTCTTGGCGAAGCTCCACAGCCAGCGCGGATGGGCGATGGCTTCGGGGGCGAAATTGGCCATGGCCTTAAAGTTGACCGACTCGGGAATGGATGGGCTGCCCCAGTCGCGCCCGTGAGAGAACGACCAGTCCAAGGTGGCGATGAGTCCGACGGCTCCGGCCGCTCGGGCCCGCTCCACCCGAGCCAGGACATCGTCACGGCTGCCCACCCAGTACACCTGGAAGAAAGTCTGCGAGTTGGCGGCCAACACCTCCTCTACCGGCTTGCTGGCAAAGGAGCTGAGACCCATGGCCGTGCCTCGCGCCGCGGCGGCGCGGGCCACTGCCACTTCTCCGTCGGGGTGCACGGCCTGAACGCCGGTGGGCGAGATCAAGACCGGAAAGGAGATGTCCTGTTCCATGACCCGGGTGGACAGATTCCGCTCAGCCGAGAGACCGGCCACGTGCGGGGCGAAGCCAAGCTCGCTATAGGCAGTGATGTTGTCCTCGACCGTGAGGCCGCGCTCAGACCCGGCCACTAGCGCCGAATACACCGATTTCGGAAGGCGCTTTTGGGCCCGCCGCTGTGCTTCAGCGACCGTCTCAAACCATGCGTTTGCCATTTCGACCCTCTCATGATGCCCCTCGGCGTCGTGCCGGCCCCCGCTTGACCGGGAGACTCTACGCCGCTGGCAGAAGACCCTAGGGCTGGTCGCTCAGCTGGGTTTTCAGAGATGGAGCGGTCCATGTGCGCGGGCGTAGTGCGATGCGAGGCAGGAGCGGCCGCAGCGTCCGGCCCGCCACGCACCCCTTCCAGACTCCAACGCCGTAGGCCACGTCGTCGGCCACGTGCAACGCGGCAAAAGTCAGGGGATCGAGTCCGCCCGAGTTGTCACGCCAATCGGCCCATGCCGGCGCCAAGAGGGCGACGGCGGCAGCACGGCGCGTTCGCCGGGGTACGAGGGCCATGAGCAGTCCGGGAGACCAGGCCCGTGAGAGTCCGCCCAAAGCTGGAACCGTGGACCTCACTGTCCCTCCACCGGCGATGCGGGTGGCGGTCTGCACCGGCTGGTCGACCATCCCGTTCAGTCGGCGGGCCAGGACGGCCACGGACCCAGCCAGTGCCCCTGCGGCGAGGAGGGGACGGCGGGCAGCCAGCAGTCCCCACACTGACGCCGTCCAGATGGAGGTGTGCAGCGGGGCCATGGCCTCCGGGTGACGCTGAGAAAGCGGTGCCGCCGTGGTGCCATAAAACGTGCGGCGGGCCAGCCACTCCCCGATAGTCCGGGGGCCCTCGTGTCTGACGATGGCTGCCGGCTCGTACCGAACATCCCAGCCGGCGTCGGCCAGCCGCCACACCAGATCGACATCTTCGCCGCCGCGCAATCGCTCATCGAAGAACGGATGGGCCACGGCAGAGCGGCGCACCACCAGCGCCGCACTCGGCACATAGGGGATCCGTGACATCGGGCGGACCACGCCCGGGGCGTCCCCGCAATCAAGCGACGAGCGGACGGACTCATAGCGCTGGAGGGCCGATGCGCTATCGGAGTCGGCTGGCTGCACCCGAGGGGCTACGGCGGCGACGACAGGGTCGTTGAAATGTCCCAACAGAGGAGTCAGCCAGTCGGCCGTTGGTATGCAGTCCGAATCAATGAAAGCGACCAGCGGCGTGGTGGCGGCGCGCAGCCCCGCATTGCGAGCGCCCGATGGCCCGACGTTCGTCTCGAGCATGATGACCGCAGCACCAGCGCGCCGCGCCGTTTGCTCGTTAAGCGAAGGTTGGGCTGAGGCGTCATCCACCACAATGCAGCGCACATCCGGCAAGGAGGCCAACAACTGATCGAGTTGGGCCGGCCGGTCGCGTACGGGAATGACCACGGTCACATCGTGCGGTCCAAAACCGGCGTCGCCCGGTCGAGGCACATGGGTGCCGGCGGACACCAGCCGGCGGGCCAGCCGTTGTTCGGACGACGACGGACCGACGGGCGTGCCGGCGGCCCAGCGTGCAGCCACCGACCGGGCTTTGACGGAGAGCCGCAGCAGTCGCAACGGGCTACCACCCATCAGCACGGAGTCATCATCGAACTGCATGGTGGCTGCATCCATCGAGAGGCCGAAGCCGGCCGGCAGGGGTGTGGTGGTCCGGTCCGGCGCCAGCGGGAGAAGGCCCGGAGTGTCGGTGTCTTCCCAGGTGGTCGAGGTCACATCCCCAATCTTGGCAGGGTGACGGCCGGGGATAGGCTGGCCTTGAGTTCGAAGGAGTCCACATGCTGACCGAAGAGCAGGAAGTGCAGGACGTCGAAGCCCTCGGCGACGACGAGGTCGACGAGCTTCTCGTGGAAGAGGTCTCGATCGACGGCATGTGCGGCGTCTATTGAGCGTGACCGACGAGCGGGTGTCACCTCCCGCTCCCACCTTTGACGCCAGTCGATCGTGGCGCGTCCATCCGCAGGTTGCACTGCGCGACGAGTCCTTTGGGGCCCTGGCCTATCACTACGGCACCAGGCGCCTCCTGTTCCTCAAGTCCAAGCCACTGGTGTCGCTGGTGTCCTCGCTCGGAGATTACGAGAGCGCTGACGCGGCCATTGCTGCTCTCGTGCCCGAGGCTGAGCGGCCGCAATACCGCCGTGCCCTGGCCCGCCTCGCCACCTCGGAGGTCATCAATGTCAGCGACTGAAGCGTTGCCGCTCCGTCAGCGCTTCACCCAGGGCCTCGACGCTCCGATTTGTCTGACCTGGGAACTCACCTACGCCTGCAATCTGGCCTGCGTCCACTGCTTGAGCTCGTCGGGCCGTCGTGATCCGAGAGAATTGACTGCCGCTGAGGCCCGTGGCGTGGTGGATGAGATGGCCGCCATGAAGGTGTTCTACGTCAACATTGGTGGCGGAGAGCCCATGCTTCGCCCTGACTTCTTCGATCTCGTCGGGTACGCCGTCGACCAGAAGGTCGGCGTGAAGTTCTCCACCAACGGCACCCGACTCACTGCGGACAAAGCCCGGCAACTGGCTGGGATGGACTACGTCGACGTGCAGATCAGCATTGACGGGGCCGTGGCCTCCACCAACGACGAGGTGCGAGGAGAAGGATCATTTGCGGCCGCTCGTGCTGCCATGGACCACTTGGCCGCCGCCAACTTCGGGCCATTCAAGATCAGCGTGGTGGTCACCCGTGAGAACGTCACTCAGCTCGATGCCTTCTCCGACATCGCCGAGAGTTATGGGGCCCAGCTTCGGTTGACTCGATTGCGCCCATCCGGTCGCGGCGTCGATTCCTGGGACGCACTGCACCCAACGGCCGAACAGCAGCGCATGCTCTATCACTGGCTGCTCAACCGCCCCGATGTACTCACCGGCGATTCGTTTTTCCATCTTTCGGCCCTCGGCGAGCCCCTCGACGGCCTCAATCTGTGCGGAGCCGGACGAGTTGTTTGCCTAATCGACCCGATCGGCGATGTCTACGCCTGTCCGTTCGTGATCGACGACGAATTCCTGGCCGGCAACATCAGGGATGAAGGCGGTTTCGCCCGCGTCTGGCGGGAGTCGGAACTGTTCCAATCCTTGCGCGAACCACAGAGCGCTGGGGCATGCGCCTCATGCGGGTCGTACGACGCTTGCCAAGGGGGCTGCATGGCAGCCAAGTTCTTTACTGGGCTGCCGCTTGACGGTCCCGATCCCGAGTGCGTGTTCGGGCACGGTGAAGAGGCACTGGCGGAGCGTGCCGGCACACCGCAGTCCAGTCTCGGGCACTCCAAGGTGGACCGGAACGGCCAACCCATACCAATCCCCACCCCAGTGCATTTCCGGTCACCGGCCCGCGTGTAGCGGCCACATGAGACTGGCCGACGCCACCTGGCCAGAGGTCGAGGCCACCAAACGCTCTCGGTTGTTGGTCATCCCGTTGGGATCGACGGAGCAACACGGGCCGCATCTGCCCTTCGATACCGATGCGCGCGTTGCCGTGGCGCTGGTGGATCGCTTGTCACGGGCGCGAAGCGATTTGGTGCAAGCGCCGTTGGTGCCGTACGGCGCCAGTGGTGAGCATGCCGACTTCGGCGGCACGCTGTTGGTGGGTCACGAAGTATTGGCTCAATTCCTGGTGGAGCTCGTTCGCTCCGCTCGAGGGGCCTTTAAGGGTGTGGTGTTGGTCTCCGCCCATGGTGGGAATGCCGACGCCCTCTCCCTCGTCCATCGGCAATGCACGGCTGACGGGGACGACCTTTTGGTCCTGACTGCCTCCACTCCCGGCGGTGATGCCCATGCCGGTCGCACGGAGACATCGATCATGCTGGCCATCGATCCGGCGGCCGTCCGCCTCCATGCGGCCCAGGCCGGCGCGACCCAGTCGTTGGAAGTACTTCTGCCCCGTCTACGCGCCGAAGGGGTGAGGCCGGTATCGTCCAACGGCGTGTTGGGTGATCCGAGCGGGGCCAGTGCCGAAGAGGGCGAGCTCTTGCTCCAGTCCATTTCTGATCATCTGTTTCTGGCCGTAGAGAGCCACTGGCCTATCGGCGCGGTGTCAGGGTGAGTCCTGTCGCGGTCGTGACCGGAGCTGCTCGGGGCATAGGCGCTGCCACCGTTGATCGGTTGGTGGGCGGCGGTTGGCAGGTGGTGGCGGTCGATGTCTGCGCTGACGATCCCAGTCTCAACTACTCGTTGGCCAATGCGGCTGAACTCGATGCGCTGGGAGCCAAGCACTCGGGCTCGGTCCTCACCATGATCGGCGATGTCCGCAGCCACCTCGACATGCAGGCTGCGGTCGAGGCCGCCGTATCCACCTTCGGTGGCCTCACGGCCGCAGTGGGAGTGGCCGGTGTGGTCAGCGGCGGTCAGCCCCTGTGGGAGCTGCCCGACGCCCAGTGGAACGTGCAGTTCGACGTCAATGTGGTGGGAGTACGAAATCTGGCCACTGCGGCGGTGCCCGTGTTGTTGGAGCAGGATGCACCGCGATCTGGACGGTTTGTGGCGGTGTCATCGGCCGCCGGCATGCTCGGATTGCGCAAGCTCAGTGGCTACAGCGCGTCCAAACATGCAGTGATCGGAATGATCAAGTCCTTGGCCGCCGACCTGGCTGGCACCGGCATCACGGCCAACGCCATTTGTCCCGGTTCGACCCGGACACCAATTCTGGAGGCGTCGGCCGCGGTGTACGGACTCTCCTCGGGCGAGGAATTCGCGGCGCAGCAGCTCACCGAACGTCTGCTCGAGCCCGACGAGCCGGCGGCGCTCATTGCCTGGCTGTGCGGACCCGATGCCAGTGGCATCACCGGCGCCGCCCTCCCCGTGGACGGCGGGCTCACCACCTCGTAGCCGGTCAACTCTGGCCGTATGTGGTGGATCGATCCTCGGCCCGGACCGACCCGACGGCCGTCACGGCGGCACGGAGATCGTCTACTAAATAGGGAACCGTGGCGGCACTGCCGGCATGGACGGTGGCATGCAACGAGTCGGGACGGGTCTGACGGTCGAGATACCAATCGGCCTTGGCCAACCGCTCACCCACGGCAAAGATGTCGAGCGAGGCAGGATCGATGGCCCCGAAGGCCATCACGGTGCCCTGCGGATCGCCTCGCACTTCCAGCCCGTCGATGGACTCGACGCCCTGACGCAGTTGTAACGCGGCATCGTGGGCGGTGCGGGTGAGTTCCAGGTAGCCCTCAGTCCCGATGTGCATAAGGGCGGCCCAGGCGGCGGCGATCGGACCGGCCGGTCGAGTGCCGGCCATAGCGGTGGAGGCGTAAAACCCGCCGAGCCAGTCGGTGGTGATGAAGAGCTGCTTCCGGGCCAGTTCGTGGGTGCGGTAGAGGATCACCGATACGCCCTTGGAGGCGTAGCCGTACTTATGCACGTCGGCCGAGATGGAGGTCACACCGGGCAGACGGAAATCAAATGGTTCGGTAAACCGCCCCAGCTGGGTGAGGAACGGGAGGAGGAAGCCCCCCATGCAGGCGTCGACGTGGCAAAGGATGCCGCGATCGAGCGCCAGTGCCGCGATGTCGGCGATGGGGTCGACCACGCCCTGCGGGTAGGTGGGAGCAGAGCCCACCACCATGATGGTGTCGTCGGTGCAGGCGTCGGCCATGGCGTCAACGTTGACCCGGAAGTCCGCATCGACCGGTATCCGAATGAGCTCCACGTCGAAGTAGTCGGCTGCCTTGGTGAAGGCGGCGTGGGCGCTCTCGGCTGCCACGACCTGTGGGTGGGCGATGCCCCTGTCCTGGCGCGCTACGTCGCGAGCCGACTTGACCGCCTGCAACAGGCTCTCGGTACCGCCTGATGTGAGGTACCCCTCCACCGCACCGCCGCTGGCCGGGTCGTCGGCTCCGAGCAACGTGGCCGTGTTGCAGATGATGTCGTGTTGCATGGTGCCGATGCTGGGAAAGGCCAGAACGTTGAGTCCGTTCTCGGCACTGAAGAGCGACAGTGCGCCTTGCAGCAACTCGTGCACCTCGTCGCCGGCCGAGTACACCAGGCTGAAGACACGACCACCGCGCCAGTCCTGGTCGTCGCGTTTCATGTGCATCAGCTGGGCCATGACTTCGTCCGCGGGCAGTCCGCGCTGTGGCATAGGCGTGTGGGGGAAGGTGTCCACCTTCAATGAGCCAAGTTGTAGAGCAAGGAGTCGCCCTGGAGCGCCACACTGGGCCGACCGTCCAGTCCTTCAATGGGCGTTCCCGCCGTGGTCACCCGCTGCATGCGCCGATGATCGTCCCCATAGTCGTAGATGGCGTAGTGCTGGGTAGCGCGATTGTCCCAAATGGCCACGTCGCCCACTTGCCAGGTCCAGCGCACCACGTTCTCGGGCCGGGTCACATACGACTGCAGCATGCGGATGATGTCCACCGATTCGGCCGAGCTGTGACCCACCAGCCGGTGCGCAAAGCCACCCAACAACAACGCATGCTCACCGGTCTCAGGATGAACGCGCACCACAGGATGTTCCGTCTCGAATACCTCGGCCACGAAGGCGGCCAGGTTGGCCAACCGCTCCTCGCCGATTTTGGCCCGCAGCGCCACCACGTCCGGCCGCCCGTAGTCGTACCCGTTGGAGTGCAAGGCCCGCAGCTGGTCGGCCAACTGGCGCAGATCCGCTGGGAGATCGGCATAGCCAGCCACCGTGTTGGCCCACAGGGTGTCGCCGCCCACTTCAGGTAGCACCATGGCGCGCAGAATGGAGAACATCGGAGGTCGATCGACAAACGTGACGTCGGTGTGCCAGTGATTGGCCGCACCGCCGGCCAGAGAGTCCAGGTCCAAAATGAGCTCCTCGCCGTCCACCACCGGCAGCGTGGGATGCCCTTGGGTGAGCGGTCCCAGCCGACGAGCGAAGTTGATCTGCTCGCGTGCGCTGAGGTCCTGGCCGCGGATGAAGACCACTCGATGGGCCAAGAGGGCCGACCGGACTTGGGCGATCTGCCCGTCACTGGCGGCGCGCAACTCGACATCGGACAGCTCGGCCCCAGTGCGGACGGTCAGCCGCCGGACCTTGACGGTGGTCTCCACATCAGTGGTGTCGATGGCCATGACCTTCCTCCCCGGCCGCAATCACGATCAATGCGGTCTGATTTGCAGTCTAGGACCACCCCGAATTCGGGTGCCGGTGTGTGCCGCCCGGCCCTTGGTTACGAGGTCCAGATGATGGCCTGGGGCTCGGTGTAGGCCAGCAGCCCGAAGTCGCCGCCGTCGCGCCCGACACCACTCTTCTTGAATCCGCCGAAGGGGGCGTCATGGTTGCGCTGGGCTGTGTTGATACCGACATGACCGGCCTGCAACTGCTTGGCCGCCCGTAAGGCGCGGGCTCCGTCCTTGGAGAAGACGTAGTCGTAGAGGCCAAACTCGGTGTCGTTGGCAATGGCGATGCCCTCCTCCTCGTCGTCGAAGGGGATCATGGTGATGACGGGGCCGAAGATCTCCTCACGGGCCACGCGCATGTTGTTGTCGCCCGTGATGAGGGTGGGGGCCACGTAGTACCCCGTGGGCAGGTCGGCCGGGCGGGAGCCCCCGATGATCAGCTCGCCGCCGTCCTCGACGGCAGTGGCGATGTGCGCCTCAATGCGGTCGCGTTGGGCGGCCGATATGACCGGGCCGATGATGGTGGCCTTGTCCGTCGGGTCGCCCACCTTGAGGTAGCCGGCCATCTGCACCAGGCCATCGCGCACCTGTTCGAACACGCTCCGGTGCACCACAGCCCGGGTGGGTGCAGTGCAAATCTGGCCGGAGTGGAACGACCAGGTCGAGCCGATGCACCCGATGGCACCCTTTATGTCCGCATCATCGAACACCACACACGCTCCCTTGCCACCCAATTCCAGCAGGAGGCGCTTCATGGTGCGCGCCGACTTCTCGGCGATGGTGATGCCGACCTGGGTGGAGCCGGTGAAGCTCACGCAGTCGACATCGTCGGCATCGACCAGCGCGGCCGAAGCCACGGGGCCGTTGCCATTGACCAGGTTGACCACTCCGGGAGGGAACCCGACCTCGTGCAAAATGCGCACCAGTTCAATCACGGCCAGCGGGTCCTGCGGTGCAGGCTTCACGACGACGGTGTTGCCGGCGGCCAAGGCGGGAGCCACCTTGCCCGCCATGTTGACCATGGGGAAGTTGTACGACGTGATGCAGGCGACGACGCCCAGCGGTTGCCGATTGATCATGCCGCCGATGATCCCGCCCGGGGCCAGCGGGGTGGCCTGGGCCGACTGGGGCAAGAGCGGTGTCTGCAGCACCTGGCGGGGGTCGCGGGCGTAGCGCTCGAAGCGGTCAGCGGCCACCGGGACCTGCATGCGCGAGCCCACCGTGGCCGTTGCGCCCGTCTCGGCGATGACGAGTGGCAGCAGGTCAGCCGACTTGGCCCGGATGGCCGCAGCTGCGTCACGCATCAGCGCACTGCGGTCCTCCACCGACCACGCGGCCCAGCCTGGCTGGGCTTCCTTGGCTGCGGCGGCGGCCGAAAGGGCGTCGGTCGCGCTGGCGTTGGGGGCCTGGCCGACCACACCTTCGGTGGCGGGGTTGATGACGTCGTAGGTGCCGTCGGAGGCATCGATCCACTTCCCGCCGATGAGGAGTTGCTGTTCGTTGGGGCCGGTGCTGTGCGCCATGGGTGCTCCCTCTTGGGCGGGGCCAGAAGATCTGACGGTGTGTCACATATTGATCTGCCGGCCTCCCTCTCGCCAAAGGTGCAGGTCCACCGCTCAGTGTGGTGTGCGACGCCCGGCCTCACCGGCCAGAATGGGCCCCATGACGGCAAGCGCCCCACCCGGCACAGAGGACTTCCTGGTGCCGCTGGGCGATGAGGAATCCGACGGATTTTGGGAGGGCACCGCACTTGGTGAACTGAGGATGCAGGCCTGTGGCGCCTGTGGTCGGCTGCGCTTCCCGCCTCGCGTCATGTGTCCCCACTGCCAGTCGACTGAGCGCCGGTGGCAAAAGGTGAGCGGCGACGGCACCATCTGGTCGTTCGTGGTGCCGCATCCTCCGCTGCTGCCGGCCTACTCGCCGTTCGCACCGTTCCCGGTGATAGCGGTCACGCTGGCCGAGGAGCCGTCGCTGCGGCTGGTGGGGAACTTCGTCACCGGCCCCATGGGCGCCATCAATGAGATCGACCCGTCCACCATCGTCATTGGGGAACCGGTGCGCGTCGTCTTCACGGCTCGGGCGCGGCCGGACGGCTCCCAAGTGTTCCTTCCGGCCTGGGTGCGACCCTGAGGTAGCTCCTTCGCAAGTTTTGCCGTGGTGAGGCGATTCTCATTTCATGAGGGATGGAACGAATCGCAGCACGCCGACTTCGGTCAATCAGGAAGCGCCAGGCATGGAGCAGAACCTGATGTATCCGGGACGTGAGGCCCACGCCATGGACGGTGTCGTTGGCGACACCATTTTGCGCAGCGCCGATGTGTCCAGAGCGCAAGAGCGCCGCCGCCGCACGCGCTTGCGCCGCTTCGTGGCCGTGGGTGGGCTGTTCTTCGGCTGGGCCGGCATGCGCATCGCTTCGGGTCACAGTCTGTTTCCCGCGGTGCATTTCCCGAGCTGGCTGGTACCGATTCTCCCGGTCTGCATCATTGTGCTCCTGCTGGGTGTCGTCATGGCGGCTCCACTCATCGGCGCTGGTCGTTCCCCCCACATGCTGATCCGGCCGGGTGAGACCAATGTCGGCCTCAACGACGTGGTGGGCATCGACGGGATCAAGTCCGAAGTGGTGCGCACCGTCAATCTCTTCTTGGCCCATCAGACCTTCCGTGACTCCATGGGAGGGTCGGCCCGGCGTGGCGTGTTGTTCGAGGGCCCCCCGGGTACCGGCAAGACCTTCGTGGCCAAGGCCATGGCCAAGGAAGCCCAAGTGCCGTTCCTTTTTGTCTCGGCGTCTGCGTTCCAGTCCATGTACTTCGGGCAGACCAACCGCAAGATCCGCTCTTTCTTCAAGCAGTTGCGCAAGCACGCCCGCACCGAAGGCGGCGCCATCGGCTTCATTGAGGAGATCGACGCCATCGGTGCCTCCCGACGCGGCCAGGGCAGCGGCGGCAGCGAGGGTGTCACCGGCGTTGTCAATGAACTCTTGGTACAACTGCAGTCCTTCGACACGCCCAGTCGCGGTCAGAAATTTCGCAATGGCTGGATCGACCTCATCAACCGCTATCTGCCCGAGGGGCAAAAGTTGAGCAAGCCGGCCGTGGTGCCCGCCAACGTGCTGGTGGTCGGCGCCACCAACCGCAAAGACGACCTTGACCCGGCCCTTATCCGTCCCGGGCGCTTTGACCGCTCGATCTACTTCGGACTGCCTGGACGCCGGGCCCGGGGCGACATTGTGGCGTACTACCTGGGCAAGAAGGCGCATGCCGACGACATGGACCAGCACGCGGCTGTCGATGCCGTGGCCGGCATGACCTTCGGCTATTCGCCCGCAGCATTGGAGCGCCTGATGGACGAGGCATTGGTCATCGCTCTCACCCACGGGCGCTCGGCCATGACCATGTCCGACGTGGCCGAAGCCAAAATGCTGGTGGAGTTGGGCGTCACTGACGCCACCTTGTACACCGCGGACGAGCGCAGCCGAGTCGCCACGCACGAGGCCGGACACGCCACGGTGGCCTACTTCGTGGGCGAGACGCGGCAGCTTGATGTGCTGTCCATTGTCAAGCGACGCGACTCGCTCGGCCTCCTCCAACATTCCGACACAGAGGAGCGATTCACCCAACGCAAAGAAGAGCTCAATGCCTTGCTGCAGATCTGCATGGGCGGCATGGTGGCCGAGGAGCATTGGTTCGACGAGGTCTCCACCGGTCCGGCCTCAGACCTGGCTGCCGCCACCAGCATCGGAGCGCAAATGATCGGCGCCTGTGGCATGGGCCACTCACTCATCTCGGTGGCTGCGACCGGTTCCGGCATCGGTGGCGGTGGGCTGGTCGACAAGGTGCTGGGTGACAAGGAAGCTCGGGCCGAACTCGACGCCCTGCTGCAGTCTTCGTGCGATGCCGCCATGCAGATCGTGTCCGAGCACAGTGATGTGGTTGAAGCCCTGCGTGACGCCTTGCTTCAGCGCGACGAACTGGTGGGAATTGAGATCACCGATGTGATTGAGCAGGCGCTCCGCACATCCACGGTGGTGCGTTGAAGCTAGGTGGCTCCGGGTGGCGGGGAGCCACCTAGCTTCTTCAGTACCCAGCGACCCAACCGGCCTGGTTTTTTGGCTCGCTCGGCCGCTACCGCCTCGGCTTCTTTGTCGGCCGTCAACGGTCCGCCCAGTCTCCAGTATCGACCAGCATTCGGGGGACGCACGTACTTGGGAATGGGTGGCAGTTTTCTCTTTGGCTTTCGCGGCCGGTCTCCGCTCGATCCCACAGGTTTACTCTGGCGCGTCCAGGTGTGAGCGGTCGTTGTAGCCGCGTGGAACCCACCGGTCAGCTGCCACGAGAATGCGGGAGATGGACGCATTGTCCACGCTGAGGAAGGCGAACGGCTCGGAGCCGCTGGCTTGGTGCATCAGTTCGGCGATGGCGGCTCCATGAGAGAACACGGCGACCTTGTGGCCAGCGTGGGCTTGGCTGATCCGTGTGATGGCAGCGCGCAGCCGCTGCCCAAAAGCGACTGACGTCTCTGCGCCGGGGATCGGATCCCATCGTCCTTCCTTGAATACCTGCTGCAACAGGTCGTCCTGGTCGGCCACCTTCTGACGGAAGATGCCCCCTTCCCATTCACCGAGGAAGACTTCGCGCAGATCGGCATCGACGACGGGCACCAGACCAGAGTGAGCGACTAGGGGCGCTGCCGTCTCCGATGTCCGCCGGAGGGTGCTGACGTACAGCGCGGCGAACTCTTCTCGGGCCAGGCGGGCACTGACCAGTTTCGCCTGCTCCTGCCCGATCGGAGAAAGCGGCGGGTCCCCCTGCCCGTCGACTAGGTCGAACTCTTCGCCTTCGACGGCATCGGCCGAAGCGCCGTGGCGGATGAGCACAACTTCGGTTGATCCCGGGGGACCCTCAAAGGGCTTCTGGGAGAAGGTGCGGGGGGTCGTCATGGCGGCCGAGTGTATGAGATAGGCGGGCGGATGACCCGGCGTCGATCACCTAGCGCAGTTGCGGTGGGTCTTCGTCGTCCTCGACCACTTCAGCATCGATGATGTTCGGGTCGTAGGTCTGAGGCGGCGGCGCATCGCCACCGAAATTCCGGAACGTGGTGAAGAACGTGGCGCCTCCACCGGGACCCTGTCCGAAGTTGACCTGCATGCGCTGCCCGGCGTCAGGTCCAAGCTTCTGCCAGAGGGGCAGGGCTCGTTGGTGCACGACGAGATTCTGGACGGCGAACGTGACGCCGATGTAGAGCAGCAGGCTGGAGTTGACGAGGTCACTGCCCCCAGTGTGGCCGGCGCCGATTTCACTCAGATAGTGCAGGGACAGCGACACGACCCACAGCGTCAGGGTGACCCAGGTGCCCTGGCGGACCACCCAGTTGTTGTAGACCCAGATCCGCACGGTCAGGGCGCGGAGGGCTCCCAGACCGGCGGCACCAACCATCAAGGTGCCCAGCAACCAGGCGTAGTCGGCGGACGTCACGTGGTGGTGGTGGTCGCTGGTGTAGCCGATGAGTTCGAGCAAGCCGATCAGGGCGAGGATGGCCGGCAGGTGCAGTCGTGGATCGCGCGGCACAATCCGGACGCGGACTTGCCGGCTCAATATGTAGGCCAGGATGAGGACGTCGAAGGCGACGGTTATGAACATGCGATGTGGCCTTACACCTCGTCCAGCTGTTCGATGAACTTTTCGCCAATACTGGCCACCCATTCGGCCGGGTTTTGTACCAGCGGCATAATCTCTGCCAATTCCACGCCCATTTTCGCGTAGCCCTCCATGTCGCGCAGGAAGGCGTCGGGGTCATCAACCGGATTGGTGAAGGCCAGGATGGTCTTCTGGATGTCGGCCGGATTGCGCCCTTCGGCGTCACAGTGCCGCGCCAGCACATCGAGCTTTTGGCCCACTACTTCGGGCGAGACGGCGAAAATGTTGCAGGCGTTGGCATATTGGGCCACCAGCTTCAGGGTCTTCCGCTCTCCACTGCCGCCGATCAGGATGGGCGGATGCGGCTGCTGCAAGGGGCGGGGTGAGCAGATGGTTTCGTCCAGCTGGTAGTGACGGCCGACGTACGGCCCGTTGTCGTCACTCCACATTTGGTGGCAGATCTGCAGCGTCTCTTCCAAGCGCTCGAAGCGCTCACTGACCAAAGGGAATGGAACGCCCAACGCTTTGTGCTCTTTTTCGTACCAGGCGGCTCCGATGCCCAACTGGGCTCGGCCGCCGGACAGCACATCGAGCGTGGTGACGATCTTGGCCAGTAAGCCAGGGTGGCGATAGGTCACACCGGTCACGAGCAGGCTGAGACGCATGTGCTTGGTCAGCCCAGCCAGGTAGCCCAGGCAGGTGTAGCCCTCGAGCATGGGGTCGCTCCGGTCGGCGAACTCCTCCATTTGGAACCAGTGGTCCATGCAGGAGAACGTGGTGCACCCGATGTCTTCAGCGGCTTGTGCCGTGGCCGCCAAGGTCGGGCCGAGGGCCTCGGGTCCCCCGGGAAGGGTGAAGTTGGCGAAGTGAATTCCGAGTTTCATGCGGCCACCTTACGGGTTTGGCTCAGTGTTGTTTCGGTGCATATGACGCAGTCGGACTGGTGCGGCCCCTCAGGGTGGTCGACCCCACGTGCACCCAGTGTGCGGCTTCGGCACCGGCTTGATCGATGGTGCGCTCACTGGCCAGGACTCTGCCGTCGCTCGTCTTAGCTTCCTCGGTCAGGCGAGCAGCTTCATTGACCGGATCGCCGATGACGGTGTACTCAAACCGCTGTTCGGCACCGATGTTCCCAGCCACCACGGTCCCCGTGGACACGCCGATACCGGCGTCGAGGCCAGGATGTTGCCGCCCGAGGCCGATGAGCGCGACGCGCAACGCTCGAGCAGCCTGGAGTGCCCGTGCGGCATGGTCGGGCATGTCAGCCGGAGCGCCGAAGACGCAGAGTGCGGCGTCGCCTTCGAATTTGTTGACCCATCCACCCACCGCGGTGGTTTCGCGCACGACGGCAGCGAAGACCTCGTTGAGAAGTGCGAACACTTCGGAAGCGGGACGGGTGGCGGCCAAGGTGGTCGAACCCACGATGTCGATGAACAAAATGCTGACGTCGCGCTGCTCGTCGTGCAGGCCGATGCCGCGCTCCATGGCCTGGCGGGCCACGTCAATTCCGACATGTCGCCCAAACAAATCCTCGAGAACGGCGCGCTCTCGTAAGCCGGCCATCATGTCGTTGAAGCCAGCCTGAAGGAGCCCGATTTCACTGGCATCGTCCACTTCGATGCTGACACCGGTCTCGCCGGCCTGCACCAGTGCCATGGCTCGGCGCACCGATTCCACCGGTCGCACTACTGCCCGAGCCATGAGATTGGCGATGACGGCGCCGGCCAGCACGGAAATGCCGGCGGCCACCAGCACGGTGCGCCGCACGATGGTGAAGTCGTGGTCGGTCTCGCCCAGGTAGGCCAGCGCGATGCCGAGCATGGGGATACCCGCCCCCAGGGCCCAGGCCAGGGTCAGTCGCAGTTCCAGGCCCAACCCCGACACTTCGGTCGGTGCGTCATGGGCGAAGACGAGGGCGTACATGGGACGGGCCGCTCGCTCATTGAGCAAATACACCAGCGCAGTGGTGGTGAGGCCGCCCAGCACGACGCCCAAGCCCAAGCGCACCACTGTCACGGCGCGCTCGATGGAGCAGGACATCGTCGTAGTAGCTGAACAAGCCGGCCGCGATGACCCAACTGCAGAGCGAGAAGAGAGCCACCCGAGCACTGTTGACGAGCAGTGTTCGCCGATCGTGAGGCGAGAATGGTCCACCTCGGGTCAGTGCATCGTTGAGTGATTTGGTCAGCCACGTGAAGAAGGCGGTGCCACCCACTGTGGTGACTACCAGCACCCCAAAGAACAACAAAGCGGTGTCACCTTTGTGTGACCCGAGAGCAGGAGTGCCTGGCCCAAGCACGCCGAGATACAAGAAGACGACGACGGCCCCGGCCAGGTTGGAGGCGATCGCCGCCACCACGGCACCGAGCCGTAGGAGCTTCGCCCCTCGACGGCCGGGCTCGGACCGATTGTGCTCAGCCGTTGTGCCGCTTCGAGTGGTCAGGCCAGCCACCCTACTGATCCGATATGCACCGGACTGGCGTCAATCGTTGAGGAGTGGTCCAACCTGTTCGCCAAAGGCAGCTGTCTGTTCACAGAACTCATCCAATGAACGAGCCATGAAGCGCACCTGCAGATGGTTCACGCCCATGGCCGTCAGCTGGCGCAACGATTCGGCGATCTCTTCCGGACTTCCCTGCAGCACCCAGGCCGGCAGGTCCCAGGTCGATGGCCCACTGCTCATGTGTATCGGTTCGACAATGGTGCCGATGTCGATGGGTGCGCCGCCTCGAACCTCTTCCCGTTGTTGGCGCAGGCTGGCGATCTGTTCTGGCAGATCGCGTCGTCGCGTGCCCTGCGGGAGCCAGCCGTCGCCGAATGCGGCCGTGCGACGAATGGCCGCCGGCGAGGAGCCACCGATCCAAATGGGAGGACGGGGTTGGCGCACCGGTCTTGGTGCCACACCCATGCCCTGCGCCGGGAATCGCGGCCCAGGGAGTTGGGGGAACTCGTTCGTGAAAGCCAGGGCCAGCGCTGACACAGCCTCATCGGTGTGCCGCCCTCGTTCGGCGAAATCACCAGTGAGCAGTTCGTACTCCTCGGGCACGTGACCGGCGCCGACGCCGACAATGAGACGACCGTTCGAGAGCACGTCCAGCGTGCACAGTTCTTTGGCGGCCCGTAACGGATGGCGCTGGGCCAAAATCAGCACGTGGGACAGCAGATGAGTTCGAGTCGTGAGCGCGGCCAACCAACCAAGGGTGGCGGTGGTGTCGTACCAAATGGTTCCCATGGCATCGGCCAGGCGCTCGGGAATGGCGGTGTGGTCGCACACCCCAAGGTAGAAGTAGCCCGACTGGTCGGCCACCTGGGCGATGCGACCGAGCTCGGCCGGACCGGCCGCCTTCTCCCATTCCGCCACGTACAACGTCGACTGTGACTGAATCGGCAATTGCATGCCGAAGACCACCTGGCCCTCGGGCACGGTGCGCACCACATCATGAGGGATCAACGAGAGGTCGGTCATAGCAAGGTTCTCCGTTTTGTTAGGCGAGAGCTGACACGGCCAGCGAGAGTTGCGACGGTGTGCCAAACGTGGTGGCCAGTACCCGCGAGCGCTTCAGATGGAGATGGATGGGTACCTCCCACGTGAAGCCCATACCGCCGTGCACCTGAATGGCCGCCCGTGCGTTGGCCATGGCGGCCTCGTCGGCCAGCAGCTTGGCTCCCATCACGGCCCGACGGATGACGTCTTCGGGTGAGGTCCCGGTGCCCTCGGCCTCGGCCTTCACCACTTCAGGATCGTCGGCCAGGCAGGCCGCCGCCTGCACAGCATTGCGTGCCACTTCTGATCGCACCAGCATGTCGGCACAGATGTGCTTAATGGCCTGAAAGCTGCCGATGGGTTTGCCGAATTGCTGGCGCACCTTGGCGTATTCGACGGCCAGGTCCAACGTGGCCGCAGCGTGACCCACCTGCAAGGCAGCCGTGAGCAACGAGCCATCCCGCCCAAAACGGAAGCCCACGTCCTTGACCGGGTCTCCGGCCGGCAACGAATCGACCTGCCACATTGGAGTGAGAGGGCACAGGGGCGCCGTGATCCGTCGAGCGGTGCTCACTGAGGGTGCGGGATTGAGCAGTCGCGTGGTCGCGGTGCGCTCGAAGCCGGAGATCACCAGCAGCGCATTGAGCGAGGCCAGGTGTTCAATGAGGATGGGGCCGGAGCCTCCGTGCACGCCGACCTGGGCGGCCCCTTTGGCGGCGCCATCCACCAACCCCGCGCTGGCGGCCAGGAAGGTGCCCACCAGTGGACCGGGGATGAGGGCGCGCCCGAGTTCTTCGAAGACCACCACGGCATCGGCCATGCCGAGGCCCACACCGTTGGGCTCGGGCAGCGTGAGGGCGAACACGCCGGTGTCACCCAGGGCCAGCCAGTCCTCGGCGCTAATGGCCGACTCGGCATCTTCTTGGGCGCGCACATGCTCGAGAGGCAGACGGCCGGCCAGCATGGTCCTGATGCCCGACGCCAGTTCTTTCTGATCGTCTGTGATGCGAAAGTCCATCAGCGCGCGGTCTCTCTCATCGAACCTTGGGCAAGCCGAGAATGCGTTCGGCCACAATGTTCCGCTGCACCTGTGACGTGCCGGCGGCAATGGTCAGCGAAATCGACTTGAACCAGGCGGCGACCTGCTCGTCGTTGCCGAATGAGTCCCCGTCGGGAGCCAGTAGGGGCTCGGACACCAACGAGGAGCGGTCGAGTACTTCCATGGCCAGGTCGCCGAGGGCCTGCGCCTGTTCGGAGAAGGACAGCTTGAAGACCGATCCTCCGATGCCGGGAATGCCGGTCTGCGCTGCCTCGGAGACATTGCGCTTGGTCAGCGCCCACAGTGCGTCGAAGGCGGCGGTGAGGTGACCGATCTTGCGCTGCAGTCCGAGATCTCCCATGAGGTCCAAGCGATGGGTCAACTGGTGCAAGGCACGCAGCAGGCGCATCGACTCAAGTAGCTCGCCCACGAAACCAGTGCCCCGTTCGAAGGACAGCGTCACCATCGTGACTCGCCACCCGTCGTTCTCGTCGCCCACTCGGTTGGCCACCGGGATGCGCACTTCGTTGAGGAACAACTCGGCGAACTCGGTGGAACCCGCAATGGTGCGTAGGGGTCGGATCTCAATTCCCGGGGAGTCCATGGGCATGATCAACCATGTGATGCCTCGGTGGCCTTCTTCCCCAGTGCGCACCAGCAGCTCGCAGTGATCCGCCACTTCGGCATGGGACGTCCAGATCTTCGAGCCGGTGACGACGTACTGATCACCGTCGCGGACCGCCTTGGTGCGTAGCGAAGCCAGGTCACTGCCGGCATCGGGCTCGCTGAAGCCTTGGCACCACACCTCGCGGCCGTCGAGGATGGGCGGCAAGTAGCGCTCCTGCTGTGCTGCGCTGCCCTCGGCAATGATGGTCGGGCCGGCGTGGAGCAGACCCACGAAGTTGACGCCGACATACGGCGCGCCGGCGCGCTCGCACTCTTCCTTGAAGATCAGCTGCTCAATCGGAGAGGAACCCCGTCCTCCTCCCTCAACGGGCCAGTCCACCCCGGCATAACCGGCGCCGAAGAGCAGCCGCTGCCAATTGGAGTCGTAGGCACGCCGGCCGGGCCAATCATTGTGGTCGGGCACCGGGGGTAGCGAAGGCAGGGTGTCTCGCAGCCACGTCCGCAAGTGATCGCGGAAGGCCTGCTCGTCCTCGGTGTAGCGAAGATCCACGTCGAGGAAGTTGGTGCGATCAGGCCACGAAGTCGAGGCCGAACAACTTGATGGCGTTACCGCGCACGATCTTGCGTCGCTGCTCGTCGTTGAGGTCGGCCATCTGTACTTCGGCGATCTGACGAGTGTTGGGCCACGTCGAGTCCGAGTGCGGGTAGTCGGATTCGTAGGTGATGTTGTCGACGCCGATCTCGTCTACCGACTTGAGACCGTGGGCGTCATCAAAGAAGCAGCCCCACACATGGTCCTTGAAGTAGCTGCTGGGCTTTTCCGGCACGATGTCGGCCACGCCACCCCAGCCTCGGTTGTCCTCCCAGACGCGGTCGGCGCGCTCAAGGATGTAGGGGATCCAGCCGATCTGCCCCTCGGAGTAGGCCACCTTCAGTTCGGGAATCCGGACGAACACACCACTGAAGAGGAAGTCCACCAAGGAGAAGGTGGCGTTGGTGTGGGTCAGCGTCGAACCGACGGCCGGCGGTGCGTCGGCCGATGTCGATGGCATCTTCGATGAGGAGCCGATGTGCATGTTGACGATGGTCTTGGTCTCAGCACAAGCCTGGAAGAAAGGGTCCCAGTAGTGGTCGGGATCGTGCACGCTGGGCAGGCCGAGGTAGGGCGGAATTTCGCTGAAGCACACGGCCCGCACACCGCGATCGGCGTTGCGCCGCACTTCCTCCGCCGCCAGCTCGGCATCCCACAAGGGGATCAAGCACAGCGGGATGAGGCGACCACCGCTGTCACCGCACCATTCTTCGACCATCCAGTCGTTGTAGGCTTTGACGCAAAGCAGTCCCAGGTCGTGATCCTTGGCCTCGGTGAAGGTTTGTCCGCAAAAGCGCGGAAACGTGGGAAAGCAGAGCGCAGCCTCAATGTGGTTGGCGTCCATGTCTTCGAGGCGAGGCTTGACCTCATAGGAACCGGGCCGCATTTCCTCGTACATCACGCCCCGCATGGTGACTTCGTCACGAGGCACGCCAACGGCCGAATCAACTCGCAGCAACGGCCGCTTGAGATCCTCGTAGTACCACCAATCCACCGGCTCGCCCTTGGACCCGGGCTTCACAGTCAGGCTGCCGCCCTTGAACACCACTTCAGGCATGGGCGCGCGCACGACCCGGGGCCCGATCTCCAGGTATTTGGACGGGAGTCGGTCCTGCCAGACATTGGGCGGTTCGACCACGTGGTCGTCCACCGAGATGATCATGGGCAGCGGCTCAGGCATGGATTCGAGCGTAGTCGGGAGCTGACGGACCGTCAGAAACCGGAATTCGCCCACTATCGTCGGCCGGCATGGAGCCCACCAGGTTGAGGTCGAAGGTCGGGGGCGTCCTGCGCAAGCTAGGCCTGCGGCCAACCGCCGGTCCGGATCAAGGCTTATACGACGGGTCGTACTTCGGGGCGGGCCGCGATCCTTCGGGTGATCGCCAGGGACAGTCTGGCTACGCCAGCTACGACCGCATCTCATCCAACGCCGATATCGCCGCCTATCTGCTGTGGCGCAACTTCCCTGTCACGACTTCGCTCGATGTCGGATGCGCCACCGGCTTCCTGGTCGAGGCCCTGCGAGAGCTGGGTGTCGACGCTCTGGGGAGTGACATCAGTCAGTACGCCATCGATCACGCCACTCCTGGCGCCCGTGACCATCTGCGCGTTGGCAACCTCACTGATGGACTGCCCTTCACTGACGGCCAGTTCGAACTGGTCTCCACCCTCGAGATCCTCGAGCACATCCCGCCGTCCGACATCCCACAGGCGCTCAAAGAGATTCGCCGGGTCTGCGGTGGCTTGGTCTACGCCACCATCCCGTCGTTCGGCCACAACGGCTCAGGGCCGGACGGGCACTTCGAAGGCAAGGTCCGACCGGAACAACTGGCTCATTACAAAAGTCTCGGTGCTGATTATTTCGGCCCGGTGCCCGACGAGGACCTTGAAGTCGATGCCAACGGCGTGCCCATTGAGGGGCATTTGTGTATCGCCGCCTTCAGTTGGTGGACGGATCGCTTCGCCGAAGTCGGGTTCACCCGCCGCATTGACGTCGAAGAGCGCCTCTACGCCGATCTCGAGCCCACCGGCCTAGCCCCGTTCTGGAACTTGTATGTGTTCGCTACGGACGGGCTTGACCCAGCTCTCCTGGTTCAGCGCCAGCCCGAGCTGTCTCTGCGGGCACTTGGTCTGTCGCATCCGTTGGTCGAGACCGGCGGTGAGTCGGCGGGCCCTTCCTAACAAGGTCAGTACGCTCACGATGTGGGTACGACCCGCCTCTTGAAGCAGGAATGGGCAGCCTTCTACAGCACCCTCGAATCCGCCGAGCCAGACGCTCCAACATCGTGCGGGGATTGGACCACCCGCGTGCTCGCCGGTCATGTCGTGGCCACGCAGAAGGGCCGTGGGATTCCAGTGTTTCTCGCCTTCATCACTGGACTAATTGGCATCACGACATTCGGTCCGCTGCGCCCAATCGCCCAGCGCCAGTTCGGCAAACTGATGGATCGGGAGATAGCGCGGGGCTATCCGGCGCTACTGGACGAACTTCGAAGAGGACCTCCCTTGACCTATCGCTTTCCGGGGTTCGCCTGGGTGCGCCTGTGGGAGATCTGGGTGCATCACGAGGACGTCCGCCGTCCCACCGGTGCCGGACCTCGTCTGACGACTCCAGAATTGGAGCGCATCTTCTGGAAGATGGTGGCACTCATCGGTATGCCGCAGGGTCGTCGATTCGGCCCGGTCGGTGTCCTCGCAGTGAACCTGGATGGGGGAAAGATTCGGTTGCGCAAAGGCCCTACCGAAACTCGAATCGTTGGACAGCCGAGCGAGATCTTGCTGTTCCTCTCTGGGAGACGGGACACCGCTCGTGTTGATCTCGAAGGAACTGAGATTGACGTGGCTGCCGTTCTGGCTGCTCCGCTAGGAGTATGAATCTCGCCGGTTAATAGTGCATGGCCACGCCACCGTTGGGGCTGAGCAGCTGCCCGGTGACGAAGCTCGATGCGTCTGAAGCCAGGTAGAGCACGCAGTACCCGATGTCGGAAGTGACGCCTACCCGGCGCAGTGGTGTGACCTTGGCCATGGGGACGACCATGGCGTCTTTGGATGCTTCGTTGATGGTGCCGTCGGGATCGGTGTAGTAGCGCGCCGTCATGTTGGTGGGGATGAAGCCCGGAGCGATGGTGTTCACCCGCACGCCTCGTTTCCCGACCTCGACCGCCATCGATTGGGTGAGTTGGGCCACACCGGCCTTGCAGATGGCGTAGGGACCAATACCCGGCGATGGGGCCAGCACGGCGGCCGACGCCATGTTGATGATGCTCCCCGAGCGCTGTTCCACCATCACTTTCCCGGCGGCTTGGCACCCGTAGAGGACGCCCTTGAGGTTGACCGAAAGGATGCGTTCGAACTCGTCGGGATCGAGGTCGATGATGGAGCTGTCGATCATGATCCCGGCGATGTTGCACATCACCTGCAGGCCACCGTGCCGAGCCACGATGTCTTCGACCAACGCAGCGGTGGCGCCGCGCTCGGCCACATTCAGCGCGGCGCCTTCGGCCTTCCCGCCGATCGAAACGATGGCGGCCGCTGTTTCGTTGGCGCGTTCCTCGTTGATGTCGGCGCACACCACCACGGCGCCGGCCGAGGCCAGCACCTCGGAAGTGGTGCGACCGATGCCGCTACCCGCACCGGTGATCAGGGCGACGCGGCCTGCCAGGTCGAAGGCCTGGCGCACAGTGTCAGTCGTTTCCACGGAGGCACCTTAGGACCTGCTGGAGAATCGTTTGTGCCCTCGTTGATCAGGGTCTACAGTGCTCCCAACGGTTGCAATGCCGGTTGATTATTCGACCGTGACGAAGGCGAGGAGCACCATGCACAGGTTGGTGACGGACACGAAATCCTGGATCCGGGTACTCACCGGTGTGACGGCCGCCCTATTCCTATCCGGTGGGGCCGCCATCGCCCCATTCGACCAAGGCATCACCGGAGCGAGCGCCCCGGTAAATACGTTCACTCTCTCCGGTCATTACCACGGCACGCTCAAAATGACCGACCCAGCAACCGATTGCCTAATCCGAATCGACCAAACCAGGATCTCGGTGTTCTTGACGCTGCACGGCAAAATCTCCGGCTTGATCTCAAAGAAGATGACCTTCAGCGACTTCGAACCCAAGAACGGTAAGTACACGCAAAAGAAGGCCACTCCAAACGGAGGGCCCATTGGTTTCGATACCGACACCAGCACGGGAATCAGTGACCTGTCCGGTAACGAAGTGTTCAGTACAACGACAGGATCGGTGCATCTGAAGGTGGAGTCAGATGGCATCAACCCGACGAATGCCGACTTCGTCTACAAGAAGTTCACCTTGACTGGCAGTTGGAGTTGCCCGGCCTCGAGCGAGAGTCCGTAAGCATCGTCAAGTTCAAGCAGGTTCCTTTGTTCCACAACAGGCGGCGACCCATTCTCGGTTCAGTTGAACGATGTGATGCCCTCGACGGCCAACAGGGTCCGCTTCATCGGGAGCCCGCCTCCATACCCGCCGATGCCGTTACTGGCCAACACGCGATGGCAGGGCACGATGATCGGGATGGGGTTCTTGCCGTTGGCCTGCCCGACGGCCCTGGGCCCCTTGGGGCGGCCCACCCGTAGCGCCAATTCCCCGTAGCTGATGGTCTCGGCGTAGGGGATGCGAGAGAGCTCGGCCCACACCTCCTTTTGGAATGGCGTGCCGTCCAACTCCATCGGGACGTCGAACTCGGTTCGCTCGCGGGCGAAGTACTCCTCGAGCTGTGTGGCCGTCTCCTTGAGCACCGGCGGCGCATCGGCACCGGTGCTGCGGGCCTTGCGCCCTTGGGTGGGAAGCCAAATGCCGATGAGGACATCGCCGTCGCTCTCGAGCACGAGCCGTCCCACCGGCGTGTCGAGAGGCATGGTGAAGGTGGTGGTCATGCGGCACGGCTCCTTTTGCTTGTTTTCTTGTTCAGTAGCGAGGGTGACATCGGTTCTTGCGCGGAGGGCATGGACCACAGGTGCGCCATGGCGTAGCTGCGCCAGGGACGCCAACCTTCGGTCACGGCCGTCAAGGCCACGGGGTCGTCCGGGAAGCCCAGCGCGTGGGCGGCTCGCCGGATGCCGAGGTCGGTGGGCATGAAGGCGTCGGGATCCCGCAGCGCCCGCATGGCGACGTACTCCGCCGTCCAGGGTCCAACACCCGGCAGGGCGACCAGCGAAGCGCGCAGCTCCGTTGGATCGGCACCCGGATCGATGACGACGACGCCACTGGCCACCGCGTCGGCCAGGCCCACCAGGGCGCGGCGCCGGCTGCCGGGCATGGAGAAGGCAGCCGGATCGCGCTCGGCCAACTCGATCAACGCCAGCGGCGTCGGGAAGAGGTGGGTGATGGCACCCATGGCTTCGGGAAGCAGCGTGCCGGCGGCCAGCGCCAGTCGGCCCGCCACGGTGCGCGCCCCTGCTACCGAGACCTGCTGACCGATGATGGCGCGGACCGCTAATTCGAATCCATCTGCCGCGCCAGGTACCCGGCGTCCCGGGTTGGCCGCCACCAGGGGGCCGAGCAACGGGTCGTCCCGGAAGGCCTCGAACACAGCGACGGGGTCGGCATCGAGATCGAGCAGCTGCCGACAGCGTGACACCGCCGTCGTCAGATCGCGCAGGTCGGAGAGATGGAGATCACCCTCCACAAACGAGGGACCGCCATCCTCGTGTGTGGTTGCGGCGAGGGAGACCACTGCGTGGCCATGGGGCAGACGGAAGCTGCGCTGGTAGGTCGACCCATCGAGTGCTTCTACGCCGGGCACAGCCCGTTGGCCCAGGAACTGCAGCACGGACTCGGGGCTGAAGGGACTGCGACAGGGGAGCCTGAGCCGAATGCCATGTGAAGTGAGCTCGGCCGTGACCCGTCGTCCCGCTGCGGTGCGATTGACGCGGGAGCGCAAGCCACTGGGCGTATCGGCAAAGACCTGGCGCACGGTCTCATTGCATTGGCGCACGCTGGCGAAACCGGCCGCAAAGGCCACATGTGAGATGGACAGCGTGGTGGTCTCGAGCAGAATGCGAGCCGTTTGGCTGCGTTGGGCCCGGGCCAGGGCCAACGGACCCGTCCCTACTTCGGCCGTGATCAGCCGATTGAGTTGTCGCACGCTGTAGCCCAGACGCCGGGCCAGTCCCTCGACTCCCTCGCGGTCGACGATGCCGTCTCTGATCAATCGCATGGCCCGCGCCACCACGTCGGCCCGCAGGTTCCACTCGGGCGACCCGGGGGTGGCGTCGGGCCGGCAACGCAGGCAGGCGCGGAAACCGGCCTGCTGGGCTGCGGCGGCCGAAGCGTAGAAGCGGATGTTCTCCCGCTTCGGCGTCCGGGCCGGACAGCTGGGTCGGCAGTAGATACCCGTCGACGTCACGCCGCAGAAGAACCACCCGTCAAAACGGTCGTCCTTGCTCAACGCTGCCTGGTAGCAGCGGTCCGGGTCCTCAATCACCCCTGCATGGTGACACGGGGTGGCGACAGTTACTGGCGGAAATCGGACATCACCGTGGCCGGCCATTTTCGGAGATTGGTCTCGGGGCGAGTTGACGCGATGTTCACATTCTAGAAACAGCCATGTGAGGAGGCCGCCGTTACCGTTGGCCGATGGTTGAGGCGGAAGTCATCGTGTATTGGGACCAAATCACGGCGGTGGGGACCATCGGCATCGGCGTCGTCGGTGCGGGTGTGCTCTACCAGTTGTTCGGGCACAGCCGGAACACCAACACCGAGACCATCCGGCAGGCGCTGGATCGATGGCACGGTCCCGACCTGCTCGAGAGCCGCAAGCTCCTCGATGCGTTGCCGACTACCGAAGAGCTCATCGTCTCAGTTCGTCGGGAGCGCGCCGCTGGCTCCGACGCCTACGAGGCCTACCAGCGTCACCTTGACTACTTCGAAGCCTTGGCCGTGGCCCACCGGGTCAGCGATCGTGGCCTCAGCGCGCTGGACGGCATGCTCGGCAATGTCATTTTGGCCGAGTGGGCGCGTTGGGAATCGGTGATCCCGGTTGTGTGGGGCGACAGCTACGTCATCTACCCCAACTTCAAACGGTTGTCAGCCAACTTGGTGCGCTTCCGCAAGCGGGCCGAGATGTGGCGGGCCATGCGGCGCTTCTTGCGCTACTTCGTCTCGTCGGACTACGGGCGCTACCCCATCTGATTTAGCGCCGGGTGGCGTAAGCCAACACCCGCTGGCGATGGGTGGCGGCATCCCCCCAGGCCTTGGAGTAGGCCCAGGTGCGCTTCATGAAGAAGTGGAGGTCGCACTCCCACGTGTAGCCGATGGCGCCGTGCACCTGGAGGGCTACTCGAGCCGCCAGATCGGCTGCATCAGAGGCCATGGCCTTGGCCATCGACGCGTCGTGTGACGCCGTTGGCTGTGCCGTGGCCAGCGACCAGGCGGCTCGGTAGGTGGCCGGGCGGGCAAACTCGAGTCCAATGCGGGCATCGGCCAGGAGGTGTTTGACGGCCTGGAAGCTGCCGATGGGCTTACCGAATTGGTGGCGCTCCTTGGCGTAGTCCGCAGCCATGGTGATCATGCGATCGGCCAACCCGATGAGCAACGCGGCGGAACCGGCCGCGCCTCGATCGGCCATGAGTTGCACGATCGCTTCGGCCGCTACGCCGTAGGCCAGCAGCGTGTCGGAGGACAGCGGCCAATGGACGATGGCGAGATCACGGGTGGTATCGAGCGTGGGGGTGGGCTCAACCGTGCAGCCGGCCACCGGCACTGCGTGCAACTGCCAGCCCGAATCCAGATCCATGCAGGCCAGTAAGGCGATGTTCGCGTCGCGCGCTCCCACCACGCGAGGTGTACGCAAGAGTCCGTCGGCCGACACGGTGGTCGGTGAGGTGACACCTCGCGCCGTCACATCAATGCCACCGATGGCGAAGGTGCTGGCGTCATGCAACAGCAAATGCAGTGCCGCCGCGGCCGCCTCAGCCGGGAGCAGGGTGGCCACTGTGGGGGCGGCGATGCCTGCCGTCTCGAGCAGCGGCTCGGGCAGGGCGGCCCATCCCGCTTCCTCCATGACGCCGACCAGGTCGATGT
This sequence comes from uncultured Acidimicrobiaceae bacterium, assembly GCA_963766995.1. Classification (GTDB taxonomy): domain Bacteria; phylum Actinomycetota; class Acidimicrobiia; order Acidimicrobiales; family RAAP-2; genus Bog-473. The sequence continues at coordinate 893,972 of CAVYCE010000001.1, read as the reverse complement.
CGCTGAGACCCAACCCGCCGGAACCTTCGGGCACCAGGAGTCCCGGGGCGCCGAGCTCGGCCAGCACCTGCCATCTGGTCCGGGCCAGGTCGCTGCGCTCAGCCGACGTGGCGCCGTCGAACGCCCGCAATGCAGCTATTGGGCATTCGGAGTCCAGCACCTGCCGCACGGCGGCGCGCAGTTCGGTCTGTTCCTGGCTGAAAGAGAATTGCACGGTCAACCCCTCGGCAATCCCAAGAGACGTTCGGCCACGACGTTGCGCTGGATCTCGTTGGTGCCGGCGTAAATAGGCCCAGCCAGAGAAAACAGGTACCCGTCCAGCCACTCGCCCGGAGCTCCCGACTCGAGCAATTCGGCCTCTGTGCCCAACAGGGTGAGTGCCGCTTCATGGATGGCCACGTCGGTCTCGGACCAGAACACCTTGTTGCAGCTGGCCTCAGGCCCGACCGCGTGTCCCTCCCGCACCTTGGTGGCGGTCCAATACGTGTGGAGCTTGTAGGCCTCGGCGTGCATGTGGGCCCGGGCCACGGCGTCGGCCGATGAAGGTGGTCCACCGCGCTGGTCGAAGAGGGAAAGGAGGCGGCCCGCCGCCTCCGTATAACGGGCGGGACTGCGCAGGGAAAGGCCGCGCTCACTGCCAGCGGTGGCCATGGCCACCGACCAACCGGCCCCCACTTCGCCCAAGACCTGATCGTCGGGCACCTCGACGTTGTCGAAGAAGATCTCGGCGAATCCCGTCTCCCCGTCTATCTGGGGAATGGGGCGCACCGTGATGCCGGGCGTGTCCATGGCGATGAGGAAATACGTGAGCCCGCGATGGCGCTCGGCCTCGGGATCGGTGCGGAAGATGCCGAAGCACCACTCGGCAAAGGCGCCGCGGCTGGCCCAGGTTTTCTGCCCTGTCAGCAGCCAGCCGTCACCAGCACCGTTTCGAACGGCGCGCGACCGGATGCCCGCCAAGTCACTCCCGGCGTCGGGTTCGGACCAACCCTGGCACCAGATTTCGTCACCCGAGGCCATGGCTGGGAGGTAGCGCGCCTTCTGTTCGTCGCTGCCGTATTCGAGCATGGTGGGAGCCAGGAGGAAGATGCCGTTCTGGCTCACCCGCTTGGGCGCCCTGGCTCGGTAGTACTCCTCCTCGAAGATCAGCCATTCCATAATCCCGACCTGCCGTCCGCCGTATTCGGTGGGCCAGCTCACCACGGACCAGCGGTCGTCGAACATCGTGCGCTCCCAGGCGCGGTGCGCTTCGAAGCCACTGGTCGTGTCAAGGGAGGGAAGCGGCTCGGAAGGGACATGCGCCTCGAGCCACGTACGGGCGAGGCGTCGGAACTCTTCTTGGTCCGCTGTGAAGTCGAGGTCCATGGCGCAGCGAATCTGACACACCATCAGATCGATTGCCAAGGTGGCGCTGCGGTCAGCCCAGGGTCGACCTTTGGTCAGGGCCGGGCGTGCAGGTGCAGCAAGAAGAAGGCGACGATCTTGTCGGTGATCTGGGCTGGGGTGGGGATGGCTCCCTTTTGGGTGAAGAGGTGCCCACCGCCATTGACGGTGACCAACTGCACGGAGTCACCGGCAGCCGTCAAGTCCCAGGCCAGGTCTTGCGACTGCTTGTAGCTGACGATGGGGTCGTTGTTGGAGTGGAAGATGAGGAAAGGCGGATCGTCCGGGCCGACATAGGTGACGGGGCTCGCGGCGAGGAGCTCGACGCCGAGCTGGTTGGGCGACACATTGCCGAGCAGGGAGATGAATGAGTCCGACACGATGCCGCTCGCCCCGACGAGTCCCATGGTGGGAAGGTCGGTAGGGCCGGCTAGGTCGACCACCGCCTCCACCTTGCTCGACTCCTTGGTGTAGGCGCCGACGTCCCAGCCCACGCTCGGACCGGCCATGCCGAGCAGGCTCACCAAGTGCCCGCCGGCGCTGTGGCCCCAGGCGCCGATCTCGTTGGGATTGACGTGAAGGGCCTTGTCGTTGGCTCGTAAGTATCGGATGGCGCACTTCACGTCTTCGATCTGGGCCGGCCATGGATCGTTGGGGCCGAGCCGGTAATTCACACTGACGACGACGAAGCCGAAGTGGTTCAGTGCGGCGCCGACTTCGTTGATGATGAAACCCCCGGTGTCGTAGTCGCCTGACACCCATGAACCCCCGTGTATGTAGACGGCGGCTGGGGCCGGACCATGCAGATTGGCGGGCTCGGTGATCTTGGCCCGCTCGTGGTTGCAATAGGTCACTGTGGTCTGCTCACCGGCTGAGAGCGTGGGCACCACCCCAGTCCCGGGGGGTGGGGTGGCAGGTGCCGCGGTGGAGCAGTCAGCCAGGATCGTCATGGCAGCCAGGCAAAGGCTGGCGGCGATGAGGGCGCGACGCACGCTTCCTATCCTGGTCGATCAATCGGGGGGACACGTGCCCGGCATGGCGGCAATCTGATTGCCCATCAGATTTGCGTCACAATGGCTTTCTTATGCCTCACGCCGTGATTATCGATGCAGTTCGCACTCCAGTGGGTCGCCGGGGCGGCCGCCTATCGGGCTGGCACGCCGTTGACCTGGCCGCTCAGCCTCTGCGGGCCCTGATCAGCCGTAACGATCTGGACCCGGCGCTGGTCGAAGACGTGATCATGGGGTGCACCATGACCGTGGGCGAGCAAGCCATGAACATCGCGCGGAACGCCGCCCTGGCCGCCGGATTCCCCGACTCAGTGCCGGGCACCACGGTGGACCGTCAGTGCGGATCAGCCCAGCAGGCCATTCATTTCGCGGCCCAGGCCGTGATGTCGGGGGCCATGGATATTGCCATCGGTGCGGGCGTCGAGTCGATGAGCCGAGTACCCATTGGATCGACCACCGAGCCCGGTCCGGGCGAGGCCTATGGACCGCTTTACAAGGAGCATTACGAGCTCATCCACCAAGGTGAGTGCGCGGAGGAGATCGCTCGGCGCTGGAAGGTGACTCGCCAGGACATGGACGCCCTGGCGCTGCAGTCCCACCAGCGGGCCGCTCGCGCCACGGACGAAGGACGCTTCGCCCGCGAGATCATTGCCCTCGAGGCTCGGGTGCACCCTGACGTGCCGGGCGCGGCCGATGTGAGCGGAATGATGGAGGTGGACGAGGGCGTTCGCCGCGACACCTCACTGGAGAAACTGGCGTCGCTGCGCCCGGCCTTCTCCGAGACTGGCACCGTGACTGCGGGGACGTCTTCGCAAATCTCCGATGGTGCGGCTGCGGTGCTGATCATGAGCGAGGAAAAGGCCAACGAGTTGGGCCTGCGCCCTCGGGCCCGTTTCCACACGTTCGCCGTGGCGGCCAATGACCCGCAGATCATGCTCACTGCCCCCATACCGGCCACCGAGCTAGTGCTGGCCAAATCCAAGTTGGCCTTGAGCGACATCGACGTGATTGAGATCAACGAGGCCTTCGCCTCAGTGGTGCTGGCCTGGGAACGTGAGTTTCATCCCGACATGGAGAAGGTCAATGTCAATGGTGGAGCCATCGCCATCGGCCACCCCACTGGATGTTCGGGGGCACGGCTGATGGCCACCCTGCTGAGCGAGCTGGAGCGCACCGGCGGCCGATTTGGTCTGCAAACCATGTGCGAAGGGGGCGGCCAGGCCAATGCCACCATTGTGGAACGGCTCGGCTGATGACCACTCGCGTGCCGGCGATTGAGGGTTGGTTCACCGAGGAAGCCGAAGGCGGCCCGGCTTTGCTGGGCTCGCGCTGTACCAGTTGCGGCACCTTCGCCTTCCCGGCTGAGAAACAGTTCTGCCGCAACCCCGACTGTGTGGGCCACGAGTTCGACACGGTGCATCTGTCGCGCCGGGGTCGCATCTGGTCCTACACCGACGCTCGCTACCAGCCGCCGCCGCCTTACGTGCCGGCCGACCCCTACGTGCCCTTCTGTCTGGCCGCGGTGGAACTCACGGCCGAGAAATTGGTGGTGATGGGCCAGGTGGTCGACGGGGTCACCGTGGACGACCTCTCGGTGGGCGACGAGGTGGAGCTGGTGGTTGACACGTTGTACCAGGAAGACGACCACGACTACCTGGTGTGGAAGTGGAAGCCCGTCAAGAGCGGGGAGGCCTGAACGATGCCCGATGACAAGAGAGTGGCGGTACTCGGTGCCGGCATGCATCCCTGGGGCAAATGGGGACGGCCCTTTGTCGAGTACGGACTGGCCGCCGCTCGTGATGCACTGAGTGACGCAGGACTGACGTGGCGGGATATCCAGTTTGTTTCGGGTGCCGACACCATTCGTAACGGCTATCCGGGCTTCGTATCGGGCGCCACGTTTGCTCAAGCCTTGGGCTGGACCGGCGCCAGAGTGTCGAGCGTCTATGCCGCCTGCGCGTCGGGCGCGGCGGCCATCGGCAACGCTCGGGCGCAGATATTGGCCGGCTTGTGTGACGTGGCGTTAGTGGTTGGCGCAGACACCACCCCGAAGGGTTTCTTCGCGCCGGTTGGTGGTGGAGATCGTAAGGACGATCCCGACTGGCTGCGCTTCCATCTCATGGGCGCCACCAACCCGACCTATTTCGCGCTGTACGCCCGGCGACGCATGGATCGCTTCGGTGCCACCGAAGAGGACTTCGCTCAGGTCAAGGTCAAGAATGCGCGGCACGGTTTGGCCAATCCGTACGCGCGTTACCGCGGCGAAGTAACGGTGGACGAGGTGCTGGCGTCCCCCATGGTGGCTGACCCTTTACGGCTCCTCGAGATCTGCGCCACCTCGGATGGTGGAGCCGCATTGGTACTCTCCAGCATGGAGTTCGCCCGTCGTCACGCGGGCGGAGCCGAGCCGGCTGTCACCATCAACGCCGTTTCCACCGTCACTCCATCGTTCCCCAACACGGTGATCGAAATGCCGAACTTCTCCACTGACTCAGCCGTGGCCTTCAGCGGCGAGTGGGATGCCGGCCAAGGCTTCCGCCCGTCCATCACGTCGGCCGCTTACGCCGAAGCAGGCGTCGGTCCGGAGGATCTCGACCTGGCCGAGGTCTACGACCTGTCCTCCGCTCTTGAGCTGGATTGGTACGAGGACATCGGTCTGTGCGGGGAGGGTGAGGCCGAAAAGTTGCTGCGAGATGGAGTCACCTCGCTGGGCGGGCGGGTGCCTGTGAACCCGTCCGGTGGGCTTTCCTGTTTCGGTGAGGCCATTCCGGCCCAGGCCATCGCCCAGGTGTGCGAGTGCGTGTGGCAGCTGCGTGGCACCGCCACCGGCCACCAGGTTGAGGGTGCTCGAGTGGCGGTTACGGCCAATCAGGGCCTTTTTGGTCATGGATCTTCCGTCCTGCTCACCCGCTGAATCGCCGCATCGGTAAGCTGCCAGGCGGTGACCCGAGGGTGTTCCGAGGGGGAGACGATTGAATCAGGGCAGTTCGGGGTATTGACATGAATGACGCCGTTTCCGGGTCGGACATGTCACATGCGACCTGACCGGGCAGCGCGTCGGAGAGTTCATGCGAGGCAAGCGATCGCAGAAATAATCGGAAGCGTTCGAACGGAGGAAGCATGTTGGCCACCGATGTGATGACGAAGCTGCACACTGAAGATGCACCAGTTCGAGGAGTGAGGGAGTTCATGCCAGACGAGGGCAAAGGAGCGGCGAGCGGCGACGAAGTCCTCGACGCGCTCAAAGAGCTCGAAAATGTCTTGCGCGAGAACGCTGAGCAAGAGCGACTCCTGTCCAAGCGCATCGCCGACGTGCGGTTGGCCCGTGAAAACGGGGCCGACTGGAAGTCCGTCCTGGCTGACGAGGACGAGCCTGGCACCGTGCAATTGGTGAGCTCCATTCTCCGCCGTCAGTCTGAGGCCAGCGGCTATCTCCGCCGTTCACTGGTGGTCGCATTGCGGGCGGAGGGACAGAGCATCCCGAGCATCGCCCATCTTTTCGGCGTCACTCACCAACGCGTGTCTAACCTTTTGCGCCGCGTGGCCCAGGGAAATTCGTCGGAATCCTAAGGATTGGCAACGAGCAGGGTGCAACCGGCTCGTTGTCAGGGAGTCACTGACTCAGGTCAGGAATGGCCTGATACGGCCGCCCACTTTTGTAAGACCGCATCTGCTTCGCCCATCACGGTGCCGATGATGTCGGCCACGCTGGGCAATGCCTCAATGAGACCGACCACCTGACCGGTGGGCAGCACCCCAACATCCGTGCGGCCATCGACTAGTGCGGCCTTCGTCATTACCGGAGCGTTGGCCGCCATCACGACTTGGGGCCACGTCAGTTCGTTGCCCTCCTTCATGGCCCGTCCTTCCTTCAGAAGGGCCAGGAGTGAACTTCCCGATTCCTGACGGAACTGACGGGCACTGCGTAAGGCACGGGGGAGGGAGCGCAGCCAGCTCTGTGACTCGAGGTGGTCGATGAGGTCGGTTCGCAGCACTCGCTGGGGGGCGCCGTCGACTTTGGTAGTCACCACCGTGCTTGTCACCGGCGAACCCACGTACTGGGCTTTGACGGCATCGGGTACCCGGCTCTCGGCCGAAAGGAGGAAGCGCGTGCCCATGGCAATGCCGGACGCGCCATAGGCCAGAGCAGCCACCAGCCCGGCGCCGCTGAAGTAGCCGCCCGCCCCGATGACCAGGACCCGGTCGCCCACCGCGTCGACGACCTGCGGCAAGAGCAACGAAGTGGGAATGGTGCCGGTGTGGCCGCCACCTTCTCCACCCTGGGCGATCACGGCGTCCACGCCCCACTCGGCCACCTTCTCGGCGTGACGGCGGGCCCCGACGGTAGGCATCACGAAGAGCCCAGCCTCTTTGCACTTGGTCACCAGGGCCGGGTTGGGTGCCTGGGCGAAGCTGGCCACCCTGGCCCCGGTTTCGATCATGAGGGCAATGCGGTCGGCCACGTCAGCCACGTCGGTGCGCAGGTTGACCCCGAATGGCGCCGTGGTGCGAGAACGCACTTCGGCAATGGCGTCGGCCAGTTGTTCCAACGTCATCGTGGCCGAGGCCAAGATGCCCAGGCCGCCGGCGTTGGCCGTGGCGGCCACCAGCCGGGGGCCGGCCACCCAGCCCATGCCGGTCTGCACAATGGGAAACCGCACACCCAGCCGTTGGCACAGCTCGGTGTGCAGCGCAGGATGAGGCAACGTCAGCTCTTGATTTCGCGGGTCGCGCAGCGACCCGGGGTCGAGCACCGCGCGCACCAGCTCGAGTTCCTCCGGCGAGGGCAGCCGGGTCTCGGCCACGTCGCTGGGAATGACCAGTTCGAATGCGGTGGCGGCCACAATGTCGTCCACGTTGACGCCGGGGTGGAAGGACCGAAGGCGCATCGTCCGCTCAGGCGTCTCGAAGTCGAACACACCCAGGTTGGAGACGACGCGCCGGATGTCGTGGTACTTGGTGGCACCGGCACCCGCCGCGGCGGCTCGGGCGTAGCCCACGCCACTGACGACATCGACGTGTTCGACAAAGGTGCGCACCGTGTGGTCCGGCACCCAGTAGCTGGTGGGGTGGTTGACCGAGTTGCCTGGCGCGCCGCGCACACCCACTAGCTGCACCTTGGGATGGGCGTGGTCGCCGATGGCAGAGATGTTCTGGTTACCCGAGCGGTCGATCTGGCTCGCCATCATCATGATGTGGCGCCGGCCCGACCACACCACGTCAAACACGGTGCGATAGGGCATGGCCGCTTCTCGAACCAGCTTGTCGGGCTTGGTAGCGATCGACGGCGCTCCCAGCATGAGCGCGGCCTCCCCGTCAGTGAGGACGAGGTCGGGTGCGAATGTCAGCTTGGCCAGCCGGGCTCCCAACGAGGGGATGGTGCCGAAGGGGCTGGCCATCACTTCGCCGGCGCCGCGCCAGGCTTCGGCACAGGCGATGACACAGGACTCGGCTCGGCTGCATGGTGATTCGTAGTCGTAGCGCTCGGTCACGAAGCCGTCCGTTCTCTCACGTGAGCGAGATACTCGTCGTCGCTCACGAACAGGTAGCGGTTGGCGAATGCGGACCATTCGGTCTCGTCACCGGCTGCCGCGGCGTACTCCTTTTGGAAGGCCTCGTCCCGCCCGTAGTCGGGCGGATTGGCCGTGAAGTGTGCACCGCCGGGGGTTTCCGCCACGCCGTCGGTCATGAGGCGATGGATGACCACGCTGGAGATCGGCCCGTTCTCCGTGAGTTTGCCGTCGGGCACCACGCGCTCAGTGGTGACGAAGCGGCGATCGGCCGCACCAAGAAAGAGCGGATCGAAAAAGGCATCTGGACTGAGGATCTGCCCGTTGCCGGCCCAGTCGGCGGTGTTGGTATGGACGACGGCGGCATCGAGGTGGAGGGCGGGCATGGCGACCAGCTCCACCTCGGCGTCCTCGGCATCGCGCAGGTACGGGCTGTCGGTCCCGTAGGGGGAACGAATGGTCCGCAGCTCGGGGTTGATGGTCAGCACGTCGGAACCCAATCCAGCCCGAGTTGGCAGGAATGGCACCCGCCAGGCCGCCGCCTGCAGGCCCTGGAAGAACATGCCTTCGTCGACTTCCATGACCTCGACCCGGCCGTGCTGGCGGGCGGAGCGCCAGTGCGGGTCCAGTGCGATGGAGTCCAAGGTGACGAAGCCGCAGACCACCTTGCGCACCTTCCCGGTGGCGCACAGCAATCCGACATCGGGACCGCCGTAGGCCACGACGGTGAGGTCGGTGAGGTCGGACCGGCACAGGGCCCGTACGAACGACATGGGTTTACGCCGGGAACCCCACCCACCGATACCGATAGTCATGCCCGATCGGAGCTCACTAACGATGTCGTCAACAGTGGTGCGCTTGTCAGCCATGTGAGCCGTGTCCTCTCACTTGGAAGTGTCGGCGTCGCGCTTTTCCACGAAGGCCGCTCGCTGCTCGTCCGCCACGCCGCGTACGTGGAGCTCGTAGGTGAAGCCCTGCTCGAAGCGGTAGCTCCGCTTGACGTCGATGGGGTCGATGCCGTTCAGCGACTCCTTGGCCCTCCTGATGATGGTGGGGCTCTTGGTGGCGATCTCGCCAGCCAGGGCCAGCGCGGTGCTGCGCAGCTCGGCCAGCGGGACCACCGTGGCCACCGAGCCGTAGGAGGCCAGCTGGGCGGCCGTGATCGGCTTGGCTGTGTAGACCATCTGGCGCATGGCGTGCTGTGGCACCAACCGGGCCAGGTGGGTGGCGGCGCCCAGGGCTCCCCTGTCCACCTCGGGCAATCCGAAGGTGGCGTCCTCGGAGGCCACCACCATGTCGGCGTTGCCAGCCAGGCCGATGCCACCCCCGAGACAGAACCCCTGCACCGCGGCGATCACCGGCACCTCGCAGTCGTAGACGGCGGCGAAGGCGGCGGCACAGCCGCGATTGACACCAACCAGGGCCTCGTCGCCCTTGGCGTTGATCTCCTTGATGTCGACACCGGCGCAGAAGCCTCGTCCCTCGGCCCGCAGCACCACCACCCGGTTCTCCTGCACCCGACCGGCGGCGATGAGGGCGTCGGCCAGGGCGAACCAGCCGGCGACATCCAGGGCGTTGACCGGCGGATGGTCGATGACCACCTCGGCGATCCCGTCCTGTTCCTGGATCACATGTACGGGCATGGTGGGGGGGTCGTCTCCTCTGCGGCAGGGTCTGACGCTCCGTCAGAAACCGTCTGGAACTTAGGCCAGCGGGCTGGCACGGGCCAACACGTCACCAGCTGTTCCGTGAGCCGTGCCGTAGGGTGATGGCCCGTGTCTCAGGCGACGTACGACTTCAGCGACCGGGTGGTGGTGGTCACCGGCGGGAGCCGGGGTGTGGGGGCCGGCATCGTGTCGGCCTTCCTCAACGCCGGCGCACAGGTAGTCACCTGCGGGCGCACTGAGTCGCAGATTGAGGGTGTCACCTTCGTCACCGCCGATATTCGCCAGGCCGATCAGGCCCAGCGGGTGATGACCACGGCGGTGGAGCGATTCGGCCGTCTCGACGTCCTGGTCAACAACGCCGGGGGCTCGCCCCATGCCATGGCCGACGTCGCCTCGCCCCGCCTGATCGAGTCCGTGGTTGCGCTGAACCTGCTGGCACCCTTCTATTGCTCCCAGGCCGCCTACGCCGTGATGCAGGCACAGTCCGGTGGTGGATCCATCGTCAATGTGGGCAGTGTCTCGGGGATCCGTCCCTCGCCTGGTGCCGCCGCGTATGGGGCGGCCAAGGCCGGCCTGATCAACCTGACCTCGACGTTGGCCGTGGAGTGGGCGCCGTCGGTCCGGGTGAATTGTGTGAGCGCCGGGTTGCTGGCCACGGGCGCCGGCGACGAGTACTACGGCGGCCCTGAAGGCTTCGCCCGGGTGGCGGCCACTGTGCCCTTGGGGCGAATGGGGGGGCCTGACGACGTGGCCCAGGCCTGCCTGTTCTTGTCTAGTGACCAGGCCACCTATGTCACCGGGGCCAACCTGGTCATCCACGGCGGCGGCGAATGGCCCGCCTTTATCACGGCCCTGGAGGGTGCGCCCGACGCCTGATCCGGCCGGGATGCAGCCTCAAGAAGGGGGTGGGTGCCCACAGCTGCTAGACACAACCTCCGTGAAATTGGCCGTTCCTACTGAGACTCGCCCCGGTGAACGACGCGTCGCCCTCGTCCCTGATGTGGCCAAGAAATTGGTGGCCGCTGGATGGGAGGTGGTGGTGCAGTCTGGCGCTGGACGCGAAGCCGCCTTCAGCGATGACGCCTATGTCGATGCCGGTGCCACCATCGCCCCCGATGCCACCGCCACCCATGCCGGTGCCGGACTCGTCGTCCGGGTCAACGCGCCCAGCGCGGAAGACGTGGCGCTGCTACCGCAGGGCGCCGTGGTCTTGTCCTTCTTTGCCGCCGGCCAGTCGGTGGACGCCCTCAAGGCGTTAGCCGGCAAAGGCGCCACGGTGTTCAGTTTCGACCTCCTGCCTCGCATCAGCCGAGCTCAGGGCATGGACGCGTTGAGCTCGCAAGCCACCGTGTCGGGCTACCGCTCCGGATTGGCGGCGGCCGAACACCTGGCGAAGTTCTTCCCCATGTTCATGACGGCCGCCGGTACCGTGCCGCCGGCCAAGGTGCTGGTGATGGGCGTTGGCGTGGCCGGGTTGCAGGCCATCGCCACCTGTCGCCGCCTCGGCGCGGTGGTGAAGGCCTACGACGTGCGGGCCGCGGCCAAGGAAGAGGCCGAGAGCCTGGGCGCCACCTTCCTGAATTTGGGTGTGACGGCGGAGGGCACCGGCGGGTACGCCCGTGAGCTCAGCGATGAGGAATTGGCGGCCCAGCGCGCTGCTCTGGCCGCAGAAGTGGGTGCGTCCGATGTCGTCATCACCACCGCGGCCGTGCCGGGTCGCGCCGCGCCGGTGTTGGTGACCGCCCAGATGGTGGACGGCATGGCCAATGGCGCGGTGTTGATCGACATGGCCGCCGATTCGGGCGGCAACTGTGAGCTGACCAAGGCGGGCGAGGTGGTGGACCACCACGGCGTGCACATCGTCGGATTGGCCAACCCACCCTCGGGCATGCCCACGCATGCCAGTTTTCTCTACTCCCGCAACGTGGCCAACGTGCTGGGCCTGATGGGCGCCGACGGCGCACTGGCACCCGACTGGGAGGACGAGATCGTGGCCGGTATGTGCGTGCTGCGCGATGGCAAGGCCGTGTCGTCCGCAGCAACCGAATTGCTGGGCGGAACAACAGCGGGGAGTGCGTCGTGATTGCCACCACAGGCCAACTGCCGGGAATCATTGAATTCCTGACCGTCTTCGTTCTGGCGGCCTTCGTCGGGATTGAAGTGGTGTCCAAGGTGCCGAGCATCTTGCACACCCCGCTCATGTCGGGCTCCAACGCCATCCACGGGATTGTGCTGGTAGGTGCTCTGACCATTATGGGAGAGGCCCACGGGACGGCTCAGCTCGTGCTCGGGTTCCTGGCTGTCTTCCTGGCCACATTGAACGTGGTGGGCGGCTTTGTGGTGACTGACCGCATGCTCGAAATGTTCAAGGCCAAGCCGAATGAGCGGGCCAAGCCAGCCAAGGCCAGCGACGAGACGCCCGAGGCGTCGGCATGATCACTGCTCTCTCGTTCCCGCTGGCTACCTGGCGAGACCTGGTCTATCTGGTGGCCATTGTCGGCTTCATCCTGGCCCTCAAGGGCCTGGGCTCTCCCAAGTACGCCCGCCGTGGCAATCAACTTGGGGCCGCCGCGGCCGTGCTGGCTTTGGCCATGACCTTCACCCTGCCCGAGCTCGAGCACTCGGGGAAGAACCTGGTGCTGGCCATCATCGCCATGGTCCTGGGCGCGGCCATCGCCGTGCCGGTGGCCCGCATGGTCAAGATGACGGCGATGCCACAGCTGGTGGCCATCTTCAACGGTGTGGGCGGCGGCGCCGCAGCGCTGATCTCCATCATTGAACTCTTGGTGCGCCACGCCACCCACCAACACACCGCCGTCTATGTCACAGCCGAGGTGCTCCTGGGCGTGATCATCGGTTCGGTGTCGTTCTCCGGTAGCGCCATCGCGTTTATAAAGCTGCAGGAGCTGATCACCGGGCGCCCCATCACCTACCCCGGCCAGCAGGTCATCAATGCCCTGGTGGGCGTAGCCATCGGCGTGCTGATAGTGGTGTCACTGGTCACCGGAAATATCGGCTTCGTCTACATCCTCTTGCTGCTGGCGCTGGTGCTCGGTGTGATTTTTGTCCTGCCCATCGGTGGGGCCGACGTGCCGGTGCTTATTTCGCTGCTCAACTCGTTCACCGGACTGGCCGTGGCCGCCTCGGGCTTTGTCCTGAATAACAACCTGCTGATCGTGGCCGGCACGTTGGTCGGGGCTTCGGGCATCATCTTGACCCGCTTGATGAGTTCGGCCATGGGCCGCTCGTTGCCCAACATCCTCTTCAGTGCTTTCGGGTCGGTGATCACGGCCACGGGCGGCGAGGAGGGTGATGCCTCACGGCCGGTGCGTTCAGGCACGGCGGAAGACGTGGGCGTGCTGCTGGCCTACGCCCGCAAGGTGGTCATCATCCCGGGCTACGGACTGGCTGTGGCCCAGGCCCAGCACACGGCCCGTGAACTGGCCGACGCGCTGATGGGGAAGGGTGTCGAGGTGTTCTATGCCATCCACCCGGTGGCCGGAAGAATGCCCGGTCACATGAACGTGCTGCTGGCCGAGGCCAACGTGCCCTACGACGAGCTGAAGGAGATGGACGAGGCCAACCTCGAGATGTCGACGGCTGACGTGGCCCTGGTGGTGGGGGCCAATGACACGGTGAACCCGGCCGCCAAGACCACGCCGGGCAGTCCGATTTTTGGCATGCCGATCATCCATGCCGACGAGGCCGAAAACATCATCTTCCTCAAGCGCTCCATGCGACCCGGCTTCGCCGGCATCGACAACGAGTTGCTCTACGACCCCAAGACCACCCTGCTCTTCGGCGACGCCAAGGACACTCTCCAGAAACTGGTGGCAGCGGTAGCCGACGCATAAGTCGGGACGACCCGGGGGAATTTCGTGAGAAACCGCCTCCCGGTCGTTGCCAATGTGATGGCGCTAGCTCACAAGCTGGCCCACCTCGGCAGGGGGACGGGCTTTTCGGGGATGGGGAGGAGGGTCTCGGGCTGGAAAGCCCGCGGGCGCCGCCACCTGTCTGTGCTGCTCTGTGGCGCAGCAGCATCCACGGTGCTGATCGCCAGCGGTGCGACGCTGCTGGGAGCCAGCCCGACACACTCGCCCCAGGTGATTCGACTGGCGCACCATCACGCCGCCGCCGTGGGCAATCGCATGGCCACCGAGCACATCCCGGCCGTCAGCCTTCCCGCCGCTACTTCGGCTCCGGCCGCGGCGCCCGTGGCCTTGGTGAACGCTCCGCCGCTGGCGGCCCGTGAGAACTTCGCATTCGCCCCCTACTGGACCTTGCCGCAGTCGGCCACCTTCCCACTGACTGGACTCTCGACCATCGACTACTTCGCCATCGGCGTGAATCCCAATGGGACGTTGAACGAGAGCGGGTCGGGCTGGAACGGGTACCAGAGCCAAGCGCTGGCCAATCTCATATCGCGCGCTCACGCCAGCGGCGAGCGAGTAGTGCTGACGGTGAATGACTTCGGCCAAGGCTCGCTCGATGCGCTGACCGCCTCACCGACGGCGCCGGCCACGTTGGCCGCCGCACTGATCCCAGTGCTCGAGGCCAAGAACTTCGATGGCCTGAATCTCGATCTGGAGGGCACTGGCAACCAAGACCAAGTTGGACTGACGAACCTGGTGTCGGTGGTGTCCGCGACGCTCAAGGCGGCCAATCCGCACTGGCAAGTCACCATGGACACCTATGCCTCATCGGCCGGGGATCCCAATGGCTTCTTCAACATCCCGGCGCTGACCCCCTACGTTGATGCCTTCTTCGTAATGGCCTACGAGCTCAACCTGGAGGGACGACCCACGTCGGCCTCACCACTGACTAGCGGCATGTTCAGTGACCTGACCACGCTGCAGCAGTACGTGGCCGCCGTGCCGGCCACCAAGGTCATCCTTGGCTCACCCTTCTTCGGCGTGGACTGGCCCACCAGTTCCGGAGCACTGGCCACCAAGGCCACCGGTCCGGCCACCGACATCGCCGACTCACTGGTGCAAGGCACCTCCCACCCCGCCTACTGGGACCCCACCACGGATTCGGGCTGGACCAGTTACAAAGTGGGGAACCAGTGGCATGAGTCGTATTACGAGAGCGCGTATGGCCTCTACATGGTGGCGAGGATGGCCGCGCATTACGGCATTCGAGGCGTGGGCATCTGGGCGTTGGGTATGGAGGACGACGCGGCTCAAATGATCAGTGCCCTGGACGGCTTCGCGCCCTCAGACGGTCCCGGTCTCATGGGTCCAGTAGCGACGACGACCACTACGCAGAGCACAACCACCACCACCACTTCAACCACCACCACCACGACCACCGCACCCAAGGGAACGAGCACGTCGACCACGGTCCATTCGACGACAACCACGACGACGTCCGGCTACACCTACCGCGGCACATGGGGCGGCGCACTGCGAGCGCTTTCCCCGGTGGGTGCGGCCTCAGTGAGCCAGGGCTTACCGGTCGGCACACTCACTGGTTTCTCCAGCACCGATCCCGCCTACTCCTGCTTGGACGGCAAGACGCTCAGCGTGTATCTCAACGGGCTCACAGGAACGTATGTGGCCACCGCACTCAAGCCCACCGATTGCGTGAATTCGGACTTTATTTTCAAGAGCTGACCTGAGGCCGTGGGGTACGACCATTAGCGTGGTTGCGCATATGGACGACAACACGGCACCAACGCGGCGCCGCCTGGTGCCGGTGAAAACGCAGCGAACGCTGCAGATCATCCTGGGACTCTTCTGGTTACTGGACGCGGGCCTGCAATTCCAGCCCTACATGTTCGGGCACGAGTTCGTGAACACGTTCGTTCTGGCCAACGCCTCCGGACAGCCTCCGGGTGTGGGCTGGCTCATCACGCACGTGGGGCATTTCCTGGCGCCGGACTCGGCCGTCTGGAATTTCTTCTTCGCCCTCATCCAGTTGCTCATCGGCGCAGGCCTGCTGTTCAAGCGCACGGTACGCCCCGCGTTGGCCGTGTCCTTTGCCTGGGTGCTGGGCGTGTGGTTCTTCGGCGAGGGACTGGGCATGGTCTTCACCGGCACCGCCACCGCCCTTACCGGTGCACCGGGCTCCGTGCTTTTGTACGGCCTCATTGGATTGATGGCGTGGCCCCGCGCCATCCAACGCAGTGAGGTTGACGCGCCGATCGGTGTGGCTTCGTCGGCTGCCGGCCGCGGCATTGGTGGCGCCGTCACCCCGCTGGCCGTGTGGACCGGCTACTGGATCCTGGCCGCCGTCCTTTTCGTGCTGCCCGACAACCGGACGCAGAGTTCTGTGTCGAGCGCCATCATCGGAATGGCACCGGGCAATCCGAGCTGGTTCTCCCGCTTCTTGACCAGCCTCGGCCACCAGTTCACCTCAAACGGGACGGAAACGGCGTGGATACTGGCGGTGCTGTCATTGATCGTGGGCGTGGGTCCACTGATCGTCCGTCGACCCCAGGCCTTCCTGCTGCTGGGCGGGCTGATGGCCTTCGCCTTTTGGGTGGCGGGACAGGGCTTCGTCGGAGGCGTGTTCACCGGATCGGGCACCGACCCCAACACCGGTCCGCTGGTGGTGCTGCTGGCCCTGGTCATGGTGCCGGTGCTGACGGCAGATCGCGCCGGGACGCGTCCTCCGTTCACCTCAATGTTGCGATGGAACCCCGTCATCACATGGGGGGCAGTACTAGTGGCGGGTGCGGCCATGGCGATCAGCGCCACCTATCCCGTGGCAGCCCAGGAGACCTCGAGCGCCGCCATGTCCGGCATGAGGGGCATGGGCACTATGAGTGGTACCGGAGCTGACGCCACTGCCAGCACGCAATCGTGCTCCAGCAGCAACGGTGGCATCGCCCGTACGGGGCTCAACGTGAGCAACACGCCCCTGATGATGATGGGCGGCAGCTTGGGTATGAACATGAACGGGTCCGACGCCAGCGCGGCGGCTGGCATTAACTCCACCAAGGCCAACTGGCACTACACCGGGCCGGCGTTACCTGCGGCATTGGCCCAAGAGCTCTTGACCTACGGGGGCAACGGTGCCGACGATTTGCGCATGGCCGAGACGGGGTGTGCGCATCAACCCACTGTGTCGGAAGAAATCAAGGCCTTTCAGTACGTGCAGTCCACCAGCCAGCAGGTGGCCCAGTTCGACCATCCATTGGCGGCATTGGCGGCCGGCTATGAGCCGGTATCGCTCACCGACTACCCGGTGACGTACTTCATCAATCCCACCATCGTGGCCGCCAACGAAGCGGCCAAGCGGACATTGAGTCCACAACACGTTGACGGGTTGGTCTATGCCAAAACTCCTTCGGGCACTGAAGTGCTGGCGGCTGCCTTCTATCTCTTGCCCTCAAGTGTCACCCGGCCTCCCATGCCTTTCGGACCGTTGGTCCAATGGCACGAACGCACCGACGTGTGTGCGCCCTTGGTCGGGGGAGCCACGCTCGACATCACGGGCTGGCCGCCATGCTCGAATGGCACAACGAACCGAGCGACTCCGTACATGACCATGGTGTGGCAGATCCCGGTGGCCGGTGGACCGCTGGCCATCCAACCGCCGGACATTCAGATCGTGGAGGCCGCCACCTTGGATGTGGCATCGTCCTAACCCTCGCTCAGCGAGGAGCGATGGCGTCCACCTGTGCCAACACCTCTGGTGTCAGCGTCCAAGAGCTAGCGGCCACGTTGGCCGTGACCTGTTCGGGCTTGGTTGCTCCGGCAATGACCGACGACACTGATGGGTGCGCCAGCAGCCAAGCGAAGGCCAGTTCGAGGACGGTGTGTCCTTCTTTGGCGGCCAGCGTGTCGAGTGCAGCCACCTTGGCCAGGCGCTCGTCGCTGAGCTGTGACGCCGCGGCGTCGCCCATGGCCGCCAGTCGCGTGCCTTCGGGTGGGGCCTCGCCTGCCTGGTATTTCCCGCTCAAGAGCCCGCTGGCCAATGGGAAGTAGGGCAGGAAACCTACGCCGGCAGCATCGCAGTAGGGCAGTACTTCCTCTTCGGGTATCCGGTAGAGCAAATTCAGCTGGTTCTGCACGCTGACAAAGTGCGCGGTGCCATCGACCGCCGCCGCCTCTTCCAACATGGCTCGGGTGAAGTTGGAGCAGCCGATCTCGCGCACCTTGCCCTCATCGACCAGCTCACCCAGAGCGCCCAACGTTTCGGCGATGGGCGTCTTCACGTCGGGGGCATGGAGTTGGTACAGGTCGATTCGGTCGGTGCCCAATCGAGTGAGACTGTCCTCGACCGCGGTACGGATGTAGGACGCCGATGCACCACCGTCGTGACCCTCGTAGGGGACGCCGAACTTGGTGGCCAGCACAATTTCGTCCCGTCGGGCGCCCAGCGCCGCGCCCAGGTGCCCTTCGCTCTTGGTGCCGCCGTAAATGTCGGCCGTGTCGAAGAGCGTGATGCCAGCCTCGAGAGCGGCGCCAACCACGGCATCTGTCTCCTTGCGGCCGATGCGCATGCCGAAGTTGTTGCAGCCGAGTCCCACCACACTGACGGTGAGCGAGCCAATGGTACGGGTGTCCATGGGGCGAGGTCCTTTCTCAACTGAGTGGATGCAAGCATCCCGGGTCGGCGGTAGCGTACCGGCGGCATCTCACCTGAACGCAGACGAGGAGACGGACATGGCAGAAGGCGCAGTTGATGTGAAAGTGGCAGCCGCACCTGACGCGGTATGGGCCAAGGTGGGGGACTTCGGCGGAGTGCAGGAGTTCCTGCCCGGCATTGAAACCTTCCGCCTTGAGGGCGACGACCGCATCATCGGCATGTTCGGCATGGAGATCCGCGAGCGTCTTCTTTCTCGGGACGACGCCACCATGTCGCTCACGTACTCGGTGATCGAAGGTGTGCCCATCGAAAGCCACACCGCCACCATGAAGGTGGAGGCCGATGGCGACGAGTCCAAGGTGACCTGGTCGTACGACGTGACTCCCGACGAGATGGCACCCATCTTCGGCGACACCTACAAGGCCGGGCTGGCCGCCATCCAGACCGCATTCGCCTGAGGGTTACCCTGAGCCGGTGACCGAACCGGCCAAAAAGACCACGGCGAAGCAGTCGGCGTCGCCCAGGCCGCTGACGGAGGACATCCCCCAGATCTACCCGCGAAGACTGCCCGAGCCGTCGCGCCGCGAACTGATCCGACGGGGCGCCACCATCGCCAAGGTGGTGGGCCTCCACTTCGCACCCACTGCTGTTCGACAGCTGCGCACCATTAGGCAGGGCGCGCTGCCGGGGGCGCAACTGGCCCGACCACTGCGCAAGAGTTGTGAGGACCTGGGCGGCACCTTCATGAAGTTCGGGCAAATCATCGCCTCATCGCCCGGCATGTTCGGTGACGAAGTGGCTGATGAGTTCCGGGCCTGCCTCGATACCGGTCCAGCTGTGCCGTATCCCGAGGTGCGCCAGCGCGTCGAAGAGGACCTGGGCCGACCGCTGACCGACGTCTTTGCGGACTTCGAACGCGACCCCATCGGCACGGCTTCTATCGCGGTAGTACACCGGGCCCGATTGCACGACGGACGACTGGTGGCGGTCAAGGTGTTGCGACCCAACATTGAACACGTGGTGGCCACCGATCTAGACCTGATGCAGCCGCTCATGGAGATTTTGGTGCGCCAGACCGGCGACCAGCTGGCCGGTTCGACGCTGCAGATGCTCGATGGCTTCCGTGTGCAAATCGGCGAAGAGATGGACCTGCGCAACGAAGCCCGTTCGCTGGTGCATTTCCGTCGACTGCAGAACGAGTTCGACCTCAAGCTCATGGCAGTGCCTGAGCCCCACCTTGAATTCTCCGGGCGCAATGTGCTCACGATGGAGTTTTTTGACGGCGTGCCTATTGACGATTTGGCCAAAGTGGCTGACCTCGGGTTCGACCCCACTCCGCTGGTGCAAGAGGTCATGCGCGCCTTCTTCCTCACCACGGTGCGCTGGGGTGCATTCCATGGGGACGTCCACGCCGGGAACATGATGTTGTTGCGCGATGGCCGCATCGGTGTGATCGATTGGGGCATTGTGGGCCGGCTCGATCCCGACACCCACCGTTTCTTCATTTCCCTCCTCTCGGCCGCCATGGGCAATGAGGAAGCGTGGACCGATGTCACGGCCCATATCATCCGCACCTACGGGCCAGCCATCGGCGAGTCCGTCGGCATGACCGACGAGCAACTCACGGTCTTCATTCGTAGCTTCATGGAACCTGCTCTGACCCGTCCCTTCGGAGAGGTCAGCCTGGCCGGAATTATGCAGACCATTCAGTTGGAAGTGGCAAAGGCCCAAGGCTTCGAGGCCCACACCCGCAGCATCCGCGACATCGTGCAGCGACTGCGCTCACAGCGGCGTATCCGAAAAATGGCCGACGAGTCCGGTGGTCTCATGTCCGAGTTCGACCGGGGCACCTTCCTCCTGGCCAAGCAGCTCATGTATTTCGAGCGCTACGGGCGCATGTTCGTCTCCGAGCTTCCCATCCTCAACGACCGGGAATTCATCGGGCAGTTGCTGGCTGGCGTGGACATGTCGTCAGGACGGGTTCGCTAGCCAGGCGTAATGGCACAGAACTGGAATCTGTTCTAGTTTCACCCGGGGCCGCCGCCTGCGGCCGCCAAGTGGGGAGGTGCGATGGCAGACGAAGAAGTGCACTACACCGCGGACCATGTTCTGGAGTACCCGTACGTGCGGTCGGTCGGCCCGGTGATCGGGGCGTTCCTGACCGGTCTGCGCGATGGCAAAGTGGTCGGGATTACGGGCACCGGTGGCAAGGTCATTGTGCCTCCCACCGAATACGACCCCGACACCGGCGAGGAAACCACCGACATCGTCGACGTCGGCCCGGAGGGCACCGTCACCTCGTGGTCGTGGGTGCCCCGTCCCCTTCGCAAGCACCCCCTGCAGACGCCGTTCGCCTGGGTCCTGGTCAAGTTCGACGGGGCCGACACCTCATTCCTGCATGTGCTGGGTGCCGATGACCCCAGTCAGGTCAGTACCGGCATGCGGGTCAAGGTTGAGTTCATTCCCGAAGCCGAACGGGTAGGGCATGTCAATGACATTCGTCAGTTCGTAGCGGTCGGAGGTGCCGCATGAGCGAGCCGGTGACAATGATGGCGGCCCCGATGCACTTGGACTTCGTGTTCACGCCCGGGGTGGCCCAAGGCAAGTACCTGCACGGATTGGAGCAGGGCAAGTTCGTCGGGCAGCGTTGCCCGAAATGCCACAAGGTCTACGTCCCCTCCCGAGGCTCCTGCCCCACCGACGGTGTGGCCTGTGACGAGCTGGTGGAGCTCTCCAACCGGGGCACCGTCACCACCTTCTGCGTGGTGAACGTCCCCTTTGCCGGCCAGTCCATTGAGATTCCGTACATCTGCGGCCAGATCTTGCTGGACGGTGCGAACCTCTCCTTCATGGGACTCATTCAGGAGATCCCGACCGCGGACATCCGCATGGGGCTGCGGGTCGAAGCCGTCTGGGTGGAGCCCGAGGAACTCGGTCCAACGATGGCTTCGGTCAAGTACTTCCGCCCCACGGGTGAACCCGACGCTGACTTTGAGACGTACAAGGAGTACCTGTGAGCGAATTCCCGGAGTTGACTTCGGGACATCGTCCCGTCGGCGTCGTGTCATTCGCGCAGTACGACAACGTCCGGCGCGAGGGGGCACACAACGAAGTCGAGATGCTCATGCCGGTGGTAGCCGAAGTGTTCGGCAATATCGGCATCACCAAGGATGACGTCGGATTCATCTGCTCCGGCTCAACCGACTACCTCGTTGGCGGGCCGTTCTCCTTCGTCACCGCGCTCGATGCGGTGGGTGTCTGGCCCCCTCGGGCTGAGTCGCACGTCGAGATGGATGGTGCGTGGGCGCTCTACGAGGCCTGGGTCCTCCTGCAGGAAGGTGAGATCGACGCCGCGCTGGTCTATTGCTTCGGGCGATCGTCACCGGGCGACGTGCGGGAGATCCTCTCCCTGCAGCTCGATCCCTATTACATGGCCCCCTTGTGGCCGGATGCCACCTCGCTGGCCGCCCTGCAGGCGCAGTCATTGATCGACTCCGGCCGGGCCACCGAGGCCGACTTCGCCGCCGTGGCCAGTAGGAATCGCAAGAACGCACTCAGCAATCCCAAGGCGCAGCTGGCCTACGACCGCTCACCCGAGGAACTGCTGAAAGAGGACTACGAGGTGATGCCACTTCGTCGCCACGCCCTCCCGCCACTCACCGACGGATGCGCCGCAATTGTGCTGGCTGCCGGCGACAAGGCCTATGAGTGGTGTGAACGGCCGGCCTTCATCACCGGCATCGACCACCGCATCGAGACCCATGCTCTGGGAGCCCGCGACCTGACCCAGTCACCGTCGACCAAGCTGGCCGGCCAGAAGGCCGGCGTGGGCCTGAAAAAGGTGGATATCGCCGAACTGCACGCGCCCTTCGCCTCCCAGGAGCTCATCCTCACCGACGCCCTCGGACTCGACGACGACGTGCGCATCTCACCTTCTGGTGGCGCCCTGGCCGCCAATCCCATCATGTCGGCCGGCCTCATCCGCATTGGCGAGGCGGCCAAGGCCATCTGGTCTGGTGACGCCGACCGGGCTGTAGCGCATGCGACCTCAGGTCCATGCCTGCAACAGAATCTCGTCTGCGTCCTGGAGGGTGTGTGATGGCAGAGCGCTGCGCAGTCATCGGAATCGGACAGACCGTGGCCAAGGCCAAGCGGGAGGACGTCTCCATCGCCGGCCTGGTGCGCGAAGCCGCCGTGATGGCCCTGGAAGACGCCGGGTTGACCTTCGCCGACATTGACGCAGTCGTCATCGGCAAGGCACCGGACATGTTTGAGGGCGTCATGATGCCCGAGCTCTACCTGGCACCAGCCCTCGGAGCGGTGGGCAAGCCCATGTTCCGCGTGCACACCGCCGGATCTGTTGGTGGTTCGACCGCCATCGTGGCCGCCCACTTGGTGGCCTCGGGCGTGCATCAGCGAGTCCTGACGGTGGCCTTCGAGAAGCAGAGTGACTCGGATGCCATGTGGGCCCTCTCCGTGCCCCAGCCTTTCGCCCAGCCCTTGCTGGCCGGCGCCGGTGGCTACTTTGCTCCCATCATTCGGGCCTACATGCACCGTTCCGGCGCGCCACGCGACACCGGGATGAAGGTGGCAGTCAAGGACAGACTGCACGCGTTGAACAACCCGTACGCGCACCTGCACCTGCCTGACATCGACCTCAAGATGGTCGAGGATTCAATCATGCTGTGGGACCCGCTGCATTACCTCGAAGCCTGCCCATCGTCTGACGGTGCGGCCGCCATGATCATTGGTTCAGAAGCGGCAGCGACACAGGCGACATCGGACACCGGTAGGCCGCCAGCGTGGATTCACGGCATGGCCATGCGCTCCGAACCCACTCAGTTCGCCGGGCGAGACCAAGTGAACCCCCGGGCTGGCCGGGACTGTGCAGCTGATCTGTACAAGAAGGCCGGCATTACCAATCCGCGCGCCGATTTCGACATGGCCGAGGTCTACGTTCCCTTCAGTTGGTACGAACCCATGTGGCTGGAGAATCTCGGCTTCTGCGCCGAGGGCGACGGCTGGAAGCTCACCGAGGAAGGCGCCACGTCGATGATGGCCGGGGGCGACATCCCATGGAACTGCTCGGGAGGGGTGTTGTCCTCCAACCCGATCGGTGCGTCCGGCATGCTCCGCTTCCTTGAGACCGCCCTTCAGGTCAGGGGCATGGCTGGAGCACACCAGGTCGAAGGCGCCCGGCGTGCCTTGGGTCAGGCTTACGGCGGTGGATCGCAATTCTTCGCCATGTGGGTGGTAGGAGCCGACAAGCCTTAACCATTCGGGCACGGCCGATATGCTCGGTGCCTAGCGTTCAACTGTCCAGGAGGTAGTCCGTGAAGGTCGTTGTTGACTTCGACGAATGTGCCAGCAACGCCGTTTGCATGGGCATCCTGCCCGAGGTCTTCGAGGTCCGCGACGATGGGTACCTCTACATCCTCAACGAGAATCCACCAGAAGAGCTGCGCGAGAAGCTCCGCGAGGCGGTGAACGGGTGCCCCACCGGCGCCATTTCCATTGCTGAGGACGACTGACGCATCACTGCGGTACCGGCGGCGCAGCGCGTCGCCCCATCACATGACTGAATCCATTTCCGCCACCAACCCCCGGGTGCGCTTCGCGCCGTCTCCCACCGGGTACTTTCATGTCGGAAGTGCGCGGGCTGCACTGTTCAACTGGCTGTTTGCGTGCCAGCACAACGGGACGCTCGTGCTTCGGATTGAAGACACCGACGAAGCGCGCAATCGAACTGAATGGACCGACGGCATCATTTCGGCCATGGACTGGTTGGGTATGTCTCCCGACGAAGGTCCGTATCTCCAGTCCGAGCAGGGCGAGGTGCATGCAGCGGCCATCGAAGCGCTGTGGGCCGCTGGAGCGCTCTATGCCTGCGCCTGCACTCGAGAAGACATCGACGCCCGCTTTGCCATTCGCAAGGCAGCGGGCGATCCCACACCCGGCTATGACGGGCATTGCCGAGACCTCGGACTCGAGCGCGGCGACGGGCGGGCACTGAGATTCTGCACACCCGACGACGGGACGACCACCGTCATCGACCTGGTTCGAGGTGACGTCGAGTTTCCTAATAGGGCCATTGAGGACTTCATCTGCGTGAAGGGGAACGGACTCCCGCTTTTCGCCCTGGCCAACGCCGTCGACGATCGAACCATGACCATTTCGCACGTCATCCGTGGCGAGGAACACCTGCCCAACACACCCAAGCAGATGATGTTGTGGGAGGCACTCAATCGAGCCACGAGCAGTGATTTGGCGCTGCCTACGTTTGCGCACCTGCCACTCTTGGTGAACGAACAGGGCAAGAAGTTGTCCAAGCGGCGGGATCCGGTTGCGGTGGAGATGTACCGGGAGCAGGGGTACCTGCCTGAGCCGTTCCGCAACTATCTCGGACTGTTGGGCTGGAGCCCGGGGGACGAAGAGATCGTCCCCATCGAACTGATGATCGAGCGCTTCCGCTTAGAAGATGTGCAACGCTCACCGGCCTTCTTCGACATCAAGAAGTGCGCCCATATCAACGGCGTGTTTATTCGTGGGCTGACGGACAACGGCTTTGCCACTGCGGCTCGTCCGTGGGTGGACCCAATGGATGACCAGTGGTCGCCCGGCGCTTGGCAGGACCCCGACGCCGATGCCACTAAGCATGTTGGTCCATCATGGCCACCGGAATCGTTCGATGCCGAAGTGTTCGCTCGAATTGCCCCCGTCGTACAAGAGCGGGTGACCATTCTGAGCGAAGTGCCGGACATGGTCGACTTCTTGTTCCTGTCAGAGCCTGTCATGGATGGCGACAGTTGGGACAAGGCCATCGGTCGGGACGAGGTGGCTGGAGCACTCCTGCGCGGTGCCGACTCTGCCTACGCCACTTGTGAATGGAACCGCGACGAGTTGCACCGTGTCACATTGGAACTGGGCGAATCACTGGGTCGTGCCCTGGGCAAGGCGCAAGCACCTATCCGCGTGGCGGTGACTGGAAAGCGAGTGGGCCCGCCGCTCTTCGAATCCCTCGAGGTGCTGGGTCGAGATGAAACAAGACGCCGAATCGCCAATGCGCTAGAGCGCCTGGGTGACTCAGGCTGATGTTCTTCCCGATCCGTTTGGCCATCCGGATCATCGGGCTCATAGCGACCGTCATCGTCATCTACTTCGGTGTCACCCTGGTGCAGGTGTGGCTGACCTCGCGGAGCTACGACCCACACCCGGCGGGGGCCATCCTCGTGATGGGTGCGGCGCAGTACAACGGCGTGCCGTCGCCCGACCTCCAGTCTCGGCTCGACGAGGCCCTGACTCTTTATAGAGCCGGCGACGCACACCTGATCATGGTGACCGGCAACAAGGAGAAGGGTGACCTCTACACCGAGTCCCAGGCGGGCGCCCACTATTTAGAGACCAACGGAGTGCCTGCGGCTGACATTCTTCAGGCAGGTGGTGACGACAGCTACGAGAACGTGGCTGATGCAGCACACATGCTGAAGACTCGAGGGATTGCCTCGCTACTCATCGCCACCGATCCCTTCCATGAGGACCGGTCAATGGCTATCTCTTCTGAGCTCGGATTCACGCCATCGCCAACCCCGACCAAGACATCCCCCATTAAGGGATGGGCCACGGTGCCGTACTTCCTCAAAGAGGCAGTAGGTGTGGGCCTCGGCCGCATCATCGGGTTCAACCACTTGGAGTGGTTACACGACGCGTAGCTACTTCAGCGCGTCACCCCTTGAAGGTGATCTTCACCACGGTGCCCTGTCCGGCGATGTCCCCCACACCAATGACACAAGTGAGGTGCCCGGCCACTCCGCACATGCCGTCGCCGACGGTACCCGTCGCCACTTTAAAAGTGGTGGAGAATGCTCCCTTCTTGGAAACCTTCAAGGCCTTAGCCAGGGACTCGTCACAATGGGACGCGTCGGCAGGGCTCAGCTTTCCCTGCACTGCCGCGGTGCACTCATCGGCGAAGAAGGAATTGGTCTTGCCCTTGGTCGTGACTGGGAGACCCTTCCCCGACACCTTGACCACTTGGCCGTTGACCAAACCTTTGGCGGGTGAGACTTTGACCGAGAGGCCCGAGGCACCGGCTGGCACCGCCGGCATGACGAGCGCCAAGACTCCAATTCCTACGATGGCCAGCGAACCCTTGCGCCACATGACTTCCTCCACTCCCAGCGAGCACCCCCGGCCGGCGGCTTGGTGGCATCTTTCCACTAACAGCAGGTCCAGATCGGGTGCACTACCAGGACCGGGACCGCTTTTCGGCTCCTCGTCTGCTCGGCTAACCTGATCGTCCACCCATTCGGGGGTGGTGTAATCGGCAACACGACTGGTTCTGGTCCAGTTATTGAGGGTTCGAGTCCTTCCCCCCGAGCCCGGCAGATTCTCCAGGGAAGACGCCGTACAAGGTCCCATCGTCTAGAGGCCTAGGACACCACCCTCTCAAGGTGGCGACACGGGTTCAAATCCCGTTGGGACTGCGAAAATGTTTGCCTGGACCCCCTTCGGGAGGCCAGGGGTATGAGGCGTTGCTTCATACGGCTAAGCAGGTCAGAACGGTCCGGACAACTCACCCAGAGCGCTGGTGAGCCGGAGGTTCTCCGAGTAGTCCACCGGGCAAGTAATCACCGACACCGTGTCGGACTCGAGCGCCTCGGTGAGCATAGGTAAGAGGTCACTGGCCGCCTCCACGCGGTAGCCGCGAGCCCCAAAGCTTTCGGCATAAGCCACAAAGTCGGGATTGGAGAAGCCGACTTCCACATGGTGGCCGAGCTCAAGGTCCATTTTCCAACCGATCAATCCGTACGCACCGTCCTCCCAAATGAGCACGGTCAATGGAATGTGCTCCCGAATGGCTGTCTCAATCTCTTGAGAATTCATCAGAAAGGCGCCGTCGCCAGTGGCAGCCAGAATTCGTCGATCTGGTGCAGCCAACTTGGCCCCGATTGCCCCTGGGAGCGCAAAGGCCATGGTGGAAAGTCCATTGGAGATGAGGCAGGTGTTGGGTTCATACGTTGGGTAGAGACGAGCCATCCACATCTTCACCGCGCCAGTGTCGGCCAGCACGATGTCGGACCTTCGCAAGGCGGCCCGAGTATCGGCCACCACTCGTTGAGGCTTGAGAGGGAAACTGTCATCAGCGGCACCGCGAGCGAACTCATCAGCCAACAGGTGGCGAATCTTCTCGCCGCACGACCCTTGTTCGAACCGGCGAGATGTGGCCTGCGCCAACGCGTCCAGCGTGCGGACTATGTCAGCCTGTATCCCCACATTCACGTCGTAGTGGACGTCCACCTCGGCGGGAACCCGACTCAAGTGGATGATCTTCTTGTCTCCCTTCGGATTGATTCGAACCGGGTCAAACTCCTGAAGTTCGTAGCCCACACTGACAATGACGTCGGCCTCGTCAAAGCCGAAATTGACGTAATCGCGACTCATGAATCCAACTGCGCCCAGAGAATATGGGTGGTCGTCGGGGAAGACACCTTTGCCATGGAAGGTGGTGGCTACCGGGAGTCCTAGTGATTCCGAAAATGAAAGTAGCGCTGAGGCTGCCTCGGACCGCGCCGCGCCATGACCGGCCAACACAATGGGACGAGTGCTCGCATTAAGTATGGCTGCGGCGCGCTCGATCTGAGTTGGTGATGGCTCATCTGGCCGAGGGGTGTTGACTCCCAGCGGCGCGAGATGGGCAGATACGAAGGCATCCTCAATGTCCTCAGGTATGCCCAGATACACGGCACCTGGACGTTCCGTTTGCGCCAGTTTGAATGCCTTCCGAATCATTTCCGGGGCTGCTTCAGGTGACAGGATCAGTTCTGCCCACTTGGTGACTGGGGCGAACATCGACACCAGATCGACGCTCTGGTGCGATTCCTTGTAAATCCGGTTCAATCCCACCTGTGCCGACAATGCGACCAAAGGCGTGCTGTTGGTATTGGCATCTGCCGTCCCCAAAAGAAGGTTGATGGCGCCGGGTCCCAGCGTCGAGGAGCACACGCCCGCTCGTCCTGTGAGACGTCCGTATATCTCCGCCATAAAGGAGGCCGCCTGCTCGTGTCGCACCAGGATGTATCGGATGGTTGATCTGGAAAGTGCATCGGTCAGGTAGATGTTCTCCTCGCCCGGAATGCCAAATACACAGGTAACCCCCTCCTGTTCCAGGCAACGGACTATGAGATCTGCCACGCGCTGTCCTTCTTCGGCCATAAAAGGATCGTATCGACCTCGTGTCGCTTCGGACACTGAACTCTTGTCGTGGGAAACGTTCGGCACAGGGGAGGGTCCCTAGTCCGGCATGTCCAACCGCAGGAGAGCTAAGAATTGAGAGATGCCTTTCGCTACCGTAAATCCACATACCGGTCTGACTGAGCGAACATTTTCCAGCCACAGTCCGGCTCAGGTTGATGCCCTGTTGCAGCAAGCTGCCGATGCCTTCATGGATTATCGGAACACAACATTTGGCGAACGCGCTGATTACTTGCGAGCCACGGCCAGCATCTACGAGAGCGAAGCCGATGACATTGCACGAATGGTGACGACGGAGATGGGCAAAACCCTCGCTTCGGCTCGGGCTGAAACAACAAAGTGCGCCATGGCGATGCGCTGGTTCGCCGATCACGCGGAAGCGCTCTTGGCTGACGAACCCATTGAGACGAATGCCGCCAGCTCCTACGTTCACTATCAGCCGCTTGGGGCCGTCCTGGCCATCATGCCGTGGAACTTCCCCTTGTGGCAGGTGATTCGATTCGCCGCACCGGCACTCATGGTCGGAAACGTCGGGCTACTCAAACACGCCGAGACAGTTCCTCAGACGGCTCAGTTTCTCGAAGATGCCTTCCGCCGGGCCGGGGTGCCCGTTGGCGTATTTACCAATCTGTTTGTCGAGACCAATGACGTTGCCTCCATTATCGAGGACCACCGGATTGCTGCGGTGACGCTGACTGGGAGCGAACGAGCGGGCATGTCCGTCGCTGCCACGGCCGGGAATTCGTTGAAAAGGAGCGTGCTTGAACTTGGGGGATCGGACCCGTTCATCGTTCTGCCGACCGCAGATCTCGATGTGGCTGTCAAAACTGGCGTCACATCGCGGCTGCTCAGTAACGGGCAATCGTGCATTGCCGCAAAGCGCTTCATTGTGGCGGAGCCAATAGCGGACGAATTCTCCCGAAGGTTTATCGAGGCCATGGACAATTTGGTTGTGGGCGATCCGCTCGACCCGGCGACCGAAGTTGGTCCAATTGTCACGGAAGCGCAGCGCGACCAACTGCTGAGGCAGATCGAAGATGCGCGGAGCGAGGGAGCAACGGTGCACACCAAGACTCGTGACATTGGCCATGCTGGGTGGTACATGGCCCCCACTGTCCTTACGGAAGTCACTTCGAATATGCGGGTGGCCAACCAGGAACTCTTTGGTCCGGTAGCCATGATTGAACGAGTGCCTGATCTGGATTCAGCCCTGAAGGTGGCCAATGCAACGACGTTCGGGTTGGGCTCAAGCGTCTGGACCAATGACGAAGACGAAATACGACGCTGCGTCGAAGAGATTGAAGCCGGACAGGTATTTGTCAACGCCATGGTGGTCTCTACGCCCGAGCTCCCATTTGGCGGAATCAAGCGATCCGGGTTCGGCCGCGAACTTTCGGCGTTGGGTCTCAAGGAATTCTGCAATGCCAAGACGGTGTGGATTTCATAGACCGAATTGCAGTTGAGGAGCTCTCCATACAGGGCCAACCGTCACACGTGTCTACCCACATTTGTATGTACGGAAAAGCCGTTGCTTCCAATATGGTGAGGGTGTACGACACCGACATTCGAACGAGGAGCGTGGAATGCCAGCAAAAGGTACGGCGGAATGGAAAGGCGATGTGCCAACGGGAACTGGCACATTTACGGCAGGTGACACCATTAGCGGGGGATATACCTTCAAATCACGATTTGAAGATGGTCCTGGATCCAACCCGGAGCAGCTGATCGCGGCGGCCCATGCTGCGTGCTTCTCGATGGCACTTTCCAACATGCTGGCCCAGGCCGGTCATCCACCTCACTCAGTGCAGACGGAAGCCATCGTGACGCTTCGACCTGTTGAAGGAGCCCCAACCATCACGAAAATCGCCCTGACGACGGTGGGGCAGGTACCCGGGCTTGACGAGGCCGTGTTCGTAGAGCACGCGTTGGCGGCCAAAGCCGGCTGCCCGGTCAGTCGTGCGTTGGCCGGAGTGCCAGAAATCACCCTTGAGGCATCGCTCGTCCCGTGACCGACGTCCTTACCCCGTGGTGAGGTCAGCGGAGAGTCTCTATGTGAAGTCCGAGCCGCCGTCCACGTTGATGTTGGCCCCGGTCATGTACGTATTCCGTGCTGAGCCGACAAAGGCGATAACCGGTCCGATTTCGGATGGGTCGGCAGCCCGTTCGAGGTCGACGTGATGGCCAAACCCACGGCCGATAAACCGCATGACGTCGAAGAGATCGTTTTCGTCAACGTCGGGGAGCGGCCGCAGCATTCGTTTGAATGACTCGGAGACGAAGGTGCCGGGACTAACTGTGTTCACCAGAATGCCGTCCGTGGCCAATGTCATCGAAAGGTTCTTGCTCAGACTCGTCAGGGCCGATTTTGCCGCCGTGTATGCCACGAGCGATCCCGACTGTCTTTTGGTGGACATGGCGGAGACATTCACGATGCGGGCCCACGACGCGCGACGGAGAAGTGGGAGGGAGGCGCGGATGGTTCGAACTGCGCTGAGGGCAACCCCATTGAAGACCTCCAGCCATTCCTCATCGGTGTAGTCCTCGAAGTTCTTGACGCCGCTCAAAAATGGGCCGGCCGCGTTGACCACCACGTTGAGCTGATTCCATCGCCGGTCGATCTCGGCCACGGCACTGTCGATTGACGTCGAATCGGTCAGATCGGTTTGAATGCCGATGGCCTCCGGCGCACCGAGACCGAGCAGTGCCTCCACCGTCTCGTCCAGATCGGTCTGGGTTCGGGCCAGGACGGCGACCCGTGCTCCGTCAGCGGCGAAGCAATCGGCGGCGGCTCTGCCCATGCCTGTGGTGCCACCGGCAATGACCACGGCTGCATCGGCCAGTCCGAGCTCCATTACTGGCCTCCAAGAGAGTCGAGGCTGACGACGCTGGTTGATGGAAGGACGTCGGTGACATCGGGGCCAACCCAACGGACTCCGACGGTCCCACGAGTATGTCCGGCTGTGTCCAGCCAATTGGCAACCCCCGGATCGCGGTTGGCCACCACAAATCTGACTCTTCCGTCCGCTTCAAGTTGGGCCGAATGACAATTGAGGGTGGTCTGATGGTGGATGTAGTCCAAGGTCTCCATCCAGTGGTTGTGGAGCGCGATCATCCAGTACTCGCATTGCGGAGGCATCACCTCAATGACCAACGCTTCGTCGTTGGCCAATTGGAAGTACGCCTGATGCCATTTGATTTGGGGATCCTTGAATCTGCTGGTCTCCTCTCCTTCGGCCTCGTCGGTGAAGATGTTGGGCCATTGGGACTGGCGTGTCGCCCATTGCGCGCCGATTTGTGCCACTCCCTTGACATAGAACCCGGCATAGATCAATGAGTTGTAGAGGTCTTCAGGGGTCAGAGGGTTTGGTGGTGCTCCATCCCCGTCGATACGCGTGATTCGCATCTCAGCGTGTTGCTGATGACGCTTGTCCAGGAAGGTTTGCCGGATGGCCAGGCTCCGGGTATCGGGTTCCGATCGAAGCCAGTTCCCAGGATGCTCCCGCTGAGAAATGACCACCTCGAAACTGCCGTCTGGTTCAATCTCCATCTGCTCTTGGTGGAGAGTGGCGCCAGTGCCTGGTCCTCCGCCCCCAAATCCCGCCCCGGAAAACAGGTTGAAGCTGATCCACTTTGCCTCACCCCGCGTGCCGGTGATTCGGTAGTCGTATTTTCCATCGAGCGACGCGCCGAGGTAATGGTTGTCGGGATTCTCAGCCACGATCTTGATCGTCTCGTGGCAGGTGCAGATCAGTTCCGGATGGCTGGCCGTTCCGTATTCGAGCTTGTTTTCCAAGGCTCCGCGCAAGAGTCGGGACAGCATGCGAAAGCCTTCGGCGCGGTCAAGGGGGTCCGAAGGGTTCCCCTCCGCCAGAATGGCGTCACCGGCGTCGGCCAGCAGATCGCAGAACTCCCGCCATGCCACGCCGTCAACGACCTTCTGATCTATCTCGTTCATGGGCTGTTCCTTGTTGTGAGTATCAAGAAAAGCACGTCAGTGTCCATCGTGTTTCATTGGCGGTGTGATGGGGACACCGAAGCGCTCGAAATAGAAGGCGAAATTGGCAGTGATTGTCTCCGAGTCGAGACCGAACTCTTCCGGAGAGTGTCTCCCAGGCCCGGACCGGTTTTTGGAATTGTCCGTCCACCACTGCTCCATACCCGACTGGGCGTCTTCGCTCAACGTGTCGCCGAGCTCGGAGTAGAGCCGCGTGACTTCACCGATTGGGTCTCGCTGGACGTCTTCGAACATGAGGTCGTGGAAGCGATCATCGTGACCACGGTCTCGAAAAGCAATGAGACGCTCCAGGGCAGTGCGCCACACATTGACACTGTGCGTACCTATGCCGGTGGGGTCAGGGTGTTCCGTGAGGACTGACGTCAGCGAGTAGTACAACGCACACACCGACGGCAGGACTTGGCTCACGTCTCGGTGCGTCATCACAAATTGCGCATCGGGATACACCGCGTTGAGGGCATCGATCGACAACATGTGGGACGGAGATTTGAGCCACCACCGATACGGCGGGCAATGCCACTGAAGGAGCTTCAGGACTCTTTGGTGGTACCGGTAGGCCGGGACCATGTCGCATTGCAGTATCCAGGCGCTGTAGCTGGGGATGCGAGCCATGCCTTCGAATATCAGCGATCGGAACTCAAGCGCCATGGGCAACAAGCACTCCTGCGGTCCGTCAGCAGCCGAGGGCAGCATCTCTGCAAATCCGGTGAACATCTCATTGGTGAAGTCGATACCGGCTTGGGCAATGGCGATTCGTGGATCGTTGTATTGGGTGTCGGCTTCGGGTGGAGGGCAGGGAGTCGAGGCCTCCCAGACGCGTAGTGACCGGCGACTCGGATCTTGAGCCAGCAAATAGCTGAGAGCGGTGGACCCGGTGCGTGGAAGGCCGAGCCCGTAGAGCGGAGCAACAATGCGCTCATTATCAATTTCGGGGAATCTGGCATACCACTGCTCTATTTGAAGACGGTTGACTAAGTGGCCGACGATTTGATCCGACATGGCGGAAACGCCAACGTCGTTCAGGGCCGCTTCATAATTGAGCGAGTCAACGAGAACCTCCAGACCTTCACGCCAAGTTGTGCCACCGAAGTCATCCACACCGGCGCGACGGCATGCTGAGTCAATCAATTCGGCGATTTCCAAATGACCCCCCGTCATCAGGTGGCGACGGTATCGCGATTCGTGTTCATGGCGTCGAGTTCACCGCAATCAGGTTGATTCCCAATACCACGTTCCGCTCTCGTCTTCGCAGGTGATGGTGTCACCGTTACCTGCCCGACCGGTAGAGCCATGATCGTCGTTTCGGCAGTACTCACCCGGTTCGTAGCACCCACCTTCGTTGTCGATCGGGGTGCAGCCGTCCGATGGCGGACTGGTGACGGGCGTCGGCGCTATCGCCGAAGGAGTAGGTACCGAGGGTGCGGCCTGGTTCGTCGGCTGTTGCAATTGGCCGTTCGCCACATCACTCGACAAAGTGCTGTTCAGTGGGCCCAGTACGTTGGCCGATGAGGTGATGAGGCCCAATTCTCGGTTGTAGTCAAGGCTCGCCGCCGAGAAGTTCTCCGATCCGACGAACGCCCGGGCATCGTCGACGTCAATGACCTTGGCGTGGATGTAGAGGGCGGTTGAAGTGTCTGGATAGAGAACAATGTGCACGCCATTTGACTCGAGCTGAGAGAAGGCCGAGTCCCATTCCGAGTTGGCCGTCATGACCACGGTGACCTCGACGCCTCGACGCGCCGTCGCATCGAGAGCGTCCTCAATAGACGTTGAGTCCATCTCCTCGTTCTCGACAGTCACGCTCCGGGTCGCTGAATTGAGGAGGGTGACAAGTTGCGACTCGGACCCAGGGCTCCAGAGCAAGTCCAGTCCCGGTTGACCCGGTGCTGGAGCTGACCCGGACCAGTCGGAATTAAAGGTCGACTCGATAGCAGCCACGTCAGAGGGCTGCTCATCTATCACTGCAAAATCTCTCGTCGTGGCGTAGTACTGAGGCGTGAGGTTACCGGTCATGATGACTGACTTGTCGCCGTCCACCGTGATGGTCTTTTGATGGAAAATCTCGGAATCATTGGCCCAGACCACCGACACGCCTGCTGACGAGAGGGCCGAGAACGCAGCCTGATTCACCGATCCACCCGCGTAGGCGTGATCGAGAACGACTCTGACCCGGACGCCCCTGTCATGGTCTTTGATCAAAATTTGCTCTGCCGTCGCGTCAGACAGTTCGTACATCGTCATGTCGAGGGTGTGTTGCGCTGAGGACAAGATGGCGTAAATGGGTTGCACGCCGTCCTGAGGTTCGACCAAGAGGGACAGGCCAGCGTCATCTGGCACGGCGGATGTCGGCGTGTGAAGAGTTGATGTGCTCGTTGGCCGGGCTGAGGCAGTTGTCGTGGTGGTTTGAGAGGACTTTGTGGTGTGGACATGCATCGTCTTGCCCTTGTGACTCATCGGACCCCTCGAGGAGCAACCGGCAGCCAGCAAGGCCAAGCTTGACATCAGTATCAAGACACCGATCCTTCGGTTGTGCTTTGACGCCACTTGTTCCTTTGGAGGATTGTGCCTTTGGGGATGCAGCCCCAGGCTGTTCACACCTTGGAGATCACTTCTGTCCCAAAACGGTCGGCTGCCTCGAGCGCATGGTCGAGGCTGTCACCGGGAAGTGACACCTGCGCCCACGTCACGCCGATCGCCTCCAACTGGGCCATGCGCGTCAGATGAGCGTCTGCATTGAACTTCGGGCTTCCTGGCGAGCCACCTTCGTAACTGGCAAAGGCGATGTCCACCGTTTGGGGGTCACGTCCAGCAGCCTCGAGACGTCGGTGCAGGTCCTCAATCGCCGCGGGCAGCGTGCTGGAGTCGAGTGTGGCTGTGCTGGCCGTCGATGCGAGTCCTGGTGGTGCGACGAAGGGAGACCACCCGTCACCTCGATCCGCCACGCGCTGCCGGGCGGTGGATGAATTGCCACCTATCCATAGTGGCGGGTGCGGCACGGTCGTCGGTCGAGGGTGAGCGGTAATGCCCTTGGCACTGAAGTGCTCGCCTTCGAACGAGAAGTCGTCAGTCGTCCAGATCCCCCTGAGGACATCGAGCGCCTCGTCGAACAACTCATTTCGTCGGGAGTAGTCCACGCCCAGAGCAGCAAATTCCCGCTTGAGGTAGCCGGCACCGACCGCAAGGGTGAAGCGTCCTCCGGAAAGGAGGTCTAACGTCGCGCCCGCCTTGGCCACCACAAATGGGTTGCGATACGGGAGCACCACGATGTTGGGTATCAGCCGCAAGGTCGTGGTGTGGGCAGCGGCAAACGCCATGGCCACGAAAGGATCGACGGCATCGTGGCCTCCGTTGTCTAGCCATTTCTGAGTCGGGGCAGGGTGGTCGGTGAAGCCGAATCCGTTGAAGCCGGCTTTTTCGGCTGCGGTCGATAGGGCGATGATCCCCGGACCCGACACGAGTTCAGGATCGTAGGGATGAGCGATCATCGGATGTGTGACGGCGAACTTCATGTGTGCGAATTCTCCAATGTAAATGATGTGGTGATTACGTCAGTTCGGGAATCCACTCGCCGTGCGCTACCAGTAGGGCGTCGACCATCTCTTTGATTTGATCGATACTGAGTTCTGCAGCGGTGTGGGGATCGACCATGGCGGCGTGGTACACGTGTTCACGGCGGTGGGTGAGCGCCGCTTCCACCGTGAGTTCCTGGACGTTGACGTTGGATCGAATGAGAGCGGCCAGGTGCGGTGGCAGAGATCCGATTCGGGTTGGCTGCACCCCATTTCCATCGACCAGACATGGCACCTCGACGGCGCAGCCGGCCGGGAGGTTGTCGATCAGACCGTTATTGGCCACATTGCCGTAAATGGTCCGTGGCCTCCCAGTCTCTATGCTGCGGATGATGGTCGAGGCATATTCGCCACTTCGGTGCACTGCGATCTCTCCGTGTTCGAGGCGCTCCCGCTCTGCCTCCCAGTCCTGAATTTGGGCCACGCAACGCCTGGGGTACTCGTCGAGCGGAATGTTGAACGTGTCGATCAGGTCCGGTCGATCTCGCTTAATGAACCACGGCACGTATTCTGCGAAATGTTCGCTTGATTCGGTAACGAAGTAGCCGAGGTGCTTGAGCATCTCGTACCGCACGCGATTGCCGTCGGGGACCTGACCGGCGTCGGCGAGCGCTTGTAAGCGTGGGTAGAGATCTTCTCCATCGCGCTCGAATCGTAAGTAAAACGACATGTGGTTGATGCCAGCGGCGAGGTAGTCGATATCGCGATAGTTGAGGCCGAGGTCAACGCTCAGTTCATAGGCGGTGCCTTGCACGCTGTGGCACAAGCCAACCGTTCTGATCGTGCTGGCTCGACTGACGGCCCAGCAGTTCATGGCCATCGGATTGGAGTAGTTGAGGAACCACACGTTTGGACACAGCTCTTCCATGTCCGCACAGAAGGAGAGGAGGACAGGGATGGTGCGAAGGCCGCGCATAATGCCGCCGATGCCGAGGGTGTCGCCAATCGTCTGGCGCAATCCGAATTGCTTCGGCACTTCGAAGTCAATGACTGTGCAGGGCTCGTAGCCACCGACCTGAATCATGTTGATGGCATAGTCGGCACCATCGAGTGCGGCGCGTCGATCCGTGGTGGCCGAGACGGTGGCGGGGACCTTGAGTGCCTCACACACCCGGCGGGCGACGAGCGTTGATGCTTCGAGTCGTTCAGCGTCTGTGTCGTGGAGCACAATCTCGGATTCGGCCAGCTCCTCGTACCCGAGAATGTCTCCCAAGAGATTGCGGGCGAACACAGTGCTGCCAGCTCCGAGGAATACGATCTTGGCCATCGAGCGGACGTTACAACGTTGTCGTGAGATTCGTCCGGAACTCTGAGGATCTACTTCGGTGCCGCTACATCGTTGGATTGCCTGAATGAAGTGCGGAGCGCACGGAGGCCGCCCGAAGTCTCAGTGACGAAGTCCTCGTCCCGGGACGGATCGCCATGTTCGAGCCAGGTGAGTGTGGCTTCGACCAGCCAGCTGAACAATGTCTCGGAGCGCCAGGTGTCGAGAAGTTCATCGCCAGCGTTGAGCGCAGTGAGCCTCCGCACAACGCCTACAGAGATCGACCGGAGTTCGGCGGCGTACGCCGCGAATTGTGGTTCGCGGGCGGCATGACGCCAAAGGAGCATGAAGCCCTCGGAATCCTGTCGGGCCACAGTCAACAGGGTGCGTGGTCCCAATCCGGTCCTGGTTGGTTGATTGAGTTCCATGCGGAGCTCTTGCCCTAAATGTTCGATGACACCTCGAAGGACTTCTCGGTAGAGATCCTCCTTGGAGTCGAAATGTCGATACACAATGACTTTGGTGACGCCGCAGGCCGCCGCCACATCTTCAATGGAGGTGTGGGCGAAGCCTGAGAATGCGAAGGCCAACGCCGCTCCACGCAGGATGGCGGCCCTTCGCTCGGCTCGGGGGAGCAATTTGCTTTCGGTTGGTATACCAGAAAGTATACACTTGGTCGCTTACGCCTCCGGGGAGGAACAGCAATGGGCACATCGCAGCTGGCCTACACGGAAGCCGAACTGTTGGCCGATCCGGCGGTGGCCGAACCGTTAATCGCCGGGGGAGTCCGCTGCCATGGGGGCTTCGATGCCGACGGTCACTATCTCTCTCCGCGTACAAAGTTCCGGGCCGGTGCTATTGCGGCCTGGGGCGACGAGAACTGCCGGCGCTTTGCCACAGAACTTATGGACGTTCCCTTGGAGCGATGGGCGCGTTCGTCTCCCAACGTCGAACAAGCTCGGTTCCTTATTCGATCCGGAGTGTCCGAACCGCTGATGGCCACCCTCACTCGGATCGGCACGGTCGAGGGGTACGGCGCCAACATCCGGCTGCTCAAGCCGAGGGACATGCAACGTCACTTCGTCGAAGATGTTGCAGGCAGCGCCATTGACCATCTTGGCGGAGGACTTTTTGAGGCCCACGGGCGCGATGAAGCCGGTTGGGAAGAAGAAGCAGGCCACAAGGATATGTGGTTCGCGGCGCGAGATATTGCATTCGAACGTTCCTGCGATGAATTCGACATAGAGGCCATGCTGGCTCGTATGGGATTTGGAAAGAAAGCTGGCGGTGCCGACGCGGCCCGTTTACTTCCAGTTGCCATCGCTCCAGAACTCGAGTTGATGGTGTCCCTGATGATGAGGGTCCTCTTCATCGAAATTTCGGCCTTTCACACCTTTGCCTGGGCTGAGGAGTGGATGTCGGATACCGATTTAGTCGCCGGAGACGGTGAGGCTGCTCGCCTGGTGTCATATATCAGGGCCGATGAGACCCCGCATGTCGGCTACTTGCGCACTGCGCTGTCCGAGATGCGCGACCGGACGTGGATCGGTGATGACGGCAGTCAGTACGTCGGCAGCGAAATGATCGAGCGGATATGGGACCCGTTGTTGGCTCAGAGTCTGGGCGCCAGCGCGGCGGAGTCTCGACGGGCCACGCTCTCCGAGATTGAGTACTGGTGCGGCAAGCACAAGAATGGCGTCGACATCCTGGCCGAGTACCACGCGCGTAGCGCGGACTGAAGGCGGTCGACACGTGTTGCATTGATTACGTTCGACCCAATCGATGTAGGTAGGACGCGGCGGCCGCCCTCGAATCCGGATCGCGCAGCGCCGTCACAAGGGAATCGGCGTCGTTCCAGGTACGAGCCATGCCAACCATGCCGTCGGTCACGGCGTTGACGTGTTGTTTGGTAGCGGTGAGGGTCAGCACTGACTTCGTTTCGAGCTGACGTACAAGGTCCTCCACTGCCTCATCGAGATCGGCGCTTGGAACGACCCGGTTGAGAAATCCCGCGGCCTGAGCCTCGGCCGGACCGAATGGCCGACAGGTCATCACAAGTTCCTTGGTCAGAGCCGGACCTATTTCTCGGACGAGGCGGGGAATGCCGCCCCAGGCCAGCGGAATGCCAAGGTCGACTTCGGGAATGGAGAATCTGACGTCATCAGCTGCCACTCTCAGATCGCACGCAGCGGCCAAGACGACACCACCACCAATGCAGTGTCCATGCAACCTCGCCACGGTGACGGCGCGCATTGATGCAATGGCATCCGCCATCAGGCGTCCTGCGTCCGCCGCGTCGCGAGCTGTCATGTCCGGTGAAGAGCTGTCATCGGAGGCGAACGCGGCCAAATCGGCTCCGGCACTAAATGCACGCCCTCTTCCGCTGATGATCACGACCTTCACGGTCCGTTCAGCGTCGAGCGTTCTCGCCGCTTCGACCAACTCGAGCAGCGTTGCCGTGCTCAGTGGGTTCAGCTTTTCGGGTCGATTCAGAGCGATTTCGCCCCGCGCTCCGTTGACACTGACATCGATGGTTGAGAAGTCCATAGACGGCAATCCAACTCCGCGCCGCATTCCTATGCAAAGCGAGTCATGGAGGTTGCAGCGCGCATAGTTGGCTGAGACCGGGGTATGTGTGCATGGAGGTCGACGCGCAGGTGTCACACAAGCAAGGAGGACCGCACGATGAACAAGAGCCAGAATCAGCAGAATGCACTTGATCTCCTGGAAAAGGAAGACGAGAAGCTGCGCAGCATCTTCGTGGAATTTCAAGCGAATCGAGGCGGCGACGTCGAGGAGCGTGCCATGTACGGAGACCTGGCCAAATCGGCCATCAGACATGTGGCCACCCGAGAAGCAGCTTTGCTCGAAGTGTCGAACACCATTAAAGCCATGCCCGAGCTGCAGTCGTTATCGAGCCGTCTTATTCGAGATCTACCCAAGAGACGGAAGGCCATCGATCAAGTCGAAAAGATGTCGAGAGGTGTTCACAGCATCAATCTCAATACTGGGCAGGACTTCGACAGTGAGTTCACCGAATTAATGCAGATCGTCGGCAGCGAAATCGAAGAGGACCTGGCTGAAGTCATCCCAGCCGTGAGGGGTGTTCTCAAGCAGCAAGGCAAGATGGCTGATCTGGCCAGCGCTCGCAAGGTGGCCAAGCACGCACCGACCAATCTCAACCCGGATGGATCCCAATGGTACGAGCGGGCTCCCATAATCGGTCGTGCCCTCACTCTTTACGACCGCTTACGCGATTTCCCCATGGCTTCGAACCGTCGCTAGTGGGAGGTTGGCCGAGCATCTGAAAAAATGATGTGAAGTATCTCCTCTAGCTGGTTGACAGATGACCGCCGGGCGCCCACTCTGGTAGCAGGAAGAGTGAAACGAGCGACCATGACCTTGATCAGCAAGAAATTGCGGGACCTCCCTTTGTTTGCCCACGCGAGCCGAACCGAGCTGGTCGCCATTAGGCGCCAACTCACCGAACTTCGCGTATCGGCCGGTCGGGTTCTCGTGCACGAAGGCGCGCTGGGCAACGAGTTCATGATTCTGCTCGAAGGTGAGGCTGTGGTCACTCAGGGCGGACGTCAAATCGCCACTCTGGGCCGAGGCGACTTGGTGGGAGAAATGGCCCTTTTTCACGGTCATGGACGAGGTCGGCGCAATGCAACGGTGACCGCTGTCACTGACACTGTGGTCTTCGTGGGTTCTCCCAGTGAGTTCCGTCAGATGCTTGACTCGGCGCCTACCGTCGCCGAAAGGGTGCGGCAGACCGTAGAAGCCCGCACTGCATCTCGCGCCGCCTGAGTCCACCTGCTTAGCCCCGCCTGTTGGACCGGGACGTGCGTCAGTGTGGCCGCACAAGGCTCGTGGCGCCGTGAGTATGAGGTAGTTGGCACCGGTCGGATCATCCATGGTGCTGGTGGCCGCCGTTTATTGATGCGTGTTCTTGCCTGTCATCTTCGGGCATGATGTCGCCAATCCCAAGCAGACCAACGAGCGAGGAGGGGCGATGGAGCGAGTCAGTACGTATCTCAATTTCATGGGAACCGCCGAAGAGGCGTTCAATTTCTATCGGGATGTCTTCAAGTCCGAGTTCATTGGACCGATCGTCCGTTTGGGGGACATGCCCGGGGATCCGAGCATGCCGCAGCTCGCAGATGCCGACCAGCAGAAAATCATGCACATGGAAGTGCGGATCCTCGGTGGACACATCCTCATGGCCACCGACATGATCGAGTCGATGGGTCACCAGACTCGGGTGGGGAACAACACCACCATCAATCTCGAGCTCCAAGACCGGGTAGAGGCCGAGCGACTGTTCGGCCTTCTCTCCGAGGGGAGCGAAGAGATGAGCCCGCTGGCCGACATGCCATGGGGCGCCTACTGGGGCACCTGCTTGGACAAGTACGGCATCCGCTGGATGTTCAATTGCTACGAGACGTGGCCGAGCAGTTGATTCAGGCAGTCATTCTGAGGTGAGCGCGTCCGCCGAAGAGCGGTTGCCCCGTCGAAAGGTGCTGTATGGAGTGGGGGGAATTGCCACTGCACTCGGGCTTGGTGCTGTCGGTCTCGAACTAGTCCGAACGGGAGTACTCCCGGGACAGCAGACGCTGAATCAGTTGGTGGGTGACTGTTCCGTACCTGCCCCGGCCTTACGGTATTCAGCGCTCGGCCCGTCATACTCCTCAACGTTCTATTCGCGGGCTCGTCGTCGCTCGGTCGGCTACACCATTGCGTATCCGCCGGGCCATGATCGAGGGAGTCAGCTGCCTCTCGTCTTGATGTTGCACGGCTACGGCTCCGACCACCGCGATGCATTGAGCGGCATGTCCCCAGCGCAAGCCGTTGCACTCCACGTGGACGGTCAGCCGCTGGCACCCATGGCGTTGGTGACGGTGGATGGAGGGCGGGGATACTGGAATCCACATCCCGGCGACGACCCGATGGGGATGGTGATTGACGAACTGATTCCCAAATGCCAAAAGCTCGGCCTCGGGCAGTCACCCCATCAGATTGGCACCATGGGTATTTCGATGGGCGGCTACGGCGCCGTCCTCTTGGCCGAGAAGTTTCCGCAGCTGATTGCCGCGGTTGCAGCCATCAGTCCTGCGGTGTGGACGTCCTATACGCAAGCTCGTGAGGCCAACGCCGGGGCCTACGCCTCAGCCGATGCCTTCAAGGTCAGCGACGTCGTGACCCACGCCGTAGCTCTGGCACGGATTCCGGTGCGTGTGGCATTGGGTCTGTCGGACCCGTTTCTTCCCGGGGTACAGGCACTCATCCGATCGTTGCCCAAGACAGCGGTGGTCGACGTCTCCAATGGCTGCCACACCGGCCCGTTCTTCGTGGGCCAAGAGCCGCCTTCTCTAGCCTTCCTTGCCGCCCACCTCGCCGCTTGAGCAGGTCGACCGGGCTGCCCGACCAGACCGTGACACCCCTGTTCTGACCCCTTGGGGACAGACTTCGTTACTCACGTAAGCTTGGGGACTCGGGTACGTTCCCTTGGACAACGCCCAGGCATCCCCCATTTCCGTTCCCAATCGAAACCGGGAGAACACATGCGCACCCGAAGGCCCTTCTCCGCCAAGAGTCGGACGGCGCGGCATGCCTCGACACGGAGAACGTTCTCGCCTTTGACCAAGGTGTTTGTGGCGTTGGTAGGGCTGGCCGCGGTCATGTTGCCGGCCTTCTCGGCCGCGTCACCGGCTTCTGCCGGCTCCCTTCTTCCGGGCCTACTTAATTCAGGCTCAGTGCTCTCGACCGTTACCAACGCGCTGGCGCCATTGACCCAGCCAGTGACCGCCGCTCTCGGGACGGCCGACCCATCCCTGACCACTCCGGCTACCGATCCGAAGGTGGCGTCTCCAACCCCAGTGGCCGCACCACTGACGGCGCAATCACATGCTCCAGTCGGAGTGACCGCTGCGCAGGGAGGGACGCTGCCAGACCTGGTGGTCCATTGGACCAACCCCACATCCGGTGCCGCCATCACCGGCTCGATTGTGCAAGTGAGCGAGTTGACCGGCGGCAAGATGAAGTTCCTGAGTCAGATCACTTGCGGAGCATGCACCACATCTACCTTCCGTGAACTGAGTTTTGGGGGGACCTATCAAGCCCGAGTGTTCACCACCAGCGCGCTGGGCATTGGTCTGTCCGCACTTTCCCGGACCGTCACGCTCAACACTTCGTGCCAGACGACCTGCGTGACCTTGAATGCCTTGCAGTCGATTGTTGCAGCCAATCACCCCTACTCAGGCGTGATCAGTTCACTCTTCCCGACAGGTAACGACCAAATCGATGCCAATGAGTTGGGCATCAGCCTGTACCGGGGTGCGCCGACCGTGAAGTCGCCGACCACATTCAATTGGTCGAACTTCAATGTGGCGACTGCGGCTGGAGCGCAGACCGTCGTGAATCTCAACGGAGTCTGGGCACAGCTGGACAACGGCGAACCGCCGACGCCCTGGGCCAATTGGACGTATTACTCCAACTGGGTGGCGTCGACCGTCAAGGCGATGGTCGATAGCAAGCAGCAGATCAACTACTTCGACGTCTACAACGAGCCAGGCGAATCCAGTCCGATTTGGGCTCAAGAAACACCCAGCCGTTTGTTGCAGCAGTTCTTGGTGGCCTATCGGGCTATCAAGTCGGCGGATCCGAGCGCGCAGGTAATGGGACCAGACCTCGAGTCTTGGACCGACTATCCCAACCAACACGGTCCCGATTATCACGGGTTCGATATGCCGACGTTCTTGAAGTTCGCTGCGGCCAACGGCATTCAGCTGGGGGCTCTCTCGTGGCACGAGATTGTGGACAACTTCGGCCTCAACCCGGAGGAGAACACGCTGCTTCCGGCCATCATTGAAGACCACGTCGCCGAGGCGCGGGCGCTCATGGCCGAATACCCAAGTCTGGGGAGTCCCAAGATCATCATCGACGAATACGGCATGCCCGAGGTACAGAAGATCCCCGGTTGGGACGTGGCCTACCTGGCCGCACTGACGAATGCCGGCGTCACGTTGGCCAGCCGGAGCTGCTGGGAAAACGATTGTGCCTATCCCGATCTCGACGGCTTGCTGCTGGCCAATGGGACGTCGGTATCACCGGACTTCGACGACCGCATGGTGTACGCGTCTATGTCGGGCAACATGATGTCCAC
Organism: uncultured Acidimicrobiaceae bacterium; assembly: GCA_963766995.1. GTDB lineage: Bacteria > Actinomycetota > Acidimicrobiia > Acidimicrobiales > RAAP-2 > Bog-473. The sequence continues at coordinate 849,603 of CAVYCE010000001.1, read as the reverse complement.
CACCTCGACGAGCGACACTGTGTCGGCGCTGGGCTCGTACAACTCGGCTACGCAGACATTGGTTGGCTTGATTGGACGCGGCGTGGGGTGTCTGCAGAACATCCTCGAGTGTTCGTCAAACTTCTCCGCCAGTGGGATGGCATCCCCCACCCCGGTAACCGTGACGTTGACGGTGCCGTGGGACTCTGGATCCACCAAGGTGACATTGACTCACATTTCAGGAGCAACGCCTTACTTGGCTGCCAGTGCGTCGAAGGTTTCGGGGCTTATCGTTAACGTGGTCAAGTTTGCTTCGGGCGTGGGCACCATCACCTTCAGCATTCCAAGCTTCGCCGATGGCGACGCCTACGGAATAACCGTCACCCACTAATCGCCACCGGTGTAAGCCTTGTGTTTAGTCAGCCTTCACTGCCCATTGGGCGTTGGTGCCGGCCTTGGTCGGCAACGTGAAGACAACCAACCCGTCCTTCATGGTCGAGGGCACCGGCTGACCGTTGGCAAAGGCCTGAATGGACTTGCCTTCACTGCCCGGCGGCACTGAGACGTGCATGGTCAGCGTGCTGTTCGTCTGGGTCACGACGTAGCCGCGAAGCAGTCCGGTCTGAGAGGCCACTCCCACTTGAGGCATTCGCAAGGAAAAGGTGGACATGGGGAGATGGGGCGTGATGTCGTAGCCCTCTTCGACGGGTGTGACCCCAGCCAGACGGACGGCGTCCATTTCCATCCAAGTGGGTTGCTCGGTGATCTGACCGTCGTAGGCGGTGGACAGCCCGTTCCCGCAATCTTCAGGATTGGGTGAGTAGTAGGCGTCGCAGACGTCGTCGACGGAGATAGTGCCGGCCCAATGGTTGGGGAAGGCGTTGGCGTGATCGGCCAGGGTGTTGCCCAGGTACTCACTCCAGGCGTCATCGACCGCGCCGGGCACTTCTCCCTGCAGTGAGGCCAGCGCCCATGTGAGCCAGCCATTGGCGTCGAACCACACGCCGCCGGGCCACTCATCGGCCCCGTTGAGCGGAAACATTTTTAGCGCGGTGGGTTCGAGCACTTTGTACGCTTCGGGCAGATCGATGGCCGACAGCGGACCATGTTCAGTCACCCCCGGATCGTTGAGCCCGGGCACTATTGCCGTGCCAATTTTGGTCGGTCCGTCCGATGCGCCATCACCATCGAGATAGCGCTTGATGTTGGCGATGAGGACAGTGGCCTGCGCAGTGGATGGCGCCCCGGCCAGGATGGCCCAGGGTTGTGGTTCCTCAAAAATGACACCCGAGCCCACCTGTGTCGCGCCCGAGTAACCGCGCGAGTACCAACCCTTTCCGGTCCACTGTCCCCTCAGTGTGGCCAAGTCGCGCCCGCCGGCGGCACGAAGTTGTGCCGCAAAGACATGATCGCCGTAGAGATCGGCTAGCTGAGCCAATCGGGGGTAGGAGTAAGCCAACTGGGCCAGGACCAGCGTCGACTCGGTCATCTGTTCGAATTCGGTGGAGAAGTCGTTCCAGTCCCCGGTGGCGCCCATGAGGTACTCACCGTGTGGCGCGGCCACGTGATAGGTCTCCATGTGCTCAAAGGCCACCTTGAGGTGTTGCCACACGGTGGCCTGGGTGAGGCCGCCGAAGTAGGGGACTTCTTGATTGAAGAAACTCAGATCGCGCGTGGCGAGTCCGTATTCCGATGCGGCTTGTAGCAGCCAAAAGTCAAGGTCGTTTGATGTGCCCAGCTCTATTGGTTCACTGAAGGGACCGGTGCCATAGGGCAGTTGTGCATCAGCTGGCAGCCCTGGTGGTTGCAGCTTGATGGTGTAGAGCAATATTTGTCGGGCCAAGCTGGGGTCCGAATACACGATTGGCCACTCATAGTGATCCCAACTCCGGGTGCCCAGATTCAATCCGTCACCGTATTGGTAGTAACCACCCTGCGTGATTGTGTGTTCGCCGGCATCGTCTTCGTACACCGTGGCCGAACGCAGGAGATACGCGTCCCACTGCAACTCGCGCACCACCCAGGCGTATTGCGACCCGAAGTCGGCCTGAGGGAGATAGGCATTCCAGGCGTGCTCGCTGTCGGCCAGCGGGTTTGATGCGGCGCGGTACTTGGTCACCAGCGGATTGATGTTGGTCGGCTGCGTCATTCCATACATGTAGCGCAACGTCTGTGATTGACCGGGTGCCAAGGTGACAGGCGCCCGGAACACCATGAGCGTGTCCCCCGACTCTCCGGGCAGATTGGTGCGAGCGATGGATTCGCTGAGGTGATTGGCCTTGACCTCGGCCGGAAGGGCGCGGCTGCCACCCCCAAAAAATTTGCTGACCGAGGTCTCGTACGTCTGGGCGGGACCTGACAACGCCGAGGCGAAGATGGACAGTGGAGAGAGATCTCGGGGATCGCTTGGTGTTTGGGCCACCGTGAGCGTTTGCGTGGCCGCATTCCAGGTGGCGCTCGAGAGACCGCGAGTCAGACTGGTTTCCGAGGTCAGCAACTGATCAACCGGATTCACGTCCCAGTACTCGTACCAAGTGGTGGTGATGGATGTGGCCGTGGTGTTGGTCAGCGTCACATCATCGAGCAACACCGGATCACTGCCAAACGGGGCATAAGTGGTCTCTTGTGCGCCGACACCATTGAAGACGATGGCCTTTCGTGAGTACCCGACACCGAACTGGCGTGCAAACAGCTCGTCGGGTTGGTGGTCCAGGTAAAGGGTGCTGGTGACCTTTCCGTTGACATTGAGATAGCCGTAACCACCGGCGTAGTGCTGCTCGGTCGGCTGATAGAGGTTCGCCCATTGCGATTCGAGCTCTTGACTCCAGAACTCGGTGTAGCCGTCGTTGAAAGCCATGCCCTTGATGTTGTCGTTGCCCACCTGGTGCTGAGCGGCCGACGAACCAGCCAGTTCGGCCTGCTTGGCGTTGGGATTGGTCATCTCGTCAGCCGTGTAGTTGTAGACCGGGAGCCCCCATTGGTCGACGCCCCACTGCCCGAAGCTCCCGCTCCCATAGGTGGAGGTGATGTCCGAGGGGGTCGAATTCAAGGAAAGAGGAGGTGGAGCGCCAGAGGCGGCACCGGCCAGGCCTTGCATGGTCAGGGCAATGATGGCCACCGCACCGCCAACCCGTCGCGCCGCTCGTGCTCCCTGCGCCCAGAGCGACCAGTCCCACCATCTATTTGACTGAGTCATTGCTAAGTAGAATAGCCTTTGACGGTGATCAGGTCCGGGGTCTTATTCAGTTGCGAGCGGAGACCCACCGTGTCCATGATCATTTCGTGCCAGTCCGCCATCTTCCGTCCGACGCGTCACCTGAAGAGGTGGCCGAGGTCGTCAAGGCCGAGGGGGCTGTCATCGTCGATCGATTGGCCCCTTCGTATCTTATGGATCGGATCGCCGCCGAACTCGAGCCCTACTTGTCTGCCACACCCACGGGTCCGGATGATTTCAGCGGGACCAATACCAGGCGTACCGGTGCGCTCATTGCCCGATCGCCGTCCAGCCGCGAGCTCATACAGCACCCCACTGCGTTGGGCACGACGGCCCTGGTGCTCAGTCACGCCACTAATTTCCAGCTGCACCTCACCCAAGCCATCGCCATCGGCGGTGGCCAGCCGGCGCAGCCCATCCATCGGGACCAGTGGGCCTTCGACTTCTTTCCGTTTCCAAAGGGCTACGAAGTCCAATGCAACACGATCTGGGCTCAGACCGATTTCACCGAAGCCAATGGAGCCACGCGCGTGGTGGTGGGCAGCAATACGGCCGACGATGGCGTGCCATACAAGCCATCTGATACCGAGCCGGCTGAAATGGTCAGGGGTTCAGCATTGTTCTATTCGGGCAGCGTGTACCACGGCGGGGGAGCCAACCTCACGGACACGACACGGATCGGACTCAACATCACCTACAACGTGGCTTGGCTGCGCCAAGAAGAGAACCAGTACCTGTCTGTCCCGCGCGAGGTGGCGGCAACCCTCCCGACCGATCTCCTGCGGCTCATGGGGTATGACCGAGGTGCTTATGCCTTGGGCTACATCGACGATTTGCGCGATCCCATTGAGGCCGTCCGCGCCGGTGTTGGCACCGTGGGTTTTGGTAATACCGCCGCCACCGCGGCGCTCAAGCAAGCGTTCGGAGCCGAGGCGTGAGCAAGACGGACGCGGATCAATCATCGTGTCGATAGAGGTTCGCCCGCTCCTCCCAGGCGAACATGACCAGCTCTTTGCGGCCTTCGCCGTCATCGTCGACGATCTCGAAGGCTTCCCCCAGGCGCCGCCCCTCAGCCGGGACCAGTTCGACGACTACTGGCTGGCGCACACCAACGGTGTGTGGATTGCCGAAATGGACAACGCCCTGATTGGGGCCTACTACCTCAAGCCGAATTTCGTGGGACGAGCGGCCCATATCGCCAATGCCGGCTATTTCGTCACGGCCAGCCACCGCGGCCTCGGTGTCGGAAAGATGTTGGTTGAGCATTCATTCGGCACGGCGCTGCACCTTGGTTTCGATGCCTTGCAGTTCAACCTCGTCTTCGAGTCGAATCCGGCCCGGGCCATGTACGAACGGCTCGGTTTCAAGGAGATTGGACGCATACCCGAAGCTGTCGATGGCCAGGACGCAGTGATCTACTGGCGAGGATTGGAGGTGCAGGCACCATGAACGATGTCACCGCGGTCGCTGAAGGTGACCACGTGGCTGTCGTCACCTTGCGTCGACCGCCGAATAACTTCTTCGATACTCGAATTGCTGCGGCAATTGGCCGATGTTTACGAGGAGCTCGCTCAGCACGACTGGTGCCGGGCCATTGTGCTTACCTCGGAAGGTCGCCATTTCTGCGCTGGACTTGACTTCGACTCCAATGGCTCGCAGGACATCGCCGCACTGTACGACCATGCAGCGCGACTTTTTGCTGCGCCACTCCCTGTGGTGGCGGCGGTGCACGGGGCGGCCATAGGTGGCGGGCTGGGATTAGCACTGTCGGCTGACTTTCGAGTGGCCGCTCCCGAAAGTCGATTCAGTGCCAATTTTTCCCGTCTGGCCTTTCACCACGGTTTCGCCTTGTCGGTGACCCTGCCGCTCGTGGTCGGCCATCAAACGGCGACCGACCTCCTCTATACGGGCCGAAGAGTGGGAGGGGAAGAGGCTCATCGACTCGGATTGTGCGATGCACTGACCGAGGAGGCCTCGCTGCTGCCGACCGCACTGACGTTGGCCGCTGCTATCGCCGCCTCCGGTCCACTCGCCGTGCGGTCGATCCGGTCCACCATGCGTCAGCAGCTGGTGGGAGAGGTGCGGAGGGCTATGGCTCATGAATGCGCAGAGCAGGAGCGGCTGCGCACCACGTCTGATTTCGCCGAGGGTATTGCCGCCAGCGCAGCTCGCCGAGACCCTCGATTCACCGGAGCGTAAGGAGCACACCGTGAGTGCGATGCAACCGACAATTCACGAGTTGAACACAGACTTCGAGTGGGTCAATCATCGCGGGCCGTTCAATGTGATCGATCGAGAACAGGCGGAGAGCTACGACGAGCTTGGTTTCTTTGTGCTGCCTGATGCTTTCCCCTCCGAGGTGCTCGATGACGTGGTCGCCGCTATCGACCCGCTCGAAGCCAAGGAAGCAGCGGAGCTACGTAAGTTGAAGGACGGCAAGTTCTTCATTGCCCGGGCCGACGAAATCACCTTCACCACTCATCTGGTTGCTCGATCTGACACGTTGCGGGAGTTCACACAGCACGCGGTGTTCGCCGGTCTGTGCGCCGACCTGATCGGGCCCGAGGTGCGCCTCTACTGGGACCAGGCCGTATACAAGAAACCCGACACCACGTCCCCATTTCCGTGGCACCAGGACAATGGCTATGCCTTCTTGGAACCTCAGCAGTACTTGACGTGCTGGGTCGCCCTTACCGATGCCACTGAGGAGAACGGGTGCCCGTGGGTGGTGCCCGGGGTGCATCGCATGGGCACGCTGGTCCACTCCTACAGCGACATCGGCCTCATCTGCCTGACTGATCCCAGCGACGCCATTCCCGTGCCGGTCGAGCGAGGCAGCATCGTCGTGTTCTCGTCGCTGACTCCGCATTCGACCGGCCCCAACGTCACCGATCAGATACGGAAGGCCTACATCGCCCAGTACGCGCCTGACGGTGCCTATGTGGTGCAGTCAGATGGCAAGGGCAACGTGAACCACGTCATGGCCGACGATCAGGATCGCCAGTTCCCGGTCGTGCGCAAGGGTCGTCAGGTAGGACTGGGTTTCTAAGATCTCTCCCCTGGTGGTACGCCAGTTGGTCGCTGACCTCGTGCCGGATTTCCCTTGGGACCACCCGGTGGGCCGGTACTGATCATGATGCTGGTGGCGTCGACGTCGCCGTCGGGCTTCTTTGTGCCGTGCACGGTGATGAACTCACCTACCTTCAGCGCAGAAGAGGTGGTGGATCCGGACATGGTGGCGAAGGTGGTCGAGGCGGAATAGACCACGGTCTGGGACGCCGAGTTGCGGCCCGCAAGTGTGACGTCGTCTCCGGATAAGGTCGTGATCTTCCCTCCGGCTGTGGGCTGCGCCCCTCTGGTCATCGGTCCACGGAGGTGTGGGGCCGAAGTGGGTGATGCGCCGTGGTGCGCGGTGGAGGCTCCCGCCAAGCTGCCGAAAGAGAGTGCGGCCACGACCGCACCGCCGCAAACGGCCGCGGCTCGAGGGGTGGACCAGCGCCAGCGGGAAGAGGGGGCCGGCTCGGGCATTCTCTTGGTTGGGGACAGCTGGATCATCGTCTTGCGCTCCTGAACTCGTGTACGTCGGAGTGAGGTACTCCGCTTTCCACCTTGGGCCGATGACATGTGGCGGCGCTGCGCCGAGCCTGTGTGGTGGGTAGGAAACTGGACCAGCCGCCCCTGTATTGTGAGAGCACATCGCCTCAGCGCAGCACACCCAAGGGGGGTCCCATGACGAAGACGGCGCCGGTGCAGGATTGGGCCAGTGACTTTGACGTGCTTGATCCGCGTTATCTCGAAGATCCGTTCTCCATCTGGGCCGATCTGCGATCGGCTTGCCCCATTGCTCACACCGATCGGCGCGTGAGCAGCTGGCTACCCACGCGATACGACGATGTGACCGAGATCGCACACGATATTGAGCACTTCAGCTCCCTCAAGGTGGCAGTCATCCCCGGAGGAGAAGAGGACGAATATGGGGAGGAACAAGATCCGGGCGGTCCGAACCTCGAGTACGGCCTCCCTCCGATCTCTGCCGATCCTCCGCTTCACACCTGGACACGGCGCCTGCTTCTGCCTTGGTTCTCACATCGCCGCGTCGAGAGCTACATCCCGATGACCCGTCAGTTGTGTCAGCGCCTCTTGAACGAATTCGCCGACACGGGACACGCCGATGGCGCGGTCGATTACGCCCAGCAGATACCGGTGCGCGTCATCGCCCACATCCTCGGGGTTCCCCTGGAAATGTCCGATGAGTTCACGTTGTGGGTACGCGAGATCCTGGAGTTCGCCGATGACCCTGAGCGACGTCAACACGGCGCCATGGCGCTCTTCGAATATTTCGTGGCGCAGCTCGAGCATCGACGCAGCCACCCCGGGGACGATCTACTCAGCGAGCTGCTGGGCACCGAGGTTGAAGGCAAGCCACTGGAAGACAGCATCATTCTTGGCATCGCCGCCCTGGTCCTGATCGCCGGGGTCGACACCACATGGAGCGCCATCGGTTCCTCTCTGTGGCACCTGGCTACCCATGCGGACGACCGCAAGCGCCTGGTGGCCGAGCCTGAGCTCATGGCCACAGGGGTCGAGGAATTGTTGCGGGCCTACTCACCCGTCACCATGGCCCGCGTGGTGACCAGCGACATCGAATTCAAGGGCTGCCCCATGAAGGAAGGCGACAAAGTGCTTATGAACTTTCCCGCAGCCAATCGGGACCCCGAAGCATTCGAGCATCCAGACGAGGTCATGCTGGACCGGACTCACAACCGCCATGTGGCGTTCGGGTCGGGCATCCACCGCTGCGCCGGATCCAACCTTGCTCGCATGGAATTGCAGGTGGCGCTGGAGGAGTGGCTCAACCGAATCCCGGAGTTCTCGATGGAAGAGGGCAAGGACATGTTGTGGGCCGGCGGCCAGGTGCGCGGTCCCCGCATCCTCCCGGTGGTGTTCCCATGAAGATCCGGGTCGATTCGGACAAGTGCCAGGGCCATGCTCGCTGCTACGGCCTGGCGCCCGAGATCTTCGATGTCGATGACTTCGGGCAGGCATCAGTGATTTTGGACGACATCCCGCCTGAACTCGAGGACAAGGCACGCTTGGCCATCGCCAATTGCCCCGAATACGCCATTGAGCTGATCAGCGAATAGCGCGTCGAGCGCATCGGGCGATGACGGCATCACCTGAACGCCCGGACTGGTTCGCGCGCTCGCTGGCGGTGCCTTTCACGGATGAGTTCGTCGACGTGGCGGGAGCCTCCATTCACTATCTGGCCTGGGGGGAGCGCGGTCGGCGAGGGTTGGTGTTTGTGCACGGAGGCGGTGCGCATGCCCACTGGTGGGCACCGATCGCCGCCACTTTCGCGCACGAGTTCCGGGTGTTGGCGCTCGATCTCTCTGGGCATGGGGACAGCGGACATCGTGACGTCTATGCCTTGGAACAATGGACCGACGAGGTCGTGGCTGTAGCGGTCGACGGCGGTATTGATGGTCTGCCCGTCGTCATCGGGCACAGCATGGGTGGTTTCGTCACCATTGCCACCGCCGCGCTCCACCGTGACGAGGTGGAGGCCGTCATTGTGTGCGACTCTCCTGTGGCCGAACTCGACCCCGAAATCAGTGCCTTTCACCTACGCGAGGCGTTCGGTCGTCCCCGCACCTATCCCGACCTCAAGGACGCCATCGCGCATTTCCGCACGGTGCCTCCGCAGGACCATTACCTCGACTACGTCATGGACGAGGTGGCACGCCGGTCCCTCAAGGCGGTGGAGGGGGGCTGGCAGTGGAAGTTCGATCGTGGCATTTTCGAGCAATTCGGCGCGGGCATGCGTTCCATCGCGGCGCCGTACCTCTCGGAAGTGAACTGTCGGTTGGCCTTGCTACGTTCCCAGTGTGGATTAGTGACACCCGACATCGGTGCGTCCATGTATGAACGGCTGGGCCGGGTGACGCCCATCATCGAAATTCCCGAAGCGGGCCACCACGCCATGTTGGACCAACCGCTCCTCCTCCTCACTGCCTTACGGGCCCTACTGGCTGATTGGGATCACTCCGAACCACACCGGCGCTGAGCGCTACAGAACAGGGACGGCCAGTTCCGAGAGTTCCATCGTGTCCTTCGGCGTACGGATCAAGGTAAAGGAAGTCACCGCCGCGGCAGCCAGCACGAAGGCGCTGAACAGAAAGGCAGTGGTGTAGCCGTGCACCGCTCCCGCCGCCTGCGCCGCCGGAGACGTCCCATGACTGGTCAAGTAGGACACCGTGGCCGAGGTGGCGATGGTATTGATGAGCGCGGCGCCGAGTGAACTTCCCGTCTGTTGGGTGGCGTTGACCAAGGCACTGGCAACACCGGCGTCTTCGGGGTGCACGCCGAACAACGACGTGCTGCTCATGGTCACGAACGACAGTCCCATACCAAGACTCACGATGATTTCTGCTGGCAGCACACTGGTCACATACGACGACAGCACGTGAATGGTGGTGAACAAGCCCAAACCAATGGCACCCAACGTCAGCCCGCCCATCATGACGGCGCGGGGTCCAAAGCGAGGGAGAAAGCGGCTGGCCAAGGTGGCCCCGGTGATGATGCCCATGGAGAAGGGCACGAAGGCGAAGCCGCTCTTCATGGCGGAATAGTGGAGCGTGCCCTGGAAGTAGTAGGTGAGCGAAAGGAAGGTGCCCAACATGGCCACGCCGACCAGAAGCGAGCTGAGGAACGCACCCCCACGGTTGCGGTCCAGGATTATGCGCAAGGGAAGCAATGGATGCGCCACCCGCTGCTCAATGACCACGAAGAGCGACAGGAGGACGGCCGCGATGGCGAACAATCCCAATGTCGTTGAGGACGACCAACCGTCGAGGCCGGCCTTGGTGAAGCCATAGACGAGAGCCAGCAATCCTCCAGTCACAGTGAGTGCGCCTGGAATGTCGTAACCGTGGCGAACCGGACTACGGCTCTCGGTCACATAGCGAGTGGCGGCAATGGCTGCGACGATGGCGATTGGCACGTTGATGAGCAGGGTCCAGCGCCATGAGGCGTACTGGGTCAGTGCGCCGCCCAAAATCAGTCCGATGGCCGCGCCACCACCGGCGATACCGCCATAGACGGCGAAGGCGCGTGCTCGCTCCTTGGCCTCAGTGAAGGCCACCGTCAGCAACGACAGAGCTGAGGGTGCCATCACGGCGGCGAACGCACCCTGAAGGGCGCGAGCGCTGAAGAGCATGGCGGAGTTCGGGGCCAGGCCACCGAGAGCGGAGGCACCGGCGAACCCGATCAGGCTGATGATGAACATCCGCTTGCGACCGAGATAGTCGGCGATGCGCCCACCGAGAAGCAGAAGCCCGGCGAAGGCCAAGGTGTAAGCCGTCAGCATCCACTGCCGATTGGCGGTCGAGATGTGCAAGGAGCGCTGTGCGGAGGGCAGGGCGATGATCACCACCGAGGCGTCGAGCACGACCATGAGTTGGGCCACGGCGATGACGGCCAGCGCCCGAAATCGCTTCGGGTCTTGTGCCGGCTGTTCTTCGATTTCAAATATGGGCCGGTCGAGTGTGGCAGTCATCGTTTCTCCTGAATTCCTCGGTTTTTCGTGCCCAGGACTCGCTTTGCGGGCTTCTGTGGCCTACAATCGGAGTACTGGTTCCACTTAGACTATACGGAACTAAGGTTCCGTTTGTCAATGGGGAGGATGGAATTCGTGGTGCCAAAGGTTGTGGCCGTTGAAGATGGGGTGACCGAGCGTCCCCTGCGAGCTGACGCGCTCAGGAACAGGGCACGCCTACTTGAGGCCGCTGAAGTGGTGTTCGCCGCCGAGGGTGTGTCGGTGCCGGTGGACGTCATCGCCGAGAAGGCAGGTGTCGGAGTCGGCACTCTCTATCGACACTTTCCGACCAAAGAAAAGCTCCTCATCGCCATTCTGGAGGAGCGGCTCAATGCGTTGGCCGACGAAGCACGGACCCATCTTCATTCAGATGATCCCGGTGGTGCCTTCTTCGGATTTCTTGAGCATCTCGTGGGCGAGAGCTCGTCGAAGCGCGACTTGATTCAAGCTTTGGCCGGCGCCGGCATCGAGTTCGACGAGGCTGTCGGTGACACCAAGCAGAAACTGCAAGAGGGCATCGGTGACTTGCTGCGCGCCGCGCAGGACGCGGGAGCCGTCCGAACTGATGTGACTGCGGACGTGGTGTTTTCCTTGGTGGGAGCGACGTGCATGGCCGGTGACCATCCAAACTCGGCGGCTCCATGTGACATGTTGCCCATCGTGTGTGACGGGTTAAGGGCGAATCGCTAGCTGCTGTTAGGTCACCTTGAGGTGATGCTGTGCAGCCAATGAAGGAACGAATCTGCGGCCTGACCCATCTGCACGCGTCGTTCGGCGCCATTGGGTGACGCTAGCCACGCTGCCATGTCCGAGGCTCGATCGGGGCGAGACCTGAGTACCGAGACTGGGGTCATCTGCGTCCGAATGGTGAAGAGGATGGCGCCACTCTCGGGGAGTCGACGGAGCGTTTGGCGCTCACTGCGTATCCACAGATCGGGAGCACCGTCATCGCACCATGACAAATCGTCCAGCTCGGTTGGCAGCGACCGACAGGGCACCCACAGCAACAGGGTCGGCCACAGCGAGAAATTCCGGCGCCACACCATGCGAGCAGGTGTCAGGCGATCAAAGAAAGTATCCACCCGAGAGCTCAGCTCATCTGAGTAGTACTGCACCGGAGCGTGGACCAGCGACATCGGCTGGCCGAGCTTGTCGGCCAGCACCCACAGACTCGGAAAACACAGCACGGCACCTTCTAGGCGCCAAGCCCCGTCATGGTGCACCATGAGGCAGAGATCCTCTTGAATTTGGGCACCGGCACGAGCGAGAGGGTGTGACTCACCCGACGTCGTTGTGCTCTCTCGGGCCATCGAATGCACCACAAGGTGCTCGGTCTCCACCGCTGCGGCCTCTGCGTACGTCGTACAGGCCAACACTGAATCTCGTTGTTCGGCCAGGAGTCGGCGGCGAAGCGCGCACTCGCTTTCCTGCCAGTGGTCTGGCAGGAGCCATTGGTCGGGGTGCAATGACCGGGTACCCATTCGGAGATGGGGTGGCGCAGGCGACAGATCAATTTCGTCAATCCAGTTCGGGGCCACAGTCGTCTGATAGTCCTCGGGTCGAGGGGCGTAGCGCTGCAACAGAGCGGTCGATGAGAAGCGGTCGTCTTCCGTGGCCACACCGTATTCGTCGGCTCGGGGGGATGTAGGCACCAGATCGCCCAGAATGAACGGCCGAGAGCTGCGGCCACTAGAACAAGGGCGACGCATTCGAGTCAAGGGGGACGCCAACAGTGAAGGCAGCGGTGTATTACGAGACGGGGGCGCCAGACGTCTTTCGCTATGAGGATGTGCCCGACCCGGTGGCCGGAGCCAACGATATTTTGGTCAAGGTCGAAGCTGTCAGCATCGAAGGTGGCGACACGCTCAACCGGTTGGGGGGTGACGTTGGCGCCACGCCGCACATCGTGGGCTATCAGGCCGCCGGCACGGTGATTCAGGCTGGCGATGCGGTCTCAGGTTTCGCCGTGGGCGATCGGGTCGTCACCGTGGGTATCGATGGCTCACACGCCGAGCTGCGTGCCGTGCCGTCCTCTTTCGCCTGGCGCATCCCCGATGGCCTCTCGACCGATGAAGCAGCGTGTGTGCCGGTTCCCTGGGGTACGGCAGCCGACTGCCTGTTTGAGTTCGGACACCTGGTGGAGGGCGAGACCGCGCTGATCCACGCCGGAGCAGGTGGGGTGGGGATTGCCGCCATCCAACTGGCCAAACGGGCGGGTGCTCGGGTCTTTGCCACTGCTTCGAGTGATGAGAAATTAGAACGCCTGAAGGAACTCGGTCTCGACGAGGGAATCAACTACGCCAAGGGTGATTTCGTGGCCGAGGCTCGCCGTCTCACCGACGGTCGGGGCGTTGACGTCATCGTTGATTCCGTGGGTGGCGTCACGCTGCAGGGCAGCATCAATGCGCTGGCCTATCGGGGTCGCTGCGTGTCCGTCGGAGATGCCGGGCGCAGCGCGGCCGAGCACCTCGATATTTCTGGGATGCGACCCAACAACCAGACACTCTCGGGGTACTTCTTAGGGGCCGAGCTCCTTCTGTTTCCGCGCGCCTATCCCATGATTGCCGACCTGCTCCAACAGATCGCCAATGGAGAGCTACGCGTCGTGATCGATCGGGCCTACCCGTTGTCGGATGCCGCCGCGGCGCACGAATACATTGAGAGCCGGCAGTCGTTCGGCCGCGTCCTTCTCACGCCGTAGCGATCGCCGTCAATGCGCCGACTGGCCGACACGGCAATGGCCCTGTTGGCCCGCGTGCTCGTACGGGTCTTCTTTCGTCAGGTTGAGCTTGGCGGCGAGGCTTTGCCCGACGGGGTGCCGATAGTCCTGGTGGCCAATCACTTGAACGGTCTGGTGGACGGGCTATTGCTGATCGCCACGTTGCGGCGCTATCCCCGCTTCCTGGGCAAGTCCACCCTCTTTAAGATCGCACCGCTGTGGCCCTTCCTGAAGTTGGCCGGCGTGATCCCGGTGTATCGGGCCATTGACGGAGCAGCGGGGGATCAAAACACCTCGGCCTTCTCGGCCTCCCGGGACATCCTGTCTCGTCGCGGGCTCGTCGCGCTGTTTCCCGAGGGAATTAGCCACAATGAGCCATCACTGCAGCCGCTCAAAACCGGAGCGGCGCGCATTGCTTTGGAAGCCGGCATTGATGGCGGAGTCGACAACGTGGTCGTGGTGGCAGTGGGCCTCACCTACGACAACAAGGCGCGTTTCCGATCTAGAGCGTTGGTGCGGGTGGCCGCACCGGTTGGTATCGATACCTGGGCCGACGCCTACCGACGCGACAGCCATGAGGTCGTGCGCCAATTCACCGAGGACGTGGCAGCGCAATTGGTCGAGGTCAGTCCCACGTTCGTGTCGTGGGCCCATGCGGAGCGACTGACCGCCATGGCTGACGTGTTGGTAAGGACTCCGGGCGCTCCGACCCTGGAAGAAGTGTCGCTCTCGGATCGAACCGAAGTCGTCGATCGCCTGGCCGAGGCCACGGATCTCCAGTCGATGTCGGACTGCTTCAACGTGTACGACCGTGAGTTGCGACTCCTGGGGCTTACCGATGCGCAGGTCGTGGCCAACTACTCACGCGGTCGGCTGCGCCTCTCGCTCTTGTGGTCGTTGCTCAAGGTGTTGGGCGCACTCCCCTTTGCCGTCGTCGGGGTGGCCGCCCACGTCGTTCCATTCCAGCTGGTCAAGCAGGTGGCCAAGAAGCCGCCCAATGAGGGGATCAAAGCGACCGTGAAATTACTCGGGTGTTTTGCCGCGTTTGTCCTGGTGTACGCCATTGCCGGTTACTTCGTCGGTCGGGCCGAGGGCGTCGTAGCCGGATTGGTCGTCTCATTGGCCTTGCCCGTGTGCGGCTATGTCACGGTGCGCTTGGGGGAGCGCATCAAACGAATCGGCGGACTGCTCGAGGGCTATCGGACGGTCTCCAACCGCCGCGCTGTCCTTACGAGTGTGGTGGCGCACCGTCGCGCCTTTGTCGATGCCGCACGGCTTTGTCTTTGACCGTGGGCTACCAGACCATCCGCTACGGGCCACATCGATCGCAGGTGGCCGAGATGTGGCGACCAGAGGGTGTGTTCGGCCTCGTGCCCGTCGTGGTGCTCATTCACGGTGGATTCTGGCGCCAGCACTATGGCAAGTCGTTGATGCACGAGATGGCCGAGGCGGTGGTGGCTCAGGGGTGGGGGGCGTACAACGTGGAGTACCGCCGAGTTGGCGCATTGGCTGGGGGAGGCTGGCCCACCACCTGTAGCGACGTCTCTGGTGCAATTGACGCGTTGGCCGGCCTTGATGGGGTGGATCTCGCACGTGTCGTCACGTGCGGTCATTCGGCCGGTGGTCACCTGGCCCTCTGGGCGGCCGGGGATCGTCGCACCGATAACGCAGGCGAGAGCGCACCGGTGGTGCGACCCCGAGCGGCCGTGTCGCTGGCCGGCGTGGTCGATCTGACGGCTGCGGCGCACCGTGGTGTCGGCGGGGGATCGGTGCAGGCGCTCATGGGCGGGGAACCCGAGATGTGTGCCGAGGCCTATGGCTTGGCGTCGCCGGCCGCCTTGCTCCCGATCGGCGTCCAACAGGTCCTGGTGCACGGGCTCTCCGATGACGTGGTGCCGGCCTGGTTGAGCGCCGACTACGTGGAGTTGGCTCTCTCAATGGGCGACGACGCCACCTATGTCCCGCTCCCGGGAATCGGACATATGGAGGTCATTGCCGGCCATGGGCTGGCTTTTGAATGTCTCACCGCCACCATGGCCCGCTTTTTCTAGCTAGGCACTTGCATGTCGTGCAGAACATGTTAGTTTCTACTAACATGAAGTTCGATGCCCGATGTGATTGCCGCCATGGCCGACCCCAACCGGCGGCGAATCCTGGAATTGCTGCGTCAGGGCGAGCTGTCGGTGACCGAGTTGGCATCGCACTTCACGGTGACCCGACCCGCCGTGTCGCAGCACTTGGGGGTGCTGGCCGAGGCGAATCTGGTCGAGGTACGGCGGGACGGCAAGTACCGCTTCTACCGGTTGAATCCCGTCGGGCTAAGCACATTGCGATCGGCGCTCGATTCGTTTTGGACCACGGAACTGGAGCAACTCGTTGCTTCGACACCAACAGAGAGAGGAAACACCGATGACGATTGAGAAGTCAGTACTCGTTCCATTGGACGCCGACCAGACCTTTGCTCTTATCACCGAGCCAGAACGGATGCGCCGTTGGTTCGCCGTCACGCTCCGCATGGAGCTTCGGGCCGGTGGTGACTACCGCTGGACGGTGGTGCCAGGGCAGCACGCCAGCGGCACTTTCACCGAGGTGGAGCCCGGCAAGCGTGTGGTCTTCACCTGGGGCTGGGAAGGCAGCGATGTCGTGCCGCCTGGTGCGAGCACGGTGACGATCACCCTCGAGCCGAGCGATGGCGGCACGCAGGTCACGCTGGCCCACAGCGGCCTGCCTGACGAGGACCAGGAGAGGGGCCACGAGGGCGGTTGGACCGAGTTCCTCGACCGCCTGGCTCGAGCTGGTCGCGACGGGGATGCCGGCTACAACAACTGGGGACCTCAGGGTGACATCTACGACAATCTGTCGGCCGCTGAGGGGGCGTTGTCGCTCTGCCAATGGGCGCTGCGCGACCTGTCGGCTGACGACATGTCGGCCCAGACCCCATGCGCCAAGTACGACGTGCAGCAGTTGGTCGACCACCTCATGGGATCCATCGTGGGACTGGCGGGCATGGCAGGAGTGACCGTCGTTCCCGGCGAGTCCGGCACCCTCGAAGAGCGGATGGCAGATGCCGCGCAAGCGCTCATGGAGGCGTGGAACCGACGTGGTCTGGAAGGCATGGTGCCATTCGGAGCAAGTGAGCTGCCGGCCGAGACCGCTTCGCGCATCATCACCATGGAATTCCTGGTGCACGCCTGGGACTTCGCCCAGGCCACGGATCGGACGCTGCCCGAGAACGAGCCACTGGCTGCCTACGCTCTTGAACTGGCCCATGGGCTGGTGTCACCGGACATGCGTGACGGGGATCGCTTTGCCGACGAGGTATCGGTTGGTGCTGAGTCCGATTCCATGACCAAGCTGGCGGCGTTCACCGGTCGCTCGGTGTGATGGTGACTACTTCGCCCTCCACTGGCGTTCGAAGGGCAGACGCCAGTTGCGCGGTGCAATGAGGTCGCCGATGGTGGCCGGGCCCCAGCTGCCCTTGGCGTACGGCTGCACCGGTTCGGGGTGATCGAGTAGCGGCGTGGACAGCTCCCACAGCCGCTCGATGCCCTCGGCCGTGTTGAAGAGGGTGTGGTCGCCCACCATGGCATCGTGGATCAGCCGCTCGTAGGCCTCCAAGACGTCGGCATCCTGGCCGGTCTCATGGAGCGCGAACTGCAAGCTGAGCTTCTCAAGCTTCATGCCGGGACCGGGCTTCTTGCCGTAGAACGACAGTGACAGCTTTGAGGAGTCAGCCAGGTCGAAGGTGAGATGGTCCGGACCCTGCGTGCCCACGCCTGAATCGGCTGGGAACATGCTCTTCGGCGGTTCGCGAAAGGCGATGGAGATAATGCGTTCGCCTCCGCCCAGTTCCTTGCCGGTGCGCAGGTAGAACGGCACGCCGGCCCAGCGCCAGTTGTCGATCTCCACCTCAAGGGCCACGAAGGTCTCGGTGTCGGAATCGGGCGCTACGCCGGGGATGTCCCGATATCCCTCGTACTGGCCTCGCACGACCCGGGTCACGTCGAGCGGACGCATGGAGCGGAACACCTTGTTCTTTTCCTCCCCGATAGCTCGGGGTTCAAGTGCCGTCGGCGGTTCCATGGCCATGAAGGCCAGGATCTGGAACAGGTGGGTCACCACCATGTCCTTGAAGGCGCCGGTGGCCTCGTAGAAGCTGACTCTGTCGTCGACGGACAGTGTCTCGGGCACGTCGATCTGCACGTGGTCAATGTGATCCCGGTTCCAGATGGGTTCGAAGAGCCCATTGGCGAAGCGGAAGGCCAGGATGTTCTGGGCCGCCTCCTTGCCCAGGAAGTGGTCGATGCGGAAGACCTGCTCCTCGTCGAAGACCTCGTGCACCGTCGCGTTGAGTTCGATGGCACTTTCCAGGTCGGTGCCGAACGGCTTCTCCATGATGATGCGGGACCGGTCCACCAAGTCGGCCTTGCCCAACAGGTGGATGACGTCGCTGGCCGCAGAGGGCGGAATGCTCAGGTAGTGCAGTCGGCGCACGTCGTCGCTGCCGATTGCCATTTCGGCCGCCTTGACCGCCGCCGCCAGACCGTCCGGACCTTTCGTCTGAGGGACAAAGCTCAGGCGCTGCTCGAACTGGGCCCACTGCAATAGCGAGATCTTGCCCGTGGCGTATGTGTCGCAAGCGTGTCGGGCCAGGTGTCGGAATTCCTCATCGCTGAGGTCGCTGGTCGAGGTGCCGACGATCCGGTATTCGGGCAGCATCCCTGACTGTGAGAGGTGAAGGAGTCCCGGCAGCAATTTGCGCGCCGCCAGGTCACCCGTGGCGCCGAAGAGGACGATGACGTGGGGGAGGAGTGGTGCCGGGGGGTCTGACTCTGAGTCGGCAATGGGTGGGCTCATGGGGTGGGCACCCGCTCGTTCAGCTCGGACACGTTGCCGCCCATGATCTTGGGAATCGACTCGGCCGGCAGCTTCTGCAGCTCGGTCACCCAATCGGTGGGTTCGGGCAATCCCTCAATGTGCGGCCAGTCCGATCCGAAAATCACGCGCTCGTCGCCCATCAGGTTGACGATCTCATTGACGTCGTCCTCCCAGAATGGGTTGATCCATACGTGCCGTCGGAAAGTGACCACGGGATCCTCTTTGAAGTAACCCGGCATCTTGCGGGCCGACCCGCTCAGCTTGCGGAAGAGAGGGTCGAGGAATTCCGAGCCGTTCTCCACCGAGGCGATGCGCACACCGGGAAATCGATCGAACAGCTTTTCCAACATGAGAGTGGCCAGGAAGTCGTGCGCCGCCCGCTCAATGGCGAACATCTTGATGCTTGGGGTGGCATACCCACCACCGAACGAGGCGGAGAAGCCGTCCACGGCGTATCCATTGGACGACAGTCCAGCGTCGCCGGCGTGGATGACCACCGTGATCCCTGCTTCACTGACCCGGGCCCAGAAGGGATCAAACATCGGGTGGGCCGGCGAGTAGGGACCGTTCACCGTGGTGGGTGCGGCGGCCCGCAGTACCACCGAGCGTGCTCCCTGGTCCAAGGCCCATTCCAACTCGACCACCGCTTCGTCAATGTCGGCCAGCGAGATGTAAGGCGCGGCGAAGATGCGGTGCTGGTACTCCATGCCCCAGTCTTCGGCCAACCACCGGTTGAAGGCGCGAAAGAGCAGGACCACGGCACCGGGGTCGTGCTTCAACGCTTCTTCGTAGAGCATGCCCAAGGTGGGGAACAGCCAGATTTTGGCGATGCCTTGCTGATCCATCACGGCCAGGCGTGCGTCGCGATCGCGGTACTCGGGCCGGATCGGTTCGGGCGTGCCCATCAGCTCGTGCATGGGCACGTTGTTCGGGTTGCCCCTGAAGTAGTCGGCCAGGGATCCGGCGGGCGACACGGGGTTGAAGGTGGGATTGGAGACGGCGTGATTGATGCGTCCGCCCAGTGCGTGATACCGGCGGTTGCCCACGTCGACCCACTGAATCACCCGCTGGCCGTGAGCCGGGTCGAGGTGTCGGGTGAAGGCGTCGAGTGCCTCGTAGTAGTGATTGTCGGCGTCAAAGACAGGGGAGTCGACCGTGTGCATGAGCTGCCTTCCAAGGTGATGGAGCGCGGACCGGCACTCCAGACTTTACGTGCCGGTCGGAGGCCCCGCCGCCGTGTGGGTGACACCTTCGGGATCAACCGCCCAGCTGGGCGCGTCACCCCACTTGTCGCCGTAGACCAATTCGGGCAATGGCCGCCGCCGCACCGGACCGTGTGAGCCGGCCGGGCGTCCCAGCGTGATGGTGGCCATGAGCTCAACTTCAGGTGGAATCTGCAGCAGCGTATGCAGTTGGTCCGCCACGGCGAAGTGCCAGATGGTCATTACCCCTCCGTACCCCAGGGATCGAGCGGCCAAGAGCAGGTTCTGGCAGGCCGGGTACACCGAGGCGCCATCGGTGTGGTTGGTGTGCCGGTAGGGAACAAAGCAACCAAGGACCAGAACGGGCACCGACTCGAAGTTGTCCACGTAGTGCTGCATGGTGCGGGCCATGCGGGCCTTGGGAGAGTCGGCCTCGGCTCCTGAGCCCTTGTCGTAGCCGTCGGCCGCACGCTTGTCCCGCCAGAACGATCGCGCTGTCTCCCCGATCAACCGCTTCGCTGTTTCGGCCACCGGACCTGAGGTGAGCACCATGAAGCGGAACGGCTGTCGGTTGGAGCCGCTGGGAGCTCGAGTGGCCGCGAAGAGGATGTCGCGCAGGACTTCGTCGGGCACCGGTTCGTCGGTGTAACGGCGAATGGCCCGAGTAGAGAGAAGCCCCTCGTAGAGGCTGACGGTATCGGCGATGTCGTCCACACACCGACGGTAGCCGCCCCGCCATCGCCAACCGATTCCGACCCGATTCAGGCGGTGTGAATGGGCTGATCGAAGTAGAGCTGGGGACGGCGCTCGCTTTCGAGCAAGGCGGCGATGCCGTCTCGTTGCAGGGCCAACGTGAGGTCGATTCGATGTACCAGCAGCGAGGGCGCATGGGTCGAACCGGGCATGGCCCGCTCGGCTTCGGCCACGACGGTGCCGGTGGGCGCGATGATCCGACTGGCTCCCAGCATGGTGGAGGTGTGGTGGGCACCGCACTGGTTGGCTTGGACCCACCATTGGCTGTTGGCCAGCGCCATGGCCGGGTAGAACAGGTCCCAGGACACCGACCCTTCGACCTCATAGGCGGACGGGGCGAGTACCAGGTGGGCGCCGCGCAGCGCCAAGGTGCGCGCTACCTCGGGAAAATCGCCGTCAAAGTTCACCACTAATCCCACGACGCCTAGTGAAGGGTCCTCGAAGGTGGTGAGGCAATCCCCTGGCGTGAACACCGAGGTCTCACCGGTGGGTGAGTAGAGGTGCGCCTTGCGGTGCCAGGCCACCAAGGTTCCCTTAGGGCTGAAGACCAGCAGCGTGTTGAAGATCTGCCCGTCGTCGCCGAGCTCGGGAACGCTGCCAGCGACCAGCCACAGATTGTGTTCGCGGGCTGCCGCGGAGAGGCGTTCGCTACGCGGACCTTGCCGCGGCTCGGCTGCGGCGCGGGCATCGCGGGCCAAGGTGTCGGGGTCATAACCGCAAGGCCATAGCTCAGGCAGGAGCAGGAGTTCGACCCCTCGCTTGGAGGCCATCTCCACCATGCCTAGGGCCACATGCAGATTCTGTTGCGGCTCGCCGGGGACGGGCAGCCATTGAGCTACCCCGATTAGGAGATCTCTCTTCATGCCGGCAACGGATCCACTGCCATCCCCACGACTCGTGCTTAGTGGGCTCAAAGTAAGTCGCCGATGTGCTCGGGCCGTTTCCTCTACATGAATGGATTGTTACAAGGTGCGTCGCTCAATCGTCGAAGGCCTGGTACACCAGCGCTCGGAGCTGGGCCCGGAAGGGGTAGGCGACGGAGGGGAACAGCTGCGTCATGAAGACGACGAACAGGTCCGTGGCAGGGTCGACCCAGAATGCCGTGCTGGCAGCGCCACCCCAATAGAAGTCGCCCGCCGAGCCGGCCATGGCGGTCTCGGCCGGTCCCTGGTTGACGGCAAACCCCAGTCCGAATCCCACCCCATCGAATCCCGCCTCCCCGAAGCCGCCGACGGCCAGGTCGGCCAGCGTGGCGCCGCCGGGCAGATGGTTGCCGGTCATGAGCTCCAGGGTCTTGCGGCCGATGAGTCGCCGTCCGTTGAGCTGGCCGCCGTTGACCAGCATTTGGCAGAAGGCCGCATAGTCGTGGGTGGTCGAGACCAGCCCTCCCGCACCCGACAGGTAGGAGCGGGGTCGGAGTGAGCGACTCGCGGCGGCATCGTCCATCAGCGAAGGCGAGTTGCCGGGACGGAATTGGTAGAGGGAAGCGAGACGCCCGGCTGAATGTTCGGGAACGAAGAAGCCCGTGTCACTCATTTCCAATGGATCGAATATGTGCTCCTGGAGGTACTCATCGAAGCGTTGACCCGAGAGGATCTCGACCAGGCGGCCCACAATGTCGGTGGACAGCCCGTAGTTCCACTTCGTGCCCGGTTGGAATTTCAGCGGGTGCTGGGCCAACAGTGCGGTGATGCTCTCAAGCGTCAATCCCTTGGCGATGGCGGCCCGCTCTTCGGCGAACTTGGCATCGATGGGGTTGGAGGGAATGAGCTCGCCGGGTAGGCCTGTCATGTGCATGAGCACATCGCGGACATTCATCGGACGATTGGGCTTCGACAGACTGACCGAACCGTCGGCCTGAGTTTCGCCGACCTGCAGGGTGCGCCATTCGGGGATGTAGCGGTGCACCGGGTCGGTGAGCTGGAACATGCCTCGTTCGTAGAGCTGCATCAGGGCCAGGGAGGCGATGGGTTTGGTCATCGAATAGATACGGAAGATGGTGTCGTCTTCAATAGGGAGCTGTCGTTCTCGATCCCTCAGACCAAGATTCCGGTAATAGGCGACGTGCCCACCACGCACCACTGTGATCTGGCAACCGGCCATCTTGCCGGTGGTGAGATAGCGGGACTCGAAATGCTCAGTGATGCGCTCTAGCCGCGTGGCGTCGAGGCCTGCGGCGTCAGCGTCGACCTTTATGGCGGACATACACACTCCAATCTGTGGGGCCGAGCGTATCGGCCGGACTATTTCTGTTCGTGCTTCTCGCGCTGTTGGCGCATGTAGTCGGCCGTTCCTTCTAAGAATTTGCCGACGTCCTGAGCTTTCCCCGCTGCAATGTCTTTGAAATATTCGGGGATGTACACCTGCGCCGCACCAGATGCCATGCCAGCCAGGATGGCGTCGACGGCCACCGACACTGGTTCGGCCGGGATTGGTAGGTCAGGTATGTCGTTGTCTGGCAGCGTGAAGAGGTCGGTGTCGATCACGGCGGGGTAGACCACCATGACCTTGACTCCTGTCTCCCACAAGTCGACGGCCATGGCTTCCGAGAAGGCGGTGAGTGCGGCTTTCGAGGCGTCGTAGGCGGCTTCGCCCGGCGCGCTCAGGGTGGCGGCGATCGATGACACATTGACGATGGTGCCCGAGCCGCGGGCCAACATGTGCGGGAGCAGGGCCATAGTCAGACGCATCGGCGACAAGTAGTTGATGTGCATGACCTGGGTGATGACTTCGATGTCCAGGGCCGTGACATGCCGGCGTTTGGGAATGCCAGCGTTGTTGACGAGGAGGTCAACGCCTCCGAAGGCATCCATCACGTCAATGGCCAGCTGATCCACGGCATCGAGGTCGGCCAGGTCGGTGACCCACATGCGGCTGTCGGGGGAGTAGGCCATGCAGCGATCGACCACGTCCTTGAGCCGGTCGGCCCTTCGGGCGCAGATGCCCACCACCGCCCCTTCTTTGGCCAGGGCCTCGGCCAATCCGGCACCGATGCCCGACGAGGCCCCCGTCACCAGCGTCCGACATCCCGCCAGGCTCTGTCCCATGCCTCCACCCCACCTCTCAGGCGCCCTACTGGCGCGCGTCAGTGCCGTCACATTAGGCAGGCAGTGAGCCCGAAGGCCGCCCCGGGATCTCCCACCTCATGGGCGAGGCAGGTCAGGTTCCTGCTGCTCCGCCACGAGCTGGTATCCAATGCCGGGAATGGTGCGCAGAATGTGCCCGTCTTCGTCACCCAGTTTCTTGCGCAGGCGGTGGGCGTAGACACGGACGTAGTTGGATTCGACTCCGTATCCCGGACCCCAGACATCCTTGAGGATCATGTGGTGGGTGCACACCTTCCCGGCATGCCGAGCAAAGTAGGCCAGCAGGTCGAACTCTCGGCTCGTCAGTGGAACGGATTCCCCACGCACGGTAGCCATGTGATGCACGAAGTCAACGCCGATGTCGCCCACCTCAGTGGTGGGCGGGGATGTTTCGCCGGCACCATGGCGGGAGGCATTGTGACGTACTGCCACCCTTAGGCGGGCTTCGAGCTCGGCCATGCCGAATGGCTTGGTGATGAAGTCGTCGGCACCGCCGTCGAGGGCCTCCACCTTGCGCCGCTCGTCGCCGTAGGCCGAGAGCACAATCACCGGCACATTGGAGAATTCTCGAATGCGCCGGCACACCTCGAGACCGTCCATGTCGGGCAAGCCCAGATCGAGGATGATGAGGTCCGGATGCACCAGCGCTACCTGTGTGATGCCTTCGCTCCCGGTCTGTGCCGTCGTCACTTCATCACCGCGCGCGGTGAGCCCGATGCGCAGGGCTTTGACCAATGAGGGGTCGTCATCGATCACCAGCACTTTGGTCACTGCGCTATCCATTTACACATGCGATGGGATACTGGCAGCCACCGGCAGGCTGAAGGCGACGCGCGCCCCGTGCGTGACAGTGGGATCGATCCAGATGGTTCCCCCGTGCGCCTCGACGAACGCCTTGGCGATGGCCAGCCCCAGACCGGCTCGACCACCGCCACTGTTCTGACTGAACATGTGGAAGACGCGCTGCTGCTCGCTCGAGGGGATGCCTGGTCCTTCATCGGTAACGGAGACTTCTAACATGGTCTGTTCAACCACGCGGGCCGCAATGCTGATCGGGCTCCCATCGGGCGCGATGCGACTGGCATTTTCCAACAGGTTGGCCAAGACCTGACCGATCAGAACGTGATCGATGAACAGCAGGGGAAGGTCGGCCGGTGCGTTGACCATGACTCGAGATGTCGCAATCAGCCCGTCGACTGCGGTCATTGCTTCGGCCACCAGTTCATGGAAGGACATCACGGCGGCTCGGACCTCCAGCGCCCCCGACTCGATCCTGGTCATGTCCAGGAGATTGGTCACCAGTCGGGCCAATCGATCGGACTGCAGCTCAATGAGCTCGAGGAGTTCCGCGCTGTCCTGCGGTTGCAGCGTGTCGCCGCTCTGGCGCAGACTCGAAACTGCCGTCTTGATGGACGCCAGCGGCGTGCGCAGGTCATGGGAGACCGCACCCATCATGGCGCCCCTCCACCGGTCCACTTCCTCCAGCAACATCGCTCGTAGCGCCTGGTCCTGCAGCTGGGCCCGCTCCACGGCCAAGGCGGCCTGATTGGCGAACGTTCCTAAGAGGGCCCGGTCCTGGCGGGCGAATTGCACCTCTTGGAGCACCAGCATTCCCACTGGACGATTGCTGGCCACTAAGGCCACCGCGACTCGACTCGAGATGTCACCCGACAGGCCTAACGAGCGGATCTGCCCGGAGTGATCGGTAAGCGAGGCTGCTTCCTCGCTGGTCAGTATCTGGCCGGCTTGGGCTGCCACCGTCAATGCCGGTGTCTCGCCCCGACCATCGGGCTCGCCGGGAACGAGCATGACCGTCCAGCGCGGCGCGAACACCGCCTGCACCGTGGCGGCGATGTGCTCGAGCAGTTGGGCCAGGGTCAGGTCGCCGATCAGTGTCTGCGACAATTCGAACAGGCGGGCCCCATCCTCCTCGCGCCGCCGGGATTCCTCGCGTGCCGCCTGCAAGTTGGTCACCACGCGGGCCACCACCAAGACCACGAGCAGGTAGACGATCAGCGCTGCCCAGTTCTGGGGTGCCCTTACTGTCAGGGTCCCGTAAGGGGGCAGAAAGAAAATGTCGTAGCAGAGGAAGCCACCCAGTGCGGCCACCGAGCCTGAGGCGAAGCCACCAATGACCACGCCCACCACCACCGGGACCACGAAGACCAGTGCTGGGGTGGCGATGCTGAGATGGGTGCGGAACGGAAGCATGCACAGCATCACGACGACCTGTGCGGCCAGGGCCAGCATCGCGCCCACAATGGGCCGCCGGTAGGTTCCCTTCGTGACCTGCATGGTTGGCATCGCCTCCGCTCCGAGTGTACCGACGGGGAGGAACCTGGCTCAGGGGTTTGGCTGGAGCGAGACCTTTGGCGCCGACCCGAATGCTTGCACCGATCCGTCGTGTTCGACCAGCCAGTAGCCGGTGCTCCCAGATGGCGCCAAGCCCTCGATTGGACTGGCGGGCGGGTTCCCTCCGAGGCTGCCCACGTAGGGCAGTTTGAAACAGAAGACGCCGCCATCAGAGGCCACAAACCGGTAACCCGAGCCGTTGGGGGCCGCTTCCATGCCGATGATTGGCTTGTTGAGTTGGATGTTGCCAGTGCTGCCGTAGAAGGGCGCATTAAACGAGAAGATGCCGCCGTCGGCCGCTACCAGCCAGTACCCCCCGGTGGCGTCGTCTGCCGCCATACCCACGATGGGCTGGTTGAGGTGCTTGCCCCCCATGCCGCCGTAGTACGTGGCATCGCCGAAGGCGAAGACGCCACCATCGGAAGCCACCAACCAATAGCCCTCGTTGTCCGGCGTGACGGCAATGCCCACGATGGGCTCGTTCAGGGGCTCATTGATCGAACCGTAGAACTCGGTACCGTTGGCGATGACCTGGCCCTGGGCTGTCACCGTCAGGTAGCCCATGGAGCCGTTGCTGACTTCTTCCACTGCGATGCCCACCGCAGGCCGTTGCGAAGAGTCGGCCGGCGGCGCGGTCATGGACTGGCCATACTCGGCATCGCCGTAGGCGTACACCTCTTGGTTGTTGTCACCGACGTAGTAACCGCCTCCATCGGGTGAGGCAGCAATGCCGATGGCGCCGATCGTATTGGTGCAGTTGGTGCCTCCAACGGAAATTTTGTTCACCGCCACGCCCGGAGGTGCGGTGACGCCGGTGGACGACGGAGCGTAAATGGCGCTGTCGCCGTTGCTGAAGGTCACCGCCTCTCCAGTGAGTCGACAGGGAGCGATGGCACCCCAGGTCACCACGCCCCCTTGGTTGTCCAGCCAGAGGTTTTGATCCGTCTCGTATTCGGGATTGCCGGTGTCAATGCCATTGGCGAAGGGACCGACCGCGGTCAGTACGTCCGCGCTCGTGCCGGCCGCCGCGGCACTTGAAATGTGGCTCGGCACAGCGAAGACCACAGCACCTGCGGCCATCATCACACCGGCGGCCATGAGCGCTCTGACCCAGTTGAGCGTCCCACGTGCTTTCACTCGGATCACCCTAGTGACAGGAGCTCGACGACGGCAGAGTCACCCGGCTTCCACGCAGTCCCCCGTGCTACCTTCCGCGCATGAAGCTGTCGCCGGTCTACGGCGAGCATCCGTTGCTGCACGTCGATTCGATCGTGACCGACGCGGCCACACCCATGCTCCGTCAGCGCGACCGTCTGGGTGAACTGCTGAGCGACCTTTCGGCCGCCCAGTGGGCTTGCGCCAGCCGTTGTGTTGGTTGGTCGGTGCAGGACGTGGTCAATCACCTGGTCACGGTGAACCAATTCTGGGCGCTTTCCATCAAGTTCGGCGCGGCTGGGACGCCCACCCGCTACCTGGTTGACTTCGATCCAGTCGCCACCCCAGAAGAGCTGGTGTCGTCGGTACGATCGCTGACGCCGGCCGAGACACTGCACAATTACCTCGAATCCACTGCCGCGCTGCGCACCGAGGTGGAGCATCTCTCTGCCGCTTCGTGGGAACTCATGGCCGAGGCACCCCCCGGCCACCTAGCCATCCGCGTCCTCGCCCTGCATGCGTTGTGGGATGCATGGGTGCACGAGCGAGACATTGCCCTACCGCTCGGGCGTGATGTCGTCGAGGTACCTGACGAAATCATCGGTTCATTGGCCTACGTGGCTGGGTTAGGTGCGGCTCTTCGAGACGCCGATGCGCCCACGCGGCACGGGACGCTGGAATTGCGGGTCACTGATCCTGACGCCTGCATTGTGGTTGACATCGGCCCCACCATTTTGGTCAGCTCCGGACCACCTTCCGGCGCTTCGGTCACCGTCACCGGTGACGCCATCGAGTTGCTCGAGGCACTGAGTATTCGCACTCCGTTAGCGGTGACGATCGATGAGCAGCACCGTTGGCTACTCGGCAATCTTGATCAAGTGTTCCAGCCATCTCATGAAGATGCCGCCGGTAGCATGCGGTGCATCTGAAGGGGGTGGACCATGCGTGATTCCGGTTGGTTGAAGTGGGCGGTTGGAGTGGCGGCCATCGCATTGGTGGCCGGCCTCGTCATACTGGCGGTGCATCACTCGGGTCCATCAGCGCCACGAGTGCATTCAGCCACGAAGGCGACCACCACCACGTCCACTGCGTTGAAGACGAACCTCACGCCGCCGCATTTCAAGACGCCGCAATCGGCCATGACGTATTTGGCCGCGGCATGGAATGCCCACAACGTCGTCGATCTTGATCACGTGACCAACCCCGCAGCTCGGGCTCAGCTCACGGCCATGCACTCCATGGCCGTGAATCTGAAGCTGCAGTCCTGCAAGCGAAATCCCCCAGGCGACTACACCTGTACGTTCACGCACAATTACCCGCCCACCTACAAGGGCGGCAAACCGGGACACGGGCACGCCGTGTTCCTGGTCGGGCCGGCACTCACGCCCGGTTGGTACATGACGGTGTACGAGAGTTGCGACTGACGCATCGCGTCAGTCGGCCGCCCTGAGGTCAGCCATGGCCGCTTCAGCGGCTACGGAGGCGGCCAGTTGCATGCATTTGTTGAGGTGTGCCATGGCCTTGGCGCGCCGGGGGTCGAGCGCCAAATACTTGGCCACCGCCCCCAGGTCAGCGGTGCCATCCGGCTTGCTCAGGGCAAACACGGCCTGATCGACGATGTGCTCGTCCGGTCGGTCGCTGATACCTCTATACACGGACCAGTCCACTCCGGCGGCGTCGCATACATCGGCCACGGCTGAAGCCTCCATGTCGACGGCGCCGAAACCAGCGTCGAGGATGGAACGCCACACCGTGTCTTCACTGAACAGACCATCGGTGGTCATGAGCCCGCCGTCGGCGACTCGTGGGGCCAACGGTCGGCTTGAGAACGTCGGACCGTCGGGATAGAGGCGTACTCGGCTAGGCACTATGAGGGCGCCGATGCTCAGCATCGGATCAAGCCCACCGGCAATCCCCACCACCATGACGTGGTCGAAAGGTCCCTCTTCCAGCATGCGCACCGTGGCATCACGGGCCCGGGCAGGACCTATGCCGATGATGCCGGCCAAGATCGACCAGTCGCCGGTGGCGCCCTGATGCGAAAACACGCCATTCCGGGCCGTCTTGGTCAGCGTCCCGGCCTTGACCAAAGCCTTGAGCTCGGGTCGCATGGGAGCCAGCATGGCCACTCGCCTTGTCACTCCATCATCATGACGGAACAACTTGCGGCGTGATAAATGATGGCGTCTGGGAATTTCGAATTGGAGGCGACGAATGCCAAGTGCCGAACAAGTCGTGCGGGATTTCTGCGCCGCGGTGGTCGATCGCGACCCCGAAGCGCTTCGGAAGTTCTTCTCCGATGACATCGTGTACCACAACATCCCCATGGATCCGGCCGAGGGGATTGAGGCCACCATGGCGGTGCTCAACATGTTCGTCGGGATCTGCGACGGGTTGGAGTTCGAGATTCACCATTTGGCGAGCGATGGTTCGACCGTGTTGACAGAGCGAACCGATCGCTTCACCATGAATGGCAAGAGCTCCCCGTTACCCGTCATGGGTGCCTTTCACGTCGTGGACGGAAAGATCACCGCATGGCGGGATTACTTCGATATGGCGCAAGTCACCGCCATATTCGGAGGGGGTTGAGTTAGAGACCGCAGGCGAAGCGCGAGCTCCACGGGTGGAACCCGTAGAGCGAGTACAGCACCAACGCTAAGTGGTCTTGCACAACGGCTGACGCTTGGTACGGCCAACCTGAGTACCCGAAGTCATGCCAAGTGCTGACCAGAATGCCGTAGGCACCTGATGGCATGTTGGGGTTGTTGTACTGATTACCCGATTCGTGGATGCGAATGCACATCCAGTCGCGGGTGTACGGACTATTGGCATCCGTTTGCGGTACCGGTGGAACGGGTACAGGTAATGGTGTCGTCGCATTTGCCGACGGCACCACGATTGGATTGCCGGCGACTTCTACGGTCGGCCCGTTCGCAGTGTTCACCGTCATGGGCACTGCGAAAGATGTCAACGCTGGCGTCGTGAACTGTGATGCTTCCTGCAACGAGGTGCTGTTGCTCTTGGCTGAAGCAGCCGGTGAGCTATTCAATAAAGTGAAAAATGCTGCTGTAGTCATGCTGACGGCGGTTGCCGTCGTTAGTGCAATGCGGATCCGCACGGCACCTCCCTTCGTCGGGCGCACAAGTGCGCCAGGCTCTGCTCGGTGGGGGCGGGCTCCGGCCATCGCATGCAAGCCCCGAACGGAGAGCGGGAAGGCATCGTCCGTTCTGGCGTGTCGCCTCAGGGTGTGCGGCCGGTGTAAATCAGGGCCCGGGAATGTCCTCGGTGTGTCTTCGCCTCTTTTCGTCGTCCTCGGTATGTCCGGAACGTGGACATGCCGAGACCCCGACAGGTCTGGGTGGCCCGAATCGTTTGCCACTTTCTGCTTGCGGCGAGATATCCCGCGGCACCACCTACCAGAAAGCCCGATTCGGATTTGCGGAACTCACTTTAGCAGCAGGCCCCGTTGCGTGACGGTTTAGGAGAAAAGTGGCCTCTGACCTGGGAGTATCCAAACTACAATTGTGAAGGAATTCACAAAGGCCCAGATCAGAGACCCCCATTTACCTCAATGACATCGTCTGATTGCTGCGGTATTTCTTTAAAGCAGCAGAAATAACTGCTTACGCTGGGAAAACTCTTCGGGGTCACTTCGTCGGCACGGGCCCTACAGGGATGCCTAGGGTCCCTGTCCACAGGTGGGCCCCGACCCCACATTCCTGAGGAGAGGTGCGAATGTCCCCCACGGCGGGCCTAGAAGACCAGTTCACGGTGGCCGGGATGATCAGGCGCTTAGCTCAGTCCCAGCCGGAGCACGAGATGTTGGTGGCAGGAGCCTTCCGCCGTTCTTGGGCCGAGGAATACCAGCGGGCTTGCCGGGTGTCGCAAGCCCTGCAACGCGACGGATTCGGGGTGGGAGATCGGTTGACCTTCCTCGACCGCAATGGGTTGGCCTACTTCGACATCCTGTTTGGTGGGGCGTTGGTCGGTGCTGTCAATGTGGCCGTGAACTGGCGGCTGGCACCGAACGAAATGGCCGCCATCATCGACGACGCGGCGGCACGCATCCTCTTTATCCATCCTGACTATCTCCCAGCATTGACGCAGATGGACAGCTCGCTTCCCGAGGTGACGCGCATCGTTGTGGTGTCCGACGATGCGGATGTCGACGACACATCGGGAGACGGGCGCGCCATCGGATTCTCACAGTGGCTCGATCATTGTGAACCGATTGATGCTGGACACGTCGGGGATCCCGATGAGGTGAGCATGCAGCTCTACACCTCGGGGACGACCGGCCTGCCCAAGGGCGTAATGCTGACCAACGCCAATCTCTCTACCGCCATCTCTGAGGCGGGTGTGACGTTCCACATTGCTGATGACACGGTGAGCCTGGTCGCCATGCCGTTATTTCATATCGGGGGTTCGGGCTGGGCCCTCTGTGCCATGTCGCGTGGCGGTCGATCCATCATTTTGCGCGACGTCGATCCGGCACTGCTCCTGCAGTTGATCGAAACTGAAGGCATCACCGAAATGTTCTTGGTGCCGGCGGTGCTCATGATTCTGTTGGCCACGCCCACCATGAGCTCGACCGACCTGTCCAGCCTTCGCCTGATTTTCTATGGAGCGTCGCCCATTTCCGAGGATGTACTGGTTCGCTGCATGTCGACCTTCGGCTGCGACTTCGTTCAGGTCTACGGCATGACGGAGACGACCGGGGCCATTACCGCTCTGGCCGCGGCAGATCACGATCCAGACGGGCCCCGCAAGGGACTGCTCCGTTCCGCCGGCAAGCCACACTCGTCCGTCGAACTTCGGGTGGTTGATCCTGACACCGGCGATGACGCCCTACTGGGTGACGTGGGAGAGGTGTGGACGCGTTCGCCGTACAACATGGCGGGCTACTGGGGGAAACCCGAAGAGACGGCGGCCACCGTCAACGCGGAGGGCTGGCTGCACACCGGCGATGCCGGATACATGAACGAGGACGGTTATCTCTTCCTACACGATCGTATGAAGGACATGATCGTGAGCGGTGGCGAGAATATCTACCCGGCCGAAGTGGAAAATGTGCTGCTGTCTCACCCTTCGGTGGCCGACGCCGCCGTGATTGGCGTTCCCGACGAGCGCTGGGGCGAGACCGTGAAGGCCATAGTCGTGCTGTCGCCTGACTCCTCCTTGGACGCTGCGGCCATCATCGCCCATTGTCGAGAGCATCTGGCCCACTACAAGTGCCCGACTTCGGTGGATGCCACCGACGTCCTCCCCCGCAATCCATCCGGCAAGATCCTCAAGCGCGAGTTGCGCGCTCCGTACTGGGCTGGCAAAGCCCGAGCGATTAACTGAGGGTCATCCGAAGGTGAAGTCGTAGGCCTGCACCCCTGGTGTGAAGGTCAGCGTGAGCAGGCCAGTCTGCAGCGCACTGCTCGAGAACAGTGTGTGCAAGTTGGGGATGCCGTTGACCGCCACCGTTTTCAGATGTCGTCCGTTGTAGGAGACGTCGACGGTGCCGGTGCCACCTAACACCAAGTAAACATCGTCGGCTTCGAAGTGCAGCTGAAGAGTGGCGTTGGCACCAGCCGTGGCCTGCTGGCTTTCATCGTCCCAGGTGCCATTGAAGGCAAATTCATTGAGCGGCACCGACGATGGGGCGTGATACACGATGGCCTTGTTGTGCACAATGCTGGTACCGACCTCGTACTGCTCCTCTTGGTAGCCCACGTAGCTCTCCTGCGTGGTCTGCTCGGTGGGTGTTTTGTTGGGGACATTGGTTTGCGCCGGAAGATGACTGACACCATTGGCCGTCAGCAGTGATCTGATGTTGCTCTCCATCTTCGAGTACCCGCCTTCGCCGAAGTCGTAGGCGCGCACTTGTCCCGACGGGTCGATGAGGTATTCGGCCGGCCAGTACTCGTTGTTGTAGGCGTCCCAGGTCCCGTAGTTGTTGTCGATGGCCACGGGGTAGTGAATGCCGAGATTGTTGGCGGCGCTGGACACGTTGGATACCACGTGCTCGAACGCGAACTCAGGCGTGCTGACGCCGACGACGACCAGGCCGTCCTTCTTGTAATCGCTGTACCAACCTTCCACGTGGGGAAGTGACCGTTGACAGTTGATGCATGAGTATGTCCAGAAATCGACCAATACCACCTTGCCCCGGAGTTGCGTGAGACTCAGCGGCTTGTTCCCCGGGGTGTTCAGCCAAGCCGCAATCCCCTTGAAGTTCGGCGCTGTGCCCAGGTCGGGCAAGGACGAGGTTTTCACCGTGGATTTCTGTGCCGCGCTGGCCTTCTTGGCAAACGAGTTGGCGTGCTCGCCACTCAACTGCTGCAGTTGCTTGGAGATGGAGGAGTTGCTCTCGATGTGATCTTCCAGGGTTGAGGTGTACCCGGGCACTGCTGTCTGCAACGAATCAAGCCACCCGAAGGCAATAGCCAACGTGGTGACCGCTAACACTGCGCCGGACACGCGGCGCACGGTCGGCAGTCGGCTGCGCAAGGATTGCCAGCTGAAAGTGGCTCGTTGGGCCAAAATGGCGAAGATCAGCAGCGGCAGTGCGGCACCAACGGCATAGAACAGTGTGACGAACAGCGACGAGGCATTGACGTGGTGGTTGGCTGATGCGGCGGAGATGGCGCCCAGCACCGGTCCAGCGCAGGGCACGAAGACCAGCCCCAAGCTCAGTCCCAGGACGAATCCTCCTCCCGATGTGGCGTATCGCGAGCCCCCCAGTCGGGCGAAGGGCCGCTCAATCCACTCACCGACAATCGGGATGAGGAGACCCACCGCGAGGATGAGGAGGAGAGCGATACCGAACCACTTGAGGAAGTCCTGGGGCAGGCCTAACGCGCTGAGCACGGTGCTGCCCACCAATTCGGTGAGGCTGAAGCTGACGACAAGACCGGCGATGATGAGAAATGGGCGCGACCGGCTGGCGCCCGTCGATCCGCCAGCCAACATCACCGGCAATACAGGCACGATGCACGGGGACAGTCCCGTGATCAGTCCACCGAGAAACGCCACGGCGAGCAGTTCAATCACGATTTCACCACCGCTGTCTTTGACTTGTCCACGCTTGGGCCTCCGAGTTGCCCCCCGCAGAGGAAGCTAGCGGCGTCATTGAGCAAAGAGGCGTCACCCACCTACGCCCCAGGGTCCAGACTGTCGCCCGGTGATCAACGTTCACTTTGTCTATCTGGGCGCGGCTCATCGGCACGCTGGGTTCGAGTATGTACCTGCGCGACACCCTGAGGGGCACGACGCAACCCAACCGGGTGACCTGGCTTTTGTGGGGTCTCGCGCCTTTGTTGGCATTCGCCGGGGAACTACATTCGGGAGTCGGCTTGCGCTCGCTCAGTACCTTTGCCGTCGGCTTCATGCCCCTTCTCGTCTTTGCAGCCTCGTTCCACGCTCCTGGAGCAGTGTGGAAGATCGGCTGGCTCGATTACTTCTGCGGCATCCTCTCGGTGGCCGGGACAGCCGGTTGGCTCCTGACGCGCAACAGGGTCGTGGCCATTGTGGCCTCCATTGCCGCCGATGCACTGGCCGGGCTGCCCACGCTGCTCAAGAGCTGGACGAACCCCGAAACAGAATCCATCGCCGCCTATGTAGGAGCACTACTTAACTCGGTCATTCTGCTGTTGACGGTGACCAGGTGGACGACAGCGGTAGTGGCATTCCCGCTGTACATCGTGTGCATCGCCAGCGTGGAAGTGACCCTGGTCGGGGCCAGGCCCGGGCCTCGGTGGCGAGCGCTACGGGCGCGGCATGCGCCGGCCTGATAGGAAATCGCACCGGATACATCGCACTGAACACATTCCCCAGGCGAGAGGAGCCGAACGTGCCCACTGCACAGGTGAACGGGATCGATTTGGAGTACAGCACCCACGGGAATCCGTCCGATCCCGCGCTCCTGCTGGTGATGGGTCTAGGCGCCCAAATTGACGGCCTGGCCCGATGGCTTTGTCGATCAACTGGTCGGTCACGGCTACTTCGTCATTCGCTACGACAATCGGGACACGGGACTGTCCACCAAGTTTGAGGGCGAGGCCGACCTGGCTGCACTGCTCGGTGGCGATACCAGCTCGGCCAGCTACTCCATTGAGGACATGGCCGACGACGGGGCCGCCCTCTTGACGCACCTCGGCATCGAGCAAGCCCATGTGGTGGGCGCCTCCATGGGCGGCATGATCACCCAGGCCATGGTCATCCACCATCCTGACCGTTTCCTGTCTGCATGCTCGGTGATGTCGACGACGGGTGACCGCGCCGTGGGTCAGCCCATCCGGCGAAGCCATGACCGCGCTGCTGCGCCCCCGTGCCACCACACGGGAAGAGGCCATCGAGGGTGCGGTGGAGGCCAGCAAGATCATCGGTTCACCCGGCTACCCCACCGATGAGGCCATTCTGCGCCAACGCGCCGCCGAGTCCTATGACCGCAGCTTTTGCCCTGAGGGATTCGGCCGGCAGTTGGCTGCCATCCTGGCCTCCCCAGATCGCACTGAGGGCCTGGGTCAGGTGACGATGCCATTTCTCGTCATCCACGGCGAGGCCGACCCGCTGGTCACGCCCAGTGGCGGCGAGGCCACGGCCGCTGCCGTGCCCGGCTCGACCTACCTGACCATCCCCGGCATGGCCCACGACCTGCCGGATGCGCTGTGGAGCACAATCATTGACGCGCTGATGGCCAACACCTCACTGGCCACCGTCTGAGGCTTATTCGGTGAGCGCGTTGGCCTGTGCCACTCCCGACAACCAGGCCGCGCTGGGCTTGGGCGAGCGGGCGAACGTGGTCCGATCGCAGTGCACGATGCCGAAGCGGGGTCGGTAGCCGAGGGCCCACTCGAAGTTGTCGAGCAGCGACCAGTAGGTGTAGCCGCGCACGTCAATGCCCTCGGCAATGGTGTCGAGCACACCGGATAGGGCCTGGCGTACGTAGTCAATGCGCTGTGTCGTCATCGGTGGTGCCAATGCCGTTCTCGGTTACCAAGAGCGGCAGCGCGCCGCCGGTGTACTCCCAGGCGCGCCGTAGGCAGTTGGCCAGTGAGGCCGGGTAGAACTCGTAGCCCATATCGAGGACGGGCACGCCCTCTTCGCCTCCGGCCCACCCCTTGGGCCCGATGCGCATACGGGTGTACACCTGTACGCCCAGGAAGTCGTCGCCGTCCGACCGCGTCCAAGAAGACATCCTCGGAGTGGTGGCGGATGCTCTCGCAGCTGCTTCTCGCCGCCTTCGAGCAGCTGGTAGTCCGTCATCGACAGCGTCAGACCCACGGGCACGCCCGGTGCGGCGGCCCGGATGGCGTCCACCGCCACCCGGTGCCCCTTGCTCAGGTTGGCGGCCACCTGCCGCGACAGCCGCTTGTTGGTTTTGCCAGGCGGGAACATTCCAGCGTGCCAACCCATGGTGGCCACAATGTTGGGCTCATTGATGGTGCAGGCTCGAGACATGACGTCGCCCAGCCCCTCGGCCACGTAGGTGCAGAAGCGGCCGAAACGCTCCACCGCCAAATCCGCCTCCCAGCCGCCCTGCGCCGTCAGCCAGCGCGGCGTGGTGAAGTGATGGAACGTCACCACTGGGTCCACACCCCGTGCCTTGAGGCCCTGGCATTGGCGTCGGTAGTGCTCGAGCGCCGCCGCCGAGAATTCACCTTCTGCCGGTTCGATTCGGCTCCACTCCACCGAGAAGCGGTAGTTGTCCAGGCCGAGTCCGGCCACGAGATCGGCGTCTTCCTCCCAGCGCAGCCAGGAGTCGCAGGCGTCGCCCGACGAATCGGTGCAGCCTGATCCCGGAGTGTGCTCGAACACCCACCAATCGTTGTTGGTGTTGCCCCCTTCGATCTGGTGGGCCGCCGTGGCGGTGCCCCAGGTGAAGCCATTCGGAAAGGCTCGGCTCGTTGCTGCCATGTGATGTGCCCCCTCTGTCGTCGGGATAGTGACGCCGGCGGTCACGGTATCGTTGCCTGACAGTGACGTCATACTCCTCGCCGGATACTGACGCGCCCGCCGACGGGCGCCCCGACCAGGTCGAGTCGCGTCCCGCGAGCAGTGGTGAGACCGTCGCCGGACCCATGGTCGAGGCGAACGGGCTGGTCAAGCGCTTTGGTGACTTCGTGGCGGTCGACCATGTCGACTTTTCGATCGCCAAAGGGGAGTCGTTCGGGTTCCTCGGCCCCAACGGGGCGGGCAAGACATCAACCATGCGAATGATCTCGTGCATCAGCCCCATGAGCGAGGGCCGGTTGCGCGTGCTGGGCCTTGACCCCAGCACCGACGGCGCCACCATCCGAGCCCGCATGGGTGTGGTTCCCCAAGAGGACTCATTGGACCTCGATCTCTCGGTGCTGGACAACTTGATGATCTATGGCCGGTACTTCGACATGCCTCGCAAAGTCATCCGCCAGCGAGCCGAGCAGCTGCTCGATTTCGCTCAGTTGACCGAGCGCGCCCACGACCGGGTGGAACCGTTGTCCGGTGGTATGAAGCGCCGCTTGACAATCGCCCGTGCGCTCATCTCCGACCCCGACCTTCTCATTCTGGACGAGCCCACTACCGGGCTCGACCCGCAAGCGCGCCACCTCTTGTGGGACCGCCTCTACCGCCTGAAGCTCGAAGGCGTGACGCTGGTCATCACCACCCACTACATGGACGAGGCCGAGCAGCTGTGTGACCGCTTGGTCGTCATGGACAAGGGGCGCTTCGCGGCGGAGGGCAGCCCGAGACAACTCATTGAGCAGCACTCGACCAAGGAAGTGGTGGAACTGCGATTCCGACCGGGTCAGCACGAGGAGTTGGCGCCACAGGTGGCTGACCTGGCCTCACGCCATGAAGTCCTCCCCGATCGCATACTGCTCTATACCGACGACGGAGACGCCGCGTTGAGCGCCGTCACCGCCAAGGGTCTGACACCGCAGAGCGCGCTGGTGCGCCGGTCGACATTGGAAGATGTCTTCCTGCGGCTGACTGGGCGCACGCTCGTCGACTGAGCCACGGCCATTCATGTCCAGTACTGAGACGTCGGCGGCGATCGATCGCCCGATTTTCGAGCACGGGGAATTCGTGTCGCCCCGACGCGTCATGACGCCAATGTGGCTGCGCGGCACTATGTACTGGGCGTACCAGTACAAGCGGACCTGGCGTAGCTCCATCGTCACCAGCTTTCTTATTCCCATCCTGTACCTGACATCAATGGGCGTGGCGCTGGGCTCGCTCATCGACAAGCACTCGCATCATGTCGGGGGCGTCACCTATGTGGCCTTCTTGGCTCCAGGTCTGCTGGCCGCCACCTGCATGCAGATCGCCACCAACGACACCATGTGGCCCGTCATGGGCGCCATCAAGTGGATGCGCACGTATCAAGCCATGCTGGCGGCACCGCTCAATGTGTACGACGTGGTTATCGGTCACTTGGCCTGGGTGGCGACGCGCATCGCCATTGTGGTGACCATTTACCTCGGGGTCATGGCCGCCTTCGGCGTCATCTACTCACCCTGGGCGCTCCTGGCTCTCCCGGCCGGCGTGCTCACAGGTATGGCCTTCGGCGTGCCCATGTCGGCTTTCTCATCGGTCCAAGAGCGCGACGCCAACTTCTCGACGGTGTATCGCTTCATCGTCATGCCGCTCTTCCTTTTTTCGGGCACGTTCTTCCCCATTTCGCAGCTGCCCCGGGTACTCCAGTACTTCGCCTACGCCACGCCGCTCTTCCATGGCGTGGCGCTGTGCCGCGACCTGACCTTGGGAGACGTACACGGTTGGGTCGACCTCGGACACGCCGGCTACATGCTGCTCTGGGTCATCGGTGGGTATTTGATCGCCCGTCACACCTTCGCCAAGCGGTTGGTCGTATGAGCACGTCTGCCACCCAGCGTGATCCCATGGCACCGGCCGTGGCGCTGCGCATCACTCCCATGGCCGCCCTGGGTGGTCGGCACGCCATGCGGGTGCTGGAGCGCAATCTGCTGGTGTACCGCCGCTCGTGGATCTTCATCGTCTCGGGCTTCTTCGAGCCGCTCTTCTACCTGCTCTCCATCGGCGTCGGCCTGAGCAAGCTGGTGGGACCCATTCCGGTGGACGGCCGCCTGGTGGCCTACACCGCCTTCGTGGCTCCGGGCCTCTTGGCCTCTTCGGCCATGAACGGGGCCATGATCGACTCCACCTTCCTGGTCTTCATGAAGCTCAAGGTGGCCAAGACCTACGACGCCATGCTGGCCACGCCACTGGGAGTGGGGGACGTCGCGCTGGGCGAACTGACCTGGTGCGTCATGCGCGGCTCCCTCTACTCAGGCGCCTTCTTGGCCATCATGATCGGCCTGGGTTACACGGTTTCGGGCTGGGCCTTCCTGTGCTGGCCCTGCGCCATCCTCATCAGCTTTGCCTTCGCCGCGGTGGGAATGGCGGGAACTACCTACATGCGGACCTGGCAGGACTTCGACATGGTGTCGCTGGCCTTTATGCCCCTCTTCCTCTTCTCCTCCACCTTCTATCCGCTTTCCGTCTTTCCCGGCTGGCTGCAGGCCGTGGTGCGCTGCACCCCTCTCTACCAGGGAGTGGCGCTCATCCGGGCGGCCGACCTGGGTCTCTTCTACTGGGCACTCCTGTTCCATGCGTTGTACCTGGTGGCCATGGCCATTGGAGGAGTCCTGATCACCCGCCGGCGCCTGGGTCTCCTCCTCCTCCCGTAGGAGCGATCACGCGGCGCCCGATACCATCCGGGCCGGAGGTCCCGACGACATGAACATTGTGGTGAGCAATATCAAAGGTGGGGTGGGCAAGACCACCACCGCGGTCTACCTGGCGGGGGTGGCAGCCCATAAGGCGCGCACGCCCGTGTACCTGGTCGACTCTGATCCCCAGGGCTCGACGGCGGAGTGGTTCGACGCCGAACCCATTGAGGGTGTCGAGTTGGTGGAGGGCCCCTCGGTCCGTACCGTCACAAAGGCCATGGAGAAAACCGACAGCATCGTCATTGTCGACACCGCGGCCGGCGACGGGACCATTGTCCGGGCGGCGCTGTCCAGGGCTGACGCCGTCATCATCCCAACCCGGGCCGGAGGGGTGGAGCCCAACCGGGTGGTCGGGACACTGGAGATGACGCCACGCGACGTGCCGGCTGGTGTCGTGATCTGCTCGGCCCGCATGGGCACCAACGATTTGCAGGCCACCATTGAGTGGTGGGGAGAACTCAAGGTGCCAGTGTGGGGCATCATCCCCGAGCGTGTGGCCATCGCGGCCGGACCGTCAGGACGACTCTCGGCCGAAGGACTGGAGCTCTACGGCAAGGTGCTCAAGAAGGCCACAACCAAAACTCGCTGAGCGGAGGTCTCTCAGTTCGACTGAGCGCGTTGGAGCAAGCCAGCGCGGTAGCGGCTCTCGCCCCAAGGGGTCGGAGCTTTCCCGTGCAGCTGACCGATGAGCTCGGCCAGGAACCAGCGCCGAACCGCCACGCTGGTGACCGAAGCGGGCAATGACAGCAGGTGGGCCGACAATCCGAACTCATCGGCCTCGTCGAGCATGGCGTCATAGAACTCACAGGCCAACACTGCGCTCTGTGGCAGTTCCAGCTCCCAGTTGAACACCGACTGCCCGCGGTCGACGACGTCTTGCCACACCTCGTCCATGCCAGGCCCGAAGCCGCTGAAGCGGTTGCCGATTTCGGCCAGTAGCACTGACAGCCTCTCTGGTAACCGAGATGGTGTCGCACCGCCTGCATCAGTGTGCTCCTTCATCAGCCGCATTTCGCGGAAGAGCCCCTCGTACTCTTCGCTCGACTTCTGGAGCAGGGCAACTGGAATGTCCAACAGTCTCACCGTGATGACGGGCGACTCGTCGACGGGACCGTGCAAATCGGGATGAGCAATGCCGACCAGGTCGAAGCGGAAGGTGCCGTCGGACATCTCATCGGGCAACACTGAGTAATCGACCGGCAACTCGAACCATACGATTTTCCCACCGGCCACCAGCTGGACACCCCAGGAAGAAGCCAGGGTGTCGAACAAGGTGAGACCTCGCCCGGTGGCGGCATCGGCGCCGTAGTCCTTGATGGACGGCACTGCGGAGTTGCCGTCAGCTACGTCGACTCGGATTCGATCGGACAAAATGTGCAGCGTCACGCTCAGCGGGGTACCGGCGTGCAGGACGGCATTCGTCACCAGTTCTGAAGC
Organism: uncultured Acidimicrobiaceae bacterium; assembly: GCA_963766995.1. GTDB lineage: Bacteria > Actinomycetota > Acidimicrobiia > Acidimicrobiales > RAAP-2 > Bog-473. The sequence continues at coordinate 808,512 of CAVYCE010000001.1, read as the reverse complement.
CAGGAGGGCGGCACAATCAGCGACGTCGGCAGGGACATCGCGCAAATGGGCCCGTATCCAGTGACGGGCCATTGGCGTGCTTGCCACCACCGGTTCGAGTCGAAGAGTTGACATGCCATCTCGTCTTGTACCCAGGTAAGACGATTGCCTACCCTCCTCAGTCCCCAAATACCGCAATGAGAGGACAACGACGTCGTCGGCTACCTCGCCATCGCTCAGCAATGTGGCCAAGGCAGAAGCCGGCGTGTTGGTCCAACCATCGTGCGCAACAGCGGTGGCTTGGGCGGCCAAGCGTTCCATTCCCACCGAGATCAGCTCACCCCGGCGCTCAACCAGGCCGTCGGAGTACATGATCAGCGTCTCGTTTTTGGCCAAGGTCAGTTCTTGATGGGGCCGAGGTGGGCTGCCCAGACCGGCCGCGATGAGGAGTGAGCTACGGGTGATGCAGAAGGAGGTCACCCCAGTCTCTGACACGATCAGCGGGGCAGGGTGTCCGGCATTGGCCAACCGGATGCCTCCGGTGTTGGGATTAATGACTCCGACCACCATGGTGACCACCCGGTCCTCGACCAGGGAGTCGAAGAGCTGGTCCAGCAAGGACAAGATCTCGGACGGGGACGATCCCATAACGGCGTAGGCCCGGATGGCGCTGCGCACCTGTCCCATAAGTGCGGCCGCAGGGGCGCCCTTGCCCATGACGTCGCCCACGCTGAAGACCACTTGCTCGGCGTCAAGTTGAAAGACGTCGTACCAGTCGCCACCGACGTAGGTTCCGGAGGCACCGGCGCGGTATTCGGCGTCGAAGGCCAGCCCGTCCACTTTGGGGAGAAAGTCCGGAAGCACCGCCCTCTGCAGCACCTCGGCCACGTCATGTTCACGTTGGAAGCGGGTGGCATTGGAGAGCGCGACCCCGGTCCGGCTGGCCACCTCAGTGGCCAGTGAAATGTCATCGGCCTCGAACTGGCGCCCCAGGCCGTCGACGAAGGTCATCACACCGATGATTTCGCCGTTGGCCATCAGTGGGATAGCCAGCGCGGTGGCGTCGCGCCCGGGCAGGGCGCTCGAAGATGAGTGGCGGCCATCGGGGCCAACTGGGCCCGTCCAGTGCGATAGGCGATGGCCGCCGGAGCGTCGCTGTCGAACGCCATTTCCTCGGCCCCGATCAGCCGCTGCACGTCGGCGTCGTCCAACGAATCCGCACCCTGCACGTCGAGTCGGTGCAGTCCGTTTTCGCCGGGCACCTGCACCATGCAGGCGTCAGCCAGACGGCCGACGACCAGTGACATGGTGCGCTGCATGACCATGGTGGGATCGAGGCTGGAGCTGAGCAAGGTGGTTACCTCGGACAGCAAGGACAACCGTTCCCGGCTCGACTCGGCATCGCGCAAGGCCTGCCGCTCCTGCTCGAACAGTTGGGCTCGCTCCAGCGCCTGGGCGGTGAGCCCGGCCAACGTCGACAGGAATCGCAGTTCGGATTCGTCAAGCTCCGGTGGAGACACGAAGACCAGGACCAGCACCCCGAGAGGACCGACGCTGCCCAAAAGGGGCTCGGCCACAATGGTGATCGGCTCGTGCAATTCAGCCACCACACGCGGCACCAACTCCGCCGCCAGGTCGTCTCCGAGGTCCTGCGACGCCCCAACCGAACGAGTCAAGGTGCGCCCTTCAAAAAAGGCGGCACCCGAAGGGGTGAAGTCGACCGGTACGTCGCCACGGGCCAACAACGAGGGATGCCCGCTGCTGGCCAGGCATTGGAGCGAGCGCTCCCCGGCCACGGGCACACGGCAGGCCGCCGACTGGGCGCCGAGGGCCCGGCGCCCTCCGGCAATGGCGGCTCGGGCCACGTCTACCGGTGTGGTGGCCGCAGCCAAGGCCGAGCTGAGCTGGTGCAGGTGCTGGGTCCGCTCCAGGCTGGTGTATTCCGTCAGTGTGAGTCGGGCCCGCTCCAGGGCCTGGCCGGCAGCGCCTGTGATGGTGAAGAGGAAGCTCTTGTCAGCCTTGGAGACGGTGCGCGGCTTGACCCAGTGCACCACGACGGCGCCTACGGCCTTGTCCGACACCACCAAAGGCACCACGGCGAACGCATTGAAGCGCCCGTTCCCCAACGCGGTGGCGAGAGCGGGCCAGTCGCGGCGGAGCTCGGCCACCGATTCGGCGAAGAGCGCCACATGTCGTCGCAGCACTTCCCCGATGGCGCCATCGGGGTCCATGGCAAACAGCACGGCATCGTCGGGCTCGTTCGACTTATATCCAAAGCTGCTCTTGACCACGAGGGCGCCGCGTTCGTTTGTGGTGGCAAAGGTTGCGGCGTCCACGTGCAGCTCATCTCGTAGCGCGCTGAACACTGCCTCGGCGACCTGGGTCGGGTCGGCCGCCGTGGTGAGGGCTCGGGCCATAGCCTGCATGCGCTGGGCCGTCTCGGCCGCCACCCGACGTCGCCGCTCATCGCGGGTCTCGGTCCGAGCGGTCACGAGCAGACGGCTGCGTTGGGTGCGGAGCTGCGCCGTCCAAATGGCGACGCCTGAGCTCACCACCAGGGTCAAAACGCGCAGCACGTGGTTCAGCTGGTCATATTGACGCGGCTGTGTGCTGAGGATCAGCGAGAAGAAAGTGGCATAAAGGCCGACCAAAGCTGTACGTCTCCAGCCTGAGAACGCAGCGGCAATGAAAGGCCCGACCGCGAGGAAGCCGATGAGTCCGAACTTGCCTCCAAAGACGGCATCGATGACGGCGACAATGGAGATCCACAGTACGGCAACCCAAGTGGACAACGCCTGCGTGCCATCGGTTTTCGGCGGGACAGAGTCAATCTCGTCCGCTGTGTCTTCTTCTTCGGGCACGTCGACGTTTCCCCCAGGTTCGGTGAGGCGTGGGTGTGGCCGCCACTCAACGCTATTGCTTCGGGAGTGGCGGGGTGAAACGCCCATCGATGGCACCCGGGTTGTCAAGTCACGAAGGATGACCCTTGGCCCGAGTTGAGGACCATGTTTACTTTTGCCAAAGAAGGCAATAAGAGTCATGGTCAATCGGTATTGCAGCGCGGGCGACCATACCGTGGTCGACACCAGGCCAATTCAGAAGGATGTGAGTCGTGGAGCAGGATTTTTCCATTGAGCAGCGGACGGGGGATGGGGTCCCTGTCATCGTCGTGATGGGGGAGATCGACGTCGCGACCGCTCCCCAACTACGAGAGCGGCTTCACGAAGTAATTACACAGGGCAACGCCACGGTCGTGCTCGACCTCCTTTCCGTTTCTTTTTTGGACTCCACCGCGCTGGGCGTGATGGTTGGGGCCCTCAAGCGATGCCGCGAGCTCGGTGGGGAGCTCCACGTCCTGGTGACCGACCAGCGCATCCTGAAGATCTTCGAAATCACCGGATTGACCAATGTCTTCGTCATAGCGGACTCGCTTGACGCAGTGCGCGCATCGTGAGCGGCGAGCGATCGACCAGCGCCACTGAGGTTCTGGCCGCCGGCGACCACGTCCAGCTGGTGTTCCCGGCGCGAGGCGACCTGGTGGTGTTGGCCCGACTGGTGGCGTCGGCCATCTCGGCCCGAGCCGGCTTCGACATCGAAGAGCTCGAGGACCTCCGTCTGGCCGTGGGTGAGCTGTGCCTCATCGCCATGCAGGGGAGCGATGCCAAGCACGGCGATCTCCGGCTGGACTTTGAAGTCTCCGAGGACAGCATCGAAATTTCGTGCACCCTTGGTGGCGCAGCGCCCTCGAGTGCCACGCCGGATGCCGACGGTGACGAGGCTGATCAGTTGAGTGAACAGATTCTGGCCGCCCTCGTTGACGAATACGGGCGCCAGCAGGAAGATGGTTCGGCACGGGCTTGGCTACGCAAGCGGCGAACGGAGCCCTTGGCGTGACCAAGCGCGCGGATGCCATTCCCGCGCGCCTGTCGGAACTGGCGAACGAGGATGTGGCCCCACAGAACAAGCTGACCGGCGCGGCACGCGATGCCATGATCACGGACAACCTCGGGTTGGCTCATCAGTTGGCGCGCCGGTTCCTCCATCGGGGGGAATCGACCGACGACCTGGTGCAAGTGGCGTCGGTGGCACTCGTGAAGTCAGTGGATCGATTCGACCCCGACCGAGGCGTTGAATTCGCCGCCTTTGCCACCCGCACCATCATCGGTGAGCTCAAGCGCCACTTCCGCGACAAGGGATGGGCCATACGAGCCAGCCGCCGGGTGCAGGAGCTGTACCTGGAGCTGGGCCATGCCACGGGCACCCTGTCTCAGGAGTTGGGCCGGAGTCCCACGGTGGCCGAGTTGGCCGCCGCCACGCAGTCCTCGGAGGAAGCAGTACTCGAAGCCATCGAAGCAGGCCAGGGCTATCGGGCCTCCTCCATCGACGCCACCGACGATGAAGACCATCCCCTTTCGTCGCGGCTGGGTGAGCTGGACCGTCGCTACGACTCTGTTGAGGACCGGGCGCTTCTGGCGCCCGCGCTGGCAACCTTGCCGGTGAGAGACCGAGCCATTCTTCGCATGCGCTTCATCGAAGGATTGACACAATCGGAGATCGCCACTGCGGTGGGCGTGAGCCAAATGCACGTGTCGCGCTTGTTGGCGGCCAGTCTTGAAACGCTTCGCCGGCACATAGAAGAGCAAGCCGCCATGTAGCAAGCATCTGGAGGCAACTGCTTACTGCGCTTCCATTGGTGCGCAAGGGAGCGCTGGTCATCGGGGCAGTTGGACCGCAGTTACGAATCCCTTTCGATATGGTGCGGGTGAGCACCGGCCGAAAGGATCGTCATGGCGGATTTGTCTGTTCCGGCGGAGAAGGCGGTTGGAGACAAGGGGTTGAAGGGCGGTGCCCTTGGTTTGATCTCTTCGGTAGTGGTCGGCGTGGCCTCTACTGCGCCCGCCTACAGCCTGGCCGCCACCCTTGGGTTTGTGGTGATCGCCATCAAGGGATTGCAAGCGCCCATCATTACGGTGTTGGCCTTCGTCCCCATGCTCTTCGTCTCCTATGGCTACAAGGAGATGAACTACGCCGACCCCGATTGCGGCACCACGTTCACTTGGGGCACCCGCACTTTCGGTCCCAAAACCGGCTGGATGGGTGGATGGGGCATTATCGCCGCCGACCTGTTGGTGATGGCCAGTCTGGCCCAAATTGCCGGTCAGTATGTGTTCCTCCTGTTCAACGCCAATGGCATTGGAGAGAATTCCAGTAGCGGGTGGGTGCTCCTGGTCGGCGTGATGTGGATTGTGGCCATGACGGCCATCTGTTACGTCGGCATTGAGATATCGGCCAATTTTCAGAAGGCCTTGTTGGGTATTGAGCTGACGATGTTGCTGGTGCTCTCCGTTGTAGCTCTCATCAAAGTCGGCAACGGGTCGGCCCCGATCGGCCACCTGACGCCGAGCCTGTCTTGGTTCAATCCCTTTGACCACTTCAACTTCAGCGGATTCATGGTCGGATTTACCTTGATGCTGTTCATCTATTGGGGCTGGGATACGGCCGTGTCGGTGAACGAGGAGACCAAGGATTCCCAGACCGTGCCTGGTCGAGCCGCGGTCATCTCAACGCTGGTGCTATTGGCCACGTATGCGCTGGTGATCATGGCCACCCAGTCCTACGCCGGCATCGGTTCTAAGGGGATCGGGCTCTCCAATTCGGCCCACTCCGGTGACGTGTTGAGGGTCCTCGGTCATTCCATTTTCGGCGGATCGGGGATCGGCAACGTCCTGACCCATCTGCTCATCTTGATGGTGCTGAGTTCGGCTGCAGCGTCCACCCAGACCACCATCCTGCCCACGGCGCGTACGACGCTGTCGATGGCGGTCTACAAGTCCATACCATCGGCGTTCTCCCGCATCCACAAGAAGTACTTGACCCCGACTGTCTCCACCGTGGCCATGGGCGGCATCTCCATCGTGCTGTACGTGATGATGAACTACCTGACGTCGGGCGGCTCCGTCATTGTCGACTCGGTGTCGGCCCTCGGCGTCATGATCGCCTTTTATTACGGGCTCACGGGATTCTGTTCAGCGTGGTACTACCGCAAGACCCTGACTGAAAGCGCCCGGAGCCTGTGGATCCGGGGCATCCTGCCCCTGGTCGGGGGATTGATCCTGTGGTTCTGCATGTTCTGGTCCCTCTGGTACTACTGGAATAACGCCAACAGCGACACGAGGTTCACCATCCCCGGTACGCACCGAATCATCGGGGGCGTGTTCATCCTCGATGTGGGTATTTTGCTGCTTGGCATCGTCTTAATGTTCACCTACCAGGCCATGCGACCTGGCTTCTTCCGCGGCGAGGTGCTCAACCGAGACACGCCCACTCGCGTCCCTGACCAAATCGGAACTCCGGTCGGTCTCTTCGGCATTGATCCGTTTGACAAGGTTGACGACTAGCGAAGGCATCTCCCTCAAGGTGGGGCTCAACACTGTCGACGACATCGACAGCACCGTCACCGCCGCACTGGAGCGAGCATTCAAGGCCAACTGCTAGACCGGAGTGGTGACCGCGGCGCGGCATCTGGACTGAGTTGGAGATGACATGACGCAGACATTGACGGGCACGGTTGCCATGGTGACCGGGGCTTCGAGCGGGATTGGGGAAGCCACCGCCGTAGCCTTGGCCGAAGAAGGCGCGTCGGTGGCCATCGTGGCTCGCCGACGTGATCGACTTGAGGCGTTGGCCGAGCGACTCGGTGGTCCGGACAGAGCATTGGTCATTGAGGCCGACATCACCGATCCGGCCCAGGCCCAAGGCGCCGTCGCCACCACTGTGGAACGGTGGGGTCGCCTCGATACCCTGGTCAACAACGCCGGCGTCATGCTGCTGGGACCCATTGTGGATGCACCCATTGAGGAGTGGCAGCGCATGGTGCACCTCAATGTGCTCGGCCTGCTTTATTGCACCCACGCCGCGCTCCCTCACCTCCTGTCGGCGGCTGAGCAGGAGCCCCGATCGGTAGCCGACGTCGTGAATGTCTCATCTGTTGCTGGCCGGATCGCCCGTCTCAACAGCGGCGTCTACAACGCCACCAAGTTCGGGGTCGGGGCGTTCAGCGAATCGCTCCGGCAAGAGGTCACGGCCCGCCACGTGCGGGTGACCATCATTGAGCCAGGAGCCACCTCCACCGAGCTGGCCTTCCACAATCGTCCGGAGATCCTCGAAGGCATGGCCTCGACGTTCGGGAGCATTGAACTGATGAAAGCGGAGGACATCGCCAACAGCATCCGGTACGCCGTCACCCAACCTCGACACGTGGTGGTGAATGAGATCTTGATTCGGCCCACCGAGCAGGAGCGCTGAACCGTTCGACGGATTTCGATCGTTGGGAGCTCCGGATCGGGTAAGTCAACGCTGGCCTTCGACATGGCCGAGGTGTTGGGTTGTCCCCACACTGAGCTCGATGGTCTGTACCACCAGGCCGACTGGAAGCCTCTGGAGGCCGAGGAGTTTCGTCGCACCGTCGAGGAAGCGATTTCGGCTCCGACCTGGGTGGTCGACGGCAACTATTCGGCGGTCCGGCACCGTGTGTGGGAGGAGGCCGACACTGTGGTCTACCTCGATATGCCGCTCCACTTGGTGCTGTCCCGTCTCGCCTCTCGGACTGTCCGCCGGGTCATCACACAGGAGGAGTTGTGGAACGGGAATCGCGAGCCACTTTCGAACCTGTATTCCGTTGATCCGCAGCGCTCGGTGATCGCCTGGACAGTGACCCGCCACGCTGCGCTGCGTCGCCGTTACGCCGATGCGTCCCAACATCCGCTCTGGTCCGGACTGGAGTTCATTCGGCTGTGCTCGTCCGGCCAAGTGCAACAGTTTATGAAAAATTTCTCGGAAACGATGGCCAAAGGAGACAGCTAGTGGATCTGGAATTGAAGGGGAAGGTTGTACTCATCACGGGCGGCACCGACGGATTGGGTCTGGCCCTGGCCCACCGACTGACCGAGGAGGGCGCATCAGTCGCCGTCTGCGGCCGAGACGCCGAACGATTGGCCGCGGCGGAAACCTCGATGCGTGCCGCCGGTGGCGACGTGTTAGCCATGCGCGCCGATGTCGAGCAAGCAGGTGACATCCAGCTCTTCGTCAACGCAGCCCATGAGCGCTGGGGACGAATCGATGGCGTCGTGCACAATGCCGGGCGACATGCAGCTGGGCCCTTGGAGTCCACTGACGATGCCACCTGGGAGGCCGACCTCCAGCTCAAACTCATGGGAGCCGTCCGGCTCGTCCGCTTTGCCCTCCCTTATTTGCGCATGAGTAAAGGGGCCGCCCTCCTGACGCTGGCCATGGCGGCCAAGGCGCCCGGACCGAGCAGCACGCCCAGCGCTGTTTCCCGTGCGGCCGGGATGGCGCTCATGAAATCGTTGTCAAAGGAGTTGGCCCCGGACGGAATTCGAGTCAATGCGGTGCTGATTGGCCTCATTGAGAGCGGCCAGTGGGTACGGGGAGCCGCTGCCTCGGGCCTGGAATTGCCCGACTTCTACGAACGCATGGCCACCAACTCGAACATTCCCCTTGGTCGCGTCGGGAAGGCCGAGGAATTCGCCGACCTCGGTGCATTCCTGCTTTCCAGCCGGGCCTCGTACGTGACTGGCACCGCCATCAACCTGGACGGCGGTTTGTCGCCGGCCGTCTGACTTACTGGTTGTAGCCCTCCATATCCGTGGCGTCGCCGTCGCCAGAGGGAGTCAGCGTCACGGCATAGCCGTCGATCATGTCAATGCGCGAAAGGGCATCGACGTGTGGACGACCGTCACCACTCCACTTGGCCTTGGCTGCCTTTCGGGCTGAGGGGTGGTCATCCGCCACCACGAAGACGATCTCGTGGTCCTCACCCATGCGGGTGCCGGACAGCTCGCCTCCCAGGAATGCGGCATAGAGGTGCACGGGGTTGAGCGTAGCGAGTACGAAAGGGGACATGAATTTCAGCGGCAACACCATCGTCGTTACCGGAGTCACCGGCCAGGTCGCTCGGCCTCTGGCGCTCGCCCTGGCTCAGGACAACGTGGTCTATGGCGCGGCCCGGTTCAAGGACGAGGCGGTGCGTCAATCCCTCGAAGACCAAGGTGTGCGCTGCGTGACGATCGACCTGGCCGAGGGCGACGTGCAACAACTTCCGGCAGACGCTGACTATGTGCTGCATTTCGCGGTGGCCAAAACAAACAATTGGGAAGTGGATCTAGCCGCCAATAGCGGAGGATTGGCCTCACTGATGGAGCACCATCAAGGTGCCCGCGGTTTCCTGCATTGCTCCACCACAGGCGTCTACAAGCCGGAAGGTCATCGAGAATTCGCCGAGGATGGCCCGTTGGGTGATAACCACGGGGTATGGCCGTTTCTGCGGACGTACAGCATCTGCAAAATCGCGGCTGAAACAACGGCCCGATGGGCGGCACAGCGCTACCAGCTGCCGACGACCATCGCCCGGCTGTCAGTCCCCTACGGCGACTACGGCGGCTGGCCGGCCATTCATCTCCACATGATGTTGTCGGGCCATGCCGTGCCAGTGCACGTCGATGCGCCCAGCGTGTACCACCCCATTCATCAGGACGACATTCTGGCCATGGTGCCACGCTTGCTTGACGTGACCTCGGTGCCGGCCACCATCGTGAACTGGGGTGGGAGCGAGGCAGTCAGCATTGAGGAATGGTGCACCTTCCTGGCCGAGCTGATGGGCATCACGGCTCAATTCGATCCCACCGAGCACACCATCGACAGCGTGCAGATCGACACGACGCGCATGCACGAACTGATCGGCCGCACCACGGTGAACTGGCGAGACGGGATGCGGCGCATGGCGCGGTCACTTCACCCCGACAAGGTGCATTGATGGCGATTCGCTTCGCCCCGTGCGATCCGGAGGAACCTCCGGCCTCAGAGCTCCTGGCCGAGATGAGGGTTGAATTGAATCAGGTGTACGGCGCCTTCGATCGGCTCGACAATCCGAAGCTGCTCCCCGAAGAACTTTGTCCGCCCAACGGCACTTACCTGGTGGGGTGGGACGGCGACGAGGCAGTGGCCGGAGGCGGTGTGCGGCACTTCTCCGACGGTGTGGCAGAAATCAAACGGATGTTCGTTCGTCCTGCCGCTCGATCCCGTGGGATCGCCGGAGCACTGTTGGCCGCATTGGAAGGGGCCGCCGTCTCGCTCGGCTATCACTCCGCTCGTCTCGACACTGGTCCTAAGCAACAACACGCGCTGGCGCTGTACAGATGCCGGGGTTATGCGGAGATCGATCGCTACAACGAGAATCCCTTCGCCTGCTTCTGGGGCGAGAAGGTGCTCACGCCCTAATCGTGAAGGGCGATTCAGTTTCCCGATGAGATGAAGATCTCCCATGTGGTCGACTTCTGGGCTTCGATGGTCGAGTGCACGACGATCGGCGTACCGACCGGCACAGCGTCGAAGCTGGCCACGCCATCTCCGGAGTACTGGCCCGTCGTAAATCTGGTGGGCAGGTCCGGAAGTGATGGAGGTGTCGTGAGATGCGCCTTGTCCGTTGGGCCAGATGTGCCTGGGCCCACGACGCCGAGCAGGGCGGCTCCCATTGTGAGCGCACCCAGAATTCCCACCAGCATGAAAGGGACAAGAGTGCGTCCTGTCATCACATGCCCATCGCGAGCCATTCAGGCAGCCGGCCTTGAGGGCTGCTCCGGCCGAGCCTGTAGGGCGGCCCAGATCATGGGGATTTGGAGCGGCATGCGGCCCCAGGCGATGGCGGGCTTGTCGGCCAGGCCCGGGTTGCGACCGGTTCCGGCGTCGAGCGTCATCTGAATGTGGACGGGGAAGACACTGATCAGCGTGGCCACGCTGGCGGGTGCGCCCCATGAGGTGCGCTTGAGGAGCCCGTAGGCACAGGCCAACTCCACGAGGCCACTGGCGTAGATCAGGTTCTTGTGGTGCTTCTCGGGGATGGCCCGCGGCATGCCCATCATGAAGGTGTCAGGACGGACCATGTGGATGATGCCGCTGGTGATGAACATGGTCGCCAGCACTTTGGGGGCTCGTCGCCGGATTCGGGTCATGGGGCGGACTGTACTGTGGGAGCCGTTCGGGAGGCTCTGTGATCACATTGATCGGATCGTTGGCGGCGGTGCTGACCACGGCCTGCTGGTTGCCACAAGTGCTCAAAACCTTGCGCCTGGGGACTGCCGATGACTTTGCCTGGCCCTACCTCGGCATGCTGGTGGCGGGGTTGGTGTGCTGGACCATTTATGGCTTCGCCCGCCATGACCCGCCGCTCTACCTGTGCAACATCGTCACCGGCGTGCTGGTGGCGATGGTGGTGAGTATCAAGTGGCGGTCCGTCCGGCGCCGCGCCGAGGTGGCGCGGGAAATCGCTGACATCGTGACGGAGGGCATCGAAGGTTGACGTCGGCTGGTGTGCGCCTCGGGGGGCAGTCGTAGACTGACGCCGATGTCAGAGACTTCGGAGATGTGGGCATGAGCACGCAAGTCACGATCATCGGTGGCGGTAGCTACCAGTGGGGCCCGGAGTTGATGGCCGACCTTTTCTTGACGCCGTCGTTGAAGGGCATGCACCTGGTGCTCGAGGACATCAACCCGGACCCACTGCCCAAAATGGAGGCCCTCGCTCATAAGCTGAATGACTCCATTGGGGCGCAGGCCACCGTCAGCACCACGACCGACCAGAAAAGGTCCATGGAAGGCGCCGACTTCGTCATTGTCTGCATCTCCACCGGTGCCTTCCGATCCATGACGGTAGACCTGGACGTGCCGGCCGCCCACGGCATCACGCAGACGGTTGGTGACAGCGTTGGTCCCGGGGGGATCAATCGGGCGCTGCGCAATATCCCGGTGTTGGTGGGCATCGCTCGTGACATGGAGCAGGTCTGCCCCGACGCCTGGTTGTTCAACATCACGAACCCCATGACGACACTGACGCGCTCGGTGTGCCGGGAGACCAGTATCAAGACGGTCGGCCTGTGCCACGAGGTGGGCAATTTCTGTATGGATCTGGCCATCGCCCTGGGCAAACCCATGGAAGCAGTCACGCCGTCTGTGACGGGCATCAACCATTTCCCGGTTCTGACCTCGCTGGAAGTAGATGGGGCCAATGGGTTCGACATTGTGCGTGACCTGGTTGAAGAGGTGGGTGGTCTGGCGGCGCTGGCCCCCTACCCGGGGCGTCCCGAAGCCGAGATGTTCTCCAAGCTCGACTTCGCCCAGCGGCACCTCTTGAAGCTCACCCTGCTCGACCGTTGGGGCACCTTCCCTGCTGCCGGCGACCGCCACATCGCCGAGTTCCTCTCCTTCGCGCTCACTCCCGAGTCCAACTGGGGCGCGGCCTACAACATTGAACTCAGCCCCATTTCAAAACGGGAGAAGAACGCGGCTGAGGACATCGCCAATGTGGATGGCTGGTTGGCGGGCACCAAAGACCTGCAAACCTGGCAGTCCGGCGAGCTGCCTTCTCCGATGATCGAGGCCATGTTGACCAATGTGCCGTTCGAGGCTCCGGTGAATATCCCGAATACGGGTCAGGCGCCCAATCTCCCCCTCAATGTTGTCTTGGAATCCATCTGTGTCATCGACGGATCGGGCATTCGAGGTCGAGACGTCTCGGTCCTCCCCGCTCCGTATGACGAGATTGTGCGGCGTCACACTGCCACCCAGGAGCTGACAGTGGAGGCCGCGCTCAAGGGTGATCGATCACTGGCGGCGCAGGCTTTCGAACTCGATCCGCTGGCGGGACGAGGTGACCTGGGTCAGACGGAGGCCATGATCGACGAGCTGCTCGCCGGCACCGCGGAGTGGTTGCCCCAGTTCGCGTAGCGTCACCGCACGGTGCCGGCACTGATGCCGGACGTTCGAGCACGACCCGGAGGGATGCAGCATGAGAATCGGATTCATCGGTCTCGGTGCCATGGGCCTGCCGATGACAGGACATCTGATCGATGCCGGTCACGATGTGAGCGTGGCTTCGCGCAGCCGAGGCCCGGTGGAGTCCGCGGTGGCCCTCGGCGCTCGTGACGGTGGTTCGCCCCGCGGTGTGGCGGAGGCATCCGACGTCATCCTGCTCTGCGTGCCCAATTCGCCCGAGGTGGTGGAGGTGGTCGATGGCATGTTGCCGGCGTTGGGAGCGGGGAAGACGGTGGTCGACTGTTCGACCATCGATCCCGACGTTGAGCGCGCGCAGCACCATCGCGTCTCGGACACCGGCGCTCGCTATCTCGATGCACCACTCTCGGGTGGCACCGCTGGTGCCGTAAAGGGTGCGCTGACCCTCATGGTCGGAGGCGACGAGCAGACGCTGGCGGACACCGAGCCCGCCCTCAATCCGTTTGCTGGACTCATCGTCCATGTGGGGGGGCCGGGCATGGGTCAGGTGGTGAAGCTCTGCAACAACCTCATTTACGCCGCGCAGATGACGGCGACGGCTGAGGCCACGGCGATGGCGGTGAAGTCCGGCGTGGACATGATGAAACTTTTCGAGGTGCTGACCCATGCCACCGGCGACTGCATGGCCGTGCGCACGCGCCTGCCGGTGGCCGGCGTGGTGCCCGAAAGCCCGGCGTCGAACGGTTGGCAGCCGGGATTCATGACTGACCTCATGGCCAAGGACCTCGATCTGGCCCTGCACTATGGCGGCGCGGCCGGAGTGCCAATGGCTACCACCGCAGTGGCGCGCCAGATGCTGGCGGCTGCCAGCAGTGCTGGATTCGGTCGGGAAGATTTCTCGGCCGTGGCCAAGGTTGTCCTGGCGCAGTCCGGAGTGGAGTGACATCTCCTTCGGCCCTGCCGATCCCCTCGCTTATTCTGGCCGCCGACCACCGAGCGCGCGGCGTGATCACTATTGAGCGCTACGAGGATTACCGGTCCGCCCTGTCCAAGGCGCTGCCGTCTTGCGACGGGATACTGGCCACGGCGCAACCGCTGGCTGACCTGGCCGACGGAGGCAGCCTGTCCCCGGACCAGCGCACGTATCTGTCACTGAATCGCACCGGGCTGTCTGGGTCGGTCTTCGAGCTGGACGATCGCCTCATTGCCAGCGTGTCCCGGGCGGCAGCTGACGGATGGACGGGTGTGAAGCACATGACCAGAATCGATCTTTCTGATCCGTTGACGGCCCCCGCACTCGAATTGCTGGGTCAGGTGATGGAGGAGTCTGCTGCCGCCGGTCTCGAGGCGTTGATTGAGCCGCTGGTCTGGCGCGATGGTCGAGTGGCCCACGACACCGACTCCGTGGTCTATGCCGCCGTGGTGGCCCACGACATGGGAGCGCCACTGATCAAGGTGCCGATTCCCCACACCTCCCCAGGAACCGAACGCCAGGAAGCGGTGGCACGGGTCGTAGCCAGCGTCGGTGTGCCCGTCCTCTTTCTTGGCGGGCCGACTGGTGACGGTGGTCGCGAGCGCATCTTGCGCGAAGTACGAGACGTAATGGCGGGGGGAGCCGGCGGCATGGCGATGGGTCGCACCATTTATCAAGACCCTGATCCGGCTGAAATGGCGGCCCTGGTGTCAGCGATCGTGCACCAATGATGATCCTGACCATTGACTTCGGCACCACGGTGACCAAGGTCGGACTTTGGGGAGAAGAAGGGCTCATCGCGCTGGCCCGCTCCGAAGTGCCGACGGCCCACCAACAGGTGGGATGGGCCGAACAGGACCCTCTCCGGTGGTGGACCTCGGTGGTGATTGCCTGTGCCGAGGCCCGTGCCATGGCCCCGCAGGCCTTCGGCCAGGTTGATGTGGTGGCCTGTTCGGGCGCGCGTCAGACCTTCGTGCCGGTCACGCGTGCCGGCGAGCCGCTCGGCAAGGGCATTTTGTGGTCGGACCGACGTGGCATGACCGAGGCCGCCGCGCTGACCAAGGCCATGGGAGGCGAGGCCATCAATCGGGCCCGTACCGGGATTCCGCTCGACGCCGGAGCCGTGGCTTCCAAACTGGCTTGGCTCTCCACTCACGAGCCGGGACGACTCGAGGCTTGCGACGCTGTACTTTCGCCCCGCGACCTGATCATCCTGCGCCTGACGGACGAGCTGGTCACCGATGTCACCTTCGCTTCGCGCAGCGGGTTGTACGACTTCGACGGGAACGCGGTGCGCGAGCTGTCCGGCCCGGCGTTGGGAAAGCTGCCCAGCGTCGTGTCGTCAGACACCGTGGTCGGCCAGCTCAAACCTGTGCCCGGTGCCGAGCTCGGCCTGCGTCCAGGCACTCCCGTTGTCATCGGGGCCGGCGATCGCCAGTGCGAAGTCCTGGGCTCGGGTGCCTCCGAAGGGTGCCCCATGGTGAGTTGGGGGACCACGGCCAACGTGTCGGTGCCGGTGCACGAGCGGCCGGTCCCGTCCCCAGCCGGTGCCGTCGTCACCCGTGGCGCGGCCGGGGGGTGGCTTCTTGAGGGTGGACTGTCGGCCGCCGGTTCATTCCTGGCCTGGCTCGGTCGCCTATTGGGCCGCTCAGCTGACGAGTTGGCCGCAGGTGCTGCGGTCAGTCCACCGGGCGCACGCGGGGTGATCGCGGTGCCGTGGCTTGACGGCGCGCGCGCACCATGGTGGCGAGACGACGCCCGCGCCGGCTTCTTTGGATTGGGTGCAGCTCACGGACCTGATGACATGTCACGGGCCGTCATTGAGGCAGTGGCCTGGGACGTGTTGCGGTGTATGGAAGTGGTCACCGCCGGTCGACTGGGCGGAAGCACGGCCCAAGAGGTGACGCTGGGTGGGGCCGGTACGGGTCTGCCGCTGTGGGTCGAAGTACTGACATCTATTCTCGGCGTGCCGGCCACGCGGCACCGTTCCGGCGAGGCGGCGTCCGCCGGTGCGGCACTTTTGGCGGGCAAGGCGTTGGGCATGGGCTTGACGCTGGAGCAGCTCGATCCGGTGGCCGCGTTCATTGAGCCGGACCCGGCCATGGTGCATCTTTACCGGGGCATGCGTACTCAAGTCGACCACGTGGCCGATGCCGTATTGGCTGCCACCGAGTCGTTTCCTCGCGCCGGTAGCGAAGGAGAGCAATAGCTGCAATGAAAGTTCGAGTGGCCTATGGCACCGAAGGGTGCCTGGTTGACGTGCCCGACGACGCGTCAGTGATCATGCCCAAAGAGCTACCCGGCCTCTCCGACGAAGCCGCCGGTGTGGCTGCCGCATTGGAGCATCCACATGATGGTCCTCCGTTGCGCGACTACCTGAAGCTCGACGGACACATAGTGATCGTCTATCCGGATCTCACCCGCCCCATGCCCAACCGCACAGTGCTGCCTCCCTTGTTGGCGTATCTGGAGCAGCAAGGGGTGGCCGACGATCACATCACACTGCTCTGTGCCACCGGCACGCATCGCCAAGCCACACCGAGCGAAATGGAGGAGTTGATCGGTTCCGAGGTGGTCGCTCGCTACAACATCATCGATCACGACGCCGAGAGCGACGACCACGTGGAAGTCGGTCAGGTAGATGGCGTGCCCATTCTGTTGCAGCGTCACTATGTCGAGGCCGACGTCCGCATCATTACTGGGTTCGTCGAGCCGCATTTCTTTGCCGGCTTCAGCGGAGGACCCAAGGCCGTGTGTCCGGGAGTGGCCGCCACCCGCACCATCCTCGAGGCGCACCATCCCCGCCGAATCGCCGATGCGAACGCCACATTCGTGACGCGGATCGGTAATCCGGTGCACGACTTCGTCCGACATGCCGTGGCGTTGTGTCCACCGCACTTCTCCATCGACGTGACCATCAATCAGAAGCGACAGGTCACTGCGGTATTCGCCGGTCCTTTGACGGTGACCCACAACGCAGCCTGTGCCTTCGCCGAGGCTTCGGCGGTGCAGCAGGTTGACGCCCCATTCGACGTGGTGGTCTCGACCAACGGCGGCTATCCGCTCGATCGCAACCTGTACCAGGCAGTGAAGGGCATGGCCGCGGCAGAGCGGATTGTGCGTGATGGCGGCATCATCGTGATGGCGGCGGCTTGTATGGACGGGATACCTGACGACGGTGCCTTCGCCCGGATGCTGGCGGCCGCCACATCGCCTGACGATCTTGTGCAGGCCGATGCCGGCCCCGAGTTGGACCGTTGGCAGGCACAGGTCATGGGCCGTGTGCTGCAGCGGGCTCAGGTATGGCTGTACAGCGAGGGGATCTCCGACGGCGTCATCCATAATGCGCTGCTCAGGCCAGTTGGGGACCTCTCCACGGTGATTGGTGAGGCGTTGGCCGCGCTCGGGGGGCAGGGTCGAGTGGCAGTGCTCCCCGAGGGTCCCCTCACTGTGGCCACAGTCTTGGCTTCCGGATAGCCCCAAGCGCTCGTTCTATGACGCTCGTGTCAGGGATAGTGTGATCCGCCAGTGACCGACGAGCCGCTGTTCGATTTTGCCGTTCCAGACGATCTGTTGCGCGAAGTCGTGGCCCGGACGCGTGACCAGGAGGCCATCGCCGACGTCGAGATGATGCCGGGTACGGGTGAGGGCAAGTCTCCTCCGCTTCTGCCGATTTTGCGCGCGGCCAAATTCTCACCATTGGTGCTGATGACCGCCGCGGCCATGGTGCCCGGGACGCTCGGGTACGGAATCAACTTGATCGGCGTCAATTTGGAGCGCTCCTTCCATCTCTCCAATGCCGGACTGGGGGCCACGGCATTCGTGGCGCAGGCGGCGCAGCTGCTGTGGGCGGTGCCGCTGGCGTTGTGGGCGGACCGGGGCAGCCGGAAGATGGTCGCCATCATTTCGTTGATCATCGTGGCCATCTTCGCTCCGCTCATGGGCCTCTCGCCCAACGTGTGGTGGTTCGTGTTGCTCTATCTGATCGCCTCCATCGGATTCGGCGTCAACAACACGGTGCACAACTCATATTTGGCTGACGCCTACCCGACAGAGGGACGCGGGCGGATCTTCAGCTGGCACAACCTCTCTGACCCACTCTCGGGCACAATCGGGCTGCTGCTCTTCAGCGGTGTAGTGACGGTGTTCCATAATTGGCGCTACGGCCTGCTTGTCGGCCTGTTTGGCATCCCAGTCTCACTCTTGATGCTTCGGCTGCACGAACCGGAGAAGGGCGCCAATGAGGCCAGCCACATTCTCAAATCCTCCGGGATGGACCTGCAGTCGCAGCAGGAGAAGGCGCCCCGCGTACTGTTGGGCTCGGCCATCACCCGGCTACTTCGCATCCGCTCCATCTACTTCGAGCTGGTCGCGGTGGCCATCCTGGGCTTCGCCGGCACCGGCGCTCCGCTCTTCGGCAACCTCTTTTTCCATGAAAAGTTTCACTTGGGTACCGCTGGTCGAGGCGAGGTGGAAACCATCATCGGTGTCGCCGGATTTATTGGCCTACCCATGGCCTATCTGATCGGCGACCGTTTTTTCCGCAAGGCGCCGCAGCGCCCACTGGCCATTGCCGGAGCATGCATCGCGGCCTACGGCATCCTGTTCGTCAGCTCGCTCTACGTACCGGAGCTCTGGCTTTGCGTCACACTCCAATTCCTGGGTCAATCAGCCGTGGCCCCGCTGGCCATCTGTATCTTCTTGACTCTGGCGGCCACAGCCCCGCCGGAAATGCGCACCATCTGCTTCGCCATGTTCGGCGTGTATTCGCTTGTATTTGGGGGATTCGCCGGCAGCATTGTGCTGGGCGCAGTGTCGGACGCCGTTGGCGGACTGCATGGCATTGTGGTGGCGCTCACCCTCATCGCCCCGGTATGCGTCATCGGTGGCTTCCTTCTGCTCATCGGCTCGTTCCATGTCAGACGTGACATCACATTGGTCATCGAAGATGTCATTGAGCGGTTCACCGAAGGCAAGCGCCGAGAGGCCGAGCAAGAGATCCCGGCGCTGCAGGTACACAACCTCGACTTCTTTTACGGCACCAATCAAGTGCTCTTCGACCTCAACCTTGAAGTGGCGCAGGGTGAGATGGTGGCGTTGCTCGGCACCAATGGAGCGGGGAAGTCGACGCTCTTGCGGGCCGTGTCAGGACTCTCACATCCTCACCGCGGCGTCGTGCGGATCTTCGGGATGAATTGCACCTACTTGGAACCGGAGCAGATCATCGATCAAGGGGTGGCGTTGTTAGTGGGCGGGAAAATGGCATTCACGGGCCTGTCGGTGCGAGACAACTTGCGCATCGGGGCGCACACGCTGCGCAAGGACCGGGTTCGCGCCGCCAGTGCCTACGAAGAGGCCATGGAGGTCTTCCCGGAGCTGAAAGAGCGGATCAACCAACCGGCCGGCACGCTCTCGGGCGGAGAGCAGCAGATGCTGGCCCTCTCGAGGGTGATGATGACCAAGCCCCGGCTCCTGATGATTGATGAATTGGCCCTCGGCTTGGCACCCAAGACGGTGGAACGTCTCATGGGCATGGTGCGCCGCATTAATGACGAGGGCACCACCGTCATTCTGGTTGAGCAGAGTGTGAACCGGGCCATGACGCTGGCGCACCGCTGCTTCTTCATTGAACGAGGGGAGATCCGTTTCGACGGTCCTACTGCCGAGTTGATGACCCGCGACGACTTGTTGCGCCCCGTCTTTTTAGCCGCAGCCTCAAAGAGCCTCGGGTAGGTCCCCTCCTTGTTACTGGCCTTCTCTGCTCCCAGCTACATCATCCTGCAGGGTCTCATCATCGGGCTGAGTTATGGGCTCTTGGCCGTGGGCCTGGTGCTCATTTACCGCACCAACCGGGTCCTCAACTTCGCCCAAGGGCAGGTGGGCGTCATTGCCGCTGTGTTCTTGGTGAAGCTGACGGCCGACTTCAAGTTCAACTATTGGTTCGCGCTGATCCTGTCCCTTGGTCTGGCCGCAGGCTGCGGTGCGCTGTCGGAGTTGGTGTTGCGACGGCTCTTCAACCGTCCCCGCGTGCTGATCATGGTGGCCACCATCGGACTGAGCCAGGTCTTGCTGGCCCTGACGGCGCTGCCGTTCATCCGGCCCAAGAACCTGTACAAGCCGGTGCCGGTGCCGTTCGACATCTCGTTCTCCATCGGCTCGGTCATTTTCACTCCCGCCGAGGTCCTGACCCTCATAGTGGCGCCAATCGTGGCCATTGCCCTGGCCCTGGCCGTGCGCTGGACGTCATGGGGTCTGAACATGAGAGCGATGTCGGAGAACGCGGATTCTGCCCGCCTCTCCGGAGTGTGGATCCGACGTACCTCGACGTTGACCTGGACGGTGGCTGGAGTCCTGTCCGCCTTCACCGCCATTTTGAATGCGCCCGGGCAAACCAGCGCCCTGACGCAGGTCTTGAGCCCCGACCTTCTCCTTTTTGCTCTGACTGCTGCGCTGGTGGGCGCCATGATCAATCTCACCGTGGCCTTTGTGGCCGGCATCGGTGTCGGCGTTCTCTACGAACTCCTGCAGTGGAACGTGGCAACCACGGCCAATCAGCAGCTCATTCTCTTCGCCGTCCTACTGGCCGTGTTGCTCATCAGGGTCCGCGCATTGCGCAAGGACAGCCGTTCCGCTGACCGTTCGACCTGGCACCACGGTGCGGCCACCACGGTTCGGTTGACGGCTGACGTGCTGCGCCGACGGGTCTCCAGAACGGGCATGGGTATCGCTCTGGTTGGAGCGGCGCTACTGCCCCTGGTACTCAATGTCGGCAACAACTTCCTCTTCAGTCAGGTCTGCATTTTTGCGGTGATCGCCCTGTCGCTGACCGTGCTCACCGGTTGGGCGGGCCAAGTGTCGTTGGGACAGTTCGGACTAGTTGCGGTGGGCACCTTGGTGGCTACCCACCTGGGTAGCTCTATCCCGCTGCCGGTAGTTTTGCTCTACGCCGGGGCGATCACGGCGGTGGTGGCCATCGTGATCGGATTACCCGCGCTGCGCATGCCCGGACTCTTCTTGGCCGTGACCACCTTGGGCTTCGCCATCTTCATGCAGGAGGCGGTGTTGGGCACGCCGTGTTTCTCGGTGCCCGGGCTGCACCGAACGCTGTGCGTCGGCCTGCCGAATCCGGCGTCAACGCTGATCAACCGGCCTTCGCTGTTCGGACTGAGTCTGCAGTCCGAGCGGTCCTTCGCCTGGTTCTCACTGGGTGTACTACTGCTCTCGATCTTCGCCGTGCGGATGTGGCGCGACAAAGGCATCGCCCGACGGTTGGTCGCCGTCCGGGACAACGAGCTCGGGGCCGGTGCCATGGGCATTCCGGTGCTTCGGACCAAGCTGCTGGCCTTCGGGCTCTCGGGCTTCATGGCGGGCTACGCCGGCGCCTGTTTTGCCTTTGCCACCGAACGCTTCAGCACCAGCACGTTCGATCCGACCGTGTCCTTCATCATCATCTCCATGGTGGTCATCGGCGGGCTGGGATCCATTCCGGGTGCCATCCTCGGCGCCCTCTACCTCGAGGGACTGCCGGCGATCTTCGGGGCCAATCCCACCATCCAATTCCTAACCAGTGGACTGGGGCTCATTGCCTTCATCCTCTATCTGCCTGGTGGCCTGGGTGACCTCCTCCATCGCTTTGGCGATGTGGTGACCATCGGCGTCAGGTTGAGCTTGGATCGCTATTCGCAGTGGCGATCCGGAACGCCGCCGGCACCCCTGTTCGTCAGAGAGGGAGCAGACGCATGAGTGCGGTAGACGGTCCGGCCCGCCTCGACGTCAGCAATTTGAGCGTCAGCTTCGGCGGCGTGCACGCCGTGGTCGACGTCAGCTTCACGGCGGAGGCCGGGGCCATTGTCGGCCTGATCGGCGCCAATGGTTCAGGCAAGACGACCACACTCGACATGATCTCGGGACTGGTGAAGCCCAAGACGGGCACGATCGTGCTCAATGGCATCGACCTCGAGGAGTACCTCCCAGAGGAACGCCAGCGTGTCGGCATGGTGCGGTCGTTTCAGGATTGCCGGCTCTATCCGGAGCTGTCCGTGCTCGATGTGCTGTTGCTCTGCGAGGACGTCAAGAGCGAAGTGGGGGTGCTGTCCACGACGCTGCAGATGCCGTGGGCCCGCAAGGCGGAACGCAAGAAGCTGGAAGCGGCCAACGAGGTCATCGGGGCCTTCGGCCTGGAACGTTTTCGCCATCACCGAACATCCGAGCTCTCCACCGGGACGCGTCGAGTCGTTGACCTGGCCTCCATGGTGCTGGCCCAACCGCGGATCCTCCTCTTGGACGAACCCACGGCCGGGATCGCCCAACGAGAAGCCGAGGCATTCATCCCTCTCCTTCAACGCTTGCATCAAGTGGTTGACACCACCATCGTCCTGGTCGAGCACGACGTCCCGCTGGTGTTCGAACTGTGCTCCACCGTCGTAGTGATGGAACTCGGTCGAGTGGTCGTGGCCGGCCCGCCCGAAGAGGTCCGATCTGACGAGCGGGCCTTGGCGGCGTACCTTGGTGCCAGCGACGAAGCCCTATTTGTGTCCGGCCCGGCGAGAGGGTCGGACGAGCAGAGCACCACCTCGTGAGGCGAGATTTCCTGATGGTGAAGGGAGCGTGACCGAGTCCATGCAATCGAATTCATTGCAATCCACTCCCGTGCATTCGAGTTCGGTACTGATACGTAATCCGATGGCGCGAGGTTGGCGCCGATTGCGCCGCCGGCCCCGAGCCATGCAAGTCCGCACCGTCATCATGGTGATCGCCGTTGTGGTGGGCCTCATCCTCTGGCTGGCTATGGCACCGGTGGGCATGCCCGGTTCACCGCTCGGAGCGGGCGCTTCCGAGGTTTCCGTGCACGCGGCAGCGTTCAAGCCCACGCCGGTAACGCAGGCCAGCACCAGCACGCGAGGCGTTACCAAGACGCAGATCAACGTCGTGTTCCCCGTCGTGGCCATCAACAGCCTTTCTGGTCGCGAAGGATTTGCTGCGGACGCCGAATACGGGCAACAGATTGCCGCCATTCATGTTTTCGTCGATCAGATCAACGCCGGTAGTGGGATTAACGGTCGCAAGATCAATCCGATGATCGTCAGCTTTGACCCCACCGATGCCGCCTCAATGCGTGCATTGTGCCAACAGTGGACTCAAGGCAATCCCGGCGTCTTCGCTGTACTCGACGGCATAGGGACCTGGCGAGACGACAATCAACTCTGCATCACACAAGAAGGGCACACTCCACTGATCAGCGCCTGGTCGACCATCACCGACTGGACGCAGCTGGGATCGCCGTACCTGTGGTGGACGGGCGCCGACCAGGCGCCGGTGCTCCAAGCCTTGGTCAACTGGGGCGTGAAATCTGGACGTCTCGGTGGAGGCAAGAAGGTGGGCGTGGCTGTCTCGGATCAGGCCAGTGATCAGGCCGCGCTCAATTACTTTCTCCTGCCCTACTTAAAGAAGATCGGCGTGACACCGCTGGTCGAGACCATCGCCGGCAACCCAGACGACACCACCAGTACCAACTCCGATGCTCAGCTCGCAGTGGAACGCTTCAAAGCTGGAGGAGTCCAATCGGTTATCCCGTTGCTGCCGGAGAACGCCTTCTTCCCGTACATCGGGGCGGAGAACGCGCAGCAGTACTACCCCCAGCTGTTGCTGAGTGACTACCAGTCGAGCATTGAGATCGCGCTGGGCCTCATACCGGTGCCCTACGAAAAGGCACTGAACGATCAGGAGGGTGTGACCACTGAGACCCTTGGTGGCGAGGACACGCCACGCTCACAGGCCACGGGCGGTTACGACCCGGGCGTCCGTTCTTGCTACGCCCAATGGCACAAGGTGCACCCCAAGCCCTACAAGGGAGCGACCAATCCCTACATTGAGGAGCAGGGTCCGATTCAGGGTTGGTGCGGTGCCATCCGGCTCTTCTCGCTGGCGGCCACTGAGGCCGGCAAGAACCTGAACCGGCGCACCTTCGTGGAGGCCATGGCCAAGATCACCTCCATACAGGGCACACTGTCTCCGGTCTGGAGTTTTGGGCCGAACAAGATGTATGGCCCCACTCAGTACCAGGTCGTCGAGGTGCACAACAATGTGCCGCCGTCCTCCCAGTGCGTGCCGCAGGCCAATGGCAAGCCTCAGGGCACCTGCTGGGTGGTCAAGCAGAAGTGGACCCCTCTGCCCACGACCTAGATCCTTCGGCACCAGTTCTGGATCTGTGTCGGTTCGAGTTTCGTTACGCCGCGGGATGGCGACCTTTCTATTCGCGGGTGGCTACTGGCTCCAATGAAATGGCGCGACGTGGGCAATCGCGTGCCGCCCGCTTGGCCATTGCCAACAGTGCACCGGGAACCGGTTGGCCATTTACGACGGGATAACCCCATTCGTCAAGCGTGACGGCCTCAGGGAGCAACTCCGCGCAATACCCGTAAGCGCCGCACAGCACAGGATCGATTGAAATGCGGATCGCCATTATGGAGTGATGAGGTGGGGAAAACGCAGGGAGGTGGGCTTTTGGAAATGCGCACAAGGCGCGCCTTTCATATGCGCAGCGACGTCTCCGGCGAATACGTCGAGGGCGCTGGATACCATCCCGACGGCGCCATCGGGATGGCGGCAAGCGCCGCGACCGGCTACTTCACGAAGCCTCCTGGGGAGCCGTTGGGAAAGGTCAGCATCTGCCGTTCCGTGAGCCAATAGAGCCAGATCATCGGCTATGGCCGGCAGCCCAAATACACATGGCCCGCATTGACCTGAACTCTGTTCGGCCAGATAGCGGACCACTCGCGCCGATTCGGCAATGCCGCAGGCCGATTGGCCAAGAACGGCGATGACCCCGACGCCGGCCGTTGCACCGATGGCTCGCAGCGGCATGGACGCATACGGAGTCAAGAAATGCTCGGGAGGCACCCAGGCGCCGCCATACCCCCCGACCAGAAGGGCTTGAACGGGCTCCCGTGGAGTGGCGCGCTGAGCGATGTCCCAGAGTGGGGTTCCCCGGTTCGCCTCGACGACGCCCGGTTGTGTTACGTCGCCGCTGATGGTGACCAGGCAAGTACCGGGTTCGTCGTAGAGTCCTCGGCTCCGAAAATGGCTGGGACCCTGGCGAGCAATCAAGGCCACATGCGCCAACGTCTCAGTGTTGTGGACCAACGCAGGACGCTTCCCTATGCGAAGCGGAATGCCCTTGTCAGGGCGAAAGACGGGAAGTGCCTCATTCCCGTCAACCCAGCTAATTAATGCCGACTCTTCACCCGCTACGAAGCGATTGGGTGGTCGAACGACGATTTCCGGCACGTTGCCGTAATCGGCCCGACGCCGTTCTTCGATGGCGTAGCCGACAGCAGCAGCCACACCATCTCGGCCGACCGGAATGCATACGACAATGCGTTCCGCTTGGCACATGGCGGCCAGAAACTGGGCACCATCGAGCACTAGATGGGGAGCATGTGTGAGGAGCACCTTGTCCTTGTCGCTGGCCGGCTCTCCCTCCATGCCATTGACCACGACGGTTCCGCCGGGGCCATGCGACGTGGCTAAGTCCAATTTCATTGATGCCGAGAACCCGCCGCCACCTCGGCCCGCCAGTCCCGAGGCCTGCAGATTGGCGGCCAACGTTGGTCGCCATGAGCGGTCATTGTCCATGACAATGGTCAGTAGCCCATGAGCACTGATGTGCCCGGCCAGATCGGTCGGGTGGCCGAGAATGTGATGTTGCTCACTCCGCCGGGAGGCGTCAGTCGCACTAATGGCCATGTGCTGCTCCTCGAGCGGCGGAAGTCGAGACGAGCTTGGTGGGCGGAATGATGCGAGCGCCGACCTGAGTCGGTACTGGAATCCGGTGGGATGTGGCTCGCACTCGCCACACCAATGCGACGACCACCGAGAGGACGCACGCCGTTCCAAGCCCCATGACCCAGAGTTCGCCGGCATCAGTGCCGAGGCCAAAGGTGTGGATCAACGAGATCGGCCAGCAGCAGTAGGCCAGCCAGTGGAGTCCGCGCCACGTCCCAGGTTTCAAGCGGGAACGGAGCAGACTGGAGATGAAGACAGCCACCATGAGATCAAGGGCAACGGTGCCCACACCCACCCAGAACCGGCTGTAGGGGGATGTAAAGGGGACAACAATGGCCCACCACCCGATGTGGACATAGGTGTCGAGGATGCTGGTGAGTACGTGGATGGCCAAGAAGACCACCGACATCATCGAGAGTCTCCGGTGGAGTTCCTGTTGTGCGAAGCCCGGCCATTTGGGGGAACGCGACCGAGAGGACGTGATGAGTCCAAGAATCATCGTCAGGGTCAGCAATACAAGCGTGACGATGCCGGTGGCGCGCGTGACATACCAAAACGTGGTCGAATTCACGATGGCTCACAGCCGGGCCAGCCGCCCAAGGTAACTACGACACCGTCGTAGCGAACGAGACGAGCCGCCTGCCCGAACGACTCCAAGCGATTGACTGCGTCCGGTCCCCAAACGATGGCTGCCGTGGAAAGTGCGTTGGCGTCGACGCAAGTTGCACCAGCCACAGACACCAGTTTCCAATAGGTCGAGGATGAACGCCCAGTTGTCGGATCGATGATGTGATGAACGAGCTCAGGTCCAACTCTCCAGGTCCGCACCGTGGTGCTTGAGCT
Source organism: uncultured Acidimicrobiaceae bacterium (assembly GCA_963766995.1). Classification (GTDB taxonomy): domain Bacteria; phylum Actinomycetota; class Acidimicrobiia; order Acidimicrobiales; family RAAP-2; genus Bog-473. The sequence continues at coordinate 782,129 of CAVYCE010000001.1, read as the reverse complement.
GGCCAGTCCTCCGTGGGTAATCGCCACGACCTGGTCGACATCGTGCTCGGACGCTGAGGAGTCGAGAGCGATGCCGACGGCCCATCCGCCAGTCGGTGGGGGCCCAGCGGCAGCGATGTCGCCACCCACACTCACTAGTACTCCAGTGTCGAGCTCAGTGGCGATTATGGAAGCGGCGCGATCAACAACCAAAGCTTTCGCCGATGATCCGAGGTCAAGGCGCACGCCCCTTGGAATGCGAACCAGGCGATGCCTTGCGTCGAGATGGATGTGTCCAAAACCGACGACTGGACCCAGTTCGTTGAGCTGATGGTGCGTCTTTGTGGCGATGAGGTCGAAATCACGGTCGTAGCCCAGTTTCGAAATCGCATTTCCCACCGTCGGATCTACCGCCCCGTGTGTCTGCGCTGCGACGATTACCGCAACCTCGAGGGCCTCGAAGAGAAGGGGCGACACTTCGACTGTAGAGCCACCGAGTGAATGGAGGCGCTCAATCTCAGAGTCCGGTCGAAAACGGCTGCAGGCCAAATCGATGGCCTCGATCTCTTTGCGTAGTAGCGCTTCTGCGGCATCCAGCCGGGTGTGATCGCAGACCACCACGGTGGCCGTGGTCCCGATCGCCCGAAATGAGCGTTCGGGCAGCCGAACCGACGAACATGATGTGGTCATCGTGACGAGCCCCCGGAATTAACGACGGGACGGGTCGTGGTCGTGGTGGTCGGCGCGTTGGTCGTAGAAGTGGTTGAGGAATCGGGGGTCGTGCCGCTTGTTGACGCTGCAGGCACTGATGTCGTCGAAGGTTCGGTTGGGAGAGGCGTGTTCACGGTGACGGCTGAGCTGGATCCTGGGTGCTCTTTGGCGACCACGACGCCTAATAACGCGGTGGCGCCGGTAGCGGCCAAGACGGCCCAGCGTGTTATGCGCCCGATGCGCACGTTGGCCCGATCCCGAGACGCAGGAGAGTGGTGATTGTGAGCACTTCTCATCGGGTGCCCGCTGTCCGGACTTCGTCAACCTTGATTCGGACTGGAAGCACCATGGATGTAGGGCCAGGGGCCGACACAGTTGCGTCAGGAACGAGCCGGATCACGTGGAGCACACCCACAACGTATGGAGCGGGCCTTACGACAGGATGACGGCTAGCTGAGAACTTGGTAAGAGTGCAATTGCTCCCTGAGCTGGGAATACCGGCCTTCTTTAGGGGAGGAACACGTCATGTTTCCGTCACCTTTGGCGAGTAGACAGTGGCAATGAGGGTGCTGGTGGCTGAAGACGACGACGGCCTGCGCTCGGTGCTCGAACGGGGCCTTCGCGAGAACGGATACGTCGTTGATGCGACGACTGACGGCCAACAGGCATTGCGCTTCCTCGATACCTATGACTACGAGGTCGCCATCCTCGATTGGCGGATGCCTAATGTCACGGGACTCGAGGTGATCCAGCAGCTTCGTCGTCGTGGTTCGTCCCTCCCTATCCTGATGCTGACGGCCCGCGACACTTCGATCGATCGGGTGACTGGCCTTGACAAAGGAGCGGATGACTATTTGGTCAAGCCGTTCGATTTTACTGAGCTGCTCGCCCGCGTTCGGGCATTAGCCCGTCGGGGTGAGGCCATGCAGTCGCTAGAGATCAAAGTCGGCAATGTGACCCTCGACAGTGTGACTCGCGAAGTAAGAGTGGGGCCGGCGCGACCACGCCTGACGGCAATTGAACTGGGAATTCTGGAGCTGCTGCTGCACCGCTCGCCGGCCGTCGTTCCCCGACGGTCCATCGCGCTAGCCGTGTGGAATGACGAGGCGGATGCCCTCGGGTCCAACACCCTGGATGTCCACATGGCCAGGCTGCGCGCCAAGATCTCGAACGGAGGAGTCAAGATCGAAGCGGTTCGAGCCATCGGGTACCGGCTCGTTGCCACGTGAAGTTTCCTTCCAAGTGGCGCCGGCCAATCAACACCCATGCGGCCAGAGTGGCACTGGCCGCCACTGCAATTATTGGATCCACCTACGTTTGCGTCGTAGCGGTGTTTGACGCGGTCGATCAACATCGACTCGTAAGCCAAATAAATGACCGTCTTGATCAACGGCTGGACAATGCTCTTCGAAAACCGGGATCTGCCGGTTCAACTGCCAACTTTGACAATGCTCACGACAGTGATGATGCACCTGTCTTTTTATGGTGGGTAGGGGCTGGAGGCAGCGTCACGGCGCTCACTCCAGGGGCTCCGCCGCTGGCGACGTCGTCCTGGTCCCCCAGTAACCGCTTGAACGAGGTGCACCTCGAAACGGCGAACTTCCGGCTGCAGTCGGAGCGCATGGGCCGCGATTGGTTCGTGGTGGGGCAGAGCATGGCCGAAGTTGACCATGTTGATGGTGATTTGATTGCCCTTGAAGTCATTGTTGGTCCGATACTCCTTCTTGGATTGTTCTTGGGGACCTTGCTTATTGGCATAAAGGCGGCCAGTCCCGTTGAGCTTGCTCGCCGTCGCCAGCTCGAGTTCACGGCTGATGCTTCTCATGAGCTACGAACGCCGTTGAGCGTGATTGAGGCTGAAGTCAGCCTGGCGCTGAGTGGCACCAGGAGCGGCGCGGAATACACGGACACACTCGGAAGGGTCAGCCGCGAAACACTTCGACTCCGACACATTGTTGAAGACCTCCTGTGGCTTGCCCGTTTCGATTCAGAGCCACCCCCTCCTGGGGACCAACCAGTCGACCTCACCGCCATCGCTTCGGCCTGTGTCGATCGTTTTGATGCAGTGGCTTCTCATCAAGGAATCGCCCTGACGGTGCTCGAATTTGCTGAAGGTCAACCTTGGATCAACGCCCCGCCAGAATGGATCGATCGGCTGACGGGGGTCTTGGTCGACAATGCCTGTCGCTACGCCGGAGAAGGCGGAACGGTGCGTCTGTCTGTCGGCGCCGAAGGTAACCAGGTGAGTCTCACTGTCGAAGACAGTGGTCCTGGTATCGGACTCGAGGACAGAGCTCAACTGTTTGACCGCTTCCATCGAGCGACCGACAAAGGCAATGGAGCAGGACTGGGACTGTCCATCGGCGACGCGGTCGTGCGTTCAACCGGTGGCGAGTGGCTGGTTGGTGTGTCCACACTTGGTGGCGCCAGCATGGAGGTTCGGTGGCACCGATCATCGAATGCCAATGCGGCGATAGATCGGACGGAACGGGACCTTCAGCCTTCCTAGGCGGACCAATGACCGGGGCAGTCAGATGCCGGACTGTGGATGCCTGGAGGCACCGTCCGGCTGCTTCGGTGCATGGCTCCTGCTGAATCCGGTGTCTTCATGTTGGCGTCATGGTCGATCCCTACGCTGCCATGAGGTGGAGCGTCGACCCAACGCCTAGGTGGCGACTCGATTTGATGAAAGGAACAAGAGGCACCGTGGTGAGTAGTTCCGTACTCGAAAGGATCCTCGATTTGATAAAGGTGGATTTCTCGCCGACTCATCGGTATCCATCCAAAGTTCGAGTTCTTTTGGGCACGCTGGTTTCCTTGGGCGGTTCCCTCGCAGTTGATGTCGCCCTGGTGGCCCTTGGAACATCCCTGTTCCCCTCAACCCAGGGATACTCGCATTTTCAGTTCAGCGACTACGCCAAGCTGACCATCATCGGTGTCTTCATCGCCTGCCTGTCCTGGCCCATCGTGACTCGCGTCACCTCTGCTCCGCGCTGGCTCTTCTTCAGACTGGCGATTGCTGTCACGCTGGTTTTGTTATTGCCTGACGTCTACATCCTCAAGCAAGGCCAACCGGCTAAAGCGGTCGCTGTGCTGATGTGCATGCACGTGGCCATTGGACTTGTCACCTACAACGCTCTCGTTCGTGTAGCCCCAGTTCGCCCACGTCACGGGTCCGCAAGCACCCCTGGACTGGATGCCTCCGAAAGCTCGCTTGCCTGACGGCGGTTCGAGGTCACCAACTCGGCCTCTATCAAGGGCAGAGAGCGTCCGGTTCGCCCGACAGCCACTCGGTGCTGTTCACGCCCCTGTTCTCATTTGTCACGCGACCAACGAGCATCAATGGGTGCTCAACCGCCCGGGAATCGCTCACCGAAAGATGGGGCCCGTGGGACTCGGATCGGGGGGTGGTCGAGCGGTTCACATGCACGATCCCTCAAGAGTTCGTCTACAAGGACCTTTTCATGACGAAGGCTGCTCACTGGGCCACGTCCCGGCCTCGGCTTGACACTTTCAACGACGACGGGAATCACATCTAGAGTGTGGCGTAGGACATTCGAGCTAATGGGAGAGCCGATGCACAAGCGATCGAAGTTTGGTTTCGCCGCGGGCCTACTGGCCGGCGCATTCACCCTGGGAGCAGTGGTCTTGCCGACCGCCGCCTCTGCCAGCGTGGACTCGTCGAAGGGATTCCCGTGCATTTCGCCGGCTCCTTTGAACTTCGCCACGGCCGGCTCCTACGGAGCGGCCAAGAAGGGCCCCGGATTTGTGGCCTCGGCCGGCACCTGCAGCTACACCTCGTCGGTCACCAAGAAGACCTTCGTGATTGCCCGGGCCCCTTTGGGCAAGAGCAAGCTTAAGAATGACGCCAAGCTCGATGTGCCTAAGGACCACTTCACGTCGGTGTCGAGCAAATGGAAGAGTGCCCTCTATGGCACTGGCAAGCTCGACGTCCTGTTCGTAGACCAGAACAAGACTGCCTACGAGTTCTTGGACAACAGCGGCAAAGCCACGTTGACTCAGCTCAAGGCGGTAGCAGCGGTGGTTATCCCCGCCTAACGCGTCAAATGGTGCCGGCTCGCAATAGGACCAGCACACCGATGCAGCAATAGAGCAGCGGCGCGCCCACTGTGCCCACACGGGTCACGACTTGTCGTACCCGTTCGTGCTGTCCGACGCGCAACACGAACAGCGTGAGGATGACTTCACCAAGCACGAAGACGCCGATGATGACTGCAATGTTTTCCGCTCCGGCCACTCTGAACAGCGGGATATACACAGCCAAGTTGTCACCCCCGGCACCGATGGTCACCAGCGCGGCCGCAATGATGCCCGAACCTACGGCGCGGCGCGTGACGTCGCGCTGTTCATGACGGCGGAGCAGGAATAAACCACGTAGCCCCAGCATCAACGGCACCAAACCCAGCAGACCCACCAAGCGCGGGGAGATCTCGAAGAGGGCGATGGCGGTGGCGCCCGAGGCGATGACGAGCGCGGTGAAGCCCAGGATTTGTCCAGCAGCGATACGCCGAGCCCGCTCGGGTGGAGCGGCGGCCACCATGGCCAAGGTCACCAACGCGTTGTCGCTGTTGGTACCCAAGAATGCCGCCGCGGCCACGCCCACGTCGGCCGGAAGCCCGGCCAGCATCGATCCGAGACTCAGCCGTCAGTCGGGGCGGGCATGGACGGGCCGAAGGGACGGTCGCCCCGCAGCGTCACCCGATGGGCGTATCGAGGTGCGGTGCCGTAGTCGTCCAGCGCGTAGTGCAGCGTGGCCCGGTTGTCCCAGAAGGCCACCGACCCTGCCTTCCAGCGAAAGCGGCAGGTGTACTCAGGCTGCACGCAATGCTTGTAGAGCATTTCGAGAATGGCGTTGCTTTCATTCTTAGACAGTCCGAAGATGGATTGAGTGAACTGGCCGTTGACGAAGAGGCCATTGCGGCCGTTCTCGGGATGGGTGCGCACGACCGGGTGCAAGGCAGGCAGGAGCTTCTCCCGCCACACTCCGTTCCACTCGTATCCGCCCCTCGCTTCCACGTCGGCGGCGAACCACGGATCGAAATGGATGGCAATCAGGCTGTCGCACAGGGTCCGCACGGCCGGCGCCAGCCCGTCGTAAGCATCCTGAAGGCTGGCCCACATAGTGTCGCCGCCAACTTCGGGGCATTCGAGCATGTAGAGGATGGAACCCAGAGCGGGCGTCTCGGTGAAGGTGACATCGGTGTGCCACCAGCTGGCTCGGTCGACCCTGCCGTCGATGGCCAGTACTTCCTTGCTCTCGTCAATGGAGGGGAGCACCGGGTGGGCCTCGGTGACCTCACCGAACTGTCGGGCGAATGCAGCTTGCTGCTCGGGAGAGAGGGACTGATCCCGGAAATAGATCACGTGGTGGGCATTGAGGGCGTCTCGCAAGGCGGCCACGACCTCGGGCGCCAACGGGACCGAGATGTCGATGTCGAGAATCTCGGCCCCAATGGTGGGGGAGATGGGCTGCACGTTGAGGCGGGTGGCGAGGGTCACGGACGAATTGTGCCCGACCTGGAGCAGCGACTCAATACGGACAGGGTGCGTACCCCTACATTGGAACTGCACGGTCGATGAAGAACAGTGGACAAGGAAAGGGAAGTGGATGAGCACGGACGAGCAGGGTCTGGTCTTCGCCCCTCCGGAGCGGAACTACTCATCGTGGTACCAGTGGGTCTCCAGATTGGGTGCCACCGTCCACGAAGACCCACTGCCGGAGGACAACCCATCTGACATTCCGCGCTGGCTGGAGGGCCGACGCACCCGCCTGCACGACCTGCTGGGAGACATGCCCACACCGGTCCCTCTGAATGTGGAGACACTGGAATCGGTCCTCTGCGACGGGTACCGCCGCGACAAAATTGTATTCGACACCGAATTCGACATGTCAGTGCCGGCCTACCTGTTGGTCCCCGAAGGTCGCACCGAGCGCGGCGCCGCCGTACTGGCTTGCCATGGGCACGGCCCAGGGAAGTCGCAAGCAGTGGGACTCGAGCACACGAATGCGCCAAACAGCGACTACGCGCTGCAGCTGGTTCGACAGGGCTATGTGGTGCTGGCGCCCGACCTGCGCTGTTTCGGCGAGCGATTCGACTGGCAGCCCGAAGATCACTATGCCTGCGACACCAACCTGGTCCATTCCGCCATGAACGGAGTCAACCCGTTGAGCCAGAACATCTGGGACCTGGCGCGCTGCCTCGACGTGCTGAGTGAGCACCCGCTGGTGGACCCCGCTCGCATCGGCATGGTTGGGCTGTCATATGGAGGGACAGTGACGTTATTCACTGCGGCCTACGACGAGCGGGTGGCGGCGGCCGTGGTGAGCGGTTACTTCTCTTCGTGGAAGGAGAGCCACAAAATGCCATGGAACATGTGCGGTTCCCAGATCGTCCACGGAATGCTCGGAAAACTCGAGCACGAGGACTTGGCAGCGCTCATCGCCCCGCGGCCGCTTCTCATCGAATCTGGAACGGAGGACTACTTGTTCCCCGTGGCCGCGGCCACCGAGTCGCTCCGACGAACCCGAATCGTCTACGACCAACAGGGCGCCCGCGACAGAGTGACCCACGACATTTTCGTAGGTGAGCATCAATGGCACGGAGTAGGTGCCATCGACTTCCTCAACCATTGGTTGGAGCACACGCCTCCGGTGGGGTAGGACTCAACGACAGCTACTGCATCAGATGTGGGAGCGGAGCATTCTTCGCTCGAAAGCGTTGGGCCAAAACCTGATCTGGCTGGGTTTGATACATGTCGGGGTTTTCGCTTCGGTAAACATTTTCAAATCTGACAAGTCGAGCGATGCTGATCCGTCGGATCTTCCCGCCTGATTGCAACTCGGCCTGACGATGCCCGAGCGGAAGCGGGCCCGGTGGATCGAACCCGGCGACCCCAGAAATGCCTTCTCGCTCGAAAGTACGCATTCAAGGTGAACCCAGACCAAGTCTCCCCAACGTTCCGAAGTATGGGCGAGCCAAAGGTTGACAGGCCTAGGGTGTCGGCCATGCAAGATTCCGTTACCGTCCGCATGAATGCGTCTCCCGCCAAAATCTGGGACCTCGTCAGCGATGTCACCAAGATCGGGCGCTACAGCCCTGAGACGTTTGAAGCCGAGTGGGTCGATGGAGCCACTGGGCCAGCGGTGGGGGCCAAATTCCGTGGTCACGTGAAGCGCAACGGCCGCGGCCCGGTCTATTGGACCACCTGTACGGTGACCGAATGTGTGCCGGAACAGGTATTCGCGTTCGGGGTCGGCAACAAGGACAAGCCTTTGAACGTGTGGAGCTACCGACTCACGCCAGTTGGTGATGCCACCGACGTAACCGAGTCATTCGCACTGGCCCGGACCGCTCCGCTCCGCCTCTACTGGGCCTTGCTGGGGTGGGCTCGAGGTAAGACCAACCGCGATGGTATGCAGGCAACTCTGGACCGCGTCAAGGCTGAGGTCGAGTAGGTCGGTCGTCGAGGAACGTGACCAGGTCGGCAATGTGATTGCTGACGATGGCGTCGACGTCGGCATCGATCATGTGACGCATGTCGTCATTCGAATCGACCGTCCAGGTGGAAACCTTCAGGCCGAGGGCATGCATTGAGTCGACGCGCTCGGGAGTGACGCGCCTAAATATCGGGTTCCAGTATTCGGCACCTAGCTCTCTGAGCAGCGCGTTCGATGGCATCTCTTCTTCCACCCAAGTGAGTCCAATGCGAGCAGTAGGCGATAGTGCGCGCAGCATGCGCAGTGCCTCGACGTTCCCAGTGACGAAGAGGCAGCGTTCCATGGCCTTGGCATCCATGACATCTCGCAAAGCACCCTCGACCACTTCCCGCTTGGTGAAGTCGACCATGAGGGGCAGATGCACATCGTCGAGCACCTCTTGGAAGGTGGGAATGCGCTCATCGCCGCTCCCGATGGCCAGTAGTTCCGACACCTCGAGATCGGAGACTGAGGCGTCGATCCCCCAAAGTCGCGTCAGCGTTGGATCGTGCAGGATCACAATGACGCCGTCGCGAGTGCGACGGAGATCGATCTCCACCATGTCGGCCCCATGGCGTACGGCCGATTGGAACGACGGCATGGTGTTCTCTCTCGCCAAGTGGGGATCGCCGCGGTGGGCGATGGCGACAGGTCGGAGAGCCACTTGGACTATCGCTGCGGCAGTAGGCGTGCTGACTCGGGTTCGAGATGAACGGAGGCATGCGCAATCGTGCGCAGTGCGGAGGCGGGGCAGGCCGTACTGATGGGGCCGGTGAGAGCCGCGGCCACAGGCTCGGCTTTGCGTGACTCGGGCACGATGGCCATGACCTGTGCCGCTCGGAGGAGGGCGGGGATGGTGACCGTGATGGCGTGAGTGGGCACTGCATCGAGGCTGGCGAAGTGCCCTTCGTTGACCTGCTGCTGCCGGCAGGGACCATCAAGCTCGACCACCTTGACGTCCATCGGATCGTCGAAGTCAGCCACAGAGGGATCGTTGAACGCTATATGCCCGTTTTCTCCGATCCCGAGGCAGCAGAGGTCGAGCGGATGTTGGGCCAGGAGGTTCGTGTAGCGGTCGCATTGGGCCTGTGGATCGCCCAGACCCTCCACGTAATAGGCCGCTCGTGGCGACGTCCGTTGCACAATGCGTTCACGGATCCATTTTTGGAAGCCCGCCGGGTGATCGGGGCCAACCCCCACGTACTCGTCCATGTGAAACACCACCGTGTCGGACCATGGAACATTGTCTGTGTGCTCGACCAGCATGTCGATGAAGGCCAGTTGCGAGTTGCCGGTAGCAAACATGATGTTCGCGACGCCTTTTGCCCGCACGGCTGCCCGCATGATGTTCACTGTCTGGTCGGCCGCAGCACGTGCCATGGTGAAGACGTCTGGATGCAGGTACACCTGAGCGTGGCCGAAGGCAACAGGGGACGTCGGCGTCATGCGCTCAGCATGCCAGCTTGGAGTGGGACAGACTGACGACGTGCGCGTTGTCCTTCCACCCCAGCCGGCCCAATTGGACGCCGCGTGGGAAGTGGTTCGCCAACACCTGGCCGTGACACCGGTGGTCCAAGCGCCACAGCTGGGAACTGGCGTGAGTCTGAAGCTCGAGACCCTCCAGCCCACCGGCGCCTTCAAGGTCCGTGGCGGCTTGGCCGCAGTGTCAGCCACGTTGCGTACCGATCCCGGACGAGCCGTGGTGACTGCCTCGGCCGGGAATCACGGGCTCGGCCTGGCGTATGCGGCATCGAAGCTGAAAGCGGAGGTCACCGTGGTGGTCCCCGAGCACGCCTCCGCGGCCAAGGTGTCGGCCCTCCAGCAGTTCGACGTGCGCCTCGTGCTCCACGGTGAGGGCTTCAGTGAAGCCGAGGCCTACGCACTCGAACTGATGGAGCGGGACGGTAGCCGGTATGTCTCGCCGTACAACGATCCCGATGTGATCGCCGGGCAGGGCACCATTGCCCGTGAGCTGTTGGAGCAAGTCGCGAATTTGGGGACGGTGGTGGTCCCCTGCGGCGGTGGCGGGTTGTTGGCCGGCGTGGCACTCGGAATGTCCGGCAGCGACGTGCGGGTCATCGGCATCGAGTCGGAGGCCTCCCCGTCGGTGACGGCTGCGTTGGCCGCAGGTCATACGGCGCCGATCACCGTGGAGCCGACGTTGGCTGATGGACTGGCCGGGAATCTCGAGCCAGGCGCGATCACCATTGACATTTCCTTGCGCGAGCACGTCGAAGTGATGACGGTGAGTGAGGCGGATATTCGCTCGGCCATGAGCTATGCCGCGCTCAAAATGGGGCTGGTGCTCGAAGGTGCCGGTGCGGTCGGAGTGGCTGCGGTGAGAGCGGGCCTGCTGCCTGCATCGACGGATGGGCGGGAGACGGTGGTGTTGTTGACAGGACGAAATATTGCACCGGCGTTGCTGGAGGACGTACTGCATGCCTGATGTCACTCTGGGCGACGTCACGCTCAACTATCAGGTATCCGGAGATGGCGAGCCCCTTCTTCTTGTTGCCGGGTGCGGACAGCCGGCCGTGGCCTGGCATCTGAGTTTGGTGCCAGCGCTGGTTGCCGCCGGCTATTCGGTCGCCACCTTCGACAATCGAGGTGTCGAGCCGTCCTCGTCACCCCCGGCTCCGTACTCGGTGGACCAGATGACGAACGATGCGGTGGCGTTGCTCGACCACCTCGGCTGGCACGACCCGGTACGGGTGGCCGGTCATTCGCTCGGTGGATGGATTGCCGAGACCATGGTGCTTGATCATCCCGAGCGAATTCGTTCGGCGGCGCTTATGGGCAGTGCCAACAAGCCCACGGCATGGGAGGTAGCCATCACCACCGTTGAGCGTGACCTGGCCCAGCTGGATTTCGACCTGCCACCGCTCTTCTATGCCACCGAGACCTTGCGTTACCTGCCCATCTCCGATATCCAAAACGACGATGTGGTGAGCACCTGGCTCTCATTCACGGCCGACATGCCGGTGTGGCCCAATCCGGGCCGCTTGGGCCAATACGAGGCAGCCCTAGCTTGGTCCACCGACCCATTGCGCACGACACGCTGGCCCGAAATGTCGGTTCCTTGCCTGGTACTGGCCTTTGAACATGACGTGGACTCGCCGCCCGAAAAAGCCCGGCAGGCAGCCGGGATCATTCCCGACTGTGCATATCAAGAGGTGATGGGCTCAGGCCATATCGGGATCGTGACCCATCCCGATGTCGTGGCCACGTATCTCATCGATTTCTTCGCTCGCCACTGAGGGCGACCGCACTATGGGTGGGTGGTCTTTACCATTCCGCCCAGCCCTTTGGCGTGACTGAGCCGGTGATCGTGCGCGGATCGACCGATGTACCAATCTCGGAGGCCCGGTAGACGGCGAAGCACAGTTGGAGCACCTTGATGGCCATCTCAGGCGAAAGGTCCGCTGGTGTGCCGTTGATAAGTGAGTCGATGAAGTGCTGTGACGAGCGAGTGAAGCCGGTGCCCCAGTCGGCATCGATGTCGCGGAACTCGGTGGTCTTACACTCCTTCTCGGTGCCCGTGAAAAGCATGACGGGCGGAAGATCAAGCATCTCGCCCGTGGCGCGGGTGACCCAAATCTGCCCCTCATCTCCGGTGATCTCGAAGAACTCGTCAGCCCCGTAGTAGCTGGATCGCATGTACAACTTGGGGGCGTATTGCACTTCCATGGTGCCGAGCACATCGGGATCCTCGTATTCGAAGATGGCCGCACAAGGCTCGAAGAACAGATCGCGGCGACGAACCACCGCTTGCACTGACGTGATGTCGAGGTCGAGCAGCCAAAGCGCCATGGCGTACTTGTGCACGTTGTCGTCAAAGAGGTGGCCACCAGGGCTGCGAGTGTCGAGGCGCCACCCGTAACCCTCGGGCCGCAACGCGGCCTGGAAGGGTGAGGTGGTCTGGCCCACGAGGGTTCGGATGCGGATGCCGGTGGGTTTCCCGATGGCGCCATCGGCAATCAGCTTCTTGGCCAGTTCGAGCGGCGGGTAGTGCACGAAACACTCGCTGATGCGCAGGGTTCGGTTGGCTCGCTCCGCCGCCGCTTCCATGGCACGGCCTTCCTCAATGGTGTTCGCCACGGGCTTCTGGATGGAGACGTGTTTCCCCGCCTCGAGCGCCTGTATAGCGTGGTCGTGGTGGAGATGAGTCGGCGTCAGGATCTCTACCGCATGGATGGAGTCGTCGGCCAGGAGATCGCTGAAGTCGGAGACATACGCCGCGCCCCACTCCGCTGCCGCGGCGCGTCCCACCTCTTCGTTGACGTCGCAGACGGTAACGACGTCACAGCGAGGGTCTTGCAGGTATCCCTTGACGTTGGTGGCCGCAATGTTGCCGGCTCCGAGTACACCCAACCGCACCCTGTCCATGTGTTGTTCCACTTTCTTAGGGGTAGCCCGGAACTGTCCGGGGATGGTTAATCGTTCGAACCGAAGGCACCCGAGGCTTGGGCCTCGGCAATGCGCGCCTCGTCCCATCCGAGCACCGAATGCAGTACGTCGTTGGTGTGTTGTCCCACCGTCGGCGCCTTGGTGGGAATCGGCAGCTCCTCATCAATGAAGTGCAGCGGCGTGAAGAGCTGATCGGACCCGAGGTCCTTGGCCGGCAGCAGTTTGAAGCGGTCGGCGAACTGGGGATCGTCGAGCAGCGTCTGTGGCGTGTTGACCGGAGCCATCGGGGTGTTGACGCGACCACCGAATTCGAGCCATTCGTCGGAAGTCTTGGTGGCGAAGATGTCCCGCAGCTCGGCCTGCAACTCACGATTGCCGCGGGCGTGGTCGGCGTACTTCGAACCGGGCCAACGCTCGAACAAGTCCATGCGGTCGACACCTTCGCAGAAGTTCTTCCAGAAGGCTTGCTCTGAGGCCATGAACAGCACGTGCTTGTGGTCTTTGGCCTCGTAGACTTGGTAGCGGACGCCCTCAATCATGCCGGCCGTGCCGGGAGCCCTCCGCTCGTAGTTGTCGGCCTTGTTGCCGGTGACCTCGGATTCGGGCCGCTCATAGGCGCGGTAGGTCTCGCTGCGGAGCCAGTCCATTGCTGCGGCTGCATCTGACTGGGCCAGTTCGAGATACGAGCCCTCTCCTGTCGCCCGGGCCCGGACAATGCCGGCCAGGATCCCAAGCGCGCCAAACAGCGGTCCAGCGTGGATGCCGATGGATGCGTGCTCGGGGATGTAGGTGAACCCCTCGTCGTCAGTGGCCACGTTGACGATGCCGGCCCAGGTGTCATAGGCCACCCCATGGCTGGGATAGTCGCGATAAGGACCGGTCATGCCGTAGCCAGAAATAGTGCAAAAGACGATCTTGGGGTTGATGACCTTCAGGTCGTCATACCCCACTCCCCGGCGGGCCAGCGACCCCGGTCGCATGGCCTCCACCACGGCGTCGGCCGTCACCACCAGCTCCTTGAGGATGGCCACGCCGGCATCGGTCCGTAGGTCGAGGACGAGCGAGCGCTTGCCCCGGTTCAGGTGCAGGTGCATGAGGGACACGCCCTCGACGATGGGCCACGTCATTTCCCGGATGTAGTCACCGGCCGGTGGCTCAATCTTGATCACATCGGCGCCTAGGTCGACCAGCGGCGTCGTGATCTGGGCCGGCCCCAGAGCCGAGCACTCAATGATCCTCATGCCATGTAGTGGCGGGTTGTTCGCCATCAGCCCTCCTGAAGTTGACCGCCGGATCGTAGCGGTCGGCGCGAACGGTACCCGAGCCGGACGGCCGACATACTGGGGGAGTGGAGACCGAACCGCTCGATGCCGCCCTGACCGTCTTCGCGGCCACTGCCCCCCAGTTCTCGACCCTCGGTTTTGCCAATCACGGGCCCATGGTGGTTGAGGTGCTCCATCATGTGGGCCGCGGCGATGCCATTGAGGACTTCGTGGAGCGCTACAAGAAGCGCCTCAGCCCGGCCCCGCCTCCCGCCCCACGGCCGCTGAGCGAGGCGGAATGGCCCGATGCGCTGGGCGATCCGGATCGTTTTCCGGAGTGGCTCTTGCTGTTCGAGACCGAGATGGCCGACCGCCCTGCGGCTGCGGTGGTTGGGGAATGGGTCCCACGATTGGTGCCGGGCATGGTGGCAGCGGCCATGCATGGACTCATACGCACGGCGCACGCCCTGCGAGGGCTGCGATCGGCCGATACCTCGGCGAGACGGTTGGAGCTCGCCAATGGGCTGGCCTATTGGGCCTCGACCTACACGGAGCTGCCGGGACCTCCGCTGCTCATCGGGCATCAGAATGTTCCGGCCGCACTGGCCGATCTGCCATACCTGCCCGAGGACACACCGGAGACGCTTCTGATCACCGAGAAAGTGATCCATGTCATGGACATCTCTGAAGAGTTCGAGCAAGCCGTGGCCTCACTCGGGCATTCGGGTGATGCGCTGTCATTGTTGGATGCGCTGGCCATCGGCGGTGCCCGTGCCTTCCTGCGCAGCGTTGACACCGTGCAATCGATTGCTCTCCTGCACTCCATCACGGGTCCGATGTCGATGGAGATGGTGTTGCCCTGGTTGGCCGAGGAAGACAAAGACGCGGCATTGGGTTACACCTGGCAAGCGGTGGCCGCCATCCATGTGGCCTTTGATACCGACCGAAATGTGGCTACGGCTGCGCCTGCCGACGTGCCGTCACCAGAAGAGGTCCTGGAGATGGCCCTGGCGTCAGACGATGAGCACGCTCTCAAACTGGCCGAGGCTGCTGGTCGGGCCTATGGGCGGACCAGCGACCCTGTATTGCTGCTCGCCGCCGCCGATGCGTCCATACGCTTTTCGTGAGTCGCGCCATCTAAATCACGGCCCCAGCCCCACCGAAGGCGCATGGCTACCATGCGCTCATGGAATACCGCTCGCTCGGCCGTACTGGTGTCAAGGTAAGTCCCCTCTGTCTGGGGGCGATGATGTTCGGCGCGTGGGGGACGCCCGACCACGATGAGTCCATTCGCATCATTCATGCCGCGCTCGATGCGGGGATCAACTTCGTCGACACGGCCGACATGTATTCCAACGGCGAGTCCGAGGAGATCGTGGGCAAGGCGCTGGCCCAGACCAAGCGCGAGAAGATCGTGTTGGCCACCAAGGTCCATGGAGCCATGGCGCGCGACGTCAACGCGCAGGGCAACTCTCGGCGTTGGATTATCACCGAGTGCGAGAACAGCCTGCGACGTCTGGGCACCGACTACATCGACCTGTACCAAATCCACCGTCCGTCACCCGATACCGACATTGACGAGACGCTGGGCGCCCTGACCGACCTGGTGCGAGCGGGCAAGGTCCGATACATCGGCAGCTCCACCTTCCCGGCGCATGAGATTGTCCAAGCCCAGTGGGTGGCGGAACGCCGTGGTCGCGAACGCTTCATCACCGAACAGCCGCCGTACTCCATCCTGACCAGGAGTATTGAAAAAGACGTGCTCCCCATGTGTCAGGAATACGGCATGGGCGTGTTGTCGTGGAGTCCGCTGGCCGGCGGATGGCTATCGGGCGCTTTTGGGTCGGGCAAGGAGAACACCAGTCGTCGATCGGTCATGTTGCCGCACCACTACGACATGACACTGCCGGGCAACCAGCAAAAGTTGGCGGCGGTGACCGCACTGAACCAAGTGGCGGACGATGCCGGGCTGAGCATCATCGAGCTGGCCCTGGGTTTCGTTCTCGAGCACCCGGCAGTCACCACACCCATCATCGGACCTCGAACCATGGAACACCTCGAATCACAACTGGTGGCATTGGACTTGCGGCTCGCCGCCGATGTCCTCGACAAGATCGACGAGATCGTGCCTCCTGGCACCGACCTCAACCACGCCGACACTGGGTGGGTTCCGGCCGCCATCGCCGACGCGTCATTGCGCCGCCGTCCGCGCTGAGCAGCTGGAGATCCGGGCCCACCTCGAGATCGTCGGTGTTGTTCAGATTGGTGTGATGAGTTCGTCGTCGTTGTTGCGCACACTGCCCACCCGTGTGCTGACGGGGTGATGAGTGATGGTGCCAGCAGGAGCAGGGTGGATGAGGGAGGTCAGCTCGCTCACCTCGTCGACGTCGGGGTCCAGCCATAGGTCGAAGGTGTCGGGGTTGAGGATGACCGGCATGCGGTCGTGTATCCCGTCCATGTCCTCGCCGGCTGATGTGGTGATGATGGTGCAGGAGCGGATGGGAGGGGCATCCTCGGGCAGCTCCTTGTCCCACCAGCGCTCGGAGAGCCCGGCGAGGGCCAGGGGCTCGCCGTCGGTGCGCGTGAAGTAGTGGGGCTGCTTGTCGCCGCCGCTCTGCGCCTGCCATTCGTAGAAGCCGTCGGCCGGGATGATGATGCGCCGGGCTTTGAAGGCAGCCCGAAATGATGGCTTGGCGGCGGCAGTCTCGCCGCGAGCATTGAAGAGACGGTTGCCGACGCCGACCTCCTTGGCCCAGGAGGGGATGAGGCCCCAGCGGTACTGACTGAGGGTGCGAGTGAGATCGTCTCCGTCTCGCTGCGCGCTGAGCCCGAACACTTGCGTGGTGGGAGCCACGTTGAAACTCGGGCGCCGTTCGGGGTCCACCCCGTCGTCCAGCGCGGCCTGGAAGTAGTGGGCCAACCGCACCGGGGGAGTGATGAGAGCGAAGCGACCGCACATCGCTGCATTGTGGCCCACAGCGGTTGTGAGCGGCCACGGCCGCTCTGACCTGGTGATTTCTGCTCCCGGGCAGAGGGAGCAGCACCTCTGTAGCATGCGAACATATGTTCGTTTTCCGATCTGATGCCGATGGTGCCCCCCGCTCCCGGGAGCTTCCCGTTGGCCTGGCGGCCAAGGTCCGGCCCACCACGCCAGTGGCTGGTCGAACCCTGCCGGTGCCCCCCGCCCTGGCACCGCTCTTCCCCGATGGGGTGTTGCGCCGGGGGATGACCATCACCGTGTCCGGGCTCCCCGGCCATGGGGCCACCACGCTGGCGCTGGCCCTCTTGGGCGCCACATCGCAGACGGGAAGTTGGTGCGCGGCAGTCGGCCTTCCCGATCCGGGCGTGCTGGCCGTAGCCGAGTTGGGCATCGACCTGCGCCGGGTGGTGTTTGTGCCTCATCCCGGCGCCGGGTGGGCCGAGGCGGCTGGCGACCTGTTGTCCGGCGTGGATGTGGTGTTGGTGCGCCCACCCGGTCGGGCCCGGCAGACCGCAGCGCGACATCTGAGTGCCCGGGCCCGCGAACGCCAGACCGCGTTGGTGGTGTTGGTCGATCACGCCAGCAACTGGCCCCAAGGGGGAGACCTGGCGCTGTCGGTGGGCGCGGTCGAGTGGGAGGGGGTCGGTCACGGCCACGGGCATCTGCAGGGTCGACGGGCTCAGGTGCGGGTCAGTGGCCGCCGCGCCGCCGGCCGAGCCGTGGAGTGCTCGCTCTGGTTGCCCGCGGCCTCAGGCGGGGTGGCCAGCACGAACGAGGCGAAGGACAAGGAGGGGTCGGGCCACCCCGATCCCGATCAGGGGCCGGAGGCGGCCTGAGGTGGAGCAGCAATGGAAATGGAACGGTTGGTCGTCGTCTGGTGTCCCGGACTTCAAGAAGAGGGGCCGCGTGGTGAGGAAGCCCGGCGCTTCGTGCAGGTGGTGGCCCGCGCCGGAGCACTGTGCCCCTGGGTGCATCCCATCCGGCTCGGCGTCTGTGCTTTGCCCGCACGCGGACCTTCCCGCTTTTTCGGCGGAGAGGAGATGGTTGTGCGCCGCCTGGTCGAGGCCGTGGAGGATGACGCATGTGTCGGCGTGGCCGACGGGCTCTTCGCCGCGACGCTGGCCGCCCGCCTGCAGCTGATCGTCCCGCCGGGAGGGACGGCGGAATTCCTGGCGCCGCACTCGGTGGCCACGCTGGCCCGCCCCGACCTGGCGGTCACTTTGCAGCGTTTGGGCCTCACCACCTTGGGGCGCTTCGCTGCCTTGCCACACGCACACGTCTCGGATCGATTCGGGGCCGATGCCGCGGCCTGTCACCGCGTGGCCCGAGGGGAGAGCGGTGAGCTCGTTGGGTTGCGAGACAAGACGATTGAACGCCGGCTGCGCGTGGCTCGGGGTGAGGATCCCGACCTGGGAGCGGAGCCGCGGCCCTATCAGCCGGGGTTTTTCGGTGGCGCGTCGGCCGCCGACACTCGGGCCGCCCTCTCCTTTGTGCGGGTGCAGGAACGGTTGGGCACCGACGCCGTCTTGGTGGGTCGGGTGCAAGGCGGGCGCGACCCAGGCCAGCAGTCGGCCCTGGTGCCGTGGGGTAGCCCGCCGGCCGGGACATCCGAAGGACATGGCGCGCCCTGGCCGGGGCGGCTGCCGCCACCCTCGCCCACCCATGTGCTGCGGGTGCCGAGACGGGTGGAGGTGGTCGATCCGGCCGGTGCCGCTTGCGGGGTGAACGGGCGTGGACTGCTCAACAGCGAGCCGACCCAACTGTCGGTCGAGGGTGGTCCGTGGCAGCCCATTGCAGCTTGGGCCGGCCCGTGGCCGGTGACCGAGCGTTGGTGGTCGGTGCGCCGGCGTCGGGCCCGCTTCCAAGTGGTGACGGCCGACGGTGCGGCCCGTCTGCTGTGCACCGAGCGGGCGCAGTGGTGGGAGGAGGCCCTCTATGACTGACGGCCCGGCCTACGCCGAACTGCATGCGCACTCCGACTTCAGTTTTCTGGACGGCAGCAGCGATCCCGAGGAGCTGGTGGCCGAGGGCCATCGGCTGGGCCTGACCGCGCTGGCCTTGACCGACCATCACGGCTTCTACGGCGCCGTGCGCTTCGCCGAAGCGGCCCGGGTCTATGGGCTGCCCACCATCTTCGGCACCGAGGTGACGCTCTCGCCGGCCGGCCCGCGCACCGGCGACCCCGACCCCACCGGCACCCACTTAGTGGTGCTGGCCCGTGATCCCGAGGGCTATGCGCGCCTCTCCAGCGTGCTGGCCGAGGCGCACTTGGAGGGCGGGGAGAAGGGAAAGCCCATCTTCACCCTTGCCGCGCTGTCCAATGCTGCAGCCAACCATTGGCTGGTGCTCACCGGATGCCGGAAGGGGGCGGTGGCCGCCGCGCTGATGGATGCGGGGCCACGGGCGGCCTCCCGCGAACTCGGGCGTCTGGTTGAGGCGTTCGGGCGCGCCAACGTGGCGGTGGAGCTGTGGGATCACGGGGACCCGTTGGACACGGCGCGCAATGACGCGCTGGCGTTGCTGGCGACCGAGTGGGGAGTGGATCCCGTGGCCACCAACAACGTGCACTACGCCACCCCGGCCGGGTTCCGACTGGCCACCACCATGGCTGCCATCCGAGCCCGGCGACCCTTGACTGAATTGGAGGGATGGCTGCCATCGGCTCCGGCGGCCTGCCTACGCGGGGCGGCGGAGCAGCACAGGCGGTTCAACCGTTGGCCGGGTGTGGTGGAGCGGGCGGCCGAGCTGGGTCTCGCCTGCGCTTTCGATCTGCGTCTGGTGGCACCGCGGCTGCCCGACTTCCCCACCCCAGACGGCATGGACGAGCAGAGCTACCTGCGCCAGCTGGTGACCGAGGGCGCCACCCGCCGCTATGGCCCGCCCGGAGCCGAGCGCGTGCCCGGAGCCTGGGCCCAGATAGAGCACGAGCTCGAGGTCATCGGCGGACTGGGCTTTGCGGGCTACTTCCTCGTTGTCTGGGACATCGCCCAGGTCTGCCAGCGCCTCAACATCTACTGCCAGGGCCGGGGCTCGGCCGCCAACTCGGCCGTCTGCTACTCACTGGGCGTTACCAACGTCGACGCCGTGAAGCTCGGTCTGCTCTTCGAGCGCTTCCTCTCACCGGCGCGAGATGGGCCGCCCGACATTGATGTGGACATCGAGTCCGGACGGCGCGAGGAGGTTATCCAGTACGTGTACGAGCGGTACGGGCGTCGGCACGCGGCACAGGTGGCCAACGTCATTACGTACCGTCCCCGCTCCGCCGTGCGCGACGTGGGCAAAGCCTTGGGGTACACGGTCGAGCAGGTGGAGGGCTGGACCTCGGGTCTCGACCACGGTGGGCGGGGAGAGGCGGCGGTGGCCGCAGTGGCGGCCGCGGCGGAGCCCGAAGACGGTGTGCCGCCGCTGGTGGCCGAGCTGGCCGGTGAGCTCTTGGACCGACCGCGCCATTTGGGCATTCACTCCGCCGGCATGGTGCTGTGCGACCGCCCGGTGACCCAGGTGGTCCCGGTGGAGTGGGGCCGCATGCCCGGGCGCAGTGTGCTGCAGTGGGACAAGGACGACTGCGCCGCCATCGGGTTGGTGAAGTTCGATCTGTTGGGGCTGGGCATGCTCGAGGCCATCCATCGCATGGTCGACCTGGTGCGCGACTTCCACGGGGATGTCGTCGATCTAGCCCATTTGCCCCAGGAGGAGGCCGTCTACGACCTGTTGTGCCGGGCCGACACCGTGGGTGTGTTCCAGGTGGAGAGCAGGGCGCAGATGGGCACCTTGCCCCGGGTGCAGCCGCGCACCTTCTACGACCTGGCCATTGAGGTGGCGCTCATCCGGCCCGGTCCCATTCAGGGCAACGCGGTCAACCCCTACATCCGCCGGCGTCGGGGCGAAGAGGAGCCCACCTACCTGCACCCATTGCTCGAGCCGATTTTGAAGCGGACGCTCGGAGTGCCGCTGTTCCAGGAGCAACTGATGGAAATGGCGGTGGCCATCGCCGGGTTCAGTGCGGCCGACGCCGACGAGCTGCGCCAGGCCATGGCGGCCAAGCGTTCGGCCGCCCGCATGGAGAAGATGCGGGTGCGGCTCTATGAGGGGATGGCCGAGCGCGGAGTAGAGGGGCCGGTGGCCGATCAGATTTTCGCCGCACTGGCTGCCTTCGCCAACTTCGGGTTTCCCGAGTCGCACTCGGTGTCGTTCGCCTACCTGGTCTATTCGAGCAGCTGGCTGAAGCTGCACTACCCCGCCGCCTTCACTGCCGGCTTGCTCAACTCCCAACCCATGGGCTTCTGGTCACCGCAGTCACTGGTGGCCGACGCCCGCCGCCATGGGGTGCAGGTGCGGCGGCCGCATGTCAACCACTCGGAGGTGGGGGCGTCGTTGGAGGCTGGTGCGTGCGGGGAAGCGGTAGTACGCCTGGGCCTGGCCTCGGTGCGGGGGATGGGCGAGGCGACGGCCGGGCGCATTGTGAGCGGTCGCCCCTGGACGGGCGGGGAGGATTTGGTGCGCCGGGCCGAGGTCACCAGGGCGCAGCTCGAGACATTGGCGGCTGCGGGTGCGCTCGATACCGATGCCCACGCCACCGCGTCCTCGCGCCGGCGACTGCTCTGGGCGGCCGGCGCCGCGGCGCAGAGCACATCGGACCGCCTGCCCGGGATTGTGGTGGGGGTCGAGGCCCCGACCCTGCCCGAACCCTCCCTGTACGACGCAGTGGGTGATGACCTGTGGGCCCTTGGGCTGGCCCCAGAACGGACCGCCATGCACCTGGCCCGGGAGCGACTGGAGGCCATGGGTGTGGTGGTGGCCGAGGACCTGCTGCACCGCAGCGACGGAGAGCGGGTGACGGTGGCCGGGGCGGTGACACACCGTCAACATCCCGAGACGGCGCACGGTGCGGTGTTCGTGAATCTCGAGGACGAGACGGGTCACGTGAACGTGGTCTTCTCCCGAGGCGCCTGGGCCCGATGGAAGGTGGTGGCCCTCTATGCCCCAGTTCTTCTCATTCGGGGCCGGCTGCAGCTGGGACAGGGCACGGTGAGCCTGACGGCCGAGCGGGTGGAGGCCCTGGTGGTGGGGACGCCCGTCCCGGCCAGCCGGGACTTCCGCTGACCGCAATCATTTCGCTGACTGCAATTTCGCGGCGCGCTTCACTACCGTGGTGCCGCCAGACGGGCAGACAGCAGGGCAGAGATGTGGGGGAGGAGAGCACCATTGCCGAGTAGCACCGCAACACGCGTCGGCATGGGTGCCCTTGGCGGTATCGCGCTCCTCGGCTTGGCCCCGCTTGGCGCTGGAGCGTCCAGTGACCAGACCGCCGCCGTCACCAAGACGGTGTCATTCGCCGTCAACCTGCGCGTTGAGACCCCCGGTCACTACGCCGTGGCTTGGAAGGCGGACGGGCAGGCCAACTTCTTGCACCACGCCGCCCAAGAATTCGTCACGCTGCCAAACATCGGACTCCACGCCAACGGGATCCTGATCCGCCACAAGCCGATTCAGATGGTGGCCAAGTGGGTGGGCGACAAGGCCTATGTGACGTTGCCCTCATCCGTCTCAGGACTGCCGGGTGCACCGAAGGCGCTGGCCGTCCCGGTGGGAACGGCGCGTACGCATGCCATCGACCTGGCGCTCGACCAGTCTGCGGTGGCGCTGACCTACACCAAGGTGCTGCTGGACGAGCTGGCTGATCCCAAGGCCCAGCATGCGGTCGATCCCCGCACCATCGGCGGCGTGCCCGTCCACGGGACCCAGGTCGCTCTGACGTTGGCCGAACTCCTCAAAGTCAGCCCCGGGTTGTCCCCCACCATGATCGGCGATTTGTCCATGTTCGGCAACGAGTCCATCCCGGTCACGCTGTGGATCGATCACCAGGGTCGGCTGGTGGAGGCCACCATGGGCGGCGGTAGCAAGGCCCACCAGGCCTCGGTCAGCGGAGTGATTGAGTTCAGCCACTACAACGACCCCGTGACCATCACCGCACCGGCGCCCCAGTCCGTGGCCGCCATGCCGGCCGTAGTCAGCCAGATGCTGAGCGGCCTGCAATTGTTCGACATCATTCCCCTGCCGTAAGGGGCGCTCGGCCTACGATCGCTGCGTGCCCCGCAGCAACCCTCTGCATCACCCGCGTTTTCCACTCTCCAACAAGTACGACGCCGATTGGGTGTTCGAGAACTTGATGGGTCCCAATGCGCTGTGGCTGATGGAGAACCTGACCGAGGTACTGGCTATCGGTCCGGGCATGAATGTGCTCGACCTGGGCTGCGGCCGGGCCATGACGTCCATCTTTCTGGCCAAGGAGTTCGGGGCGCAGGTGTGGGCGGCCGACCTGTGGATCGACCCCGAGGACAATGCGGCGCGTATCGTGGCCGCTGGCATGGAGGACATGGTCACGCCCGTCTACGCCGAAGCGCACGCGCTGCCTTTTGAATACAACTTCTTCGACGCCATCGTCAGCGTCGACGCCTATCACTACTTCGGTACGTCCGATCTTTACATTGGCTACCTCGCCGACTTCCTCTATGACGATGGAAAAGTGGGCATAGTGGTTCCCTCGCTCCATCAAGAACTGGGCGATGACATACCCAAAGCGCTGGTGCCCTACTGGAACTGGGACTTCTGCTCCTTCCACACGGCCGAGTGGTGGCGGCGTCATTGGACCAAGACCGGCAAGGTGCGGGTCAACGTGGCCGGTGAAGTCGAGGACGGCTGGGCCGACTGGCTGCACTTCGATGAAGTGACGGCCCAACACACCGATGGCTGGCGCCAAGAAGGCGCCACGCAGTCGGCCGCCATGCTGCGAGCGGACGGCGGCCACAACCTCTGCTTCGCCCGAATGGTGGGCACCAAGCGGGACGCTTCGCAACACTCCGATCCGCCCGAGCGCTAACAGGGCGTGCGCTGAGCATTGCTGTTACCGTCCCAGCGGGGGATGAGGCGGAAGAGGAACGTCATGAATCGGATGACCACCATGACAGTGCGTCGAGGCGCAGTCATCGCCACTTCGCTCTTGACCCTTTCAGGATTCGCGGTCGGGCTGCAGAGTTCACCTGCAGGAGCGGACACCACAACGTTCACCAGTGCCACCATCGGATCTTCGGGCAACACGCCGACCTTCAATGAGTCGGGCCCGTGGACCATGTCCTGGAACTATTCGTGCACCGGTTCCGCCGATGATGATGGATTTGTCGTCATCATCAACGCGCCGCAAAGTGACACTGCAGACGACGTCGGCCCCTTGGAGTCGGCAGCCAGCGAGAGCGGCGAGGACTACTTCTACGACGCAGGGAGCTTCAATCTGGCGGTGACCAGTAGCAATTGTTCCTGGTCCATCACGGTGGCATCCGCCCCCGATTCGTCGGCGCCGCTCCCGGCCACATTCTCAAACGTACAGACGGGAATGACCGGCAATTCCCAGCAGTTCACCACCAGCGCCTCATGGACGATGGCATGGAGTTACACCTGTTCGAACGCCGATCCCTCCGATGACGTGTTCACCGTGTTCGTCAACCAGCCCGCCGGCGATACGACCGTTGATGCAGGGCCGAATGAGAGCAGCACGGGCGGTAGTGGAACGGATTCGTATACCGATACCGGGATATTCAGCCTTTCGATCATTGCCGACTGTGCGTGGTCCATCACGATCAGTTCTCAGTCGTCCAGCTCGACCACCACCACGACCACGTCGTCCACCCCGCCAGCGACGGGTAGCGGCGGCTATGACTTGGTGGGTACCGACGGGGGTGTCTTTGTGTTCGGCAATCCAAGCGGGTTCTATGGCTCCCTCCCGCAACTCAAGATCAGTGTCAACAACATTCGGGGCATGGTGCCCACCGCTACTGGGAAGGGCTATTTCCTGGTGGGTTCGGATGGTGGCGTCTTCAGCTTCGGCGATGCCCCCTTCGAGAACTCATTGCCCGGTCTCAAGGTGCATGTGAACAACATTGTCGGGATTGTGCCTACCAGCGATGACCAGGGCTACTTCCTGGTGGGTTCGGATGGTGGCGTCTTCAGCTTCGGTGACGCCCCCTTCGAGAACTCATTGCCTGGCCTGAACGTGCACGTGAACAACATCGTCGGCATCGCCTCGACATCTGATGACGATGGGTATTGGGTGGTCAGCTCCACCGGCACCGTGTACCCCTTCGGTGATGCTGCTTCGTTCGGCAATGCCACGCCTGCATCTGGCACCCACATTGTGAGTATCGCCGCCACTTCCAATTCAGGTGGCTACTGGCTTCTTGGCAACAACGGGGGTATCTACCCGTTCGGTGACGCCACTTCGTACGGTTCATTGACGTCCAGCGGGGTCAGCACCACTGGCGCCGTTGCGTTGGTGCCGACGCTCACGGGTGCTGGCTACTGGATCGTGACCGCAGTCGGCGGTGTGTACCCATATGGGGATGCCCCCAACGACAACTCGCTGCCTGGCCTCGGAGTGAAGGTGACCAATGTGGTGGGAGGCGTCCCGACCACTTAGGTGACGACCAGTCCCCGCCCGGTAATGAGGGGAAGATCGAGCGCGGTGACGAGCCCTGGCTTGGCTGTCACCACGGCGGGGACGGCGTTCACCAATCGCATGGCCGTGGCCTTGAGGCCGGCCGTGTTGTGGTCACCGTCGGTGCCCATGAGCTGGAGATCAAGGGTGTAGTTGGGTTCACCGGTGATCTGGACCCGGTAGCAGCCGTGCCCGGCGGGCTGGGGCCAGGAGGCGCCTAGGTCGTCGCGCAGGCGCGTCACGTGTTCGAGCACCACAACCGCCTTGTTGCCCACCATGCCGCGCACTTCGAAATGCAACGCCGCAGCCGTGCCCTTGGGTACCGTCCCGGCGTCGACTTCAAAGTCCTCCGGGGCGGGTTCGCGTTCGAACCACTCGGTCACTTCGGTGAGGGTGACGCCCAGGCCGGCGGCAATCTGACGCACCACGCTGCCCCACGCCATCGTCAGTACGCCTGGCGAGAGCAGAAGCGGGATGTGGTCCAGCGGTTGTGCGAATCCCATGATGTCGAAGAGCACCATGGGCTGGTTGTAGGTGTTGTAGTTGAGGACTTCAGAACAGCGGACCTCCTCAATGCGCTCACTGATGCCGGTGAGGACCAGGGGCAGCGCGTCATTGGCGAACCCAGGGTCCACGCCATTGACGAAGAGGGAGACGCCGGCTTTCTCGGCCGCCGCAATGAGCGGCGCGGCCATGGGATCGCCCTCAGCTGGAAACTGGAGGAACACTGGGCTGGAGGACACGACGTTGATGCCGGCGGCAAGGAACCGCTCCAGGTCGGCCAGCGCCTCGAACATGCGATCGTCGGCCATAGCTGTGTGCACAATGCAGTCGGGCTGAAGGGCCAGCAGCGCATCAATGTCGCTGGAGCCAGTGACGCCGAGGGTCTTGCCCAGGTTGGCCAGCTCGCCGGCATCGTGTCCCACCTTGTCGGGGTGAGAGACGAAGAGTCCGACCAGTTCCAGGTCCGGGTGGGCGTCGATTCCCGCTAATGCGTGACGGCCGACATTGCCCGTGCTCCATTGCACAACGCGATAACTCATGGGTTGCTCCCTGCTGGTGAGAGGTTTCGTGATTTAGAGATCAGGGAGACCGAACTCGAGGTTGGCCGACTGCAGGCCACCGTCGACCTCGAGAATCTTGCCTGTGATGAAGGATCCGGCGGGCGAAGCCAAGAAAAGGACGGCGGCTGCGATTTCCTGGGGATCGCCGATGCGCTGGAGTGGCGTGGCCTCCTCCATGGTGGTGCGCAGTTCGTCGCTGGCCATGACGATGTCCAGCGCTGAAGTGGCGGTCGAGCCGACAGCCACCGCGTTCACCCGAATCCGGGGGGACAGGTCCCGGGCCGCCAGTCGGGTGTACTGCTCGAGAGCACCTTTCACCGTGCCGTAAGCCAGGTAGCCGCGGGCACCGACGTGGCCCATGACCGACGAGATGTTGACGATGGACCCGCCGGGAAGATCACCCTCGAGCATGAGCGGCACTGCCGCTCGCACCAACGTGTGCCCGGCGCCAACGTTGAAGTGGAAGGCCTCTTCGAGGGCGCGAGTTGACGTGTCGAGTAGGGGTCGAGGCATGGTGCCGCCCAGGTTGTTGATGACGATGTCCAGACGGCCGAACTCGCTCATGGCGGTGGCGGCCAACGAGCGCATGAGGTCGTTGTCGGTCAGGTCACCCGGTACGACGGCGGCCCGTCTCCCCAACGCCTCGATCTGTTTGGCCACGTCACGAAGCTGCTCCTCGGTGCGTGCGGCCAGGACGATGTCGGCACCGGCCTCGGCCAAGGCAAGGGCGGAGGCGGCGCCGATGCCGCGCCCACTGCCGGTGACAATGGCCACCTGGTCTGTCACGTGAAAGCGATCGAAGATCATGGAGCGGGACCCTAGTTGGGTGCGACCTCCTTGACGCCGGCGATCGGTACGCACCAGGGTTGGCCTCTATGGGACGCACCCTTTCCAACGTCGATCCAGCCTTGCGTCGCTGCTGGCATCCCATTGCCCGTCCGGCTGAGATCACGGAACAGCCCAGGCAGTTCCTCTTGCTGGGCCAGCCTTGGGTGCTCTACCGGGCCAAGGGGCGAATCGTGGCCTTCGAGGACCGGTGTCCCCATCGCCGCACGCCGCTCTCACAGGGAGCCTGCTCAGACGACGTGCTCCAGTGCGCCTATCACGGCTGGCGTTTCGACTCGAGTGGGACCTGCATCGACATCCCGGCCTTAGGGCATGGCGCCACACTCCCTCCTGCCGCGGCGTTGTCCCCGCCCGCCGGCCTCCAGGAAGCACACGGCATGGTGTTCTTGGCGCCCGAGGATCCGATCGCACCGCTCGGTTCCATTCCCGAGGCGGACGATCCGTCGTTCATGGCCGGTGAGCTGCCGACTATGACCACTAGGGGTTCGGCGGGGCTGTTGGCTGACAACTTCCTCGACGTGGCTCACTTTCCATTCGTCCATGCCGGAACGTTCGGGGCGGACGAGGCCGCCGAAGTGCCGCAGTACACGGTGGCACGAGACGACTGGTCGTTCTCCATGCAGTATGAGCACTCCTTCAACAATCGGGAGGACCCAGCGGTGGCAGCCGGCACGCGCCCGCTGGTGCAGACCCGGCGGTTGTCCTATCGGCTCAGCGCTCCGTTTCACTTGCGCCTGCGCATCGATTTCGTGGAGGCCGGAGGCAGCAACGTCATTGGGTTCTTCATCCAGCCCGAGACGGCCGACACCTGCCGGCTCTTCACCACATTGTGGCGGGATGATCTCGACGGCGACCGTCAGCGCATGAATAATGCCGTGGCCTTCGAAGTGGAGGTGCTGGAAGAGGACCTGAAAATACAAACGGCGTTCCATGAGTTGGTCCTACCGCTGGCGCCCGGCGACGAAGTCCACACCCGGGCCGATCGAACCACACTGGAGCTGCGTCGCGTGCTGGCCGATCTGGTCGCCGCCGGACGAGAGGCGGATGCCGACGACGATCCCCTCTATCTGGTCTGATGGTTCACTCATGATGACAAACACAGTGGTGGTCGAACATCCGGTACTGGCCCATCGGATGTCTGCTCTGCGCGATGTGCGTACTGATCGGGACGCCTTCCGCCAGCTGGTGTCCGACATCACCCGCTTTCTGACCTTCGAGGCCATGCGGGATCTCGGATTAGTCGAGGCGCGCATCGACACCCCGGTAGCCAAGGACGTCGCCGCCTCGCGGGTGGAGGAGAACATTCTGGTGGTGCCGGTGCTGCGCGCCGGACTGGGGATGGTGCAGGCAATTCAGGAAGTGGTGCCGTACACCGAGGTGGCTCATGTGGGCCTCCGCCGCGACGAGGAGACGTTTCAGTCCGAGCTGTACCTGAATCGCCTACCCAAGGACCTCACCGGTCGGCGGGTCATCGTCTGTGACCCCATGCTGGCCACCGGCGGCTCGCTGGGGCAGGTGTGCGAGCTGATCGCTGAGGGCGGCGCTACCAAGGTGACCGCACTGTGCATCATCGCGTCGCAGCCGGGCGTGGTGGCTTTCTCCAAGGCTCATCCGTCGGTGCGCCTCTACTGCGCCGCTGTCGATCCCGAACTCAATGCGGTGGGGTACATCGTTCCCGGACTGGGCGACGCCGGCGATCGGCTGTTCGGTCCCCCGGACTGAGGCCGTGGCGCATCTGCTCATTTGCAGACCTCAGCCACCGCGGCGAGAGTCATGGTCATGACGCTTGTTCGCACCTATCCGACCACCGTGGGGAGCCAGGCGATCGAGCTCCCGTTGGTGCCGTTGTCCGACGAGTTGACCATCGCCTTGTTGATCTGCGTCGACCTCGGTGTCTCCTTTGCCGAGACGGCCGGTCGGGAGTTGGCCGACCTCTTGCGGCCGGCCGAGCCGGACATCATCGTGTCGGTGGCCACCATGGGCATCCCCTTGGCCATTGAGGCCAGCCGAGCTCTTGGACTCGATGACTATGTGATTTTGCACAAGACGCCAAAAATCCATTTGGGCGAGACCTGGGCCGAGCCGGTCAATTCGATCACGACTGACAAGCCACAGAAACTCCGGCTGGATCCGGCCCGGGTCGATGTCGTGCGGGGACGTCGAGTGGCCGTCGTGGACGATGTCATCTCCACCGGGGCCTCGCTCAAGGCGGCGCTCAACCTGGTGCGTCGCATCGGCGCCGATCCGGTGATCATCGGCGCCCTCATGACCGAGGGTTCGGCCTGGAAGGAGGCCCTAGGGGCAGACGCTGACAACGTCCGCGCCCTGGGCTCCATGCCACTATTCCGGCCCGCCGCCGACGGCAGCGGCAACCTGGTGGAGGACTGGGGCTAGGCGCTTATCCCAAGCAGAGCGTCCTGCGCGTCTGCTTGCTTGCGCACATTGCCGAAGGCCAGCACGAGGTACAGCAGGCCACCAACGCCCACGCCAAGGAAGACGCTGAAGTCAGCGCCATAGCCGTACGCATCGTGGGTGTGGAAGGTGATCTCATTGAGCCAATTGGGCAGCTTGAAGGTGGCTGACAGTCCCTCGATAGCAGCGGCCATGCCCAACACTTGAGCGATGATGGCCGGCCAGAAAACCCCGCCCGAATGCCAGTACATGCTGTCCTTGCCGGTCTTCTGTAGCTCGCTCGGAACGTAGCGCTGGCGGCGTAAGTACCAGTCGACTAAGTAGATGGCCGCCCAGGGGGCGATCCAGACAATCACCACGTCGACGAAGTCGCCGAGATAGGTCGAGAAGGAAGAGTTGAAGACGGCGTACATAGTGACGCCGAGAGCGATGACGCAGTCGACGATCACGGCCTGCCAGCGCTTGATCGGAATGCCGATGGCCTGCAGCGTCACACCCGACGAGTACATGTCCAGGCTGTTGATGCAGAACAGCTGGATGGCGGCGAAGACCATGAAGACCACGACAAACCAGGCCGGGATGATGCTCTGGTGAGCCAGGGGTAGGAATCCGCCCGTCCCTTGCCCGATTCCTTTGATCGACGTGGCCACCACAGCACCCAGGGTCATGACGAGGATCTCGGGTACCGCGGTGCCCAAGAACACCCAACCGACGATGCCCTTCTTCGACGTGTCGGCCGGGCAGTAGCGGGTGTAGTCGTTGCCACATTCGGTCCAGCCCAGCCCGCTGAGGGCGAAGGTGAAGGCCAGGCCTTCCAGACAGGTCTGCCAGTCGGCGCTATGGGCACCACTGAAATGGGCGTGACTGGCGGTGAAAGCCAGCACGACGGCAAAGAGCACCACGAAGGGGAGAGCCAGCGAGCGCAGGGTCTTGACGATGGTGGCGTGGCCCAGGAACGGCATCACACCTTGAATCAAGACCGCTCCGATGACCAGGACGATCTTGGCGGGATCCCCAAAGCCAAATCCGGCCTTGGTGATCAGCACAATCCCGGCCCCGACAATGAGGATCAGTCCCTCCACCTCGAAGCCGATCTGAGTGATCCAGTTGAAAAAGGAGATCGGTCTGCCACCGTTGGGGCCGTAGGCGGCTCGGTTGATGGCGAAAACCGTCGTACCCGTCTGCGGTCCCTGCAGGGAACACAGACCGAGGAGGAAGTAGGACAGGTTGCCCACCACGATGATGACGACCGCCTGCAAGAAGGTAAACCCGAAGGTCATCAGGATGCAGCCGTAAATGAAGTACTCGATCTGCACGCTGGCGCCGGCCCACATCCCAAAAATGGCCTTGGGACTGGCCCAGCGCTCACTTTCCGGAATGAAGTCCACGCCGTGCTGTTCAACATGGCCCAGCTGTTCGCTCAACGGGTCATGAATGACGGCCAGGTCCTCTGCGATTGCCACCGCTGCCTCCTCATCGCCTCAATGTGCACCGGAGTTCCCGGGCACCATGTCAACCCAGGTCAGCCTCGACCGGTTGGAAACTCGGCCCCACTATGGACCGACGAGGGGGTGCATTTGGTGGACCATGTCGCGCCATCTCCCACAGCGCTGCCCTTCCTCCGCACGCCTATACACCGCCTCTTCCGGATCGGTCCGCTTCCCTGGCAACAGCGACCGAAGGTTGTCGTCCCTCACCTTGTTAGGTGCGACGCCGCCCGTCAAGCGGTAGCGATGAACAACGTGTGAACCTCCCCGCTGCTGTAGAACGGGGCATGGTATTCGTCGTCGCCGAGCTGCGTCCTGAGTCGGTGGCGTGAAGCCCCCGAAGGGTGGCGCTCTGATGGTCTGCGGGACCACATCGGACGCCGGTAAATCCACCGTGGTCGTGGGGCTATGCCGCCTCTTGGCCCGGGCTGGCGTCTCGGTGGCTCCCTTCAAGGGCCAGAACATGTCGCTCAATTCGATGGTGACCGACGAAGGAGCCGAGATCGGACGGGCGCAATGGATCCAGGCGGTGGCGGCTCGGGCCAGGCCCGAAGCAGCCATGAATCCTGTGCTCCTGAAACCCACCAGTGAGCGCTCGTCTCAGGTGATCGTCATGGGTCGACCGCAGGACACCCGAGAGGCCGCGCCATATCAACGTGACAAGGCTGCCCTGGTCGGCGTAGTGGACGGTGCGCTCAGCGATCTCCGTTCTCGCTTCGACGTTGTCATTTGCGAAGGAGCAGGCAGCCCGGCCGAGATCAATCTGCTGGAGAACGACCTTGTGAACCTTGGCTTGGCTAAGCGGTCCGGCATCCCTGCCGTCCTCGTCGGCGACATTCACCGGGGCGGGGTGTTCGCTCACCTCTACGGCACGGTGGCCGTGCTACCCGAGGAGTTGCGGATGTGTATCCATGCCTTCATCATCAACATGTTCCGCGGGGACCCTGATCTTCTCGGGGACGCCATGGAGCAACTCGAGGCCAAGTGCGGTGTCCCGACCTGGGGTGTGCTGCCCTATCTGCCCGGAATGGTGCTCGATGCCGAGGACTCACTGCATCGCATGCTGGCCGCGCTGACCAACGAGCCTGAAACCTTGGACGGCGACCGACTCGACGTCGCAGTCCTGAAGCTGCCCCGGCTCTCCAACTTCACTGACTTCGACCCGCTGCTGGTAGAGCCAGGCGTGGCGGTGCGTTTCGTCGATCACCCCTCGGCGTTCGGTGATCCCGACGTGGTCGTCCTTCCGGGTACCAAATCGACGGTGTCCGACCTGGCCTGGTTGCGAGCCAGCGGTCTCCTCGACGCGATCGAGGCCCGACGCCGATCGACGCTTCCACCGGTCACTCTCGGCATCTGCGGTGGGTTCCAGATGTTGGGGCGGCGCATCCTCGATCCCGAGGCAGTCGAATCGGAAGCATCTGAGACTCCCGGGCTCGACTGGCTGCCACTGACCACTCGATTCGAAGCAGTGAAGACGACCCGGCTCCGTTCCGGGATGTCGCCTCGTGGTCTCGAGGTGTCGGGCTACGAAATCAGGCACGGGCGGACCGTCCCCGAGCAGGGCTGGCAGCAGTGGCTCTTTGTCGATGAGGCCGACACCGACGAAGTGGACAGCGCGCAGGCCGGCGACGGACTGGTCTTTGGAACCACGCTGCATGGCCTCTTTGAGGAGGACGCCTTCCGAGGCGCTTTCTTGGACCACGTGGCGCAGGTGAGACGGAAGCGCTGGAAGCCAGGTCAGGCCTCGTTCGCTCAAGCCAGGGAGCGTCAAATTGACGCAGTGGCCGACGCCTGTGAGACCCACCTCAATATCGACGCGCTCTGGAACTTGGTTGCGAAAGGGTTGCAAGCGTCGAGTTAACGCACTGCCGCGCAAGATGCAGTGGCAACGCAAGTTCTTTCACCGTGACATCAACCGCCGGGAAGATGCCGTCCATTTGGAGGCGTCCCTTTCTCTACACAGCGCTCGCCGTGGGTGCCCTGCTCATGCTCCTCAGTTTTGGGTTTGTCGGGTCCTCGCCGGGCCACCGAGATGGAGTTGGCAGTTCGGTACACCCTGGAGTGCACCTCACGGACTATGAAATCCAATCGATCGATACCCCGGGCCGCCCCATCTCCTACACAGTGGTCAGGTTCGTCTTCGGGCACCCCATGAAGGGTGTGAGCCCGACGCCACCAGTCGGGCTCACCATTCCCGTGGCGTCGCCTGCCACCACTCCGGTTCTGGCCAGTCCAGTCATCGCCAACCCGCCCGCGTCGGCGCCCGTCCCAGCTCTGAATGTTGTGTCCTCAGCACCATCGGTAGTGGCCATCGTCGCTGGGGTACCCGCTCGAGGTGAGGCCACCGCCTTTGGCTGCGGCGCCGCACTGGCTTACCTGCGCGCCTATGCCGCACCCGGATTCGTCTTGGAATGTCCGGCCAGCGCCCAGGGCCACCAGGCCACCACCATGTGCGTGAATGGCTCAGTTCCCTGCGACCTCGGCCGCTACATCATGATCGCCGACCCTTGCGCTGCGGCCTACATGAATGAGGCGTCCAACTCGTGGGTCCTGCTGGGTCTGTCCGACGCAGTGATCGACCCGTACGGCTCCTGCGGTTAGGACTCCAACGCAGTCCGCATGAAGGTCACCGACTTCTCTTGAATGTCCCGGGCCTGCGCTTCAATGAAGCGCTCCACCACTGGTCCTACACCGAAGATCTTGACTTTGGCCTCCAACATGAAGGTCTCGGTGGTGGTGCCACCTTCCTCGGTTAACGCGATGGCCCCTTCAATGTGAGTCTTGTCCGCCATGGTGCCGGGCGTGAGCTCAAAGGTGGTCATTTGAGTCGACGGATTGAACGTGCTGACTTCGGTCGATGTGATCTCCTCGCCGAAGATCTTGCGTACCGGACCCGGCATGTTGGGCTTCTGGCTGTAGCGCAGCGTGCGGGTGAGACCTGACGCCAGGTCTCCCTCCTGCGACACCACCTCGGCTGAGAGTGACCCCAAAGCCTCGAGATGCAGACGGATCACGTAGTCCTGGTCAAAGTAAAGCTTCCAGAATTCTTCCGGAGGGCATTGCCAGGCATAGGTGAGGGTGAGCTTCATGGAGCCAAGTCAAACAGCATGTGGTGTCCGAGTTCTCCCATCAACTCAATGATGATGTGCATGGAGGCGAAGCGCCACTCAGACCCTTGCAACGCATAAGTGTGCCGATAGCGGCCGGCAATCACTGGCTGGAGCATCAGTTCGCCGGGAACAGCTTGTAACACGGTGAAATACGCCTTGCTGGTAGCTGAAGATCCGCCACTTTCGACATCGACCATGACATTGGTGATGACGTGCTTCGTCTTCGGGGTGCCGTCTTCGTATCGACGCGTGGTGCGCTCGTAGAGCGAGGCGATGGCCTCGGTACCCGAGACAGCGGCGTCGAATCCCTCGAAGGTCAGCGTCGCATCACCGAAGAGATCGGCTACCCCGGCAAAGTCACCGGCGTCGATGCGCTCGGCGTAGGTATAGAGGAGTGTGGCGATGGCTTCGCTTGGCGTGCGCTCCATGGCGCTGATTGTGACACTCAAGCGGCCGACGCCGCTCGATCACTGACCCAGCAGTCGATTCATACGAGTGGCTACCCGACTCGGCTTGCCCTTTCGCTCCTCCGAGCGGTCCCCCAGTGCCATGGCCCAGAGTCCAGCGTTCACGCCCAGCCAGCGCAGCGGTTCGGGTTCCCATGGTGGGGAGCGGTGATTGACCCAGGGCAGATGTGTGAGTTCCGTGTCGACACCGATAATGAGATCGGCCAGGGTGCGTCCGGCCAGATTGGTGGTGGCAACGCCATCGCCGACATACCCGCCGGCCCAAGCCAGTCCGGTTGATCGATCGAGCCCGACCGAGGAATGCCAATCACGCGGAATGGCCAAGGGTCCACCCCAGGCGTGGGTGAACTGTGATGGCGCGAGGGCGGGGAAGAGCTCACACAGTGTGCGACGAAGAAGTGCGTGCACATCTGCGTTTCTGTCGAACGACGGTCGCACCGACGAGCCGAAGTGATACGGCGCACCCCGACCGCCGAAGGCGATCCGATCGTCGGCGGTGCGCTGACCGTAAATGATGACGTTCCGGTAATCAGCGAAAGTGGCACGGCCACCCAGTCCGGCTGACGCCCAGAAATCCTCGCCCAGGGGCTCAGTAGCCACCATGAGTGAGTACACCGGGACGAGAGTACGACGTTGTCCCGGCAGCGTGGCCGTCCAGGCTTCAACCGCACGAACCACCACGTCGGCGCGGACTGAACCGTTCTTGGTTTGGACCATGGGTCCGTCACCGTTTGAACCCGGCACGATTTCGGTCACCCGAGTCTGCTCGAACAACATGACCCCGCGTCGCTCCACCGCTTCGGCCAATCCTCGGGCCAAGAGGGCGGGCTGAATGGCAGCGCAATGAGGGGTGAAGGTGGCGCCGAGCATGTCTGAAATGCCGATGATTGACGCCGCCTCACTGGCATTGAGCCAGCGCACATCTTCTTCGCCGAATCCGTGTGAACGCGCCTCGGCCACCTCGGCCAGGCCTCGCTCCTTCTGAGTCTGCGTCCTGGCCGCGTCGATTGATCCGCCCTTGGCGAAGTGGCAGTCGATGCCTTCCGCCGCGGCAGCGGCACCAACGATGTCGACTGTTGTCTGCATGGCTCGGCGCATCGCCCTCATTGCCTCCACCCCGTAAGCGCGGATGAGTGCGCCATCGGACATGGAGAAGAGAGCCGAGCACCAGCCGCCATTTCGGCCAGATGCGCCGAAGCCAGCCACCTCGCGCTCAACAATGGCGATGCGCAAGCTGGGATCGGCAGTGATTAAGGAGTGGGCCGTCCAGAGCCCGGTGAACCCGGCTCCGACAATGCAGACGTCTACCTGTAGGTCGGAAGCAAGTGCTGGTCGATCCGGGAGAGGAGTGGGTACGGCGTCCCACCACAAGGAGAGTTCGGCCGCTCCTTGTGGGTGACTCACACTCGGTGCCAGGCCTCGCTCAGTACTTCGCGCAGTGTGGAGACCATGAATTCGATCTCTTCGGTGCCGCAGATGAGCGGGGGCGACAGCTGCACGACGGGGTCGCCCCGATCGTCGGCTCGACAGATGAGTCCGGCGTTGAAGAGAGCACCGGACAGGTACCCCCGCAAGAGGCGCTCCGACTCCTCATCATTGAAGGACTGACGAGTGTCCTTGTCCTTCACCAGTTCGATCCCGTAGAAGAAACCG
The DNA here is from genome assembly GCA_963766995.1 of uncultured Acidimicrobiaceae bacterium. Taxonomy (GTDB): domain Bacteria; phylum Actinomycetota; class Acidimicrobiia; order Acidimicrobiales; family RAAP-2; genus Bog-473. Next base: position 745,765 of record CAVYCE010000001.1, on the reverse strand, counting down.
GCTCCGCGGACATTGCCCACAATCGGGAGGTCGTAGAGCGTTTCCAACCCGGAACGGAACTCGGTTTCAGTGGCCTGGACGTGTTGGAGTATCTGCTCGCCCTCGAACACGTCGAGGTTGGCCAGGGCCACGGCGCAGCTGACCGGGTGCCCGGCGAAGGTGAATCCATGAAGGAACGACACCCCCGCCTCCAAATAGGGCTCGCACAGGCGGTCCGAAACAATCATGGCACCGAGCGGCGCATACCCCGAGGTGATCCCCTTGGCCACGGTGATGATGTCGGGCTGGTAGCCAAATCGTTCGGCACCGAACCAATGGCCCAACCGACCGAAGGCGCAGATCACTTCATCGGACACCAGCAGGACACCATGGCGATCGCAGATTTCGCGCACGCGTTGGAAGTAGCCGGGAGGTGGGGGAAAACAGCCTCCGGCGTTTTGCACCGGCTCCAGAAAAACTGCGGCGACCGTGTTCGGCCCGGCGCGCAGGATGGCTCGTTCGATTTCGTCGGCTGCCCACTGGCCGAATGCCACTTCATCGTCGGCATACACCGGAGCGCGGTAGAAGTTGGTGTTGGGCACCTTGATGGCACCGTTGACCAGTGGTTCGAATGGTGTCTTGAGATCCGGGATGCCGGTAATGGACAGGGCTCCCATGGTGGTGCCGTGATAGGCGATGTAACGGCTGATCACCTTGGTGCGTTGCGGCTGTCCGGTCAGTTTGAAATATTGACGGGCCAATTTCCACGCCGATTCCACGGCCTCTGAACCACCCGAGGTGAAGAAGACCCGATTGAGGTCTCCTGGCGCATACCCGGCGAGGCGCTCAGCCAACTCAATGGCCTTGGGGTGGGCGTAGGTCCACAACGGGAAGTAGGCCAAGGTGCTGGCCTGCTTGGCTCCGGCTTCGGCCAACTCGTGACGACCGTGGCCCAGTTGTGATGTGAAAAGGCCCGCCAGCCCATCGAGGTACTTCTTGCCGTGCTGGTCCCAGACGTAGGCGCCCTCACCGCGCACCATCACGGGCACTTCATTCGTCTCGTATGCACCCAAGCGACTGAAGTGCATCCATAGGTGACGCTTTGCGCTCTCGCTGAGGGCTGAATTCTCCGGACTGGTACTGCTCATGATGCCTCCGCTCGGGTGGGAAGTAGGCGCTGGCGCGCTTACCGGGTTCCCCACGTGTATGTCTGTTTGGCCAACTTGAGATACAGGAACGTCTCCGTGCCCCGCACACCAGGGATGGAGCGCACCGAATCGTTGAGCACTTCGAGCAGGCGCTCATCGCTCTCGCACACCAATTCGGCCAATAGATCGAAGGAGCCAGCGCACATGACGACGTAGTCGACTTCGGGCAGTGAAGACAGCTTGTCGGCCACGATCCGCACGTCGCCCTCCACGTTGATGCCGACCATCGCCTGGCGCGTGAAGCCCAACTGCAGTGGGTCGGTCACGGCCACTATCTGCATGATCCCGGCATCGCGCAGCCGCTGTACCCGCCGACGCACTGCCGCCTCTGAGAGGCCCACCGCTTCAGCAATGGCCCCATAGGGCTGGCGACCATCCTTTTGGAGGGCCTCGATGATGGCTCGGTTCGGAGCGTCGAGGAAGGTACTCGCCCCGGTATCTACATCGGTGTTAGTCGTCTGCGTCGGCTCGTCCGTGTTGGACATGCCTCTCCTCGTCCTCGTTAAATCCGGCTTCGCGGGCCTTCTGCCGAATTGTGTCACGAATGTGGCATCAGTCAAGCAGAATTCGGCGTCTAGATCTGTATTTGTTGCGAAATCGCTTGTCGAAGGCTGATTTGTCTGTGATTGTGTACTCAGGACAAGGTAGACATGAGGAGAGCCGAGTGCGCAGGTTGCAGAACTTCATCGGCGGGACCTACTGCGATGCCGAGGACGGCCCACTGGCGCAGTTGATCAACCCAGCCACTGGAGAGGCCTTCGCCGAAGCGCCGGTTTCGGGACCGGGCGACATTGATCGGGCGCTCCGGGTGGCATGCGAAGCGTTCACCTCATGGAAGCGGACCACACCTAGCGAGCGGGCTCTGGCCCTCATTCGCATCGCCGACGCCGTTGAAGCGGCCGCCCACAACTTGGTCCAGGCTGAGAGCGAGAACACCGGCAAGCCACTGCAGCTGACGATGGACGAAGAGATCCCTCCGATGGTGGACCAGATTCGCTTCTTTGCTGGCGCCGCCCGCCATCTACAGGGATTGGCGGCCACTGAGTACATGGCCGGACATACCTCGTTCATTCGGCGTGAGCCCATCGGGGTGTGCGGCGCAGTCACGCCCTGGAACTACCCGATGATGATGGCAGTGTGGAAGTTCGCGCCGGCGCTGGCCGCCGGTAACACCATGGTGCTGAAGCCGTCAGATACGACGCCGGTCACGGCCCTCTTACTGGCTGAAATCATGGCCGAACACCTGCCACCTGGTGTCTTCAACGTGGTGTGTGGCGATCGCGACACCGGTCGAGCGTTGGTTGTCCACGACATCGCGGCAATGGTGTCGGTGACTGGCTCGGTGCGGGCCGGCATGGAGGTAGCGGCCGCGGCGGCCCCGACCCTCAAGCGGGTGCATCTCGAACTGGGAGGCAAGGCGCCGGTCATTGTGTTCGACGATGCCGATGCCGCCGCAGCAGCCGAGGGGATTGCCGGTGCCGGGTACTTCAACGCCGGGCAGGACTGCACCGCGGCGACTCGAGTGCTGGCCGGGCGCGGGATCCACGACGAATTGTTGGCTGCCCTGGTCGAACAGGCAAAAGGGACCACCGTCGGCGGCCCAGACAACCTCGACGCCGACTACGGGCCGCTCAACAACGCCAACCAGCTCGAGCGAGTCCGTGGCTTTGTCGAGCGCATTCCGTCGCATGCCACCGTGGCCACAGGTGGGACGCCTGTCGGAGAACGCGGCTACTGCTTCGCACCGACGGTGGTGGCTGGATTGCGACAGGACGACGAGTTGGTGCAATCCGAGGTGTTTGGTCCCGTCGTCACGGTGCAGGAATTCAGCAGCGAGGCCGAGGCACTGCAGTGGGCCAACGGCGTGGAATACGGATTGGCGTCGTCGGTGTGGACCACAGACCACGGACGCGCCATGCGCATGGCGAGAGACCTGGATTTCGGCTGCGTGTGGATTAACACGCACATCCCCCTGGTGGCCGAGATGCCCCATGGGGGATTCAAGCGGTCGGGGTACGGGAAGGACCTCTCTGCCTACGGGTTCGAGGACTACACCAGGATCAAGCATGTAATGAGCAACATCGAGGAGTGAACCATGATTGTCGGGATCCCCAAAGAAGTGAAGGACGATGAGTACCGGGTAGCACTGACGCCTGCCGGTGTGCGGGAACTCACCTCGGCGGGACACACGGTGTACGTCGAGGCGGGCGCCGGGGAAGGGTCTTCCATGCCTGACGAGGAATTCGTCCGCACCGGTGCCGTCATCATTAAAGATCCCGATGACCTGTGGGCTGCGTCGGACCTGGTGTGCAAGGTCAAAGAGCCGGTGGCGTCGGAATATCACCGGCTTGACGCTCGTCGCGACCAGATTTTGTTCACCTATCTCCACTTGGCTGCATCGAAGGAATGCACTGATGCGCTGATCGCTGGCGGCAATGTAGGCATCGCCTACGAGACGGTTCGGATGCCTGACAATTCGCTACCCCTGCTGGCTCCGATGAGTGAGGTAGCCGGTCGGATGGCGCCGTTGATGGGCACCCACCACCTGATGCGACCTGGTGGCGGGCGCGGCGTGCTGGTGTGCGGAGTACCGGGGGTGCGCGCCGCCCGGGTGGTGATTCTGGGCGCGGGCGTGGTCGGCATGGCTGCCGCCACCATGGCCGTCGGCATGCATTCCGACGTGTTCGTGCTCGACCGTAACCTCGACCGGCTCCGGGAGTTCGACCACTATTTCCGCGGAGCGCTGGAGACTGTGGCTTCGTCCCAACACGCCGTTGAGGAGATCTGCCTCGATGCCGACATCGTCATTGGAGCCGTCCTCGTTGTCGGCGCTCGCGCCCCCATGCTGGTCTCAGACGCCCTGGTCGAGCAGATGCGGGTCGGGTCAGTGCTGGTGGACATCTCCGTCGACCAAGGAGGGTGTTTCGAGTCGACCCGGCCGACGACGCACTCCAATCCGACATTTGAGGTGCACGGTTCCATCTTCTATTGCGTGGCCAACATGCCCGGCGCTGTGCCCCACACCTCCACCCATGCGTTGGCTAACGCCACGCTGCCTTACACCTTGAACATCGCGACCAATGGATGGAAGGCGGCGGTGCGAGCCGACAGTGCCCTGGCCGAAGGCGTCAACGTGGTCAACGGCTATGTGGTGTACAAGCCCGTGGCCGATGCGCACGGACTGCCCTACGTACCGATCGGACAGCTCGTCGAATGAGTCCTGCGCCTAAGGCGCAGCACCCACCGCTGGGGTCGAGCCGGAGAAATTCAGCTGACGGACATAGAGGGCGCGGCTGTGGGGATAGCCCACCCCGCCGGGAATCCAGGCATCAAACGCCATCCACAAATTGCCCGAACCATCGGTGAATAGCGATTCGCCTCCAGGACCGGACATGGCCGAACCTGACGTAAGTATCGGAGTTGGGACTTCTTGATTGCACGGCCCCAACGGACCGCTGCAGATGGTCACGCCAACGGCGTAGTTGGCGCTGTTCCAGGAATTGCCTGAGAAGAAAAGAAAGTCGTGCCCGTTCACGGACTGCAGGTCTGGGGCCTCGACGATCCCGCCCTGCCATGCATTGTGAGGAGTCAGAAGCAATGTGGGTGCATTGGCGGCGAAGCCAGATCCGGCGGCGTCCAGCATCTCCGACCATAGGCTCGCCGGTTGTCCGCTTCCACCATTTGATTTCCAAATTAAGTAGGGATGGCCACTGGCGTCGACGAAGATCGACGGGTCAATGGACCCTCCAAGGGTCGGCTGGCACTCCAACGGTGCGGGGGAGCGATCGATGAATGGGCCAGTGGGGCTGTCGGCTGTCGCCACCGAAATGCACTCTTCGCCACCGCCTTTGCCGCCCACGACAGCGGCGTAATAGAGCAAAAACGTCTCACCTATTTGCAGCACCGACGGGGCCCACGTTCCTCCCGACTTAGCCCAGGCCGGGAGTTTGGGCAGCGCGTTGCCCATCCCCGTCCACTGAGTCAGGTTGGACGACTCGATGATTTGGATGTTGCCTTCAGCCGAGTTAGTGGCGTAGGCGTAGTACGTACTTCCGACCCGCAGCACGAACGGATCGGGAAAATCGAAGGGATAGACCGGACCGCCCGCTCCGACACCTTCGAGCGACAGGCACGCTCCCGAGACTCCCGAAATGTCGTCGGTGGCTGCATCGTTATCGCCGGACTGCATCTGCGCCAGAGCGTTCTGCACCCCTCCTAGGCAGGTGTGCAGCGTTCCGATATCCACTCCCTGAATGAAGGCTGACTTATTGGAGCTTGAGAGCGACTGCTGGGTTGCCCCCAGCTGACTGAGCGTGTTTTCCAGCGAATGCTGGAGACCTCTGAGCTGGGCCTGGTACAGGCCTCTGGCATACGTCGCCGAGTCGACGAGGAAGCGGGTATGTGCCACGACACTCTTGGTATCGAGCAGCTGCTGCTGCTCATTCCGTGCTCGATCGTGGGCCTTCACGTCGGTGGTGACGGCGGCACCGACCATGGCCGCAATGGCGAGAACGGACATTCCGATGCGCCACTTCCGGCGCCGGTGACGGTTAGCCATCAGTGGCAGCCGCGCTGTGACAATTCGCCGACACGTCATCCAACGCTCGAATGGCCGAGCCGTGATCACCAACCGACAGCGCGTTGAGGGCCTGCTCCACGCCGCCGAGGCATGACTGCAGCGCGACGATGGATGAACCCTGCTGGGACACGACCTGCTCGCTCTTCTGGAGGGCGGCCGCCACTGTCTGTAGTTGATCTACATCAGTGGCTAGTGCTGACTTGGACTGCGAAAGGCCAGAGTCGAGAGCACTGAGCTCACGCTGCAACGAGGCAAGGTCTGTCCGTGTGAGTCGCAGCGTCTGCTTCGTCACCGAGAGTGACGCTTGATATCGGGCGAAGCGCCCGTTGGTCTGCACTTCATTTTTCACCACAGCCACGCTGCCGGCAATCAAGATCAGCGCGGCCACGGCGCCCGACAGCCGACGCCGACGGCGATGTGGTGGTGACGAAGGAGAAATCGGGGTGCCACCATCAGCGACGGATGTGTCTTGTTTCCGGACCAGGGTTGCGGTCATGGAACGTCCGCCAGCGCAGGACGGAGGATTTGGGTGACAAGCATGGGGCGTTCGGTCTCCAGACGCACTGCCGGCCTCAGTCCGTCAAAGTGGCACCGTCAGTCATGGCGGCATTCGTGTTCCTGCACGCAGGGGCCCATGCGGAACAAGGCAAAGGTTACCCAGCGAGATCAATGGTGAGTACCGCGCTCGAAGCCCTCGCGCCCAATGACAGTTGCCAGTATCGTGCCGAGCATGCGGCTCAGGCTGGGTCGGACGTCGTGATGTGGCACCCGCGGTGTGTGCTCCTCAAGGGTGGTTACCGGTAATGCCGCAACCCCCGCGATCGACTCGGGGTGAGCGGACGCGGGCGGCGCTTCGGCGTGCGGCTGAAGTGCGCTTTCTGGCTCAAGGAGTCGAAGAGACATCGGCCGAACAGATTGCTGCCGATGCGGGAGTGACCCTTCGCACCTTTTATCGCCACTTCGCCTCGAAGCGAGATCTGCTCTTCGCGGACTATGACGCCAGCCTGGCCTGGTTCAGCGCCGCCCTCGAGTCTCGACCGCTCGACGAGTCCATCACCCAATCCGTGTTGGCTGCCATCCACACCTTCCCCTTTGATCGGGAGGCCATGTTCGAGATCGCTGCCCTACGCGAGGGTGAGCTGGACCGGGCGCAGATCGAGCATCACATTCATCAGGTGCAAGCCGAATTGGCCGTTGAGGTGGAACAACATCTCCGCCGCCGCACCACCCCGGTTGACGCCGATGCCGCCTTTCTCATTGCCGTGGCTGCCCAATGCGTAGCTGCCGCCACATTCGCTGCGGTCGACACCTGGATGAGAGGTGACCATGTTGACCTCGAAGAGCTGGCGCGATTGACCGAGCTTGGCCTTCAGGTGCTCGAAAAGGGGCTGATCCCGCTGGCCACGGGAGGAGGTTGAAGTGTCAAATTTGACGAAACCCAGGCCTCGTCGTTACGTTCGCACCAATGCCTGATTTCGATGTCGTCGTGGTGGGAGCCGGCCACAACGGGTTGACCGCGGCCACCGTCATGGCCCGAGGTGGCATGCGGGTGCTGTGCCTGGAGAAGAACCACTTCATTGGCGGTATGGCTTCGAGTACTGAGCTGGCCCGCGGCTATCGCTTCGAACTGGCCGGTTCGATCCAGTTCCCCGTACCGGACGAGATCTACAACGACCTTGGCTTCGCCGACTGCCCCATTTATGAGCCCGAGGTGCAGTCCGCCAGCATCGGTGCGGATGGACAGCCTCCGATACTCCTCTATAGCGATCCCGAGAAACTGCTTGACCATCTGAGCGAAACGCTGGGTCTCGACGCCGTGCTGGGTATGGCCGAAGTGGCGGGCTGGGCCGACGCACCGGCACGGGCCATTGGTCGCTTCGATGTGCGTAAGCCGCCCAAGTCACTCGACGAGATGTGGGCGTGCGCCACGAATGAGAAAGAACGCGAGGCCATCCGTATGGCCATGTTCGGCAGCGTGATGGATGTGATCGACCGGTACTTGCCGGACAAGGAGAAGCACGCGCACGTCAGAAGCATGTTGAGTTTCCTGGCCGTCAACTCCACTTTTCGCGGTCCATACTCACCGGGCAGTGCGCTGTGCCTGGCCTTTGCTCTGGCGTCACCCAATGGCGCCACCATGTCCAAGGTGAAAGGCGGCATCGGCGCTCTGTCGGACCACCTACTTGGCCTTTTCGAGCAGCACGGCGGCGAACTGCGACGGCATGTCAAGGTGGCCAAGATCGTCACCTCCAACGGCAAGGTTGAAGGCGTTGAGCTCACCGGAGGTGAAGTCATCACCGCGCCCATTGTGGTGTCCAACCTCGATCCGACGGCCACCTTTACGCAGTTGCTCGATAGGGAAGTTCTCCCCGAGGCATTTGTGCAACGAGTCGATGCCATCGATCACCGGGCGGCCTACTTCCAGATCCATTTCGCGCTCAGTGGCCTGCCCGAATACACCGGCTCCTCCGCCATGCTGAACGAGGGTGACCTGCGCCAGAACGTGACGTTCTTCGGTTCGGCGGAGCAAATGCAGCGTGACTTTGAAGGCTGCATGCGGGGCGAGGTGCCGGAAGTGCCCTCGTTCAATCTGGCCATCCCCTCGTTGCGTGACCCGGACTTGGCTCCTCCCGGAAAGTACGTCGCCAGCGGGTTTGCCTTCTACTTCCCCATCGGGGCCAACCACTCAGAGCAAGCGCGCCTGCGCGACCAAATGGCCGACCGGATTGTGGCCAGGATCACTGCCATGGCCCCTAATTTCCCTGATCTTATTGAGCGCCAGTTCAACTACCCGGCGTACACCTATGAGCTCATGTTCGGGTGCACCGGTGGCGACTTCACCCATGGACTGCTGCAACCAGAATTCATGGGACCGTTCCGACCGGGTCCACGCGGCTGGCCTGACAACCCCATCCCGATCGAGGGTCTGTATCTCTGCGGTGCCGGATGCCACGGGGGGCCAGGTGTCACGTTCATCCCTGGCTACAACTGTGGCTACGACGTACTCGAGACTGCTGGCTCCAGCCGCTCTGTATAGCGAATCTGGCGCTCCACGAAGGCCAGGTAGAAGGCCATTGAAAAGGCCAGGCTGGTGAACAGACTCATGACGAAGAAGATCCACGGCACGCGCATTTTGCGCCGGTAGCCGTCGACGATGGACCAGATGGGGAGCAGGACCAGATTGACCATGATGTAGTCCTGCGCCGCCGAGTCCGAGGCCCAGTTGGCGAAGAGCGCCTTGGTGTAGCTGATGTAGGTCGAGTGATGGTCGGCATGTGTGTAGCGCACGTTGAAGTACCACCCGAGACCGAGTGAGATACACCCGAAGAGGTAGAACAACAGCTCGAGCGGCGTCACTCGGCCCGCCCCACCTGAACCAAAGAGTCGCTTGTTATACGCGAACGCCATGGCCGTGGTGACCAAGCCCAGGACTCCAAAAATGAACAGTTGCGGTGTCATGGCCCTCCCCATGGCAGCGCTGGTGGGCTGCCGGAGTCCATCCTAAATGTCAATATTGACAAATGGGGGATGGAGGGCCCCGGTGCTGGCTCTATCCCAGGGAGGTGCCCACCACCGACACAAACGAGATCATTTCGCCGGGATATCCGCCCAAGTTGTGAGTCATGGCCAGGCCTCGCCCAGTGGTCGAGATCTGGCGCTCGGGTGGCGCTTCCTGCCTCATTTGGAGCCAGCACTCGAAGAACATGCGCAATCCCGACGCTCCGACGGGGTGACCGAAACTCTTCAAGCCGCCGTCAGGGTTGACCGGGAGCTCCCCGTGCAGGCCGAAGGTCCCCTCCAGGACTTCCTTCCATGCGGTGCCCCGAGCGGCGAAGCCCAAGTCCTCCATAAGCACGAGCTCGGTAGGGGTGAAGCAGTCGTGTACTTCGGCCATGGCCAGCTGTGACCGCGGGTCGGTGATGTCAGCCTGCGCGTATGCATCGGCCGCCGCCGCCTCACACTCGGGCAGGTGGGTGTAGTCGTAATCGGGATCGATCAACCCCGAACCACTGCCAGCGGCAAAGGAAAGCGCTTTTATGTAGAGCGGCTTGTCGGTGTACTTCAAGGCATCCTCGGCTCGCACCACAATGGCAGCGGCGGCTCCGTCAGCCACACCGGCGCAGTCGAAAACGCCGAGTGTTCCGGCCAGGCGGGGTGACTTGAGCACTGTTTCTTTGGTGATTTCCTTTCGGAATTGCGCACGTGGGTTGCGGGCGCCGTTGTAGTGGTTCTTCACCGCAATGCTGGCCAAGACGTCGGCCATGGTTTCGTCATCGACGCCGTACTTCTTCCCGTAGGCAGGAGCGAGCATGGAGTACATCGCCGCAGCGGTCAGGGTGCGCGCGGTGCCGTCGTTGGGCGGGTTCATGGCATTGAGTCCCTGGTAGCCGCCGTCCTTGACCTTCTCGGCACCCACCGCCATGGCCACGTCGTAGGCACCCGATGCCACGGCGTAGGCGGCGGCGCGCAAGGCTTCCGAGCCGGTGGTGCAGTAGTTCTCCACCCGTGACACGGGTTTGTTCTGAAGTTGCAGTGGGCGAGCCAGCGTGATTCCGCTCATGCCGCTCTGGGCCGTGCCGAACCAATAGGCATCGACGTCGTCCTTGGTGACGCCAGCTGAAGTGAACGTGTCGGTGCACGCATCGACGATGAGATCGTCCAACCCCTTGTCCCAGTGCTCGGTGAATGTGGTGCAGCCCATGCCGACGATGGCCACCTTGTCTCGAATGCCGTGCGATGCCATTAGTTCGCTCCCCCCAGGCGCACCGGGCGCGCCTTCCAGAAGTAATCGTGGATCCCGTCGGCACTGAAGAGCCGGCGGAACGTCATTTCCACGCGGCTGCCCACTCCGATATCGCTGGCGTCCACGTCGGTCAGCTCGACCGGAAACCGCCCACCGGCGTCGAAGTCGACAATGGCGAAGACTACGGGCGGGCTGGGCGAGTAAGCCATGCGATCGATGGTGAAGGTCACCACGGTGCCGATGGTGTCGGCCATGGCCACGGGTTCCATGTCGTCCACTGCACCACCGGTCATCGACACCCGGGAAGGTGGCATGTGAAGCGCGCCCGAGGTCCGGTCTTTCGAACCGACAAAGCCGAATTTCCAGTCTTCGTTTCGATGGGCCGCGGTGCTCGACACTCGAGCCGGCTCCGGGCGGCGAGGAGGTTCCGGTGACAGCTGGCCCCTCCAGGCCAAGAACTTGGAATAGGAGATATCAGTGGCATTGGCGATCTGGTCTTGGACGAGACGAGCGGGCCGCCATTCGGACAAGGCGCTAGTGGTGCGAAGCACCACGGCGTCAGCCCCGTCGGCCAGGTGCAGGAGTAACACGTTCGTTCCCGAGGCCACCCCATCCGAAGCCAGCGATTCGAGCGTGGAGGCCAGTACCAACAGCGGATGGGCCGCTCCGGCTTGGCCCACGGTCAGCGAAAGATCGTCGGCCAAGACGCCATCGCCCAGGCCAAGCTTCTTGGAAAGGACGGAGACAGCCCGTCCATGCATGCCGGTCACGACGACTCTGGTTACGTCCGCCGCCTCGAGACCGGCCACCTTCAAAGCTCGAGCGAAGACTTCGCCGCCGAGGGCCACGTATCGCGTCTCGCCGAAGCGCTCCTCCCACAACTTTGACTGGCGCTCACCGGGTGCCCGCCAGCGTTCGGTGAACTCGTCACTGGCCGACGCCGCACCGATCAGTTCAGCCACCACGCCGGGGCCATCGCCCACCAGCACTGCGGCACCGCCATCTCCGCCGGACGATTCGTCGGCACTGGTCGGCAGGCCGTCGCGAGTATCGCCGGCCACAACGAGCGTGGTGCCGGATCCTTGAAGGGCAGTGGTCAAACAGCCCATACCGGATCGCAGCGCCCCGCCGAAGTCGTAGGCCGCCACGTCATGGCCCAGTCGAAGTGCGGCCAGCACCCCGGTGGCGTTTGTCTTATCCAGATAGGCGGGCGTCGAGGTGGCGAACCACAGCGCGTCGGGGCTCACGCCGCGAGCGCCCTTGAGGGCGAAGCGAGCTGCTTCGACACCCAGTGTGGTGGTGTCCTCATCATGGGAGGCCACCGATCGAGAGCCTTTTCCGCCACCGCTGCCCATGAAGGCAGCAATCTCAGACCGGGAGAGCTTTCGGTAGGGCACATAGCCCGCCGCGCTGATGATGCCTCGCACGACCGAGGAGCCTACCGGGGCCTTCACGTCCTATCTGACGGAGCGTCAGGTCGGTTCGAGGCATGCACCAGCTGCCCAAACGGAGCAAACTGCACGGATGGTGGATGCGTACGAGCCCGAACGAAGGCGGGCTGAACCCGCGGGGGGACCGCTGGAGCAGCGGGTGGCTGACGCCGATCGCGATCGAACCGTGACCCTGCTCAGGGAGCATGTGGTCGACGGTCGCATCACCCTCGATGAGTTTTCCGAACGAGTTGGACTGGCCCTCGAAGCCCGCACCCAAGGTGACCTGGCATCGTGCATGACCAACCTGCCTGACCTGGCCGTTCCCATCGAAGACACGAACCGCCGCAAGGCTCGGCGCTGGTTCGTCGGCATCATGAGCGGTGCCGGCGTTAAGGGCCGGTGGCGAATCAGTGGGAAGACGACAGCGGTTGCCGTTATGGGGGGATGCGACCTGGACCTCCGCCATGCCGAAATTGACGGGCCCGAAGTCGAGATCACCGTCTTCGCCCTGATGGGAGGCATACAGATCACGGTGCCGGAGGGCTTCGACGTCGAGCTCAACGTCATCCCCTTTATGGGCGGGCACAACCTCAAACTGCGCGACGTGCCCCGGGTACCCGGTTCGCCACGCATACGAATTCGCGGCTTCGTCATGATGGGCGGCGTCGACGTGAGGAGTAAGCCCACGCGCACCGGCAAGGAGATTTTGGGGCAGACGATCATGGATCACGTTGCCGGCGTGATGGGCTCGCTCCCAAGTCTCAACGACCCCGCTGGTGCGGCCATCGACCTCGAAGCCCTCAAGCGCGACATTAAGGAGCAGTTCAAGGCCCAGCGTCAGGCCTTGCGTCCACCGCGCCACGATCACCGAGACCGAAATCGACATGATGATCAGCGGTGGGAGGGTGCGGACCAAAACCCACCGCTTCCGCCGCCGACGCCCGTGACGCCCGCTGCCCAACCGGAGCCGCCTCGCGGTCCGAGCGAAGGCACGGTCACGATCCTGTTCATAGACATGGTCGACTACGCCGGGATGACCGAGCGACTCGGCGACAACCGGTCGCGCGAAGTCTTGCGTGAGCACCACCGAACGGTGCGCGAACTCCTAGGCGATCACGGTGGACGTGAAGTCAAGGTGCAGGGCGATGGATTCATGGTGGCCTTCGCCTCGGTGGCCAGAGCGCTGCGCTGTGCTTCTGACATGCAGCGCGCCTTCATGACGTATTCGCAGGAGCATGACCAACCGATTCAGGTGCATATCGGCGTACACACCGGGGAGGTAGTGGAAGAAGACGACGACTTCCTCGGCCACACCGTGATTGTGGCCAGCCGCCTGGCCGATGTGGCTCAACCCGGGGAGGTTCTGGTCTCGGCCCTTTCGGCGCAGCTGGTGGAGAGGACCGAAGAGTTTCACTTCGTGAACTACCGGTCCGAGGCTCTGAAGGGGCTCACTCGGCCGCAGCAGGTGGCCACCATGCTCTGGTCCGACTAGGCGCTCTCTGCGGCCAGATTCGGTCGTCATTGCTCATAAATTATTCAGACCCTCGTGGAGTAGAAATGACCTCCTACCAGGGAAAATGGCTGCAGACCCCCACCGAGTGCACCAGCTAAGCTGACGGGTCGTCAGATTCTGCGATGGTCGGATTTCCCGGCCGTCGAACCATCTCTTCCCGGCCGCGGAGGTCACCGAATGGACTTCGAGTTCTCAGACGAGCAGATCGCCTTCGTCAAAGAGGTGGAGGCGTTTCTGAACGCCAATGACGATCCGGACGTCTTCGACGTCACCCGGGAGAACATGGCGCAGATCGTCGACACGCCGAAGCGGCGCGCCTTCATGGCGTCCCTGGGTGCTCAGGGGTGGCTGGGCATGACCTGGCCGGCCGAATATGGAGGCAAAGAAGGAGAAGGTGTCTACGAGTACCTCCTCAATGAGCAGTTGGCCGGAAGGGGCGGCCCTCAGATCGGCAAGGGCGTCGGGATCATCGGCAAGACACTGATCAGTCATGGCAACGAGCGCCTCAAGGCCGAGTTCCTGCCCAAAATCCTGCGCAACGAGGTGGAGTTCGCTGTCGGCTACTCCGAGCCCAACGCCGGCTCCGATGCGGCCAGCATGCAACTCAAGGCCACCAAGGTCGATGGGGGTTGGTCTCTGAACGGGCAGAAAACCTGGACCACTTCCGCGCACTTTGCCGAGTGGTACTGGGTTGGTGCCCGCACCGATACCTCCGCTCCCAAGCACGCCGGCATCACGCTGTTCCTGGTGCCACTGGACCAGCCCAACATCACCATTAACGCCATTTGGACTATGGGAGACGAGCGCACCAACGAGGTGTTCCTCAACGACGTGTTTGTCCCGGACGACTATGTGGTGGGTGAGCTGAACAAGGGCTTCCAGTACATTTCGGAGGCGCTCGACCTCGAGCGCTTCACCTTGTTCACCTTCTCGCCCATCGCTCAGCGCTTTGACTTGCTGGTCGAGTACGTCAAGACGACCAAACGGGACGGCGTGCTGCTGAAGGATGATCCTGTGATCCGCCAACGGTTGGCTCAGCTGGCCACCCAGCTCGAAGTGGCACGCGTCATGGGTCTCAAGTTCGTCTTCGAGGCCGGCAAGGGAGGAGCTCCGCCCACCGCCGAAGCATCGGAGTACAAGCTGTACGCCACAGAGCTGTCGCGCCGGCTGGCCAACGCCTCCATGGACATCGCCGGTCCGGGCAGCCAACTGCGGGTGAAGACCCAAGAGGCACCGATGGCGGGCCGTTCCGAGTCGACCTATCGCTATACGGTGATCGACACCATCGGCGGCGGCGCGTCGGAGATCCAAAAGAACATCATCGCCCGCCGCAAGCTCGGGCTACCCAAGAACTTCTGAGTCATTGGCTTCCGGCTCTACCTCTCACGGCCCTCTGGGCGGGGTGACGGTGCTCGACCTTTCCACGGTCGGCCCTGCAGCGCGCTGCACGCGCCTGCTGGCCGACTACGGGGCGCGGGTGACAAAGGTGGGACCGGTGCCTACGGCCGACGCGACGCCGATCACGCCTTCATTCTTCGCCTACAGCGGAAATAGGGGCATGGGACGGGTCTTGGTTGATCTCAAGGAAGACGATGGCCGAGAGGCATTTCTGGCTCTGGCCGAGGCGGCGGATGTCGTCATCGAGAGTTTCCGGCCCGGCGTCGTGGCCAAGCTGGGGATCGGATACGAGGACGTGAAGGCCCGCAACCCGCGCATCATCTACTGCTCTACCAGTGGCTACGGCCAGGATGGCCCCCGGTCCCAGGCGGCCGGTCATGACATCAACTACTTGGCTGTCGGCGGATTCCTCTCCATGAGCACTCCCGGGGTTGAGGGAGCACCTCCCCTTCCGGGCGCCACCGTCGCCGATGCCGCCGCTGGTGGCATGCACGCTGCCCTCGCCATCACTGCTGCCCTGGCTGGAAGAGCCATCTCCGGAGAGGGCGCGTATCTCGATACGTCGGTCGCCGATGGCGTCCTGTGGCTCATGTCGCTTCCCGTGGACGAGCATCTAGCCCTGGGCGGCGACATTGCTCCCGGACACGACATCCTTTCGGGCCGTTACGCCTGTTACGCCACGTATCAAGCCGGCGACGGGCAATGGCTGGCCGTGGGTGCCATCGAAGCCAAGTTTTTCGCCAATCTCTGCCGTGCACTAGGTCACGAAGAACTCGTCCCGCTTCAGCTCGACGACGCTGCGCAATCCGCCATCCGGGCCGCGTTTTCCGAGACGTTCGCCACGAAGACCCGTGACGAGTGGGTTGCTCTTCTCGGCCCCGCCGACACCTGCGTCTCGCCTGTTCTGGCCATTGGAGAAGTCAACGGCGATCCCCAGTTCGTCCATCGGCACGTCACCACCACTGCCACTCACCCCAACAAGGGCGAATTCAGTCAGCTCGCCCCGCTACTGGCCGGCATGCCCCAGCTTGCCGCGCCCATCGAACTTCCCGACCCCGCACACACTGACACCGAGTACCTGCTCAAGGAGGCTGGTGTCGATGGCGAGACCATCGCCGCTTGGATCTCCCGAAAGGCCGTGGCATGAGCAATTCAAACTTGTTGGAGGAGTCACTGGCCCTGATCGGGAAGGAGCAATATCCCGAATTGGGCGAGTTCCCGGTTGAGCGTGGTTACATCTGGACGTCCTGCTCTTCAGTGGAGAACGGCAACCCGCTCTATTGGGACGACGAGGTGGCGGCGGAACTGACGGGCGGGCCGATCGCCCCGCCCACCATGGTCTCGGTGTGGTTTCGGCCTCACCACTGGGCCCCCGGGCGTACCGAAGTGGCGCTTCCCCTGCAGGTGCACTTCGACCTCAAGAAGCACTTCGACCTGCCGGAAGCCGTGATGACCGACAACACCATTGAGTTCCACATGCCGGTGCGTCTGGGCGACGTGTTGCGCACGCACCAAGTCCTTCGCTCGGTGAGCGAAGAAAAGACCACGAAGCTGGGCACGGGACGCTTCTGGGTCATTGACGTGGTGTACAAGAACCAGAACAGCGATCTCATCGCTGTCGAGTCCTATACCGGGTTCGGCTACAAACGAGAGGCTGCCTGATGGCGATGCCCACTTTGCTCTTTGGCGACGTCACCGTCGGTGCCGCCTTACCAACGCTGCGCTATGACGCCTCCGCCACCACGGTGGTGCTCGGTGCGTTGGCCACCCGCGATTGGCGGCCCATGCATCACGACAAAGACTTCGCCGTTGAGCGGAACGGCACCCAAGACATCTTCCTCAACACGCCCAACCAAGCCGCTTGGTTCGAGCGCTACCTCACGGATTGGACCGGTCCACACGGACGACTAGGCCGGGTCACTTTCCGCATGAAGGGCTCGGTATTCCCAGGTGACACCATGGTGCTCGACGGTGTCGTGGAGGGAACTGAAGTGGACGCCATGGGCTGTGGCTTTGTCTCGGTCGCCGTCACCCTGAAGGTGGGCGACGACGTGAAGACCACTTGCGCCGCTCGTATCGCTCTACCCATGGCACCGGACGACAACCCCTGGGCTCGTGCGGGTGAGCGTTGGCTTCCGTCACCGGTTTCGGCCTAGTCAACTCGTTTCGATCGCTTACACGGAGGGACACAACATGTTGGATCTTGATTTCAACCAGGAGCAGGAAATGCTCCGCCAGACCGTGAGGGACGTGCTTGAGAAGCATTGCCCGCTCGATGTCGTGCGGGAGATGGAGGACAATCCGTCCGGATACCCCTTGTCGTTGTGGACCCAGCTGGCGGAGTTGGACCTCATCGGGCTCATGCTGCCCGAAGAGCACGGAGGCTCGGGCATGAGCCTGGTCGAGGGTGTTGCGCTGTATGAAGAGTTGGGGCGCGCTCTTGCTCCGACGCCTCACTTCGTCAGCGCCGTCATGTCAGGTGGGGTCATCGCCGCGGCCGGCAGCGAGGCCCAGAAGTCGGAGTGGCTGGGCGGTATCGCTTCGGGTGAGCGAATCATCACTCCGGCGTGGCTGGAGCCAGAGAACGGCTATTCGGCACGAGGCGTCGAGGTGCGGGCCGTGTCCGATGGTGCGGGATTCCGCCTGAGCGGAGTCAAGCGTCATGTGGCATTCGCATCGGCCGCCGACCGGCTCTTAGTGCTAGCCCGCACCGGAGACGAGGACGCGTGCATTGATTGCTTCCTGGTCGACCCCACTGCAGTCGGAGTGACGCTGCGCCAACAGTTCACCATCTCGTCCGACACCCAATACGAGGTCACGTTCGATGACGTGGCCCTTAGCGTGGACGCCCGGATTGGCGAGGCTGGCACCGGCTGGGCCAACTGGCAGGAGGTTCTGGAGGGCGGCCTCGTCCTCCTAGCCGCCCAAGCCGTCGGAGGGGCGCGCTATGCGCTGGAGATCACCACGCAATACGCCAAGGACCGGCATCAATTCGACAAGCCTCTGGGCGCGTTCCAGGCGCTGGCGCACTACCTCTCCGATGCCGTTACTTCGCTCGATGGTGCGGAGCAGCTGGTGCACGAGGCGGCTTGGGCTGGAGCGACTGGTCGCTCCATCACGTCGCTGGCCCCCATGTCGAAGCTCTTTGCCTGCAGCACCTTCCGCGACATCACGGCCATGGCACAACAGATCTTCGGAGGCATTGGCTTCACGCTCGATTTCGATATCCAGCTCTACTTCCGCCGAGCGAAGCAGCAGCAGCTGATGTGGTCGAACGATCGGGCGCTCGAAGATGCCGTCGCACACGACCTACTTGGCTAGTTGGTGGAAATGGTTTAGAAGTATGGGTTGACACGCCAGGAAGCACGCTCGGGAGGGGACCTCATGGCGACAGAAACGGCCTTTGACCCAGACGGGTTACGTGAGAAATACCTGCTCGAGCGGGACAAGCGCATCAGGGCAGACGGCAACGCCCAATACGTGGAGCTCACCGGGGAGTATGCGGCCTATCTCGAGGATCCCTACGTCGAGCCCTTCGAACGGGATCCGCTTCAGCGAAGTGTCACCGTGGCGATCATTGGTGGGGGATTCGCTGGGCTGATTGTGGGTGCTCGGCTCCGTGAGGCAGGTATCGATGACCTCCTGATCATCGAGAAGGGCGGGGACTTCGGGGGTACCTGGTACTGGAATCGCTATCCCGGTGCCCAGTGCGATGTGGAGTCGTACATCTACCTTCCCCTCCTTGAGGAGACCTCTTACATCCCTACCGAGAAGTACGTGCGGGCACCCGAGATCCTTCGCCACTGCCGGCGCATCGGAGAGACCTTCGGCCTGTACGAACGGGCAGTGCTCTCTACGGAGGTCACTGGCATTGAGTGGGATGAGGCGCGGCGCCGCTGGAGCATCGGAACTAACCGTGAAGATCGGATCTTGGCCCAGTTTCTGGTCATGGGCAATGGACCTTTGCATCGGCCGAAGCTTCCGGGCATTCCCGGCGTAGAGACCTTTCAAGGTCATACCTTCCACACCAGCCGTTGGGATTACGACTACACGGGCGGTGATTCGAAGGGAAGTCTGCACAAACTCAATGACAAGAGAGTGGGCATCATCGGCACGGGAGCTACAGCCGTGCAAGCGATTCCTCACCTCGCGGCGTCAGCGGGTCACCTCTGTGTCTTTCAGCGCACGCCCTCCTCCATTGACGTGCGGGCCAACCGACCGACCGAAGTCGAGTGGGCCACATCGCTCGAGCCTGGGTGGCAGCGCCGACGCATGGAGAACTTCACCCTCCTGACATCGGGAGGATTCTCTGAAGAGGACCTGGTGATGGATGGCTGGACCGACATCATCGGAAAACTCCTCACCCGACTACGAACCACGGACATGTCGGCGCCAAATACGAACCTGGCCAGTGTCATGGAGCTGGCGGACTTCGAGAAGATGGAACAAATCCGCACCCGCGTCGATGAGCTCGTGCTCGATAGCTCTACGGCGGAGCGCCTGAAGCCTTGGTATCGCCAATTCTGCAAGCGGCCCTGTTTCCATGACGAGTACCTGCAGGCCTTCAACAGGCCAAACGTCACGCTGGTGGACACCGACGGCAAGGGTGTCGATCGCATCACGCCCACTGGGGTAGTGGTGGGGGAGAGCGAGTACGAGTTGGACTGTCTCATTTATGCCACGGGCTTCGAAGTTGGCACCTCCTACACGAGGCGCGCCGGGTATGACGTGGTCGGGGCCACCGGCGAGCGCTTGTCGGACCACTGGGCCGATGGCGTGAAGTCGCTACACGGCATGCATGTGCACGGGTTTCCGAACATGTTCGTGCTCAGCCATACCCAGGGTGGCTTCACGGTCAACTACCCCCACCTGCTTGATGAAGCGTGTGTGCAGCTCACGCACATATTGCGCCATGCCCTTGACCACGACGTAGCGGAAGTCGAGGCGCAGGCCTCGGCGGAGAGCGAGTGGCTGACGACGCTGGCGAAGTCCAGCCGAAACATCCAAGCGTTTCAGGAATCGTGTACCCCGGGGTACTACAACAACGAGGGTAAGCCCATGTCGGGTGGATTCATCGGCTCGTCCTATGGACTCGGTCCGTTGGCCTTCTTCAAGCTGCTGGCCGAATGGAGGGAGGCCGGCGATTTTGCCGGACTCGATCTGCGCCAATAGGCATCGCCGGTAGGTTGCTCGGTGATGGCGGGTCACCCGGAGGCGATCTCACTCGAAGAAGCGCGGCGTGTCGCGCTCTTTGCACAGGGACTCTCCGGACCTCGATTGTCTGGCAATCCCGCTGGGATGGTGCGCCACCTTGGGGCCGTGCAACTCGACACCATTTCGGTGCTGGCCCGTTCCCATGAACTGGTGGCCTACGCCCGCTATGGGTCTATCAAGCGCAAGGCCATTGAGCAGGCATATTGGGGCCCCAAGAGCGAGACATTCGAGTACTGGTCGCATGCGGCGTGTGTTCTGCCCCTGGAAGATTGGCCCCTCTATGAGCTCAGGCGCCGAAGGTTCAAGGCCAAAGGCAAGCGGTGGCATCTCCTCGAGGACATGGTCAAGAGTTGCGACGAAGTCCGCACCAGGCTCCGTGATGACGGACCGTTGACGGCTCGGGAATTGGGTGGCGCCAAGCGAGGCGGACCTTGGTGGGATTGGACCGAGACAAAGATTGCGGCCGAGTGGCTACTCGACATTGGTGAACTGGTGTGCCGCGAACGTCGTGGTTTTCAACGGGTGTACGACCTGACGGAGCGAGCCATTCCCGAAGCACTCAGAAGCATCGAGCTGTCGGACGATGAGTGCGCTTCGCGGCTCGTCACCGCAGCTGGACGCGCATTGGGAGTGGCGACGGTGGCCGACCTGGGCGCATATCACGGCCTTTCGCAAGCTCGAGTACGCCAAGCCCTCCAGTCGACAACGTTGGAGCCCATCACCGTCGCTACGTGGGATCAGCCGGCCTATGTCTCGCCGGGAGCGCTCGGCGTGCTCAATCGAAGGGTCACTGGTCGGACCCTTCTCCTTTCGCCGTTCGATTCATTGCTCTGGTTCAGACCACGGGCGGAGCGTCTCTTTGGCATTCGCCACCGACTCGAGGCCTATACCCCTCGGCACAAGCGCCAGTTCGGCTATTTCGCCATGCCCCTCCTGGCTGGGACGAAGTTTGTCGGCCTGGTCGATCCCGGTCGACGTGGTCATGCGTTTATTGCCAAACAGGTGACCGTGCATTCCTCGTCCGGTGTTCGGCATGCTGCCAAGGCGATCTCCGAGGCCGCCTCATGGGTGGGGAGTCACGAGGTCATTGTCGAGCGCGTCGAACCCGAGCAGGCGCGGCCTGAATTTGGAGCGTTTGATCGGCTGACGAGCGATTCAGTCGATGTCCCGATGGCCTCGTCTCGACCTGTGCTGTCGCCACTCGCCTGGCATCATGGGAGAGAGGTAGGTCGAACCAACGATGGGAGCGGAAAATATGGCGATGCCCAATGTCGTATCTGTCGAAGAGTGGCAGCAAGCCTCCGATGAGCTGCTCAAAGCGGAAAAGGAATTGACCCGTGCCACGGACGCATTGGCGGCGCGCCGACGCCGCCTGCCGATGGCCAAGTTCAGCAATGACTACGTATTCGATTCACCGACGGGTCCGATGAGCCTGCTCGATCTCTTCGGGGATCAGCCGCAATTGGTCGTCTATCAGCACATGGACGTTGGTCCAGATGGTTTTTGCCCCGGCTGCACCTTCTTCACCAGGAGTATCTCTGGTCTTGAGGATCTGGCTGAAACCGGCGTGGCCTGGGCGACGGTCTCGAACATGCCTCTGGCCCAGATCCAGGCCCGCAAGGCAGAGATGGGTTGGGATTTACCCTTCGTGTCTTCTCACGGTACGACTTTCGCCGCTGACTGCCACGCTGGCGATAGCTTCAGGCTCACAGTGTTCTTTCGAGATGGCGATGACATCTACCGCACCTACTCCACCACCGCCCGAGGAGTGGATCGGGTGTTGTTTGCCAACAACATTCTTGACTTCGTCCCTTACGGTCGGCAGCAGGAGTGGGAGGACTCTCCGGAAGGCTGGCCCCAGGGTCCCACCTACGGTTAAGGGAATGCGCCTCGCTGCATCGGCTCCGGCCGGAATTTGAGAATGATGGCTACGGTATCGGTGTGACTGCGACGTCCCCGCCCCGCCCCAGTTCCTTCCATCTGCCTGGCTATCAGATTTCGGTTGGCCCTTTCAGTCATTTGGCCGATGAACGTGATCGCCTGGCCGGATTGGAGTGGCCAAACTTCTCAGTTCGCCAGCTGGGAACGACGACGGGTGCTGAGATCTCGGGCGTCGACCTCACTACCGAGCTCAATGATGATGTGATCGCGGAGCTTCGTCAGGCGCTTTACGACTACAAGGTGATCTTCTTCCGGGATCAGCCCATGACGCCATCGCAGCACGTGGCGTTTGCGCGACGGTTCGGTGATTTGGAGATTCATCCTTTCCTGCCTTCGAACACTGGTGAACCTGAACTGGTGCGTTTCGAGAAGACAGCAGAAGTCACCGGTTATGAGAACTCCTGGCACCACGATGTGACGTGGAGGGAGAGCCCGTCCATGGGTGCCATATTGCATGCACTCTCTGTTCCCGAACACGGTGGGGACACACTGTTCTCGGACATGTACGCCGCCTATGACGCATTGGATCATGAGACGAAGGCATCCGTCGACGATCTCGTCGCCGTGCATGACTTCGTGCAGACTTTCGGGCACAGCATGTCGGACGAGCAGCTCCGCCAAGCCCGAGAGCAGTACCCACAGGTGCGACACCCCGTCGTCTGCACGCACCCAGGCACGGGCAAGAAGTTCCTGTATGTGAACCGACCCTTTGTGAGCCACTTCGAGGGGATGGACCGAGCAGAAAGTCGCCCGCTACTTGATCGATTGTGCCGGCAGGCTGACTCCCCGGAACACCAATGCCGCTTCACGTGGTCGAAGGATGCCGTCGCCTTCTGGGACAACCGGGCCGTCCAGCACTACGCCAACAGTGACTACTGGCCGAAGTTTCGAACTATGGAACGCGCCTCCATCATCGGTGCTCGACCGGAGCGCCGTCCGGACTGAGGAAAAGGGGAGGGAATATGGAAGACGCCGTGGCCTTGCCGCATGTGGTCGACCGATCCACCTTTCAATCCGAGCCTGACGCACTTCGGGTAAGAGAAAAAGCTCACACCCATGAAGGTGACGCCATCGCCGCCGCCAGAAGACGACTGCCGATGGTCGAAGTGGACGCCAATCTTGAATTGACCGGTCCGCAGGGTCGGGTGACATTGCTCGAATCATTCGAAGGACGAACACAGCTCGTCGCGTACTACTTCATGTGGCATACCGGACACCCCGCTGAGGAACAATGCGAAGGGTGCACTTGGGTGACCACGCAGGTGCAAGAACTCTCGTACCTGCATTCTCGCGACATCACCTACGCCGTGTTCGCTCAGGGCCCATTCGACGAAAGCATTCGCTACCACGACTTCATGGGTTGGGAGATGCCCTGGTACTCCTCCCTGCCTTCTCTCGACACGCTCCTCGTGGGTCGGCAGGTGGGAATGATGCACATCGTCTGTTATCTGCGTCACGGCGACCGCGTCTTCGAGACGTACTGGACGACCGTTCGCGGCGTCGAAGCCATGGATAACAGCTACGCCCGTATGGATCTCACCGCCTACGGGCGCCAGGAGACCTGGGAGGACTCACCGGCTGGTTGGCCTCAGCCCTGGTGGGAAGGACCGAACGGGAACCCTCACCGGGAGAACGGCCGCCCGATGCCTCAGTGGTCGCGCATCGCGGCGGGTCGCTCAGACATCCTTGAGGACGACGCCAACTGAAGGTGGAGTGTTCAGGTGGTGGAGCCTCCTTGATTCAACTGATACCTGCTCAGCATCCAGAGTGGTGTGAAGATCCACCACAGAGCACCCATGGCCATTGTGACGGGAATGGCCAGTACTCCGAGTGCCGCCAAGTGAGCTCCGGCTGGAAGTCGCTGTGCTGATTTGTGTTGAGGATGCAGCACACGCTCTCGAGCGTCACTGACCCTCATGGTCAAGAGCGCGTCAAGCGGAATTGAATAGAGGTTCATTTGTGTCCGACCAATGAGGAAGGCACGAACTGTTCGACGTGGGCTGATGAAGAACCCGGCCAACATTCCGGCTAAGTCGAGCAACCAAGCGGCGCCATAGTTGGCGCATCCGCCGCTGGAGAGCTCCCAAGCGCTGATTTCAAACTCTCCAACGCGGTCTGTTTTGTAGCCGCTGACGAGGTGGTTGAGGTCGTGGATCTTCACCGCCCGCTTGCGTGCCTTCGTGTTCGGTATTGGATAGGGAACGTGACCTAGCTTCACCACGGCGAATGGTTCGGAATCGCCCCCGTCAGGAGGCAACCCATTCTGAGCCAAATGGGCGGTCAGCGCTTCACCCAGCGTCTCTTGACTCGGCGTTGCATTCACTCAATCGATGATTTCAGATGAGGTGTGCAGGTGCAACGTGTCTGGTCATCCACCACCTTGGAAGTGATACCCAATCGGGCACATACCTGGGTCTCTCGCATCATTGGACGACGTGAACATCCACCAGTCGCCGACCAAGTGACGTTCGCATTGGTCTGGAAATGTGGCTGGGCCAACGTTGGTGTAGCCCAGCCCCCGAGCATTAACCGGTGAGCCAACGCTGAAATTCACAAAGTGACCTTCCGGCGTCCACGTCCCGCAGGTCGTGTACGGAGCATCGAGTGGACCAACGGCGCCATCAGTGTGCTTGACGCATGGCTGCAGGGGTGCCACGCCATGGTGTCCTTTGGCCATGGCCTCGAGGTTCGCCAGCACCGCTTGTGCGTGCGTGGTTGCGCTCGAGTCCCAAGCGATTGACGCTGGCAGTGAGAATTGGAATGTCCACACCGCTCCGACGACGGCAACGACGGCCACTCCCAGGGCGAAGGGTCGGACTCCCGGTCGAGGCCGAACTGATGCCACCAACCAGCTGACCGCTGCAATGGAAAAGCCCAGGCCAGATACGAGCAAGGTTGGCAAGAAGATCGAACCACCAGGGGCGGGAAGGATCCAGCCGAGATAGCCGAGGGCAATGGCCACAGCGGGCAACCCAACTACCGGTAGCAACGGAAATCCGACGTCCCTGCGAACGTCATTCGGCGTACCTTGATTCGCCTCGTGCTCCACGAAGAGAGGGTAGTTCCGGGCCTCCTAGAATGAGTTGTCGGTCTGGGTGAAGCGTTAACCCATTGCACCTTTCGTGCGAACCAAAACATCGTCTCACATTGCACTTGCTGTACGTTTGTCGGCATGGCATCTGGAGACTCCGCGTGGGAGCGGTTCAAGCTTTGGCTGGCCCGCCTCGTCTCGAATCGGCGCTGAACAAGGCATTGAGCATCGGGCTTCGTCGCTCTGATGCTTGCTCGTTAGATAGCAGGGCACCAGGATGGCGACGTGGTAGCTAGCACTGAGAGACCAGTCGCCCTGATCACTGGCGCCGGCCGGAAGGATGGAATCGCCTCAGCCATCGCGTCGGGCTTGGCCATCGATGGATGGAATGTCGCCTTCTCGTACTGGAAGCCATACGACGATCGAGTCCTGAGCGGGAGCGACCCTGACGGTCCCGAATCCATCGAGTCCGCCATCAAGTTGGCAGGAGGTGACGCCTTGGGTCTTGAGGCCGATCTCGAAGCGACCGAGACGCCAGCCGCCATCCTCGATCGCGTGAATGCCGACCTCGGCCCGGTCAGCGTCCTGATCATTGCCCACTGTGAGTCGGTGGACAGCGATCTCTTGGGACTTTCGATCGAGAGTTTCGATCGTCATTACGCCGTCAATGTGCGTGCGACGTGGCTCTTGATGCAGGAATTCGGTCGCCGATTCGTTCCAAGTGGGGCGGGCGGGCGGATCGTGACGCTCACCAGCGACCATGCGGTTGGCAACGTGGCTTATGGAGCTACTAAGGCGGCGGCAGATCGCGTGACGCAAGCGGCAGCCTATGAATTCGCCCACTTAGGCATCACGGCCAACGCGCTGAACCCGGGTCCAATTAATACGGGCTGGATGACCGAGGCACATCTCGCTCACGCCCGGGACCAGACCCCCATCAATCGCCCGGCTGAACCGAAGGACGCCGCCGACATGGTGCGCTTCCTGTGTTCACCTCAAGGCGGTTGGGTGACGGCCCAGCTTCTCTACAGCAATGGAGGATTCAAATCATCGATTCCGTGATTGGAGGCGCTCGGTGCGTACTTCGAGGCGATCTGTTCGAAGACGGTGACTGAACCGCCGTACGGTCCCGTTTGCTTGGGATGGTGCAGTACGAACTGATCGAATCCCAATGCTGCATACGGGGCCGACAGCTCATCGAATTGATCGACTGAATCCAACACAGGTTCGGTGGGCGTCCAGAGGACGATTTTGCGAATTGCCGAGGGATCACGTCTCACTTGGTGACAGGCACTTTCCAATAGTTCGCTCTGTTGCTTAATAGCGCTCAGCATGTCTTGTCGGGATTTTGGGCCGCGGGTGTTCGGACCGATGGTGACCCATTGCTGTGCGTGCATGGCAGCGAGCCGAAGCCCACGCTTTCCTCCAGCAGCCACCGTCAACGGGAAGGGCGACTGCAGCGTCCCAGGCGTACTTGGGGCTTCGACTGCCGAATAAAACGTTCCCGAGGTGCTGGTTCGGGTATCTGGCTCTCCATTGAGCATTTCTTTGAGGATGCCGAGGAATTCCTCGAAGCGGTCCATGCGCTCAGTGTTTTCCCATGGTTCCTGCCCCAATGCCGTTGCGTCGGGTCCTTGGCTCCCGGGGCCCACTCCGAGGTCAAGCCGACCACGACTGATGTCATCTAAAGCAATGGCATCTCGCGCCAGGGTGACCGGATGTCGGAAGTTGGGAGTGGCGACCAGCGTTCCTAGTCGGATGCGTTGGGTGGCGGTTGCGGCCGCAGAGAGAACGGGGATGGCGGCATGCCATGGCCCATCGGGCATCCCACCCCACCTGATGTGGTCGTAGGTCCAGGCCGTGCAAAAGCCGGCATCTTCGGCCCACTCCCATTGGCGTCGTGCTTCAGCCCAGCGGTCACTGGGGAGTATGACCAGTCCGACACGCATGAGAGGAAGCTACCGGGCGATGGGGTGCAGCGGCAGGTTACGAGGCGCGCCAGTGCATCCAGTTGCCGTGCTCCTGTACGAAGGCCAGCAGATGAGACTCCCGCCTCCCATCGTTGAAGAGCACAGCTCCCAACACGTCAGAACCGGAGTGCTCATGACCGGCAGTGGCTTCCTGGGCGAAGTCCTCGACGGTGGCTGACCCTTCAGCGCTCAGCCAGGCGATCGGACGACGGTGCGACTCGTGCATCAGAAGTTGAATGAATCGTTGGCGGTCCTCAATGGAAAAGTATGCAAAGGCCCAGGTCGTGGTCACGATGGCGGCGCATTCGGCTGGTAGCTCGGCCAGCACCTGAGGCAGGACATTGCCTCCGTCTCCGGCGATCACCCGCGGGGGGTTGGCTTGGGCCAGCACGATTGAGTTGGTCACCCGCTCCAGCCGACCGCTGTCAGGCCAGACGCAAGCCCGCAGCCAGAGTGCATCGGAGGGATTCGTCAGGTCGATGGGCGATCGATCGATACCAATGTGATCGAACATCGGGGGAACGTGCTCAGCTATGGGTGGATTGCCGCTTCGGACCTCGCATTCGATTCGAACCGTCGAGTCTTCAGGTCCGGAAGCTCCGAATAGTCCGTAGTCGATTCGGAATTGTTGGCAGAGAAGGTTGATGCCGGCACTGGCTCCGACATCAATGTGGGCCAGCGGCCGATCCCAACGGGACGCCACCCAGGTGAGACCCGGCGCTATGAGGGCACTTCGCCCACAGTCGTTGGTCTGGATGAGGCGAAAAGCCAGAAGGTCCATGATCGTTTCGTGCTGGCTCCGGCACACATCAATGAACAGTGGTCCGGGGTCTGCCTCCGATTCACCGTGGTAAACCGCAGCCAGGGGATGGTCCAGACCGTCGAGGAGGACGTAGTGCACAGCCGCCAAGAGGCTGGTCGGCATGTGAGATTCCGGTGGAGCTTGCTGTACCGCTTCAAGTAGCTCTCGGTCTTCTGACACCGCCTGGCAGATGCGCCCGTAGAGCGGTGAGGTCTCTTGGCAGTGAGTTGAGAACCATGACCACAGCTCGACGAATGTGTCGGTGGCATCACTCATGACGAAATATTCACACAGAAGGGCGGACTCGTCGCCCGGCGATAGCGTCGCGACATGGACGGTGCGTCGTCACTCTCGAACGAAAAGGAGCGCAGACGGTGGAACGATCCTCGTTGGGTGGCGCGTTGGCCCGAGCGAGAGGCGCTCACGACAGCCGTCACTGGGTACTTGATGGATGAGGCTGGCCTGTTGGTCGGTGATTCGGTCCTCGACATCGGGTGCGGTGGGGGTGGGACGTCTTTGGCCGCTGCTTTGCGGGTGCGACCCAATGGCTCGGTGATTGGTGTCGACATCTCTGAAGATTTGCTCACCCTGGCCCGCCAGCGTGCCCTCCATGCCGCTGTAGACACTGTGACCTATCGGGTGGCCGATATGCAGGTGGAGGACCTAGGGGAGACCTTCGACATCGCCATCAGCCAGTTTGGCGTGATGTTCTTCGATGAGCCGTCAGCGGCGTTTGCCAACATTCGGAACCACCTCCGTCCGGATGGTCACCTGGTCTTTGCCTGCTGGCAATCGGTGGATCGAAATCCGTGGCACACCAGTCGCGTACTCCGCCCTTTTGTGCCTCCGGTCTCGGTGCCTGGGCCAGGTAAGAGTCCGACCAGTCCGTTTGCTCTCGGGGATCCCGAGGAGACCACTGACATTCTGGACAGGGCTGGATTTACGGACGTGGCGTTCTCGGGATTCGAGATCACCGTCGATGCGCCTTCCAGCGCCATTGCCGAAGCGTCTCTCTACGAATTCATGGGCATCAAAGAGTCGGATGTAGACGAGGTCAATCGTGTATTGGACCGTCATGTCCAGCAATTCCGTATCGGCGATGACTTGTTTCGGTACCCCTTGGCCTTTTGGGTGTGCCGAGCGGTGGCGTGACATGGCGGGATACAGCGGCACGCCTCTGGCACAGAAACTCGGGATCAAGGCTGGAATGACCGTGGTGCTTCTTGATGCACCGGACGGCGTCATCTCCGATCTGCCGTCGGACGTCGTCGTCAAGACTCGGCGGAGCGGAAAGTGTGATGTGTCCGTCTCTTTCCTGACCAGTCGGGCCACGTTGGAGCAGCGGATAGAACGCCTAGGCGAAATGATCTTCCCGAGCGGAGGAGCGTGGATCGCTTGGCCCAAGAAGACGTCTGGGGTGAGGACTGACATCACCGATCACGTCGTTCGTGAGGCGGCACTCCAACTGGGCTTGGTGGACAACAAGGTGTGCGCCATGGACGACACCTGGACGGGGTTGCGGCTGGTCTGGCGAGTGGATCGCCGAGCCGAGAAGTCGATTTAGAAGAAGTGAAGTCGCGACAAGGGCCAGAACCGAACGTCGACCTTCCCGACAATGGATGATTCAGGAATCGGACCCCAATAGCGGCTGTCACACGACTCGGGCCGGTTGTCGCCCATGACGAACACCTCTTTGGCCGGCACCTTGAACGACTTGACCAACGAGTAGGCGGCCGAGCCCGGGCCGGGCGTCGTCGATTCCCGCACCGTTGCGGGTAGCCACGGCTCATTCAGGACCTTGCCGTCAATGAAGACCTGCCCCCCTGAGAGCGAGATCGTTTCACCGGGCAGCCCGATGACCCGCTTGACGAGGTCCTTAACCGGGGGCCCAGCACAGTGCTCGTCCTTCGGGGTGGCGAACACGACAATGTCGGCCCGGTCAACGCCATGGAAGTCATAGCTGAGTTTGTTAACCAAGATCCGATCGTTGATGTTCAACGTCGGTTCCATGGAACCTGACGGGATGGAATACGTGCCGACCACGAAGGTGCGAAGGATCAGGGCAATGACCAGGGCGGCGATCACAATGATGACGGTCTCAATCGCCAATCGCGTGGCTCTGTTTCGGCCGGTGTCTGTGGTCTCGCTTGGGGTATCGATGGTCATGACGACCAGAAGTATTACCTGTGATGAGGGGACGGCCCCGTCAGCCGTGTCTGCCAGGAGTCATGCGGCGGTGAGCAACCAGATGTGGGCATTCCGTGTGCCGTGCCAGTGGGTTGAACTGGGACACACTATGGCCGATGGCCAAGGCAGTGGTGTTCGACTTTTACGGGACGCTGGCCCGTTGGCGGGACCGTCATGACGGTCAATACGCCGAAGTGTTTGCTCGGTTCGGATATGTGCTGAACAACGAAGTCACCACCGCTTACTTCGATCGCTACGACGGCATCGAGCATGCCGAACACTCAGTCAATGCTGAGACGTACGAGACCTGGGTGCGCACTCGACTGTGCGACCTGACCACTGCCTGCCACGTGACCGACGCGGATCGCGAGGACGTCATTGATGCGCTCCGCGCCTCTGATCGAAATCCGATGAAGCCCTACGTCGAAGCTGGGCCGACGCTGCGAGCCCTTCGATCCGAAGGCTGGCTGATCGGCGTCTGCTCGAACTGGGGCTGGGAATTGGATCCGTTCTTGGAGGACGTCGGATTGCTCGACCTGGTGGATTCGGCCGTGACATCAGCCCGTGCCGGAGCTCGCAAGCCGCATCCACAGGTGTATGCGCATTCGGCCGAGTCGCTGGGCGTCCACGTGACCGACATCGTGTTCGTCGGTGACTCATGGCGACCGGATGTGGAGGGACCACTGGAATTGGGCATGACGGCCGTGCACGTGTGGAGGGAGTCCGAGCGTGTGGGTCAGCGCCCGCCCGCAATGCTGGAGGGTGCCAAACGGATTGGCAACCTGTCCGAGCTGTTACCGCTCCTTACGCTGAGCTGACCGGATCAAGCGGCGCTCGGCCGTGCTCGGCCAAGCTGTCGGCAAGCTGGGTGATGTCACTATCCGTGAGTAGCCGGTAGGTGACCTTGGAGTGATCGAGTGGCCACCACCAGATGGGTTCGTCACAGAGCCAGGCCTGTTGGCGCAGGTCCACTTTCGTTATCTTGCCCGTTCCGGTCTGGGGCAGGCTGGCCGAAATGCGGACGAAGCGGGGTACCCACTTGGTACCTAAGTCGGGCTGACCGTTCAACCACGCTGCGAATGCGTCTGGGTCGAAGGCAGCGCCGGGGACTAACTCCAGTGCCACCATGACCTGGTCACCGGCGCCCGAGCGAGTGTCGGGCACCGGATACACGGCAGAGACCGAGATGTCGGGATTGCGAGACAGAACGGCCTCGACTGGTCCAGCAGCGAAGTTCTCAGAGTCGACCCGGAGCCAATCTCCCGACCGGCCGGCGAAGTAGAAGAACCCGTCCTGGTCGACGTAGCCCAGATCACCGGTCCAGTACCAGCCCTTTCGCAGACGGTCCTGTTCTGCGCTCTCATGCTTGTAGTACCCCTCGAACTTGCCTCGACCACTCCGGTTCACGATCTCGCCGGTGGCCTCACCGGCATTGAGCAGCCGCCCATCGGTGTCGATGACGGCCGGCGGGCATTCTTCGTCTGTCTCAGGGTTGATCACGGCCAAGTCCACACCGTCTACCGGCTTACCCAGCGCGCCCTTGGGCATGTCCATCGTCGGGTTGATGGCGGCGCCACCTTCGCTTTGTCCGTACCCCTCGATCAGATAACAGCCGAAGCGTTTGCGGAATCGACCCCGGTCACGTACCGACGCCTCGGTACCGAAGGCGCTGCGCAACGTGTTGTCTGCATCATTGGGTTGCTCAGGTGTGGCCAGGATGTAGGCGATGGCCTTGCCCACGTAACTGAATTTGGTGGCCCCAAAACGACGAACATCGTTCATAAACTCCGACGCGCTGAAGCGGGGTCGCACTGCCACCGTGGCGCCCACCATCACTGCTGGTCCCCACAGGGCCATCAGGGCATTGCCGTGAAACAGAGGCATGGGGCAATAGCAGACATCGTCGGATGTGTAGCCATAACCAGGCGCTGCCACCTCGGCGATGCCAGCCAGCCGACCCTGAGTGCAACGCACTGCCTTCGGATTACCGGTAGTCCCCGAGGTGAAGATCAGCTGGAACAACGAGTCCTCGTCAATGGTGTTCGCGTGCTCAATCAGCGATCGAGCAGCCGTGCCGGCTTCAGGGTCGCTGGCGTCGCAGCGTGCGAGCTGAGCGGCGTAGTTGTTGGTCCCCACGATCAGGAGATGGTCGCCGTCGAAGCCCAAAGAGAGGCCCTCGAGCATGGCCGCGCCGTCTGCGTCGGTGACAAGCATGGAGCAATCGGTGGCGGTGACGTCGGCCGCCAACGCCTCACCGCGGCGGGTTGGATTGACGCCGACAATGGCCGCCCCGGCTAGTGCGGCTCCATTGAGCCAGAAGAGGTACTCAGGACCGTTCGGGAGGAGCACGCCGATGTGCAGCGGGCCTTCGCCCTTCAATGAGAGGGCAAGGGCGCCACGGGTAGCCCCTTCGGCCACGGCCTGTCGCCATGTCCATTGGCCTTCGGCCGAGAGCACCGCAGTGCGGTCGTCGTCTGCTCTAGCGGCCACCATGGCGGCAACGGTGGTCATGAGCAGTCCGCCGCTCGGGCGAATCCCGGAGCACGGCGGATAAGTGATCGGTCGATCTCCTTTACCGTGGCGGCGCCGCAGAGCGCCATCGCTCGCTGCAGTTCCGACTCGTACCAACGTAGGAGTGACGCGATGCCGTCAGCGCCACCAACGGAGAGTGCCCACAGCGAAGGGCGTCCGATCAAGACCGCATTGGCGCCGAGCGCCAACGCTTTGACGACGTCGGGGGCACGCCGCACTCCACCGTCCACATAGACCTCGGCTCGCCCGCCCACGGCGCCAACGATCTCGTCAATGATGTCAGCCGTGGCGGGGGCATCGGCCAGCTGGCGGGCTCCGTGGTTGGAAACGACGATGGCCGCAGCGCCGGCTTCCACGCAGCGCACGGCGTCGTCCGCTCGCTGCACGCCCTTGGCCACCACTGGCAATGCACTGAGACCGGCCAGCCAACCGATGTCGTCCGGGGTGAGGGCGGGTTCGAATTCGTTAGTGACCACGGCCATAAATCCCCCCTGGCGTGCACTCTCGGTGCTGCCGCCAGCCAGGTTGGGGAGCGCCAGATCATCTGGGAGGTGGACACCGGCTTTGATTTCGCGTCGTCGCAGGCCCGAGACGGGTGCATCGACGGTCAACACCAGCGCGCCGTAGCCATGGGACGACGCTTTCTGCACGAGGTCCTTGGTGCGGTCTCTATCTCTGAGGAGGTAGATCTGCATCCACCTGGGGGACTCCGGCGCAGCCGCAGCCACGTCCTCAAGAGGACAGGTGGCCAGCGACGACAAGATCATGAGCGCACCGGCTTCGGCCGCACCTCGCGCCGTGGCCACCTCTCCTTCGGGATGAGCCA
The DNA here is from genome assembly GCA_963766995.1 of uncultured Acidimicrobiaceae bacterium. Taxonomy (GTDB): domain Bacteria; phylum Actinomycetota; class Acidimicrobiia; order Acidimicrobiales; family RAAP-2; genus Bog-473. The sequence goes on along the minus strand of CAVYCE010000001.1, from coordinate 712,408 downwards.
GTCCCTGAATGGCGGTCGGAGCGATAACCACCGGTGAGCTGACCCGCGCGCCGAGGAGGGTGGTCGATGTGTCAACGCCGTCGATTCCAGCCAGTACCCGCGGATGCAGCTGCCAGTGGCTCCAGGCCTCAATATTCCCAAGGAGGAGGCGCTCATCGTCGGCCCCTCCCGAGTAGTAGGCGTAGGCCATTTCGCCGATGACCTGCCGAGCGTTACGTTCCAGGTCTTCGAGGTCAAGGTCCATGGCCCACCGTCCCGGATTCGCGCCCAAGCGCCAGTCCGCCTCGAGGTTGGGACCCGTGGCCTCGGTACTGGCAGGATGAGCGGGCACGAGTCGCATGGTAGGCGGCGACTGCGGGAACATCCCACTTCGTCCTCGCTGGAGGTGACATGCGTTTCGCGTATGCCGAGTCAATGACCGATCCCACGTATTACCTGCCTTTGGCCCGAGCGGCCGAGGCAGCCGGGTACGACTCCATGGTGGTGCCCGACAGCATCTGTTACCCAGAAGAGTCCGATACTAAGTACCCGTTTAATCCCGATGGCACCCGTGAGTTTCTCGACGGTAAACCTTTTTTGGAGCCCTTCTCGCTGATCCCAGCCATGGGGGCGGTCACCAGCACCCTTCGCTTTGTGACCTTTGTCATCAAGCTGCCGATACGCCAGCCGGTTCTCATCGCCAAGCAGGTGGGATCGACGGCCGTGCTGACCGACAATCGCCTTCTGCTCGGTGTGGGCACCAGTCCTTGGCCTGAGGACTACACCGTGTGCGGCGTGCCGTGGGAAGGCAGGGGAAAGCGGATGGACGAGATGATCGCCATTATGCGGGGACTCATGGCTGGTGGCTATTTCGAGTTTCATGGTGACGTATTCGACCTTCCTTCGGTGAAGATGAGCCCGGCACCTTCCAAGCCGGTCCCCATCCTGATCGGTGGCCACCACGAGGCTGCACTCAAACGTGCGGCCATGTCAGGCGACGGGTGGCTCCATGGGGGAGGCGATCCGGCCGATCTTCCTGGACTGCTGGCTCGACTGACGCAGCTCCGTAAGGAATACGGCACTGAGCACGAGCCCTTTGAGACGCATGTGATTTCGCTCGATGCCTACAGTCCTGATGGGGTCAAGCGTCTGGAAGACCTGGGGGTCACCGACGTGATCGTGGGCTTCCGCTGGCCGTATGTGCCCGAGCACGACACTGAGTCGCTGCAGACCAAGGTGGATGCATTGAACCGCTTCAGTGAGTCGGTAATCGCCAAAGTTCGAACCTGACCGTTGGTCGGGCCGTAAGGAAGGGAATGACGTCATGAGTGATGGAGAACTGAACGTGCGCGATTTGGCCATTCGGTCTCGAGCAGCGGTGCATGGCGGCGACCGTGATGCATGGCTCGCCCTCTTTGCTGATGATGCCTTCGTGCAGGACCCGATCGGGCCGTCCGCCTTCGATCCCGAGGGCAAGGGACACCACGGCAGAGAGTCCATCGCCGCCTTCTATGACACGGTGATCGCCTCGGCTGAAGCGATCACCTTCGAGATTGAACAGTCCTACATGTGCGGCGACGAGGTGGCCGATGTGGGTGTGATTCGGACGACCCTGGCCGGAGGTACCCACCAGGCCGTGGTGCACGGCGTTTACACTTACAAGTCGAATGGTGCGGGAAAGATCGCCTCGCTGCGCGCCTTTTGGGAGATGGACGGGCTCGACCTGGTGGAGCTTCCACAGTGAGGTCGGTGACCTCATCCTGAGAGGCAATGGCCTACATTGACCGCTGTGCGCGTCATGGTCAGAACTGGTCTCTTCACCGACGGCGAGGTGCCGGCCTTGCTCGGCAGTCACTGCGTCGAGTGCGGAGCCCATCACTTCCCCCGACACGACACCTGTCCTTACTGTGCCGCCGATGACCCGGACCCGGTCGAACTTGCGGGCGAGGGCACCTTGTGGGCCTGGACGGCAGTCACAGCATCGCCTCCCGGCTACCTGGGCGAGACGCCTTATGGGATGGGCGTGGTGGAGCTTCCCGAGGGTATTCGTGTCATCACCCGTTTGACTGAAGCCAACCCTGGAGCGCTGGCTGCTGGACAACCGATGGAGCTCCGCATCGTGCCGCTGCACGTAGACGGTGACGGTAATGACGTTGTCACCTTTGCCTTCTCACCTGTGGCGAGCACATGAGCTCGGTGGTCATCAGCGGTGTGGGTATGCATGCCTTCGGTCGTTTCGAAGGTGTCTCCACGACAGACATGGGCGTGCACGCAGTGCGGACCGCACTGCGTGAGGCTGGGGTCAGGAAAGGCGGTTTCCAGGCCGCCTTCTGCGGCACGGCCTATGGCGGAGTGGCCACCGGTCACAAGGTGTTGAGCAGGATGGGCATGACCGGTATGCCCATTGTCGATGTTGAGGCCGGGTGTGCCAGCGGCGGTGCGGCGCTCATGCTGGCTGCCGGCGCCATCCGGGCCGGCCAATACGACACCGTGCTCGTGTTCGGTACCGAGAAGATGCCCAAGGGCATTATCCGTTCGTCCTTCTTCGATCCATGGCAAGAGGAGGCGGGCCTGGCGGCTACGCCGGCCTTCTTCGGGCTGCGGGCGCAGCGTCTGGCCATGACGTCCGGTGTCACCAAGGAGCATCTAGCTCAGGTGGTGGTGAAGAACCGGCGTCACGGAGCCATGAACGGCGATGCCATGTACCAAAAAGAGATCACGGCTGAAGAAGTGTTGTCGTCCAGGGTCGTCTGTGAACCGCTCCACCTCTTCATGCTCTGCTCGCCCAATGAGGGAGCCGCCGCCGTGGTCTTGACCCGCAGCGACTTGGTCGGTGCCGGAGGTCCCGCTCCGATCACCCTGGCTGGCGCGGTTCTTCGCTCACACCTGCCCGGGGCAGTGTTGAGCGAGTCCACCCCGTTGTCGGGATTGATCGATGACGCAGTGCCGTCGCCCACGACGCTGGCCGCGACTGCTGCCTTCGAAGAGGCTGGGCTCGGTCCCAACGATCTGCACGTGGTCGAGTGTCAGGACACTGACGCCGCCCGGGAACTGTTGTCATACGAGGAGCTCGGCCTGTGCGCTCGGGGTGCCTCCGGCGAATTGCTGGCTTCGGGCGCCACCACATTGGGTGGCCGCCTACCGGTTAATCCAAGTGGTGGGCTCCTCTCCAAGGGCGAACCTTTGGGCGCCTCGGCCTTGGGCCAGGTGGTGGAGCTGGTCCGGCAGCTTCGAGGCCAGTGCGGTCTGCGTCAGGTCGAAGGAGCTCGGGTGGCGTTGTCACATACCGTGGGTCGCGGAGCCAATGCGGGCGTCGTAGTGCTCACTGCCTGATGAAGGACCTTGCCATCGACGAATGGCTGCAGAACTTGGCTGCCCGACAACCCACGCCTGGTGGCGGTTCGGTGGCCGCGCTGGCAGCGGCGTCTGCTGCCGCGCTGATCGGGATGGTCAGCATCTACACCACCGGGTCGAAATGGTCCGATCGCGAGATTCGCATGATGGACCTGCACGAGAAGGCCACTGGGTGGCGTCGCCGTGCTCTGGAGTTGGCCCAGGAGGACGAGGTGGCCTTCGCCGCAGTCGGTGCCGCTTACGGCCTGCCCAGGGAAACGGACGCTGAAACGGCAGCGCGTAAAGGTGCCATTCAAGTAGCTCTGATTGGTGCCGCACTCCCACCCGTGCGTACGGCGGAATTAGCAGGCGAAATGATCGAGGCGGCCGAAGAATTGGTGGAGAACTCCAATCCGAACGTCCTGTCGGATGTCGGCGTGGCGTCCGCCATGGCCGAGGCTGCCATCTCGTCGGCCATCTTGAATATCGCCATCAACTTGTCGCAGATCGCCGATGGGAGTGAGCGGGAACGACTGTCGGCTTCCCTGGTTGCTGCCGAATCGAATGCCCAGCGAGCACGCCAGGTGACCCAGCGAGTATTGGCCGCGGTGTCTACGTGACCGAGATCCTCGGGGGCAAGGAGTTGTCGGCATCCATCCGGAGTCAAGTGGCTGCGACAGCCGAGACCCTTCGGGCCGGCGGGAACGTGCCCACCATGATCATCATGGTGGCGACCGACGATGAGGGCACGATGTCTTACGTGCGTTCCATCGTGCGCGCCGCGGCATCGACTGGCATTGAGGCTGAGGTGGTGTCACTGGCGGCGGCAACAAGCGAAGAGGCCGTCGTGGCCGAGCTCCGGAAGGTGGCCGAAGATCCTCGAATCCATGGTGTCCTGATGCAAACGCCGCTGCCAGACGGGATGTCGGCATCGGAGATTGCTCTCCATATTCCAGTGGTCAAGGACATCGATGGGGCCAATCCATTGAGCCTGGGCCGATTGACGGCTGGGCTCCCGTCGTTCGCTCCGGCGACGGCGGTGGCCGTCATGGAGCTGCTGGCGCATCATTCGGTCGCACTGGCCGGTCGCTCTGTCGCTGTGGTGGGTCGGAGCACCGTTGTTGGGAAACCATTGGTGCAGCTCCTTCTGGCGGCCAATGCCACAGTGACCGTCTGCCATTCGAGGACGTCCAACCTGGCTGCCGTCACCAGCGCCGCCGATATCGTGATTGCCGCGGCGGGCAGTGCTCATCTCATTGGTGGGGCCCACGTCGGTGAAGGAGCGGTGGTAATCGACGTGGGAACCAATGTGGATGCCGACGGTCAACTCCGGGGCGATGTGGACGGTGAGGCGATTGAGGGGCTGGCCGCAGCTCGGTCACCGGTGCCCGGAGGTGTAGGGCCGGTGACCACCTCAGTGGTGCTCCGGCACGTCGTGGAGTCGGCCCAGTACTCCGACACTCCCAGGAAAATCGAGCCATAGGATCGCCAATATGACGATCGAAGGTGAATACGAGGCCAGTCCCTGGGAGTGGGTAAGCGAGCAGGTCGAGGCCTATGAACGCTCCGGAGGGACCGAGGCCAACACGCTGACGGACACCGGGATGCCGATCGTGATCTTCACGACCAGGGGCAACAAGACGGGGAAGATCCGAAAGACCCCGGTGATGCGCGTGGAACACGAAGGGTCGTATGCCCTGGTGGCGTCGAAGGGCGGCATGCCGACCCATCCGGTCTGGTACTACAACCTCAAGGCCTTTCCCGATGAGGTTCTGCTGCAAGATGGTCCCGAAGCGGTGCCCGTGGTGGTGCGGGAAATCGATGGTGCCGAGCGTGACGAGTGGTGGGACCGTGCCGTTGCCGCGTACCCTCCGTACGCCGAGTACCAGGCCAACACCGTTCGGCGCATCCCCGTGCTGGTGGCGTCTCCTCGACGCTGAGCGGGTGGGGCCAGTACCGCTCAGGGTGCTGTCAGCTCTATCGACATAAAGGTGTTCCCGGCGTGGGGCGCATAGTCGCCGAACGGTGGACACATGGTGAAACCCATCCGGGTGTACATGGCTCGGGCGGCATTGAACCCCTCATGCGTACCGGTTTCCAAACTGACTCGGGTATAGCCCCGCGCCTCAGCTACAGACAGCAGGTATGCCAACACGGCCCGCCCTACTCCCTGCCCCCTGGCGGCCTGGAGAACGTGCATCGACTTCAGTTCGCCATGTGCGGCGTCGAGCTCTCGGAGCGCGCCGATGCCCATCAGCACGCCGTTCTCTCGGGCGCCGTAGAGGGTGATCATGGGACCGGAGACGCCGCTGGCATCGAGGGCATGTACGTGTTCGGCTGGTGTGGTCTCCCGAGCAAAGGCCAAGTGCGCAGCCAGAACCTCCAGCACGTCGGTACTTGTTGGATCTTCGACGTTGAATTCGAGAGCCATAAGTGGGCTCCATTATCGCGGGCCGCGCCAAGATCTGATTGGATCGAATTGTGAGTTTTTCCAAAAAGGACCTACCCATCTATACGGAGCGGCTCATCCTGCGGCCGTACCGGCAGGAGGATGCTGAGGGTGTGTACACGCTCTACAGCAATCCCGATGTGGTGCGGTATCTCTACAGCGAGGTCATGGTGCGAAAGGGTCTCCAGGAGTCGATGGATCGCCGGCTCCAGGGTACGAAGCTCGAGGTCGAAGGCGACGTCCTTGAGCTGGCGGCCGAGTTGCGAGATGGCGGCCAGTTCGTAGGAGCCATGACGTTCTTCTATCGAAGCAATATCCACCAACGCGGCGAGCTCGGATACATCATTCTCCCGGAATATTCCGGAAGGGGATTGGCCACGGAAGGGGCGCGGGCATTGCTCGCCATCGGGTTCGACCTGCTCGGCCTGCACCGGATAGAAGCCCAGTGCGATGCCCGCAATGTGGCCTCATCTCGGGTAATGGAACGCATCGGCATGCGCCGTGAAGCGCACATGCGGGAGAACGAATTCGTGAAGGGGGAGTGGACCGACGAAGTGCTCTGCGCCATGCTCCACGAAGAGTGGGCTCAGATCAAAGCGTCGTGAGCACCGTCGGGAGCTCACGCAGGGAAGTCACGACGGCGTCCGGCACGTCGTCGTAGCCAATGGGAGAGTGAAACGTGCCGTCGCCCGTGCGGTCAAGCCAGATGGCGCGCCAGCCACTTCGTTTGGCCCCCACGACGTCATTGAGCTCGTGGTCCCCAACGAGGACACACGTCGATGGATCGACGTGAAGTGCTTCCCGAGCGATAGTAAAGATTGCCGGATCGGGCTTAGTGACCCGATGGTCCTGGGCAAACACGATGGCTTCGAAGTACCCACCCAGCCCGATCGTGTCGGGCAGACGGCTTCCATTGGAAAGCAGTCCGAGTCGGTAGTCGGACCGCAGTGCGTCAAGTCCGACGATGGTGTCCTCGAACAGTGCCGGATCCTGATCCCTGTGATGGAAGTAGGAAGCGGTGAGCTGCTCCACTAACTGATCGTTGTTGGCTTCGCTCCAATCGCCGCCGTCCGCGCTGAGACGCTCGATGGTGCGGGCGAAGCCGTGACGGCGCAACCGGGCCATGTTGTATTCCTGACCTTCCAGTTGCCTGGCCACGTAGTCGCGGTCATCACGGAGATCGCGTACCCGGAGCAGTTGGGCCAAGGGGCCAGGCCGAGCCTCCTTCAGCTCAACCAGTGTCATTTCCAACGCGAACTGCATGACCTTCTCGAAATCCCACAACGTCTGGTCGCCGTCGAAGAACACCGCCTCAATCATGTGGCGATTTGATTCACGCGACGAGGACGACCTTACCGAGCTTCTTCCCCGTGCCGAACCGCTCGTAGGCGTCAGCGGCTTGAGCCAAGGGAAACGTGTCGCACACGGGCACCGTGATGGTCCCGGCGGCCAGCAGGGGCAGCACGTGCTGGGTCACGCCGGCCGCCACGTTGGCCTTCTCGCGCCGCGTCCTGGCCCGGAGTGTGGCGCCACCGATACGGGCCCGAGCACTCATGAGTTGGAAGAGATTCAGTTCGAGGGTGGCGCCAGCCCCCATGCCGATGACGACGATGCGTGCCTCTTTGGCCAGGTGTGGGAGCACTGTGGACAGGCTGGGCGCGCCGACCAACTCCAAGACCACGTCGTAGGGGCCGTGGCCCGCCACCTGGGCTGGGTCGATCACCGTTGCTGCGCCCAATGAGCGCACGTCGCCGTGGCGTGCGGCGTCGCGCACGGATGCGACGACCATCGCTCCTGCCGCGGCGGCGAGTTGGACGCCGGCGGTCCCAACGCCTCCGGCGGCCCCAGTGATGAGGACGCGTTCGCCCATCTGCAGTTCGCCCCGAGTGAACAGCGCATCGAACGCCGTCGAGAAGACCTCGGGGAAGCCACCAGCTTCGGTCCAGGACAGCGAATCGGGCACGGCCAAAGCATGTGACTCGTCGACCAGGGTCATGGTGGCCTGCGCGCCGCCGCCCACCACTGCCATGACGCGGTCACCAGGAGCGAAGCGGGTCACCTCGGCACCGATGTCCACCACCTCGCCGGAGAATTCCATGCCAGGAATGTCGGGTGGCGAACCGGGAGGGGCAGGATAGAAACCAGCCCGCTGCACCAGGTCGGCCGCGTTGAGGCCGGCGGCATGCACCGAGACCAGCAGCTCCGTCGAACCGGGTACCGGGTCCGGCCGTTCCTCGATGAAGAGTTCGTTGTCACGGATCACCACGGCCTGCATGTCGCTCACCCTATGCAGGCCACGCCGCTGGCGCAGCGGGCAGCGATCGCCGTTAGTCTCGGCCGCATGGCCCTTTACGACATTCCAGTCCATACCCTTCAAGGCGATGATTCCTCGCTCGGAGCGTTTTCCGGCAAGACCGTTTTGGTGGTCAACGTCGCCTCCAAGTGCGGCCTGACGCCGCAGTATGAGGGGCTTGAGCGGCTTCAGAAGACCTATGGCGACAGAGGTTTTTCGGTGGTCGGCTTCCCGTGCAATCAGTTCATGGGGCAGGAGCCGGGAACGGCCGAAGAGATTCAGGAGTTCTGCTCCACCACTTATGGCGTGAGCTTCCCCCTCATGGAAAAGATCGACGTCAATGGGGAGGACCGCCACCCCATTTACGAGGAGCTCACCGCCAAGGAGGACGCCGAAGGCAACGCCGGCGACATCACCTGGAACTTTGAGAAATTCCTGATCTCGGGTTCGGGTGACGTGGTGGCCCGTTTCCGGCCCCAGGTAGAGCCCGAGAGCGCCGAGATTGTGGGCGCCATCGAGGCTGCGCTGTCGGCTTGAGCGCCTCGACTCCGGTGGACGCGGGGTTTGCCGCGTCCATCTTCGATATGGACGGGCTCCTCATCGACTCGGAAATTCTCTGGCACGAGGCCGAGGTGGAGATTCTGGGCAGCCTCGGCGTGCCCATCGACGTCGATGGTTGCCGTTGGACCAAGGGCATGTTCATCGACGAGGTGACGGCCTACTGGTACGAGCAGTTCCGATGGTCGGGCCCGACGCCCGACGAAGTGGCTGTGGCGATCATTGATCGGGTCATTGAGTTGTTGCTCTCCAAGGGACAGCTGAAGCCCGGGGCGGAGCACGCCATTGCCATGTGTGTTGATCGGGGGCTGCCCTTGGCAGTGGCCTCGTCATCGCAGTATGTGCTGATCAACCTGGCGCTGGAGCACTTCGACCTTCGTCGCCACTTCCAGCTGGTGCACTCGGCCGAGGACGAGTCCTATGGCAAGCCGCATCCCGCCGTCTTCCTGACGGCAGCGGCCAAATTAGGAGCGCCGCCCCGAAGTTGTGTGGTGTGGGAGGACTCCCCGGCTGGAGTGCTGGCGTCGAAGGCTGCTTCCATGGCCTGTGTGGCCGTACCCGAGCATGGGGAGGGCCATCACGCCGCTTTCGGCCTGGCCGACCTGGTATTGGACTCGCTGGAGCAGATCGATGACGCGGCCTGGGACGGCCTCGTGAAGCGGCATTTCAGCCCCTTTGGGCGCGAGGAGCGCTCGATAGTTACTACTGAGGGCTAAGTAAATGATTCGAGTCGGGCCGCGACGTCGCGGTAGCGGCTGACCGGAATCAGGTGCACGCCGTCGAAGGCACCGCTGCCCTTGATGTTGGCCACGAGATCGCAGGCCGCATGGACGCCGGCCATTGGATCCTTGGAGACTCGCTCGACCAGATCGGCCGGAATAGTGATGTCGGGGATGCTGGACGCCAGCGTGCGGGCCATGGCTGGGCTGGCCAACGTCATTACGCCGGCATAGACGGGCATGTTCAGGTCCACTGAGTCGCGCCAGCGCAGGAGGGCGCCTAGGTCGAAGCCGATCTGGAGGAAAAGGAAGTCCGCCTCTCGTTTCCAGCCCGGGAGGGAGCCGAGACCCGCCGCCGCACCGAAGCGCATGGGAACCGGCCCGGTTTGGGCCGGAGCGAAATTGCGACCTTCCTCAATCATGGCCCGGACGGTGAGCTCGCTGGTGCGGCCACCGGTGCTGGGCTTGTCGCCATAGACGAAGAGAAATTGGTCCACTCCATAGGCGGCCGCAGTCAGCAGGTCGCGCTGGAAGCCGAGCAGGTTGCGGTCGCGAGCGTTGAGGCAGGCGATCGACCTCCCACCCATGGCCTCGACCTCGTGGGCCACGGCCACGCTGGAGACGGTGGCCCGTCCGATGTGGTTGTCGGGGATGAGGAAGGCGGTGGCCACGGCACTGAGCACACCGATCTGATGGCGCACCTTCTTCAGATCAGGGCGGATGGGTGGTTCGATCTCGCAGATCAGCTCGAACGGGGTGGGTTCCACAGCCTCTATTCTTCCCGGGACGACAGCGGTCCCTGCACCGGCGGCCGTACCCACCCATTTCCTGTGTTCACACCCATACCCCCCGACACCGATTTTGTTGCCCTCGAGGAGTCTGAGCTGGCCCGCTGGGCTGAGCATCGCGTCTTCGAACGGAGCATGGAGCAGCGTAAGGACGCCACGCCGTGGGTCTTCTATGAGGGCCCGCCCACCGCCAATGGGATGCCCGGCCTGCATCACGTCTGGGCCCGGGCCTACAAGGATCTCTTCTGCCGCTTCAACGCCATGAACGGATCGTTCGTGGCCAGGCGAGGTGGCTGGGACACCCACGGGTTGCCGGTTGAGGTCGAGGTAGAGAAGCGGCTCGGGATCACCGGCAAGAAGCAGATCGAGGACGAGGTGGGCATCGCCGAGTTCACCCGGCTGTGCCGCGAGTCGGTGTATTCGTATGTCGACGAATTCGCCCGCTTGACCACCCGCATCGGGTACTGGCTCGACCTGGACGACGCTTACTGGACATTGAACCCGAGCTACGTCGAGTCGGTGTGGTGGCATCTCAAGCAGCTGTTCGACCAGGGACTGCTCTACGAAGACCTCAAGGTGGTGCCCTACTGTCCGCGTTGCGGGACGGCTCTCTCGAGTCACGAGCTAGGCCAACCGGGCGTCTACACCGATGAAGAGGACGAGTCGGCCTACGTCCGGTTCGCGTTGGTCGATGCTCCAGCCGATGTGTTTGGTGATGGCGCCGCATTGGCGGTGTGGACGACGACACCCTGGACGCTGCTGTCCAACACGGGTGTCGCGGTCAATCCGGAGTTGACCTATGCCGTGGTCGATGGCCTCATTTTGGCCGACGAGTTAGTGGATGCGGTGTTGGGGGAGGGTGCGTCAGCTCGGGTGTCGCGACGGATGCCGGGCCAGGATTTGGTTGGGCTGCACTATGCACGGCCGTTCAGTGACTTGCCCGAACCACCCGCTTCCGATGGTTGGCGTGTGGTGCCGGCGTCGTACGTCACAACGGAGGAAGGCACGGGCTTGGTGCACTTGGCCCCGGCCTTTGGTGAGATCGACCGCCAGATCGGTCGGGAGAACGGGCTGCCTTCGTTGAATCCTGTCGGTCCCGACGGGAAGTTCACCGACGAGATCGCGTGGCTCGAGGGCCAGGACGTGCGGGCCAGCAACACCTTGATCAACGATCGCCTGGAGGCAGCCGGGTTGCTGGTGCGCCGTCAGCCCTATGTGCACTCGTACCCGCACTGCTGGCGCTGCCGCACACCGCTGATCTACTGGGGCAAGCCCAGCTGGTATATCGCCACGTCCACCCGCAAGGACGACCTTCTGGCCGCCAATGCCGGCATCGACTGGCATCCGGCTCATATTAAGGACGGGCGATTCGGCGAGTGGCTGTCCAACAACGTGGACTGGGCGCTGTCGCGCGATCGGTATTGGGGTACGCCGCTCCCCATCTGGCGTTGCGAGCAGAATCACCTGACCTGCATCGGGTCACTGGCGGAGTTGTCCGAGTACTGCGGTCGAGATGTGACCGGGCTGGACCCGCATCGTCCCGTCATCGACGAGGTCACCTTCGACTGCCCGGGGTGCGTTGGTGAGGGTCACGCTGGTGTGGCCGTCCGGGTCACTCCGGTGATCGACGCCTGGTTCGATTCAGGGTCCATGCCAGCGGCTCAGGTGGGCTACCCCCATGTGCCCGGATCCGTTGAGGCCTTCACGTTTCCGGCCGATTTCATTTCCGAGGCCATCGACCAGACGCGGGGTTGGTTCTATTCGCTGCTGGCCATCAACACCATGGTCTTCGGCCAGAGCCCGTACAAGCACGTGGTCTGCCTCGGGCACATTGTCGATGCCGACGGTCGCAAAATGTCCAAGTCGCTGGGCAACATCATCGACCCTTGGACCATTCTCGACACGCGGGGGGCTGACGCATTGCGTTGGTGGATGTTCAGCCAGGGCTCGCCCTGGACGCCGACGCGAGCCAGCCTCGGCGCTATCGACACGGCCATGCGCGACACGTTGCTCACGCTGTGGAACACGTTGAGCTTCTTTACGACATATGCGTCACTGAACGAATTCGATCCGTCCGATCCTGGCATTCCGGCCGAATCTGCTCGCGGGTCGCTGGATCGCTGGATCCTTTCCCGTCTCGCCGGCACGGTGGCCACGGTGACCAAGGGCCTGGAGACCTACGAGCCGTTGGAGGCCGCGGCCGCCATCGGGTCCCTAGTGGACGATTTGTCGAACTGGTACGTGCGGCGCAGCCGCCGACGCTTCTGGCGCACCGATGCCGACGCTCCTGCCGGAGACACCTTGGCCGCGCAAGCCACATTGCACGAAGTGCTGCGGACGCTGGCGCTGTTGCTGGCGCCCTTCTGCCCCTTTGTGGCCGACGCCATGTGGCGGGCGCTGACCGATGCCGAGGACGATCAGTCGGTGCACTTGGAGGACTGGCCCTCGGCTGTGGTGGGCCGGATGGATGCCGAGCTTGAGGCGCAGATGGGGCTGGCTCGGCGCCTGACCTCGCTGGGCCGGGCTGCTCGGAGCGAGGCCGGGATGAAGGTGCGCCAACCGTTGGCCCGTGCCCTGGTGTTCCTGCCTGCGGGAGCGCCAGCAATTCTGCACGACATGGTGGCCGATGAGCTCAATGTTGACGCCATCGATGTGGCCGAAGAGCTGGGTGACGTCCTCGAGTTTGAATTGGTGCCCAACTTCAAGACGCTCGGCCCCCGGTTGGGTGAGCAGGTGAAGGATCTCAAGCCTGCGCTAGCCAAGTTGGATGGTGTGGCGGCCGCGGCCACACTCGAGTCAGGCCAATCGATCACCGTCGAACTCAGCGGCGGGCTCACCGAGCTAGGTCCAAGTGACGTGCAGCTACGTGTGAGGGGACAGCAGGGTTTTGCTGTCTCACGCGAAGGCGGCGAAGTGGTGGCGCTCGATCTGACGCTGAATGAAGGGTTGGTTCACCGAGGGATGGCGCGCGAAGTGGTGCGACTGGTGCAGGACCTGCGCAAGAACAGCGGGCTGAATGTGTCGGACCGGATCGAGCTTTGGTTGGAAGGGCTCGACGTGATTGCCGACTACTTCGACTACATCGGGCGCGAGGTGTTAGCGGTGAAGATCACGAGTGGTGCTGGGTCGGGCGAAGGCACAGACCTGGACCTCGACGCCGAAGACATTTCGGCCCGGGCCTGGTTGGTAAAGGCCCAGGATCCCGCCGCCTAGCAGCCGCCGTCTGCCACCTTGGTCAGGATGGTGGCCAAAGAAGAACGGTCGCTCTCCGTCATTGGCGTGAACAAATGTCGATCGATCCCCTCGATGTGTTCGGCAATGGCGCGGTGAAGGGTGTCCTGCCCGGCGGGGGTGAGCACGACGTGCACGCTGCGGCGATCGTTGGGGCAGTTGGAGCGGGCTACCAACCCAGCGTCGGACATGCGGTCGATCAGTCGGGTGATGCCGCCAGTGGTCAGGGCCACACTGCTGCTGAGCTTGCTCATGGTCATGCGGGCTTCGGGTGCGCCGCCGACATGGATGAGAACGTCGAACCACACCAGGGGTATGCCGATGGTGCGCTCCAGCTCGGCACCAAGCAGGTCGGTCAGGCGCCGGTGAGAGCGAACGAGCAGCCCCATGAGCTGCAGACGTTCGTCATTGATCTGACCAAGGGCACCGCAAGGGGAGGAGTCGGCTGTCTCCGGCGTGTGTACTGAATCGGTGGTCATGGCGCTCCCTCAATCTGGTCCGAGTTTACCAGGGCTGCACGTTTCTCTGACTGATAGATAACTGATTGACAAGTAGTTGATAGATCAGATACTATCTCATCAATGACCTTAGCGATACAGAAAAGGAGCTTCATATGAGCAACGTGACACTTCCCAAGCCGGGAACCTATGTAGTCGACACCGCCCACGCCGAAATTGGGTTCGTAGCCCGCCACCTCGTCGGTACCAAGGTACGAGGGCGTTTCACGGAATTCTCTGGCACCTTCACGGTGGCCGAGAATCCCGAAGAGTCGACGCTTGATGCCGAGGCCAAGACGGCCAGCATCCACACCAACCAGTCAATGCGCGACGACCACTTGCGTACCAATGACTTTCTCGACGTCGAGAACTACCCGACCATCACCCTCAAGGGGACAGGGCTGAAGAAGATCAGCGACTCGGAGTGGATCCTGAAGAGCGACCTGACCATTCGTGGCGTCACCAAGCCGGTGGAGTTCAACCTCGAATACCTGGGTGAAGGCCCATCCATGCAAGAGGGTAAGTCCGTGGTGGCCTTCTCCGCCGAGGCTGACATCGACCGTCGCGACTTCGGCGTGGTGTTCAATCACTCGTTGCTCGACGGCAGCGTTGTGGTGAGCAACAAGGTGAAGATCGAGCTCGAAGTCGAAGCATCGTTGGCCGCCTAACCAGAGACGCAACTTTGCAGGGTCGGCAGCTGTGGGCGGGATTACGCTTCGCCGAGATGCCAAACCCCCCAGCTCCGACCCTGCGGGCCACTCCACCCACTCCGCTGCGGAACATTGCGTCGAGTGGGCCTGAGGACACGTACGTCCTGGCCGTTGATCTTGGGACGGGCGGTCCCAAGGTGGCTGTGATCTCAGCCACCGGCCGCATTGCCGCCCACGCGTTCGAGAAGGTGGGCATGCAGCTCACCGACGACGGTGGCGCCGAGCAGCGCCCGCAAGATTGGTGGACCGCCATCGTCAACTCAGCCCGGCGGGCCATGGCCGACAGCGGCATTTCGCCCGAGCGTGTGGTCGGGGTGGGCTGTACTTCCCAGTGGTCGGGCACGGTGCCCATCGGTGTTGATGGTGAGGCCATTGGGCCCTGCATCATCTGGATGGACTCGAGGGGTTCTCACGCCGTCAAAGAGACCGTGCGTGGTGCGCTGACCGTGCAGGGATATTCGCCGTCGAAGGCAGCCCGTTGGGTTCGCAAGACCGGCGGGATCCCCAGCCTTTCGGGGAAGGATCCAGTAGGGCACATTCACTTCCTGCGTGAACAGCGGCCAGACGTCTACGCCGCCACCGCGGTGTTCTTGGAACCGGTGGACTATCTCAATCTGCGGCTCACTGGTTTGGCCCGGGCGTCCTACGACAGCATCACGCTGCATTGGGTCACCGACAACCGTGACGTCAATCATGTGGCCTACGACGACTCCCTCTTCGAGCTGGCCGGGTTGGACCGCGCCACCTTGCCGGAATTGCTGGCCACCGGATCGACCGTCGGTGGGCTGCGTGCCGATGTGGCGGCCGAACTTGGTCTGTTGGAGGGCACGCCGGTCGTCACCGGCACCGGCGATCTGCACTCGGCCGCGGTCGGATCGGGTGCAGTGGACGACTTTGATGCCCACCTCTATATCGGGACCTCGAGTTGGATCAGTTGTCACGTCCCCTTCAAGAAGACCGATGCCCTGACCAACGTGGCGTCGTTTCCTTCGGGTATCCCCGGTCGTTACCTGGTGGCCGACGAACACGAGACGGGCGGGGCCTGCCTGACCTGGTTGCGCGACAACATGCTCTTCCCCGACGATCCCTTCGACGGTGGAAGCGGAGCGCCGGACGACTTCTTCTCTCGCTTGAACGACGTGGTGTCCAGCGTCCCAGTGGGTGCTCACGGCGTGATGTTCACACCCTGGCTCAATGGCGAGCGCACCCCGGTGGACGACCACACCATCCGGGGCGGGTTTCACAACATTTCGCTGTTTTCGAATCGCTCCGACATGGTGCGGGCCGTATTCGAAGGCGTGGCCCTCAACTCCGCCTGGCTCTTGGGTGCCGTGGAGAAGTACTGCAAGAGACGATTCGACTCCATGGCCTTCGTGGGTGGTGGAGCCAACTCCGATGTGTGGTCGCAGATTCACGCCGACGCCACCGGACGCACCATCCGACAGATCGCCGACCCTGTCCTGGCCAACGTCCGCGGTGCCGGCCTCATCACCCATTTGGCACTGGGCCACATTTCATTGGCCGACATTCCCAAGACAGTGCAGGTTAAGGCGGTCTACACCCCGGATAAGGCTGCGGCTGCGGTGTACGAAGAACGCCTCAAGGAGTTCATCAACCTCTACAAGGACACCAAGGGCATCCACAAGCGCCTAAATGGTGCCAAGGTCAGCGGGGTTGCCGCCGGGTGAAGGTTCTCAGATTCGCTCGAAATAGCGGGCCAACTCCCAGTCGGTCACATGGCGGTTCGAGGCCTCCCATTCTTGCTGGGCGGTATTGAGCAGGTGGTGGTGCACGTCTGGCCCGAAGGCCTCGAACGCGACTTCGGAATGGCGCAGCTCGTCAACCGCTTCAACCAAGGTGGAGGGGATCCGAGTCACGTCGGTGGCCTCGTATGCGTTGCGGGGATAGGGGTCGGGCAGTTCCAGTTCGTGGTCGATGCCGTAGAGGCCGGCGGCGATGCAGGCGGCCACCACCAGGTAGGGGTTGACGTCAGCGCCAGGCACCCGCGTCTCAATCCGGCGCCCGGCGCCGTGTCCCACCACCCGGAATCCGCAGGTGCGGTTGTCTTCGCCCCAGACCACCGCCGTCGGCGCCCAGCTGCCCGGCACGTAACGGCGGTATGAGTTCACCGTCGGCGCGGCCAACCAGGCCAACTGACGAGCGGCATGTAGCTGGCCAGCCAGGAATTGCCGGCCCACGGTGGAGAGGCCGCTGGGGTGTGATGGGTCGGCCATGAGCGGGGCGTTGGACGTCTTGTCCCACAGACTGTTGTGCACGTGGCATGACGAACCGACGTCATCCATGGTCCATTTGGCCATGAAGGTGGCGGCCCGCCCCTCCTGGGCCGCAATCTCCTTGATCCCGTTCTTGAACACGAGATGCCGATCGGCCGTCTGCAGCGCGTCGGTATAGGTGACGTTCACCTCATGCTGTCCACGGCCGGCCTCACCCTTGGAGAATTCCACTGGGATGTCGGCCGCACACATCTCGTGGCGGATTCGACTCAGAATGTATTCCTCACGTGAGGTCTGCAGCAACTGGTAGTCCTCAATGGTGGAGCAGTGCGGCGTGAGACCCTTCCACCAACGTTGCTGTGCCTCCTCGTAGGTGTCACGGAAGAGGAAGAACTCGAGCTCGGTTGCGCTCTGCACGTTGAACCCGCGCTCGTTGGCTCGTGCCACCTGTTCGCGCAGAATCTGGCGCGGCGAGACACTGATGGGCTGGCCCGCATCGTCGGTCAGGTCGCAGATGACGAGGGCGGAGCCTGGCAGCCAGGGCACGAGTCGCGCCGTGGCGAAGTCGGGGACGGCCACCATGTCTCCGTAACCCAGGTCCCAGTTGGCAAAGTGATAGCCCGGCAGCGGGTTCATGTCGACGTCGACGGCCAGGAGGTAGTCGCACACCTCGATCCCATGCTCGGCCACATGCTCAAGGAAGAAGTGAGGTGTGACCCGCTTTCCGACCGGTCGACCGTGCATGTCGGGGAAGGCCAGTACCACCGTTTCGATGGTCCCATCGGTAATCCCTGCGGTCAGCATCTCAAGTCCGGGCATGACGAATGATGGCGGACCGGAAGCCAGGCGTCCAACCCTTTGTACGCTAGGAGTGTGCACGCAGACGGAACGGACGGGGGCCGGGTCCTGGTGGCCAAGGTCGGGCTGGACGGCCACGACCGAGGCGTCAAAGTGGTAGCCCGCATGCTCCGGGATGCTGGCTTTGAGGTGATCTACCTCGGTCTGCGCCAGTCACCGGTCACCGTGGCCAATGCGGCTGTGCAGGAGGACGTCGACCTGGTGGGACTTTCCATGCACTCGGGAGGGCACCTCACCCTGGCCCCGGCCGTGATTAATGAGCTGCGTTCGCGCGGTCTCCATATCCCCGTGGTGGTCGGCGGCATCATTCCCGAGCGCGATGTGGAGGCACTGATGGCGGCGGGCGTGGTGGCGGTGCTCTCTCCCGGGGCCTCGAAGGAAGAGGTGGTGCGCTCGGTGCGCGCCGCCATGGCACCGCGATCATGACCATCCCACTCATTGGCATTTCCACCTATGTGGCCGACACCGCGTGGGGCAACTGGGAGCGACGCTCAGCCGTGTTGCCCGAGTCCTATTACGAGCTCGTTGCCGCGGCCGGTGGTCGGCCGCTGTTGCTGCCACCGGTCCACGGCGCCCCTGCTGGCCCGGCGGCGGGGGCGGCGGAAGTGATCGCCGTGCTGGACGGACTGGTGCTCACGGGCGGGGGTGACGTCGATCCCGAGTCATACGGTGAAGAGCCTGATCCAACGGTGGGGGGCGTCAACCCAGTGCGTGACGAGAGCGAGCGCGCGCTGCTGGCGGCGGCCCTGGCCGTCGACCTCCCCGTGCTGGCCATCTGCCGGGGTTGCCAGGTGCTCAACGTCGAGCTCGGTGGCACGCTGCACCAGCACCTGCCCGATGTGGTGGGCAACGACCAACATCGTCATGCCCCACTGGTCTTCGGCGATGTGGCGGTGTCCACGGAACCGGGCAGCACGGCGGCGGCGGTGTTTGGCAATTCACCCACAGTGCTGTGTTCGCACCATCAATCCATCGACCGGCTTGGTGAAGGCCTGGTACCGACGGCGCGCGCTGGAGACGGAGTGATCGAGGCGGTGGAGATGCCGCACGCCCGCTTTGTGCTGGGCGTGCAATGGCACCCAGAAGAAGGAAGTGACTCCCGGCCTTTCAGTGCTCTGGTTGAAGCAGCCGTGGCCTACCACGAGCACCGTGCTGCACAGACGCCCTCGTGAGCGACCAGCCGAGTTCGACGGGAGGCCGCTAGTGTCTTCACCCATGCCGAAAAGCGGGGGTCGAAAAGTCGTAAAGCCGGTGGCAGCCACCGTCGGCATTTTGGGAACCATGGCCAGCATCTGGTGGTTTGCCTTGAAACCACGACGCAAGGCCAAGTCCGAGGGCAAGAAGGCCTCTTAGCTCAGTCCGAACATGGAGAGTGCGGGTTCCAAACCCTCGATCTCAATGTCGTCCCTGCGCTGTGCCTCCCAGGCACTGCGGCGCAGAATGACCCGCTGCTCAGTCACCGGCTCACCGCGGATGGACTGAGTGGTGTGTCCATTCGGCTCGTAACCCAATGCTTCCGAGACCCGCCGCGACGACGTGTTGTACTCGAGGTAGCCGGAGTGGGCCGTCGTGGCACCCAAACCCGCAAAGGCCAGATGGAGCATGGCGGCCCTCATTTCGCGGCCGATGCCCTTTCCTTGGTACTGCCGGCCGATCCATGAGCCGGTTGAGACTTGCCGACGAATGGCGAAGTTCTGAGCCAGCATGCTTTGTACGCCGATCGGGTGGTCGTCGACAAACACGGCGGCACTCCACGCCCAGTTCTGCGGAGACCAGTGGGCTCGATTGCCCCACCAATGATTGAGCGAATCGCGATCGCGTTGCGGGTTGGGCGTGTCGGTCCATGGGTACTTGAAGGGCATCCGATCTGGATCATGGATGCCTTCCTCGATCACGGGCAGCAAGTCCAGTAGATCTTCATCGAGCGGAAACTGGAGCACCAGGCGCGGCGTGGTGATGCGAACACCAAAAATGGGGAAGTACTGGGCCAGCCGTTGGCGCAAAGCATCGTTGCTCATGGTGTGGCCCTCACTGGCACGGGCAATTATCGCCCGCGGCGCAGGTGGTCAGTGACCGGAAGACACCAGGGCCGGGAGCAGTGCACTGAGCGACCCGTAGACCACCACGTCGGCCAGGTCGTCCAACTCAGTGGGACCACCGTTGACGATGAGGACGACGGCACCGGAGCGTACGGCTGCGGGCACGAGTCCTGCCGCCGGGTACACCCCCAATGTCGACCCTGCAGCCAGCAGCAGATCGCAGGAAGTGGCCGCCACCTCGGCTCGCTCTAAGTCTTCGGCGACCAGGCTCTGCCCGAAACTGATGGTGGCCGGCTTGAGAATTCCTCCACACACGGACCCGTCGAACATCACCCGCAGGCAGGAAGGGTCGCGCTCACCGGCTCGTACCCGGTCGTGCACCAGCTCGGCCGGCTGCCGATGGCCGCAGCTCATGCAGATCACCTTGCGAGTGGTCCCGTGAATCTCCACGATGTGCTCGGGACTGTTGCCGGCTTTCTGGTGCAGTTCGTCGATGTTCTGGGTGACCAACGTGTCGAGCCGGCCGGACCGCTCCAGCTCTACCAGAGCCAGGTGGCCCGGGTTGGGCTGGGCGTCCCAGATGGGGGAGTCCAGTCGGTTCTGCCAGGCCCGCATTCTTAGGTCGGGATCCGATAAGTAGTACTGGATCTGCGATGCCTTCTCGGCCTCGGGGTTCTTGGTCCACAGACCGTTTGGCCCTCGGAAGTCGGCGATGCCCGAATCGGTGGAGATGCCAGCACCGGTGAGCACGACGACCCGCCGGGCCTGCTCCAACAGCGCCGTGGCCTGCGCCAATTCACTGCGTGCCATGAGCCTTCATGCTGGCATGTCGGGATCACGGTGATCGGTACGCTGCCTGGATGTCCAGGGATTCGGTCACGGTCGAGGTGCTCAGTGCGACTGATGCTGAAGAGGCCCAGCGCCGAGCCGCAGGGGCTCTGCTGGCCCGGGGCTGCGAACGGGGTGACCGCGTGGCGTTTTGCCTGGGGTCGTCGGCCGACCTCATCTGCGCCGTGCTGGGCGCGGCCCGAGTCGGAGTGATTCCGGTCCTCATCAACGCCACCTTGACCGCCGCGGAACGCGACCTCCTGATTGCCGACGCCGATCCGCGCTTGCAAGTGCTCACCCAGGCCGAGTTGGCGGGAGTGATGGAGGGCACCCAGGCCGAACTCTCCCCCTACCCCCTCACCCGTCCCATGCATTTCACCTCGGGCACCACGGGCCGGCCCAAGGGTGTCACCACCGGCGTGTGGGACGAAGCCACGGCGAAGGCCGTCTTCGACGACGAGGCGTCGGTGTGGCAGTTCGACCCCAGTGACCTGCACATGGTCTGCTCCCCGATGTACCACACGGTGTCTGTGCGTTTCTCGACGGGGACACTGCTGTCAGGGGGATCGCTGGCCATCCTCAGCCGTTTCGATGCTGCCACGGCACTGGGTGTGCTGCGCCACCAGCGACCGACCACCGCGTTCTTGGTGCCCACCCACCTGCAGCGGATGTTGCAATGCCCGGACCTTGGCCACGACGAGCAGTTCGACTCGCTGCGTTTTTTGGCCCATGCCGGGGCTCCCTGCCCTCCGTCGGTGAAGCGGGCCACCATGGACCGGGTCAACCCGGGCGCAGTGTGGGAGTTCTACGGCTCCACCGAAGGTCAGTTCACCGTGTGCGGGCCGGACGAGTGGTTGGCTCACCCGGGAACAGTGGGTCGGGCCCGGCCTGGTCGCACTCTCTCAATTGAGCCGGTGGTTGGAGACGACGTTGATGACGGCTCGGGCACCGTCTGGTGCGACATGCCGTCATTCGCCGCGGTTCAGCTATTGGGGCGATGAGGAAGCGACCAACACGGCGTGGCGCGGATCGGCGTGTTCCATTGGTGACCTCGGCTGGCTCGACGACGAGGGCTACCTCTACCTGACGGGTCGCCGCCACGACCTCATCATCAGTGGTGGTGTGAACGTCTACCCGGCCGAGGTAGAGGGGGTGCTGTCCGCCGTGCCGGGCGTGGGTCAGGTCGCCGTCTTCGGTCTGCCCGACGAGCAATGGGGGCAGCGAGTGTGCGCGGCCTACGTGGGAGCACCCGAGATCGAGGGGGAATTGCGGGCCGCAGCTTCCAACCACCTGGCGCCCTACAAGCGACCCAAGGCCTATTACGCCACGCCGGAGCTGCCCCACACGGCAACCGGAAAGCTCATGCATCGCGCTGTAGCGGCGCACCTGGGGCTCGATACCGGTTCAGTGCCGGAGCGGGAGTAGACAGGGATCATGTCGTTCGCCACCGTCAATCCGGCCACCGGAAAGACCGAGAAGACCTTTGACCCGCTCACTCCAGAGGAAGTGGAGGCGCGGTTGCAAAGAGCGGCAGACGCCTTCGTCGCCTATCGACGCACCACGTTCGCCGAGCGAGCTAGGCACCTAATTACGGTGGCCGAGCTCTTCGAGGGCGAGATCCCCGAGATCGCCCGCATGGTGACCACCGAAATGGGCAAGACCTTCGCCGCGGCCAAGGGGGAGGCGGCCAAGTGTGCCATGGCGCTGCGTTGGTTTGCCGCGCATTCGGAGCGGCTGCTGGCCGATGAACCCATCGACAGCGCCGCTGGTCGCTCGTATGTGCACTATCAGCCCATCGGTCCGGTGCTGGCCATCATGCCGTGGAACTTCCCTCTGTGGCAGGTGATTCGCTTCATCGCGCCAGCCCTCATGGTGGGCAACGTGGGTCTGCTCAAGCACGCCTCGAATGTTCCGCAGACGGCATGGTTTCTCGAGGACGTGTTTCGTCGCGGTGGTGTACCCGAGGGCGTGTTCACCAACCTCTTCGTGGAAACCAAGGATGTCGCGGCCATCATTGAGGACCCTCGAGTCGCCGCCGTCACGCTGACGGGCAGCGAGCGAGCCGGCATGTCGGTGGCCTCGACGGCCGGACACGCATTGAAGAAGAGCGTCCTCGAGTTGGGAGGCTCCGATCCGTTCATTGTGCTGGAGTCGGCCGATCTCGACGCGGCGGTGAGTACCGCGGTGACGGCCCGGGTGCAGAACAACGGCCAATCGTGCATCGCCGCCAAGCGCCTCATTGTGGTGGAGCCCATCGCCGACGAATTCCTGCGCCGGTTCACGGCGGCCATGGACGAGCTGGTGGTGGGTGATCCGCTTGACCCCGCCACCAATGTCGGACCCATCGTGACTGAAGGGCAGCGGGCTGAGTTGGTCGAGCAGGTGGAGGACGCCCGCAGCCAAGGTGCCACCGTGCACGGAGCTGGCGCGCTCACCGACCGACCAGGCTGGTACTTCGCGCCGACGGTGCTTTCCGGTGTGACGCCCGACATGCGCGTGGCCAGCGAGGAGCTCTTCGGGCCGGTGGCCATTGTCGAGCGCGTGTCCGATCTCACCGCCGCTCTGGAAGTGGCCAACGCCACCACCTTTGGCTTGGGCTCCAGCGTGTGGACGCAGGACGAGGGCGAGCAGCAACGCTGCATCGAAGAGATCGAAGCCGGCGCCGTCTTCGTCAATGCCATGGTGGCTTCCACTCCCGAACTGCCCTTCGGCGGGATCAAGCGCTCGGGCTTCGGCCGGGAACTGTCGCAGCTCGGGCTCAAGGAATTCTGCAATGCCAAGACGGTGTGGATCGCCTGACATGTCCGAGGTGATCACCTACCTCGATCACGCCGCCACCACTCCACTACGGGCCGAAGTGGCCGAGGCCATGGCCACGGTCCAGTCGGAGCCCTTGGGCAATCCCACCGGGAGCCACCGGCCGGCCCAGCGGGCTCGTCGATTGCTGGAAGAGGCGCGGGACGAGATCGCCGACTACTTGGGCCGCCGTCCGCAGGAGATCATCTTCACGTCCGGTGGCACCGAGGCTGCCAACCTGGCCGTGCTCGGCTCGGTGTCGCCCGCTCTTCAGGTTGGTGGTGCCCCTGCGGTGTTGTGTTCGGCCATCGAGCATCCGGCCGTGCGCCAGTCCTGCCGAGCCGCCGAGGCCGCCGGGGCCAAGGTGGTCGAACTCCCGGTAGATGCCACCGGACGAGTGGACGTGGCTGCCCTGGAGCGAGCCATGGAGGCGGACGTCGCTCTGGTGGCGGTGATGACGGCCAACAACGAGACCGGAGTGGTGCAGCCCGTGGCCGACGTGGTCCAGTGCGTGCGGGCGGGGAGCAACTCGGCTTGGGTCTTCACCGATGCCGTACAGGCGGCACCCTTTTTGGATGTTGCCGCCGTGACGGCTGGCGCCGACATGGTCGGCCTCAGCGCCCACAAATTCGGCGGGCCGGTAGGAGTGGGCGTCTTGGCCGTCAATGCTTCGGTGCAACTGTCGGCGTTGATGCACGGCGGCGGTCAGGAACAAGAGCGACGGAGCGGCACGCAAAACGTGGTGGGTGCGGTGGGGATGGCGGCCGCCTTGCGGTTGGCCCAGACGGATCGTGCCGCGGCGACCACCCGAGTGGCTGGTCTCAGGGATCGGTTGGCCACGGCACTGGTTTTTGCGGTGCCCGACGTGCATGTCACCGTGGCACCGGGAACCGAGGTGTTGGCGGGTCATCTGCATCTGTGCTTCGACGGCATCGAGCGCGAGGAGCTGTTGCTCCTGCTAGGGGAGCGGGGAATCTGCGCCTCCGGGGGTTCGTCCTGCGCCAGCGGCGCTCTCGAGCCCAGCAGAGTGCTGCTGGCCATGGGCCTGCCTGGCGATCTGGCCCGAGGTGCCATCCGGTTCACCCTTGGGTATGACACGTCGGATGCCGACGTGGATCAGGCCGTTGCTGTGGTGCCTGAGGTGGTGGCGCAGCTCCGTCACGGCCGCTGAGCACCGGTGGCACACTGGTCGGATGCGAGTCATGGTCGCCATGTCGGGAGGAGTGGATTCCTCGGTTGCCGCTGCCCTGCTGGTCGAGCAGGGCCACGACGTGGTGGGCGCCACCCTCAAGCTGTGGGGCGGACCGTCGGATTCGGGCTGCTGCTCGGTGGCCGATGTCGATGACGCCCGCCGGGTGGCCCAGCAGCTGGGTATCGACCATCACGTCTTCAACCTGACCGAAGAGTTCGAGGCGAAGGTGGTCGCTCCATACGTGGAGGCCCATGTGCTGGGCCGCACGCCGAATCCTTGCATTGAGTGCAACCGGTCAATCAAGTTCGACCGCTTGCTGGAACGGGCCGAGCGCCTGGGCTTCGACCAGCTGGCCACGGGTCATCACGCCCGAGTGACACACCAGGGATCATTCCGGCTCCGCCGCGGTGCCGACGTCGCCAAGGACCAGTCCTACGTGTTGTCAATGCTCGGTCAGGACGAGCTGGCCCGGGTCACTTTCCCGGTGGGAGAGATGACCAAGGTCGAGGTCCGGGCCCATGCCGTGCGTCTCGGGTTGCGCACGGCAGACAAGCCGGACAGCCAAGACGTGTGTTTCATCGGCAGTGTCGAGGGACGTCAAGGATTCCTGTCGCGGCAGATCGACTTTCACCCCGCCGACGTGGTGAATGCCGAGGGCGAAACGGTGGGTGTGGTCGAAGCGGTCGAGTTGGTGACGGTTGGTCAGCGCCGCGGCATGGGCCACGGCAGCGACGGCCAGCGACGATACGTGGTGGCGGTCGACGTGCCGACCCGACGAGTGGTGGTGGGGGGCGTGGCCGAGGCGGTCACCTCTTCGGTGGCGTTGCCTGACAGCACGCTCACATGGGTCGACCAGCCGCTGGCCGATGGGGACCGGGCCGTGGCTCAGGTCAGTGCCCACGGACGTCCGGCCCCGTGCCGAGTCCGCCGTTCGGACGCCGGCCTAGTGGTCGAGTTCGATGTGCCACAGCGCCCGGTGGCCGCCGGCCAGACCATCGCTCTGTATGACTTCGCTGAACCCGACGCCGTGGTGGGCGCCGGTATCGCGGCCTGATGGTGCCGGCGGGCAAGGGAGGGGCGGGAGTCGCCGGTCGCATGGCCGAGCTGCGCGCCCTGATCGCCCATCACAACGAGCGCTATCACACGCTCGATGCGCCCGAGATTCCCGACGCCGAATACGACCTGCTGGTCAACGAGCTCAGATCGCTGGAGGCCGAGCACCCCGATTTGGTGACAGAGGACTCACCGACACAGTCGGTCGGTGCCGCCCCGTCGGGTCTGTTCAGCGAGGTGCGCCACCGCGTGCCCATGATGAGCCTCGACAACGCGTTCTCGGAGGATGATCTGCGGGCCTGGGCCGAGCGGCTGCGCCGTCAGGTGCCCGACATCAACCTCGACACTGTTTCTTTCTCCTGCGAACCCAAGGTCGATGGAGTCGCCATGTCGCTCACCTACGAGCACGGGAAGCTGGTGCGCGCTGCCACTCGTGGTGACGGCGTGACGGGTGAAGACGTCACGGCCAACGTGGAAACGGTGAAGGCCGTGCCCCATGAGCTGAAGCCGGCCGGTGGCCCGTATCCGGCCGTGCTGGAGGTGCGGGGCGAGATCTACATGCCGGTGGCGGATTTCGCTGCCATGAACGAGCGCCAGGTGGCGGCCGGGGAGAAGACCTTCGTCAATCCCCGTAACTCGGCCGCCGGGTCACTGCGGCAGAAGGACCCGACCGCCACGGCCAAGCGGCCTCTGTCGTTCTGGGCCTATCAGGTGGGCGAGGTGGAGGGCGCGCCCGCCGAGAGCGCGTGGCCCGCGACCACGCAGTCGGGCACGCTGGCCATGCTGAAAAAAGCCGGCCTGCCGGTCAGTCCCGACGCCAAGACGATGAAGGGTATTGAGGGCATCCTGGACCGCTGCCGCTCGTTGGCCCATGAGCGCCACGACCTCCCGTATGAGATCGACGGCGTGGTGACCAAGGTGGACGACCTGGCTTTGCATGCGCAATTGGGTGCGACATCGAGGGCACCGCGTTGGGCCATTGCTTTCAAGTTCCCGCCCGAGGAGCGCACCACAGCGTTGCTCAGCATTGAGGTCTCCATCGGCCGCACCGGGCGGGCGACGCCGTTTGCCCGCCTGGAGCCGGTGTTCGTCGGTGGATCGACCGTGGCCGTGGCCACGCTGCACAATGAAGACCAGGTGGAGGCCAAGGATGTGCGGCCCGGGGATCTGGTGGTGGTGCGCAAGGCCGGCGATGTCATTCCCGAGGTGGTGGGGCCACAGCTCAGCGGCCCCGGGGTGCCCAAGCGCCGAGCATCACGGTGGAAGTTCCCTACATCGTGCCCGTCCTGCAACGAGCCGTTGGTGCGACTGCCGAGTGAGAGTGACACGTATTGCACCAACATCGACTGCCCGGCGCAGCGGGTGCAACGCATTGCCCATTACGCCAACCGTTCCGCCATGGATATTGAGGGGCTGGGCGAGGAGCGAGTGGTGCAGCTGGTCGAGGCCGAGCTCATCGCCGACCCAGCCGATCTCTACGACATCACGGAGGAGCAGCTGTCAGGACTCGAGCGCTTCGCCGCCATTTCCGCCCGCAACCTGGTGCAGGGCATCGCCGGCTCCACGGCGCAACCGCTGAGCCGATTGTTGGTCGCTTTGGGCATTCGTCACCTGGGACCCACCGGCGCACGAGCGGTAGCCCGGGCCTTGGGCAACATGGACGCCATCATGTCGGCCACCGAGTCCGAGTTGGCCGCCGTCGAAGGCATCGGCCCGGTGATCGGGGCCAGCGTGGCCGAGTTCGTGGCCGCGCCCACCAACCAAGGGGTCATCGAGCGACTGCGGGCGGCGGGCGTTTCGATGGAAGAACCCGGCGGCGGGAGCGCTGGCGACACGGTAGGTGTGGTCCAGTCGCTGGAGGGGAAAACAGTGGTGGTGACCGGTGCGGTGCCGGGCTTCACCCGCGAGGAGGCGGAGGAGGCGATCATGGCGCGCGGTGGCAAATCCCCGGGCAGTGTGTCAAAGAAAACGTTTGCACTCGTGGTGGGAGAAGCTCCCGGTGCCAGCAAACTCAAGAAGGCCGAGGAACTGGGCGTTCCCATCGTCGCCGCGGATGGCTTCGAGGCATTGCTGGCGACGGGTTCACTTCCGGGATGAGTCCAGGAGTGTCCACCGAAGCTGCCCTCCTGATCAGTAGCCTACGAATGCCCGATGCCCTTAATTTCTGACTCCATCGGCCGGGTCCTTGGGAAGCGCTACCGGCTGCTCTCCGCTCTGGGCACTGGCGCATCCGCTCACGTCTTCCTGGCCGAGGACGTGTCATTGCAACGTCATGTCGCCGTCAAGGTCCTCTTGCCGGGGTTGGCCAGTGACGAGGCCTTTCTGAAGCGCTTCGGGGCCGAGGCGCGCTCGGTGGCTTCGCTCAACCATCCGCACGTATTGCGGGTGTTCGATTGGGGTGAAGATACCGATGGGCCGTATTTGGTCCTGGAGTATCTCGGCGGGGGCTCGTTGCGCGATCTGCTGGATCGCGGCATCCGGCTTAGCCATTCGCAGGCGGCGTTGCTGGGGACCGAGGTGGCGCAGGGGTTGGCCTACGCCCACGCCCGTGGTCTCGTCCATCGCGATATCAAGCCGGCCAATCTGCTCTTCGACGAAGAGGGTCGGGTCCGAGTGGCCGACTTCGGCGTGGCCCGGGCCCTGGCCGAAGCGGCGTGGACCGAGCCGGTGGGCGCCATGGTGGGCACAGCGCGCTACATCTCCCCCGAATCGGCCGAAGGCAAGACGGTGGACGGTCGGGCCGATGTCTACTCATTGGCTCTGGTGCTTTATGAAGCCGTGTCGGGCGAGGTGCCCTTTGCGGCCGACACCACCTTGGGCACAGTGATGGCTCGGGTGGGTACGCCGCTGCCGCCCCACGCAAGTCTGGGCCCGCTCGACGACGTGCTGGCTCGCGCTGCCGCGCCGGAACCCAGCGCCCGACTCGACGCCGCGGGATTTGCGGCGCGCCTGGGCGCACTGGCCGCCGCGCTCCCTCCTCCCGAGCCGCTTCCTTTGGAGCCACCCAATCACGCCGCGCTGTCGCCCATTGCCGGCTTCCGGGCTCCGACGACGAGCGAGTTGACCCAAGTGGCGCCGGTGCCCGCCGCCCCGGTGGGGACCAAGACGGGACCGGGCGAGCTGTTCGATGCCGAGCCACTGGGCTCGGGTCGGTCTGCGCCTCCGACCGGCAGCGGTCCCGTGATCGCCCAACCTCGGCGAAGCGACGGCAAGAAGCGACTGGCCGTCGTGGTCGCCGGCGTGGCCGCTCTGCTGCTGGTAGTCGGACTGGTCTTGGCCATCGGCACCAACGTCTTCGCGCCCAGCAGCCCTGTGCCCACGCTCACCTCGCTCACCACCGCCGAGGCGCAATCACTGGCCACCAAGGATCATTTCTCGGTGCATGTGGAGGCCGGTGTGAAGTCCACCACGCTAGGGACGGGTCTCATCGTGTCGCAGAGCCCGAGCCCCGGGAAGGTACTCAAGCAAGGTTCGACCATTGACCTCATTCCATCCATCGGCCCACCGTCGGTCGCCGTTCCGTCACTGACCAATATGAACTGCACCCAAGCGGCGGCTGCGCTTGTGCCTGCTCATCTCAAGCCGCACTGCGTCCCGCCCGTCTACAACTCCACCATCCCCAACACCATCATCATTTCCTGGGCGTCGGGCAACGTGCAGAACCCAACCACCGCGCCGTACGGGTCCACCATCACCATCACACCCTCCGAAGGTCACGCTCCGGTGAACGTCCCCAACATTCCGCAGAGCTACACATTCGCCGAGGCGCAGGCGGCGCTGCAGGTGGACAACTTCAGCGCCACGCAGGCCAATGCCTCGTCCACCTCGGTGCCGGCCGGTGATGTGATCTCGACCACTCCATCCAGCGGACAGCCTGCGCCCTACCAGTCGGCGGTGACCGTCACTATTTCGAGCGGTCCACCCACGGTGCAGGTCCCCAACGTGTTCGACGACACTGTGACGCAGGCTACGAACACCCTCACGGCCGCCGGTCTGGTGGTATCGGGCGTGCAGGGCAATCCGAATGGGATCGTGCGCGGCACCAACCCATCTCAGGGCACCACGGTGGACACCGGATCGTCAGTCGAGATACTCACCCACTGATGCCGCTCCCCTTCGATCCCAACTGTGACTTGTGCGAGGCAGCCAAGCTTTCGGAGTGGCACCACGAAGACGACACCTGCTGGGTGGCCGACTGTGAAGTGTGCGGAGTGCCGATGGTGGTGTGGAAGCACCACGGTCCCGTTCCGCCCGACGACGAAATCGACCACATGGTGACCCAGCTGACCCTGGTGGCCGATGCCCGCTTCGGTCCTGGCGAGTGGTCGGTGGACCGGGTCATGCGACAGATCCCCGATCACTTCCATGCCCACGGGCGCAATCCGAACTGGTGGTTCAACCGCTTCAGGTAGATAGGGTGAACCAGGTGGGGGACGAGGCAACCGACTCGCTGCTCGATCCCGTCACCGATCCGGGTGGGGTGATGATGGGCGCCAGCGGCGCCGAGGCCTCGGTCGATCCGAGCTGGCCCGAACTGCTCCGCCGCCGGGTGTCGGCCCGGGCCGAGCGCAGTCCTCGCTACCGCTGGTGGTCGCTCACAGCTCTCTTGGCCGGCCTGCTCTCCCTCAACATCACCTTCACGGTGTTTGTGGTGGCCCTCCCCACGGTGCGGGACGACTTCCACACCAATTTCTCGGTTCTGACTTGGGCCTCCACCGGACCGCTGCTGGCCTTCGGCCTTGCCGCGCCCTTCTTTGGCAAGGCCGGTGATCTCTTCGGGCACCGGCGCCTGTACCTCTTTGGCTTGGCCGGCGCCATGGTCAGCGCCATCCTCACCGCCACCGCGCCCGACGTGGGGATGCTGCTGTTCGCCCGCGCTCTCGACGGTGTGCAGGGTGCCGCCACCGGCACCGCCTCTATGGCGCTCATCCTTCAACTCTTCGAGCCGGAAGAGCGGGTCAAGGCATTGGGCTGGTGGTCGCTGGTGGGAGCCGGTGGACCGGTGCTCGGCGTGACGTTGGGCTCGCCGGTGATCCAATACTTCGGGTGGCGCACTCTGTTCTGGGGTCAGCTCGTGCTGCTGGTCATCGCTGCAGTGGTGGTGGCGTTGATCCTGCCGTCGCGCAAGAAGGCGCACCTCGGCCCCGCAGTGGAAGCGCCTTCAGGCCAGAAGGAGCCCAGCGCCTGGCAGGGCATGGACTGGGTGGGGAGTTGGAGCCTGGCTGGCGCGGTGACCGCCGCCATGCTGGTGCTGAGCATTGGTCCCATTGTGGGCTGGACATCGATCGGTGTGATCGTGTCTGCCGTGTTCTCGGTGGTCTTCATCGTGATGTTCGCTTGGCGCGAGTTGCACTTCGCCACGCCGCTCATCCCAACCACCTATCTGCGACGGCGCAACTTCATGTTCCCCATGGGCATGCGGGCCTTCTCCAACTTCGCCTATTTCGGCGGCTTTTTCCTCTTCCCTCTTCTGATGGAGCAGGTGTACGGCTACAGCGTGTCCAAGGTGGGATTCGTCTCCATCGCCCGGCCGTTGCTGTTCGCCATCAGCTCACCCATTGCCGGCTACATGACGGTGCGGGTGGGGGCCCGCTTCGCCACGCTGGCCGGGGCCACCTTCGTCCTGGGCTCCATGGTGATGTTCGCCACATTGGGGCCGTCTTCGGGATTAGGCGTTGTGCTGGTGGCGTTGGCCCTCTCTGGCCTGGGCATGGGCGTGGCGCTGCCTGCCACTTCGGCCACCATGGCCAACGAAGTAACGGCCTCGGAGTACGGCGTCATGAGTGCGGCGCAGCTCATGGCCACCCAAGTAGGCGAAGTGGCCGGGATTCAGGTGGTGCTCACGCTGCAGGAGTCGATCGCCCGGCACGGACATCTCGAGAACCTCCACCACAGCACCCGCCTGCTTCACTCGTTCCAGGTGGGCTTCTGGGTGGCCGGCCTCATGGCAATGGCTGGCGTCATCTGCGCGCTGTGCATGCGGCCACTGCCGCGAGGCGGCCGTGGCGCGGAAGTGATGGCGCCCGAGGTGGCGTCGCTGTAGTTGGAGCTGGCCTCGGCCTGGGCCGAGGCGGCGACCTATTCGGTGATGGCCTTGAGGGCCGCGGCCATCTCGGCGGCACTGCCGTCGGGAGCCGGTGCGGCCTGGAGTGCCATCAGCTTGGCCATGTCGCCTTCGACCTTGACCTTGCCGGCCATGAAGGCCTGCATGCCGGCCTGCGGGTTCCCCTCAATGAGGATGGCCTTGGCGGTGTCGTAATCCACGGTGACCTTGAGGTCTTGCGTCTCGAGGTGGCCCGTGTCGAGCTCAAGCTCGCCAGAAGAGGTGTCCATGTGGGCGTCGATGGAGCCTTCACCGAAGGGGACGTTGGTAATGACAAGGTTCATGCGCACGACGTTTGGAATGGGCGGGGTCTTTCCGGCGTACTGGGCACGGATGTTGCGAGCCTCTTCCAACCACTCGTCACTCAAGAACGGGTACGCCATTGTGTTGCTCCTCTTTCGTCGGTTGTCGTCCGATGTCGGGATCCCCCCGGCGGGCGAACGTTACTCGGCTCGCCAGTAGCATGCCCAGGCGTGACTGCTCCTCTTCTTCCTGGCGCTGAGCCCTATTCGGCCACCGGAGACGCCCGCGGCGCCCTGGTCCTACATGGCTTCACGGGCAATCCCCAGTCCATGCGCGGACTGGCCGTGGCACTGGCCGACGCCGGGCTGACCGTTGAGATGCCGTTGCTGCCGGGACACGGCACGGCGGTCGAGGACATGGTGCCCACCCGCTGGGAGGACTGGTCGGGCGCGGCGGAGGCCGCCTATGCCGAGCTGGCCGCCCGATGCGAGTCGGTGGTGGTGGCTGGGTTGTCGATGGGCGGCACCCTCACTATCTGGTTGGGCGAGCGTCACCCCGAGATAGCCGCCCTGATTGTGGTCAATCCGCTGATCGTGCCACCCGATGCCGATTTCACCAACGGGATCGAGGCGCTCATTGAGGGCGGGATGGAGACGATCGATGGTATCGGCTCCGACATCGCCCTTCCGGGCTCAGTGGAGTCGGCCTACCCACAGACGCCGCTGCGCGCCGCACTCTCCCTTTTCAGCGGTGCGGCCGCGGTTGAGGCCGAGCTCGATGCGGTGATTTCACCCATCCTCCTGTTCACCAGCACCCAGGATCACGTGGTCCAGCCGATCTCAAGCGATCGGCTGGCCGAGGGAGTCAAAGGACCGGTTGAGCGCATCATCCTGGACCGCAGCTTCCACGTCGCCACTTTGGATTACGACAAGGACGAGATCGAGGCCCGCACAGTGGCCTTCGTGACCGACCTGCTGCCCCCGGGAGCATGAGCGCGTCACAGGATTCGGCGGCTCTCAGCCGCGAAGACGTCATTCACGTGGCGCTGTTAGCCAAGCTCGAGCTCAGCCCAGAGGAGGTTGAACTCTTTACTGCACAGCTGGGCAGCGTGCTGGCCCATGCTTCCGACATGGCCGGGTTGGACCTGGCCCACCTCGAGCCTTCATCGCATCCCATTCCCGTGGAGAACGTACTGCGGCCTGACGAGCCTCGCCCCAGCTTGAACCGGGAAGAGGTGTTGGCAGCCGCCCCGTCAGTAGAAGACGACCGCTTCAGGGTGCCACGCATCGGTGCCGAAGCGCCATGAGTACTGCGCTCGAAATTGCAGCCGATGTGCGGTCGGGCCGACGCACCGCGCGTCAGGTCACTGAGGAGGCCCTGGCCGACATTGAAGCGCGCGATGGTGAATTCCACGCGTTCCTGACCGTGCTGCGGTCCGAGGCATTGGCCGAGGCCGATGCCGTCGACGCCACGGTGGCCAGCGGCGGCGATCCCGGGCTTTTGGCCGGTGTGCCCATCGCGCTGAAGGACAACCTATGCACGCGTGGCATCAATACATCGTGTGCGTCGAAGATTCTCGACGGTTGGCGTCCGCCCTACGACGCCACCGTGGTGCAGCGACTGCGCCAGGCCGGTGGCATCGCCATCGGCAAGACCAACATGGATGAGTTCGCCATGGGCAGCTCCACCGAGAACTCCGCCTTCGGCCCCACTCGTAACCCGCGCGACACCACCAAGGTGCCCGGCGGCAGCAGTGGTGGTTCGGCGGCGGCAGTGGCGGCCGGCTTCGCGCCGCTCGGCCTGGGGTCGGACACCGGTGGCTCCATCCGTCAGCCGGCGGCGCTGTGCGGTGTGGTGGGCGTGAAGCCCACATATGGCCGAATCTCTCGCTACGGACTGGTGGCTTTCGCCAGCTCGTTGGACCAGATCGGTCCCTTTGCCAACACGGTGGATGACGCCGCGCTGGCCTACGACGTCATGGCCGGCAACGATCCGCTGGACAGCACGTCGTTGCCGGGTTCTGCCCCGTCGGCTCTGGAAGCAATTGGTGGCGGCGTCGAGGGCGTACGAGTGGGGCTTTGCCCCGACCTGATTGACGGCTGCTCGTCCGACGTACGGGCCCGGGTGCACGAGGCGGCCGAGGCATTGGCCAAGGCTGGGGCCAAGGTGGAGTCGGTGTCGGTGCCCGAGTTCGCCTTTTGCCTTTCGGCCTATTACGTCATCGCCCCGGCTGAGGCTTCTTCCAACCTGGCTCGTTACGACGGCGTCCGCTACGGCCTGCGCATCAATGCGGAGGATGCCGGCACCATGAACACGGCCACGCGTACGGCCGGCTTCGGCGCCGAAGTGAAGCGCCGCAT
The DNA here is from genome assembly GCA_963766995.1 of uncultured Acidimicrobiaceae bacterium. GTDB lineage: Bacteria > Actinomycetota > Acidimicrobiia > Acidimicrobiales > RAAP-2 > Bog-473. Next base: position 678,145 of record CAVYCE010000001.1, on the reverse strand, counting down.
CATGCTGGGCACGTACGCCCTGTCGGCCGGCTACTACGACGCGTATTACGCGCAGGCGCAGCGCGTTCGCACCATGGTCATGCAGGCCTTCGACCGGGCCTACACCTCGTTCGACGTGCTGCTGGGCGCTACCGCCCCGACCACGGCCTTCGGCCTCGGCGAGCTGGTGGACGACCCCATGGCCATGTACATGAACGACATCTGCACCATCCCCTCCAACCTGGCCGGTCACCCTGCGCTGTCACTGCCCTTCGGCACCGGCGCCGACGGCCTGCCTGTGGGCGTGCAGGTCCTGGCACCGGCGCTGGAAGAAGCGCTGCTCTTCAAGGTGGCCCGGGTCCTTGAGGCGGCGGCACCATGAGTACCGAGTGGGAGATGGTCATCGGCCTCGAAGTTCACTGCGAGCTGGCCACCGTGACCAAGCTGTTCTGTGGCTGTCGCAATGCCTTCGGGGACGAGCCCAATACGAACATTTGCCCCGTGTGCCTCGGGCTGCCTGGTTCCTTGCCGGTGATCAATGCCCACGCGGTAGAGCTGGCCATGCGCATCGGGACGGCACTGCACTGCCAGATCCTGCCGTCCACCTTCTCGCGGAAGAACTACTTCTACCCGGACCAGGCCAAGGACTACCAGATCAGCCAGTACGACAAGCCGATCAACGCCGACGGCTGGCTGGAACTGCCCGACGGCTTTCGCGTCGGCGTGACGCGGGCGCACATGGAAGAGGACACCGGCAAGCTGACTCACGTCGGCCAGGGTGGTCGCATCAACTCGGCCCACCACGCCTTGGTTGATTACAACCGCTCGGGCGTTCCGCTGGTCGAGATCGTGAGCGAACCCGACATCCGCACTGCGGCCCAAGCTCGGGCCTACGCGTCCGAATTGCGCGGCATTTTGGTGGCCACCGGCGCGTCCGACGGCCGGATGGAGGAAGGTTCCATGCGGGTGGATGCCAATGTGTCGGTCCGGCCGGTCGGCACCGAGGCATTCGGCACGCGTTGTGAAATCAAGAACCTGAACTCGCTGCGTTCACTGGGCCGCGCCATTGACTACGAAATGGCCCGCCAGATCGCACTGCTCGAGAGCGGTGACAGGGTGACGCAGGAGACTCGGCACTGGGACGAGGCGGCTGGCCGCACCGATTCCATGCGCTCCAAGGAAGAGGCCAACGACTATCGCTACTTCCCCGAGCCCGACTTGGTGCCCCTGGCGCCCGATGAGGCCTGGCAGGAACGGGTGCGCGCCGGCATGGGTCCCATGCCGGCCGACCGGAGGGCCGGACTAGTCGCGGCACTTGGTGGATCGCCCAGTGACGCCGAATCCGATCAAATCCGGGCCGTGGTTGACCTCGGACTCGACGCCCTGGTGACTGCGGCGGTAGTCGCTGGAGCGCCGGCGTCTCTGTCATTAGCTCGAGCGGCCAACGAAGTGGCCGCCGCCGGCTCCACCGGCACCCCGCTCGCGGCCGATGCGTTCGCCACCCTCGTTGCCATGGAGTCGGGCGGAAAGCTTTCGGCCACCCAATCCAAGGCAGTCTTGGCCGCACTCATGGAAGGCGGAGGCGACCCAGTGGCCATCGCCCAGGAGATGGGATTTGAAGCCCTGGGCGCCGACACCTTGGCCACTTTCGTGGGCGAGGTAGTGGCGGCACACCCTGACGAGTGGTCCCGTTTCAAGGACGGCGACGACAAGCTCATGGGCATGTTCACCGGCGAGGTCATGAAGGCCACCAAAGGTCAAGCCAACGGCAAGGAAGTGGCCGCCGAGCTGCGCCGGCTGCGTAGCCAATAGCTTCTGCGTGACCAGTAACTCTCCATCAGCGTTCGACGGCCAGAGGAGCTTCTAATGAGGGTGACCCCCGACATGATCGACAAGGACCTGCGTCGGCGGGCCAAGCTGCTCTCGCTCTCGTCCAACATGAGCGAGAACGGCATGCGCAGGATGGGTCGAGTCCAAGATGCGCTGGCTCGAGTGGTCAAGCCGAAGACGCCGAAACACGTTGAGATCACGGAGGAATGGATCACCCGGGCTGATGGCTCCCGCCTGCGTCTCGTGGTGGCCAAGCCGTTGGTGCCCCAGGAGAACGTGCCGGGTGTGCTGTGGATCCACGGCGGCGGCTACGCCTTTGGCAACCCCGAAGGGGAGATGAAATTATTTGGTCAGCTGATCGAACAGTGTGACGGCGTGGTGGTGGCGCCGGACTACCGGCTCAGCCTTGAAGTGCCTTATCCGGCCGCACTCGACGACTGCTACGCCGCATTGTTGTGGCTGCGGGATAACGCCGGCCGGCTGGGCGTGCGCGACGACCAACTCGCGGTGTGCGGTGGCAGTGCCGGTGGAGGCTTGACTGCTGCGGTCACCCTGTACGCCCGGGACAAGGGCGAAGTAGCGGTGGCCTTTCAGATGCCGCTGTTCCCGATGATCGACGATCGATCGATCACCGAATCGGCCCGAGAGAACAACGTGCCGGTCTGGGATGCCGTGACCAACGTGTCGGCCTGGAAGATCTATCTCGGCGCCCTCTACGGCACCGAAGACGTCCCGGCCTATGCCGCGCCGTCCCGAGCTAACGATTTCAGCGGCCTTCCTCCGACGTTGACCTACGTCGGCGATCTCGACACATTCCACGACGAGACCGTCGACTATGTCGAAAGGCTCCGGGCCGCTGGCGTGCCGGTGGAGTTCAAAATCTTCCCCGGCTGCTACCACGGCTGGGAAGCCTTCGTGCCCAAAGCTCGAATCAGCGGCGAGGTAGTGCAGTTCCGGAATCGCTGGTTCCGCCAGGCCGTGGCCACGTACTTTGCCGCGCAACCCAAAGTCAGCAGCAAAAGGCGATAGTTCGAGGCGTATGAGGCGGTTGGCGGCCTCAGCTAAAGGCGGGGGTCACTGATGGAAGAGGTGACAACAGCGGCTCACGCGACACGAAGAACATCTGGATGCAACCGGCGATGAGCGCCACGATGAAGGCGAAATAGAACCAATAGTCCAGTGTCAGTCCGGCATTGATGGTCAGTCCCGCCCGTGAGGCCTGGGCGGCCGATATACCGAACTGTCCAGGGGTGGTTTCGCCGAGTTGGATGAGGGCCGAGACGGCCTGAGCGGCCATGGGGATAATGGCGCCAGCGAGCAGGGCGCCTCCGAGGAAGACCGGACGCCACAAGGCCACCACGGCGATGACGGCGACGAGCGCCACCATGACGATGACGTTGCCCGCAATCAAGGCGGCGGGGTTCGAGAAGGCATTGCCTACGTTGATCGACTGCGCTGCCCCGGACGCGGTGGACAGCGTGAAGTGATCCCAGGCTGGTGCGAAGGTGATGACCGCGCCGACTGCAGGGACGACCACCGTCAGGATGGACCCGATGTCGCGACGAGTTGGTTTGGCCGGACCGCCATGCGGGCGAAGGCGGAACGCCACTACTGAACCGGCCACGCAGGCAATCCAGCCCAAGAGTCCGAGTACCAGGCCAGCCCCGATGACGTGGGTGCCGCTGTCGATGACCCCGCCAACATCGGTAAAGAAGTAGCCGAAGGTGACAAAGCTGGTTCCGGCGGCGGCAAACGCCCCCACCCGGATACTGGAAGGACTGCCCCGAGTGAGGAGGAGCGCCGCGCTCGTACCCCAGGCCAAGAAGTAGAAAAGATGCGGCACGAACTGATCGGCCTGACTGGCCAGGCTCTTGCCCGCGAGGTAGCTGGGGAACAACGAGATCAGTCCGAGGACGACGCCCGACAACAGCAGGGCTGCAGCCACTTTTGTTCGCCCCTTGGTAGTTGTATCGACCTCGAAAGCCGGAGACGCCGGAATCGAGACGTACGGCGGCGGCGCTGGGGCCACCGGGACGACGTTTTCGGGACCTTCGAGGGAGACGAATCTGGCCCAGGCGGATGCCCATCCTTCAGACGTTTCGGGCCACCATTCAGCCGGCTGCAAGTCCGGAGTCCCGAAGGTCCAGATGGCACAAAAGCCGGGACCCCGTCCGATTTCGTAGACGCGTCCGCGGTGCGAGATGTGCACGTTTTCACGCACCGAACCTGGCGTTTCTGTCCCCACTGGCCCAAAGGTCATCCCTCTAGCGTATGAACTCCGTCTGTGTGCCCGCTAGGTGAGGCGTAAGAACTGCCTGAAGGTTCGGTCCGCAACGTCTGTCGCGTTGCCCATGCAACCAGCCTGAGGAGTGACTGGCCAGGCGGATGACCAGGGTGTGGATCTACAGGCCTGGTTGATCCCGGCCACTAGTTTGGTTCCGTGTCAGATCAATCTGAGCCCTCGTCCACCTTCGTGTCCTTGAACCCAGGGCGCGACGTGCAGCGGGTGGGCACGGCGAACTTCCTCGGCGAGGACGTTCAGAAGATCCACGACCCGGTGTGGGCGGTGATCGGGAATCTCGGAGACAGCCAGTGCTACTTGGGCGTCCCTCAGAAGGTGCAGGCCATTCAGGCCTGCCTGTCTCGTCGCATCGCCCAAGACAACCTGGCCGTTCGACTCATCCCGCCGGTCTTCACTCTGGGCGTGTCCGACGGCCAGCTCAACGGCACCCCGCAGATGAGGTTCTCCCTGATTGGCCGCGAGATCGTGCACGATGTGGCCGACGTGCACCTGGCCGCCAACGGTGTGGCCGGGTTGGTCGCCGTGGTCGCATGCGACAAGCCACCGGTCGGGACGGTGGCTGCCGTGCTGGAGAACAACACGCCTGCCGTGATCCTTTCCGACGGTCCGATCAAGCCCGGTATCGACCCGGCGACGGGCAATCCCATCGACCTTGTCTCGGCATTCCAAATGGCTGATCAACCCGACGATGTGCGAGCCCGCTACGCCTTGCATGCCTGCCCGGGACAGGGCAGCTGCGGGGGCATGTTCACCTACAACACCATGCAGACGTTCATTGCCGTGCTCGGTCTTGAACCGCTGCACATGGTGGCGCCGCCGTCTGATGATCCGCGGCGCTTGAACGAGTTCCCTGACCAGATGGTCGATTGCCTGCTCACTATGACAGAGAAGGGCATCCGGCCCCGCGACATCGTCACTCCGGCATCGCTACGCAACGCTCTGACCGTGGCCACCGCCATGGGCGGTTCGACCAACGTGCTCCTCCACAGTGTGGAGATCGCCCGTGCCGCCGGAATTGATTTGTGGAAAGACGTGATCAGCCAGGAAGAGTTCAATCAGCTGGCGCGCCGTTTGCCCGTGCTGGTGAACATGCGGCCCTTCGGTGATTACTCCATGGTCGATGTTGACGCCAAGGGCGGCCTACAGGTGATCGTGGCCGAACTGCTCAAGGCCGGGTACCTCGACGGAAGCCCCATCACGTGCACGGGTGAGACCCTGGCCGAGCAAGTGCAGCGACTCGGTCCGCCGGCACCCGATGGAGATGTGATCTACGCGGTCGACATGCCGTTCAAGGACACCGGTGGCCTTCGACTCCTCAGTGGCAATCTGGCCCCGGACGGCGGCGCCATCCTCAAGGTGGCCGGCGTCGAGGGCGGAGTGAAGGACGGCGTATTCACCGGGCGAGCCCGTGTGTTCAAGGGCGAGCGGTCGCTCATTGAGGCACTGGACAGTGACCCGGACAGCTTCACGGATGGCGACATGGTGGTGATCCGCTACGAGGGTCCCCGTGGCGCGCCAGGTATGCCCGAGCTGCTCGATCCAACGTCTCGGATTACGGCACTCTGCCGCCAGCGACACATCACGATCGCCCTCATGACCGATGCGCGTTTCTCGGGAGGTTCGGTCGGGCTGGTGATCGGCCACGTCGCACCCGAAGCGTTCCTCGGGGGACCGATCGCCATGGTTGAAGAAGGCGACACGATTGTGGTTGACCTCAACACCGACGGTCTCGACTGCGTGCAGCTCGGTGACGCTGCCACCTTCGAGCTGCGGACGGCGGCATGGAAAGCGACGACCGAGGCCAACGGCGGCATCCACCCTGACGTGACGCCAGTGACGGATCGCGTCTTGGCCCGGATGAGAGCGACCGCCCTGCCGGCACTGCTCGGAGCTGGGATGGCCACGCCGTAGTTGGCGCAACGGAGCGCTATTCCTGTGGCTCCACGATGCCATTGTCGAATGCGTAGACGATGGCCGCGGCCCGATCCCGCAAGTCCAACTTGGTGAAGATATGTCCGATGTGGCTCTTCACTGTCACCTCTGAAATGTGGAGCTGCTCGGCGATCTCGGTGTTCGAGAGACCGCGACCAATGTGCTCCAACACCTCGCGCTCGCGCTCACTCAAGACGTCGACCCGGACCGCCGACGGTCTCGTCGTCACCGAGCTTCGGTAGGCGGTGAGCACGCGTGCGGTCACGGTGGGGTCCAGCCAGGCTCCGCCTTCGGCCACAGTGCGTGCCGCCCGAATGAGGTCCTCGCCGGGAGCATCCTTGAGTTGAAATCCGGACGCGCCCGCCCGCAAGGAGGCCGACAGCACCTCGTCGTCGTCGAAAGTCGTCAGAATGAGCACAGGCGGTGTACCCGGACGGGCACGAAGGCGGCGAGTGGCTTCTGCGCCACCGACGTCCTTCATACGTGCATCCATGATCACGACGTCGGGACCGAGTCGTTTGACCGCTTCTTCCACTTCCGAACCGTCGGCGCACTCGCCCACCACTTCGAACCCAGCCCTCGAGCCGAGAATCCGGCGCAATCCAGTCCGAATGAGTTCTTGATCATCGACGAGAAGCACGCGGATCATGCCGCCACGGTCTCCCATGGAATAGTGGCGCGCACCTTCCAGGTGCCGTCCCCGTTGTGGGCATTCACCGTTCCACCCAGGAGCTCAGCCCGTTCGGCCATTCCCCGCACACCGTTGCCGCCACCAGTTGAGGCCACAGTGCCCGTCACGATCGGGTTGGTGACCTCTACGACGATGCTCCTCTCCAGAACATCCACACGAAGAGTCACCGGCACTCCCGGTGCGTGTTTGACGGCATTGGAGAGCGACTCCTGCACCACGCGGTAGGCGGCCAATCCGACCGCCAGCGGCACCGCATGAAGGTGACCTGTCATGACGACGTCCAAGGGCAGGCCGGCTGACCGGAAGCTGTTCACCAGACTGGGCAGGTCCACGGCACTTGGAGTCGGAGGAGCGGTCGACTCTTGGCCGTTGGAGCCCAGGAGTCCAACAGTTCGGTGAATCTCAGACATGGCGGCCCGACCGGCTGCCTCTGCGTCTTGCAGGGCAGCCATGGCTTCGTCGGTGTCTCCGGCCTGGAGGGCCAGGCGGGCCCCGCTGAGTTGCAGCATGGTCACGGCTAATGAGTGGGCGATCAGATCATGGACATCGCGGGCCAGGCGGTGACGCTCGTTTTCCGCGGCTCGCTGTGCCAGCTCACTCTGGGCCTGGGTCAATTCGAAGGCGATCATGACTTGATGGCGGAAGGCGGAGCCGCCCAGCCACGCGATGGTGAAGGCGAAGGCCCAGATGATCAAGCCCGTGTAGTGCTCGACATTGGTGAGGATGACAAGGTCGACCGTTGCGAAGAGGGCAACGACAGCGCCGAAGCGTGGTCCGGCCGTGGCCGAGATCTCACCGATGAGAAGAACGATGATGAACGGCGAGTAGTCGTATGACGTGCCATACGCCGCAGACAGCCAGGTGATGGAGACCAGCACCGCGACCGACCAGGCAATGAAGGTGAGGGGATGGAATCTGTGCTGGCCGACGAATGGTGGCCACTTGATGAGGTCTACTACCCATGGGGAGATGCCGACGAGAAGGAGAACCAAAGCGAAGCTCGGGTGTGAGAATTGCCGTTGTTGCGCCGCGATAGCGATGGCCACACCTAAGACGAAAATCCCGATGACCTGAGGTACCCGCTCGGTCCACGGGGACGTCTCGGGGTCCCATATCTCCTCCTGGACTTCGAACAGCCTCACCCCACAAGGGTAGGAGGAGTGGAGTCTCTTCGCATCGGACCTGAGTCGCACTGACCTCCTCCCCAGGGTGGAGGCGGTGAAACCACTTCTCGCACGATGCCCACGAGGCGCTACGTCCGTACCGTACGAAGTATGAGTACGAGCGAGTCCTATCACCGAGCATCCACGGCTCCCATGGCCATTGAGGTCAGCGGTCTTCGCAAGCATTACGGCGAGCACGAAGTGGTGCAGGGCATCGACTTTTCGGTGCAGTGCGGCGAGATCTTTGCCTTCCTCGGACCTAACGGTGCTGGCAAGACCACCACGGTGGAGATCCTGGAGGGGTTCACCATCCGATCGGGAGGGGACGTGCGGGTACTTGGCATCGATCCGCAACGTGCCAGCGCCACCTGGCGCGATCGGGTGGGTGTGGTGCTTCAGTCATCGGTGCCCGAACCGGATCTCAGTGTGGAGGAGACAATTCGGCTGTATGCCGGCTTCTACTCCCACCCCCGATCCACCGAGGAAGTGCTAGCTCTTACTGGGCTGGAGACGCAGGCTCACACCCGTAACGGTCGTCTATCCGGTGGCCAGCAGCGCCGCCTCGATGTGGCGCTGGCCCTCGTTGGAGATCCGGATCTCCTCTTTCTCGATGAACCCACCACGGGGTTTGACCCCGCTGCTCGGCGCGCCGCCTGGGAGACGGTGGCCGGTCTGAAAGCCATCGGTAAAACGGTGTTCCTGACGACGCACTATCTGGACGAGGCTGAGTTCCTGGCTGACCGGATTGCCGTCATCAGTAGCGGTCGGATCGTCGCCACCGGGACTCCCGCTCAACTAGGCGGTCGAGATCGCCAACCGAGCACTGTCCACTTCACCTTCAGCAGTGAGCCGGCATCCAACCTGCCGTGTCCGAAGCTCGATGGTCGACTGCAATTCCTGAGCGGCCTCCGGGTGGAGTTCCTCTCCATGGATCCGATGGCGGACCTGACGGAACTGGCGGAATGGTCGACACGCAGCAATGTCCGTTTGGAACATCTCGAAGTGGTACCCCCGAGTCTCGAAGACACGTATTTGGCCCTGACATCGGAAAGGACAGCACTGTGACCACACTGGCTGCTGACCCGATCGCTGTTTCAGCACGCGTCCCACAGCAACAGTCAGGGGTACGGCGGGCGTTTCACCTCATGGGCCACCAAATCAGGTACGACCTGTTGTCGACGGTGCGCAATCGCCAGGCGCAGTTCTTCACCATGGCGATGCCAGTGGGATTCCTCTTGCTCTTTTGTGCCATCTTCGGCAATGGCTGGCTCGGATACCACGCCGACCGAGTGCGAGCCTCGACCTACTATGTGGCCAACCTCACCACGTTTGGAATTGTCGACATTGCGTGCATGAGCATGGCCATCATCTTGGTGACCAGTCGTGAAAGTGGGGTGCTCCGGCGACGACAAGCCACCCCGCAGCCAGCCTGGGTCATCTTGATCGGCCGGGCGGTCACCGTGCTGGTGATGTCGATATCGACGGCTTGCTTGCTCCTGGCCATCGGCCGGCTGGCTTTTGGGGCGTCGATACCGCTCAATGGCGTGCCGTCGCTCCTCGTGTCAGTTGTGGTCGGTTCAATCACCTTTTGCTGCATCGGGTTTGCGCTGACCTCAGTGATCACATCGGTGCAGTCGGCACAACCGACAGTGATGGGCGTGACCATGCCGTTGTTCTTCATCTCCGGCGTTTTCATCCCCTGGGTGATCATCCCCCACTGGTTGCAGCACGTTGCCGCCGTCTTTCCGATGCGTCACCTCTCGCTCAGCTTGCTGGCCCCATTCATCAGCCATACCGGGCAAAGTTCGTGGAGCCCCGGAGACCTTCTGCTCACGGGAGCCTGGGGAGTGGGGGGACTGATAGTGGCACTGGCCACTTTCAAGTGGGCACCTCAGGACAGATAGGGAGATCGAAATGAAGCGAATTGATCGGAAGATTGCCTTGCTAGGCCAGCTTTCATTGTTCGGTGGCTGCGGACCCGCGCAGCTCTTAAGGGTGGCCAGCCAATGCGAAGTCTGGGATGCCCCAGCCGGTTCCCGACTTGGCGGCGAGGGAGAGATGGCGGGTTGGTGGAACATCGTGGCCACCGGCACCGCCACCGTGAGTGCTGGCGGAGTGCTCACCGGCCTTCTCGGTGGGGGCGATTGGTGGGGCGAGCGCTCAGCCTTGAATGGCGATCCATCGACGGTGACGGTGGATGCCCTCACGCCGGTGACTCTCGTGACGTTCTCCCGCCGATCGTTCCGGGATCTGCTCAGGATGCAGCCCGAAATCGCCCTCAATGTGATCTCCAAGCTGGCGCTTCGAGATGCTCCTTACGAACGAATGGTGACCGCCTGAACTCAGGCGGCGGTCCGTTTGGGTCGCCCTGTGCCTAATTGGCATGAAATTGGTCGCGGTCCCGGGGTTGTAAGGCCGTCCGTGACGTGCCACAATGTGCGGACCATGAAGGCGATTGACCGCACCCAGCTCGAGATTCTGGTACTCGTATCGTAAGCGCGCGGCCACATTGCAGCGCGCTTGATGACCTCCCAACTTGGGGGGTCTTTTCATTTTCCGGGCCAAATTAAACAGCAGCAGCGTCAGCGAGAAACAGGGGAAGCAACCGATGGAACTCACAGGAGCACAGGCACTCATCAAGAGTCTCGAGATGCAGGGGGTCGACGTCATGTTCGGCCTGCCCGGGGGCGCCATCCTGCCGGTATACGACCCAATCATCGACTCTTCTATCCGCCACATCCTGGTGCGGCATGAGCAAGGTGCCGGCCACATGGCCGAGGGCTACGCCATGGTGACCGGGAAGCCGGGCGTGGCCATGGTGACCAGCGGTCCGGGAGCGACCAACATCGTGACGCCGCTGGCCAATGCCTACATGGACTCCACTCCGCTCGTGGTCATTTCCGGGCAGGTGGCCACTCATTCCATCGGCACCGACGCCTTCCAGGAGTGCGACATCACGGGCGTCACCATGGGCATTACCAAGCACAACTGGCTGATCAAGAATGTGAACGACATCCCGCGCGTGGTGGCCGCCGCCTTCCACGTGGCCACCACCGGACGTCCCGGACCCGTTTTGGTCGACCTGCCCAAGGACATCGCCAACGCCAAAATGGAGTGGTACTGGCCGACGTCGGTGGATGACCTCGACCTCCCCGGCTATCACCCCGTTACCGATGGTGATCCGGAACTGGTGCGCCAAGCCGCGGAACTCATGCGCTCCTCGCACCGTCCCGTCCTTTACGTGGGCGGTGGCGTGCTCAAGGCCCGTGCCGCTGAAGCGCTGCGTGCCTTGGCCGAGCGCACCGGCATTCCGGTGGTCACGACGCTCATGGCCCGAGGTGCTTTTCCCGACTCGCACCCGCAGGCCCTGGGCATGCCGGGCATGCACGGGCACTACACCGCGGTCACGGCCATGCAGAAGAGCGACCTGCTTATCAGCTTGGGTGCCCGTTTCGACGATCGGGTCACCGGCAAAATCAGCGCCTTCGCTCCGGAGGCCAAGATCATCCACGTCGATATTGACCCAGCCGAAATCGGCAAGGTGCGCACCGCCGACGTCGGTATCGCCGGCGACTGCCGGTTGGTGATTGAGGAGCTGCTTGCGGCCATCAACGCCGCCGGTGAAGAGGCGCCCACGAATGACCTCACGGCCTGGTGGCACCAGATTCACCAGTGGCAGGAGCAATACCCGCTCTACTACGACCACTCCGAAGGCGGCGCCATCAAGCCACAGATGGTGGTCGAGCAACTGCGAGATGCTGCCCCGGACGGCACCATCGTTGCCTCGGGCGTGGGCCAGCACCAAATGTGGGCCTCGCAGTATTGGAAGTTTGAAGAGCCGTACACCTGGGTCAACTCGGGCGGTGCGGGCACCATGGGATTCAACGTGCCCGCGGCCATCGGGGCCAAGGTCGGGCGCCCGGACAAGATGGTCTGGGGCATTGACGGTGACGGCTGCTTCCAAATGACGGCGCAGGAACTGGTCACGGCCACGTCGGAACAGATCCCGGTGAAGATCGCCATCCTCAACAATGCCTATCTGGGCATGGTGCGGCAGTGGCAGGAGATGTTCTACGAGGAGCGTTACTCCGAGGTCTACCTCTCGCCCGATCTGCCCGACTACGTGAAGTGGGCCGAGGCCATGGGTTGCGTCGGCATCAAGGCGGAAACGCCCGAGGATGTCGGTCCGGCCATTGAGAAGGCGAACTCCATCGATGACCGTCCGGTGGTCGTGGACTTCCGCACCGATGCCTTCGAGAAGGTCTTCCCCATGGTGGCCGCTGGCCAGTCCAATGACGACATCGTCGTGCACCCCGACCAGATGCAGGGCAACCGATGAGCGCGGCTCATCTCACCGCGCTGCCGGGTGGCAATACGTCACCGCGGCACCACATCCTGTCGGTGCTGGTGGAGAACAAGGCCGGCGTCCTCTCACGGGTGGCCGGACTCTTCACCCGACGGGGATTCAATATTTACTCCCTGGCCGTGGCGCCCACCGACCAAGACCAGCATTTCAGCCGCATCACCATCGTGGTCGACGTGGAATCGGCCCCACTCGAGCAGGTGATCATGCAGCTGGACAAGTTGGTCAACGTCGTCTCCATCGACGAGCTCTCGCCCTCCCAGGCAGTCGAACGGGAGTTACTTCTAGTGACAGTCGCCGTCGGTCCAACCGAGCGTTCGCAGGTGATTCAGCTGGTCGGGGTGTTCGGCGGAGAAGTGGTGAGTGTCGGAAGCGACCGCCTCACCGTCATGCTGGCCGGTCGTCCCGAGAAGATCGACGACTTCGAAGGTCTTTTGCAGCAATACACCGTGGTCGAGCTCCAGCGAACAGGGCGCGTCGCCTTGCCTAAGCTGGACCGCCACTGATTTTTCAGCCTCCTCGCCCTACCCCATCGAATCAACGACCCCACAAAGGAAAGAGCAGACAATGGCCACGCTGTACTACGAATCCGATGCCGACCCCAGCCTCATCGCCGGCCGCAAGGTGGCCATTTTGGGCTACGGATCGCAGGGGCACGCCCACGCCTTGAACCTGCTCGAGTCCGGGGTAGACGTGCGGGTGGCATTGCGTGATGGTTCCAGCAGTAAGCGGAAGGCAGAAGAAGCGGGGCTTCGCGTCACCACGCTGGCCGAAGCCTCTGCCGAAGCCGACGTCATCATGATCCTGTTGCCCGACACCGAGCAGAAGGCTGCCTACGACGAGCACATTGCGCCGAACCTCAATCAAGGCGACTGCCTGATGTTCGCCCACGGTTTCAACATCCGGTTCGGTCAGATTGTGCCTCCGGCCGGCGTGGACGTGGCCATGGTGGCTCCGAAGGGACCAGGCCACCTGGTGCGCCGTACTTACACCGAAGGCGGCGGTGTGCCTTCGCTCATCGCCGTGCACCAGGACGCCACCGGTAAGGCACGCGAGCTGGCCCTGTCGTATGCACACGCCATTGGTGCCACCAGGGCGGGCGTGCTGGACACCACGTTCGACGAGGAGACCGAAACGGACCTCTTCGGTGAGCAGGTGGTGCTCTGTGGTGGTCTGACGGCACTGGTCACGGCCGGATTCGAGACATTGGTGAACGCGGGGTACCAACCCGAGTCGGCGTACTTCGAGTGCCTGCACGAGCTCAAGCTCATCGTCGATTTGATGTACGAACAGGGCATCGCCGGAATGCGCTATTCCATCTCCGACACCGCCGAGTATGGCGACGTGACCCGCGGCCCACGCGTCATCAACCAGGCGGTCCGAGCCGAAATGCAGACCATCCTCGACGAAATCCGCAGCGGAGCTTTTGCCGAGGAGTGGATTGCCGAAAACAAAGCGGGTCGCGGCAATTTCGATGCGCTGCGCAAGCAAGGCGCTGCTCATCCCATTGAAGAGATCGGCCAGGAGCTGCGCGCCATGATGCCGTTCATCGCCGCCGGCAAGACCCGGGTGCAGGACGCATCGGGAGGCTGACCCTGGTCGGTGGCACCGTTCGGCGTTCTGGTGTCGTAGCGCTCCCCATGCGACCTTGGACTGCCAGGAGTACCGTTGCTCATGGCACTCGTCGACCTGGAGCACATTCTCGACAGTGATCGAGGCGTAAGCATGGCGCTGTCGGCTTAGTCGGCCTTATGCCCTTCATCGATCCCATCGACATGATGTCCGGTCAGCCGCTGCCCGGCTGGCAGGGTCGTTTCTTTCATGCCGAGCACATGACATTCGCGCTCTATGAGATTGCGGACGGAGCGGCACCGCTGCACGAGCACCATCATGAGCAAGAGGAGGTGTGGAACGTGGTGGAGGGAGAGCTGACGATCACCGTCGATGGCGAGTCTCGGACGGTCAAGGCGGGCAGTGCCGTCGTGGTCCCACCGCTCACGCCGCATTCGGTCACGCCTTCCGGATTCTGTCGGGCCGTCATCGCCGACTATCCACTTCGGCCCAATCTGCCTGGTGTTGACCGTCAGGAGTAGCGCCAGCACCTGGTCCGCTTTCCCGTGACGGCATGGCCTTGCGTTCTAACCTGGTCGGCATGTGCCGAAACATCACCACGTTGAGAGGCCTCGAGCCCGAGGCTACGCCCCAAGAAATTGAAGCGGCGGCCAGGCAATACGTCCGCAAAATCAGTGGCGTGCAGTCCACGTCACCCAAGACGGCGGACGCGTTCGAGAAGGCCGTTCGCCTGGTAACTAAAGCCTCAGAAGAGTTGCTGGCCAGCCTGCCGCCGCGCCAGCAGCCGCCAACAACGGTGCCACCACTCCGTCGGATCGCGGCTGCTCGCGGTTGAAGTACTGGTCGAGTCCATGGACTGGTGGTTGGGTAGTCTGTAAGTAACTTGACAGCTATATAACTAACTACTCATACTAGTCGTGTGGCATCTACGTTCGAAGTGTTGGCCGAGCCCAATCGACGGCGGATTCTGAGTCTGTTGCTGGAGGCGGAGCGGCCCGTGGGTGAGCTCGTCGAGCAACTGGGAGTGAGCCAGCCCGCCATCTCCAAGCACCTGAGGGTGTTGCGAGATGCCGGTTTAGTGGAATCCCGGATCGATGCGCAGCGTCGTATCTATCGGGTCCGCCCCGAACCACTGCAGGACATTGACGACTGGTTGGGACCGTTTCGTCAGCTTTGGAGCGAAAGCCTGAGCGCACTGGAGCGGTATCTGGACACCATGGAAGACGGCGAAGGAGTGTGAGCAATGTCCGACGATGAGTACGGCACGCTGTCGAGCGCGGGTGACCAGATGGCTATGCGCTTTCGGCGCCGGTTGGGGCATCCGCCGACCAAGGTGTGGCGGGCACTGACTGAAGCACAACATCTTGATGGGTGGTTTCCCACCACTATCGATGGCGACTTGGTGCCCGGCTCGGCGCTGTCATTCGCTTTCCGTGCCGTCGACATTCCGCCAATGGACGGCGAAATGCTGGCCTTCGACCCCCCACGTTTGTTGGAGTTTCGTTGGGGACCCGACACGCTGCGCTTCGAGCTCGAAGCTGACGGCGACGGCTGCGTGTTGGTCCTGACCGACACCTACGGCGAAGCGGGGAAGGGTGCGCGTGATGCCGCGGGGTGGCACATTTGCCTGCAGCATCTCAGGACTGTGGTCGATGGCGACGTTGCCCCTCCGGAGGGAGCCGACTATTGGCGCAGTGTCAACGCCCGTTATCAGACCTTGTTCGGTCCCGAGGCCTCCACGCTCGGTCCGCCCCAGGAATGGGAGGACGCCCAGCGCCCGGTGGACTAAGAACTGGCCTTCGAATCAGGAAGGCGGTTGCCACATGAGCATGCAGGGCAAAGTCGTTGTCATCACCGGCAGCAACATCGGAATCGGCAAGGAGACGGCAGTGGGTGTCGCCTCACTTGGGGCCACCACCGTCTTGGCCTGCCGCAATCAAGAGAAGGCTGCTGCCGCGGCCGTGGAGATCAAGCAGCGGTCGGGCAACGACGACGTGCAGCTTGTGGCCCTCGACCTGGCTGATCTGGCCTCGGTCAAGGCCGCCGCGGCCGACATCGTCCAGCGTTGGGAACGTCTCGATGTGCTGGTCAACAATGCCGGCGGCACCTGGAGCGAACGCATCCTGACCAAGCAAGGATTCGAGCAGACCTTCGGTGTGAACCACCTGGGGCCGTTCTATCTCACGATGCTGTTGCTGGACCGCATCAAGGCCAGCGCGCCGGCGCGCATCATCAACCTCTCATCGGTGGGCCATCATTTCGCCTTTGGCGGCATCCGATTCGACGATCTACAGGGTGAAAAGCGGTACGCGACCTTTGATGCATACAGCCAGTCCAAGCTGGCCAACATCCTTTTTACGCGTGAGCTGGTGAAGAAGTTGGACGGCTCGAACGTCACCGTTAACGCGGTCCACCCTGGTGCCGTGCGGAGCGGGTTCGGCATGGACGGTGACCTCAATGCGTTCCTCACAGCCGGGAGCCACCTCATCCGTCCCTTCGAAATCAGTCCGAAGTCCGGGGCCAAGACGTCCATTTACCTGGCTACTTCGCCCGAGGTCGACGGCAAGACCGGCATGTACTGGGTCCGCCGACGACCGGGACGCATGAGTCCCAAGGCCCAAGACGATGCCGTAGCCTCTCGCCTGTGGGACGAGAGTGAAAAGCTGTTGGCCTCCGTTGGATTCGCCCCGCCCAGTTAGGCCAGAGCACCCACCACGTAGTTGATGCAGGCGCACAAAGACGCGATGTCGTCGGGCTCGATGGCTGGGAACATGGCGATCCTGAGCTGGTTGCGACCGAGCTTGCGGTACGGCTCGGTGTCAACGATGCCGTTGGCCCGCAGCACGGCGGCGATCTGCGCCGCATCGATGGCATCGACGAAGTCGATGGTGGCCACTACGTGACTGCGATCCTGCGGGTTTTCGACGAAGGGTCGGGCGAAGTCCGACTGCTCGGCCCACGTATAAAGGATTTCGGCCGACCTATCGCAGCGTGACGCCGTCCATTCCAGGCCGCCGTTGGAGTTCATCCAGTCCAGCTGCTCAGCCAAAAGGAAGATGGTGGACAGCGCAGGCGTGTTGTAGGTCTGGTCCAGCACGGAGTTGTCCACGGCCGTCTTGAGGTCGAAGAAGGTGGGGATCCAGCGGCCTGAGGCCGAGATGCGCTCCACGCGCTCAAGTGCAGCGGGCGACATAAGGGCAATCCACAAGCCGCCATCTCCGGCGAAGCATTTCTGTGGAGCGAGGTAGTAACAGTCAAACTCGGCCGGGTCGACCCGTAAGCCTCCAGCGCCAGACGTGGCGTCCACTGCCACCAGACCGCCCCCGTTCGCAGGCAGAGCGGCGCCGTCAGGCCGACGAATCGTCATCGACACTCCGGTCGACGTTTCGTTGTGGGTGAGGGCGTAGAGATCCACCGAAGAGTCGGCCACCGGGAGCGGGTGGGTGCCGACGGGTGATTCGATGATCTGCGGATCCTTCAGATGAGGTGCGGCCGCAGCACAGGAGCCGAATTTGGACGAGAACTCACCGAAACTCAGATGCTGACTCTGCGCCTCAATCAGCCCGAAGGTGGCCGCGTCCCAAAAGCAGGTGGTGCCACCGTTGCCCAGCACGACTTCGTAGCCGTCAGGCAGGGAGAACAATTGCGTGAAGCCCTGGCGCACTCGGCCCACTTGGGACTTGACCGTCTTTTGACGATGACTGGTACCCAAATAGGTGGTCGCCACCTCGGACAATGCGGCAATGGCCTCGGGTCGGACCTTGGATGGACCCGAGCCGAAACGGCCGTCCGCAGGCTTGAGGGAGGGCGGGATGGTGATGTCGGGGGCGTCTGGCACGTATGAGATCATGACACTCGTGACGACCACCCCAGGCACGCCGACGGCGGTCGGACGCGTGTCCAAGAGGGCGGCGGCGGTGGCGCCTTCGGCCACCCTGGCGGTTGATGCCAAGGCCAAGGCGTTGCAGGCGGCCGGCGAGGATGTCATTGGATTCGGCGCGGGCGAACCCGATTTCCCCACGCCGGCACACATCGTCGAGGCGGCCGTGGCGGCCAGCAAGGACCCAGCCAATCACCACTACACCCCGACAGCTGGCCTCCCCGCACTACGCGAAGCCATCGCAGCCAAGACGCTGCGGGACTCTGGATTCGCGGTGCAGGCGTCTCAGGTCTTGGTCACCAACGGGGGCAAGCAGGCGGTGGCCAACGCCTTCGCCGTGCTCTGTGACCCGGGCGATGAGGTCATTGTGCTGGCTCCCTTCTGGACCACCTATCCCGAGGCGATCACACTGGCCGGTGGTGTCCCGGTATTCGTGACGTCGGACGAGCGGACGGGATTTCGGAACACGGTTGAGGAGCTCGATGCGGCCTGGACCCCCCGAACCAAGGCGCTGCTGTTCGTGTCGCCCTCGAACCCGACTGGGGCTGTGTACCGCCGCGAGGAGATTGAGGCCATCGGACGCTGGGCGGTCGAGCGTGGCCTTTGGGTGCTGACCGACGAGATTTACGAGCACCTGGTCTACGGCGGAGCCGAGCACCACTCCATGCCCGTGCTGGTGCCCGAGCTGGCCGATCGCTGCCTGGTGGCCAACGGCGTGGCCAAGACATACGCCATGACGGGCTGGCGGGTGGGGTGGCTTATCGGTCCGTCCGACATGATCGCCGCGGCCACCAACATTCAGAGTCATGAGACGTCCAATGTCTCCAATGTGGCCCAGCGGGCGGCTCTGGCCGCCGTCTCCGGAAGCCTCGAGGACGTGGCCATGATGCGGGCCGCCTTCGACCACCGGCGCCAAATGATCTACAAGCTGCTGAACGAGATCGACGGCGTGGTCTGCCCCGAACCTGAAGGCGCGTTCTACGCCTTCCCGTCGGTCAAGGGACTGCTGGGCCAATCGATCCGGGGTGTGCGGCCATCGTCCAGTGCCGAACTGGCCGAACTCTGTATTAATGAAGCCAAGGTGGCGGTGGTGCAAGGAGAGGCATTCGGCGCACCGGGCTATTTCCGGATGTCCTATGCGCTAGGTGATGACAATCTGGCCGAAGGGGTATCCCGGTTGGCTTCGTTGTTCGCCGAAGCACAAGACTGAATTCGACAAGCGGGGGAGTGAGGAGACCACTCAGGTGGCACGAGTACTGGTAACTGAGAAGATCGCTCAAAGCGGTCTCGACCTATTGACGGCAGCAGGCCATGAGGTCGATGTCCAAGAGGGTCTGAGCCCCGAGGAGCTGCTGGGGGCCATCGTCGGCGCCCACGCGCTCATCATCCGCTCCTCTACTCAGGTGGTGGCCGAGGTGCTCGAGGCCGGGATATCACTCCAGGTCGTGGGCCGTGCCGGCGTCGGGCTGGACAACGTGGACGTGAAAGCCGCCACCGAGCGGGGCGTCATGGTGGTCAATGCACCGACATCGAACATCCTGTCGGTGGCCGAGCAGGCCATGGCGCTGCTGTTGGCGCAGGCTCGCAACATTCCCCAAGCGCATTCGGCCCTAGTGGCTGGTCGATGGGAGCGCTCCAAGTGGGAAGGCGTGGAGCTGCACGGCAAAGTGCTGGGAGTAGTTGGACTGGGCCGGGCTGGTTCCCTCGTGGCCCAGCGGGCTCACGCCTTCGGGATGGAACTGATCGGATATGACCCCTTCGTCTCACCCGAAAGGGCCAAGGCCATGGGCATTCGTATGGTCACGATCGAAGAATTGGTCGGCGAGGCGGACTTCGTCACCATCCACACACCCAAGACCCCCGAGACCACGGGTCTCTTCGGCCGGGACCTGCTGGCCAAGGCTAAGCCCGGTATCCGCATCATCAACACAGCCCGGGGCGGCATCGTGGACGAAGAGGCACTGGCCGAGGCCATTGCCAATGGCATTGTGGCCGGCGCTGGCCTCGATGTGTTCGCCAAGGAGCCGTGCACGGATTCGCCGTTGTTCGCTCTGCCCCAAGTGGTCGTGTCCCCCCACCTCGGCGCATCGACGGAAGAGGCACAGGACAAGGCCGGCGTCACGATCGCCGAGCAGGTGTTGCTGTCACTGGCGGGCGACTTCGTGCCCTACGCCGTGAACGTGGCGGCAGGCGATGTCTCCGACGTGGTTCGCCCGTTCATGGCGCTGGCTGAGCAACTTGGCCGATTCTTCTCTGCCCTGCACGACGGGCTGCCTGACGGGTTGGAGATTGAGTGCCAGGGCGAATTGGCCGGGGTCAGCACCGGCATCCTCACTCTGTCGGCCCTTAAGGGCATCTTCGGTGGGTCGACGGAGGAGCCAGTGTCCTATGTCAACGCGCCGCAGCTTGCCGCTGAGCGCGGCCTCGAGGTGCGCGAGATCTCGACCGCCACGTCACAGGACTACAAGTCGCTCATCATCCTGCGATCCAAGTCGCACTCAGTGGCCGGCACGTTGAGTTCGGCCGGCCTTCGAACTGAGCCCCGCGTGGTGATGGTCGACGATCACGTGGTGGAGGTGGCACCCTCTGGCCACATGCTGGTGGTGCGCAACGACGATCGTCCCGGCATGATCGGCATGGTGGGCACCGCACTCGGAACGGCTGGCATCTCCATCTCGTCGATGGCCGTCGGACCGAGTCCCGCGGCATCGACGGCCATGATGGTGATCTCGACCACGTCATCGACACCCGATGAGGTGGTCGATCTGCTGCGTGGTGACGAGGGCATCCTCGACATCCACCAAGTGAGTCTCTAGGACACTGGTCGGCGGGGGACGGCTGGCCACGTATCGAGGCTGCCAATCACCGGATTGCCATCTTCCAACTGCTTGCGCGGTGTGCGATCGAGCAGCATTTCGCGCACGACGCCCAGAATGATGATGATCAGTACGGCGGAGATGACTCGTCGCATCCCTTCAGGGTAGTCGGGGGCTAACGTCGCCGACCATGGCCACGTTCCGCAGCGTGGCGCCCATCCTGCCGACGTCGGACATGGAGAGGATGAAGGCGCACTACGAGAAGCTGGGCTTCGTGGTCCGGGTGCATGGGGAGGGATATGGGACTGCCGCGCGCGACAGCTTTCACCTTCATTTCGCCCTGCAAGCGGAGGGTGGTGCCGGAGCCGTGTATTTCGCCGTAGACGACGCCGATGCCCTTCACGCCGAGTGGATGGCAGCCGGCGTGGGCGAGACATCCGATCTGTTCGACCCCGGTTTCGGGGTGTGGGAAGCGTCCCACACCGATCCTGACGGCAACCTCATCAGGTTTGGATCACCCCATGACGAACGCACCCGCCCTTGACGGTGACCAGCACTGCTGCGAGAATCGTTGCCATCATGTTGAGGACCACCACGACCGACCTGCTGCTTACCTGACGGCGAACGCCACATCGCGTTCGCTCGCAACCTCCTGCGCCACTTCGGCCAGGGGGTTTTTTGTTGGGCACGTACAGGTCGTCACGGCGGTCGCTCACGAAGCGAAAGGAAGATGGAGATGACAACGACACAGGGAGGAAGTGGTCACGATATGGAGCGGGGTCCGCTGGCCCTGCCCTGTGACGTGTCGCCCATGCCCTTCGGCAAGTACCGCTCACACACGCCTCTCGTATTGGGCGACCGGACGTGGCCGGACCGGCAGTTCACCAAAGCTCCCCGTTGGGCCAGCGTGGATCTGCGCGATGGGAACCAGGCGCTTATTGACCCGATGGATTCCGAGCGCAAGCTCGCCCTGTTCCAGACGCTGGTGGCTGTCGGGTTCAAGGAGATCGAAGTGGGATTCCCATCGGCCTCACAGACCGACTACGACTTCCAGCGCCTGCTCATTGACGAGGGCATCGTGCCTGATGACGTCGAAATCCAGGTCTTGGTGCAGTGCCGTGAGGAACTCATTGAGCGCACGTTCGAGTCGCTGGTTGGTGCCCGCAGTGCGGTGGTGCACTTCTACAACTCCGTATCGGAATTGCAGCGGCGAGTCGTCTTCGGCCTCGACCGGGCTGGCATCATCGACATTGCTGTCAACGCCGCCATCTTGTGCAAGAAGTTCGAGTCGTCAGTGCCCGATACGAATATTCGCTACGAGTATTCGCCCGAGAGTTTCACGGGCACCGAGCCAGAATTCGCGGTAGAGATCTGCGAAGCGGTGATGGACGTCATTGAGCCAACACCTGACCGGCCCATGATTTTGAACCTGCCGGCCACGGTGGAGATGTACAGCCCCAACGTCTACGCCGACGTCATTGAGTGGTTCGGCCGCACCATCAAGAACCGCGACTCAATCGTGCTCAGCCTGCACCCTCACAATGACCGCGGCACCGCCGTGGCCGCCGCCGAGTTGGCCGTGCTAGCCGGGGCCGATCGGGTGGAGGGCACTTTGTTCGGCAACGGCGAACGCACTGGCAACGTCGATGTCGTGACGTTGGCCATGAACCTGTTTTCTGAGGGCATCGACCCGGCGCTGGATTTCGGCGACATCGAGAAAGTGCGGCGGGTGGCCGAATACGCCACGCGCATGCCAGTGCATCCACGCCATCCTTATGCCGGCGACCTGGTCTACACCGCGTTCTCCGGTTCGCATCAAGACGCCATCAAGAAGGGCATGGCCGCCATCGGCACCGACTATCCAGAATGGGAAGTGCCGTACCTCCCTATCGACCCCAAGCACACTGGCCGCACCTACGAAGCCATCATTCAGGTCAACAGTCAGTCGGGAAAGGGTGGAGTGGCCTATTTGATGGATACGGAGTTTGGGCTGGATCTGCCCCGTCGGCTGCAGGTGGAATTCTCCAAGACGGTCCAAGCCATCACCGAAGCCAGCGGCACCGTGATCGGCAGCGGTGAGATGTGGAATGCCTTCTCGGACACTTACCTGGCCGAGGATGCTGGTCTGCGCCTCATTGGTAGCGAAGTAACAACAGGGCGCGGTCACACGTCGGTGACGGCTCAGCTTCTGGTGGACGGGCAACATCGCACCATTGCCGGTGAAGGGAACGGGCCGATCGACGCCCTAGTGGGAGCCTTGCGGGCCGAGCTCGGCATTGTGCTGGAGGTCAAGGACTATTCCGAGCACGCGCTCACCGAAGGTTCCGGAGCGTCGGCCGTGGCCTACGTGGAATGCGCCGGGCCCGACGGAACGACGTGGTGGGGAGTGGGACGTGACTCGTCCATTCTCGATGCGTCACTCGCCGCCGTTGTCTCCGCCGCCAACCGGGCTCGCACGTGATGATCCGGCCAGCAGAAGAGGGCGACCTCCCCGAGTTGATGACCATGATCCGGGAGTTGGCCGAATTCGAGAGCCTGTCCGATCTGGTTGTCTGCACCGAGGTGGACCTGGGTCGGGTCCTCTTCGGTCCGGAAGCCTTCGTGCGCGATGTGGTCGTCGTGGCCGAGGACGGGAAGCTGGCCGGCCACGCTCTCTGGTACCCGACCTTCTCCACGTTCCTGGGTCAACCGGGCATTTGGCTGGAGGACATCTACGTGCGTCCCGAGTACCGCCGACAGGGATTTGCGGGAGCCCTGATGGCGCACCTGCGATCGCTGACGCTGGGACGAATCGAATGGGAGGTCCTCGATTGGAACATGGGGGCCGTGAACTTCTACCAAGGAATTGGCGCCTTGCCGATGGGTGGTTGGGTCCAATATCGCTGGATGTCCTAGCCGTACCCGCCGCTGGGGATATAGGGCATGGGTGGAGTCCGCATGCCTCGCACCATCACCGGGCCGTAGGGCAGGAGCTCAATACCGGCCTGGGTGATGACTTTGATGGCCCATTGTTGAGCCGAGGTCATCCAGTTGACCTCGATGGTCTCGCCCTCGGGCGCTTCGGCCAGCATGGTGCGCAACACCAGCGCGGCTGATACTTCGTTGCGCGCGCCCAGAGTGACGATGCGCTCGTTCTTGGCCACGGCGTAGGCCTGGTCTTCATGGAGCAACAACCAGTTGCCCTCCTCGGCCAGCATGGCCTTGATGTCGATGGTGCGCACCGAGCCGCGCACGTGGCGATCGATGGCGTTGACGATGTCGAGGTGGCCGTCGGTGATGGTTTCGGGTTCGTGGCGAGTGACCTCGGGAGGCCGCGTCACCGCTCCAGGCCGCAGCGGGCCATAGGCCGCCACTACCGGATGGAGCTCAAATCCAAAACTGGAATACAGCGCCATGGCTTTGGGATCGCGCGAGCACTGGATGGTGCCGGGGCTGGTGGGGTCACCGTGCGACAGGGCAAGGCGGAGCAGCTCCCGGCCGAGACCGCGACCTTGCCGTCCCGGCACTGCACCGAGCTGAGAGAGCATCCAGTAGCCGTCGCGCACGAAAGACTGGGACATGCCGACGATGGTGCCGTCGTCTTCGGCCACCCATGAGCCACCCGGGTCGCTGAGGAGGAAGTGGCGGGTACGCATCTGCCGTCGCCGCTCGTTCTGGAGCGTGCTGGCGTTCACCGGCATGCCGTATCGGGCATTCATGGCCAGGAAGCCACTGTCGAATGCCGCCACCGCCCCAGCCACGTCGTCATCGGTCATAGGGCGAAGCATGAGCACCAGTTGATGTTGGCATAGTTAGTTAGTACTGAATATTGATTATCAGTAATATTTACAATATGGTCAGGGCATGACAGCGGTTGACGCAGGCGTGCTGCCCACGCTCCTTCGAGGGGCGCGGGCGACCTACAGCCGGACCATTCGGGCGGCACTGGTCGAGGGCGGCTTCGAAGACATTCCTCGGCATGGCGCCTTCGTGCTCGGTGCCATCAGCGCAGGTGGATCGCCCCTGAGCCAGATCATTGAATGGCTCGGCATCTCGAAGCAGGCGGCAGGCCAGGTCGTCGATGTCCTCGTGGTTCGCGGCTACCTCGAGCGAGTGCCTGATGCCGATGATCGCCGCCGTCTCTCACTGTCCCTGACCGAGCGGGGAGTGTTAGCCGCCGGCGTCTCGAGAGGGGCCTCCGGCAGAGTCCAGAAGGCGCTGGCCGAAAACGTCGGCCCGGGGGACGTCGAGACCACGCTGCTGACATTGCGGGCGCTTACTTCGTTGGGTCGCGATGATCACAATGCGGGACTGCTGGAGGCCTGATGACCGCGCTCGCATCTGACACGGAATTGAGGGAGACACTGCCCTCCCCTCGTTGGGCTTGGCCCGTCGTCATCGTCATCGCGGTGTTGGCTGGGCTGACCTATGCCTGGCAGGCGTCGAGTGGCACGCTCGAGATCTATTACGAAGCGGCCGTCCGCTCCATGGGGTCCAGCTGGCACGACTTTGCGTTCGGGGCGTTTGACCCTGCCGGGACTATCTCGCTGGACAAGCTCCCTGGCGCGTTCTGGCTGCAGGCCCTGAGCGTTCGACTCTTCGGCTTTCACGAATGGGCGATCATCGCCCCGCAGATCGCCGAAGGAGTACTGACCATCTTGGTGCTTTATCGGGCGGTGAGTCGCCTGGCCGGGCACTGGGCCGGGATGGTGGCTGCACTGGTGATGGCGGTGACGCCGGCCACGGTGGCACTCAACCGGGGCAACATTTCGGATTCCCTCCTCATCCTGCTGTTGGTGTTGGCGGCCAACTCAACCGTGACTGCCATCGTGAAAGCCGATGGTCGATGGTTGGCCTTGGCGGGACTGTGGGTCGGACTGGCCTTCCAGGCCAAGATGCTCCAGTCCTGGCTACTGCTGCCGGTGATCGCACTGGTCTGGCTGATGGCAGGTCCTGGAAGACCGATCCGCCGGATGGTCGAGATCGCCGTCTCCATGGCAGTGGCGGTGGTGGTCTCGCTCAGCTACATCACGGCGGTGTCGCTCGTGCCGAGTGGGTCACGCCCCTACGTCGACGGCAGTGCACATGATTCGCTCTGGCAGATGGTGTTCTCGTACAACGGATTCGGCCGACCGCTCGCGTCAAATAGTGCCAATGGGGGAGTGGCCAATCTGTTACAGGATTTCCGGTTGCCAGGTTCGGGATTGACGCGTCTGTTCAGCGACGCGGGAGGTCGTGACATCGGGTGGCTTATCCCGCTGGCCGTCCTTACCGCCGGCCTGGTGATCATCAGTCGCCGGCGACAGCCATGGAACGACTCGCTCCGGATCGGCGCCGTGCTGTTCGCAACGTGGTTTCTCATCAGTGCCATTGCGTTCTGCGTCTTGAACGGGATCAACGCCTACTACTTGGCTGCGCTCACTCCAATGATCGGCGCACTGTTGGGCATCGGCGTCGAAGCGGTGCGGCGGCAGGGACTGTCCGACCGGCGTGTTCTCTGGGGCCTGGCCGCCGCCGCCGTCCTCTCGGCGGGTTACGGCTCGTGGCTCTTGTCTCCGACCTCGGGGGCGATCCGGATCGGAGTGGGCCTTGCTGCGGTGTTGTTAGTTGGCGGCTCGTGGCTCTTGCTTCGCCGATCGATCAGCACCCCTTTGGCGGCTGTGCTGATCGTGGTGGCAGCGGCGTTGCCTTCTACCGTGGGCACCGTGAACGTCTTCACTTCGGGCATGGGACCGTTTGACACGCCTTTCGAGTCGAGTTCGGTGTTCTTCGAAACCCAGATTGGCCCCCGCAATGAGTTGGAAGGATTGCAGCCGGCCATGCAGCGCATCCTCAGTGTGAACGGCGCTGATCGCTACGTGAGTGCGGACTATCTGGCCATTACGGCGGCAGGGATGATTATCGATACGGGTCGGGAGTTCGAACCGATCGGAGGGTTCGATGGTACGGCTCCGTCACCGACGCTGGCCCAGCTCAAGCGACAGATCGCCGGAGGTCAGCTGCAGACGGTGTTTTCTCCGTTGACTTCAGACTCCAGGATCCGCTGGATCGTCGGCCACTGCGTCCACGTGCCTTCGAATCCGAGGCTGCCCGTCTACTTCTGCTCGCCGTCGGATGTGGGCCCGCCCAATTGAGTTGGCTCAGGCCGAAGGCATGAAGGCGGGGCGCCGGCTCTCGTAGTCACTGATGGCGTCGACATGGCGGAGCGACAGCCCGATGTCGTCCCAGCCGTTCAGCAGTCGCTCCCGGGTGAACTCGTCCATTGGAAACGTTGTCGAGAGCCCGGCCGCCGGCGCTTCGATGGTGCCGCGGGCCACGTCGATGGTGATCTCGAGGCTGGGATCATCTTTCACCGCATTGAGGAGGGCGCGATCGAACTCGGCACTGACCTGGACGGGGAGCAGTCCCTGCTTGGTGCAGTTGTTGCGGAAGATGTCGGCGAAGCGCGACGAGACGACGGCCTGGAAGCCGTAGTCCATCAGGGCCCACACCGCATGCTCGCGGGACGAGCCGGTCCCGAAGTTGTGGCCGGCCACCAAAATGTTGGCCCCGACGAACTCCTGGTTGTTCAGGACAAAATCCCGATCGTCTCGCCACTCGGAGAAGAGTCCAGCACCGAAGCCGGTGCGTTCCACCCGCTTCAGCCAATCCGACGGGATGATCTGGTCGGTGTCGACGTCGGAGCGGTCCAGCGGCACGCCCCTTCCAGTCACGGTGATGACGGCTTCCATCAGTCCAAGTCCTCCGGAGTGGCGAATGTGCCGGCGACGGCGGTGGCGGCGGCCACAAGGGGGGAGACCAAATGGGTGCGCCCGCCCCGGCCCTGGCGTCCCTCGAAGTTGCGGTTGGAAGTCGACGCGCAGCGTTCGCCGACAGCGAGCTTGTCGGGGTTCATGGCCAGACACATGGAGCAGCCCGGTTCACGCCATTCGAATCCGGCAGCCAAGAACACCTTGTCCAGGCCCTCGGCCTCGGCTTGCACCTTCACCCGATGAGAGCCGGGCACGACCAGTGCTCGCATTCCCTTATGCACCTGGCGTCCTTCGAGCACACCGGCGGCTGCTCTCAGATCCTCGATGCGTGAGTTGGTGCAGGAACCGAGAAACACGGTGTCGACCGCTACTTCACGCATGGGAGTCCCAGCGGTGAGCCCCATGTACACCAGCGCTCGCTCGGCGGCCTCGCGCTCGCCGGCGTCGGCGATGGAAGCAGGGTCCGGCACTGAACCGCTGATGGGCGTCACCTGCGCCGGGTTGGTGCCCCAGGTGACATGCGGCGAGATGGCGGCGGCGTCGATCACCACTTCCTTGTCGAAGATGGCGCCCTCATCGGTGACCAATGCCTTCCAGTACTCGAGGGCGGCATGCCAGTCGGCGCCGGTGGGCGCGCGGTCGCGACCCTTTACGTAGTCGAACGTGACCTCGTCGGGTGCCACGAGCCCGGCCCGAGCGCCTCCCTCAATGCTCATGTTGCACAAGGTGAGCCTGCCCTCCATGGAGAGGGAACGAATGGCCGAACCGCGGTACTCGATGACGTGCCCGATGCCGCCGCCGGTTCCGATGGCGCCAATGATGGTGAGGGCAACGTCCTTGGCCGTGACCCCTGGCGCCAGCTCACCTTCAACGGTGACCGCCATGGTCTTGGGCTTGGTCTGAGGCAACGTCTGGGTGGCCAGCACGTGCTCGACTTCGCTGGTGCCGATGCCGAAGGCCAGAGCGCCAAACGCTCCATGCGTCGACGTGTGGCTGTCTCCGCACACGATGGTCATGCCGGGTTGCGTCCACCCCTGCTCAGGACCGATGACATGGACAATGCCTTGGTTGGAATTGCCCATCGGGAAGCAAGTGATGCCGAACTCCAGGCAGTTGGTGTCAAGCACCTTGAGCTGCTGGGCCGAGATCGGATCGGCCACCGGCTTGTCGATGTCCGTGGTCGGGACATTGTGGTCAGCCGTGGCCACGGTGAGGTCGGGACGACGCACGGGGCGACCAGCTAGGCGGAGTCCGTCGAAGGCCTGGGGTGAGGTGACCTCGTGCACGAGGTGCAGGTCAATGAAGATGAGGTCGGGCTCGCCTTCTGCGGCGTACACCACATGGGACTCCCAAATTTTGTCGCTGAGGGTGCGAGGTGTCATCAGCGTTCGACCGCGACGATCTCAACCCGGAGCATGCCGCCCGGCGCCTTGTATTCGACGGTGTCGCCCACGTTCTTGCCCATCAGTACCTGCCCAAGTGGTGCGCTGGGGGACAGCACCGGCAGGCCCCCTTGCCTCTCCTCAATGGAGCCCACGAAGAACTGCTGGGTGTCGTCCTCATCGTCGCCCTCGTAGCGCAACGTGACCGTGGTGCCGGTAGCCACGCTGCCGTCACCGGTGTCGTCTTCGTCGACCAACTGGACCTCTTTTAAGAGGGCCTGCAGCTGTCGGATGCGCGATTCCATCTTCCCCTGGAAGTCCTTGGCGGCGTGGTAGTCGCCGTTCTCCTTGAGGTCGCCCAGGGCCCGGGCCGCTTCAATCTGTTCGGCGATCTCCACTCGGCCTCGGGTGGTCAGATCCTCCAACTCGGCCATCAGGCGGTCGTAGGTGCCCTGGGTGAGCTTGGTCTGCTCAGTGTCATTGGTCGATGCGTTGGTCACGACGTTTCCTTCGGGTGAGGGAGTGCCGCGGACATCGACTGCCAGCGCGACCCAAGCAAGGCTAATCGGGTCCAGCGAGGTGATCGTCAAGGTCATGGCACCAGCATGGGGGTCGTGAGGCTCATTTGCAAAGTGATTTCTCATGTAGATGACATAAGCTGGCCCAATGGCCAGACCGGAATGGCTGCGGACATTCGTGGCCGTCTACCGAGCCGGGTCGGTGACCGACGGCGCCCGGGTACGAGCCCTGTCCCAACCAGCGGCCAGCC
The DNA here is from genome assembly GCA_963766995.1 of uncultured Acidimicrobiaceae bacterium. Taxonomy (GTDB): domain Bacteria; phylum Actinomycetota; class Acidimicrobiia; order Acidimicrobiales; family RAAP-2; genus Bog-473. Next base: position 648,735 of record CAVYCE010000001.1, on the reverse strand, counting down.
AGCAGTTGGCCAGCCTCGAGCGGTCGACGGGGTCGCCCCTGTTCCGGCGGACGGCTGATGGCGTGATCCCCACTGTGGCGGGCCGAGAGCTGTACGCCGAAATCGCTTCGGCCATGGACCAGCTCGAAGGCGTGCTCAGTTCGCTCGATGCGGGTCGTGCTCCTGGTGCGCGCCCCATCGTGCGCCTGGGCTCATCGGCCGAATTCTTCTCAGCGCAGGTGCTGTCGCGCCTGGCCTATGACGGACTGTCGGCGGTGGCCCGTTTCGATGATGACCAGGAGCTGGTCCGGGCTTTGGAATCGGGGGAGCTGGACGTGGCGATCACCAGCAGCGCGCCACCCCGTCGCGCCGTCGACGCCGTGCCCATTGGGGAAAAGCGATTCGTGTTGGTCACTTCGGCCGCGGGTGCTCCAGGGCGCGCCTTTGGTGCACTAGTGGAGTTAGGTGACTGGCTGGCCGAGAGATCGTGGGCGGCCTACAGCCTCGAACTGCCCATTACCCGCCGCTTCTGGCAGGCGCACCTGGGGCGGCCGTTCTCGGCCAATCTGCGCCTGGTGGCGCCGGACCTTCGGGCTGTCTTGGGGGCGGTGGAGCAGGGCATCGGTTGCAGCATCCTGCCCGGCTTCGTATGCGCCGAATCGATGCAGGCGGGTCGCATAGCGGAAGTACATCCCGTCTCCGATCTCATCCCGCCCGAGCCGTGGTATTTCTGCGTGCGCCAAGGCGAGACCACTCGACCACCCATTGCTGCGCTGTTGGCGTCCTTTTCCTTCGTCCCAGCGTGAGTGGGTGTGGTTGACGAGTGCCGTATTGCGCGAGAGAATGTCACTGCTATGTATCGCTCCGAGACCTCTGTAGGCATTATTCAATAGGCGCGTCACAACCCTGCCGCGCCTTTCAACCGTCCACAATGTGGGCGGTTTTTCAATTTCCGGGGCATCTGAGACCAACACCGAAGGAAGCACGTGAGCACATCGACATCGAAGAAGCGGGTCGCCGTCATCGGCGGGGATGGCATTGGGCCGGAGGTGTGCGCCGAGGCCCTGAAGGTGGTGCGCGCTGCCGGTGTCGAATTGGACACCACTGAATTCGACCTGGGCGCGGCGCGCTATCTCCGCGACGGGGTGGTCCTGCCCGACGAGGTGCTCGAAGAGCTGCGGGGTTACGACGCCATCCTGCTTGGGGCCATCGGTCCGCCGGTGGGCGACACTTCGGTGCCGCCCGGGACGTTGGAGCGCGGCCTGCTCCTGCGCCTGCGCTTCGAGCTGGACCTGTTCGTGAACCTCCGACCCTTTGCCGGCATTCCAGGCTCCATCGCCGAGGGCGCCGATTTCGTCGTCATTCGCGAGAACACCGAGGGCACGTACGCCGGTGAGGGTGGAGCGCTGCGCAAGGGCACTCCTTTCGAAGTGGCCACTCAGGGTTCGGTCAACACCCGCATGGGGGCCGAGCGCTGCGTGCGATTCGCCTTCGACCTGGCCCAGAGCAGGCCGGCGCGGAAACTGACGCTGGTGCACAAGACCAATGTGCTCACCTTTTCAGGCGACCTGTGGCAACGCACGGTGACCGAGGTGTCCGCCGAGTACCCCGACGTCAGTTGGGACTACAACCACGTGGATGCCGCCTGTATCTACATGGTGGAGCAGCCCGGCCGCTACGACGTCATCGTCACCGACAATCTGTTCGGAGACATCCTCACCGACCTGGCCGGCGCCGTGAGTGGTGGCATCGGATTTGCCGCCTCAGCCAACCTGAACCCGGCCCACACCGGTCCGTCGTTATTCGAACCGGTACACGGGGCCGCGCATGACATCGCCGGCCAGGGCATTGCCAACCCGTTGGCCGCTATCCACTCCGCCGCCCTCATGCTCGACTTTCTGGGCGAAGCCGATGCGGCACATCGGATGCTCAAGGCCTTGGCGGCGGAGTCCGACACCATGACCACGACGTCTTCTTCCCAGCCGCTGTCCACGACCGCCGTGGGCGACGCCATCTCAGAAAGGCTGTAACGATGCCCATCACTCCCACCGACAAGATCTGGATGGACGGCGAGCTGGTCGACTGGGCCGACGCCACCGTGCACGTGCTCACCCACACCATGCACTACGGCTCAGGCGTGTTCGAAGGCATCCGGGCCTACCCGACCTCGAGCGGCGTGGCCGTGTTCCGTCTTGGTGACCACATCCGGCGTCTCTTCGCCTCGGCCAAGGTGTTCATGATCGATGTGCCGTACACGGTGGACCAGATTATTGAGGCCACCCGTCAGGTGGTGAAGGTCAACGGCCTGGAGAACGGCTGTTATCTGCGCCCGCTGGTGTACCTGGGTTACGGCGAAATGGGACTGAACCCGCTGCCGTCGCCAGTCAACGTGTCGATTGCGTCGTGGCCGTGGGGCAGTTACCTGGGTGACGACGGTGTGGCCAACGGGGTGTCGGTCAAGATCAGCTCGTGGCGGCGCCATGACCCCAACGCCGTGCCCACGGCGGCCAAGGGCACTGGCATGTACGTCAATTCATCCTTGGCCAAGGTGGAGGCGCTCAAGGGCGGCTATGACGAGGCCATTTTGCTCGCTCCCAACGGCACGGTCAGCGAGTGCACCGGCGAGAACATCTTCATTGTGCGTGACGGCGTGCTCGTCACGCCGCCGTCCTCCGATGCCGGTGCGCTGGCCGGCATCACGCAACACTCCATTGAGACGATTGCGCGGGATCTTGGCTATGAGGTGCGGCACGAGGCCATCATCCGGACCGACCTCTACCTGGCGGACGAGGCGTTCATGACGGGCACGGCGGCCGAAGTGGTGCCCATCCGCGCTGTGGACGACCGCGTGGTCGGCACCGGCAAGCCCGGCCCCATCACCAAGGACGTCCAGCAGACGTACTTCGCCACCGTGCGCGGCGAAGTCGACCGCTATAAGGACTGGCTCGATCATGTCGAGTGAGGATGGCGTAGAAGAGGTCGCATCCGCGAGCGCTACGCATAGCCACGGCGGCGTGCGTCACACCCATGCCGACGGGCAGGTACATCACGCCCACGACTTTGAGGTGCCCGAGCTGCCGGAGGCAGTTGACATCTTCGACACCATTTTGCGTGACGGCAGTCAGCAAGAGGGACTGTCGTTGACGGTCGACGACAAGCTGCGGGTCGCCGAGCAGCTGGACCACCTCGGAGTCACGTTCATTGAGGGCGGTTGGCCCGGGGCCAATCCCAAGGACGTCGAATTCTTCGCCCGGGCGGCCAAGGAGCTGCAGTTGCACACGGCCACGCTTGTGGCCTTCGGTTCGACTCGTCGCGCTGGTGTCCGTCCCGAAGATGACGAAGTGCTGGCCAACCTCATCGGAGCCCACGCGCCCGTGGCGTGCATTGTGGCCAAGGCCTGGGACCGCCACGTGGCCGAAGCATTGCGCACCTCCTTGGACGAAGCAGTGGACATGGTCAGTGACTCGGTGACGTATCTCAAGGCACACGACTTGCGCGTCTTCCTCGATGCCGAGCACTTCTTCGATGGCTACCGCCGCAATCCTGAGTTTGCCTTGCGGGTCCTGGTGGCGGCGGAAGAAGCCGGAGCCGAGGCCCTGGTGCTGTGCGACACCAACGGTGGCTCGCTGCCCGACCAGGTGGGTGAAGCCGTGGCCGACGTTCGCCGCTTGACCAGCGCGCAGTTGGGCATCCACTGCCACAACGACGCTGGGTGCGCCGTGGCCAACTCGCTGGTGGCGGTGCAGGCCGGCGTGACTCAGGTCCAGGGCTGCATCAATGGCTACGGCGAACGGTCCGGGAACACCGACCTGGCTACGGCCATCCCCAATCTGTCGCTCAAGCTCAACATCCGCACCATCCCGGCCGAGCGGTTGGAACGGCTGACGCCGGTGTCCCACCACATTGCCGAGCTGGTCAATATTTCGCCCAACCCGCAGCAGCCCTACGTCGGCAATTCGGTCTTCGCTCACAAGGGCGGACTCCACGCCAGCGCAGTGGCGCGCAGTGCCGACTTGTATGAGCACGTGGTGCCCGGATCAGTCGGTAACGGAACGCGCGTGGTGGTCTCGGAGATGGCCGGCCGCTCCACGTTGGTCATGAAGGCGGCCGAACTGGGCCTCGAGCTCGACAGCGAAGTGCTTGGTCGGGTCCTGGACGAGCTCAAGCGATTGGAGCATGAGGGCTACCACTTCGAGGTGGCTGACGGCTCGCTGGAGCTGCTGCTGCGTCGAGCCTCGGGCTGGACGGCCGACTACTTCACGGTGGAGTCGTTCCGGGTGATCACCGACCACGGGGCCGGGGCGGACAGTTCGTCCAGTGCTTCCTTTGGCGTGACGACTGAGGCCACGGTCAAAGTGCACATCGGTGAGGATCGGGTGGTAGCCACGGCCGAAGGGAACGGCCCGGTGAACGCTCTCGACAGCGCCTTGCGAGGGGCGATTGGGTCACGGTTCCCTGCCCTCGACTCCATCCACCTGACCGACTATCGGGTGAGAGTGCTCGACACGGGCAAGGGGACTGGGGCCGTCACTCGTGTGTTGGTCGACAGCACCGATGGCAAGAAGACATGGACCACCATCGGAGTGTCGGAGAACATCATTGAGGCCAGCTGGCAAGCTCTGTATGACTCGGTGGTATTCGGTCTCCTGCACGGGAGCTGAAGGACAGGAAAAGGGGGGGCGCCATGACAGTGCCAAGTCGGATTGCTGGAGCGCTGGCCAAGTTGCCGCCGGCTCACACCTTCGAGGTGTCAGTCGAACGCGATCTGGTGGCCAAAATGCCCGATGGCGTGGAGCTGCTGGCCGATCGTTGGTATCCCACCAACGTTGGAGCCGGACTGCCGCCCACCGTCTTGCTGCGCTCGCCCTATGGCCGGCGCCAGCTCGGGATGATCGGCCGCCTCTTTGCCGAGCGCGGCTACCAGGTGGTGATCCAGAGCTGCCGCGGCACCTTTGGATCCGGGGGTGATTGGGTGCCCATCCGCAATGAGCCGGTCGATGGTCCGGCCACCCACGAGTGGATCGCCGGCCAGCCCTGGTTCGACGGAAACCTATTTACCTTCGGGCCTAGTTACCTGGGCATCACACAATGGTCGGCGGCGACGGATCCCAACCCTGCCCTCAAGGGCATGGCCCTCAACGTCACGTCATCGAGGTTCCATGATCTCGTGTACCCCGGCGGGGCGTTTGCCTTGGAGACGAGCCTGACCTGGATCTACGGGACCGCCCATCAGGAGATGGGCTGGCGCACCGTGCTGCGCACCATGCGACGAACACCCGACGTCGTGGCCAAGGGTGGCGCCGTGCTGCCGCTGCGCGACAGCGACTCGGCCATCCTGCCCAATCAGGTCGAATTCTTCCAGGACTGGATGGCCCACGAGAAGGTCGATGACGAGTGGTGGTCCGTGACCGATCACTCCAAGGACCGCTCCAAGGTGGTGCCCGTCACGTCGGTGGGTGGCTGGTATGACATCTTCCTGCTCCCACAAGTGGCTGACTACGAAGCGCTGGTGGCCGCGGGCCGCTCGGCACGCCTGACCATTGGGCCGTGGACGCACGGCAGCCCGGGCGCCATGCGAGTGGTCTTGCGGGACGCGCTCGAGTTCTACGACGAGCAGGTGAAGGGTCGAGCGGTCAAGCGCCAGCCGGTGCGCCTGTTCATCATGGGAGCCAAGCGTTGGCAGGACTTCGCGTCCTGGCCGCCGCAAGCCGAACAACAGAAGTGGTACTTGGGCCAAGGCGGCACGCTGAACGCCGATGGAGTGCAATCTGGACCGGCCGACCGCTACCGCTACGACCCGGCCGATCCCACGCCCGGTATCGGCGGGGCGTCATTGCTGGGCAAGGGCGCTGGGCCGAAGGATCAGACGCCGCGGGAGACCCGACGCGACGTGGTCACCTACACCAGCGCACCCATGACGAGAGACATGACGGTGGTGGGGCCACTGACGTCCACCCTCCACCTCAGCTCCAGCCTCGAGCACACGGACTTCTTCGTTCGGCTGTGCGACGTGTCGCCCAAGGGGAAGTCCACCAACCTCAGCGACGGCATGCGCAGATTGACCCCCGGTTCGGTGACCAAGAACGTGGACGGCACCTTCGAGCTGTCCGTCACCATGTGGCCCACAGCCAACTGTTTCAAGGTGGGTCACCGGATCCGTCTCCAGGTGTCGAGTGGCGCCCACCCGCTGCACGCCCGGAACACCGGGAGCGGCGAGCCCTTGGCCAGCGCCACCACGCTCAACGTGGCCGACCAGGAGATTTGGCACGACGAGACCCACCAGTCCCACATCACGTTGCCGGTGATCGCCGGCTAGCAAGAACGGTCTCTCCGGCCGCCTCGACTAGCCTCACCGCGCATGACCCAGCCCACCTTTGTGCCCATCAGCGAGGCGGATCAGGTGCGTCCAGCTCGTCATATGCACGTGCCCAGCAGTTGGACCTCCTCACGGGTGGCCGAGCACTCGGGCGCGACGGCGCACCAGGGTCGCAGCGTTGGGACGCCGGGCCCAGACGCTGGCTTCGCCCTTCGATTGGCCCGTCGTTTCGAGCACGACCTCAAGTTGGGTGAGGGTGAGAATGAGCACGATGCGCTGTTCGGTTGCGCCATGATCGCCGCCCGCCGTGCAGCCTTGTTCGGTCGGGCACCGTGTATTTATGACCTGCACTTCGCGCTGGCAGCTTGGAATTTCACCGTGGTGGCCCCGGCTCCGGTGCAGGCCGCCCGCCGTGCCGCCTTCTCGGCCGTCTCGCACGACTACGTGGCGCAGCGAGCTCTAGTGGATGCCTTTGGTGAGGCCACACTCCGGCTGACCCCGGTCGACGCGCAGGGTGTGGCTGCTGCCCTGTAGGGCAACTCGGCCTACCGGTGGGGTGACGCGAGCATGATCGAGCGGCTGGAGATCCACGCCAACGGCTTCCGTTTCACGGCGAGAGCGGCCGGTCCAGAAAATGGTCGCGTTGTCATGCTGCTGCACGGGTTCCCTCAGACGTCGGCCTGTTGGCGGGCTGAATTGACCGCACTGGGCGACGCTGGTTTCCGGGCCGTCGCTCCGGACCTGCGGGGGTACTGCCCCGACGCCCGCCCGGAGCGCATGGAAGATTACGGACTGGAATTTCTGATCGCCGATGTCATGGCCATCGCCGGGGCGCTTGGTTCGTACAACTTTGATCTGGTCGGCCACGACTGGGGCGGCCTGTTGGGCTGGCTGGTGGCATCCCGGCACGCCGAGCGGATCCGCTCGTTGGCGGTGTTGTCCACGCCGCATCCGCTGGCCCTGCGTGAAGTGCTGCTTGGCCCCGTGGGCAACCGGGCCGGCCGCCAGGTACGCGGCTACATGGATGCCTTCCGCGAGCCAGAGGTGCCCGAACGCCTCCTCCTCGGCGCTGATGGCAGTGGTTCCGGGCTCCTCACGTTGTTGGCCGAGAGCGGCCTCTATGGGGATATAGCCGAGGAGTACGTCCAGGCCATGGTCGAACCGGGGGCCATGACTGCCGCTTTGAACTGGTACCGGGCCATGGATGGTGAGTTCCTCAATGACCTGTTGCCGGTGGCCGTGCCCACCCTCTATGTGTGGTCCGATCGAGATGCCGCCCTGGGCCGAACGGCCGCGGAGCTGACCGCGGACTGGGTTATCGGGCTCTATGCCTTCGAGGTGATGGAAGACGTCAACCACTGGATCCCCGAGACGGCGCCGGTCGAGCTGTCGGAAATGCTGTTGGCGCATCTCAACGTCACCTAGGGACGAGGCACGTCGATCGGCAGGCCCGTTTCGCTCTGCGACAATGGGGGTGTGGACACTTCTTCCTTTGCCCTGAACGACGAGCAGCGATTGTTCCAAGCCACGCTTCGGCAATTCGCCGAAGAGCGGATTGCTCCCCATGCGGCTCAGGTGGATCGTGATGCCGAATTCCCCTGGGAGTCCTTCAAGGCCTGCGTCGAGATGGAACTCCCGTCGCTGGGCATCCCCGTCGCCTACGGCGGGGCCGGGGCCGACATGGTGACCCAGGCCATAGTGGCCGAGGAGCTTTCCCGGGTGTGCGCCTCGACCTCCCTGACCTATCTCATCTCCAAACTGGGGATGTTGCCAGTCATGAATTGGGCCAGTGAAGAGTTGAAGCAGAGGTACCTGCCCCGGGTGGCCACTGGTGAGATTCAGGCCAGCTATTGCCTGTCAGAGGCCGACGCCGGCAGCGACGTGGCCGCCATGTCGTGCCGTGCCGTGCGTGACGGCGACGACTACATCCTCACCGGCTCCAAGTACTGGATCACCAACGCTGGCATCTCCGATGTCTATGTCGTGTTCGCCAAGACGGACCCGGCGGCCAAGGGCAGGGGCATCTCCTGCTTCCTGGTCGAGAAGGAGTGGGGCATCACCATCGCCAAGCACGAAGACAAGCTGGGCCTGCGGGGCAGTCCCACCGGCGAAGTAGTGCTCAACGAAGTTCGAGTGCCGGGCACCCACCGTATCGGCGAAGAGGGACAGGGTTTCGCCATCGCCATGCACACGTTGGACCGAAGCCGACCCACCATCGGGGCCCAGGCCGTGGGCATCGCCCAAGGCGCCATCGACTACGCCGCCGGCTACATGAAGCAGCGCCATGCCTTCGGCGCACCCATCGCCGATCTACAGGGCCTCCGGTTCCTGCTGGCCGACATGGCCATGCGCAACGAGGCCGCCCGCGCCCTGGTCTACCGCGCTTGCGCCATGGTCGATCACGATCCGTCGGGCGAGCTGACGCGTTTCGGCGCCATGGCCAAGGCCTTCGCTTCGGACACGTCCATGCAGGTGACCATCGATGCCGTACAGATTCTGGGTGGCTACGGCTACACCAAGGACTTTCCGGTCGAGCGTTACCTGCGCGACGCCAAGATCACCCAGATTTACGAAGGCACCAATCAGGTGCAGCGAGTGGTCATCGCCCGCGAGCTCCTCAAGAACCTGTAGCGCTGAACTGGCGCTCGGCCAACCCTTTGAAGTTGAGCAGCTGGCGACGGGCCATGACGAGGTCGCCTACCGAGAGGAGCGGCACCCACCAAGGGGCCAGGGTCGGAGCGGCCAGTTTGAGTAGCAGTCTCGTGGTGTCGCCCTGCGGCACTAAGACGTAGGACATGGTCACGCCCATGATGCGCGCCGTCAGCTGTTCCTCGGGGGTGACCGACAGAATCCGTCCCATCGGGCGAGTGGCGGCCGTGGTGAAGAATTCACCCGCACTGGGTTCTGGGAGATCCCGCAGTTCCTGCGGTGATCGGCGGCCGAGATTGTCAATCCAGTCGTAGGAATAAGGCGCTAGTCGTACTTGGGTGAGCCAAGGCCAGATGTCCGCCGGCACGGCCTGCACCGTGACGCCGCGCCATGCTTCAAACCTCCGTGAAGGTACGAGGTCATCACACGGATAGTGGCGGTGGATCTCCTCTTCGGTCACACCCCATCGGTCCCCGATCATCGCTGGTGCTCCTTTCTCAAAAGTGCCGTTGGAGTTCGTTGGCGTAGGTGCGACCGAGCGTGTCGCGGTGCTGGTGGATCCATTCGGAGAGCAGCGTGATTCCCGTTGCAGGCTCATCGCTGTCGGCCATGCCGTCATGCATGGTTTGGTACTCCTCTTTGGTCAAGAGAACGTCGTGTAGCAGGAGTCCCAGCGCCCGTGACAGCGCGGGGAGGGCGAACCCCGGGACCCGGACGATGGGAGAATGGCTGCCCACGGCGCCGCGAATGGTGGTGACCAGCTCAAGGAACGTCGGACGTTCGGGTCCGACAGCATCTACGACCGAGTTGTCCCGCTCTGCTGCCTTTGCCATGGCAAGTTGCGCCAGATCCTCAACGTGCATGGCACGTATGCGGTAGTCGCCCTTGCCGCCCACACCGAAGACCGGGAGGTGGCGCAGGAGCCACGCGATGTTGTTGATCAGTACGCCGTCGCCGCCGAAGAGGATGGCTGGACGCAAAATGGCGTAGGGGATTTCGGTTTCGGCCAGCGCCCGTTCCACCAGGGCCTTCCCCCGGAAATACGGCCAGGGTGAGGATGCGCTGGGATGGAGGATGCTCACGTGCACAATGCGCTGCACGCCGGCCTGCTTGGCCGCCTGAAACAGAGCGCGTGAGTTGGCCACGGCCAGGTCGTGGTCGATGCGTCCGTGCGCGAAGCGAACCCAGTAGGTGTTGTACAAGGTGGTGGCCCCTTCAAGTGATGCCACCAACTCTCGATGGTTGTCGAAGTCCATGGGCCGAATCTGCAGCGGCGTGCTCTCGGGCGCGCGCCCGGGGTGTCCGGTGATGGTGCGCACCTGTCGGCCTTGTTCGAGGAGGGCGGCGGCCATGGCTCGGCCGGAATAGCTAATTGCACCGGTTACTACATCAAGTCCGGTATCTGTCTGTGCCTGTGCGCGCGTCATGGTCATGACGCCTCCTTTGGTTGTGGTGTGGCTGGTTGTGGCGTGAAGTTGCCGCTCAGGGCCGAGAGCAGGCTGGCCAGTTGGGCTGCGTGGTCGAAGAGGGCCAGTGATGGCGAGCGGTCACCATTGAGATGGCTCAGCATTTCGAGTCCGAGGTACAGCGCAGCGATGCCATAAGCCACGTCGGCCGCCGGCAACAATGTGCCCAGGGGAGAGCTCTCGAGGACGGGCGCCAGCGCTCGCTCGGCGAAGGCGATCCACGGCTGCATCCGCGCCGCTACTTCGGGACCGAGCCCGGGAGTGGATGAAGCACCGGCGATCATTTCGACCAGGACGGTGACGTAACCGGCGTCGAGGTCTTCGGAGAAGATGCCGCGGGCGACATCGACCAGCTGCCCCGCATTGGCCGTCTGAGCCACGGTCTGGCCATAGTGCTCCATGCGTTGTGCGCTCACGGCATCGAGGCCAGCCAGGAGCAGGTTGGCGACCGATCCGAAGTGGTAGAAGATCAACCCCTGATTGACTCCAGCCCGCTCGGCAATAGTGCGGGCGCTGGCGCCGGCATAGCCATCGAACTTCAGGGTCTCTACCGCCGCATCGACCAGGAGTCGCCGCGTTTCGGCCGACTTGGCTGCTCCCTTGTCGAGCACCTTGCTGGGACTGCCGGACTTGGCCATCTGCACCTCATTTGAGCGATTGCTCAAACTATATGCTCAATCAAGGATGCTGGCGCAAGTCAGGGCAAGGATTGGGGGTGTGAGCAGGGTGGTACCGTGAGAACAGGTTCTAACTTTCGCCCACAGGGGGCATCTGGTCCGCTCCCGGACCAGGCAGCAGAAGGGACGTCTCTCATGGCCCAGCCGGTCATTGTCGAAGCAGTTCGCACGCCCATCGGCAAGCGCAACGGGTGGCTCTCGGGCCTGCGCCCGGCCGACTTGTTGGGGGCGGCGCAGGTGGAAGTGGTCAAGCGTTCGGGGATCGATCCCAGCCTGGTGGAGCAGGTGGTCGGTGGCTGTGTGACCCAGGCCGGCGAGCAGGGCTTCAACGTCACACGGACCTCCTGGCTGCTGGCCGGGCTGCCCTACGAAGTGGCGGCCACCACCATCGACTGCCAGTGCGGCTCTTCGCAGCAGGCCAATCACATGGTGAACAACCTCATTGCCGCGGAAGCCATCGACATCGGCATCGGCTGTGGTGTGGAGGCAATGTCCCGCGTACCGCTGGGGGCCAATGCGGCGGCCGGCGTCGGTCGGGCCATCCCCGAAGACCTCCCCTACGACATGCCGGATCAGTTCACCGCGGCCGAGCGCATCGCCCAGAAGTACGGCATCAGCCGGGCCGATGTGGACTGGCTGGGCCTCGAATCGCAGAAGAAGGCCGGCGTGGCCGTCGCCGAAGACCGTTTCGCCCGGGAGATCGTGTCGGTGGAAGCGCCGATCGTCGGTGAGGAAGGTCCCCGTGGCGAGCACTCGGGAGAGAAGCTCGTGGTGAGCAAGGACCAGGGGCCGCGTGAGACGACGGCCGAGGGACTGGCCAAGCTCAAGCCCGTGCTGCCCGAAGGCATGCACCACGCCGGGAACTCGTCGCAAATCTCCGATGGCGCCGCCGCCGTGCTGTGGATGTCCGAGGACCGGGCCAAGGCTGAAGGGTTACGTCCCCGGGCGCGCCTGGTGGCCCAGGTGTTGGTTGGCTCCGATCCCTACTACCACCTCGATGGCCCGATTGCCGCCACCACCAAGGTGTTGGCCAAGGCTGGCATGACCATGTCGGACATCGACCTGTTCGAGGTGAACGAGGCCTTTGCGTCGGTGGTCATGAGTTGGGCCAAAGAGCACAAGGCCGACATGGACAAGGTCAACGTGAATGGCGGTGCTATCGCCCTCGGCCACCCCGTGGGGGCCACTGGCAGTCGCCTGATCACCACCATTTTGCACGAGCTCGAGCGTCGTGATGCCACCTACGGGCTGGTGTCGATGTGCTGCGGTGGCGCGTTGGCCACCGGCACCATCATCGAACGCATCTGAGCTGACACCGACTCACACGCATAACCGGAGGGGAATGTGGAATCAACCGAAAACCTGACGTTCGAGCGCGACGGCTTCACGGCCATCGTGACGATGAATCGACCCGAAGCCAAGAACGCGCTCAGCGTGCCCATGCTCGTTGGCATGAAAGACGCTTGGGAGGAGATTGACAGCAATGACGAGATCCGTTGCGCCATTCTCACCGGCGCCGGCGGCACGTTCTGCTCCGGCATGGACCTGAAGTCAGTGGGTGGCCCCATCGACGAAAAGTACGCCAAGCGCATGGCCGAAGATCCTGATCTGCACTGGAAGGCGTTGCTCCGGCACTACGACCTGAAGAAGCCGCTCATTGCTGCGGTGGAGGGCTATGCCGTGGCCGGTGGGACCGAAATCCTGCAGGCCACCCACATCCGAGTAGCGGGCCAGAGTGCCGTGTTCGGTGTCTTCGAGGCTCGCCGAGGCCTGTTCCCATTGGGTGGATCGACTGTCCGCCTGCGCCGACAAATCCCGTACACCATCGCCATGGAACTACTGCTGACCGGCCGGGCCGTCGACGCCGAAGAAGCACTGCGCATCGGGCTGGTAGGGCATGTCGTGCCCGATGGTTCGGCCATCGACAAGGCGCTGGAGATCGCTGCTGTCATCGGCGCCAACGGCCCGCTCGCCGTCGAAGCCATCATGCAATCGGTGCGTGAGACCGAAGGCATGTCAGAGATGGACGGACTGGCTCGTGAACTGGAGTTGGGCTGGCCCATCTTCGCTACCAATGATGCCAAGGAAGGCCCCAAGGCCTTCGCCGAGAAGCGCCCAGCCAACTTCACTCGCACGTGAGCGATGCGGCGCCGGGTGACGAAGCACTCATAGAGCTGGCCAACGCCGTCCGGCGGATCAGTGCCGTCGCGGTCGGTCGGCCGATCGCCGATGACGTGCTGCGCCAGGCGGCGAGCGTGTTGGGCGGAGTAGCCGACACCCTCGAAGCGAAGGCGGAGAACTCGAAGCGCCCCCGGAGTCAGCCCACTCCCTCAACGGACCCGCACGACCTGTTTCCCACCAGCCCCGTCATCGGTCCGGCCAACCCGGTCGCACCGCCAGCAGAATTCTGGGCGGTGACAGGCGAGAACGGAATGCGGGAGATCCGTGGTCGGGTGATCTTCGGCTACCCGTACGAGGGTCCGCCCACCTGCGCACACGGCGGGATGATCGCCGCGCTCTTCGACGAGATGTTGGGGTCGGCCAACATCATCGCCAATCACGCCGGTATGACCGGGACGCTGACCGTGCGCTACCGCAAGCCCACACCGCTGCTGACGCCGCTCGACCTCGAGGCGCGGTGCACGGGCACAGAGCGGCGCAAGGTCTTCACCTGGGGTGGCCTCTTCCACGACGGAGAGTTGTTGGCCGAGGCCGACGGGATCTTCATTTCGATGGAGCCCGGTCGCATGCTCGAACTCGTCAATCGCAATCAGCAGGAAGCATCTGCCCCCGTGGTCGATGCCGGCTTCATTGAGCTGATTGGTGAGGCGGCAGAGAAGAACTAGGGCCTCCCCGCCCGCCACAGCACCTTGTTGTTGCTGGCTGACTTGATTTCGAGGGCGCCATCGTCAAGAAGTTGCACGGCTGCTCCGGAATGGCCGGACGTGCCCGAATCCCAAAGGGCGCTGGTCGGGTGGCCGGGAGCCGGCGCGGCCTTGCCAGCCGGGTAGACCACGAAGTTCCCGTCCGACTGCATCACCGCGTATGCGTTGAAGTTGCCGCTGGTGTCGCTTTCCCACTCCACATCGGATTTGTGGGCGGCATACTCGACGAGGTTGCCGTCCAACTGCATTTCCACGGTGTACACCGCGTTCATCGACTCGATGGTGCCTCCCGGTCGGAGGAAGCCGCCGGAGGCAATGGTGTCGGGGGGGCGGCGGGTGGTGTGGCCCGAGAGTGTGGCGGCCAGGAGGGCGGCGAGTGCGACCACCGCTGCGATGCCAACGCCCAGGATCGTCCGTTTCTGATAGCGGCGAGTGAGTCCGTACGGAACCGCCCGGTTGATACGACTGTCCGGATGTTGCTTGATGAATGCGGTGCCATCCTCTGATGCAGGTCGCGTGAGCTGTCCGATATCGGTGTCGTCGCCAGACATGAACTCCGGTCCGGTGACGAGGTGATTCAGGCTCTCTTCCACTGCTGAGTGGGCAAGGGCGGACTGCATGGCCTGGGCGTCGGCGAACCGATCATCGGGATCCGTTGCCAACACGCGCATCACCGCTTCGACGAGATCGGTCGGGGCACGTTGTTCGAGCTCGTGCCGAGCGGCCTCTCCGACTTCGGGGACCCTCCCGCACAGGCACTGGTACATGACGCAACCAAGTGAATACAGGTCCGCCCGGGGGTCGCCGCGACCGAGGCCGTGCTGCTCAGGTGCGGCGTAGGAGGCGGTGCCCACGAAGACCCCTTGGGCTGTCAGTTGATTCAGGCTGCCGAGAGATTTGGCAATCCCGAAGTCGGTGATCTTGAGCGATCCATCGCGCCCGATCAGGAGGTTTGCCGGCTTGATATCCCGGTGCACAATGCCGCGGGCATGCACGTGAACGAGGCCGTCGAGCACGTCCATAGCGATACGCGCGGTCGTCGGGCCGTCCAACGTATGTCGCTGGTTCAACACGTCCCGGAGTGATACGCCGTCTATGTATTCCATGACCAGGTAGGCCTGGTCGTCGTCGTTGCCCGAATCAAAGATGGTGACAATGTGCGGGTGCGAGAGTGATGCCGCGTGTCGGGCCTCACGCTGGAATCGTTCCTGGAAAGTCGTGTCGTGAGCGATCGGCCCTGAGATCACCTTGCATGCCACCTGCCGCCGCAACAACTCGTCGTAGGCACCCCACACCACGCCCATGCCGCCGCTGCCGATGACTCGGATCAAGTGGTAGCGCTGGCCCAGAAGGGCGGGGCGGCCGTCGCTGCCTGCTACCACGAGGTCAACCCTACCGAGATGCCGTCCCGCTCACGGGATCGGTAGCTCACTTAGGCTTGGCTTCATGCCCGCGATCAAGCTTCCGAATGGGGAGCAACGTCTCTTGAAGAGCGACGTCGTCAGAATCGGAAGAGATCCCTCGAACGATTTGGTCCTGATCGGGGACGCCAAGGTGTCTCGCTCCCATGCCGAACTCGCGCTGCGTGACGGGCAATGGCAACTCATCGACCTGGGAAGCAGCAACGGGACGAAAGTAAATGGGAGACGCACGGAAAAGCACCCCTTGCGGGACGGCGACCGCATTCTGATCGGGACCTCTGAGCTCGTCTATTTGGCCGGTGACGACCCCAATGCCACTGAAGCCGGCACGCAGGGAAGCGCAGCCGGGATAGACGTGTCCCAGCGGGAGAGGGAGGTACTGGCCCTCGTTGCCGGGGGGTTTACGGACAAAGAGATCGGCGAGCAGCTGTTCATCAGCGCGAGCACGGTTCGGTCACATCTCGACCGAATCGGGGACAAGACGGGGCTCCGACGGCGGGCCGAACTCACTCGGCTGGCCCTGGACCTCGGGTTGGTGCGGTAGTTCCGCCATTCGGCAATTAGGCAAAATTGCCTAACGAGTTCGGTCCGTATTACCCCTGGTGAGCGGACTGGCTGACCCGCACGATGGCTACATGCAAACGAAATTGATGCAAGCGGCCGTGGCGATGTGTGCCCTGAGTCTTCTGTTCATTGGTTTCCCGTCGGTGGCTGCACCAGCGGTGAATGCTTCGGAGCTCAACTCACCGACGTGGGTAGCGGTGTCGCACCCCGACCCGAATTCGGCACCAGGTCTGCTTTCCAATGGGCTTCTTGCGGACTCCTGTGTCGGAGGGTCCTTTTGCATGGCCGTGGGCTTGACGGCCGGGGATGCAGCCACCACCTTGACGGAGATGTGGAATGGAGCCGACTGGACGGTCGTGCCATCACCTGATCCCGCCGACGCAACAGATTCCTCTCTCAGTGGGATCAGCTGCACATCGCCGACATTCTGCATGGCGGTTGGATCGTCCGGCACGCAATCGGAGACCAACGCGTTCGCAGAGGAGTGGGATGGCGCCCGCTGGTCCGTCCTCGCTGTGAATGGCCAAGTCGATGGCGTGACCGTGCTCACCGGTGTCAGCTGCGCCTCTCAGTCGATGTGTGCCGCCGTCGGGTGGGACAAACCGGCCAACGGCGGGACGGACGGCACCGTGACGGAGTCGGCATACATCGCCCAGTGGGGTGGAACGTCATGGGCCATGAACTATGTCGAAGACCCGACTGCGGTCTCTTCCCTTTCTGGCGTGTCGTGCTGGTCTGCCACCTCGTGCATGGCGGTGGGCAACTCGACGACTTCGAATGGTGACGAGCGGACCTTAGCTGAACAGGACTCGAACGGTGCATGGAGAATCGACCCGTCACCGAACGTGCTCGGATTCCCGACAGGGCTCGCTGCCGTCTCATGTATCGGGTCTTCGTATTGTATTGCTGTGGGCTCATGGCAAGGGGCAACGCTTTCCAACACGCTGGTGGAGTCTTGGAATGGCCAAGCCTGGACAGTAGCGGACAGTCCTAACCAGAATCAGGGTGACGCCGCCAACGACCTCACGGGTGTGTCGTGCACTGGACCGGAGTTCTGCACCGCGGTCGGTGGCTGGGAGCCCGAGAATACGGCCACCAATCTGCCGAACTCGTTGATCGAATCATGGGGCGGCAGTGCCTGGAGCATTGACAATGTGCCGAATGAGGTTGGATTGAGTGGTGTCTCGTGCTCCGGGCCGCTGGTGTGTACGGCGGTGGGCAATGGCGTCTTCTCAAAATCGACGGTGATCGAGACCACATCGGGTCAGGTCGAGGTCGCTCCCGTCGTTGGGATTGCTCTTGATGGAGCGACCGGCGGATACCGCCTCGCCGGCGCTGACGGTGGGGTGGCGGCGTTTGACGCTTCGTATCTCGGTTCGGTGGGTGGCAACAAACTGAATGAGCCCATCGTGGGCATGGCATCGACACCTAACGGTCAGGGCTACTGGCTCGTAGCGGCCGACGGAGGGATCTTCAGTTGGAATGCGCCCTTCGTGGGCTCTTTGGGCGGCTTACGCCTCAACAAGCCCATTGTGGGGATCACCCCCACACCCGACGGTGGGGGGTATTGGCTGGTCGCTTCCGATGGAGGAGTATTCACCTTCGGCGACGCCACGTTCTACGGCTCCACCGGAGCGTCGCACCTCAACAGGCCGATCGTGGGCATGGCGTCGACGCCTGATGGGCGCGGCTACTGGCTGGTCGCTTCCGACGGTGGCATCTTCGCCTTCGGTGACGCTGCCTTCTACGGTTCGACCGGTGCCATGCACCTCAACAAGCCCATTGTCGGTATGGCAGCGGCGCCAAACGGCCAGGGTTATTGGCTTACCGCATCGGACGGCGGCATTTTCGCCTTCGGCGACGCCACCTTCTACGGCTCGACCGGAGCGCTGCGCCTCAACAAGCCGATCGTAGGCATGGCGTCGACGGCCGACGGCCAGGGCTACTGGTTGGCGGCCGCCGATGGTGGGATCTTCAGCTTCGGTGATGCCTCTTTCCAGGGAGCGTGGTGATCTCACTCGCCGCTGCCTGATTCGTTATCGTCTTGTAGCCCCGACGGTCAAAGGGCAATTGACACGTTGGCCGTGCCGTTGGTTGATGCCGGCTTCATTGAGCTCTTGGGCGAGGCTGCTGGGCAGGACTGATGGTGGATTGCGGCTGAGCGCTGCCATCAGAGAGGGCGTGGCTCTATCTCGTATGCTCGACTCGTGGACGTTCCCCAAAGTGCTCCCACGATGTCCGTCCCTTGGATCGAATCACCCCATTTTGAAGACGAACTTGAGAAGCGCTCTTCATCGCTGACGGCACGGCAACGCGACCTGGCTCACAAACTCAATCGCGATGGCTATGCGGTGTTGGAGAGAGCAGTCGCCCCCGACGTGTGTGACCAGATTCGGGCTGAGGTGGAGCCGATGTTTGAGTCGGACTATGCCATCAAGGAACGTCGAGTTCCCGATGCCTGGCGTCAAGGGGCAACGACCGTGCGCTCCCTCGCGCTCTCACCGGACATACAGGGTGACTTAGCTGCTCTCTACGGACGTCGGCCCATTCCGTTTCAGACGCTCAACTTTAAGTGGGGGACTGAACAGGGATTTCACGCCGACGCCATCCACTTCACCTCTATGCCCGACCGATTTATGTGCGGGGTGTGGGTTGCTCTTGAGGATGTGGACGACACCAATGGACCGCTGGCCTATTTGCCGGGATCGCATCGCGTCACCCCGTTTGCCACCGCAGAGATTGGAATTGAGCCGAATCGATTCTCTCAAGCGGAGGCGACTCAGCTATCCGTGATGGAAAGCATCGGGATCACGCCGGTGGAGTTCCACGCCAAGAAAGGTGACGCTCTCATTTGGACGGCAACCGTCCTCCATGGCGGCAGGCCCATCAAGACCGAAGGAAGCACTCGATGGTCGCAGGTCACCCACTACTACTTCGAAGAGTGCATCTACTACCAGCCCATCTACTCCAGCGCCCTGACCGGCGAGGTCAAGCTGATGGAAATCGTTGATTTGAACGATCTTGAGCCGGTGCCACAGCGCTACGAAGGTTTGGATGTCGTGTCGCAACGACTGGCCAATGGCCGCAGCCTGCTCAGTGTCATTGACAGCGATGGGAATGAGATCATCGGATCCGCTCTGCACCTGAAGCGTCTGCAAGACCAAGTCGAGGCCGCCCAATTGGAGACGCAGGAGATACGTCGCTCGGCCAGCTATCGACTGGGTAATTCAGTGGTCCGTCCACTTGGTCGAATCCTGAAGGGCAAAAAGACCTAACGGGCAGCTTGTCCATTGTGGCTGCCTACTTCGTCGTCACCTGATTGGTCATTGACTTGTATTCCCGGCAGGGTTCGCTACGAAGGCTTTGGCAAGGCGGCAGTGGAGTTGGGACGAATACGCCGGGGATGACGGGCAGCACCAGGCTCGAAGGCATTGAAGGTGAAATGGCGATGGCCACGTTGGCGGTGCCATTGGCCGGCTCAGCCTGACTAAATGACCACACCGGTTGGGTGCCGTTGGGTGCAGCGATCGTCACCCGGATGCGCGAGCCGGCTCGATAGATGTGTCCCTCATAGTAGAGCGGGATGGTTACCTGCACGAACTGGTTGCTCGGCATGGCGGCAGCATCGGCTGACGTGAATGTCGGGATGGGATTCAGCGCAGTCGGAACCTGGGTGAACAGATTGTCGGCGTTCGTTGACAGCTTGCGTTCGCTGGCCCTGATCCAGCCGTTCTGGACAAACGTTTCCTTGCCATCGGGACGAACCTCGCTGATGGTGGCCTGCAGGTCGACGTCAGGAGTCGACGATCGCACCCAGAGAGTGACCGCGCCGCCACCAATCACCGTCGTGTTCTCCTTGAGTGGGGCAGTCATATACGACACAGCTGTTCCGGCGGGATTCTGCTGCCAATTCCACTCCCACTGTGCGGCGTCACCCCACAGCCCGCCGCCGCCGGTGCTGTTTCCGAAGTCGGTGAGTGGCAGAGCGTTGGCGTTAGAGGTGTACCAATTGACCGTCTGGCTGGTTGGAGGCTGAGTCGTGAGTGCACCGTTCGGCCCCAGGTACCACGTGGTGGCGGCCGTGCCCGGGACGGGGAAGGTCGAAAAGTCCTTGATGAATCCCGGGTAGGGATTGCCGGCCGTGAATGTGCCGAGGGGCGAGAGTCCGGCACCGTTGTCGAATAGCACCCGAACTGAGGGCAGTGATTCAAAGGCGGCCAGTGCGCCCTGGTATGTCGGGATGAGCTGGATGGGATCGACCGGCAATGTGACGATGTCGGTGGAAGGTAAGCCCATGGCCTGCTGATAGATCAATGGTGCTGTGGCCGCTAGCACTGCCGAGTTGATGATGGGCGCCCTGTGTGCCACAAAGAGCGAGAGAAAGTCATACCAGCGGTCGAAGGTGTCGGGATCGAGCGAGTCGATGTGGGCCCCATTGGTGAAGGTGAACCACTTCAGGTTGGTCCCGGTGAAGTGCTGGACCAGGTCGGCGCAGTGACCTCCCGTCTGTTCGTCCTCCCACTGGCAAGCCATGAACACCGGGACCTTGATTTTGTTGACGAAGGTGTCGGGATCCAAAGGGTCGGCGGTAACAGGTACGTAGTGCGAGTTGGCCGTGATCTTGGCGCTCAAGTTGTTCGCCTCGCCGTGAAGCGCCTGGTTGGCCTTACAGATCTGGTCGCCGCTCTTGATCTTGGCGTAGGCCCAGGACTGCCCGCTGTTCGGGCCGGCGGGTTCGGCGTCTCCCTGGCGTTGCGCGGCCCAGGCGGCCGCGAAGCCGGTGTTGAGAATGCCACCTGGCACCAATGTCGTGGCGGTGGCGTCAATAGTCGAGAGCGGGGAGATGGCTTCGAGGTCGGGTGGGTCGAGCTGGGCCACGAAGAGCTGGCTGATGGCACCGTATGAGATGCCCATCATGCCGACCTTGTGCCCGAGCACCCAGGGCTGATGGGCGATGGCTTCCACGATGTCGTAACCATCGAGATTCTGGAGCGTCTCGAAGAAATCGAAGGCACCACCGGAACAACCGGTGCCGCGCATGTTGACGTCGACCACGGCGAAACCCATGAGATTGGCCAATGCGGCGATCCCGTTGTCCGGTCCGCCCGGATCGGCGTACCCGTAACCGGAGTACTCAATCAAAGTTGGGTAGGGAGGCAGGTAGTCAGGACCGTCGGGCAGCTCGCCGGCAGGGACAGTCGGCAATCCGAATATCGGTGGACTGGTGGGCGGATGGACATCAATGGCCAACCTCGTTCCATCCCGGGTAGTCAGGTATGAGTAGCCGGCGTCCGGAATGGACTGGTCGTAAATACTCGGGTCCCACGGTGCGGCTGCGTCGGTGTGCACCGTGATGGGGCCTGACTCAGTGCCGTTGGAGTCATCGCGAACGTGGTAGCCAGTGCCCGCCCACACGCTGCGGAACAGCAGCCCGCCCAACGAGTCGGCGTGTTGGGTGTAGAGGTTCTGGCCCTGGGGGCCGACCAAGGTGCCCTGGGCGTCAGGGGCGAGTCCGGTGACGTATACCTGCTCCGCGCTGCCGACGGCCGTGAAGGTGGCTGTCGCCGCGCTCGAACTCGTGGCCATCAGCAACGTCACCACGAGTGTGGTGCTGAAGATAAGTGCGCCCGCTCGCGCCATTCGTGTCATCACTGCAACTTCCCCCGCCGCCTCTCCAGACGTTTCGGCCTGGACCTGCAGCATGGCGGAGGCTTGGTCGGCCAAGCAAGCCGACGTTTGTTTGGGGGGGCTTACAACGCCCGCTGCACCCCTTCCCAGTAGGGATCGCGCAACTTTCGCTTGTATAGCTTCCCGTTGGGGTCTCGGGGCATCTCGTTCGTGAAATCGATGGTCTTGGGCGTCTTGAACTTGGCCAGCTTGTCGGCGCAGAAGGCCAGGATCTCTTGGGCTAACTCGTCGTTGCCCTCAATGCCTTCGGCTGGCTCGATCACGGCCTTGACCTCTTCGCCCCAGTCGTCGTTGGGAATACCAAAGGCGGCGGCATCACCCACTTTGGGATGGGAGAGCAGAACGTTCTCAATCTCAGCGGGGTAGATGTTGGCGCCGCCGGAAATGATCATGTCGATTTTGCGGTCGCGAAGGAAGAGGTACCCATCCTCGTCGAGCAGTCCTACATCTCCGACGGTGAAGAAGTTGCCGATCCGGTTCTTCTGCGTCTTCTCCTTGTCGCCGTGGTACTCGAACGTGGCCGTTTGCATGGCCATGTAGACGGTGCCGATGACGTTGGGTTCGGTGATCCGATTGCCTTCGTCGTCGAAGATGCCGATCTCGGAAATGGGCCAGGGTTTGCCCACGGTGCCGGGCTTCTGCAGCCATTCCTCGGCAGTCACCAGTGTGCCCCCGCCCTCACTGGCGGCGTAGTACTCGTCGACTGCGTTGCCCCACCACTCAATCATCTTGTGCTTGACGTCGACGGGGCAGGGGGCCGCGGCGTGAATCATGTGGCGCAGGGACGAGACGTCGTACTTCTTGCGCACGTCTTCGGGCAGAGCCAGCAGTCGGTGGAACTGGGTGGGCACCATGTGCGAGGTGGTGACCTTGTATTGCTCAATGAGTCGCAACATGTCTTCCGGTGTCCACTTATCCATGAGGACCACGGTGTGTCCGAGGTGGAGTGACGCACTCCCGAAGCGCAGGACGGCCGTGTGGTACAGCGGCGAGCCGATGATGTGGACGTTGTTGTCCTGGGGCTGGATGGAGAAAAGGAACAGGATGCCCGACAGACCGAGTGCCGACTCCTCTGGTGTTGCGCCTAAGAGTTTGCGGAAGATGCCCTTCGGGTTGCCAGTTGTCCCCGACGTGTAGTTCATGACATCGCCGATGGTGCGGTCCGGCGGCGTGCTCGAGGGGTGCGAATCACGAGTGGCTTCGTAGGAGGCGAAGCCGTCGACATGGCCGACTGCCAAGCGTCCGACCGGCTCAATCCCGGCTTCATCCGCAGCGGCGATGCACGCGTCAGCAAACCGTTCGTGGGCGATGAAGACCTTGGCACCCGAGTCCTTGAGGATGAAGGCGATCTCCGTGGCCACTAGGTGGTGGTTGATGGGCACCAGGTAGATGCCGGCCTCGAGGGCGGCCAGGTACACCTCAATGGCCTCGGCGCCGTTGGGCAGCACGGTCGCCACCACATCGCCGACGCCGACGCCCTGCGCTCGTAGGGCGTGCACCAGCTGGTGGGTGTGCGTCAGGAGATCTCCGGAGCGCACTTCGTCACCCTCAGGGGTGATCAGGGCCAGGTAGTCGGGGTCGTCCTGGGCCAGCGCCCAGAATCCGAGGTCACCCATAGTGACGGTCTCCTTATCGGTTCGATGAGGCCCGGCTCAAATGGCAGCGCCAGACCGTCGCAAGCTAGAACATGTTCTAACTAGGGGCAACTGGCAGCCGTCACGGCGAGGGCCTTCCCCGGACCAAGAGGAGATCGACAATGGCAGGGTTTCTGGCAGGAAAGGTGGTCGCAGTCACCGGTGGAGGTGGCGGTATTGGTCGGGCCGTGGCCCTGGCGGCCGCCGCCGAGGGCGCCAAGGTCATCGTGGCCGACTACGGCGTGGGAATGGCAGGCGAGGACCCCAGCTCGGAAGTGGCCGATGCCGTGGTGTCCGAGATCGTGGCCGCCGGTGGCGAGGCCATTGCCGTGGCCGATGACATCTCCAAAATGGAGTCGGGCGAGCGCCTGATCAGCACGGCGGTGGAGAAGTGGGGCCGCATCGATGGAGTGGTGGCTGTGGCCGGCATCTTGCGCGAGCGCATGTTCTTCAACATGTCCGAAGACGAGTGGGATGCCGTGATCGCTACCCACCTCAAGGGTCACTTCACCGTGTTCCGTGCTGCAGCCGGTGTCATGCGCAAGCAGGAGGGCGGCGGTGCCCTCATCGCCTTCACTTCCGGCGCCTTCGCTGGCAGCGTGGCGCAAGCCAACTATTCGGCGGCCAAGGGAGGCATCGTGTCTTTGGTGCGCTCGGTGGCAGCCGGCATGCATCGCTACGGAGTCACGGCCAATGCCATCGCCCCCGTGGCCCGGACCCGCATGTCAGCCAATGTGCCGATGGAGTTGGCGGACATGGGTGACGCTGAGGACATCGCTCCCATGGTGATCTACCTCTTGAGCGACAAGGCCAAGCACGTGACTGGGCAGGTGTACACCGTGGTCGGTTCCAAAATCGCAGTATGGAACCAGCCGGCCGAGGTACGGGCCATGTATGCCGACGGTCGCTGGACGCCCGAAGAGATCGCGGCCCGGCTCGACGGCAGCGTCGGCCAGGAGAAGATGGGTCTCATCGAGCGTCTGGAGCAGATGCGTCAGGCCGCCGCATCGGGCGAGAAGCCGAACGCCTAACGCCTTATTGGTTGGAGGCCGAATCCATGACGGGCGACCACTGGCGACCGCCGTCGAAGGTCATGAGCAAGGTACCGCCGTCGATGGCGACGCCTTGCGTCGGGGTGGTGAACCCCAGATACGAGAAGCCTGAGTTCTCCGGGCCGCTGTAAACCGCGGTCCAGGACTGGCCACCGTTGAACGTGGCCATCAGATCGCTGTTCTGGTTGTCACCCAACACCACCACGCCGGGAGTCGGGCTGGCGATCGGGCCGCCGACGGTGACGGAGAAGTTGACCGGTGTGTCCACGAAGCTTGAGCCGCCGTTGACCGAAGTGTCGAGCGTGACGGCCGATGGACCACCCCACAGCCCTCCGTCGCAGTAGGCCGTGAGATGCAATGGGTCAGAAGCAGTCAATGACACCGGCCCCTCGGCCTGAGCGCAGGGAGGGGTCCAGGTCTGCCAGGCGCCGTTGCTCAGCCGGGCACCGGCGATGGTGGTGCGATCGACCTCGACAATCCAGCCCGAGGTGCCCTGCAAGACGATCTGCTCGTTGGGCACCGGACCAGCGCCCGTTGGGAGGGTCGTCGGCGACAGAGTCCAGGTATCGCTGCCCACCGAGCTCGACATGATGCGAATGGGTTCGGCAGTGACAGCGGCGTACGCCTCTCCGTTCGATGCTTCAACGTCGGAGATGCTCTGATCATCCGAGGCAATGGGGAGCGACACCTGTTGCCATTGCAGGCCGCCGTCGTGGGTAGACCAGAGGCCGTTGGGTTCGCCCTCTGACGCCCACATCCAGCCATCGCTGGCATCGGCGAAGCGGACGTTCAGAATTCGGCTGTTGCCGGGAACGTTGAGGCGGGTCCACGATTGGCCGCCATCGTCGCTGCGCAGCAATTCCGGGGCACAGCCAGGTGAGCAGGAATTAGTGCCCAGTACCCATCCCATCTGGGTCGAGACGAACGTCACCGACTGCACTGCGAACCCGGACGGCAAGCCGGTGGGGGTGGTTGGCGAGGTTGTCGAAGGGGTCGAGGTGGACGTTGGTGCCGCTATCGATGTGGTGGCCCCAGCTGAATGACCCGCGCTCTTCGTCGGCGTGTTGCCGCCGCACGCGGCCAGGAGGAAAACAGGGACCAGGACTGCAGCAAGAGCAACGGCGCGTGTCTTCATGTCTCTACTGACGCCCCAACATGGCGAAACGTTGACAATGGATGGGCCATTATTTCTTGAAGGACAGGCCCTTCGTTTTGAGGGCATCCCTCAGAGCCACGATGGCCTTGGGGCCCATGCCGTGCAGTTCGCTCAACGCCTTCTCGCTGACCTTGGTCAGGTCCGTGAGGGTGGCATGGCCGGCGTTGACGAGCGCTCGTCGAGCGGGCGCGGACAGTCCCTTGATGGATTCCCATTCGCTGTTTTCAGTCATGACGAAATTCTGGCGTCTCCGACGATGAGTTGCTCTTCGCATATGAAGAGTGGTGAGTTGGCATGGTCAATGAACCGGCGCTCATCGTCCAAGAGAGCGTTTCCTGCGGTTGTCCCTTCAGGGGTGGACGATGAGGTGAAAAGAGCCTCGATGCTGTCGAACCAGAGCTCGGCCACGCCGTCGAAGGCTTCCGGTGCGCCCCGGGTGGCTGCTAGTGCGGGGCCGACGGGGCCACTGATGGTGTGCGATTGCACGTAGCGACGTATGCCGAGCACTTCGGCATGCTTGGTGACGAGCGGCCCGTGCTCTTCCAACCAGTAGCGGTGGAACGTTGCCTCGGTGATGTCAGGGTGCTTGCGCACGCAGAACATGAGCTTGATCAAGAGCGAAGTGCCGCCGGGTCGGGCTCGGGTATGGGGTCGGAAGGCGAATTGGAGGCCAGCCACTCCCGCCAGTGTTTCCGGGACCGGAGCAGGAGAGCGCCCCCGCCCACCACGAGCAGAAGGCCGGCAATCTGCACCAGCAGCGATCCGAGGTGGCCGTCCTCCCCGAGCCAGAGGTGTTCATCGAGCGAGCGCTCAATACCCCACAGCACCATGGCCGTACCAATGACGGTGCCCGTCGGGTAGCCACTTCGGAGTGTGCCGTCGGGCCACTTGTTGAGGTGTCGCTCAATGACGATCAGGATGAGGAAGACAGAGAAGTCCTCGAGGGACTGAAAGAGCGGCACAGGGAGTCGCTTACCCGCTTGCCCGGCGTAGTACATCCCGAACCACTGGTGAGTGGGGTGTCCGCCACCGGCCACCATGAGCTGTGGCCCGAGGAGGCGTCCCATGGCCCAAGCTGCCATCAGAACGGGGGCAATGAGATCGAGGGCGCGGGAGATCGGAAGCTCGGGACAGCGCCGGCGGGTAAGGATGATGCCGGTGGGCACGGCAAAGAGAAGCCCTCCGAACGAGGAAAGCCCGCCGTGCCAAATGGCGAAGACGTCACCCGGGTGGCCGTCATAGAAGCCGAGGTTGGACACCACATGCATGAAGCGGGCGCCGATGACGGCGGAAGCGATGATCCAAAGGAATACCGGGACGAACCAGTCGCTGCGGTAGCCGTTGCGCTCCAGCCGGCGTTCGAAGTAGGTGAACCCGAACCAGAAGGTCAGGGCCAGGCCGATCCCGTAGGTGTGGACCTGGAGGGGGCCGATGTGGAAGACGACGGGGATGGGTTTCATGGCGCGCCGATCGCCAGGTTACGACGGGAAGGAGGGAGGGTCGCCGCGGCTGAAGCTAGGGACGGCCGGCGCCGACGAAGTCGCCGCCCAGCCGGATGGGGGTGAGGTGCACGGACTCGCCGGTCTCGGGCGCCTC
This sequence comes from uncultured Acidimicrobiaceae bacterium, assembly GCA_963766995.1. Taxonomy (GTDB): domain Bacteria; phylum Actinomycetota; class Acidimicrobiia; order Acidimicrobiales; family RAAP-2; genus Bog-473. The sequence goes on along the minus strand of CAVYCE010000001.1, from coordinate 621,652 downwards.
GATCATGGTGTCGCCACTCACGAACATGGCCACATGCTCATCGCCGCCCGGACCGTAGAAGAGAAGGTCGCCGGGCTCAAGATCATTGAGCGGCACCGGGGTGGAGTCGGACATTTGAGCCCCTGAATAGTGGGGAAGGCCGACGCCAACCTGGCCCCATGACCATGCGGTCAGGCCGGAGCAGTCAAAGCCGGGGTCGGCCGAACCGCGAGGCGATTCCGCTCCCCATACGTACGGCACACCGATCTGGCTCTCGGCCGCCTGCACCGCGCCTTGGCCACCGGGAGCGGTGGGCGGTGGTGCGGCATCGCTCAAGTAACTGGAGGTGTAGCCCCTGAGCTCTTGCGAGCTGGCTCGCTCGGCCGCAGCTGCCGCATCTTCTTGAGCCTGGGCGACCAGGTGGGCAATCTCACCATTCTCCTGAGAAAGTGCGCTCTGCTGCTCCGCCACCTCTTGCTTGTTGGCGTCGATGGCGGATTGCTCGGCTTGCAGCTGTTGCTGTGCTGACTGCTGCTGGTTCTGCAGTTGTGACTCTTGTGCCGTCAGCGTGTTCTGTGCAGTGTGAAGGGTGGACACAGCCTCGCCCAGATCACCTTCAGCGATTTGGTTGTATTCGCTGGCTGCACCGGCCGTCTTGTCATTGCTGCCGAAGATGGGATTCTGCGTATTGGCTTCGCCATCGGTGACGTAGTTGTCGATGGCGGCCTTCGACAGTGTTTGGCGATCGAGTCCCACCTGCTTGTGGTCGGACACGATGGTCGCCTTGGTGTTCGAGATGTTGGTGTTGATCTGCTGCAGGCGAGCGGCAGCGGCGTCGTATTGCTGGCCCAGCGCCGACATGCGGTCCTGTGCGGCCGAAAGTTCCTGCTCAATGGCAGCTGCTTTGGCCTTGTCACTCGAAATAGTGTCGCCGGCGGCCAGGCGCGAGGAAAGAACCACAGTGCTGGAACACACTGTGACGAGGGTCATTACGGGTATAGCTACCCGCCGGAGTTGCCGCGCACTCCGAGCTGACCACGGCGTGGAGTGGCTTGCGTGCCGCTCTACGTCTGTCACGATGGGAGACATTCTTACTGCCCGGGCTCTCCGGATTCAAACACCCTCCCCCGAATCTGGCCATATTTTGTCCTACCGCTGGTAGCAACATCCAGTTCAACAGCGGTTTATAGAAAATAAGAACTTTTTGTGACAAGTCAGCCCCGCCAGGCGGCCCAGGCTCAGGCTACGTTCCCGGCATGGGCGAATTGATTGAATTTCCGAGCAATGGCAGCACAGCGAGCGGGTATCTCGCCACTCCGACCACTGGATCGGGTCCTGGAGTGGTCGTGATTCAGGAGTGGTGGGGTCTGGTGGACCACATCAAAGACGTGTGCGATCGCTTCGCTGAGGCCGGCTTTGTTGCCTTGGCTCCTGACCTCTATCACGGCAAAACAGCCTCAGAGCCTGACGAAGCGGGCAAGGAAATGATGGCGATGCAGATGGGTCAGGCCGCCAAGGATATGAGCGGCGCCGTGGACGAACTGGTGCGCCGCAGTGTTGGTGACCACGTCGGGGCGATCGGGTTCTGCATGGGAGGGGGACTGGCCATGGTGTTGGCCACCCAGCGCCCTGACGCGGTGTCGGCCGTTATCCCTTGCTACGGGATCATCCCTTGGTCCGAGGCCCAGCCCGATTACTCGGCCATGACCGCAGCCCTACTCGGGCACTACGCCGAGAAGGATGGCTTCTTCACGCCCGAGGCAGCCGAGGCGCTGGGAGAGCAGCTTCGGGATTTGGGCAAGGAAGCTGAGATCATCGTCTACCCCGGCTGCGATCACGCTTTCTTCAACGACAGCCGTCCCGAGGTCTATGACGCGTCAGCATCCGCGCTGTTGTGGGAGCGCTCCATCGACTTCCTTCACGCTCACGTGGGCTAGCTGACCCGGCCCAGCGGGGTCGCCGAAGGGGTTTGTTACCATCGGGTCATGTCCGCACGCTCCCGTGACCTGCCCCGTCGTTCCTGCCTGTCCACGCCGGGTTCGAACGAGAAATTCCTCGCCAAGGCCCCCACCGTGGCGGCCGACATGACCTTCCTTGACTTGGAAGACGCCGTGGCTCCACTGGAGAAGGTGGGCGCCCGAGCCAAGGTGGTCGACGCCATCAAGAACCTGCCCTGGGACGATCGCGTGTTGTGCGTGCGGGTCAACGCCTGGGACACGGAGTGGACCTATGGCGACGTGATTGAAGTTGTCGGCAACGCCGGCGAGCGGCTAGACGAAATCATGCTGCCCAAGGTGCAGTCGGCGGCCGAAGTCGTCGCCATGGACCTCTTGCTCACCCAGGTGGAGAAGAACTCCGGCCTGCCCATCGGCCACATCGGCATTGAGGCCCAGATCGAAACGGCCCGGGGTTTGATCAACGTGGATGAGATCTGCGCCGCCTCACCGAGGCTGGAGACCATTATCTTCGGCCCCGCCGACTTTGCGGCCAGCATTGAGATGCCCGTGCTCACCGGAGGGATCGACATTCCCGAGTACCCGGGTGACCACTTCCACTATGTGTTCAGCCGCATTTTGATGGCGGGCAGAGCCAACGGGTTGCAGGTGATTGACGGACCGTTCTTGAAGGTGCGCGAGCTCGATTCGCTGCGGGAGTACTCGCTACGCACCCGCATGCTCGGCTACGACGGCAAGTGGGCGCTGACCCCGGACCAGGCTGGCGTACTCAACGAAGTGTTCTCACCCACGCAAGAGCAATTCGACCGCGCCTTCGACATCCTCGACGCCTACAAGCAGGCCACCGAGGTGGACCGCAAGGGCGCAGTGATGCTGGGCGACGAAATGATCGACGAAGCCTCACGGAAGATCGCCATCAAGTTCGTCAGTCGCGGCGAGCGCGCCGGACTGACTCGAAGCGCGGGCTAACTCGGCTGCGCTGGTTGGTGCCGGCCTGACTGCAGGGCAAACCAGATCAGCGGGATCTGCAGCGGGAAGCGCACCCACGTGAGTACCTGCGTCGCCACGTCATGACCTTGTTGGGCCGTGATGGCCTCCTGCAGATTGGCCGGCCAGACCAGAAGCAGGAGTGCTGCGCTGGCCAGTCCGGCCCAACGTTGACGACGCCACAGTCCGTAGCCGCAGACCAATTCGGCGACGCCGCTCAGGTAGACGAGCGTCTTTGGTGCGGGGAGCGCGTGAGGAACAATCCCCGTAAAGGTCGATGGGTGGACCAGGTGGATGACGCCGCTGATGCTGAAAGCAATGGCGACGACGAACGGTAAGTACGGGCGAGCTCGGTTCAACCGATGAGTCGGCGGGCGATCACCTTGAGAGCCAGCGTCTCGTCCGCTCCTTCGAAAATAGAGAGCACACGGGCGTCCACGAAGTAGCGGCTGACCGGAAACTCCTCGGCGTAGCCCATGCCGCCGTGGATCTGCATGGCTTCGCGGGTCACCCACTCGGCGGCCCGGCACACGTAGGCCTTGACCATGGAGGCTTCGAGCGTCCCTTCACCGTTCGCCATCAGTCGGGCCACGTGGTAGCTGGACTGGCGCGTGGCTTGAATGATGACGGCCATGCGGCCGAGCTTGGCCTGGGTCAACTGGTAGTCGCCGATGGGTGATCCGAACACGACGCGGTTAGCGGCGTAATCCTTGGCGGCTTCGTAGGCCGCCTGCATGACCCCCAGGGCGCGGGCGGCCGTCTGCAGCCGACCGTTCTCGAAGCCCTGCATCTGTAGGTAGAAGCCCTTGCCCAGCCCTTCGGTCCCGCCCACCAGGTTGGCGTCGGGTACGAACCAGTTCTCGAATGCCAGCTCGTAGGAGTGCATGCCCCTGTAGCCGAGCGTGTCGATCGGGCGACCTTCGAGCTTGCCCGGTCCGATGTTGCTGGGTCGGCCGTCGTCCTCCTGCGTGAACACGAATCCGTGGCCGTCGCCCCGGGGCTTTTCCACCACGAACATGGAGAGGCCGCGGTGGGTGAGGGACCGGTCGGGGTCGGTGCGGGCCAGAAGCATGAGCACGTCGGCTCGGGCTGCGAACGTGCACCAGGTCTTGACACCGTTGATGAGCCAGCCGCTATCGGTCTTGGTGGCCGCGGTGACTATGCCAGCCACGTCGGACCCGAAGTCGGGCTCGGTCACGGCCACGGCGGCCAGGACTTCGGCCGAGGCCAGTTTGGGCAGCCAGTGCTTCTTTTGCTCTTCGGTGCCGCCGTAGACCAAGGCTCGGGTCAGGATCTCGGGCCGTGTGATGAGGGAGCCGCCCACACCGAGCGAGCCCCAGCTCAACTCTTCGGTGGCCACCACCATGCCCATGTAGTCGCTCTCGCCACCGGTGGCGAAGCCGTCGTATTCCTCGGGTACCGAGAGCCCGAAGCCTCCCAACTCGGCCAGGCCGGCGATGATCTCTTCGGGGATGTCGCCGTTGACGCGGTGCACGTGCTCGGCGTGGGGACGAACCTTCTCCTCAGCGAAGCGGTGGAATGTCTCTCGCACCAGTTCGAAGTCGTCGCCCAGGTGGCGTGGTCCTTCGGCGTCAGCCAGCGCGGCCAGTACCGCCGGGTCCCGGTGCGCGGTCAGGAATTCGGCGGCCGGAGCGTTCCAGCCCACCTCGACGCCCCAGGCTCTCTCGCGACCGGCCACCCTGCCGGCCAGGTCGGCCAGGACATCGGCCACGAATGCGGTGGTCAGCGCCGCCTCAATTTCTCCCTTGGCGCCGTACTCGAGGGTGGCGCGTGCAGTGGCTACGGCGGCGGCGGCGTGGGCCACGTCGTAGGCCACGACCTGGTTAGGGTCGATGCCTCCGTTCGCTCGCACCGATTCGCAAGCTCCATCAACGAGTTCCTGGGCCAGTTCAACTGCGGCGGCGGCGGCCGCCAGGTCGGCGGAATTGGTCTCAGTCATGGGGCGCGACCCTACTGGGACGGCCGGCGGCCAATGACCGTCACCAGCGGTGGCAGTACCACCGGGTCATCGCCGGGATCGACTCCCGTGAGCGATTCGAGGTAGCTGGCCACCGGTCCGGGTCCCACGCTGGCCGGCGCCTCGGCCCAGGCATCGGTGACGTCCAGACCGGCACTGCGGAGGAGAGCGGGGAGCCGAGCGCCCACGTCGGGATGGCGGGCATCGGGCATCGACATGGCCAGTCCGTCAATGCGACCGGCTGAGGTGATCGGTTCTTGGGCCACCACCCATGACCCAGGTTTGACCACGGCGGCCATGCGGGTGACGACGACAGCCGGATCAATGACGTGCATGAGGAGGAAGCGGCAGAAGGCCAGGTCCACCTGCTCGGGCAGAATGAGGTCCTCGCCGGCCTGGGTCAGGGCAATCACTTGGGCGTGAGCTGCCGCGGCATGGGCCACCTCGTCCCGAGCTCGCGGGTCGCTATCCACCGCGTAGACGCGGCCCGAGCGCCCGACCATCTCCGCCAGCGCCACTGAGACGTCGCCTCCGCCTGCGCCGACATCGACGCAGGACCAGCCTTCCGACAGACCCAACCTGTCCAAGGCAGTAGCCAGAGGCCGCCGGTAGACGTCGTCACGCAGGCCCTGGAGCTGGCTCATCTCCGAACTCTATGACTGCCATGTGGTGCTGGGCGCCGGCCACTGCCGTTTTTACCCACTGCGAAGCCCTATATCCTCACTTCGGTGAAGGTGACCATGCTGCTTTGTGATGCCGCCCAAGTGTCGGACGGGAAGCTCTACATCCTCGGGGGTGGCTGGAGCATGACGGGTCCTGACCCAGTTCCCTCGGCCGTGGCATTGAAGATCGATGTCGACTGGCACGAGGCCGAGGCCTCTCACCACTGGGAGCTCTTTCTGGAAGACGCTGACGGTCGGCCCGTCATGATGGAGACGCCGGACGGTACCCAGCCGGTCGAGGTACGCGGTGAGTTCACCGTGAGCCAGCCGCCCGGGATTCCCGAGGGCTCGCCCATCGATGTGGCCCTGGCCGTGAATCTCGGTCCCATCCCCTTGGCCCCCGGGACCCGGTTCGCCTGGCGCTTGGTCATTGATGGGGAGTCGTTGCCCGGCGCATCGCTCGGCTTCACCACCCGCCCGCGCCAGCCCGCTCTTTCGTGACGGTCTACGACCGCCCCTTCGGGCGCTACCTCGAGGACTTTGTCCCCGGTGACATCTACCGGCACTGGCCGGGCAAGACCATCACCGAATACGACGACCATCTCTTCTGCATGATCACCATGAACCACCACCCTCTGCATACCAACGCTTGGTTCGCCGAGAACGAGACGGTGCAGGGCAAGAACGTGGTGGTGGGCAATCTCGTCTACTCGCTGACTCTCGGTATGAGCGTGCCCGATGTCAGTGGATCGGCCATCGCCAACTTGGAGGTCGAGTCGCTGTTGCACCGCTCGCCCACCTTCCACGGTGACACCATCTACGCCGAAACGCGCGTGCTGGCCGCCGAGCCCTCCAAGTCTAAGGACGACCGGGGCATCGTGACGGTGGAAACCAAGGCCTTTAATCAGCATGGCGACGAGGTCTGCTATTTCCGGCGCAAGCTCATGGTGTGGAAGACGGCCAATGCGCCCCAGCGACGCCGTCCCTACAACGACGACGTCTGGGGCTGACGCTCCGACTGCCGCCCGGGCGCGTCGCTTCCGGGAGCGCGTGCTCGAGTGGGGGGAGAGTGAGCGCCGAGACTTCCCGTGGCGCCGTACCCGCGATCCGTGGAGCGTGCTGGTCAGCGAGGTGATGCTGCAGCAGACCCAGGCTGACCGGGTGGTGCCGTATTACGCAAGCTTCCTGGAGCGTTTTCCGACGCCGGCGCACTGTGCCGCGGCCGGACCGGCTGAGGTGGTCCGCTTGTGGTCAGGTCTGGGGTACAACCGCCGCGCGCTCAACCTGCATCGAGCGGCGACCAAAGTGGTACAGGAGTTCGGTGGCTCGTTGCCACGCAATGAAGTCGGCCTGCGCTCGCTGCCCGGGGTGGGGCCATCCACGGCACGCGCCGTTCTGTCCTTCGGGTATGGGGTGGACGTCGCCACGGTGGACACAAACGTGGTGCGGGTGTTGAGCCGTTGTGTCGAAGGTGGACCGCTGTCGCTGGTCTCGGCCCAGGCATTGGCCAATCGCTTGTTGCCGCCTGGACATTCGTGGGAGTTCAACCAGACCATGTTCGACCTCGGCGCCACCGTGTGCGTGGGGACGAATCCTGCCTGCGATCGCTGTCCGCTGCGCTTGCAGTGCCGGTGGCGGCGCGCCGGACTGCGTGGCGACGACCCATGGCGCACCAGTCCGTCAGTGAAGACCCAGTCGCCCTTCGCCGGGTCAGATCGGCAGGGACGGGGCCGGCTCCTGCATGCGCTCCGCGTTGGTGCGGTCGAAGGAGATGCAGTGGCGGGCGCCTGTGGATGGCCCGACGATGTGGCGCGGGCCGATCGCATCGCGGCGTCGCTGGTGGCCGAGGGCTTCGCCGAGTGGGCTGGCGCCGTGGGCACGGCGTTGCGGTTGCGTTAGGGCGAAATGAAATCGAGGATGAGTCGGTTCACCTGCGCCGGTTGCTCCAGTTGCAAGAAGTGGCCCGCCTTATCGACGATCTCGTAGGCTGATCCCTCGGCCAGGAAGTCCAACACACTGCCCACGGAGCTGAGCAGCATGCAGCCGTCGTCCCGGCCGTGGAGGTAGAGAGTGGGCTTAGGGGTAGGCAGCAGCGTCGAGTTCTGCTCGTCGGCATAGTCGGGTACCTGGTGCTCGGGTTGGTACAGGGCGCGGTAGTAGCTGATGGCGGCCGTGATGTGCGCCTGATCCCCGATCGATTCCTTCACCTTTTCGATGTCCCACGTGCCGTCGTAGCCGGGAGACCAGTAGGCCCACAGCCCGTCAATGAAATTGAAGTTGTCCATGGGCAACGCGATCTCGGCCAGTGGAGACAGGAAGAAGAACATGTACCAGCTGGCCCGGAGCTGGTCGAAGTTGAACAGTGACATGCCGATGGAGCCGGTGGGCGGTACGGCGGCCGTGACCACTCGGCGCCAGCGATCCGGCTGGTGGGCCACCGCCCCATAGGTGGCCATGGCGCCCCAGTCATGTCCGATGATGACGGCGTCTTCGGTGCCTCCGAGTGAGTCATGTAATGCGTTGACATCACGGGCGATGGCGCCGAGCTGGTAATGGCCGTTGGCGGGGATTTCGGTGGGGGCGTAGCCCCGGAGGAACGGGGCGACGGCGTGATACCCGGCCTGGGCCAGCTCGGGGAGCAGGTGTCGCCACGTGTGGGCCGTGTCGGGGAAGCCATGGAGGCACAGCGCCAACGGCCCGTCGGAAGGCCCGTCCTCCAGGCAGGCGAACTGGACTCCATTGGCGGTGACGGTGCGCTGGTTCATGTTGACCAAACGTATCGGGCGGAGCGGGGATAACCTCAGTGAAGTGAACGTGACGTTTTATGGCGTCCGGGGGTCTTGTCCGTGTTCGGGGGATCGGTACCGGCGATATGGGGGCAACACCTCATGTCTGGTGATCAACGTGGATGGCGACGAGCCGCTCATCGTTGACCTGGGGACGGGGCTCCGGGCCCTCGGCGATGTCTTGCAGAAGGAAGTGCGATCCCTAGGCACTCCGCTGCACGCCACGGCGCTGCTCAGCCATCTGCACTTCGACCACATTCTCGGCCTGCCCTTCTTCGGCCCACTGCACGACCCGGGCGCTCGTCTGACCATTCACGGGCCGGCGCAACCCAAGGGCAGTCTCAAGGACGCGTTGCATGCCGCCGTCCAACCGCCGGTGTTTCCCATCCACATGGAGCAGTTCCGGGGCGAGCTGATCACGGTCGATACGCGGGACGAGGACTTCTCGATCGGCTCGGCCAAGGTGATGGCCCGATCAATTCCTCATTCGGGGAACACGCTTGGCTTCCGTATTGAGGCCGAAGGCCGCACCATCGCTTACATGTCGGATCACCAGGCTCCCCTTGACCGCCGTTCCATTCCCGAGGGCGTGCTGGAGCTGTGCCAGGGCGTCGACCTTCTCGTGCACGACGGCCAGTACACCGATGACGAGTTCTCGGCCAAGGCCGACTGGGGTCACTCCACTCCCGCCTTTGCGGTGCACGTGGCGGCCGAAGCGGGCGCCAAGCATCTGATGCTCTCCCACCACGACCCGTCTCACAACGACCGGGACATTGATCGCATCCTCACTCTGGCCCGGCGTCTGCCCGAGGCCAAGGGGATCGAGGTGTCCAGCGCCCATGAGGGGCAATCGGTCGACCTCGGTAAGGCGTAATTGCCGGGCCTCGATCAGGCCCGGTTCCGCGAGGTGCTCGGACACTTCGCCTCCGGCATCACCATCGTCACGGCCAATGAGGAAGGTGAGCCGGTGGGGTTCTCCTGTCAGTCCTTCGCCGCCTTGTCGCTGGACCCGCCCATGGTGATCCTGGCTCCGGCCAAGAGTTCGACCAGCTGGCCCCGCATTGCGGCTGCCGGTGCCTTCTGCGTGAACATCTTGAGTGACGCCCAGGCCGACGTGTGTCGCGCCTTCGCCGTGTCTGGCGGCAACAAGTTCGAAGGCGTGGACTGGACGCCTGGGGTGACCGGATCGCCGGTGATCACCGGTTCCCTAGCCGTGGTGGAGTGCGAGCTGGGTGCCATTTACGAAGGCGGCGACCACGAGTTGGTGACCGGTCATGTGGTGGCCATGGACGTCGGCGAGGGTTCGCCGTTGCTGTTTTACCGATCTGGTTTCGGGCACTTCGTGGCCTGAGCGCCGCGCTGCTACCGTTCCGCCGATGCCCGAGCACATCCCCTCTTCCCTGATCAACGACGTGTTGTTGATTCGCCCCGATGTCCACGGCGATGACCGCGGACGATTCGTGGAGACGTATCGACGCAGCTGGTTGCCCCTGGGGCGCGAAATGGTCCAGGGCAATCGTTCCGAGAAGCAGGCCGGTGCCGTGGTCGGCCTGCACTACCACCTGCACCAGGCCGACTACTGGTACCTCCTGCGCGGCAAGGCCCGGGTGGTGCTGCACGACCTGCGCCAGGGCTCACCCACCGATGGCGCCACCGAAATGATCGACCTGGACGGCGACATTGACCAGGGTCTCTTCATCCCGCCGGGCGTGGCCCACGGCTTCGCCGCGCTGACCGATTTGCTGCTTTGGTACCTGGTGGACAGCTACTACAACGATTCGGACGAGCTGGGGCTGGCCTGGGATGACCCTGCCGTGGGCGCTGACTGGGGTCTGACCAATCCAATCCTCTCCAACCGGGACAAGACCAATCCGCGGCGCGATGCATTGCCTGACGGCGTGCGACCGCGGATGGTCATGCGCACCTGAGCTCTCCCGCAACTGCCATGACGACGTCGGCGAGGTGGCTGGGGCAGCTTCGGCACCTCGGTGCTCTCGCGTCCTGTTGAATAAGGGGCAATGCTTTTCGTCTGGGTCCTCGTCGCCGTAGCCGTCGTGGGTGGCGTCGCGGCGCTGTTCTCCATGCGCTGGTCCCAAGACGACGAGCACTCGGTGGAGGGTTACCACCGTCAATTGCATACGCTCTCTCAGATAAAGGCCCATACGCCGGGGACCGAGGGCGATGGCACGTCGACCCACTCGGAGAATGCCCTCGGGGTGAGCGGCATGCGTTCCGTGCGGGTGACCGATGGGCCACCGGCTCCCATCCCGCCGCCCGTGGTGCCCGAAGGCGACGGACCGATCAAGTTCGACGATGCCGGTCCCCCCATCGTGCCGAGCGGATTGGACTCCTTCAAGAATCGCGACAAGGCGATGAACGCCATGAACAAGCGCCCGGCCCGGCTGGGTGCGCCCGTACTGGCCGTCACCTCCGTGCTCGTCCTCATCGTCGTGCTGCTGATTGTCGGTTCGCACAAGGTGTCTCCGGCCCATCACCACACCTCTACGGGCAACACCGCCACCTCCTCCCAGCGGACGGTGACCCACCATCACACCAGCAAGACCAGTCACCCCAAGAAGCACCCGACCTCGACCACACCGACCACAATGCCGCCGTTGGTGTCGCTCCCGCACTCGACTTCACACAACGGGGCCACTTATGTCGTGCAGCCGAGCAGTTACACCTTGGTCGTGTCCGCCACGGCAGATCCGTGTTGGGTCGACATCACCAACGCCGCCACCGACGCCCCCGTGTTCGAAGGCGTGCTGGCGGCTGGCGCGCAACACACGCTCACGGTGGACGGACCTCTGACCATTGAAGTGGGTGCACCCTCGGAGTTCACCGCCACCATCAATGGGACGGCAGTGGTGCTGCCGTTCGGCTTTCAGACGCCGTTCACGTTGCTGCTCGAGTCGGCGTCTCTGTATTCGTCCTCGGGCGCGACTACGACGGCGACTTCGACAACAAGCCCAGCGACCTGAGCAAGAAGGCGAACACCATCGCCTCTTCCTTCCACGAGTCGTAGCGCCCGGAAGGACCACTGTGCCCAGCTCCGAGTTCGGTCTTGAGCAGCACCATGGTGGAGGGTGAGAGATGGCGGAGTTTGGCCACCCACTTGGCCGGCTCCCAGTAGGCGACGCGCGGGTCGTTGAGGCCGGCGGTGACCAGAAGGTCCGGATAGGTGCGGATCGACCCGTCGTCGTTGGTGTCGCGGACGTTGTCGTAGGGGGAGTAGGCCAGCATCCAGTCGTAGGCGTCTTGGTTGTCCAGCGGATTGCCCCACTCCTCCCATTCGCCGACCGTGAGGGGCAGGTCGGCATCTTGCATGGAGGTCACGCAGTCGACGAACGGCACCTGGGCCACGAGCGCTCGGAACAATTCGGGCGCTTCGTTGGCCACGGCGCCGATGAGCAGTCCGCCGGCTGATCCGCCGCGGCCTGACAGCTGGCCGGAATCGGCCAGACCTTCGGCGATGAGGTGGCGGCCACAGGCAATGAAGTCGGTGAAGGTGCTGTGCTTGTTGGCCATACGCCCGCCGTCGTACCAGGCCCTGCCCATTTCGCCCCCGCCCCTGATGTGGGCCACCGCGAAGACGAAGCCGCGGTCGAGGAGGGAGAGGCGATGGTGCGAGAAGGCGGGGTCGATGGAGTGTTCGTAGGCGCCGTAGCCGTAGAGCACCGTGGGGGCGGGCAGAGCGATGCCCTTCTTGTGGACCAGCGAGATGGGGATCTTCACCCCGTCGTGGGCCGTGGCCCACAGGCGGGCGGTGGTGTAGTCGGAGGAGTCAAAGGGGCCGAGCACAGGCTCTTGCTTGAGGACTATTTCGTCCCGGGTGGCCAGATCGATCTGCAGCACACTGGTAGGCGTCACCATGGTGGAACGACCCACCCTGATGCTGGTGGCCTGGGGTTCTGGGTTTGGTCCAAGCCAGGTTGACGACGGGCTTTCGGCCGAGGGGACGATCCAGGCCCGGTCGAGGAGGTCGGAGCCGAAGGGGTCTGCGCCATCGTTGAGTGGCATCACCCGAACCAGGGTCTCGGCCCCGGTGCGTTCACTCAGCACCAGGTGACCGGCGAACGCGTCGACGTCCTCAATCCGAACACCAGGCCGGTGGGGGACCAGGTCGGTCCACGTGGTGGTGTCGTGGTCGGGGGCGGCGGTGACACGGAAATCGAGGGCGTCCTCGTTCGTGAGGGCGATGAACCATCCGTGGTTGTCGGTGGTGGACAGGTGGTCCACGGCGTACTCAATCCCCTCTCGACGGGGCAGCACCGTACGGGGCGCGCTGGTGGGGTCGCCGGCCGGAATCGCCAGCCATTCGGCCGTGTTGGTGCTGTGCAGCCCGATGAAAATGAAGGCGTTGTCGCGGCTGAGGCCTACTCCCAAGTTGAAGCGACGGTCGGCCTCCTCATAGATGAGCGTGTCGCCGGCGGGGTCGGCTCCCAATTGGTGCCGCCACAGTTGATATGGCCGCAGCGCCTCGTCGAAACGTACGTAAAAGACCATGGTGGAATCGGCGGACCAGGCCAGCCCGTAGGTGGTGTCGCGCACCACCTCAATGGCCTCGTCGAGATTGCTTTCGCTCAGGCTGATGAATTTGAGGTCGTAGCACTCGTCGCCCGCGGTGTCGGTGCTATAGGCCAACCAGGCGTGGTCGGGGCTGACTGCGGCTGAACCCACCGCGAAGTAGTCATGACCGGCGGCCTGCTGGTTCTCGTCCAGCAGTACTTGCTCGTCGGCTCCTGGCTCACCGGCAGGCGGGAGCTCGTCCCGGCCCCGTGCGGGGCGGCGGCAGTGGATGCCGTAACTCTTCCCCTCTTCGGAACGCCCGTAGTACCACCAGGGCCCACGCCTCGAGGGCACGGACATGTCCGTTTCGAGGATGCGCCCCTTCATCTCTTCGAACAGCTCTTCCCGGAGCTGGTCGAGCGGCTCGAGCACAGCGTCGGTGTAGGCGTTTTCGGCCTCGAGATAGGCCAGCACCTCAGGGTCCTCACGGTCCCGCAACCAAAACCAGGGGTCGCTGCGATCGTGACCGAACGAGCTGAGTGTGTGCGAGCGCTGCGGGGCCTGTGGTGGCTGTGCCATGCCTGGAGCCTGCCACGCCGGTGACCGTTTCGGCTGGCCCGGGTAGTTGTTACTATCTCTATAGGAGAAATCTTCTCCGCCTCTGTCGAACTCAGGAGCCCCGATGGCGACAACCGATCTCGATCTTGGTCGCTACCAGCTGGGATGGAGCGACAAAGAGGACTACGTCTTCAAGCCTAAGAAGGGTTTGAACGAAGCCATCGTCCGCGAAATGTCGGAGATGAAGAACGAGCCGCAATGGATGCGGGATTTCCGCCTCAAGGCTCTCAAGCACTTCGAACGCAAGCCGATGGCGCCCTGGTTCGCGCAGCGCATGCCCAAGCTCGATTTCGACGACATCTACTACTACATCAAGCCGACGGGCGGTCAGGTCGACGACTGGAACGATCTGCCCGACGCCATCAAGAACACTTACGAGAAGCTGGGCATCCCTGAAGCAGAGCGTAAGTACCTCTCGGGCGTAACGGCCCAGTACGAGAGTGAAGTGGTCTTTCACCGCAACCGTGAGGACCTTGAAGCTCAGGGCGTCCTCTTCTGCGACATGGACACGGCGGTGCGTGAGTACCCCGAACACGTGCGCAAATGGTTCGGCAAGCTCATCCCGCCGGCCGACAACAAGTTCGCGGCCCTGAACTCGGCCGTGTGGTCGGGGGGTTCGTTCATTTACGTGCCGCCCGGCGTGAAGGTCGACATGCCCCTGCAGGCCTACTTCCGCATCAATGCCGAGAACATGGGTCAGTTCGAGCGCACGCTGATCATTGCCGACGAGGGCTCACAGGTGCATTACATCGAGGGCTGCTCGGCCCCGGTGTACTCGACCGACTCGCTGCACTCGGCCGTGGTGGAGCTGGTGGCGTTGCAGGGTTCGCGCATCACCTACACAACCATTCAGAACTGGTCCACCAACGTTTACAACCTGGTGACCAAGCGGGCCCGGGCCGAGGCCGAGGCGCACGTGGAGTGGATTGACGGGAACATCGGGTCTCGCCTGACCATGAAGTACCCCTCCGTGTATCTGATGGGGCCGAAGGCATCGGGCGAAGTGCTTTCGGTGGCCTACGCCGGGGCCGGTCAGCACCAGGACGCCGGGGCGAAGATGTACCACATCGCCCCCGAGACCACTTCGACCATTGTGTCCAAATCCATCTCGAAGGATGGCGGTATCACCACGTACCGCGGCAAGGTGCACGTTGACCCGGGCGCGACCGGGGCCAAGTCGTTCGTGCGCTGCGATGCGCTGCTCCTCGACGACGAGTCGATCTCGGAGACGAAGCCCTACATGGAAGTGGGCGAACGCAATGCCCGCATCGGGCACGAGGCCACAGTGTCCAAGGTCGGTGAGGACCAGCTCTTCTATCTGATGAGTCGTGGATTGTCGGAGAGCCAGGCCATGGGTCTGATCGTGAACGGCTTCATTGAGCCGGTGACCCGGACCCTGCCGATGGAATATGCGGTGGAGTGGTCTCGTTTGATTGAGCTCCAGATGGAGGGCTCCGTCGGCTAAACCGACGAGCGGGTGCACCGTCGGCGTGCCAGCATGGTGGCGTGCCGATGCGTGAGGAATGCACCCATTTTCAGAGCCGGACCTACAACTCCGGCGAGGTGGCGCGCTTCTGCCGATTGGATCTGGCGCCCGAAGCACCCTGGCGCTGCCCCGCTGACTGCCCGTCGTACCACCGCCGCCTGGCGGACGTCGGTTGGGTGCATGGCTCGCTGGTAGAACCCGCGATCGAAGACGAACCGCCGGGCGACAGCGCCGATATTGCCGCCTTGCTCGAGTCGGCCGAAGAGGCCGTGAACGAGGTGGCACCGGGGGTCTTGGCCGATGTACTGCGCGAAGAGGCCCAGCGAGACCGGGCGGCCAATCGATTTTGGAAGCGGAAGAAGCGCTAGGCCGGTTTAGCGGCCCTTGAAGGTGGCCGGGCGCCGTTCCATAAAGGCCATCATGGCTTCGACCAAATCGTCGGAGGCGAGTTGCCCGGCGTTCCACGTCGCCACGTACTCGAGCCCTTCGGCCACCGTGCGGCCTTCGTTGGCGGCGATCACAGCCTTGGTGCCCTGCACGGCGATGGGAGAGTTGGCGGCAATCTCGAGTGCCAGGGTGTGGGCGGCCTTGAGCACACCTTCGGCATCAGTGGCCACATCATTGATCAGGCCGATGTCCCTGGCCCGCTGGGCGTCGATGTCTTTGCCAGTGAAAGCCAGCTCGGCCAGGTGGCCGGCGTTGATGATGCGGGGCAGACGTTGCAGGCTGCCTAAGTCGGCCACAATGGCCACTTTGGCCTCGCGCACGGAGAAAATGGCATCCGCCGAGGCGAGTCGAATATCGCAGGCGGCGATGAGATCGACCCCCCCGCCGATGCAGTAGCCGTGGACGGCGGCGATCACCGGCTTGGGGCACTTCTCTACTGCAGTGACCGAAGCCTGGAGATGCAACACGCTGGCTCTGGTGCTTCGGCCGCGTACGGCCTGGGAAGGCGGGCCGGAGTGTTCGCCCTTTTCCGTTTTGGCGTCGTCGCCGGTGCCGGTGCCGGTGCCGGTGCCGGACAGGAGGCCGCCCATGGCCTTGAGGTCGAGGCCGACAGAGAAGTGCGGTCCCTTGGCGGCGATGATCACGACCCGAATGGATGCATCGTCGCTGACCACCTGCATGGCCCGGGGCAGGTCACGCCACAGATCGTCGCCCATGGCGTTGCGGGCTTCGGGCCTGTCCAGCCAGATGGTGGCCACGTGACCGTCCGTTTCAATGGTCAATACCGGTGATTCGAAGGTGGTGTTGTCTCCCATACCCGCAGGTTAACCGGGGTGATCAGGGCCAGTAGAGTGCATGGGCCGCACACGCATGGAAAGAGGATTGTCCTGCCTACCTTCGACGCCGAGAGCGCAGCCGCTCTGGCGGGTCCCCAATGGTTACGAGATCGACGCGCCGCAGGCCACGTGGCCTTTACGGCGTCAACCCTGCCGTCCGAAAGCGAAGAGGTGTGGCGGTACACCCCGATCGATCAGCTGAAGCTGGACGAGTTCTCGCCCTCAGTGGGTGGAGAAGGCGAGGTGAGTGAGGCGGCCCGGGTGTTGTTGGCGGCGGTGACGGCGTCGGTGGGTGAGGTCTCGGGCTCAGTACTGGTGCACAACGGGGTGCCGGTGGAGTGGAGCAACGCCGGCGGTGATCTCCTGTCCTTCGGAGGGATCGAAGCGGTGGCCTCGGCTCAAAATCTGGTCGGTCCGGTACAGGACGGGGGCGATGCGCTGGTCCGCCTGAACGACGCGTTCATGCCTGACGCGGTACTGATCGATGTGCCCGCAGGCGCGGTGGTCCCGCACCCGGTACTGATCGTGCACTGGTGCTCGGGCTCGGCCGTGTTTCCGCGGACCGCTGTTCGAGTGGGAGTCAACGGACAGGCGTCAGTGATCGAAGTATTCGCCGGTCCGGCCGGGGAGACCCGGTCGCTGGTCGTGCCGGTGACTGAGCTGCAGGCGGCGGAAGGCGCGTCGCTCTCGTACGTGTCGCTTCAGATTCTCAACGACGCCGCTTGGTCAATTGCGCGCCTGGCCGCGAAGGGTGCTGCCGACAGCAACGTGCGGACATTCACGGTTGGACTCGGGGGCGACTACGACCGAGTGCGGACCGACGTATCTGGTGTTGGGAAGGGTGCCCACAGTGAGATCCTCTCGGCCTACTTGGGTCACGGCACGCAGGTGCACGACATTCGGACGCTGCAGGATCACGTGGCCCCTCGGACGACCAGCGAACTGCTGTGCAAGGGCGCAGTGGCCGATTCGTCTCACTCGGTCTACAGCGGCCTGATCCGGGTGCACCGGGGCGCCGTGCGTACCGACGCCCGGCAAACCAATCACAACCTTGTCCTCGACGAGTCGGCGCACGCCGATTCGGTGCCCAACCTGGACATTCTGGAGAATGACGTGAAGTGCTCGCACGCCTCAACCGTCGGCCCGATCGATGAAGATCAGCGCTATTACATTGAGTCGCGGGGCGTGTCGCCGGACGTGGCTGAAGCCCTCATCGTCCAGGGCTTCTTCGACGACATCATTGGCCGGGGTCCCATCCCAGCCGTGACCCAGTTGCTTGAGCGCGAGGTCCATTCCCGATTGCAGCAGATTCTCGGTCACCGACGGGTTCCGGCCAATGTCTGAAGCCATGAAGCTGTGCGACATGGACACGCTGGCCCCGGGCGAGGCGCGTCGATTCGACGTGGCCGGCCACCGGATCGCCTTGGTCCGCATTGGCAGTTCGTTCCACGCCATTGCTGATCGGTGCAGCCATGAGGACTTTTCACTCGCCGAGGGCGAAGTGTTGGTGGACGATTGCGAGATCGAGTGCGCCCGCCACGGAAGTACCTTCGATCTCCTCACAGGAAGTCCGTGCTCTTTGCCGGCCACGCAGCCGGTCGCCGTGTACTCAGTTGAGGTCATCGATAGCGCCGTCTGGGTCACCCTGCCATGACGGCCCACCTCTTCGAAGTTGAGGGTCTGCACGCGTCGGCCGGTGGGCGTGAGGTGTTGCACGGCATCGATCTGACCGTGCGCAGCGGTGAAGTCCACGTGATCATGGGCCCCAACGGATCGGGCAAGAGCACACTGGCCCACGCTCTGATGGGCCGGCCCGGGACGACAGTGACCGCCGGCAGCATCCGCATGGACGGCCAGGAACTGGTGGATGCGCCCTCATGGGAGCGGGCCCGAGCCGGGATGTTCCTGGCCCTGCAGCACCCCGTGGAAGTGCCGGGTGTTGGCTTGCGCTCCCTGTTGGATGCGGCCATCCAAGGTGGCGACGGGGCCACGCTCGACGCGCGGTTGGTGGCTGAGGCCGATGCCGTAGGGCTGGATCGACAGTTGCTGACTCGAGCCCTGAACGTGGATCTGTCCGGTGGCGAAGCCAAGCGAGCCGAGATGGTGCAGCTGGGCGTCCTTCAGCCGGCACTGTGCATCCTCGATGAAGTGGACTCCGGACTCGATGTCGATGCGTTGGGCCAGGTGGCCCGGCGGCTGCAGCTGGCGACTTCAGAGTGGGATGTCGGGATTCTGGCCGTTACCCACTTCCATCGCTTCCTGGTTGAGCTCGAAGCCGACGTGGTGCACGTGATGGTGGACGGACGCATCGTGGCCAGCGGTGATGCGGCCCTGGCCTTGGAACTCGAGACCACCGGTTATGCCGGCTACGGCCTTCAACCCCCATTGGGATGACGTCTTTCGCAACACCGGCGTTGGTACCGTAAGCGCCCATGGCGAACGGTCGTCCATCGGACGGCGGGTCACGCCGCTCCTCCCGCAGGCAACGCGACAAGGTCGCCAACGCGGGTGGATTGGAGGCCCTCGGTAATCAGCTCGGGGGCGGAGCCAGCGCCGGTACACGTTCGCCGAAGTCCGTGGCCAACGAGGATGGCCTGCGCCAGCTGGGCAGCCGCATTGACACTTCAGGTGGTCGTCGAGGTCGCCGCAGTCTCCGTCGGGCTGGGAAACCACGCTGGAGTACCCGTCGCCGAGTCGTGACCATCGTGTCGTCGGTCCTGGCCTTCGTTGTGCTGGCCGCAGCGGGTGGGTACGGCTACTTCCGCTATGAGTTCGATCAGATCAAGACGGCTCCCTGCAAGAACTGTGCCGCGGTGGCCGACGGTGCTCCCTACAACGTCCTGTTGATCGGGTCGGACACCAGGGTGGGCGAGACGACGGCCGAAGCTGAACAGTTCGGCAATCAGACAGATGCCGGCGGTCAGCGCAGCGACACCATCAAGGTGATCCATGTGGACCCGAAGACGGGTACGGCCAGCACGCTGTCGATCCCGCGGGACACGTTTGTGACGCTCTCGGGAGTGCCCTCCTCGTCGGGCGTGTCCAACCCCAACAAGATCAACTCCGCCTTTTCGGCCGGTCCGAACGATCCCAATCCCGATGGCACCGGAGCGGATGGCTTGGTCAAAACCATTGAGAACACATTCGGCATCCCGATCAGTCACTGGATCGTCGTCAATTTCTTCGGCCTCATGGATGCCGTGACCGCATTGGGCGGGATCAACATGGATGTGCCCGATCCCATCCGTGACTACGGCGACTGCAATGGGAACGGCATTCTGGAGAACTGCACCGGTCTCGACATCACCACCACCGGTTGCCAGACGCTCAGCGGCAAGGAGGCTCTTGAGCTGTCCCGCTCGCGGCACTACGAGTACTACGTCGACGGCGAATGGGTCAGTGATCTCTCGTCCGATATTGGTCGGATTGAGCGCCAGAACCTGATCATTGAAGCAGTGATCGACAAGGCGAAGTCGACCTACAACCCGCTGCGGGCGGTGCACTTCATCAGTTCGCTCACCCATGACGTCACGCTCGACGACAAACTCGGTGCCGGCACGCTGTTGGACCTGGCTGAGCGCTATCACGCCCTTTCGGGGTCATCGGTGAAGTCCTATACCTTGCCCACCCTGGGAGAGACCTATGCGCCTTACGGGGACGAGGATGTCGAGGTGGTGCAGGAACCGCAGGCCTCGCAGATGATCTCGCAGTTCCTGGGCACGACACCCGATTCCACCAGCACGCCGCCCCTCGACCAATACGGCGATCCCGAATCGACGGAGGTGACGCCGACGACAGCGACGCCGGCCACATCAGGCGGTGTCTCGTCGGGCTCGAGTTCGAGTTCGAGTGCGACGACGAATGCGGTGCCTTCTTACGACCCTCGACCGTGTTGAGCGGAGGTTGAGGTGACGGTGATCAAGGTCAATGCCATCACTGTGCCCGAGGGCTCGGGCGACGAGTTGGCTCAGCGTTTCGCTGCCCGGGCTGGCGCCGTAGACAATCAGGACGGCTTCGAAGGTTTTGAGCTCTTGCGACCCACCGACGATCGCCTGCAGTGGCTGGTGGTGACCCGGTGGCGGGATGAGGAATCGTTCTTGGCCTGGGTCAACTCTCCGGCCTTTGCTCACGGTCACGCCGGAGCGGGTCGGCCGTCGCCACATGGCGGGCCGGTGTCGGTGTCGTCCGAGTTGTGGTCGTTCGAGGTGGCCGGCTAGCCGGCTGCGACTTCCTCGAGGCCCTGGGATAGGGCATTCCAGCTCAGGGTGGCGCACTTGATACGTACGGGGAACTTCACCACGCCCTGGAGTGCCGCCAGCTCGCCCAGGCTGTCGAGGTTGATCTCTTCGGGCTCGGTCACTTCGCCGTCCTTGTCCAACTTGGACTCGTGGATCGACATCATTCCTTTGAAGGTGTGGATGAGTTGGTGTACTTCGTCGACCGGCTTGCCCTTAACGGCTGCCGACATGAGCGAGGCCGAAGACTGGCTGATCGAACAGCCCGAGCCGCCGATTTTCAGATCGGCCAGTTTGCCGTCCTCCACCAAGAGGCTGATCACCACCTCGTCGCCGCACAGCGGGTTGAAGCCTTCGACCCGGTGGGCCGGCGGTGACTCCAGTTCGCCCCGGTTCCGAGGGGAGCGGTAGTGGTCGAGGATGATCTCGCGGTAGAGCTCTTCCAGGTCGGCCATCACCCGAACAATCTACCGGCTTCCACCAATCCCTCGATCAACACCTCGATGTCGTGCTCGTCGCTGAACAGGGAAAACGAAGCCCGTGCGGTGGCCTGCACGCCCAGCTTGCGCATCAGCGGCTTGGCACAGTGGTGACCTGGTCGCACGCAGACGCCATACTGGTCCAGCACCTGAGCCAAGTCGTGCGCGTGGACGTCCCGGTAGGCCATGGAGAGCACCCCACCGCGGTCGGGACCCGCCGGTGGCCCGAAGATGCGGATGTCCTGCCCGAGCTTCTCGTCCAAGCGGGCCAGGGCGTGATTGGTCAGCGCCAACTCGTGCTCGCGGATCCGGTCCATGCCGATGTCGTTGAGATAGGTCACTGGCCGCATTCAGGCCGACCGCCTCGGCAATGGGCGGCGTGCCGGCCTCGAACTTGGCCGGGGTGGGGGCGGAGCGGAAGGAGTCGAGCTTGACATCGAGGATCATCCCGCCGCCTCCGAGGAAGGGAGGCATGGCTTCGAGCAGCTCGGCCCGGCCCCAGAGCACGCCGATGCCCGTGGGCCCCATCATCTTGTGGCCGGAGAAGGCCAGAAAGTCGGCGCCGAGCGCAGCTCACGTTGACGGGCGCGTGGGGCACCGAGCTGCGCTCCGTCGACCACCACCACGGCACCGGCGGCATGCGCGGCCTCGGCGATGCGAGCCACCGGATTGATGGTGCCCAGCACATTGGACATGGCCGAAATCCCGACCAGCTTCACGCCGTCCACCAAGGTGTTCAGTTCGTCCAGGTTGAGGTAACCCTCGCCGTCGACGGGGAGGTAGCGCACCTCGAGGCCGACCTCTTCGGCCAGCATCAGCCACGGCACGATGTTGGCGTGGTGCTCCATCTCGGAGAGCAAGATCTTGTCGCCACGTCTTGAGATTGGCGCGGCCCCACGTGTGGGCCACCAGGTTGATGCCTTCGGTGGTGTTCTTGGTGAAGATGATCTCGTGGGCCGGGTCGGGGGCGGCGATGAAGCGGCCGACGGCGATGCGGGCGTGCTCGTAAAGGTGGGTGGACTCCTCGGCCGTGGCGTAGACGCCGCGGTGCACGTTGGCGTGTGTGGTCTCGTAGTACTTGGCCATGGCGTTGATGACGGACCTGCGGCTGCAGAGCGGACGAGGCCGAGTCCAGATAGACGATGGGGCGGTCGTGCACGGTCTGGGTCAGCAGCGGGAAGTCTTTGCGCAGGGCCTCGACGTTGAGCGGCGCGGCCTCATCGCAGTGCCTCGTAGCCCTCGGCCTCGACCCGACCGGCCAGCTCGGGGCCGCCGCTTTCGACGATGCGACCATCGACGAGGAGATGGACGTGGTCGGGTTTGAGCTCATCGAGCAGGCGCTGGTAATGGGTGATGGCCAGGACGCCGAGTTCGGGGCGCTCGTCACGGACGGCGTGGACGCCGCTGCCCACGACCCGCAGCGCATCGATGTCTAAGCCGGAGTCGGTCTCGTCCAGGACGGCCACGCGGGGTTTGAGCAGCGCCATCTGGAGAATCTCGTTGCGCTTCTTCTCGCCGCCGCTGAAGCCCTGATTGAGGTGGCGGCTGGCGAAGGACTTGTCCATGCCCAGGCGCTCCATCCATTCGGTCATGAGCACTCGGACCTCGAGGACGGATACCTCGTCCTCGGTGCGGGCGGCCATGGCCTGGCGCAGGAACTGGGTGACCGAGACGCCTTCGATCGACTCGGGGTACTGGAAGGCCAGGAACAGGCCGGCTTTGGAGCGCACGTCGGTGGCCCAATCGGTGACGTCTTCGCCGTCGAGGAGGATGGCGCCCTGGGTCACCTCATAGGCCGGGTGGCCCATGAGCGTGCCGGCCAGGGTGGACTTGCCTGCGCCGTTGGGGCCCATGAGGGCGTGGATCTCGCCGGTGCCGACGGACAGGTTGACGCCGCGCAGGATCTCGGTGCCGTCGGTGGAGACGTGGAGGTCCCGGATCTCGAGCACGAGGGTGGCGGTCATTGCCTAAAGCCTACCGTTTTAGTCAGGTTTTCACCACGGGCCGGTGTCACCAGCCTCGGTCGACCCATTCCTGCAGGTGGGGGACTCGTTGCCGACGGTGGTGGCCGTGCCGTGGCCGGGGTAGACGAGGGTGTCGGCCTCGAAGGCGGCGAAAATGCGGCGGTCGAGGGAAGTGATGATGGTGTCGAAGTCGCCGCCCTCGAGCGAGGTGTTGCCGGGGCCGCCAGGGAACAGGGTGTCGCCGGTGAAGAGGAGGGGCGTGCCTTCCACGGCGAAACAGATCGACCCGGCGGTGTGGCCCGGGGTGGCCAGGGTGCGAATGCGCAGGTCACCGACGGTGAGGACCTCGTCGTCCGTCAGGATCAGGTCGTAGCTGGGCAGCATGCCAGCGTCGGCCTGGGTCACGGCCACGGAGATGCCGGCCTCCCGGACGGCAGGCACGGCCTGGATGTGGTCCCAGTGCCCATGGGTCTCCACCACCTGATCGACGCCGAGGTTGCGTGCAGATCTCAAGCAACTTCTCATGCTCGTTGGCGGCGTCGATCAGCATGGCGTCGCCTGTACGGCGACAGCGCAGCACGTAGACGTTGTTTTCCATGGGCCCGACCACAATGTGGTGCACCTCGACCCGGGCGTCGCTCCAGATGTTCTCCAGTTGTCCCATGACTCCAGCGTCCCACACGCCTGGTCCTTGTGGTCGCGGCGGGCCTGGTTCTGGTAGACACCGAAACATGAATTTCGCCTTCAGTGATGAGCAGGAAGAACTGCGCACGTCGGTCCGCCGGTTCCTGGCCGAGAAGTCGCCTGAAACCGAGGTCCGTCGCCTCATGGACACCACCGATGGATATGACCCCGCAGTGTGGAGCCAGATGGCCGACCAGCTGGGACTGCAGTCCCTGACCATCCCAGAGGAGTTCGGCGGATCGGGCTTTTCATACGTAGAGCTCATCGTGGTGCTCGAGGAGATGGGCGCCTCCTTGCTGTGCGCTCCCTTCTTCTCCACCGTGGCTTTGGGCGCCAATGCGCTGTTGACATCCGGCGACGTCGAGGCCAAGAAGACCTACTTGCCCGGCATCGCTTCGGGAGAGACCATCGCCACCTTGGCCATCACCGAAGACAACGGGAAGTGGGACTTCTCCGGGATTGAGTGCGCCGCTGAGAAGTCGGGTGACGGCTGGGTGCTCAACGGCCACAAGATGTTTGTGATTGATGGGCACGTGGCCAACCTGATTGTGGTGGCCGCTCGGACGGCGGCCGGTGTGTCGCTGTTCGCCGTGCAAGGCGACGCGGCCGGATTGGTGCGGACGCCGCTGCCGACCATGGACCAGACCCGCAAGCAGGCGCGGTTGGAGTTCTCGGCGACGCCGGCTGTGTTGATCGGCGTCGATGGTGGGGCTGAGGCTGGCCTGTCCAAGACGCTCGACTTGGCTGCAGTGGCGTTGGCCGCGGAGCAAGTGGGCGGCGCGCAGCGCGTGTTGGACGCCTCGGTGGAATACGCCAAGACCCGCATTCAGTTCGGTCGGCCCATCGGGTCGTTCCAGGCCATTAAGCACAAGTGCGCCGACATGCTGCTCGAAGTCGAGTCAGCCAAGTCAGCGGCGTACTACGCCGCCTGGGCCGCAGCCGAGGATTCCGACGAGCTCCCGGTGGTGGCTTCGCTGTGCAAGTCCTACTGCTCGGAGGCGTATTTCCATTCGGCAGCCGAGAACATTCAGATCCACGGTGGCATCGGCTTCACCTGGGAGCACCCGGCTCATCTGTATTTCAAGCGGGCCAAGTCATCAGAGCTATTGCTCGGCGACCCTGCCTACCACCGCGAGCTGCTGGCGCAGCGCATCGGCATTTAGGTGGCGGGGCCGTTTCGGCTCCTCCCTGGCGATGCCGGGGATTTGTGGACGTACTCGACGACAGCAACGCAGCCATTGGCGGGCAATATCGTTCTCTGCCACGACCTGCCGCGGGCCAAGGGTTCGGCCAGTGATGTGGCGACAACGTATCCAGCGCTGGCCGATCGGCTGACCCGGGAGACGTCATGGCGGGTCGTCACCGCCACCCTGCGAGGTGCCGGTGAGTCCCAAGGCGACTTCTCCGCTTCTGGGTGGGTGGACGATGTTCGCCTCCTCATGGAGTCAGAGGTAGCCGACGAGGCCCCCCGATGGTTGGTCGGCTTCGGCTTCGGTGGGGTCCTGGCCCTCCATGTGGCGGCCACCGATCAGCGGGTGGCCGGAGTGGCCTGCCTAGGGACGCCGGCCAACCTCGATGCGATGATCGCCGACCCGGCCGGACTGGTTGATCGCTGCGTGCGCACGGGGGTGATCCACACTCCGGGGTATCCGACGGCGCCGGATACGTGGGCCAAGGAGTTGTCACTGCTGCATCCGGAGAAAGACGCCGAGATGCTCAAGGGCCGGCCGCTGTTGGTGGTGCACGGTGCCGACGACCCCGATATTTCTCAGAGCGACGCTCGGGCGTTGGCCGATGCGGCCACTGGTCCTTCTGACCTGCACGTGGTCCACGGTGCCGGTCACTGGCTCCGGGCAGACCCCCGGGTCATCGCCATATTGGTGGGCTGGCTCGAGCGTCGGCGTTAAGTAGTGGAGTGGGCTACCGGATAGCAACCGGACGGCGATCTCTGGGAAACCTGCGTTTTTTACCTTCTTTGTGAGCGAGCAGTGCGCACCGCACCGCTTCCTGCTGACAAAGGAGTTTTCAGATGTCCATCCTCACCAAGAAGAACGGCGAGCGTCGCAAGAAGCGCTTTGCTGGAATCTTTCTCGCCTCTTTCGTGACCCTGGCCGGCGCTGGCGCCGCCTTCGCGTACTGGACCACCTCGGGCTCTGGCTCGGGCAACGGCACCACTACCGCTCCAGCGGCTGTTGTGGTCGTGCAGACCTCGACGGTTGCCGGTCTGTACCCCGGCGACAGCATCGCCCTGTCAGGCGACTTCAACAACTCCAACCCGGGCAAGGTCTACGTCACCTCGGTGACGGCCAGCATCGGCACCTTCAGCTCGCAGACCAACAGCTCGCTGCCGGCCTGCACCCAGGCTGACTTCACCATCACCGGTACTGCCCCCGTGAGCGCCGAAGTGCCTTCGGGCACCGCGGTCGGCGCGTGGAGTGGCCTCAGCATTGCCATGAACGACTCGGCCACGAACCAGGACAACTGCGAGAGCCTGACCACGGTTCCGATCGTCTACACGTCGAACTGATTCGACTGATGCGCATCCCTCATACGGGGACGCCACCCCGGGTAGGGAGCGACGTTGCGACGGGAGGGGCACTGCCCCTCCCGTCGTCGCGTCATCGCATACTGCGTGGGAGGCTTGTCTCCCCCCTATTGGCCTTGGTGCTGGGCGCGGTCGTTCTGGGGCTCGGCGGCGGAGCGGCCTTTGGGCTCTGGAACCGTGGCGGCGCCGGTGCAGGCGGCGGCGGCACGGGTTCGCTGGCGCCCATCACCGTGGTGGCCTTTACCGGCGGTGATTCGCCCGCAATCTCGTTGCTGCCGGGCGGGTCGAGCCAGGTCATTGTGCGGGTGAACAACACCAACTCGTTTCCGGTGACCTTGACGGTTCTCACGCTGAACGGTGCCATCACGGCCAATGGCGGTGTCGGCGCTTGCACGACCACCGGCGTGACCGTGAGCTTTCCAACCGCTCCTTCGGTCACGGTGAGCCCGGGCAGTCAGTTGCTGCGCTTCACGGGTGCGGCCTCTATGAGCTTGTCGGCGCAGAACGGGTGCCAGGGGGCCACGTTCAACATCCCTGTCTCGGCCACGTTTCAGAAATAGCTGCCTTCCCACGCCATGACTGTCCGCCCTCGCATCATCGCCGCCGTGCTTGGTGGCGCTCTCGGCCTCGTTGTGTGCCTCTCTGGTGTCGCCTTCGCCTACTGGCTGGTGACGGTGACGAGCGGATCGAATTACGCCGAGGCCACGGCGCAGATCATGCCGACTGGCGCCGTGCCGACCACCAGCGTGACGCCAGCTTCGGGCCAGACCGTGACGATCACGTTCGCACAGAGCTCGACCAGCGGTGGCACCTCCCTTACCTCTTATGCCGTCAATCGGTATGCCTCGGGCTCGACGAGTTCGGCATCGATCAGCGGCTCCTGCTCGGTGTCCGCGGGCCTAGCGACGTGCACCGATGCACCGGGTGCAGGCACCTGGCAGTACGCCGATGTGCCCGAATTGGCCTCGTCGACTTGGGTGGGCACCGAGAGTGCCAAGTCGGTGGCTGTCGTCGTGCAGGCGTTGCCGACCGTGTCGGTATCGGCTGCCACTTCGGTGGTGTTCGCCGCTGCGATCACCCCGTCGGCCACCTTGGCCGCGGCCACGACGTCGCCAGCGCCGGCACCGGGTGGTTCCATCAGTTTCTCTGTCTTCGGCCCGCAGGTCACCGCACCATCGAGTTGCACCGGGACGGGCTGGACCACCGTTGGCTCGGCGGTCACGGTGACGGCCAACGGCTCATACAACGCCTCGACCACCTATGCACCTACGACGGCCGGCACCTACTGGTGGTACGCCTCGTACACCGGCGACACGCACAACGCGTCAGCTGTCTCGTCGTGTAGTACGACCAGCACCGTTGTGCACGTCGCGATCGCTCCGTCGTCGCTGCCGGGAGCCACCGTCTATGCCACGGGCTACAGCCAGAGCATCACCGCTTCGGGCGGAACGGCGCCGTACACCTATACCGTGACTTCGGGATCGCTCCCGAACGGTATGGCGCTTTCGTCGGGAGGCGTCATCAGCGGGACCGTGACCGGCGCCGGCCAGACGGGCTCGCACACCTTCACCGTGACAGCCACCGATCACGCCGGGCTGACGGGGACGCAGACGTACGCGCTGGTGGTGACTGCTCCGACGCTGACGTTGTCGGCGCTGTCTAACCCGATGGGTGAGACGTCTGACACGGCCGCCATTGCGACAAGCGGGGGTGTGAGTGGCTACACCTACGCCGTCACCTCAGGGTCGCTCCCGACCGGCCTGTCGCTGTCGTCGGCCGGGTCGTTCAGCGGCTCGCCTTCGGCTGCCGGTACTTACGCCTTCACCGTCACGGCCACCGATGCCAACGGATATACCGGATCACGCTCGTACACGTTGATCCCAGTGTCGCCCACCATCACCGTGACGCCCTCAACGCTGTCGGCGGCCACCGTCTATGTGGCGTACTCGAAGTCACTTTCTTCGAGCGGGGGCGTGAGTGGGTACACATATGCCGTCACCTCGGGCACCCTGCCCGCTGGGTTGTCGGTGTCGACTGCCGGCGTGCTGTCTGGGACAATCACGGCGGCCGCCCAGAATGGTTCGTACTCCTTCACGGTGACGGTCACCGATGCCGATGGGTTCACCGGGACCATCTCCTACACGTTGACGGTCAATCCTCCTGTCATCACTCTCACGCCCGCGGCGGGCAGTCTGGGCAGCGCCACATTGGGATACAGCAAGCAGCTGGGGGCGTCATCGGCTCTGTCCGGCGACACCTTCAGCTTTGCCGTGACGTCGGGCGCATTGCCGACTGGATTCACCATGACCACCGGTGGCCTCATCCAGTCCGGAGGGTCGTTGGGCCTGCTGACCACCTACAACTTCACGGTCACCGCCACCGACAAGAACGGCTACACCGGATCAGCCGCCTACTCCATCACCGTGGTGCTGACGCTCTAGCTGATGGCGTGTCGCAGGCGACGGGCGGCCGCTTCCGGGGCGGTCGACTCAGTGAGGTAGCGCACCACGACGAAGTGGCGGGCGCCGGCTTCGGCCAGGGCCGGGATGCGCTCGGGCGTGACACCGCCGGTCACGAAGACGGGCACGGTTGAACGTTCGATGGCGAGGCGGAGGTAGTCGAGACCGGTGCCGGGCCGTCCTGGTTTGGTCGGGCGTGGCCTCGACAGGGCCGGCCGAAATGTAAGTGGCGTCCTGCTGCAAGGCGTCGTCCAGGTCCTGGGGCGGTGCGTGGACAGTCCGATGATGGCGTCGCGTCCGAGCAGTCGGCGAGCGAGGGAGACCGGAGCGTCGTCTTGGCCGACGTGCACGCCGTCGGCGCCCACTTCAAGGGCCAGGTCAGGACGATCATTGAGGATGAACGGCACGTCGAGCGAGGTGCACAGCTTTTGGAGTTCGCTGGCGCGGGCCAGAAGGTGTTTGGCGTCGAGCACTTTGTCGCGCAACTGGACCATGTCGACACCGCCGTTGATGGTGGCCTCGACGAACTTGAAGAGGTCGGGCCGATCAGGGGTGCACAGGTAGAGGCGGCACTCGCTGATGGGGCGAGTCACTTGGCCGCGTTGGCCTTCGCTTTCGCCTTCATTTCCTTTTTGTGGGCACGGACCAGGGCCAGGGTTTCAGGGCTGCTGATGTCGGCCACCGACACGTGTGAGCCTTCCTCACCGATAGGGGGCCGTGGCGGCCCGCCAACCTTCGGGTTGGACACCGAGCTGCTTGCCCAAGAGGGCGGCGAAGATACGAGACTTCTGTTCGCCGAATCCGGGCAAGGCGCTGAGGCGCTTAATGAGGGTCTCGCCGTCGGGCTGCTTTTGCCAAATGCGGTCGGCCTTCCCGCCGTACTCGGAGCAGGACGATCTGGCAGACGGCCTGCACCCGGCCCGCCATGGAGCCTGGGAAGCGGTGCAACGCCGGCTTTTCAGAGAAGAGGGCGACGAACTTCTCGGGGTTGTAGGCGGCGATGACGGCTGGATCGAGGGATCCGCCGAGGCGTCGGGCCAATTCGGAGGGCGCCCAAAATGCCTTTTCCATGGTCACCTGCTGGTCCAGCACCATGCCCAGGAGCAGCGCCAGCGGGTCCTTGCTGAGCAGCGCGTCGGCTTCCTTGTCGCCCGTCAGATGCATTGACACTTTTGCCATGCGGGAATCTTGGCATGGGGTGAACGTGCCGTTGGCGGTAGGGCGGGGCAGAATCAGGCGATGCACATTCCGGCCAAGGTCGACTACGGCCTGCGGGCGCTCCTGACATTGGCCGCGGCCGGAACGCCGCAGACCGCTGAGTACCTGGCCGGCGAGCAGGGACTGCCGCCTCGATTCCTGGGCGCCATCCTGGCTGACCTGCGCCGGGCCGGGATTGTGGCCAGCCAGCGCGGGGCCGAAGGTGGATACCGCTTGTCCCGCCCGGCCAAGGAGATCACGATGGCCGACGTCATTCGCGCCCTCGATGGGCCTCTGGCCGAAGTCCGCGGCTATCGACCCGAACTGACCTCCTACGACGGTGCGGCCGAGAACCTGCAGCAGGTCTGGGTGGCCGTCCGAGCCAGCCTGCGCTCGGTGCTGGAAAAGGTCACGCTGGCCGATGTCATCGACGGCAAGCTGCCGGCGCACGTCAAGAAGATGACGGCCGACCCGGACGCCTGGGTGTCGCACTAGGCGTGGACGAGTTGTGGTTCGTCGCACTCGCCCTCGACAACATGGTGGCGATGTTGCGGGAGCTGGGCCACGACGGCGCCAATCGGCGTCCGGAATTACCAGGGGCCAACTCGGCCTATGCCATCGTGACCCACTGCCTGGGCGTCATGGAGTTCTGGGGTGGAGCCGCTAATTGAGCGGGTCGAAATAGCTCGACTGCAGTTGGCAGCGGACGTGGCGGGCATGGACCCCGGTACGCCGCTCGAGCTTGACCTCTCCGGCAAGGGTTATGCCGAGCGCCCATATTCGAAACGCAAAGGCGCGGTGTTGGTCCATGTGATGGCTGAGACGGAGGCACCAGCTGCGCCTCCATTGGCTGGCGGCTCAGACTAGGAAGGGAGCGACGCGCTCGGCGTCAATGTCGAGCTCGTGGACCGCAGCGCTGAGCACCGAACGGTCCAGACGGCCGGCCCGGGCCAGTTCGCTGAGCACCGCCAGGCAGAGGTGCGGAGCATCCACCTCGAAGTGACTACGCAGCGCTTTGCGGGCGTCGGAGCGACCGAAGCCATCGGTGCCGAGTGAGGTGTAGGGGCGCTCAATGAATCGAGCGACCTGATCGGGCACCGAACGCATGTAGTCGGTGATGGCCACCACCGGATCAGGGCCGGCACCCAGCACCGAAGTGATGTGGGGCGGGCGGGGCTCACCGTCAGGATGGAGGCGGTTGGAGCGCTCGGCCTCGAGCGCATCGGTGCGCAGCTCCGACCACGAGGTGACGGCCCAGGTGTCGGCGGCCACGCCCCAGCGCTCGGCCAGCAGGGCCTGGGCGTCGCGAGCGACGCTCCACATCGGGCCGGAGAAGCAGATCGAGGCCCGCAGTTCGGATGGTGCGAGTGGGGCAGCGAAGCGGTAGATGCCCTTGATGATGCCGTCGCTGATGTCCTGGTCGGGGAGAGGCGGCATCGCGTAGGTCTCGTTGTAGAGCGTGAGGTAGAGGAAGCGGTCCTCGGGCTCGGGGCCGAAGGTGCGGGCGATGGCGTCCTTCACGATGGCGGCCACTTCGTAAGCGAACGATGCGTCGTAGACGCGGGCGGCCGGGTTGGCGGAGGCGAGGAGGGGAGAGTGACCGTCATCGTGCTGCAGGCCCTCGCCTTGAAGGGTGGTGCGGCCCGCGGTGCACCCGGCCAGAATCCCTCGGCCCCGCATGTCGCCCAGGGCCCAGGTCAGGTCGCCCACGCGCTGGAAGCCGAACATTGAATAGAACAGAAACACCGGCAACATGGGCTGGCCCCAGGTGGCGTAGGCCGTGGCCAGGGCGGTGAAGGTGGCCAGCGCGCCGGCCTCGGTGATGCCTTCTTGCAGGACCTGGCCCGAAGTGGATTCGGCGTAGTGGAGCGGGAGATCAGCGTCCACCGGCGTGTACTGCTGTCCCTCGGGCGCATAAATCTGCGCTTCGGCGATGATCGATTCCAGCCCGAACGTGCGGGCCTCGTCCGAGACGATGGGCGCCACCAGCGGTCCGATGGTGGGGTCGCGCACGAGGTTGCGCAGGAGGCGGGCGAAGGCCATGGTCGTCGACACCGACTGCGTGCCCGAGCCGGAGGCGAACTCCTCGAACACCTTGTCGTCGGGAAGGCCCGGGCGGCTGGGGCGCACGACGCGGGTGGGAATGGGGCCGGCCAACACTCGACCCCTTGCCTTGAGGTACTCCATAGCGTCGGATCCCTCGGCCGGTCGCACGTACGGCGGGTGGCCGTCCTGGAGGGCAGCGTCGGGGATGTCGTCGGTCAGGAACAGGCGGTCGCGCAAGGTGGCCAGCTGCGTGCGAGTCATTTTCTTGATCTGGTGGGTGGCGTTGCGTGACTCGATCAGGGGTCCGAGGGTCCAGCCCTTGATGGTCTTGGCCAGGATGACGGTGGGCGCGCCCTTCTGTTCGGTGGCCAGCTTGTAGGCGGCGTAGAGCTTGCGGTAGTCGTGACCGCCTCGGGGCAGGTTGACCAGGTCATCATCGCTGAGGTCCTCGACCATGCGGCGCAAGCGGGGGTCGGGACCGAAGAAATGCTCTCGGATGTAGGCGCCCGACTTGGTGGCCAGGTTCTGGTATTCGCCGTCGACCGTGGTGTTCATGCGGTCGAGCAGCACGCCGTCGACGTCCTTGGCCAGGAGGGCGTCCCAACGGGAGCCCCAGATGACCTTGATGACATTCCAGCCCGCGCCCCGGAACACGGCCTCGAGCTCCTGAATGATTTTGCCGTTGCCCCGCACCGGACCGTCGAGCCGTTGCAGGTTGCAGTTGACGACGAAGATCAGGTTGTCGAGATGCTCGCGGCCGGCAACGCCCAGGGCACCGATCGATTCGGGTTCATCCATTTCGCCGTCGCCGACGAAGCACCACACCCGGCTGGCTGAGGTGTCGACCAGGTGGCGCTGGTTCAGGTAGCGGTTGACGTGGGCCTGATAAATAGCGTTGATGGGGCCGAGGCCCATGGAGACGGTGGGGAACTCCCAGAAGTCGGGCATGGCCCTTGGGTGCGGGTAGCTGGGCAAGCCATTGCCGGCGACTTCGTGGCGGAAGTTGTCGAGTTGTTCCTCGGTGAGGCGCCCCTCCATGAACGCCCGCGCATAAATGCCAGGCGACGCATGACCCTGAATGAAGACCTGGTCCCCGCTGCCGCCGTCCGCCTTGCCCCGGAAGAAGTGGTTGAAGCCGACCTCGTAGAGCGCCGCCGAGCTGGCGTAGGTGGAAAGGTGCCCGCCGATGCCCTCGGTGCGGGTGTTGGCCCGCACCACCATGGCGGCCGCGTTCCACCGGATATAGGCCCGAATGCGGCGTTCTTGATACTCGTCACCGGGAAACCAAGGTTCGGCGTCGGCCGGGATGGTGTTGACATAGGGGGTGGAGACCGTGGCCGGGAAGTCGACCTGTTTGGTGCGGGCTCGCTCCAGCAGTTTCATGAGGAGGTAGCGGGCCCTCGATCGTCCGGCAGTGTCGACAATGGCGTCGAACGAGTCCAGCCACTCCTGCGTTTCGTTCGGGTCGGTATCAGGCACCTGGTGGCTAATTCCGTCGAACAACATGACGCCTACGGTATCGGGATGCCACAAGTGACCGTGTATACGGACGGTGCCTGCCGTGGGAACCCCGGTCCGGGCGGCTGGGCCTGGGCCGTTCCCGACGGGCTGTTTGCCAGTGGTGCCTCGCCGCACACCACGAATCAGCGCATGGAGATCACAGCCGCGCTAGAGGCGCTTCGGTGTTTGATTCCCGATTCAGCGGCCGACGACGAGGTGGTGGTGATCAGCGATTCCACCTATGTGGTGAAGTGCTTCACCGACCGATGGTGGCAGGGCTGGCAGCGCAAGGGCTGGCGCAACTCACAGAACAAGCCCGTGGCCAATCAAGACCTGTGGGAGCCGCTGATCGAGTTGGCGGTGGCGTCGGTGCCGACCGTGACGTTTCAGTGGGTGAAGGGGCACTCGGGTGATCGTTGGAACGACCGAGTGGACGAGCTGGCCACCGTGGCGGCCGACCGTGGGGAAGGCGATTCGGGCACCGGTAGGCTGCGCGCATGAGCGAGGACGAGTTCGACATCGTCGTGATCGGCGGCGGGCCGGGTGGTTATGCCGCGGCGCTCTACGGTTCAGCTGCCGGATTGTCGGTGGCCATCGTGGAGCGGGACAAGGTCGGTGGGACCTGCCTGCACCGAGGGTGCGTACCAGCCAAGGAGTTTCTCGAGACCGCCGCTGTCCACCGGACTGTTGAGGGGGCGGCTGAATTCGGCATCACCATCGCCGACTCGTCGCTCAACTTCTCCGTCAGCCAGGATCGCAAGAACGGCGTCGTCGACAAGCTCTTCAAGGGGCTCTCCGGCCTTCTCAAGGGGCGCAAGGTCACGGTGCTCTCGGGCACCGGCACGCTGGAGGCCGACCGCCGAGTGCGGGTGGTCGATGGTGACGACGCCGGCCGGGTGTTAATCGGTCGCAATGTCGTGCTGGCAGCCGGCTCGGTGCCGCGTACATTGCCCGATTTGGACGTCGACGGGCGCTGGGTCATGACCTCGGACGAGTTCTTGGACCTGAAAGAGGTGCCGGCCTCGGTGGCAGTCATCGGCGGCGGCGCCATCGGGTGCGAGTTCGCCTCGCTCCTCTCTGATTTGGGGTCGAAGGTGACCATCCTCGAGGGGCTGCCGTCCATTTTGGCGACCTGCGACGAGGACATCGTGCGCTTGATCGCCCGCTCGTTTAAGAAGCGCGGCATTGAAGTGGTGACTGGTGCCCAGGTGACCGGCCACACGCCGGACGAGGGACGTGGAGTCACGGTCGTGAGCGCCGGCGACCAGACCTTCGAAGTGGAGGCCATCGTCGTCTCTGTGGGCCGGCGTGCTCGTACTGAAGGTCTGGTGGCCGATGGAGTAGGTGTGCAGATTGACGAGCGCGGATTCGTGGTGGCCGACGAATACCAACGCACCGGCGTCGAAGGCGTGTGGGCCGTGGGCGACGTAGTGGCCGGTACCCCGCAGTTGGCCCACGTCGGCTTTGCCGAGGCCATCGTGGCCGTGAAGTCGATGCTGGGTGAGCCGGCCGTTCCCGTGAATTACGAGCGGGTGCCCTGGGCCATCTACTGCCACCCCGAGGTGGCCTTCTGTGGCCTCACCGAGGCTCAGGCCAAGGAGCGCGGCATCGCCGTCGTGACCAAGAAGGACCCGTTCGGCGGGAACAGCCGGGCCCTCATCATCGGTGACACGGACGGCGTGGTGAAGATCGTGTGTGAGCAACGCCCCGACGGCACGGCCGGGCAGATCTTGGGTGTGCACATGGCCGGCCCATGGGTGACCGAGCAATTGGGCGCCGGCTACCTGGCCGTGAACTGGGAAGCATTTCCCGAAGAAGTGGCGCACTTTATTCAGCCACACCCGTCGCTGTCGGAGACCTTTGGCGAGACGATGATGGCGCTGACCGGAAGGGGATTGCACCTTGGCTGATGTCACGATGCCGCAGCTGGGCGAAACCGTCACCGAAGGCACCATCACACGCTGGATGAAGGCCGTGGGCGACACCGTGGCCCGTGACGAGCCTCTCTTCGAAGTCTCCACCGACAAGGTCGACTCGGAGGTGCCCTCGCCAGCGGCCGGCGTCTTGACAGAAATTCTGGTGCCCGAAGGCGACACCGTCGAGGTCGGCGTGCGCTTGGCCGTCATTGGCGACTCGGGCGATGCGCCTGCGCCTGCGCCTGCGCCGGTCGCCGAGGTGACCGAAGTGCCAGCACCGACTCCGGCCCCCACCGAGGGGCTCGTGCTCTCGCCCGTCGTGCGCAAACTTCTCTCCGAAAACGGCATTGACGCCTCTGACGTTCCGAGCACCGGTGTGGGTGGTCGTATCACCCGTGAGGACGTGCTGAAGGTGGTCGACGCCCGCCGCTCTGCCGCGCCGGCGCCGGCGCCGGCGCCGGCTCCCGCTCCCGCAGCGGCGGCACCGCCCATCTCCGTTGCTTCGTTCCGCAACGCAGGCGAGCAGGTCGTCCCCTTCTCCAACATGCGTCGGCGCACGGCCGAGCACATGGTCCGCTCCAAAGCGACATCGCCTCACGCCTTCATCGCTTACGAAGTCGATTTCGAGAACGTCGAGCGGGTGCGCAAGGCCTGGGGCGACCGTTTCAAGTCAGAAGAAGGCTTTTCGCTCACGTATCTCCCCTTCATCGCCCGCTCCGCCGTGGAGGCCCTGCGAGATTTCCCGCTCCTCAACTCGTCGGTGGTTGATGACTCACTGGTCGTGCACGGCGAAGTGAATCTGGGCATCGCCGTG
This sequence comes from uncultured Acidimicrobiaceae bacterium, assembly GCA_963766995.1. Classification (GTDB taxonomy): domain Bacteria; phylum Actinomycetota; class Acidimicrobiia; order Acidimicrobiales; family RAAP-2; genus Bog-473. The sequence goes on along the minus strand of CAVYCE010000001.1, from coordinate 585,570 downwards.
GACCTCTCCCACGAAGGGTTGATCGTGCCGGTGATTCACCGGGCCGAAGAGATCACGCTGCGTGGGGTGTCCCGACGCATCCGAGATCTGGCCGAGCGCGCCCGGAACCGCCAGCTCAACGCCGACGACATTGCCGGTGGCACCTTCTCCATCACCAACGACGGCCCGTTCGGCACCTACTTCACGGTCCCGATCATCAACCAGCCCCAAGTGGCCATCCTGGCCACTGATGGCATTGCCCGCCGCCCGGTCGTGGTGACCCAGAGTGATGGTTCCGAATCTATTGCCATTCACTCCACCGGAATTTTGGGCGTGAGTTGGGATCACAGGGCCGTCGACGGCGCATATGTTTCTTCATTCCTGGCGCGGGTGTCAGAACTTCTGAGCAGTCGCGACTGGGCGGCCGAGCTGTAATCGTGCTGCGAGTTCGCCTTCTCGGAACCGTCCCGTTCCATGAGGCGTCTGTCTTACAACATGCGCTCGTCCGTAGTGGCGACGACTACCTGTTGATCCTGCAACACCCTCACGTGTACAGCCTGGGCGTGCACGCCGACCCGACTCACATGCTCGTCGATCCGACCTCGGTTGGCGCCGGGTTCGAGCAGACCGATCGTGGCGGCGATGTGACTTATCACGGCCCCGGCCAGCTCGTCATCTATCCAATTGTGACCGTGCCCGACGATCCTTCTGCCGGCCCGGCCCACGTGCATCGGATGGAAGAACTTGTGATTTCAGTCCTGAAGGAATTGGGGCTGCCCAACGTGTCCCGGACGGACGAATATCCTGGGGTGTGGGTCGATGCCACCGGACCCAATCCTCGCAAGATCGCCGCCATCGGTGTCCGCACTGTCAAGGGTGCACCCGGGACTCGGCGCACGTTGCATGGTGTGGCCTTGAACGTGGACAGCGACCTCTCCATGTTCAATCACATCGTCCCCTGCGGCATTGCTGATCGGGGCGTGACGTCGCTGCGATCCGAAGGCGTCGAGCGCTCGATGGCCGACGTCACCGAATTGGTGGTGGCCCACGCCATCAGGCTCTTTGGACCCGACTCGTTGGTGGATCGCCAAGACGTGGTCGAAGGGATCACGTCAACCAATGGCATCGATGAGCGGCCCCTTCTCAAGCGATTGCGGCAGGCGGGGGTGGCTCCCGAGGACGGGCTGCAGATTGAGCAGCGCAAGCCGGAGTGGCTCCGAGTCCCGGTTCGAATGGGTAAGGAATACCGGGCGCTCGGACAGACCGTGCGCGATCTGGGTCTCGTCACTGTCTGCGAGGAGGCTGGCTGCCCCAATATCTACGAGTGCTGGTCCGATGGCACTGCCACCTTCATGATTAACGGTGAGCGGTGCACCCGAGCCTGCGGCTTCTGCCAGGTGGATACCCGCCACCCGATGCCCCTGTCGCCCGATGAGCCCGATCGCGTCGCTCGCGCCGTCGAGAAGATGGGATTGGGCCATGCCGTCATCACCTGTGTTGCTCGCGATGACCTTCCCGATGGCGGCGCCGGCGCCATGGCCGCCACTATTAAGGCCATTCGGGATCGTGTCCCGGGCACAAAGGTGGAGGTGCTGATTTCGGACTGCCGGGGCGACGCCGCATCGCTCTCAACCATCTTCGAGGCTCGCCCCGATGTCTTGAATCACAACATGGAAACGGTGGCCCGTCTGCAGCGAGCCGTTCGCCCTTCAGCTGGCTATGCCCGCAGTCTCGGGGTATTGGCCAGTGCTGTTGGTGCCGGTCTCGTCAGCAAGTCAGGCCTCATGGTGGGACTGGGCGAGCACGAGGAGGAAGTGGTCGCCACCATGGCCGATCTGCACGCAGTCGGGGTCTCCATCATCACCATCGGCCAGTACATCCGACCAAGCCGGGACCATCTCCCGGTGTCCCGCTACTGGGAGCCCGCCGCGTTCGATCGCCTCAAGCAGATCGGAGCCGACATGGGCATCATCCACGTGGAAGCTTCTCCACTGACTCGCTCGAGCTATCACGCCCGCGATGCGGCTAAGAGCGTCGTCTGAAGAATGAGGCGGCGACGATGCCCGCCACTACAGCCCAGTCCATTAGACGGGCGGGCTCAACCGGCACAACGCTGACCGTGCTCGGTCGAGGACGCTTCCTCCGTACGGCGATCACCTGGGGCACGATCAGCACCACGAGTGCGCAGGCAATGCCCAGGCCGATCCAGTCCCAGAGGTGATCCGGTCGGTTGGTGGGATGAGGCTGAATGACTTGAATGGAGACCGGCCCTATGGCCGCTATCTGGACCTGGGCCATATTGCGGGCATCGAACAGTGAAATCGGATGAGCGTCCGAAGAGAAGAACGAAAGCGCCCCCACCGTCGAGCCAGAGTCGAAGACGACGACCTGCCCCACGCCGACCTGCGAGGCCGAAGCTGCAAAGTAGGTCGTACGGAAACCGTGTGGCACCCCGAGCACCGCCCGCGTACTCAGAGTGTGGGCCGAGGCCAACTTTCCCCGGAGCGTGGACCAAAAGGAGTGAGCGGTAGTGGCAGAGCTGAAGCGAACGAGCAGAATCTGGACCTTGTTGGCTTGACCGGCGTCCTGCCATGTGCGCTGAAAGGTGCCAACGCTCTCGCCGTCCAGCGCATCTTTGATGATGGCCGCTGCTGGGAACACGGGCGACAGCGCTCCCACAGTGAGCGGCCCATCATTGACCACTGAGTAACCCGGTCCGAGTGTGGACAGGACCACGCCCGACAATGGCGGGTCCACCACGCTGCCTCCAGCCGAAACGACCGAGCTACCGAGTACAAGTAAGAAAAGGAGAACGAAGAGGCGCTTCACGCCACGAAATATTTGGCCTCAGGGTGATGGCAGATGATCGCATCCGTGGTCTGTTCAGGATGCAGTTGGAATCCCTCGCTCACCGTCACGCCGATCCGCTCTCCGCCCAACAGCTCGACCACCTTGGCGTTGTCCGTTAAATCTGGGCAAGCCGGGTAGCCCCACGAGTACCGACCTCCTCGGTACGTCTGTCGGAACAACCCATTCAACGAGGGTCCGTCCTCGTCCACGAATCCGAGATCTTCTCGGATTCGCTTGTGCCAGTACTCAGCCGTCGCCTCGGCCATTTCGACACTGAGGCCGTGCAAGAAGAGGTAGTTCTGATACTCGTTCTCGGCAAAGAGTTGGGCCGCCGCCGCCGACGCGCGATCGCCAATGGTGCACAACATGAAACTGGCGAAGTCCTCTTCACCCGTACCGGTGGGGCGGAAGAAGTCGGAGATGCAGAGCCAGGGCTCCTTGCGTTGGCGTGGGAAGTTGAAACGCATCCATTCCGATGAACGTGTCTCGTCCTTCCAGATGATGAGGTCGTTCCCCTCGGCGTTGGCGGCGAAGTGACCGTAGGCCACCTGCGGAATGAGAAGGTCGGCCTCCTTGGCCTTGGCCAGCTCCTGCCGCAGCGTGGACTTGACCCGATCCTTGAACGCGGTGTCGTCCTCACCGTTTTCGGGGCGGAATCCCCATTGGTTCCGGAAGAGGGCGGTCAGATTCAGATATTCAGCCACGTCGTCAAGCGCGATGCCCTTGGCAATCCGGCTCCCGACGAACGGCGGCGTGAACAGCCGATTGTCAGCCGCCACATTTGAGCGGGCCGGCTGGCCCTCGACGGGCGACTCATCGACTGGGTCGAGGCGTCTGAGCCGTCCCACGTTCTTCTCCGAGATCTCCCGACCGAACTTGGGATCGACCTCGCCTGTCTTTTTCATCTCGACCAGGCGGTCCATGGTGCGCAAGCCCTCGAAGGCGTCGCGCCCGTAGAACAGGCGACCCTCGTAGATTTCACGCAAGTCCCGCTCGACGAACGTACGCGTCAAGGCTGCCCCACCCAAGAGGATGGGAAAGTCGGCCAGGTCGCGCTGATTGAGCTCGACCAGGTTCTCTCGCATGATCAGTGTCGACTTCACCAACAGGCCGCTCATGCCGATGGCGTCGGCATTGTGCGCTTCGGCGGCGGCGATCATTTCGTTGATCCCGATCTTGATGCCTAGGTTGATCACCTCGTAGCCGTTGTTGGTCAGGATGATGTCGACCAGGTTCTTGCCGATGTCGTGCACGTCGCCCTTGACCGTGGCCAGCACCACGGTGCCCTTGCCACCCTGGTCCGCCTTCTCCATGTGGGGCTCAAGGAAGGCCACAGCGGCCTTCATCGTCTCGGCCGACTGGAGCACGAAGGGGAGCTGCATCTCACCAGTGGCAAAGCGCTCGCCGACGACCTTCATGCCCTCCAGGAGGATGTCGTTGACGATGGCCAGCGCGCCCAGGCCGGACTCGAGGGCCTCAGTCAGGTCGTCATCGAGACCGGTGCGATTGCCGTCAATGATCCGTTGCGACAGGCGCTGGTCGACCGGCCAGTCAGCGTGGTCGTCCTGGTCACCGGTATTGACCTTGACCCCATCGAACAAGGCCAGTAGTTCCTGCAGCGGGTCGTAATTCTCGTTCCGGCGGTTGTAGATCAGGTCCAAGCACAGTTCCTTGGCTCGCTCCTCAATACGAGCGAGCGGGAGGATTTTGGATACGTGCACAATGGCCGAATCGAGGCCAGCCTCGACGCATTCGTGCAGGAATACCGAGTTGAGGACCTGTCGAGCCGCTGGGTTGAGACCGAAGGACACGTTCGAGAGGCCGAGAATGGTCGATACCCCGGGCAGCTCAGCCTTGATGGCCCGAATGCCTTCGATTGTCTCGATGCCGTCCATGCGGCTCTCTTCCATGCCGGTAGACAACGGCAGGGCCAAGGGGTCAAACAGCAGGTCCTCGGGCTCGAGGCCATAGCGATTGACGGCGATGTCCCTGATGTTCCGGGCGGAGCGCAACTTCCACTCGGCGGTACGAGCCTGACCTTCTTCGTCAATGCAGGTGCAGACCACTGCCGCGCCGAACTCCCGCGCTAGCCGCAAAAACGTGTCCAGCCGGGTGCCCGGCTCGTCGCCCTCCTCGAGGTTGACGGAGTTCAAGATGGGGCGGCCACCGATCCACTCCAGCGCGGCGCGCACGACCGGACCCTCGGTGGAGTCGACCATGAGGGGCACGCTGGCCTGCGTGGCGAATCGGCTCGCCACTTCGTGCATATCGGCCACGCCATCGGCGCCGGTGTAGTCGACGCACACATCAATGAGGTGTGAGCCCTCGGCGATCTGGTCTCGTGCCATCGCGACACAGGTGTCCCAGTCGGCCTCGAGCATGGCCTCACGAAAGCGCTTGGATCCGTTGGCGTTGGTGCGCTCGCCGACGGCCAGGAACGCAGTGTCCTGCTGGAATGCCACCGATGTGTAGATCGATGCCGCGGCGGGCTCGAACACTGGCGTCCGAGACAAGGGGACCGAGCCGGCACAGCGCCGAACCACGGCGGCAAGGTGTTCAGGAGTCGTGCCGCAACAACCACCAACGGCGGATACGCCGAACTCAGTAACGAACCGATGCAGGTGATCGGCTAGCTGATCGGGCGTGAGGTCGTAGTGCATCTTGCCGTCGACCACCGACGGCAGCCCGGCGTTGGGCAGGCAGGCGATGGGCATGCGGCTGGCTCCCGACAGGTGCCGTAGCGCTTCACTCATCTCGACCGGACCGGTGGCGCAATTGAGGCCGACCACGTCGACCTGCATGGCGTCGAGGACGGTGAGCGCAGCGGCGATCTCAGTGCCGGGCAACATGCGACCGGTCAGCTCAATCGTTACTTGCACCTGAATGGGCACAACCCGATCGAGTGCGACCATGGCTCGGCGGGCGCCGTTGATGGCCGACTTGGCTGAAAGGAGGTCGAAGACCGTCTCAATCAGGAGGAGGTCGACACCGCCTTCGAGCAGGCCGAGAGCCTGCTCCTCATAGGCATCGCGCAGGTCGGCGTAGGAGATGTGACCGAGCGTTGGGAACTTCGTCCCGGGACCCATGCTGCCGGCCACCCAGCGGGGCCGTTCGGGGGTCGAAAATTCGGCTGCCACCGCTTTAGCCAGCTCCGCGCCCTGGCGGCTGAGTTCACGGGCCTTGTCCTGCAGGCCGTACTCAACGAGCACCACCGACGAGGAACCGAAGGTGTCGGTCTCGACCACATCGCAGCCGACCTCATAGAAGGAGCGGTGGACCTGAGAAATCAGATCGGGACGGGTGTGGATCAGCCACTCGTTGCAGCCTTCGAGTTCTGGGCCTCCGAAGTCCTCGGGGCTCAGACCAAGGATCTGCAGGTTGGTGCCCATGGCGCCGTCGTAAATGAGCACGCGCTCACGGAGCGCCTGCAGGTAGGACGACTGATCTGGGCTCAGGCGTCCGAGGAGTTCTGGCGAGGTGGACATGTTCCGTTCAGGATACTGGCGCCTCTGTGCTGGGCCGTACCGTGCCGGTAGCATCCCGCTCGTGCCGGTTCAGCCACGGATTTACACTAAGACGGGCGACGACGGAACCACCGGCCTTTATTTCGGCGGACGAGTGCGCAAGGACTCGGCACAAATCGAGACCAATGGGGTCGTTGACGAAGCTCAGGCGGCGCTGGGACTGGCTCGGGCCGCCAGCGCACCGGAATCGGAGGTCAATCAGCGCATTACCGCTCTGGCCCGAGACCTCTACATCCTGGCCGCCGAGGTGGCTACGGCTCCGGAGAACCGCCACAAGCTGAAGCCGGGATCATCCCTGGTGACGGCCGAGATGGTGGAACGGCTCGAACACGATATCGATCACCTGCTCGAGCGATTCGAAATGCCGAGCGACTTCACCATCCCGGGGGCCAACCCAGTTGCGGCCGGCCTCGACTTCGCCCGCACCGTCGTGCGACGGGCCGAACGTCTAGCCATCGGCGAACCGGTGGAGGGCTCCAACGTCATCCGTTACCTGAACCGCTTGTCCGACCTCCTCTGGGCCATGGCCCGGTGGCAGGAGGGTCCGGATCACACGCTTTCTAAGGCCGCCACCGACTGAGGCGTGCGGTGGTGCCAGGTCCGGTGCAGCTCGCTCATCATCGGATCGAGCCGGTCCACTTGCCCGCTCGAAAGTGGCGGCAGCATGCGTCGCATGGCGATTCGATGTGCACCTGATCGCTTGGCCACACCGAAGCGCACGCAGCGGTCAATGGCGAAGGTCAATCCGGATCCGCCGCCGAGGCCGAGGCCGAGGCCGAGCGACGTTGACAGCCACTCCGGGTCCGCAGTGAAGCCATCCTCATTTCCGAGGAGGAAGATGGCTGATCGGCGTACCAGCCAGGTCGCGGAGGGGCCCAAGGCTGGAAGCCAAAACAGTTCCACGTAGACCGAGAGCGGGTGGTGCCAGTGATGGTCCGTCAGCGGGTCGTCCCATGCCTCAAAGGTCAGGGGAGTTGGGTTTATCTGTGAGGTGCATACGCCCATCGTCAACTAGGCACCTTGCACGAAACCTTGCAGCAAACCTTGCTCAGGTCCGCCGGGGCCGATTTCTTTTCGATTTCGCTGCCGCTAGACGGCGTGCTCGGGCAATTGCGTTCGCACTGGGCGGGTTCGGCGGGGCGATCCACTCCCATTTGAAGGGCTCTCCTTGGAGCGTCCAGCCGCCATACGTCTTCATGTCGTGATGCGAAGGACAGAGACGAGCCAGGTTCACCAGCTCGGTCAATCCACCCTTGGCAAAGTCGACGAGACGATGGTCGCCCTGCAGGTGGTTAGTAGTGGGGCAGCCTGGGACGGCACACCGCCGGTCACGGGCCACCAGGGCCATGGCCAGGCGCTGAGCCACGTACCGGGACCGGCCGGTCACGGCACAGATCTGCTTGGACTGGCGCAACATGAATTGGGCCGCACCGTCATAGAGCAGCTCCTTGGCGGCATCGACGCTGATTGGGCCAATGCCGTCGACCTCGCAGGTCTCACCAGTGACCGTCGTGCCACGCTGGAGCGCTTCGGCGTCTACGAAGACGACACAGAGCGGTTCGCTTCTGCCACCGCCCTGCACCGGACGTGAGCCGGCGAGTAAGTCGAGGAACGCATCAAGCCGGTGAGCAGCCAGGTCGTCGGGACACTTCGAGCCGGCGGCCTTCCAGCGCCGTTGGGCCTCGGACTCAAGGCGAGAATCAACACTGGCCCAGGCCACTTCGTCGCAGAAGAACTCGCCCCGCACCCCACCGCTCTCCACCTGAGTCCAGCGAAAGTGACGACTGGCGTGGACACGATCACGGCGAGCCCGTTCGCTTTCCCGACAGCGAGCGGCGGCCCGTTGGCGAGATGCGGTCTCACTCAGTTCCTGGTGGCTCGATCCGTTCGACAGCAGCGAGAGAAGCTCGTCCGGCGCCTCCGCTCCGGCCAGGAGCTGGATAATCTGGCGCGGAAAGGTCAGCGTTGTGGAGGGCATCGGCCACCTGCGGCGACGATGCGGCTCGTTGGGCCGCAGCCAGTCGTCCCTTGGCTGCTCCGGCCGAAGTGCCCGAATGGGCCGCCAGCCAGTTGGCCGCCGTGCCGTGCCCTTCCTTGGCGAAGGCGCCCGTTTCGGCCACGACCGGAGCTAAGAGCGCAATGCCGGAGGAGGCGGCACGCTCAGCTTCAGCCAGCAGGGCAACGGCGAGACGAGCCCCATCGCCCGAGGCTCGGTGGGGTCGAATGTCGCGAACGAATTGCTGGATGTGGCGAACCGCCGATTCCAGCTGGCCGAGATCTGAAGTGGTGAGAGTCGCTGAGACCACATGAGAATTGTACGGAGGGGGTGTGACAGGCCAGCTACCAGCGCCCCCGGTGCAACCGATCGCCCGTCGCCGGGACCGCACGGGAAAGCGATGGGGACGGGTGGTCGCCGCCATCTGGTTGTCCCAGCAGTACGGCGCAGAACAGCCGCCACTCATCGGGGACGCCCAGTGCCGAAGCCAGCACGGGCTCGCCCCGGAAGTTGCCGAGGACACAGGCCCCGACACCGGCATCGACGGCGGCGAGCAAGGCCGACATCACGCCGAAGGCCGCATCGCCGGTCCAGTAGGGGACTGGCCACGATTCCGCTGACGCCCCCAGGCCGGAGTCCGCCTTGTCCTCTTCGGCATAACGAGCCACGTACGCCGCCGCCGACGAGTAGGCCAACAGCACCACCGGCGCGCGCCGGAGGCTGGCGTACCGGGCGCTGCCGGAGCGCCATTCCGAGTCGGTGACCGAGTCCCAGTAGAGGCCGGTTTCGGCGGGACCGGACAGGACCACCCACGCGGTGGCGGCAGTGTTGCCGGCCGTCGGGGCCCGCAAGGCGGCGGCCAGAATCTGGTCGACCACGGGGCCAGGAAGGGGGGCCGAGTCGAAGCTCCGGACCATGGTGCGGCGGCGAACCACCTCGCTGAATTCCACTGAGTGAGAGGCTAGAACGCCCTGACCGGTGGCCCTTCGGGAATGTTGACCCCGCTGGTAGTGTTTTACGTTCCGGTACAGGAGCTGGAGGCTGAGATATGGCAACACCCCGAGATCTGCTGAACGAGGCCAAAGCGGCGATCCGCGAGATCGACCCGCCCGACGCCGAGCCGTTGGTGGGCAAGGTCGTCTTCCTCGACGTCCGCGAGCCCGACGAGTACGAGCAGGGCGCCATCCCCAATGCCGTTCATTTGCCCAGGGGACACCTGGAGTTCCAGGTCGAGGGAAAGCTCCCGGATAAGACGGCCCCCCTCATCGTCTACTGCGCCGGCGGTGTGCGCTCGGCCTTCGCGGCCAAGACCTTGGGTGACCTCGGCTACACCGACGTGCAGTCACTCATCGGCGGCTTCAACAAGTGGAAGGACGATGGCCGGCCCTGGTCGGCGCCCAAAACGCTGACGCCGGCCCAGCGCAATCGCTACCAGCGCCATCTGCTCCTGCCCGAGGTGGGAGAGGTGGGCCAGCTCAAGCTCCTCAACTCGAAGGTGCTCCTGCTCGGCGCCGGTGGCCTGGGATCGCCGGCCGCCCTCTACTTGGCCGCGGCCGGGGTGGGCACGCTGGGCATCATTGACATGGACGTGGTGGACGAGTCCAACCTGCAACGCCAGATTTTGCACAACATGGACCGCATTGGCGACCGCAAGGTCGACTCGGCCAAGAAGACGCTGACTGCGCTTAACCCCGACGTGAGCGTCGTCACGTATGACGTGCGTTTGGGCGCGGACAACATCTTGGACATCATCGATGGGTACGACGTGATCGTCGACGGCACCGATAACTTCCCGACCCGCTACCTAGTGAATGACGCCGCGCTGCTCAAGCGCATTCCCGTCATTCACGGATCCATCTTTCGCTTCGAGGGCCAGATCACGGTCTTCGACCCGTACAACGGTCCCTGCTACCGCTGCCTCATTCCCGAGCCGCCGCCGGCCGAACTGGCGCCCTCGTGCTCGGAGGCCGGTGTGTTGGGCGTTCTGCCCGGCATCGTCGGATCCATTCAGGCGGTCGAAGCCATCAAGATGCTCCTCAAGCTCGGTGACCCGCTAGTTGGGCGCCTCCTGAGCTACGACGCATTGGAGCAGTCGTTCCGCACCTTCAAGGTGCGCCGCGACCCGGGTTGCCCGGCCTGTGGGCCCGACGCCGGAGAGATCGTCATCGCCGAATACGACGACCTCTGCATGCCGCATGCCCACTGAACTCGTCTGGCACGAATATGGGGCAGGGGCGGGCCAGCCAACCCTCGTCCTGTGCCACGGCTACACCGGCTCGCTCGCTCGACTTCGTCCTCCAGGTCGACCAGCTGGCGGCCGAGACCGGGCGGCGGGTGGTCACCCTGACCTAGCGGGTCACGGCCTGTCGCCCCGGTGCAGGCACCTCGAGAGCTACTCATCCGCTGCTGACCCACGACCTGATCGCCATCTTGAGCAGGTCGGCCATGGCACCGGTCGACCTGCTCGGACACTCCATGGGCGGCCGGGTGGCGCTCGTGTCGCCCTGCCCGTCCCGACCTCATCAACTCGCTGATCCTGATGGACACCAGCGCCTGGTCGTTCATGCAGCCGGACGAGGGCATCGCGGCCATGGTCAAAAAGTCCTCGAGAAATTCGACCCGGCCAGGGGCATGCCCAAATCGATGGCATTCGACAGTCCGGAGGACGCCCTCATCGCCGCCGCCACTCCGACCGAATGGCAGGCCGAAAAAGAAGCCAGCGTCCGCCGGCATGGACCCTACGCCGTCAAGGCGCTGGGTATCGGACCTGCTATCCGAGGGCGTCATGTCCATCCGCCCTCGCCTTAGCGAAATCACCCAACGCACTACCGTGCTGGTGGGGCAGAACTGGACCACCAGTTGGCCGACCAGGCCCCCGATTGGCCGCCGAGCTGCCCGACGCCACCCTCACCGTCATTCAAGGCGCCTACCACTCGCCCCAACTCACCCATCCCGACCAATGGCGGGCCGCCATCGTCGAGCACTTGGGCGCATGAGCCTCACCATCCCGCCCCTGGGCGTCGGCACCTGGGCCTGGGGCGACAAGAGCACCTGGGGCATGGGTGGCTACGACACCGACTTCACCGAGGACACCATCCGCGAGGCGTGGGATGCCAGCATCAATGCCGGCGTCCTCCTCTTCGATACGGCCGAGATCTACGGCTCCGGCGAGTCCGAGCGCATCATCGGTCGCCTCCTCAAGAACGATCCGGCCGTCCGGAGCAAGATCGTCATCGCCACCAAGTTCATGCCCATGCCTTGGAAGCTGTCGGTCAAGTCGTCCGCTCGCCAACGCCGCCAAGGCCTCCATTGAGCGCATGGGCATCGAGCAGATCGACCTCTACCAACTGCACGCGCCGATCTCTTTCCGCTCGCACGCCGCGCTGGCCGAGGCACTGGCCAACGCGCATCAGCAGGGACTGGTCAACGCCGTCGGGGTGTCCAACTACTCGGCCAAGGAAACCAGCGCCTTCGACGCCGAGCTCAAGAAGCGGGGCCTGAGCCTGGCCAGCAACCAGATCGAGTACTCGCTCCTGCGCACCATGCCCGAACAGGTCGGGCTTGCTGCCAGCCTGCCAGGAGCTGGGCGTGACCCCGCTGGCCTACTCACCCATCGGCCAGGGGCGGCTCACCGGCAAGTACTCGGCCGCCAACCCGCCACCGGGCAAGCGCACCTTCTCCGATCACCCCATGGAGCAGGTGGACGCCATCGTGGCCGTCCTGCGCCGCATCGGCGCCGCCCACGGCGACCGCACGCCCAGCCAGGTGGCGCTGGCCTACCTCATCGCCAAGGGGGCGGTCCCGATCCCAGGGGCCAAGAACAAGGCAGCAGGCTGAGGAGAACGCCGGTGCGCTGGGCTGGGAGATGACGCCAGGACGAGATCGCCGAGCTGGACGCCGCCGCCCTCTTCGGCCAGCGCAAGTCTGCAGCAGCGATTTTTCCAGCACGGCTGACCCGTTACGGTTGGGGCCATGATCGCCGCTCCTGGCCGACGCCCCGCTGCCCCCGCTCCAGGGGCAGCCAACTCTTCTCCACCCAGTTCGACTTCGTGCCGGTGGCCATGGTGCTGATGGCGCTGGCGTCTGTATCTGCGGGGGTCAAGCTCGTCAACCGCGCCAGCCCCGGCACCAGTGGTCGCGGAAGAAGACGGCCTGCTTCATCGCCGGCCTCGCCGCCACCGGCCTGGCCATCTTCAGTTTCATCGGCGTCTACGACGGCGAGCTGTTCTGGGACCACATGGTCCAGCACCTGCTGCTTGATCATGGTGGCCGCTCCGCTCTTCGCCGTTGGCTCTCCCCTGGAGCTGGCCTGGCGTGCCACCACGGGCACACCCCACCTGGTGGTCACCGAGTTCCTGCGCTCAAAGGTGGCCAAGGTCCTCGGTCACCCCGGCGTCGCCTTCGTGCTCTACGCCGTCATGATCCCGGTGACCCACCTGACGGTTTGGTACAACTACACGCTCGAGCACGAGTCGGTGCACAACGCCGAGCACCTGGTCTTCCTCGGTGTGGGCTACCTGTTCTGGCGCCAGATCTTCGGCTCCGATCCCGAACCGCTACAAACTGCACCCGGCGCTCCAGTTCGGTCTTCTATTCATGGCCATTCCGATCGACACCTTCACCGGGCTCTCGCTCGACGAGCTAGTCAAGGAACCGTTCCGCGCCTACAACTCCATGCACCGCACCTGGGGACCGTCTCTGTTGACCGATCTGCACATGGGCGGCGTGATCATGTGGGTCGGGGGCGACACGCTCATGCTGTGGCCCATGATCCCGGTGGCCTTGCGCTGGATGCACCTCGAGGAACGCAAGGCCGCCCGCATCGACAACCAGCTCGACGACGAAGCAGATGCCGCCGTCGCCGCGCTCAATATCTAGGTCAGCCGCCCAGATCCATCAGTTCCACCCGCGTCCCGTCGGGGTCGGTGCAGTAGACGAAGGCCAATGGCACACCCCCGAAGTCGATGACGGTTCGGCTGGACTCGATCACCTGGCCCCCCAGCTCCACCACCTTGGCTTCCGCCGCAGCCATATCGCCCACACGAAAAGACAGGTGCGTCAGGCCGAATTGGTTGACCGGTCGCCGCACGCCGTCGCCGTAGGGGACCGGCTCGGAGAATGACAGCAGCTCAACCGCGGCCGTGCCCTTGCGCAGGAACTGAGACCGCAAGACCACGTCCTCGAACTCCATCAGCGCGGCGAACTCGGAGCCGATGCTGTGCGACTCCGCCTTCTCGAAGCCCAGGGCCTCGCAGTAAAAGCGCACGGAACGATCTAGGTCGCTGACGCAGATGCCGACGTGGGAGAAGGTGGGTTCCATGCCTCCAGTCTGGCCGTCGTAGGCTCGGCCTGTGACACCAGCTCAGGAGCACCGCACCGATTCAGGTATTGAGATCCACCCGGTCTACGGACCGGCTGACCTGGACGGATGGGACCCCGCCACCAAGCTGGGCCAGCCCGGGTCCTTCCCGTACACCCGGGGCGTCCACGCCGAGATGTACCGCTCGAAGCTGTGGACCATGCGCCAGTACGCCGGGTTCGGCTCGGCCGAGGTCACGAACGAACGTTTCAAGTTCCTGCTCGATGCCGGCCAGACCGGTCTCTCCTGCGCCTTCGACCTGCCCACCCAGATGGGCTACGACTCCGACCATCCTCGGGCTGAGGGCGAAGTGGGCAAGGTGGGCGTGGCCATCGACTCGCTGGCCGACATGCGGCTGCTCATGGCCGACCTCCCCATGGACAAGGTCACAACGTCCATGACCATCAACGCCACCGGCGCCATCCTCCTGCTCCTCTACGAATTGGTGGCCGAAGAGCAAGGGGTGGCTGGCGACCAGGTCCGAGGCACCATTCAAAACGACATCCTCAAGGAGTACATCGCCAGGGGCACCTACATCTACCCGCCCCGGCCCTCGATGCGGCTCATCGTCGACACCTTCGCCTACTGCGCCGCCAACCTGCCGCAGTGGAACACCATTTCCATTTCGGGGTACCACATACGCGAAGCCGGATCGACTGCGGTGCAAGAGGTGGCGTTCACGCTGGCCAACGGCATCGCCTACGTCGAGGCAGCCATGGCGGCCGGCATGGACATTGACGCCTTCGCCCCCCGGCTGTCGTTCTTCTGGAACGCCCACAACAACCTCTTCGAGGAGGTGGCCAAGTACCGGGCCGCCCGCCGCATGTGGTCGCGCATCATGACCGAACGTTTCGGCGCCAAGGACGAGCGCTCCAAGATGCTGCGCTTTCACACCCAGACCGGCGGCTCCACCCTCACGGCTCAACAGCCCGAGAACAACATCGTCCGGGTCACCGTGCAGTCCCTGGCCGCTGCCCTTGGTGGCACCCAGAGCCTGCACACCAATGGTTTCGACGAGGCGCTCGGCCTCCCCACCACCCGCGCCGCCAAAATCGCCCTGCGCACCCAGCAGATCGTGGGATTCGAGTCTGGTGTGGCCGACACCGTCGACCCGCTGGCCGGCAGCTATTACGTCGAGGCCCTCACCGACGAGGTGGAGCAAGCGGCCAACGAGTACCTCGACCGCATCGAGAAACTTGGTGGCGCGGTGGCCGCCATTGAAGCCCGCTTCATGCAGGAGGAGATTGAGAGCGCGGCCTACAGCTTCGCCAAGGCGGTGGACGACGGCGAAAAGGTGGTCGTCGGCGTCAACAAGTTCACCGACGCCGAGACCGAACCCCCCGAGGTGTTCCCCATCGACATCAAGCTCCAGCAGGCCCAGATCGACCGCACCAAGTCGGTGCGGGCCGCTCGGGATCAGGCCGCCGTCGACACGGCGCTGGCCGACATCGCCCAGACGGCCAAGGGTGATGGCAACCTCCTCGTCCCCATGAAAGTGGCGCTCAGGGCCATGGCCACGCTCGGCGAGGTGGCCGACGTGCTGCGTGGAGAATTCGGGGTCTATTCACCAGGAGGCTGACCCCGCGGAGTACGGAAGCGGGCGCGTCGTTACCCTGGTCAGGGGGTAC
Organism: uncultured Acidimicrobiaceae bacterium; assembly: GCA_963766995.1. GTDB lineage: Bacteria > Actinomycetota > Acidimicrobiia > Acidimicrobiales > RAAP-2 > Bog-473. The sequence continues at coordinate 570,234 of CAVYCE010000001.1, read as the reverse complement.
GCATGCTTGTTCTGCCTGAAAAGTGGTGGCGAGGGCTGCTGTTGGCCGCCTCCCTGACCACCTCAGTAGGCGCCGCAACCGCTACCGCCGGAGGGTCCACCACTCCGACGAAACCGCCCAGCGACATCGTGGCGTGGACACCTTCGGGCAACATCGTGGTGCTCTCAGCTTCGAGCGGAGCAACGGTGCGCACCCTGGCCACCCACGTGTTGCTCAGTGAGCCGGGTCTCCCTAACCTTTCGGTCGCCCCTTCTGGTGACGCGTATTTCGACAGCGCTACCAGCAGCTCGACGAGCGGGTCCGATCAGATCTACCGAGTGCCCATCACGGGTGGTCCGCTGACGCGTGTGACGGCTGGATTCGACCCGCAGGTCAGTCCCGATGGCAAGCTATTGGCCTTCGTTGCCCCGGAACCGGGAGCTCAGATCCCGTATCTCGATCAAGCCGGGGGCATCGACATTGCCACCATTACGCCCACCGGAATTAGAGACATTCGCCGACTGGCACCCGATCCGCAGCAGCTCAATCGGGGCATCTTCCAATTGTCATGGCGGCCCGATTCAGCGGCACTCTCATTTGACTTGCTCAACGGGCACACCGACGTCACCACGTTCTGGACTATCTCGCTCACCTCGGGCACGAATGCACTTGCTGCGGCTCGCCAGATTCGGATTCGAAACTCTTCCATGACATGGAATGGCTTCTGGAATCATCGAGTGGCGGGCCAGTACGTCGGGCTGGGGGTCGTGACATCGGAGAGCGCTGCGCAGCAGGTCGTGGCGGTGGATCCCTCCACCGGTCGGCGGCAATCGACACTCTTCAAGGTGCCCGGCCATATCTGCGTGCCGCTGGGCCCTGCATCACCACCAATGACGCAAGCCCACCCAGGACCGTGCACATTTCCCTTCAACAACACGGTGATCGGCGATCCGAGCGGCCAAGCGATCTTGGTTGCTGGTTCCACCAAGCCAATCGCGTCCACTGGCGGTCTGACAGCGGCATCGCTCTACCGCTGGGATCGCAAGTCCAGAACGCTCGTGGGGCTGACCTCAGAGGTCGATCTCGCCACCTGGGGACCGACGTAAACACCCGATTTGTACACTCGCAGGCATGAACAAGCGAGTTTGGCTGATCCGAGCTGACAGCGAGCGCATGGCCGAACTGGCCAGCTCGGGGGACTTGGCGGGGATCGTGCCGTCATGCCCGGATTGGACTCTGCGAGATCTCGTGCTGCATATCGGCGAGGTGCAACGGTGGTGGGCGGCAAACATCCTCGAGGGCAATGCGGCCAACCCCGTGGAGCTCTTCATCGAGCCACCCCACACCGACAATGATCTGGCGGCCTGGATGCGGAAGTCGACCGACGAGCTCATAGGCGCCATCGAGCAATCAGACGAGGACGCGCCCTGCTGGACCTGGTGGGGAGATCCGCTCACGGTCGGCGCCGTGGCCCGGCATCAGGTGCAGGAGGCGGCCATTCACCGTTGGGATGCCGAACTGGTCGGAGGGACGCCAGCCCCACTGGGAGACGAGGTCGCAGCCGACGGGGTGAGCGAGTTCCTGCAGGTGATGTTCGGCGCTTCGCAATCGCCCGTCGGCGGAACCATCACGTTTGAAGCAACCGACTGTGCCAAGCGATGGCAGTTGGGCGAAGACGGAGGCAGCCCAGCTGTGGCCGTGCGCGGTACTGCGTCTGACCTGGTCCTGGTGCTGTTTAAGCGATTGCCAGCAGCAGCAGTCGAAATCACCGGTGACGAAGCGCTGTTCGTCGCGCTCGTCAACGCCACGAACACCGAATAGCGGTCAGCTGTTGACTTGATAGTCGAGCAACAGGGAACCCGACGGCGAAGCATCGTGCCGGATCAGCGTGAGTGCCGTCGGTAGCCCCTTGTCGAAGAGCTTTCGGCCGTGCACGTGAACAGCCGGGGTGACCACCAGACGCAACTCGTCGATCAATCCCACCTCGAGCAGCGATTGCGTCAGCGTGATGCTGGCGTGTACCCCGATGTCGCCGCCGGAGCGTTGCTTGAGCGCGGTGACGAGCTCACTCAAATCGCCACCGGCCACGGTCGTGTTGTCCCAGAGCCCGGTCGGCGTCGTCGAAGTCACCACGAATTTCTCGACACCATTGATAAAGCTGGAGAACGGCTGGATCTCACTGCCAGGCCAGAAGGCGAACCATTCGTCGTAGGACCGGCGCCCGAGGAGCACGGTGTCCTGGGTGGCGATGGTGCGGCGCATGTTGTCCCGCATCACTTCATCAAACTCAGCGACGAAGCCATCCGGACTCTCAGCCACACCATCGAGCGACAACAGGTGATAGGCGACCACTTTACGCATCAGGCCGTGGTGACGCCTTCGAAGTGCTCGACCACGGGGAATGGGTCATAGAAGTGGTGCAGCAATGAGCGCCACTCTTGGTAGGCCTCTGACCCTCGAAAGCCAACCGTGTGGTCGTCCAGGGTTTCCCACTCGACCAGCAACAAGAAGCACGACGGCCGTTCAATGCACCGCTCGACCCGCAATCCAACAAAGCCGGGGCTGGCCGAGATGATGAGCTTGGCCCGATCAATCGTCTCCATGAATTCGGACTCTTGGCCCGGAATGACCTCCAGGAGAGCGTGCTCGGTAATCACCGATGACGGCCCAACAGGCGAGATCGCAATGCAACGTCGAGAGCAGCATCGATGGCCGTCCAGGCCATGGCCACTGCGCCATCACGCACAGCACGGTCGGCCGACGGCGTGATGCAGGCGGCGGCGAATTCGTGCTGGTGGTTGACGGCCCCATGCGTTTCAATCCCGATGAGTGGGTGGATGGTGGGCACCACCAATGAGACATTGGCCATGTCGGTGGAGAAGGTCGGCAAAGGCGCATCCTCGTCGTCGGCCTCGAAGGTCCGACCCAGCGACTCGGCGTTGAGGCGGTAGGCGGACACCAGATCCACATCGGCCTCCATGTGCGAGTACACCGGCGACAGCTCCTCGTAAGAGACGCTGCATCCGGAAGCCAACGCCCCGGCCTCGAAACAGGCGCGGATGCGAGGCTCGAGCACCCGCAGTCCCTCAATGGTCTTGGAGCGGGCCATGAAACGACCACTGACCTTGGCCGGGATCACGTTGGCGGCTTGCCCACCGTGGCTGATCATGCCGTGCACCTGGTCACCCGGCGGCAGCTGCTGGCGGAGCAACCCCAGCGAGACCTGGGCGATGGTCATGGCATCGAGGGCGTTGACTCCCTGCCACGGCGCAGCCGAGGCGTGGGCCTCCCGACCCACGAAATGCACATCGAAATGCGAGACGGCCAGGCAGGCACCGGTCAGACGTTCTACCGACCAGGGGTGGACCATCATGGCGGCATGGACGCCGTCGAAGGCGCCCCGATCCAGCATGAAGACCTTGCCCCCGCCACCTTCCTCGGCCGGAGTCCCCAGCACCCGAACCTGCAACCCCACCTCGTCGGCCACGGCGGCCAACGCCAGCCCAGCGCCCACTGCAGCGGCGGCGATGATGTTGTGACCGCAGGCATGGCCGACGTCAGGCAGGGCGTCGTATTCGGCGCACACCGCCACCACCAACTCGCCGTCACCGGAGCGAGATTCGAACGCGGTCGGGATGTCATACACACCCTCATCAACGTCCAAACCACCGGCCCGCAAGGCATCAGCCACGGTCCGGGCCGACACTGTTTCGGCAAAACAAAGCTCGGGGGTGGCGTGCACCGAGTGGCTCAGCGCCACCAATTGCGCCAACCGAGCGTCCACGACCGCAGCGGCGGTCTCCTTGGCCGCGGTCAGTGTGCTCACCGAGCTATTCGATCACGGCCACGATGTCGCCCGCGCCCACGGAGTCGCCAGCCGCCACCCGGATCTCCTTGATGACGCCTTCCTTCTCGGCGGCCACCGCGTTCTCCATCTTCATGGCCTCGAGCAGGCAGACGGTCTGGCCCACCTCGACCTTGTCGCCCACGGCGACGAGCACCTTGACGATGGTGCCCTGCATGGGGACCGCCACATCGCCCGAGCCCGTACCACCACCGCTGGCCGAAGCAGCACGCTTGGGCCGCGCCGGACCACGCGCCGCATCGACCGGGCTCAGTCCCAGGTCTGGGACCCACAGCTTGACCGTGTAGCGCCGGCCATCCACTTCGGCCGTGACGTCACGCTCGACCTTGGGGATGTCGTCCTCCGCCACCACGGCGCCAGGGTCGACCGTCACGTTCAACTCGCTCAGGTCCAGCGTGTTCTCCACCCAGTTGGTGGAGTGGGTGGCACCGGCGAAGTCGGGATGGCTCAGAATGATGACGTCAGCCGGAATGGTAGTCGCCACCCCCGTAATGACGGTCTCGTCCAAGGCCCGGAGCATGCGTCGGCGAGCTGACTCCCGATCGCCGGCCCAGACCACCAGCTTGGCCACCAGGTTGTCGTAGTACTGCGAGACAGTGTCGCCGGACTCGTAGCCAGCATCGAGCCGGACGCCCGGTCCCGACGGTGCGGTGAACTTCGTGATGGTCCCGGGTGACGGCGAGAACTTGCCGCCGCTGGGGTCTTCGGCGTTGATCCGGACTTCAATGGCGTGCCCATTGCGCTGCACTTGGTCTTGGGTGAAGTCGATGGCTTCACCTGATGCGATGCGGATCTGCCAGGCCACCAAGTCCAACCCAGTGACCAGCTCGGTGACCGGGTGCTCCACCTGCAACCGCGTGTTCATCTCTAGGAAGTAGAACTCGCCGTCTTGGAACAGGAACTCCACCGTGCCGGCGTTGTAATAGCCGCAGGCCTTGGAGACCCGAACGGCGGCCTCACCCATGGCCTGGCGCACGGAATCGGGGAAGTCCGGTGCGGGGCTTTCCTCAATCAACTTCTGGTGGCGCCGCTGAGCCGAGCAGTCGCGCTCGCCCAACCACAACATGTTGCCGTGCTGGTCGCCCAGCACCTGCATCTCGACGTGTCGGGGCCAACCCAGGTAGCGCTCAACGTAAATTTCGGGCCGGCCGAAGTAGGCCTGGGCCTCACGGGCCGCCGACTCCATGGCCTCGGGCGCCTCGGCCGCCGACGCCACGACCTTCATGCCGCGTCCGCCGCCGCCATAAGCCGCCTTGATGGCCAGCGGCCACCCGACCTCTTCACCGAAGGCCACCACTTCGTCCGGCGAGGTCAATGGTTCCGAGCGGCCCGGCACGCCGTTCACCCCAGCCGCCTCGGCCGCTATCCGCGATGAGATCTTGTCGCCCATGACTTCGATCGCCTCGGGCGGTGGACCAATAAAGGTCACCCCCCGCTCGGTGATGGCCCGGGCGAAGTCGGTGTTTTCGGAGAAGAAGCCATACCCGGGATGGACCCCGTCAGCCCCGCTCTTTTCGATGGCGTCGAGGATGGCCTCGGTATTCAGGTAACTCTCGGCTGCCGACTCGCCACCCAGTGAGTAGGCCTCATCCGCCATGCGCACATGGAGGGCGTCACGGTCGAGGTTGGAGTACACGGCCACAGTGGCGATGCCCATCTCGCGGCAGGTCCGGATGACCCGGACTGCGATTTCGCCGCGGTTGGCGATGAGGATCTTCTTCAGCACGCTGTGCCTTTCCGTAACCAGGGGGCCTTCACAATTGCACGGACCCTATGGTGTCTGCCATGTGGGAGGTTCGCCGCTTCGAGGAGATCGACTCGACCAACACCTACCTTCGCACGGAAGCCCGAGGCGGTGCCCACGATGGGGTGGTGGCCGTGGCCCAGCACCAGACAGCAGGCAGGGGCCGCCTGGATCGCCAATGGGAATCCCCACCGGGGGCGTCCCTCCTACTTTCCATCCTCTTTCGCCCCCAACTCGACCCCTCTGAGCTGCATCTCTGCACCGCAGCGGTGGCGCTGGCTGCCGCCGAGGCCTGTCGCAGTGTCGCCGAGATCAGCCCGACGCTGAAGTGGCCCAATGACCTCCTCCTCGGAGAATCGAAGCTGGCCGGCGTGCTGGCCGAGGCCGAATTCGATCAGGGAAGCGTTAGTGCCGTCATTGTGGGCATCGGCATCAATGTGGCCTGGGGCGGTCCGGAGGGCGTCGGCGGCACCTGCCTCAACGACCAGGCGGGCCGCACCATCGACCGAGAAGAGCTCCTCCAAGGCCTCCTCTCGGCCCTGGCCCCCCGCCGAAACAGCCTGGACAGCCTGGAAGGTCGTCAACAGCTGGCCCACGAGCTGCGACAGCGCTGCAGCACCTTGGGCCAGCAGGTCCGAGTGGAGATGGCGACCGAGACAGTGACCGGACTCGCCCAGGAAGTCGACGATGCCGGACACCTCATCGTTGTGACCACAGAGGGAACCCGCACGGTGGCGGCGGGCGACGTGGTGCACCTCCGGCCGGCCTGAAACAGGCACCCCAACGGGCGTTTAGTCACACTCCGGGACGACCGCCGGTAACGCCTGAAGTAATCTTTCGCCCTTATGCGCCTTCTCGTTACGGGAGGTGCCGGGTTCATTGGATCGAACTTCGTCCGCTACTGGGTGGAGCAGCATCCTGAGGATCACGTCGTCGCTTACGACGTGCTCACCTACGCCGGCAACCGCCCCAACCTGTCCGACGTCGAGGATCAGATTGTCTTCGTGCAAGGAGATATCTGCGATGGACCGATGGCAGAGAAGACACTGCGTGAGCAGCAGATAGACACCATCGTCAACTTCGCCGCGGAGTCCCACAACAGTCTGGCCGTGCTGAATCCCGGGCTGTTTTTCCGTACCAACGTGATCGGGACCCAGACGCTGCTCGAGGCTGCTCGCCAGGTGGGCATCAACCGCTTCCACCACATCAGTACCTGCGAGGTCTACGGCGACCTGGCCCTCGATACCGACGAGGTCTTCACCGAGGACTCGCCTTACCGTCCTCGCACCCCGTACAACGCCAGCAAGGCCGGATCAGACCACGCCGTCCGCGCCTATGGCGAGACCTACGAGCTCCCGGTGACCATTACCAACTGCTCAAACAACTACGGGCCGTACCAATTCCCCGAGAAGGTCATTCCGGTGTTCACCACCTCGGCGCTGGACGACAAGAACCTGACCCTTTACGCCACCACTGAGAACCGACGTGAATGGCTGCATGTGCGCGACCACTGCACGGCCATCGAAGCCGTCCTGCAGCGGGGCACGGTCGGTGAGACGTATCACGTGGGTAGTGGCGTCGAGGCCTCCATCATGGAGATCGCGGACCTGGTGCTCAAGACGCTGGGCAAGCCGGACAGCCTGAAGGAGATCGTCCCCGACCGACCAGGACACGATCGCCGTTACCTGCTCGATTCGTCCAAGTTGCGCACGCAGCTGGGCTGGGCCCCCCAGGTGGAATGGGAGGACGGCTTGGCCGAGACGGTCGAGTGGTACGCCGCCAACCGCGAATGGTGGGAGCCGCTACGCGCCCGCGCCCCAGTCGTTGAAGGCGGCTGGGGGAGCGCGGGCTGAGGCATGCGCGTCCTCATCACCGGTGCCGACGGCCAACTCGGCCGTGACCTCCAGGACTGCCTGGCCGGCCTGGTGCCCGTGGGTGGTCGCCGCTGCAGTCTGTTTGCCCCGGAAGGACCTATCAAGGGCCTGACCTACGAGGTACTGGCCACCGACATCGGCAACATGAAGGTGAACGACCGCGACTCGGTGCAGACCACCTTCGCCACCTTCAAGCCGGATCTGGTCCTGCACGGCGGGGCCATCACGGCCGTCGACGCTTGTGAGACCAACGTTGATGTGGCGTATGCCGTCAACGGCGTGGGCACCCGCAACGTGGCCGAAGCGGCACAGGCCGTGGGCGCCCACCTGCTTTACGTGTCCACTGACTACGTGTTCGACGGCACTTCAGACCGCCCGTACCGAGAATGGGACGCCCCGAATCCCCAGTCGGAGTATGGGCGCAGCAAGTTGGCGGGCGAGCGAGAGTGCCCACCTGATTCCACCATTGTGCGCACGTCGGGTGTCTGCGGCGCTCACGGCAAGAACATGGTGAAGACAGCTCTACGGCTGGCCGCAGGCGAGGGTGACCTCACGTTCGTCAGTGACCAACACTTCTCGCCTACCTTCACCGCTGACCTGGCGGCAGCCATCGTGACGCTGGGTACCGACCGCCGGCCCGGCATCTTTCACGTCACCAATAGCGGGGCCACCACCTGGTGGGGATTTGTGCGAGCCGTGCTCGAGGCCGCCGGTGATGACCCCGAGCGGGTCCACCCCATCACCACGGCCGAGTATCCGCTCCCGGCCGCTCGCCCCGCCTACTCGGTACTGGACAACATGGCGCTGCGATTGTCCGGGCTTCCGGCGCTGCCCGACTGGCAGGATGGTTTGCAGCGGTTGGTATCGGCACTACGAACAGAAGGATCTGCGACGTGACGACACACAAGGTGGCGGTAATCGGTGCTGGATACGTCGGACTTCCGACAGCAGCCACGTTGGCCCATTTCGGCCACAGCGTGGTCCTGGCCGAGCGTGAGCCCAAGCGGTTGGCGGCGCTGCGCAGCGGACGCATGCCCATTGTGGAGGCCGGGCTCGACGAGCTGGTGGCCAATGGTGTGCGAGCCAGCCAGCTCAGCTTCACCGAATCGGCCGTCGAGGCGGTAAAAGGCGCAGAGTTCGTGTTCCTCTGTGTGCCCACTCCCCAGAGCGATGACGGTTCGGCCGACCTCTCGTATGTCGAGGCCGCGGCCAAAGAGATCGGCGCCCACTTGGCCCACGGCGCGATCGTGATCAACAAGTCGACAGTGCCCATCGGATCGGCTCGCATGGTCGAGCAGGTCATTGGCCGACCCGACATCAGTGTGGTGTCGAATCCCGAGTTCCTCCGCGAGGGCACGGCGGTGCGAGACAGCCTCCACCCCGACCGCATCATTGTGGGGGCCGACAACGCGCAGTCGGCGGCCAAGGTGGGCGGCCTGTTCGCCGGCACCAACGCCCCACTGATTGTGACCGACGCCACTACGTCAGAGGCCATTAAGTACGCGTCGAATGCCTTCCTGGCTACCAAGCTGAGCTACGTCAACGCACTGGCCGGACTGTGCGAGGAATTGGGTGCCGACGTCCGCGACGTGATGCTCGGCCTGGGCTACGACAAGCGCATTGGTTTCGAGTTTTTGCACCCCGGGCCAGGCTGGGGTGGTTCGTGTCTACCCAAGGACACCCGCGCCCTCCTACACATCGCCCGGGAGGCGGGATACGACTTCTCTCTGTTGGCTGGGGCCATTGCCAGCAACGAGGAGCAGCTGGCTCGAGTGGTGACCAAGGTCGAGAATGCATGCGGCGGTTCGCTTCAGGGCGCCACGGTGGCCGTATGGGGACTCACCTTTAAGGCCAACACCGATGACCGACGGGATTCACCGAGTGTGGAGATCGCCCATCGGATCCAGCGCCTGGGTGCCACCATACGGGCCTTCGACCCGACGGTGACCGCGGCCGGACCTGACGAATCAGAGACCGACGACCTGGCCGACATGGTCATCTGCTCCGATCCCTACGACGCCGTGAAAGGTGCATCGGTGGTCGTGGTGCTCACCGAGTGGGACGAGTTCCGCTGGCTCGATTTCAACCAGGTGTTGAGTGCCATGGCCGAGCCGTCCATTGTGGACGCCCGCAACCTGCTCGACCCGTCGGCGGTGCGCCGGATGGGATTCACCTACCGAGCCATCGGTCGCCCATGAGTCGGATCGCCGTAGCGGGCGGCGCCGGATTCTTGGGCTCGCACATGTGCGATCACCTCATTGCCCGGGGTGATTCGGTGATCTGCCTGGACGACCTGTCCACCGGCAGCGTGGCCAACGTGGCGCACCTGATGGACAACAAGGCCTTCAGCCTCATCGTCACCGATGTAAGTGAGAAGGTCGAGTTGGAAAGCGACGACAAGATTGACGCCGTGGCCAACCTGGCCAGCCCAGCCTCACCGCCGGCCTACCTGGAGCGGCCACTCGAGACCTTGGCTGTGGGCAGCGAAGGCACCCGCCGCCTTCTGGAGCTGGCTCGCTCACACGACGCCCGCTTTCTCATGGCCAGCACCAGCGAAATATACGGCGACCCCGAGGTGCACCCGCAGGTTGAGTCCTACCGAGGCAGTGTCGACCCAGTGGGGCCACGCAGTGTGTACGACGAGGCCAAGCGCTTCGCCGAGAGCATCACCATGGCCATGCACCGCACGTACGGCGTCAACGTGGGGATCGCCCGCATCTTCAACACGTACGGTCCGAGGCTGTCGCCGGGCGACGGACGGGTGGTGTCCAACTTCATTGCTCAAGCGTTGCGGGGTGACTCGCTCACCATTTACGGCGATGGCATGCAGACCAGAAGCTTCTGTTATGTCGACGACGAGATCGCCGGCCTCATTGCTCTCCTCGACTCCTCGCTCACCGGTCCGGTGAACATCGGCAACCCTGACGAGCGCACCATGATGGAGCTGGCTCAGCTGGTGTTAGAGCTCTCCGGCTCATCATCGGACATTGTGTACCGGCCGTTGCCCACCGACGATCCGACCCGCCGCTGCCCCGACATCACCTTGGCCACAACCGAACTGGGCTGGACCCCTTCAATTGCACTCAGGGACGGCATCGAGCGTACGTTGCAGTTCATGGCGAACCAGGTGGCCACCTCATGACAACGGACAATTTCGACAGCGAGCTGCCACCGCTGCGCACGTATTCCACCCTCTCGGTCATCATGCCCGTCTTCAACGAGCGGTCAACGGTGGCCGAGATCATCCGTCGCATGCGGGCCGTCGAGCTCCCGTTGACCTTGCAGGTCATTGTGGTCGACGACGGATCGAGCGACGGCTCCGACAAGGTATTGCGGGCCTTGGAAGACTCGACCGTGCGAGTCATCACCCACGAAGGCAACAAGGGGAAGGGGGCGGCCATCCGGACAGGCATGAGTGCGGCCACCGGCGATCTCCTCCTGATTCAAGATGCCGACCTCGAATACGACCCCGACGACTGGCCCCGACTGCTCGAGCCCATCATGAAGGGTAAGGCTCGAGTCGTCTATGGCAGCCGCTTCACTGGTGAGCGCAAGAACATGATGCCGCTGCATTGGGCCGGCAACCGATTGTTGTCCTTCGTCACCAACGTGCTCTATCGCTCGACGCTCTCGGACATGGAGACCTGTTACAAGCTCTTCGACGCCGAAGCCATCGCGGGCATGACCATCGTTTCCAATCGCTTCGACTTCGAGCCCGAAATCACCGCCAAGGTGCTGCGCCGAGGTCACCGCATTTACGAGGTACCGATTTCCTATGCCGGCCGCGAGATTGACGAGGGCAAGAAGATCACCTGGCGCGACGGCTTCAGCGCGCTGACGGCACTGGTGAAATTCCGTTTTACAAAGGACTATTGAGCCCGGAGTGACGGCCCCGATTGCCGCCGTTGTGGTTGACCACGACGCCGGAGCTCTCCTCGAGGGATGCGTTCGCTCGCTGCTCCAAGATGGGGCGTCACCGGTGGTTGTCGTGGACAACGGGAACCCTGGCACCGCCGAGAGCTCTCTGGCCCCACTGCGAGCCGAGGGCCACATTGACGATGTCATGGTGGTGAGCCCCCGACAGAACCTGGGCTACGGAGCTGGCGTCAACCGAGGGATGGCGGCACTGGCCGGCATGACGCCGGCACCCGAGTTGGTACTGGTGTCCAACGCGGACCTCAGCGTCCACCCCGGCACCATCGGTGTCCTGGGCCAAGTGTTGACCGACCGACCGGCTTGGGCCTTGGTCGGCCCATGCATTTACGATGACGACGGGGAGGTCTACCCCTCCGTGCGTCCTTTCCCCTCATTCATTGACGCTGCCGGCCACGCGCTGCTGGCGCAGTTCAATCCTGAGAATCGCTTCACCAAGCGCTACAAGCCCAATGCCCCAGACGGAGAGAGCGTGGCTGAAGCCGGGTGGATTTCCGGCTCTTGTTTCATGACGCGGCGCCAAGCCTTCGAGGAGCTGGGGGGCTTCGACGAGGCCTACTTCATGTACGCCGAGGACACCGACCTGTGCTGGCGGGCCCACCAGGCTGGTTGGGGCGTGGGCTTCACTGGCGCCGCCAGCGTGACGCATATTCAGGGCGTGAGCACGGCCCGCCACCCCTACAAAATGATGGTGGCGCACCACCGCTCTGCCCTGCGCTTCGCGGCACGATCCACCCGCGGCTGGCGCCGGCTTGCGTTGCCGTTGGCCGCGCTCGTACTCGGGGTGCGCATGGCCGTGGCCAGCGCGCGCCTGGCTCTGCAGCGCTAGAAGGTGCGCGCCCGCCGCATCATCTTGACCCTGGCCGGTTCAACGCTGACGGTCTTCACCGCTGCGGCCATTCCAGCCGGAGCCACCATCGCCAAGGTGCACGTACAGCCAATCGTCAACTTCAAGCTGCCGCCCACTTCGGCCGGGTGCGCTGGTGACACCATGCTGCCCGGCGGTGCGCAGCGTCTCCCCATCACGGTCAGCACGGTGGCGGGGCAGGTGGCCGAAATGATCAACGTCTGCATTGAAGGCAAGGGGCCCTTCCCCTTCATCATCGACACCGGCGCGGGGGAGTCGGTCATCGACGCGCATTTGGCCAAGCGACTGCACCTTAAGGCCGATGGACCGGAAAGCGGGATTGAGGGCGTGGGTTGCACCGCCCTGTCGCGCCCGGTTCGGGTGGCGTCGTGGTCGGCCGCCGGCGCCGCACTGTCCCCTCAGATCCTGACTGCGGCCACGCTGCCTGACTTCGGCATTAAGGGACAGCCGGTGGGCCTGCTCGGATCCGATGTCCTCAGCCGTTTCGGGGCCATTCGTATCGACTTCGCGGCGCACACGCTGACCCTCGGGTCCAGCACCGAAGGTCCTGCCGCGTCCAATGGACAGGTCGTGACGGGTCCGACCGGACCACCTCCGCCGGCCACACTCACACCGGGTCAGCCCGGCACCACAGTGCCGGTGACTGCGGTGCTGACGCCAGGCAATGCCGCCGTGCAGGTATCTATGACGCTTGGGCATGGCCGATCGCACATCTTCGTCGTCGACACCGGTTCCTCACAGTCGGTGGTGAGTACCGCATTGGCCAGGCAACATCACCTCTCGCACACCAATCAAGCCCAACGACAGACCACCGTTTGCTCAACCGTGACCGTGCCTCTGGACAAGAGTGGGCTGTGGTCCATCCCCGGGGTGACCCTGCACCAACAGCTGGTAGGTGTGATCGCCTTCGGGCCTATTAGCGCCAACGGAACTGCTGGGCTCCTTGGCTCAGATCAGCTCAAGCGGTTCGGCTGGGTGGTCTTGGACTACACCGGCGGGCGGATGATCCTCGGTTAGAGGACGGTGGCCAGGTTGTCGAGCAAGCTCTCGGTGCCCTTGTGGCGCACGCCGATCTCTTCCAGACCATCGAGGAAGATGCCTTGCTCGGTGTAAGTGAGGAGCGTGCCGTTGCCCTGCGCTTCGAAAGTCACGGCAGCCACCGACACCGAAATGGTCACGTCGTCGGCATCCATTGTGTACTGGAAGACGAAGCGCTCGTTGGGCACGATCTCGCGGTAGACCACCTTGAAGGCGTAGAGCGGACCGCCGGGGGGACCGCCTTCGTTGTGCTCCTCGCCACCAATGCGGAAATCGAGCCGGTACTTCTCATTGGGCTGTCCGAACCAGCGCATTTTCTGCTCTCGGCTGGACCACATGGAGAACACCTTGGCTGGGGTGGCGTTATAGGTCCGCTCGATGACAAACGTGACGGGCTCTGCGGATCGGGTCATGTCATGCTCCTTCTTCGTCTTCCGCCAGTACGGCGGCCAATCGGTCTAGCTGCTGTTCCCAAAATGCCCGTTGTCCCGAGAACCAGTCCTCGGCCGACCGCAACGCCCTCGGCCGGAGGCGACAGGTGCGGATGCGACCCACCTTCTCTGACCGCACCACCCCGCACGACTCCAGGATGGCCAGGTGCTGCAGTACTGCCGGCAATGACATGGCTAATGGAGCGGCTAGTTCACTGACCGAGGCCGGCCCATGGCTCAGGCGCTCCACCATTTCGCGGCGGGTGGGGTCACCAAGGGCCCGGAACACCGGATCGAGCGTGGAGCTTTGGTTAAGCATCTACTTAAGTATTCTATCCACGCCCACGGCTGTCAAGCCGCTCCTGATCAGTCGATTGGTTGGCGGCTGACCATGGAGGGTTGGCGTCCGGCGAAGAGCCACCCACCCACGATGGCAACCAGTGGCATTCCCACCAAAATGATCAGAAGGTTGCTGGTTGGCACGGCCGAGAGGTTGGTCCACAGGCTCTGGCCAGCCAGGTTGCTGGTCCGAAAGACGGCGGCACAGGCCAAGTAGCCACCAGCCGTTCCAAGGAGGGCACCCAGGAGCGCCATTGCTCCGGCAGTCGATGCAGTGATGGAACGTCGTTTGCCACTACTGGCACCCGTTGCCGCCAATGTGCGCAAGTCGCTCGCCGTCTCACTGCGCAACAAACCGATGGTCATCGCCAGCACGGCCAACGCCAGTGCAATACCGGCGAACGTGGCCCAATCCACGACCTCCCAGGAGCTGGGCTCATCATTCCTGGTCTCGATCGTCATGCCGTCTGCTGCGGCAGTCGAGGTGACGCCGCTGATCTGTGAAGCAGTCAATGCCGTCGGGGTGGTGATGAGCCATCCGTCAAAGCTGAGGGAGTGCTGCACGTGGAGTGACTTGAGGGCGTGCTCGGTGACGACGATGTTCGGCGCCGAAGTGCCGGTAGGCAGCTGACTCACCTCGTCGATCGCCGGTTGCAGACAGCCGTGTGCCACCGTGCACTGTGACAACGGGGTGGTTTGGGTTCCGTTAGGGCCTGGACCGAAACCGCCGCTCGACGACAACGCCATGTCTGATTTACCCGAAAGGCCAGGCCGAGAGGTCAGGATGTCCGCATCAGCGCTGTAGTCGTTACCCGTGATGCCGTACGCCTTGAGCAGCGCCGGGGTGGCCATATAGAGCTGACCACTGAAGTTATTGCTGCCGACACGGTCTTGGCTGATGACGGCATTTGCTTGTTCGAGGGTCAGCACATTGCGCGTGCCAAGTGACCTTGCGATGGCGAAGGTATCGCTGGTGAGTTGGGCCTGGCTCAACGTTGAGGTCGGCGTCGACTCCGGTCTCCCAGCTTTCTTCGAAATTTGGCCGGGTTGGATCACCGTCGTTCCTGCGGGAGGCGGTGGTAACGGCGGAGACACCACCAATTGGTTGGAGAAAAGGTTGGGCCCGGCGTAGTCAAGGACGTTGGCATAGCGGGCGCTGGCGGCAACGCACACCACGACGGCCACAAAGACACCGATGCTGATAGCCGCGAGCGACGAACTCGAGCGGGCCCGATAGCGGGCCAGATCACGCACGGCCAAGCGGATGGCCAGGGGTGCCCGTCGGCAAAGGACGGCGAGCGTGGCGATGAAGATCGGCGCCATGAAGGCCAACCCGACAATGAGGCACACAAATCCCAATACGAGTGGCAGCGGATTGCCGCCGTGTTGGCCGGTGGCGCCCGCCGCTCCAAGCAAAAGGACGGCGATCCCCATGATGACGATCCCGGGTACGGCCGAGCGAGAGACATGCTTGGGTGGCGCCGGTCGTCCAGAAAGTGCGGTGACGACAGGGATCCGGGTCACGGCGTGAGCGGGCCTGATGGCAGCCAGGAACGGTGTCACCACAGCCAGACCGAGGGCGACGATCACCACCGTCCAGGGCAGTTGGAGGAGCCCAACTAGGTGGTGCGCGCTCTGTTCGAGGTGCGGGCGGTATGCCACCCACAATCCGAAGCCGACCAAGGCACCCAGCAGGGCACCGACCAAGCCGACCACGGCGCCGTTGGTCCGAACCACGAGGCGAACGTGCTTGTCGGTGGCGCCCAACGATTGGAGCATGCCTATGGAGCGCAATCGACGCTGGGCCAGAACGGTGAATCCGGCGATGGCCACGAGACCAATCAGCAGCATCCCGAGTGTGGCCAGGGCCAGTGTCACGGTGGCTGGATTAATGATGTTGCTAGAACCGTTATTGGCATCTCCGACGCTGGAGTAGCGAATGCCGGCAGGCTGCTGACCCTTGGGTGGTGAGCCATCGAAGAGTGCAGTCACCACCGTGCCAGTGCGCAGAGGTAACTGTCCCGGGGCGACGAGTGCGAACTCATCGAGGAGGCTCTGCGGATTTTCAACGGTGCCAACAACGTGCCAGATCTTCCCGTCCTGCGTCCAGTTGCTCCCGATGTGAAGGTGAAAGTCAGAGGCCACTCCGACGGTCACGTCGATCTGACTTGATCCGGTTGCGGCGTAGTGCCCCGAGACCAGATTCAACATCGGTTGGCCAAAGGGTCCCGTCGGGTCCTGCGATCGTAAGTCAAAAGAATCAAGCGTTCCTGGTACGGCGATCGAATCGTTCTCGATGACGTCGACTTGACGCACCTCCCCCTTCAACGTCGAAAGATGAGTCTGCAGTGCGGTGGCGGACGGTGCGGCAAACGTGGCCGAGTAGTGGGCGGTGCCGAAACCGAAGTTCGATGGTTGGGGCGAATTGGTCGAGACCGTCGCTCCAACGATCACAGCAGCGGTGGCCACCACAATCAGGCTGAGGATCAATAGCTGCTGGCGCCACTCACGGCGGAACAGGCGCCAAGCCCAACGCATGACGGCCCGGCGAGCAGCCACGCCTCCGGAGCCCGAGCCCGAGGACGTGTCCACCCGAGTAGCGGGCCGTTCGAGCGTGGCGGTCATGAGGGAGCGCTCGAAGCGAGAACCGACTCCGGACCGGTTCCGGCGGCGGTTTGGTCCACCATCTGTCCATCCCTGATGAACATGACTCGGTCCGCCCAAGACGCGAGCTGCGCATCATGGGTGACCACCACTGCGGCCACCCCGCGGCGACAGGCTGCCAAGACGAGACGCATGACGGCTTCGCCGTTGACTGAGTCAAGCGCCCCTGAGGGCTCGTCAGCCAAGAGCAGCTTGCGCTCCCCGACGACGGCGCGGGCAATGGACACACGTTGGCGCTCGCCACCGGAGAGTTGGTCGGGGTAGTGACCGGCCCGATCGGCCAGCCCCAACTCCTCCAAGGCGTCCATGCCGACCTGCTGTGCTTTGCGGGCCGAGCGTCCGTCCAACTCAAGTGGAAGGGCCACGTTCTCCACCGCCGTCAGTCCGGGAAGCAGGTTGAAGTCCTGGAAGACAAAGCCGATGGAGCGGCGACGAAGCCGAGCCTTGGCGTCACGAGACATGTGCGATAGGGCAGAACCCCCCACGTACACCTCTCCGGCGGTGGCGTCCTCAAGACTGCCAGCGATGGTCAGGAGCGTGCTTTTCCCCGATCCGCTTGGGCCCATTACGGCAATGAGGGCGCCCGGATCAACGGACAGAGTGACATCGCGCAAGGCGTGGACTTGAGACGTGTCCTCGCCATAGGTCTTCGAGACGTGTTGTAATTCCAGGTAGCTCATCAGGGGGTCTCCACTCGCTTTCGCATTTTGGGTAGGGCCGGCGAGACTGCCGGCGGTGCATCGAATTCGGCCCGCTTGAGGCGGCCATCGGCGGCATCGAGCCACCGGACCACCGAGTCGAGGCGGTAGAGCTCGGCGTCGACGACCAAAGCAAAACTCAGATCAAATCGGGCCTCGTCCTCCTTGAGGCGAGTCCACTGCTGCATGAGTTCGACGAGGTAGCGCCGGTGCGTCTGGATGACTTCATGCACGTCCACGCCGGGAATGCGGATGGCCACCAGGACCTTCATCACCAGTTCATCCCGAGGAGGTGCGCTGAGGTCGGGTGGCGTCCGCAGCCATTGGTCGAGCTCGCCTTGACCCTCGGCGGTGATCCTGAATCCCTTTTGTGGTCCATCTTCCGCAGAGTCGTCGGACTCGACCAGCCCGTCTCGTTCCAGGCGCTGGAGGGTGGTGTAGACCTGACCGACGTTCAGGGGCCAGACCTCGCCAGTACCGGCCTCGAATTCCTGTCGCAATTGGAGCCCATATTTAGGCCCCTCGCTGAGCAGGGCCAAGAGAGCGTGTTTGATGCTCATTGGATCACTTCACCTCGTAGCATACTGAGTATTATACCGAATAAAAAAAGAGAAGTCCATGCACCGTGGCCTGCGCTTTGCTTTTTTGGGGGCGCTCCCACCCCGTCCGGCGCTTTCCCTGTCTCTCATCCTCACCAACGAAGCACAGCCGAGCAATGGTGCTATCTGGTGAAACGCTGCAGGGGGCTACCCCCCTCGGAAATGATCGACCAGGTTCACAGTTTCGACAGAGAGCAGCGTCGGTGTCGCAGTAGACGAGCCGTGCCCCATGGGCGATCATCCACGTATGACACGAGGCCGAGTTCGCCCCCGAGGAGATGAGGGCCAGTGACCCAAGCGATCGACGAAGAATCGCACCACTGGTCGCCGACTTCGTACACGACTGGGACCAGTAGGAGATCGAGTCCGAGTGTCCACGACGGATGAAGAGGACGCCACACCGACGCTGACTGCGGCGGACATGGCGCTCGTTTCTCATTTGGGAGAACGGCGTCAGGTACATGAAGGCGATTACCTCTTTCGAGAGGGTGACGTCACCTATGACTTCTTTGCCCTCGTCAGCGCAGAGGTTGACATTGTGCTGGCAGTCGATGGAGGCGAGAGACGTATTCGCCGCCATGGTCCGGGGCGCTTTCTTGGCGAGCTCAGCATGCTGAGCGGGCTCAGGGCGTTTCTCTCATGCCGCGTGGTGACGACGGGTGAAGTAATTGTGGTCCCCCGGGACCAACTTCGGCGCTTGATGGCTTCGAGTCCACGACTTGGCGACACCATCCTCACCGCTTTCGTGGCCCGACGCGGCATGCTCATGACCGACGCCGCTCCAACTGTCCGGGTCATCGGGTCGCAGTTCTCGCCGGAATCGCTCCATATTCGAGAGTTCCTCACCCGCACACGGGTACCTCACGAATGGCTAGATGCCGACCACGATCCACAGGTCGGGGCATTGCTGGAGCAGTTCGATATCACCGCGACTGACTTGCCGGTCGTCATCGCCAGCGGGACTGTGTTGCGTTCGGCCACGCCCGGCGACGTATCCAACTACCTCGGATTCACGGTTGAGAGTCTGCCGGAGCGATGTTTCGACCTCGTGGTGATCGGCGGTGGCCCGGCCGGGCTGGCTGCAGCGGTCTACGGGGCGTCTGAAGGCCTGCGAACGCTGGGTGTGGAAATGACTGCCCCCGGCGGCCAGGCTGGGATGAGTTCACGGATTGAGAACTACCTCGGGTTTCCCATGGGGGTGTCCGGTGAGGAGCTGGCCCAGCGGGCAATCATCCAGGCCGAGAAATTTGGAGCCAACCTCGCCGCGCCCTGCACCGTCGCCTCGCTCGGCAGCCGAGCCGGGTACCTGGTGGCGCGGCTGAGCGACGGGAGCGAGATTGCGGGACGGGCCATCATTGCGGCCACCGGCGCCTCATACCGACGAATAGAGGCTTCGCGTCTCAATGATTTTGAAGGAAACGGGGTGTACTACGCGGCCACCGAAATGGAAGCGCGGATGTGCGGCCCGTCGCCAGTGGTGGTGGTCGGAGGAGGCAACTCGGCCGGCCAAGCAGCCATCTTCTTGAGCCAGGGCGGATGTGCCGTCACCTTGGTGATCCGGGGTTCGGATCTCAACAAGGACATGTCGCGATACCTGGTCGAACGAATCGACGCTGACCCGGACATCACGCTTCGCACTGGCGCAAGCGTGGTTGCCGTGGATGGGGACGAGACCATCCGCTCCGTGCAGCTTGATGGACCCGACGGCACGTCAGTCCTCCCGTGCTCAGGCCTGTTCTCGTTCATTGGAGCCGACCCTTCATCGGCATGGCTCAATGGTTGTGCAGCGCTTGACGAAAGCGGATTCGTACTCACTGACCTCTCGCTGCAACCCCAGCAGCTCGGCGCGGAATGGGAGGTGCTCGGCCGGTCACCATTGCCGTTCGAGACCAGTCGCCCAGGGTTGTTCGCGGTGGGGGACTTGCGGTCGGGATCGACCAAGCGGGTGGCGGCCGCCGTGGGCGAAGGCTCGGCGTCGGTGCGATCCGTGCACCAGTACCTTGCCTTCCAGTGATAGCCGCCACACAGTGACAGGAGACACCAATGACCAATGCCATCGATCCACAAGTGCCACCGAGTGGTACCGGTTGTGTGGAGTGTCTCGAGGCCGGTAGTTGGTGGCTGCACTTGCGACGATGCACTGAGTGTGGCCACATCGGATGCTGCGACGATTCGCTGGGCAAGCACGCCAGCGGGCATGCCAGCTCGTCGGGTCACCCCGTCATTCGAAGCTTCGAGCCAGGGGAGGACTGGTTCTGGGACTACCGAACGAACGATTACGCCGATGGACCGCGTCTGGCGCCCCCCGAGCATCATCCCCTTGATCAGCCTGTGCCCGGACCGTCAGGACGGGTTCCGGCCAACTGGCAAGAACTCCTCATGGGGTAGATGAGTATCGGCTCAGCCTGGTTCCGAGCCGGACAATCCCAACATGGCGGTGACGCCATGGTCCCGGCCGGCCGTGTAGCCACCGTCTACCGGGAGGGCGTGCCCCGTAATGAACGAAGCGTCGTCGGACAGAAGGAAAGCGGCAGTGGCCGCGATCTCCTCGGGCCGCCCCATGCGCCGCAACTTGTGTGACTCGATCACGTCAGCCCGCGCCGCCTCCATGCCTGGACTCCCGAAGACGGCATCGGTCATCGGTGTGACTATGAACCCGGGACACACAGCATTGACCCTGATGCCGCGCCCGGCGTAGTCGATGGCCATGTTCTTGGTCAGCAAGACGACACCGCCCTTGGACGCGCAATACACGCTCCCTCCTGCCGTGCCTTCCAATCCTTCAATGCTGGCCATCGTCACGACGGAACCGCGCCGACCATTGTCGGCAGGCTGGGACAGCATTTGGCCGATGACATGTTTGGCGGTCAGATAGGTCCCGGTCAGGTTGATACCGATGACCCGATCCCATTCCGCTGTGGGGAGCATGTGCACCGGCCCGCCGCCCGCTACTCCGGCGGCATTGACGAGGCCATCCACCTTGGCGCCGAATGTCACCGCCGCCCGAACCAACTGCTCCACCGATGTCTCGTCGGCCACGTCGCAGTGCACGAACGAGCATCGATCCGAGGACGAAAGGCCGGCGGGCGGATCGACAATGTCGGCCCCCATCACCAAGGCCCCCTCATCCAACAAGCGCATCGCCGTGGCCAGGCCGATGCCTGAAGCGGCACCCGTCACGATGTACGTCCGACTCGACAAACCCCTCATGAGACCTCCCCGCTGCGGTGCCGATTGTCTACCCCAGGGCGTGCACCCGTATCCGGGCTCGCTTATGGTCTGACGACTCGATGTTCGAACTGCCCAGGGGGGTGCGTTCCATGAAGTTCGCCTTGTTCTATGAGATTCCCGTGCCTCGCCCCTGGGAACCAGACAGCGAACTCAAGGCGTACCAGCACACCTTGGAGCAGGCGATTGCTGGCGACCGATTTGGCTGGGATGCCTTCTGGACGGTGGAACATCATTTCCTGCAGGAGTACTCCCACTGCTCCAATCCCGAAGTGCTCTATGGCGCCATCGCCTCACGCACGGAACGAATCCGGCTCGGCTACGGCGTGCGGCTCATGCCCAAGCCCTATAACCACCCGGTGCGTACGGCGGAATCGGTTGCCGTGCTCGACCTCATTTCGAACGGGCGGGTGGACCTGGGCACGGGCCGATCAGCCACTCGAACAGAGCTCGAGGGCTTCGGTATCGACCCGGCCGAGAGCCGTCAGATGTGGCAGGAGGCGATCGAGCACATCGTCGGTTGCTGGACCAACGACGAATACGAGTTCAGTGGCCACTACTGGCAGATGCCCAAGCGCCGAGTGCAGCCCAAGCCTTTGCAGCAGCCGCACCCACCACTGTGGGGTGCCACCACAGCCGATGACGGACACGCACAAATGGGTCGTCTCGGTCTCGGGCTCTGCTCGTTCGCCGTCGGGCTTCCGCCCTCTGAGGTGAAGCGCAAGATCGATATCTACAGGGCTGCGGTCGAAACCTGCACCAGTCCCATCGGAGCCTTCGTCAACAATCAAGCGGCCACGTTCACCATGGCCATCTGCGCATCGGACCGCCAAGAGGCCATCGCCAACGCCCGGGAATCATTCGAGTGGTACCCGGTCGCCGGGGCGCGCCAAATCGCCACCCTCGTTGACCTGATGGCCGAGCGCAATCAAGAGTTGGGCAACTACGGCTACGCCGCCGATATGAAGAAGCACAATGATGAGGGTCTTCTCGATCTACTGACGCTGGAGATCCTGATGGAGACCAATGCCTGCGTGCTGGGCACTCCCGAGGAATGCCTCGACGCCTGCAAGAAGTACGAAGAAGCCGGGGTGGATCTGCTGCTCTGCCTGGTAAATCCCTACAAGATCTCCCATGAAACCGTGATGCAGACCATTGAGCTCATGGGCACTCAGGTCATTCCCCACTTCCGGTAAACGAGGCGAATTGCAATGAAGCGCACCGCATTGTCGGGCAGGCTGTAGGGCATGGCGAAGAAGGGACAGGTCCTGGCCGCGCTGGTGGCCGCAGTGCTCATGATTGTTGCTGCCCCGTTTGCCGCTGGAGCCAAGAGCCCACACAAAGCGAGTGTGCGGGCATCGGCCAAGTTGGCTCAGGCGGGTCACGGGACATTCTGGGAGTGCGGCGCCAAGAGCACCGGATTGTTGGTGGGGGTCAATCGGCTCACGCTGCACCCGGCTCAGGTCTTGAACCTCGACTTCATTGCCAAGAACGACGGGACGACTGCATGCAACTACGTGGCGCCCTACGCCAACGGTGGCGCGGGTGGCGCGGTGAGTTCGGCGCTGCAAATTGGCCCGTGCGGCTCCATGGGCTTCACCATTGAAGGAAAGCACCACCACAATGTGTGGCCCGGTCTGGCCGCCTTTAATTGTCCTGCCCTTGGATTCGCCGAACTCCAGCCGGGTGCAGCCGTCATCGGCTCCGGTTCCTGGGCCCAAACGGCACCCAACAGTCTCAAGCGGGTACGACCCGGTCGTTACACCTTGCTCGTCGACGGCCAGTTCAAGTTCGCGCTGACCATCGCCGCCCACTGAGCCGCAGGCGCTCAGGGGATCAGCGCCAGCTTCCCGACGGCGCGGCGCGCCAACAAGTCGTCCAGAGCGGTCGCCACTTCATCCATCGGATAGGTGAAGGGATGCACCGGGTCGAGATCGGCCCGGTCGACCATGTTCACCAATTCACGCAGCAGCGAGAGCTGCTCGACGCCATGCTGCATGGACCAGATACCCCAGTCGATGCCCAGCACAGTGCGATTGCGAAGCAGTACTTGGTTCAGCGGGATTTTGGGGATGGTGCCCGAAGCGAAGCCGATGACCAGGTACTGCCCACCGTCACCCAAGGCGCGCAGTGCCGGTTCAGCGGCCGCACCACCGATGGGGTCGATGACGATGTCGACGCCAGTGCCGCCGGCCCAGGCGCGGGCCTCGTCCTTTACAGATTGCGTCGAGGAATTAATAGTGGCCTCCGCCCCCGCCGCCAAGGCCGCTGCGAGTTTTTCTGCCGAACTGGCCGCAGCGATGACCCGGCAACCCAAGGCCCTGGCCACGCCGATGGCAGCTAAGCCGATGCCGCCGCCAGCGCCGAGCACCAGGACGGTGGCCCCGGGTACGACATGGGCGCGGTCGCGCAGCGCGTAGAGGCAGGTGCTGAAGCTCTGGGTAAAAGTGGCCGCTCGGGGCGCATCGAGTGAGTCGGGCAGCGTGACCAACGACAACGCCGACACCATGACCTGGCTGGCATAGCCGCCGAGTCCCGTGGTGGCCATGACGCGCTGGCCCACCGTCACACCGGAAACGTCGGCGCCCACCAGGGCCACTCGGCCGGCCACTTCACTGCCTGGAGTGAAGGGGAGCGGGGGTTTGATCTGGTACTGCCCGGCAATGAACAGACCGTCGACGAAGTTCACGCCAGCCGCTTCGACCTCAATCACCACTCCGCCCGCCAACGGTACGAGGTCGGGTCGCTCCTCCACGACGAGCAATGACGGGGGTCCTAGTTCACGACAGATGACGGCACGCACGAAAGGTCACGCTATCGGTGCGACGTAGTGTCGAGGCATGTTCGAGGTCCGTCCGGCTCAACCCGAGGAGCTCGTCGGCCTACCGGAGGTGGAGCGCCTGGCCGATACGCGCTTCGACTCGTTGGGCATCGGACCGTTCCCACCGCCCGGCACAGTTGAAGCGCTCTGTCAGGCCATGGTCATTCTCGTCACCGGGCACCCACCCATTGGATTCGCCCGGATTGACCGCCTACTGGACGGTGCCCACCTCGAACAATTGTCGGTACATCCGGACCACGGTGGTCACGGCGCCGGTCGGGCCTTGCTGCAAGCTGCCTGCCTATGGATTGCCGATGCCGGTTACGACGCGCTCACCTTGGCCACGTACCGTGACATCCCCTGGAACGGGCCGTTCTACGCCTCGGAAGGATTCACCGAAGTTGGCCCAGCCGACGAGTGGTACGCCGAGCGGGGCCTTCCTCCGGAGGAGTCCATTCTCGGCCAGTTCGGCGCCCGGGTGATTATGCGCCGGACCTGCTGACTTCGGCGTGGCGAAAACAGCTGACCAGGTGGTCGTTGACCAGCCCGGCCGCCTGCAGGTGTGAGTAACACACCGTTGGGCCGACGAAGCGAAAGCCCCGAGCTCGTAGGTCAGCGCTGACCGCCTCCGACACTTTCGACGTGGCGGGCAACTGCTCCACTCGCCGCCATTTGTTCTGCACCGTGGCACCCCCCACGAAGTCCCACAAGTAAGCATCGAAGGAGCCGAACTCCCTTTGTATGGCCAGAAAGAAGCGGGCGTTGCGCACCGTGGCCTCGACCTTGGCCCGGTTGCGGATGATGCCCGTATCGAGCAGGAGCTTCTCCACCCGGACCGGTGTGAAGCGGGCCACCTTGGCGGCGTCGAAGTTGGCGAAGGCTCGCCTGTATCCGTCTCGCCGTTTTAAAATGGTGAGCCAACTCAGTCCCGCCTGAGCCCCTTCCAGCACCAGGAACTCGAAATGAGTGCGATCGTCGTGGACGGGGACGCCCCATTCGGTGTCGTGATAGGGGATCATTTCGGGCCCGGTGGCCCAGTGGCAACGAGTTGGTTCGGCCGTAGCAGTGGCAGGTGTCATCACGCCGGAAACCTACGTCAGGGTTGTATCCGATACAGCACGTGGGGCCGCAGCTCGTGGCCCTCGGGCAGGCCTCGGTGCTCAAAATCACCGAAAGGGTCGCGGGTCATGCCGATGCGCTGCATCACGGCTTGGGATCGCGCATTCACCACAGCGGTGATGGACACGATCTCCTGCAACCCACATGGGCCGAACCCGTGGGCCAATGCAGCCAGTGCGCCCTCGGTGGCGTAGCCATGACCCCAAAAGGTCGGGTCCAGTCGCCACCCCACTTCGACGGCCGGCGATGCCGGCACATGTGAGGCCAAGGCGTGGAGTCCGCAGAAGCCAACAAACGGCGCACCATCCACTACCTCGATGGCCCAGATGCCCCAACCTTCCCGGGCCAACTCCTCGGTAAAGCGCACCACCATGGCATCGCTCTCGCCACGCGAGGGAGACGAGCCAAGCATGGCCACCACGTCGGGGTGGATGTTCAAAGCGGCGAACGGCGCCAAGTCGCGATCTTCGAACGGCCGCAATAGCAGCCGCTCGGTTTGCATTGACGCCAACACCGCTTAACCCTTCACCGCCCGTTCGGCTGCCCATCGATAGTCGGCCTTGCCCGACGGTGACCGCTGGATCACATCCACGAAGATGACGTCCTTGGGCAACTTGTAACGGGCGATAAACCCAGATGCTTGCTTGACGATGGATTCGCCATCGGGTGACGCGCCTTCGTTCAGTTGCACCACAGCCACCACTTCCTGGCCCCATCGTTCACTGGGCCGCCCGGTGACTACGACATCGGCCACGTCGAGATGCCCGGCGATGGCCCGCTCCACTTCCTCGACAAAAATCTTTTCGCCGCCGGAGTTGATGGTGACCGAGTCGCGCCCGAGCAGCTCTATCTGCCCGTCGGCCAGATGACGGGCCCGGTCGCCCGGAATCGAGTAGCGCACACCCTCAATCACGGGGAACGTCCGCGCCGTCTTCTCGGCGTCACCGAGGTAGCCCAACGGTACGTTGCCGGTCTGCGCCAGCCAGCCCATGCCCTCATGTCCCGGCTCGAGCACGTGCGTCAACTCGGCGTCGACCACCACCGTGCCGGGTCCCGGCAAGAACATTCCGGCCTTGCCATCCTTGCCGGCCACCACGAACATCTGTGCTCCAGTCTCAGAGGAGCCGGCCGAGTCGGAGATCAACAAATTGGGGAGGCGGGCCAGGGCCAGTTCCCGCACGGCCGGAGTCAACGCCGCTCCGCCATTGCCTACGGCATAGAACGAGGACAGGTCGTACTCCTTTTTGTCCAGCTGCATGATCAGGGGGCGCAGGACAGCGTCGCCCACCACCGTCATGGTGTTGGCCTTCTCGCGCTCGACCGTGCTCCAGACATCGTCGGGTTCCACGCGACGAGAATCGTTGGGGAAGATCAAGGTCGCGCCTTGGGCCATCAGCATGAAACAAGCCCACTGGGCCGCTCCGTGCATCAGTGGAGGTAAGACCAATAGACGGACCGGGAAACTCTCGTTCAGCCGCTGAGTCAGGTTCTCGTAGCTAGTCGTGATCTCCCAGGTGCCTACTTTGCGGCCACCCATGGCCGCCATGAAGATGTCGTGCTGACGCCACAGGACCCCTTTGGGCATGCCCGTGGTACCTCCGGTGTAGAGGATGTAGAGATCATCGGGGTCCGGCTCCACAGGCGGCCCATCCGGTGAGCCCAGGGCCAGCGCTTCCTCGTAGTCGACGGCTCCGTCGAGGAGCGCGTTGCCGGACTCATCTGAGACCTGCAACAACACCGCTGGTGGGTCACTGAGGCTGGGCAGCACCTCGGCCATGATCGGTGCCAGTGATGCATGCAGAATCAGCGCAC
Source organism: uncultured Acidimicrobiaceae bacterium (assembly GCA_963766995.1). GTDB lineage: Bacteria > Actinomycetota > Acidimicrobiia > Acidimicrobiales > RAAP-2 > Bog-473. The sequence continues at coordinate 543,222 of CAVYCE010000001.1, read as the reverse complement.
GCGGCTTGGCGTCATTGAGGAGATAGCGCAGCTCCTCACCCACGTAGCGATAGTTCACGTTGAAGGCACCGAGTCGAGCTCGATAACAGCCCAACATTCCTTCGAGGTATTCGTTGCCGTTGTACATCGCCAGGGCGACGTGGTCCTGGCCTGACTCGTGACCGGCCAACCCGTTGCGTTCGTGTCGAACGCCCAGTCCCTTGTCGTGCAGGTACGAGGCCAGTCGGTTCGAGCGCTCGGCTACTTGGGCGTAGGAGAAACGCCGATCCCGCCAGACGATGCACTCCCGGTCGCCGATCGACTCGACCAGCACGTCGAAGACCTTGGACAGGTTGAACTGCTCAATCGGGACTGTAGGCGGGGCGTCATTGGGCACGGCCCGCACTGTACAAGGAGCGTCTCGTATCTACCCGGGGAATTCGGCGGTGCAGGCCACGCCCACCCGGATGAAGCCGACGTTCTCGTAAATGCGGGCCACCTCGGCCGTCTCGGCCGAGAGGAAACTGAGGTCGCAGCCCGTCTCAAGGGCGTCCTGCACCAAACGAGCAGTGATGGCCGCGCCAATGCCACGCCGTCGCTGCGTGGGCAGCGTGGCGATACCCGCCAGCTCGGTCACGCCGTCTCGGGGGGAGTGGCTGCCGCCACCCACCGGACCGGTGTCGTCCTCGGCCACCACCATGGCCATCAGAGCTAGGTCAATCCTGGACCGCCAGCCCGCCACGCCTGCATCGTCGGGATTGACCCCGGCGTCGCGTTCAGCCGGGCCGCCCTCACCCACGGCCGTCCCGCCGGCGGTGAAGGACAGGTCGAGGACAGCCTTCAGGGGAGGCAGCGAAGGATCGTCGGCCCCAGCCAGGCGCAAGGTAACGCCGGAGGGTGGGCTCAACGGTCGAAGCGTGTCCAGAACCAGCAATGGATGTCGCTGCACCGACAGTCCAGCTGCCTCGATCACCGAAGTGGCTCCCGGCGTCACCTCATCCACCCACTCGAAGGACTCAGGCACCCCAAGTGCCCGCTGGCGGTCCAACACGGCCAGAACGGCATCGACCGTTGGAGTTTCCTTATTACCCAGCGTGGGTCGGGCGTAGAACGGGAAGCCTTCGGTGGCCACGAACAGGGTGAACGCGCCGAAGGTCTCGACGACAGCAAAGGCTCGAGGCACGGTGTCGTAGTAGCGCTCCAGGCGACGAAGCAGGTCGTTCATGCCGATATCTTCGCTCGGTTGGGGCGGGTCCACTTACTTCGGCAAAGATCACATGGTGCACAACGACACCGCGCTGACCGATGTCCACAATCCAGCCACCGGTGAGGTCGTGGCCTCGGTGCCATCGTTGAGCGAGACCGATGTCGATGCCGCCATCGCCAAGGCGTCCGACGCCTTCCCACCATGGCGAGAAGTGGCCCCAGGCGACCGGGCCCGACTCCTGCGTCGCTTCGCTGATGCGGTGGACGCCCACGGCGAGGAGCTGGCCCAGCTCGAGGTGGTGAACGCCGGACACGTCATCGGCAACGCCCGCTGGGAGGCTGGCAACGTCCGTGATGTGCTCGAGTACTACGCCGGAGCACCCGAGCGGCAGAGCGGTCGCCAAATCCCCGTGGCCGGCGGGGTCGACATGACCTTCTATGAGCCCCTCGGCGTGGTCGGCATCATCGTGCCCTGGAATTTCCCGATGGCCATTGCCGGTTGGGGATTCGCCCCTGCGCTGGCCGCCGGGAACACCGTCGTTCTCAAGCCGGCCGAGCTCACGCCTCTCAGTGCCATCCGCATCGGAGAGTTGGCCCTCGAAGCGGGTATCCCCGAAGGGGTGCTCCAGATCTTGCCCGGCCAGGGCAGCGTGGTGGGGCAGCGATTCGTCACCCACCCAGACGTACGCAAAATTTGCTTCACCGGTTCCACCGAGGTCGGCCGCGTCAGATCATGGCGGGCTGTGCCGATCAGATAAAGCGGGTCACCCTCGAACTGGGCGGCAAGAGCGCCAATGTGGTTTTTGCCGATGCTGACATCCCGCTGGCCGCCGCCCGTGCCCCCTATGGCGTCTTCGACAATGCCGGACAAGACTGCTGCGCCCGATCACGAATCCTGGTGCAGCAATCGGCCTACGACGAGTTCATGTCCCATCTCGAGACCGCCGTCGGTGGCGTGATCGTCGGTGATCCCACCTTGGAAGCCACCGAGATGGGTCCGCTCATTTCACCCTCACATCTGGCCAGCGTGGCCTCCTTCGTGCCCGAAGGCGCTCCCGTCGCCTTCACCGGCACCTGCCCCGATGGACCTGGCAACTGGTTCGCCCCCACGGTGCTGGCGCCGGTCAGCCCCACTGACCGCGCTGCCACCGATGAGATCTTCGGCCCCGTCGTCGTGGTCATCCCGTTCAAGGACGAAGAGGACGCCATCCGTCTGGCCAACGACACGCCCTTCGGACTTTCAGGTTCGCTGTGGACTCGCGACGTCGGGCGGGCACTGCGGGTGGCACGGGCCATCGACACCGGCACGCTTTCGGTGAACTCGCATTCGTCGGTCCGCTACTGGACTCCCTTCGGAGGAGCGAAGCAATCGGGCATTGGCCGCGAGCTCGGCCCCGACGCCCTCGATGCCTTCTGTGACGTGAAGAACGTCTTCATCAGCTCCGACTGAACAACTGCACCAACCGGCGCAAACCAGCCCAGCAAAAGGAGAGCAATGAGCGAGTACGCCCGACGTCTGGTGGACAAGGTGGCCGTGGTCACCGGCGGTGCCAGTGGCATCGGAAAGGCCGCCTGTGAACGCCTGGCCTACGAAGGCGCTTCCGTGGCCGTCGTCGACCTCGATCAAGCCAACGGCACAGCCCTGGCTGAGTCCATCAGCGGCATGTTCGTCCAACTCGACGTGACGTCGGCCGAGGCGGTCGAGTCCCTCTACGACCAGGTCGCCGCCAAGTACGGCGGGATCGACATCCTCTTCAACAACGCGGGCATCAGCCCACCCGACGACGACTCCATCCTCGACACCGGCCTCGAAGCCTGGAAGCGGGTGCAGGAGGTCAACCTGACCTCGGTGTACCTGTGCTGCAAGTACGGCATTCCCCACCTGCTCAACCGTGGTGGTGGCTCCATCATCAACACAGCCTCGTTCGTAGCGATATTGGGCGCGGCCACCAGCCAGATCAGTTACACCGCCAGCAAGGGCGGCGTGCTGGCCATGTCACGCGAGCTCGGCGTGCAGTTCGCTCGCCAAGGCATCCGGGTCAACGCCCTGTGTCCTGGACCGGTGAACACACCGTTGCTCCAGGAGCTCTTCGCCAAGGACCCGGAACGAGCGGCGCGTCGTCTCGTTCACATCCCGATGGGCCGTTTCGGCGAGGCCACCGAGATAGCGGCCGCCGTGGCCTTCCTGGCTTCGGACGACTCATCCTTTATGACGGCCTCCACCTTTCTTGTTGACGGTGGCATTTCAGGGGCATACGTCACCCCCCTGTGAGCGGCGGCGTCACCACCGTCATTTGGCCATCGTCGAACCCAGCGCTCGTCCTGCACGCCTTCGTGGCGGGTCGACCCTGGGCGTTGGGGTTGATGATCGCCACCATGGTTGTCTGGGTCACCTTCGAAGTCCGCCAAGGCCTCCATCGCCGGCCTGAAGGCGTGCGGGCGTCCCGGGGCAGCGCCCTGTACCTCCGCGTCTTTGGCATCGCCGGATTCGCCGCCGGTGTGTTCCTGACGGAAAAGTATCCGCTTGGTCCGATGTGGATCGGCCTCGGATGCATAGGGCTGGTGCTCTTGTGGTGCGGCATGGGCTTGCGTCTTTGGAGTTTCAGGACCCTCGGGCACTACTTCACCTTCAACGTGCAGACCAGTGCTGACCAGCCCGTGATCACCACCGGCCCCTATCGGTTCGTGCGACACCCGAGTTACGTCGGCATCCTTTTGGGTTACTCCGGTCTCCTGCTGCTGATGGCTAACTGGTGGTACCTGCTCTGCATCGGGGTCGCCATGCTGGGCGGACTGATCTTCCGGATCAACGCGGAGGAGAAGGCCCTCGTGACGCAACTGGGGGATCCCTACAAGGCTTACGCGGCGACCCACAAGCGCCTGGTTCCGTTCATCTGGTGAGCAACACCGACGGGTCGGACCAGGCGTAGCGGAGGGCTTCACCGGGAAGCGGAGCTCGAGACCGGCGTTCCACGCATACGCCACCCCGGGCGCCGTAGAAGGCCTGACCAGCCGTGTTCTGCGCGAGCACCCACAGATACAAGGGCATGCCGGCGTGCCCATTTAGCAATCGATGGGCCGTTTCGGACATCAGACGAGTGCCGACGCCCCGCCCTTTTAACTCGTGCGTCACGTGCAGATTGTCGAGCAGCGCTCCCCACTTCGGATCGTCTTCGTACACCGTGTGGGAGAGACCAACCACCTGGCCCTCGCATTCAGCCACGATGGTGGCTGTCTCAGGGCCCGGATGCGCCAATCGTTCTCGCCACAGGGTCTGCCGATCGGCGAAGACCGGACCATCCAAGTAGTGATCCGGGTAGGCGCCCCGGTAGTTGCGGCGCCAACTGCCGGCGTGCAGGAGCGCGATGGCGTCAGCATCGTCGGCGGTCGCCGATCGGAAGCTGATCTGTTCAGGCTGGTCCAACGGGCTCAGAACGTCACGCTGATCGACAAATTGAAGGGAAATCCAACAGTGATGGTGAAGGAGGTTGCATTGGTCGTGGCCTTGATCTTTTCCAAAATGGCATGCAGTCGATTGATGGCTTCGGCCAATCGATTCGAAAGCTTGCTGGTTTTGGTCTGGGCGTGATTGATGATCCCAACCAGTGCGGTGGCGTGCGTCATGGCCAAGAACGGGTCGGCATCCGCATCGGCTTCCACCTGGTCGAAGACCTCGTTGACCCCAGCCTCGTTGTCCACGAACTCCTCGGCCAGCGTGTCAAGGGTCGCCGGCGCCGCCGCCGGCGCATCAAGCGCGTCAGTGCCTTCAGGCCATGAATCGATTCCCGCCCCAGCAGCCCCACCGGGAACATCTCCCACAAACGAATAGAAGCTGTCGTAGAAACCCATCGCGCACCCCACTTGTTTTTGCTGTTGCTCCGCCACCGAAAGGGTACTTCTGCACCTGTCCCAGAACGCGATTTGGGGATAACCGGGGGACGAATCGGGTGACAGTTGGGGACGACATTGCAAAAGATGGGGAGAACATCGGGATTTCGCGAATCGTTATTGACCTTGCGTGACGCGAAGCGCAACCTGTGATCAGTTCGGAAACGAAAGCCCGCCGAACCCCGACCAACGGCCGCAAGGCTGGCGGAAAGGAAGCCGGAAGGTGAGCCGCAAGGTGAGCTGGAAGGTGGCCGAGAGACAGCCGCAAGGCTGGATCGAGGGTCGGCTTTGAGTCCCGCAAGGGGCTCGCGGCCGGAGCGGGGGGAAGTTTTCGACATGGGTGGTCCGTGTTACGGGCCGGTGACTTCCCTGGAGTCGCTGGACCAGGCTCGGACCGGGATTGTCCGACACGATCCCGGTACGACGTCGGCGGGTTGTCCTAGACGTGGCCCCGAGGAGCACGGGAGGCTTCGGCCGAACGGTTACTCGGGGTTGCGTCGCGTCTGGGGTTAAAAAAGTTCGACTGTTCAGACGCGGGACCAGAGTGTGGCGGGACGATCGCCCCGACCGACCTGGCGGTTGATGTCGGCTTGCACCAGCCCGAGATCATCGGGATGCGTCACCCCAATGCAGGACGCGTCAGTGGGGAGCACCTGAAATGGGCTGCTGTCCAAAGAGTGGGCCACCACCTCGGGCAAGAGCACCTCGGATTCCTCCGAAGCGTCGACCGCGGCATCCATGGCTAGGCGCAGCATCTTGTGGAATTCCGGCGTGAATCCCCACAGGTTCATGGAGACTCGGGAATCCGGTGCCAGCTGGGCCGGTTGCAGCCCGTCGTCGGAGACAAAGCCGCCGTTTCCGTCTGCGTGCACACTGCGCCGCTCGTCGACGCCCAACAGGTGGCCATCGCCGCTCACCCGACAGAGGCCCCGCGTCACAGGAGAATCGCCGACTACAGCACGGGACAGCAGGTAGCCCACCAGCGCGTTGACGGATGAACCCCCCGAGAGGTGGGCGGCCAACTGAGCACAGGCGGCCTGCCCGTACACGTCGTCCGCGTTGCCCACGCCATAGGGCGCGTCGCCTACATGTTCGGAGGCGGCGAGCACGGCGTGGACGGTGCCCAGCGGTGCCTCTTGATAGGCGAAACGCACGTCGACGCTCGATGGCCACGTCCGTTCCACGTGATAGCGAATGGCCGGCCCGGTGGCGGGTCCCAGCACCAGCACGATGGTGCCGAAGCCACCGGCGAGCGCGTCGCTGGCCACCAGGTCGATCACGGCCTCACCGTGGGTGCCAACGGGTGCGAGGGGCTTGCAGCCGCCGAATCGTCGAGCCCGACCGGCGGCCAGGATGACGAGTGCGGGATTCACACCCAACGGAAGACGGCGCTGGCCCACGTCATGCCACCACCAAAGCCAGTGAACAACAGATTGTCGCCCTGGTGCACCCGGCCGGTGCTCAGCGCATCGTGCAGAGCCAGCGGTATGGAAGCTGACGAGGTGTTGCCGTAGCGATCGATGACGACGACGGCCCGCTCCTCGGGGATGCCTAGTCGTTGGCACGCCGCCTGAATGATGCGGAGGTTGGCTTGGTGGGGGATGAACAGCGATACGTCGTCGGCCGTGATGCCGGCCTCGGCCATGGCCTGTTCGGCCGACTCGACTACCACGCGCACGGCCTTGCGGAACACCTCTTTCCCGTCCATGAACAGGGTGCCGCCATGGTCGCAGTAGAGGAGGTGCCGCAGTGATCCATCCGAGTTGAGGTTCCAACTGACCAAGCCGCCCGGGCCCTCTACTGGCTCAACCACCACTGCGCCGGCGCCGTCGCCGACAATGATGGCGATGGAGCGGTCGTCGAGATCAGTGAACTTGGACAGCGTCTCCGAACCGATCAGCAAGATGGGTCCCGAACCGGTGCCAATGAAGCCGGCCACGGTCACCAGGCCGTAGACGAAGCCCGAACACGCCGCGTTGAGGTCGAAGGCCCCGCCTTTAATCCCCAGCTCGTGTGCCACCCTGGGCGCGACGGCGGGGATGACGCCGTCCGGGGTCGTGGTGGCAAGAATGACGTGGGCAATCTCGCTGGCCGTGCGTCCCGCCGCTTCGAGGGCGTTGCGCCCGGCCTCAATGGCCAGCCCCGAGGTGGTGCCCCCGAAGTGGCGCTGTCTTAATGCCTGTGCGCTCGGTGATCCAGGCGTCGCTGGTGTCGATACGGACTGCGAAATCGTCGTTGGTCACGATCTTGTCCGGGACGGCGATGCCGCAACCCGAAATGCGGATGCCGGGCATTATGCACCCGCCCGAATGGCATGCATGCCGACGAATCCGGCGTCCCCCTCAATGATGCCGCCGGTGTTCACCGCCACACCCAGGCGAGCCCCGGGCACCTGTCTCGCTCCGGCTCGACCCCTGAACTGATTGGCCAACTCCACTACCTGGGCCAACCCGGTGGCGCCCAATGGGTGTCCGCGTCCGACCAGGCCACCGCTCGAGTTCACCACCAACCCGGGGCTATCCACCCTGGTCATGCCAGCTTCTGTGGCCGGACCGGCTGCACCGATTTCGAAAAACCCGAGAGACTCGAGGGCGTAGAGCTCCTCGGCCGCGGTGGCGTCGTGCAGTTCAACCAGATCGACATCACCGGGACCGAAGCCCCAGGACTCCCAGGCGGCGTCGGCAGCCTGGGTCAATCGATCGTGATAGTCGAGCGAACCATTTCCAGAGCGGGCCACCGAGCCGATGATACGAGGGGCGGAGGTCGGAGCGGCAACCGAGGGGCCGCCGACCACCACGGCGGCGCCTCCGTCGGTGAAGGAACTGCACATCAATCGGGTCAGGACTCCGGCCACCTGCGGCGAGGCCATGACCTCTTCGATGGTGGCCGTGCGCTGGCATTGCGCCAGTGGATTCCGAGCAGCGTGATCGAATGCCTTCACGGCGGCGGCGGCAATGTGCCGCACCGTGACGCCCCGGTCCGCCATGATGCGCTGGGCCCAGCTGTTGTTGAGTCCCATCAGAATGCTGCCGGCCGGATTGTCGTCGGCATGACGGCGGTTGTGGAGGTCGTAGCCGGTAGTCCGCTGGCAGCCCGTCCTCAATGCCGGCCATGGTCTCGGTCCGGTTACCCGTCCACATCTTCTCGACTCCAAGGGCAAGGATCGGGCGGTCCATGGTGGCCGCCACCATGGTGGCCAAGTGCAGCGCTGAGCTGCCACCGGCGCAAGAGTTGTCAACGTTGATGATGGCGACCTCGCTCAGGCCAGCCTTGCGCAGCCAGGTCTGGCCGCGCACGCAGGCCTGATCGCACAGGCGACCGGCCGTGGCGTTCCCAACGATGACCAGGCCCAGCTGATCGGGCTCGATGCTGGCATCGGCCAGGGCCTCGTGGGTGGCCTGGTAGGCCATGGTCTCGGGCGAGAGGTCGCGCCGGCTCATGTCGGTCATGCCGGTGCCCGAGGATGGCGATGTCGGTGGTGGTCATCGCAGTCACCCCCGCCAGCCTGCTCTCGGTGTAAGCCACAAAGGCCGAGCGCAGGAACCCGAAGTGCCGCACAGCATCGTTCCCGGCCACCATCACCACGACGTGGCGGGCACCGGCTTGAACGTACTTTCCGAGCTCTGCCGCGCAATGCTCGGACGGCCCGGCCACGAGATGGCGATCGAAGGCCTTGGGGGGTACCCCGTAGAGATTGGACAGCCACTGTGCGCCGTCGGCCCGGGCCTCGCCCTCAGCGCCGACGCGCATGAAAACCACCACGGCGGGCTCGACCGCATCGGCGCGATCGACCGCCTCCACGGTCTCTCGGCGCAACGCGCTGCACCGCTGAGCCGTAGTCGTCGGCCGTGATGAACAGCGGCACCCACCCGTCACCAAGGGCAGCGGCACGCCGCCGGGCGGCCACGCTGGAACCGCCGATCCATAGCGGAACCGGAATCGACGGCCGGCTCCTGGACGTACACCGTCACCGGTCGTCACTCCAGGCTTGGCGCAGCGCGGCGATGCCTTCGTCCATCAGGCGACCCCGCGGTGGAAGTCGACCCCGGCCCGCTCGTACTCGCCGGCGCATGGCTCCCCACACCCAGGCCGAGCACGAACCGCCCCCCGGACAGCAGCTGCAATGCGGTGGCCTGCTTGGCCAACTCGCCGGTCGTGGCGTAGCGGCAACTGCAGCACGCAGCTCCCGAGCGTCGGTCGTCGGGTGGATGCGGCAGCGATGGCCAGGGTGGTCAGACAATCGTTGATGGGGTGGGGCCAAAAGACGTGATCGACCGCCCACAATGAATCGGCGCCGGTGGCTTCGGCCCGCCGGCAGAGGTCGGAAAGTGCCGCGGCCGTTCCGCCAGTAGCACCGTTGGTAGTACCAAGAGGGGGTGAAGATTCTTCCTGCAAGCTGGCTGGAAGGATCAACCCAAGCGTCGGACGACGTGCTTCATTTCCCACCGGCGTCACACTGTCATGTTACGCCGCGGCCACTGCCCTGCCTACTCCGATCCGACAACCTCGGGTCGTACAGCCAAGCTGCAACGGGCCTCGCAGATGGCCCGACCCGCATCGTCGACCAGGGAAATACCCCAGACCTGGACTGTCCTTCCCACCCGGATCGGCGTGGCCGTGGCCGTCAGATGGCCATCGGACACCCCGCGCAGATGGCTGGCGTTGAGTTCGGTGCCCACCACTTGGTAGCCAGGCCCAGCAGCCAGCGCCCCACCGAAACTGGCGGCGGATTCGGCCAGCAGAGCCGACACCCCGCCGTGCAAAATCCCGTAGGGCTGATGCACCTTCCAGGTGATGGGCAGTCGGAGCACCACGCGCTCAGCGGTGGCCTCTATTACTTCCACATCGAGCAGCTCATGGATGCTGTGACGACCGCTGAGGAAGTCAGGAATTCCGGAGGACTCGGACGGCGAAGAAGTGGTCACCGCGGGATGTTAACGGGGCCCCGTTAGTCTCAACGCGTGGCCGACCTGGTCGATCTGCGAAGTGACACCGTGACCAAGCCGACGTCGGACATGCGACGGGCCATGGCCGCAGCCGAAGTGGGCGACGACGACTACGGCGAGGACCCAACGGTGCGGGCCTTGGAAGAGGCCTACGCCGCACGGGTGGGTAAGCCAGCGGCGGTCTTCGTGCCGTCTGGCACCATGGCCAATCAGATCGCCTTCCGGGTCCTGACCACTCCCGGCACCGCCGTCGTGGCCGGTCGGCGCCAGCACGTGGTGTCCTATGAATACGGTGCTGCCCCTCGCAATGCGGGCATTCAGTTCATCGCCCTCGACGACAGCGACGGGATGCTCAAACCCGACGACGTGCGGGCGGCCATTGCTGCCTCCTCCTATCACCAGCCCACGGTGTCGCTGGTCAGCCTCGAGAACACGCACATGGCCGCATCCGGTGCGCCGTGGACCAGCGAAGGTCTGCGAGCGGTGGTCGAAGTGGCAGGTGATCTGCCGATCCACCTCGACGGTGCCCGCCTCTTCAACGCGGAGGCCTCCACTGGCGTGGCCGCGGGGGCCTGGGCCCAGCCGGCCACCACGGTGATGTCCTGCCTGTCCAAGGGACTGTGCGCGCCGGTAGGTTCAGTGCTGGCCGGGCCACTCGACGTGATGGCCGAAGCCCGACTGGAGCGCAAGCGTCTGGGCGGGGGCATGCGCCAATCGGGAGTACTGGCCGCTCCGGGACTTATCGCCCTCAGTCACATGATCGATCGACTGCCCGAGGACCATGTTCGGGCCCGCCGCTTGGCCGAGGCGGTGGCGGAACATTGGCCCGACTGCGGGCTCGACCCGGCGTCGGTGCACACCAACGTCGTCTGCTTTCGCCATCCCAAAGTCGACGAGCTGCTGGCCCATTTGGAGCAGCACGGAATTTTGGCCGGCACCATTGCAGAGCACACGGTTCGCTTCGTCACCCACCACGACGTCGACGATGCGGGAATGGAGCGGACACTGGTCGCGCTGACAAGGAGCTGCTCAATGAAGGTCCGCATAGGCATTAGCGCTGGGGGAGAGAACCTGGCACCCGACGACATGGTGTCGTTGGGGCAGTCCATCACCGAGTTCGGCTTCGACTCGCTGTGGTTGCCCGAAGTGCTTTCTCGACCCGGACCCGATCCGCTGGTGGGCTTGGCTTGGGTATCGGGCGCGTGTCCGAAACTAAAGATCGGGACCACCATGCTGCTGCCCGGCCGGAACCTGGTGTGGCTGGCCAAGGCCGTGGCCACGCTCGACCTGCTCTCCGGCGGCCGCTTCCTCCTCACCTTCGTGCCCGGTATTTCAATCGGAGGTGAGCGCCGCGCCATAGGTGTGGCCCCGTCCGAACGGGGTGGACTGATGGACGAGGCATTGCCGGTGCTACGCCGTCTTTGGGCTGGTGAAGTGGTGAGCCACGAGGGTCCGGCGGGCTCGTTCACTGACATCACGGTGTCGCCTCGACCGGTGCAAGATCCCTTCGACGTGTGGCTCGGCGGCAACGCGCCGGCCGCGCTGGAACGCTGTGGACGCATCGGCGACGGCTGGATCCCAGCATTGTGCACACCCGAAGATGCAGCTGAGGGCAAGGCTGTGATTGATCGAGTGGCAGCTGAGCACGGACGGTCCATTAGTCCCGAGCACTTCGGCATCAGCCTCTCCTATGCACCGGAGGGCTTCGACTTCACTAACGAGGCCCTGGCTCCCTTGCTGCGCCGGGCCCGGGGTCGCCCGCTGGACCAAATTATTCCGGTAGGACTCGATGGACTGCGTTCCATGCTCGAGTCATTCCTCGCCGTGGGTTTTTCCAAGTTCATTGTGCGACCGTTGACGCCGCCTCCGGCCTGGCGGCCCGAACTTGAAGTCCTGGCCGGAGCCATCGGGGATCTGCAGACATGAGCACCAGCACTGATTATCGAGCAGCAGCCATCACCTTCCTGCGGGAGCACGGTGCCGATACCACGCCCCATCTCTTTGGTGACCTCCTGTCTCACCTGATCGGAGTGGAGGAGCTGGTCCGGGACTGGGGCGGCGATGATGGATTGGCTTTGGCCGCCCTTGGCCATGCCACCTACGGTACACACGGCTTTGAGCCGTGTCTCTTGGAGCTGGAGAATCGAGCACAGCTGCGTGCGGCCATTGGGGCGCAGGCCGAAGCACTCGTCTATTTCTATGCGTCGTGTGATCGTGACGCCTTCTATCCCCAGCTCTCAGATCCAGACGTCACAGCCGAAGACCTGACATTCCGCGATCGCTTCACCGGCGAAGTGTTCACCCCGCTCGCAGCCGGTGTCACCCTCTTCGTCGATCTGACCTACGCCAACGAGGTGGAGCTGGCCGTGGCCTCTCCCGGTGGACCGGTCGGTTGGACGTGGATGACCGACTTTGTCGAGCAGACGCAGCGTTGGGCCAGCCCGGGATTCTTGGCTGGCGCAAACGCTCTGCTGCATGTGACGGCCTGAACTTCCCATACGCTCGGACGAATGTCCTCTCGACCGCTCACCCTCATGGCAGTGCACGCCCATCCGGACGACGAAGCCATCGGGACCGGTGGCATTCTGGCGCGCTACTCCGACGAGGGTGTGCGAACCGTGCTGGTGACCTGCACCAACGGCGAGTTGGGCGACGGCGCGGGCGGGGTCAAGCCTGACGACGCGGCGCACGATGAGCTGCTTGTGGTTCCCACCAGGAGGAAGGAGCTGGAGAAGAGCTGCGAGGTGCTGGGGGTGTCGCACCTCGAACTCCTCGGCTATCACGACTCCGGCATGGAGGGATGGCCGCAGAACACCCTGCCCAATGCCTTCTGGAATACACCCGTGGCCGACGCCGCCCACCGCCTGGCCGATCTGATGCGTCAATACGAGCCTCAGGTAGTGGTGACGTACGACGAGAACGGTTTTTACGGGCACCCCGATCACATTCAGGCCAACCGCATCACTCATGCTGCCATCGCCGAATGCGGTATCCCCAACAAGCTCTATTACACGGCGGTAGCGCGCTCGTTGATCACCAGCTTTCGGGACGTGCTGGCCGAATCCGGGATTGAAGTACCCGACGAGGTGGGCGAAAACTCTGACATAGGTACCCCCGACGAGCTGATCACCACGGTCATCGACTGCAGTGCAGTGGCCGCCCGCAAGTACGCCTCACTGGAGGCCCATGCCAGTCAGGGCGACAACATCGTGTTCCTGCAAATGGGCGTGGAGATGTTTAGCCAGGTGATGGGCAGTGAGAGTTTCGTTCGCATCCTCGATTCCACCAATAGCCCGACGCCCGAAGACGATCTCTTCGCTGGTTTGCGTTAAGCGAACTGAGCCGGGCTCGCGTCTCTGCTGGGAGAAGACGACGCAAGCCCGGCCCGCTATGCGCCGGGCGCCGTGGCGACGGGAGGGGTGGACCCGGCCTTTGACGCGGACGCTGATCCAGAGAGGCAGAGCGCCCCCGCGATGGCCAGCACGACAATGATGGCAATCTCGATGTAGAAGGCCTCGTGGGCAAATGGCGCCATCCACGATTCCTTGAAGTTGAAGAGACCCTTGGGCAGGGCAGTGCAGAGCAAGAAGCCCACCATGGTGGAGATGGCGAAGCCGATCCCACCCAGGGCGACCCAGAGGCGAGGCACGGCAAGAACGGCCAGTCCCAGCGCAATCCCGCCGATCCACTGCAGCAGGAAGAGGAGACCAATGGTGGGCAGGTGCTTGTAGCCCACCGATTGCCAGAGATGGAAGTGGATGTAAGTCGACCACAGGATGAGGGCCCCGCCGGCCACGAAGGTAATCCGGCCGGCCATTGAGGTGGCCTTACGAGTCAGGAGTTCGGGCATCACCTCTGTTCTCCGGTGCGGCGGGGTGAGGCGGATGCGAGTTTCGACATATGGGCTCCTCTCGAGAGGATCTACGACGGACCCCTGGTCCAGAGATTGGCTCAAGAGGAATCTCGGGAGTGGGATCGGCCGTAGTACTGAGGATGCGACAATTGGCCGTGGCTGCAGAGGGACCGACTGACGAGGCGCTCTTGGCCGGCATGGCGGTGGGCGACCAGGCTTCGGCGGTGGCCTTCGTGCGCCGATATCAACGCAGGGTGTTCGGCTTGGCTTACTCCATGACCAATGACGCCGGCGTGGCCGAAGAAGTGGCCCAGGAAGCGCTGATCCGGGTCTGGCGCCACGCGCCGGTCTTCGACGCCCGACGGGGATCGGTCACCTCCTGGGTGCTCACCATCACCAGGAACCTGACTATCGACGCGCTGCGTATGCGACGGTCAGTGCCTACCGATCCCGATACTTTTGCCGCTTCGGCCGTCATCAGCCTTGAGCACAATCCCGAAGATGCGGTGCGACGTGGCGACGTGCGTGACCTCATGCGAGGCGCACTGGCGGAGCTTCCGGCCGAGCAGCGGCGTGCGGTGGTACTGGCATCGGTCTACGGCCGCACCGCCTTGGAAGTGAGCGAGGAGGAAGGGATTCCTTTGGGCACAGCCAAGACGCGAATCCGGACCGGGCTGATGCGACTACGAGCCGCTGTCGAGCACGTGCGGGAACTGGAGGAGGAGCAATGAGCGACGAACACTCCGAACTCCTGGCCGAACTGGCTTTGGGCATTCTCACCGGCCGCGAGCGGGCGGCGACGCTGGCGCATGTTGAGAATTGCCCCCGTTGTGCCGAAGAGCTCGAGCTGCTCTCCCGCGCCGCCGATGCGGTGGTGCAGGTGGCGCCCGACCGTGAGCCGCCGGTGGGATTTGAGGTCCGACTGTTCGAGCGCATGGGGGTGATCGATCCTAAGAAATCCCGGATTGTGCCTTCCTACTGGGTGTTGGCCGCGGCAGCGGCCATCGTCGCGCTCGGGGGTGGGACTCGGAATCGGTCTGTCAGGTTCGTCGGCGCCAACTGGACCCACGACTGCCCTGGGGCGATCGCACGAAGGCGTCCTCGTCTCGTCCTCCGCACTGCGCGAACGGGGCAAGGGAGTGGGGCGCGTGTACACCTACGGCGGATCGACGCCCTGGATGTTCATGATGTTGGCCGACTCTTCTGTCAGCGGGCATGTCACTTGTGAGGTGATCACCACCGACGGTGTCGTGCACAAGGTCGGGACGTTCACGGCCAAGAAGGGGTACGGAGCCTGGGGCGCCGCGTTACCCGTGGCGCCCCAGGACGTACAAACCGCTGAAGTGGTGTCAACCGACGGTGCCGTGCTGGCCACCGCCACGTTGCATTAGTACCGGTACGTGTCCGGCTTGTAGGGGCCCTCTACTGGGACGCCGATGTAGTCGGCCTGGTCTTGGCTCAGCACGGTGAGCTTCACGCCGAGTGCGTCCAAGTGGAGCCGGGCCACCTTCTCGTCGAGGTGCTTGGGCAGCACGTAAACGTCGTTGACGTATTGGCCGGTCTGGTTGAACAGTTCCAGCTGGGCCATCGTCTGGTTGGTGAACGAGTTCGACATCACGAAGCTCGGGTGACCGGTGGCATTACCCAGGTTGAGCAGTCGGCCCTCGGACAACACGATGATGGCGTGGCCGTCAGGGAAGATCCACTTGTCGACCTGTGGCTTGATGTTGACCCGCTCGATGCCGGGTGTCTTCATCAGACCGGCCATGTCGATCTCATTGTCGAAGTGGCCGATGTTGCCGACGATGGCCTGATGCTTCATGCCGGCCATGTGAGCGGCCGTGATGATGTTGAAGTTCCCGGTCGTCGTGATGATGATGTCGGCGATGGGCAGGATGTCCTCCAGGGTGGTGACCTGGAAGCCCTCCATGGCAGCCTGCAGAGCGCAGATGGGGTCGACCTCGGTCACGACGACGCGTGCACCCTGGCCGGCCAGGGACTGGGCGCAGCCCTTGCCGACGTCACCGTAACCACAGACCACGGCCACCTTGCCGCCGATGAGCACATCGGTGGCCCGATTGATGCCGTCGATCAGGGAGTGACGGCAGCCGTACTTGTTGTCGAACTTGGACTTGGTCACCGAGTCATTGACGTTGATGGCGGGGAAGAGGAGCTCGCCCTTCTTGGCCATCTCGACCAGCCGGTGCACGCCGGTGGTGGTCTCCTCAGTGACGCCCTTGATCCCGTTGGCGATGGAGGTCCAACGCTGCGAGTCTTCGGTCAGGCTGCGACCCAAGAGGGCCAGCACGAACTGGAATTCCTCCGACTCGGCAGTGGACGGGTCGGGCACCGCGCCGGCCTTTTCGAATTCGACACCCTTGTGCACGAGGAGCGTGGCGTCGCCACCGTCGTCGAGGATCATGTTCGGGCCGCCCTCGCCAGGCCACAGCAGCGCCTGCTCGGTGCACCACCAGTACTCCTCCAGCGTCTCGCCCTTCCAGGCGAAGACGGGCACGCCCTTGGGGTCATCGACGGTACCTTCGGGACCGACGGCTACCGCGGCGGCGGCGTGGTCTTGGGTCGAGAAGATGTTGCAGCTGGCCCAGCGCACACGGGCGCCGAGCGCGGTCAAGGTCTCGATGAGCACAGCTGTCTGGATGGTCATGTGCAACGAACCGGTGATCCGGGCGCCGGCCAAGGGTTGGCTGGCCCCAAATTCGGCCCGCATGGCCATCAGACCGGGCATCTCGTGCTCGGCCATGACGATTTCCTTGCGGCCGTATTCGGCTTCGGACAGGTTGGCCACCTTGAACGGCAAAGCGGTATCAGCGTTCGGCATTTCAGCTCCTTGGATTGTCGGTTTCTACGTGCGCGGGCGCGCAGGCCTTTTGCGGGCCATACGGCGGAAGCGCAGCGCACGTGCTCCGACCTCTGTCGGAGGCCGCTTACCCGAGCAAGAGGATAGCCCTCCTGCCCGCCTGGTTCACGCCAACACCCACCATTCGCTATTCGGCCTGATCGTGTGCGTATGGTCGGTCACAGACCCGGGTTCACCGGGGGAAACAAAGGGGGTTGTGATGGTATCGAACCAGATAATCAACGCGGGTCCGTTCGTGTTTGGAGGGATATTCGGGGGAATCGCTCTGCTGGCGCTCCTCAGCCTGCCGCTGCCGATCCTGATTGTCTCCAACCGGGCTGAACCCGATCCACGCGGAATGCGGCCATTCTCCGTTTATCTCTTCGGTATGTCCTTCGTCACCTTGTTGCTGTCATATGCCGGACTTTCGCTCATCGTGACCAGCCTCTTGTCGTTCATCGGTCCTCATGAGGCGCCGATCGGCAATGGAGTGGCCAGGCAAGTGGTAATGGGCGGGCTCTTCCTCTTGATTCCCGGGTTCATTATGCGCAACCACCTTCAACGTGGCATCGCCTCCGCCAAGGGCGACGGTCGAGTCGACGGACCCAACGCGCGCATCCTGCATTCCTACGTTGGCGTCGTCTCGTTCGTCTTCATGATCACGATGATGATCTCGCTGGGATTCTGCGTCTACATGATTTTTCAGCTTATCGGCCCCGGAGTCTTCGGCGGTGGGCCCAGTCGCTCAGCCACGGTCAACTCCCTGCTCGACTTCTTCTATGTACTGGTGACCTCAGCCGCCATCGTGCGCCACACCTGGCGTCACGCACCGGCCGGCGCGCTTCGCGGGGGCGCCGAGACCTAGAGGGCGCGGTCTAACGCCGCCCGCCATGGACCGATGTCGAGTCCCGGATACTGGGCAGCCATAGCGTCCACGGTGGCTTCGTTCCAGAACAGATGACCAGGCCGGGGCACGCCAAAGAGCGCCAAATCTTCAGGTGACTTGCCAGCAACGAATGAGCGAAAAATGTGGTTGTTGCCTAGCCGCGGGAAGGCGTCGTAGCCAAACCAATCGGCTTGGGCCGGTCGGTAGGAGGCGACGAGTACGAAGCGGGACCCGTCGGGCCGAGTGAAATCGGTGCCTCGGTGCCACACGTCAGAGCGGTAGGCCACAAGCGATCCTCGGCGGCCGACCGCGGCCACTTCGTGCTCGTAGAGGTGTTCGTACGAAACTCCAGAACTACTTCTTGGCACCAGGCGAGGCGGGGCGCAGTCATGATCCACATCGGAGAGATAAAGAAATGTCTCGAGATGCCAGAACCCGGGCTCCATGCGCGGCGGGAGGAGCGAGTGATTTCCGTCTTGATGCAAGGGCTGCTCGTAGTTGACGGCTCCAGCCCACTTACCCCACACCGCGGCCTGGTAGATCCGCACGTCATCGTCGCCGAGGGCCAGGCGGGCAAATTCGAGGAGTCGAGGATGCAAGAAGAGTTCGTTCAACGCTGGGCAATCGGGCTGGGGGAAGCCGCGCATCCCTTGGAATTGCGTGGAGCGGAACTGGCGTCCTTGAGGAGCACCGTCACCAAAACCAGACGCTCGGTTGTAGTCAGCGAAGGTGTCGGTCCCGTAGAGGTGCTCCAGGTCACCGGTCACGGCATCGATATCAGCCGCATCGATCAACCCGTCCACCAGGGCCCACCCCTCGGTCTTCCATTGGTGTGCCGCACTCAGCAGGTCGTCTGCCATCGCCTAACGGTAGACGGGACGGCGTAGTCTGGAGATGCCTTTCAGGCGGAACACTGCACTTTCAACCTGCAGAGGTCCCGCCCCCGTAGCTCAGGGGATAGAGCATCGGTTTCCTAAACCGTGTGCGCAAGTTCGAATCTTGCCGGGGGCGCTTCACACAGAACTCAGACAGCGTCTCCTTCCTCACTTGTTGGAGAAGCTGAAGGTGCGGACTAAGCGTCCCGGTGGTTCAGGGTGTGCAGTGCGATGGCGGACATGATCCCAACGAACAATGCGAAAACGCCGAACCCGGCCCATGGCGACAACGTGTGGGCCGTGTGGACCACGCTGGCGATTTGCGACCCAGCCTGAGTAGGCCAGTATTCCTCGACGATGTTCTCAATTGATGCCGGCAAGGCGGCAATGATCCCGGGCAGCACAAACAAAAGCGCCACGAGTACGGCGATGGAGCCGGCGGCGTGGCGCAGAATGGTGCCCAGGGCGACGCCGAAAAGTCCAAGCAGGGCACCGTAAAGGCCACTTCCGATGAGGGCACGTAGGACGCCAGGATCTCCGAGGTTCGCCGTCGGGGCGTGTCCCGACATAAGTGCCTGTCCAATGAAGAACGCAACAAAGGCGATGACCTCGACCACGACGAATGTCATGGCCAGCATCACGACTCCCTTGGCCACCAATAGTCGGCTCCGACGAGGCACAGCAGCCAGAGTGCTTGAGATGGATCGCGTCGAGTATTCAGACGTGATGAGCAACACGCCGAGAATTCCGATGGCCAATTGGGCAATGGCAAGTCCGGCTCCGCT
Source organism: uncultured Acidimicrobiaceae bacterium (assembly GCA_963766995.1). Lineage (GTDB taxonomy): Bacteria > Actinomycetota > Acidimicrobiia > Acidimicrobiales > RAAP-2 > Bog-473. Next base: position 523,947 of record CAVYCE010000001.1, on the reverse strand, counting down.
GATCGCCGTTGGGTCCCATGTCAGGCGAGTACTGGCCGAGCTTTTGTCGTAGCCGTTTCCAGCCAGAGCGCTGATGAGGGCGCCCAGCCCGATTCCAAGCACCGTGGCCACGAGAAGGGTCCAAATGGTGGATCGGACGGTGCGAGCCTTCGTCCATTCGGACCGGAGCACATCGGCAAATCCGGCCGGCCGGTAGTTGGGCTCCGTGAAGAGAGTGTCCGGTGTGGCCAATGTTGTTGTCATGCTGCTGCCTTGCTGGCGCGGTACTGCACGCTGTCGTGTGTGAGATCCATGAATGCTTCCTCCAATGAGGCGTGTTGGGTGGCCAACTCATGCAGAGTCAGGCCCTTGGTGGCGGCGAGTTCCCCGATGGCGCGGCTATCGAGACCGGCAACCCGGATGCTCTCGTCGGCACCGGGCTCCACCTGCGCTCCGGCTTCTTTGAGCACCGAGGTGAGGGCGTCAAGATCGGAAGATCGGACCAGCACCCAGTGCTCGGAATTCGACTCGACAAATTCACTCACGCCCTCATCCCGGAGCAGCTTTCCTTGACCGATCACAATGAGGTGGTTGGCGGTGACAGCCATCTCGTTCATCAGGTGACTGGAAACGAACACCGTGCGTCCCTCGGCAGCGAGGCGCTGCATGAGCTCACGAATCCAGACAATTCCTTCAGGGTCCAAGCCATTGAGCGGCTCGTCGAACATCAAGACTGGAGGATCTCCGAGGAGCGCCGCGGCAATGCCTAGGCGTTGTCCCATCCCGAGCGAAAAGCCCCCCACTTTCTTGCCAGCCACTGCGTCCATGCCAACCATTCCAAGAACTTCGTCGATCCGAGACCGTGAGATGGCATTGCTTTGCGCCAAACCCAATAGATAGTTGTATGCGGTTCGGCTTGGATGCACCGCTTTGGCGTCAATGAGGGCACCGACTTCACGCAAGGGCGCCGGCAGATCGCGGTAGCGCTTTCCGCCGATGGTCACGTCACCGGAAGTTGGATTGTCGAGTCCAAGGATCAGGCGCATGGTGGTCGTCTTGCCCGAACCGTTCGGCCCGATGAAGCCCGTGACGACGCCAGGATTGACGTCGAAGGTCAAATCGTGGACGGCCGCCGTTGCACCGTATTGCTTGGTGAGATGGTGAGCTTCGATCTTCTGGCCAGAGGCCACTCGCTGTGGAGTTTGGGGCATGTGGTTCACGGTCCTTTGGATGGCATTGAATTGAGGTAGTTGGAGCTTCGGCGAGCACCGGTCAAGCTGGCGGGGACGCCTCACCGAGAGTTCGAGAAGAGGCTCTCGCCTGACGACTCGCCGGTCGCGACTTTTTCGCTTAGCTGACTGGGCCGTCGGCCGATGGGTTGGGTGCCTGTGCCGACACTCGGCGTACCTTGAGCCAGCGGAGAGGGTGCACCACCCAGTAGAAGTTGAGGCCCCAGCCCAGACCGTCGACCTTTGGTGGAAAGAACCTCGGATTCTCAGCACTCCAGTAGGTGAACTTCACTCGAGCCATGGTGGGGCGGCGGGTGTCGTACGGGATGCCAGCGAGCGATCCGTTTCGCTTCATATGTGGCCTTTCGTCGCCTCTTGTTTAACATTGATTGACTCAGTCAAGTAATAGAGTTACCCATTGTGGCTCCGAACAAACGTGATGTGCGGTCGATGGTGGCGGCTCTTTTGACGATCAACACCGGTCTGGAACGGGCTCGACGCCTCCGAAAAGGGGCCAGCACGCTGAGTCTTTTGCAGGTAGTCGTTGGGCGAAAGGGCATCCGACCGTCGGAAATAGCGGAAATCCAACAGGTGCACCCTTCCCTCATTACCCGTCAGATCCGCGAGCTCGAAGATGCCGGATTGGTGGATGTGGCGGCCGACCCGGCCGATCGGCGTTCGTGTCTGGTGACCCTGCTGCCAGCTGGTTCAGACGAATTGCGTCGCTTGGAACAGTTCGGTCTCAAGCGGTTCGAGGCATATGTGAAGGACTGGGAGCCCGAGCAGGTACGGGTGCTGGCTGAATTGTTGGAGAAGCTACGTGCGTCAATGGCGGCCATCTCGGCACCGGAACCTCGCCCATCAACCGTCCGCCGCTGGGCGCAGCGAGGCGGTGGCTAGACATTGTGATGTGACTGGCGTGGTCGACCGATATGGGAATGTCTTGGGCAGCAACGTCGCCCAGAACTGACGCCGACCGGGAGTAGGAGGGGCATGCAGGCAGCCTTGATTGTCGAACCAGGAGTCATCGAAGTCGCGACGGTGGACGACCCCACGCCTGGTTGGTCCGAGGTGGTCATTGAAGTGGCCGCCACGGGGCTCTGTGGGACAGATCTTCACGTTCTGGCTGGGCACCATGGTGCGCTGCCGGTGATCCCGGGACATGAGGTTGCCGGCACGGTGGTGGCAATCGATAGTCAGGTGGCAGGCCTGCGAATCGGTGATCGTGTGGCTGTCGACCCAAACCTCCCCTGCGGGCGCTGTCGCGAGTGCCACCGAGGACGAACGAATCTCTGTCCACAGTTGGGTGCTCTCGGCATAACGAAACCGGGCGGCGCGGCAACCTTCATGGCCGCACCCGAGAGCTGCTGCACTGTGTTGCCCGACGAGATCGATCTCTTGTCAGCACCGCTCATCGAACCTTTGTCGTGTGCTGTACATGGGTACGACGTCCTACGGAACGCCATGGGACAAAATGTCCTCATACTCGGTGCCGGAACCATGGGATTGATGATGTTGGCGCTCGGTCTCCGATCGGGCGCCGTAGAGGTCGATGTCGTCGAACCTTCTGATCACCGTCGAGGTATCGCGGACCTGCTTGGTTGCTCGAAGAGTGCCGAATCGATTGGTTCGCTCGGTGACAACGATGGGTGGGACGTGGTGATTGACGCCACGGGGTCGCCAGCGGCCATCACCGAGGGTCTGGCGGCGGTGGCTCGGGGGGGCACGTACCTCCAATTCGGAGTAGCTGATCCGTCTGTCCGCGTGGAGTTCTCTCCCTATGACGTCTATCGGCGAGAGATCACCATCACTGGCTCGATGGCGGTGCTGAACTCATTCGAGCGGGCCCAGAGTCTCCTGAAGTGCGGCGCCATCGACCCAGCCGTATTCATTACCGACCGCTTTGCATTGGATGCATTTCCAGAGGCGGTCGCCAGCTTCAGCTCTGGCCGGGGCCTCAAGACGCAGATTGTCGTCTCCGGTCACTAGGGACCGATGTGAGGATTCGCGTGTGAAGGGTTCTTCGACGCGCCTCGTGTTGATCTGTGGACTCCCGGCCTCGGGCAAGTCGACACTTGCTCGTCAGCTGGCGTCCGAGTTGCCCGGCATCCGGTTGGATAAAGACGAGAGGGTCGTTCAACTGGGTGGTGACCTGTGGGACGACGAGTTCCGAGAGCGCGTCGAGCACCAGTTGTGGGCGCTTGCTCAGGATCTCCTCGCTCGAGGCCAGAGCGTAATTTTGGAGTGGGGACACTGGGCCAGGGTTGAACGGGACGAGAAGCGCCTCGGGGCGCGAGCACTGGGCGTAGGAGTTGAACTGCATTACCTTCAGGCGCCCTTGAGCGAGCTTATCGAGCGGGCCGAACGTCGCAATGTGTCGCCTGAATGGTCGGCCGCGCCGATGACTCGGGCTCACTTTGAAGAATGGGCTGCGGTATTTCAGGCTCCGGACGAAGAGGAGATGCGGTTGTTCGACCCGCCCGCTGAAAAAGCTTGATGGCGTCAAGCGGGCCGCACCACCTGGTGGCCGCGATACTCAAGGCCAATTAAGCAATTCGAACCTACAGAGGTCAAGCCACGCATCGTCGGTCGATCCTTTCTATGGTGAGGGCACAGAGCAGGCCTATTTCCGCCGTCAGCGCGGTTCGCGTGGGGGTGCGATGAATCAGATCGGCGATTACGGCGTAATCGGTGACTGCCACTCACTGGCCCTCGTGGGTCTTGATGGGGTCATCGAATGGCTGTGCTTTCCGCGCTTTGACTCCCCATCCATCTTCGCCCGGGCGCTCGATCCCGACGCGGGGCATTTCGGCATCGCACCAGAAGGTCACGTGCGAGCAGTCCGGCGGGCCTACCTGCCATCCACCAATGTGCTGCAGACCGTCCTCAGCACCGATGATGGCGAGTTCGAGCTCACGGACTGCATGCCGGTGCTCCCGTTTCAGTCGCTGAGTCCGACCGCGGTGACCAACCGGGCCTCCGTGCTCCGTCGAGTGCGCTGCATTTCTGGTTCCGCCAACGCGTTGATCGATTTGTGTCCACGTTTCGAATACGGATCGGTACTGCCTCGATTCAGGTCCGTTGGTTCAACGATGGCGATGATTGTGGGTGGACCGGATGCGCTGTGGATCCGGGCCAGCGACGACCTTGAAGTCGACCAGTTACACGTCTTCGCTCGGTGGCAGATGGAAGCCGGTAGCGAGCGGTGGATTGAGGTGGCCTGGACGCCGGCCGCTGGCGCATCACCATTCGAAGGAATCGAAAATCCGGTGGCCGATATGGCAATCAGGCTCACTGACACGATTTCGTTCTGGGAGAACTGGCTGACTCACTGCAACTACGTGGGAGACCATGAACGGAGAGTGCACCGCTCTGCCTTAGTGCTCAAGGGTTTGACGTATGCGCCAACTGGAGCAGTGGTGGCGGCGGGGACCACCTCTCTTCCGGAATGGATCGGCGGTGGAAGGAACTGGGACTACCGCTTCACGTGGATCCGCGATGCGACGCTCACCTTGGCGTCTTTAGCGCTGCTCGGGTTTCTAGGTGAGGCCACGGCGTTCAAGGGTTGGCTGGAGCGAACTGGTGCCGGCCGACCCGAGGATCTGCAGATCATGTACCGGGTCACGGGTGAACGACAGCTTCCGGAGATTCCTCTTGAAGGCCTCCGAGGACACAGAGGCTCAGGTCCCGTTCGAATCGGAAATGGAGCAGCCGGGCAGCTCCAACTGGATTCGTTGGGGCAACTTCTAGAAGCGGGTTATCTCTTCGGGAGGGCAGGAGGCGAGCTCACGGTCGACAATGCAGAGTTTCTCCGACGGGTAGCCGACCTGACCGTGCAAGCCTGGCAAAGGCCTGATCAGGGGATCTGGGAGATTCGAGACGAACCGCGTCATTTTGTGCATTCGAAACTCAATTGCTGGATGGCATTGGACCGCGCAGTTCAACTTTCAGACTCCGGTCGGCTTGACGGCGACGTCACCCGTTGGCGAAGCGAACGCGATGCCGTTGCGGAGTGGCTCCTCTCGGAAGGATGTCCTGATGGCTGGTTTGTGCAAGCAGCCGGACACCCGCTGGCCGATGCGGCTGCCCTGTTGATTCCGGCGCTCGGTTTCCTGCCTCCGGCCGACCCTCGGGTCCAGGCGACTATTGATGTCGTCCTGCGTGACTTGAGCGACGGTGTGCACGTCCATCGTTACCGTTCATCAGACGGCCTCGCCGGTGATGAAGGTTCCTTCCTCCTTTGTTCCTTTTGGCTCCTCGATGCGTTGGTGCACTCCGGTCGTATTGACGAGGCCGAGACGCTTCTGGACCGCCTCTTCGGTCTGGCCAACGATGTCGGCATTTATGCCGAAATGGTCGATCCAGTGACCGGAGAACACCTGGGGAATACTCCGCAGGCCTTCACCCACATGGCCGTTGTCACTTCATGCAGCGCCATTTCGGCCGCCCGCCGCGGACTGCTCCCACCCCCGGACACAGCGTTTTCCTTTATTGAGGCGGCACTTGACCGCCGACTTGGCCTGAGCCACACATAAGCACCCGAGCGCGCCCCGACGTAAGGTCCCACCATGGCCAGACTCACTTTTCCCGCTGGTGAGGGGGGCGATGCCGTCCAGGTGTGGTCGCTTCGTCCCGAAATGGGCGCGGCGGTCAATCGCCTGATTGACGCCGCCTACCACAAGAGCATCCTTCCGGTGGGCGTGCGTGAAGCAGCACGAATGCGGATGGCGCAGCTGAACGAGTGCACTGTCTGCATGGCGTTTCGAGCCGACACCGTGAAAGCGCAGGGGCTGTCCGAGGAGTTCTATTGCCAGGTGGGCGCGGAAGATGCCACAGCGACATTCACGGAACAGGAGCGACTGGCGATGGCGTACGCCGAACGCTTCGCCACCGACCATCGTGGCATCGACGATGCGTTGTTTGATGAGCTATAGACGTGCTTCTCTGATGCCGAGATACTCGACCTCACGATCTGTCTGTCGGCTTTCCTTGGGCTGGGACGGATGCTGCACGTGCTCGGCATCACTGAAACATCCCTCACCGACGTCTAACTCGGGGGCGTCTCTTCGTCCGGAGTACTGAAGCGCGCGTCGTGTTCGCGTACGGCGTTCCTCAATCCGATCTCTCCGATCCGATCGGAAAAGGCAAGTGCCTCACGGGATCGATGTCCTATGGCATCGTTGAGCGCAGCGAATTTCTGCAGCTGCGACCGTCCCATGAGCTCCACGCCCATGTTGACTACACGTTTGTTGGCGATGAGTAAATCCCGTCCGATGAGCGCCATTCGAGTTGCCAGTTGCATTACGTATACATCGAGTCCTTCAGCGGGAGCCGCGTCCACCACCAGGCCGATCTCCCGTGCCTCCGTGCCGGTGAGCGTGTCACCGGTAAGGAGGAGCCGCTTGGTCCATTGCGGACCGAGGTGGTAGAGCCACATGTTGGTGGGTGGGACGCCCATGGATCGCACCGGCGGGAAGCCGATGCGGGCGTCTTCCGAGGCCACCACGAGGTCACAGTGCAAGGCCAGGTCGGTTCCGCCGGCCAGGCAATTGCCATGGACTTGGGCGATGACGGGGATCGCGCAATCCCAAAGTCGGGCCCAGCCTGAGGCCAGGTCGAGCATGGCGGAAACGTCGCCCTCAATGCACTCATGCTGCACGAAGTCGCCCGGCTCGACATCCTCGGCGACAAAGCCATAGCCCGACGAGAAAGAGCGACCAGTACTGCGGATGACGATGACCCGAACTTCGGGGTCGGACTCCGACTGAGCAACTGCGTGCAGCAACTCACGGATGCACTTGGGAGTGAGGGGATTGTGCTGTTCGGGGCGGTTCAATGTCAGTCGACGCACCGAGCCGATCTGCTCGACGATGAGCGTGGTGTAGTCATCGGTCATCTCTCGCTCCCCGCTCATCCTTCGCGATCAGTTTGGCTTTCAGCACCTTCCCGGCCGAATTGCGGGGGAGTGCCTCGACCAAGGTAATGCGGCGCGGCACCTTGTACTCGGCCAACCGTGTGAGAAGAAAAGCTCGCAACTCGTCTGCCGAGACGAGCGCACCTGGACTGAGGACGACCCAGGCGGCCACATCCTCGCCAAGTACTTCATGCGGCAGACCGGCGACGGCGGCGTCAGTCACATCCTGATGCGCGAAGAGCTCGGCTTCTACCTCGCCCGGCATGACATTGTGTCCGCCTCGAATGATCACCTCTTTCTGCCTTCCGACGATCCACAGGAAATCATCCCGGTCGAGAAAGCCCAGGTCACCGGACATGAGCCACTCGTCCGCCGAGATCCCCGGCGCGCCCTCATCATTGAGATACGTGCGAGGTGGGCGCTCTCCAGAGATCGCCACCTGCCCAACCTGGTCAGCGGCAAGGGGTCGGCCGTCAGGGTCGACGATGCGAACTGATACTCCGGGTAGAACGCGACCGACCGAACCCATGTGCGTACCGCCATCTCCCATGGGCATTGAGGTGACGGCTCCGAACTCCGTCATGCCGTACCCGCAGGTGACGTCGGCGCTGGGCAGTCGGGACCCGAAGTGACGAAGGGTCTCGGTCGCGATTGGAGCGCTCCCGATGTTGACCACTGAGAGGCTGGATAGATCGGCCGTTTCGAATTCAGGGTGCGCCACGATCAACTGGACCATGGCCGGCACCAAAAAGGCTGCTACCGGCCGCTCAGCGGCGACGGCTCGCATCCACACACCGGGATCGAACTTCGGGAGAAACCAGCCGCTCAGCCCACCGCGCATTGGACCGCAGATGAGGAGCGATCCGCTGGTGGTCGTGAAGGGTGACGACGTGACGAAGCCGAACCCATACCACTGCGATGGTACGCGGTCGTTAGATGACAAGCCGCCATGCCTGATGACCACACCCTTTGGTTCTCCGGTCGTACCCGAGGTGTACATGATGTCGGCCACATCGTCGGGAGCAATGACATGGCCGATGTCTCCGTCGTCCTGGCTTAACGCTTCCTTCCAGTCGTCCTTGGTATCGATGATCGTCCCGACAGTGCCAGCCAATTCTGGGCGATCGGCCAGCAAACCATGACCGATCACCAGGCCGGCCGCCCCTGCATGCCCAAGCAGTCGCTTCATCTCGTAAGTGCTGAACCGAGTGTTCAGCGGTACCGCCACCAGGCCGGCCTTGTGAATGGCCATGTAGGTGATCAACCAGGCAAGGGGCTCGTCTTCAGCAATGGCCAGTGCCACCCGCTCACCCTGGTCGAGCCCTCGGGCTCTAAGACCTCGAGCCAGTCGGTTTGAGCTTGCGTGCCAGTCGCCGATGGTGAGTGAGCTTCCGTCGCCCAGATTTCTCCACGCCACGCCCTCGGGGAACGTTCTCGCCAGCGAGGCCAGGAGTTCAGGCTGCAGATCGGTCATTCGTTGGCGGCCGCTTGAGCCAAGACAATCAATACGGCGCACCACCCTCGAGGATGCGGCGTGGATTTTCCACCATCATCCGATGGATATCGGCATCGCTGATGCCGCGCTCGAGCATGGCCGGCAGGACATCAGTGGGGATGTGGTTCCAGTGCCAATCTTTGGCCGCCTCCATCATGGAGCGAGGGAACCAGTCGACGAAGCACATCGCATCATGGGACAGCACGATCCGCTCCGCCAGCCCGCGGGCGCACAAGCGAGCCACGGCATCGACGCGTTCGTCCATGCTGAATCCGAAGACACCGAAGTGGTCAAAACCCAAGTAGGAGCCGTTCTCAATGAGTTCGAGGTGATAATCGGTGTTCAGAGTGCCGCCGCTGTGGCCGATCACCACTCTCGACAAATCCACTCCCTCTTCTCGAAAGAGTTCCTGTTGTCGCAGACCCCACGGTTCGGGTGGGGTGGGGGTGTGGGTGGTGATGGGGACGCCGGTGGCGCGATGGGCTTGGGCCACTGCGCGCAAGACGCGTTCGACTCCGGGAGTGAAGCCCGGCCGATCGGAGGCGCACTTTAGGATTCCGGCTTTAACGCCAGTGTCGCCGATGCCCACGTTGATCTCCCGAATGAAGAGTTCGACCATGGGCTCGGAGCCGCCCAGGACAGTGCCTGGCCCCTGGAAGTGGAAGTACATGGGCACGTCGTTGTAGGTGTAGACGCCGGTGGCCACCACAATGTTGATCTCGGGCACGGCGTCGGAGATGATCTTGATTCGGGGGATATACCGGCCCAGTCCGATCACTGTCAGGTCGACGATGGTGTCAATGCCTCGTTGTTTCAGGTCCCGGAGCTTCTCGACCGCCCGCGTCTGCTGCTCCGCCTCGTCCCATTCATCGGAACGCTTCTCGATCTCGGGACTGAGGACGAAGACGTGCTCGTGCATCAAGGTCGAGCCCAGGGCTGCTCCGTCGATCGACCCTTGTGCGGTATTCACCTGGGTCACTGCCATCCCCCCAAAGTCGCGCCCACCATTCTGAACTACGAATGACCTTCGTAGGTCTGCTCTCTGTTGGCGTCGTTATACATCTCCGACACGATCAGCCAGGACCCGTCGCTTTGACGCTGGAGGACCCGCAACGAGTGATTGTCTCGTATTTCTATCTCTCCGCCACCGACGAGTTTCTGACCTTCGACCTGCAGATGAGCCGAGACGAGCACGACTTCGCTAGTAAGAAGGCGAAATGAGGTCTCGGGCGGAGCCTTGAGTGTCCCAGCATTGAAGTTGTCGCTGGCGAAGAGACCTCGGAGATAGTCGACGATTTCGGTTCCGCCTTTCTTCACGGTCCCAAAGGCGTTGACCCAATCGGCGTCAGATGTGTAGACGCCCACGAGCTTCTGGGCGTCACGTTCCCTGAACCCCGTCATCAGGGAAATCAGGGTCGTACCAATGGCGTCCTGATCGGCCTGAGGAAGATCGGAAAGGTCAGAGGGAACAGCCGGGATACTCACATCGGCTCCTTTCAGGCGTGCTGCAGCGATCAGGTCGCGGTGTCGGTGCCCGGATTTCTTCCAGGCCGTTGTCAGCGTAGAGGTCGTTGGGGTGACCTTGCAGCGATGCGAATTGCGGCAACACGCGAGAGAAGCGCCGCCCCCGCCGGCCAAAGCCAGCAGGGAACGACGCTCCTCTCCCTAGGGGGTGTAACGGTTATGCGGTCTTGATGAGTTCGAGCTCCAGCTCCTCGAAAGTAGGGGGAAGCGGACGCTCCTCCAGTTCGATGACCTTGCCCATGTCCTCGTGGTGACTCTCCACCGAGGCCTGCATCGACACCTCAAGATCGGTCTCGATCTCGTCGAAGATGTGAGCCTGGCGTCGCTTCAATGTGAAGAGCCAGCCTCCTCCGATGGCCATCCAGGCCAGGAAGATGTAGGGAAATATGTCGATCGGGAACGGTGGCACCGGCACGAAACTGCCGATCGTCGGCACGGCGAGTGCCACGCAGGCGATGACCGAAATCACCACGTTCCATGGCTTCAACTCACCCCGCTTCTTTAGGTACACCGGAGCGGCGATGGATATGAGGTAGTACGCAGTGAGGAATCCGAACGCAGCCAGAGTGCCGCCGTCGCCAAAGATGGTCAACGGGTTAGTGAAGATCTCAAGCACACAAGGCACGCCCAAAATCAAGAAGATGTAACAGCTGATTGCCACATTGGGGGTCCGATTCCTTGTGTGCACCTGACCAAGTTTCTTGGGGAACACCGAGTGGTGCGCCATGGAGAAGATGATCCTCGAACCGGCGTTCAAGCACGACAGGGTCAAGGAAAAGAAGCTGACCATGGCACCGAGGGCCACCGGCACCTTGAAGTAGCCGACGCCATACGCCTTCGAGAGGAACGTCAGTGGCGCAGCCAGGGTGTTCAATCCGACGTGCGTGTGCGCCGCGCCGAACACTTCGACGTAACTCATGAACACCATGAAGCCACCGGTGATCAAGAGGCTGGCGATCACTGCTCGTGGAATGTTCCGGAGAGGCTTTCGGGCCTCTCCTCCGAGGGCAGTTGCACTCTCGAAACCAACTAGAGAGAAGACCGTGATCACCACGGCAAGGCTCAGGTCGTGGAGGGTCATGCCGTGCACCTTCAACTGCGTCGTGTCCGTCGGAAATCCGTGTTTGAACAGAATCACGCAGGACAGCGCCACAATGCAGGCCACCGAGACGGCTTCAAACAGCAAGGTCAGCAGTGACGAGATCTTGATGTCCTTGTAGGCGACCAGCCAGCAGACCGCCGCCGACAGACAGAAGAAGATCACCGGTGGAATCGTCGTATGGATGCCCATTGAGCCGACCAGCTGAGCGGCGAAGATCGAAAAGCCAGTCAGGCCGGCGACACCAATGAACGTGTAACACCAGATCAGACCCCATCCGGACATGACACCCGCCGCTGGGCCGAGGCCCTTGGCTGTGTAGCCATACATGGAGCCCGGGAGCGCTGACCGCTTGGCGAACTGGTTAAGGCATAGGACGACGAAGAGCAGCATCAGCGTGCCGAACAGGTAGGCCAGCCAGGTTCCTTGTCCAGAATCGCCGAAGCAAATGGGAATGATCAACACCGCCGTCATCGTTGGTGAGATCAGGGCCACTGATTGCGCCATGACGGTCGGGAACCCCAATGCCCGAGCCTTCAGGCGGTGATGTTCCCCCTGGCTTCCTTCGATCCCCGATTCCGGGGCTCTGGTTTTATCCATGATGCTCATCTTTCGCTCCTTGCCATGGAAGGGGAGTAACGCAATTGCACTACCTCCACCTTCTATGGCAATGGTTTCAAGAAAAGATCTGGACTGTTAACGCTCTATAAACTGAAATCTAAACGATCAAATAGGACACAGAATTAGTGAGTATTTAGAGCATAAAGAGCGCCAGCACTCAGCCTACGTCTCGTCGAGACGTATCGAGATGCGTCTTGCAACAACTGGTGACGTTCAAGCGGGAGAGACGAACTCCCCGCCCTGCGTCTGTGGCTCAGTCCGGAAGCGTCCCCGGAGGGAACGACTGATCCTCGAGCAGTAAGTCCTCGTAGAAAGCTCCAAAGGTCATGTCGGGGTGCGCGATGGCAATCTCAAGTACCCAAAGATTTGGAGTGGGGCGGAAATCCACTTCTGCCAATGGGCCGTCATAGTGGGCGGAATGCGGGTAGTCAGAAAGGCGATGACCCGATAGATCCATATTTAACTTCCAGCCGAATTCCTCAGTGGTCTTTATGGCGAATTCGTAGAGTTCGATGCCGTTAATTTGCTCATCAAGCCACTTGGATCGGACGATTTCCCAGATCTCTCGGGCGTCGGACTTGGCCTTGAGGTGAAGGGGATTGTCGCCAAAGACGAAGGTGTCACCCGCGTCTCCTTCGAAGTCCCCGTACACCGGTCCGATGTCGACGAAGAAGATGTCGTCGTCTTGGAGGACGACCCCAGGCTCGGATCGCTCCATGAAGTCCTTGGTGGTGTTGGATCCGCAGCGGACGATGATGTGGTGCCATCCCCGCCGCATACCGAGCGAGCCCAGCGTCTCACGGGCGATCGCCTTGGCTTCGTCCTCGGACATGCCTGGTTTGATCTGCTCGGCAATCATGTGCACGGCTTTACGGGTTCGAGCCCGAACAGCCATGAAACCGTCGAGCTCAAAGGCTGTGCCTGTGCCCTCCAACGTGGTGGCGTCGGTCATTGTCATTGTCTCTCCCATGGGATTAGTGGATCTGGTGAAGGTTGCGAACTGGCTTGGCCGCGACGAGGAGGACCTCGGCCGATGTTGTCTCAGCGCCGAGGCGATGAGGCAGTTCGGCATTGAAGTGGGCAGCGGTGCCCGCCTCGAGCGTGAAGATCTCGCCGTCGTAATCGAGGATCAGTGTGCCGCTGAGGACGTATACCCATTCTTCGCCCGGGTGGCGAGCCGGGGTCGGAGTCGGACGATCTACCGGGACCGTGACTCGGAGCGCATCGATCACGTTCGACCCCGAGTACCCGCTGCAGGCAACGACTTCGAGACCATTGGAGCCACGACGGGGTTCGTCCGGCTCGGAAATGGCGATTGACGTCGCTCCTTGGCTCTCGCCGAAGAGGGCTCCGACGGGGACGCCGAGCGCAGCCGAGAGCGCCAAGAGTGATGACACCGAAGGTTGACGTTCAGAGGATTCGAGTCGAGACAGATGAGACACCGAAATGCCCGAGAGTTGCGCCGCCTGCTCGAGCGTCAGCCCCTGCTGTTCCCGCGTGGCCCGCAGTGATGCACCGATTGGCGTCTGGGCCAGGCCAATTCCAGGGGTCACACTTGCACCGTACGGCCGATGTGCCTCAGAGACAAGTAGTTTTGCGGTGATTTAACAGGCTGGAAACGAAGTCTTTCAGCGGGTGAGTTTCCTTCCACCAGGCCCGGCGAATTCACTCATGTGGGACAACCGAGCCGCTCCACCGCGGCCTTCGTGGTGTAGCTCACGGCGGGGTAATACGCCCCCATGCCCTCTCTCTCGTGGCCGACTTCGGCGTCCTGCACCGACTGGGTGAATGAGGGGGAAGGGAGCATGTTGCGCATCAAGAGAAGGGAATCTGGGGCAGGACCCCACGGGAGCCAGTTGATGCCGCACTTCTGCAGGGCGTTGGAGGGACGAGCCGCGACCGTGGACACCACGACGACGTACTGGCGAGAGGCGTTGATGGCCATCTGATAGTCCGCAATGCAGCCCCAATACCGGGTCGTGATCTCCTCGTTGGAACACATGGACCAATACCGCACCTGGCCACCACCCATGGTGGTCTGGCCTTGATCGGTGAGAGGGAAGGTCGGCAATTGGCCGCGAATGATGACGACATCACCGAGACTCTCTCCGAGCAACAGGGTCAAGTACTTGTTGTCTGGATTGCTGAAGAAGCTGACTAATCCGGCGGAGGCCTTGTGCCACACCGGCGGCGAGGTCGCTGAGGTCGAGATCGGGAGCCGAGGGAGATTGACGTCGGCAATCGACTGGTTCAGTGCTGATGCCGCCGGCGCAGACGCCGAAGGGCAGTTCGGCAACGTCGTGGCGATTCCATTGAGATGCACGGTGACGCTCGGCAGCGGTACGCCACCAAGTGCGTTGAGGTCGGCATCGGGCAAGTAGATCCGGTAGATGACGATGAAGGCTGGCGCATGAAGCGAGCCGCTGGCATTGGTTGTGTACAGGTGGTTCGGGGCGGGATGCGCCGGCTCCTGCCCGAATACGGCGGTCACCGAATAGCTGCGGTGCAGGGACATTCGGTTTGCACCCGGTTGAAACGGATTCGTGCTCCCAGGAGCGGGTTCTATCGCCTGGTCGTTCAGATTGTCGACTGGTGTTGTCTCCTCGTCGTATGCGGTGAAGGACATGTAACGAGCATGGGGGAACTGACCATTGATGGTCAGGGTTTCTCCGGACACCCCCGGCAGGATGAGCGCGTAGTAGGTGGCGTTGGAATCGGGATAGGCCACATTGAGCGTCGTCGGATTAGCCATGACCGGCCAGGCGCAGCTGCCCGAAGTCACGGTGACCGCTGCGTTCGGTGAACTGCCGGACGCGGGACCAGCCCCGACGACCCCGACCAAACAGGCGGCAGTGACAATGGTGGCCACACCAACTCGAATCCGCGGCGGGATCATCTTTTGATGTGTGCCGTCACTCGGTCGAGGAAGGCGATCAGAGCTTCAGCGACCAGGACAGGTTGCTCTGGGAGCAAGGCGTGGCCGGCACCCTCAATCTCCACCAGCGTGGCCGACTCACCAATGTCGGCGACGTAGCGCCGTCCGTTCTCGGGCACCGCAACCCGATCCTGGAGTCCTTGAATGACCAGTGTCTGTGGCGCGTGTGCACTCCACCAGTCCCGTCGATCAGTGGCCCCCACTGCCCGGCCCTGAGCGTTGGCCACCGAGGGATGCCATCCCGTCACCCATTGGGCTGGCACGTTGTCAGTGGCGAAGAACGCATTAACGATGTGCCCCCGTCGGACGGCGTCCGGCGATTCGAGATCAAAACAGGCCAGGAGTGATTGGTGGACGCTGTCGTCGGGTGCCACCAGTCCCCCAGCGGCCAGAAGGGTGAGAGAGGACACCACATCGGGGCGATCGGCGGTGGCGGTACGGCAGATGCGATTTCCCAGGGCATGACCGACGAGGTGCACCGGCCCAGCACCAATGGCGTCGATGGCCGCGGCGACGTCTGCGGCCAAATGGTGCAGTGTGAGCTCGCCTTCGAGACCGAGACCGTCGACGCCTCGTGGATCCACGCTGACCGCCGTGTACCCCGCTGCGTCGAGCTGACCGGCCAGGTGGCCGAAATCGAGCCCAGTTCGCCCGAGCGATGGGACCATCACCACAGTGGGTCCGCTGCCGCGGGTGCGGAGCCCGATGGTGGCGCTGCCGCGTCGCACCCTGAGATTCGGCAGGCCCAAAACGCTCCGCATGCCATTGGCGACCGGGTCGGGTCCCTCGGGCTGCAAGTGGCGTCCGAGGAAGGCCACCGCTTCACCGAAGCGTCGTGGCAGGGTGCGACCAATATGGTCCCCTCCGAGCACCAGGTGGTATTCGTGGCGCACCCGGTGCTGTTGCAGGAGGTGGTGCATGAGTTCGGAGCCCTGGTCAAGACCGAGGGCGTCGTCGTCGCCGCACTCGATGTACAGAGCCAGCTCTGAAGAGCGGATGGCCTCAGCCTGTCCTGCCACGAGCGCCGGAGGATGATTCAAGGCGAAGTGCTGGGGATCGACGGGTGATCCGTGAAAGCGCTCGAAGAGGGCGCTATCTCGCACGCCAGTTGATTCAGTGTCGACCTCGTTCCAGGTCATGGCCGATTCGACACCGGGCTCGAGTGACGCCATGGCCACAAAGCGATGCGGGTGCTTCAAGGCCAGGCGAAGTACACCAAGTCCACCCATGGAGACCCCAATCAGGGCCACCCTGCCATTGAGGGGAACATGAGCGGCCACTCCGCTCGAGAGTTCCTCGAGGATGAACGTCTCCCAACGCGCTTCTCCCCGTATGTCATCGATCCAGAACGATCGACCTGATTTCGGCATCGCGATGACGCACGGCTCAAGTTCGGCCCGGCCCCACGCCTGAGCAAACACGGGAGTGAGTGTTTGGGAGAAGCCCTCCCCGCCGCCTCCGCCATGGAGGGCAATCACGAGAGGTAGTGCTGTGCCCTTCGGCGCATCGGGCGGGAGCACGAGATCGCATTGGACGGGCGAGGGCACCAGTGACGTGGTGATCTCAACGCTGAATACCGTCGGTGCGGGGTCGCTCATCGCTCCATCAATTGATTAATCATGAGTGCCGCCGCACCTCTCCGCTCTCGCTGTTGAGACTACCGACGGCGATACGTGCCGACTCATTTCGGAATGTCCGGAATCAACCTGGGGTGACCGGAGGAGGCCCGCTTTTCCAGACCTCCATCAGCCGTTCCGGCGCGGCGATGGTGGTGAAGCCGAACTTCCGGTACAGACCGTGCGCATCGCCGGTGCCCAGCAACATTCGGATGCCCTTCACGGTTGGGTGTGATGTGGCTACCTCAATGAGGAACACTCCCAAGCCGTTCCCACGTTCTGTTGTGTCGACGAAGACGTCACAGAGCCAGGCAAAGGTGGCGCCGTCAGTGACCCAGCGGCAGACGCCAACCTGCTTGTCATCTCCGTTGTAGAGACCGATGGTGACCGAAGAGGCGATGGCCAGTTCGGTGACCTGGCGGGGCCGCCCTTTGGCCCAGTAACTCTCATTGGAGAGCCAGTGGTGGACTCGGTCGATGTCGAGCAGCTCAGGCTCATCGCTGGCCCACGCGCCGTTGGGGCCGGACCACCTGGTCATGGTGCCGCCGTACCCCACAACTCAACGCGCACAGCGATTTCTGGATAGACCTTCACCATCAACATGCTGGGAGGTTTCATATTGAACTCTCGGATGTCGAAGACGTACTCGCCCTTCATCACAATGGTGGTGTGATCGACCAGGCTGATGGTCATCTCATGGGTGAAGGTGCGTGTCCGACCGTGGAAGGTGAGATCTCCGGTGACGGTGTAGCGGTCGGGACCGTCGGATTTGGCCACACTGGTGAGATCGCCGGTGATGAGGGGATACCGTCCCGCATCAATGCGCCGCCTGAGCTCCCGGTCATAGAGCTGATTGCCGGAAGAGAGCCCGTCGGTAGCCAGTTCGAGGCGTCCGGCCCCCATTTCCTCGAAGCGCAGCGTGCCGTCAGTCTCCACCGTCGTCTCACACCAGCCGCTGAGACCCCGCGTTTCGGTGTTGATGGGATGCACACTGGAGCGCGCATTGACCCACACACAAGATTTGGTGGGGTCGAACGTGAATCGAACAGGTGCCACGCGTCTCTTTCTAGCGGCTCTGGACGCTGTTTCCACCTTCCAACTCGTTGCTCCCTCTTGCGTCACAATGAACCGTCATGGACTCCGGCCAGGAAACCTGAGATGACCAGCAACTCAACCCCATCAATCTCGGTGCGCCGGGCGACGCCCGACGACCTGGCCCGCGCCGTCGAGCTGCTCCAATTCGGGTCGTTGGTGGAGGGGAAAGAGGACCCTCACGACCTCGCTCCCTATGAAACGGCGTTGTTTGAGATCGATCAACGCCCTGGCGGCCTCTTAGTGGCTGAACACGATGGGGAAGTGGTCGGCCTTTGTCAGCTGATCATCTTTCGCCATCTGCAATCACGCGGTGGTCTGTGCGCTGAGGTGGAATCAGTGCACGTCCATCCCGACTGGAGAAGTCAGGGCATCGGACAGACCCTCATGGAAGCGGCCATTGAGCAGGCCCGTGCGGCCGGTTGCTATCGGATACAGCTCACCAGCAATGAGCAACGTCCCGACGCCCACCGCTTTTATGCGCGCCTTGGTTTCGAGCACTCGCATGCAGGCTTCAAACTGCTGCTGCACTGACTTCCAGCGGCACCGGACGTCTCCGAAGCTGGCGCCACCCGGCCGGAGCCAAGGCGTAACGAGAGACCGCGCCATCGGTAAAGAAGCTCCACAGCGAAGGCCGGCACACCGTGGCCACAAAAGCGGCAATCGGGAGGATCACGGTCCGGCGATCGCCTCGGGTCGGGCACAGCTCCTCGGTCGAACTCTCGTATACCCCCTTGTGACGGAAGGCCTGGGTGACCTCGCGGAGCACGTCGCGGCGGCGCCCAGTGCGCTGAGCCGCGCCTAAAATTGCCATGAGGAGCTGGTGCGTACGGACGCCGGGACTCGAAGGGGGAGTGAGCTCGACAAACCGCCCCAGTGCCACATCAAGCAGCGCCCCGACCATGTCCGTGCCGGCAGCCATGGCATTTCCTGGCTCCACCAGTCGGGCGTTCACATCAATGACAAGGGCCGTCCCCTCCACAACGATGGCGTCGACGGAGAGTGCGCCGTGCCACATGAGTGAGTGACCCAGTCCCTGCAAGTGGGACCGAAGACCGGGCGCGTCAATACTCACCTTCACCGATGCGCTGCCGCTCGCCCCTTCCTGTACCCGCTCATTGGCGTGGAAAGCCACCAGGACGCCGGAGTCAAAAACACATTGCGCCATGACGAAGGTGCCCTCCATGGCTTGCTGCACCAGGACCCCTCCGTCCTCGAGTGACCCGGTGTCGACGAAATGTTGCACGGCTTCAGCCAGCTCGGCTGGATTCGTGGCTTTCCGGACACCGGTCGATCCGGTGCCAACCGGCGCCTTCACGTACACCGGAAAGCTGGTCCAGCTCGCAGTGTCCGTAACGCTCTGGACTACCGCAGTCGGCGGCTGAGGAATCCCCAAAGACTCGAGGGTGCGTAAGGCGGAGACCTTGTCCTGGACACGCACCAAGGCCCCGAACGGGGGCACCGCGGTGGCCACGCCCGCAGCTACGACACGCGTCAGTTGGTGGGAGAGGACCGCCACCTGTTCCTGAGTCGGGAAGATGACCGGGATGCCCTCCGCCTCAACAATTTCGAGTACTCGGTCCAACCAGGCCAGGGGGTTCTCGCCGAAGTCGGGCACACGGTGCAACGTTCGGACATGGCGAGTGAAGCGAGCCAGACAGATGTCGTCGGCCACGGGTACGGCGACGTGGTGCCCTTTGGCGTCGAGCTGAGTGGCGACTTGGCGGGAAGTCAGTCCCGCCCCTTCAGTCAGGAGGATCTTCATTCTCATTAGTATATAGTATAAGCATACAAACGCAACTAAGAAACTGCCAGTTCACAGCTGCTTGGACAAGACATGTAATCTAGTAATGTCGTAACTATGAACGACACGCATCGCACACATGACAATCATCCCGGGAGTAGGAGGCGTGGAGGTCGACGCCGCGCCAGCACCCCCCCGACAGGGCCCGAGCAGGAGCGACTGATGGCGGCCTGGTTCGCCGGCCGTATCCCCGATGAGTGGTTCGAAGGATCAGTCACTCTCGAGATCGACAATGACGAACTCCAGGTGGTGGGCGACCTTCCCGCGCCTCAGCTGCCTGAGGGCGCGACGCCTGAGGAGCGAGAAGTGGCAGAGCAGGCGCGTATCAGTGGTTTTCGCGAAGACACGCGTGGTGCACGGATGCGCATCGCCGAGGAGGCGCAGCCTGCCTTCTGGCGGACCGTGTCGTGGGGCGCGCGTTGCGGGAGCAGCACCGTCCTGTTCACCACTGCCGGCGTGCCGGTGATGACCCGACTGCGCCTCAGCGATCGCCGCGTGCTCGATACGTTGATCGACGCCGGTGTGGCCCGCAGTCGCAGCGAGGCCCTGGCCTGGTGTGTCCGGCTGGTGGCCGATCATGAAAGCGATTGGATCCAATCGTTGCGCGATGCCATGGCCAGCGTCGAGGAAGTGCGCGCCCGCGGCCCCCGGAGTGGCGGCTCGGAATGAGCAACCCACTGTGATCACCCCACTGGGCGATACTGGCGAGCATGGGACGCCCCGCCCAAATTGACCGTGCCGCCGTGCTGGCGGCCAGCTTGCAGTTGGCGGACGAGCAGGGACTTCCCGCCGTCACGATGCAGGCAGTGGCCGACCGGCTCGGTGTCACGCCGATGGCGCTCTACCGCCATGTCACCAACAAGGCCGACCTGCTTGATGGGGTGGTCGAGAGCATTTTGCTCGAGGTCCCGCTGCCCGACCCCGACCTGCCCTGGTACGACCGCCTGACCGCCCTGTCGAAAGGCACGCGCCAGGCTGCGTTGCGCCACCCTGGGGTATTCCCGCTCTTGCTGCAGCGGGCGGCCGCAACGGAAGGGGCACAGAGGGTGCGCGCCGTCGTCTACGGCGCGTTGCGTGAGGCCGGACTTCCAGAAGAAATGGTGGTGCGTCTGGAGCGTCTCATGGCCACCGCGGTCCTCGGCTTCGCCGCCAGCGAGGCAGGAGGCCGGTTCGCGGCCCACTCTCAGGAGCAGCTCAACGCCGATTTCGCCCTGCTCCAGGAGATGATGGCCACTGCCGTCCTCACTGCCATGGAGAACGCCGCTCCCTGACGTGCCACCATGCGGCATGGAACATTTTCACCAAGTACAAGACGACCTCAGGGCTCCCTACCGCGAACTGTCAGAAGCCATTCCCGACGTGATCGCCGGGTTCAACGCGCTGCACGTCGCAGCCATGGCTGAAGGCACGCTGTCGATGCGCATGAAGGAGCTCATCGCCCTGGCCATTGCCATCAGCAAGGAGTGCGACGGCTGCATTGCCGCCCACGCCCGAGGCGCGGCTCGTCGGGGCGCCACCGTCAACGAGGTGACCGAAATGATCGGTGTCGCCATTTCCATGAACGGTGGTCCTGGCACCGTGTGGGGACCGCGAGCGCTGGCAGCATTCCACGAGTTCTCGGACGCCTAGTCGCCAGACCACGGGCGCCGCTCTTATTGAGCGACGGCCACCGGGGTGAACGTGCAGTCCATGTGCTTGATCCCATTAATGAAGGACGAGCGCAACCGATCGGGCTCGCCTACGGCCTGAATGTCAGGCAGACGCTCGAACAGTTGCCGGAACATGATGTCGATCTCCTGCCGGGCCAAATGCGCCCCCAGGCAGAAGTGCGGACCCGCCGCTCCGAACCCGACGTGGGGGTTGGGCGAGCGCAGGACGTTGAATGCAAAGGGATCCTCGAACACGTCCTCGTCGCGGTTGGCCGAGGAGTAGTAGAGGATCACCTTGTCTCCCTCGTGCAGCTCCTGGTCTCCGAGCACGGTGTCCTGGGTCACGGTGCGACGCATGAAGATGACCGGTGAGGCCCAGCGCACAATCTCGTCCACACCGGTGCCGGCCACGCCCCTGGGGTCAGCCACCCACAGCGCGCGCTGGTCTGGGTTAAGCGTCATCTGGAGCAGACCATGGCTGATGGCGTTGCGCGTGGTTTCGTTTCCGGCCACCACCAGCAGGATGAAGAAAGACGCCAGCTCCTCGGGGGAGAGCGACTCACCATCAATGTTGGTGTTGATCAACGCCGATGTCACGTCCTCGGTGGGTGTCTTCTTGCGCACCTCGGCCAGATCGATCATCAACATGTTGAGCGTCTGCGCCGCCATCATGAGCTGCATGATGGGGTCGATGCCCACAGGCATGTATTCGGGGTCACCATTGCTCAGAATCACGTTGGTGGCGTTGAAGACGGAGTCGTAGTCGGCCGAGGCGATGCCCATCATGTCGCAGATGATTTCCAGCGGCAGCCGAGCCGCCACTTCCACCACGAAGTCACAGCCGCCGGACTCAGCCACGCGATTGATGACGTCCTTGGCCCGCTCCTCAATCTGGTCCTCAATGCTCTTGATCATGCGAGGATTGAACGCGGCCGACACAATGCGACGCAGTCGGGCGTGGCGCGGGTTGTCCATGTTGATCATCCCGCCGAAGAAGGCCAGCATCTCCTCGGGCAGGTCCGGGATGCTGGTGGCGCCTTTTCCGGACTGGAAGATCTCGGGATGCCGGCTGGCCTCCGACACGTGTGCGTGTTTAGTCAACGCCCGGAAGCCCGGACCCTTCGGCATGATGGCCGAGAATTCCGGCGGGATCTCCGGCTCCTCGAAGAACGCGATAGGGCGTTCGCGCCGCAGCGTTTGGAACGCACCCTCGCGCTCCTCCCATGGCCGGGCCCAGAACTCGATGTCGGCCAAATCGATCTGATCAACGGTAAGTGTCTCGCGAGGTTGCACGAAACTCACCCTAGCCAGGGTCCCTATGCTCGTACCATGTGCGACACCCTGTGCGGACCGGGGCCAAGCGGCATGGTGTTCGCCAAGAATTCGGACCGGCCCGTCGGCGAGATGCAATTGGCCACGCCGTATGGCCGACGGTCGACGCAAGGTTGCACGCTGCGCACCCAGTACCTCCGGATCGGTGACACCGGTGCGCACGCCACGTTTCTCTCCAGCCCGACATGGCTCTGGGGCGCCGAGCACGGAGTGAACGAGTTCGGCGTGGCCATCGGCAACGAGCGGGTGAGCACGACGCACGATGTGGCCAAGGCCAAGCCGGCTCTCATTGGCATGGATCTGGTTCGCCTTGGGCTGGAACGAGCCCGCACGGCCTATGAGGCACTGGAGGTCATCATCGACCTCCTGGGCGTGCACGGGCAGGGTGGGATCGCCGACGCCGCTCACGAAGAGGCGTACGACTCCTCGTTCCTGATCGCCGACCCCACGGACGCCTTCATCCTCGATACGGCCGGGCGTGATTACGCGGCCAGCCATATCCCCGCCGGCGCGGCCATCTCAAACCGGCACACCATCCGCACCGAGTGGATCATGGGCTCGGACGCCTTGGGTTCGCATGAGGACTTCGAACGATTCCGCGACCAGTCCGAACACACGGCCTACGCCGATGTTCGCCTGGCGGCGAGCCGGGCCTTTCTCGACCATCATCGGAGCGGCGGACTGACCCCAGCCCAGACGGCCGCGCACCTGCGCGATCACGGACACGGACCTTGGGGCGCCCCGGGTGTGGACGGCCCTTGTGATCCGCCGCCGAACGAGGTGCACCCCGATTTCAGCGGCATCACCGTATGCATGCATGTGCGCGGGTTGAGCGTCACCACAGCGTCATTCATCGCCGAACTGGCACCGGCCATCGCCGAAGGGGCGCCGATCATCACCTACGTCGCCCCCGGGAGTCCGTGCGTCAGCATTTATGTGCCGGCCTTCCCCATATCAGTGGCAGGCCCGCCGCCATTCGTCCCATTTGAGTTGTCCCAAGAACCCATGTGGAAAGCAGCCGACGCGCTGCGCCAACGCGTGGAGGATGAGCCGGCCGCCATCGATGACATACGCACCGTGCTCAGTCCCGTTGAGGACGCCCTCTGGGATGAGGCCGCCGAAGTGCTGACCCAACCCCACAAGTGGTCGGAGGTCGGAAGCACCTGGGGTTCGCGGGCATTGCACGCGCTCGAGTCCTGCATCTAACTGAACGAAAGCGAGGCATGTCGTGCGGCTGGTGAGCTACTCGAGTCCGGACATCTATCCATCTGGAGTCCCACGCACAGGGGTCATCGACGGCGACGAAGTGGTCGACCTTTCGGACGTCGCAGTAGGCCTTCCATCCGGCATGACCGCATTGCTCGAGCTCGGCTCGGCCGCACTCGCCGCAGCAGCCAACGCGGCATCCACCGCGGCGGCGCGTTTCCCGGTGACATCGGTCAAGTTCCATGCACCGGTTCCGTCCCCGCCCAACATCCTTGCCATCGGCATGAACTACCGGGCCCATGTGGCCGAAATGGGTCGGGAGGAGCCGGAGTATCAGTACTGGTTCAACAAGCAACGCACGTCTATCGCCGGCCCTGGCGATCCGGTCGTCCTGCCACTGGTGTCGACCATGGTCGACTACGAGGGTGAGCTAGCCATGATCATCGGCCCTCGCTGTCAGCACGTTCCGGCAGCGCGAGCCATGGAGGTGGTGGCCGGGTTCACGGTCATGAACGACGTCAGTGCTCGCGATTGGCAATGGCGCACTCCCACCTTCACGATGGGCAAGTCCTTCGACTCCCATGCTCCCTGCGGTCCCTGGATGGTCACGCCCGATGAATTGGGTGACCCTGGTGATCTAGCCATTCGCACCTGGGTGAATGGGGACCTGCGGCAGGACTCATCCACCTCGGATCTGATCTTCAAGTGTGCCGAGATGATCGAGTACCTGACCACGGCCTTTCCGCTTGAGGCCGGGACCATTATCGCCACCGGGACGCCGGCCGGCGTGGGCGCTGGCTTTAACCCGCCCCGTTTCCTGGCTGATGGGGACGTGGTCCGCATCGAGATTGAAGGGGTGGGGGAGCTCGTCAATCCGGTCGTACAGGGCACCACACCGGTGCCTGTTGGCCTCGATTAAGGGGTGGCGGTCACGACCTGGCCCCAGCACGGCACAATGGTGGGGTGTCCGACACCCAAATTGACCTGAGCGATACCGAACGAGCTGAGCGGCTGGGCAAGCTGCAGGGCGTCATCGACCTGATGCGACCAGCCGTGCAGGCCGATGGCGGTGACCTGGTCCTGATCAGGGCCGATGTCGAAACCGGCGTGATCGAAGTACAGCTGCAGGGAGCCTGCAGTTCCTGCGCTATCAGCTCCGCCACCCTTTCCGGTGGTGTGGAGCGGATTCTGCGCGACCGTCTGCCCTGGGTGACCGAGGTCATTGGCGGGCTGGATGACTCCATCAGCGCCGACGAGAGTGCCTCGCTGGGCTCTGGAGGCTACGTCCCCAGTTTCTGATGCTGACGCGGTGTCGTCTCATTAGTTAGCACAACTAACTATACTGGGACCATGACACCGCGACCGGAGACCGTCACCGACATCCGCCCGACGGTGGCCATCAATGAGGAGCTGGCCAGCCGTCTGCGCCTGTGCATCAACCGCCTGCATCGCAGGCTGCGTCAGGAAGCGCTGGGTGGTCTATCGCCGGCTCAGGCCTCAGCGCTCGGCAGTGTGTTCCGACTGGGCAGCCCCACCCTGGGTGAACTGGCCTCAGTCGAGCAGGTGCAGCCGCCCACCATGACCCGCATTGTGGCGTCGTTGCAGGAGTCGGGCATGGTCACGCGCATCACCGACGACAGCGATCGCCGCAGCGCACGCGTACGAATCACGCCAGCCGGCAAACGCAACCTGGAGCGCATCCGCACCCTCAAGAACGCCTTCTTGGTCCGTCGTCTGGCCGAGCTGAGCCAAGCCGATCAGGACAGCTCCGCTGACCTCGTGGCGTTGCTCGAGCACTTGGTGGAACCATGAGCCGCCTGGCGGACATCCGCCACCGCACCTTTGCCGCCCTGAGCGTGCGCAACTACCGGCTTTTCTTCACTGGACAGGTCATCTCGGTGTCCGGCACCTGGATGCAGATGGTGGCCCAGGCCTATCTGATCCTCTTCCGTCTGCACGGCACCGGCGTCGATGTGGCCATCGGAAGTGGCCTCCAATTCGTTCCCATGCTGCTGATCGGTCCCTTCGGTGGCCTGATTGCCGATCGGTTGAACAAGCGAAAGGTGCTGTATTGCACCCAGAGCGTGGCGGGAGTGCTGGCTTTGGCGTTGGGACTGCTCGTTGCCACCCATTCGGTGCACATGTGGCAGGTCTTCCTACTCTCGCTGCTCCTGGGATTCGTGAATCTCTTCGACAATCCGGCCCGGCAGACATTCGTATCGGAAATGGTTGGGCTCGATCTGCTGCCGAATGCAGTGAGCTTGAACAGCGTCGTTATGAACTCGGCTCGTGTGATCGGGCCGGCCATCGGTGGTGTCCTCATCCTTACGTTGGGCGTCTCGCTGTGCTTCATCGTCAACGCTGCTTCATACGTGGCGGTCATCATTGCCCTCTCCCTGATGCGGCAGTCCGAGCTGCAAAAGAAGCCTGGTGTGGTGCGGGGCAAGGGGCAGATTCGAGAGGGCCTGCGCTACGTGTGGGCCACCGGGGATCTGCGTTCGCCGCTCATCTCCATGGCCATTGTCGGAGTGTTCGCCTTCAACTTCACAGTCACCCTGCCGCTACTGGCCAAGATCACCTTTCATGGCGGCGCCGGCCTCTACAGCACCTTCCTGGCCGCCATGGGTGCCGGTGCCGTGGTCGGCGGCCTGTACACAGCGCACCGCAGCAATCCCTCCACCAAAATGCTGGCCATCATCGGCATCTTCTTCGGGTTGTTGATTACGGCGGTCGCATTGGCGCCGTCGAAACTGATGGCCATCATCTTGCTGGTGCCCATGGGCGCGGCCAGCATCTCCTTTATTTCCACGAATAACGCCACCCTGCAGCTGCGCTCCGACCCGTCAATGCGCGGACGAGTCATGTCTCTCAACGCAATCGCCTTTTTGGGCAGCACGCCCATCGGCGCCCCCCTGCTGGGTTACATCAGCGACGTCAGCAACCCACGGGTTTCGCTCGTGGTCGGAGGCGTGGCCACGCTCGTGGCGAGTGTGCCCCTTTTCTATCTGGCCACCCGCCAACGCGATGCCCGCGCCAACGTGTCCTCCGCCGAGGACATGGTGCTGGCCGATGACACGTCCAACGTGGTCCAAATGCCATTGATCAGTTTGAGCGCACCGCAACAGCACCGACGCACGGTATGAACGACCTATGACCGACCAGCTCTTCAACGACCGACGACGAGCCGACTCCTTTGGGGAAAACGCCGAGCAATACGACCGGGTCCGGCCCCGTTACCCCGAATCATTGGTCGACTTCCTACTGGCCGACGGTGCGCAGCGCGTCCTCGATGTGGGATGTGGCACCGGGATCACCTCCCGTCTCTTTCTGGCCCGAGGGTGTGAGGTGGTTGGAGTTGAGCCCGACCCCCGCATGGCAGAAGTGGCGCGCCGGAGCGGACAGAGAGTCGAGATCGGGACCGTCGAGGACTTCGATGCCGGCGACCTTCCATTCGACCTGCTCATCGCCGGTCAGTCCTGGCACTGGGTCGAACCTCAACGTGGAGCCGAACGGGCCGTGTCTGCCCTCAGGCCCGGTGGGCGGATCGGGTTGTTCTGGAATCAAGCGCACCCTGCATCTGAGGTCGGTCGCGCCATGAAGGAGTCTTACAACCGGCATGCACCCGAACTGGCCCAACGGTCAGTACTCCTGGGGGTTCCGCACAGCGGCCTCTACGCCATGGTGAAGGAATCGCTGGAATCAAACGGCCAGTTCACGGATGTGTCGGAGGAGACCTTCGAGCACAATGCCGTCTATTCGACCCAACATTGGCTGGATCTGACCATGACTCACAGCGATCATTGGACACTTCCACCCGAGCAACTCTCGGCGTTGCTGAATGACTTAGGGCAGATGATCGATTCGGTGAGCGGCGAAGTCCCCGTCCATTATGAGACGACGTTGGTGACCGGCCGCACCCATGAGGGTCGTTGACTCGACTGACTTAGCGAGGATCTGGACGGTCCAGATTCCAGTGGCGACCCACTTGGGCGTACCAGCCGTCATCGCGGGCTGGGAGAACGGTGTAACGACTAATCGTGCGCTGCTCGCCTTGTTGGTCTCCGTAGAGGAGGTCGATGGTGAAGGGTTCACGCTCGGTGAGAGCCTGCATGAAGGCCGGACGTAGGGGATCGTCGGCGTTTCTGACGGCCGCTTCCCAGTAGCCACTGCCACCGGCGGGGATGTAGAGGTCGATGGTGAGGCGGCGGAATTCTTCGGCCCCGACATGAGGCCGATCTTCAAAGGCCTGATCGGGCATCGGGTGCCACCCGTGGAGGAGAGCGATTCCGGTCCCAAGGTTGCGCAACCCCATAGCGAGATAGATGACCCCGCCCTCTTCTTCGAAAATGGCACGACCACCGCCGACCCGAGCGGCATGTCGGTCGTACCACAGGACCTTGTGGACCGGGTCATCGGTGAGCGACGGCACCAGCAACGGCCTCATTGCCGCGAGCAACGACTCTTCCGCGATCCGGGCTGACCGGTTGGACGACCGCACCGCCGAGAACGTGGCCACGGCGAGCACGAGGGTGCCCCCAGCCGTGGCGAACGACGCGATCGATGACCAGTCAGCCATGAGGTCGCACCCTACGACGAGCGGCGCGGAATGGAAAAATGGGTTCCGGATTCGAGACGTTCCTTTAGACGACAACCTCAGCCAGCAGGGCCTCGATCTGGGACATGCACGCCTGCATGCTTTCGAGCACACCCCCGGCCATCGCTTGCTCCATCCCTTCGAGCGAGTCGAAATGCGTGGTGACGAACATGCGCGTCGCCCTCGGCCACAAGGGACTCGACAGTGTCCGTCGTCACGAAGAACCATCGTATGGCAGCGGCTACTTGGGCTCCTTGGGTAGTCCAAGAACTCGCTCACCCACAATGTTGCGCTGAATCTCCGCTGCCCCTCCCCAAATACTTTCTGAACGGGAGAAGAAGAAGAGTGATTGGAGGTTGTTGACCGGATAACCGGCGCGGGCGCGGCGAGCGCCGGGAAGCAGCGTGTCTTCGCCGTCGTCCCCCTGGAGGATCTGTGCATCCATGCCCATGATGTCCATGGCCAGCAGCAAGGTGTTCTGATGGGCCTCGGACCAGAACATCTTGTTGCAGGCACCGAGCGCCGCAGTGGTGTGCGTGCCGTTGAGGACATCGGTCAGAGTGCGGTAGCCGTTGATCTGCATGATCTTGATCTTCGACCACGTCGTGGCCAAACGCTGACGGATGAGCGGATCCTCGTTGAGTCCACGAGTACGGGCCTCCCTCAGGATTTCGTCGTATTCCTTCATGAAGCGCCGATGTCCCGTCGTCGATGAAGTTCCGCGCTCAAACCCGAGTGTGGTCATGGCCACTTTCCAGCCGTTGTTCACGCCGCCGATCACGTTCTCCTTGGGACAGCGCACATTGGTGAAGAAGACCTCATTGAATTCGGCCGATCCGTCGACTTGTTCGATCGGACGGACCTCGACTCCCGGCTGCTTCATGGGGACCAGCAAGTAGGAGATGCCTGCATGCTTCGAGGCATCCGGGTCCGTGCGGGCCAGCAAGAAGATGTAGTCGGCATAGTGGGCCTGGGTGGTCCACACCTTCTGTCCATTAATCACCCATTCGTCGCCGTCCAGTTCAGCCCTGGTCTTGAGGCCAGCCAGGTCAGATCCAGCGTCGGGCTCACTGAAGCCCTGACACCAGGCGATCTCCCCTTTGAGGATGCCGGGGATGAACTGTTTCTTCTGCTCCTCGGTACCCCACTGCAGAATGGTGGGGCCAACCAAGGTGTCGCCGAAAAAGTCAGCACGCAGCGGAGCGCTGGCCCGAGCGAATTCCTCGTTCAGTACTACTTGTTGCAGAAGAGACAGGCCTTTGCCTCCGTATTCGGTGGGCCAGCTGGCGCAGATCCAGCCCCCTTCGTAGAGCTTGGCCGTCCAGTCTTCGTTAAACGCCTTGCGCTCATCGGGCGTCATGGAGAAGCCCGGTTCTCCCCAACCCTTGGGCAAGTTGTCCTTGAGCCAACCGCTGATGACGCTGCGGAACTCTTCAGCTTCCGGTGGGTACGTCAGGTCCATGGTGTGCACGGTACCTGCATGTCCACGGCCGTCGCGTCGTTGCGGGTTCCCTCACAGCAACACCCGGGTACAATGGGGCCACGAATAAACGCTTTGAGCGGAACGCCCACACACGGGCTCGAGTGAAGGAGGTGAAGGCATGCGAAGGGACGAACCCCCCAGTAGCAAGGCCGGCACACCTCGGTCCACTCCCGCTGGCTGAGCTGCTGGTGTTCGATTCATTCCAGTAGTCATCAGTCCCGAGTGATGTCGCTCTCGAGGTGCCGGCTCTGGCGTGAGTTCTCACGCATGCGGCACTTGCCCTCGTCCCACCCTGGCCGCCTAACCGGCGCCGCACAGGAGGTAGCCCCATGACTCCACTTTCCGCACCAACCCAGGTTCGCTCCGTATTGGCGCGGCCAGGCCGGCGTGACGCATCCGAACGACCGGCTCACCAGCGCCGCCGCCGTACCCGGCGCATCCTGGCCTCTGAAGGCGTATTCGATTCCATCGTCTCTCTGGCCGGCATTATCGGCCGACCTGTCACGAACCAGACGGGTCAGGAGATCGGACGGCTCGACGATGTAGTGGCTCGTTGGTCCGACGGGCAGGTGTACCCCCCAGTCAGCGGTTTGGTCATCCGCGTCGGCCGCCGACTGGCCTTCGTCCCGGCCACGGCCATCGACCGCATCGCTCATGCCGAAGTGCTCTTGCGTTCAGCCCGACTCGACCTTCGCGATTTCATGCGTCGGCCGGGCGAGGTCATGCTCGCTAAGGATGTCCTGGACCACCAGCTGGTGGACGTCGACGGCGTGCAGGTCATTCGCGCTGCCGACCTTTACCTGGCCGAAGTGCTGGGCCGCATTCGCCTAGTGGGTGCCGATGTGTCGACGGCCACACTGTTCCGCCGCCTTGGACCCCGCCGCTTTCGCCCGCTGCCCACACCCGATCGAGTTATTGACTGGGCCGCCATCCAACCCTTTGGTGAGCCGAACGCTGAGGACACCCTCGAAGCATCCACCCAGGTCCGACTCAAGACCACACACGAGGGACTACACCGTCTTCGTCCTGGAGAGTTGGCTGACTTACTCGAAGACCTCCGTCGTGACGAACGAACTGAGCTGCTGTCGGCGCTGAGTCCGGACGAGGCAGCCGATGCCCTCGAAGAAATGCAGCCGGACGATCTGGAACAACTGCTCAAAGAGGCCGACCCGGATCAAGCGGCGGTATTAGTCGCCGCCATGGAACCGGACGAAGCCGTCGAAGCGTTGCGGGATCTCTCTGGCCACCATCGGGGTGAGCTGCTGCGCCGAATGCCCACCCATGCATCGACCGCGCTCCGGAAGCTGCTCGGTTATGACGAAGACGAAGCTGGGGGCATCATGACCTCGGCACTGGTCGTGGCCAAGGCCAGGGACACGCTGACCAAAGTGGTGCAGCGGCTTGAGAAGGACCGCGGGCACGACGTCGACCTTGACGCGGTGGCAGTGGTCAATGAGGAAGGGCAACTCGTTGGCGACGTCACGCTGCTCACCATCCTGCTGGCCATACCCGACGGAGTGGACACTCGCATGTCATCGCTTCTTGGTGATGAGGACGTGGTCACGGTGCGACCTAACGCATCGGCCAACGAGGTGGCGGCACTATTGGTCGAAGCACGACGGCTCTCCCTCGTCGTCGTCGACGACGAGGGGCGGCCGATCGGACGCATCCTGGCTGACGACGTGCTCGATGCGCTTGTGCCTACGAAGGGTCGATTCCACTTCCCCAAGCTCCTGACATGACACTGGCGTTGAGCCTTGGCGACTCTGTGGCCTGGGACTTCATGATTTGGGGCCGTTTGGGCTGGATCGGGGTCGGCTGATGCTGCTTTGGGCACGAAAGTGGTGGTCGTTTGCGCCGGACCAGGGCATTCGGGGAGGCTATGCGGCCATGGCTGGACGTGTCGGATTTCCCTGTGCCTAAATCGCCGCGTCAGAAGTGGCTTGAAACCAAGGCCTCATGGGAGCGTTCTCGCCACATCGAGATCCCGCCGCACATTCCAGCTGCACCGCCACAACCAGGTGGTTTGCGCATCGCCTTCCTTATCTATCGAGGCAATCCGCGCTGCGGTGGCCAAGGGGTCTACACCAGGCATCTGACGCGGGAACTGGTGGCGCTCGGCCATTCCGTCGAGGTATTCGCCGGCCCGCCGTGGCCCGAGCTCGACCCAGGCGTTGGATTCACGGCCGTTCCGGGGCTCGATCTCTACCGCGATCCCGATCCATTCCGTGTCCCCGCTTGGCGCGAGTTCGCCAGCCGGGCGGATTGGGTGGAGTTCGGCATCATGTGCACGGCCGGATTTGGTGAGCCCTTGGCCTATTCGCAGCGGGCCCGCCTGCTGCTGGCCGAGCGCAAGGGTGACTTCGACGTTGTCCACGACAATCAGTGCTTGGGTACCGGCATGCTCGGCATGGTGAAAGACGGGTGGCCGTTGCTCACCACGCTGCACCACCCCATCACGGTGGACCGTGAGCTGGCGCTCTCGCACACGACAAATCCTTGGCAGCGCGTCACCACGCGTCGCTGGTTCGGCTTCCTGGGCATGCAGGTGCGCGTCGCACGCGCCCTTCCAGCGGTGGTCACGGTCTCCAAGTCGTCGCAGAAGGACATTTCGGCCCAAATGCAGGTGCGGCCCGAACGCATGACGGTGGTACCGGTGGGTGTCGATCACACGGTGTTCCGACCGTTCGACGACGTGAAGCCCGTGCCCGGTCGGATCATGGTCACCTCCTCGAGCGATGTTCCCATGAAGGGCCTCGTGCCGCTGCTCGAAGCCGTGGCCAAGCTGCGCACCGAACGCGAGGTGGAGCTGACCGTCATCGGACGTCCCCGCGAGGGCGGTCGAGTTGACAAGGCGATTAGCCGTCTGGGCCTCTCCGATGTCGTGACCTGCGTGAGCGGGATCAGCGACGATGCCTTGGCTCGCCTCTACGGCGAGGCCGAAGTGGCCGTGGTGCCTTCGCTCTACGAGGGATTCTCACTTCCGGCCATCGAGGCCATGGCCTGCGGCGTCGCCGTTGTCGCCACCACTGGTGGCGCACTGCCCGAAGTGGTGGGTGAGAGTGGCGAGACCGGCATTTTGGTGCCGCCCGATGACCCGGGTGCGCTGGCCGGTGCCATTGCAGGCCTGCTCGATGACCCCGCCATGCGGGCCAAGCTCGGCGCCGCTGGACGCGAGCGGGTGATCAGTCGCTTTACCTGGGGCGTGACGGCGAGAGGGACTGCCGCCTGTTACGACGCCCTGCTGAAGGGTGAGCCACTGCCGGGTGCCCCGGTAGCCGAGTTGCCCGCAACGAACTGAGAAGGACTGCAACGTGCTGACTGTTGACTACGACAAGTTGGGTGTGAAGAGCGGGGACCGTCTCCTCGACCTCGGATGTGGATTCGGACGCCATGCCTTCGAGGCGGCCCGTCGTGGCGCGTCTGTCGTCGCCCTCGATGCTGGACCCGAAGAAGTAGCCCAGGTACGAGGCACCCTTGGCGCCATGGTCGAAGCGGGAGAGTTGGCGCCGGACCATCCGGCTACTGCGGTACAGGGCGATGCCCTGCGCCTGCCTTTCCCGGACAACACCTTTGATCGCGTCATCGCGTCAGAAGTGCTCGAGCACATTCCCGACGACACCGCCGCCATGCGCGAGTTGTCGCGGGTGCTCCGGCCCGGCGGCACTATGGCTGTCAGCGTTCCCCGCTGCGGTCCCGAAGCCATCAACTGGGCTCTTTCGGACGAGTATCACGACACGCCGGGTGGACACGTCCGCATCTATCGCCGCTCGACGCTGGAGCGCCGCCTCAAGTCCGCCGGACTGGAGCCCATCGGTTTTCACCATGCCCACGGGTTGCATTCGCCCTACTGGTGGCTGCGCTGCCTGGTGGGTGTCGGTAACGACTCGCACCCCGCCGTCGAGGCGTACCACAAGGTCCTGGTCTGGGACATCGTCAAGGCTCCGCTGGCGACGCGGACAGCCGACCGTGTGCTCAGCCCCCTGATTGGGAAAAGCCTTGTGATGTACGTAACCAAACCCGAGTCGGCAGTGGCCGGAGTGCCCGAAGAGCAGCGCCCTAACGTGCCCCGTGGTGTGCCGGGCCGTCGCGGTCCCAAGCAGGGTGCCGCCGCATGACCACTGAACACGTTCGCTCCTACGAGGGCACCATCCCAGAGGTGCCGGGTGTGCTCAGCGCGGCCGATGTCATGGCCACCGCCCAAGCCATCGTGCGTATCCAACGTCCCAACGGGATGATCCCGTGGTTCGACGGTGGGCACTGCGATCCGTGGAATCACGTCGAAGGGGCCATGGCCCTCTCCGTCTGCGGTCTCTACGCAGAGGCCAAGGCCGCCTACCGGTGGCTGGCCAACTGCCAGCTTCCCGACGGCAGCTGGTTCAACTACTACCAGGGCGATTCGGTGAAGGATCAGCGTCTCGACACCAATGTCTGCGCCTACCTAGCAGCTGGCGCGTGGCACCACCACCTCATTACCGGTGATGTCGAGTTTCTCGGCGAGTTGTGGCCCACGATTGAGGCCGGCATCGACTTCATTCTGCGCTGGCAGCAGCCGGACGGTTCGGTGCTGTGGTCGCTCGATTCGGCCGGTCGGGCCGAGGGCTATGCCCTCTTGACTGGTTCATCGTCGATTTACCACTCACTGCGTTGCGCGGTGGCCGTTGCCGAATGTCTCGCCAAGGACCGTCCGGACTGGGAGCTGGCCGCCGGACGACTGGGTCATGCCGTGGCGCATCACCCCACGGCGTTCGCGCCCAAGGTCGAGTTCGCCATGGACTGGTACTACCCGATGTTGTCGGGGGCCCTCGAAGGCGAAGCAGGGCGGCGCCGGTTGGCCGAAGGTTGGTCAACCTTTGTGATGGAAGGTCTGGGTGTGCGCTGCGTCTCCACTGGGGACTGGGTCACCGCGGCCGAGACGGCAGAATGCGTGCTCGCCCTCGATGCCCTCGGCATGGACGGTCCAGCGCTCGACCTGTTCGTGGCGGGCCAGAACCTGCGACTGCCCGACGGTTCATACTGGACTGGCATGGTCTACCCGGACGAGGTCACCTTCCCGGAGAACGAGCGCACGACTTACACGTTCGGAGCGATGGTGCTGGCGGCCGATGCACTGTCGAGCACGTCACCGGCGGCCGGTCTATTCCGCGGCGAGTGCCTGCCGGCCGGACTTGATTTGGCTGAGCCTCACTGCAGCGGTGACGCGGCAACCGGCTGCACCGCCTAACTACTCAGCTGGTTTCACCCGCCGCAAGACCCGCAAGCTGCCGCACACCCCGTCTTCAATGAATTCTTCTGATGCCAAAGCGGCGCAGAACAGGTCGTAGGGCGGTCGGCCACCATCAGCGGGGTCGGAGAACACGTCGTGAATGGCCAGCCAGCCGCCGAGCGTGACCAGTGGGGCCCATCCTCGGTAGTCGGCCCAGGCCGGCTCCTCGCCGTGGCCGCCGTCAATAAAGCAGAAGGCCAACGGATGGTGCCAGCGAGCGGCCACCGTGGTGGATTCACCCACAATCCCTTGCACCGCCTGCTCTAGACCGGCGCCGCTGATGGCTTTGCGCCAGTGCAGCAGGGTGTCGATTTGCCCCAGTTCGGGATCGATCAGATCGGCTTCGTGGTGCTCCCACCCGGCTTGGTTCTCCTCCGAGCCCCGATGATGGTCAATGGAGAACAGCACCGAGCCGGTGGCTTCGGCCGCACCCCCGAGGTACACGGATGACTTCCCGCACCAGGCGCCGATCTCCACGAAGGTAGAGGGCGCGGCCAATCCGGCCCTACCTGCTCGCAGCGCAGCCAGCAGGAGGGCCTCTCCCTCATCGTCGGGCATGAAGCCTCTTGTACTACGGGCTGCCGCGACGATGTCTTGGAGTCGAGGAGAGTCGTAGGCGGGATCTGTGGGAATGGAAGTGCGCATCAGGAAACCGTCACTGCATAGTCGCCGTGCCCGGTGGGCGCCACATAAGCCATTCGACTGCCATCGGGGTTGGTCACGACGGATCCGAGCAACGCCGCACCCTGCACTGCCACCGAGCCCCACACCAACGGCGGAATGTAGACCTCGGTCTCATGGGCGGCATCACCGACGACAACCCTGGCGTCCGATGTGGCTCGCATGATGAAGCTGGAATTGGACGGGTTGAAGGCGAAGGAGAGTAACTGTCCGGCCGTGGCTCTCGGATAGACCCGAGCCAAATATTTAAGTCGCGTCGTCAGCACCGGACCATTTTGGACGGGATGGGTCGACGGGTCCCCTTCGAAGGTGGACCACAGTCCGGGCTCGCAGGTCGTCGCAGTGGTGCCAGGAGGGCAGTTGCCTTTCCAAGCCCACACGCTCGAACCAACACCGGCGCTGTCGATGGCAGCGGTTTCCTGGGCAAGGATGTTGTTGTCGTCAGAGTTGGAATTGCCGTACTCGCCGATAAACAACGCGGCACCGATTGCTTTGGCTTCGGCGTTGGCCGTGATCATGGCCTGGTTGTAGCTGAGCGGGTACACGCTCGAGAGGGCCGAACCCCCGGGCACCTCGGTATCAATGGTGAAGACGTGGGTGTAGGCATGGGGCTCGTAGACGATGTTGGGATCAGACGTGAACGGGAGTGACAGGCCAACCGCCACGTCGGTGAGATTGCGCAAGGCCATGGGCTCAACGAAAAAGAGATGCTTGGTGTCGTCGATGCCGAGGCTGCGGTAGCCGCAGGCGGCCGCATAGGAGATGCCGGTCGGGCAGACGACGCCGTCGTTGGTGCCGGCGATGGCATCAATGATGCGCCGATAGAAGGGGAAGAGATATCCCTGATCGAAGACCCCAGGTGCCGCGACGAGTCCCGGCAAGGGCTCATTCATGAGGTCGTATCCGACCACCGTGGGATCGTTCTTGAACTGACGGGCCAACGCAGCCACCGCACCGATGTAGTGATCCTGTAGGCCTGGACCCGGAGCCGCGCCCTGCGGGAGAGGCTGACCGGCTGCGTTCTTTGGCACTGCGTTGAGCCAGAAGTTGGTGAAGGCCGCCTCGACGTAGGTGTTCAGTTCACCCTGGCCTTCAACGGCCAAGGCTGGGACGCCGTCGGCCATGACCGCCCACCGTGGTGCTCCGTCGGCGTGGCCGCCACCTTCCTGTGTTGGAGTGAGCAGCGGGGGAACGGAGACCGGAGCCGACTCGGGAGTGAAGCGCGAGTAGCTGTCCTCGTGCATGTCGATGAGGACATAGATGCCTTGTTGCCCAGCCCATTGCACCACTTGCGCAATGCGGTTGATGTAAGTGGTGCTGTAGACACCCGGAGTCGGCTCGAGCTGGCTCCAGTTGACGGGCAGACGGATGAAATTGAAACCGAGGCCACGCATCTGCGCCAAGTCGTTGTCAGAGTTGGCCAGGTCTGACTGGTCGTACTCGGACCGGCCGGCCTGTACTTCGCACACGGGCGGCTCCGAGATGTACTCGGAATTGGCAGGGCACTTCCCGTCGTAGGTGGACGATGCAATGGGCCAAAAAGGAGCCGCTCCCGGTTCCTGGCCGCTCGGAGTTTGGTACACGTCGTCTTCGAGGCCCACCAGGTTCACGCCGCGCAGAATCACGGTCCGGCCGCTGGGATCGACGATCTGTGCTCGCTGGCCGGCTGGGTGGGCCACCGAAAGCCAGGGCATGGAAGGGGCTGCCGCCGCCGATATGGCCGCAGCCGTCTTCGCAAGGTTGATGGACGTCACGCCCAGCAATGCCGTGGCCGCTACGGCCAGACTGGCCGCGGCGCGACCGATGCGGCGCACTCGGATCAGCGCGAGCGGGCTGAGTCGATGGCTGACCGGAACGAGTCGCCCATGGCCTCACGCTCACGGGAGGCGAAGGTCACGTTGATGGAGAGTCGCTCGATTGACTGCGCGACGCGTCGGGGTCCGGACGCCAGCGGATGCTCGTCGAGGAACTGCACCACGCCCTCAGCGAAGGCGGTGTCGCCGCACAGGCCGGGAATGGACTCGATGACTCGAGAGTGGGCGTTCTTGGGCAGCCGCTCCAGCATCCGGTCCCACGACTCGGTAATGCGCTGCCAAATCGCCTGTCCCGCAGTCGGATTGGCCAGCAGCCCACCGAATACGAGGAACCCGTTCTGACTCCTGATTTCCGTCATGGCCAGGTCGAAGGTGTGACGAGCCAAGTCCGAATCGGGAAAGGTGGTCAGCGCACTGAGCGTGCGCACTTCTTCTTGTGGAGTGGAGGCGGACCGGTACCGCTCCAGCAGACGCTCGTAGTCGCCGGATCGAAGTTCGTGGGCCACGACCGCAAGCGTGGCGGCTTCGACGTCGGCCGGTATCGGATCGCCGCTGCCACCGCCGATGGGCGAGGCGTCGAAGCGTCGAAGCGCTTCGGCTCGGACAGCAGGGTCGGCGCCAACGGTGCCCAGCACATTGATGGCGTAGGAGCGAAGCGTCGGCGTGCGTTCGCCTTCACTTGCGGTCGCTTCGAACCCGAGTTCGGCATGCACCGGTCCGAAGATGGCGGCAGCGGCCTCGCGGAAGGCGGCCCGATCGGCATCGGCCACGATGCGGTTGGCCAGGAGGAATGCGCTCACCACGGGCGACCACGGGGTTGGGTCCCGCTCATCGCCCAACTTGGTGGCCAGCAGGAGGAACTCGGCCAGTGTCGAATGCCCGGCCAGCGTGGTGGCCCAGGTGTCGGCCAGCAGGTTGGCTCGCTCCAGGGGCGTGAGCTCGGACAGGCGATCGGCCAGCGCCAGCCGCTGCTCGGAGGAGTAACCAACCCGGAAAACACCCCAGCCTTCGGCGTTGACCACGACTGGACCAGGGGCGGTGTCCACCTTTTGTGGGGCGGACTCGAGGACGTAGCGGGTGGCCGGCGCGGCATCGGACAGTGACCGCACTGTCACCGGCACGTTCCAGCTCTCCCCAATCGATGAGGTTGTGCCGATAGGCACGGGACCGTAGGCGAAGGGCTGCTGCGAAATGGTGTCGCCGGACAGTGTCACTAACGGGTGCCCACCCTGCAGGATGAACGTGTTCATGACGTGGCGGACGGGGGCGCCGCTGGCATCTTCGAGGGCGTCCCACAAGTCGTTGGTGACCGTGTTGCCGTAGGAGTGTGCCTTCAAATAGGTGCGCACCCCGTCACGGAACACGTCGGCGCCAATGTGTTGTTCCAGCATGCGCAACACGCTGGCGCCCTTCTCGTAGGTCAAGAGGTCGAACATGCCCTCGGCTTCCTTGGGCGGCCCAACCGGGTACTCAATGGGCCGAGTGTTGTGCATGCCGTCAATGGCCAGGGCGGCTTCACGACTGGTGGCGAAACCCACCCAACGGTCCCAGGACGGCCGGAAGGCATCGACGCACAACACTTCCATGAAGGTAGCGAAGGCCTCGTTGAGCCAAATGCCCTCCCACCAGCCCATGGTGACAAGGTCGCCAAACCACATATGAGCCAGCTCATGGGCCACCACGTCGGCCACACGCTCCAGTTCGGCCCGAGCCGCCTTGGTGGGGTCGACGAGCAACGCGGTATCGCGGAAGGTGATGCAGCCCAGGTTCTCCATGGCGCCGGCCGCAAAGTCCGGGATGGCCACGAGGTCCACCTTCTCTCCCGGGTAGGGAATGTTGAAGTACTCGCTGAAGAAGCGCAGGGCGAAGGCGCCAATGGAGAGGGCGAAGTCGGCCAGCCCGCGTTTTCCAGGGGGGAAGACGATACGCAGCGGCACACCATCGACGTCGATCGTATCGGTGGTCTCGAACCTGCCCACAATGAAGGCCACTAAGTAAGTGGACATTTTCATGGTGGGGGAGAACTGCACGCGGTGCTTGTCACCGACGCGTTGGATGTCGACGATGGGGGAGTTGGAAAAGGCCTCGAGATCACGATCGATCACGAGGGTGATTTCGAAGACCGCCTTGCGGTCAGGCTCGTCCCAGCAGGGGAAGGCCCGGCGGGCATCGACCGACTCGAGTTGAGTGGTGGCGATGGTGTGGGACACACCCTGATCGTCGGTGAAGGTGGACCGGTAAAAGCCGCGCAGGTTGTCATTGAGCGTCCCGGTGAAGCGGCAGCTCACCGCGTAGTCTCCCGGCGCCAGTGCAGCGGGCGGGGTAAAGGTGACCTGCTCCAGGTCGTCGTTGAAGTCGACGTTGCAGCCGACAGCAGTGGTGCCCTCTGATCGCACTTCGACGTTACTGATGGCCAGATCGGCGGCGTTCAGGACCATACGGTCCACTGTCTCGTGCACAGTGATGTCGATCTCGAGTGTGCCCGAGAAGGTGGCCGCTCCGATGTCAGGCTCGATCTCAATCCGGTAGCGCACGGGCTCCACTGTTCGAGGGAGTCGGAACGGCGTGTTGTCCGTACCAGTCGTGGTGGAGTCAGAGGAGAACGGCATGGCTGGGAAGGCTACCTGCCGCTCTCCGAGTAGGTTCTCGCACCGTGCACGCCAACAATTCCGCTGATTCCCAGGACGTTTCCTCCGATGGGAGCGACCTCGACCTCGTCGCCATCGGGAATCCGCTCCTCGATGTCATTGCCTCCACGACAGCTGATGAACTGGAGCGACTGGAATTGGTCAAGGGCTCCATGACCCTTATCGACCTGGCCAAGGCGGCGGCGGTGCAGTCGATCATGGGGACACCGCGGTTCGTGTCGGGCGGCTCGGTGGCCAATACGGCTGTCGGTCTGTCCATATTGGGAGGGACAGCCGCCTTTATCGGGGCGGTAGCCGACGATGAAGTGGGGCGGACCTACGGCGAGAACCTGCGCGCTGCCGGCGTTGAGTTCGAGCCCTGGCTTAGCGAGACGGCCGAAGGCGAGGAACTTGGGACCGGGCGTTGCATGGTGATGGTGACCGACGACGCCGACCGGACCATGGGGACCTACTTGGGTGCGGCGTCCACATTGACCACTGCCGGCGTGTCGGAGGGAATGATCGAGCGCGCCTCCATCGTGCTCCTCGAGGGCTATCTATGGGACGTGCCAGCGGCCAAAGAGGCCATGCGCCACGCCGCAGCGACTTCCCACCATGCCAATGGCTCTGTGGCATTGTCGCTGTCCGATCCGTTCTGCGTGAGTCGTCACCAACGCGAGTTCCTCGATCTGTTGATCGACGACATCGACATTTTGTTGGGCAACGAGGAGGAGCTCACCATGCTCTTCGGCTCGTCGACCTACATGGGTGCGCTAGAAGCAGCCGAAGAAACCGGGCTCCTTGTTGTCATGACCCGTGGGGCACAGGGCTCGGTGGTGCTCACCGCCCACGGGCCCGAAGAGGTGGCGGCGGCGAGCGCATCTCAGGTGGTCGACACCACGGGTGCGGGAGATCTCTTCGCCGCCGGCTTCTTGTTCGGTCTGACCCATGGGATGGATCCGGTGGCCAGCACGCAGCTAGGTGGGCTGTGCGCGGCGGAAG
Organism: uncultured Acidimicrobiaceae bacterium; assembly: GCA_963766995.1. Taxonomy (GTDB): domain Bacteria; phylum Actinomycetota; class Acidimicrobiia; order Acidimicrobiales; family RAAP-2; genus Bog-473. Next base: position 482,985 of record CAVYCE010000001.1, on the reverse strand, counting down.
TCATCTCCCATGTCGGGGCTCGCCCTGAAGCGGATCTGCGGCAGCTGGCTGAGACGGCCGGTTTGCTGGCCCAGGACTAACCACGTGTCACTTTCCATCGGCATTGTTGGACTGCCCAATGTTGGCAAGTCAACGTTGTTCAACGCTCTGACCAACAACGACGTGTTGGCCGCCAACTACCCATTCGCCACCATCGATCCCAACGTGGGCGTGGTGGCCGTACCCGATGCCCGTCTGCCCCAACTGGCCGCCCTCTACGACGATGCGCCGATCGTGCCGGCCACCGTGACCTTCGTCGACATCGCCGGGATTGTTCGGGGCGCCTCCCAAGGTGAGGGGCTGGGCAACAAGTTCCTGGCCGCCATCCGGGAGAGCGACGCCATCTGCCAGGTCGTTCGCGTGTTCCACGACGATGACGTCATCCACGTGGACGGTCGGGTCGACCCTGAAGGGGACATCGGCACCGTCAATACCGAGCTCATTCTGGCGGACCTGCAGACGGTAGAGAACCGGCTGCCCCGCCTGGCCAAGGAGGCCAGGGCCAAGCCTGAACTCAAGCCCCAGGCTGAGGCGGTGGCGATGGCCGAGCGGATTCTCAACGAAGGGCGCACCATTTCGAGTGCCGCCTCCTCGGGTGAAGTGGATCTCGACCTCCTTTACGACCTCCATTTGTTGACGGCCAAGCCATTTGTGTATGTCTTCAACGTGGACGAAGGCGCCATGAGCGATGGACAGCTGGCATCTCGACTGGAGGCATCCGCGGCCCCGGCATCGTGCATTGTGCTGTGCGCCCAGATTGAGGCTGAGGTGGCCACCATGGCGCCGGACGATGCCAAGGAGCTTCTGGAGAGCTATGGGCAGGTGGAGTCGGGCCTGGAGAAGTTGGTCCGAATCGGCTTTTCCACCCTGGGCCTCCAGACCTTTCTCACCGCCGGGCCCAAGGAGGCTCGAGCCTGGACCATCCACATTGGGGACACTGCGCCTAAGGCTGCGGGCGTCATCCACACCGATTTCGAGACGGGCTTCATTAAGGCAGAAATTGTCGGTTTCGAGGACCTCATGGAGACAAAATCCGTGGTCGCGGCACGTGCGGCCGGAAAAGCACGCATGGAAGGGAAGGACTACGTCATGCGTGATGGTGACGTGGTCGAGTTCCGTTTCAACAATTGACACCCTCAGTGGCGTGAATTCGGCGCAGCGGGGGTATGGGGGTTAACGTCGTGCCATACGGCGGAACTTCCAGCCATTCATAAAGGGAGGGTGGTCCCTTGAAGATCACACGTGTTCTGGGCAGTGTTGCAGCGGCGGCGTCGCTGGCCACTGGCCTTGTGGTGAGTGCCTCACTGCTGGCTTCGACGCCTGTGTTGGGCAATGCAGGCGCGTCGGCCACCTGTGGCAGTTACGCACTGCTGGTGGCTCACGCTGACGGGACGGTCAACGAAGAGACGCCGTCCGGTTGCAACGTGACCGCCGGCGTGGGCTCGCTGAGCGGCCACCTCAATGCTCCCATTGTGGGTATTGCTGCCACCCCTGACGGTGGTGGCTACTGGTTGGTGGCGTCCGATGGTGGTGTCTTTACTTTTGGTGACGCGCAGTACTACGGATCGATGGGCGGACAGCGCCTCAACGCTCCCATTGTGGGCATTGCCCCCACCGCCAATGGCGGCGGGTATTGGCTGGTGGCATCTGACGGGGGCATCTTCACCTTCGGAAATGCTCAGTACTGGGGCTCCACCGGTGCCGACCAGCTGGTGGCGCCGATTGTGGGCATGACGGCAGACCCGGAAACCGGTGGCTACTGGTTGGTCGCTTCCGATGGTGGCGTGTTCTCCTTCAACGCTCCCTACCTGGGCTCCATGGGCGGCCAGCAGCTGGCAGCCCCGATTCGGTTCATTGAGAGCACGCCTGACGGCCACGGCTACCGCCTGGTCGGGTCTGACGGCGGTGTGTTCGACTTTGGCGACGCCCAGTTCTACGGCTCCGGCGCTGGCCTCGGCGTGCCTTCGTGGCAGGCGCTTTCACCCACGCCGGACAACGGTGGTTACTGGCTGGTGACCAACGACACGACCAACAGCGCCCTCACCGTTGCCTCCTTCGGCGATGCGCCGTCGTACCCGGTCACCCTGTCGACGGGCAACCTCACCTCTTCACCCGTGGTGGGTGCAGCGACCTTCGTGCCCGGGCAGTTCCAATACATTGCTCCGACGACCGTCACTCCTGTCACGTCAACGCCCGAGCCGCAATACCCCGGGACGACGCCATACGGCAGCGCTCCGGTGGTAACCCAGAGCCCGCAGCCGGAAGATGTGCCAACGGGTGGAACGGCGACGTTCACCGCAGCAGCCTCGGGTAACCCGGTGCCCTTCGTGCAGTGGCAGGTATCGCTCAACGAGGGCGGCTCCTACAACGACATTGCCAATGCCACCAGCAACACGTTGACGTTCCAGACGGTGCAGTCGGAGAGCGGTGGTCTTTACCGCGCTGTCTTCACCAACCAGTTCGGCGCCGTGGCGACCACTCCCGTCGTGCTCACGGTGGGGAGCTGCGATGCCACCACCACTAACTGTGGCGCTTACTGCAACATTGAGACCACAAATTGCAGTTACTGCCCCGGGTCAACGACCTACTACTGCAACACGGCGGGCCTGCCGGTGATCATCACCCAGCCGCAGAGCCAAGAGCTGCCAGCGGGGTCGACGGCCTCATTCACGGCCGAAGCCAACAATGCGTCGTCGGTGCAGTGGTACGTCTCGTACAACAGCGGCGGAACGTGGGAACCGATTTCGGGAGCGACGTCTCCGACCTTGGCCTTCCAAGCCACACCAGCGGTGAATGACACCGAGTACGACGCCGTGTTCACCAATAGCTACGGCAACGTGGACACCCAAGGTGCGTTCCTGCAGGTGATTTCCGCTAACGGGGACTAACTCGTCACGCTGAACTGGGCGTGGATTTCGTTCCCGCTCGGTGTCAAGACATACCAAGGCCCGCCATCCTGGTCGATGGCCTGACCCGTCACCATGCCTGGCTTCACGTCGTGGTTGTACGTGTACAGCGGGTGGCCGTTGTAGCTGATCTGGGTGGAGCCGTCGGGGCGCTTGAGGGTGCCCACCAGTGATGACTTGCACGCCGGGCCCCACCCGGACGAGGCCGTACATGACGAGCGGGGGCCATTGGAACACGCACCCGTCGTTGAGGCAGGCGCTGTGAGTGCGGGTGTCGGGTACGAAGTCATAGAGCGTGTCGCCGCCGCCGGTCGCCAAAATGTCCCCGTCAGGCGTGTGCTGAATGGTCAGGGTCAGGGCCGAGTCGGTGGTGGGTGGCGAGGTAAGCTGGGTGACTGAGCCGCTGTTGCAGGCGCTCAGGCCGAAGGCTGCGCCGGCCAGGGCAGCAGTGACGAAGAGACCTGGTCGGTGGAACGGTCTCGGACATGGCTAGCCGGCGGCCGGGATGGTGGTGCCGACCACCCAACTGATGGCGGCCAGCGCCTGGTTCACCGACCAGTCCAGCGGCTGGGGATGGTGCAGCCCTTCGATGCCGCCGGCGTTGAGGAACGCGGTGAGCTTCTTGGCCAGCTTGCCGTGCAAGTTGGGCGCATTGGTGTCGACGAAGCGCTCGTTGCCCTTGTCGTTCATCAGTATGTAGCCGTCGGTGTGGTTGACGTCGTAGGTCAGCGGCTTGCCGGTGAGCGGGTCGATATGCGGCGGTCTGCGCCTCCGGGACGATCTGGTAGCTCACCCCGAAGGCTTTCCAGAAAGTGGCCAGATTGGCCGGTGCTACCGGTCCAGAGATCCCAGTCGGCGCCGACGTACTTCTGATAGGCCAACAAACGGGACACCGTGTCGCGCCCGGGATCCACGGTGGCCTCAATGAAGACCACCTTGGAGCCGAGTCCGGCTGCTTTGACGTCACGCTGGAGACCAATGAAGGCGGCGGTCAGCAGGGGGCATTCGTCCTGGCAGTTGGTCAGGAACGGAGCCAAGACCACCGCCTTGCCCTTGAGCCCGGCCAGGGTGACGGCCTGGCCGTACTGGTTCTCCAGCTGCACGTGGCTTGGAGTGGGCTGGTTCAGAATCAGGCCCTGATTGGCCGAGGGTGCAGGAGGGGCCGAATCCGCCGCAGGCGGCTAGGACGGTGCCCGTTGACAAGCAGAGGGCGACACCTCCGGCCCTCAAGGCGGACCGGTGAGATTGGAGGAAATGGAGAAGGGTTCGCATTTCGAGAACAATCCCTAGTGGCTCACGGGCATCACATACCAGTCGGGCCGCCAACGCCAGCGTTATTCGTCGTCCTCGTCGGGCATCAGGAATGAGAAGGGCAGGTCAGCCAGGGAGATGAGGGTGGAGGAGATCCAGCGGGTGAGCTGGGCGATCTCCGGGTCGATCTCGCTCGGGTCCTCCATCTGCGACTCGGTGAATCGGATCGACCCTTCGTAGGTGGCCTCCACGGCCCAACGCATGCGGGACGCCGAATGCACCTGCTCAATGGTGGTGGTGGTGCGAGTCAAGGTGCCTTCACCGAAGAGGGGTTTGGTGCCAGGCAGGGCGCCGAAGACCAGTTCGGGATCCGGGGCCTCGGACAGGCGCTGTACGCGGAGCGCGACCTCGAATGATGGCCTCGGGCAGTTCGTCCGGTGATTCACCGATGGACCAGCTCCGGTAGGAGGTCTGGCTCCAAGTAGGCCAGTCCAACGACAGGTCGGCCCGAACTCGGGGTGGCTTCTCTTCGCCCGGCAGGCTGTAGGAGGTCTCCCACGAGACGTCGCCCAGGAATACGTCGACGCTGAAGCGCTCCTCGACGGCCTGGCGTTGCAGGAGCGCCTCGATCGAAGGAGGTACGGATGGAGCTGATGAGGTGGACCAGGAGGTGATCGAGCACGGCGGGCAGAGGCTACCGGGAGGGACCGTTACCATCGGGAGGGTGCCCTCTGACTCCGTCTGGCTGGAACGCCGCATCATCTCGTATGCCCACCAGGGAGGAGCGTGGGAGTCGCCGTCGTCGACGCGGTTTGCGCTCACGGAGTGCTGTGGCCGCGGGCGCGACGGCCATTGAGCTTGACGTCCATGCCACCGCCGACGGAGAGTTGGTGGTCTGCCACGACGCCACCGTTGATCGGACGACCGGGGCCACTGGACTGATCGCCAACTTCACGTTGTCCGAGCTGAGGCAGCTCGACTTCTCCTACTGGTTCATCCCCGGCGCCGATGTCACGCCGGACCAACCGGCCGAGTCCTATCCCTACCGGGGTCGGGCGCCCGACGACCCGTCCTACGGGATCACTCACGTTGCGCGAGGTGCTCGAGGAGTTTCCCGGCGTGGTGCTGAACCTGGACATCAAGCAGACGGCACCCATGGTGGCCCCCTATGAAGAGGCGCTGGCCCAGTCTGCTGGCCGAGTTCGGGCGCATCGACGACGTCATCGTGGCTTCATTCCTCGATCCCGGCCACCGATGCTTCCGGCGGCTACGCTCCCGACGTGCCGACGTCAGCCGGCACGATGGCGACAGCCGCGTTCTACCAGGCGGTCCGCGACGGCAGCGAGCCGCCCGTGACGCCGGCCGTGGCGTATCAGGTGCCCGAGCGTCAGGGGGACCTGGTCATTGTCGATCAGGCGTTCGTCGACGCGGCACATCGCATCGGCAAGGCGGTCCATGTGTGGACCATCAACGATGTCGACCGCCATGGAGCGGCTGATGGGACTGGGGGTCGACGGGATCATCTCGGATCTCCCGACGACGCTCTCCGAGGTCCTGGCTTCAGAAGGGTGTGGCGTGGAAAGGTACCGGCCCTCAGCCGAGAGCTGAGAGGGATGCGAGTTAGCCCCGACCGCAATTCGGCTTCTTGCCGTGGTTGGCCTTCTTCTTGGCCCTGAGTTTGCGCTTCACGGTTCGCTTTCGACATAAGTTCGCCATCTTAGACCCGGCTGGGCGGCCCCCTTGTTGCGGCGGCCTCTGGACAGCCGTTAGCCTCAGGCGCCTATGCGGTCCGGATGGCTGCTCCGTGATGGCGATGTGGTCTGCGCCCTGCAGATGGTCGATGAAGCCGAGGATCGCTGGAAGGGCTTTGAGGGCCACGACGGCGCCGTGCAGACACCGTGCTCTCGCCTGGTGCACACCATCGGAGCGGCATTCCCCCGTCGACGTGGCCTTCTTGAACGATGAGCTGGTGGTTCTCGGAGTGGCCAGGGTGGCTCCAAGGCGGGTCGTTTTGCCCCAGCGGGGCACCCGCAGCGTCGTCCAGGCCCGTGCCGGAAGTTGGGAGCGCTGGAAGGTGCGGGTCGGGGATCAGTTCGAGATCCGCGAGATTCCATGACGGGAACCTCCGCCGGAAGTGGTCCGACAGAAGGATTGCTCCTGCTGGTGGCTACACCGATTGGGAATCTGGGGGATCTGTCAGATCGGGCGCGTAGTGCGTTGGCCGAGGCCGACCTGATCTGTTGCGAGGACACCCGGCGGACGAGGGCGCTGCTCTCGGCCATGGCGATCTCAGCCAAGGGAGCGACCGGCGATCGTCTGCTGTCGGTGCACGAGCACAATGAGGGGAGCCGGGTCGACACCGTGCTCGACTGTGTGCGAGGTGGGGGCACGGTGGCGGTGGTCAGCGACGCTGGCCTGCCCGGCATTTCCGACCCGGGGTCACTTCTGGTGGAAGCCGTGGCTAAGGCCGGCCTGCGGATCAGCGTGATACCCGGCCCATCGTCGGTGTTGGCGGCACTGGTGGTGAGTGGACTGCCCACCGATCGCTTCTGCGTCGAGGGCTTCCTGCCCCGTAAGGGTCCCGAACGCCGCGATCGGCTGCGAGCTGCCATGGCTGATGAGCGCACCACTGTGGTGCTCGAAGCCCCCGGTCGGCTGGCCGCCACCCTGGCCGACGTGGCCGCCATCGACGCTGTGCGTCCGGTGGCGGTGGTGCGCGAACTGACCAAGGTGCACGAAGAGGTGTGGCGCGGTCTGGCTGGCGCGGCCGCCGATGCCTGGGCGGCACGCGACGTGCGCGGAGAGGTGGTGCTGGTGGTGGCCGGCGCGCCGCCGGCCGGCCCAGTGGACGACGCCACCGTCGATGCCGCCATTCGGGTCCGGCTCAGCCTGGAGTCGGCCGATGGACCGCGGCAGATCGCCGAGGCATTGTCAGGGGAGCTGTCCGTGCCCCGACGGCGGGTCTACGAGGCCGTGCTGCGCATACGCGCTGAAGAAGCGGGTTCAATCGGGGTCTAAACCCCTGCGGGGCCAGGGCAGATCGATGGCGCCGGTACGCTACCGGCGGTGCCGCCCTACTACCTGACCACGCCGATCTATTACGTGAACGATGCGCCGCATGTGGGGACGGCGTACACCACGGTCAATGCCGACGCGCTGGCCCGCTGGCACCGGCTGCTGGGCGACGACGTTCTCTTCATGACCGGCACCGACGAGCACGGGGCCAAAATTGTGGAGGCGGCCGAGGCGCACAACACCACGCCGCAGGACTGGACCGATCAGACCTCGGCCCGCTTCAAGGAAGCCTGGAGTCGGCTGAACATCAGTAACGACGACTTCATCCGGACCACCGAACCCCGCCATTACGCCGTGGTGCAGTCGTTCCTGCAGACCATTTATGACAACGGCTTCATTCAGCTCGACAGCTACACCGGGCTCTACTGCGTGTCATGCGAGGACTACTACACCGCTGATCAGCTCATTGACGGCAAGTGTCCCGTGCACGGCCGCCCGGTGGTCGAGATGGCCGAGGACAACTACTTCTTCCGGCTAAGCGCCTTCGAGCAACCGTTGCTGGACTACTACGCCAGTCACCCCGACTTCGTCCGCCCCACCTCCAAGCGCAACGAGGCCTTGGGTTTCATTCGCGGGGGCTTGAAAGACGTCTCCATCACCCGGACGTCGTTCAATTGGGGCGTGCCGGTGCCGTGGGACAACAAACACGTTTTCTACGTCTGGTACGACGCATTGATCAACTACCTGACGGTGGCCGGATATGGCGCCGACCCCGAACGTTTCGCCGGCATGTGGGGTGCGGCGCATCACCTGATTGGCAAGGACATTCTCAAGTTCCACTGTGTGTGGTGGCCGGCCATGTGCATGGCGGCAGGGGTCGATCCTCCCCAAGAGCTGTTCGTGCACGGCTACCTCCTCATGGGTGGCCAGAAGCTGGGAAAGACGCTCATCCAATCAGGCATGGTCGGCGAGGGAGACGAGGCCCGTGCGCTGAAGATCACCGACGTGTCGCCTTTGGCGCTGGCGGACGAGTTCGGTGTGGATCCGCTGCGCTACCACCTCTTGCGCGACATTCCTCTCGGCGGCGACGGCGACTTCTCCTTTGAGGGCATCGTGTCGCGCTACAACTCGGACCTGGCCAACAACCTGGGCAATCTGGTCTCACGGGTCACCACTGTCGTCACCTCCAAGTGCGGTGGCATCGGCCCGGCGCCTGATCCGAACAGTCCCATGGCCGGCCACGTCGCCACGCAGTTGGATGAGACGGTGCAGGCCTGGGCCCGCTGGGCTCCGCACGAGGCGTTGGAGTCGACCTGGCGGCTCATCGGCGCGGCCAACGCCGAACTGGAAGCGACGGAGCCGTGGAAGATGGAGCCCGGTCCAGGCGTCGACGCGGTACTGGGTAGCGCGCTCGAGGTCTTGCGCATTGTGGCCATGCTGATCGCCCCGGCCATGCCGGACACGGCGGCGGAGATCTGGCGCCGTATTGGGGTCGAAGGCGACCCACTGGCCGCTCACTTGCCCGACGACGCGGCCTGGGGTGGCTACCCCGGCGGCGCCAGCGTGCTGAAGGGAGATCCCCTCTTCCCGCGCCGCAAGGCGTGAGCGGCTGGTTCGATTCCCACTGCCACGTGCAGGAGGAGTACCAAGACGACCTGCCCGCATTGCTGGAACGGGCCCGGGAAGCGGGAATTGACCGTCTGGTCTGCATCGGCACCGGGGAAACCACCTCCCGCCAGGCCGTGGCGCTGGCCCGAACAGCACAAACCGGCGAGGGCCCCAGGGCCTGGGCTTCTATTGGTCTGCATCCCCATGAGGCCAGTGTCGGCACCGATGCGGTGGTTCGCATGGCAGTGGAGGAGACGGCCGTCGGCGACGGAGCGGTGGTGGCCATCGGAGAGTGCGGACTCGACTATTTCTATGAGCACTCGCCGCGCCCGGCTCAACGCACTGCGTTCGCGCAGCAGATAGCGCTGGCTCATCAGCTGAGCCTGGCGTTGGTCATTCACGCTCGCGACGCTTGGGACGACCTCTTCGACATTTTGGCCTCCGAAGGAGTACCGGCGCGTACCGTTCTGCACTGCTTCACCGGGGGACCGGCGGAGGCCGAGCGTTGCTTGCAGGAAGGCATGTTCGTGTCCTTCAGCGGCATCGTCACCTTCAAGAACGCCAGTGACGTGCGCGAGGCGGTGGCCTTGTGTCCGCTGGAGCAGTTGCTGGTGGAGACCGACAGCCCGTTCCTGGCGCCAGTGCCGCACCGTGGGCGACCAAATGAACCGGCTCTGTTGCCTTTCGTCGGCGCCACCGTGGCCGAGGTCAAGGGGTGCTCGGTGGAAGAGGTGCGGGAACGGTCGGCCGAGGCCGCCTCGCGTGCCTTCTCACTGCCCCACTAAATCCTCCTGTTTTTGTGTGTAATACGAGAACCTTGTGACCAGGGAATACAGGTTGATTCTGGCCAAAAGTGCGCTTTGACCTGGTATTTCACATAAATATCTCGCAGGAAATCATCATTGAGCAGGGAAGATGAAGTCCGATTTTTCGGTTTTCTTTCCGCATTTGCGCGGCCCGCTGCACTGTCTCTAGGTTTTCAGGAACCCCCCTCGCCAGACCTGTGCTGGCGTGGTTGCACTGGTCCCGGAGAAGGGTGGAGCCCTGCGGAAACAGAGCACTCAGGGGAGGCGTCTCGTCATTGCCGCTGTCCTCAGCGGTGCGTTGTTCGGCACGCCTTTCCTTTTGCTGCAACACAACGGAGTGACGACGCTCGATGCGCGCGGTGTGACCACGGTCCACCCGCCATCGGCGCTTGACCACGTGGACCTGTCTTCGCACTTGGTGGCCTACGTGGTGCCGGGGACGCCCGTGGTGCCGATTGGCGAAGTGGTCGTGGCCTCCGAGCCCGTATCGGACACCATCACCACCACGCCCCCAGTGCTGCGTCCGGTCATTACCAACTACACCATGCACGGACAGGCCACCTGGTACCCCCAGGCGGGGCCAGGCACCTGCGCCAGCCACTTCCTGCCTCGTGGCACCGTGGTGACGGTGACCAACGACGCCACCGGTGCCAGCGTGACCTGCCTCATTGACGACTACGAGGTGGCCGGCTACCCGAGAGTGCTCGATATGTCCTTTTCTGGCTTTTCTCAGCTCGAAGACCCCTACCGAGGAGTGATGGACGTCACAATCTCCTGGTGACGCATTCCGGGGCTGATATCGCAGAGTTGCTGTCGGCCCACGGCCTCACGCCCAGCCGGGCGTTGGGTCAGAACTTTGTGGCCGACCCCAACACGGTGCGCCGTATTGCCCGTCTGGCTGAGGTGGGGCCGGGTTCCTCCGTCCTCGAGATTGGGGCCGGTCTCGGGTCGCTGACCCTGGCCCTGGCCGAGACCGGGGCGCGGGTCGTGGCGGTGGAGCTGGATCGCTACCTGCTGCCGGTATTGCGCGCCGTGGCCGAACCGGTGGGCGTCGAAGTGGTCGAGGGTGATGCCATGACGTTGCCGATGGAGGAGTTGCTCCAAGCCCGCGGCGGTGGCGTGTGGTCCCTGGTGGCCAATCTGCCCTACAACGTGGCCACCCCTTTGGTGATGCGCACCCTGGTCGAAGTACCGGCGGTGCAGCACCTCCTGGTCATGGTGCAACGAGAAGTGGGTGAGCGCATGGCGGCGCACGTGGGCGACGACGCCTACGGTTCCGTTTCGGTGCGAGTGGCTTACTTCGCCAATGCCTCTGTGGTGGGTCGGGTGCCGGCCTCGGTGTTCGTGCCCCGACCACGGGTGGAGTCGGTCCTGGTGCGATTCGATCGGCGGCCGGCGCCAGCCGTCAGTCCGGACGACGTCAGCTACGAGCGTTTAGCCACCGTGGTGAAGGCGGGCTTCGGCCAGCGCCGCAAAATGCTGCGCCGCTCTTTGGCCGGTGTGGTCGAAGCCGAGGCATTCGAACGGGCCGGCATTCGTCCCGACGCCCGAGCTGAGGAGCTCACGGTCGAAGAGTTCGGGCGCTTGGCTCGGTGACCACCATGCTGGCGCCGGCCAAACTCACGGTGTCACTGGCGGTGACCGGTGTGCGAGCCGACGGACTGCATGAGCTCTCTTCGGAGATGGTGTCGCTGGCCCTCTGTGACGAGCTGACCTTCGCCGAGGGAAGGCAAGGCCTCATGGTCGAGGCGGTAGAAGGCACACGGTGGGAGAGCCTGCCCGAGCAGCACGACAATCTCATCGTCCGGGCGCTGGCCGCGGTGGACCGATCAGCATCGGTGCACCTACGTAAATTGATTCCGCTCGGAGGAGGGCTGGGTGGAGGATCCAGCGACGCGGGAGCGGTGCTCCGTTGGGCTGGGTGTACTGACCTTCAGGTGGCCTTGGCTCTGGGGTCTGACGTCCCGTTCTGTGTTTCCGGCGGGCGGGCACTGGTCGAAGGCGTCGGAGAGCGACTCACGCCACTGCCCTTCGAAGAGCGTCACTACCTACTGGTGATCCCGCCCTTCGGTGTGGACACCGGAGCGGTCTACGCCGCCTGGGACGCGCTGGAGACAGAAGGGTCGCCCGACGTCGGTACTAACGGGCTGACTGCCGCCGCCCTGGTGGTCGAGCCGCGGCTGGGCGCCTGGCGAGATGCATTGGGCGACTTCACCGGTCGCACCCCCACTTTGGCCGGGAGCGGCTCCACCTGGTTCGTCGAGATCGATGCCGGCGAGTTCACCGATGAGGCCGGGGCGTTGACTGTGGTCAACGAGGCTGGTCGGCTGATTCGGACCAACACCGTACCCAGCGGATGGGACGGCTGAACCAGGAAAGACACCTCCTGTCGGCCGGCTGGTCTGGGCCTAGCGAGTGGCGAAGTAGATCCGGCTGGACGTGCCACCTCGGTCTACATCGACCGGGGTAGCGAAGACGACGGAGGCACCGGCATCCGAAAGGGTTTTCAATGTGAGGTCTTCGGGGACGGCCGTCATGGTCATCTGCGGGGCCCAATCCCACCGGTCTTGCAACGACTTGGCGCTGACTCCCAGGCGCCGCAAGATTGGCGCCAGTCGAGCCTTCAACCCAGTGCGGGTACGCCAGTGGGGCAATGGCAGTGGTGCCGGCACACTGGAGGGAAGCTGAAAGGCAAGGGCACCTCCTGGCCGAAGTACTCGAACGAATTCTTGTAGGTACTCCAAAATGGCCGCTTGGCTCGAGAGGTGCTGCAGCACCAGCACGCAGAAGACGAGGTCGAATGACTGATCTTGATAGTGGCCAAGCGTGTTGCCCTGATGCACTTCAAATCGACAGTTGGTGACGCTGGCATGCACCTTCCGAGCCTCCGCCACCATGCTCGGAGACACATCTAGGCCGATCACTTCGCCGAAGGTCTGGGACAGCGGAGCGGAGATTCGCCCCACTCCACACCCAAAGTCCAGGGCTCGACCATGGCCTTGGGCGAGGCCCAGTTCGTCACATTGCAAAAGGACTCCCGAGGCCATGCTCTGACCGGTTTCGAAGAATTCGGCTCGGTCCCCGCCTCCATGCCGGAATTTAGGATCGGTCAGAATCGCATAGAAGGGGTCCAGAGAGGCCCAGTCCTCCCATGCTTGTTCGTGCGGCTTCATCCCAATCTCCTCTGCCTTCGGCGGCCCAGGCGTCGTGGATCCACTGACTCCGACCGTACAAGAACGACGCCGAGAGCAGGTTCAGGCCCTTCCTGAAGCCGCCTGTCTGCAGGGGCACCGTCTGGGCAGGTGTGTTGGCGGCGACTAGGGTCCCCGGCGTGGGTTCACTGATAAAGAAGCGGCGCAAGCGAATGCGCAAGAAAAAGCACAAGAAGATGCTGAAGGCCACCCGTTGGCAGCGACGAGCGGGTAAGTAGTCGAACGCCTCTCGTCGGCAACGCTCACTGACTGGTCCATGACCTCAGTGAAGCGAATGCTGGCTTGGTCAGTGAGTCCTTGCCGGGTGCCATGTTTGGTATCAGCGAAGGGAGCCTGATGACGTTCGAGGTCGTGGGTCTCGATCACACCCAGTTGGCCATGCCCGCTGGGCAAGAGGCCGTGGCCGAGGCGTTCTATGTCGGCTTACTGGGATTCACCCGCCACCCCAAGCCGGAGCCCATGGCCAGTCGAGGCGGGTGCTGGTTCTCCTCAGGTTCGGCCGTCGTCCACTTGGGCGTCGATCCGGACTTCCGACCGGCCAAGAAGGCTCATCCGGCCCTGCTGGTTCGGAACTTGGCTGGCTTGAGCCGATCGCTCATGGCCGCCGGTGTGGAGGTGCGGCCCAATCCCGACCAACCCGAGGGTGCCGGGAGCTACGTGGACGACCCATTCGGGAATCGGATCGAGCTGATTGATGCCCCTTAGATGACCGCACTCAGTTAGGGGCCTTCGACCGTGATGGGCACCTCGTCTGGAGCCGCCACTATGGGGAGCCGCAGGGTCAACCGCGTGCCCCCGCCCGGGGCGGCTTCGGCCCAGACGGTGCCACCTTCGGCCTTGGCCACTTGGGCCACGATGGCCAGGCCCAGACCGGAGCCGGGTTGGGCCCGAGCTGCCGGTGAGCGGTAGAAGCGGTCGAAGATGTGCGGCAAGTCCCCGGGCGCAATGCCGGGGCCATGGTCTTGAACGACCACCTGCCCGTTGCTGCAGGTGACTGCCACCGATTGCCCGGGCGGGCTGTACTTGCGGGCGTTGTCGAGCAGGTTGCCCACGGCGCGGGCCAGCCGGTCGGCGTGAGCCTCGACCCAACACTCATGCGCGGTGAAGTCAAACGTGACCTCCTGGGTGCGGCCATGGGTGATGGCCAGAGCGACGGCGTCGCCGACCAGATGATCGAGCCGAAGCGGTTCCCGGGAGACGGGCAGCTGATCGCCGCGGGCCAGTTCGGCCAGGTCACCCACCAGGTCGGTCAGTTCTTGCAACTGCACCAGGACGTCGTCCACCAGCACTGAGCGGTCGGCTAGTGACAGCTCGTCCACCCGGCGGATGACCTCGAGGTTGGTGCGCAAGCTGGTGAGCGGGGTCCGAAGCTCATGGGAGGCATCGAGCACCAGCTGGCTCTGGGCGCGACGCGACGACTCGAGCGCCTCCAGTAATCGGTTGAACGTTCTTCGCAGCCGGCCCAACTCGTCGGGCCCGCCGGCGGAGAGTCGTTGGCTGACGTCGGTGTTCTCAGCCAGATCTTCGAGGGTGGCCGTCAAGGAATTGAGTGGCACCAGGGCAGTGCGGGCTACCAGCAGGCCCAGCACGATGGCCAGGAGGACCCCGCTCAGGGCGACGAAAATGAGCACTAGTCCAAGTTTTCGCAGCAATGGCCCCACGTTCAGGAGGGTGGCGATTTGTAGGGCGCCGCCTTCTTCGAGCGGTTCCTCCTGAATCTGGGTGCCGACGGCCAACGGCTCGACGAGCTCGCGTAGTTGGTTGCCGTTCACGATCACAGTGGTGAAATAGGCATGCGCCAGGCCGGCGGCGACCAGTCGGACCTGTGCCGTGACGGGGAGATCGCCTCCGGTGACGACCGCGCCGGTGGAGTCCACTATCTGGCCCAGCACAGCATTGGTGGTGTCAATGTTCTGCCCGGCGTTCAACTTGTCGGCCGCCGCCTGTAGCGAATTGTCGGCCGCGTTGAACAACGTATTGCGGGCGGCCACGTACGACGCCGTGGACGCAGCCAGGATGGCGACCACCACGGCCACCGTGGACGCTAGGACCAAGCGAGTGCGGAAGGTCATAGGTCTCGCAGGATGTAGCCCACACCCCTGACGGTGTGAATGCAGCGGTCTTCGCCGCCCTCCTCGGTCTTGCGCCGCAGGTAGCCCACGTAGACGGCCAGCGAGTTGGTGCCCGAGTCGAAGTCAAAGCGCCACACCTGGTGCAGGAGTACCTCGCGAGTGAGGACTTGGCGGGGGTGGCGCATGAAGGTCTCGAGCAGGTCGAACTCAATCCGGGTCAGGGTGAAGGAACGCTCACCCCGGTGCGCTTCCCGAGTGGAGAGGTCAAGCCTGAGGTCACCAACGCGGATGAGTCCGCCCTCGCCCTCGAAGCGCCGGCGCAGCAGGGCACGCAGGCGGGCTAGGAGCTCTGCCAGAGCGAAGGGCTTGACCAGGTAATCGTCGGCTCCGGCGTCGAGTCCCTGCACTCGGTCGTCGACGGCTTGGCGCGCCGTCAGCATGAGTACTGGCGTGTCGTCGCCAGCACTCCGGATGCGGCGGCAGACGGCCAGACCGTCGAGATCGGGCAGCTGCAGATCGAGGATCATGGCATCGGGCGGAGACTGGGCCAGCGCCTCCAGGGCCTCGCCGCCCGAAGCCACCGTGGTCACCTCATAGCCCTCGAGACGGAGCGCTCGATCGATAGATCGGCGGACAGCGAGGTCGTCGTCCACCACCAGGATGCGCACGAGGGAGAAAGGCTACTGGGGCCACCTCGACCAACTGCATCACCGCATACCTCTAACCTCTACCGGGCAGTGGTCGCCGCTTTGGCGGCACACGACCGGTCCGGGGTAGTTCAATCGGCAGAACGTCGGCCTTTGGAGCCGGATGTTGGAGGTTCGAGCCCTCCCCCCGGAGCGCAACTTTCAGAATGAAGGCGCAGCACCCCTTTGGAGGTCAGGGACCGCCTGACAACTCCGATGGAGTGTTCAGCTCACCAGTGGTTGGGCTTGTCCCGCTCTGCCAATTCGGCCAGGTAGCGGTTGTAGGCCTCACGGTCGGCCCGGTCAGGATCATCGGCCTCGACCACTTCGGCAGCGCTGGCGAGTACGTCAGGTGACGGAGTGTGCGTACTGATGTCCACCTTGCGCGTACGTGACCCCAGCGGCTGTTCGTGCACGAAGCGCCACCACATATAGATGGCGTAGCCGGCGAAGAACGGCCACTCGAAGACGTAGGCCCAGCTGAGCTGGTTCCCCGCCAATGCGCGATGGACCTGCCAATTGCAGAGGGCGGCGAAGGTGGGGACGACGATGAGGATGACCACGTGGAGCCCGATGGCCCGGCGTGAAATCCAGATTCGGTGCGACTCGTCCACTTAGCTGGGGGACGGATAGAAGAAGTCGGTCAGGATGCCGGCCAACTCAATCGGTCGATCGCCCTGAATGCTGTGTCCCGCCCCTTCCACACCGACGACTTTGCAGTCCGGCTGGCGCCGATGGAGTTCCTCGAGGTTGGACTCATCGACCACCGACCAGGCCAGTCCCCGCACCAGCATCATCGGTACCGCTATGTCAGAGACGACGTCCCACAAATTCTCAAAGTCCGGACGTTGGCGTGTCTCGCCCGAACGGAAGCGGGCGTAGCGCCACACCCAGCTGCCGTCTTCGCGCTGCAGCGCGTTGTGCAGAATGCCGCGCCGAAGCGAGGATTCGCTCCGGCCGGGGTTGTGCTCAATCGTTCGGGCCAGGAGTTCGTCAAAGTTGGGAAAGCTCTCGGGGCCATCGATGAAGGCGGTGATGGGTGCCGAGGCTTCCTTGCTGATGCCCGGTGTCACATCAATGAGCACCAGCTTGCGCACCAGCTCCGGGGCAGCATGGGTCAGGGCGATGGAGGACAGACCGCCCAAGGACATGCCCACCACGCCGAGGGCGTCGGGAGCGAGGGCGGCCACTACTGCGGCCAAGTCTTCTCCGTTCGACATCACCGACAAGGAACCGCCAGGACCCCCGTCAGAATGCCCGTGTCCCGGCAGGTCAATGGCCACCAAAGGGCGACCCATGGCTAGCGCCACTGTGTCCCAGGTGTGGGCGTTCTGGGCACCGCCGTGTACCAGGACCAGTTCGGGTGGCGTAGTGCCCCAGACCAGGGCGCTGACGTTGCGACCGGGGTCCACCTCGACGTTCACGCGCCGCACATCGGGCGGACCGTTGTAGGGGATGCCGTATTCGGCGGCATTCTCGTGGAAGAGCCCGAACTCGTCGTAGGGCGTCACGTCTGCACAGTATCGGTCCAGGCCGTATCGGGCCATGCACGCACCAGGGTGTCCGGGGGTAGTAAGAACGGCGGGATGGAGTCACGGCGCCTCTCTGCGGTGGTGTTGGCGGCGGGCGAAGGCACGCGCATGCGATCCGAGCGTCCCAAGCCGCTCCACTTACTCTGCGGTCGTCCCATGGTGCTGCACGTACTGGACGCCATGGCTGAGATCGATGTCACTCGGGTCGTTGTGGTCGTAGGTCACCGGGCCGATTGGGTGACCAAGACATTGGTGCAGCTCGCCCCCTCTTCCATACAGATCGAATTCGTCGAGCAGGAGACGCAAGCCGGTACCGGTGACGCGCTGGCGGTGGGTCTCACAGGGCTGCCCGATGATGACAACGAAGAAGAGGACGTCGTGGTCCTTCCGGGCGATACCCCCCTGCTGCGACCAGCCACGTTGGCCGCACTGGTGCGCTACCACCGAACAGAGAATGCCGGCGCCACATTGTTGAGCGCCGAGGTGGAGGATCCTCGCGGTTACGGGCGGGTGGTGCACGGAAAGGACGGCGTCGTGTGCCGGGTGGTCGAAGAGGTCGATGCCACCGAGGACGAGCAGCTGATCACCGAGGTCAACACCTCCATCTACTGCTTCCGCCGCAGCATCCTGGCCCCGGCCTTGCGCCGCATTACGCCGGCCAACGCCCAAGGCGAGTACTACCTGACCGACGCCATCAGCGTTCTCTTCAATGCCGGCTATCGAGTGCAGTCCATGGTCCTGCCCGACCCGATGGAGGCGGCCGGGGTCAACGATCGAGCCCAGTTAGCGGTGGCCGAAGCCGAACTGCGCGACCGCATCAACGAGCGCTGGATGCGACGGGGCGTGACCATGTGGGATCCCGAGCGCACCTATGTGGACGCCCAGGTCCTTCTGGCCCCCGATGTTTCCCTCTTGCCCGGGGTGATTCTGCGGGGCCTCTGTGTTGTGGGTGAGGGCAGCGAGATCGGCCCCAACTGCGTCCTGACTGACACCACGGTGGGCCGTGGGGCTCGCGTGTCCGAGAGCACCTGCGACCGCAGTGTCATCGGTGACGGGGCCACGATCGGCCCCTTCTCAGTGTTGCAACCGGGAGCCGAGGTGGCGGCCGGTGCCGCCGTCCCGCCCCACACCGTGGTGGAGGCACCCGAAGCTTGAATCGCCCAAAAACGCGCCACGCACCGGCGCTGTAGCGTGGCGCGTGTGGAGCTCATCCCGCGGCGCCGGCTGGAGCTGATCTCGGGTCGTTCCCATCCCCAATTGGCCAAGGACATCGCCGCGCACCTCGGCGTGGAGTTAGGCGAGGCCAACCTGCGAGAGTTCGCCAACGGCGAGATCTATTGCAAGTACGACATCTCCATCCGCGGCTGCGACGTCTTCATCATCCAGACACACTCGAGCCCAGTGAACGACTCGCTGATGGAGCACCTCATCATGATCGACGCGGCCAAGCGGGCCTCGGCCAAGCGGATCACCGCCGTCTGTCCCTACTACGGCTACTCACGGCAAGACCGCAAGGCCACCGGCCGTGAACCCATCACCGCCAAGCTGGTGGCCGACATGTTGTCCGCCGCCGGCGCCGACCGCGTGGTCAGTGTCGACTTGCACTCGGGGCAGATTCAGGGCTTCTTCGACACCCCCTTTGACCACCTGGTGGCCGCTCCCGTGCTCGAGACCTACATGCGGGAGAACTTCAAGGGCGACGTCGTCGTGGTGGCGCCAGACGCCGGCCGGGTGAAGGTGGCTGAGCGCTACAGCCAGCATCTCGGTTTCGACCTAGCCCTGATCCACAAGACCCGCCCGCAGGGGACCCACAATGAGGTCAAGGCCCTGCACGTCGTGGGTGACGTGGACGGCCGCCACTGCGTCATCATCGACGACATGATCGACACTGCCGGCACCATTTGTGCTGCCGCCGAGCTGCTGGCCGAAGCCGGCGCCTCCGAGGTCTCGGTCATGGCCACCCACGCTGTGCTCTCGGGGCCGGCCGTGGATCGTCTGAAGGCGGCGCCCATCTCACGGGTGGTGGTGACTGACACTCTCCCGGTGGCCGAAGACCGCTTCTTCGACAAGCTGGAGATCCTCTCGGTGTCCAAAATCATCGCCGACGCCATTGACGCCGTCTTCGAGGACACCTCCGTTTCCGAGCTCTTCGGCGGCGACAACCTGGCCTAACGCTCCTGGTGGTGGCCACCCTGATTGGGCGGCTACGCTGGTGGGCCGTCCGCCGGAGGCCCTAGGGCCGACCGAGCATTCGCTTTGCATCACTTTGAGGAGATTTGTCATGGCCGATGTCATTTTGGCTGCCGAGGCAGGCCGCGAGCTGGGTTCGCGAGCCACCCGTCGCATCCGTCGCGAGGGCAAAATCCCGGGTGTCATTTACGGACACGGCACCGACCCGGTGCCGGTAGCCGTAGAGGCCCGTGAGTTGCGCCTGGCCCTGAATGGCGAGGCCGGTGTGAACCAGCTGCTATCGCTGAACACCGGATCGACCACGTACCTGACCCTGGCTCGAGACTTGCAGCGTCACCCAATCCACCAGACGGTCACGCACGTGGACTTCCAGATCGTGAGCCGCGACGAGCTCATCACGGCCGACATCTCCATCGTGCTCGTGGGCGAGGCCCTCGAGGTGCATCACGGCGACGGACTGGTCGACCAGCAGATGTTCAACCTCACGATCAAGGCCCGACCGGCCGACATCCCGACGTCTGTGGAGCTCGACATCACCGACCTGAACATCGGCGACCAGCTCCGCGTGTCGGACCTGGCGCTGCCTCCTGGAGTGACCACCGAAGTTGACCCCGAATCCGCCATCGTCATTGGGCAGCCCCCTCGCGTGGTGCAGCTCGAGGAAGGGGCCGAAGGGGCCGAAGGCGAAGAGGGTGCACCGGCCGCTGCCGCTTCGGATGGGGCAGCCGCATCCAGCGACGAGGCCTAGGTCCTGCGCAAAGCCTTTGGGCGGTCCGAACGCCGGGGAACCGCGGCGGATCTACTGGTGGTCGGCCTCGGCAATCCGGGAGCTGAATTCGAAGGCACCTTGCACAACGTCGGCGCCGATGCCGTGGAATTGGTGGCTCAGCGCGCCACGGCATCCCTGCGAGCCGAAAAGGGAGTGCGTGCTCGGACCGTCCTGACCACCATGGGCGACCGCAAAGTGGCGCTGGCCATTCCGACCACCTATATGAATGACTCGGGATTAGCCGTGAGCGATCTGGCTACGCGGTTCAGCATTGACGATCCGGCCGCCATGATCATCGTGCATGACGAGCTGGACCTTCCGCCCGGCACCGTGCGGGTCAAGGTGGGCGGGGGACTGGCCGGTCACAACGGGCTTCGGTCGCTGCAGTCACACCTGCACACCACCGACTTCGTGCGGGTCCGCATCGGAGTGGGCAAGCCGCCCAGCGCGGAACAAGGTGCCAACCATGTCCTCAAGCGGCCGGCCAAGGCCGTGCGCGAGTTGTTGGCGGTGGCAGTGCAGACGGCAGCCGAAACGGTGGAGCACATTGTCCATGACGGTCCCGACGCCGCCATGCAGTGGTGTCACTCGCTGCCGTGAGCCGCGGCAGTCTCAGTGCCATCCCGCGCCTACTGCGGAGCGACCCGGTGCTGCCGGCGCTCATCGGTTCGGCCGATGCCACCGTGGCCGTGGCTGCCGCTGGGCAGGCGCCGCTCATCGCCGCCCTGGCCAACTTCACGGAACGAGCTCCGATCCTTGTGGTCACGGCCACTGGGATCGATGCCGAGCGCGTAGCCGAAGACTTGGCCTGCCTCATTGCCCCCGAGGAGGACGAATCGTCCGCAGCCATTGGGGCGCTGTCGGGCGCCGTGACCGTGTTGCCAGCTTGGGAGACGCTGCCCTTTGAGCGAGTGAGTCCCGAGGTCGAGACCATGGGGCACCGCCTCGCAGTGCGCTGGAGCCTGGGCGGTGGCGATGGATCGCTGCCGGTGCCCCGCTTGGTGGTCGCCCCGATCCGAGCCCTGTTGCAGCGCCTCGGCCCGCTTATCGACGAAGGCGCCCCGGTGGTGGTCCGCCCCGGTCAACAACTCGAAGCCGACGAGCTGCTGCGACGCCTGGTGGGCATGGGGTATCGCCGGGAGCATCAGGTGGAGCACCGGGGTGAGATCGCCGTGCGAGGCGGCATCATTGACGTGTTCCCCTCCACGGCCGACCAGCCGGTCCGTATCGACTTGTGGGGCGACGAGGTAGATCGGCTGACCACGTTCGCCGTGAGCGACCAACGCTCATCGGCCGATCTCGAGGCGGCCGCGCTGTTCGGCTGCCGCGAGCTGCTCCCCACCGATGGAGTTCGGAAGGCCGCAGCTGCGCTGTTGGCCACCGAACCGTGGGGGGCCAGCCAATGGGAACGACTGGCCGAAGGATTGGTTTTCGACGGGATGGAGTCGTGGCTGCCCTTCATCTACAACGAAGAAGTGCTGCTGCCCGATCTGCTGGCGGCTGGCTCGCAGGTGGTGCTGGTCGAGCCGCGTCGCATCCGGGACCGCGCTATGCAGCTGCTCGACGAAGAGGCCGCACTGGCTGGAACGTTGGCGGCCACGTGGGGAGCGGGCGATGGCTCGGCTGACGGCTTCCCCTCCTTGCACCTGCCCTTCGATCGCCTCTTGGAGAAATGCTCTTCCGGTGTCCTTTCCATGCCACCGACCCCCGAGGGCCCATCCACACCTGTCATGACCGTGCGCGGCTTCAATCCGGTGGCAGGAGACGCAGCCCGGTTAGTGAGCCAGATCACCGCATTCGTCGCTGACGGGTTCAGTGTGACGGTGTGCGCGGCCAACGAGGCTGGCGCCACCCGCCTCTCCGGCGTGCTGGCCGAAGAGGGGATGCACGCGCCAGTGACCGGTACGGCCAGCGGTGCCGTCGGAGTGGTGGCCGTCACCTCATCGCTCTCCAGCGGTTTCGTGTTGCCCGACTGCAAGGTGGCGGTGCTCTCTGAGTCCGACGTCACGGGCCGCCGCCAGCCGCACCGCCGGGCTCGCCCGCGGGCCCGGGCCACCGAGGGCTTCTTCGACGACCTCGCCATCGGTAGCTTCGTAGTGCACCGCCAGCACGGAGTGGCACGCTTCGAAGGTGTGACGTCGCGCACCATGGGTGGTACCACACGGGACTACCTCATCCTGCAGTACCGCGGCAGCGATCGGCTGTACCTGCCGGTGGATCAGATAGAGGCCATCACCGCCTACACCGGTGGCGAATCACCCACGCTGTCGAAGATGGGCGGTGCCGACTGGCAGCGGACGCGGGCCAAGGCTCGGGCCGCCGCCGGCGAAGTGGCCGAAGAACTGGTTCAGCTGTACCGAGCGAGGCTCGAGGTAGTGGGCCACGCCTTCGGCCCCGACACGCCCTGGCAGGCCGAAATGGAGGCCGCATTCGAGTTCGTCGAGACCGACGATCAATTCCGCGCCATCGCCGAACTCAAGGCCGACATGGAGCAGCCGCGACCGATGGATCGCCTGGTCTGTGGTGACGTCGGTTTCGGCAAGACCGAGGTGTCTGTGCGCGCCGTCTTCAAAGCAGTGCAGGAAGGCAAACAGGCGGCTGTGCTGGCCCCCACCACACTGTTGGCCAGCCAGCACGCGCAAACCTTCGGTGATCGCTTCGCGCCCTATCCGGTTCGAGTGGAGTTACTGAGTCGCTTCCTGTCTCCGGCGCAGCAGAAGAAGGTGATTCAAGGCCTGGCCGATGGCTCAGTGGATGTGGTGATCGGCACCCACCGCATGCTCGGACAGGACGTGGTCTTCAAGGACCTCGGTCTCCTGGTGGTCGACGAGGAGCAACGCTTCGGGGTGACCCACAAGGAGGCCGTCAAGCGCCTGGCCGAGCGGGTGGATGTGTTGACGCTGACGGCCAGCCCAATTCCCCGCACTCTGGAGATGGCCCTGACCGGCATTCGCGATCTGTCGATGGTGAACACGCCACCGGCCGATCGCCGACCCATCCTCACCTACGTGGGCGAGCACGACCCGGCTGCCATCAGCGAGGCACTGCGACGCGAATTGTTGCGGGAAGGTCAAGCCTTCTATGTGCACAACCGGGTGGCTGACATTGAAGTAGTCGCCCGCCAAATCCGCGATTTGGTGCCTGAGGCGCGGGTGGCCATCGCTCACGGGCAGATGGACGAGGGCACCCTGGAAACCGTGGTACTCGACTTCTGGGAACGCAAGTACGACGTGCTGGTGTGCACCACCATCATCGAGTCGGGCATCGATATGCCGTCGGTGAACACGCTGATCGTCGACCGAGCTGATCTGCTTGGCCTGGGGCAACTGCACCAAATCCGCGGCCGCGTCGGGCGCGGCGGACAGCGGGCCTACGCCTATCTCTTTCATCCGGCCGACCGAATCCTTTCCGAGACCGCCTACGAGCGTCTGCGCACCATCGGCGAGCACACCGAGCTGGGTTCGGGCTTCAAGATCGCTATGCGCGACCTCGAGATCCGCGGCGCAGGCAACCTTTTGGGCTCTGACCAGTCGGGCCATATCGCAGCGGTGGGCTACGACCTCTACGTACAGCTGGTGGCCGAAGCGGTGGCCGAGGCCCGAGGGGAGTCTCGCCACACACCGCCCTCGGTGGTCATCGACGTGCCGGGCGACGCCCACTTGCCCAAGGACTACGTCACAGCCGAAGACTCGAGGCTCGAGGCCTACCGGCGGCTGGCTTCGGTGACAACTGACGCCGACGCCGATGACATCGGCACCGAATGGGCCGACCGTTACGGCCCCCTGCCTCCTCCCGCCGTGGGCCTCTTGGCTCTGGCCCGCCTGCGCACAGCAGCCATAGCACGCGACATTACGGAGATCACCATGAGCTCGGTGCGGCCGACGAGCGGCCAACGACCGACGGCCAAGATCGCGCCGGTGCGTTTGGCCGCCAGCGCAGAAGTCCGCCTACGACGAGTGTTCCCTGGCGCGACATATCGCGAAGAACTGCATCAACTACTGGTGCCCATCCCGCCCAAGGGATTGGCGGCCGACGCTTTGCGTGAGCTGCTCGAGGATCTCCTACCCATTGATGCGGGCTCCTGAACCGCGCCTTCTAAGTCCGGAAGAACGTTGGTCAATCAAATGCATACGGATGAGCCCGGTGTGGCTTTCCGTACCGCATATGGAGACAAATGGCACCACAGGCCAGGGCCGCATAGAAGCACCACAATGAGGTGAAGCCGTCCGCAGTCAAGCGAGCCAGAACGATGACGGCAGCTGTGTTGGCGAGGCCGAAGATCACAATGTCGCGATAGCCGGATAACAGCAACGAGCCACAGGTGGCTAGGACGTACAAGCCGACAACCAAGAACCCGGAATGTAGGCCGATGCTGTAGCCCAAGTGGTAGGAACCGAGCCTCACCGTGACTGGACCGTGGAGCATGGTCACAAAAAGCACGATGGCCACCGCAATACCCAAGAGTACGAAGGGCAGGATCGTCAGTCGACGGAGTCGGGTTGGCTCGAGCATCATCACCGCCAATGGCACCAACACAGGCACGATGACCATGGCGATGAGTAGATAGAGCCAGGTAGCCACCCTACCGATGTCATGAGAAACGTCCCCCCGCAGTTGCCACCAGACAAGTGTCTCGATAAGGAGATGCACTCCAAGGACCAATGGCAAGACGGCAAGAAGCACGTATTCCTTGCGACCCTTTAAATGTCGGCATGTATCAATACCTATGGCGGTGACGACAAGCCCACCAGCGAGGTCACCTTCAGGAGAAAAGCACACAGGGCGACCGTAACCCGATTAACACCCAGGTCAAGTTGAGCAGATGAAGCCTCGACAAGCAGGCATCAGCACGAACGAAATGAACTGCACCGAGCGCATTGGGCCACGGCCGAGCCATGCGTCACCCATGAGAACCCACATCTCTCATCAAATGAATCCGCGTTGCGCACAATGGAACTCGATCGGGCCAAGGGGGCAAGACTCTCTCGTATGCGTGGCGACACTTTGGGGCAAAGCGACGCCGAACACATTGCTGGTTCCTTGGCGGAGCCTCAGCTCTTTTCGCTCATTTTTGAGCGCCATGCCAGGGCCGTGTTCAAGTTTCTGTCCCGACAGGTCAATCATGAGGCGGCCGACGATCTCTTGGCCGAGACCTGATGTCCCAGTAAGCAAAGGACTGAAGGGTCTCCAGCACATTCAGTGGCCGTTTATCGAGAAGTGCTGGTAATCGAGAGTTCCAACCCAGTTCCCTCCCCAGCCCCAGCCGATGGCGGTAAAGGCATCGACCAGTGTTCCTCCGGGCACCGCCATGCCCGGACGCACGTCGTTCCTGTCTAAGTAGGCAGATCCGGCGGGCGGGATGATGGTGGAGCCGTCCACGTAAGGGTTCTGGACGTCGTTGACGTCAATGGCTTCGCCATATGCGTGCATCGACCATTGAGGTGGTCCAGGGGCCACAGCGAAGCGGCAGTTGAAGCCCGAGGTGTCATCGGCGGCAGCGGCATCGTTGTCGACTCCGCCATAGACCGACTGCGGGACCATCTGCGAGATGGGAAAGCGGGAGCTGTACAGATCGGCAAAGAGCTCGATGACTGGATTCACCACGGAAGCGTTCACCACAATGGTCCCAGTGTGCGCCTGGTCGTCGAAGCCCCAATAGGTGAGTTGGATTGCTCGCAACTGAGTGGGATCCACCGGGCACCCCATGTGCCAGCTAGCGCCCAGCTGCGCTGACGTCACGGTGGTCACCAACGAATGGTACGGCGAAGGCTGGGTGGTGGTCGTGGTCGAACTCGTCGCTGGCGCAGCAATTGTCGTACTCACGGACGACTTCTCAGTCGTCGCTGTCCTTGGGGTTGCTCCGCATCCAGCCAACGCCAACAGTCCGACAGATGCGCCGAAGAGTGCGATACGACGTTCAGAACTCCTCACCTCGCGCAGTGTAGGAGCCCTCGTGACAATCGTGAAGCTCGCCCCCCTTGCCTCTGATTGCTGTATGGCTGAAGTGACGGGACCCCCGTTTGGATACCGGAGCTGTTTCGTGTGTGAGCTGAGCCTACTGGGATGTGATGGTACCCACTCGCCAACTGGGCTACTCGTCTGATGTGTGCCGGGGAGTCGGAAAAATGCTTCCGTATTTGTTCACACGAAGGATCCAATTGACTCCGTTGACCGTGATCGCTATTGGTGCCAATGGCAAGGTCCGATCTGAGATGCCCTGCCACGCGATAGCCGCGACGGAAATGAGGAGGAGAACCAGCCCGATGCCAAATGTTGCTGTGGCCAAATCGATTGGTCTTCGAGTCATGCAGACAAGGTATTTGGGACCCACGATCTCCCCACCTATCTCGGAAGTGCGATTTGGCGCAACCCCTATCGGGCGAAGTGGGACACGGGCTCCTAGCGGTACCGTTCTCTCGTGGGAATGGCGTGAAGGCCCATCGAACTTCGGAAGGTTCACCGGACTTTGTGAGTCGGTGGGTCTGTCTGGCGGTCGGAATAATTTGGTCGACGTTGGCCATGTTGGTCGTCCTGAATCTTCATGTGGACCCAGACAACCAACGCAATATTGATGGTCAACTCGTCATGCATACCCTGTACGGTCGAGATTCCGGTCTGTGGCTGGCCAATTTCTTCGGCATCGGACTGGCAATCTTCGGCGTAGCGGTCGAACTCGCCATACGTGCACGAACAAGGAGTCCTCGACCAGGGATCGTGGCCCTCGCGCTTGGAACGCTTCTGTGCCTGTACTCACTGTTCGGACTGCTGTACGGCATAATCGCTATCGCTCCGATCGGGATACTGATCATTGTCTCTGGCACTCCCGTAACCAGAAAGAGATCAAGTTCCACTGCATCGTTGAATCCCCGAACCGGCGATAGAGGGCATGGGTGAGCGGTAACTTTGGCCCATGAGCAATTCAGAGCCGGCTCTCTTCAACTTCACTTCGGTTCCGGATGGCTATCGGGACTACCTGCAGCCGGCGGTGTTTGATCCGTGGGCTCGGGAGCTACTGACCTTCGTGCGTCCGTCGTTGGGGGACGTAGTGCTCGACGTCGCTGCGGGGACTGGTGCGGTGGCACACGCGGCAGCACCCATAGTCGGAGCGGGCGGTCGGGTAATCGCGTCCGACGTCAGCCCGCTCATGCTCGCCGGCGTTCGGCTGGAAGCAACAGAGGGCCGAGCAGCGGTCGAACCACTTGAGGGCCCGGCTGAGCATCTGGCTCTACCGGACGGGGCTATCGATGTCGTGTATTGCCAACAAGGTCTGCAATTCATGTCGGATCGACACGCCGTTGTGGCGGAATGGCTCCGGGTGTTGCGTCCGGGTGGCGCTCTTGGTGTTGCCGTCTGGTCCGACCAGAGCCCGCCCGAGCCATTTGCCTCCTACGCTCGGATCCTCCAGGACCACGGCGTTCCCGAGCCATACCCGAATGCCTTCGACACTTCGGCCGTCACTATGTCGGAGGGCGAGATCGAAGGCCTACTCAGGGCAGTTGGTTCCGAAGAGACGATCGTCCGCACGGTCGAGGTGTCACTCCGTTGGCCCGAGCCCCTATGGGCCGCACTCGGCATCACCGGGTCTACCTATGGACCGTCGGTGGCAGCTCTCGGCCAACCCGAACAGGAGGCCATATTCGCCGCCATACAGGAACGAGCTGTCGGCAATCCCCCCGTGATCATGAGGGCAGTACTCGGGCGAACTGTTGTCGGTTGATTGCCAGGGTGTCGCATTCCTAGCGCACGGAGGCAGTCTCCACCCAGGGTGGTTAGTGTGCACGGTTCCTCTTGATCTCATACTTTGCCGAGATACCGGCTCCCACAATCATTGCCGCCCCAAGCACAGCCAGAAGACCACTCCATCGGCTAGTAGCGATATATCCCTGGCACACCGAGTTGGGCAATACGCCGGTGCATCCGACATTGCGGACGACGAGCACCACTGAGATGATCCCGCCCACGATCACCATCGCGGTTCCAGCCAAGACAAATGTCAGCGGTAGGCGATCCTTCATGGGGTGGACACTAGATGGCACTCAATCCCGACGATAAGGGGCAGCTTGACGGCTCGCCCGAAGGATCCGCTATCGACGTGTGAAGGTCAAATGGGTGACGCCGCTCGGCGACGAGACTGGCTCGACGCTGAAACGCTCCTCGATGCCTTCGAGGCCGTCCCAGAGTCGCACGCCGCGACCGAGCAGTATCGGCACCTGCACGACATGAAGGAAGTCGATGAGGTCGGCGGTGAGGAAGTCGCGGACCACCGTCGGGCCGCCGCCGATGCGCACGTCGAGGTCACCTGCGGCCTCCCGGGCGAGGTCGAGTGCCTCTTGCGGAGAGGCATCGACGAAATGGAACACGGTGCCGTGCTCCATCTCGATCGACGGGCGCACTTGGTGCGTCAGCACGAACACCGGTGTGTGGAACGGTGGATTCGGCCCCCAATAGCCCTTCCACTCTTCGTCAGTGCCGAGGTCGGTCCACGGACCGGTCTGCGGACCAAACTTGCCCCGGCCCATAATTTCTGCGCCAAACCCGACATTCAGGCGTTCTGCGAACGCGTTATCGACACCGGTCGTGCCACCTGACTCGCCCATGATGACCGAGCGCCCGAACTGGGTTGGGAACACCCACTCGTGCAGGCGATGGCCGGCGTGGCCGAAAGGTGCGTCGAACGTGAGGCCCTCACCGGTCCCGAAACCGTCTAAGGAGATAGAGAAGTTGTGGACACGGACCTGGGACATAGCGGCCTCCGAGGGGTTGAGTGCTTGCAATCTGCAACTGGTTGGATTTAACTTAGCTAAAACACTTGCAGAGCGCAAGCACTTTGAGGAGCGTTCATGGAAACAGCCTCACGCTCAGGATGTGCGATCAACGCTGCCGTAGAGGTGCTTGGCGACCCGTGGGCGATGCTCGTGCTGCGCGACATCATGTTCGGCAACCGCCGCTACTTCCGCGAACTTGTTGCCGGCTCCGAGGAGGGCATCGCTACCAACATTCTCGCCAGTCGCCTCAAGCAGCTCGTAGCCGCCGGGCTGCTCACGCGCGACGCCGCCCAGCGCGGGCAGCGGGCGGCGTACTCGCTCACCGAGGCGGGCATTCAGGTGCTTCCGGTCATGATCGCGCTCGGTAACTGGGGCCTGGCGCATCGCAGTGGCGAGCGCCGCCTACGTGTTCGCGCCGAACTGCTCCGCGACGGAGGCCCCAAGCTCGTCGAGGCGATGATTGATGAATTGCGCGAACTCCACCTCAGCATCCCGCACCCCCGCCCCAACGCAGCGCGTGCCGGTGAGCAGTTGAGCGCCGCCTACGAGGCCGCAGTGCTCGGCTAGGCGTCCGGTGAGGTTGTCGGGCCTGGACGGCCTCAAACTCATGGTTCGCACGAGAACGACGATTTGGATATTCCGCCCCGCCTGATTCTCGAGAAGCACGGTTCCGTCGAGCGAAGCCGGAGAGCTGTCCTTGCGGCGCGATCTAGCGGCACCCGAACCCGGCGTTTGGGGCGACCCCATCCTGTGGGCTCACAGGCGAAATATTCATGGCGGAAGAGCCACCCGGTAGTATGGTAAGTGGTATGGCAACCAAAAAGATCACGATCACACTTGAGGCGGCGCAACTCGATCGAGTCCGTGAGCTCGTCGAGGCGGGGAAAGCGTCCAGCGTCTCGGGATTCGTACAACACGCCGTAGGGGTGTCACTTGACGACGTCGCTGGTTGGGGCGCCCTGCTCGCACAAGCACTGCAAGACACCGGTGGTGCGCTCTCTCATGAAGAGAAGGTGTGGGCGGACGAGATGCTCGGGAATCAGAAGCGGCGTACGCGCTCAGTGGCCTAATGCCAGGCCTCACCTTTGATGCGGGCGGACTGATCGCTCTGGATCGCAACGATCGTCAAATCGTCGTGCTACTCGCTCGAGCCGCTCAAACAAACGCCTCCATCACCGTGCCTGCTTCTGCGCTTGCTCAGGCGGTCCGCCGGCCAGAACGCCAGGTGCGACTAGCTCGATTGATCCGGCAGCCGACGACCACTGTGGCCCCCCTCGACCGGGTCGATGCCACGAGCGTTGGGAGGCTGCTTGCAGCCAGTGGGACATCCGACATCGTAGATGCCCATGTCGTCATTTGTGGGCGGAGGAGTGCTCAGCGGGTTGTCACTTCGGACCCCGGCGATCTTCGTCGACTCGATCCGGAGATTCAGCTACTTGAAATCTGAAGTGACAATGGACTCCAGCCCGGCGATCGGGGGCACCTTGACCAAGCGTCAACGCAGCAGCAGGAACACGCGCCCCACGACGGCTGAGGAGGCCATGATCAAACCCGCGGGATCGGAATTGGGTAGGCGATCCATTCAGCTCGGGTAGGGCAACTTGACCACGGCGTGACCAACCGCCTCGACCTCGGTCAACTCGGCAGGTGTGACGTCAGCACCGTTATAGGGGTCGAGGGTCACGCCGACTTCCTTTGAGGATGACTCGTAGATATCAACCTCGGCGTGCCCGTAGGTGGTCGTCTCAAAGGCGGCCTCGCCCAACCCCGACACAGCCGGCGCCGGCTCGCCGATATTTGACGGATCGGTTGCGACCCACTTGCTCTTGGACTCGCCGGGCGAACTGTAAATCACATTGAGCTCGTTGCCTGCTTGATCAAGGTAGATGCAGGCCGCCGTGCCGCCATTCTGAGAGTTCGGACCCTTGAACGTCGTGCCAGTGGCGGTGGTGATGATCGACGATTTCGGGCATTCGAGCGAATCGACCTTCACGAAGTCCGAGCTCGAGCCGCCCTTGGACGATTGCCGCTTCGCCTTGTGGTGGTGTGACGTCTTGGACTTGTGGCTGCTGGCCGAGGCCACCGTCGCCGGGATGAGGACCACCGATAGACCCAGGAGCAGAACTCCACTCCGTACCCATGCCGCGTGTCGACTCATATGTCGACTCCCTTCATCGGTTGGTGTTCAGTCGATTGACATCCCGAAGCGAAGGCTGGAACCCCCGGGATTCGTGTGCGGGCTGAGCCTACTGGGATGTGATGGTTCACACCCGGCGCACTGGGGCATTCGAAGTGACGAACCCTAAGAAACGTGCCCAGCAATGATGTGGGCGCATTCCAGCGACTCGGTTGAGGTGGTATCGATCTCGACATCGTAGGAGACACCTACGTGCACCGCAGACGCCTGTGAGACTGCCCCGCCAACCACACGGTCACCGCGAGCGATCTCACGACCAGCTGCGACCTCAGCATCGCAATGCACGCCGACCCACAACACAGAGAGGCCGTCGAGATGTGCCCGCAGTCGGTCCTGTGACTCTGCTCCAGAGAGGAAGACATCGTCGTAGATAACCCGCGCACCGGCTCGAGCCATGGCTCCAATTCCAGCCATCCAGGCGGACGCGATCTCACGGAATCCTTCTCCTATTGTCACCTCACCGTGTTCACTGAAGGCCACACCGGCGTCAGTGTCCATGAGTGATGGCGGCAACGCGTGGAGAAGATTGTCGATGCTCAGACTCATCCACGGTGTGGAGAGGATCGTCTTGAGGCAACGAGCGATCGTCGTCTTGCCCGAACTCGATGAGCCATTGAGGACGATGACCTGGGTTGTCATCGCACGACCGACAGGTCCCACCTGGTCATGTCGAAGACTCTACCGATGATCATCTGTGCACCCGATCCCGGCGTATGGGGACGGTCACTGCTCATTGAGAATCTCCTGCAATACGACAGCCTGATTTTGCGCTTCGTTCTTGGCACCGTATAAGAGAGTCATTGGCCCGTCATCAGCCAATTCGAACAGGGTCGTCAGATTCGAATTCTCACGCAACTCCTCCTTATACCGCGCCTTGAACTGGTCCCATCGTTCGTCGGCGTGTCCAAACCACTTCCGGAGCTCGCTGGATGGTGCGACCTCAGGCAACCAGAGATCGAGCTCTGCCTTCTCCCGAGAGACACCTCTGGGCCACAATCGATCAACGAGGATGCGTTTGCCATCATCCGGCTCGGCGGGCTCATAGATCCGCTTGATCTGGACCATCTCGGGAGCCTAAGCCCGATCGGCCGACTCGGTCCCGGCGAATTTGGTTAGTCGGCGACCTGATTCACAAATCGCTTGAGTGCGCGTAGGTAGCCGCTTGTTCCACCTCTCTGAAACCCTCTTCCCACTGGGCCGGACAGGCGGACGAGCGGGTCGCCGGGGCGCGAGAACGCCTCGATCTCGAAGCGCACGATCTGATCGGGAGAGATCGATACAACGAATGCCTCTTCCCCCTGTTCGGGATGACCCGGCAAGGTCCCATAAGCAAAGCCCCAGCGGGTTTGCCCATCGATGACAGTCACGATGCGGCAAGGTGCAGCAAGAGCCACCAATGGCGTTCCTAAGGTCACGATCACGGTCGCACCTGTGCGGATCTCCTTATCCACTGGGAAGACCCTCATTCCGGGTAATCGGTGCGCTTGCCAAGTCTTCAGTCCCGTGACGGCACGCTGAAAGTCACGAGATCCCGCACCAAGGGCGGCCTCGTAGCGGTCGTGATGGAAGCCATCCGGTCGCTTACCTGCGAGCGTTGCACCGATGTCCTCGTAGGTCGGTTCAGCAGTTTCGAGACTCTCCATCAGACGCTCCATTGCAGCGGAATCTGAAGGACGAACCAACCTCATATCCAGTTGTTATCAGGTGGCACGGCACACCCTTAACCGGCGTGCTCGGACACCTGCTGAGCACATACAGGCAGCTAGGTGTCACCTGAGGGATCATGGTCCAATGAATCCGAGGACGGGCCAAGTTGACAACGAACTCATAGAGGCAGCCACTAATGTGGCGAAGACCTTTTGCCGGCGAGACAACCACACGGTCGCCTCGGCGGCTCGATGTCGGGACGGACACATCGTCACAGGCGTAAACGCTTACCATTTCACTGGCGGCCCTTGCGCAGAACTGGTGGTGATTGGTGCTGCCGCATCTCAGGGCTACTACGACTTGGAGAGAATCGTGGCCGTGGGAGATGGCGATTGGCGCATATTGGCTCCATGCGGTCGTTGTCGCCAAGCTCTCTTCGATTACTTCCCAACCATCGAAGTCATCGTTCGATCCGGCAACAACATACTGACGTACCCCATTGCTGAGTTGCTCCCCGAGGCCTTCGAGTGGGCCAGGCAACACCGACCATCCGCCTCGGAATAGTCGAGGGAGATTGAGGCGGAGTCCCTTTCTATGTAGCTCACAATTGTGGCTTGGGGCGCTCATAACCGGACGGGGGCAGGGTGTCCTAGTCGCGAGACAAGTCCAGATCCAGGAGACTTCCCTCCCCCGTAAAGCCCAACCGACGATAGAACGGGAATGAACGAGGGCTCGGATGGACGATCAGGTAGTCCACCGCTTCCTTTCTCGCTCCGTCGATCAACACTCCCATCAGCAGGCCTCCCAATCCTGCGTCCCGGTGTTCTGCCGTGATGTACACGCTTTGGATGTGTCCTGACAGCCTCTTCCAGATTTCTGGACCCGGAATCCGCTCGATTATGGCGAGCCAAGCCATCCCGACGGCGCTGCCTCCCACTTCCACGAGATAGGGACATGGGTTCGCTCGTGCTTGGAGATCCAGGTTCCAAACTCCTCACGGAACCGATCCGGGTCTCCCACTTCGTTCCGTTCCCCAGCCCGCCAGATCCACCGCAGCCGAGCGAGCTCATCGGCATCGACGGGCCCCGCACGTCGAGCGGATGCATCGCCATGAAGGGACCCGACCACATTCACAAATTCCGTCATTCCCTAGGTCGTGGGTTGTCTGCGAGAACCGAAGAGCTCCATATGTGTCCGGCGAACCCGGCGTTCAGGGCGACCAAGTCCTACCCGAAGTGTCGGGCAATGCGATTACCGAAATGCCTTCATCCCGGCATAGATCGAGGAGATGTGGGTCAGCAGACGCCAGTGGAGAACCCGATTGCTTTGCAGTCTCGGCAGCCATACAGTCAGCCAAACTCACAGCTCGGTTCTTGCGGTGATAATGACGGGCACGAAGAAGCCCGGCCTTCATGGCCACGCTGACGTCGAGCGGAGACGGGTTCGCGAGGCCGAGCTGGGCCAAATCGAGGACCGCCTGTTCTTCGTCAGCACCAGCCAGTCGAACGAGGTGGTCGAGAATTTCAGATACCCCGAGGACAGTCAGCGCCGTCTCCTCTTCCGACTCAACGAGCAGTTGGACCTCGCCGGCAGCGGGCTCGTCCTTCAAAAGAGCCAACACGGCGAAGGAGTCGAGGATGATCATTTCCGGCGTTCGCGAGCTGTGTCGTCGATTCTCGCCTGGCGACGGATGCGATCACTGCTGGGACCTCGCCGACCGTACTTTCCACGAAGCTCTTCGATGGGTTCGGATGGCAATGGTCGAAGTACCACGCGGTCCCCGAGATCGACGACCACGACTTGGTCCGCGTTCCAACGCGCTCGAGCTTCCGCGGGGATTGACACCTGCCCGTTGGACGACACTTTCATCACGTAGTTGGTGGTCACGCTGGCACCTCGCAGGTTGTATGAATACTCTTATCCATTATATGTGCTGGCTCTAGAGAGGGTGCCCCCAGGGTGCGAGAGTGGGGCAGTCTTGGCCGGATCGAGTGAAGGATCCGCGAAATGCAGCAGTCGTCGTGACGAGGGTACTCAACGCGACTGCTGCATGGTGCGCACTTGCCAGTTGTGAGAGACCGAAATGAGCGAGACGTAGGGCATGTGAACAACGAGTCATGTCCTGGAGGGTTTCTCGTCAACAGCTGAGCACTGCGTCTGGTGAGTGACGAGCGGCTGAGCTAAATGGCGTGCTCGAGGATGGCATTGGCGACGACGGATGGAGAGTCCCACATGGGGACGTGTCCAAGACCTTCGAGCGCTATCCATTCAGCGTGGGGAAGCTGTGTTCGCAAGTGGTGATAGTGGCCAGGCCAGCGAAGAATGCGGTCTTGAGTTCCGTAGAGGATTTGAACGGGACAGGTGATCGGACCGAGTTCGAAGGGTTCGTCTTGTCCCAGCAGCCCCAAGACATCGGTGACAATGGAGCATCCCTTCACTCCGCGGAACATCGCCAGAGCCGCCTCAGGTGGGACCTTTCTGCCATCGCCGATCACGTCACGCAGGGCAAGTCGCCGAAGGAGGGGATGACGGGCCACAAACGGCAGCTGGCCATCGAAGCGACGTGCCAACGTGTGGCTTCTTCGAAAGAAGCGCCCGACCTGCCGCTCCTGTTTAGACCGGCGCTCCCAGCCGAGGGCCGGGCAGACGCCCGTGACGGAGCGCGCTCGTCCTCGGGCCGCCATTTCTAGGGACAACCATCCGCCAAGTGAGTTGCCCGCCAGGTGCACCTGATCAAATCCAAAGAGATCGAGTCTTCCCTCCACCCAAATTGGCGATGGCGTCGATTGAGACAGGAACGGATGGATCCCATGCCTCTCCGCCATGGTGGCCTGGCAAGGTCCAGGCAAAAACCTCGCATTGAGCAGTCAGGGCCGGCAATACCGGGTCCCATGCGTGCCAGGTGTCAGTGAAGCCGTGCAGGAGGATGAGCGGTTCGCCCGTCCCTCCACGATATGACCCTGTCTCCATGAGTCGGAAATGTAGCGGTGCCGAGATCCCGGCAGTTCAGGGCGCTCGGTCCGTCAACTGGGCCTGATGGTGCAGGAGCCTTTGCCGCCGCCTGAGATAGAAGGGAAAGGGCACCACCAGTAGGAGGCCGAGGACGAAGCCCACGGTGGCCAACATCAAGTGGGGTGGTGCGAAGGTGAATATGACGACGTTGGCCCCGTTCGGCACCTGTACCTCTTGCATGACGCCGTGATATTTGGTGATCGGCAGTGAATGGCCGTCGTCAGTGGCGGTCCATCCCGGCATGTAGAGCTCATCGCGCACCACCGGATGTGAGTGATGGCACAAGAGGTCCACCTGGCTGATGCCCTTGCTCGCGATGAAGCAGCCACCGTTCGGGAGCGAGAACATCGGCCTCGGGAAGGGCAGGGCGAAGATCTCGGCCACCTTGTCCGAATACACCATGGGCAGTCGAAGGCCCTGTGGTGTGGGTGGGAGCACGAAGCGGGCGGGTGCCACCAGGTACTTGACGCCCACCTCTTCGAAGGCGGTCAGGTGCGTCAGGAATTCCAATAGGGCCGACGGACCAATAGGACTCTCGCGATACGTGTCTTCGAACGTCAGGGGGTTGGCATCGGTGTCGAGTCGATGGGTGATGTAATCGCCCCAAAGTTTGGGTACCGGTAGGTCGTTGGTATCAATTGAGGCCAACTTGAAATATGAGCCGTAGTTCGGCTCCAACGGTCCCAGCGTGTAGAAGCGCTGATCGCCCAGATGGCGCTCGAGGTACCGCACTGGCCCGGTATCGATGTGGGCTGATCGCGGCGCGGAAAGCTGAGGGACGACGAACATAGCCACCGCGTCGACCGACACCAACGCACACAGCAGCACTGTGCGGAAGCGGCCCCGGAAAAGGAGAGCCGCGAGGCTGATCGAGATCATAATGACGAGGGCCCAGACCAGTGACCAATCGGCCCACAGGTGCACCCGCGTGGCGCCACGCAGTTGATGGAGAAGCGCCTGCGCTCCATCGTCTGCCAGAATTATCACGCCCACTGCGGCCAGTGCGGACCCAAGCAACCAGACTCTGGAGACTCGTTGTCGCACCACGTCGTCCAAGCCCAGCGCGGCCAGAACGATGACCGCCATCTCCCAGCTCGGCGCGGAATAACGGAAAAAGGCCACGTTCTCCATGCCTGGCAGGGCATTGATCACGTCTCGCAGCGGGGGGTACCCGTAGGTGCGGCCTAGCGCCATCACGGTCCATAGCGCCAAGGCGATGCGGAGAGGACGATGCGACCGGCCAGCCAACCCGATGAGTGCCAGCACCCCGACACCAGCGGTGAGGAAGCCGCCCGTGTTGCCCCAAAGAACGGTGAGTGCCTGAGTCTTATCGACGCTGAAGAACTGGTTGATGGAGCCGAACACGTAGGGCATCACCGTCTGTGACAGCCCAGGGGGAATGAGGGCCGCGTCACCGAGGGTGCCGTTGTGGGCGCCCACCAATGCGTTGGGGAGGTAGTCCGTGAACGCCACCAATATCGGCGCAGCGAGCAGCCCGCCGACTACAGCGCCGATGGCCACCTTGCCCAGGAAACGCCAGCGGGCATCGCCGGTGAGGATGGCCCGAGCCACGACCCATATGACGGCCAGGATGCCGTCGATGTACGCCGTTTCTGGGAAGCCGGCGTAAGTAGCAAGCGCCAGGGCGATGGCGATGGTGCACCAGCCCAGGTGCTTCCGCTCGACGGCCGCCTCACCCGCCAACTCAATGCCCAAGAGAAGGAGGGGAAGGAAGGCCACAGGGTTGGCTGGTGCGTGGGCAAACCAGGCGAACGTCCCATTGAGGGCGAAGGCAATGGCGCCCGCCGTGGCCACCAGCCGCCCGATGCCCAAACGAAGGAGAAGGAAGTAGGTACTCAATCCAGCGATGAGCTCGACCAGAGCGTGGGCGTAGACCTGACCGTTGGAAAGGGTCAGGAGGAGGGTGGGTGGGAAGAAAGCGCCGGCCTGCATCTCGCCAGCCAGCGGTGCACCCATGCCCTCATACGGGTCCCACCATGGGATGTGACTGCTGAACCAGTCGGTGGCCACCAGGTGCCCCAGGGCTTGAGCGGTAATCCCGTTGTTCGGGTCGACGGCAGACTTCCCGGCGAACACGCCGGCGTGCTGGATCACACCCAACCCCGACGTGACATTGATGGGATTGGGATTAGAGAAGTGAATGAGATACAGGCCGTTGCCAAGCACAACGGCCAAGAACATCAGGGCGATGGGCCAGCGATGCGAAGAGGTGGTCAGCCTCCACCACCAGGAAAAACTCTCCCCGGCTGGCGTCGGCGTCGTCGAGGCTGTGCGGAGGGGCATCAAGAATGGCGGCGCTGGCAGGGGCGACCCGCCCGGCCAGGGCAAAACTATCTCAGTGGATATCCGATCCATTGGCATGCTTGCTGCCGGTCAATTCCGAGGTTCGCAGGCTCACCTTGTAGAGTGCCCGGCGCGTGAAGCGACTCCTGATTCTCCTCGTTGTCCTGGCCGGCGGACTGGCTGCCGCCTCGTTCTCGGTGCCATCAAATGCCGCCACCGTCAATGGTGTGGCGATCAGCCAGAGCGATGTCGATTCGCAGATTACAGCGGTGGCCCAGAGTCACCTCTTCAGTTGTTTCCTCAATGGTGAGCAGCTTGTGGCCACTCAGGGAGCGCAAGGCCTGCCCCCACTAGGCGGTGTTGGTCTGACGTCCAAGACCGGCCCATACACGTCGGCGACGACGGCCTATGTCGGCACATATCTCGATTCGGTGATCGGCCACGAAGTGGTGGCCCAGCTGGCGGCGACGCACCACCTCAAGGTCTCGGCCACCGACCTGGCCACAGCTCGCACCGAACTCATCGACCAGATCACCTCGGTGATTCAAGACGTGGCCAGTACTCAATACGCCTGCTCGTCGTCGACGACGACGACGACGTCTGCAGTGACCGGCAACGACGTGCTCAAGACGATGCCATCGTCTTACGTCGATAATCTCGTGCGCTCGGACGCCACCATCAGCGTCCTGGAGGAGTATTTGGCCGGTGTCGGCGCAAGCGACGCTGACCTGAAGCGCTACTTCTACGAGCACAACGCTGTTTTCAATACGGCTTGTTTCACGGTGGCCGGTTATTCCACCATGGCTGACGCCCAGGCGGCGATTACCCAAGTTAATTCCGGCACACCTTTCTCCACGGTGGCCGCGCAAGTGGCGGGCGGTGGGCCCCAGGGCTGCGACATCCTTTACGGCATTGCAGCGGAGTTGCCAGCGGGCACGAATTTGCAGAATCTGGCGCTCAACACCGTGTCGAAGCCGATCTCCGACGACAACTCATTCTTGGTGGTCGAAATCACGTCGCGCACCCAGACGCCTTTTACTACGGCTGAGTCCGAGGTCCGCTCCGCCGTGGAGGCGGCCGGAGCCGCCAAAGCCCGTACGTTCATCAACAATGCGGAGCGTCGGGCTTCGGTCTCGGTCGATCCGCGTTATGGCACGTGGAACCCGAACGAGGTAGTCGTGCTGGCTCCGGTCGCACCGGCGATCACCGATGTGCCCAATGCCCCCGTCGACACGCCGGCCACCGCTACCTCCACCTCGCCCTTCGGGAGTTCAGCCACCAGCGGAACCTCCGGGTAGTCGATGGGGCGGGATCGTCCCTGCATCACCGTGGTGGGTCTTGGACCCGCCACGTCGGCACTGATGGGCGAAGGAGTTCGCCTTCTGTTGGACAGCGCCCCGCGCAGTTTCGTGCGTACTTCGCGCCATCCATCCGCCCAAGGATTGACCGGTGTCGAGTCGCTGGATCACCTCTATGAGGAAGCGGACTCTTTCGAGGAGGTCTACACCTCGGTGGTCGAGACACTGATCGACGCGGCCCAAAAGCAGGCACCTCAGCCCGTCGTCTACGCCGTGCCGGGATCACCGCTGGTAGCCGAGCGAACCGTCGAGCTCTTGCGGATAGACGATCGCGTCGACGTCACCATCGAGCCCGCCCTTTCCTTCATGGACTTGGCCTGGGCGCGATTGGGGATCGATCCCATTGAGGCGAGCGTCCGCCTCATCGACGCTGAGCAGTTTGAAGCGCAGATGTCAGGAGCGGGCCCGTATCTGGTGGCCCAGTGCTGGTCCCAGACGCTGCTGTCGAACATAAAGCTGGCGGCCGACATCGATGATGATGACGCCGTGCCGGGCGTGGTGATCCTGCATCACTTGGGTCTGGCCGACGAAGTGGTGCGTACGGTGCCATGGTGGGAACTCGATCGAACGCTCGAACCGGATCACTTGACCTCGCTTTACATTCCGATCTGGCCGGGTACGGCCGAGGTGGCGAGTGAGATGGCACGGCTCACCTCCCTGGTGGCGACGCTGCGCTCCGAGTGCCCTTGGGATCGCAAGCAGACCCATGCCTCACTTATGCCCCACCTGGTGGAAGAGGCCTACGAAGTGCTCGACGCGTTGGGAGAATTAGACGATGCCTCGACTCCTCTTGATGCTCGGGCGCAGCATCTGCAAGAGGAGCTCGGCGATTTGCTGTTCCAGATTGTCTTCCACGCCTGCCTCGCTGAGGAGGACGGGCAGTTCGACTTGGCCGATGTGGCTCGCGGTGTCCACGACAAGCTGGTGCATCGCCACCCCCACGTGTTCGGCGACGTGGTGGCCGACTCAGCCGATGCCGTCGTACAGAACTGGGAAGCAATCAAGAAACAGGAAAAGGGCCGTAGCAGCGTGACCGAGGGCATTCCTGCTCACCTGCCGGCCTTACTGCTTTCCACCAAACTGCAACGAAAAGCGCTCAGTGTTGGTCTGGCCGACGATGCTGGCGCCCATGGAGAGGTACTGGCAGCGCTGCTCTCGGCGGCCGAGTCAGCCGCTGATGACGGCGCATCAACATCCGATGCCAGCCTTCGAGCAGAGGGTGGCGAAACAGAGGATCGAGTGGGTCAACTGCTATTCGGCGTGGCCAATCTGGCCCGTCGGCTCGGCATCGATCCCGAACAGGCGCTCCGTTCGAATGCGTTGCAGTTCAGAGACAGGATTCGGGCTGCCGAAGCAGCCAGTGCACAGGACTGACGGGCGTCCCTAATCGCCGCAAAGGCACCCACTAGTCTGGAGAGCCGGTGTCCCACCAGGGACGACACCGAGGGAGCAGAGTTGTGAGCGCCATTGAACACGTGATGGCCCGGGAAGTCCTTGACTCCCGTGGTAATCCGACAGTTGAAGCCGAGGTCATCCTCAATTCGGGTGCGCGTGGCCGCGCCATCTCGCCCTCCGGTGCGTCAACTGGCATTCACGAAGCCGTTGAGCTTCGCGATGGGGGCGATCGCTACGGCGGCAAGGGCGTCAGCCAGGCGGTTGCACACGTCAACGTCGACATCGCCGACGCCCTCGAGGGTCTAGACGCACTGGACCAGCGCAGTGTCGACTTCACCATGATCGATCTCGACGGGACGCCGGACAAGGGACGCTTGGGGGCCAACGCCATGCTGGCGGTATCGCTGGCCAACGCCAAGGCCGTGGCCGACGAGTTGGGTCTGCCGCTGTACCGGTCGGTGGGCGGTACCAACGCGCACGTGCTGCCGGTGCCGATGTTCAACGTGCTGAACGGTGGCGTGCACGCCAGCAACTCCATCGACTTCCAGGAATTCATGATCATGCCAGTGGGCGCGGCGTCGTACAACGAAGGATTGCGCTGGGCCGTCGAGACCTATCAGTCGCTCAAGAGCACTCTGGCCTCGCGTGGTCTGTCGACGCTGGTTGGGGACGAAGGCGGGTTCGCCCCCGATCTGCCAACCAACGAGGACGCAGTCAAGCTCTTGATGGAGGCCATTGAGCGCACAGGCCGCATCCCGGGCGACGACATCGCCCTGGCCATGGATCCGGCCACCAGTGAATTGTGGAACGAAGGTGTCTATGTCGTCAGTGGCGAAGGACGCACCCTGAGCTCGAGTGAGATGGTCGACTACTGGGTCGATCTGGTCGGCCGTTACCCCATTGTGTCTATTGAGGATGGAATGGCCGAGGAGGACTGGGACGGTTGGGCCGCCCTGACCAAGGCACTGGGTAGCCGGGTGCAGCTCGTCGGGGACGACGTCTTCGTCACCAACGTCACGCTGCTTGAGCGCGGCATCCGAGAGGGTGTGGCCAACTCCATTCTGGTCAAGCTCAACCAGATCGGGACGTTGACCGAGACCATGGAGACCATCGCCCTGGCCAATCGCTCCTCCTACAGCGCCGTGATCTCTCACCGTTCCGGTGAGACCGAGGACTCGACCATTGCGGACCTGGCTGTGGCCGTGAATGCCGGACAAATAAAGGCGGGCGCTCCCGCCCGTTCGGACCGGGTGGCCAAGTACAACCAACTGCTGCGCATTGAAGAGGATCTGGGACAGTCAGCCCGCTATCCCGGGCGCAGCGCGCTGTCGGGTATGGGCGGTAATGGCGGGCACTGAGACCCGGGCGGCTCGCACGCGCTCGCGCCAG
This sequence comes from uncultured Acidimicrobiaceae bacterium, assembly GCA_963766995.1. Lineage (GTDB taxonomy): Bacteria > Actinomycetota > Acidimicrobiia > Acidimicrobiales > RAAP-2 > Bog-473. Next base: position 440,832 of record CAVYCE010000001.1, on the reverse strand, counting down.
GTCCGGAGGACCAGATTCCTGTTGATCGGCGCCGTCGTGCTGTCAACTGGCATTTTGCTGGCGTGGTTCCCGGCGGGAGCGTTGTACAACCAGCGCGCCAGTCTCGCCGGCGCCCACTCCCAGCTCCAACAACTGAAGGAGCAAGATACGGCGCTGTCGAAGGAGAAGAAGAGCCTGAGCAGCAGCGCCGAAATTAGTCGAATCGCCCGAGAGCAGTACCAGTTGGTGAGCCCAGGTCAACAGGCCTACGAAGTGCTCCCACGAGCCGGCGCCCCTGCAGCCGATTCACCGTATGCCGGTGACCCAGGGTTACAAGGACCCGTGGCGCCCTCGGCCGCTTCGGAACTGGCACCGACCGCGACCGCGACCCACCCGTCGACCACGCATCACGCCAACCATGCTCAGGGCACCTTCGAACGAATGTGGCGCGCGCTTCAGTTCTGGCATTGATCTCGCCTGCTGACATGGAGGCCGTCACGGCACTCCTCGGTCGGACGCCCGGGGGCAGCTTCGAAGTGGTGGTACGTCGAGCGGACAGCCAGCCCATGGTGATCGCCAACCAACCGCTCCTCCTCGACGGTACGCCGATGCCCACCCGTTACTGGCTGATTGACCCCGACATACGGGCGCTGGTCAGCCGGCTGGAGGCAGACGGCGGCGTGCGAGAAGCTGATGCGTCGGTGCCGTTCGAACAGATCGCGGACGCACACAGCCGTTACGCCGCCGAACGCGATGCCCTCGTGCCGGCCGACTGGACGGGACCGCGGCCGAGCGGCGGCGTCGGGGGAACGCGCACCGGTGTCAAGTGCCTGCATGCGCATGTGGCCTGGTGGTTGGCCGGAGGGGACGATCCGGTGGGGCAGTGGACGGCCGATCGCCTGCTCCTGCAACGAATCGACCCGTAGCAACCTCCTCGGGCCGGTGTGCTAATCCGTTGGCATGCCCGTCCCGCCGGTGGCCGCCCTCGACTGCGGCACCAATTCCACTCGACTGCTCATCGTGGACAGCGAGGGGAATGCGCTGGTGCGCGAAATGCGCATCACCCGCCTAGGACAGGGCGTCGACGCCACCCACGCGTTGAGGCCTGAGGCCATAGAGCGGACACTGGAGGTCTTGCGCACCTTCCGCGGCCTGATGGATGAAGCCAACGTGGAGCAGGCGAGGCTGGTAGCCACCTCGGCCGTGCGCGATGCCTCCAATGGCGAGGCGTTCCTGCAGGCCGCCACGGCTGCGGTAGGGATTGAAGCGGAACTCCTGTCGGGATTCGACGAAGGCCGTCTTTCCCATGCCGGGGCCACACGGGGACTGCCTCCTGGTATCGGAGATGACGTGGTTGTGGACATTGGCGGCGGCTCCACTGAGTTGATCGTGGCCCGGAACGGCGTCATTCATGCAGTCTCTATGGACCTGGGCTGCGTGCGTCTTTCCGAGCGAAGCCTTCTCCATGACCCGCCGCAGGCATCCGAGATCGCCGACGTCAATGCAGTGGTGGCGACCGCTCTCCATGCCGCGTACGGAGTCGTACCCGAGCTGGCGACCCTGCCGCCAGGAAGCCGGCTTATCGGCTTGGCCGGGACTGTATCGACTCTGACGGCACTGGAGCTAGGGCTGATCGAATATGACCGCGCCAAGGTGCACCACGCCACGCTGACGTTGGCGGCCGTGGAGAAGTGGTGCGAGGACCTCGCCGCCGAGTCGGCGCAGAGCCGCGGCACTCGCGCCGGAATGGTCGACGGCCGCCAGGATGTCATCGTCGGTGGCGCACTCATTCTGCGCCAGGTCATGGAGCGGTTGGGGATGGACGAATGCCTGGTCTCGGAGTCCGACATTCTGGACGGACTGGTGATGTCGCTCCAGGGTGACGCCTGAGGCAGCGCGACCTGGGCCGAAAGGACCCGATGGTATTGTCCGGACGTGGCCGAACCGATGGGTGTTGACCGCGGTGGCTTCGGAAAAAGTCCAGCTCAGCGCAGAGAAGTTTGTGGATGGTGATCACTCGCTTGTCACCTGACGACCCCGAATTCGCCTCACCCCACCGGGCGCAGCTCGAGCTGGTCCACCAGCAGCGCGTCCAGGCTGAGAAGCGGCAACTGGCCGAGGCCGTGGGGAATATGGATGCCTTCCTGGAAGCCGAAGAGGATCAGTTCGCGCTGGCCAAGGAATTGCATGAGACCCGACTGGAACTAGTGGAGGCTTTCGCGCACATGGAGGCCATCCGCGACACCAAGTTCCATCGCGTCACGACCAAGGTTCGATCGCTGTACTTCCGGCGATCGGCCGGCAAGGGCGACGAGCTTTTGTCTGGTGGCTCGTGATCAACCCCCAATCGGAACCCGAGGACCAGCTGTCTGAGATGGTGTCCGAAGAGCAGGAGTTGCTGGCTGCAGCAGAGCTCGAGCGAAAGCGGCAAGGAAACGCTGCGGCACGTGACATGAGTGCCTACGAGGAGCGACAGGCGTTGCTGGCCGAACGTCTGGAACTGGCTCGTATAGAGCTGGCCGAGGCCACGGAACGCATCAACACCATTTACCGCACGCGCCTGTACCGATATTCACGGCGTCTGCGGGCTTTCTACTTCCGTAACCGCACGGCGAAGTTGGTGGCCGACGCCGAAAACGATGAGGTAGAAGTCTGGCGAAGTGAGCCCGAGCTTCCTTACGCCCTGTGGGTCGAGACGTATGACACGCTCACCGACGGCGACCGCGTGGCCTTGGCCAAGTTGGTGGCGCAGCTGAGTGACCCTCCGCTGATCAGCGTGCTGTTACCTGTCTACAACACACCCGAGGCGTACCTGACTGCCGCCATCGATTCGGTCCGGGGGCAGATCTACCCCCACTGGGAACTCTGTATCGCCGATGATTGCTCGACTGACTCAGGGCTGGTTCAGCGGCTGGAGGCTTTGGCGCAGGAAGACCCCCGCATCAAATTCACCCGGCGCGATACGAACGGCCATATCTCCGCCGCATCGAATTCGGCTCTGGCCTTGGCCTCGGGTTCCTGGATCGCCTGTCTCGATCATGACGACGTACTGGCCGAGTCGGCGTTGGCCCATTTCGCCATGGAGATTGCTCGCACGCCAGGTCTGGGCGCCCTCTACAGCGATGAGGACAAGATCACCGAATCTGGAGACCGGGCCGATCCCTTCTTCAAGCCAGACTTCGACCCCCTTCTCTTGTTGGGACAGAACTATCTGTGCCACCTGACTGTGCTTCGCCGAGATCTCGTGCTCGACGTGGGCGGCTATCGGGAGGGGTATGAGGGCAGCCAGGATTGGGACCTCGCGCTGCGGGTGACCGAGAAGCTGGCCGCCAACCAGGTTTCCCACATTGCCCGCATCCTTTACCACTGGAGGATCCACTCGGGCTCCACGGCCAGCGCGCTGACGGCCAAGTCATACGCGGCCGATGCAGGCACACGAGCGGTAGCTGACCATTTGGCCCGAAGCGGAGCCGATGGCGAAGTGGTGCCCCTCGAGGCCTGGGGATGGAACCGGGTGAATTGGTCCGTGCCGGATCCGGCGCCCTTGGTCAGCATCGTGATCCCAACCCGTGACGGGAAGTACCTAGCGAGCTGCATCGAAAGCATCCGGCGTGACACCACGTACCCCAACTACGAGATCGTGGTGTTGGACAACGGCAGCACCGGGCGCGAGGCGCTCGAGTTCCTCCGTCTCAACGAGTCCACCATCACCGTCGTGCGTGACGAAGGGCCTTTCAATTTCTCTGCCATTAACAACAACGCAGTGGCCCATTCAGTCGGCGACGTCATCTGCTTGCTCAACGATGACACCGAGATCATCAGCCCCGACTGGTTGGAGGAAATGGTGGGCCAGCTGTGTCGCCCCTCAGTGGGGGCGGTGGGCGCCAAGCTGTATTACGACTCGGGCCTGGTCCAGCACGCGGGGGTGGTGTTGGGCATTGGGGGAGTAGCAGGCCATGCCCTTCGCTTGAGCGAGCGTGACTCGGTGTCCCACCATGGCCGCACGCAGTTGCCGCGCCAGATGGCGGCCATCACCGGAGCGTGCATGGCCATTCGGCGGGAGGCCTGGGACCAGGTGGGTGGGCTTGACGCAGTCAACCTTCCCATCGCCTTCAATGACATCGACCTGTGCCTGCAACTGCGAGCGGCAGGATGGCAAGTGGTGTGGACACCCTTTGCCGAATTGACCCACCACGAGTCGGTGTCGCGGGGCCTGGACACCGAAGGTGAGCGCGCCCTGCGCTTTCAACGAGAGACCCGCTTTATGAAGCAGCGTTGGGGAGACGCATTGCGGACCGACCCGACCTACAACCCCAACCTGACGCTGACCCGGGAGGATCTGTCACTGGCGTGGCCTCCACGCAACCTGACGATCGATTAGGTCTCTTGGCCGTTACAGGGTTGAGCGCTCCGCCCAACGCGCCACGTCGCCAGCCATCCCTTCCGGGTCTTCGAGTGGTCCGAAATGCCCGACATCCGGTCGCTCGACTTTTGTGCCGTGGCGCAGCTCAGACAGAACGCGTGGAGCGAAGGTGCCCGGTCCAAACGTCCCAGGCTTTCCGACTGCGATGGCAACTGGCAGCTCGAGTTGGATGATGGCGTCAAAGGCGTTGCTCGCCGCAGCGCCTCGATAGACGGTGGCTTCCGACTCCGGCCGGCACAGAATCCGAACTGAACCGTCAGGCTCCGTGGCGAATCCACCCTGGACGTAGGCGTGCAGCGCACGCGGATGCAGTTCGTTCAGTGGGGGCTTCGATGCGAAATTAGCCAGAGCGGCCTCAAACGACGGAAATGCGGCCCTCCGACGCGCGGCGCTTTCAGCCATGAAGTTGGGTGATGATTCGGGCGGGAGCGCTCCGGGTGGAACGATGACCGGTTCGTACAGCCACAACGACTGAAATGCGCTCGGCCGCTGCAGGGCTGCCAAGGCCAAGGCGGCGCCGCCCATGGAATGGCCGATCCCGTGCATTGTCCGACCGGGACCAATGAGTTTGCTGTCGATGACCGACACCACGTCATCGCCCATGAGGGACCAGTCAAGGCTCGTTCCCTCGGGTGTCTCTGTCAGCCCGTGGCCCCGGTGGTCAATAGCCAGGCACCGATATGTCGGCAGGAGGTACTCCGCCATGGGTTCCCACGCCCGCCCGTGAAATCCGGTGGCGTGGGAAAAGAGCAGCACCGGTGCCAATGGATCGGCCGGCCCACCCAGATCGTGAATGGCCAGCTGCAGCCCGTCTGACGACGGCACGTAGCTGAGCAAAGGAGTCTGGTCGGTCACGGTCGGGTCATCGTAGGACTGTTCCGGCCTCAATGATCCGAAGCATGACGCCGATCAGAGGAACTATCCGCAGTAACGATCGGTAGATACGCTGGGTCGTGCTGCAAAACAGCGACGAACGCTCACCCAGGGAGCGCTACATCACGGTGTTCGGCCGTATCGCTGTGTTGGAAGCGTTGGCGGACCACTCGCTGACGGTGAGCCAGGTATTTGTGGCCTCCGACGTCGTTCGCTCGGTGCGCCGAGAGATCGAAGGGGCAGCCGAAGTCCGCCAGGTGTCCGTCCAGGTAGTCAATCGGGACAAGGTCACTCGAATCAGCGGCACCGGGAAGCAGCATCAAGGCATTGCTGCTGATGTCGAAGCGCCCAACAAGCGATCCCTCACCGACTGGCTGGAGCAGCGAGAGGAGTCGGCCCCAGCGAAATGTGTCCTGCTCGATGGCGTGACCACTCCAGCCAATGTCGGCATGATTGTGCGCTCGGCCGTAGCCGCAGGTCTCGACGGCATCATCGTTCCCACCCGAGGCGTGGCCGATCTTGGCCCCCTGGTTATCAAGGCATCGGCTGGATTGGCCTTTCGAGCCCCCTTGCTCCGTATCCGGACCGCACTCGAGGCGGCCCAGCTGCTCAAGGCCCACGGCTTCGAGCTCCTGGCCCTCGATCAGGATGGCCAGGTCGACTTATGGGAGGCCGAGCTCGAGCCACGCACGGCGCTGGTGGTGGGGGGAGAACATGCTGGGGTGTCCGAAGAGGTAGAGCCTTTGCTCACTCGGACCGCTCGGATTCCGATGGCCGACGGCGTCGAGTCGCTCAATGTGTCCGCGGCAGCCGCAGTGGCGTTCTTCGAGCTACGCCGGCGGGGTCTCTAAAGGTCGAGAGCCTGCCTACGGCAAATGGGTGAGATGGAATTGACCTGACCGGGGAGCCTTGAATGGGGGATTGGCAAGCTCAAGATGGTCTGCCCTTGCCGGCGAATTGGGGCAGTCCCTCACACCGATCACACGTGGGCAAACACCTCACGGACTCGCATATCGATCTGGGTGACACCAGGCATTTCCGGCACTGGATATTTGGCGGCCTCTTCGGCAAATTCCCTGGTCTCAAAGACAATCACCGAAGTGCCTATTCCATCAATTGGCTCAAGCCAATAGCCGCTTACGATGCCTGGCGCACGAGATACGAGGGCCTCTCTGGCGTGGGGTAAGAGGAGTCGAGCTTCCTCAGGATTTTCAACTCGGACGTTGGTGACGATTGCGTACATCAGCCTCAACTTTCTCTACCCATTTGCCGTACTGGCGAGAGCCTGGCTTAGGCGCTGCGTGAAGACCGTGGTGTCGCCGTAGGTGGCGTCGGCGTAGTGCCGGCCGGCCAGCGATTTCTTGTGTCGGAACGATGCGTCCTCGAACCTGGTCACCTTTTGCACCAGCTCCCCTTCATGGTCATACGTCAATCCGCCCATCCGTGCATGACTGGCCGCCGCTGTGCCTTCGGGCACCACAATGGGCGTGCCATAGCGGAGCAACTCAACGCACTCGCGCCCCACATATGGGCCGGGTGCCAGGTCAACGCACACGAGGGCATGGGCCATGAGGCGACCCAAATCCGTCCGCGTGTCGATCGTGGTCGATCCGCGCAAAGCCCGGCCTCGCCACACCGACGCGACGGCGTTCTCTACCACCACAATGTCGGCGTGGTGCAGACCGGCGGTGAGCCACGCCACTTCATCGGGAGGCAACTCGTGCGATCCGCTGCGCCCGGAGAGCACCAGTACGTAGTCGACGAAGCCAAAGCCATTGTGTCGATGGGCCGAGGCCAGCGGATTGATGGGTACATGCATGCCAATGAGTGGTGAAGATCCCTCTTCGTCCCCCACGAGTCGGAGCACGGTGGCAGCGTCCGGTCCGGAAGTCAGCGTGAACACCTGACCAGACGACCCAAATGCCTTGAGGACCGCATCGGCATTGGGGCCGAACTCGTCCATCAATATGCAGGTTGATGCCAGGAAGTCCTCGGGAAGTCGCAGCTTTGATGCGTCAGGCCAGATGCCGTCGGCAGACTGCCCGACCGGGATGAGGTCGAACCCGCCGTCAGGAATGGTGTCGCCTGAACCAGGAATAAATACGGTGATTGGTCCGAGGCGTGACGCTGCCCCGGCGACTGCTCGGATCACGAAGGACAGCTCGTCTCCACGAGACCAGCTGCTGCTGCAAATGACGAGCCCGCCCGCGTATTTTGGTGTCACTTGTTCGGTCTATCGCTGGTGGCGGATCGTAGGACCGCTACTTCGGCCCTCAGTTGTGTGATGTCTTGGCCGAAGGACGCCACCACGTCCTCGGTGGCGGATTCGAGTGTGGCTAAGCGATCGGCCAACTCGTCGCAGCGGCCAGCCACCGTGTCGACGGCGCGCACGAGAGCACCGAGGAGGGCTCGATCGCCGCTCCCGAAGGGCAGGCTCCGACGCGCCTTGCCGATGGCTCGGCGCCACAGCGAAGGAGTGGTCGGGGCAGCAAAGAGACCGGCCCATCCCCTATGTAGCGACTGCACCGCCTCGCCGTCACGCAGGTGTGGCAATGGAGGCGGGGCGTCGGCTGGACGTCGCAGTAGTTGGGGCGGAGTCATCGGTTGCCGGGCCATTAGCGGCTGGTGAGGCTCAGCTGCCATTGCTGCCACCATTCTTCCTCGTTGGGACCTCGCAGTCGGCAGGACGCGTCCATGCGGGTCAGGTGCGGACTCAGGTAGGGATCCCCAGTGACGATTGAGTCGCGCCAGCGTTCGATGAAGTGGACGATGTCCTTGGTGTCGCCGGCCGTTCCCCGGCTGGGTGACTCATGGTGGATCAGTTCGGCCGCCGGTTCCATGATGACGCGCCAGCCCGATCGCTGGGCCCGGAGGCAGTAATCGACGTCATTGAGGTCCACCCCCAGGGTCTCGTCGAATCCCTTCAGTGCGTCGAACACTTCGCGCCGTGTGGCGAGGCAGGCACCGGTGACGGCGGCGCACTCTCGAGCGACGACCGCCATATTGAGATAGCCCGGTGCCGTCCCGTCCAACCCGACCAGCGTGTGTCCAGCGGCCCCACCCAAACCAACGACCACGCCACAGTGTTGGACCCTGCGGTCGGGATAGAGCAGGCGTGCTCCCACCGCCCCAATGGTCGAGCGCAGGGCCTGCGCGCACAATGCCTGCAGCCATCCACTGGCGACTGCCTCAATATCGTTGTTCAAGAAGACCAGGACGTCACCAGTCGCCACGGTGGCACCGGCATTGCTCAGGGCGGCCCAGTTGAAGGGCCGATCGTCGTGCAGTACGTGAATGTCGGGTCGAGCTTGGAGACGCTCGACCAGGGTGAGCGTTTCAGGTTTGACCGACCCGTTGTCGATCAGTACCACTTCGCAGGATTGCGCTCCCTTGGTGGCATCGATGGAGTCGATGCAGGTGCGAAGAAATTGAGGTTGATCGCGATAGGGGATGATGACGCTGGCCTTCGCTGCATTTTCGGTACGTCGCACCCGATAGGTGCCGGGAAAGGACCCGGGCCGGACCTCGCCTTTTTCACCGCGTCTGCGAAGTGCGGCCTCGACGTGTCCACTATCGAGAAAATCAGGTGGTGCGGACGTGCTGACTCGTTGGCACAGCACCTCGGGGATGTGCACCACATTCCATGCCACCTCACAGGCACGCAGGGCGAGATCGTGCTCCAAGTGCGTGGTGTGGCCGCCACCACGCTGCACAAGTCGGTCCACCACGTTGGCGCCCATGGCAAAGGGTCTTCCCATGTAGGACGACGACAGGAGGAGCTCGGGCGAATAAGCGGGCTTGAGCAGTGGCGCCATGTGCTCTCCCTCTTCTGTCACCTGGTCCTCATCGGCGTAGACCACCGAATCCGGCTGCAGCGCAGCAACGATCTGCGCCACGGCGTCGGGTGCCCAGACGTCGCCAGGGAAAAGCAGCGCCACATCCGATCCGGCACATTCGTGCAGCCCTCTGTTCAACAGCTCGTCCGGCGTCGTCGCGTCGACCGATGAGACCCGCACCCGCCGACTTGTCCGTTGGAGGCCGGACACCGCGAGCAGTGCCGTGAATGAGGCCTGGAAGGGAGTGGGGAGCATCACCGTGAGGTGCCAGCCATCCCCCACTTGCTGCTGCAGGCTCTGCAGAGTGGCCACGAGGCTGGGAGGGGGCTCACCAGGCACCAGCATGAGGAGCTGGAGGGGAGTGGTGACCGGGGTAGGCCGATATTGAGCGACTCGTTCGACTTCTCGATGGCGCACCCAGGCCGAATATGGGCCGGCCTCTTCCGCGATATCGGGAGGGAGGGGGGGAAGCGCCCGCGGAGCAAAGAGCACCCGTTCCACAAGGGCAATCTACCGGAGGGCGGCCGGCAGCCAGGGCGCGTTGGCGCAGGTGAAGGTGGACCTGCCACGATGCGCGGATGCCGATTTCAGATCGCCTCCTTATGGGGCCGGGTCCTTCCAACCCGTACCCAGAAGTGGCGCTGGCTCTGGCCCGTCCCGTCCTGGGTCACTTAGACCCGGAATTCTTGGCCCTTCTCGACGACACCAACGACGGGCTGAGACGGATTTTCGGGACCGCGAACCCGCTGACGCTTCCGATTAGTGGCACTGGGTCGGCGGGCATGGAAGCGTCCTTCGTAAACTTCGTTCGCGACGGGGATCCAGTGGTGATCGGCGTCAACGGGGTATTCGGGGAGCGCATGTGCGAGGTGGCGGCTCGATGCGGGGCCGAGGTGATCCGCGTCGATGCCCCGTGGGGTCAGCCCCTCGAGACCGGCCCATTGCTGTCGGCCCACCCGTCGCCCGCCATCATCGCTCTCGTCCATGCCGAGACGTCTACGGGAGTGCGCAACGACATCGCCCCTGTCGGCCAGGGCAAGGGTGACGCGCTGCTCTTGGTTGATATGGTCACCTCGCTGGGAGGCATTGAAGTCGAAGTGGACGGTTGGGGGGTCGACATCGCCTACAGCGGCACGCAGAAATGCCTCGGCGTGCCCCCCGGTCTCTCGCCCATGACGGTGTCATCAGCGGCGCGCTCCCGCCTGTTGGATCGGCCGCGCAGCTGGTATCTCGACCTCAATCTCCTGTCGCGCTACGTCGATGGCGGTACCGAGGGTGGTCGGGTGTACCACCACACGGCGCCGGTCACCATGGTGGCCGCGCTGCATGCTGGAGTGGGAGCCATCCTCGACGAGGGCATCGAGGCTGCCCGCGCTCGGCACGCCGAGTGCGGCAAGCAGCTGCAGGACGGGCTGGAAGCATTGGGCCTCGAACTCTTCGCCGCCGCCAGCCATCGACTACCTCAGCTCACCACCGTCCGGGTGCCGACCGATCTGCCTGCCGGCATGGCTGAGGGCGACTGCCGGAAGGAATTGCTGCAGCAATTTGGCATCGAAATTGGAGCCGGTGCTGGTCAGCTGGCCGGCCAGGTCTGGCGCATCGGTTGTATGGGACACACGGCCCGACCACGCAATGTGGTGACGCTGCTCGGCGCATTACGGGAGGTACTCCACCGATGAGCGCGGCTCGGACATCTCGACACGCCCCACTGGAGCTACGCGGCCAACACGTCATGCTGCGCTCGCTGACCGAGACCGATTTTGACGAGTGGCACGAAGTACGGACGCGCTGCGCACCGTGGCTCCTGCGTTGGGAACCGCGTCCGAAGGGCGCTCCGGTGCCGTCCGAAGACCGTCCTAGCTTTGCCGCTCGCTGCGGTATCCGGGAACGGGAACGGCACTTGGGAACGGGCTACGGATTCGGCATCTTCGTCGGGGAGCGGTTTGCCGGAGAGGTGACCCTGTCCTCCATTCAGCGTGGACCGTTCCAAAGCGCCTTCATTGGCTATTGGATCGACGAGTCACTGGCCGGGCGAGGTTTAGTGCCCGAGGCCGTCGTGGTCACGCTTCGTTTCGCCTTCGAGGCGATTTCGCTGCACCGGGTCGAGATCTCGATCATCCCGAGGAACGTGGCCAGCCGGCGGGTCGTCGAAAAGCTGGGCATCCGGTTGGAAGGCGTGGCCGAACGGTTCTTAGAGATCGATGGCGTGTGGGAAGACCATGCTCGTTACGCCATGACCTCGGAAGAATGGAACGAACGGGAAGCCGACCTCGTTTCCGAATGGCTGGCGGACTGAGCGATCAGCGGTCGGGTGCGCTCGTCACTGAAGGGGAGTGACGGAAGAACTGCTCGACATCGTGCTCGTAGGTGTAGGAGGACGGCGTACTCCCAGCACTACGGCGGAGGCGGAGCGCCTTGATGAAGCTCTGCACCGCACCAGCGCTGGTGGCGTCGTATTCGAAGCCGGTGGCAGCCAGGCGCCGAGTGTCGACGCCGCGTCCGTAACGCAATAGGTCCTCAAGTTCACGGGGCAGATCGAAAAGGCGCGACAGTGGCCGGATTTTGAGGGGGCTGTAGGGCGAAAGTGGAATGAGCCTGGTGCCGCAGATGCTGGCCACCTCACTCCAGGGCAAGCGTCCATCGCCGGCCACGTTGTAGAGCCCGGGAATGCTGCCCCTGGTCACATGGAGGAGAGCTCGCACCACATCGTCCTCTTCCACAAACTGCAGCATGGGGTCGAAGCCGAAAATGGACGGGCACAGCGGCCGAGAGAGATTTCGGCTGATTGGGGTGGTCAAGTGGGTGCCCAGCACGTTGGCGAACCTGAGCACCGTTACCAGCGTGGCGGGGTTGTCCTCCGAGAAGTCACGGACAAGACCTTCGGCCTCAATGAGGGCTCGCTCAATGCCGTTGCGAGCGGGTCCAGCACGCGGTGTGTCCTCATGGAAAGTGCTGGGATCGGCGGCCGACGACCCGTAGACCAGCGTCGATGACTTGACCACAATGTGACGCACTGTCGACCCGGCCGCACCAGCTGCAGCCAAGAGATTCATGGTGCCGATCACATTGATCTCATGCATGGCCCGGTTGGACACTGTGGCTGAGTTGGTGATCATGAAGGTATGCAGGATGGTGTCGACCTGCGTGGCCTTCACGATGCGGTTGAGGATGGAGTAGTTCTGATCGGTGCGGACGAATTCGGCCCGCTCAAAGGGAACTGAGGGCATCTTGGCCCCCATGCCGAGAATGACGTCCATGCTGGGGTCGGCCTCCAGCGCCTGGATCATGCGGCCACCCCAGAAGGTGTCGGCTCCAGTGACCAGCACGCGACGCGCCACGGTGTCTACCCGAACCACACGCTGCGGCGGTCGCGCAGCATGTCGTAGACGTTTTCCTGAAGCTGAGTACGGATGCGCTCGGCCTCTTCCATGACGCGACTCTTCGAGTAGCGCTCTTGGTCAGCAGGGACGTCGAAATAAATGGGATCGAGCACGCGCAACTTGAACTTGGCGGGGAACGGCATCACGATGCCCAGCGGACCCATGGTCAGCAGGTTGGCGGTGATGGGGAAGTAGGGGACCCCGATGGCTTTGGCCAATGTCGGCAGTCGAAGAACCACTGGCATCGCTTCTTCCGAGCCGATGACCGCGATGGGGATGATGGGCACCCCGGCTCGCATGGCGATCTCGACGAAGCCACCCCGGCCGAAGCGTCGGAGTTGGTAGCGATCGGTAAATGACTTCGAGGGACCCTTGGTGCCTTCGGGGAAGACCAGCGCCAGCTGCTTCTGCTCCTTGAGCAATCGATAGGCATTGCCGGGTCGGGCCGAGACGCCACCGGCACGGGCCCACAGCGTTCCGACCACGGGCACGGTGCGGAAGAAATAGTCGGCCAACCCGTACACCGGGCGCTCGAGCTCCTTCTCAATGCCATGCATGATCACCGGTGCGTCAGAAGGAATGGCGCCGGCATGGTTGGCCACTAACAAGGCGCCACCTTCGGTGGGAATCTTCTCGAGACCTTCCCATTCGGCCCGGAACCACTTCGAGTAGATGGGGTCGTAGAGCGCTCGAGCCAAAGTGCGAATGCGCTCCGAACGGCCCCATTCGTCGACGTCGGACAAGCGGGGGTCCTCGGGTGCCTCTGGGGCCTCTGCGGGGATGCGGATGGGCACGATGGCGGTGGAATGCTGTTTTTCGGTAGTGACCACGCGGCCGTCTGTCACTCGGCCATCGTACCGACAGATGGACGACCTATTTAAGGGAGCGCCTGCAACGGGCGATCAGGGGACGTGGGATCGCACCGCACTGAGCGAGAGTGGGGCCCAATCGCAGAGCTGGGCCACCGTCACCGACAGGTGCTCCAGGCCGGCATGGGGGATGAGCGTCTCAACTCGTCGTGCGGTCTCAAGAATGCGTTCGGGGCTGACCAGGGGGCACAGGACCAGGGTGGTGCCGTCAGGGCGCTCGACCACGGGCATGCCGGGTTCGATCACGGCGGACAGCCGAACCGGCAGCGTTTCGGGCGATGAGTTGCCTTCGTCCGGCACCTTGACGGCAATGGCCGGCAGGGGAGGGGCGGACGTCTTTTGCCGGCTGGCCCGCAGGACGTCTCGTGCCATGGAAGCGGCATCTTGCCAAGGGCGGATCCGACTGCCACTGACCCGCAGCCAATGCACCGGTATTTCGCCGATCGATAAGCCGAGCCGGCGCGACAAAGCCAGGACTTCGACGTCGAAGGCAAAACGATCGGTGACCGTTCCATGGAAGAGCAGCTTGGCCGCCGGAGCACGGAACGCCTTGTAGCCGCATTGCGTATCGCTGAGCGACACGCCGGTCACTCGATTGACCATGGCATTAAAGACCCGGTTCATGGTCGATCGCTGCAGGCTGGGACGATCGACGGTGGATCCGATAGCAGCACGCGAGCCGATGGCCATGTCGTCGTGTTCAAGAGCCGCCACGAACTCGGGTGTGTGAGAGGGGTCGATGGCCATGTCAGCGTCGGCGAAGGCGATGAGTTGGCCGTGTGCCGCGGCGACGCCGGCCCGCACGGCCGCGCCCTTGCCGCGGTTGTTTGGCAACGACAACACCTGCACATATGGATGAGCAGCGAGGAGCGACCATGCACTCTCGACGGTGTCGTCGGTGCTTCCATCGTCGACCACAATGAATTCGGTAGTCGATGGGTCGATGCTTCCGTCGTCGATGGCGTGCTGGAGTCGAGCCACGCCGTCACCGAGTCGAGCACCCTCGTTGTAGGCGGGGATCACCATGGACAGGAGGATGGGATCGACGCGCGAAACCGAATCGTCGTGGCCCTCGGTCATGCCCACATTCTCCACCGATTCGCGCACGGTGCGGAGTCGGGCGTCGGTGTGACGACCGCTATGGGCGGCCGGCTCCGATGAGACCCTCGGTGTAGATCGGTGAGTAGGAGACGTCAGTGCCGGTAAACGGCGCCTGAATGATGGTCTGGGTGCCGTACGGTCCCGACCCGACGTACATGACGACGTGGTCGACGGCGTCGTCGCCATCGAGGTTGTAATAGAAGAGCAGGTCACCGGGCTCGAGGGCGCTCAGGGGGACATGGGGAAGGTCCGGCCACTGCGATTCAGTGGTGCGGGGGATAGTGACACCGGCCCGGCCCCAAGCCCACTGGACCAAGCCCGAGCAGTCGAATCCCCGTCCCGGATCCTCGCCTCCGAACGAATAGGGGACACCGAGCTGTGAGATAGCGGCCTGCACGGCAGCCATCCCCTGCGCATCACCGCTGCCGGTGCCTCCGACCGGGCCTGAGCCCGAGGTTCCGCTGGCACTCGCGCTGGAGCTAGCCGCCTGGTTGGCCGCCGTGGTGGCAGCGGCTCCGCTCGATGAGCCTCCGACGCTGTCGGCCACCGCCGCCGCGGCAGCAGCGGCTTCCGCAGCCTTCTGGGCCTGAGCCGCGGTGGCTGCCTTGGCCGCCTGTTCGGCTTCTTCCTGTGCCTCTTGCACCGCGGCCGCGGCCACCTCTGAAGTCAGTTGCCCCTGTACTGAATCCAACGTGCGCTGTGTGGCGGCCGCTTCAGCGGCATTCTGCTGAGCCAACGACTTTGCTTCGCTGGCCTCATACTGCGCCTGTGACGCCTCAGTCTCTTGCTGTGACTTTTGCGTGCTCAGGTGCGACTCGGTGGTCTGCAGCGAGGCGCGGGCCAAGTTGAGGTCACCGACGATTTGTTTGGTGTACTGGCTGCGGGCGTCGCCGAGAATGGCCGATGAGGTGAAGAGTGATGCGAACTGTGTCTGCGGCGTCCCGTAGATGTAGGCCTTGACAGCGTCATTGGACAACCGTCGCTTGTCCACATCAACCGCCGCCTTGGTTTGCACGATGGAAGCGTTGATGGTCTGCAGCGCACTCTGAGCGTTTTGCAAGTTCTCCATCGCCGTGTCGTAGCGCCCATCGAGGAGGTTGGTCTGGACCTCTTCTTGAGAGAGCGTGGCTTCGATGCCGTCCACCTCTGCCTTGGTGGAGTTGATCTGAGACTGGTTGGGTGCAGGGCCCGGCGTGGTGGTGGGAGTGGTGGTGCCCGCACCCCCTGCAACGGACGCGTCAATGCCCGCGATCATCCACGTCCCGGCACCCGCGAGTCCGAGCATGGTGGCGACGAGGGCTCCTCGAATCAAGAGGGCGGAGAGCCCACGGCGGCCAGTGTTCCGACAATTCACTGCAGCCACTCTGGTCACACTATCCCCTCAGGCCCCATCAGCCGGGTCGGAATTCGCCCATCAGTGCAGTTCACGAAGGTGTCACTCCCTTCGGCGGTGGTTGACCGCTGTCGGGACCCATCCATATGGTGCAGGCATGGACAAGGTGGTCGAAGTCACCGGTGGTCGTGTTCGGGGTGTGTGGCGGGGGGACGTGTGGTCCTTCTCGGGGATCCCGTATGCGGCATCCCCAGCTGGGGAAATGCGCTGGCGACCTCCTCAGCCGCCGATCCCGTGGGCCGATATCCGAGACGGGTCGAAGTTCGGGCCCATTTCGCCGCAGCCGGTGGCGGCAGCGGGCATCACGAGTCCGTCGGACCCGGACGCGGCAGAGCCGCAGAGCGAGGATTGCCTGAGCCTCAACGTGTGGACACCCGAAGTGCCCGACGAGCCCATGGCGACGAGCCGGCCCGTGATGGTCTGGATCCACGGTGGTGGATTCACCGGAGGGAGCGGCTCAGTGTTTCTTTACCGAGGGGGCGCACTGGTCCGCAATGGTGATGTGGTGGTTGTCACCATCAACTACCGACTCGGCGCGCTCGGATTCCTCGGGACCAAGGCCATGGAGGACGCCGACGGCTTGGTGGGGAACTGGGGCCTGCAGGACCAGGTGGCGGCGTTGCGCTGGGTGCACGAACACGTCGACAAGTTCGGGGGTGATGCGAACAACGTCACCATCTTCGGCGAATCCGCTGGAGGTTTCAGTGTGGCCGCGTTGATGGGTGCACCTTCAGCGGCCGGCCTGTTCCGCCGCGCTGTGGTGCAGAGCGGTGGCGCTCATGTCCACTCCATCGACGACGCCGAACGCGCGGCCGGGCGCTTAGCCGACGCACTGGGCGTCGCCTCTTGTACCCGGGACACACTGGGCCAGGTCCCGGTGGCCGATTTATTGGCGGCCACCGACGTAGTGGCCAAGCATCGGCCGGATCCCGGCCTGGTCCCGCTGCCGTTTCTCCCTGTCGTTGACGGAGTGTTCCTGCCAACACATCCGCTTCAGGCCGTGGCCAATGGATCCGCCGCGGACGTGGATCTGATGATCGGCACCAACCGCGACGAGCTGACGCTGTTCGGACTGGGGAATCCGGCCCTCATGCATCTCGATGAGAAGGGCTGCAGGCGATGGGCGGCCAATGCCGCGCCCGACGTTCCTACCGAGGAACTCTTCGAGAGTTATCGGGTGGCGAGGGCCGAGCGCGGAGAATCCACCGAAGTCCGTGACGTCTGGGTGGCGTTGGGCACCGACTGCGTGTTTCGGTGGCCCAGTCTGCAGTTGGCGGCGGCCCAGGTGGCACAAGGGACACGGACCTACGTCTATCTCTTCGACTGGGAGTCGCCCGCGTTTGGGGGCATGTTGGGCTCGTGTCACGCCCTCGAGTTGCCGTTTGTCTTCGGCGCAGTGCACGTGCCGGCCGTGCAGCTCTTCTCCGGTGGCGGGCCCGAAGTGGACACCCTGTCGTCGCAGATGCAGCGGGCCTGGCTGGCGTTTGCCCAGAATGGCGACCCATCGCACAATGAACTTGGGAACTGGCCGACCTGGGATCCGGCCAAGCGCCAGACCATGCTGTTTGGTCCCCACACGGGTGTCGAGGATGCCCCACGAGACGCCGAGTTGGCTGTGTGGGAAGCGCACCGCCCCTTGGTTGGAGCGCTGCACCACTAGGGCGACTGGCGGCTCACCCGTATCGGCAAATGCCGCAATCCAGTGTG
The DNA here is from genome assembly GCA_963766995.1 of uncultured Acidimicrobiaceae bacterium. GTDB lineage: Bacteria > Actinomycetota > Acidimicrobiia > Acidimicrobiales > RAAP-2 > Bog-473. The sequence goes on along the minus strand of CAVYCE010000001.1, from coordinate 423,271 downwards.
ACGATTGCTTCGGGTCCATTCGGGTGCACCATCAAGAGAGAAGGCGCTGAACGCGGCGAGCGTCTCGCTGAGCGCCACCCGCAATTCGATGCGCGCCAGGTGGGCGCCCAGACAGAAGTGGGCGCCGTGACCGAAAGCCAAATGAGGATTGGGTTCGCGGTCGACCAGAAACGACTGTGCCATCGGGAAGCGCAGCGCATCCCGGTTGGCGGAGCCTTCCCACACCAGGACCTTGTCACCCGGGCTAATGGCGCAGTCACCCAATTCACACGAGCGCGTCGCAGTGCGGCGCTTAGACGGCGAGGGAGTGGTCCAGCGCAGGATCTCCTCAACCGCCGTCGGCATCACGTCGGGGTCGGCGCGCACTACCTCCAACTGATCGAATCGTTCCATGAGGGCGAGCAACCCGCCTGCAATGGCATTGCGGGTGGTCTCGGCCCCGGCCGAGAAAAGGAGCGAAAAGAATGCGGCGAGTTCACTCTCGGTCAGGGCCGGAGGGTCTTCATCGGGCAGTTCGGCCTGGACGACCAAAGAAAGCATGTCGTCGCCCGGGTACTTCCGCTTTTCTGCGATAAGGGCCTCTCCGTAGGCAAACAGCTCGCCTGCCGCGGCGGCCCGCTGCGGCGTCATGGCTAGGTAGTCGGACTCGTTGGGCAGATCGAAGATGTGTTCCACACACTGGAATAAGTGATGCCGATCTTCTTCGGGCACGCCCATCAACACACAGATGGCCTGCATTGGTAGATCAGCCGCTACGTCAACCAGGAAATCGCAGCCGTCGCCAATGGGGTCCAGCAACCTCCGCATGCGACGACGTAACTCCAGTTCCAGGTCACGCACGCGACGAGGAGTCAGTCCCTTGGTAACGAGTCGGCGAATGCGGGCGTGTCGCGGGTCGTCCATCATGTTCAACATGACCCCGGCTACGGGGAGGTCCTGCAGGATGGTTCCGCCATAGGGTCGATCACCGCCAGTCTCCGACGAGTAGGTCACCGGATCGCGCAGCACCTGGAGCACCTGGTCGTAAGTGGCCACCGACCAGAACCCCTCGCCATCGGGCGTGTGCGACGTGGGTTCATGCCAGTACACCGGTGCCTGTGCTCTATGCAGTTCGAATAGTTCGTGCGGAAAGCCCCGCGCGAAATTGTCGAGGTCGGTGAGGTCGATGGCACTCAGGTCGTCGGCCATGACGACATCCTGACTCAAGGCCGCTGGCAGAAGACGTGCCAACCGGCCACACCCCACCCGGCTAAGAGGAACAGTCGCGGCAGCCAGGCCGACGTGGCCCAGCGACACAAAGCTCTCGGTCCGACGAGGTCCCTTCGGACGACAAGCACGAACCCCAACCAAAGCACCGCCGCGACCGCCAGTACTAACCACACGGTGGCCCCAAGTACGAGAGCGAGCGTCACTTCAGACGTGACGGGGTTCGCCCGCCAACAGCAATCGAGGCGCCGAGGACGAGCCAAAGAGCGAAAAAAGCGCCACGTCCGGCGTCAACGCGAGTGACATGCCCGATGAAGTCACTCAGCGTCGGGAATCGATGAGCCTGTTCGGCGAAGCTCGTGGCGTCCCATGCCACGAGGCCTGTAAACAGGAAGGCCCATACCGCCACCGAGACCACTGTCGACCGCGGATAGGTGTCCCGTGAAGCAACTCCGTTCTTCGCAGACGCTAACCATTGGCGAGATGTATGTGATTGCTGGCCCCGCCCCCAGACCCCCGTCGCCATGCACAGAACAACGACGACCCCGAGTACGCACCACTGCGCGGCATCCGACGTCCTCGTCAAACCACCCTGCCAGACGCTCAGGGCCAGAGCGACGACGACCAATGCAACTAAGGCAATCGGCGAGAGATGAGTCGGTCTGCGATCGGTGGGAACACTGCGATCCTACCGACGGCGTCCCAAGACCCGGAGGACGCCGCTCTATGATCGCTCTCTGCTGATCCGCTCCGGGGGCGTAGCCCAATTGGCAGAGGCAGGGCGCTTAAACCGCCTCCAGTGAGGGTTCGAGTCCCTCCGTCCCCACTTTCGGTCCGAACCGTCCGGTACTACTCGGAAAGTCCCGCCGCCAGAATGGCCTCAGTGGCCTAGCGCGCCACGGCAATCGCTTGCTCCGCGTCGAGCTGGCACACATCCCGCAGGACGACGAAGGCTTCACCTCCCATCGTCAGGCACATTGCGGCTTCCAGACGTCGGTATTTGTCTTCGCAGATGCTGTCGCGCAGCGGTGCGAGGGCAGACGAAATCCAATCCGTGCGCCGCCCGCTTAAAAGAAGGGTGAGGTCCCATTCACTTGCTTCTGATCGACTGGGCTCGCCAAAGGCAGGTCGACCAATGAGATCACCCTGTGATTTTGGCATTTCAAAACCTTGGAGCCGATATCCCCTTGGATCAGGATTCGCATCCAGCCTGACCGGGAGATTGAGGAGGGCTGGGGTCGTCGTCTTACTGGCAAGGTAGGCCGAAAGACTCAGGAGGATCCCATCCCGTAACGTTCCGGGCGTGGGGACTGCGCCATGAGGTTGGCTGAAGGTTTGATCCTGGCCCTGCTGGCCGCCGCCGCCCTCAATCTCGGGTTCTACGTCCAGCATGATGCGAGCAACACGTTGCACACGCTGCAGCTCCGCCATCCCATTACGTCGGCTCGGATGCTGGTCACCAATCGCCAATGGTTAGTTGGCTATGCCACCGGCTGGGTGGGTTGGGGCCTTTACATCGCGGCGCTTTGTTTTGCTCCCCTGTCTCTGGTGCAGGCCACCTCGGCCGGGGGAGTCGGCGTACTGGCCGTGTTGGCGCACCGCTTGGGTCGACCATTGGAGCGGCGCGAGCAGTTGGGTGCTGCGGTGGCAGTGGGAGGGCTAGTGCTGCTCGGTCTGTCGCTTTCGGCGCAGGTGCCGGTATCGCATAAAGCCCACAGCGGCACGCTGTTACTGGTCGTGCTTGTCGGCTCCGCGCTGGCTGGAGTGGTGGCGTTGGCGTTGACGCGCGTGGTCCGCACCGGTCCGACGCTTGGTTGCGCCGCCGGCATGTTGTTTGGCGTCGGGGACATGGCCACCAAAGGAGCGGTCGGTGGCAACGGGCCGTGGTTCATCCCGGTGCTGGCGGCGTGCACGGCGCTGGGGTTCGTGTCCCTCCAGATGGCATTTCAACGAGGCCGCGTCCTCGAGACGGCTGGGGTATCCAGCTTGGTGAACAACTTGATCCCCATTGTGGGTGGACTGCTCGTCTTCCATGACCGGATTCCGGGCGGTCTGCCTGGGTTGGCTCGGGTGGCCAGCTTCGGGGCGGTGGTGATTGGCGCCGTTTTGTTGGCCCGGGCACCCGCCACGCCTCCGGCGGACGCCGACTTTCCAGCGGACGATGCGATGGCCGACCGGGTGCGCGCCGCATAAGTCAGAAAGTTGAAAGCGGCATGATGTTGCTCGACCGTTTCCTTTTATGGCGGGAACCGACGGTGAGATCGAAGTAGCCGTATTGGGGCCGGCGGAAATTCGGGGCAGTGCGCTGCCGTTCCGCCGGGCGGCCGCCAAGGCACTCGTGGTGTATTTGGCCATGCACAGGAGTGGCGCGCGCAACGAGGTCTGGGGAACAGCGCTCTGGGCGGATCGTCCTGTGGCACCGGCGACACTGCATTCGACGGTGTCAGTGGCCCGGCGCACCCTCGGTCTGTCCCGGAGTGGCGCTCCTCATCTCACCCGCCGTGAACGCCGCCTGTTCTTGGCCGACACAGTGGAGACGGATATCGATCATTTCATCAGCGCTGCGGGAAGTTCGGACCCTGCACGATGGTTGGCCGCCATGCGGTTGGTCAGGGGGCGTCCGTTCGAAGGATTGTGCCTCGCCGATTGGGCCGTGATCGATGGCACCCAGGCCGCTATCGAGTCCATCGTCGCTGACGTGGCGCTCAAGGGTATGGAACACGCACTCGGTATAGGGGAGGCAGCCCAAGCTGAATGGATCATTCGCCAAGGCCTGCGGGCCAGTCCGTACGACGAGCGGCTCTACCGGGCGCTCCTTCAGGCCATGGAGGCGAAGGGCGACCGAATCGGGCTGCATTCCACGATGACGGAACTCCTCCGTAAGGCGGCCGATGCCGGCGGCGCCCGACTTGGGTTGGCTGGCCGACCCCGCTCGGCAGGCACGCCTGCCCTCTTGCATCCCCGGACCGTGGCCCTCTATCGACGATTGGCCTACGGCGATATGCCTGCAGCCGGAGGGGAGCCCGCCAGGCTGTAGGGTTTCGTCCCGCCATGGCCAGAAGCTCAACAGGAAGATCGGTCGCACGCGCCGCTGCAACAGGGGGTGGCACGACCTATCGCGGATCAATGCCCGTCAACTGGTATGCCGCGCTCGTCGTCATTGTGCTGGTGGGCATCGGCTCAGTGGTCTTGGCCCGTTACAACTACGGCAAAAACACCGTCGTGCAGCCGACGGTGAACACGACCTGGCATGCCGCCCTTTCGGTCGACATTTGCGGTTCGGTTGAGTCTTCACTGCCGACCAGCAACCCGACTTCTACGAATGGGTTTGTTTCAGCGGGTGGTGGAGTCCTCACCATCGCTCCCAAGACCAGTGCCCAGGCGGGACGCAACGCCACCCTGGCTCAGTTTGCTTCCAACTACACCGGCATGACCCTGACCAATAAGTCGCTGCAGTTCCCGAGCGGCACGCTTTACAAGAATGGCGCTAAGTGCGCCAAGGGCACCCCCGATGCCGGCAAGGCTGGAGTGGTCCGGGCTCGTACCTTCACCCTCACGTCCAAGGGTGCCGGGAAGAATGAGTCCAAGCTGGTTGGCGGTTCGTACACCGATGCCGCTGGTTCCATCAGGTTCGCCAACGGACAACTGATTGTGGTCGGATTCGTCCCATCGGGAGCCAAGCTGCCCAAGCCCGCCCCCACGGTCGAGCTCGCCCTGGTCCAGGCCCTCCAGTCCGGAGGATCGGTAGTGACCACGACCACGACGCTTCCGACAGCTTCAACCACGACGACGGCGCCCACTAGCTCCACCACGACGTCGACCACGTCATCGGCGTCGACCACCACGTCAACCACCTCCAGGGCGACGACGACCACCACGACGACCAAGCACGCCACCACAACGACAACGCACCCCGTCGCCACGACAACGACCACCTCACCCACCGAAGCTCCGGTCACCACGACCACGACAGAGCCACCGACCACCACCACAACCACGACAACGCCGTAATGAAAGCGGTTGTCCTCGTTGGGGGAGAGGGGACCCGGCTGCGGCCCCTCACGCTCACAACGCCCAAGCAGATGCTGCCCATCGTCGGTGTACCGATGATCGAGCGGGTGCTGGGCCACCTGGCTTCCCACGGAATCGAAGAGGCCATCCTGTCGCTGGGCTATCTCCCTGATGCCTTCAAGGAGGCGTATCCCGATGGGCACGCCGCCGGTGTGGCGCTGACCTACGCGGTGGAGCCGGAGCCACTGGACACTGCCGGTGCGGTGCGATTCGCCGCCATGTTCGCCGGTATCGACGACACGTTCGTGGTCCTCAATGGGGACGTGCTCACCGATCTTGATCTGAGCAAGTTGGTGTCGTTCCACCGAACGAGCGGAGCCGAGGGCACCATTGCGCTCCATCCTGTCCCCGATCCGTCCGCTTTTGGGGTGGTCCCAACCGACGCGGACGGCCGAGTCACCGCATTCGTCGAGAAGCCGCCCCGTGACGAAGCTCCGACCAACGAGATCAATGCCGGCACCTACGTGTTCGAGCCCTCCGTATTGCCACGGATTTCCGCTTCGGGCCGCGTATCGATTGAGCGTGAGACCTTCCCGGCCATGGTGCGCGACGGCGTCCTGTTTGCCATGTCAGATGATGGGTACTGGCTCGATACGGGTACCCCGGCGGCTTACCTTCAGGCCAACCACGACCTGCTCTCGGGTCGTCGCACCGCCACGCTGGGCGCCGGTCTGACTGACACAGGCAACCGTGTCTATGCGGCGGGCGAGAGCACTCTTGGGGGCAACGTGATCGGGCCATCAGCCTTCTTCGCTGGTTGCTCAGTGGCCGAAGGGGCGCGCGTCGAGCGCAGCGTGCTTGGCACCGGCACCGTCGTCGAAGCCGGCGCCGTAGTGCTCGACTCAGTGCTGATGGACGGATCCCATGTGGCACAGGACGCCACCGTGGCGGGGTCGATCATGGGGCCACATGCCACCGTGGGCCAGCGCGGCGATGTACGTCCCGTCTCGGTACTCGGCGCCCACGCCATGGTGTCCTCCGGCACCGTGGTCGACGGCGAGCGGGTCGCGGGCTGAGGGATACGGCCATGCGAATGCTGGTCACTGGTGGTGCAGGGTTCATCGGGTCCACCTTGGTGGATCGTTTGTTGGTCGAAGGGCACGAGGTGGACGTCATCGACGACCTCTCAACGGGATCGCTGTCCAACCTGGCCGACGCCCGTAGTCGCGCCGGTCGCGCCCTCACCATCCATCACCTGGACATCACTGCACCGGCCGTCATTGAGCTCATCGCCCGTCGGCGACCCGAGCTCATCTTCCACCTGGCCGCCCAGGCCGATGTGCGGGTGTCGGTGGCCCGCCCGAACTTTGACGCCGAGGTCAACATTTTGGGCTCGCTCCACATTCTCGAAGGGGCGCGACAGGCCGAGTCGGAGCGGATCGTCTTCGCCGCCAGCGGGGGCACCTTGTACGGCGAGCCGGCTCCGGAAGACCTACCGGTCCGTGAGGCACACGCCCATCAACCGCTCTCGCCCTATGGCGTTTCCAAAAAGGCGATGTTGGACTATCTCATGGCTTACCGGAGCCTCCACTCGCTGGAGTTCTCCGCTCTGGCCCTCGGCAACGTGTATGGACCCCGCCAGAATCCTCACGGTGAGGCCGGCGTGGTGTCCATCTTCGCCCAGCGTCTGCTCAACCATGAGCCGGTCACCATTTTCGGGGACGGGTCGCAGACCCGCGATTTCGTCTACGTCGACGACGTGGTCGACGCCTTCGTGCGGGCCGCCACTCGCGGAGGCGGGCTGGTCTGCAATGTGGGGACGGGCCGCGAGACGTCGGTGAACGAGCTGTTCACCACCATGGCCGAACAGGCTGGGACCACCGTTCCACCGGAGTATGCGCCGCTACGGGCCGGTGAGCTGTTGCGTTCCAGCCTCGATATTGAGCGGGCGGGCATTCAGCTCGGATGGCGACCCTGGACCGAGCTCGCTGATGGCGTACGCGCCGTGCTCGAGTTTGTTGGACGCCAGTCCACGTAGGTCAGCGAAAGAGGTCCTCGCCCGGGGGCCTGATGATCTCGGCCTGCACCGATGCAGGACGCAACCACTCTCTCGGTACGCCCCGAACGATGGCGGCCGGTACGCCCCGGTCCTTACCCATCACCAGCTCGGCCGCCGAGGCCAGCTCGTCGGCCACGCAGACTTCGGTGGCGATCAACTCCCTGCCGTTCGCGTCGAGGGTGCCCCGCAGGTCGATGACGGCGGCCACGCCAGCGCAACCGATGGCCACGTCGGTCACGCCGCGACGCCAGGTCCGGCCGAAGGTGTCGGAGACGATGACCCCGATATCGACACCCAGGAGGGCACCTAGACCGGCCCGAATGCGGCGAGCCGAGCGATCTGAGTCCACGGGCAACAGGGCGGCGGTGCCCAGCTCGACATTTGAAAGGTCGATGCCAGCGTTGGCGCAGATGAATCCGTGACGTGTCTCACTGATGATGAGGTCGCCGCGCCGCCGGACGATCCTCACCGATTCCTGTTCCACCAGCGCGATCTTGGCGTCCGGATCGTCGGGATCGATGGTCACCAGGCGTCCCTCGGCCTTGGACACCACCTTTTGCGTCACTACCAGCACGTCGCCTTCCAGGAGCTCGGGACCATCAGTCCGCGGGGCCAGTGCGGCGGCCAACACCGCCGTCAGGTCGGCGCCGGGGACGATCTCGCTGATGCCGTGGATCGGGATGAGCGATATCCCCTCAGCCATGGGCCGTCAGCATGACTCGGGCCAAAGCAGCGGACTTCTCGGGAGAACTCATGATGGTTGGGGCCACAATGCAGCGGATGCCGGTGGCCTCCACCGCAGAGGCGTGCGCGGCGTCGGCTTCATCGATAACCAGCGTGCCGACCCACGGTGCGTAGAGCTCGGCCACTCCGACCACTGAGGGCTCGGTACCGAGTTCGGCCATCAGGCGATCAGCGGGACCCTTGAGGGCGGCACCAGCCACGATGGGCGACACGGCGACGACGTCGTCCCGGCGCTGCGTCAATGCCGAGAGTACGCCGGGCACCGCCAGCAGCGGCCCGATCGAGACGATGGGGTTGGAGGGGCACACGATGATCTGCTCGGCGCCGGCGATTGACTCCAGGACGCCCGGGCCGGGACGGGCTCGCTCCGCGCCAACGAAGCGAACAGCCCGTACGGCCACGCCGTGATGCAGGCGGACGAAGTAGTCCTGGAAGGCCACCTCGGTGCCAGCCGGTCCCAGCTCGGTCTCCTCGTCGAGCACCAGGACGGTGCGCAGCACATCATCGGTAACGGGTCGGAGAGCAACCGCAATACCGCGCCGGGCCGCGATCGCGGCCGTGACTTCGGACAGGGGCGCGCCCGATGACAGGCGTTGGGTCCGGAAGAGATGCGTGGCCAGGTCGCGGTCGCCCAACCTGAACCAGCTTTCACCCCCCAGTGCGCTGAGTTCCTCCATCACGATCCAGGTTTCACCGGTGACACCCCATCCGGTCTCCCGATTGTCCATGCCAGCCAGCGTGTAGGTGATGGTGTCGAGGTCCGGGCTGATGTGCAGTCCGTGCAGCACGGTGTCATCGCCGACGTTGACGATGGCGGTCACGAAAGCAGGTGGGGTCACTTGCACCAGGCCTGAGAGCAGCCGAGCGGCACCGACACCACCGCACAGGGCGGCAAGCACGGCGCAAGCATAGGAGTCAGGTGCCCGCCTTCAATCTGTGGGAGGTCCGATGAGGCCCTTTGCTACGATGCGCGCCCGCATGACGGTCCACCGGATTCCTCTGGAGCGACACGAGACCGTGGTATCGGTGTTGCGAGAAGCGGCCCAGGTCAACGGCGACCGCGAGGCCTATGTGGAGCCCCGCCAGAATGGCCGTGACCGGGTGTCGATGACCTTCGGCGCATGGGACCGCCAGGCCGATGGCGTGGCGGGCTGGTTGTTCGAGCGCGGGGTGCAGAAGGGCGACGTGGTGTGCCTCCTTCTCCCGTCGTCCATCGACTACGCCGTGCTGTACGCCGCTCTGCTGCGCCTCGGTGCCATCACGTCAGGCATCAATCCGCGCCTGGGACGACGCGAGGTGGCATCCATCATTTCCCGGACCAAGCCGGTACTGGTGGTGCACGAGGCGCAGTCAGAGGATCTGCTGATTGGGAGCGACGTGCCCGCCGTTGAGCGCTCAATCGTCATGGAGGCTCGGCTTGGTTCGGTGCCATCAGCGTGGCCGGAATTGCGGGCCGAAGACCCAGTGGCGGTGGTGTGGACCAGCGGGACGACGGGCATGCCCAAGGGGGCCGTGTTCGATCACGCCAATTTGGCTGCGGTGGCCGCCGGTACAGATGTGTTGAGCGAGCCGGGTGATCGCCGCCTTTCGCCGCTTCCCTTCGCCCACGTCGGATACATGACACGGGCCTGGGATGAGATTGGTAACGGGGTCACCACGGTAATCACCCCGACGCCTTGGCGGGCCGACGAGGCCGTCCAGATTCTGCAGGAGGAAGCCATCACTGTGGCCCAGGGAGTTCCCACTCAGTGGTCCTTAATGATGGATTGCCAGCCTTACGCCACGGCCGACTTCAGCGCCTTGCGCATTGCCGGCACCGGTGCGGCGCGCATGCCGGCGACGCAGGTGGCCGCGTTACGAACTCGATTGGGAGTACCCGTGGTGGTCCGCTACACCTCCACCGAGTCATCACTGGGTACTGGCACCACGTTGGCCTCCACCGATGAAGAGGTGGCGACGACCGTGGGCAAGCCCGTGCCCGGGGTGGAACTGCGCATCGCCGACGATGAAGGTCAGTCGGTGCCGGCCGGTGACATCGGCCGCGTCTTGTTGCGCTCGGCCGCGGCCATGAGGGGTTACTGGGGTATGGGACCGGGACGCGGGCGCGACACCAGTGCCCTGCTCGATGGCGAGACGTCGGCTCTGGTCCGCTCAAGCGATGGCTGGATCGTGACCGGTGATTTCGGACGATTGGATCAGGGCGGCAATCTGGTGCTCTCGGGTCGCGCCCACGAGCGCTACATCCGGGGTGGCTACAACGTCTACCCAGCCGAGGTGGAGCAGGCGCTGTCCAGCCACCCGTTGGTGCGAAGCGTCGCCGTCACCGGGACGCCGGATCCGGTGATGGGCGAGATCGGCGTGGCCGTCATCGTGCCGCAGGGGGCCATCGCGCCGGACTTGGCTTCCCTCCGGTCCCATTGCGCCGACCTGCTCTCGGACTACAAACTGCCCGACGCCCTGGTCGTGGTGGACGAACTCCCGCTCACACCCATGATGAAGGTGGATCCTCACCGCATGGCTGCCCTGGCCGAACAAGCAGCCCAGACCCGGCAGGAGCAAAGGGCGGCGCAGGGCCGGTGAGCCCTTCAAATGGTGGTGCGCCGGTCGCGTCAGCCACCATGTGTCCCGGTGCGGCCGCCGTGCCCCATTCCATCGTTCAGTTAAAGGAGCATGCATGAGTCCCACCACCAGAGTCGGCCAGGCCGATCCCAATCGAGGAACCGCTGTCGAGACCTTCATGCCCGATCGCTACAAGGGTCGGGTCGCCGTGGTCACCGGCGCCGGGTCGGGTATCGGGCGGGCGACGGCGCGCCGATTGGCGGCCGAGGGAGCGGCCGTGGCCTGTCTCGATGTGGCGGTCGATGCCGTCGAGGCCGTGGCCAGTGAGATCAACAAGGAAGCGGCGGGTGCGGGCGGGAAGGCCATGGCCTTGCGCTGCGACGTCACCGACGAGGTCAATGTTGGCTCGGTGATCGAGTCAGTGAGCGAAGCATTCGGCCCCATCTCCAACCTGTGCAACATTGCCGGCATCGGTGGCTTCTCACATACGCCGGATCAGTCTCTGGACGGGTGGAACAAAATCATCGCCGTCAATCTCACCGGGACGTTCCTCATGTGCCGCGCCGTGCTCCCGGCCATGATTGAACACGGCGGGGCCATCGTGAACACGGTGTCGACGGCCGGCATTATCGGGCAGCCGTATTCGGCGGCGTATTGCGCCTCAAAGGGTGGCGTGAAACTGCTCACCAAAGCATTGGCCGTGGAATACATGGCCCGAGGTGTGCGCGTCAACGGCGTAGCGCCGGGTGGGGTGGACACGCCCATTATCCACAACTTCGGGCCTCCAGCTGACGCCGATTTCAAGCTCATTGAGCGTCTCATGACACCAATCGGCTTTGCCTTTCCCCATGAGATCGCTGGCGCATTCGCTTACCTGGGCTCCAACGAAGCGGCCTATGTCACCGGCGCCATCCTCTCCATCGACGGGGCCATCACCACCTGAGCCGTGTGCAAGGCTCGGTCCGTGCCGGGAGCAGCGACGTGAGTCCCGGCGGTGACGTGGCACTCGATCGCCTTCGGGTTGCCCTCGACGCCACGCCGCTGATCGGGCAGCAAACCGGTGTCGGTGCCTTCTGTCGGGGCGCCATTGATGGGCTCAGCCTGCGCCCCAGTCTTGATCTGAGCGCCTTTGCCGTGAGTTGGCGGCGCCGGACCTTGATTGACGGGGAAGTGCCCACCAGCGTGTCGGTCACACAGCGGCCTATGCCGGCGCGGCCGCTGCACGCACTGTGGCGGCGATCCCATGTGCCGCCCATTGAATGGTTCATCGGTGACGTCGACGTGGTGCACGGCACCAATTTCGTGGTCCCACCCACCCACCGGGCCGGAGCCGTGGTCTCAGTCCATGACCTGACGCCGGTGCACTACCCGGAGCTGTGCAACGCCGCGACACTGGCCTATCCGGGCCTCATCCGCCGCGCCATTGGCCGCGGGGCCTGGGTGCACACCGATTCGTCCTTTGTAGCTGACGAAGTGGCCGCCGCTTTTGACGTTGATCGAGATCGGATCACGACTGTGCACCCTGGTGTGCCGGGACTGCCCGAGGTGTCCCCTGACGAGGCACAGCACATTGTGGAGCACCTCTTGCCCGCTGACGCTCCATTTGTGCTGTCGGTTGGGACGGCCGAGCCTCGGAAGGATCTGCCGGGCCTCGTGCGTGCCTTCGACGCGCTGGCGTCGGCCGACCACCGCGTGTTGTTGGTGTTGGCCGGACCCTCGGGGTGGGGAGAGGAGTCGTTGACGGCGGCCATTGAGGGATCGCAGCACGCTTCGCGCATTGTGCGAACCGGATGGGTGACGCCGACGGAACTTGCTGCACTGATGGGTCACTCCTCGTTGCTGGCCTACCCCTCGCTCTATGAAGGGTTTGGCTTTCCACCGCTACAGGCCATGGTGGCCGGTATCCCGGTGGTGGCCACCAAAGCCGGCTCGCTGCCCGAAGTACTGGGCGACGGTGCACTCATGGTCGACGTGGGTGATCACGATGCGCTCGGCCAAGCACTGATTCAGTTAACCGGTGATGACGCGGCGCGACAGCGCTTCATCGAAGCGGGCCGGGACCAGGCGGCGAAATACGACTGGGCTGTCTGTGCTGAAGGACTGGAGGCCCTGTACCGCCGCGTGCACGGAGAAAGGCATGGCTAACTCCAGCAATCCTTCTGTGCTCATGGCTGTTGAGCAGTTGCGACGCCGCGTGCCCGGTGGCATCGGGGCCTATGCCCGGGGATTGCTGCGGGGTCTGGCCGAATGCGCACTGAGTGGTGACGAGGTGGATCTCACCCTCCTGGCCAGTCGCCTCAGGGGCAAGCAGCAGCACGATCCTTTGTTGGACTTCGGCCGCCCGCTCATCCTGTCGCGCCTTCCTGGACCGCTCTTGACCCGGTCGTGGGATCACGGCCTGGCTCATATGCCATCCCGTTTCGATGTGGTGCACTCGGTGTCACTGGCCGCGCCGCCATCGCGAGTGCACAGGCGCTCCGTGGTGACGATTCACGATCTGGCGTGGCGACGTCACCCCGAGGCCACGACATCCCGGGGGCGGAGATGGCACGAGTCGGCCTTGCTCCGGGCCCGCGACTCCGATGCGTCCCTCGTTGTGACATCGAAGTTCGTAGCGGCCGACCTGGCGACTGCCGGTGTGGCCAGTGAACGGATCACCATCGTACGGGGCGGCAGTGACCACCTCGTCCCTCCCGACGATGGAGCCGCGGGTGCGCTCCTGCAGCAACTTGGCGTCACGGGCGAGTTCTTGCTTACCGTGAGTACTCTCGAACCGCGGAAAAATGTGCCTCGGCTGATGCAGGCGTTCCGTCAGGTTCGGCCGTCATTGCCCGAGCCGTGGCCGTTGGTGGTCGTCGGGCCCACAGGTTGGGGAGCAGCGGTGCCAAGCGAGACCGAGCAAGAAGGAGTATTCCTGGCCGGTGCGGTCACCGACCCGGTCTTGACCGGCCTTTATGCGCGAGCACGTGCGTTCGCCTACGTGCCGTTGACTGAGGGGTACGGCCTCCCTCCGCTTGAGGCACTGCGGGTGGGCACGCCCTCGGTGGTGTCCGATCAGGTGCCCAGCGTGCACGATCTCGGTGACGAGCCGACGTCTCCGGTGCTCATCGTCGACCCCCTGGACGTCGATGACATCAGCCGTGGCTTGTTACGCGCGCTGACCGATGAGGACATCCGTTCGGATCTGAGTGCTCGCGGGGTGGTTTACGCCACCTCACGCACGTGGCGTGCCGCCGCAGAGCAACACCTCGCCCTGTGGAGATCGCTGGCATGAGTGAACAACCGCTGTCACTCTCGCTCGATGTGTCCGCCGTTCCACTCAAGCTTGGGGGCGCCGGGTATTACACCGTGGCCCTGGTCAATGAGTTGGCCACTCGCGCCGACGTTGATCTCCACCTGGTGGCACGGCGCGATGACGTCGCCCGCTGGTCACCAATCGGCAATGTCGCGGTCACGGGCGCCGTGCCCAGTAGTCGACCGGCTCGGTTGGTGTTCGAGCAGCTGCGTTTCCCGCCCCTTCTGCGCTCACTGGGAGTGGCGGTGCATCACGCGCCTCACTACACCATGCCCGAACGGGCATCGATCCCATGTGTGGTCACCATCCACGATTGCACCTTTTTCGATCATCCCGAATGGCATGTGCGGTCCAAGGCGGCGTTCTTTCGGCGGGCCATCCGCCGGGCGGCCCTCCATGCCAGCGCCGTGGTCTGTGTGAGCGAAGTGACGGCGGAGCGACTCCGCGCCAATTGCGACGTGCGCGCTCCGGTCGTGGTGGCGCCGCACGGTGTGGATCACGTGCGGTTTTCCGAGCTCGAGCCGGTAGCCGGCGCGGATGCTGCCGCGCTGAAGTCAGCGGGGATCCCTACCGATCGACCATTGGTGGCATTCGTCGGGACACTGGAGCCGCGCAAGGGCCTGGTGCCGCTTATCACCGCGTTCGACCGAGTGGCCGAGACTCACCCCGAAGCCATGCTCGTGTTGGGCGGCCAGCCGGGTTGGGGATTGGAGGAGATGTCGCGAGCGCTCGGTTCGGCCCGACATAACGATCGCATCATCCAGACCGGTTACCTGCCTGATGCTGCGGTACCTGCCCTGCTTCGTCATGCCACAGTGGTGGCCTATCCCGCGTTCGAAGAGGGTTTCGGATTGCCAGCCCTCGAAGCGTTGGCCTGTGGTGCACCTCTCATTACGACCCAGGGAACGGCCATGGCCGAGGTGTCGGGAACGGCGGCCACCTTGGTGCCTCCGGGTGATGTCGACGCGCTGACGGGTGCGCTTGATACTGCGTTAACTCAGGGAAAACTCAGCACCGATGTGGCGATCCGAACGGCCGCTGGCGTGGAAGTGGCCCAGGCATTCACTTGGGCGGCGAGCGCGACCTTGCACGTCTCGGCGTATCACCAGGCCTTGGTGACCTCGCAGTAGGGTGCCCTGATGCGCGCACTGATCACTGGCGGCAAGGGCTTTGTCGGTCAGTGGCTGGCCACTCATTTGAAGGACTGCGGTGATGAGGTCGTCGTCATCGACATCGAGACCGACGTGGCCGACGGGGAAGCCGTCAAGAAGGTGCTCCACGAGGCTTCACCGCAAGCCATCTATCACTTGGCCGCTATGACCCATGTGGGGGAGAGCTGGGAGAACCCGAGTCAGGTGCTTCGGGTGAACGTGTTGGGCACAGCCGAATTGTTGGCGGCCGCCCGCACACTGCCGGAGCAGCCGACGGTGCTCATGGTCAGTTCGGCCGAGGTCTACGGAGTGGTCAGTCCCCCCGACTTGCCTCTGCGAGAGGATGCGCCGACGGCACCTGCCACTCCGTATGCGGCGAGCAAGTTGGCCGCCGAGGCGTTCGCGCTTCAGGCCTGGCGCGGCTACAAGCAACCGGTGATTGTGGTGCGTCCGTTCAATCACATCGGACCGGGGCAGTCACCCAATTTTGCCGTGCCGGCACTGGCCAAACGCATCGCCGAGGCCGGGAAGTCAGGCGCACGGTCGCTCCGTGTGGGGACGTTGACGACGCGCCGTGACTTCACCGACGTGCGAGATGTGGTGGTGGCCTACCGACTGCTTATTGAGCACGGTAATCCGGGCACCATCTACAACGTGTGCTCGGGTCGCGACGTGGCCATCTCGGAGATAGCGGAGAACCTGCTGGCGTTGGCCGATGCCGATCTCGAGCTTGTTATCGACCCCGACTTGGTACGTCCTGTCGACGTGCCCGTCCTGCGAGGTGACTCGACCAGACTTCGTGACGCCACTGGGTGGTCGACCTCGATCCCGCTCGCGACAACGCTCGCCGACGTCCTGGCCTCCTGGGAGACGGACTGACGGCGAGCGCTGTCTGCGTACTGCGGTGAATCTGCGTACTGCGGTGAATCAGGCTGAGAGGACCCGCTCACGGATTTGGCTGCGGACCTCGCGAGCCTGACCGAAAGCCTTCGACGTCAGCTGAGTCACTGAGGCGGGAAGCTGTGCCTCAAGCGGCTGCAGGCTGGTCTCCACGAACTGCACGGCGGTCTCCATCAGATCGTCCAGGTGCTTGACACCCTTGGTGACTTCGGTGCGCACGGTGTTGATGCGCTCGTCGATCGAGAAGTCCTTGGTCAGCTTGTTCTGCAGTTCGACCCGCTGCACCTGGGCCCGCTGGAATCCCAGCACGCCGAGACCCACGGCCACGTAGGCCGCATCGCGGGCTAGGTCGGTGACGCCCTTCGGAAGGGCGGTGATGTTGGTGAATTTCAGGCATGTTGTCTCCTGTTTCTGTCGTTGATGTCACGGTTGGCACGCAGTGAAATCCACGATCGGGCGCCGTTTCCGGTCCTGAGCAGCTCCTTGCGTTCGACTACAAAGGTATCACATTTGTTAAACAGTTGCAAGCACTCCGTGCCCAAATCTTGCTCCCATGGGTGCTGAGCAGGACCGGATAGCCTCATGCACCTGATGGACGTCCAGGTACCAGCCGTGGTCGCGGTCGTCGTGACGACAGACCAGGGACCCTGGTTCGATGAGGCGCTCGCCTCCCTGGCGGCCCAGGACTACGAAGATCTCTCCATCCTGATTCTGGCTACTGGGGACGGCCCCGACCCTTCCCCTCGGGTGGGTCGCGTGCTGCCCGAGGCTTATGTCCGAGCTCTCCCGGGCAATCCGGGTTACGCCGCCGCCGCCAACGAGGCTCTGACCATGGTGGAGGGGGCCGCCTTCTTCTTGCTCCTCCACGACGACTGCGCCCTCAACCACGACGCCGTGCACAAGCTGGTGGAGGAGTCCTTCCGATCCAACGCCGGCGTGGTGTCCCCGAAGTTCGTCAACTGGGATGACCCGACCATCCTCCTGCACGTGGGCATGTCCTGTGACAAGACCGGTGCTGTGGTGGACCGGATTCAGGACGGCGAAGTTGACCACGGGCAGCACGATGCCGTGCGCGACGTCTTCGTGGCTCCGGGCGGCTGCATCCTGATCCGCGCCGACCTGTGGCGTGAGCTCGGTGGATTCGATGCCGGCATTGTGGCCATGGGGGAGGACCTCGATCTTTCCTGGCGCAGCCAGGTGGCCGGATCCCGTGTAGTCGTCGCGCCCGAAGCGCGGGTTCGGCACCGGGAAGTGGTGGCCAGCGGTATGGAGCCGCTGTCGGTGGTGATCGGCGACGACAGCGATCATCCGCCCACCATGCAGGACCTGCAACGCCGGCACGAGTTGCGCACCATCCTCAAGTGTTACGGCTGGTTCCATCTCTTGCGGGTGCTGCCACAAGCCGCCCTGCTGGCCCTGGGCGAGATCATCGTCGCCCTCATCGCCGGCGATCGACCCCGTGCCCGCGCCGTGGCCGGGGCCTGGCGCTGGAACTTGCGCCACATCGGCGACCTCCGGCAACTGCGGCACCAGCTCAATGCCCACCGTCTGTTTCCGGACTCCGAGGTGCGCCGGTTGCAGCTGCGGGGGAGCGCGCGTCTGTCGCGCTACTTCTCCCGTCTGACGCACCAGGGGTTTGAGGCAGCCAATGCCGTAGTCAGCCCGCAGGGCGATGCTGCCGACGACGATCGGGACGAGATTGCGCTCCTCACTGGCAGTGTGGGGTTGGCCTTCAGCGAAGACTCGGACTTCGACGAGTTAGATGATCTGGGACACCGATCGGGCCGCGACCGTTTCGGCCGACAGGTGCGCCGT
The DNA here is from genome assembly GCA_963766995.1 of uncultured Acidimicrobiaceae bacterium. Classification (GTDB taxonomy): domain Bacteria; phylum Actinomycetota; class Acidimicrobiia; order Acidimicrobiales; family RAAP-2; genus Bog-473. The sequence goes on along the minus strand of CAVYCE010000001.1, from coordinate 405,531 downwards.
CCCTTCCTTTCGACGGGCCGTCAACGGGTGATCGCCGTGGTGCTGGCCAGCTTGGTGGTGCTAATCGGCAGCCGCGAGCTCTTCTTCGGCACATTCCCCCTCCTGGGCCAACTGGCACCGCTGCCCAGCTGGTCGGCCAGCTGGCACCACTTCTTCTCCGGTTGGCAGTCAGCCGGCGTTGGCACCACCGCGCCTGCCTCTCCAGCGTTTGGTCTTGTCGGGTTGGTGGGCACCGTGTTCCTCGGAGCCATGGGAACGGTGCAGCGGGTGTTGGTGCTGGGCTGTATCCCCCTCGGTGCATTCGGCATGTGGCGCTTCATGCGTCCGCTGGTCTCGGCCCGGGCTGCTGTGGTGGCCACCATCTGCTTCCTGGGCCTCCCGCTGCCCTATGCCGCGTTGGGCACGGGCCGTTGGGACGGGCTCGTGGCCTATGCCGCTTTCCCGTTCATTGTGGCCCAGCTCGCGCGGGTGGCGGGGCTGTCCCCCTTCGACGAGATACCGGTCACCGGCTGGCGTGGCAGCCCACTGGGACAGGTCACCCTCCTTGGTGTTGTGGTTGGGGCCGCGTCCTCCTTCGCCCCAGCCGTGCTTCCCATGACGCTTGTCCTGGCGTTCGCGCTGATTGTGGGCTCGGTGCTGGTCGGCGCCGGCGACCAAGTCCGTCGAGTCGTGAGTGCCACGGCCAAATCGGTCGGTGTGGCGTTGCTCTTGTGTGCGCCGTGGGTGATCGGCATCCTGCTTTCGGGGTCCAAGTCACTCGATATCTTCGGTCTGCCCATTTCGTCCGCTGCCGCGCCGGGGTGGGGTCAGGTCGTGCGCTTCGCCGTTGGCCCGGCGGCGCGCTCACCATTTGTGTGGCTCATCGTCGGCGCTTCGGCCCTGCCTCTTTTGCTCGGTACCGGTGTGCGGCTGACCTGGGCCGCTCGATTGTGGGTACTGGCCTGCGCGTCCTGGGTATTGACCTTCGTCACGACCCATGGATGGACGGGCGGCTTTGCCCCCTCTGAATCAGTGGTGCTGGTCCCGGCGGCGGTGGCCGTGGCGGCCGGCGTCGGTCTCGGAATCTCCTCGTTCGAGAACGACTTGGCCGGTCGGGCCTTCGGCTGGCGCCAAATCGTCAGCGTGGCCGCACTGGTGGCCGCGGCTGTCGGCCTGCTTCCAGTGGTGGCCGGTGCGCTCAATGGGCGCTGGGACGTGGCTACGAGCGGAGTGGAGCAGCCGCTGGCCTTTCTCAACCGAGCATCGGCATCAACTGAATTCCGGGTGCTGTGGATCGGTGATCCACGCGCCTTGCCAGTCGGAGGGTGGTCACTCGAGCGCGGACTCTCCTACGCGCTGACCGAGGGTGGGCTGCCCAATTCCACCGAAGTCTGGACCCCGGCGGGACCCGGTCCGGCGCAGGCCGCGGCCACCGCACTGCATTTGGCCATTACCGGAGAAACCGTGCATTTGGGCCGACTCTTGGCGCCCGAGAGCGTGGCCTACGTGGTGGTGGTGAACCAGCTCCCCACGTCGGGAGCGTCTGCTCCGTCGTCAGTAACGGCACCTCCGCCGGCCGACCTTGGTCGGGCCTTGCTCAATCAGAACGACCTACAAGTGGTGCCCGGAGAGTTCGGGGTGCAGGTCTACAGGAACAACTCGGTCATCCCGGTGACGGCCCAAAGATCAGACCCCCCGGCCATTCCGCCTGTTCACGTGACGAGGCCGACCGAGCTTGATGTGGAGGGATGGCTGCCCATCCTGACCCCGCTGACGGCCAAGCATCCCGGCATCGGACCCGTGGGTAACGGGACGGCCTACGTGTCGTACGCGCCGGCATCGCATTTCGTATTGACGATCAACCATCGCGCTGCCACCCGCCGTGATGCCTTCGTCTGGGCCAGTTCGTATCCGAACGCACCGTTAGGCAAGGCCAAGCTGACCTTTAACGGCCCGCCCTATGTGCCCATCGCTGTGCTCTTGGAGTTGCTGGCCTGGGTGTCATTGGCTGCAGCACTCTTGGGCTGGCGCCGCTGGCCGCTCGGAAGGCTGAAGAAGTACGCGCCGGAGAAGGAACCGGTGTGAGTCCTCGCCACTCCATGCAGCGCCGCTGGCCGGTGCTCTCGTTCATTGTGGTGGTACTCGTGGCGTTGGCCCTGGTGGGCCGAACCCCTGGCAGGCCGGCACAGGGTGGCCCTCCGCTCTCCCCGGTGGCCGCCGTCATCGCGGCTGATGCCGAGTCATCGTCCTGGTACTGCACGGGGCAGACGACGGTGGCCGGACTGCTGGCGCCTGGCACCGTGGTGCTCACTAACACCACCAAGCACCGCATCTCCGGATCGGTCACGTCGGAAACCGACACCGGCATTTCGTCGGCCACGCCAGTGACCGTGCGAGCCATGGGGCAGCTACCGGTCGCCCTGCCGACGCCGGCATCGGGCACCTGGCGTTCGGAGTCCGTCATCCTCTCCGGTGGCGGTGTGGCCGTCTCGCAGGTGTTGAAGGGTCCCAACGGATGGGCCGAATCGCCCTGCCAAAGTGGGACGTCACAGCACTGGTACTTCCCAAGCGGAGTGACGACCGGAACCAACGGGATGTTCATCTCGCTCTATAACCCGACCTCTACCCCGGACGTCATTGACCTCAACTTCGTGACGCCGACTGGGCCGACCACACCCATCAATTTCCAAGGGATTGTGTTGCAGCCTGGCCAGACCCAGGCGGAGAACATCAGCGCGTACGTCCAGAACCAGTCGTCGGTGTCCGCCACAGTTTCGACCCGCACCGGCCGGGTGGTGGCCAGCGAATTGGAGGTGCTATCGGGAACCGGCACTGGGCTGGCCATTGTGTCGGGGTCACCGCGACCCGAGCCGCAGTGGTCGATTCCCGAGGGCATCGAATTGTCTGGTGGCTCCTCTTCCATCGACGTGTACAACCCGGGGACCTCCACCGAAGTGGTCACCGTTCGGTCCCGCATCGATTCAGGGGCGCTGTCTCCATTCGTCGATCGTGTGCTGCCGCATTCGACCTGGGTGATTCACACCAGCAGCCAAACCCGCATTCCTGACGGCGATGTGTACGACACTGTCATCACGGCCACCGGCGGGCCTGGTGTGGTGGTGGGACGCACGGTGGCCGCCCCTTCGGCTGCACCGGCTCCCCAAATGGGCACGTCCACCGGAGTGGACTCGCTGACCGCCAATGCGCCCGCCCACCTTTGGATTGTGCCATCACCCGGTTCGACCTCCATGCCGGCCATCCCCGATGTATTGCCAGCCCACTTGTCACTGGTCAACGCCACCAGCGCCACCGAGAACTATGTGGTGTCGGTGATGCTGCCTCGAGGCGATCGAACCATCGCCTTGGGTACCCTGCGCCCCTTCACCTTCATTTCGCTGGGCGACTCAAGCCTTTTCGCGGCTGGACTCAGCCCGTTCTTGGTGAGCTCTAGCGGACCGCTCTTCGTGACTGAAGACATGGGACCCACCGGCACCTATGGCGTGGCCACCATGCCCGGCATCCCGGTGGCCCGCAGCAGCCATTAGCGATCAAAGGCGGTGGCGCTGGTAACGGCGCCACGAGAGGCGTCCGAGTATGAGGACGCCAGCGAGGCAGAGCAGTCCGAAGACAATCGGTCCGGCGATCCGAATCAGACCGTCGACGCCGCTGGAGAACCCATGCAAGCTGCCATGCCAGGCGCTGTCGATGCCTGATTCGTGGTGGGGCACCGTGTGATGGTGATGGGTGGCGGACTGATCCACCAGCACCGTCAACGTTGAGTAGGTGGTCTCGCTGGCCAGCAGATTCTGCTGACCCTGGAGTTGATCGATCTGCTGCTCAATGCTGTCGAGCTGGGACTGCACACTCAAGATGTCGCCAATGGTGGTGGCCTTGCTCATGATGAGCAGGTACTGCTGCCGGCTGGCCTCGAGGGCGGCAATCTGTTCCTGCAGGTTCACGTACTGGCCGGTTACGTCGGTGGCCTTGGTGGTCAGCTGTTGCGTCGTGCCGAGACCCTGGGCGTCCTTCAACAGGGCCGAGAAGCTGGCCACCGGCACTTGGAGGGTGACGCTGCCGGTGGAACCGTCGCCACCGGCCAGCTGCGTCTGAGTGTTGGCCACAAACCCGCCGAGTGCGGTGGCCAGGAAGCTGAGCTTGGTCATGGTGGTGCTCAGCCGCCCTTTGCCCACCTTGAGCGACAACGTCCCCGTCTGTTCGATGCGAGCCGGTTGAGCCGGGGTCCCCGAGGCGGGAACGGTGGTGGCGGGCACATTGGGGGCAGCCAGCGTGGGAAGCGCCGTCGCAGCCGGCGTGGTCAGAGGGGCATTGTTGGCTGCACCCCCAGTGGCTCCGCCGGCGTACGAATTTTGATTCAGGCTGAACGAGTGAGCGCCCTTCGAAGTGGTCGTCGGCTGGGGCATTGTGGTCGTAGTCACCGGGTTGCGGGCGACGGTGGGCGACGCAGTGAGTGAGCGAGATGGTCCGTGCGATCCGGGAAGGATCACCGCCGCGCTGACGATGACGGCCACGGCAACCACCGCCGCGGCCACCGACCAGGAGGGGTGAGTGGCAGCGGCTTGCCAGGCGCGTCGCGGCCGCGAGAGCGGCAGGACAGCGGCCTGACCCTCATCCTCGGCGGGAGTGTCAGGTGCGTCCCTTCCGAGCGCACGCTGAAGGATGTCGTCAATGCCAGACTCGGGGGTATCGAAGGCCTCGCCGGCCTGGCGCAGCATGGTGCCCAGGAATTCGTCGTCGATCACTGTCACTGTCCGACCTCCTCGGAGGTGTCGTCGTCCACCATGGTGGCCAGTCCGGCAATGGCCGGATCTGCCGCCAAGCGGCGCTTGGCTTCGTGCAGTCGGGACTTGACCGTCCCTTGGCGACGCCCGATGGCCAGCGCAATGTCACGCTCACTGAGGTCGGCGTAATAACGCAGGACGATGGGCACCCGCAGGGACGCCGGTAGCTTCTGCAGTGCGGCCAGCACCGTCTCGGCCACTTCGGCGTGTTGAGCCAGCGTCGAAGGGTCAGCGTCGCTCCCCGTCATGTGCTCCAAAGCGTCGTCGCCGGCGCGGTGATCCCGGTGGGGGATTTCCTGACGCAGTTTGGAATAGCAGGAGTTGACGACGACCCGGTAGAGCCAGGGCTTTATGGAGGGGACTGAAGTGAGCGAGTCGCGGAAGCGCCAAGCGCGTAGGAAGGCTTCTTGGACGGCCTCTTCGGCGTCAGCTCGATTGCCGAGAATGAGGCAGGCCGTGCGGAATGAGGGCTTGTAGCTCTCGGCTAGCCAGTCTTCGAGTCGTTCGTCCACCATCCCCCCTTATGACGCTGGGCGATGCCGATTGGTTCGCGCCGGAAGAAATCTTCTGGCGTGAACGTCAACTATGCGGGGTGGAGGGTCCTTCGGAAGCGCTCGATGAGGGGGCTTCAGGCGCCGGCCATTGCGGAGCGGGCCACGACGACGCGTCAGACTCGCTGGTGGCCGGAGCCGCTGGCACGACCGCCGGCTCGGGTAATCCGAGTCCGTTGCCGTTGATTGCTTCAGCGTTGAAGGAGGGGACCGCCTTAGCGCCCGAGGTGTGCACGGGCTCGCCGTGGGCCTCATCGACCAGACGGGTGACCTCGCGGCCATCGATACTCTCGTTGTCCAGCAGGGCGCGGGCGATGGCGTTAAGGCCGCCGCGGTGCTTGCTCAGGACCTCCATGGCTCGGGCCTCTTCGGCCCGCAGGATGCGTTCGACCTCTTCGTCAATGACCTTGGATGTGTCTTCGGAGTAGTCACGGGTGTGCATGAGGTCCTCACCGAGGAATACCTGTCCCTGCGAACCCCAGGCCATGGGTCCGATGGCGTCACTCATGCCCCATTCGCGCACCATACGACGAGCAAGCTCGGTGTTGCCCACGAGGTCGTTGGCAGCGCCGGTCGACAAGTCGCCGTAGACAAGCAGCTCGGCCACTCGACCGCCCATACGGACGCAGAGCGAGTCCTCTATGTATTGGCGGGAGTGGATGTGCCGCTCCTCCATGGGGAGCTGGTGGGTAACACCCAAGGCCATGCCCGTGGGCAGGATGGTCACCTTGTGCACCGGGTCGGCCTGGTCCAGCACGTAGGCCAGCACCGCGTGCCCACCCTCGTGATAGGCGATCCGCTCCTTCTCGCTGTCAGAAAGCACCAAGCTCTCTCGACGCTGGCCTAAGCAGCACGCGGTCCCGGGCCGACTCGAAATCGACCATTCCGATATCGAGGCTCTCGCGACGCACGGCGTGCAGCGCGGCCTCGTTCACCAGGTTGGCCAGGTCCGCTCCGCTCATGCCGGGCGTGCCGCGGGCCACCACGGACAGATCGACGTCGGAGTTCATCCGCTTGCCCTTGCAGTGCACCTGCAGAATGGGCAGACGCTCCTCCAGGTCGGGCAGCGGCACCACAATCTGGCGGTCGAAGCGACCAGGACGAAGCAGGGCGGGGTCGAGAATGTCAGGGCGGTTGGTGGCGGCGATCATGACGACGCCTTCGGATGAGTCGAATCCATCCATCTCAGAGAGCATCTGGTTCAAGGTCTGCTCACGCTCGTCGTGGCCGCCCCCTAGGCCAGCGCCACGCTTGCGACCAATGGAGTCGATCTCGTCGACAAAGACGATGGCCGGCGCCTGCTTGCGCGCCGTTTGGAAAAGGTCGCGCACTCGGCTGGCACCAACGCCGACGAACATCTCCATGAAGTCCGAGCCGCTGACGGACATGAACGGCACGCCGGCTTCACCGGCCACCGCCCGTGCCAGCAACGTCTTTCCGGTACCGGGAGGACCCACCAATAGGACACCCTTGGGGATTTTCGCCCCGATCTCCTTGAAGCGAGCCGGCGTCTTCAAGAAGTCGACCACCTCGCTGATTTCCTGCTTGACCCCGGCGTATCCGGCCACGTCATCGAAGGTGGTGGAGGGACGGTCGCTGCTAAAGGTCTTGGCCTTGGAGCGGCCGATCGACATGATCCCCGACATCTGACCCTTGGTCTGGCGCCCAATGAAGTAGATGAATGCGGCGATCATCAAGCCGAAGATCAGGTAGGGCGCCAGGGTGCCCAAGAGGTTGGCGCTGGGCGTCGGGAAGCTGACGGACACGCCATCGTTTCGCATAGTGGTGACGTCGTTGGGCAGGGAAGGGCTCGGTCCCTGCACGGTGTAGGAGGCCCCGCCCTTGAGCTTCCCGGTGATTTGACCCGTCTCATTGCTGATCTGGGCGGTGTGCACTTGATGCGACCTGACGTCCTGCAGGTACTTGGTGTAGCTCAGCGTCTTGGAGTGATTCGGCTTGATGGCCGTCACGGCCAGCAGAATGGCCACCACCGCAATGGCGGCCACGCCCCACAGCCAGCGCCAGTTCTGGCCTTCGGCAGGCGGGTTTGAACCCGGGTTTCCGTCCCCAGACGGCTGCGACCCGGCTGGGTTCCGGTCAGATCGTTGTGGGCTCACTCGGCCATGCTATGCGGCCAATTCGCCGATTGGTGACCGCCCCACCCGCAGGTGATGGGCATTGGGGGTGCCAGTAACGTCGTACCGGTGACCGGGAACGAGGAGGAGCCTTCAGGTTCCCAGACGAGTGGAGCGCTCTCTGACCTGCCCCCTCCGGTTCCCCCTGGCCAGGCTCCGCCCGGTTGGACGGCCACGCCGCCGCCTCCGCCGTCTTTGGAGGACATCGCAAAGGGCATCGGTGCTGGCTCGCTTGCGGGACCACCCACTGCACTCCTGAGCCCCCCCGTCGACAAGCGTCAGGCCGGCCGATGGTTCTTCTACGCCGTCCTCGGGTTCTTGGTGGGCCAGATCATGGGCGTCATTTTCGGAGAGGTGGCCGGGGTCTTGGCTGGCAAGACATCGGCCCAGATGAAGGCCATCTCAGCGGCCAATGTCCCACCCGAGTGGTACGTGGTCTCCACGCTGGTGGGCCTTTGGTTCGGGTTCTTCGGAGCGCCTTGGCTGGCCAGTCGCACGCAAGGCACTCGTCACTTCATTTCGGATCTGGGTCTGCGCTTCAAGGCCATCGACGCGGTTGGCCTTTTCATCGGGGTGGGTGCCCAAATCGTCATCGCCCTGCTGTACGCGCCGTTCCGCCATGACATTCACAACTTCAATGCGCCCTCGCAGAAGCTGACCGGAAGCGCCCATGGTGGCGGGTTCCTCATCATCGCCTTCGCCACGGTGTTCTTGGCCCCGGCCATGGAGGAGCTGTTTTTCCGGGGGCTCCTCCTGCGATCCCTGGTGCGGCTGTTCTCTCGCCGTGACGTGCAGCCCACCTCCGGCCGCACCGTTGGCGTGGTGCTGGCCGTCATCGTCGACGGCCTGCTCTTTGGGCTGGCTCACGGCGAATGGGTCCAATTCGCCGGCCTGGCCCTGTTTGGCGTGGTGCTGGCCGCCATCTCGTATTCGACCGGGCGCCTGGGTATGAATATGGTCGCCCACGCCTCGTTCAACCTCGTCGCCGTGCTGGCCATCCTCCACCAGCGCGGCGGTGTGATCCACTAAGCGCCGTGACAGATCCCTCCCAGACAGTTCCCATCCGGGACGACGACAGGCGCCAGCCACAGACGTGGTGGCAGCGGCCCCTGCCTGCGATCGGGGAATGGGCGCCCGGAGCCGTCACCATCCTCTGCATCGTCGCCGTCATCGGGGTCACGCTGTGGCAGCTGCACCCCAGCCTCATCTTTTCCACCACGACCACCACGGGCGGTGACAACGGTGGCCACTACGCGCTGCCGGCTTTCTTGCGTTCGGGTCTCCTGATCCACGGTCAGGTCACCGGTTGGGACCCGTCGTGGTACGACGGCTTCCCTCTCTACACCTACTACTTCATATTGCCGGACCTCTTCGCTGCGGTCGCCAGCTACGTGATCCCGTACACCGTGGCCTTCAAGCTCATCACCATTTTGGGGTCGGTACTGCTGCCGATCGCCGTGTGGGCCATGGGCCGGCTCTTCGGCATGCGGCGAGGATTCCCGAGCGCCATCGCCGCCATCTCACTCTGTTACCTCTTTGATTACACGTTCACCATTTACGGAGGAAATCTCTTCTCCACCTTGGCTGGCGAGTACTCCTATTCGTTCAGCATCGCGCTGGCCCTCGTCTTCTTAGGGCTAATGGCCCAAGGGTTACGTACCGGAAAGTATCGAGGGTGGACCGCCGCATTGCTGGCAGTGTGCATCCTGGCTCATATCGTCCCCGGACTTTTTGCCATTGTCGGAGCAATACTCCTGATCGGACTCGAGATGCTTCCGTGGTGGATGAGTCCTCGCGATGTGTGGAGTTCGGATCCGAGCGACTTCGTGATCGAATCGAGGCTCTCGCGCCCTCAGTCACTGTGGTGGGGAGTGTCCACCCTCGGCATCGGGGTCCTTCTCGTTGGCTTCTGGTGGGTGCCTTTCGGCGTGGAGCAGTCCTACGCCAACTCGATGGGCTACACCAACGTCCACACCTTCGTGACCATCCTGTTGCCGCAGGCCGATTGGTGGGCCATGGCCTTGGCCGTGCTGGCGGCCATCGGATCCATCGTTGTGCGCAGCCGCTTCGGCATTCTCATGACCCTTCTGGCTGGCGCCAGCGCCCTCGCCGTGATCTTCGATCCGCAGGGCAGCCTTTACAACACTCGATTCCTTCCTTTGTGGTTCCTGTGCATCTACCTCTTGGCCGGGTGGGGGATTGCGGCAGTGCTCACCACCGGTCTCGACCTCTGGCGCCGAAGGAAGTACGGGGTGCGGACACCCGCCTTTCAGGGCCCATTCTCACTCTCCTACGAAGATCTGCCACCACCCGATACACGGGCGCTCGGACCTTCCTGGTCGGTGGCCGGCGTGCTGGTACCCCTCATTGCGCTCATCGTGGCATTGGGAGTGGTGGTGACCCCATTCGTGGCGTCGTACAACACGCTGCAGAAGATCGGGATCACTCCTGGGCCTAATCAAGTGACCAACTGGTCGGCTTGGAACTACAGCGGGTACGAAGGCAAAGCGGCCTATCCCGAATACCGGGCCCTCATCCAAACGATGGAGCACGTGGGCGACACTGATGGTTGTGGCCAGGCCATGTGGCAATACGACCCCAGCCTCAATCGCTTCGGCACCACCATGGCCTTGATGCTGTTGCCCTATTGGTCCAATGGTTGCATCGGCTCAATGGAGGGACTCCTGTTCGAGTCGTCGGCCACCACGCCGTACCACTTTCTGAATCAGGCTGAGCTGTCCACCCAGCCGTCCGAGCCGCAGGTCGGTCTCGACTATTCCGGTTTGAACGTCATCCAGGGGATTGAGCATCTACAGCTACTCGGAGTGCGCTACTTCATGGCATCGAGTTCCGAAGTGCAGGCCGAGGCCGCCACCGACCCCTCCCTGCACCAGGTAGCTGAGACGGGACCATGGACGTCCAGCGACGGCGGGACCACGACCACCACGACGTGGAAGATCTATCGAATACTCGACTCGCCAGTGGTGGCACCGCTCACCAATTTGCCGGCCGTCGAGAAGGGCATCGGCGCCGGGCAGTCATCGTGGCTGCAGCCCTCGGAGGATTGGTACAACAACCCGGCCCGCTGGAAGGTGGAGCTGGCGCAAAGCGGCCCGGCCAACTGGCCGCGCGTTCCCATCGGTGACCCCAAGCCGCCCAAGCACCACGTGCCATCCACCAAGGTGACGAAGGTGCACGAAACGGACAACTCGGTGACATTCCACGTCAGCCGACTCGGCACTCCAGTGCTGGTCAAGGTCTCATACTTCCCGAACTGGCACGCCACTGGAGCGACGGGTCCGTATCGGGTCACGCCCAATCTGATGGTGGTGGTGCCCACGGCCCACAACGTGTCCCTGCACTACGGCGCCAGTAAGGCCGACCGGGCCGGTCAGGTGCTGACGCTGAGCGGTCTGGCGGGTCTGGCCATCCCGGTGGCATGGCCCCGGCTGCAGAGGCGTCGCCGCCGCCGTCGGGCCGAGGACGAGGCGCTGGCCACCTAAGGTTGCTCCGGTCATGACACGAATGGATCAGGTCTTTAAGGCATACGACATCCGAGGCACGGTGCCGGACCAGATCGATGCTGCCATGTTCCAGGCCATCGGGCGCGCCGTCGCCCGTTTCGCTGATACCCCCGAAATCCTCATTGCCCGCGACATGCGGGAGTCCGGGGTCGAGTTGTCACGTGCCTTTGCCGACGGGGTGCGTTCCGAAGGCGTGGCTGTCGTCGACCTGGGAATGGCCTCCACCGACTTCTTGTACTTCGCCGCCGGATACCTCAATGCGCCGGGCGCCATGTTCACGGCATCGCACAACCCGGCGCGGTACAACGGCATCAAGCTCTGCCTGTCGGGAGCGCGACCAATCGGACGCGACACCGGATTGACCGAGATTCAGGCCATGGCCGAAAAGTTCCTGGATGAACCACCCGGCACTCCCAATGCTCCGCTGACCGAGCGCAACCTCCTGCCCGAATGGGCGGAGCACGTGATCTCGTTCGTCGATCGCCAAACGCTTCGCCCGCTCAAGGTGGTTGCCGACACGGCCAACGGTATGGGGGGACTGGTGGTTCCCACTGTCTTCTCCCACTTGCCCTTCGAGGTGGACATCCTCTTTCCAGAACTGGATGGCAATTTTCCCAATCACCCCGCCGATCCCATTCAGCCCGAGAATCTGGTCGACCTCAAACAGGCCGTCCTGGACCAGGGGGCCGACATCGGTTTGGCCTTCGACGGTGATGCCGACCGGGTCTTCCTGGTCGATGAAAAAGCACAACCGGTGTCGGGGTCGCTGACCACCGCACTCGTCGCCGCCTCGCTGCTCAAGAAGCACCCAGGTCAGACCATTCTCTACAACCTGATCTGCTCGCATGTGGTGCCCGAAATGGTGACGGAAATGGGCGGCACGGCGGTACGCACCAGAGTGGGTCACTCCATCATTAAGCAAGTGATGGCTGAGACCAACGCTATTTTCGGCGGCGAACACTCCGGCCACTACTACTTCCGGGACAACTACCGCGCCGACTCGGGCATCATTACGGCGCTGCTTGTGCTTGAGCTCTTGAGCCAGAGTGACCAGCCCCTGTCGGAGTTACTCGAGCCCTTCCAGCGCTACAGCGACTCGGGCGAGATCAACACCGAAGTGATCAGCCCGGCCGCCACCGTCGAGGCCATTGCCACGCACGAGCGAGAAGCGGGCGCAGAGACCGACATGCTCGATGGTCTTACCGTTGATCACGGCGAATGGTGGTACAACGTGCGTCCCTCCAACACCGAACCCCTTCTTCGCCTCAATGTGGAAGCAAAGACGCCCGAGCTGTGTGACATGCACGTGCGCGATGTGCAAGAACTCATCGCCACCTTCGCCGGCCAGACGTCCGAATAACGGAAAGGTCAATTCATGCCTCTCGACCCATTGTTGCTCGACGTACTGGCTTGCCCAGTCGACAAGGGGCCTCTCTTGTGGTTTGCCGATGAAGATGTGCTCTACAACCCTCGCCTGCGTAAGAGCTACCGGGTCGAAAATGACGTTCCGGTTCTGCTGGTTGAAGAGGGTGCCGATGTCGGCGACACCGAACACGACCGATTGACGGCCAAGGCAGAGAAAGATGGCGTGCGCGCCACCGGCCCCACGGCGGGGTGACCCCCCCGACTATCTCGACACGCTCGGGATTTGGGACGCCACGGCGGGCCTTCCTGAACAAGTTGAGCAAACGTGGACCGAGGCCAATGCGGTGCTCGAGGTCACCCCGCTCCCAAAGCTGGACGACATTCATTCCATTGCCATTGTCGGCATGGGGTCCAGTGGTCTGGCCGCGAATGCCGTGGCGGCCTACGCCGAACCCATCATCGATCGCCCGCTCTGGGTGGGCCACCAAGGCGAGCTTCCTGGCTTCGTTGGTCCACACACCTTGTACATCGCCGTTTCGCATTCCGGCACCACCGATGAGATCCGTTCGGCCACGCAGACGGCCTTTGATCGAGGGGCCCATGTCGTTTTGGTCGGCGGAAGTGGGCGCCCAGCAGCTGGGTCCTTGGTTCGACTCGGTTCGCGTCCTGAGCTTCCGGCGTCCCGCACCGCGATGGGTGCGCTGACGGTGTCGATGTTGGCCGCATTGACGCGAGTTGGGCTCATCCCGTCGATAGACACGTCCATTGCCGCGGCAGTTGTGGCCTTGCGCCGTCGTCGAGACGCTCAACTTAAATCGGATAGCGAAGCCGAACGGATTGCCAGACTCATTGGTCGCACCATCCCGCTCGTCTATGGCTCGAGTGGCATGACTGCAGTGGCAGCCCAGCGTTGGAAGTCTCAGATCAATGAAAATGCCAAGACGGCTGCCTTTATGTCTGCGCTGCCCGAAGTGGCACACCATGAGGTGGCAGGGTGGGGACAGCACGGCGACATCACCCGACAAGTGCTGACGCTGGTGACACTGCGCTCAGCGGGAGAGCACTCTGCCGTGGCCCGTCAGTTCGACGCTGTGGTTGAAGCCACCGATGAAGTGATGTCCCAAATAATTCCCGTCTGGGCCGAGGGCGACGACGAACTCAGTCGCTTCTTCGATCTCGCACTCCTGGGCGACTTCGTCTCGCTTTACTTGGCTGGACGAGAGCAGACCGATCCCGGACCGGTACCCACCGAGCGGTTGGTGGAGGACGCGAAAGCCTGATCCGTCGGGGTGATGCTGCCTACATCTGGCCGTGGACCGCCGGTCCGGCTGGCTCGTAGGTGCCGAGGATGACGCCGCCAACTGTGGTTGTGACGTTGATGGGCCGCAGCGTCGTGGGAACCAGACCATCGTTGAACAAGCGGCGACCGGAGCCGAGCACTACGGGGAAGATCATCAGGCGGAAGAGATCGACCAGGTCGTGCTGCAGCAGCGTCCGGAGCAGATTGCCGCTCCCCCATATTTGCAACTCGTCGCCAGGTTCGTCTTTCAGGGCCCGGATTGACGCCACGATGTCGCCGCTCAGCAGATGACCCGTGTCGGGGTGTTCGCCGCGCCAGGCGGCGTCGGCTGCGTTCAGTGAGTTGGACGTGACGTACTTGGGCAGGGAATTGATAGCAGTGGCGAGTGGGTTGGCGGCGTCGGTTTGATCGGGCCAGAAGCCGCGGAAGATGTCAAAGGTCCTACGACCCAAGAGGAACGCGCTGGCATGACTGTTGAGTTCGGCCACGAACTCGCCGCCAGCCGGACCCACGAACGGGGCTTGCCACCCGCCATGGATGAAATTGTCGCTGGGATCTTCTTCGGGTCCGCCGGGAGCCTGCATGACACCATCGAGGGTCAGGAATGTCTGCACGGTGAGCTTCATGTCAACTGAGACTAACGATTGCCCACCGAGTGCAACGCTTGCTCTCCTCCAGCGCAGTTTGGGATGCTGGTCAAGGTGTACAGCGAATCAGGGGGTGTCGGCCATCGCGTCATCGTGACCGGGATGCCCGGGTCGGGGAAGAGCACGTTGTCGAAGGCCTTGTCGGCTAAGACAGGTCTACCGCTGATCCATCTCGACCTCCACTATTGGAAGCCGGGCTGGGTCAGGCCATCGGACGACGAGTGGCGGGAGATTCAATGCAATCTGCTCGCGGGCGACGTCTGGATCGCCGACGGCAACTATCACGAGACGCTCGATCTTCGCCTGGGGCGGGCGGACACGGTGGTCGTACTCGCTACGCCGTGGTGGCTCTGCGCCGGTCGGGCGTTTGTGCGGGGAGTGCGGAGGCCAGTTGGCACGGTGATGCCCGAAGGTTGCGAGGACTCGGCCATCCAACGGCTGAGCGATGAGTGGCGGGCGGTCGCGCTCAACTGGCGGGATCGTCGCAAGCAGCCCGAACAAGAACGCGCCGTCATCTCACAGCTCGGGCGGCACGCAGCGCTGCACATCCTCAGTTCAAAGGGAGCCGCCCAAGCATTTCTCGACAGGTGCGGCACCGACTGACCCGGCCTTTGAGTCGGATTGGAGGAGTTCGTAGCGCCAATGAGGTACCACTTATGACGCATACGTGATCAGACGGCACTAGCTCTGATGCCACGGTTCCAGCGTGACACTGAGCCGTGAGGGGAAGTGCGGCACGAAACCCTGATCGGCGATTTGGGTTCCGGTGATGGCATTCCAGGCCACGATGCTCCAGCCGACAAACGTGCACGTTGGCGGTGGTGGCTGCGTGCTCGTTGGCCACGTCGGGACCGTAGAACTGTGACGTGTCGATGTGATTGACGCCAGCCTCGTTCGTCTTCTTCAAAATGGCCAAGGCAACGTCCCTATCCTTGGGTGGCCCGAAGACGCCCGGTCCGGGAAGCTGCATGGCGCCGAAACCCATCCGTCGAATGGAGTGGCCGGCCAGGATCGCTTCTTGCTGAGTCACACCATGACCATATGCACAATTGGATGTGGTCGATCACGTCCGTGACAGGATGCAGACATGAGCATTGAGCGCATGGAAGTGCAGCGCACCATCCCGTCGGACCCCGCCGCCATCTTCCGGGTACTCGCTGACCCTCAAGGGCACGTGACTATCGACAGCTCAGGCATGTTGATGGACGCCACCGGAGAACCCGTAACAGCGCTGGGCGACACCTTCGTGGTGCACATGGACCGCGAGGCGCTGAACGACTTTCCATTGGGTCTCTACGACGTGACCGTCAACATCACGAAATTTGAACGAGATCGCGAAATAGCCTGGACCATCACAGGTCAGATCAAGCCGCAGATCGGCCACGTCTACGGCTACACCCTTGAGCCCGTGGAAGGAGGCACCTTGGTGACCTCCTATTACGACTGGTCTTCCATTGATCAGGTGTGGAAGGAAGCCGGCATCTTCCCGGTCATGTCTGAGCTGGCCCTGCGGGCCACGTTGGGTATTTTGGCTCGTACTCTCTCCCGGGGCGGGTCTACGGCCTGAGCTGAGGGAGGTCCTGCTCCACGTCGTAGATGTGATGCGTTGGATCGTGAATCAGGTACCGGCCGAAGGTATCAATAGTGAATGACGCGCCATCACTGCGATGGCCGGTTCGCTCCCACTGATTACCGGTGACGACATCGAAGTTGTGAGCCAGGACGGCGGCCGCGGCGGACAGCTGCGTTGACACCTCCGACGGATCTTGGTCGTTGTAGTGCCCCTCTCGGGCGGTCTGGTCTTGGTCCCAATTCGGGTAGGTGGGTCCATCGATGGTCAGCATGAGATGCAGACGCTGGTCGAAGAGTTGGAACACGTCCCGAACATGACAGCCGTATTCGAGCGGAGACCATCGGTCGTCGCTGACCCGGCTGCGCAGGGCCAGAGGCGACTCGGACAGAATTTCCGTCCACTGAGCTGCAGTGGAGCGGATCAGATCTCCGAACGCCTCTCTGGCCAAGGTCGATGCGTCGAAATGGCATTCTGGACAGGGCTGGCTAAGCACCCAGGTCCAGTCCTTGTCATCCGGAATGATCGGCATGCTCAAACGCTATGTGCTGATGCCTCCCGAGCGATCCCCGGGGCGTGGACGGGGAGAGTGGATTACTGTCATTTGCCCATTCCTGACGTGATCACTCCTCGTCACGACCGCACGCTGAGAGATCGAGCGCATGTCCAACTTCGCCATTGATTTCAACGGGCACTTCTGGATTTCCCTCATCTCCATCCCGTTGTTCACCGGCGTGATTGGTTACATCACCAACTGGTCCGGGGTGATCATGTTGTTCAGCCCCATCAAGTTCAAGGGGACCACGGTGCCCGGGCTGCGCTACCTCTATCCCCTGTTACCCCGAAAAGTGCAGGTGATCCCCGCCATCTCCAAGGATGGCAAGTTCGGCTGGCAAGGCATTGTGCCTTCGCGCGTCGACAAGATGGCCAGCATTTCGGTGGACAAGGCCCTGGCCAAAGTGGGCAGCATTTCTGACTTCTACCAACAGCTCGAACCCGACAAGATCGCCGATCACTTAGTGGCCACTGCTCAAAGTGAAATTCGCGAAGTGGTGGAGCGAATCATCTCTCGGGAGCATCCGAAGCTCTGGCACGACCTGCCCCCCACCTTGAAGGAAGCGGTACACGCCCGAGTACGCGAAGAACTCCCCAACATCGTGCGCAGCATCACCTTGGAGATCGGCGATCACGTCGATCAACTCATCGACGCCAAGCTGATGGTGATCGGTTATTTCCAAGAACATCCCGAGATGATGAACCAGATGCTCCAGGAGGTGGGGAAGAAGGAACTCAAGTTCATGCAGAACTTCGGTTTCTACCTGGGCGTCCCCTTGGGCATCATCATGGTCTTCATCGTGCAGTTGTTCCCCGATTGGTGGGTGCTCCCGATCGGGGGCGTCATCATCGGCTACGTCGTCAACTATGTCGGTATCACCATGATTTTCGAGCCAGTCTTTCCCAAGAAGGTGGGTGCACTCACCCTGCAAGGTCTGTTCTTGAAACGCCAGCCTGAAGTCAGTGACGTGTTCGCGCGGATGATTGCAGAGAAGGTCATCAACCTCCAGAACGTCGGGCATGAACTACTCGAGGGTCCTCGCTCCGATCGAACCCGCCAAATGCTGGAAGAAACCATTCGCCCCGCAGTGGACAAAGCCATTGGACCGGCCCAGGGCGCGCTCCGGGTGGCTATTGGCAGTCGCGAATACGACCGCATTCGAGCCTCAATGGCCTTCGAAGCGGCCGATTTCGGTTCGGCCTTCGAGGACGAGGAGTTCGGGCGGGAGCAGTCGAAGAAGATTTACGACTTCGTGGCCAAGCAAATGCGCAAGCTGCCGCCTGATGAATTCAGCGAGCTGCTTCGCTCAGCCATCAAGCAGGATGAATGGCTCCTGTTCCTTCACGGTGCGGTGTTGGGCTTCGGCGCGGGCCTCATCCACCTGGCCATCTTCGGGGTATGACGTGACCGACCAATCCATCGAACATGTTTCCGAGGGCGGCACCGAGCCGGCGCCGCAACCCTTGGCCAGCCGTCTGGTGCAGGCTGCGCCCGGCCTGGTGCGCATAGCGGTCATTTCAGGCTGGCATTTGGCTGAATGGTCGATCCGCACATCGGTGTCCACCGGCCGAGCGGTGGTGCAGACGTTGGCCTCCGGGAAACTGCCCGTCGCCATGTTCCAGGACACCCTGGCCGATCTGCGATCAGCCGGCCGACAAGCGCTTGGCCTGTCTGAAGACGCCGAAGTGGTGCCACCGTCAAGCAATGGATCCGTCGCCTCCGTGACGGCGGAACTCACTGCCCGCGGTGCCGAGCTGCTCTATCGATCAGCCGATGTGTGGTTGGCCGAAGACGTCCACCCGGCATACGAGCGCATCCTCGACGAACTGGCGCCCGACGAGGCCCGCATCCTTCGGTTCCTGTCCACCGACGGCCCTCAGCCGGCCGTTGACATCCGAACCGGCCGCCCCTTCGGCATTGGGTCCGAGTTGGTGGCCGGCGGATTGTCCATGATCGGGTTGCGAAGCGGAGTCCGGGATATGGCTCGGACCAACGCGTACTCGAACAATCTCTTTCGCCTGGGGCTGATTTGGTTCTCGCGTGAAGAGGTGGAACCGGTGCGCTACCAAGTAGTGGAGGTGCAACCTGACGTCGTGGCCGCCATCAAGTTGGCCGGCCGCCTTCCCAGGACGGTGCGGCGCAGCATTCACCTGACGCCGTTCGGTCTTGATTTCTGCCGGACTTGCCTTCCCATCCCAGAAGAAGACTTCTGGGATGGGACGAGAGCGTCCTCTTAGCTCAGGCGCTCCACAATCATGGCCATGCCCTGTCCACCGCCGACGCACATCGACTCGAGGCCGAAGGTCTTGCCTGTGTCTTCCAGCGCGTTGAGCAGCGTGGTCATGATGCGGGCGCCGGTCTGACCGAACGGGTGGCCGAGTGCGATGGCACCACCTTTGACGTTGAGCTTGTCGTAAGAGATACCAAGGTGCTTGGCCGACGGGATGACCTGCGCGGCGAAGGCCTCGTTGATCTCCACCAGGTCAATGTCGTCGATGGTCATGTTGGCCCGCGCTAACACCTGGCGGCAGGCCTCGACTGGGCCGAGACCCATGATTTCGGGATTGAGACCGGTCACACCGCTGGCCACTATGCGAGCTAGCGGCGTAATGCCCAGCTGCTTGGCCTTGGTGTCGCTCATGACAATGACTGCGGCGGCCCCGTCGTTGAGGGGACAGGCGTTGCCGGCGGTGATGGTGCCGCCCTCGCGGAAGACAGGCTTGAGACCGGAGAGCCCCTCGAGGGTGGTGCCGGCGCGCGGTCCGTCGTCCTTGGTCACCACCGTGCCGTCGGCCAGCGTGACGGGGACGATCTCTCGCTCGAAGAAACCATTCTCCTGTGATGCCACGGCGCGGGTCTGAGAGAGGACAGCGAACTCGTCCATCTCAGCCCGAGTCACCTTCTCGAACTCGGCCACGTTCTCGGCCGTCTGGCCCATGGCGATGTAGACGTCGGGCAGACCCGCCGGCGGGGCCCACGGGTCGGTGACTGCCGGGGTACGGGCCTTGGTGCGGGCTTCGGCGTCGGCGAAAAGGGCGTTGTGCGGCCCGGTGTCCGATGCGCCGTGCATGTAGCGGCTGACCGTCTCGACGCCGGCGGCGATGAAAATGTCGCCCTCGCCGGCCTTGATGGCGTGGGCCGCCATGCGGATGGTCTGCAGCGAAGACGAGCAGTAGCGGTTCACCGTCACACCGGGCACATCGGCCATTCCGGCCAGGATGGCCGCCACGCGGGCGATGTTGTAACCCGCTTCACCGGCCGGCTGGCCGCAACCCAACATCACATCTTCGACTGAGGCGGGGTCCAGCTGGGGCACCTTGGCCAGCACGGCCTTGAGCACGAGGGCGGTCAGATCGTCGGGTCGGCACTCGACCAGCGAGCCCTTATTGGCCCGGCCGATTGGGGTCCGGCCGGTGGCAACGATGACGGCTTCAGGCATGATGGTGTGCTCCTCGTTTCGATCGAATAGCCCGGGTCCCACCCGAGGCCGACAGCAGGTTACTGGTTGGTAGCCGACGTCACTTCAGTGCACCTATTGGCCCGTGACGAGGGTCGGACTGTAACGTGTTCTACTGCGCAGGCAGGCGGTGCTTCACCTTCCTGATGTGACAGCGACATGGGGTGCCAGCTGTGATGCGGCCCCGGGAGGGACACCATGGAGATCTCGTACACCGAGGAACAGCAAGCGCTGAAGAACGAACTGCGCTCCTACTACCAGCAGCTCCTCACGCCAGAAGTGGAGGCGGACCTAGCGGGAGCCCATGGCATCGGGCCGGTCGTGCGCAAAGTGGTCAAGCAGATGGGCGCCGATGGTTGGCTGGGCATTGGGTGGCCGAAGGAATGGGGTGGGCAAGGTCGCTCTGCCATTGAGCAGTTCATCTTCTTCGACGAGTCCATGCGCAGCGGTGCGCCGGTTCCGATGCTGACCATCAACACCGTCGGTCCGACAATCATGAACTTCGGCACGCAGGAGCAGAAGGAGTTCTTCCTGCCCAAAATCCTGGCCGGCGAGATCCACTTCTGTATCGGCTACACGGAGCCCGGCTCGGGCACTGATCTGGCCTCGTTGACAACGAAGGCCGTGCGCGACGGCGACGAGTACATCATCAACGGCTCCAAAATCTTCACCAGCCTGGCCGGCGATGCTGACTACATCTGGCTGGCCACCCGGACTGATCCCAACGTGGCCAAGCACAAGGGCATTTCCATGTTCGTCATCCCCATGGACACGCCGGGCATCCGCGTGGTGCCCATGAAGCTGCTGGGGGACCACAACATCAACTACACGTTCTATGAGGATGTCCGGGTACCGGCCACCGCCCTGGTCGGTGGCGAGAACCAGGGCTGGAGCCTCATCACCAATCAGCTGAATCACGAGCGGGTGACGCTGTGCTCGCCCGGCATTATTGAACGAGTGCTCACCGACGTGCGGGCCTGGGCCCAGAACACCAAGCTGCCGGATGGACGCCGCGTGGTGGACCAGGAATGGGTGCAAGAACATCTGGCCCGAGTCCACGCCGAGCTTGAATTCCTTCGTCTCATCAACTGGAAGGTGGCCTGGCAGGGAACACAGGGTCATCTCGATGTGGCTGACGCGTCCAGCATCAAGGTCTTCGGTACCGAGTTCTACCTACGGGCCTTCCGATCGCTGATGGAGATATTGGGACAAGCCGGCTACCTCACCCGGGGCTCACCTGCCGCTGTGATTGCCGGCCGACTCGAAATGTATGCCCGCTCCATGATCATCCTGACCTATGGCGGTGGGACCAATGAGATTCAGCGTGACCTGATTGCCATCTTCGGCCTCGGCATGCCGCGGTCCCTGCGCTGATACCGATCGACTGAGAGAGAACAGACCATGGATTTCAAATTCAGTGAAGAACAAGAGGCCGTGCGCGAATTAGCCGGCCGCATTTTCACCGAGCGCTCGACACATGAGCGCCTAAAGGAATTAGAGACGGCGGCCGCCGACGAAGGTCCATTCGATCGTGACCTGTGGCATGAGCTGGCCGGAGCGGGCTTGCTCGGCATCGCTCTCAGCGAAGATGTGGGCGGTTCGGGCCTCGATTTCGTGGCGGCCTGTCTCGTCATTGAGGCAGCCGGAAACACCGCGGCGTACACCCCCGTGGTCGAGACCATGATCTATGGCGCCGCACCCATCGCCGAGTTCGGTACTGAGACGCAGCAGAAGACGTGGCTGCCTGGCGTCGCCAGTGGCGATGTGGTCCTCACGGCGGCACTGGCCGAGCTGGTGGGCGAAGTCATCCTCCCGGGAGGCACCAGCCCCACCGCAACTGCAGTGGCCCAATCGGATGGATCCTGGGTCATCGGCGGGGTCAAGGCCTGTGTCCCGGCGGCCTTCGTGGCCAACGCCATCCTCGTGCCCGCCATTCGTACGTCAGAAGATGGATCGACTTCGGGCTGTGGCGTGTTCATCGTCCCCACCGACGCGCCGGGCCTGACCTTCACCCGACAGACCACCACCACCGGTCGTCCCGAAGCCATTGTGGAGCTGGCCGGCGTCCGCCTCGAGGCCGATGGGCAGCTAGGAGGCGATGGGGCCGACGGCGCAGCCATCGTGACGTCCATCACCGAGCACGGCACCACCGCATTGTGTGTTCAGGAGGCCGGAGCGTGCGCCGCGGCCCTGGCCCTCACGGCTGAGTACACCAAGACGCGAGTGCAGTTCGAAAAACCCATTGCCACCTTCCAGGCCGTGGGCCAGCGAGCGGCTGACGCGTATGTCGACACCGAGGCCATTCGACTTACGGCATGGCAGGCCGCCTCACGGTTGGCCGATGGACTGCCGGCGTCATCGGAGGTGGCAGTGGCCAAGTACTGGGCGGCTGAAGGTGGCCAACGTGTGGTCCACGCCGCCTCACATCTGCATGGTGGTGTGGGCGCTGACCGCGACTACCCGCTGCACCGCTTTTTCTTACTCACTCGTCACATTGAGCTGACGCTGGGTGGAGCCAACGAGAGCCTGCGCCGACTAGGCAAGATCCTGGCCGACGAGCCGGTCTAGGACTCGGGGGCAGCCAACCCCAATCCGTAACCGGCCAGGTAGGTGCCGGCTTCAGCATGTCGAGGAAAACAGTTGGCCAGCTGATGGAACGCGGCGGAGTGGTTGGGATAGGTGAGATGTGCCAACTCGTGCACCAGTACCGAGTCCAGCACCCAGGCCGGCACCACGCGCAGCCGGTGGGAGATTCTTATCTCGCCAGAGTGGAATGAGCACGAGCCCCAGCGGCTGTTCTGATTGGTCACCCAGCGGACCGAAGTGGGTCGGGCCCCAATGAGGTATTGCTCGCTGAGCAGAATGCAGCGAGCGAGCAAATCATCGTCACCCTGCACCATCCGCTTGCGGTGTTTACTGACTAACCGCTCAACCAGCCAGGCCACGGTCTTGTCGCGTGCCTCACCGCGCAGGTGGGCTGGGATGGAAACCACAATGCGGCCGCCGACCCATTTGGCCTCCGAGGTCTTCTTGCGTCGCGTGCTGATGCGGATCTCCACCTCGGGCCAACTCTCCGACTGGCTGACGCCGGCCGGGGTGATGGGCTCGGCCAGGGCCTCGTGTGCCGGGACGACGTTGGCAGCGTCAGGGTCGCACCCCGCAGGACCTCGACTTTGACACGGGAGGTCTTCGCCCATCATGTCGTCACCAGAGCAATTTCCGAATTCGTCATCATGATCAACGGTCTGACTGGCGGGCTCCGCAGTGCATGCGCCTGGCCCGGGGAGATCAAAAAGGGTCACCCGAGCATTGTGGTGCAGAGATGCGACATCGCCGTGCATGTCCAGCCATCGGCCCGGAGAGTCGGGGTACCCTGGCCGTCGGGTCATGAAGACTCGCGTGGAAGAAAGGCCGGCAATGTCGCAGGTCAACCCACCTCCGAACTGGTATCCCGACCCGTCGGGTGGGGGTGGTTTGCGCTACTGGGACGGCGGGGCCTGGACCCAGCACTGGGCGCCGCTGCCGCCCCCGGTGTCCTCTCCGACCGTCCAGGGCTGGGCACCGTTGCCCTGGAAGGGGGCGCAGCTCGGCCGACCGGCCACCGGACCCGGCGCATTGGCCGACCCAGGTCGACGATTCGGGGCACGGGCGCTCGATGCACTCGTGCTCCTTCCCGTTTTTGGGCTCATCCTCGGCGTCACCTTGGCCATCGCCGCACCGCACTTTGGGCCGATCTTCCCGACGGTCTATACAAATCAGCCCGACCAATCTGTACCCACCGCAGGATTCTTGTGGGTCTACCTGACCATCTTCGGTTGCTTTTTGGCGACCGGCGTCGTCATGATGGTATACGAGACTGTTCTGACCGCCCGCTATGGCAGAACGCTCGGTAAGGCGTGGTTGCACATTCGACCGGTCCAGCTGGACGGCGCCCCGATCGGGGCGGTTCGAGCATTAGGACGGGTAGCCATCTATTGGCTCACCGGCTTCGCCAGCTGGTTAGGTGCACTCGATCCGTTGTGGTGCCTCTGGGACGACAAGCGCCAATGCCTGCACGACAAAGCAGCCGGAACGATTGTCATCAATGACCTGGAAGACGTTCCCGCCACTCTCTAGCGGTGCGCCCCCTGGGGCGGCGCTACTTGCCGTCGATCACCTTGTTGGGGTCGTGGATGATGACCGTGCTGGCGACCAGGTCGAGAATCGATCGGTGCTCCTTGGTGGCCAGGAACAGCACGAACGAAACGATGGCCGTGATGAAGCTCAAAATGCTCTGGGCGATCGCGCCGACAATGTCGCGCAATGCCATGCGCCACCAAGTGGCCGGACGGCCGGTTGGTGGGTGCCAGACACGCAGGCCAAGGACGCTGAAGGCGGGACTCGTGCCCCGACCCCAGAGAATGGCTCCCCAAATGATGTAGCCGATCCCCAGTGTCACGATGACCAGAACGAGGCTGAGGAAGTAGGCACCGATGCGACGGCCGACCGGCGCCAGAACGGTCCCTTGCGGCAAGGTCAACCCACTGGTCGGGTCGTAGTACATGCCTTCCGCTATAGGTGGGGCACCATAAGGAGCCTGGTATTGGTCGCTCGGAAGCGGCGGCGGCATGGGCGGAGGCGGCGCGTTTGTTTCGATGGGGTCAGCGCCCGAATCTGAGATTTCGGTCATGTCGGTGTCGCCTCGTTTCAATCCGGCATTGGACCGGTGATTCCCCAGGTGGGAGTTGCAAGTCAATCTAACCAACACGCACCACTGGTGCTGGACCGGCGGTTCCTGTGGTGCAGCACTCTGGCGCTACGGTGCAGCGGCATGGTTGGAGCGTGCGGACGATGAATCGCTGGCGTTCTGTCGCCGCGGCCGCACTCGGAGGTGCGGTGTTACTGGCCGCCTGCTCCACGCCGGCGAAGAAGGAGTCGTTGCAGCAGACGATTACGGGGACCAGTGGTCGTAGCTCGACTACTTCCGTGATCCTCACGGCGCCGCCCACGCTGCCCTCCGAGACCACGACATCGACTTCAGCGGCCACCAACACAAGTACCACCAGCATCTCAGTCGCATCAGCCTCGGCCACCAGCGGAGGACTGAGCATTCGGGTCACCGCGTCTCCCAGTAACGGGCAGATTGGGACGGCCGTGGTCTTCACCATCACAGCGAAGGAGGTGCATGCGCCCGGCGCATTGCATTACTCGCTCACCTACGGCGACGGAGAAGTGGCGTCGAATCCCACTGATGAAGTGTGTGTGGCCGGTCCGGGCCTGGCGGCCAATGAATCGTGGTCGCTGACCCACCACTACGTGGCGCCGGGCACCTACATGGTGACGGTGACCGTCGGGGTCAATTGCTCGGCCGATTCGGCCACAGTGCAGCTGAAGGTGAGCCCCGTCGCCACCTAGCGTGAGGCCAATCGGGCTTAGCCCAGAATCAGATCGGCCATGGTGCGCAAGGTCTGCACATCGCCGTTGATCAGCATGGTGGTGGCCCGCGACTCGCGCCAGGCCTCGAGGTCATCGCGGATTTTTTCGGCGGGACCAACCAGTGCAATGTCCTCCACCATGGCCGTGGGTACGGCGGCGGCCGCGTCGTCCTTGCGTCCGTCCAAATAGGCGTCCTGAATTTTGGTGGCCGCTTCCTCGTAACCCATGCGGGCGAAGACGTCGAAGTGGAAGTTCATGTCCTTGGCACCCATGCCGCCGATGTAGAGCGCCATGAACGGGCGGAAGCCGTCGGCCGCCTTCTCCACGTCATCGCTGATGACGGTGGGAGCGAAGGCCAGTACTTCGAAGTCCTTCACCGAGCGACGGGCCGTAGGCCGGGCAAAGCCTTCGTCCATGGAATCCTCGAAGGAGGACATGGCCTTGGGGGAGAAGAAGATGGGGAACCACCCGTCGGCGATCTCGGCCGCCAGGGCCACGTTCTTCGGACCCTCGGCGCCCAAAATGATGGAGATGTCAGATCGCAGCGGATGCACAATTGGCTTGAGCGGCTTACCCAGACCTGTCCCGCCCGGGAAGGGCAGCGGGTAGTTGGGACCGTCGTTGGTGACGGGCTCTTTGCGGGCCACCACCTGGCGCACAATGTCCACGTACTCGCGGGTGCGAGCCAGCGGGGCCTTGAACGATTGGCCGTACCAACCTTCCACCACCTGGGGCCCCGAGACGCCGAGCCCGAGCACGAAGCGACCGCCCGAGAGGTGGTCCATCGTGATGGCGGCCATGCCCATGGCGGTGGGGGTACGAGCACTGAGCTGGCAGAGCGAGGTACCCAGTCGGACCTTCTCTGTTCGCGAGCCCCACCAAGCCAGGGGAGTCAACGCGTCGGAGCCGTAGGACTCTGCCGTCCACACTGAATCGAAGCCCAGTCCTTCGGCCTCTTTCACGAGCTCCACCGCATTGGGTGGTGGCCCCGATCCCCAATATCCCAGCTGCAGTCCGACCTTCATGTCCTTCATGGCGTACCTCTGCTCTTGTGGGCCCCTGCGGGCTCAGACCTTGGCGACGAATTCATCAGCGAACCATTTCACCGCGCCCAGGCGACTGGCCAGTGCTTCGGCGTCGGGGGTGGACGGCTCGACGGGAACGAACATCCAGGGAGCGCACACGAAATCGGTGACGCCGGCATGGACGAAGCGCCGGTACATGTCGACGTCGGGGCGTTCATTGAGAGACAGGTAGATGGTGAAGTCGGTCTCATCACGACCGGCCTCTTTGAGAGCCTGGCGGAGCGATGCCAGGTGGGTCCAGGCTTCGTCCTCGGTGTAGGCACCGGCGGCAATCCAGCCGTCGCACAGAGCGGCCGTTCTCCTGAGGGCCACGGGCGAATGGCCGCCTCCGATAATTGGGATGGGAGCAGTCGGGGCGGGCAGCATCTGGCATTCGGGCACGTCGTAGTAGGTGCCGTGGAACTCCACCCAGCCGTCGTGCCACAGGGTGCGCAGCGCCACGATCATTTCGTCCAACCGCTTGCCGCGATTGGTGAAGTCCTGGCCGGTCTGTTCGAACTCCTCCTTGCACCAACCCACGCCGACGCCGAGTCGGACCCGATTGTTGGATAGGACGGCGGTGGTGCCCACCGACTTGGCCACGGTAATGAGGTCACGGGCCGGCGCGATGTAGACGCCGGTGGTGAAGGTGAGGTGTTCGGTGACGGTAGCCAGCCCGGCAATCACGCACATGGGATCGGGCCAGGGCGTCTCGTGCTCCCAACCGGGCGCCCCGTCCTCGCGTACCGAGTAGGTGTACCTGGACTCAAGTTCACGTGGATTGAAGAGATGGTCCGAAATGTAAATGCCGCCGTAGCCCAGTTCGTCACAGGCCTTGGCTATCGGCACGGCCTGGTGGGTGGGGAGGAAGGTGACTGACTGGTGGAATCGAACCGGGCTGTCGGACACGCCGTTCAACTGGCCCGGGCTGGCAGTGGGGTGCCACCAATGGGCTTGGACGGTGCAAAGGCGATGGGAATGTGCTTGGTGCCGTTGATGAAGTTGGACTGCAGGCGCTGAATGTCGCCGTCCAGGCGGATGTCGGGTATGCGGTCCAGCAGGCGGTCGAACATCACGGTGATTTCCATCCGGGCCAAGTTGGCGCCCAAGCAGAAGTGAGGACCACCACCGCCAAAGGCGATGTGGTTGTTGGGATTCCTGGTGATGTCGAATTCGTTGGGATGCTCGAACACCGACTCGTCCCGGTTGGCCGAGGTGTGCCAGAACACCACCTTGTCGCCTTCCTTGATCTGCTGGCCGCCGAGTTCGGTGTCCATGACGGCGGTGCGGCGGAAATGCATGACCGGGGTGACGTAGCGCAGCATCTCTTCCACCGCGCTGGGCAGAAGTGATCGGTCCCGCTTCAGGAGCTCCCACTGGTCGGGGTGGTCGAAGAAGGCGTGCATGGCGCCGGACATCAAGTTCCGAGTGGTTTCGTTGCCGGCCACAATGAGGAGGAGGAAGAAGAGGTCCAGCTCGAACTCGTTGAGCTTCTCGCCCTCCACCTCGGCGTCCAACAGGACGGAGACCAGGTCCTGGCGTGGGGCGAGGCGGCGATCGGAGGCCAACTTCTCTGCGTAGCTGAACACGGCAGCCGCAGCTTCGCCCGGGTCGGTGTCGGGCATCTGGTATTCAGGATCCTCCGACCCGATCATTCGGTTCGACCAGTCGAAGACCAGGCGCCGATCTTCCTGGGGAACGCCCAGCAGCTCGGCAATGACCAGTAGCGGGAGTTCGGCCGAAATCTCCACCACGAAGTCGGCGCTACCTCGTTCGCAGACAGCGTCGATGATGCCGTCGGCGTACCCCACAATTTGGGCTTCCAGATCGCGCACCATTTTGGGGGTGAAGCCCTTGTTGACCAACCGGCGGTAGCGCGTGTGCATGGTCGGGTCCATGTTCAGCATCATCATTTGCTGCTGGACCAGCTGTTCATCGTCCATCTCATTGAAGAGGGCGGAGCGCTTGGCCGAGGAGAAGTGCTCCCAGTCCCGGTTCACGGTGACGCAGTCCTCGTATCCAGTGACGGTCCAGAAGCCGCCTCGGGGAGCTGTCTTCTCGGGGTGCCAGTACACGGGGGCCTCAGCGCGCAGCTGGCGAAACCACTCGTGGGGCACGCCCGAGACGAAGTTGCGCCCGTCAATCAGGTCGATCTCATCAAGGCCCATTGGCCCCCCATTCGGCCGGCAGATGCCTCCAGCGGGTGGAGGCAATTTCTAGAACGTGTGTCAGTGATCATACGCACACTGTGCCTTCGGGCATCCGGGGCTGAGGGCTGCCTGGGGAAGCACGTTCGTCCTAGATTGCGCTTATGCGCAGTCGGCGGTCATGCGTGTTGGTGCTGTTCCGGCGCGCCGACCCCAGTGTTGGCGGAGCCTGAACGGTGGCGGAGCCGATGGCACCTGGAGCCGACCTACCTGACGAGCGGCGCAGTTTGACGGTGCTGTTCTCGGACTTGGTGGGGTCGACCGAGCTTGCAGCTCAACTCGATCCCGAAGACCTGCACGAGGTGATCGAGGCCTATCAACGAGCCGTGGCTGCTGTGGTGGACGAACACGGCGGCGTGGTGGCCCAGTTTCAGGGTGACGGGGTGGTGGCTTACTTCGGCTATCCGGTGGCCACCGAATCGGCAGGACGCGAGGCGGTAGCGGCGGGGCTGGCCATTGTGGATCGAGTGAGTCGACTGCGTGAGGATCTGCCGGCTGCGTTGGTGTTGTCCGATCTGCAGGCCCGGGTCGGCGTACATACCGGGGAGGTGGTGATGGCGGCCGTACGGGCGGGCGGGGCCAGCCGCATCGCCGACGTGTTTGGAGAGGTCCCCAATCTGGCGGCGCGTCTGCAGGCGGTGGCTCAACCGGGCCAGGTCATCGTCAGTGACGTGACGGCGCGAATGGTGGCCGGTTACTTCGTGATGGAGTCAGTCGGTGCGTTGACGCTCAAGGGCATTAGCCGGGAGGTGCCGGCGTCGCTGGTGCGGCATCGCAGCTCGGCCCGGCGGCGGCTTGAGACCGGACCTCTGACCAGTTATGTGGCGAGGCAGCGGGAGTCTGATTGGCTGCACGAGCATTGGGAGTCAGTGCAGGACGGACCAGCTCGGGCCGTGCTGATCACAGGTGAGCCGGGCATCGGCAAGTCGCGCCTGCTGCAAGAGTTCGCCGGTGTCCTGTCTGATCGAGGCGCCCCCGTCGCACCCATCTATTGCGGGCGGCGCGATGCATTAAGTCCCTTGCACCCCTTCGGGGCGCTCATGGGGGAGGTGCCGGTGGATCCCGCCGACGCGGCGTCCTGGCTCATGGAGCGGGCGGCCGATCGTCCCTTGCTGTTGCTGGTGGAGGATGCCCACTGGGCGGACCCGAGCACCATTGAGGTGGTGGACCAGGTGGCGCGGAGCAACTGCACCGTGCTCGAGGTACTGACTGCTCGTCGGGAATTTATTGACGACCAGCCATCAGTGACGCCGCACCGGCTCGACCTTGATCGGCTACATCCCGACGATGCGATGGCCATCGTGTGGGGCGTACCGGGCGGGGATCAACTGACCGAGGACATGACGCGCGCCTTGGTGGAGCGAGCCGACGGCGTTCCTCTTTTCCTGGAGGAACTGACCCGGGCGGTTATCGACGGCTCGTCCGACCCTGAGGGCGCTGCGGGTATCCCCGCCACGCTGACTGAGGTGATTGCGGCTCGGCTCGATCGGCTGGGTGACGCCAAGCAGACGGCTCAGCTGGCCGCCATTATCGGGCGCGCCTTCGACCGTCAGACGTTGCAACGAGTGTCAGGCCTGGACCTAGCCACCATTGATGGACACTTGCAACACCTGGTGGACCAAGCGGTGGTGGACGCGCCCGAGTCGGATGGGCGGCTGTGGTTCCGCCACGCGCTCATTCACGAAGCGGCCTATCGATCGGTTCTGCGAACCGAACGTCGCCGGGCACATTCGGAAGTGGCCGATCACATGATCGAGGCGAGTCTGCTGGACGCTCAGCCTGAAACTGCGGCGTATCACCTGGGCGCGGCGGGTCGGGCGCCCGAGGCGATTGCGACGTGGCGATTGGCGTCACGCACGGCGCGACGAAATGCGCGGTTTCGTGAGGCGGCTGGTCACGAGCGCGAGTTGTTGGAGTTGGTGTCGCAGTTGCCCGACGATGAGCGCGACCTGATGGAACTGGGGGCGCGCAGCCGATTGACGATGTGTCTCACTGCCGTTGACCAGGCCCAACCTGCTGTCATGGAGGAAGCCATGAGGGTGCAGGAGCTGGCCCGGCGCTTGGGTGATCAGGAAACCCTGCTCCTGAGTCTGATGGTGCTGCTGCCGTGGTGGCAGGCCAACGGTGATTTTGCTTCCGTCGATGCCGCCTTGCCCGAGGCCATGAAGTTGGCCGTCGAATCCCAAAACGGATGGGCCGAGCAGGTGTTAGCCCAGTTCGCCGGGGGAGGCTGGGTATGGCAGGGGAAGGTCGTTGAAGGCGTGGCCGCCATGGAGTCCTCTTTCGAGGCCGCCGGTCTTCCACTGAGTCAGGACCTGCCTGTGCTGCCGACCTTGTCCGCTGCGGTGGCCGAGATCGTCTTGGCCGCCACGCGCACCCTGGCTTCGCTGGGCTGCTGGCTGATGGGTCGGGTCACCGACGGCCATCGCATCCGGGCCGACACGATCCGCTTCACCGCTAGCTGCGGGGTGCCGCAAGCCCAAGCCGTGACCGCGGCGACGGCAGCGATCATGGCCCAGTTCGATGGCGACCGGGATCTGGTTCTCTCACTGACTGAAGGAAAAGGACAGTTGGGCGACGATGTGACGACTCGACAATGGCGGCTGTGGATTGCCGTCCTGCGCTGGTGGTCCGGAGAGGGAAGCGTAGAACCGGAGATGCCGGGTCCGCTCTTGCAGCCGTACTTCTCCATGCTGCTGGCGGATCACCCAGACACCGAACCGCAGCGCGGCTTAAGCTTGTTGCAACAGGCCGAAGAGACGGCGCGATCGACCGGCGAGCTATTTTGCCTGCCCGAAATTCTGCGTGTGCGCGGCGAGCTGCAGCTGCGCCTGGGTAATCCGGTGGCAGCAGACGAAGATTTTGCCGCAGCGGTGGCGTTTGCACATTCATCGGGCATGCGAATGCTCGAACTGCGAGCCTTAACCTCGAGGGTCCTGTTGCCCGGGTCTGCACCGCAGGTGCGGGCCGAATTGGCGACACTGGTGGCGACGTTCCAGGACCAAGAGCCCACGCTCAGCATGGGCCGGGCCGAAGCCGCTCTGGGGCAGCAGTGAACGCGGCGCAGTGCAATGACGACTTCCTCAACAGGTTGCGCACTGAGGCGGACCCCTTGGCTGACGAGGTGGCGGCAGCCCACTTCGAGCACGTCAAAGAGAGCGAACCCGACGCGCTGATGCGCACCATGGTGCACAAAGAGGGCCATCTCAGTTCGGATGTGGTGCAGGCCTACCTGGCGGGGCCAGTCGACATCCCCGATTGGATGGACCCGGCACTCGTAGCCGCGGGACAGGAGCGTTTCGCCCGCTGGGGTTCCCACGTCTTCACGGCGCTGTACGCGGCGGCCCTCCCGAGTGCCTATGCCTGCTGCCGCGGGGTGCAGGTGCTCGCTCTCACGGCCCGGCTCGTCACCGACACCAAGCGGCGACTGAACGAGACGGCCCAGTTCCACCTCGACGTGATGGAGCCCATGGGTCTGGTGGACGGTGGCCGGGGCCTGAGTGACATCCGGCATGTACGTCTCATGCATGCGGCCGTGCGTTGGCTCATCACCCATGATCCCAAGGCTGAGTGGGACCCGGCATGGGGTGTACCCATCAATCAAGAGGATCTGCTCGAGACCCTGTTGACCTTCACTGAGGTCGTCTTTGAGGTCTTCGACCGCACGGGCGTGGTGTACAGCGAAGAAGACGCCGACGCGTATCTCCACGCTTGGTCCTACGTCGGATCACTTCTGGGCGTGCGGGCTGATCTGCTGCCGCTGACCCGGGCGCAGACCCGGGAGCTCATGCCGGTTGTGCGTCGGCGCCAATTCGCGGCGAGCGCAGCCGGTGCCGAGCTGACAGTGGCTTTGTTGGCGCAGGGCGACGATCTGGCGCCCCGTGGACTGAAGGGGCTGCCAGCGACCACCATCCGCTACTACGTCGGTGATGACACGGCCGACCTGATCGGCGTGCCCCCGGCCGATTGGACCAGAGTGATGTTCTTACCGTTGGCTTCGGTGACGCGGTTGCTGTCGGCCCAGCGAGCACACCGGCGCTTCCTCCGTGGGCTGTCCGACCGCATCGGCCTGGGCATGCTCCAGTTGGCCATCGGTGCCGAGCGGTCAGGTCGCGCCACTTTTGCTGTTCCTGATCATTTAGCTGACCGCTGGGGGGTGTCGGTTACAGGAGTCCCTCAGGGAGGTGCCCACCGGCAAGCGCTACGAGCTGATCGTCGGTAAAGGGCGGGTCGAAGAGCGCAGGGTGGTGCTGGCGCGAGCGGAACAACGTGACGATGTAGTTCATGCGCTCGTGCATGTTGGCCCAGTCGTCAGCGCCGCTGGGTACGCCTGAGCCCTCGGTGCGATCCCACTGGCCGTAGGGACCCTCCGCTACCGAGCCCTCTAAATTGGCCAGCTCAGCTGGAAAGAGTTGCCGGTCGAGGGGCGGGACGTCGTCATGCAGATCGAAGACCTGGCCCGGTGTCACCAGCCGCAACATGATGCCGGTCAGCACCGTCTGCCAGGCGTGCTCGAAGGCAGAGCCCACTTCACCGCATAGGTGGTGGAAGAGGTTGTGGTCATCGGCCTTTGGCATATCGAGTACGAAGTCTCGTTTGACCACGTTGACGAAGACATCGTGCACGGCGGCATTGAGTGCGGTTTCGATGTTTGGCTGTAGTCGCTCCTGCTCATGACTGACGGCCAGAATGTTGGCGGCCAGTACTGACGCACATCGACCGCCTGAATGGGACAGGGCCGCGGTGTAGTGGGTGAAGGCCTGTCGCACTGCAGCGGTATCGACACCTTGGGCATCGAGGTCGTCGAGGAGCGGAGCGATGTCCTGCCCGGCCACCATGGCGGTGAAGATCGGAGCCAGTTCGGAGAAGACGAGCAAGTTGCCGACCGCGATGGCTGACGACACTTCTTGGTTTACCTCCTCCACGATGTCGAGCAGGTGTGAATGTTCCAGGCGTGTGGTCAACCACGCTGCCAGTCCGTGATTGAACTTGTGCACGGCGTTGGTGGCATCGGTGCTGCTGGCCAATAAGTCACGGACTCCGGTGGGCAACTCCTCGCCCCGGATGGTGGCGCCGGCCGTTTTCGAGGCCCACACCGCGAAGGCGCACCAGGAGGCGTCGTCCCCCAGACCGTGCTCGCGGAATTGCAGGGCCAGCTCGTGGTAGCGCTGGGTGATCTGCAGGTTCCGCAACACCGGGTCATTCAGGGCGGCGATCTCCGCCACACTCAGAGTCACGATGGCATCGTAGAGGGGCCAGGGGTGGTGTTCCCAGTGGATCCACAACCGGGGTGGAGCAGCATGATCACCTCAAGTTCGGGCCTCTGGCCAGCCCGGACCTTCGGAACAGGAACGTGTTACAGTTTTTCTCAAGAGCGGCCTTGACCTGCAGGGACCGCCGACTGATCCCCGCCGGGGGGGCGCATGCACCTCGAAGAAAGCCCTGAACAGCAGCAGCTGCGCGCAGAGCTGAGGGCCTATTACGCCGACCTGCTCACCGATGAGGTCCGCGCTGGCTTGGCCGAGGGCGGCGAGGGCGGTGACGCCTGGCGCCAGGTGGTCCGCCAAGTGGGCAGGGACGGCTGGCTGGGCATTGGGTGGCCTACCGAATTTGGCGGACAGGGCCGTCCGGCCACTGACCAGTTCATCTTCTTCGACGAGACCCGCCGGGCCGGCGCCCCGTTCCCCTTCGTCACCATCAACACAGTGGGCCCGACCATCATGCGCTACGGCACGGAGGAGCAGAAGTCTTTCTTCTTGCCCGCAAATTCTGGCCGGCGAACTCAACTTCGCCATCGGCTACACCGAGCCCGAGGCCGGTACCGACCTGGCCTCCTTGCGCACTCGCGCTGTGCGTGACGGCGACGAGTACGTGGTCAACGGCGCCAAAATCTTCACCAGCGGTGCCGATGAGGCCGACTACGTGTGGCTGGCCTGCCGCACCGACCCCGACGTTCCCAAGCACAAGGGCATCTCCATCCTCTGTGTGCCGACCACGGCCAAGGGTTTCGAGTGGTCCATCATCAACACCGTTGGTGGACTGACCACCACGTCCACCTTCTACCAAGACGTACGTGTCCCGCTGACCAACCGCGTGGGCGAGGAAAACGAAGGCTGGCGCATGATCACCACCCAGCTCAACCATGAGCGCGTGGGGTTGGCGGCGTGGAGCGGTCTGGCCATCTCCATGTTCGAAGAAGTGGTGACCTGGGCCGCCACCCAGTCCACCGACGACGGTCGCACGCTGGTGGAGCAGCCTTGGGTGCAGTTCGATCTGGCCAAGTGCCAGGCCGAGCTCGAGGCCATGTGGCTGCTCAATTGGCGCATGGCCGTCCATGTGGCCGACGGCGAACTGACCGGAGCCGAGTCCTCATCTATCAAAGTGTTCGGCACCGAGCGCACCATTGAGGTCTTCCGCCTCCTCCTCGGCATCATCGGCGCGGCGGGGTATCTCACACCCGGGTCACCCGGCTCCCTATTGCGCGGCCGCATTGAGGCCACTGGTCGTCAGGCGCAGATCAATACCTTTGGCGGTGGCGTCAACGAAGTACAGCGTGAGATCGTGGCTACGGCTGGTCTTGGCATGAAGCGGGGCGCGCGGTGAGCGAGCGCTTCGAAGAATTGTTGCCGTTCCCTGACCGCAGCGCCGACCTAGAGGCGTTGGTGGGCCTGGTATCGGGCGAGCCTCAGCTTTCCCCCCATGCCGTGAACGAGCCCATGATCCGGCATTGGGTCGAGGCCATGGGGGATGAGAACCCCGTGTACATCGACGCTGAGGCGGCGCGGTCCAATGGTTTTGACGGCGTCATCGCTCCTGCCACCATGCTGCAGGCGTGGATCATGCGCGGGCTGCGCGCCACCCAACTGGTCGAAGCCGCCCGTGAAGCGGGCACCGAACAGGGCAGCGGCCCCAACGACACGATGATGACGCTGCTCGACACCGAGGGACTCACCTCCGTTGTGGCCACCAATTGCGAGCAGCGCTACGGACGTCAGCTCGTCGTTGGCG
The DNA here is from genome assembly GCA_963766995.1 of uncultured Acidimicrobiaceae bacterium. GTDB lineage: Bacteria > Actinomycetota > Acidimicrobiia > Acidimicrobiales > RAAP-2 > Bog-473. The sequence continues at coordinate 369,954 of CAVYCE010000001.1, read as the reverse complement.
ATCGTCTCTTGGTGAGCTCGGTCATTGAGGACATCTCCGACCCCAAACGTACGGGCCTGGGCACGGGGCGCTTCCTCACCACGCGGCTCGACTTTGTGGCCGTCCCCGACGCCGATGTCCCAGCCAATCCCACTCCCGATGACGTGGCTGCACTCTTCGCTGCGGGTGAACCCGTGGCCACCATGCGCTTCCGAATTCTCAAGTACTTGCCACCGCAGCGAACCGAGAAGAACGAGCGGCCGCCTCGACCGCACCCGGCGCTGACGCAGGACAACGCGTTCTGGTTCGACGGCACCAAGGCGCACCGGCTCTTGATTCAGCGCTGCACGTCCTGCCAGATGTTGCGCCATCCTCCGTTGCCTGCCTGTGGCAAGTGCCAGTCGTTCGAATGGGACACGATCGAGTCCAGTGGTCGTGGCGTGCTCTATTCCTTTGTCGTCGTCCACTACCCACAGGTGCCGTCCTTCGACTACCCGCTTCCCATCGGACTAGTGGAATTGGAGGAAGGGACCCGCGTGGTGGCCAATATCGACGTGGCGGACAAGGGTGACATCGTGATCGGCATGGCGCTGGAGGCGACGTTCGTCGACTTCGACGACACCCTTTCGCTTCCCGTCTTCGTCCCGGCCGACAAGAAGGGCGCAGCCTGATGGACTTCGCATTCACTGAACAACAGTCGGCGGTGGCAGAGGCGGCCTGTGGTCTTCTCTCTGGGCTGGTCAACCCCGACCGCGTGCTGGCCGTCGAATCAACCGACGATCGCGTGGACCGTGAGCTGTGGCGAGCATTGGCTGAGGCCGACTTGCTTGGCCTGGGGGTGCCCGAGGCGCACGGTGGTGCCGGGTACGGCCTGACCGAGTTGTGCTTGCTGCTGCAGGCTCAGGGGAACGTGGTGGCGCCGGCGCCGCTGTGGTCCACCCTGGTGCTTGGGGCGCTGCCCATTGCTCGATTCGGCACTACCGATCAGCAGGCTCGCTGGTTGCCCGGAGTGGCGGCCGGCGAGGTGATCCTGACTGCGGCGCTCACTGGCAGCGCCACCAGCGTCAGCGGTCTTCCCACCATGCACGCTGCGCCCGAGGGCGAACATTGGGTGCTGAACGGCACCGAGCTGGCCGTGCCCTACGCGCATGTGGCCGACCGAGTCGTTGTTCCGGCCCGGACCTTTGATGGTCACGTAATCCTGGCCCTGGTCGATACACGAGTGGCCGGCGTATCGCTCGAACGCACAGTCACCACCAATCGCGAAATTCATGCCCACCTGCACTTGGCCGAGGTTGGCGTGGACAATGCCGATCTGCTGGTCGGGCCCGAGTCAGGACGGGCCGCCCTAGATACGTTGATGACGGCCGCCATCATCGGGCTGTGCGCGCTGCAAGTCGGCGTCTGCGAGTCGGCACTGGCCCAGACGGCCACCTACCTCAACGAGCGCAACCAGTTCGGCCGTCCGCTCAGCACATTCCAGGGCACCATGCTGCGGGCAGCCGACGGGGCTATCGACATTGAAGCCATGCGCGTGACGTTGTGGAACGCGGCCTGGTTGTTCGATACCGGACGCGACGCCACCGACGCCGCTCGGGTGGCCAAGTGGCAAGCGGCCGAACGAGGGCAGCGCACGGTGCACGCCACGCAGCACTTGCACGGTGGCATGGGGGCCGACGTCACGTACCCGATCCATCGCTACTTCCTCTGGGGCAAGCAGATCGAGCTGTTGCTGGGCAACTCGAGCCGTCAGCTAGCTGCACTCGGAGCCAGCATTGCGGCGCAGGCCTTGGCCAAGGTGGCGTCGTGACCGGCACGGGAATGACGTTCTTCGATCCTGATGTCGGCGACGAGCTCCCCGAGTTGGTGCTGCCAATCACGCGGACCCTCATCGTGTCCGGCGCGCTGGCCAGTCGCGACTACCAGGACGTGCATCACGACTCGGAGCTGGCAAAATCACGCGGCTCCAAGGACATCTTCATGAACATCCTGACCACCAACGGGCTGGTCGGTCGCTACGTGACCGATTGGACCGGTCCCAGTGCCGTCATCAGCGAGGTCAACATCCGGCTCGGGGCGCCCAACTATCCCGACGACGTCATGACGTTCACCGGGGTGGTGACCGAGAAGGGCCCTCTGGCCACCGACGGGCAGAGCGGCATGGTGCAGGTGAAGATCCGTGGCGCCAACTCGCTCGGCGATCACGTGACCGGCACGGTGACTGTGGTTCTACCCATGAGCTTGGGGGACGGGCAGTGAGCCCTCACTCATTTTCGGGTCAGGTCGCAATTGCTGGCATCGGCGCCACCGAGTTCTCGAAGGATTCGGGACGGTCCGAACTCCGTCTGGCCGTCGAAGCAGTGGATCTCGCCCTCAAAGATGCCGGCATCGCGCCCAGCGAAGTGCAGGGCATGTGCTCGTTTAGCTCCGACACCAACCCCGACATCGACATCGCCCGTAGCCTCGGCATTGGCGAGCTGACTTTCTTCAGTCGCATCCATTACGGCGGCGGTGCGGCATGCGGCACCATTCAGCAGGCGGCGTTGGCCGTGCAATCGGGTGTGGCCGATGTGGTCGTCTGTTACCGGGCCTTCAACGAACGCTCCGGGGCCAGGTTCGGCGTCGGTGTCCAGGGTCGTCCGCCGATTCCCAATGCTGAGAACGCCCACATGGCCTCTTACCTGCCAGTTGGATTGCTCACGCCAGCCTCGTGGGTAGCCCTGGCTGCTCAGCGCTACCTCCATGTGAACGGGGCCACGAGTGAGGACCTCGGCCGCGTGGCCGTGGCTGACCGGAAGCACGCGGCAACGAACCCGAAGGCGTGGTTCTACGAGCAGCCCATCACTCTCGAAGACCATCAGGCCAGCCGGTGGATTGTGGAGCCCTTGCACTTGCTCGACTGTTGCCAAGAAACCGATGGCGGCCAGGCCATCGTGGTGACGTCGCTCGAGCGCGCTCGCGACCTGCCCGGTACGCCGGCGGTGATCCACGCTGCCGTCCAAGGGTCCGGCGCCGGACAAGACATGATGACCAGCTACTACCGTGACGACTTGCTCGGCCTGCCTGAGATGTCGGTCGTGGCTCGCCAACTGTGGGAGAGCTCAGGTCTCGGGCCCGACGACATGCAGGCGGCCATCCTCTACGACCACTTCACGCCCTATGTCCTTTACCAATTGGAAGAGCTTGGTTTCTGCGCTAAGGGCGAAGCCAAAGACTTCATAAAGGACGGCCGCATCGAAGTCGGGGGCGCGCTGCCCATCAATACGCACGGTGGACAGCTGGGTGAGGCCTACCTACATGGCATGAACGGAATAGCCGAGGGTGTCCGCCTCGTCCGGGGTACGTCGACTAATCAGGTTCCCAATGTCGAGCACGTGGTGGTCACAGCCGGAACCGGTGTGCCCACCAGTGGCCTCGTGCTCGGCATCGATCGCTGAGCACTTCCGCGCCGGTCGGCCCCCTCGGGGGTTCTGTACTGGCCCTCGATGTTGATGGCGTCCTGCTTGACCCCACGCGTGGCGGCCTGGGCTCGTGGCAAGACGCCGTCGGCGAGCAGTTCGGCGTCGACGCCAGCCTGCTGAATGCGATGTTCTTCGAGCAGGCCTGGCCCGAGATCATGCTTGGCGTTATGCCAGTTGAGCCAGCGCTGTCCGATGCGATTTTGAAATTGGGTTGGCCGTGCTCGGTCGAAGAATTCTTGCGCGCCTGGTTCGAGGCGGACTTCGTGGTGGATCTGGCTGTGGCCGCCGCCGCCACTCGGTGGGTGACTGAAGGTGCACGGCTCATTCTGGTCACTAATCAAGAACACCGACGGGCCGCGTTTCTCAGAGACCACTTTGCGGAGTACTTGCCGCCGTTCGACCTCTTCTATTCAGCTGCGGTCGGGACGGGGAAGACCAACCCGGATTTCTTCCGGCACGTCGATGCTGCCTTGGGGATTTCGGAAGAGCGGCAATCGGTGGTCTTGGTGGACGACACGCGAGCAAACATTGGTGTGGCCGCTACACACGGATGGCTGACGGTGCATTTCACGCGCCAGCCGGACTGGCAGCGCGAAATCGGCGCGGCCTTGTCGGCTGCTGGTTCGGCCGCTGTTGGTTGATCGTTCGCTGGCTCGTGGTCTATGACAATGAATGACGAACCTTGAGGTACCGTGACTCGCATGGATCTCCCTGAGCGCATGGTCGCATTGATGCAAGGCAGAAACCCGTGCTTCATCACGACACTGATGCCGGATGGTGCGCCGCAGACGACCGAAACCTGGGTCGACACTGATGGTGAGCACGTGATCATCAACACCGTTCAGACGCACCAGAAGATGCGCAACATTCAGCGGGACCCTCGAGTGTCTGTCGCCGTCTGCGATGGCGCGGACCCTTCTCGTTATTACGCCGTCCGGGGGCGCGTGACGAACATCACAGCCGAAGGTGGAGCGGAGCACATTGAGCTCCTGGCCCAGCGATACACCGACGGCCCATACCAGTGGTACGGAGGGCGCGATCAGGTTCGAGTGATCCTGACCATCACGGCCGACAAAGTTCACTCGATGGACCGTTAATTCTTCATCAGTTCTCAAGAATGATGAGGCGGCTCAGTCGGCGACGACTAGGCGGAGTCCGGCGTCGAAGGAATCCATGGCCAGCAAGTCGGCATGGCGGCGGTGCCACTCGCCGTTGTCGAGGTCACGGGCCAATCGATCCATGCCAGGAATGACTTGTTCGTCGCTGAGTCGAGCGAAGGCAGAGATGCTGGCCCGGGCTGTGGCCGAGAGGTACATCTCCGGTCGCTGCCAGTAGGCCGATGCGAACCCATCAGTGCAGTCGGGTGGCACTGGTACAACCTCTACGCGCACCCTGCTGGCCCCGAGCAAGCGGATGACCTCCGTGATGGGAGCCTCTTCGGCGAATCCGATGGAAGACGGGACGTACTCGTTGAAGACCCAGAGCGCATCGTGCATGGACGGATCAAAGGTGAACAGCACTTGCCGGCGCGAGACGCGCTGGAGTTCGGCCAAACCTTGGGCCATGTCGCCCCAATGATGGATGGTCAATAACGCCAAGGCGACGTCGAATTGCTGATCTCGGAAGGGAAGGTGCTCCGCACGGGCCTGAATCGCCGGTGGGCTGGTGGACGGGCGCTGGCTGATCATGACGCTCGAGGGTTCCACCGCGACCATGTGGCGGTCGCTTCGCTCATAGGAGCCGGTCCCGGCTCCGACGTTGACGACACTGTTGGCGTCACCTACGGCCGCCCAGATTTGGGCGTTGATGTGGGGATCAGGCTGTCGACGCGACGCATAGCCAAGGCCAATGCGGTCGTAGTGCCGGCCCGGATCCATCAGATCACTCGACCCTCGACTTCGGATTCGAGTTGGCGGGCCTGTTCACGTGACAGGACCTCAAAGGTGCCGCCCTTGGTGGCCTGCCATAGCAAGGGTTCGTCGCAGTTCCAGCGTTCCGACCGGAGCGCACCTTTGAGGACCTTGTTGGTGGCAGTGATCGGGAGCTCACCCGATTGGCGAATGAAGCGCGGGCTCCATTTGGTGCCCATGTCACTTTGAGCGGCTAGGAAGGTGGCGAACTCCACCGGATGTAACGAGTCGACGCCGGGCCGGAGTTGGACGGCCGCCATGACCTGGTCACCTACGACGGGATCGGGCACGGCATAGACCGCGGCGAGGACGACATCGGGATGCCGTTGCAGGATGCGTTCAATAGGAGCAGAGGCGAAGTTCTCGCCGTCGACCCTGATCCAGTCGTGGTCCCGGCCGGCGAAGTAGAAGTAGCCGGCATCGTCGCGGTAGGCCAAATCCCCGGTCCAGTACCAACCTTCACGCAGTCGAGCCCGCTCGGCGTCGTCGTTGTGCCAATAGCCCTCGAAGCCGGCGCCTCCGGTTTTCGAGACCAGCTCGCCGATCGCTTCTTCAGCGTTGGTCAGTCGACCCCGGTCATCGAAGTGAGCCGGCGGACATTCCTCGCCGGTCTCTGAGTCGAGGACGAGCGTTCCTTCACCGGAGACACCGAGCGCGCCCGGAGGCGTGTCGGGTGTGCGCACGACCGTGGCCCCACCTTCGGTCGAACCGTAGGAGTCGGTGACGGCGACGCCGAACCGCTCAGCGAACTTGGCCACATCATCGGTGGAGCCTTCGTTGCCAAAGGCGCGGATGAGTGGGTTGTCGGCGTCATCGGGTTGTTCGGGCGTGGCGAGAATGTAGGAGAGCGGCTTGCCGACGTAGTTGAAGTAGGTGACGCCTGCGGCGCGCACATCGGGCAGGAATCCAGACGCCGAAAAGCGGCCGGTGGTGGGCAGGGCGAAGGTGGAACCTGCGCTCAGTGCTGGACCCCACCCTGCCATCAACGCATTGGAGTGAAACAGCGGCATGGCCAAGTAGCAGACGTCGTCCGATGTGAGGGCGTACATCTGGGCCACGATCGGAGCGATGCGAGCCAGGCGGCCCTGGCTGCATAAACAAGCCTTCGGGGCGCCCGAGGTACCGGAGGTGAAGAGGAGGTAGCCCAACGAGGTCGGGTTGAGGTCACTGTCGACGACATCCTGGGCTTTGGTGCCGGCAAAGGGAACCAGTGCCTCTTGGGCCAGAGGTTCGTCCAAGACCAACACCCTGGGATTGTCTTTGGTGACGATGCCGACGGCATCACCGATGCGGAGCCCCTCCACCAAATGAAAGAGGCGAGAGTCGGTCACCAGGAATTGGCATTCGGTGTGGGTGAGATCTCGGGCGAGGTCCTCGCCTCGGTGGGTGGCGTTGGCGCCGACTACGACTGCCCCAACCAGCGCGCAGGCCTCCAACCAGTAAATGAACTCGGGGACGTTCTCCAGCAACACGGCCACGTGGAAGGGTCCGGGGGAGCGGTTGGCTTGGAGCCATGCCCCCCGTTGCGCCGCCAGCGAGACCACCTCGGCATGTGATTGGCGCAAGTCGCCGGCGATCAGCCCGATTGTCGGGTCAGCGGAGCGCTGGAGCACCGAAAAGGCAATCGTCTCAACCGACTCCATCGCATCTCCGAACGTCGCTGACCTGGGAGGAAGTGTCCATTATTGGAACACGTTGCATTTTACTCTAGGTCGTGTTACCTTCGCACGATCGCCTGCGGGATTGGTCCGCGGAGCCGTACGGGAGGACGTGTTCACCCCATGGAATTCGGGATCTTCAATGCCGCGTGCCTGCTGCCCAAGTACCGTGCCGCCCACGGCGAAGCCGCCGAGCACGACCGCATCATGGACGAGGTGTCGTTCATCGTGGCGGCCGACAAAGCCGGGTTCAAATACACCTGGGCCTCCGAGCACCACTTCCTGACTGACTACTCCCACCTCTCGGCTTCCGAGTCGTTCCTGGCCTTCTGCGCCGCCAAGACGTCGAACATCCACATCGGCTCGGGCATCTTCAACATCACCCCTCCCGTGAACCACCCGGCCCGCATTGCTGAGCGTGTGGCCATGCTCGATCACCTTTCCGAAGGTCGATTCGAATTCGGCACCGGCCGTGGTTCGTCCACCACCGAGCAGCGCGGCTTCGGCATCGAGGACCCTGACCTCACCCGCGAAATGGTGGCCGAGGTGCTGCCCCAGTTGGTGCGCATGTGGAGGGACGAGGAGTACAGCTACGACGGCAAATTCTTCTCGATGCCCCAGCGCAACGTACTGCCCAAGCCCTACTCCAAGCCCCACCCCGCCATCTGGATGGCGGCGGGTAGCCCGTCGACCTTCGAGCTGGCGGCCGAACTCGGTGTGGGCATCCTGTGCTTTGGCTTCTCAACGCCCGACCAGCTGACCCCGCTGATCGCCAAGTACAAAGAGAAGATTCAAGACTGCAAGAACCCCGTGGGCGCCTTCGTCAACAACAACGTCATGGTGACCACGCAGATGATCTGCATGGAAGACGGTGCCAAGGCTCGTAAGGCATTCTTGGAGTCGGAGTCGAACTACCACCTGAGCCTGGTGTTCCGTTACCTCGACACCTTCCCCAAGCCCAAGGGACTGCCCGAGTGGCCCGAGATCGTGCCCGGTATGGACCCGGCCACCTTGGACCTGGCCATCGACGCCGGTCAGATTGCCATCGGTTCGCCCGAAGAAGTGAACAAGGCCATCGAGACGTACACCAAGACCGGGGCCGACCAAATCTCGTTCGGCATGCTATCCACATCCATGGAGATCGACGTCTGCCACGAGGCCGTAGAGACCTTCGGCAAGCACATTCTCAAGACCTTCGACAAGGACCCAGTGCACAGCACGACTCGCCAGCGCGAGGCTGCAGCTAAGAAGTAGGTCCCGGGTTGCGACTGCTTGGTCGCCCCATTATGGGTTGAGCCCACATTGGGCGGAGTCGCTAGCGTCGAAGGCGACATGCGCCCTCGGCCATTGATTCCCAAGTTCCTGTTGGTCGTCTTGACGGCCGGAGTTGGTGCGGGCGCCTGGGTCGGAGTTCGGGAGGAGCCCGGTGCTTCCTCTGCTGCATCAGTTCCGTCGTCGCTGGTGCAACGGGCGGTGACGGCGACGGCGCGAGCCCGTAGCGCCACCTTCGAGGTGACCGCGTCGATACGAAGTACTGAACCGATCGTCGACTCCACCGACTTTGGTGTTGGTGCAGTGAACTTCGCTCACCACTCCTCAGAGGTGAGCGTCTATACGCACCAGGCCGAGCAGCAGTTTGTTGGGTCAACCAGTCAGGCCGATTATCACTCCCTCCTGCATGAACGTGAGACGCCCCGGGGGTCATTCCTGCAAATGCCGCAATCGGTGACGCTGCCGTGGGCCGAAGTCCCGGTGTCGCCGTTGCTGGGGCCCTTCGGAGCGATGAGTGAGGCCTATGTGGAGGTGGCGCTCGCGCCTCTCCTTCACGTTCCAAGCGAACCTGCACCACGGGTATCTGTTCATCAGAGCGTGGGCAGCGTGTCTACCACTGTGTATTCGTGGACGACTCACGGTGCCGAGTGTTACGGCTCGAAGGGCCGCTATTCGCAGGTGTCCACCTCAGTCATCCGAATGTGGCTGGACCGTCGAGGGCGCATCCGCAAGGTGCAGACGTCGATTCATCAGGTATCGAGCTCGCCCCAGGCACCGGTACAGCGCATTTCGGGCACGACCACATTGGACTTCACCAGCTTCGGTACCCCAGTCACGATCACAACGCCCTATGTGCCGAAGGCGGGGATGCTGTCGCACTCGCACATCGGCGTCTCCAAGGCGGATCAATCGACTCGTTGTCCGACCCGATGAGGGAGATGACGATCGAGACCTAAGTCGTCACCTTGACGTGGACAATGAAACACGACGACTTTCCGACCGGGACGGTCCGGCATTTGGAGGCGGGAATCGAGAGGGTGGCATGGCCTGTTTTCCAGGCCCTGAACTCAGCCGCCAATGACTGTCGCTTGTTGAGCCCGCCTAGCACCGCAGAGTTGCTTGATACGACGGGACTGACGAAGGAGGTCACGTTGGTCAGGCTCTGCAGGGGCTGCACCACCAGCACGTCCCCAGTGGGAACGGCGATGGTCTGCCCGTTGTCCTGGTCGTCGACCGTAATCAGTGGGTGAGGGGTGACCGAGCTCTTGGTCACTGGGAGGGGTTGGAGTCCGGTGTAGAGCCCCACCGGATCGTGAGTGATGGTGGCGGGGAGGTCGGACGTGACGGTAGCGGCGTCCACCGTCAACCGGACGCGTTTGGCGGCGCCGCACCGTGCACCAACTGGTCTGACCACGAGCACCTCGAGGCCCGAGCCACCTTGATCGATAAACACTGGATCCGAATACCCATCGCAGGGGAGCACGGTCGTCGTGATGGTCCCCGAGTAGCCCTTGGCGTTCCGAGAAGTGAGGGACCACGGCACCGAGACCTGCTCGCGAGGTTGCGACAACGTCGGCGGCATTCGACCACTCGATCCGCACAATCCGGGCGCACTCTCGGTGTAGATGAGGGCATCGCGTCCCGTGTGCGCATCAACCAGAAACACTTGGTAGTCGAAGTCGGTGGGGAGAGGGGTGGTGGTCGTCGTCGCTCCTGAGGCCAAGGGACATGGAGCGACCACGTGGTGGGCGAACACCACCACCCAGGCCAGCCGATTGTTATAGAGCGTGACGCGGGCGAACTTGGGCTGCACGTCGCCTGGCGTGTCATCGATGAGGCCGGGGATGTGCGTCACTGGTGGGAACAGGAGACTGGCCACGCTGACGCGGCCGTAGCCCACGGCCACACCCGAACCGAACGATGTGCTCAGCGCTTCATTCTGCAGGTTGAGAGACGCCAAGGCATCGCACTCGGCCTGGTGCGCAGTGATGGTGGGGTGGTCATTGCGACCCGGCGGCTCGACCACGAGGTTGTTGCCGTCGATGGAAAAGTCACTCTGGGCCGCTCCTCCCTTCAGCGCTATGAGGGCGGGGCCGTTCAGTGCGTTCCCAGGGGTTGACAAAGCGGCCCCACCTGGTTGACCAGGAGTCGGAATGACACATGGGCTGGTGGTGGTGGTGACAGTCGAGGCGTTGGTTGGTAGGACAGCCACGAGGGTGCCAGCCGCCGCCAGCAGGACTGAGGCGGCGGCGATCAGAACGGCGCGTGGCATCGCTTCACTCTGTCTCACGAGGTCTCAGATGTCCCACTGGGGCTAAGACGCACAAGGCGTTGAGTTGGTTCGATCACGACAGGACGAGCTCACCGTTGTTGCAGCGTCGGTAGATCTCAGCTGCGACGTCAGTTGGGGTGAGGTCACCCGACTCCACCCGGTGGCGTTCGTCGACCCCAGCCGCTTCGAACTGTGTCCAGAGGTCGCCGACCACGGCCAAGTTGTCCAACGCGTCTTTGTGCTGTGGTTCAATTCGGCGCTGTTGCACTCGTTCGTGCACAGTGGCGAGCGGCGCCCGGAGAACCGCGTAGTTGATTTCGATGCCCAAGGACCGGCAGGCAGCGGCAAAGAGATCGAGCATGAACGGATACAAGATCCCTTCGGCCACGGTGAAATAGCTGCCGGCAGCAAAGGTGGCCACCGCCGAGGCGGCCGCCGACAACACCACCCGGTTCTGTTGATGGGCCTCGTCGAGCCACGGCTCAATGGCGCCCTGCCGAAGCTTGGCGAAGAACCAATCGAGGTCCAGGCAGGCCGAGGGTGACTCAAAGTCAGCCACTAAAGGGGCCACCGTGGTCTTGCCACACCCGGGCGAGCCGGTCAGGAGGAGGAGTCGGCCTTTCGCCATGGCTGCATCATCGCGTGAGGGCGGCGATGGCTCCGACGATCTCGTCGACGGTGTGCACGGCTGCCACCAATGCGACCGATTGGCGCAGAACGGCATCGGCGTACTCCAGGGGTACGCCCGTGACGGCATCGGAGGCCACCACCACCTGATAGCCCAGATTGACGGCCTCGACGCACAGCCCGAGCACGCCGAGATTGGTGGAGACACCGGTCACGATGAGCACCCGCACGCCGAGACTTTGCAGTGTTTGGTGCAGCGGCGTGCCCGTGAAGGGGGCCACTCCGTGGCGGCGGGCCGAGACGTAGTCGGTGACCTCGGCCCCGAGCTCCGGCACCAGCTCGGTGGCGGGGGTGTGTTCGAGCAGGTGCTCGGGACGCCGAAGAAGGGCCGTGTGGAGGGGGGTGTTGGTCAGGCTGCCTTCCCGATCGGCCCGAAACTCGGCCGTGCAGTGGACCACGGGCACCCGGGCGGCGCGGCAAGCGGAAAGTAATCGCGCCGCGTTGGCGACAATGTGCTGCTCTAGAGCCGCTTGGGCCAATTCGGGGAACGAGGCGATGTCACCCATGACGCCGCGCTGTAGCTCCATGGTGAGGACGGCCGTTGGAAGGGAAACTGAAGTCCGGCCGCCACCGAGGGCCCGGCCGGAGAGAATCTCGGTCAGCTCCAGGGGCATTGTTTTAGGGCAGTGCCTAAGGAGTGCTGGGAGCGGGAGTGTCGCCTGCTGTCACGATGGCGGTGGCCCAGGTGTAGTCCGGCTTGCCGCTGGGCGAGCGCTCGACGGTCTGGACGACGTGCAGGCGGCGGGGCAGCTTGTATCCGGCGATGGTGCTGCGGCAGTGCTCCTGGATACTCTCCAGCGATGGCGCCTCATGCCCGACGCGGGGTTGAATGATGGCCGCCACGGTTTGGCCCCAGCGCTCATCGGGCGCGCCGCAGACGATGGCATCCATGACGTCTGGGTGCGAGCGCACCGCCGACTCCACTTCTTCGGGGAAGATTTTCTCGCCGCCGGAGTTGATAACGATGGAGCCACGGCCGAGCAGTGTGATGGAGCCGTCTTCTTCGACGGTGGCGTAGTCGCCCGGCATCACGTAGCGCTTGCCGCGTACGTTGATGAAGACCTCGGCCGTTTTTTTGGGATCGTTGTAGTAGCCCTGCGGGATGTCGCCGGAGCGGGCGATCTTGCCAATGACACCCGAGCCGGGCACCACCTCGACGAGATCCTCGTCGAAGACCACCGTGTCACCGAGGAGGTGCACAGTGGGACCGCTCCTCATGGCCGTGTTTCCGGCACTGATTACGGTGAGCCCGTTGTTACCGCCCTCGGACGAGCCGACGGCGTCAGTGATGAGGATGTTGGGCAGCTTCCTGAAGAACTGGTCCTTCACCGGGGAGCTGAAGAGGGCGGCCGAGGAGACGACGGCAAAGAGGGAGGAGAGGTCGTGGGAAAAGCCAGGGTCATCGAGCGACTCGACCAACGGCTTCCCCATGGCGTCGCCGGTGATCATGACCGAATTGGCCTTCTCTTCTTCGACCAGGCGCCACACCTCGTGCGGGTCGAACTTGGCCATCAGGACAATTTTCGAGCCGACAAAGCTCTGGCCCATGACGCACCACTGGGTGGCGCCGTGCATGAGGGGAGCGATGGGCAGATGGACCATGGCGCCGTTGGCCCCTTTGGCGGCCATGAGGCTGGGGTCTTCGATGCGCGTGTTGGTGGTGGGGTCGGTACCGCCGCCGAGGGCGTAGAAGACATCTTGGTGGTGCCAGACCACGCCCTTGGGCATGCCCGTGGTGCCGCCGGTGTAGAGGATGTAGAGGTCCTCCCCTGAGCGAGGGCCGAAGTCGCGGGTGGTCGACTGATCGGTGAAGGCATCTTCATAGCGGAGGGCGCCGGGAGTCGGGTCGGCGTCGGTTGCGTCGTCAATGACGATGATGTGGCGGAGTTCGGGGAGGTCGCTCAGGAGGTCGGTCACCAGGGGCGAAAACTCGCGCTGGTGCACCAGGGCCTTGAGATCGGCGTTGGTCAGGAGGTAGCGCAGCTCTTCTTTGACGTAGCGGTAGTTGATGTTGATCCACACCGCTCGGAGCTTGAAGACGGCCCAAGCCGTCTCTACCCACTCGACGCTGTTGTAGGAGTAGATGCCGACGTGGTCGCCGGGACCGATGCCCTGGGCGGCCAGGTGGTGGGCCAGCTGGTTGGCCCGGGCTTCCATCTCGCCATAGGTGCGCCGCTTCCCGTCTGCCACCAGGTATTCCCGGTCGGAATAGGCGTCGACTGCGGCCTCAAAAAGATCGGCGAGGTTGCACTCCATCGGAGCGAGATTAGAACAGGTTCTCGTTATGGTCGCAAACGGTCCAAGGGCGATGGATGCCTCGGTTGGTAGAGGCCGACGGTGCCGCCTCCGGGAAGGGTGACGTGGGTGACCGAACCCCAGCGCGCCTCTTCGACCGGGCCACAGGCAACGTCCTTCGCGGCTAGGTCTTCCATGGTGGCGACCAGGTCGTCGCACATGAGGTACAACTCATGGGCATTGTGATCGGCCGGGTGCACGGCCAGCTCGGCGGGGGGAAGCTCGAAGATGAGCCAGTCATGGCCGGCGTCGACGAAGGGGTACTGAAGCACGTCACGAAACAGCGCGTGGTCAGCCTCGGCATCGGTGCTGTAGAGGATGACGTGGGCCCCAAAGATCATGGAAGCACGTTATGCCGCAGCGAGTCTCGGGGGTGTTCGGTGGAGCAGGGTCAGCCGGGGTCAGCTGGTTCGAAGGCTGTGGTGAACCCGAAGTTCGGCCAGAGGGGGCGATGGGTGTTGACCCGGGTGCGGTAGTCGTCCCAAGTGGTTCGGGAGTGGGTCCAGGCTTTCTCGGCCACGCCGGCGAGGCGGGGGAGGAGAAGGAAGCCGAGATCCTCGAAACTGGTCAGGGTCTCGCCCCACATGGCGGCCTCGACGCCGGCGACGATGGCGTGGCTGTGGGCGATCTCGGGGAGGTCGGTGACGTGCCAGTCGAACATTTGCTCCAGGCTGCGGCGTTGGTAGGCCCGGAGGCCGAGGCGCTTGCGCAGCTCCGCCTGACGCTCGTCTCGCCCCTTGTCGGCGTGGCCGCGGTCGAGATAGAGCATGGAGTTGGAAGAGACCAGGACCGGCACGCCGTTGGCGGTGGCGATGGGCACGTCTTCGGGAGCGATCGCAAACAGCTTGGCCGCCTCCTCAATCATGGGATGCATGGCGTGGTCGACGAATTGTTTGACTAGCTCGACATCGAACTGATTGTCGGGACCGATCCAGTACTGCATGACGTCGTCGGGGGTGAGGTGTCCATAGCGGGTGACCTCTTGCCAGGCCACCACCCGTTTGCCGGCCTGGCGGACGACCTCATGGGCGAAGCCGACGAAGCGCTCATAGGCGGGAACGGGCATGCCGAAGGGCTCATCACAGCCGATGTGGACGAAGGGTCCCGGGGCCAGAGTGGTCAGTTCGGTCAGGACGTCGCGGGTGAAGGCCAGCACCTCGTCGACATCGGGGTCGAGGTAGGGCATGAGGTGGTCGGTCGGCCCGCGTGATCCCTGGAGTGCTTCGTAGGCCTCGATGGCGCAGCGTGAGTGCCCGGGAAGGTCGATCTCGGGGACGACGGTCACAAATCGGTCGGCGGCGTACTGGCAGAGGTGGCGGAACTCGTCTTGCGTATAGAACTCGGTCTTGCCGGCGGTGAGGAGTGGCCGCACCTTGCTCTCGATGCGCCACCCTTCCGAGTCGGTGAGGTGCAGGTGGAGAACGCTGTATTTGTAGAAGGCGAGCAGGTCGATGGTCTGCTCCACCTCGGGCACCGTGAAGAAGTGGCGGGCCACATCGAGTGAGAGGCCGCGCCAGGTATAGGCGGGACTGTCCTCTATTTCGATGGTGGGGACGCACACCGTGCCATCGGTGACGGTGATCAGCTGCAGCAGCGTGGTCAGGGCCCGAAAGGCGCCTTCGGCCGTGGGTGCAGTGATGGCGGCGTTGGTCCCTTGGGCGACGAGGCGGTAGCGCTCGGCGTTTCCTTGCTGAGGTCGGGGGTCGATGCCTGTGGTGGGAGGGAGATCCGGCCGGTCGAAGGGTCCGGCGGAGAGGCTGACTCCCACGTCTTCTTGGGAAGTTGAGATCTCGGTCGTGATGCCGTGCAGGTTTTGAGCCCAAGTGCAGAACCAGTCGGCGATCGTGGGCGGGACTGTCTCGCCTAGGGCGATGGTGAGCCCGCCTTGTGGTCCGAGGATCACCTCGCCTGGGCCAACGTTGACGAAGGCGGGATGGGGCACGACCCCCACAGCAAGATCAGACACGGGCTGGGAGTGCGAGTGGGAGTGCGAGTGCGGGATGCGGCGTGGTCAGTCGAAGAGGTCTGGGTCGCTGCGCTCGATCTCATCCCACAGCGGTTTGAAGGAGAACCAGCCCGCGTGGTGGGACGCCGTGCGGTCGCGGGTGTAGCGAGCGCCTTCGTCGTTGATGAGTAGGGGCGTGCCGGCCGCCTCGGCCAGCAGCTGGGCCTGGCAGGAGCGCTCCATGGTGATGAACCACCAGGCCGCCTCGTCCACGGTGGTGCCGACGGTGAAGAGGCCGTGGTTGCGATGGATGGTGGCCTTGTGCGGGCCGAGAGCCGAGGCGAGTGCCTTGGCGGCCGCTTCCTCCAGGACAATGGCGCCGCCGCCTTCCTCACAGACGGTGTGGTCCTCGAAGAAGACACAGGCATCTTGGGTGATCGGGTCCAGGAGGCGCCCAAGGGCCGACCACGACTTGCCGTAAATGGAGTGGGCGTGGGCGGCGGCGATGACATCGGGGCGGGCGGCGTGGACGGCGGAGTGAATGGCGAAGGCGGCCGGATTGACTGGACGGTTGCCTTCGACCACTTGGCCGGTGTGGCTGACCAGAATTAGGTCGGACACGCGCACGTGGCGGAAGCTCATCCCGAACGGGTTGACCCAGAAGTGATCGGTGAGCTCGGGGTCACGGGCCGTGATGTGCCCGGCCACGCCCTCGCCGAATCCGAAGCGGCCGAACAGGCGCAGCGCTCCGGCCAGGCGCTGCTTTCGGTGCAGTCGCTCCTCTTCGAGGTTGGCGAAAGTGGGGGGACTCAGCTGGATCAGTTCCTGCTGGCCCTCCAGGAGTGTCCTGGCTGGTGCGGTCATCTGGCCAAACTATCGTCCTGGCATGGCCTATCCCACTGCAGTGTCCCGACAGATCGCCGCGCCAGCCCAGAAGGTGTGGGAGCTCGTGTCCGATCTCCCCCGCATGGGTGAGTGGTCACCCGAGAATGTGGGCGGCAAGTGGGTCAAGGGCGCCACCGGTCCGGCCACCGGCGCCGTGTTCACGGGCAAGAACCGGAACGGCTTCCGGCGTTGGTCCACCACAGCCACCGTGGTCGACTGTCAGCCGGGCAAGGCCTTCGAGATCGCCGTCACGTCCATGGGCATGAAGGTGTCGAATTGGCGCTATGAGTTTGAGGACACGGGCGGTGGCTGTCAGGTGACCGAGTCCTGGGACGACCATCGCACTGCACTCATGCGATTCGTGGCCAGCCCGATGGGTGACCACAGCGGCGAGCACGCCAAGCTCGAGATGGCGGCCACGCTGGACAACGTGGCCAAGGCGGCGGAGGCCTCACGTTAGTCCGTCGCCAAAGTGTTCTTAGCTATGGCGTCGGACCACTAGGCGGGTAGCCATCTGCTCGAGCGAGACGCCACTCTTTGAGCTTTGCTACACCAGGCGCTGCGACAAGAGCTGTTCCGCATGGTTGAGGTTTAGGCGGAACCCCAACGCGTCGTCTACCGACCTGCACTCCAGCGCGACCTCCACACAGCACGCGAACGTCCAGCCCGCGATGCGTCGCGCATCAAGATCCAGACGATCGGCAAAGAAGGCGACATGCTCCCGCGCGTGACGCAGGTCACACCGCGACAGATCGTGCCCAACGTCATACGCGCGATCACCCAGCACCGGATACGGATCGATCGTCAACCATCCACGCTCCGAGAGCACGACGTTCCCCGGTCCAAGATCGCCGTGCAGCAACACCGTGTCCGCAGAAGATGAGGTCAGGGACGTGAACAGTTCGTCCGCGTGCGCGACGACGCCTCGATCCACTGGCGGCTCAAACCGCTCGAACCAGTCCCACATCGTCTCGCGCAATCGCTCAACCAACATCGCGAGTGGCTCGAACTCGTCCTCTGCAGGCGGATCGACTGTGTGTAACTCGGCGAGTACCGATGCAATGATCTCGTTCGCGGTCGCGACGTCGAGGTCATCACCGTTTGTGCCGGGCACACACCGCTCGAGGAGCAAGACCTGAGTCGCCTCGTCGGAGTCGAAAAGTAGCGCCGCTCCGCGACCCGCCCAGTGTTGAAGGCCCTTTGCCGCCCAGGGATTGGCATGACCCGGACACTCCACTTTCAGCACCGCGTCGCTGCCGTCCGCTCGACGTACGGGAGCAACCCACCCGACGTTCCCGCCCGGCTCGAACGGGTCGCCCACATGCAGCTGCCAGGCACTCGCCGCGTCAGCAACCAGACTCGGTAGTCGCTCCAGCCAGTTGCGTCCGACATCGCCAAATGCCGAGACGACGGTGTGCGCCAACCGATCCGGAATTCGAAGCACAGTCGTCACGCATCAGCCCCTTGGTCTGCCTAACTCGTACTTGAACAGACGGACTTCCCGGTGGGCGACAAACGAACTCCGCACACACGGCATCCGAGACGGTCAGCACACGCACACGATTCGGTATGGCTCATTGTTCCACTCGGGAGCCGAACAATCGATGGACTTATGCGACAAAGCACTAGTGAGTCCGGCTTTCACCGACCTCAACTCGGCGGTGCACCTGCGCCGCCGCGGCAGTGTCGCCCGGGCCATCGCGCCGGATCAGTTGCTCGGCCACGGCGAGTCGGTGAGCCTTGTCCACATTGCCGCCGTACTTGAACTTGGCCATGACTTCTTCGATGGCGATGCTGATGCCGAGGATGGCGTTCAGCTTTTGGGGATGGGCCACGGCGGGGTCGGCCACGGCGATGTCCGGCTGCAGGTTGCTCAGCTGCCGACGCAGAATCCCCGACACACTGCCCGCCGACACCCGCTCTTCGTGCACGGTCGCCGTGCCGATGAGCTGGACGGCGCCGTAGTAGGTAGTGGGGATGCCGAGAGTGGGATCCTCGTCGCCGATGGCCTTCCATTCCGAGGGGATGTAGGCCCAGTCCGCCGCCACGCTGAGGAGGACCTTGGGGTTCTCGCCGAGGGCGTGGAAGACAGGGTTGGCTCGCACCAGGTGTAGCCATACCGTGTCGCCCTCGAGCACGAATTGGGTGGGCACAACGACCGGTACGTCTCGGTTGCGCCCGGCGCCCACCAAGTGACCGAAGGAGTTGGCTTCGACGAACGGCCGCCACTCCTCTTCACCGAAGGTGTTGTCCACGGGCGCGATGTACATCGCACCAGTTTGGTCCAGGGAGCAGCGCCCTCGATCACTCAGGCCGGTTCGAGCTCCTGAATGGACTCGTCCGTGTGGCGCTTGTAGTCGACCTTGCCGTTGGGGGCTCGACCGATGGTGTCGACAGTGCGAACGCGGCGTGGCGCCTTGTAACTGGCCAGCCGGGCCTTCACGTGCTCGATGAGCTCGTGCTCGCTCGGTCCGGTGTCAGTGCCGTTCGCCAGCTCGACCACGGCCACGATCTGCTCGCCGTAGGTGGCGTGTGGGATGCCGACCACCACGGCGTCACCGATGGCATCGTGGGTCTTGAGCGCCTCTTCGACCTCCTCGGGGAAGATCTTCTCGCCGCCCGAGTTGATGCACACCGAGCCCCGGCCCAGCAGATGGATGGTGCCGTCGGCGTCGACCTGAGCGAAGTCACCCGGCACCGAGTACCTGACCCCATCAATCACCTTGAAGGTCCGCCCGGACTTCTCCTCGTCCTTGTAATAGCCCATCGGATTACGGCCACCCAGGGCCAGGACGCCGATCTCTTCTGATCCGGGCGTCACCTCGCGGCCATCTTCGGTGAGGACTTTCACGTCGGGGCCGAGGGTGAACTTGGCCGTCTGCGCCGCATTGCCCGCGCCCGATATGGACACGCCCATCCCCAGTGCCTCCGATGAACTGAAGGCATCGACCAGCAGCATGCCGGCGTGATGGCTCAACAGCTCCTGCTTGAGTGGCTCGCTCCACATGGCGCCGGACGAGATGACCATCATGAG
Source organism: uncultured Acidimicrobiaceae bacterium (assembly GCA_963766995.1). Taxonomy (GTDB): domain Bacteria; phylum Actinomycetota; class Acidimicrobiia; order Acidimicrobiales; family RAAP-2; genus Bog-473. The sequence goes on along the minus strand of CAVYCE010000001.1, from coordinate 350,556 downwards.
CGAGGTCAGGTCCCAGCCGCCCGGATTGCCATTGAGTGCTTGGAGCATGGGGCGGGAGAAGGGGTCGCCGACAATGACGAGACCATTGACCTTCTCGCGCTCAATGGTGTCGAACAATTCGGTGGCATCGAATTTGCGGGACTCGAGCAGGCAGACGCGACCGCCCTCGGCCAACGTGGTGTTGGCCGTGAAGCCGCCGGTGCCGTGCATGAGCGGGCAGGCCGGCATCAGGGTCACGCCGCCTGGGTTGTCGGTCAGTGCCTTGCGGATGTCGTCCACCCCGCCGTCTTCGGGGTAGTGGCGCACGCCACTGATCAACAGGCGAGCGAAGAGATCGTCCTGGCGCCACATCACACCCTTGGGCATGCCGGTGGTGCCACCGGTGTAGAGCATGAAGAGGTCATCGCCGCTGCGGCCCCAAGGTGCGGCCGTGCGACCGACGGCCGACTTGGCTGCTTCGTCATAGGGAGTAGCCCAGTCGGGGCAAGGTCCCGCGCCGTCATCGACCCAGAGCCAGCCCTTGACCCGGGGGACGCGGTCGAGAATGCGCTCAATGCGGTCGCTGAACGAGCCATGGAAGACCACGGCCACGGCATCGGCGTTGTCCCAGAGATAGGAGAGCTCGTCATCGCCGTAGCGGTAGTTGGTGTTGACCGGGACCAGAGCGATCTTGGCCGAGGCGTAGAGGGTCTGCAGGTACTCGGGGCAGTTGTAGAGGTAGATGGCCACCTTGTCCTGGTGCACGGCACCCAGGTCGAGCAAGAACTGGGCGATGCCGTCGGCACCCTGGTCGAACTCGGACCAGGTCACATGGCGGTCACCCTGCGTGACGGCGATGGCGTCGGGCTGGACGTCGGCCACCGTTTCCCAGACATCCCCGTAGTTCCAGTTGGTCATGGCCAGCTCCCCTTCTCAACTCATCCAGTCCCCGGGTGGTCCCCCCACCCCGTGCGTACCCTGCGCTCACCCCGTGCTCACCCTGCGTTGGGTGCGGGTGGCAGCCTACGCTGCGCCCCTGCCCCGCGAGAAGTGGGCGCACGACGTTGGCGAAAGAGTAGGAGTCGGTGCCGTGGAACTGGGTCTGCCCGGAGAAGATGATTCCCGCCGACACGATGTAAGGGCATGGCTGTCGGCCCACCCCAATCCGAGTGGCCGCGATCTGGCCGAGGCCGGCTACGTGGTGCCACATTGGGCGCCGCCGTTTGGGCGCGGTGCCGACCCGCTGTCGCAGCTGATGATTGACGAGGAGTTGCGGGCCGCCGGCGTGCGACGGCCGATCAATCCCATCGGCATCGGTTGGGCCGGGCCGACGCTTATGTATGCGGGGAGCGACGAGCAGAAGGAACGATGGTTGTGGCCGCTGCTGTCGGGTGAGGAGTTTTGGTGCCAGCTCTTCTCCGAGCCCGGGGCCGGGTCGGACTTGGCGGCGTTGACCACTCGGGCCGAGCGTGACGGCGACTCGTATGTGATCAATGGGCAGAAGGTGTGGAACAGCTATGCGCACATCGCCAAGTGGGGGATACTGCTGGCTCGCACCGATCCGACGGCCACGAAGCATCAGGGCATCTCCTATTTCGTATGCCCGATGGACTCGCCCGGCATCGAGATTCGCCCGTTGATTGACATGACCGGCGAGCACGCCTTCAACGAGGTCTTCTTCACCGACGTCCGCATTCCCGCTGATCATTTGGTGGGCGTGGAGCACAGCGGCTGGGAGTTGGCCAAGGTGACGCTCGGCAATGAGCGGGTGTCGCTATCGGGCGAGGGTGCGCTGTGGGGCATGGGCCCGACGGCCGACGACCTGGTCGCGTTGGTGGTCGCGGCTGGGGGTGCGCCCTCGCCGGAGTTGCGGGATCGCCTGGTGTCGGTGTGGATGGAGAGTCAGATTCTCCAGGTGCTGCGGCTGCGCATGGTGTCGGCCATCTTGGCGGGCAAGGCGCCGGGGGCTGAAGCGTCGGTACGCAAGGCCATCGCCGATGCCCACGGACAGCACGTGATGGGGGTGGCTCGGGATTTGGCCGGGCCGTTCGCCATGCTCTCTGGGTCCGGCCCTGTCGGGGGATGGGGCCGGTCTGGGGCGGCAATGGGGGATTCCACCTGGTCGAGAGGCTTTTTGTACGGGCCGGCGTTGACGGTGGGCGGCGGCACGGCCGAGGTGCAGCGCAACATCGTGGCCGAGAAGGTATTGGGGCTGCCGCGGGATCCGTAAGGGGCGCGACGATGGCCATTCCTGAAACTCCCGCTGAGCAATGGCCGTGTCAGGGTGCGGGGAGATCTGCATCGGTGATTTAATCTCGCAAGGGTCCTACCAAACGGTCGTTCTTTCTACGTTCGACCGAACCGAAAAGACCATGTCGGCTGATGTTTGAACCTTGTAAGGGGGATGGCGGAGTGAAGAGGCTTTTGCTTGGCGGGGCGATGGCCCTCGTGGGTCTGGCGGGTCCGGTTGGTGCAGCAACGCTCGGGGGGGCGGCACCGGCGTCAGCTTCCACTGGGGGTGCGGCCGTCTCGGCTGCTCTCTCCCACCTGGGACATCAGGTCACCATCGGCGCCGGCAAGACGCTCAAGCTCGTCAACGTCCCGCCTCTGCTTGGCAAGCACGTGCTCGGCCGCCTGAAGAACTCAACGGCCACGGAGTCCACCAACTGGGCGGGCTGGGCCGACATCAACGGCTCCTACCAAGCGGTGTCCTCGTCATGGACCGAGCCGGCCGTGAACTGCACCAGCACCGGGAGTAGTAGCGGCGGCGGTGGCTTGCTCGGTGGTCTGTTGGGCGGCGGAAGTTCGGGCGGCTCGTACGGCACGAGTTACTCGTCGTTCTGGGACGGGCTCGACGGCTACAACTCGAACTCGGTCGAGCAGACCGGTACCGCGGCGGACTGCACCAGCAGTGGGCCGAGCTACTACGCGTGGTACGAGATGTATCCAGCGGGGGAGACGCAGCTGCCGAGTTCCTACAAGGTGGCGCCGGGCGACGTCATGGTCGGCACGGTGAACTACAGCGGCGGCGACTTCACCATGGTCCTGCAGGACAAGACGCAGAACTGGACCTACTCCACCAACCCGCTGTCGGGTCCCACCCTCGCTCGATCCTCCGTGGAGTTCGTGGCCGAGGCGCCGTCCTCATGTGATGTGCTTTTCTGCGATGGTCTGCCGCTGGCCAACTTCGGCACGGTGAACTTCACCAACGCCTCGGTGGTTGACGGAGCGGGTGTCCAGGGCAACATTTCCCAGTTCCCCGACGCGGCGATTCAGATGAGCGTCAGTGGCACGGTGAAGGCGACGCCCACCGCACTCAACGCATCCAACAACGGGTTTTCCGTTACCTGGAATCACTCGTAGCGTTGGGGTTGGCGCCCTGACAATTGGTTGTCAGGCGAGACATTCCGCGTAGTTCGCGAGGCCCCGGCACGTTTCTCGAGAAGAGGGCGGAGCTCCGGGGCCGGGCGCGAGGTAGGGGGCGCCCGGCACCTCCGGAGTTGGGGGCCGAGGTTGGCCGCCGGTAGCGGTCAGACTTCGAGCGGCCCGGCGTTCCCGAATCCTTGTCGAATGCCGTGGCCGGCCCGAGCCGTCAGGGCGTCGGGCTCGTAGAGCATTTGGTAGGCGTTGATGGCGTGATCGCGAGAGCGGTTCTTGAAGACGCCGGCCAAAATGGCGGGGTCGTCGGACTCGTCCTCGTGCACGAAGACCTCGAGGATGTGCGTGTTGGTCATGAGTTGCGCCGACATGAGGCCGGTCGACGCTTCGTGGGCACACACCTTGTCCACCTCGGCGCTGCCGGGCATCCCCAGCGCCACGATGATGCTGCAGCCCTCCTCCTCGATCATCTTCTTGGCCTCGACGGCCAGGTCCTTGAAACCGGGGACGGTGCGGCGCAGGACGCTGAAACGGGTGCCGAAGCCGGGCTGTTGCTTGAGCGCATCGAGGGCCTCGCCGCCCATGTCGTAGCGGGCGAACATGGTGTCGACGACGCCGATGAGGTCGGGGGTGTGGTGCGTGCCGTTTCGGCTGGCCTTGCCAGTCTTCCTGGACCTCTTTTTATTGGTCGGCTTATGGGCCATGTCACATTGTCGCGCAGGCGGGTTGTCGGTCCGACCGTTTCCTAGGCGTGAGGGATGGTTCTTCGGAGGCGCAGGACAAGCGGCAGCGTCGGCGGCGCCCGCCGTGTCGGAACTTCGGCGGCGATGAGCGGTCGGTGGAGTTGGCGGCCCGCCTGGTGGAGCGGGGTCGGGAGTTGGCGGCCCTGCAGCGCTCCTTCTTGGCCGACGTGGCCGAGTTCGATGCGTCCCAGGCGTGGCGCGGCGATGGGGCTATCTCCATGGCGGCCTGGCTGACCGAGCGGCTCGGCGTGGGGGGAGCGACCGCTCGAGTGTGGGCGTTGACGGCCACTCGCCTGGAGCAGTTGCCCGAGCTGGCTGCTTCTTTGGGGGCGGGCGACATTTCGCTGGACGTGGTGGCGCCTCTGGCCGAGTTCGCCACTCCCCAAACTGACGCGCAACTGGCGACTGAGGCGGTGGGAAGCAAGTGGTCGGTCAAGCAGGCTCGGGAGCTGGCTGCCTCCCGTCGGGCTGTCACCGACGCGGCGGATGCCCGTCGATACGAACACCGATCCTTGCGGTTCAACGACACCAACCTCACCGTGTGGGCGGCGCTGACCAAGGACGACTACGCCATCTGCAAGGCGACGCTGCTGGCGGGCGTGTCGTGGGACGATGCGGCGGAACGCAAGGCGGCCGATACTGCTGGGGTGGCTGGGGGTGAAGATCCGTTGGGGTATGTGCCGTTCCATCAGCGTCTGTACGACTCGTTCATGGATCTATGTCGAGAGGGCCGACCGACCACCAAGGGACATTGGTATCGGCCCACCATGGTGGTGCACGCCAACCTCGGATTTTTGTCGGACTCAGATGACCCTGGGGAGGGCGCCGACATCCAAGGCGTCGGTCCTATCTCACGAGAGGTGGCGCGGCGTCTCGCCTGCGATGCCCAGATTGTCTTCTCCGTGGAGGGGAGCGATGGGTGCATCTTGGATCAGAAGCGGGCTCGTCGAAGTCCGACGGTGGCGCAAAGGCGGGAGATTGCTCGGCGGGATAAGGGGTGTCGCTTTCCCGGGTGCAGCTTCACTGATTTCACCGAGGTCCATCACATTTGGGAGTGGGCTGACGGTGGTCCGACCAATCAGTCGAACTTGGTCACGTTGTGTGGCCGCCATCACCATGCGGTGCACGAGCTGGGCTGGATGGTCGATGGCAATCCCGACGAGACCCTCACCTTTGTGGGGCCGCGGGGTCATGCGATGAAGTCGTCGCCTTCACCAACGTGGCCCCCAGGCGCCCGCAAGGCGAAGGCAGCGAAGAAGGTTGCTTCTGGAGCTCCGCTACGGCGTTGAGCGATCCAGCCTAACCAATCGTTAGGAACTGCGCAGTTCTGCGTGATCGCGGCAGCGCGCCACCCAACCCATGGTCGTCACCTGCACCGTTAAGCGCCGCCCACATTCGGCACAAAAGCGGGGCGGGTCGTAGGCGCGCCCACACCCGGGGCACGCAGAGGTGAGCCGGCCGCAGGCGGTGCAGTGGTCGCCGGTGCGATGAGGGGAGGCGACGGGCTCGCCGCCTGTAGTGGTCATGTCAGAAGGCGGCGGTCAGCGCCCCGATGGGCATGCGCAAGTCGGCGAGCATCTGGATGTCCTCGTCGGCGCTGCGGCCCAGGGTGGTGAGGTAGTTGCCGACAATCAGTGCGTTGATGCCGGCCGTCATGCCGATGGCTTGAAGGTCTCGGAGCGTCACCTCGCGGCCGCCGGCGTATCGCAGGATCACGGACGGCAGCGCCAGGCGGAAGAGGGCGATCCAGCGCACCGCCTCCCAGGCGCCGACGACGGGGCGGTCGCCGAGGGGCGTGCCCGGGCGGGGGTTGAGAAAATTGAGTGGCACTTCGGTGGGCTCGAGCTCCTGGAGTTGCGTGAGCAACTCGACCCGCTGCGCCTCGGTTTCGCCCATCCCGATCAAGGCGCCGCAGCACAGCTCCATGCCGTTGTCGCGCACGAGGCGGCACGTGTCGGCCCGCTCGTCCCAGGTGTGGGTGGTGACAATCGAGGGGAAGTAGGAGCGGGCTGTTTCGACGTTGTGGTTGTATCGATGGACGCCGCCTGCCGCGAGGCGAGTGGCCTGTTCCGGTGTGAGGATGCCGGCACTGACGGCGACATTGAGGCCGGTCTCGTTGTGGACGAGGGGGACGAGTTCGAGGAGGCGCTGCATAGTGCGCTCGTCGGGACCCCGCACCGCCAGCACAATGCAGAACTCCGACGCGCCCAAGGCAGCGGTCTCGCGGGCGGCGGCGAGGACCTCTTCTTGATCGAGGAAGGGTGTCGCCTTAACCGGGGTCTCGAAACGGGAGGACTGCGAGCAGAAGTGGCAATCCTCGGGGCAGCCACCCGTCTTGGCCGAGAGGATCCCCTCTATTTCGACTTCAGGCCCGCACCAGGCCAGGCGCACCTGGTGGGCCAGCGAGGCGAGTGCCATAACGGCACCATCGGGGAGTGCGGCGAGTGCGGTGAGCTCGTCATGGGTGAGCAGGCGGCGCTCGTCGAGGAGGGCGTGCTCGGCTGAGGCGATGACGGCCCGTTCGGCGGCGGTCAGCGGCGCCTGGGGCGGGGGTGCTGCCTGATCCGGCTCATGCTCGGGGGTGCGGAACGTCACAGGCGTCGGGGTGGGCACGGCGCTCAGGGTAGTGGCAGGGTAAGGGGCTCCGGTAGCCGAGGCGAGGTGTTCGTCCCAGCCGGAGCAGATCGCACCACAACACAGGGAGACAACCATGGCCTGGGATTTCTCGACCGAACCCGAGTTCGAAGCGAAGTTGGAGTGGATGCGCAGCTTCGTCAAGGAAGAAGTCTTTCCCCTTGAGACGCTCGACCTCACCTATGACCAGGTCAAGGTGGCGGTACACCCGCTTCAGGCCCAGGTGAAATCCGAGGGGCTATGGGCCGCCCATCTCCCACCAGAGCTTGGCGGCATGGGTTTCGGACAGGTGAAGCTCGGGCTCATGCACGAGATTCTGGGGCAGTCGCCCCTGGCGCCGGTCGTCTTCGGGAACAACGCGCCCGACTCGGGCAACGCTGAGCTCCTCGCCGTTGGCATCGAGACAACCGGCAATGAGGAGCAGCGCCGCCTATGGCTCCAGCCCCTCTTAGACGGCGACCTGCGCAGCGCCTTCTCCATGACCGAGCCGCACACCGCCGGCTCCGATCCCACGCTGCTGACGACGTCGGCCGTGAAAGATGGCGACGAGTACGTGATTAATGGGCACAAGTGGTTCACCTCCAACGGGTCGGTGGCGGACTTCCTCATCGTCATGGCCGTCACTAACCCCGACATCCACCCGTACCAAGGGTCGTCGATGTTCATCGTGCCCGTGACGACGCCCGGGGTCGATGTCGTCCGAGATGTGTCCACCATGGAGGACCCGCACACGCCCTTTGGCCGCTTCGGCAACCATGCCGAGATCGTCTACACCGACGTGCGCGTGCCGGCCGGCAACCTCATCGGGCGCGAAGGCGACGGATTCCAGCTCGCTCAGCAACGCCTTGGGCCAGGTCGCATCCACCACTGCATGCGCTGGCTGGGCCAGTCCCGCCGGGCCTTCGACATGCTCTGTGAGCGAGCCGTCTCTCGATACGCCCACGGCTCCGTCCTGGCCGAGAAGCAGACCATTCAGAACTGGGTGGCTGACTCCCTGGCCGAGATGCACGCCGCTCGCCTCATGACGCTGCAGGCGGCGTGGAAGATGGATCAAGAGGGGCAGGCGGCGGCTCGAGTCGAGATCGCTATGATCAAGTACTACGGCGCCTCGGTGCTTTACAACGTCATCGACCGTGCGCTCCAGGTGCACGGGTCGCTTGGGTACTCGTGCGATCTGCCTTTGGAGTCGATGTATCGAGCGGCCCGTGCGGCTCGCCTCTACGACGGGCCTGACGAGGTGCACCGCCAGACAGTGGCTCGGCGGATCTTGAAGGGGTACGAGGCGAGGGAAGTGCCGACCGAGCACATCCCGACCCGCCGGGCCGAGGCGCAGCGACGCTTTGCGGACTTGTTGGAAACGCTGACCGTCGCCTAGCAATAGGCGAGACAAACCAATGCGCAACCCTTCGCTTGGGCCGCTTGACGTGCTCGTAGGCGAGTGGTCACTCACGCTTACAGACTGCTGGTTCCTCGAATCTCGAGAAGTCGAGCAACACGGACGGGCCACGGGTCGGTGGCTTGGCGACTCGTTCATCGAACTGGAAACCGAGATGGAAGGCGAACCGATGTGGCACTTCGTCTTCGGGCGTAGCGACGCCAACGAGGAACTCGTGGTGCTCTACCACGATCCACGGCCAACCTCTCGGCTGTTCCTCATGACACTGACCGATGGAGAGTGGGTTCTCCTTCGGGAAGATCCTGATTTTCATCAGCGTTTCGTGGCCACGGTCACTGCGAATCGCTTGGAGGGCAGATGGGATGCCTCCGATGATCAAGGTGTGACGTGGCGTAAGGACTTCGACCTGCTTTTCGAACGGACATAACGGCATAACTGCCGCCTAGGCAAAGACCAGCGTCGCCTGACACATACCAGCGATGACCGGGCTGGCCGTGCGCTGCACCGGCTCGGCTAGCGAGAGAGTGCTGAAGCGGTCGAGCAGCTCGTTGAGCATCACTCTCGCCTCCAGGCGCGCCAAGGCGGCGCCGAGGCAGAAGTGCGGGCCGAATCCGAAGCTCAAATGCGCATTGGGGTCCCGATCGATGCGCAACCGATCGGCGTCGGGCCCAAACACCGCCTCGTCCCGGTTGGCAGAGGCATAGAGAAGAAGCAAGGGATCCCCTTCGGCGATGGCCTGGCCCCGGATGGTGGTGGCCCGGGTGGCTGTGCGCATGAAGGAGATCACAGGAGTGGTCCAACGCAGTAACTCCTCCACGGCGCCTGGGACGAGAGCACGATCGGCCCGCAAGGCGGCCCATTGTTCGGGATGCTCGCCTAGGGCAGCCAGCCCGCCTGAGAGAAGGTTGCGCGTGGTCTCATTTCCGGCCACCAGCAGCTGAATCAAGAACATGGCCAGCTCGGCCTCGCTCAGTTGGTCCGGAGCGCCTTCGCCTTCGCCATGTACCCCCGACGTCGCCAAGGCCGACACCACATCGTCCCGAGGTGAGACACGACGCTCGTTGGCCACACCAATCAAATAGGTCCACATGTCGATCTGCAGTTGTCCCCGACGCTCCTCACTCAACTCGCTCTCGCCTGGGATCACCGCCTCGCTCCACTCGTAAAACGTGGGCCACTGCGTGCCATCGACCCCCAACATCTCGCAGATCACCTGCAGCGGAAACGGCACGGTGACCGTCGGCACGATGTCGTACGCCACGCCAGTCGGGATCGCCGCCACCAAAGCGTGCGCCGTGGCCCCGACTGCCGCCTCCATTTGGCGCACCATCGACGGCTTGAAGCCCGGCTGCACCAGTCGCCGATACCGAGTGTGCTGCGGCGGGTCGGTGTGCATCATGGTGGGCGGCGAGTCGTACGTGTTGCCGATCTCGTCGGTCAGGATCCCCCGAGATGAGCAGAACGTCTCGGGGTCCGTCCCGATCGACGACACCTCGGAGTGGGTGGCGACGGCCCAGAAGCCGGCCGCCCGTTCGTTCGCCTCGTACCAGGCCAATCCGTCCTGCGCTCGCAACTCCGAGTACAAGGCAAAGGGATCGCCCGCCTCGTACAACTTCGGATCGGTGAGGCGGCTGACGTCTGCTCCCATGTCCCTCGGACCCCCTTTCGCCTAGTGCCTTACGAGGGCAGCGCGACGGGCGCCAGCATCTCGGCGTCGAGGTTGAGTGCAGCTTCGAGAGCGGCGGCTGTGCGCAACACCACCAGGTCGCCGTGCTGGGGCCCGATGAGCTGCAACCCAATAGGCAGCCCGGACGACTGCAACCCGACCGGCACGGTGGCGGCCGGTGAGCGGGTCATGTTGAAGGGATAGGTGAACTGCACCCAGTTGGCCGTCTCCACCCCGTTCACGTTGCTCGAGCCCTCGCCCTTCAGAGGAGCAGCGCCGGCGCAGGTAGGCGTGATGAGGATGCGCACCGAATGGAAGAGTTCGACCAAGCGCAGGTTCATGAGATGGAACCGATCGAACAGCTGCACTAACGACTCGGCCGTGGTCGTCTCGGCCGCGTGAATGATGGCTCGCAAAATCGGGTCGCTCTCGCCCCATCGCGGATGCCCCATCAACGGTCGCATGGTGCGCAGCTGGCACACGCCCATCATCGTCAGGAAATCAGGCACGGGGTCCGTGTCGAAGACGGTGTCGATGACCGTGACTTCGGCGCCTAACGACTCAAGCACACCCACCGCCTTCTCGCACAAGGCGAGCACCTCGGCGTCGACGTCGGCGTAGCCGAGCGTGGGGGCCCAGGCCACGCGGACCGGGACGTGGGGGTCTTCAAGGGCATCGAGCCAGGAGGCCTCCGGGCGGGGGAGCGCCCGCAGGTCTGTCGGGTCGGGCCCGACGGCCACATTGAGAGCAGTGACGACGTCTGTGATGCGCCGGGCCATGGGACCGTTGGTTGAGAGGTCAAGCCACCCGGGTGGCTCGTTGCCTCCGCCGGGAACGCGGCCCAGTGAAGGCTTCATGCCCGACAGTCCGCAGCAGGCCGACGGGATGCGGATGGACCCGCCGCCATCAGAGCCGGTGGCCAGGGGCACCATGCCGGCCGCCAGTGCCGCCGCCGCCCCACCCGAGGAACCGCCGGCACCGTGGGCCGGATTAAAGGGGTTGGCCGTGGCGCCGAACACGGCATTGGTGGTGTTGGCTGACCAGGCGAACTCCGGAGTGTTGGTCTTGCCGACAACAACGCAGCCGGCGGCCCGGAGGCGAGCGACGAACGGCGAATCCACCGTGTCGATCGGCGCGTCGGCCAGCATGGGAGAACCATTGGTGGTGCGGTAGCCGATGGCGTGGTGGGTGTCCTTTACGCCAAGTGGAATGCCGGCCAGCGTTCCGGGATCACCGCCTTCTGCGATGGTTGCATCGATTGCGGCGGCCTCCTCGAGCGCCCGCTCAGCATCGACGGCCACGAAGGCGTTGTACATCGGGTTCAACGCCTCGATGTTGTCGAGAGCCTGCTGCGTCAGCTCTCGCGCCGAGATGCTCTTGCTCTTGACCAGGCGAGCCAGTTCGGTCAGCGGTGTGGTGCGGAAGTCCATCGGTTCTGTCTCGGTTCAGTTCGGTGAGGGATCAGGCCACCGGAGCGCCGGGTGCCAGCCCGGCCACGGCGGCGTCCAACTCGATGCCGATGGGGATGAGGGCCAGGGCAGGCACGGTGATGCCGTTGTCCATGTACTTCTGCACGTGCGCTCGGCATTGAGCCACCGAACCGTGCACGACCAGCGCATCCACTACCTCGTCGGGGATGGCGGCCAGTGCGGCCTTGCGATCGCCGGCAGCCCAGGCGTCCCACATGGGCTCCAGGGCCGGCCCGCGGCCGAGCCACTTGTGAAACTCGGCATACGCGTTCACGTTGAGGTAGGCGGTGATCATGCGCCGACCCACCATGCGAGCCAGATCGGCATCCTCGGTAGGGATGACGAAGATGCGAGCCACAATTTCGCGGTGCGCACCTTCGGGTGCGGCGCTCTTCACTTCGGCCACCGCCTTGGGAACGTCGTCGGCTCCGAGCCAGTTGAGGATGGCCCCGTCGGCTTCCTTGCCGGCCAGGTGGAGCATGCCGGGCCGCAGTGCAGCCAGATACAGCGGCGGTTGCTGCTCTGGCACCCGGGCCAGGCGGAACCCGGTGACGTGGAAGGTCTCGTAATTCTCGGTGACCTTCTCGCCACTGAGGGCCAGGCGCAAAAAGCGGAGCGTGTCGCGCACTCGGCGGTATTGGTTGGTGAAGTCGAGACCGTTCCAATTGGCGACAATGACTTCAGAGGAGGCACCAAGGCCAAAGGCGAACTGCCCGGGAGCGGAGTCGGCGATTGAGGCGACACTCTGGGCCAAGAGGGCGGGCCCACGGGTATAGGCCGGCGTGATTGCTACGCCTAGGCGGAGGGAAGGTTCCCAGGCGGCGGCCAATGCAAGGGGAGTAAAGCCATCCGACCCGTCTACTTCGGCCGACCACACATCGGTGTAGCCCAACTCGAGCAGGCGGGCGTACCACGCCTTGTGGGCGTGGAGGGGCACGCCGTCGAAGGGGATGGTGATGCCGTACCTGATGTCGCCCATGTCGCCCATGTCGCCCATGTCGCTGCTCATGCTTCCAACCTCTCCTCGCCGGCGTCGGCATCGTCAAAGCCCAAGGCGAGCTCGGTCTTGATGTCTTCCTCGTCATCGGCCGACGGCACGACCACGCCCCAGCGGGCCATCCCCTCCTCCATGCGGCGGATCACTGTCTCGATCACTTCGACCCGACCGTTGCGCTTGTGCTCGCTGGAAATCACGTCCCAAGGCGCCCACTTGTCGTGGGTCAGGCGCAGCATGTCGTTCACCGCGTCGTTGTACTGCGGGCGCTTCTCCCGGTTGCGCCAGTCCTCGTCAGTGAGCTTCCACGACTTGAGGGGATCGTCGCGGCGGCGCTCGAAGCGGCGGAGCTGCTCCTCGTGCGAGAGGTGGAGCCAAAGCTTGATCACGATCATTCCCTCTTCGGCCAGCGTGTGTTCGAAGGCGTTGATCTCGTCATAGGCCCGGCGCCACTGCACCTCGGTGGCCAAGTGCTCCACCCGCTCGACCAGGACACGGCCATACCAGCTGCGGTCGAAAATGGTCATGCCGCCCCACCCAGGTAGCGGCGGCCAGAAACGCCAAAGGAAGTGGTGCCGGAGTTCGTCGGGTGTGGGGGCGGCGAAGGGAGCGATGTGCACATGGCGAGGGTCCAGTGGTTCGACCAGGCGCTTGATGGCACCTCCCTTGCCCGCGGCGTCCCAGCCCTCGAAGACGATGCAGACAGGCGGGCCGAGATTTCCGCCAGTGAGCTCACCGCCATTAATGAGCCGGAGGTGTAGGAGGCGGAGCTGCGCCTTTTGGAGGCGCTTGGCCTCTTCTTCTTTGGAGATGCGGGCGGTCAGGTCGACATCTTGGAGGCGGGGATGTCCGTGGGACTTGGAGTGAGCGTCGGCATGAATGTGCGGGCCGTCGTGCGTGTGACTGAGGGGATCCTTGGAGTGTTGATCAAGTTCGGGTGCGGCGGCGGGAGTGTCGTTGTCCGGAGGGGTTTGGACGGGTTCCGGTTCGGCGGTCACGGCGCCTATTGAAGCCGATTCGCCGCCTAGGCGCCGGTTGGCTCGCCTAGGGGATGAATACGGGAGTAGTGGGGGAGGAGTAGCGGAGGAGAAGGGGAGTACTAGGGGAGTACTAGGGGAGTGCCACCGGGCGTTGCACCGGAGCAGGGGTCAAGGCGGCTGGAGGGGAGTTCCTGACTGCGGCCACCACGCGGCGCACCTGCTCCGGATGACCGGCGATGACCAGCCACTCGACGTTGGAGAGGCGACCGACGGTGCCCACTTTGTCGCCGGCGGGGTTATGGATGCCGATGCGGGCGCCCACGTATCGAGCGGAGGAAAAGGACAAGGTGGCCACCTCGCCTCGTGAGGCGCACAACTCCTCCAATTCGGTGGCGCTCAACCACGATTCGTCGTTATACGACAGCAGCAGCAGATCGCACTCCAGCCCCTTGACGACTGAGCGCATGGCTCCGGGCATGGTCCGCCTGGAGTTGAAGGCACTGCGGGTGGATGGATCCCGCGCATCAATGCGCTTGCGGGCGATCCCGTAGGACTCGGGCGCATCCCAAGCCACCAGGGTTTCCCACACGTGATAGTTCGTGAAATAACGGTGCTGGTTGTACGGGGGGTCGAGGTAGGCGAGATCGAAGTGGCCTAGTCCGGGCGAGGAGGTGGAGGTGGAGGTGGAGGTGGAGGTGGAGGTGGAAGTGGAGACCGAGGCGGAGGCAGGTGCCGTGAGCGCGATGGCGTCGCCTTGGATGGCCCGCCCCGGGCCGGCCAGCAATTCGGGCACCCGCAAGCACAACGGCCGAGCCGAACGAGGCGCCCACTGCTTCACGTACGCCATCTGCACGCCCGTGGTCGAGTCCACCCGGTCCGCCGCCTCGATAAGGCTGGTCAACAGCAGGGAGTACAACGGCGACTCCGCATAGTCACGGTCAATGGCATCACGCACGGCATCAATGCGTGCCGCATTGTGCGGCTGAAAAAACCTGGCCTGCCGGCTGAACGTCTCGTGCACATAGCCCGGCTGTCCGGGGAGCTCGTTGAGATGCGTGATCGCTGCCCCGAGCTCCCTTACATCGGCGGCGGCAGCATCCGTTTGGATGTAGCACTGGGCGAAGACGTGGGCGTAGCGAGCACTGTCGACGGCGGTGACGTGTACGCCTTGGGCCTTAAAGGCTTGGGCCACGCGGGTGGTGCCGGTGAACAGATCGAGGGCAGTCGTGGCTCCGGAGGCGGCGCAGATCTGGGACAGTACCGGCACCAAGCGGCGCTTGCTCCCTAGATATTTGATCACCGCTCCTACCATACGATGGCCGGCGATGGGTCCCGAGGGTGGTGATGTGGATTCGCACTGGATGGCGTGGCACCAGGCCTACGACGATGAGACGTCGCCATTGTCGCATCGACTGCGCCTGGTGCAGGGCGAACTTCGAGCGGCGTTGTCAGAGGCGCCGCCAGGGCCCGTGCGCATCGTCAGCGTGTGCAGTGGGCAGGGGCGAGATGTGATTGACGTGGTGGCCGACTCCCCGAGGCGGGATGACGTACGAGCTCGCCTGGTGGAGTTGGATCCGGGACTGGTGGCGTTCGCACGGGCCAGAGCGGTGGACCTGGGCGTCGGCGAGCAGTTGGAAGTGATTGAGGGCGATGCCGCCTGGGCCGGCCACTACGCCGCCTTGGTGCCGGCCCACGTGGTGCTGGCCTGCGGTGTGTTCGGCAACATCTCCGACGAGGACATCCGCTCTTTTGTGTCGGGGCTGCCCTCGTGGTGCGCGCCTGGCGCATCCGTGATCTGGACCCGGCACAACCGGCCACCTGACCTCACGCCGGCCGTGCGCGGCTGGTTCGATCAGGCGGGGTTCGATGAGGTGGCGTACGACGCACCGGAGGGAAGGGTGCTGAGCGTGGGGCGGCATCGCAGGCGGGCGAGCGGGTCGGTGGCGTCGTTCGACCCCAAGGCGACGCTCTTCACCTTTGTCGGTGACGGTTCGCTGCCGGCCTAGGTCCGGCGGTACTGGCGCAGCAGACCAGACACCGGCCACAGTACGCTCGGCCCAGAAGCTCAACACGAGAGGCCAGGCCCCCTATGGAAGAGACCATTCACGGGACAGTGATGCCGGTGCTGGAGATCACGCTCCAGCCGGGCGAGTCGGTCGTCACCGAAGCTGGCGAGTTCAGCTGGATGACCGACGCCATCACCTTTAAGACCGACATGAGCGGCGGCGGGGGCGTGGGCGGCAAGGGTGTGATGGGCGCGCTCAAGCGGGCCGTCGGCGGCGCGTCGATCTTCATGTCGACCTACACCGCAGAAGGCGGTGTCGGTTCCATCTCGTTCGCCTCGAAGATGCCGGGCCACATCGTCCCCATCGACGTCTCGCCGGGCAACGATTACTTGGTGCACCGCCACGGGTTCATGGCGGCCACGCCTGGGGTCGAGCTCGCGCTGGGCATGCAGACGTCGATCAGCGGCGGCATCTTCGGCGGCATGGGCTTCGTCCTGCAGAAGATCACGGGGTCGGGCCGGGCCTGGATCGACCTATCCGGCGAGGTGCTGGCCTTCGACTTAGTGGCGGGCCAGACCATGCGGGTGCACCCTGGCCACGTCGGCCTGTTCCAGGCATCGGTGGGCTTCCAAACCATTCGGGTGCCGGGCTTGGTCAACCGTTACATGGGCTCGGACGGCCACCACTTTGCGGTGCTGTCGGGCCCGGGGCGCATTTGGCTGCAGTCGATGCCCATCCCGATCCTGTCTGGCGTCATCGGCGAGTACCTCCCCGACAAGGACGACAAGCACGGCGGTGCCATCGAGGGCGGCATGGTCGGCGGGATGCTGGGCAACCTGCTGAAGTAGCTCGCCTTACGAGAGGTTGATGGGCTCCGGCGGTGTGAGGATGGACTTGGCCTTGCCGTAGTCGGAGAAGTAGATGGTGCTGTTCTCGCCTGGGCCCCGGTCGATGATCTTGAGTACGTACGGCTTGCCCTTGGCCACGATGTACATCTGGCCCGACGTCTTCTTGCCCTTGACCACGACGCTGTCGCCCACGATGTACACCCTCTTGCCGTCGTAGGTCGTGAGCTTGCTCAGCGTCAACGGCGTGGTGTGTCCCTGGAAGACGGCGGCCACCAGATCGCCGGCGTTGAGGAACTGGTCGAATGAGGTGAAGCGGGAATCGAGCGCGGACACTTCAATCCACTTGCCGCCGTACTCCTTGGTCTGCGCTGCCGTGGCATGCGAGGCCCAATACTTGCGAGGAGCGTTGAAGTACAGCAGCGGGCCGACACGCTTGAGCTGAATGGTGGCACCTTCTTGTACGAAGGATCCGCCGCCTTCGCCATCGCCGTTGACATGCAAGGCCAACACGATGTTGCCGCCCTGCTTCTTGGCCTGATCGATGTTCCCGTTGATCTTGACGCTGCCCAGGTTGGCCTCAGCCCCAATGGCCTTGAGCAGCCAGGTGTCCGCCGCACTGACGGTGGTCGAGGGGGTGACGGGCGCGGTCGTGGTGGTGGTGTGCGCCGTGGTCGTGTGCGAAGTGGTGGTGGTCGTCGTGGCCTTTTTGGAGGTCGCCTTCTTGGCGGCCGCCACATGCTTGACGGTGGCCTGCGAAGCGCCAGCCATGCCAGCCGAGCCGCTAAGGCCAACCAGGCCAGAGCACACCCCGACCGCCAAGGCGCCGCCGATGAGTACGGCCAGTGGGCGGGTCACCAAACTGGAGACGGATGAAGGGCGGTTGAGTTCGGACTGATGGGCTCGTGACACGCCCAGAAGGGTAGTGGGCACCGCCCCACCAGGGTGTTCATCCAGCTAGAGGCAACCGACTTGCAACCAAGTGTCGCCTCGGGGGAACAAGCCGACAACTAGGCGCCACCCTCAGGTTGGTTCCACTCGATCCACCCCAAGCCCTTCCGTCCGTCCCCCGCCTCGTAGCGCACCATGGCGCGGGGAAAGCGACTCACCCGACCGTCAATGTCGTTGACCAGGAGGACGGGACCGAAGGCCAGCGGCGTGACGGTGATGTCGAGCCCAGCTCCGCCTGGCGCCTGGTACCCGTGGGCATCGATCGAGAGATGCGCCTCCGAGGGGAACCCGTGTTGGCCGAGATCCTCGCTCACCTCGAGCCGAGTGATCTGGTGCACGCCCCCCGCCTGACCCGAGCCTGCCGGCGTCTGCACATACCCGAACGCCATCGGGAAACCGGGCATCCGAATGTCGGCCAAATGCACCCGGGTTCCGTCGTCCAGCCGGGCCGACGACCAGCACCACCCGAAGGCCCACCAGTCGCGCACGCCCCACGAATGGTCACGCTGCCCCTGCCCACGCACCTCCATCGTGATGCCGTCGACAGTGACGGTGCCGGTCACGAGGCATGGAATCTCATAGCGAGTGGTCAGGTCGTAGTGATACGGCGCGCCGTCGGTCTCCCACGTCAGTTCCACATCCAGCCTCGCCGCCGCACCCGCCGCACCCGAATAGGCATCCTCCGGGTGCTCAAATACCTCCGCCGGCGCAGACGCCGCGATGCGGAACTGCTTGAGTGGCTCGACCAGACTCGAGCTCAATTCGGGTGGCTGCGTCCTCCGCCACCAACCCCGTACCGGCAGGAACCGGGACCGTGTAATTGACCGAGCTGACCCCTTTGCGGTCGGTGCCGACGATGTAGGTCGTCCACCAGGCCACGTGGCGATTTGGGTACAGCCCTAGGCGCAACCAACCGCCGAAGGTCCCGTCCTCGTTGCACAAAGTCGGCGTAATACGACTCGTTCCACAGGTCGTCGGCGTCGGGGGGGTGACGATGCTCGTCTTCGGCCACAACAAGGTGTGCGGTCAGAAATGGATTGGCGTCGGGCGTCATGGATCTACTCCTCGTGGGCGGTAGGGGCGGTAGGGGCGGTAGGGGCGGTATGGCCGGGCGATGCGTGCATGGCCGACGCACCCTCGGGTCCCGGCACCTCGACAATGGGCTCGTCCCGGTCGTCGAATTCGGTGCGCAGCGCCCGGGACATCACGCGCGTGCTGCAAGTACAGGGTGGTGATGTAGGTGAGCTCGAGGATCTGCTCGTCGCTGAGGTGTCGCTTGAGTTCGGCGAAGAGCTCATCGGGCACCCGCCCGATGTCGTAAGGCGAGACAATCGGTGTAGGCCAGCACGGCCCGCTCCGCCGCGTCGTAACAACTGGCCACGGACCAGGCCGGGATGGAGGTGATCTTCTCCTCGGGCATACCCAGCTCTCGCATGGACTTGGCGTGCTGGGAATAGACGAACTGGCTGACGCCGGCCCAGCCGGCGCGGATCTGGCCCAGCTCGCGCAGCTCGGGGGAGAGCAATCGTTTGGGGGACTGGTAGAGGCCGAAGCCTTTGACAGCAGTGATCGAGGATGTCGGGGACCAAGGCGAAAACGGTCCACCAGTCTCCGGTCGTGCCATCCCATCGCCCGGGTTCGGCCACCGGATCCCGGCCCTCGAAGAGCCACTCGTACATGGTGGTGACGATGGGCGCGGTGGCCTCTTCCTTGGAAACCTGACGTAGGCGGGGCACTTCAGGCGCTGGCCGTGTGCGGCGCCCTTGCCGGCGCATGGCTCACGTCATCGGGTCCGAACGTGCGCAGCCAGCAGGCGAACTCCAGCAAAATGCCGTCGGGGTCCTGGAAATAGACCGAGCGGACGAAGACGCCCGGATGCATCTCATCGGAGATGCCCCACTCGCTGTCGTCGTGATTGGCCACCTCGGTGCAGTCCACCCCTGCTGCCAACAACCGCTCTCGATACTCCTCGATCTTGTCCGGGCTCACATTGAACGCCACGTGATTCATCGAACCGACAGCGCTGGTCAGCTCGCCTTGGTCGGGACGCCCTCGAGGCGCCGACACCCCAGGCACCCCATCGGGCGCATCGGGGAACCAGAAAAAGGCCAGCGAGTCGCCACCCCCGCAATCGAAGAAGAAGTGCTGCCCCATACCGGCCGGCAGCTCGATCGTCTTGATCAGCGGCATGCCCAACACGTTGGTGTAGAAGTCGACCGTCCGCTCCATGTCACGGCAGACCAGCGCCAGGTGGTTGATCCCGGAAAACTCAAACGCCCCAACCCCATTGCTTGCAGCCACGATGACCCTCCCCAGCTCGACCGCCGTCCGGCGCCGTTCCTGAGCCGAGCACAGGTTAGGGCGCCTCCGCCCCCGGGCGCAGCGACGTCCAGGCCAGCTCCCCTCCGCAATCTCTCCACCACCTCCGCCCGTATTGCCAGGGCCGGACAAGGAACACCCGACACGGACCCCCGACGAAAGGGATCACACCATGCGCAGGCACCTCTCGCTCGAGACGCCCCACGCCCCACGACTACGACCCCGCTCCCGCCTGGCCGCCGGCGCGCTCGCTGCAACCGGCGTCCTCCTCTTCATTCCATGGGGTTCGATGGGCACTTCAGGCGCCGCCACCGCACGTAGTCTCGTCATCTCGAGCCACAACGTGGCCAAGTTGGGAGCCGTGTTGACCACACCGAGTGGGCGAACGCTGTACCACTTCACCTCCGATCCTTCGGGCCATGCCACCTGCACCGGGGCCTGCGCCAAGGTGTGGCCACCCCTCCTCGTGACCAAGGGAGAGCACATCAAAGGACCCAAAGGCCTCAAGGGCTTCGGCCTCATCCGCCTGGCCCATGGCAAGCAGCAAGCCTCCTTCCACGGCGACGCCCTCTACCGCTTCTCCGGCGACAAGAAGAAAGGCCAAGCAAAGGGTCAGGGCATCGAGGGCACGTGGTTTGCCGTCCAAGCCAGCAACAAAGTGGCCAACGTGACGCCGCTGCCGGCCGCGTCCACCACCACTTCCACCATTCCGGCGGCCACCACCACTTCCACTGCGGCCAAGGCAACCGCTCCTGCTCCCACCTCGCCTCCGGCGACCACCCCACCGCCGGCACCCACCACGACTACCACCACCGCTCCGCCCGGGGGTGGCTACGGCTACTGATGGAAGGACCCACTCCGGCTCGAACGGCCGAGCGCTCGCACCCGCCAGCTCAGTGTTGGCTGCCGTTGCCCTACTCCTCGCCTGGAGAGGATGGGTCGCTCTCGGTACCACTTCGGGCGCGGCCCGCGCCGTGACTGCCGAGGGCCTGGTGCTGATTGGGCCAGCCGTTCTTGCCTTAGTGGCGGTCGTCATGGTGGCGGAACAGGTGTGGCCAGTGGAGCGTCGACCATTGATGGCAAGGGGGCATCGGCAGGATGCGCTGTATCTCGCGCTCTATGCGCTGCTGGCGGTGCCCGCGGTCACTCTCATTAGCGTTGGATTCGCCACCTCGCTCCTACGCCTGGCGCCCTGGCTCGTCGTGCATCCGACCTCGACAATTCCCCGCTACCTCCTCGTTGCCTCCGTGCTCGTCCTCATGGACGCCTGCAACTGGGCCGCGCATTTCCTCAACCACCGTGTGACCACCTTCTGGCGCTATCACGCCTTGCATCATTCGCAGGAGGAGATGAGCATCCTCACCTCCTTTCGAGCCCACCCGTTGGTGCACGCCAGCTTCCAGATTGCGGCAGTGCCGATCATCGTCCTCGGCACCTCAGGTGCGGTGCCGGTCCCGGTCCTCGTCGCCTATGTGCTCCTCAGCACGCTCCCGCACGCCAACGTGTCGTGGACGTACGGACCCTTACGCCGAGTGGTGGTGAGCCCCGCCTACCACCGCTACCACCATGACCGGACCGACACGCGAGGAGTGAACTTGGGCACGGTGCTCGTGGTGTGGGACGTGATGGCCGGGCTGGCCGTCTTCCCACCTGGCACTGGAGACCGCCACCAGGCACCGATCGCCACCGGACTTAGCGGCCGCCCCATCCCCGTCGAGCAAGCCCACGATGCCCGCAACACCCTCATCACCGCCTGGCGCCAGCTGACCGAGCCCGTCTGGAACGTCAGGACCGCTCCCACCACGATCACCGCCACCACGATCACCGCCACCACGACCACCGCCAGCACGACCACCGCCAGCACGACAACCGCCGCCCGACCACTCACCCCTCAATGGGATTTGGAAGGAGCGTCACGTGCCTAAGTCCCAAATGACACAACGCTCGACCGACAGAGCGCCGGTCCTCGCCGCAGCCGCGCTCATGGTCGTGTCGGGACTGGTGCACGTGCACCTGTGGGACATCGCCTACCGCCACGTGGCCACGCTCGGACCGCTCTTCTTGGTGCAGGCCATAGCGGCCCTAGTAGGAGCGCTGGCCCTGGCCGCTACCCGCCTCGCCCTGGTGATGGTGGGGTCGGTGCTACTCATGCTCGGCACGATCGTCGGCTTCATCTTGGCGGCGACAGTGGGGATCTTCGGCTTTACGTTGCCTGAGGTCACTGCGTGGGCCTACTGGGCCCTCATCTCCGAAGGCCTGAGTGCTGCCCTCCTCATCGTTGCCCTCCTGCGCTTGTACCACCGCACCACGCCCGCCTGACCAAGCCTCGTTTCGCGCCAAGGCGGCGATAGCGTCGCCGATGTGACCGAACGCCCCGACCTTGGGCTCGACCGACGCACCTTCCTCAAGACCACCGGAGCGTTGGGAGCCGCCTCGCTGGCCGGCGTCGGCCTGGCCGCTTGCGGCAAGGGAGCGGGCAACGGGCAGCACGGTGCAACCGGCACGACCTCAAGCACGACCTCAAGCTCGACCTCGACCGCCCCTCCCTCGACCGCCCCTCCCAACTGGGCGGTCCTCGCCGCCACCCTCACCGGCACGCTGGTCACCCCAGCCAGCGCCAGCTATGTCACCGACGCCACCCTCTACAACGGCATCTTCAGCCCCACCCCCGCTGCCATCGCCTTTTGCGCCAACCCCACGGACGTGCAGCGCTGCGTCGCCTTTGGCCGCCACCACGACATACAGCTAGCGGCCCGCTCGGGCGGCCACAGCTACGGCGGCTACTCCAGCTGTCCAGGTCTCGTCATCGACGTGACCAGCCTTAACCAAATTTCGACCAATCCCACTCTCACCGAAGCCACCGTCGGCGCTGGCGCTCAACTCATCGACATTTACAGCCAACTGGGCAATAGCGGCGTCCTCCTCCCTGGCGGTTCGTGCCCCACCGTGGGTATTGCCGGTCTCGCCTTGGGGGGAGGTATTGGTGTCTTCGCCCGCGCCTACGGCATGACCTGCGACAACATCCTCGGCGTCAACATCGTCACCGCCGACGGCACGCTCCGCCTGTGCTCAGCCGAACAAAACGAAGACCTTTACTGGGCCAGCCGCGGCGGCGGAGGGGGCAATTTCGGCATCGTCACGTCGTTCACCTTCAACGTCCACCCCATCCCGGCAATCAACCTCTTCACGCTTGAGTGGCCTTGGGCCGCCGCGCCCACGGTCCTCGACGCCTTCCTCACCTGGATTGCGTCCGCACCAAATGAGGCCTGGGCCAACTGCCAACTCTCATCCGATGGCGTCCAGGGCGGAGAGACGATCAAGATCACCGGTGTCTTCGCCGGCACCACGAGCGCCTGCCAAAGTGCCCTTGCCCCACTCCTGAGCGCGGTCGGCAGCGCGCCCACCGACCAGTTTCTCGGACCCGAGGACTACCTGCGGGCCATGTTGATTGAGGCCGGGTGCGAAGGGAAGACGCCCGACCAATGCAATCTCCCCACTCGCAGTCCGACGGGGACGCTGGGCCACACCTCCTATGTAGCCAAGTCGAGCTTCATCAGCCAGCAACTGACCTCGGGGCAGACCACCGCGATTGTCGACGCCGTCGAATCGCTGGCCACGGAGCTCCCGGGATTCGGCGGCGGCGTGGTGTTCGATGGCTACGGCGGCGTCATCAATCAGCCGGCCCCGGGCGACACGGCCTTCGTGCACCGCCGGACCATCGCCTGCGCGCAGTACTCGGTGCAGTTTGGAGCCGGGTCCCCATCGCCGGGCTCCCTGGCGGCGGCGCGCACTTGGCTCACCCAGACCCAAACCACCTTCGCCCAGTTCACCAGCGGGGCCTATCAGAACTACATCGATCCTTCACTGCCGGACTGGGCCACCGCCTACTACGGGACCAATCTGCCGCGCCTACGGTCGATCAAGCGCGCTCAGGACCCCGATGACGTCTTTCACTTCGCCCAGTCGATTCCGCTCTAATCGGTGGCCGACGCAATGCCCACCATCGGCGCGTTGAGTCGCTGCCCGCCCATCGATCCTTCGAACACCGCATCTCCGTAGCTGAAGATCCCACCGTCTGAGCCCTGCAACCAGTAGCCGTCACCGTTGCCGGGAGTGGCGATGCCCACCACTGCACCTGTGACACCGCCGGCATAGGGCGAGCCGTAGTTCACCGCGTCGCCGAAGGCCTCCACGTTTCCATTGGCGCTGATGAGCCAGTACCCCTGCCCATCGGGTGTGCTGGCCATGGAGGTGATGCGGAAGTTTCCGGGCGCCGATTCCAGGTAGCCGTAGTCAGAGGTGTTGCCGAAGGGATGGACATACCCATTGGCATCGACGAGCCAATAGCCGCCGCCAAGAAAGCCCGGAGCCATGGCCACAATGGGTGAGGTCAGGTCTTGTGACGCGGTGGAGCCGTAGAAGTGGGCATCGCCAAAGGCGAAAATGCCGCCGTCGGACGCCACCAGCCAATAGCCCCGCCCATCAGTGGCAGGCACCATGGCCACAATGGGTTTGTTCAAGCGCACATTTCCCATGGAGCCATAGAACGTCGCATCACCAAAGGCGAAGATCCCACCGTCCGACGCCACCAACCAATAGCCCCGGCGGTCCGGTGTGGCCGCCATTCCGACGATGGGCGCGTTGAGACGCAGGTTGCCGGTGGAGCCGTAGAAGTGGGCCGACCCAAAACTGAAGATGCCGCCATCGGACGCCACCTGCCAGTAGCCCGGACCCACAACCGGTGCGGAGCCACAGGACGGGGTGGTGGTATCGGCCGGCGCCGTGGTCGGCGTGACCGCTGGCACTTGGCCAGTGAAGCTGATGGTGGCCATGAACATGGGGCGGATGCCGCAATTGAGATAGCCGATGGTGGTGCCGTCCCAGGCTGAGAAGGCCATCTGCACTTGGCCCGATGCGTTCTCGAACAGATCTGGGCCGCCCGGACCCGACATGCCGGACGAGCTCGAAAGGATGGGGTTGGTGGCGCCTTCGGTGCAGGCCGCGCTCGGCCCCTGGTTGCACACGGCGTAACCGATGGCATAGGAGCTCGACCCTTCGTCGTTGCCCGAATAGAAGAGATAGTCGACGCCGTTGCGATCGATCATGCTCGGCCCCTCGACAATCCCGCCTTGCCAGGGTTGGTCGTCGGCCAGGATGGCGGTGGGCGACCCCTCGAGCGTCTGCAAGTTGGACGACAGCGGTTGCGACCAGATGTAGGCGTCGATGCCAACGTGATTGCCGTCGCTCTTCCACAGCAATGTGGACTGGCCGTTGTCGGTGAAGATGTCGGGGTCGATGCTGCCGCCGTAATCGGGATTGCTGTTGTAACCGTCCTGACAGACGACGGGACTCGATGACGCACTGACGTAGGGACCCTGCGGCGACGTAGCGGTGGCCATCCCGATGCACTGGTCTCCGTCGGACGCCTTGGTCGCCGTGAAATACATGACGAACTCGCTGTCGGCACTGTCGTAGGCCACGCTCGGGGCCCAAGTGTTGCCAGCGGTGGCCCACGAGGGAAGTTGGGGCAGCGCATCGAAGGACGAGGCGCTCCACGTGGTGCCGTTAGTGGACGTCGACGTCTGAATGTTGATGGTGTCCGATGGTGAGGCGAAGTTCTGCGTGGCGAACGCGTAGTAGACGCCCCCGTATTGCATCACTCCGGGATCGGCGAAGTCGCCCGGGTGCACAGGCGCCCATGTCGTCACCGACTGCGCTCCCGCCGGTGACGTCAAGGAGGAGATCACCGTGCCGGCCGCCATCACCGAACCCACGGCGCCGACCAGTAATAGAGCTGGCACCAAGACGGAACGCAGGGAATGACCCAGGGCATGACGAAGAGAGGAAGGGGAGAAGTGTGCTGTCACCGGTGGCCTTGCTCGGTTGGAGCAGTCCTAACCTACAAAAGGATTACCTAGGCCAAGGTGGATATGGGTCACTCTTCGCCGAGCGAAACAGAGAATTCACACGTTCCCAAGCGTGACCAGCTATGAAGGAACCCCTATGAACCTGCAAGAGACGATCACTGACATCGGCGGCAAGGCCATGAGCCGCACCCACAAAATGATCCTGCGCCTTTCCGGCGGACGCATCCTCAATACCGCCTATGGGATGCCCGCCATTGAGCTGCACACCATCGGCAGCAAGACGGGACAACGCAGATCCACCATGCTCACCTCGCCGGTCAACGATGACCAGCGCGTTGTGATTGTGGCCTCCAAGGGTGGCGACAATCGCCACCCCCAGTGGTACGGCAACCTCACCGCCAACCCCGATATCGAGATCGTCATTCGAGGCGAGACTCGCAAGCTGCGCGCCCGCACTGCCACGCCAGCCGAAAAGACTGACTTGTGGCCCCAGATCGTCGCCGCCTACAAGGGCTACGGCGGCTACCAAGAGAAGACGCAACGCGACATCCCCGTGGTGATCTGCGAGCCCCGTCCCGCCTAAGTGGGATTTCGCGCTGGCCAAGTACGATTCTGGGCCAGATGGCCATCTCTGTCGTGAAGGCGAAGGGCAGGTGGAAGTACCGGAGCGTGCTGGTGGCGATGCTGTTGCCGGCCGGCATTGCCGTCGGTGGCTTGGTCGCACTTCCTGCCGATTCCACTCCGGTCACCACCACGGGATACGTGGCTACGACGATTCCCATCCCGACCGGCTACACGCCGGACGCCACCACCACACTGGCCAACGCTGTGTCATGTCCCCCGACGGGACCCTGCGTGGCTGTGGGTCAGGTTGCCGTCGAGGGAACATCTAGTTACACCGCCACCGTGTCGACCGCCGGAGCGGGCGGTGACTTCGGGCAGTCCACGGTGGTCGGCTCGGCCGGTTCGGTGTTCGAAGGACTGTCGTGCAGCGCCAGCGGCTCCTGCACCGCCGTCGGCACCACGGAAACTGGATCGACTGACGAAGCGATCGCCGACACCATGAGCGGTGGCGCGTTCGGAACGCCCGTCGCAGTGACACCGCCCGCCGGCGCCGTAGCGGGCGGCACCGACGTCCTTTCTTCGGTGGCGTGCTCCTCGCCCGGCAACTGTGTCGCCGTCGGCTATTTCGAAGCCAGCCCGGGCACCACCACCGGCATGGTGGCCATCGAATCCGGCGGGATGTTCTCAATCGCCAATGTCGTACCCGAGCCGGCCGGAACTACCGGTGCCGTTTTGCAGAGCGTCGCTTGTACCTCGGCCCTTGGTTGCACCGCCGTCGGCTCGTTCACCACCGGAGGGGCGACGGAACCGCTGACGGTGGCCATCGCTGGCGGCGTGGCCCAGACCGGAAAGGCGGCGCCACTACCCCAGGGTGCGACCGCCGGGAACCTCACGTCCATTGCGTGCTCGAATGCCACGGACTGCCTGGCCGTCGGCGAAGTCGGCACCAGTTCGTTGACCGAACCCTATGCAGTGTCATCGTCCGCGGGTGCCTTCTCTGCCCCGTCCGTGCTGAGCGCTCCGGCCGAGATCGACACCAACGCTGCTCTCACTTCGGACGTTCTCACCGGGGTCACCTGCGCGTCAGCGGGGAACTGCATTGTGGTCGGCAACTACGACAACGAGTACCTGGGTATTCAGTCGAGCATCTACACCGAGAGCGGCAGCGTGTTTTCGGGACCGACCGGCGTGCAGACGGTCGGGTATGCCACTTTCGGATTGACCGGTGTCGCCTGTGGTGCAGGTGGCAACTGCGCCATCGTCGGCAGCGACGTGGTCGGTGGAAACGGGAACACCACGCCGAACACCGCCATTTACGTCAACGCCGTTCAACTGACGACGCCTTCCCTCTCCACCTCCGCCACCGGGCAGGCGACCTATAGCTACTACCAGGGCATCACCGACACGGCCAGCCTCTCGGGTGGCGCAGGGGTGCTTGGCGGCGATCTGGTTTTCCAGGCCTATGAGCCGACCGATCCGAAATGCCAGAACGGTTCGGTGAACGGCATCGAACCGGTGCCTGTAACGGGTGCCGGCACCTACGTGTCGCCGACCGTTTACACCGCTGGAGGCGCCGGCACCTACAACTGGGTTGTCATTTACGCGGGAGACGATGGCAACGAACAGGTCATCTCGCCTTGTGGCGCAGCCGGCGAGAAGTCCGTTGTGCATATGGCCATGTCCACAACGACGGCGTTGCAGAACGCGGCGATCGGGCAGACGTATACGGGCGTCATCCAAGCCAGCGGGGGGACGTTGCCCTATACGTACGTGCTGACCGAAGGCAACCTCCCAGAAGGCCTCACCCTGGCCTCGAATGGCTCGATCTCGGGCTCACCGAACGACCCGGCCGAAGCGGGTGGCGACTTCGAATTCACGGTCACCGCCACCGATGCCAACGGAGCCACCGGTATCGGCTCATACGCCCTGTACGTCGAGACGGAGGCCAGTCCGCCGGCGACCAGCCCACCGGTGCTTCACGGGTACTGGCTGGTCGGTTCCGACGGCGGCATCTTCTCGTACGGCTCGGCACAGTTCTACGGCTCCGCCGGAAACCTCGCGCTGGTCCGGCCGGTAGTGGGGATTGCCCCCACAGCCACCCGCACCGGCTACTGGTTGGTGGCTTCTGACGGGGGCATCTTCAGCTTTGGGACGACCCAGTTCTACGGCTCATTGCCGCAGGACGGCTATGGCCCGGCCGACTCATCGAGTCCAAAGCCGTTGGCCGCTCCCATCGTGGCCATGGTGCCTTCATCCGATGACCGGGGCTACTTCATGGTGGGATCAGATGGTGGGGTGTTCGCCTTCGGCGATGCCACGTTCGCCGGCTCGTGTCCGAGCATCGGCGGCTGTTCCGGTGCCGCCGTGGCGGTCATTCCTGACGCCACGGGTGACGGGTACTGGTTGGTCACGGTCACCGGACACGTCTACGCCTTCGGCGATGCCGTCAACTACGGGCAGCCCGGTCCGGAGTCGGAGCCCGTCACGTCGGCTGTCCGCACCCCCGACGGCAAGGGGTATTGGATCTTGTACGCCAACGGGATGATCGTTCCCTATGGCGACGCCGGTTCGTTCGGCTCACCCGCCGGTCAAGCCGGAGGCAGTAACCCAACCACGGCCATCTTCACCACCTCGAGTGGGAACGGATACTGGGTGGCCACGGCTAATGGCACCGTCTACAACTACGGCGATGCTCCGGCTGATGGCGGAGCAGCCGGCCTCCATCTCAACGGATCCATAGTGGCCGCCAGCGGGTCATAGATACGGGCCGACCCCCGCCGGACGCTTCCACAGGCAGGGCGGTACGATGCTTTCAGTGTCGATGGAGCCAATCAGCGGGGAGCACGACGACGCGTTCGACCTGAGTATGGCCGTTTCCAGCCTGCAATCCAACGCCATCGACACCCGCATCATGCTCAAGCTGCTCATTGAGCAACTCCAAGACGTGCTGGGCGATCGCATCCGCATTGAGAACGCCGGGACCCGCTTCCGCAAGTCCGACGAGATCAAATCCGTCCAGATAACGCTCGGCAACGACACCCTGCAGGCCGACGTCGAGGGCGCCTCGGTCAAGTGCAGCATCGGACACGCCTCAGGCGGCATCCGCATTCGTAGCGAGCAGGTGGACATGAACACGTGGCTGACTCGCCTGCTCACCACTCTTAGCAATGAAGCAGCCCACAGCGAGCACACCCGCATCGCCTTGGAGCACATCGTGATCGGAGACTCGCCATGACCCAACCCGCCGACCTACCCAAGGACGCCGCCCACCGCCTCGAGGAGTTGGAGCACGGTCTCTTCACGTCCGACCTCTCGGTCAACGAGTTTCTGCTCGTCAAGGAGGCCGGCTTTCATCCACTCGGCTTCGTGATGGGCTCGTCGATCTACCACATCGGTCTCCAGACGAGGAAGTGGGGCGAGAGCCAAGAACTCTCCAAGCTCACCGAGGCCATGTACACCGCGCGCGAACTGGCCATGACGCGCATGGAAGAAGAAGCGCAGGAGCTCGGCGCCGACGGAGTCGTCGGAGTCCGCCTTGACGTCAACTACTACGAGTGGGGCAACGACTCGGCTGAATTCATCGCATTCGGCACCGCCGTGAAAGCCGAGAACGGACAGAGCTACCTCAACGCGCTGGGGAAGCCCTTCACCTCCGACCTCTCGGGGCAGGACTTCTGGACGCTGATGCAGACTGGGCACGTCCCACAAGGATTGGTGATGGGCACCTGCGTGTACCACATTGCCCATCGCAAACTCAGCCAAGCGCTGGGCTCGGTGGGCCAGAATGTTGAATTGCCGAACTTCACCCAGGCCCTCTACGAAGCGAGAGAACTGGCCATGACCCGCATGCAAGATGAAGCCGGGCAACTCAACGCCTCCGGCATCGTCGGGGTGCGCTTGGAAGAAAAGTCGCATCAATGGGGGAGCCACACCATTGAGTTCCTGGCTCTCGGCACCGCCGTGACCAAGACCACAGGCGAGGTCACCTTGCCTAAGCCCATCACCATCATCTCGCTCGACAACTGATGACCGACCTCACCGCCGTTCCCCCCGGCGGACCACCTGGTGGCCCTCAGGGCGACCTGCCCGAGGCAGCAGTGCGCCGCTTCGAATCCGGCGCCTTCTCGTCCGCGCTCACCGTGCCCGACTTCGCCGCTGCGCTCCAACTTGGCCTCCAACCGGTTGGCCTGGTCCAAGGGTTCTGCGTCATGCGTTGGGGTTGGTATGGCGCCGGCTCAGGCTTCTCGCGAGGCATGAGCCCGTACAACATGGGCGGTCAGGACCAGGGCGCCTACGTCGAGAACTACCGCTGCCCGCACGGCTTTGTCTCCAACGAGCACCGGATGTGGGGCCAGAACTTCGAGCAGTCCTGGGTGCAGAACGCCTGGGCCGGCGGCTACGGCGCCGCCTTCGGCCGAATGTTGGAGGAGGCCGGCCAGCTGGGCGCCCATGGGGTCATCGGCGTAGTCGATCGCGTCACGCACATCGCCGACTCGTCCACCACGGAGTTCCACTTCTTGGGGACGGCCGTGACTGTCGACGACGGACCTCCTCCGGCCGGGAACATTCCCTGGACTACCTATCTGGCGGGTCAGCGGCTCACCAAGTCAATTGAGGCCGGCCTCATGCCGGTGGCGGTCGTGGCATCCATGGCGTCGGTACGCGTGTGGGCCTACTGCATTACCGAGTACCTCATGGAAGGCGGTCGCACCTGGGGTGGGCCACAGGGTGCTCGAGAAGTGGAGCAGGTGACCAAGGCGCACATGGCGGTGCGCCAGCTGGCCCGCAAACACGTGCGTCAACAACTGGGCAGCGATGTGTTGCACGGCGCCCGCATCGATGTGGTCAAACGCGAACTCTCGGCCGGCGACGAGGTCATCGACTGCACCCTGCGAGGTAACCGCATGCGGCGCTTCAAGGACTGGGACGCGGTGCCCATCCCCAAGCCAACGGTACGCCTCTCATGAGTCCTGACATTGATGTGAAGTCCGAAATGCTGCGTGGCGCCAAGGCGCTGGCCACGGCCGCGCCAGCCTCCAAGGTTCGGGGCACCACCTCGGACCTCTCCACTGACGAAGCACTTCTCTTGCATGCCGCCGGATGGGAGCCGCTGGACCTGGTCTGCGGCGTCTGCGTGGTGTCTATTCCCTATGGCGTGTGGCAGTGGGGCACCGGCGAAATTGCCGTCGCTTCCGATGCCCACAACGGCGCCGTCTTTGGGGCGTCGGAGAACCTACGAGCCGAGTGCAACAAGGTGCAGGGGCACGGCGTGGTCGGTGTGCGGGTAGAGGTCGAAGTGCGTATGCATCACGTGGATGTGGAGTTGGTGGGGACCGCGGTGCGCCCCATCGGCGGCGGCCCTGCTCCCCGTGGTGTTCCCTTCGTTTCCGATCTCTCGGCCCGAGACTTCACGCTGCTCAAGACCGCAGGTTGGATGCCGGTCGGTCTGGCCTTCGGGGCCAGCTTTGTCTACGCCCCCCGACGCACGGCGGGAGCAGTGATGAAGCAGTCGACGCAAAACATAGAGCTGACCAACTTCACCGAAGCCATGTACTCGGCCCGGGAGTCGGCCATGGAGCGCATGCAGCACTCGGCCCTTGAGGCCGGCGGTCAGGGCGTGGTGCAGGTCAAGGTCACCGAGGGACCGATGTCCTTCGCCCGTCATGCCGTGGGCTTTACCGCCTGGGGCACCTCGGTGCGCCTGGAAGCCGAGTCGCATCAATACATCAAGCCCGATGTCATCCTTCCGTTGGACGATGCCGTGGTGATGTTCGACGCCCAGAAGCTCCGAGGCGGATGAGGGTGCCCATGGACTGGCCCGCTTGGGCCACTGCCTTTGAGAACATCAAGGGGCCCGACGAGTTCGAGGCGCTCTTTGCCGTGGGTGGGCAGTTCTGTGACCCGGTGACGCCGTGGACGACTGACGTGCGCAAGGTGGCCACCGACACTGATGCCATCTTCCCCGACTGGTGCCAGAAGATCGATCGCATCCGCGGCGGCGGCGACTGGGCCGTCTTCGAGTGGACGGGGACGGCCACGTTCCCGGTCGAGGGCAAGGCCGGTATTCCCGTCGTCATGTCCGGTGCCACGGTGGTGTCGGTTGATACCGACGGCAAGGTGACGTCGTGGCGGGACTATCTCGATACCAATGAGCCCACCCAACAGATCCAAGCGGGATTGGGACTCGCCCCTTAGGCCCCTTCCGCCACAGACTTGATGTGCTCCATTCGGGTGCGGTCGAACTCCTCGGCTGCCTGCTCGTCCTGGGCCATCTCGGCATCGATGTCGCCGTCGCCGAAGGCGATGATGCCCATGCTTTCGAAAGCGCTGCGGATTTTCGGGCCCCAGAGGCCGATGTCCTTCAGGATGGGCACAATACGCATGAACAGGTAGCCGCGGAACACCCGCAGGTTCTCGCTGTTGTCAACGTATCTCCCCACCTCGTCGGGGAGCTCGAGCCGCTCCCATACCTCTTCGCCCAGAAAGCGGTCGCGCATGAGGTAGCAGGCCTCCACGCAGAACTCCTCACGCTCATCACGCTCGGCCTGTGAGAGTTGGGGGTAGTAGTCGCGCAGAGCCAGGCGGCCGAACATGACGTGGCGCGCCTCATCCTGCATGACGTAAGCGTTGAGCGCCTTGGCCAATGGCTCCTGTGCCATATTGCGGATGAGGCCGAAGGCGGCCAGGGCCAAGCCCTCAATGAGTACCTGCATGCCAAGGTAGGTCATGTCCCAGCGACTGTCTGAGATGACGTCATCCAACAGCGCTTTCAAGTGTGGGTTCAGCGGATAGACCAGCTCCACCTTCTCGTGCAGGTACCTGCTGTAGACCTCGACGTGACGAGCTTCGTCGATCACCTGGGTGGCGGCGTAGAACTTGGAGTCGATGTCGGGCACGGACTGCACGATCTTGGCTGTGCAGATCAGGGCACCTTGCTCGCCGTGCATGAACTGACTGAAGCGCCAGGCCTCCACGTTGCGCCGAAGCTCACCCCGACGCT
Organism: uncultured Acidimicrobiaceae bacterium; assembly: GCA_963766995.1. GTDB lineage: Bacteria > Actinomycetota > Acidimicrobiia > Acidimicrobiales > RAAP-2 > Bog-473. Next base: position 317,765 of record CAVYCE010000001.1, on the reverse strand, counting down.
TGTCGTCCATTTTGTCCCACCACTCCGTACCGAAGAGCGGGTTGATCTCATCGGGCATGCCCACCGGATTTTCGAGGTCGACGTCGAGCGACCAGTCCAATCGATCACTGCCGATCCACTGGCGCCGGGTCCCCTTGTCATAGAGGCGCAGGAGTTGGTCGCGTCCGTCGGTGTAGTTGAAGTCGAACATGGTGGTGGCCGGCGACTCGATGCCCCACTTGGGCTCCGGCGATCCAGCCGCGTTCCGTGCGGTCTCACTGATGGTCATGGAACCCCCCGACCTCGATTGTCGCGGCCACCAGACGGTGACACCGTGACGCTACGCCTCCCAACCCTGGTGTCAAGTGTGACGCCAAGCAGGCGCCAGTAAGCGTCATGGCCGGAAGTCGAACGCCACCTTGATGGCACCGCTCTCGCCCTGGGTGGCCAGCACCGTGAACGCCTCACGCCATTCATCCAACCGGAAGGTGTGGGTCAGCATGCCGGTCAGATCGATGCGGCCCGCTTCGACCAAACGCAGGTAGTGCTCGATCCCGTGCAGGCGCACGCCATCGACTTCTTCCACTCCGAAGGCATTCGAACCCACCCAGGAGATTTCCTTGAAGTACAGCGGTGACCATTCCCAGCGCTCGGGCGCGTGGACGCCGCTCTTGACCATGGTCCCTCTCGCCTTGAGCAGGCGGACGCCGACTTCGGCTGTTTCACCGGTCCCGATGGTGTCGTAGACCACATCGATGCCGCCGGGGTGAGCCATGGGCAGCGCGCCATCCACCCGCTGCAACACGCCACCGGACCAGGCGGCAGCTTCCTCCAGCAGTTGTTCCACCGGATGCGGCGAGAGCACCGTCGCTCCCATACGCCGGGCCAACTCAGCCTGGGCGGGAAAGCGCGCTACCACGAGCACCTCTACGTCCGGGTGCAGGGCGCGCAGGATGGCGGTGGCCGTGGTGCCCAAGGCGCCGCCTCCGTAGACCAACGCCTTGCCGCCGGGCGGAGGCGGGTGCCTGGTGATCGAATGAAGCGATACGGCAAAGGGATCGGCCAGCACCGCCACTTCGTCGCTGATGCAATCGGGCACCGGGAACAGCATCGACTCGTGGGCCGGCAGAAACTCGGCGAATCCACCGGGCGCATCCTTGGAGGTGCCGGTGTGGATGCCGGCGGCCAGCGGTCCTTGGGTGAAGTGCCAGCAGAGACTCAGGTCGCCATCGCGGCACGAGCCGCAGATGGGGTCGATCCCACGGGGCACACAAGACAGCCACGGGTTGAGGACCACGCGCTGCCCGACCTCAAAGCGAGACACCCCGTTCCCAAACTCAGCTACTTCAGCCACCACTTCGTGCCCGAGCACGGTGGGAAAGGTAAAGAGTCCGTTCAGCGCGCTGTCGGTGTAGTCGTCACCGAAGTCCATGAACACCTGCTTGGCATCGGAGCCGCAGATGCCGGTGAGCCGGGTCTTGGCCATGACCCAGCCATCACGACTGGGTCTGGGCTCCTCGAGGTCCTGGAGGCGCATCGGCACGTGAGCCAGCCCGCGCAGCAAGTGGTTACCCGGATCCGACGGCGTCCATTGTTCGTGCTTCACCCCGTAAAGCAGGCCGCGCATCGGTACCCCCCCGTTCAAAGAGCCGTTGGCTCAGTTCATCGCGTGATGAGTGTCTAATCAATTGACAGTGCAATTGTACGAACTGAAGTTGTTGGTGCAGTTGGTGTTGTGGGCAAACACCGCGATGAGTATGACGCCAACCAAGAAGAGGGCAATCAGTGAAAAGCCAACGATGATGCCGGCCAGAGCCAGGCCGCTGCCTTGCTCCGCTCCGTTCGAGCGGCGGATTTGGCTGCGAGCCACAAATCCAAAGACGATGCCGAGAATGCACGTCAGACCAAAGAAGAAGGGCACCACTCCAGCGCAGGCGCAGACCAAGGAGGCCACCGCCATTCCATTGTTGCGAGGAGCCGGGGCCACCGGGATGTACGGGTATCCCGCTCCGGGTGCGGTCCCGTAAGGGGAGGGAAGCGGTGCGGGCATGGAAGGGTACGTCGGGGCTGGAACATCAGCTCTCGGCCCTCCTGTCCATGTTTCAGGCGGGTACCACTTCCCATTTGATGCCAACCACCAACCTGGACCCTGCGACGTGTCGCTCATGGCCTCATTCCCCCCGTGTCCCTATCCGTCCCAGGCCGAGCATACGGCTGGCGCCTCTCCCGATCACTGCAGGTAGGGGCAATGCCGACAGCCGTTGTGGCAGCACGTCCCGCGGGCAGCCAGATAGCCAGAGGTAAGAACTGAGTAGCCCGACGAGGGGTCGACGTAGAACATGAGCCCACGATGGAGGGCGGCCGCATGGGCTACCAGAATTTCGTTGTAGCCAAGCGTGTCCGGCGCCAGGCGCGACGGATGTGGCTCTGACAACGGGCGTTCGGAAAGCTGGTCAGCCATGACGGCTGGACCGTGACCCCTGCCGCGGCGAGGCGACAGGGGTCAGACGATCAGCGACTGCGCTTGACGGCCTTCTTGGCCACGGTCTTGCGTACCGGAGCCTTCTTGGCCACGGTCTTGCGAGCGGGAGCCTTCTTAGCCACAGCCTTGCGAGCGGGAGCCTTCTTGGCCACGGTCTTACGCACCGGAGCCTTCTTGGCTGGGAGGGGCTTCTTCACCGGGGGACGCTCTGGGTCGCCCTTGCCAGCGGCAGCGACGGCGGCGTCATTGGTCGGGAACACGCCGGGCTTGAGCTTGGGAGCCGTGGCGGGTGCCAGCACTGCGTCTTTGAACGCCTTCACTGGGGTGATGCGCGCCTTCTTCGATGCCTTGATGCGGATCGTCTCACCGGTGGCCGGGTTGCGACCCATGCGAGCGGCGCGGTTCACCTTTACGAACTTGGCGAAACCAGGGATGGAGATTGGCTCCCCCTTGGACACGACGGTTGTCACCACATCGGTGAATCCGTCGAGGACGGTGACCACCGTCTTCAGTTCAACGTCAGCTTGGACAGCAACGGCCTTTGCGAGTTCTCTCTTATTCATGGGCACATTGTGGCCGAATACAGCACCGCCGTGCACATTGAAACGGGGGAAGTTGGCAATTTGCGACACAAATGACCGATTTCAGATTCAATTGCGGCCCTCGGACCTAGTGTGTGACCCACGCCGACCGACCTTTTGACCCGTGTCGATGCACCCAGTGATGACGTCGAGCCGACGTATTTACTGCCACCAAAGGACGTGTTGAGAGCACGTGCACCGATTCCTCCGTCACGTTGGAGACACGCCACCGTCACCGCAGGTCCACTCAAATGGGCACGCCGAGGTGCGCTGACGGCCATCCTCGCTGCCGCTGCGCTCCTGGCCATCCTCCTGACCTCTCCCCATGGCAAGACGGGGAGCCACCATGTGACACCACCAACGCACCATGCAACGCCTCCTTCGATTCCGGTGGCGGTGTCCCGGCTGAATCCAGACTGGGAAGGCGACCATAAATCAGTGGTCCTTTCCTTTGGTGGTGACGTCCACTTCCCGGCCGGCACCAATCTCGGGGATCGGCTGGCGGCAGACCCAAGGACCGCCTTGGGACCCACCGTTCCCCAGCTCTTGAGTGGCGCCAATTTGATGATGGTCAACTTTGAATCGGCGCTCACCGACGGTTCCTGTCCTGATACTCAAAACAAGCAATACGTCTTCTATGCGCCACCTTCGGCCATCGCCGCTTTCAAAGGTGCCGGGGTTACCCTCATTTCCGAGGCCAACAACCACGGTGAGGATTGCGGCCCAGCGGGATTGCAGATGGCGCTGACGGCCAGACAGCAGGCGGGATATCCGATCCTCGGGATTGGTCAGAACGCGGCCCAGGCCTTTGCTCCCTATTTCGCCACCATCAACGGCCAGCGCATTGCCATCATCGCGGCCACTCAGGTCATCGACGCCGATCTGCAGAGCCTCTGGACGGCCACCGCAACACAACCTGGTCTGGCCTCGGCCTACGACGTGAGCGATTTAGTCGCCGCAGTGGAGTCGGCGCGCAAGGAGGCCGATACCGTCGTGGTGTACCTGCACTGGGGCACTGAACTTGATGCGTGCCCCAACCCACTGCAGGAACCGTTAGCCAACGCGCTGGTCAAGGCGGGCGCCGACATCATTGTGGGGACACACGCTCACGTGCTTCTCGGCGCCGGCTACTTGGGCAGCGCTTTTGTTGACTATGGGTTGGGGAACTTCGCCTTCTATGACAATTCGCCGCCCGAAAATGCCAGCGGGGCATTGGTCATCACGGTGACGGGACGCCACATCGATCAGGTGAACTGGCGCCCGGCCGTGATCGTCAACGATCTCCCGCAACCCCTGACCGGCACGGCCGCCGAAAGCGCGATCTCCAGTTGGTTTGGGGACCGTTCGTGCACGAACGCCACATCGACACCAACTTCGTCCCTGGCCACGGCCTCCACCGAGACGTCGCCGGCATCGCCTTCCGTCGTGCCCTTGCTCACCACCGATAGCTGAGGTCTCCATGCTCAAACTCGTCGCCATGGCCTACGACAAGATGATGCGCGGCGCCGAGGAACGCTGCCTCGTCGAATGGCGTTCCGAACTGCTCTCCGGCCTATCGGGCGATGTGCTGGAAGTGGGTGCGGGAACGGGCGCCTCCTTGGCCCTCTACCCAACTGCAGTCGATGCGCTCACTCTGATGGAGCCGGCCAAGCACATGCGCTCACAGCTCCAACAGCGGGTCGATGTGCTTCGACCCGACGCTGTCATTGTGGATGGTGCAGCCGAGGCGATGCCATTCCCTGAGGCCAGCTTCGATGCGGTCGTGTCATCGCTGGTGCTGTGCTCGGTGCGTCAACCGAGCCAGGTGCTCTCCGAAATCCGCCGAGTCCTCCGCCCCAATGGAAGGTTCATGTTCATAGAACACGTCGCCGCCACCGATCGCCCCGATCGACTCAAGTGGCAACGTCGCGTCGAACCGATCTGGAAACGCCTCGTCGGAAACTGTCACCTGACCAGAGATACGGAATCCGCCATCGGTGCGGCTGGATTCACGCTGACTCAGGTGGAGCGCGCCAGCATGCGCGGCGCTCCGTCGTTCGTTCGGCCCTGCATCCGGGGCTGCGCCGTTCCTAACGGCTGAGGCAATCTGATCGCGTTCCTTGCACCATTTCGACCGAAGCACCGCATTGTCGAAGCGCGCCGTCATGCCGTCCACCTGAACGCAGCAGGTGTATGCCACGCTCTTCACCATGACGGAAGGTCCATGGCAATCCCACTGGCATAAGCATCCTGGCGTTCGATCTGGAGAGCAGTTGTCAGTAGGCGAACGCTCCGCCGACCGGATGCGCAACATCATGGGTTCCTGGCCCTTCGTCTTCGGTTTCTTTGGGGTAATGATCCTCTGGGCCGCGACTAATACCTTCTTTATTGAGCACGTCCTGCATCACAAGCAGTTTGACCCGTACCCGTACATCCTCCTCAACCTCTTTCTGTCGATGTTGGCCGGCGTTCAAGCGGCAGCCCTGCTCATAGCGGCCAAACGCGCCGACGCCATCTCGTCTGAGGTGGCCCTCCACACCTCGAAGAACACTGACGACATCAAGGTGCTGATCAAAGAAAACACCGACCTCACGGAGCGAGCAAAGAAGAACACCGACATTTTGGAGGAGATCCATCTCCACTTGGCCAACATCGCCAAATTGCTCGGGGCAGAAATGGGCAATTTTCCGCCTAGCGGAGCACCGCCCACCAACTCGTGAAGCGAAACCCATGTTGATGCTGAAGGTCTCCACAACGTAAGTACGTTCTTCAAGATGGATGGCCTCCGGAGTGCGGCAACCAAAGTCATTCCCTGGGCGTTACTGGCGGTGGGGGCCACTGGTCTGGCTGTAGCCGCTCTCCTCACGCCACATCAGGCTGGTGCCGCGGCCGCTCAAGACTGGCCGCCGTTCATACTTGTGACTGGATTGCTCCTCGTCGGCCTGGTGGCAGACGGAGACGGCTTGTTTGAGGCGGCGGGTCATGCTCTGGCCCGTATCGGTACGAATGGCCTCGTCTTTTTTCTTGGCACCACGTTCCTGGTGGCCACGGTGACGGCGTTGCTGAATCTCGACACCGCCGTGGCGTTTCTCACCCCCGTCCTCGTCTACGCGGCGCGTCGGCGTGGGCAGGGAGAACTTGCGCTGCTGTACGGCTGCGTCCTGCTGGCCAATGCAGGTTCGCTCCTTTTGCCCGGTTCGAATCTGACCAATCTCATTGTGCTTGGCCAGCTTCACCTCTCGGGAGGCGAGTTCTTCAAGCGAATGGCCTTGTCGTGGCTCGTGTCAGTTGCGATCACCGGGCTGGTCGTTGGGGTGGCCGATCGCCGATCGCTCCGCACCACCGCGTCAGCGAGCACGAAAGGCCAGGGGCCGAAGCTGACGATCGGGTTGGTTGCCGTCATCGGGGCGACGGTGGCTGTGGTGTTACTCAGGAATCCGGCCCTCGTGGTCTTGGGCATCGGCCTCGTCGCGTTGGGATGCCGTGTTCGAGCACCCAGGAGCCGGATCGGTGACGTCTACGCCGTACTGAGCCTTCCCGTCCTGGTCGGACTTTTTGCCACCGCAGTATCGCTCGGGACCCTGGGGCGTGTGTGGTCAGGACCGTCGGTTGCCTTTTCCCATTTGAATCTGTGGACCACCGCCTTCGCGGCAGCGGGATCGACGGTGGTTGTGAACAACCTGCCGGCAGCGTCAATATTGGCCGCCAAAACGCCCGCACACCCGCTGGCTTTGCTCGTGGGCTTGAACGTCGGCCCCAATCTCTCGGTGACCGGATCACTGGCCTGGGTTCTGTGGTTCCGTGCGGCTCGAAATGCCGGCGCTGCACCCCGCATCGCCCAGGCCATGAAGCTCGGCCTGGTCGCCGCCCCCCTTGCCATCGCCGGTGCAGTTGGCGCGTTGGTGCTCAACGGCGGCCGCTGAATGTCCGAAAGGACGAGTCTTGGCCGATCCTCTCCGAGGCAGATTGTCCGCTGCTCTGGCAATATCGCGCCATGGAACGCGTGCTCGGAATCGGCGGTTACTTCATTCGTGCTTCGGACCCAGAGGCTCTGGGCGCCTGGTACCGGGACTGTCTCGGTCTCGATGCTGATGAGAACGGTGTGTGGCATCAAACAACGAGCCTTTCGGTCTTCGCGTCATTCGAGTTCGAGACCGACTACTTCGGTGCCCGTTCTCAACAGACAATGCTCAACTTCGTGGTCAGTGACCTGGACGCCATGCTCACGCAACTCCGAGCCAAGGGAGTCGAGGTGGTCGATGAACCCCAGGAAATGGAAGGCGTCGGACGTTTCGGCTGGGTTGTCGATCCCGAAGGCAACCGGATAGAGCTCTGGCAGCCCGCCTAAGCCAGGACTCGTTGACCGCACCGCATCCTTCCTAGCTGGACAGTTACCATCCGGCAGTGACTTCCGTCGCAACGAATCAACCCAACGTCATCCTGATCAATTGTGACGATCTTGGGTACGGAGATCTTGGGTGCTACGGATCGAATCGCAATGCCACACCGGCGATCGACCAGCTGGCTGACGAAGGAATTCGCTTCACTTCGTTCTATATGGCCTCTCCGGTGTGTTCGCCATCACGTGCGGCCCTCCTGACTGGCTGCTATCCGCCGCGGATCAGTTTCGGATCATTCGAGGGGCTGCCCGTCCTCTTTCCCGGTCAGCCAATTGGGTTGCCGCAGAGTGAAATCAGCCTGGCCCGAGTCCTCTCCGATGCCGGCTATCGGACCCAAATGGTGGGGAAATGGCATTGCGGTGACCAGCCCGGGTTCATGCCACTCAATCACGGCTTCGACCACTACTTCGGCCTGCCTTACAGCAACGACATGGGGAGGCAGGTGAACACCCCAGACATCCTCAGCCACTTGCCGCCGCTCCCCCTTCTCTCCGACGAAGACGTCATTGAGCAGCAGCCCGATCAGCGCTCACTGACCGGCCGCTACGTCGAGGAAGCCGTGTCGTTCATGCGCAGGGCAAAAGACGGACCGTTCTTCCTGTACTTGGCCCACATGTATGTGCATCTCCCGATCTATGTTCGGCCCGAGTTCCTCGAGCGGTCCCGCAACGGCCCCTACGGCGCCGCGGTCGAGTCGATCGACTGGGCGACATCTGTCCTGCTGACCGAATTGCAAGCACTCGGTCTCAATGAACGCACGATCGTGATCTTCACCAGCGACAACGGTTCATTGGGGAACGTGCCGCCCCCATGGGGGTCAAAAGAACCGCTCGGTGGCAGCAATCGTCCCCTTCGTGGGGTGAAGGGCACTACCTGGGAGGGCGGGATGCGAGTGCCGGCCATCATCCGGTGGGCCGGGACGCTGAATGGTGGCCGAATCTGCGATGAGTTGTTGACGTCGATGGATCTCTACCCGACCTTGGCTGCATTGTGTGGTGGGAAGGTTCCCAAGGACCGGGTCATCGACGGACGTGACGTGTCTGACGTCTGGCGGGTCGCCAACACTCCAACTCCCCACCAATCATTCGCGTATTACCGAGGAAACGACCTCGAGGCCGTTCGAGACCGCACCCACAAGTTGCATGTGGCACGAAAGGGCAAGGAGGTGACTGAGCTCTACGACCTCACCGACGACCCAGGCGAGACAGATGACGTCTTCACAACAGAACCTGAAATCGTCCAACGCTTGCAAGCGCTGGCCGAGCAGTATCGGTGTGAGCTGGGCGACGAACGGCTTGGAATCGTGGGCCAGGACATCCGGCCGATTGGGCGATTTGAAAACCCATCAACGCTTACGACATACGACCCGGATCACCCCTACTTCATGGCTGAATACGACCTGGCTGAGCGAGGTTGAGCGATTGCCGGTAGTGAGTCCCTCCCGGGGTAATCCCGAATGCATTCGGCCATCCCCTACTCACGCTGAGCAGAAAGAGGTCAGTTCTCCGGTGGCCGTCAATTCTCAGTTGCCGTCATCTGCCCCCGAGGACTCTGCACAGTGCACCGAGTCGTTCAGGGTTTGTCCGCCACCATGTCCACTTTCCGCGCTTTTCACCAACGATCAAGCCAGCCTCGGCCAGAATCCGGGTGTGGTGCGAGATGGTGGGCTGACTCTTCCCAAGGGGACCCTCGAGATGGCAGCTGCAGACTTCACCTTCAGATGCGACCAGGGACAGCAGGCGCAGACGTACCGGGTCGCTGAGTGCAGCGAGAACCGGAGCGAGTGCGCTGGCGTCAGCTTCCGAAAGGGCAGTCTCAGTAAGGGGAGAACAGCAAAGGCCTTCAGCCTCCACTGGCGTCACTGGAGTGGTCTTTGTTGGCATTGGCGATTCTCCCATTGACAGATATCAATATGAATTCTACTCTTTCGCATTGATGGATATCAATGTAAATGGGGTAGCCGAAGTGTCCCGAGTGCAATTGGCCTTGAATGTCAGAGACCTGGAGTCATCGATTGACTTCTACTCGAAGTTGCTGCAGGTGGGACCGGCCAAGGTGCGACCGGGCTACGCCAACTTTGCGGTCATCGAACCACCCCTCAAGTTGATTCTGATCGAACAACGTGAAAGGCGGGAGATTGGCGTAGCTGGGGCGCTGAATCATCTCGGCATTGAGGTCGAGTCAGCCGAATCGGTGACCAGTGCCGCAGCACGATTAAAGGATGAAGGCTTGGCGATTGATGTGCGCGACGGCACTACGTGTTGCTACGCCCTGCAAGACAAGGTGTGGGTTGACGATCCCGACCATGTGCCTTGGGAGATTTATACCGTGCTGGCCGATGTCGAGGGCTCAGGAATAGGTTCCACAAGCAGCGATCCTCATGAAGGATCGGCTAGTGCAGCGTCCACCGTTGTGCCGCACTGCTGCTGAACACTTGCCAGTCCCGGGGAACCCAATGACGCAATTGAGCCTGGTCCGGCGCGCATTGGGAGAGCTCTTCGGCAGTGCCTTTCTTGCCATGGTGGTGGTTGGTTCAGGCATCGCAGCTCAGCGTCTCTCGCCTGGCAACTCCGGATTGGAGCTGCTCGAGAATGCCCTGGCCACTGGGGCAGGCCTTGCGGGCATCATTTACATGTTCAAGTCTGTTTCTGGGGCGCATCTCAACCCGGCCGTCTCCATCACCGACGCGTGGTTGGGCCGAATGCCTTGGAGCGATTTGTGGTCCTACATTCCGGCTCAAATAGTTGGATGTACCACCGGTGCGATCCTCGCCAACATCATGTTCTCAGATGCTGCAGTCACTCTTTCGACGAAACACCGAGCATCTGGTGCGCATTTCCTTTCGGAGCTCATCGCAACGGTTGGACTGCTTTTGCTGATCTTCACCCTGGTCAAAAATGATCACCAGTCGGTCATTCCTCCGACGGTGGGTACCTATATTGCTGGGGCGTACTTCTTCACCAGCTCCACGAGCTTTGCCAATCCTGCCATCACCGTCGGTCGAATGTTCTCCAACTCCTTCGCCGGGATCGCTCCGTCTTCTGTACCGCTTTTTGTGGGGGCACAGCTACTGGCGGTCCCGGTCGTGGTCCTGCTCTTGCGGTTGTGGTACCCGCAGGCGCAGCCGAATTCGTCGACAGCGACCGAATGAAGGATGTGCCGGTAGTGCTGTTTCTCTGCACCCACAATGCTGGGCGGAGCTTGGCGGCAAAGGTCTTGCTCAGCCACTACGCCGCTGGTCGAGTGGAAGTTCGTTCGGCGGGTTCAGATCCGGGGAGCGAACTGAATCCGTCGGTTGTGGCCGTGCTCGAAGAGCGAGGGCTTGATCCGAGCAAGGAGTTTCCGAAGGCCCTGGCGGAAGAAGACGCCCTCGTCTCGGATCTGATCGTGACCATGGGCTGCGGAGACAGCTGCCCCGTTTACCTCGGTAAGCAATACCTAGATTGGGATCTGGATGACCCCGCGGGACTTTCTGTCGAAAAGGTACGTCCGATAATTGACGAGATCGACGCCAGGGTCCAGGCGCTGTTGCTCCGGTTGTTGAAATAGGTCACCGGTCACTGCATGTTGTGTCATTAACGGGTCCTCGGCGGACGCGAAAAACGGGAGGGCGAACCCTCCCGTTTTCCAACAACAACCTTTGTCAGGATCGAGAACTAATCCGTAACAGCAAACGTGTCCGAGCTCGACGCCAGCACGGAATCTCCGCTGTACGAGACGGTGATCTCGTCCGTTTGAGCCACCGCGGGAATGCTCACATCAATAGATGCGTCGGAGCAGTTGTGCTCGTACACCACCGGAATGGCGAGGCAATCGGTAGGCAGAGTACGAGTGATGTGAAAAAGATGGTTGGAGTCGGAGAACGTCACCGTCCCAGTTGGCTCGACGGCAAGATCGATGGTGCCGACGATATCGGTCAGGACTCCCACCTCTGCAGTCATTTGCACGACGTACCCGCCAAGCCCGTTGGTGGCGACACCATCCGTTGGAAATGACATTGCGCTGGGAACGACTCCGCTAGCGCCCGACACGCCAGATGAAAGTCCAACGATGGATACGGCCGCTGCCAGGGTGAGCCCCGCGCCTGACCGAAGAATGAACTTGCCCGCCTTCATGACACCTCCTAAGTGTCTCGATTTCCGCCAAGACAGAAGGTTACTCGGGGTATCAATAGCTGCCACTTCCGTGTGTACCGAACGGTGATCCGACAATGGTCGAATTGTTGGCGAGGTGGCAGGGCACTGCGCTGGCGGCAATGGGTGAATCAATCCGCGACACAGCCGGTAGGACGGTCTCGTCCACGAACCGCGGCTTTGGTGGAGGCGAAGGGACTTGAACCCTCGAACCTCCTGACTGCCAGTCAGGCGCTCTACCAGCTGAGCTACGCCCCCGTAGCGAGGTGAGACCTTAGCAGTCCCCAAGTACGCCCCCGACTCGCCTCACGGACCGCCCAGCCAGCTCCGACACGTGCCCTAACCTGGTGCGATGGCTCGGGCGTACGACGTGGTGCAGGTGGAAGAGAAGTGGCAACGCCACTGGGAGGACGAGGGCACCTACCAGATCGACAACGACGACCCGCGTGAGAAGTTCTATGCGTTGTGCATGTACCCGTATCCATCGGGTGCGGCCCATCAAGGCCACGTGCGCAACTACACCTTTGGTGACCTGGCTGTTCGCTATCAGACCATGCAGGGGAAGGCAGTCCTGTCGCCATTTGGCTTTGACTCCTTCGGTCTTCCGGCCGAGAACGCCGCCATCAAGACAGGGGCTCATCCTCGAACCTTCACCGAAGCGCGCATCGCTGAGCTGAAGTCCTCCATCATGAGACTTGGCGCTGTCTACGACTGGCGACGCGAAATCCACAGCCACGACCCGTCGTACATCAAGTGGACGCAACTCATCTTCCTCCGCCTCTGGAAAGCGGGTCTGGCCTACCGGGCGCTTTCGCCGGTGAATTGGTGCCCTGGGTGCCAGACGGTGCTGGCCAACGAGCAGGTCTTGGCCGACGGTACCTGCGAGCGTTCCGGCGACATCGTTATCAAGCGCGAGCTGGAGCAATGGTTCTTTCGGATCACCGAGTACGCCGACGAGCTGCTGCGAGACCTCAATGACCTGAACTGGCCCGAGCGGGTCAAGACCATGCAACGCAATTGGATCGGCCGCTCGGACGGGGCGGAGTTCGACCTTCCCGTGGTCGGGCACGATGACGTCGCGCTCCGGGTCTTCACCACGCGCCCCGACACCAGCTACGGCATGACCTACGCCGTCGTGGCGCCCGAGCACCCGATGGTGGACCTCCTCACCACCGAGGCACAAAAAACAGCAGTCGATGAGTTGCGGCAGCGCTCGGCCTCGGCCAGTGACATCGAACGCTCCGCCACGGGCGACCCGTCCCAACTTGAGAAGCGCGGCGCCTTCACCGGCAGCAGCGTGCGCAATCCCTTCACCGGCCAGGACGTGCCGGTGTACGTGGCCGACTACGTGCTCATGGGCTACGGCACCGGCGCCATCATGGCCGTGCCGGCCGAGGACGAGCGTGACTGGGCCTTCGCACAACTCCACCATCTCCCCATCGTGCGCACCGTCCAACCTCCGGCTGACTGGGACGAAAACGGGGGCGGCGCCTATACCGGCGATGGCGAGAAGATCAACAGCGACTTCCTCAATGGGCTCGATATCGCCACGGCCAAAGCCAAGGCCATCGACTGGCTCGAGGAGAAGGGCATCGGCGAGCGCAAGGTCAACTTCCGCCTCCGCGACTGGCTGGTCTCAAGGCAACGTTTCTGGGGTTGTCCCATTCCGGCCGTCTATTGCCCCGATGACGGCGTCGTCCCGGTGCCCGAGGACCAACTGCCCATCGTGGCGCCCGACGACGTCGAGTTCCTCCCTACGGGTCAATCGCCCTTGGCTTCCCATGAGGGATTCCTGCACACCATCTGCCCCGTCTGTGGTGGGCCGGCCCGCCGCGAGTCCGACACCATGGACACGTTCGTTGACTCGTCCTGGTACTTCTTGCGTTTTTGCGATCCGTGGAGCGACGACAAGCCCTTCGATCCCGAAGCGGCCCGTCACTTCATGCCGGTGGACCAGTACATCGGCGGCATTGAGCACGCCATCCTCCACCTCCTCTACGCCCGCTTCTTCACCCGCGCCCTCATCGATGTCGGGCTCGCCCCCGGGCTTGAGCGTGAGCCGTTCAAACGCTATTTGGCCCAGGGCATGATCCGCCTCGAGGGCAGCAAGATGTCCAAGTCCAAGGGCAACCTCATCGCGCCCGAGCACTACTACGAGACCGTCGGTGCCGATGGTCTCCGGCTCTTCCATCTCTTCGTAGGTCCGCCTTTCGACGACATGGACTGGTCGGATCAGACCGAGCAAGTGATTGAAGGTTGCGGTCGCTATCTCGACCGACTCTGGCGCACGCTCTCACCCACTGAAGACCACGCCGCGCTCCGTAGCGGTCCCGAGAACGACACCGACCGCGCCCTGCGCCGAGCCACACACCAGGCCATTGCCGACGTGACGAAGGACCTTGAACGCTGGTCCTACAACACAGCCGTGGCCCACTGCATGGAGCTACTCAACGCCATGCAGAAATACCGGCGCGAGGGCGAAGGTGCGCACGAGTCAGCCTGGACGGAAGCAGCCGATGCCATCCTGTCGCTCCTGGCCCCACTTGCTCCCCATGTCACGGCCGAAATTTGGGAGCAGCGCCACCCCGGGCAGCCCTCGGTGCACTTGAGCTCGTGGCCCACGCACGACCCCGAGTTGATCCGCGCCGACACCGTCACCATGGTGGTGCAGGTCAATGGCAAGGTGCGGGACAAGCTCGAAGTGGCGCCCGACATTTCCGAGGACGACGCAAAAGCACTTGCCTTGGCTTCACCCAAAGTGACTGAAGCTTTGGGCGGTCAGACGCCTCAGCGCACTGTGGTCAAGCCGCCGCGACTGGTCAACTTCGTCGTCTGAGGTGCCCACCCCAGACCCAAACGTTCAGCTCAGGACCGAAAGCCCTCCAACAGCCCCGCCCACTCATCGGGGTCGAGCTTGTACGGCGTGTAAAAGCTGAAGCGGTCGACCACGTCGCCGAAGCGGGCCTTGACCTGAGTGGCCACCTGGTCGATGGGGCACACCACGGCGAAGGCGTCGAGGATCTCGTCGGTGATGAGCTCGCCCATCTTCACCCACTCGCCCCGCTTGGACAGGGTGTTCAATTCGGGGTGGAGGTCACCCCAACCATGCAGGTCGAGCACGGGACGGTAGGCCGGAGTGGAGCCGTAGAAGGCGATCTGCTGACGCACCGCCGCATCAGCCGCCGCCACGTCAGCGTCGCTCTTGCCGGTGACCACGAATCCTGGATACGACACCGTCAGATCAGCCCGTGTCTTCCCCGCCTTGGCTGCACCGCGCTCCAGCGCAGGCAGGCTCACTTCGCGGAGGTAGCGCTCGGTGGTGAACCCGTGCACCAACAGACCGTCGCCCGCCTCGCCGGCCACTTCGGTCATGAGTTCGCCGACGGCGGCCAGGAGCACTTTGGGCGGGCCGTAGGGATTCTTGCCGGGGTTGAAGAACGGCGTCATCAGCGTGTGGGTATAGAACTCGCCGCGGAATTCGAGCGGATCGCCGTTGTGCCACGTGCTCCAAATGGCCCGCATGGCCAGAATGAGTTCACGCATACGTGGCGCAGGGTGCGACCACGGCATAGAGAAGCGCTTGGTGATGTGCGGCTTGATCTGGCTACCCAGCCCGAGAATGAAACGCCCCTTGGTCAGCAGCTGTAGGTCGTTGGCCAATACGGCCAGATTCATGGGATTACGGGCGAAGGCCACGGCGATCCCGGTGCCGAACTCCAGCTTCTCGGTGGCCGCGGCTCCGATGGCGATCGGCAAAAACGGATCGTGCCCAGTCTCGGCCGACCACACGCCGTCGTAGCCCGTGGCCTCGGCCCGCTTGGCCTGCTCGGCAATGCCATTCGGATCGAACCCGATCCCGCCGTCGATTTTCATATCCCGAACCCTCCCTACCTATATATCTTCGCCGCGCAGGAACTTCTCCAGCTCGGCTGCGATCTCATCTCCGGTCGGCATCTCGTCGACCCCCATGGCGTTGCCCTCGGAGGCGTCGATGCTTTCTTCTAACTTCCGCACCATGGCCTGGTGCTCGTTGTTGTCGGCGATGAGCTGGTCCACCTGCCGACGCGAACTGTCGGCGGCATGGCGCAAGGCGGATGAATCGAGCTGCAGTCCGGCCATGCTGCCCAGGCCGTCGAGCAGCGCCGCGCTGGCCTCAGGAAAGGGCATGCCGGCCACGTAGTGCGGCACCCGCGCCCACAGGCTGATGGCGGGGATGCCCGCGTCGCCGAAGGCGAGCTCCAGCGCTGACAACACCCCGGCCGGCACTTCCAACTCGCCCTGCACAATCCCCACCTGATCGATCAGATCGGCCGACGCCGGTGGCGCCGTGGCTGCCAACTTCACCGGTCGGGTGTGCGGTGCTGGTGCGGGGAAAGCGCCTAGTCCCACCACCATTCGCACCTTCCAGGACTTGGACAGTCCGACGACGGCTTCAGTGAACGCTCGCCAATGCACATCGGGCTCAGGACCGACCAAGTACAAGACGTCGAGTCCCGCCGCGTCTTGCCCATGGCGGATCACCGTGCGAGGCCATGTGAGTTCCGTGGTGACGCCATTGACGATGCGGGCCACGGGACGCCGGGCGCGCTGGTCCAAGAAGATTTCGCCGTTGAAGGTGACGACCGGCTCGGTGTGGCTCTGGCTCAGGAGGGCGGCGATGGCCGTGGTGGCACCCAGCCCTGCGTCCACCCATCCCTCCAGAGAGACAACCAACACCGGTCGATCCAGTACGGGCTCGCCGTGGACCTCAAAGATCTCGGTCATTCCGCCCGGCCCCGGGCTCATGGAGTGGCCTCTAGTGACTCGGCTGCCATTTCGGCCAGGCGGGCCACCTGAATCGGGAATGAGTCCACACTCCCGGTGTCCCCCGCACCAGCGCCGGCGACGTAACGGGCGTAGACACCCTGCAAAATGCAGGCCAGCTTCCAGTAACCGAAAGCGGTGTAGTAACCCAGCCCGGAAATATCGAGGTCGGACATGCTGGCGTAGCGCTCCTTGACCTGCTCCTTGGTGGAGAAGCCGGGAGCCGTCGTGGGCGAAAGGCCCAGCACGGCCATCGAATCGCTGGGGTCAGCCCAATAGACCATGAGCAGTCCGAGGTCGGCCAGAGGGTCGCCCAGCGTGCAGATCTCCCAGTCGAGAATGGCCCGTACTGCCCCTTGGTCGTTCAGCACGACGTTGTCCATTCGGTAGTCGCCGTGCACCACGGAGGTGCGCTGTTGCACCGGAATCCGCGCCGCCAACTCGTCGCTGACGCGCTCTACCAAGCCGCCGTGGTCGACCCCTTCGACCTGCATCTGTTCGTACTGTCCCCGCCACCGCTTGAGCTGGCGCTCTATGTACCCGTCATGCCGTCCCAGATCATCCAGCCCCACCGCCGCCGGATCGACGTCATGCAGCGCAGCCAGGGTGTCGGCGATGTGGTCGCCCACCGCGCGGCGGGTCGGTTCGTCGAAGGCCTTCTCTGCCTCCGGTGCGCTGCGCAGAATGTGGCCTTCGACGAACTCCATCACGTAGAACGGCCGCTCGTTGACTGCCTCGTCCGTGCACAGGCTGACGGTCTTGGGCACCGGGATGCCAGCTGGACCCAATGACGACATGAGTCGGTGCTCGCGCACCATGTCGTGGGCGGAGGGAAGCACGTGATGCAGGGGCGGGCGGCGCAGGGCCCAGGCTCGGCCGGCCGCATCTTCCACCCGGAACGTCAGATTGGAGCGTCCACCAGCAATGAGGGTGAAGGTCAGGGGCGTTGTGATGTCACCCACGTGATCGACAAACCATTGGGTGACGTTTGCGACATGAATGCCTACGGGGTCATTCGACACGGCTCTTGACGCTAATCGGTGTGGCACCGCTGCTACCGAGGCCCAGCCCCTCGGACCCTCGGTCCTTGCCGCCTCCCGCCGCACGGCCGGTAGCGTCGTGTCCATGGATGTCACCGACGACACATTTCAATCCGACGTCGTAGCCCGCAGTAGCCAGGTGCCGGTGGTCGTCGACCTCTGGGCCCCCTGGTGCGGCCCGTGCACCACGCTCGGCCCCATGCTGGAGCGGGCGGTAGCGGCCACCAACGGTGCGGTTGAGCTGGCCAAAGTCAACGTGGACGAGAACCCCCAGATCTCGAAGGCATTCGAGGTTCAATCCATCCCGGCCGTGTTCGCAATCGCCGATGGCAAGGTGGTGAACCAGTTCATTGGCGCCCTGCCCGAACAGCAGATCATCGACTTCGTCAACGCTCTGATTCCAGCGGCGTCGGAAGTCGACCTTTTAGTGGCGGCCGGTGACGAGGACTCGCTGCGTGGGGCCTTGGAGCTCGAGCCGGACAATGTCGGTGCCATTGAGGGCCTGGCCCGCCTGCTGCTCGACCGGGGAGAGGCCGCTGACACACTGGCGCTCTTGACTCGCATCCCTGAGACCTCAACCACTCGGGCCCTGGCCGCCGAGGCGCGCCTGGCCGAGAGTGGCGTGAACGTCTCGGAGGGGGGACAGGATGTAGAAGCCCTACTCAACGGACTGCTCGAACGTGTGCGCGACGACGAGGCCGCCCGTCAGGAGTTCGTTGACCTGCTCGAGACCCTCGGACCCGAAGACCCTCGCACCAACGCCTTCAGACGGTCACTGGCCTCGCGTCTCTTTTGATGGAGGGGACCACTCCGATCAACACCTTCCCGACCAACTCCGTGGCAGCCCAGGCCGACCCAGCTCCGGCCTTCGTCCCAGTCGGCTCGGTGCTCGACCTGGCGGGCCACCGGCACGACCTGACGCACCGGGCCCTGGTCATGGGCATTCTTAACCGCACGCCCGATTCGTTTTACGACAAAGGCCTCACCTACGAGCTTGATGCGCTCTATCAACGGGCCGAAATTCTGGTCAACGAGGGAGCGGACATCCTCGACATCGGCGGCGTCAAGGCGGGGCCGGGACCCGAGGTGAACGAATCCGAAGAGATGGATCGAGTCGTCCCCGTCGTGGAAGGTCTCATCGCCCGATTCCCCACTCCTGTATCGGTCGACACGTGGCGGGCCTCGGTGGCTCGCCAGTGCTATCAACTCGGCGCCTCCATGGGCAATGACATCAGCGGGTTCGCTGACCCCGATTACCTGCCGGCTGCAGCTGAATTCGGTGCCGCCGTCGTGGCCACCCACATCCGGCTGGCTCCACGTGTGGCCGATCCCGAACCGCACTATGACGACGTGGTGATCGATATCAGCAACTTCCTCCTGGATCGGGCCGAGCGGGCCCTGGCCGCCGGCATCCCACCCGAGCGCGTTGTCCTCGATGCCGGACTCGACCTCGGCAAGACCGCACCCCAGTCGCTCACGCTGCTACGCGCCTCCTCCACCCTGGCCAATCTCGGCTACCCACTGCTGCTGTCGGCCTCAAACAAGACCTTCTTGGGTGTGACCTTGGACCTCGACATCACCGAGCGCGGCCCGGCCTCCCTCGGCGCGGCGGCTCTCGGTATCTCCTGGGGCTGCCGAATCCTCCGCGTGCACGACGTCAAGGGCACGGTCCGTGTCCGCGATGCCCTCGAGGCAGTGATGACAGCGGTATGACTGCCTCCTCGTATTACGTCAAGGGAGATGACCCTTCGCTGGTGGCTCAAGCCGTCCGATCTCTGCTCAGCGACCTGGTCGGTGACCGGGACCAGACCCTGGTGGTTGAGGAGGTAGGTGGAAGCGTCGGTGACGAAATCAACGTGGGCGCCATCGTCGATGCCTGCCTGACCCCACCCTTCCTCATCGACCGCCGGGTCGTTGTCGTCCGCGAGGCCGGACGCCTGCTGACCGCCGACGTGCCCCGCTTGGTCGAGGTAGTCAACGATCCGCTGCCCACCACCTGCTTGGTCCTAGTTGGCGGAGGCGGCACCGTCCCGGCGCCACTGACCAAAGCGGTGACGGCCAAGGGTGAGGTAATCGACGTCTCGGTGACCAAGCCGGGCGACCGCAAGTCGTGGTTGTCGGGGCACCTCCGTGAGAGCCCGGTCAAGCTCGATGCTCAAGCGGCCCAGCTGTTGGGTCAGCACGTGGGCGAGGACCTGGGACGGGTCGAGGGATTGCTCAGTGCACTGGCCAGCGCCTATGGCGAAGGCGCCCGCATCACCACCGACGAGCTCCGCCCCTATTTGGGTGAGGCCGGATCGGTGGCCCGTTACGAATTGACCGATGCCATCGACAAAGGCGACACGGCCGCGGCGATGGCCACGCTGCATCGCTTGTCGGCGGCCGGCGGCCTGAGTGCCGTCGAGGTCCTCTTCTCACTCCACCGCCACTACGGCAACATGCTGGCACTGGACGGCTCATTGATTTCGGGGGAGCGCGAAGCGGCCGAGATTCTGGGTATTTCGCCCTTTCCGGCCAAGAAAGCCTTGGACCAGTCCCGTCGATTGGGCAGCGCTCGCATTGCCACGGCCATCACGCTGCTGGCCCAGGCCGACTCCGACGTGAAGGGGGGGACCGGCCTCGAGCCCGAACTGGTGGTCGAGATACTCGTGGCCCGGCTCAGCCGACAGACACGACCCGCCTCAGCTGGCCGGCGCTGATCGGGAGATTCTCATTGAGGCGCGTGCCATCGCCGACTACATCCTGAGGTTTCGAATGAACAGCTGAGCGGCACCCATCAGGTGGGCGCTCGCGGGATTACTTGGAAGCGGCAGCCTCAATGGCGTTGATACGACGGACCAGGCGGGACTTGTGGTTGGCAGCAGTGTTCTTGTGGATCACTCCACGCTGCGCGGCCTTGTCGAAGCGCTTCACGGCCAAACGGAGCTGCTCCACGCTGTTCTCGGCACCGCTCTCGGCCGCGACGATGGCGTTCTTGGTGCGGGTACGCATCTCGGCGCGCACGGACTTATTGCGCAGCCGGCGCTTCTCGTTCTGCCGGTTTCGCTTGATCTGGCTCTTGATGTTGGCCACGTAAAGGTCCTCAGTGCTTTCGAAATGGGTTGCAGACGAGCGACGGCCCGTTGCTGCGGAAGGAAACAATAGCAGGCGGGACGCCTGTTTCGGGCCGCGGCCCCTCCAGCAGGAACGAAGTCTGGCCCACCCTGGCACACGTCTGGCCTGACCTGACAGGACGATCGGACCCTTGAGTGCAGGCCAGTACGATCGACGGACCGTGCCACCCTCCATGACCGCCAGTGGACCCGTGGCCATGGATCACATCCGGAACTTCTCCATCATCAGCCATGTCGACCATGGCAAATCCACCTTGTCGGACCGCATTTTGGAGATCACCGGGGCCGTGGACCCCCGCCTCATGCGGGAGCAGTACCTGGACTCCATGGACATTGAACGGGAGCGGGGCATCACCATCAAGGCCCAGAACGTCCGAGTCCTGTTCAACCAGCACGTCCTGCACCTGATCGACACCCCCGGTCACGTGGACTTCGGCTACGAGGTGAGCCGGTCCCTGGCGGCGTGTGAGGGTGCGGTGCTGTTGGTCGACGCCTCCCAAGGCATTCAGGCCCAGACCCTGGCCAACTGCTACCAGGCCATTGAGAACGACCTGGAGATCGTGGCCGTCCTTAACAAGATCGACCTGCCGGCAGCCGACCCGGAACGCTGCGCCCTCGAGATTGAGCATGTATTGGGGCTGGCAGCCGAAGACGTGCTGCACATTTCGGCCAAGACGGGCCAGGGAGTCGACCTCCTCCTCCAGGCCATCATCGACCGCATTCCAGCCCCCACGGGCGATCCGGCCGAACCGCTCCGAGCCCTGATCTTCGACTCCTCCTACGACCAGTACCGCGGGGTGGTCAGCTCCATCCGGATTGTGGACGGCACGTTGCACTCGGGTGCCCGCCTGCGCTTCATGCAGGCCAACGCCGTGCACGACATTGAAGAGGTCGGGGTCCGCACCCCGGTCGGTGTGCCGGTGGATGCACTTGGACCCGGAGAGGTGGGCTACCTCATCGCCGGGATCAAGGACGTGGGAGAGGCCCGCTCAGGTGAAACGGTGACCACCTCGACCCACGGTGCCACCGAGGCCCTGGCCGGCTACCTCGACCCCAAGTCCATGGTGTTCTGCGGTCTCTATCCGGTGGACGGCGATGAGCTGCCGGATCTGCGCGACGCCCTGGAGAAGCTCAAGCTCAACGACGCCAGCTTCACCTTCGAGCCCGAGTCCTCCCATGCCCTGGGTATCGGATTCCGCTGCGGCTTCCTCGGTTTGCTCCACATGGAGATTGTGCGTGAACGCCTCGAGCGCGAGTTCGACCTCTCGCTCATCGCCACCGCACCCAGCGTGGCCTACCGGGCCTTCCTCACCGACGGCAGTCAGCTTGACGTGGACAACCCCACCGAGCTGCCCGACGCCAGCCGTATCGACCACATAGACGAGCCCATGCTGACCGCGACCATCCTCACCCCATCGGAGTACACCGGGACCGTGATGGAGTTGTGCCAGCAAAAGCGGGCCGAAATGACCCGAATGGAGTACCTCTCACCCGAGCGGGTGGAGCTCGTCTACACCATCCCCCTGGCTGAAGTGGTGCTCGACTTCTTCGATCAGCTCAAGAGCCGCACCAAGGGCTATGCCAGCCTTGACTACGAGCCCCAGGACTACGCCACCGCCAATCTGGTTCGGGTTGACATCCTGATCAACCACGCTCCGTGCGACGCCTTCTCGACCATTGTGCACCGCAACTCAGCCGATTCATACGGGCGTCGCATGGCCGAGAAGCTGCGCGAGCTCATTCCCCGCCAGCTCTTCGACGTGCCCATTCAGGCCGCCATTGGGGGCCGCATCGTGGCCCGGGAAACAGTGAAGGCCAAGCGCAAGGACGTGCTGGCCAAGTGCTACGGCGGCGACATCACCCGTAAGCGCAAGCTGCTTGAGAAGCAAAAAGAGGGCAAGAAACGCATGAAGAACATCGGGCGGGTGGAAGTTCCCCAGGAGGCCTTCATCTCCGCCCTACGCCTCGGCGACGACTGACCGAGCTCCTCTTCCGATTGCTGCCTGAGGAACGAGGGCTGGCACTCAGTAGACTTGAGTGCCAGAGGGCCATGACCGACCGCGCCGATCCATCTCCCGCCCCCCATACCGGTCTGGACGACCGCGTCCTGAACGCCAGGCGAGCCGCCATTCTAGAGGCAGTGGTCACCGAGTACATCGGCTCGGCCGAGCCTGTTGGCTCGTCCCACGTGGCCAATGCGCCAGGGGTGAAAGTGTCGTCGGCCACCGTTCGCTCCGAAATGTCCGCCTTAGAGCAGGAGGGCTACTTGGTGCAGCCCCACACGAGTGCGGGCCGCATTCCCACCGATAAGGGCTACCGCTTCTTTGTCGATCACCTGACCGAACCCGGCGTGCTCGGTCCGGTGCAGCATCAGAAGGTCAGTCACTTTTTTGACCAGGTCCATGGCGAAATGGAAGTCATGCTGGAGGCAGCCACGGGGCTGCTCAGCGAGCTCACCTCCTATGCAGCCGTGGTGGTCGGTCCGTCGCACGAGACGGCCAACATCCGTTCGGTGCAGGTGGTGGGGCTCAACGCCATGCACGCACTGCTGGTCGTGGTGCTCTCAGACGGGGCCGTAGAGAAGCGCACCATTGAGCTCGGAGTTGAGTGCAGTGACGACTGCCTGGCCCGGGCGGGAGCCCAGCTCAGTGCCCACCTCATCGGGCGCCAGCTGACGGCCGGCCTATCGGTGCCGCCCAGTGGCCACACCGACGTCGACCGGGTAGTGGCGGCCGCGGGCACCGCCATCAATGAGATTGAGAATTCGATGGAGGCCGATCAGGTCTTCGTGGGTGGACCAGCACGCCTGGCCGAGTCATTCGACGCGGTAGAGACGGTGCGGTCGGTGCTGAGCATTTTGGAGCAGCAGCTCGTGGTGGTGACCCTCCTGCGCGACGTACTCAACCGCGGCCTGTCGGTGGCCATTGGTACTGAGCACGGGTACGAGCCCTTGGCATCGTGCGCCGTCGTGGTGGCACCGGTGTCCATCGATGGGCAAGAGCTCGGTGCCGTGGGGCTCCTCGGTCCCACTCGTATGGACTATCCACGCGCCTTGGCTGCGGCCCATGTGGTGGGCGAGCGGTTGGGCGACCGCCTAGGGAGTCATGATGGCCGCGGGTAGTGGGTTGAGCGATCTGTACGGTCTCCTGGGCGTCCGGCCCGATGCCAGTGACGACGAGATAAAGAAGGCCTACCGCGCTCGCGCCCGTGAGCTGCACCCCGACACCAACCCCGGCGATGCCGAGTCGGAAGCCAAGTTCAAAGAAGTGACGGTGGCCTACGAGGTCCTGCGTGATCCCGACAAGCGGGCCCGTTATGACCGCTTCGGGGCCGAGGGCGTCTTCGGGAATCAGGGCGGCGGCAGCGGCGGCAGCGGGGGCTTCGGGTTCGAGGGCGGACTGGGCGACATCTTCGAGGCCTTC
The DNA here is from genome assembly GCA_963766995.1 of uncultured Acidimicrobiaceae bacterium. Taxonomy (GTDB): domain Bacteria; phylum Actinomycetota; class Acidimicrobiia; order Acidimicrobiales; family RAAP-2; genus Bog-473. Next base: position 293,833 of record CAVYCE010000001.1, on the reverse strand, counting down.
TTCGGCCAGATGTCAGGCCAGGGCAACCGCCGACGGGGTCCGGCACCCGGTGCCGACGCCGAGGTGCGGCTGCACATCGCCTTCGACGAAGCCGTCTTTGGCTGCCGCAAGGAGATCTCGGTCCGCCTGCCCACCACCTGCGTCACTTGCCAAGGTCGAGGTACCGCGCCCGGGACCGATCCGATGGACTGTGCCGAGTGCCAGGGCTCAGGCGAACTGCGCCGGGTGCGCCAGTCATTGCTGGGTCAGGTGGTGACCAGCGTGGCCTGCTCGCGCTGTTCAGGGACGGGCGTGACCATTCCGCACCCCTGTGCCGACTGCGCGGGCGAGGGTCGGCGTATGGAGGAGAGCACCTTCACCGTCGAAGTGCCGGCCGGCGTGGAGCAGGGTTCGACGCTCAGGCTGGCCGAGCGCGGCGCCGCCGGTCAGCGCGGCGGGTCCACGGGTTCGCTGTTTGTGCATTTGGCAGTGGCTGGCGATCCGCGCTTTGAACGGAACGGCGACGACCTGCACACCACCTTGACCATTGGACTGGCCCAGGCCGCACTGGGCACGGAGACCGAAGTCGAGACTCTGGAAGGTACGCACGCCATGATGGTCAGCCCGGGAACGGCGCACGGCCATGTGGAGCGGGTCCGAGGGCAGGGTGTGCCGCATCTTCGGGGCAAGGGCCGGGGCGACCTGTATGTGCACGTGATGGTGCAGACCCCGTCGAACTTGAGCGCAGCTGAAGAAGAGCTATTACGTCAATACGCTGCCGCCCGAGGTGAGTCGGTGTCCCCACCCGGCGGTGGAGGGGACGGCGTGTTCTCTCGCCTTCGTTCCGCTTTTGGCTGAACCGGTGCGTCCCGAATACGCGCCAATCACCACTCGAGCCGCCGCTGCCGCCCAGGTCTTCGTCGACAACGTCTCGCACCCGCTGCTCACCCCTGATGACGCCCATCACCTTTCCAAGGTGCTCCGTCTTCGCACTGGGGAAGAAGTCATTGTCAGTGACGGTGCCGGTCACTGGGCCCGCACCGCCTGGACTGGCACCAACAACGAACTCGACACTCTTGAAGGCCAGTCGGGACCGGGCGGAGATGGATCCGTCCAATTCGATCTCGCGCCACAGCCATCGCTCACCGTGGCCTTCGCCCCCACCAAGGGTGAGCGGCCCGAGTGGGTGGTGCAGAAACTGACCGAGCTTGGGGTGGATCGCATAGTGCCCATCACCAGCGCCCGCAGCGTGGTGCGCTGGGACGGTGAGCGTGGCGCCAACGCGGTGGAGCGCATGCGCCGAGTAGCCCGCGAGGCCGCCCTGCAGTGCCGACGGGTTTGGTCGCCCGAGGTGACCGACATCACGGCGTTCGGCGCGCTGGCTGGGATGGGGGAGCCGGGCCAGGTGGTGCTGGCTCAACTGAGTGGCGACCGCCCCGCGCCGACGCATGCTCTGGTGGCGGTGGGTCCCGAAGGGGGATGGAGCGATGAGGAGCTCGACAGTGGTCTGCCCAAGGTGGGATTCGGACTCAGTGTGCTTCGGGCTGAAACGGCGGCGGTGACGGCCGGAGCACTGATGGTGTCGCTTCGGACGGGTACGGTTGCAGCAGTGAGTGCATCGTCGTGACGGACGATCCGGGCTGGCTGGGCACAAAAGATGCCGCCGCCCGCCTCGGCATCACTCTGCGCAGTCTCTATCGATTCATTGACGAAGGTGACCTGGTGGCCTATAAGTTCGGACGAGTGATCCGATTGAAGACAGACCACATCGATGCCTTTATTGAGAAGTGCCGCGTCCAACCCGGGTCACTGGAGCACCTCTACCCACCGTTGAAGGGAAGCGACACCGAGGCATGACCGACTGCCTCTTTTGCGGCATCGTCGCCGGCGACATTCCCGGTGACATTGTGCACAGCACCGACACCACGGTGGCCTTCAAGGACATCAACCCCGCGGCACCGCTGCACGTATTGGTGGTCCCTCGTCGCCACATCACCGACGCCAGCACCATTTCGGCTGCCGACGGGCCTGTCCTGGCCGACATGCTGCTGACCGCGCGTGCGGTGGCAGATCAGGCCGGCCTGGCTACACCCGATCGCGGCTATCGCCTCATCTTCAACATTGGTCCTGATGCCATGAACTCCGTGCCGCACCTGCACCTCCATGTGTTGGGCGGCGAACCACTCAAAGGACATTTCGCACTCGCATGAACACTGTCACCCACGCTGAATGCCTCGTCCCCGGCAACCACCTCATGGCCGGACTGCTCGGAACCCGTGACGAGTTCTTGCGCCAAATTGAGGTGGCGTTTCCCGACAACCAGATCTCGGTGCAGGGCAACCGCATCTCTATTGAAGGTCCCAATGCCGACCAGGTGGCGCGCCTGTTCGATGAGATCATTCTTCTGCTCCAGGCCGGGCAGAGCCTCGACTCTTCCACCATGGCGCGCACCATCGACATGGTCAACGACGACATTCGACCCAGCGATGTGCTTCGAGCTGAGGTGGTGCGATCGGCCGGCGGCAAGACGATCCGGCCCAATACAGCGGGACAGAAGCGTTACGTGGACGCCATCAGCTCCAACATCATCACCTTCGGCATCGGTCCGGCCGGTACGGGGAAGTCGTATCTAGCCGTGGCTCAAGCTGTGCACGCTCTGCAATCGCGGCAGGTGACGCGCATCATCCTCACCCGCCCCGCTGTCGAAGCGGGGGAGCGTCTGGGATTTTTGCCCGGCGATCTCATGGCCAAGGTCGACCCCTACCTACGCCCGCTCTATGACGCACTCTACGACTTGCTGGAGCCTGAAGGGGCGCAGCGCCTGCTGGACCGGGGCACCATTGAAGTAGCACCGCTGGCCTTTATGCGCGGCCGCACCCTCAACAGCTCGTTCATCATTTTAGACGAGGCCCAGAACACCACGCCAGAGCAGATGAAGATGTTCCTCACCCGCATCGGCTTCGGTTCCAAGTGCGTGGTGACCGGGGACGTGACCCAGATAGATGTGCAGGGCGGGCGCTCGGGCCTTATCGGTTTGGAGCCGGTGCTCGCCGCGGTCGAAGACATCGCCTTCGTGCACTTGACTCGGCGCGACGTGGTGCGGCACAAGATTGTGGCCGACATTGTGGAGGCCTACGAAGTGGCAGAAGGGCGGGCGGGTTCCTCCCAGTGACCATCGACGTCTTTGCTGCCGATGAGCAGGAGGCCCATCCGATCGCCGTGGCGCGCTGGGCCGAGTTAACCAAGAAGGTATTGACAGCGAGGGGCATTAAGGGAGAGACCGAGGTATCGCTTCTCTTCGTAGACGAGGACGCCATTGCCGCCTTGAACGAACAGTTCTTGGGCAAGAGCGGACCCACCGATGTGCTGTCATTTCCCATTGAGGACGATCCCAGCCCCTCCGGGCGCTCGCCCGACTTCGGCGGCAGCGGCCCAGGGAGCGCAGCCAAGGAAGGCGCGCTCATGCTGCTGGGTGACGTGGTCATCTGCCCTTCGGTGGCTGCTCGCAACGCCGAAGAGCACGAAGTGTCCTTCGATGACGAGGTGGCGCTCTTGGTGGTGCACGGACTGCTGCACCTGCTCGGCATGGATCATCAGAAGGACGATGAGGCCGAACGCATGGAGGCCCTGGAGCAGGACTTGCTGAATCGCTACTACCGGACCCAGCCATGATCGCCGAAGTCGGGTTTCACGACAAGGACGTCGTTCTGATCGTGGTGATCGTCATTTTGCTGGCGGCGTCGGGGATGCTCGCATTGGCCGAAACCAGCTTGGTGCGCATGAACCGGATAAAGGCCAAGGCGTTGGCCGACGGGAAGCGACGAGGCGCCAAGCAACTGGCTCGCCTGGTTGAACATCCGGCTCAGTTCCTCAATCCCATCCTGCTGCTGGTGCTCATCTGCCAGCTGGTGTCGGCCACCTTGGTCGGGGTGGTGGCCAGCGACATTCTGGGCGGCATCGGCGTGCTAGTGGGTGCTGTCTTTGAAGTGGTGGTCATATTCGTGTTCTTCGAGGCAGTCCCCAAAAACTGGGCCGTGCACAACCCCGAGCGGGCCGCTCTCCTCAGCGCTCCGATCGTCTCCTCATTGGTGCGGTTTCCCCCCATCCATTTTGTGTCATCACTCCTCATTGGGTTGGCCAACCTGATCATCGGCAAGTCCCATGAAGACGAGGACGGCATCCGCCCGTCGTACATCACCGACTCAGAACTCAAAGCCATGGCTGATGTGGCCCACGAGGAGAACGTAATTGAAGGGGAGGAACGCGAGTTCATTCACTCCATCATCGACTTCGGCGACACCGTGGTGCGCGAGGTGATGGTGCCGCGACCGGACATGGTGGCGGTAGAGGCCGACACGACGGTGACGGGGGCGCTCGAGACCGCCCTTGCTGCCGGCTTCAGCCGCATCCCAGTGCACGAGCAGCAGATCGATGACGTGGTGGGCATTGCGTATACCAAGGACCTGGTGCGGGCCGAGCGGGTAGGCAAGGGCGAGCAGGCGGTGAGTGGGATTGCCCGCCAGCCCGTGTTCGTGCCCGAATCAAAAGAAGTCTCCGCCCTCTTGCGCCAGATGCAGGAGGAGAAATTCCACATGGCCATCGTCGTCGACGAGTACGGCGGGACTGCTGGACTGGTGACATTGGAGGACCTGCTGGAGGAACTGGTGGGCGACATTGTGGACGAGTTCGACACGGAGGAACCGGAGGTGCAGCGCCAGCCCGACGGCTCGGTGGTGGTCAGTGCCCGATATTCGGTGGACGATGCCGACGACCTGCTCGATGCCGAACTTCCCCAAGGTTCCTGGGACACGGTGGGCGGCCTCATGATGGACCTCATCGGGCGGGTGCCCGACAGCGGCGACACGGCCGAGACCGAAGGGTTTCGCTTCACTGCGCTCGAGGTGCGAGGCCGCCGCATTGGCCGGGTGCGCATCGAGCGAACGGCCGTGCCGGTCGCCACTGACGCGGACGACTGAGTATGCGCTCGGGATTCGTGGCGGTAGTGGGCAGGCCCAACGTCGGAAAGTCGACGCTGGTCAACCAGATGGTGGGCACCAAGGTGTCGATCACCTCATCGAAGCCCAACACTACGCGGCACCGTATCCTCGGAGTGCTGCACGAGCCTGATGCTCAAGTGGTGTTCGTCGACACCCCGGGTATTCACCGGCCCAAGAGCACGCTGGGCGCCCGCCTGAACGAGACCGCCACCAGCGCCCTCTCCGACGTCGACATGATTTTGGTGCTGGTCGATGCCACTGCACCGGTAGGTCCAGGCGACCGCACCGTGCTGGAACGCTCGCTACGCGAGATACAACACAGTGAGGAACCTCCCAGCTTGGTGGTGGTAGTCAATAAGGTCGATAAGGCCGGCGGCGACCAGGTGCTCGAGCGTCTCATCACCGTCAAAGCCGCAGTCGAAGAGATCGTGAACCTTGACAGCGTCGAGTACTTCCCGGTCTCGGCCAAAACGGGCAAGGGCGTAAAGGGCCTGACCAAGCACATTGTGGAATCACTCGAAGAAGGGCCGCCCTTCTTCCCGGACGACGTCATCACCGACACGCCTGAGGCGTTGTGGGTGGCCGAGCTGGTGCGCGAGCAGCTGCTGGCCAAGACCTTCGACGAGCTGCCCCACTCGATCTCATGCCGAGTCACTGAGTGGGAATGGCCCCATATCCGCTGCGAAATCATTGTTGAACGCGATTCCCAGAAGGGCATCGTCATCGGCAAGGGCGGCGAAATTCTGAAGGCCGTCGGCATCGCCGTCCGAGAAACCTTGCCCGAAGGCACGTATCTCGACCTCCACGTCAAAGTCGAACGCCACTGGCAAGATCGCGACGAGATGCTTAATCGCTTCGGCTACTGAGGTTCATCAGGACGGCTGGCTGCGATCGCGCTATGCGAAAACGACCGTTCTGGCCCCGTTGGTCAGGACGCGCCCCTCAATAACCCAGCGCAACCCTCGGGCCAACACTGTTCTTTCGATGTCACGGCCCACCCGGCGCAGCTCCTCAGGGCTGTCGGCGTGGTCGATACGGCGGGTGTCCTGTTCGATGATTGGTCCGGTATCGAGATCAGCTGTGACGTAGTGGCACGTAGCGCCGATTAACTTGACTCCCCGCTCGAAGGCCTGGTGGTACGGACGGGCGCCGGCAAACGAGGGTAGGAAACTGTGGTGGATATTGATGATGCGCCCAGCTAAATGGGCGCACATGTCTGGTGGGATGATCTGCATGTAACGGGCCAGGACCATGACGTCGCCGCCCGCCTCCTCGAAGATCCTCTCCATCTCACCGAAGGCGGCTGACTTTGACGTCGCTGACGTAGCGGCCGGAACCGGCACGTATTTGAACGGGATGCCATGCCACTCCACCATCTGGCGAAGATCCTCGTGATTGGAAATGACGCATGGGATGTCGCACTGGAGGTCGCCACTCCGCCACTGGTAGAGCAAGTCGGCCAAGCAGTGGTCTTCCCGACTGACCAGGAGCACCACCCGAACAGGGAAGTCGGTGTCCTGAATGCGCCACTCCATTGAGAATTCGTTCGCCAGTGGCTCGAAGAGCGTCCGCAATTGGTCGACGTCGAACGGGAGGCTCTCGGCCGTCACCTCGACGCGCAGGAAGAACAGACCGGTAGTCAGGTCCCCATGCTGGGCCGCCTCGAGCACTGAGCCCCCATGGCCCGCGATGAAGCCGGTCACGGCCGCCACAATGCCGATGCGGTCGGGGCAGGTAATAGTGAGGATGTAGCGACGCACTAGTTCGCTGCCATTTCTTGTGCACGAATGAGTTGCCGCATCTCTGCAGTCTTACAGGCAGGTCCCGGTGCGAGCACCGAAATGTCGCAGGGCGGTGGCAATATGGGATCGATGCCTCTCTCTTGGCTTCCGGAGCGGTCCGTTGCCTCGCTGCAAGAAGCCCTTCGATCGTCCGCCCCAAGTCTGTCGACCGGCGATATAGAGCTTCAGCCTTGGCTGGAGCACAGCATCACCAAGTGGTGGCACGGAAGCGCCATCGTGAATGGGCAGGTGTTCGTAAAATTCGCCTGGTCGAAAGAGGCGGCAGAACAGGTATGGCACGAAGCGTGCGTGCTGATGTCACTTGGAAAACGAGCCGTTCCCCTTCGGGCACCTCGGGTCATTGCTGCTTCTGACAATCCGGTGCTCCTAGCCACTGAATGGATTGCCGGAGACCCTCTGACGTACGAGCAAGTGGGCAACTTGAGCGCTGAACGCCTACGCAGAACGGCTGCTGAGTTGGCACGGTTTCTGTCGGACCTGCATCGCCCTGACGTTCTGGCTGAGGTACAGCGAGACCTCGGACCCTTGCCGACTCCACTGCCGCAGGCAACCACCACGGCAATTCGAGACGATCTCGCACCTTTTATCCGATCCGATCAGGTGTGTGAAGTCAGCCGGTGGTGCGACTGGGTGGATGGAATCCTGGACGTGCCCACCGAGCCTGTCTTCGTGCAGGGGGACTTCCACGGACACAACCAAGTGTGGGACCTCAAGACCCAGACCCTGAAGGCCGTCCTTGACTACGGGGACAGCGGCGCCGCCGATCCGGCCTATGACTTTCGATATCTTCCGTCGCAGGGGCCAACGATCAACCTCTTTCGAGCCACGGCCAGCTCTTACGCCGAGTACGCCGGGACACCCATTGACGCCTCCCGAGTCATGGCTTGGCACATCCGCACTGTGCTGGGTGACGCACTTTGGCGCAGCCAAGCGGGAGTTCCATTGCCCGGAGATAGGTCTCCCTCGGAATGGGTGGATGAACTGCGAGGCCGCCTCGAACAGCTTCAGATCGCCGACTTCTAAGCAGTCTGGATCTGTAATTTCAGACGGCTTCAACTTTCCAAGTCATTGAGCGGGAGGGATGCTCAAGCCCGCTTGACCTTGTCACTCTCATACGTCAAGTCACAAGCCCAGTCTGACGGTCCGTTCCAAGAGTCCGAGTGTGGCGCGCAAGGCCGACTCCGGCACGATCGGAAACCGCTCCTTGATATCGCCGGTGATCTTCGACCAGTCGTAATAAGAGGTCACGTTGGTGATTCCGTTCTCACCAGCCTCGAGCCGGTAGCCATAGAAGTGCGGAAACGGGACATCGGGGCCGAGATTCCATGCGATCTCTTTGTCGCGCTCAAAGTGAATGATGTGAACGGTCACGTCGTACTTGCCGAGGGGGACGTCATTGAGCGACTCTCGGTCCATGTGGATGACGAATGTGTCACCCTCCTTCTCAGCCGCTTCACCCGAGAAGTCCTGGAGCATCCCGGAGGCGTCGATGATCACGTGCCCTCTCGGACTTCGAACGACATCAAAGATCGCAGTCGCCGGTGCCGGAATGGGCCGGGTGACTTCAATTCGGTCGGTCAAGTGGACGGTATCGGGCATGGGGGTATCTCCTCACGGGTTCATGGGCCAAAGTAGCCAAGTTCAAGCAGTTCGGCTCAAAGAGCCTCACGTGCCGTCACAAAGAACCGCAAACAAACGTGAGGCATGGCCGACCAATGGGCCAATCATCTCGCGGGTGCATGGGACGCCGGGCGACGCGTGACTTACCCCAGGGGTGTCGGCAGGCGCCTGTTCCTCCGTCTCGAAGACCACGACGGACGTCCCCTGGCGACTGGTCAGCTCCAGTGATGCGACCTCCGCAATGGACGAAGGTGCTCTGGGTGTCTCCGGCTCCTTGTGGCTGAAGCTTGCGGCGCGTTCCAGCCGACACGCGAGTTCCAAACGACTCAAGCAAGACCTCTAACCCCGCATCACCCATTGGACGCAACCACCGCTGCGCCGCATCGAATTGATCGCGCAAATCTGGTGTCCAAGATGCGAGAAGATAGGGGCGATGAAAACCAGGAACGCGGTCACGAGATTGATGGCTACGGCCGTCGCGGGCCTGACGTTGAGTGCGCTGGTGGTGACCGGATGGAGCGGGTCTGCTTCGGCCACTGCGGGCCAAAAGCTCTCGCTGGTCGATGCCCAGTGCCTGCGGCCGGGACAGGCCAAGCCCAAAGAGATCGTGATGGCCTGCGCCGATGGCAACGCCCTGGCCGAGCATCTGCACTGGTCGAGCTGGCGGCGCACCACCGCTCGGGCCAAGGGGACGCTGCGCCAGAACGACTGCACGCCCTACTGCGCCGAGGGAACCTTCCATAACTACCCGGCCGACTTCGACCTTTCCGACATGGTCCGTGCCGCCGGACGGGAGTACTTCACCAAACTGACCATCTCCCTCACCGGTAAGACCCTGCCGGCCGACTCCAAGCGGAAGTATGCGGTCTCCGACTGCTACGTCAATCCTCCGAAGCCTTTCGTGCCCCGGTGCCCCGCCAACTTGGCCTCACTCGGTTGAACGCCGACTGAGTCCTGAGTGCTTGAGTAACGCAATTGGGTGAGATGGAAGTTGCCTGACTGGGAGCCTCGGTCGCTTCTCGTCACCGCTCGAGCTGACTCAGTTCGCACGATGATGAGAGACCAGCTGCTCGCCATTGACTTCTCCTACTCTTAGTAGTAAAAGTAGGGGTACATCACTGGCAGGAGGTTGGCCCATGTCGATCGCTTTGACTGAACGCCCCGAAGGAATCCCAATTCGTAGGCCAAACGCCGACTTGGCGCAGGCCGACGTCGATCGGTGGATTGTTCCGGGGGATCCCATCTCGAGCCACTATCTCGCTGCCCTCTCGGCCGTGTTTCCCAACGGTGAGGATTTCTTCGTTGCCTCGGTCCGCAACTACCGCAGTGCCCTCGAAGGCAATACCGACCTCAAGACGAAAGTGAAAGGGTTTATAGGGCAAGAGTCCGTGCACGGACAGCAGCATCGGGCTTTCAATCAACGACTGGCGGAACTCAATTATCCGACAGCCTCCTTTGACGCCAACCTGCTCAAGGTGGCGACTCGCATGCACCGCCTCCCTCAGTCGATTCAGCTCGCGGTGACTGCGGCATCAGAGCACTTCACGTCAGTCCTGGCGCATATCGTGCTCAGCGACGAACAAACTCGCACCACTCTTTTCCCGTCAGCCGACTTTGAGCTGCTCATTACCTGGCACGCCCTGGAGGAACTCGAGCACAAAGACGTGGCCTATGACGTGTTCAACGAGGTCAGCGGCAACTATGGCGTGCGCCTGCTGGGAATCCTCTTTGCCGGTCTGAGCTTCGGCAGCGTGGTCCTGCGGGGCTACGTGCGGGCGTTGTTGGTCGATCGTCGAGAGCTCACCCGTGGTACCTGGAAGCAGTTCCGCTACAACCTGGCCCACCAGGAGATGGTGGGACGAAGGGCCAACCGAATGCTCAGGCAGTACGTGCGACCGAGCTTCCACCCTCGTGACGTCGACACTGACGCCTTGGTGTCCGAATGGCGGATTCGCCTCGCACCCGCCATGAGGACGAGTCCCGGGAGCAGCGCAGATCACGCCTAGCGGCGGCGCATGCATGGTGTGACGTGGCAACGTTGGAGATGCCCCGAAACCCAGACTCAGGTTCAACGGTAGAACCCGATCGACGGGCGGGAGCTCGGATGGGTCGGCCGCCGCGCACTGAGGCCCAACGAGCAGATCATAGAGGGCAGCTCATCGCTGCGACGGTGAAGGCTATTTCCACGCAGGGACCAGAGGTCTCCATCGATGTGATCGCCAAAGTCGCCGGCGTCAGCAAACCCATCCTCTACGCCGAGTTTGGCGACAAGAACGGCATGGTGGACGCAATCGCCGAGTTCCTGGCCGTCCAAGTGGTTGACATGACCACTCTCAGATTCGCTCCCAATGCAGTGGTCACCTTCGAGGAGGCCATTGACGCCCTCATCGACGTCATTGTGACCCTCATTGTCGACAACCCTCATCTTTATGCATTTTTGATCCGCAATATTCGGGTGAGCGATCGTGGCTTGTTGGAGAACGCGTTGGTCCGTGTTATCCACGAAGGAGCGTGGATGGTTGTCGGCCTCCTCGATTCAGCTGTTGACGAAGATGAGCTCTCCGTCGTCCTCAACGGTGCCATTGGGTTCGTCTTCACAGCTGTCGAATCGTGGCTCGTGTCCCGCACGCCCGAAAAGGATCGCTTTGTGCGCCGGGTATCGCTGACAGTTCGCGCAGGATTTCTCGAACTGGCCAATCCCGGCTGACCCGAGATGACTGCTGGGTGAGCCGTCATCAGGCATCTCATGAATAGGGGGGAGGACCGCTATGGCCACTAGCGGCCACGCCCCACCCGGCCCTTGGCGAATACCGTGAGCCGCGTGGATCTCCCAGAGTTGCTGGTGGTGGATGTTGGCGAATGGCGAAGATGGTTGAGCACCCACTATGGCGAGTCACATGGTGTTTGGCTGGTATTGGCCAAAAAGGGAACCGCCGACCCGACAAGCATCTCGTACGATGAGGCGCTGGACGAGGCGATCTCCTTCGGCTGGATTGATGGTCAACTCGGGAGTCGCGACGACGCGACGTTCCGACGACGTTTCACGCCTCGAAAAGCTCGCAGCCCGTGGTCCCAGCGGAATGCGGCCATCGCTGAAAGGCTGATCGTTACCGGCCGAATGCATGCATCGGGCTTAGAGCAAGTGCGGCTGGCGAAAGAAGATGGCCGATGGGAGGCCGCCTACGCAGGGCAAGCAGGCATTGAGGTACCGGAGGATCTTCTCGTTGCACTCAATGCCAATCCTCGGGCGAAGGCCATGTTTGAGGAGCTCACCAGCGCGAATCGCTACGCCATCCTCTACAGGGTCGGAAACGCCAAGAAACTCGAAACCCGCTCTCGACGCATCGGCCAGTTTGTCGAAATGTTGGCCCGAGGGGAGACCATCCACCCCCAAGCTCCATGATCACCGAGCAGCTTGCTGCTCCACCTCACCCATCGGCCGGATTCGCGAGCGCCTCCCGAAGAAACGCCTCCACCTCGCTGCGCTCCACGGTCCGCCGCATCGGGGGCAGAGCTCCGAGCAGCACCCCTCGGTAGGTGGCGGTCGCCAGCCGAGGATCGAGGACGGCCACCACGCCACGATCGTCCGCCGATCGGATCAATCGTCCCGAACCCTGGGCTAACAGCGTGGCGGCACGCGGCAGGTCGACCACCGAGAAGGCGCGGCTGCCTGCCCGATCGCGTCGAGCCTGTAGCAGCGGGTCATCAGGACGGGGGAACGGCAGGCGGTCCAGGGTGAGCAGTGAGAGCGAGCGCCCAGGAATGTCCACTCCCTGCCAGAAGCCCATGGTGGCGAACAAACAAGAAGTCTCGTCCTCAGCGAATTGCTCCAATAGCCGCCCCTTGGGCAATTCTCCCTGCAACAGCACCCGGTAAGGCAGCGCGGCTGATATGGCGACCGCCGCTTCTTCGGTAGCCCGCCGGCTGGTGAACAGCGCCAGCGTGCGCCCTCCCGCCGCCTCAATTAGCAGCGCTAACTCCTCGTGCAGCTTGGCCTCGGCATCGGGTGCTCGCCGGTCGGGCAGGTGCCGGGCCACGTAGAGCAAGGCGTGGGAGCGGTAGTCGAAGGGGCTGCCGACGTTGAGCTCCTCGGTCTCGTGCCCCTCCAGCCCCACCCGCTTCACCATCATCGGGGGCACCGTGGCGCTGGTCATGATCGCCGTGATGTCGTTCCACAAGGTGGCATTGAGGACAGGCCCGACATCAATGGGGGAGAGCCGCAGCCGCGCATTCCGGCGCGTCCCATCCACCCAGGCCACCTCTCCTCGCGTGCGTGCCACCAGGCGCTGCAGGTCGTCGGTCAGGTGTGCCGCCGCCGTCACCGCTCGTTGCTTGCGGCTGTTGCGGTCGGGATCGGCACCACCTTCGGACAGGAGCGATGACTGCATACCGCTGCGACGGAGAGCATCGGTGACTCGCCCAGCCATCTCGGCGGCCCGATTCAACAGATCGGCCAACTCGCTGTCGTCCACCGGCGGCTCAGCATCTTGGTGCAGCACCCTGGTCCCCACCCGCTCCACCAGCAGAGCGCCCAACGTCTCGCCCGCGGTCTGCAGCGTGGTCAGCAGATCGGCGTCTCGCTCTTCCACCAGCGAACGAGCGGAGACGGCCAGAGCGCGGAAGCGCCCGGACGTCACCTCCACGCCGAGACTGGACGTCATCACCTCTTCCAGCTCATGGGTCTCATCGAAGATCACCACCTCGTGTTCGGGCAGTACCGCCCGACCGCTGGCCAGATGGGCCCCGTAGAGGTGGGTGTTCACCACGACCACGTCGGCCGCCGCCGCGGCTTCCCTGGCTCCCTCAGCGAAGCAGCGATTGCCTGACGGGCAGTTGAACTGGCCGGGGCATTCGCGCGGACCCACCGACACCATGGACCAGGCTCGAGCGCTGGGCTCAAAGTGCAGGTCGCCTCGATCGCCCGTCACCGTCGTCTGGGACCAGGCCAGCAAGGTCTTGACTTCCTCCACCAATCCCTCGGGCGAACCCGCCGACATCTCTCCGCCGTAGGGCTCGGGTTCATCCACCTCGGGACGAGCGTCGCCTAATTCGGGTTGAATCCCACCAGAGCCCACCTCGGCCACCCGCTGGCGGCAGATGTAATTGCTGCGCCCCTTTAACACCGCATACGAAAACGGCAGTCCCAGTCCGGACTCCACCAGGGGCAGATCCTTCTCGGCCAGCTGGTCCTGCAGGGCCTTGGTGGCCGTGGCCACCACCACCTTCTTTCCGCTCAGCACGGCGGGCACCAGGTAGGCCAGTGATTTCCCGGTCCCGGTGCCGGCCTGCACCACCAAGTGCGTGCCGGTGACCATGGCCTCGGCCACGGCCCGGCACATCTCCTGCTGCTCGGGCCGCTGCTCGCCACTGGCCATCTGGGCCGTGACCTTGGCCAGTGCCTCCACCGCATCATCGCCGTATTGGCGCGCCTCGTCGCTGACCCCTCGGTCAGCCTCGGGCTCTTCGTCCCAGTCCGGCTCCATCACACGATCATGCCCGCGCTGAGTGACAGGCTCGGCGAGGTAGGTTCACGAGGTGGCCTCCATCTCCACTACCTCGACATTCGCCGAGGGTGACGCCCCCATTCCCGCTGAGCTGGACCTGACTCGGGTCCCGACCCATATCGCTTGTGTCATGGATGGGAACGGTCGCTGGGCTAGCGCCAGAGGACTACCCAGAACCGAAGGACACGCCGCCGGCGAGGAGGCCCTGCTGGACGTGGTCAACGGCGCCCTCGAAATCGGCGTGCGCTGGCTCACCCTCTATGCCTTCTCCACCGAGAACTGGCGCCGTCCGGCCGATGAGGTGCGCTACCTGATGGGGTTCAACGAGTCGCTGCTCATGCGTCGACGGGACGAGCTCAACGACAAGGGCGTCCAGATCCGCTTCGCCGGGCGCCGTGACTGGCGGGTGCCCCGCCGGGTCCTCAAGCGCATGGACGAGTCGATTGAGCTGACCAAACAGAACACGCGCATGACCATGGCCATGGCCTTTAATTACGGCGGTCGGGCCGAGATCGTCGATGCGGTGAAGGCCCTCGTGGCCGAAGGCGTCACGCCGAACAAGGTGGACGAGAAGGCCATTCGGCAAGCCACCTCTACTTCCCGGACATGCCCGACCCTGATTTGGTGATCCGCACCTCGGGCGAGACCCGGATCTCCAATTTCCTGCTCTGGGAGATCGCCTACAGCGAGCTGGTCTTCCCTGAGATGCTCTGGCCCGACATGCGTCGCCAGCACCTCTATGAGGCCGTGGTGGAGTATCCAGCAGCGGGTGCGCCGGTTCGGCGCCGTCAATCCATGACCGGTCCAACCATGCCTGCTCAATCGGCGAGAATAGAACCATGAAGCGGCCCCACTTCACACTGGCCCGGGTGGTCATGGTGTTGGGTATCTGGTTCCTGCTCGCCTTCGTGTACGTCCTCTTCGACGCCAACCAGCACACCTACGGCAGTGGCTTCAATTCGGTCGGTATAGGCGTGCTCGTGATCGCTGCGCTGGTGGCCCTGGTCGGGGCCGGCAATCTCACGTACGGCCGCAACTCCCACTACGCCAAAGCCTGGGAGCGCATCCGCCCCAGCCGCCAACGTCCACGCCGTTCCGCCGTCCCTACCACCCACCCCTCACCCGGCGAGGACGCTCCAGCTCCGTGAGTCTCTTCCGGGATACCGGTGTGGTGCTGCGCACCTACCGCCTGGGTGAGGCCGATCGCATCATTGTGTTCATGACCGAGCAGCACGGCAAGGTGCGGGCCGTGGCCAAGGGCATCCGCAAGACCACCAGCAAGTTCGGCGCCCGCTTGGAACCCCTGACCCACGTCGACCTGCTGTTGTGGCAGGGACGCAGCGATCTCGACATCGTGAACCAGGTGGAGGTGCTAAATACGTTTCGAGCCGTCCGGGAGGACTTGTCCCGCGTGGCCAAGGGCGTGGCCCTGCTTGAAGTCACGGACCAGATGGCCCAGGAGCGACACCCCGACCGCCAGCTCTTCGCCATGTTGGTGGGGGCGTTACGGGCGTTGGCCGAAAACAGCAACGACCCCACGCTGCTGGCGCCATCCTTCTTCTTGAAGGCCCTGGTGCTCGAAGGTGCCCTGCCCGAGCTGTCGGCTTGTGCTTCCTGCGGCGAACCCGAGGGCGAGGTGGAGCTGGTTGCCTTCGACCTCACCGAAGGCGGAGCGCTGTGCCGGCGTTGCCGCAAGGGTCGCCCCATGAGCCCTGCCGCCCTTCAACTGCTGCGCCGCATTCTCGGGGGGGACTTGGCCGCCGTCCTGGGCGGCCCACCCCCACCCGGTGCCGATGAAGTGGCCGAGCTGGCCACCGAGGCCATGGAAGTTCACTTGGACCGACGCATCCGATCCATCCGTTCCGCCTCGGGACTCTGAAGCATCCGTGACCCCACCTGCTTCGTCACCGGGCCCGGACTTCGGCGTGTACGTCCATATTCCGTTCTGTCGGGAGCGCTGCGACTATTGCGCCTTCGCCACCTTCACCGACCGCGACCATCTCATGGAGCGCTACGCCGAGGCCTGCATCACCGACGTCGAGCGCCAATACGAGGCAGCCGACCTCCCCAGTGCCACCAGCATCTTCTTCGGAGGCGGCACTCCATCCCGTCTGCATCCCGAACTGCTGTGCCGCATTGTTGAGGCCATCCCTCGCAACGACGGCGCCGAAGTCACCGTCGAGTGCAATCCCGAAGACGCCGACGATGCGCATCTCACGCCCTATGGAGCAGCCGGAGTCAACCGAGTCTCTTTCGGACTTCAGTCCACCAACGCCCACGTCCTCGAGGGGCTGGGCCGGCGCAATGTCCCAGATGCGGCCAACCGCATCTCCGAAGCGGTGACTGCGGCTGGCTTCGCCACCTGGAATCTGGACCTCATCTTCGGAGGAGCCACCGAGAGCGACGATGACTGGCGCCAGACACTCGCTGACGTGATGGCCTTGCCGCACCCACCGCCGCACATCAGCGCTTACGCCCTGACCATTGAGCCCGGCACGCCCTTGGCCGCCCAGCCCGACCGCCATCCCGATGATGACGCCCTGGCCGCTAAGTACGAAGTGACCGACGGGGTGCTGAGCGCCGCTGGTTACGGCTGGGAGGAGATCTCCAACTGGGCCCTTCCGGGCCATCAGTGCCGCCACAACCAGCTCTACTGGGAGCAGGGCGACTACCTCGGGATTGGCTCCGCTGCCCATGGCCACCGGAAGGGTGAACGGTGGTGGAACGTCCGCACACCCGAGCGCTACGTGGAGGCCATCGAAGCACAGCGCTCACCTGAGTCTTGGCGCGAAGTGCTCAGCCAAGAGCAGCGCACCTTCGAAGGACTCTCACTCTCGCTGCGTATGCCCCGGGGGGTGCCCTGGCACATGCTCGATACGCAGGACCTTGACGGACTGGTGGAGCGACAAGGTGATGCTGCGGTCCTTACCGTGCGGGGGCGGTTACTGGCCAACGAGGTCACCACGAGAATTGCCTCCAGTAGTCTTCCTCGATGACCGATGAGGACCAGGCCACCACGGATGACCTGATGGAGAAGGTGGTGCGCCTCTGCCGCCACCGTGGCTTCATCTTTCCTTCGGCGGAGATTTACGGCGGATTCCGCTCCACCTACGACTACGGGCCGCTGGGTGTCAACATGCTGCGCAACGTCAAGAACGCCTGGTGGCGGAGCATGGTGCAGCTGCGCGACGACGTGGTCGGACTCGACGCCTCCATCCTGTCGCCCCCCGCTGTCTGGGCCGCCTCCGGCCACCTGGCCACCTTCACCGACCCCCTGGTCGACTGCCGAAACTGCAAGGAGCGTTGGCGCGAGGACAAGATCGACGGGGTCTGCCCCAACTGCGGCTCCAAGGACCTGACCGAGGCCAAGGCCTTCAACTTGATGTTCAAGACCCATGCCGGTCCGGTGGAGGACGAAGGGCACGTGGCCTACCTGCGACCCGAGACGGCCCAGGGCATGTTCCTTAACTTCTCCAACGTGCTCAACACCGTGCGCAAGAAGCCGCCCTTCGGTATCGCCCAAGTGGGCAAGTCTTTCCGCAACGAGATCACCCCCCAGAACTTTGTTTTCCGCACGCGTGAGTTCGAGCAGATGGAGATGGAGTACTTCGTGCCGCCGGACGAGGCACCGAAGTGGTTTGAGTACTGGCTCAACGAGCGTCTCAACTGGTACATCGAGCTCGGCATCCCCGCCGACAAGGTCCGCCTACGCCATCACGAGGAGAGCGAGCTTTCGCACTACTCCCGCGGCACGGCCGACGTCGAGTTCCTGTTCCCCTGGGGCTGGGACGAGCTCGAAGGCATCGCCAACCGGGGCGACTTTGACCTCACCGCTCACGCCACCGCCTCGGGCGAGCGGCTGGACTTCTTCGATCAGACAACCAACGAGCGATACACGCCCTACGTGATCGAGCCGGCTGCAGGCGCCACCCGCACCATGATGGCCTTCCTCCTCTCCGCTTACGACGAAGACGAGGTGGGGGGAGAAGTGCGCAACGTGCTTCGCCTGCATTGGCGCCTGGCGCCTTATCAGGTGGCCATCCTCCCGCTCTCCAAAAAGGAGCCGCTCGAGTCGTTCGCCCGTGATGTCTTGGCCAAGGTGCAGCCGCACTTCATGTGTGATTACGACGTCACCCAGGGCATCGGCAAGCGCTATCGCCGTCAGGATGAGGTGGGCACTCCCTGGTGCGTCACCGTCGACTTCGACTCCATGGAGGACCATGCCGTCACCGTGCGTGATCGTGACAGCACCGAGCAGGTTCGGGTGCCCATCGACGATCTCGTCAACGAGCTGCGACGCCGTACTGGGGACTCCTGACTGGTTGATCGAAGAAATCCCCGCGGAGCGAGGCTTCGGACTGCCAGGTGCTTGCCTGGTCGGACTCGGTCAGCCAAACTCCGACTGCTAGACCGGCCCGGGGCGGGCGACGGGTCGACCGGTGTTCGGAAGACATTTGGCGAGGGGTGCACGTGGCTGCGTCGACAATGACATCGTCCATCAAGCAGAGATTGCGATTTCTCCTTCCAGCCCGCAATCACCTCGAGCTCTTCAGTGATCAGCTGCTCCAAAAGACGCCGAGCCTGCACAGCCAATTCCATTGCCACTTCGGGCGCGGTACAGGCGTGGCCGCCGACACCGGCATCGTCATTGAGGGCTACCAATCGGCGGCTAACAGCTTTGTGCGGGAGGCCTTCCGGCGGGTCAACCCAGAGGTGTCCATCGCCAGCCACATGCACTCGGTGGCCCCGCTGATACTGGCCAAGCAGCGCGGCATTCCCGCCATGGTGCTCCTGCGCGAGCCGGTGTCGTCCATCATCTCGCTCAAGGCCCGATTCATCACCCCCGACTTCGACAGCGAACTGCGTCGCTATATCCACTTCTACCGCCAGCTTCCTCAGGTCCAGGACTACGCCCTGTTGGTCTCCTTCGACGAAGCGACGTCGGACCTGGGTGGGATTACCGAGCGAATCAATCAGCGCTTCGGTGCGTCCTTCGTGCCGTTCCACGACGACGACAACGACCTGCAGTCAGTGGTGCGCCTGACCATCGACAGTTACACCGCCACCGTGTTTGGCACCAACGACGACGTGCATACGGCCATGCCCAGTGAGGCCCGCAAAGTGGTCGCAGCGCAGCTGCGGACCGACCTCACCGCTCCCCGCTATGCCAGCCGAGTGGCCAGGGCGACCGCGCTCTTCGAGAACGCCATGGCAGCCAAGGCCCGCCAGGACGGAGCGCCGCTGTCGGCGTAGTGAGGGTCGGTACGTCTTAGGCGATCTTGCGGTAGCGCCAGGCGCCCAACGGCACCATGACGGCCAGAATGCCGACAATCCACAGCAGGGCATCGACCTCTGCGCTGGTGGAGTGGTAGTAGCCGCCGACCATTAGTGATCGGGCGCCGTTGATCACCACCGACACCGGCTGATGGCGCACGAAGCCCTGGAGCCAGTGGGGGAGGGCCTGAATCGGCACGAATGCCGTCGAGGCGAAGGTCAGCGGCATCAGGATCGGGAAGACCATGACCTGCGCCGCTTCGGCCGTCGGAGCGGCCAGACCAACGGCGGCGAAGCCCCAGCTGATGGCGTAGGCAAAGCCCAAGAGGATCAACGCACCACAGATGTAGTCAAACGCGCCAGCCCCGGCTCGGAAACCAACCAGATAGGCCACACCGGTCATGATGCAGATCACCAGCACGTTGCGTAATCCGTCCGCCGTGGTTCGGCCGGCCAGTACGGCCGTCTGGGCCATGGGCAGAGCTCGGAAGCGCTCGATGAGGCCCTTGTGTAAGTCCTCGGCCAATCCGACACTGGTACTCACGGCACCAAACATGACCGACTGCACGAAAATGCCGGGCATCATGTAATCGACGTAGGGCACGCCACCCGGAATGGGAATGGCACCGCCAAAGATGTAGCGGAAAAGCAGCACAAACATGATGGGCTGCAACGTCGAGAAAAACAGCGCTTCGGGTATGCGGGTGTAGGAGATGAGGTTGCGGACGGTCATGGTGGCGGTGTCCGAGAAGGCCCACTTCAATCGGCTGCCCTTGACCACGTGCACCTCGGGCACCACTGGTATTGCGATGGTCGCCATCAGGCCGCCTTCTCCTTCTTTGCTCGGCGTCCCCGCTTGGGGGCTTCATCTTCGGGTGCATCGGTGTCGGTTTCGGCCCGGTGTCCGGTCAGGCTCAAGAACACGTCGTCGAGGCTGGGCTCGCGCAGTGCCAAACCCGCCACCGGCACACCATGTTGATCAAGCGTGCGCAGGACGTCAGCGGCCACCTTGGGTCCATCCTCGACCGTGAGCTCGACGGTGGAGCCATCGATCACCGGCGGGGTGCTGGACAGGCCGCTGATCAAGCCGGCCGCCTTCTGGGCTGCTTCCACATCGGGCGTCGAGACCGAGATCACGGTGGTGCCCAAGTCGGCCTTGAGCTCGGCCGGTGTGCCTTCGGCAATGACTCGACCGTGGTCGATCACCACCACCCGGTTGGCCAGGCGGTCGGCTTCTTCGAGGTACTGCGTGGTGAGCAGCACGGTCACACCGGACTTCACCAGCGCCTCGGTCACCACCCACATGTCCTGGCGGCTCTGCGGGTCGAGTCCGGTCGTGGGCTCGTCCAAAAAGAGCACGGGTGGACCAGCGACCAATGCGGCGGCCAGGTCAAGACGGCGACGCATTCCGCCCGAATAGGTCTTGAGTCCGCGGTTACCCGCCTCGGTGAGATTGAACTGCTCTAGCAGTTCGTCGGCCCGGGAGTTGGCCGCGGCACCGCCGATATGACAGAGCCGGCCCACCATGCGCAGGTTCTCGCGACCGGTCAGGTTCTCGTCCACCGTGGCGTACTGGCCGGCCAGCCCGATGAGTTCCCGCACACGGGCCGCCTGCTTGACGACGTCATGGCCGAGAATGCTGGCATGCCCCGAGTCGGGCTTGAGGATGGTGGACAGGATGCGTACCGCCGTGGTCTTGCCGGCACCGTTGGGGCCGAGCAAACCCAACACGGTGCCCGCCTCGACTTCGAGCGAGACACCGTCGAGAGCGCGGACGTTCCCCTTGGGGAACACCTTGACCAGATCGTGGGCTTCTACCGCCAGAGAATTGTGAGCCATTGACAAAGAAACTTAGTGATAAAGTTATTTACGTGTCAAGGCAATGGACGCGCAGCGACTTAGTGCAACAGCTCCGATCCGAGATCGTTGGCTACTTCGGCGCCGCCTCGGAGTTCGACGAAGGGGTGGCCAAGCGCTTCAAGCTCAGCCGCACCGACATGCGCTGCCTCGACCTCCTGGGACACCGGGGTCCCATGACCGCTGGCCAACTGGCCGAAGAGAGTGGCCTGAGCACCGGCGCGGTGACATTCCTTCTCGACCGCCTCGAAGAGGCGGGCATGGTCGTGCGCCGCCGTGACACCGAGGACAGACGCCGGATTTGGGTCGAACTCGTCCCTTCGGCTCAAAAGCGACTCGACCGAGCCCAAGCCCCGATCGTCGAAGAAATGCGGGCGGTGGCACAGCGGTTCAAAGCTGAGGAACTAGCCATCGTGCGCGACTTCATGCGCGAGGCCAAGGAAGTGTTCCAACGCCAAGTGAGTAGCGCGCTACGTCAGGACGAGGAACCGCCCGAGTAACGACACAACGCCTCACGGTTCGGACGGTGTTCGCCCGGTCCCTGAGATCACGACCCTGCGGCCAGCGCGCCGTGAGGGGGAAATTGGGCGGTAAGCGCCCTTACCCCGGGCAACGGCCGGAATGGGGGGTGGCGGGCCATTAGGCTGACGCATTCCGCCCCAGGCTGGGGGTGGGACCCACGATCACCTAATGACCGCCGCTCGCACGCGGTTCGCCATGCCAGGGCAAGGAGGCCCGATGCCGTACGTCTTCGATTTCGACCACACGCACGACCGTCCACCAATGGAGCTGAAGGACCTGCTCGGTGGCAAGGGTGCCAACTTGGCCGAGATGACGTCCGTACTGGCCCTTCCGGTGCCACCCGGCTTCACCATCTCTACCGACGCTTGCCGCGACTACATGGCTGCTGGCTGGCCGAAGAGCCTGACCACAGAAGTCGCCTCCGCCCGCACCCGGCTGGAGAAGGCCATGGGCAAGAAGATTGGCGACGCCTCTGACCCGCTGCTCGTCTCGGTCCGTTCGGGAGCCAAGTTCTCCATGCCCGGGATGATGGACACCGTCCTCAACCTTGGGCTCAACGACGAGTCGGTCGAAGGCTTGGCCAAGCAGACCGGCGACGAACGTTTCGCCTTCGACTCCTACCGCCGCTTCATTGCCATGTACGGACGCATCGTCCTCGACCTGCCCGGCGAGGAGTTCGAGTCTCTCTTCGATGCGGCCAAGGAATTGGCCGGCACCACTTCAGACGCCAAGGTGCCTACCGAGCTCTTGCGCTACCTGGTGGACTCCTACCAGCAGATCGTCGAGCGTCATACCAAGAAGCCCTTCCCTCAGGATCCCGCCGACCAGCTCCGTGGTGCCATCGAAGCGGTGTTCCGTAGCTGGAACGGTCCGCGGGCCATCGCGTACCGCGACCGCGAGCGCATCGCCCACGACCTGGGCACCGCCGTCAACGTGCAGGCCATGGTCTTCGGTAACCGCGACGACAACTCGGGTACCGGCGTCGGCTTCACCCGTGACCCCGCGACCGGCGCCAAGGGCGCCTACGGCGACTTCCTCATCAACGCCCAGGGCGAAGACGTGGTGGCCGGCATCCGCAATACCGAGCCCATTTCCGAGCTGAAGAAGCAGTTTCCCAAGGTGCACACCGAGCTGCTCAAGATCTTCGAACGGCTCGAATCCCACTACGCCGATATGTGCGACACCGAGTTCACCATTGAGCAGGGCAAGCTTTGGATGCTTCAGACCCGCGTGGGCAAGCGCACCGGCGTGGCCGCGCTCAAAATGGCCGTGGACATGGTTCGACCAAGCGATTTGGGCATTTCGAAAGCCGAGGCCGTGTCCCGTATCAACGAGGACCACCTCGACTCGGTCCTCCACCCGCAATTCGCCGGCAAGGGCTACACCGTCTGGGCCAAGGGCCTGGGGGCCAGTCCTGGCGCGGCGGTAGGTCGCATCTACTTCACGGCCGATGACGCCGCCGAGGCTGCCGCACGCGGCGAGAAGGTCATATTGGTCCGCAGCGAGACTTCGCCTGAAGACGTGCACGGCATGCTGGCTTCCGAGGGCATCCTCACCGCCCGAGGCGGATTGGTCAGCCACGCCGCCGTGGTGGCTCGCGGGTGGGGCAAGCCGGCCGTGGTCGGCGCCGAGGTGCTCAAGCTCACCGATCACGCCGTGACCGTGGGCGGCATCACTCTGCAAGAAGGTGACTGGGTGTCGCTCGACGGCGGAGCCGGCATCGTCGTGGTGGGCCAGGTGCCCCTCACCGAAGCCACGCCGCCGCCAGCCTTCGAGACCGTCCTTTCGTGGGCCGACGAGATCCGCAAGGGTCACTTGGCCGTTCGGGCCAACGCCGACACCGGCGAGGACGCCGCCAACGCTCGGGCCATGGGCGCCGAGGGCATCGGCCTCTGCCGCACCGAGCACATGTTCCTGGGCGAGGACCGTCTGCCCGTGGTGCGCCGCATGATCCTGGCCGACACCCCGGCCGAAGAGACGGCGGCGCTCGAAGAACTGCGCCAGGTCCAACGCGAGGACTTCATCGCCATCCTGGCCGCCATGGACGGGCTACCGGTGACGGTTCGCTTGCTGGACCCACCGCTGCACGAGTTCCTGCCCAGCACCGAGGAAATGGCCGTCAAGGACGCCACCGTCGGTCTCACCCCTGATGAGCGTCGTCTCTATGACGCGGCTCTGTCGTGGAAGGAAGCCAACCCGATGCTCGGCACCCGGGGAGTGCGCCTCGGCGTGGTCAAGCCGGGCCTGTACGCCATGCAGGTGCGGGCCCTCATGGAGGCAGCCCGCCAGCGTGTGGTCGACGGCGGACACCCAATCGTCGAGATCATGATTCCGCTCACCGTCAGCCGCGAAGAACTGGCCCTGGCTCGAAGCTGGGTGGAAGGGGCCGTGGCTGAGGTCACGGCCGAGAAAGCGCCACGTCCCACCAAGAGCTCGGCCAAGACCACAGCCAAGTCGGGCAAGCTCGAAGTGACCATTGGGACCATGATCGAGACGCCCCGCGCCGCCTTGCTGGCGGGCGAGATTGCTGAAGTGGCCGAGTTCTTCTCCTTCGGCACCAACGACCTGACCCAAATGACCTTTGGCTTCAGCCGTGACGACGTGGAAGGGCGCATGATGAGCGCCTACCTCGAGCTGGGCCTCCTGCCTCGCAACCCCTTCGACGTGGTCGATTTCGATGGCGTGGGCGAGCTGGTCCGACTCGGCACCGAACGAGGACGGGCCACCCGGCCCGGGCTGAAAGTGGGCGTCTGCGGTGAGCACGGGGGAGACCCCGACTCCATTGGCATGTTCTACGACGCCGGCCTCGACTACGTGAGCTGCTCGCCCTTCAGGGTGCCGGTGGCCCGGCTGGCTGCCGCCCAAGCCGTCATGGCCTCTGCTCCGGCCAAGACCAAGGCGACCAAGACCGGCTAGCCGGACTCGACTGCGGCTACGCCGCGGTACCGTCCTTCCATGGGCATTCCAGACGAGGATGTCGCCCAAGTCCGGGCGGCCACCGACATCGTGGCGCTCATTGGCGAGCACGCCGCGCTGAAAAAGGTGGGCCGGCGCTGGACTGGTCTCTGTCCGTTTCACACCGAGAAGAGTCCGTCCTTCAGCGTCAATGCGGAGGAGGGCTTCTACTACTGCTTCGGCTGCCAGGCCTCGGGTGACGCCATCACCTTTGTACGCGCCACCGAGCATCTCGATTTCGTCGATGCCGTCCGAGTGTTGGCCGACAAAGCGGGCGTCGTCCTGCATGAGGACGCTGAGATTGGCAAGGACCGCAAGCGCCGCACTGACCTGCTCGACGCCATGGAGCGCGCGGTCGTTTGGTACCACGAGCGCCTCCTCACAAGTAAGGACGCGGGTCCCGCTCGGGACTACCTGCGCTCCCGGGGCTACGACGGCGAAGTCGTGCGCCAGTTTCGACTGGGTTGGGCTCCCGATGAATGGGATGCACTCAGCAAAGCACTCAAACTCAATGAGCGGACCCTCACCGACTCCGGGCTGGGCTTCATAAACAAAAGAGGAAGAGCACAAGACGCCTTCCGCAATCGGGTCCTCTTTCCCATCTGTGATCCCTCTGGACGCCCGGTTGCATTGGGCGGACGGATCCTGCCGCTGCGACCGAACCAGCCCCCGCCGGACCGGCCTGAGCCCAAGTACAAGAACTCGCAGGAAACGCCCATCTACTCCAAGCGACGCATGCTCTACGCGCTCAACTGGGCCAAGGCCGATGTCATCGCCAAGGGCGAAGTGGTGGTGTGCGAGGGCTACACCGACGTCATCGGCTTCTTCCAGGCTGGTGTGCCCAGAGCGGTCGCCACCTGTGGGACAGCGCTGGCCGAAGAGCACTTCACCCTCCTCCGCAACTTCGGACGCCGCATAGTGCTCGCCTATGACGCCGATGGCGCTGGACAGAACGCCACTTCTCGTGTCTACGAATGGGAGCGCAAACACGAAGTCGACGTCGTTGTGGCCAACCTGCCCCAAGGAAGTGACCCCGGCGACCTGGCCAGAAATGACCCCCAGGCCTTGGCTACCGCCGTGGCCGAAGCCCGCCCCTTCCTCCAGTTCCGGGTGGACCGCATTCTCCAAGCTGGCGACCTGACCACCGCCGAGGGCCGAGCTCGCTCCGCCGAAGCAGCACTGGCCGCCGTGGCCGAGCATCCCGACGACCTCGTTCGAGATCAATACGTCATGCAACTGGCCGACCGTTGCCGGCTCGACGCCACGAAATTGCGTGAACGTCTGGCCCACGAGCGGGCCAATCCACAACCCCAGCCCACCGCCAAAAAACGGTTCACCAATCAAGAGCCAGGACCACGAGACGACGATGACCCAGGTCCCTACGACGAAGAATTCCAAGACCAACCTCGCCGGTCGGCACCACAACGCTCCGGCCCGGGATTAGAAGCGCTCAAGTTGGCAGTGCACCACCCCGAGAAAGTCGGGGACCGACTGCAAGCTGTGCTCTTTGTCGACCAGCTGCAGCGTGAGGCATTCACTGCACTCTTGGAACACGAAGATGTGCAAGGCGCGATCGCTTCAGCTGAGACCGATGTCGCCGCTCTCCTGCGACGAATGACGGTGGAGGAACCACTGTTCGGCGATCCGGAGATCGGCGATCCCGTGGATTCGGTGGTGACAGTCCTTATACGAGAGGCAGTTCGGCGGGCGCTCTCTGAACTGGCCATCTCGGCGCGAGAGCTTGATGCTTCGTGGCAATCGGGAGCGGCAGAGACAGTGCAAGTACGTCGCTGGCTGGAAGAACTGGAGGATCCGACCTCCGGACGCGACTCGGCTGATCGATTGGTAGCGTGGCTTACGGAGAGAGAACCGACGGGGGAATGATCACGCTGGAACGGTGCAGGTGAGCGAGGAGTCGGCAGCAGCCATCGAGGTAGTTGCCCTCGATGCCAACGCTCTCCCGCCAGGAGTGTTGCAAACCGATTTTGATGCCGCGTTGGCTGCCGGCCGGGCCAAAGGTCACCTCACCCAGGACGAGCTCATCGAAGCGCTGCACGCTGTCGAGTTGACACCCGAGGTGCTCGGTTCGCTCCTCGCCCGCATCAATGCCGAAGGCGTCGCACTGCTTGACGACGACCTCGATCCAGACGAAGAGATTCGCAAGGAAAATCGACGCATCGCACGAGGGCCATCGAGCACACCCCGCCAGATCAACAGCAAGCGGGGGGCACAGGTCGCTCCCGATTCGATGGGCAGTGCCGAAGACCCGGTGCACACCTACCTCAAGGAGATCGGGCGGGTCCCCCTTCTCAACGCCGAGCTCGAAGTGGAAATCGCCAAAGCGATTGAAGCGGGCAATGAGGCCGCGGCCCGCCTGGCCGCCCACGGCTTGGTCGAGAGCGGCGAAGGCCCGCCTACCGACATGCTCGAGGCCACTGAGATCACAAGAAACCGACGCCTCGTCAGAAAAGGCCAGCGAGCCAAGGACGAACTCATTGAAGCCAACCTGCGACTGGTCGTCTCCATCGCCAAGCGGTACAGAAACAGAGGGCTCGCCTTTTTGGACCTGATTCAGGAAGGAAATCTCGGGCTCATGCGGGCGGTCGACAAGTTCGACCACACGAAGGGCTTCAAGTTCTCGACCTATGCCACCTGGTGGATCCGGCAAGCCATCACGCGTGCTATTGCCGATCAGGCTCGCACCATCCGCATTCCGGTACACATGGTGGAGACCATCAACAAGGTGGTGTGGGCCCAACGCCAACTGCTCCAGGAACTAGGGCGCGAACCCACCATTGAAGAAGTCTCACAACGCGTTGAGTTCCCAATCGACCGCATCAGGGAGATCCAGCGCATCAATCAAGACACCGTCTCCCTCGAACAACCAGTGGGAGACGAGGACGATTTCAGCCTTTCCGACCTCATCGAAGATAGGGGAGCGGTCATCCCCGATGACGCCGCCACTCGCTCCCTCCTCGACGCGGCGGTGCGAGAAGCCCTCGGCCACCTCTCGGAACGGGAGCAGGACGTCGTCCGCCTTCGCTTCGGACTAGACGACGGCAAAATCCGCACCCTCGAAGAGGTCGGCAAGGAGTTCGGCGTCACCCGGGAACGAGTCCGCCAAATCGAATCCAAGACCCTGGCCAAGCTCCGCCGACCCGATGCCGCCCATCTCCTCCGGGACTACCTCGAGGAGTCCTGACCTTCCCACCTAGCCCTCCCGAGACCCGAACGGGAGACGGGCAACTCACTGATATCGTTTTGGGCTGTTTCACAACCTTTCCGAGGTAGCTCAATGGCAGAGCAAGCGGCTGTTAACCGCTAGGTTGAGAGTTCGAGTCTCTCCCTCGGAGCTTCCTTGATTTGTGGCCCAATCCGGCCCGGACTGAGCGGCGTTCAAGCCCGAGTGGCGGTTGGTGTGCACTTGTCGATATCAAATGTCTCGTTGCAGCAGTACCTTCAGTTCAGCCAGCGCACTGTTTGGATTTGCGACCTTGATGGTGTGCATCCCCATGGCCCGTGCCGGTTTGAGGTTGACGCCTAAGTCATCCAGAAACACTGATTCGTCGGGTCGAACTCCGAGGGTGCTGCAGGCGATCTCGTAGAAGTGGGGGTCGGGTTTTCGAACCCCGATCACTCGCGACTCAATCACGGCATCGAAGAGCCTGTAGACGCTTGCGACTTCTTGGGAGGTGGGTAGTTCGGCTGAACCAAAGTTGTTGGTTAAGCAAGCAGTCTTGTACTTGAGGCGACACCCTTCGATGGCGGCAACCATCTCGGGTCGAATTGCACCTCCAAGCTTCTCCAGCACGAGGCGTCCATCGAGATCGTGCCCTAAGGCGCGAGCCTCGGCGGACCACAGGGTGGAGAATTCGTCGATACTGATATGGCCACGCTCGAGTTGAGCCCACGCGTTGTGGTCAGGGTTTGTGGCATTTACGGTACGAATGAAGTCCTTCGGAAGACCTCGTTCGGATTCCAGATCGGCGAACGCTTCGAATGGACTACTGGATATGACGCCACCGAAATCGAACATCACGGCGCGAATCGTCATTTGTACGTCTCAAGGCTGCCGGCGGCGCTAGGCATTGCTGAGTAGGCCTTGAGCGCTGGTATAGGTGGCCATCACGAGTCCTTCGTGCATAGGGAGTTGGACGTCGGCGAACTTCTCGAGGGCAATAAGGGCATCAGACAGGAGGAAGAGTGCGCCTCCGGAGGCAATTGAAAGGTCTCCGGTATCGAGCGCGGCGAGGGCGGTGGCCAGCAAAGCTGTGCTGTAAATGACGACCGGGATCTGCTCTTTGCCGGAGCGCGGCCATAAGTAGGCATTGAGTCCGGCCCAAAGTCCCAGGTACGGAAGGGCGCTGAGCGGGCGCTTACGCAGTTGTCCCGAGGACTTACGTCGTAGAACCGTCACCCATGCGAAGTGTCCTGCGAGAAAGCTGGCCAACCCAAGTCGGAATGATGCTTTGGACTTACCGAGCAGGGCGATGTCACCCAGCCATCCAAAGGCCAATGCGGTTTGGATGGATCGGTCTCGCCCGTCCATGAGAACGGGCATGAGGAGTGGCTTCGTCAGTCTGCGTGCATTGATTTGACCCGTCGCCGCGAAGTACGTATCAGCGGCCGACAAAACGCCATAGAGCGCGTTCGAATTACGTCTGCTGAGCACGCCGACACGCTAGCGGCGGTGGGGAATGTGATGAAGAAGGTTGCTATGAACCCGTGGCGGCGATGATGTTTCCGTTAAGGTGGAGGCTGCCAACTCCGCCTTCGTTAACGGCGTCGCCGTAGCTGTAAATAGCTCCAGTGGCGGTGGCGATCCAGTAGCCAGCACCGTCGGGAGTGGAGAAGATGGCGGTGGCCGGGTTTAGGCCGCTCAACTGACCGGACGGAGCTCCGTAGTTCTTGGCCGTGCCATAGGCATAGACGTCGCCATTACCCAGCAGCACCCAATAACCCTTGCCGTCGGGAGTCCGGGCAGCTGAGGTAACGGGGGAAGCTTGAGGCCCTGGGTAGCCGTAGTTCAAGGCGTCGCCGAAGGCGAAGACGTTGCCATTCGAGGTGGCCAGCCAATAGCCCTTACCTGAGGCATCTGGCATGACGGCGACGGCTGGACCACCGCATCCGCCGATGCTCACGCACGATCCCGAGTATTTCGCGTCGCCGAAGGCAAAGACGCCACCGTCCGACGCCACCATGAAGTAGCCCTTGTTGTCCGACGACGGGACGATGGCCACTATGGGTGCGTTGAGGCGCTTGGCGTCATTCGATCCGGCCGGCCCGTAGCCGAGAGCGGGCATCGATCCGTAGAACTTGGTGTCGCCGTAGGAGAACACGCCGCCGTCAGATCCGACCAGCAGATAGCCGCCCCCGTCGGGGCTGGATGAGATGCCGACGACGGGTGCCTGCAGAAGCAAGTTCCCCGCCGATCCGTGGAACAGAGCGGTGCCGAGAGCGAAGATGCCTCCGTCAGCGCCGACCAGCCAGTACCCCTGAGTGGGATGGGCAGGAGCCACGCTGGTGCTCTGGGTCGATCCACCAATGGCCACCCCAGACGCAGTGAAGGCGTATGGACTCTCGCCGCCCGAATTTGATCCACTGACGCCGCAGCCGATGGTCTGTCCTGAGTTGGCGTTGCTCGTGGTGAAGGTGTTCGAAGGTGAGGGACCTTGCAACATGCCGGTGCCGCCCACGACGTAGAACGCGTAGAGAAACGCAGTCGGATTGTTCGACCACTGGCCTGGGCTACACGTCAGGGTCTGACCTGGAAGTCCCGAGCCCGTGATGGTTGGCAGAGCAGTGTTGCCTGGGGCAGGCGTAGCCGGTGGTTGGCCATAGGTGACGGTGATGTTGCTGTCGTTGGCCCCAAGCGTCGGGTAAGCGATGACGTTCCCGGCCGAGTTGATGAGTTGGTAGAAGTCCGAAGACTCGCTACCCGAGTTCTGGGCTACCGCGCTGGCGTTTGAGAACGTGACCGAACCGAAGTTGGCGAGAGGTTGGATAGCACCCTGGAATGTAGGGGCCTCCTCAATGAACTCGGCAGATGTGCCTGGTCCGTTGTAGGCAAAACTCTGGTTGAAGGACTGATCGTTCGTCTGGTCGTCGATGGTGATCGACCATTGATTGGTGGCCTGCTCATCGACGGAGGCGGTGATCTGATCTCCCGGTTGTACCCTGAACACCGTTCGTTGCGGGGTGGTGTCGTCGGTCGCGGTGATTTCGTACCACGCGTAGTAGGTCACGGCACTGGTAGCGGTACTGCCGACAGAGTTCTGCTCGGTGCCGGTCTGGATCAGGGAGCTGGTTGAACTGCCGACTCCGTCCACGCCGACCCAAGTAGTCGACTCCTCATTCTGGAGGGAAGACGAGACGGCTGGAACCGTCCAGTCGGCCTGAGCACCGAGGAACGTGGTGCCACTGTCGACCAGTCCGGCCCAATTCTTGGTGCTGACGGTTTGGTGGGATTCGAACGCGCTGGGCGTCGCGGTCACTTGCTGGGCACTCTGCTGTGCCGCTGGCCGAGAAGGCTTGGACGAGAGCGCCATCGGGATGGACAGCAGCGCCAGCCCAGCCACCGCTGCCATGGTGACTATTCCAGTGGTGTGCCGCGCCTTCCGGCGAGAAGGTCCCTGGTACGTGAACTCGACGTGCGGGAGTCCGGTTCCATCGGAGTGGGGTACTTCGCTGGACGACACGAGTGCGGCAGCATAACGACCCTGAGCCGGAGATCCTCGGCGCGGCTCGTCATCGGATTTTGCCCTCCGAGTTGAAAAGAGGCCCCTACCTGGACTTTTGGCCTTTCCGTATCTCGCATCGCCTGTAAGTTTGGAATTCTGTTCCCGCCCGCGCATGGTGAGTTCAACGACGCTGGTCGTCCTTTCTTGTTGTCTTCCGCACATTTGGTCTGAGAT
Source organism: uncultured Acidimicrobiaceae bacterium (assembly GCA_963766995.1). Lineage (GTDB taxonomy): Bacteria > Actinomycetota > Acidimicrobiia > Acidimicrobiales > RAAP-2 > Bog-473. The sequence continues at coordinate 262,409 of CAVYCE010000001.1, read as the reverse complement.
TCGTCTCTCCCATGGCTCTTGGCGGCGCGGACGAAGAGACAAACGGTCTCGGGAAGCTCGGCTCCGGGCCGAGTCGGCGAGGATCAGCCGATCTCCGTTGTCAGTTCGTTAGCCTTTGGCTGATGACAGGTCAGTCCGTTTAATGCACGGTTTCGACAACTTTCTGCACCATGCGCTGGGGTGGACGGGCACCTTTAATGAACCTGGCGCCTGGTATGGGTTCTGGTCCGGTTTCTGTGGCGGGTTCGGCATCCTTGCTGTCTTTACCGTGGGCTACCGAAAGATCAATTGCCACACCGAACGGTGCTGGCGCATTGGTCACCACGATCTGACCGTCAAGCACTCAGACGACGATCCTGGAACGACCTACAGGGTGTGCCGGCATTGTCACCCCGAGATTCAGGGCAAGCGATTTTCTCGTCTAGAACTACATGACATGCACAAGGCTCACGTTCAGGATCAAGCAGCATGACCTGGTGGGATAGATGGGTGTGGCCTGCCGGCGGCTCGGGTGGTATTCCCGGCGATGTCGTGGCCACGCTGATCTGGGTGATCATCGCCGGCATTGTCACCGTCTTGGCTTGGCCATTGCTTCGACACATGCTTTGGCGGCTCTTGGGTCTCCATGCCCTGCACGCCAAGCTCGACCACATCATCCTCGAACACCCGAGCATCGCCAACGAGATTCCGGGTCTGGAAAAGGAATTCCAACCCAAGCGTCAGCCAAGTGATGTCGCTTCGCCGCAAAGCAGCACAGCCGCGCCAACTCTCTGACAGCGCCATCGTCGTTGACGCTGAGCGTTACTACTTCCTGACGAGCCGGTAGACAATGAACGACGGTGTACTGAGAGTGTGACGCAGGTCGTCGGGGAAGCGTTCTACCGATGCATCAGACGGCCGCGTTTCCACGATTCGGTCAATGAGAAATCCGGCATTGGCGAAGGCGTTGCTTACCACCGACAAGGGACGGCGCCAGAAGTGCTGGGTGACTTCGACGTCTCCTTTGATCCAGGTGTCCGAGACGAGTTCGGTATCGAAGTAGCCGCCTTGTTGGTTTCTCAGTGGAGGACCAAATGGGTGGTCCAGTGAAATGACGGCCCATCCTCCTGGCCGGATCACGTCGTAGAAGGATTGGAGCGGCTGGTTCCAGTCCTCGAGGTAGTGGAGGGCCAGAGAGCACGTGATGCCATGGAACGTGCCGTTCTCGAACGGGAGAGGGGCAGCCAGGTCGGCGACCAGGAATTGTCCATTGTTGGCGCAGCGCCTTTGCGTCGCTTCCACCATGGAGGGCGAGAGATCGATACCGGTGACGTCGGCTTCAAGGCTGAGCAGCCACTCGCACTGGGCGCCGGAGCCACAGCCAGCATCGAGCACGCTCGAGCCAGTGAGAGGTTGCGGCACCAGTGACCGCAGGGCCGGGCGCTCCAGGTGACCGTTGTACGGGCCATCGTCGGTGGTGTCGGTCCACACTGCAGCCAGGCGGTCGTAAGCCTCTCTGGTTTGCTCGGTGTGTGCCGTTTGATCAACTGGCTTGGCGGCGGTCACGGGGGAGGGGATTCAGGAGGTGGGACCGAGCGAATACTCGCCGGTGGTTGGGTGGTGGTACCAGCCGCTCGAGGCCTGAGTGCCACCGTCGACGTGAATGGTCTGGCCGGTGACGTAGCTGGACAGGCTGCCGGCCAGGAACACGGCGGCACCCGCCATTTCGTCGACGCGACCGGCGCGTCCAAGCGGCACAGTGAAGCCGAACTTTTCCTCTGAACCGGGTGGCGCCACAGCTCGGATGCCTTCGGTCATGGTGATGTCGGGCGCCAGGGCATTGACCCGGATGCCATGCGGCGCCAGCTCCAGAGCAGCCGTCTTGGTGAAATTGATGACGCCGGCTTTGGCGGCGGCATAGGCGGCGTATCCGGGGGCGGCGCGCACGCCTTCGATGGAGGTGACGTTGATGATGCTGCCACCAGTGCTCTCGGCCACCATGACGCGAGCTACACGTTGGGTACACAGGATGACGTGCTTCAGGTTCGATCGGTAGAGGGCATCCCATCCGTTCTCCGTGGTTTCGAGGAGGGGCGAGGAGAAGACACCGCCGGCGTTGTTCACGAGGATCCGGACCGGACCGAGCTCGGCGATGGTGCGCGCCAGGGCGGCGTCCACTTCGGAGGATTCACGAACGTCGACGGTGAGACCGAGACCACCAACTTCGTCGCCGGCGGCCTTGGCGGTTTCCGGATTTCGCTCCCAGATGGCGACCTTTGCTCCGAAGGCGGCCAGTCCCTGGGCCACACCCCGCCCGATGCCCGAACCGCCTCCGGTGACCACAGCTACGTGGCCGGTGAGCAGGGCAGACGAAGGATTGATGGGCACGGGCCGACAGTACAGTAGGAAGTGGATTTTCCAAGCGAGCGCTGGCGGAGCCAGTCACATAGCCGGGGGGTTGTATGCCAAGGATTGAGCCGATTCCGATGGACCAGCTCGCGCCCGAACCCCGGCGGATTATTGAAGAGGGTGTGGCCAACGGCACCTACGCCACACCGATTCCGCTGCAAATCTTCGCCTACAAAACCCAGCAGATTCTGATGACCAACGCGGCTCGAGGGGCGTGGGGACAGAAATCACTGCTTGGCGGACGAATTCTGGAGTTGGTGCGTATCCGCAGCGCACAGCTCGGTGAATGCCAGCCTTGCATGCAGTCCCGCAAACATGACTCGATCACCGACGAGGACGTGGCTTGTCTGATCACGCCCGGTGGCGCGGATCTCAATGAGCAGGAGCGGATTGCGGTGGAATTTCTCGACCTGCTTTCGGCTGATCATCACGCCATGGATGACGAGTTTTACCGTCGATTGGGGAAGGTGTTTACGTCGGCCCAGATCATTGAACTGGGATTTGCCTGCGCCAACTCCATGGGACTGCATCGCTTCATCCATACCCTCGACGTCTACGGCAGTGGGGAACCCGTCATCCCATTCAGTGTCGATCAGGTCGACGCAACACGCCCGGACGCCTCCGAGCACGCGCCAGCGTGACCCAGACAGTTCTCGTCACCGGCGCCACCGGCCTGGCTGGCGCCAACATCTGCCGACGATTGATTGAGCGCGGGGACGGCGTACGGGCCTTGGCTCGTGCTGGTGCTGACACCGAGCCGCTGTCTGTTTTGGGCGTCGAAGTCATTTCCGGTGACATCACTGAACCCGAGGATGTGTACCGCGCCGCCATGGGCAGCGATGCCGCCATTCACTGTGCAGCGCTTCTAGGCGGCGCCAGCCAGAACATCAATGACTTCCGGGCCGTGAACATCGGTGGCACCAAGAATCTGCTCGACGCCGCCGAGCGGGCCAACTTGGGGCGAGTGGTGGCCGTGAGCACCGGGACGTTCTTCGACACCGATAGCGGCTTGGACCGAGAAGACGCGCCGCTGAGCAAGGAACCGAGCAGCGATCCGTACACCATCACCAAGATGGCGGCCTTCCAGGACGCCATGGCGCGGGCGGCGGCCGGACGTGATGTGGTGAGCGCGCATCCGGGAGCTATTTATGGGCCGTCGCCCGTGGTGAGCAATGCCATGGGCCGCACCAGCTTCAACCGCGTGTTGGTGTCGGCGTTGAAGCAGAAGATTCAGCGTTACCTTCACTTCCCGGTGAGCTGGGTGTTCGCCGACGACATTGCCAACGGGTGCATCCTGGCCCTCGACAAAGGCGTGTCGGGTGAGCGCTACATGCTCGACGGGCAGCCCGAAGACATTGTGAGTATCGCCGATGCGTGCAACCGGATCTGCGAATTGGCGGGTCTCGATCATCGAGTGGAGGACGTCCCGGTATCGGACGACCCCGCCTTGGCCGAAGTCTTCGGCCCGACGTTGGTGGCCATCGCCGAGAAAGCGGCCCGACAAACGTCAGAGCGCAAGGTCCTTGAGGACTCCAAGACGTATAAGCGGTTGGGTTACAACCCAATCAGCCTCGATCAGGGGTTGGCCACCACGTCGGAGTGGCTGCGGCAGATCGGCTGGCTCGACTAACTGGCTGGGAGTTTCCAGCCCATCCCTATCGCGATCTCCTTGCAAGTGGGGCAGAGGCCGTATTTGGACGGGTTACGTCCCGGCACCCATTCCTTGCCGCAGAGTGAGCGCACGGCGGTCCCATTGACGATCCCCTCCACCACACTCGGTCCGGTGGAGACGAAGTCACCCTTCTTCGGGGTGTAACCCTCAAGGACGATGTGGGCCATTCGGTCATGGTCGCCGTCGTCCAACTCCTGGTCGGGGCGGGCGGGCGCCAGCGTGGTGCCGTAGTCCGGTTCAGGGTTGAGAGATCCGTAAAGACCCCAGCGTCGTCCACCCATTCCGTAGGCCACGACCACATCGTATGCGCCTCTGGGAGAGGTGAGTGACCCAACAGTCCTGGTCACAGGAGTGGGAATGAGTGCAGCCCTGTGATTGTTGACTAGTCAGATGAATTGATCACGGACCCGTAAAGGACAAATCATGACGAATGCCAATCAGACACTGCCATTGCTCCCCCTCAAGTCCGGGGTCGTGCTGCCCGGAATGGTCTTCACACTGGCGCTGGAGTCCGATGAGGCTCGCGCCGCAGTAGAGGCGGCCCAATCCGCTGGAGGGCACCTGTTGCTGGTGCCGCACATTGAGGGCAAGTACGCCACAGTCGGTGTCATTGCCGAGGTGACCGAAGAGGGTGCCCTTCCGGGTGGCCTGCAGGCCGTCGTTATCCGAGGCGATCAACGCGCCACCATCGGTACGGGCGTGCCCGGTACCGGCGATGCCCTCTGGGTTGAGGCAGAGCCCATTGATGATGGCGAACCTTCGGCCGCTGCGGTGGAACTGGCCCGTGAATATCGGGCCGTGCTCGAGAACATCTTGCACAGCAGGGGAGCAGGACGCATCGCGGCCCAGCTTCGGGAGATCACTGAGCCCGGGCGCCTCGCCGTCGTGGCCGGCTATTCGCCCGACCTGAATCTTCCGCAGAAGGTGGAAGTGCTCGAGACCATTGACGTCGAGGCACGAGTCCGCCTGGTCCTGGGCTGGGCCCGCGACACACTGGCCGAGCTGACACTGCGCGAGAAGATAAAGGTCGACGTCGAAGAGGGCATGGAGAAGACGCAGCGCGAGTTCCTATTGCGTCGACAGCTCGAGGCCATCCGCAAGGAATTGGGGCAGCTCAGCGGTAGCGATGATGCCGACCCCGATGACTACCGAGCCAAGCTGGCTGAGCGCGACTTGCCCGAGCATGTCCGCACGGCAGTGCAGCGAGAAGTGGACAAGCTGGAGCGTACGAGCGACCAGAGCCCCGAGACGGGCTGGATCCGTACTTGGTTGGACACAGTGTTTGAGTTGCCGTGGGGCACCGAATCCGAGGACAACTTGGACATCGCCGATGCGTCGCGCATCCTCGATGCTGACCATGACGGTCTCGTCGATGTGAAGGAGCGCATCCTCGAGCACCTGGCCGTGCGCAAGCTGCAGGCCGAGCGCGGATTGGTCTCGCTCGACGGTCGCGGCTCCGGCGCCATTTTGGCGCTGGTGGGACCTCCCGGTGTGGGAAAGACCTCACTGGGTGAATCGGTGGCGCGAGCCCTCGGTCGCAAGTTCGTGCGCGTTGCCCTGGGTGGCGTGCGGGACGAAGCCGAGATCCGTGGTCACCGCCGTACCTACGTGGGTGCTCAACCCGGTCGCTTGGTCCGGGCGCTGCGCGAGGCAGGGACGATGAATCCGGTGATCGTGTTGGACGAGGTGGACAAGCTGGGCGCCGATTTCCGGGGCGATCCTTCGTCGGCACTGCTCGAGGTGCTGGACCCGGCACAGAACCACACGTTCCGCGATCACTACCTAGAAGTCGACCTCGACCTGTCCAAGGTGCTGTTCATTGCCACGGCCAATGTGATCGACACCATTCCCGGTCCGCTGTTGGATCGCATGGAGGTCATACGACTGGATGGTTACACCGAGTCCGAGAAGGTCTCGATCGCCCGACACCATTTGGTGAACCGCCAACTCGTCCGTGCAGCATTGCGTGATGACGAGTTCGACATCACCGACGAGGCGTTGCGCAGCATCGTTTCGGACTACACCCGGGAAGCGGGTGTGCGTTCCTTGGAGCGAGAAATTGGGCGCTTGTTGCGAAAGGTGGCGACCAAAATCGCCTCCGGCGAGCGTCCAGCGCCGGTGAACGTCGGTGACGGCGATGTGCGCGAATGGCTCGGTCGACCTCGATTCTTCTTCGAGGCCGCCGATCGAACCAGCGTGCCCGGAGTGGTGACTGGATTGGCGGTCACCGGTGCAGGTGGAGACGTGCTCTTCGTTGAAGCCAGCATGTCCGATGGCCCCGAGGGACTTACCCTCACGGGACAACTTGGTGACGTCATGAAGGAGTCAGCGGAGATCGCACTGTCGTATGTGCGTTCACACGCCGAGGAACTCGGGATTGAGCCGGGCATCTTTTCCAAGAAGCGCTTCCACGTGCACGTCCCGGCCGGAGCTGTTCCCAAGGATGGGCCATCTGCTGGCGTCACCATGACGACAGCGTTGGTCAGCCTGCTCCGGGGTGTTCCGGTGCATTCGGCCCTGGGCATGACGGGCGAAGTGACATTGCAGGGTCGGGTGCTGCCTATCGGCGGTGTGAAGCAGAAGGTGCTGGCCGCCCACCGGGCCGGACTGACCGAAGTGGTCCTTCCGGAGCGCAACGGACCGGATCTCGAGGACGTGCCTGAGGAGGTTCGTTCGGTGATGACCTTCCACCTTGCTTCGACGATTGCCGATGTCTTGACGCCAGCGTTACGCGCCGACGCTCAAGACGTTGCCCAACCGTTGTCAGACGTGGCGTAACTCGAAGTCGGTCGCTCGCCAGGCGCCGCATGGGCGCCTGGCGGCGGCGGACGTACTACTACTTCTTGGCCCGGCGAGCCTTGATCACGGGCATGCCCAGCGGGAAGGCGGCGATGACAGCGGCAGCCAAGCCAATGAAGGCGCCGAAGGACCAACCAACACCACTGCCGATTCCACCTGGCTTGAGCAAGAAGCCAATGAGCACCAGCACGAAGTTGATGGCAGTACCGATCAGCAACAACTGATCCTTGGACATGGGCATTGTGGCGGGAAGCTTGAGCAGTCCCAAGGCTTGGGTCGCCATGAAGGCGACGATGGCCAGCGAAATGAACAGCGTCAGATAGAGATAGCCATGGGAAGACAATCCGTCCGCCGAGGCCGTGACTCCACCGAAGCTGACGCTGAACCATGGCAAAAACAAGGAGATGAAGAGGACGGCAGAGGCGCCACCGACGGTCCGGTCGGTCTTGCTCAATGCAGCGGCATTGAATTTGATCTGCGGAGTGGAGCTCCCGGCGCTAGAGACGGATGTTCCGCAGCTGGGGCATGAGGCTGATCCAGTTGGAATTTCTGCTTGACAGTTCGAGCACGTTGTTGCCATGGCCAACCTCAACTTTGTTTGTAGGTTCAGGACGTTCGGAGGTTAGCTTTCAAACAGGGGTTTTGCTCGGATGCTGACGCTGGCATTCAGACCACCACAAGTGGTCCAGTACCCTTCTCGACCTAGTCCGAAAGAAGCCGTTAGCGAGCCAGGGGCTGTAGCTCAGTGGTTAGAGCAGGGGACTCATAATCCCTCGGTCGCAGGTTCGATCCCTGCCAGCCCCACCCACCAAAATTGTTTCAAGCCGGCTCGGTCGCCGCCCAGGCCAGAGCACCACCGGTGAGGTTCTCGGCGGTGAAGCCAGCCTCGCTCAGCGTATTGGCGGCTGCCGCTGAGCGACCGCCCATATGGCAGGCACACACAATGGTCTTGTCCGCCGGTAGCTCGCCAATGCGATCTCCCAGCTGACCCAACGGAATGTTGATGCCAATGGGATAGGCCCATTCATTGACTTCATCGGGTTCACGTACATCGAGGAGGAAGACATCCTCTCCCTGGGACAAGCGGGCGCGGATTTCGTCGGGATCAACCTCGGTATACGGCATGGCACGCAGGTTATCGGCAGCTGTGCGGACCCTTCATCGGCCACACCAGTACTGTGGCCAGGGTGCCGTTGCCCAGGAAATTCCTCAATGACGATGAGGAACTGCTTGTTGAGGTGCACCCCCATTGGGTGTTTATCCTCGGGCCCGCGGCGGCATCAGTGGCCACAGTGGCCGCGGTGTCGGCCATATTGCTCGCCCTGGGAAAGAGTGGCGGTTGGGCCTTCTATCCCTTATGGGCGTTGGCGGCCATCCCCGTTGTGTGGCTCGTCGGCCGGATCATCCGCTGGCGGAGCTACATCCTGGCGCTCACCACGACACGAGTCGTACTGCGGCATGGCGTCCTCGACCGCGATGTCGTGCAACTTCGACTTCAACGTATTACCGAGATCAATCTGAACCAGAAGCTGTGGGAGCGAGCAGTCGGGACTGGTCGACTAATTGTCGATGTGCAGGGCGAGGACGACTCGCTGGTGATTGAGTACGTACGGAAGCCGGCCATCGTTCAGCGCGTCATTAACGCGCAGATCAATGCGCTGACCGGTGGCGGCAGCGCGGAGCCCATCCCTCCCGAGCTGCAGCCGCGCCGTCCACACGGAGACGACAGCGCGCGAAGTGACGACACCCCGCCCTATGGCGTGCAGGTGGATCAGGAGGCGGAAGCCCCAGTTCCTTCGGAAGGTGGGCCGACGCTGGCGGGGGCTCCAGGCGCATCCCATGCGGATATCCGGGACCGCTTGATTGAGCTCGATGACCTGCGCCAGCGCGGGATCATTTCGGAAGAGGAATTCGCGGCCAAGAAGGCGCAGCTCCTCGACCGTATTTGACCGATATTGGGTCCCGGGTTCGCCGACTACCGTGGTGCGGGTGGGCGACCCTACCTACCGATGTGACGGCTGCGGCAATGTCACCAGATTCGATGTCACGGTGACCCAGCAGACCAAGTCGTTCAACCACTACACGGTGGGCGGTGAACTGCAGGTTGAGGAAGAGGCCATCCTCTTTCGTAATGTCGATTCAGTGGTGTGCCGCTGGTGCGGCCACGGGAGAAGCGTGGTTGAGCTTCCCGAAGGTGAACGTGAGGAGCCGAACACCTCGACACCAGTGTCGTGAATGAACCGCCGCCAGCTGACGTGCTGGCCAGGCTGGTGCCCATTCCCACCTTCCGGGATCATCCGGCCACCGTTCCACATGACATCGAGGGCTTCGGTGTAGACGGGTCCCCGAAGCGGGTTGCAGTGGTCGGATCGGCCGATCGGTTCTTGCTGTTGTTCCTTTCATCAGAGTGTCAGGGCTGCCGTGATCTGTGGGAAGGCGCTCATGCACTTCGAGACGCCATCCCGAATGGAGTGCGGATCATCGTTGTGACGAAAGGTCCCGAGGCCGAGGATGGGGCTGCCGTGGCTGCCCTGGCTCAGCCCGGTACCGAGGTGATCATGAGCTCTCGCGCCTATGGCGACTACTTGGTGGCGGGGCCACCGTTTCTGGCCGTCGTGGCTGGCGGTAAGGTGCAAACAGAGGGTGTGGCCTGGGGAATTGAGGAGACGGCCCGGACCACTCGGGTGGGGTTAGGGGAGGGCGGATCGTGATGCTGTCACACCCCTTCGGCATGCTGGTTGAAAAGAGAGAGCACACGCCAGCAGCGCCCGAACCTGGAGGGTCCGTCCAATGCCCGAGTCAACGATCTTCGAATTCAACTTCGATCCCGAGCCAAGCAACACGCTCACTATCGATTGCGAGAGTTGTTCCTTCCAGGGCACCACGGCCTGTGACGACTGTGTGGTCACCTTCCTGCTGGGCCGCGAACCCGATGACGCCGTGGTCATCGACGCCGACGAGGCGCGGGCGATGCGCATGTTGGAGCGGGCCGGATTGGTCCCCTCCATTCGATTCAGCTCCCGAGCGGGGTAGTTGCGTTCAGCAGGCATCATGAAGCGGCACCTCCTGGTCACCAATGATTTCCCGCCCAAGGTGGGTGGGATTCAGAACTACTTGTGGGAGTTGTGGAAGCGGCTGGACCCCGAATCGTTCGTGGTCCTTACGGCCTCGTCGCACGCCGATTCCGCCAGTTTCGACGCCGAACAAGCAGCGCACGGGGTGCAGATCGTGCGTGTCCCCGAGTCGATTCTGTACTTCCCGACTCCCGGCGCCTTGGCAGCCGTACGCCAGAACATCGCGAAACATGGCGTCGACATGGCCATTCTCGATCCCGCATTGCCGCTCGGTCTGCTTGGTTCTCGGCTCGACGTGCCTTATGGCGTGATTTTGCACGGGGCTGAGGTCACGGTGCCGGGAAGGATTCCCGGTACAAAGTCGGCCCTAGCCCGAGTGCTGAGGAACTCCTCGTTGGTGATCTCGGCCGGTGGGTATCCAGCGGCTGAGGGCCGGCGGGCCGCAGGGTCGATCTCCGCGCCGGTGATCGAAATCCCACCGGGCGTCGACACTTCGCTCATCTCTCCCATGAGGGCGCCAGAACGGCGGGCAGCGCGGCAGCGTCTGGGCCTGCCGACAGATGGCCCCCTCGTCGTGAGCGTGAGCCGGTTGGTGCCCCGCAAGGGCATGGATGTGTTGTTGGGTGCCGCGGACCGATTGGCTCCGTCCTTCCCGGACTTGGTGGTGGCCATCGGTGGCGACGGACGGGAGCTGCCACGCCTCACGCGCCAGGCGGAATCGTCGCCGATAGCGGTCAAGATGTTCGGCCGGATTTCCGACGAAGACCGAGCCGATCTTCTTGGTGCAGCCGATATTTTCGTCATGGCCTGCCGTAACCGGTGGTTAGGGCTGGAGCAAGAGGGGTTCGGGATTGTCTTCTTGGAGGCCGCGGCCGCCGGGGTGCCCCAGGTGGCCGGGGAGAGCGGCGGAGCGGCAGAAGCCGTGGTCGACGGGGTAACGGGCCTGGTCGTGGCGTCACCCGAGGACCCGGGGAGTGTGGCGACAGCCATACGAACGCTGCTCTGCGACCCCAAACTGAGAAAGCGCATGGGCCAGGCGGCGAGAACTCGGGCCCAGGCATCCTTCGACTACGACGTTCTCGCTTCTAGGCTGGCCAGCAGCTTGGAGGAAGTGGCAGGCTGACTGCCCTTCGGGCGTTGCCCGACCTGGGAACACGAGGAGAGGACGCACCGACCGTGGCGGATCAGGCCACAGAACACATGTCCGTATCGGCATCGCCTGAGCGATGCTTTGACGTCGTCGCGGACTTGGAGCGTTACCAAGTGTGGGCGGCCGACATCAAGGACGTCATCATTGACGAGCGCGACGATCAGGGGCGTCCAACCCTGGCGACGTGGCGCGTCGCCGCCTTCGGGCGCAGCACGACCATGACGCTGGCCTACGACTACTCGGACGCCCCCCATTCCCTCTCGTGGAGCATGACGAAGGGCGACATCTTGACCAAATGGAGCGGCAGCTACGTGCTCGATCCGGGCGACGGCACCGGCACGGACGTGACGTACCACGTGGAGGCTGAACTGCGTGTGCCGATCCCGGGATTCATAAAGATGCGCGCCACCAGTCGCATCATGGCGACGGCCATGCGAGAACTGAAAGCGCGGGTCGAGTCTTCAGCGTGAGTGCTGAAGCCGGTCCGTCGGCGGGTGCCGACGTGGCCTTCGGTATCGACATCGGGGGAACCAAGGTGCTGGGCGTGGCCATGGGCCCGTCCGACCAGATTATGGCTGAAGCCCGAGTGCCCACTCCCGTCGGGGCCGGGACGGACGGCGTTCGAGTGGCCAAGGCAGTGGCTGAGGTTGCAGCTGCGCTCGAGGCTGCATGCGAGAAAAAGGGGCTTCATGTTGCTGGCCCTGCCCCGATCGGCGTCGGTGTGCCCGGCATGCTGGACCGAAGGGGCCGGTTGGTTTTCTCGCCCAACCTGCCGCAGGGGCAGGGCATCGACTGGCGGGCGCTGTTGGCAGCGCAGTTGCCTGGGCGCGAACTCGTGGTCGAAAACGACGCCAATTTCGCCGCGTTGTCCGAACATCGGCTCGGAGCCTCTCGGGGCTATTCACATGTGATGACGGTGACGCTGGGGACCGGTATCGGTGGTGGCTTGATTGTGGACAATCAAGTCCAGGTGGGCTCGCATGGATTCGCCGGCGAGATCGGGCACATGGTGGTCGAGCAGTCCGGACTGCACTGTCCGTGTGGACGGCGGGGTTGTTGGGAACGCTACGCCTCGGGCGGTGGATTGGGCCTGCTGGCCCGCGAGGCGGCGTTGGCCGGTTTCTTGCCCGACGTGGTGGCGCGAGCTGGTGGAGATCCCGAGCGCGTACGCGGCGAGGACGTGACAGCAGCGGCACAGGAAGGTGATGCCGGCGCGCAGCATGTGCTCGAAGAAGTCGGATGGTGGGTGGGATTCGGATTGGCCAACCTGGCCTGCGTCATGGACCCGGAGTGCTTTGTGTTGGGGGGCGGCTTGATCGGTGCCGGGGACCTGCTGCTGAACGCAGCCCGGGCCGCCTTCGACGACATGGTGGAAGGTGGAAGGGCTCGGCCCGAGACGGCGATTGTGGCGGCCGCGTTCGGGGAGCGCGCTGGTGCGGTGGGGGCGGCGCTGGCGGCACGCCACGGGGGACTGTGATGAGGGTCGGTCTCATCCTGCCCACGTTCCGAGACAGTCCGGATGACGCACTGGAAGTAGCAGCCACTGCGGTGGCGGCCGGAGTGGACGGCATCTTTTGTTACGACCACCTGTGGCCGATGGGGCAACCGGAGCGACCAGCACTGGCCCCGTTCCCGGTGCTGGCCTTCGCGGCGTCACAGCCGTGGTTGGCCGAACGCCCGGGGGGCGGTCCGTACATCGGGACGCTGGTGGCTCGAGTGGGATTGGTGCCACCCGCCGTGTTGCTTGGTCAGTTCACTGCCTTGCAGGAGCTAGCGCCGGGTCGGGTCATTGCCGGGTTGGGCACGGGGGACAAGCTGAGCGAGTCCGAGAACCGGGCCTACGGCATTCCGTATCCCACGGCGGACGAACGACGCTCCGACATGGTGTCTCTGGGCCAAAAGCTCAAGGAGATCGGGTTGGCGGTGTGGGTGGCCGGGGGATCGGCTGGGCGTGTGACTGAAGCCCAGGGGGCTGGCGCGGCCCTCAATCTGTGGGACGTCGAGCCGGCGTTGGTGGCAGAGCGGGCCCTGGTGGGCGACCTCGAGGTGACCTGGGCCGGACCACCGCCCAAGTCAGAAGAAGCGTTGGAAGAGACCGTGGCCGCACTCAGCGTGGCCGGGGCCACGTGGGCCGTCTTCGGATGGCCGGTAGACGCAGGCCTCCTGGTGGAGTCGGCACGACGGGCCGAGGCGTCCAAAGAAGGCGGTACCGAGTCGTAGACTCTCAGCATGGAGTTTCGCCGGATCAACGGATTGCCGCCGTATGTGTTTGCCACCATCAATGACCTGAAGGCTGTGTCACGGCGAGCCGGCAACGACGTCATCGATCTCGGCTTCGGCAACCCCGACCTCCCCTCGCCCGACGTGGCGGTGGAGAAGCTGGCCGAGGCGGCGCACAACGCCAAGAACCACCGCTACTCAGCCAGCCGCGGCATTCCCAAGCTGCGCAGCGCCATCACCGATCTGTACGAGCGGAAGTTCGGCGTCATCCTCGATCCCGAGACCGAGGTCGTGACCACCATCGGAGCCAAGGAAGGCTTCTCACACCTCATGTGGGTGCTGGTACAGCCGGGGGACACCGCCCTGGTGCCCTCGCCGTCGTACCCCATCCACATTTGGGGCCCGCTGTTCGCAGGGGCCGACGTGCGCCAGGTGCCGTTGCACGGTCCGTCCATCGGTGGTGCCGTGACCGAGCCGGGCGACGCTTTCTTCGATGGGCTCATGCACGCGTGGGAAGAGTCGTGGCCCAAGCCGCGAGTCATCGTGCTGTCATTCCCGCACAACCCGACCACGGCCTGCGTCGATCTCGACTTCATGACACGCCTGGTGGACTTCGCGCGCGAGCACGACGTGGTGTTGGTGCACGACTTCGCCTACGCCGATCTTGGCTACGACGGCTACGAGCCGCCCTCCATTTTGCAGGTGCCCGGGGCCAAGGACGTGGCGGTGGAGTTGTACACGCTGACCAAGTCGTTCTCCATGGCCGGATGGCGCGTCGGGTTCGTGGTCGGGAACGCGGAGATCGTGCAGGCCCTGACGAAGCTCAAGACGTATCTCGATTACGGGACCTTCCAGCCCATTCAGATCGCCGCCATAGTGGCCATGAACGAGGCTCCCGAATATCCCAAGGAGCTCAACGAGATCTACAAATCACGGCGCGACCATTTGTGTGACGGCCTGAACCGCATCGGCTGGGAGCTGGTACCGCCGAAGGGGACCATGTTCGTGTGGGCGCCCATCCCCGAGCCCTACCGAGAGATGGGCTCACTGGAGTTCGCCAAGCTTTTGATCAATGAGGCCGACGTGGCCACTTCGCCGGGTGTGGGCTTCGGGCCCGGCGGTGACGGACACGTGCGGTTCGCGTTGATTGAAAATGAACAGCGGATCGGGCAGGCCGTTCGGAATCTGCGGGGGGCACTGACCAAGCTGGGTTAGGGGAGTCCGGCTCCGGGTGTTGAGGTGCGCACCTTCTCGAGTGCACCGTTTCGGTCGGCCCGAGCCTTGGCAGCATCGCTGCTGTCGGCGGTCACCAGGTAGAGCGTCCGGCGGTCGTCGTCACCGAGCATGCAGGCGAAACAGCCGCGGCTGGTCTCGACCTTCTCAATGATGTTGCCGCCCTCGGCCACGTGCAGGCATTCGGAGGCGAAGGCGTTGGCCACCCACACCGTGCCGTCGGCGCACAGGCACATGCCGTCGGGTGCCACGCCAGGTAGGGAGGCCCACTCGCGTCGGTTGGTCAACGTGCCATCGGGCAGGCGGTCGAAGGCGGAGATGCGCTGCCCCATGCTCTCGCCGATGATGAGGGTAGCGCCGTCGTCGGTGATGACAGCCCCGTTTGGAAAGGCCAGATCTGACGCCGCTTCACAGCTGGTGCCGTCGGGGTCGACGCGGATGAGCGAAGCCGAAGTGATCTGTTCGGAAGTGACGGTGCCGTCGTAGAGACCGTCCAAGTTGAAGCCGAAGTTCCCAGAGTAAGCCTGCCCGTTGCTGGCTACCACCATGTCGTTGGCATGCCACGTGGCCCAGGGGGTGAGTGCGCCATGGTGCACCAGCGTGCCGTCGGGCTCGCGCCGGACGATGGAGCGGTCTAGCCGAGAGTTGATGAGCAGGCGCCCGTCGGGCAGCCAACCCAGGCCGGCCGGCTCGCCCTCGAACTCCACTTCGGTGCGTCGTTCGCCGTCGCTGGAGACGGAATAGACGGCATGGTCGAAGAAATCTGAGTACCAAAGGCGGCCGTCATGCCACCTGGGGCATTCGCCAAAGTAGAGACCGGAGACGAATGGCTCGGCTATCAACGTCGGCGTAGTCACGGTGCACCTCCCCTGGGGCCGTTCGGCCCGACCACGCAGTTCACCACAGGCACTGGTCGCGTGCTCACCCGCGCCGGACCAGGTGACGGCGCTACGTTGGACCCGTGACGTACTGGCTCCTCAAAGGCATCCTCTCGCCCATCTTCTTTGTCTTGTGGCGAGTCAAGGTCGAAGGGCGCGAGAACATCCCCAAACACGGGGCGGTGGTGCTGGCGGCCAATCACCAATCCTTCTGCGACTCGTTCTTCATCCCACTGGTCGTGCGACGCAAGGTCACCTTCCTGGCCAAGGCCGAGTACTTCGACTCGTGGAAGACGGCGTGGTTCTTCCGGGCCGCGGGCCAGATTCCCATTCATCGGGGTGGGGGCAGTGCCAGCGAGCGGGCACTCGAGACAGCCCGCGCCGAGGTACTGGGTAAGGGACACGTGCTGGGCTTGTACCCAGAGGGGACGCGCACCGTGGACGAGAACGTGCACAAAGGGCGCACGGGAGTCACACGGCTATCGCGCGAATGCGGCGTGTCCATCATTCCGGTGGGCGTGATCGGGACGGTGGCGGTGCAGCCGGTGAACTCCAACTTCCTGCACCCGTTCAAGACTGTGACCATTCGCTTCGGAAAGCCCATGCAGATGGACCCGCCGGAAAATCCGGATGATCCTCTCGAGGGACACGACCACACCGAATGTCGCACCTTTACTGATCGCCTCATGCATGAAATCGCTCGACTCTCTGAGCGCAGCTACGTGGACGAGTATGTGCCATCACGCACGGCGGCCGCGGCCTCCTGAACATTTTCGGCTGATGCGAAACAGCCTGTTTACAATGCGCGCCTAACGTCTAAGCCATGCCGGGATACGTGGTACGCATCATTCTTCCCGACCGTCCGGGGGCGCTGGGTCTGGTGGCCAGCCGCATCGGCTCGGTCGGTGGTGACATCGTGGCCATACACATTCTCGAGCGCGGTACCGGTGATGCCATTGATGAATTCGTCATTGAATTGGGGGGCGAGCACTTGGTTGAATTGCTCCGCTACGAGATCCACGAGGTGGACGGCGTCAAGGTGATCGACATCAGTCCCGCGCCCGAGCCAGCGGAGGACTGATCACGTAGGCGCAGACGTGAGCCCCATCCATGAGATGGGCCACGCGCTCCACCTTGGCTCCGGGCAGTGCATCGCGGATGAAGGCGAGCTCACTCGAGCAGGCCTGTGAGAATCCGTGCGCCACGGTGAGGATGGCGCAGTTGTGTTCGGTCACGCGCCAGCTGCCATCGGGTAGACGTTCGGCGTCGGCCAGATAGCCGTCCTCGTCCAGGATGGCAGTCAACGCTTGTACTTGCTCGTCGAAGGAGAGATTGCTCATGCGGGGTTTGGCCACTTCGACTCGACGCTGTCGCCGCTGTTCGAAGAGGGCGTCGACTTGCTTGCCGTTGGGCCCACCGAGATAGCCCAATAGTTCTGTCGTGAGGTCGCCGTAGCGCTTGGGGTAGAGCGCCTCGGCCGCAGACGACAGTGAGTACACGTGTACCGGTCGGCCCCGCCGCGGCGTGTCGTCATCCTTGCGTTCGAGCAAGCCGTCTTCTTCGAGGTGCACCAGTTGCATGCGGATGGCGGCCGGGGTCAAGGACAGCGCATCGGCCACTTGCTGTGCCGTGAGCGGCCCTTCGCGCTTGAGCAGATTAAGGATGGCCCGACGAGTGGTGGGCAGGGCGGCCAGGGGGGCTTCGGTCACGGCAGGATGAGGTGACTGTCGCCGAACTCGTGCCAGAGATAGCGCTCGCTGAGGGCAGCGGCGTAGGAGGCCTCGAGCATCGGCCGGCCGGCGATGGCCTCGAGCATGGCCAAGTGTGACGCTTCGGGCTCGTGCCATCCGGTGAGGAAGCCGTCGACGGATCGAACAGAGCGGTCGGGTGTGACCACCGTTTCGGTCCAACCGGAGCCTTGATGCACTCGGCCATGTTCGTCCACCACAGTCTCGAGGGCGCGGACCACGGTGGTGCCGATGGCAATGACCCGCCCGCCACCTTGGTGCGCATCATTGATCCGATGGGCCGTTGACGACGACACCTTGTAGTACTCGGCGTAGGGCGGCTCATTGGCCTCCAGCGAGGCCACGCCGGTGTGCAACAGGAGGGGAGCGACGCCGACGCCTTTGGCCACCAGTCGGGTCAGCACTTCGGGTGTGAAGGGCCGGCCGGCGCTGGGCATTTCGGCCGAGCCAGGCTCAGTGACGTAGACGTTCTGGTAGGCGGAGATGGGGTAACTACCCTGGACGTAGCCGTAGCGGATGGGACGGCCATGGCGCGTGAGGTACGTGTAGAGCGGCTCGGGGGTATCAATCGTTGACACCCAGAGACGAGCGCCGAGTCCCGAAGGACCGGGGGAGTAGGGCGTGAGCAGCGTGATCGTGCCGCCACCGGTGAGAGTGATGGTGGAGGCGGCTTTGGCATGGAGGAAGGGTTGGCCTTCTCTTCGCACTTCCACCGCCCACAGACCGGCCGGCAATTGGGTGGACAGATGCACCTGCACGTCGTGGCCATCGGTGTCCACGCCATCGACTTCGGCCGCCAGCGTGCCCGAAGTATTGACCACCACGAGGTCGCCCTCGTTGAGGAAACGAGGCAGCTCGGAGAAGTGGGTGTGCACGAGGGAGCCGTCTCCTTTGTAGGCCACCATGAGGCGCACGGCATCACGGGTCATGCCTCGCGCTTCGGGCGGCGCGGGCGCTTCGAGCTCAGGTGGCAGATCGAAGGTCATCGTCAACGGTTCGGGCTGCACCCGCCGGCTCTCCAGCACCGTGGTGGTCACGACGTGACTCCAGCTTCTTCGAACAGGGCGGCTGTGACGTCGGTGACACTGAAGTCGGCAGCACGGTAGCGACCGCTGGGTGCGTCGCTCCGGATGAAGCGGAGGAAGTTCGGTACCACCGACTCAGGCTCGGGCCGATCGGAGATGTCCTCACCCGGGAAAGCCTCCTGATGCATTTGGGTGCGGAGGTCACCCGGGTCGATGGCCCAGATGCGCAGGTCGGGACGCTCGACGGCGAGGACGGCACTCACATGGTCGAGTGCAGCCTTGCCAGCGCCGTAGCCGCCCCACCCTTCGTAGGCCTCAACACCCGCATCGGAAGTGATGTTGATGATGCGGGGATGATCCGACGCGGAGAGCAACGGCAGCGCAGTCTGGATGAGGGCCAAGGGCGACACCACGTTGACTTCGAGGGCCACTCGCAAATCGTTCAGTGGGTACTCGGCCAAGGTCGGGAGTGGTGAAGCGCCGAGGACACCGGCGTTATTCACTACAAGATCGAGACCGCCCAACTCGGCGGCCGCCACTACCAGTGCCTTTCGATGGTTGGGATCCGTGATGTCGCCGGGCACGGCCCGAAGGTTGGTTCCGTCGGCGAGGTCGGGTTCGATGCGGGCCGCCGCACTGTGCAGGGCGACGGGATCACGCCCGTCGATCACCAACGACCAGCCGGCTCGGGCTAGCCCGCCAGCCAGGGCCTCCCCGAGACCTCTGGACCCTCCGGTCAAGATTGCCACGCTCATGCTGATCACCCTTCTCGAAATGCTTTTCGATATCTGGTGATTATAACAAGGTAAGTCTTGTTTTATTCCGGAGCGGCCCATCCCCGGGCTCGGGCCACCGCTCGGGTCCAGGTGACGTAGACGGCATCGGTGAGTTCCGCCGGTAGTTCTGGCTCGAAGGTGACGGCGGCCCTCCACAGATCTGACAGTTCCTGGAGCGAATCCCAGACACCTTCGGTCAATCCGGCCAACGTGGCCACACCGAGTGCGGTCGACTCGAGCGACAGCGGTCGGGCCACCGGCACTCGGCTTTGTTCGGCCTGCAGCTGCAGCAGCAGATCCATGGCTGCAGCGCCCCCATCGGCGCGCAGTGCGGCCAGCGGATGGGGCGAAGCCGCTGACATGGCATCGGTCATGTCGCGTACCTGGAAGGCGATGGCCTCGACACAGGCCCGCGCTAACTGCGCCCTGCCCGCACCGCGCGTTATGCCGGTGATGATGCCGCGCGCATCGGGGTCCCACCAGGGACTGCCCAAACCGGTCAGTGCCGGCACGAAGGTGACGCCTCCACTGTCGCTGACCGATTCGGCCAGTGGTCCCAACTCGGATGCCGCGCCAATGATGCCCAAGCCATCGCGCAGCCACTGGATGGCCGCGCCCGAAACGAAGGTCGAGCCTTCCAGCGCATACGCCACTGGTGGATGCGAACCGGCATGGGGGCCGAGGTCCCAGGCCACGCTCACCGTCAATCCGTCGGGCGCATCGGGCCGATCGGCACCGGTGTTGGCCAGCACGAAGCTGCCAGTGCCGTAGGTGACTTTGACCAGACCGGGGTCAAAGCAGGCTTGCCCGAAGAGCGCCGCCTGCTGATCGCCCAAAATGCCCGAGATCGGGACACCGTTGAAGACCGAGGCGCTGTCGTGGAGCGCGGCTTTGCCAAAGAGACCAGCAGAAGGCTGGATGTTAGGGAGTGCGCCCATCGGCACGTCGAAGAGGTCACACAGTTCGTCCGACCACTGCATTGTGGCCGTGTCCATAAGCATGGTGCGGCTGGCGTTGGACGGATCGGTGGCGAAGACGCCGCCATCGATACCACCGGTGAGATTCCACAGCACCCAACTGTCCACCGTGCCGCAGCACAGATCGGGGGAGTCGGCCGAAAGATCGAGATCGCCGTGACGTAAGAGCCATGTGATTTTGGTGGCAGTGAAATAGGAGTCGAGCACGAGGCCGGTGCGTGCTCGCACCAGCGGTAGGTGCCCGGCCTCGGTCAGCTCGGCGCAGAGTGGTGCGGTGCGTCGGTCCTGCCAGACGATGGCTCGATGTAGCGGTTGACCGCTTCGGCGATTGAAAGCGACCAACGTCTCGCGCTGGTTCGTGATGCCGATTGCGGTCACCGTGTCGCCGGCGTCCTTCAGCCGTGCACCCACTTCGGCCAATGTGGCCTGGACGGCCTGCCAGATCTCGATCGGGTCGTGCTCCACCCAGCCTGGTTGCGGGAAGTACTGGGTGAGCTCTCTGTATGCCACGTCGACCACGCAAGCCTGGGCGTCGACGACCAGAGCCCGTACGCCCGTAGTGCCGGCATCAATGGCCACCAGTTTCGCAGTCGCGTTTCCCATGCCGGTGGGACGCTACAGGCCACCATTTGGCTCATACCGGTGGCCATTTCTCCGGCCAGGATCGGCGTGGCGGAGGGTGTGGTGCGTGATCTGGAAGGGGCCACGCGCAAACCTTCGCGAGCAGCGCCTGACCAGGGCTGATGGACGCATAGTTTTGCTGTGGGTGATTGACAACGTGTAACTACAGTGCTGTAATGACCACAGCATCTCGTGTCTTCGGGGCGGACTAAACACAACATCTTGTGGTTAGGCTGTCAGCACCCTCCCCGAGCGCAGGATTTGAACATGCGCCGGGAGACGCCACAACCGAGCAGTTTGGGGGTGGCTTCGCTGTCGGCATCGACGACCACACGCGAGCAATCAGGAGGATCCCAGCGCCATGGCAATCGCCCCTCAGCGATCTGAAATCGGCATTCGACGTCACTTCACCACCGAGGGAGTGCACCCGTATGACGAAGTGGTCTGGGAAAGGCGAGACGCTCGGATCACCAACTATCGCGACGGCAGTGTGGCGTTCGAGCAGCTGGGCGTGGAAGTGCCTGAGTCATGGAGCGTCAACGCCACCAACATCCTGTCCCAGAAGTATTTCCGGGGGACACTGAACACCTCCGAGCGTGAGTGGTCGCTCAAGCAGGTGGCCGACCGGGTGGCTGACACCATCACGGCTTGGGGATTGAAGGACGGGTACTTCGTTGACGGCGAAGAAGCCGAGATCTTCAATCACGAGTTGAAGCACCTCATCATCCACCAGAAGGCCGCGTTCAACTCTCCTGTCTGGTTCAACATCGGCGTGCCCGGTGTGCCACAGCAGGGGAGTGCCTGCTTCATCCTGGCCGTCGAGGACCAGATGGACTCCATCCTCAACTGGTACACGGAGGAAGGCATCATCTTCAAGGGTGGCTCGGGTGCGGGCGTCAACCTGTCCAAAATCCGGTCTTCCCATGAGCTGCTCAAGGGCGGCGGCACCGCATCGGGTCCTGTCAGCTTCATGCGCGGCGCCGATGCCTCGGCCGGCACCATCAAGTCTGGTGGGAAGACCCGCCGCGCCGCCAAGATGGTCATCCTCGACGCCGACCACCCCGACGTAGAGGACTTCATCTGGTGCAAGGCCATCGAGGAGCGCAAGGCGCGGGTGCTGCGCGATGCCGGATTCGACATGGACCTCGATGGCGCCGACAGCCACTCGACGCAGTACCAGAACGCCAACAACTCGGTCCGGGTAACCGACGAATTCATGCAGGCCGTGGTTGACGGTCGCGACTGGAACCTGTTGGCCCGCACCGACGGCTCCACTATTCGCACCGTGCCGGCCCGCGACCTGTTCCGTCAGATCGCTCATTCCGCCTGGGAGTGCGCTGACCCCGGCCTCCAGTACGACACCACCATCAACAAGTGGCACACAGCCCCCAACACCGGTCGCATCAATGGCTCGAACCCGTGCTCGGAGTACGTCCACCTGGACAACTCGGCCTGCAACCTGGCCAGCATGAACCTGCTCACCTTCCTGGATGAGAACGACAACTTCGACGTTGAGGGCTTCAAGGCCGGTGTGGCCGTGATGTTCACCGGGCAGGAGATCATTGTCGGCAACGCCGACTACCCGACCGAGAAGATCGGCATCACCACGCGGGCCTTCCGTGAGCTAGGCATCGGCTACGCCAACCTGGGCGCTCTGCTCATGGCCCAGGGTCTGCCCTACGACTCAGACGCTGGTCGAGCCTGGGCCGCCGCCATCACGGCCCTGTTGACCGGACACGCCTACGCCACTTCGGCCCGCACGGCCTCACGCATGGGTCCGTTCGCCGGCATGCACGACAACGAGCAGCCCATGCTCAACGTGCTGCGCATGCACCAGGCCGCAGCGGCCAACATCGACGAAGATGTCGTGCCGCCCGAGCTTCTCTCGGCCGCACAGGAAGCCTGGGACGAGGCAGTTGAGTTGGCCGAGCAGTTCGGCGTGCGTAACTCGCAGGCCAGCGTCCTCGCCCCCACCGGGACCATCGGCCTGCTCATGGACTGCGACACCACCGGCGTCGAGCCTGACCTGGGACTGGTGAAGACCAAGAAACTGGTGGGCGGCGGGACCATGTCCATCGTCAACCAGACCATTCCCCGTGCACTGACAAAGCTGGGCTACGGACCGGACCAGGTGGTCGAGATTGTGGCCTACATCAACGAGAACATGTCCATACTTGGTGCTCCCCACGTGGCTCCCGAGCACCTGCCGGTGTTCGCCTGCTCCATGGGCGACAACACCATTCACTACTCGGGTCACATCCGCATGATGGGTGCAGTGCAGCCGTTCATCAGCGGTGCCATCTCAAAGACGGTGAACCTGCCCGAGGACGTGTCGGTCGAAGACGTGGAGCAGCTGCACATCGACGCCTGGCATCTCGGGATTAAGGCCGTGGCTATCTACCGCGACAACTGCAAGGTGGCCCAGCCGCTTTCCACCACCAAGAAGGATGGTGCAGCCGAGGGTGGCGACATTGCTCCTCCCGGTTCGGAGGCCGAGGCTCGTGACCGTGCACTGGCCGAGCGCATTTCCGAGCTCGAGGTGGCCCTGGAACACGAGCGGCAGCGCAAGACCGAGTCCGTGGTGGTCGGCGCCGTACGCGAGCGCCTGCCCCGCCGTCGCAACTCCAAGACGTTTGCTTTCCGGGTGGCCGACTGCGAAGGCTACGTCACGGTGGGCGAGTACGAGGACGGACGTCCGGGTGAAGTGTTCATCAACGTCTCCAAGCAGGGCTCCACTCTGGCCGGGATCATGGACGCCTTCTCCATTTCGCTCAGCCTGGGACTGCAGCACCAGGTGCCATTGGCCACCTACGTGCGCAAGTACTCGAACATGAAGTTCGAGCCGGCCGGCATCACCGATGACGCCGACCTGCGTATCGCCACCAGCCTGGTCGACTACATCTTCCGACGGATCGCCTTGGACTACCTAACGGTCGAAGAGCGGGCCGATCTCGGCATCCTCTCAACGGCTGAGCGCATGCAGCCCACGCTGCCCGGCGTCGAAGAGATGGCCACCCCATCGGCCAATCTCGTAGAGGACTTCGCGACACCGGCAGCGCAGCCCGAGCTCAAGGTCGCAACGGCCCACGCCGGAGCGCAACCTTTGGCCCGTGCGGAGCAGCGCGACGCCCCCTACTGCTACAGCTGCGGCAACGCCATGCAGCGAGCGGGCTCTTGCTACGTCTGCGGCAGCTGCGGGACCACGAGCGGCTGTTCGTAGTGAGAAACCCGGCTCGGTGACGTAGGGATTCCGCGCTAGCTGGCACGTAATACCGCGCACGGTGACACGGCCGTGCTCGCGCCCAGCAAGCAGGAGGACGTCAGATGGGAACTGGTTTGGGACCTCCGGGTGTCCTCAAATTGGCCCGGGCCCGAGAACAGCATGAGCTCGCACTCGCCGTCCACTTCGTGCTGCCGGCCGGCCGCAACAGCATCCCGTCAGATCGCCCTTGGTCCCTTCGGTATATGAGGCAGCCGGTGAACAGGTCCATTGCGTAGGTGTCACGGACCAGTCACGTATTTGCCCGCTGGAGAGGGAACGGCGAGGGAGGTCCATCACCGGCGATGTCGTGCGAGCTATCGTGCCGCGACGGGGGTTGATCGAAGGGAGTTCCCACATGCCGGGTACATATCCGTTGGCTATCGAAATTCCGCCTGAATCGGGGAAGATTCCGCCAGTCGTGGTCTTGACCAACTGGCTGAAATTCATCCCGCACTTCATCTGGCTGTACCTCCTCACTCTGGTGGCCTTCCTTGCGGCCGTCGTGTGCTGGTTCTCCATCGTGTTCACCGGCAAGGCGCCGGAGAGCCTGAGCGTCTTCATTGCCGGCGTCATGCGCTATCAGTGGAGAGTGATTACCGGTCTCTTCGTGTGGGCTGAGCCGTACCCGAGTTTCGCGCCCATTCCACAAGGTTTCGCCGACCCAGGGGGCTATCCGGCCACCATGAACTTCACGCCCGTAGACGGGGAACGCAATCGTGTCACCGTGTTGGTGAGGATCATCCTGTGCATTCCACAATTTATTGTGGTGTATGTCCTCAACATCGTGAGCGAAATATGTCTCTTGATCTCGTGGTTCATCGCTCTCTTCACGGGGCAATGGAATCCGGCACTCAAGAGCTTCTGCTTCAACGTGTTCCGGTGGCAGCTTCGAGTGAGCTCGTACATGTTCTTGCTGCATGACGAGTACCCACCGTTCAGCCTGGAGGCATAGGGAGCAGGGGAGTCCGCAGCGGTCATCTCTGACGCGGCGTACCTTGCAACGAGAAGTGGACACCTCACCCCGCGTGGTGCTGACCCACTTCATCGTTTCTGATGACGTTGAACGCTCGCGACGCTTCTACACCGAGGTGCTCGGCGGCACCGTGGCGTTCGGTCCGGAACCGACCTACGTGGCGCTGGCAAACAGTTTCATCGTCATCAATGTGGGCGGAGGTCCCACCGACGACAAACCCACGGTGACGCTCGAACCCCCAAGCGACCCGGACCGGGTCAGCAGCTTCCTGAATATTCGGGTCGCGGATATCCACGCCGTCTACGCCGAATGGAGCGCCCGCGGGGCACAATTCCTGACGCCGCCAAAGCAGCATCAGTACGAGATTCGCTGCTACATCCGAGATCCCGACGGGTACATCATCGAGGTCGGGCAAACCACCGACCCATCAGGGGATTGGTGGCCTGCCGACTGGCCGCCGATCAACACCGGCGATTGATTCCACGAATAGTCGCTAAAGAGGTGCAAAAGTGAAGCGATGATTGCCACCGAGGTGTTCCGCGCTGGGCAGTGGAATAACTTTTTTCTGCTCGTCGGTACGGGCGCGGTCACGCTCACCGGGTTGGTATTCGTAGCGATGTCGCTCAACCTCAAGGCCATCGTCGGCGACGCCACCCATCGCTATCGAGCCATCAACACGCTGACCGGTCTCGCACTCGTGTTCATGCGCTGTGCCCTTGTCCTCATGGGGGCGCAAGACGGTCGATCGATCGGCGCGGAACTCTTCATCGTCTGTGGTATTTCAGGCGCGGTGTTCGTCAGAGGCTACGTGCATGCGATCAGGAAGAGCGAAGGTCTAAGGCTCTCTCGGGTCATTGGCGGAAGCGTCATTCATCTGGTGGAGATGATCGGCGCAGCAGTGTTCTATTTTGGGCACCTGGCCGGTCTTTACATTGCGGCTATCGCCATTGTGGCCAACACTTGCTACATGATTACGGCAGCTTGGCTACTGGTGATGGGAGCGCTCGATCAAAAGACGGTTGAGTCGTAGATCGGTCCACTTGATTGACGATGCTGGTTCGTCATTGGGGTCTCATTGATGAACGCGCCGCCGGAGCTCCAGGGAAACTCGCACTGGAGGATGGCCGTCTGGGCCCTCAGGGCGGGATATGTCTCGCTGGTGGTGGCCATCACGGGGATCATTGTGATGAAGTCCGGATCGACGCCCTGGGTCCTTGCTGTCGGAGTGATCCTCTGGCTCGCCT
This sequence comes from uncultured Acidimicrobiaceae bacterium, assembly GCA_963766995.1. Taxonomy (GTDB): domain Bacteria; phylum Actinomycetota; class Acidimicrobiia; order Acidimicrobiales; family RAAP-2; genus Bog-473. The sequence goes on along the minus strand of CAVYCE010000001.1, from coordinate 236,369 downwards.
TCGCAACCGTGACATTGATCGGCGTCTTTTTGTCCCGATCGCAGCTTCCCAAACCGCGCCCTGGGTTGTGGCCAATCCGATGGATGTTGATCAGCGCCACCGTCCATGCACGTTCATCGGCTTAGTCCACCTGGCCCCGTAGTTGGCACACCAGACTTCGGAGATCGCCGTCTTCGTCGGTGAGGAAGTGGATGGCTTCAAAACCGAGTTCAATCAGAGTTGATTGCAATTCATTTGCCTGATCGCCGCCGAGTTCGAGGAGAAGTGAGCCTCCCTCGCGGAGAAGGAGCGCCGCGTCGTGTGCTGCGCGAATCAGATATGTCGTTCCTCCAGGGCCGCCGTCGAGGGCCTGTGTTGGTTCGTACTCGGTCACGTCACGAGGCAGGAGGTGCAGCTCCTCCGTCGGTACGTACGGCACAACCGCAGTCACGACGTCGACCGTTCCGAGCAATGCTTCGGGCAGACCGCTCGCCAAGTCGCCCTCATAAACGGTCACGCCGTTAGCGCGGGCACAGGCGAGGGCAATGGATTCGTTCTCGGTGGCGACGACGGTGGCGTTGGGCCGACCGCGGGTGAGGACGACGGCGATGGCTCCGGATCCAGTGCACAGGTCAACGGCGGTGCCGTCTTCGGGAAGGCGCCGAACGGCCTCGCGTGCCATTGGCTCGCTCTGCCATCGTGGGACGTAGACACCCGAGTGCACGAGAATCGTTTCGTCGCAGAAACTCACTGATCCGACCAGCCAGGCCAGCGGTTCCCCGGTGCACCGGCGCTCGATCAGGGCCTCGAGAAGCTGCGTATTTCCCTCGGTTGACTCGAAGAGCTCGATCGCCTCTTCTTCTGCCGCTACGCATCCAGCTTGTCGTAGGCGATGAACGGCCCGGTCAAATTCGATAGCTGATGGAATGGTCACCTGCCGGTCTGACCGTCCAGGAGCTCCCGTGTGATGTCCATGTGGCCGGTGTGTCGAGCGACCTCCTCAATCAGGTGGAACATCACCCAGCGCAAGGTGGTCGGTCGCATCGGACCAGCAGAAAGAAGGTCGAAGCTCTTGGCGTCCTTGAGCACTCTGTCGGCTGCCGCTGTCTCATTTCGATAGAAGGAAATGACGTCATTGACGGTCCAGTCATCTGGTGGTTGGTCGAACATGGTGGCGCGCCAGGACATGTCCATTTCCTCACCGGCAAAGATGGCCCTGACCCAGAGTCGCTCACTGAGTCCGAGGTGCCGCACGAGGGTTCCGAGTGAATTGGCCGTGGAGGTGGGTTGCCACCGCATTTGCCGGTCGCTGACGCCCTCAATCTTGTAGATGGCGCTCTCACGAAGGTGGGTCAGCCAGCCTCGGGCCATGGTCATCTCATTTGCCGGAGCAGATTCAACCGGTCGGGGAGTGTGCATCTGTGGAGGTGACTCGGCCATCTGCCCACACTGTCCGGACGGGAGGTCCAGGGCAAGGTCGGAGTGATTGACGCCCGGTGCGTCTCGTGAGAGAATAAGAGGATGAGTCTCTCAGACACTCAGGATGGGATTTCCGGATCGGTGGAACCACTTGGTCCCGACTCGCTGATGTGGCAGATGGGCATGCCCCGGACGGCGCTGCTGCTGGCCGGTCGGGCGCTGTTGCTGCAGACCATGCACCCAGTGATAGGAGCGGGGGTGCGGGACTTCTCTGATTACCGCACGGATCCTTGGGGTCGTTTGGATCGAACGTTGCGCTCGTTGCAGCTGCAGATATTCGGCGGCACCAAGTCGGTCGAAGAAGCTGCTCGCTTGCGAGAGTTACACAAGAGCATCAAGGGCATGGGCTTCCACGGCGAGCGCTATAGCGCCCTGAATAAAGAGGCCTTCGCATGGGTGCATCTTTCCAACTTCGACACGTTGCTCTGCTTCAACAAGTGGTTCGGGCGCACGCTGTCATTGCATGAGAAGAAGCATGCCTATGCGGAATGGACGCAGATCGGGCGCGTGCTGGGTATCAGCGACGCGCAGATGCCGGCTGATCTGCCTGCGTTCAAGGCTTACGCACACGACATGTACGCCAACACGCTGGAAGCCAATCCGACCGCTTGCGAACTGGTTGGCGTCCTCGCCCTTGAGCAGATCAGCGCACCACCGTGGCGGGCGTTTCCCGACCCCCTGTGGCGGGCTCTCCGGCCAGCCGGTCGCTTCGTCTTGCGGGATATCACGGTTGGAACGTTGCCTACGGTGCTGCGTGAGCGGCTCGAGCTGCCGTGGGGTTCGGCCGATCGTCGCCGGCTGCAGGGTCTTTCCATGTTGGTCCGGGGCGCGACGGTGGCGGTGCCCGATCGGCTGTTGCAATACCCCATGGGCTATCGGGCCCAGCAGAAGGCGAGAGCTCACGCCAGTGGGCGGGCGGCATGACCGTCCAGGTGTCGCCATTGTTTGAACTGTTGGGAGTGGGCGAGGGTGACGACGAGCACGAGCGCGTGCTCGATGCTGCCCTGAGCGCCTTCCTCGATTTTGGGATCCGGCGCACCAGCATGGGGGAGATCGCCAAACGGAGCGGACTGAGTCCGGCCACGTTGTATCGACGCTTCACCGGCAAAGACGACGTGGTGTGGGCCGTGGGTCGCCGGGAGGCTCGCCGTCTGATTGCCGTCGTCGACGCTGGGGTGGACCCTTTGGCCGGCGCCGATGAGCAGGCTGTGTCCATGCTGGTGGGCTTCCTCAGCGGGTTGCGGAAGAACCAGCTGCTCAACCGATTGCTGACCACCGAGCCCGAGGTAGTGCTCCCGCTCCTGACCGTGCGGGCCGGACCGGTGCTGACGCTTGGGCGGGACTACCTGGCTGGATTCATTCGTCGACTGCAGGAGCAGATGCAGTGGCCGATCATCGATGCCGCGCCGATGGCCGAAATGGTGGCCAGAGTCGGCTTGTCCATGGCGTTGACGCCCGAAACGTGCATCCCCGTTCACGACGACGCAGCCCTGCGCCTGTTCGCTCGCCAGTGCCTGGCTGGGGTGACGGGGCACATCGAAACGCCCGACGCCTGAGGGTAGGGTGGCTCGCCGGTCCATGCCGGTGACTGGGGGCAAGCACGTTGGACGAGTTGCAAGGCAAGGTGGCGGTGGTGACCGGGGGCGCCGCTGGCATTGGCCGCGGGATTGTCGGCGCATTACTGGAAGAGGGTGTCCGCGTGGTCATCGCCGACATCGAAGAGAGCGTCCTCAATCTGGCCGTGACCGAGCTGGGGGAGCAGGGTTCCGTGCGAGGTGTTCGCACCGACGTATCCTCCGCCGCATCCGTCGAAGCGTTGGCCGAGAACGTCTACTCGGAGGAAGGTGCCTGTCACCTCCTGTTCAACAATGCCGGCGTGACCTCGGGCGGCGGGGGCCGACCGTGGGAACAAGAAGCCAACGACTGGACCTGGTGCTTCAGTGTCAACGTCTTCGGGGTGGCCAACGGCATGCTGTCATTCGTCCCGCGCATGATCGAATCGGGTGAGCCCGGCGTTGTGGTCAACACCTCGAGTATGGACGGTGGCATCGCCCCAGTGCCCTACGCCTCGGTTTACGCCTCGAGCAAGGCCGCTATCTCGTGTCTCACCGAGGCGCTGGCCCACCAACTGACCGGTGCCGGGACGCAAGTTCGGGCGGCGGTGTTCTATCCATCGGGAGGTTTGCTCGATACGGGACTGTGGACGGCACAACGCAATCGCCCGGCGGAGTTGGCGCGTCTGAAGCCTCGACCGCCGGCACCCGGCACGACGTTCGAGGAGTTCAAGGCGCAATTGGAAGCGGCCGGGCGCAACGCTGAACTCATGGACTTGTTGGAGTTAGGACGTTTCGCGGTCAGAGGGGTCAAGGCCGGTGACTTCATCATTGGGCACGGACTGGAAGAAGCCGGCGCCATGCTGCACCGACGAGCCGACGCCATTGCCAAGGGACAGCTCCCGCCGGCGGCACTGACCTGATGGACCGCTACACCGTCATTTCGGCCGACGGGCACGCCGGAGGCGATATTCAGGACTACCGCCCGTACCTGGCCAGCACCTGGCACGACGAGTTCGATGCTTGGGCCGGCACCTACGTCAATCCATTTGCCGACCTACAAGCTCCTATCGCCTACAGAAGCTGGGACAGCGAGCGTCGACTGAAGGAAACCGAATCGGACGGGATCACGGCCGAAGTGCTCTTCCCCAACACGGTGCCGCCCTTCTTCAGCGAAGGCAATCTGGTGGCGCTGCCGCCGACGCCAGAGGACTACGACCGCCGCTGGGCGGGCGTACAGGCTCACAACCGCTGGTTGGCTGACTTCTGCGCGGCCACGCCGGGTCGCCGCGCCGGCGTGATCCAGGTCTTCGCCAACAACATCGATGATGCAGTGGCGGAAGTGCGTTGGGCTGCCGAGCACATGACACCTTTCGGGGGCATTCTGCTGCCTTCCATCCCGCCGAATTCGCATCTCCCTCCATTGTGGGAGGACCACTACGAGCCATTGTGGCGGGTGTGCGCCGAACTCGACGTGCCGATCAACATCCATGGTGGCAGCGCGCTGCCCGACTATGGCGAGCACGAGTCCGCTCGCGCCATGATGTTGATTGAGATCCCGTGGTTCAGTCACCGTGCCGTCTGGCACCTGATCTTCGCCGGCGTGGTGGAGCGCTTCCCGACACTCCGATTCGTGATGACCGAGCAAGGTGTGGCCTGGTTGCCTCGTGGTTTGGAGACGCTGGATTGGTTCTATGGCCGCATGACCCTGCCCGAGGCGGCCGAGGCTCGTTACTTCGGCGCGGCGGCGGCCCACCTGAAAATGAAGCCGTCGGAGTACTTTGCCCGCAATTTTTGGATGGGGGCCAGCTTCCTGCGTCCCAGCGAGGCGCCGCTGCGTTACGAACTGGGCGTTGACCACATCATGTGGGGAGCCGACTATCCCCATTCTGAAGGCAGCTACCCGTATACAACGGAGGCGCTGCGGGTGGCCTTTGCCGATGTTCCCCTCGGCGAGGTCCGCGCCATGGTGGAGACCAACGCGGCCTTGTTCTATGGCTTCGACCTGGAAGCGCTGCGCCCCATCGGCGATCGCATCGGTCCTTCAATAAACGAAGTCAGCCAGGTACTTCCGCAAGACGAATGGCCGGCGAAGTCCACATGTAACGCATTCGACCGCACGCAGATGCTGCGGGCTTGGTAAGTAGCACCATCGTGAGGAGTTGAATCATGGAACAGGTGCGGTATGGCGCCCGACCGGCGCAGGTCAATCACGAGATTGCAGCCAAGAAGGGAGACATATGGTCCCAGGCCGTGACGGCGGTCTACGAGACTGATCCCGACATCATCGCTGCCATTTTGCCGCCGCCCTTGGAGCCGGGACCGTCGCCCTTGGTGCGCATCACCATCACCAAGGTTGAGATGCCGGGCTACCCAGCATTCGGGGCAGGCTGGATTGGCGTGCAGGCGCGGCACGGCGATCGTGTTGGTGAATATCCGATCTTCATGCCCATGACCAGCGAGCAGGCCACCATCGGCGGCATCGTTACGAACGGCGAGCCCAAGAAGTTGGCCGAAGTGGTGGTGCATCGGGAGGGCAATCGGGTTGAGGCCCACATTGCCCGCATGGGCTTCACGCTGTGCGAGGTGATCGGGTCGGTGACCGAAACCCGGGACAACTACGAGTTGGAGAAGACTGACTTCTGGTTCAAGGTGTCACCGTCCCCGGAGGCTCCGGGTCAACTGGATCAAGACCCGTTGTTGGTCTACGGGGAGAAGACGGAGCGGACGCGGGTGCACGAAGGGATAGAGGGTGAGCTGGTGCTGAAAGAGGCACCCCTCGACCCCATCGCCGACTTGGTGGTCCGACGAATGGTCGATCTGAATTGGACCGAGAGGGCCTCGACCCAGGTTGGCCGCATCATCGGCCCGGTGCCGCGGGCCAACCTGGTGCCGTACCTGCACCAACGCTATGACGATCTCTCTGTATTGGGGGCAACACGATGAGCGAGCGCTACACCATCATTTCGGCCGACGCCCACGCCGGACTCCCGTGCGAGGAGTACCGGCCCTATCTTGATGCGAAGTACTTGCCGCAGTTCGACGAGTACCTGGCTGAACGCCAGGCTCACCGCAGCGAAGCGCTGCAGATGAACTACGACTACATCATGGGCTGGGAGACGGAGAACGCCGAGGGCCTGCGTGGGGCCTGGGACATCGACCAGCGCGACAAGGAACTTGACGCCGACGGTGTCACGGCCGAAGTCATGTTTGCCGATGCCGACGCCATCACCGGCATGGCCTCACCCCCATTCGGTGCCGGACTGGCTGCTGGCGCCATCGACGATCCCGAATTGGCCTTTGCTGGAGCACGAGCGCACAACCGGTTCCTGGCTGAGATGTGCAGCCGCAGTCCGGAACGCCACGGTGGCATCGCGCTGGTACCGATCACGCACAGCGTCGAACGGTCGGTGGCCGAGATCGAGTGGCTGGCCGTTCAACCGGGCATCAGGGGGATCATGGTTCCGACCATGTGGCACCACCTGACGCCCTACAACCACCCCGACTACGACCCAGTGTGGGCGGCGTGCCAGGAAGCGGGTTTCCCAGTGCACACGCATTCGGGTGAAGCACCACAAGACGAATACAACGGCAACATCGGGATCTATCTGGCCGAGGTGGTGTGGTGGGCCGCTCGTCCGATGTGGCATCTGCTGTTCTCGGGTGCGTTCGAACGCTTCCCCAAGCTCAAGTACGTGGTGACCGAGGCGGCGGCGTATTGGGCGGCCGACATGATGTGGAAATGGGACCAGTACATGGGCGGTGGTCATACCACCAAGAAAATGGCTGCCATGTTGAAGGGGAAAATCTCACGTCTCCCGTCTGACTACTTCGGTGAGAACATCTTCATTGGAGCCTCCACCATGTCTAAGGAGGAGATCCGGCGTCGCCACATTTTGGGTTGCAACGTGGTGATGTGGGGCACCGACTACCCGCACCCGGAAGGGACCTGGCCCCACACGCAAGAGAGGCTGCGGGGCGATTTCGGCGGCATTCCGGTCGAGGACGCTCGCCAGCTCCTGGGTGAGACCGCTGCCCGCTGCTACGGCTTTGACCTGGCGGCGTTGCAGCCCATTGCCGACCGCATCGGACCGACTCCGGCTGACCTTGGTCAAGACACTTCTCTGCGCACCGACCCTGAAGAAGTGCGGACGGCCAGATGGTGGAAGGACGAGTACAAGGTTGCGGCACCTTGAACCAGCAGCACATGCACTTCTGCGCGAGCGAAGACTGGCGTGTGCTCGTGGTGGAACAGATCCTCCCGGTGGCGCTCGAAGGAGTGGAGCTAGGCACTGACGCCCTCGAGATCGGCCCCGGACCCGGTTTCTCCACCGATGTGCTGCACACCATGACCGACAACCTGACCGCGGTGGAGATCGATCCGGTGCTGGCTGACGCGCTGCGGGAGCGGATGGCCGACGTCAATGTCGAAGTGGTGCTCGGTGACGCCAGCGACCTGCCGTTCGCTAAGGACCGGTTCACGGGTGCGGCGTCTTTTCACATGCTTCATCACATTCCAACTGGAGTCGCCCAAGATCAGGTGTTTGCCGAACTGGCTCGGGTACTCAAGCCGGGCAGCGTGCTTGTGGCCGCCGATTCTGGTTACCGGGCCGACACGGTGGCCTTCCACGAAGACGACATCTACAACCCCATTGAGCCCGACGACTTGAAGATTCGCCTGGCCCGCGTGGGATTCACCGACATTGTCGTGCGCATCCACGACTTGGGTTGGTCCTGCACAGCAAGGGTCGGATAACCGAAGTCAAGCTTTGGCGAAGCATTCGCCTCGGCTCAGTACTCACCCTTAATAACGAAGTAAGAACCTCGTATGGTCCCGGCCAGCTTCGACTTCTGGCGGGCGAACTTGAACGATTCCAACTCTCCCGGGATGTCGATTCCTTCGGATAGTTTGAAACCCACTGCCCGCTTTGGTTTCGGGCCGTCGAGTGTGTAGAGAACGTTGATCGAAAGCCCGCTCTCGTAGAACACGTACGTCCAGCGGATGTTCTCGACTTGGAACGATGTGGCCTCAAGCGGCGGCGACTCAATGACGATGCCCCGCTCTTCCTTGAGAATGCGTTGTACGGCGCCGATGTCCTTTTTCGCTTTTGCGGCGGGCTCAACCGAGAATGTGTGGCCGTATTTGTTCTTGAAATAGCGAGCCTCGTTCGCCCGCAGTCCGGCTAATGCGGCCGCCACGGGCGAGGACTCAAGACCTATGGGAGAAACGTCTACGAAGTCAACGGTGTAGCTCACGGTTTGCCAGTATAAGTTCCCAGATATCTCGATTCATTGTGGCAATCGTCTGATGCACCGTCTGTCTTCCCGCAGTTAAGGTCGGCACTCATGAAGGTGGAACGGATAGAGATTGAAGGAATACCGGCCCGGTTGTACGAACCCGATGGCGCCGACGGACTGCTGCTTCTCGGACACGGTGGGCAAGGCAGTAAGGATGACGAGCGCTTTGTGGCTCTCGGAAAGCAGTACGCCACAGAGACTGGATTGGCGGTGGTCTGCATTGACATCACCGGGCACGGAGAGCGCCTGGTGGCATCTTCTCCCAACCCAACGCCGGACACCATCATGCCCTGGATCCTCGCCAAGACCGAGCAGACCGTCGCCGATTGGAAGGCCACTGCCAACGCGCTGTCCTCCATCGGTCCTCCCGTGGCGTACGCGGGATTTTCAATGGGGATGCTTCTCGGTGCCCCCACCGTGATTGCCATTCCCGAGATCAAGGCTGCCGTCTTCGGAGTGGGCGGGGTGCCCACCGCCATGGACGGTGGTTCGGCCGTACTCGACTATGCCCGAGGTCTCGGCGACCGCCAAGTCCTCATGCTCAACATGACCCAGGACACCATCTTCCCGCCTCATGGTGCCCTCGAGTTCTTTGACGCCATCCCGGGCACACGAAAGCGGGCGATGTTTTGGGAGGGCCACCACTCTGGCCTGCCCTCTGAGTCCATCCGACATTCAATCGAATTCTTGAATCGGTACGTGCGCTGACACTGGGCGACGAGGGGCTCTCGCTCCCTAGAAGTCGTCCTCTCCGAAGAAGTTGACCCAATTGGTCTGCATGGAGGCCCCGTCAGCGATGATGGTCGAACCGCAGACGTAACGAGCGGCGGGGGAGCACAGGAAGAGGACCATGGCGGCCATCTCGTCCACGGTGCCCATGCGGACCGTTGTTCCTTCACTGATTAATTCGTCCGTGAAGCTCGCTTGGTCGCGACCAACCGTGTTCAGTTCTGCGGCGATCATGCCGGGCGTGGCAAAGATGCCTGGTGCAAAGGCGTTGATGGTGACACCGCGCCGCATCAGGTAGGGCGCCAACGTCTTGACCATGTTGACTACGCCGGCCCGGGCGGCCCCCGAATGGACGAACATGGGGGCGCCTCTGTCAAACGAGAAAGTGTGCACCACGTTGATGATGGAGCCACTTCCGGCTTCGGCCATCGGCTTCATGAAACGGTTGGTCATGTTCCAAGTGCCGTGCAGGTTGAGGTCCACCACCGCCCGCCATCCATTGTCAGAGATGGCTGAGGGCACCGCTGGGAATTGGCCGCCAGCGTTGTTGATCAAGCAGTCGACCTTGCCGTAAGTGTCGTAGACCCGATCGCGTAGCGCCTCGACCTGTTCTATTTCACGGATGTTGGTGGGCAGGGCCAGGCACGAGCCGCCGAGGGTGGTGATTTCGTCGGCGACTTCGGACAGTGTCGTTTCGGTACGACCCGCAATGACGACCTGGGCGCCGAGCGCGGCGAATGACAATGCGCTCTCCCGACCAAGTCCGGTGCCGCCGCCCGTAATGACGACGACATGGTTCGTGAAGAGTTGTGGGGCCAGCGCCGAGACGCCAGGCCCTGGTGCCCACGTCACCCGGCGAAGTCCCAGCTGCCGCCCTTTTCGTAATGGTGCAGGACGTTCTTGGCGATGAGGATGCGATGCACCTCGTCGGGACCATCGGCCAATCGGAGCGTGCGCGCGCCGAGATACATGGCGGCCAACGGGAGGTCATTGGAGACACCCGCCGCACCCCAGACCTGGATGGCTCGGTCGACCACCCGTGAATAGGCCGCCGGCACGAACACCTTGATGGCCGAGATGTCGGTACGGGCTTGCGGGTCGCCCTGGTCGACTTTTTCAGCGGCATGAATGGTCATGAGGCGGGCCGACTGCAGGTCCATGTAGCTGTCGGCCACGAAGCCCTGCATGAACTGCTTGTCTTTGAGCAGGCCGCCATGGACTTGGCGGGTGAGCAGGCGCTCCACCATAAGGTCGAAGGCCCGCCACATCTGCCCCACCGAATTCATGCAGTGGAAGATGCGACCGGCGCCCAGCCGGTCTTGCGCAGCCCGGTGTCCGTCTCCCACTTGGCCCAGAACGTTCTCGGCCGGCACCCGGACGTTGTCGTAGCGGACCTCACAGTGATCTGACGAGGGAGTGCCCCAAATGCCGATGCCTCGCACAATGGTGACGCCCGGCGTCGAGGTGGGCACGATGATCTGGACCATGCGGCCTGACTTTCCAGAGTCACCATCGCCCGACTCGCCCGCCCTGCACATCACGATAAAGAAGTCGGCGGCTAGGCCATTGGAGGTGAACCACTTGTGGCCGTTGATCACCCACTCATCGCCTTCGAGCACGGCGCTGGTCTGAATAGAGCGTGGGTCTGATCCGGCGTTGTCCGGTTCGGTCATGGAGAAGCCCGACTGCATGGTGCCTTCCACCAGGGGTAGCAGCCACTTCTCTTTTTGCGCCTCAGTGCCGTACTTGACCAGGACTGTCTGGTTGCCCGAGTTGGGGGCCACGACTCCGAAGAGCGAGGCGGCACCCAGGCCGTAGGCCAGGATTTCGTTCATGTAGGCGTGGGCCAGGAAATCGAGCCCCATGCCTCCATATTCGGGTGGCAGGTGGGGTGCCCACAGACCTTCAGACTTGACCCGGTCCTGCACCTTCTCTCGCATGAGCTTGGCTTCCGACTTCTCTTCGTCGGTGGCGTTGCCACGTCGACCAACAAAGAGGACTGCCTCGTTGGGCAGGATCTCTTCGTTGACGATGCGGGCGGTGCGCAGTCGGATGTCGTTGATGTGATCGCTCAGACCGGCAATGGGTGTGACGGTGATCGGCATGGTCGTCCTTGGGGCTCGTGGTGCGTGGAGCCTACGCAGATTCCTCTGTTCGGTCGTGGCTAACGGCCCACCGTCCGGTCAGTGCCCGCTCGTAACGGCCACGTCCGACGAAGCTCACCGTCCAGCGGGCTAACGCCCCGAACCGATTCTTAAAGCCGGTCAAAAACATCAGGTGCACGAAGAGCCACAGCACCCACCCGACGAAACCGCCCACCTTGACGGGACCGATTTTGGCTACGGCCCGAAAGCGAGCGATGGAGGCCATGGAACCCAGGTCGTGGTACTTGAAGGGCTTGGGGTCGGATCTTCCCTTTTGGTGGCGCACGATGGTGCGGGCGGCGTGGATGCCGGACTGCATTGCCACTTCAGCCACCGCCGGCAGGTCGTTCAGGGCCATGAGATCGCCCACAACGAAGAGTTCAGGATGCCCGGGCACTGAGCAGTCGGGGTTGACCTTTACCTTCCCGGCCTTGTCCAGTTCCGCCTCAGTGGATTCGGCCAGAAGGGCGCCGAGGGGAGAGGCCCGTGTGCCAGCAGCCCACACCTTCGTAGCCGATTCGATACGCACCGTCGTGTGCTCTGAAGTGGTCAGATCCACGCCCTCGTCGTCGATGCCCGTCACCATGGCGCCCAGGTGCACCTCAATGCCCAGACGGGTGAGGTCCTTCATGGTGATGCGGGAGAGTCGTTGCCCCATGGGTGGCACGAGGCGGTCGCCGCCCTCCACCAACACGACGCGGGTGGCCCGAGGGTCGATGCGCCTGTAGTTGTGACGGAGGGCGCGTCGAGCCAGCTCTTTCAGCTGTCCAGCCATCTCCACTCCGGTCGGACCACCGCCGATGACCACGAAGGTCATTAAGGACTGACGCCGATCCTCATCGTCCTCGGCTTCGGCGCGCTCGAAGGCGCCGAAAATCTGCCCTCGGAGGTACATGGCATCGTTGAGTGACTTCATGCCCGCTGCCACGTGCTCGAACTCGTCGTGGCCGAAGTAGGACGTCACCGCACCACCGGCCACAATCAGGCTGTCGTAGGGGATGGTGACCTGACCACCGAATTCGTTGGCCGTCACCGTCCTGTGGGTGACATCGATGCCTTCAACTTCAGCCAGCCTCACTGTCAGATTGTCGTAGTGGCGCAGGACATCTCGAATGGCCGGTGCAATCTGACCCTCGGAGAGGATCCCGGTTGCGACTTGATACAGCAGCGGTTGGAAGAGATGGTGATTGGTGCGGTCGATAAGGGTGACCCGTACCGGTGCACGCTTGAGTGCCTTGGCGGCGAAGAGGCCTCCAAACCCACAGCCGATGATCACGACATGGTGGCGAGTGTCTTGAGGTCCGGTCTGCATACTCAGCTCACGCCCGCCGATGGATCCGGCAAGAACCGCGCCACCACACCTTCGACGTAATGCGCCAGAGGCACATCGTCCAACTGTTGCTTGGCGAACCATTGCACGGCGTCAGTGGTGCCGCCCTCTTCGGCCCGCAGGCTGCCAGACCAAGACGCAATCCGGTAAATCACCCGCACCGTGTGCAGGCTGGTCTCGTCAGGAAGGGTGCGCACATCAGACATCACGTCGAGCAAAGGCCCGACCACCACGGTGAGCCCTGCTTCTTCTTGCATCTCGCGCCGCACGGCATCTATCGGCGCCTCGCCATGGTCGACGCCGCCCCCGGGCAAGAACCAGCGCCCTCTTAGAGACAACGAAGGGGCAGCACGGGCGAGCAGGATGTCACCTTGCTCGTTGAGGCAGAGGCCATAGGCGGCAATCCGCTGGCGAGTCGGCACACTGCATGCTCTCGCCATCGGGCTCTCCCCGCAAAGGCGCTGGACCAGTACTGTCGGACCCGACCGTTCGAGGCATGGAGGCGCACGTGGATATTGCAGCCGAGTTGGAGGCCATCCGACGCCTGAAGTACGCCTACTTCCGCACACTGGACCTCAAGGATTTTGACGCGCTGGGGACACTCTTGACCGAGAGGGCGACCGCGGCCTACGAGGACGGCAAGACCGTGCTCGAGGGTCGCTCGGCCATCGTGACCTGGCTGTCGGAAGCGCTGAGTAGCCCCGACCTCATCACCGAGCACCATGGCCACCATCCCGAGATCGACATCACGTCGGCCACTACGGCCACAGGCTCCTGGTACCTACAGGACCGGGTGATTATTCCTACGGCCGATCTCGAGATCGGAGGCACGGCCTTCTATACCGACCGCTACGAGAAGTCAGATGTCGGGTGGCGCATTAGTCATACCGGATACATGCGCGTGTTCGAGGAGCACCGCACGCACTCGACGATGGCGGTGGTTTCCTTCAGCTCCCGGTTCGATACTCGCCCCTAAGGACGAGTCGAGGGGCTGATGGTGAAGGCCGGGTCGAAGAGGGTGGTCGGCTCTAGGGCCTTCTCAATGGCTTCGACGAAGTCTGGCTCGAGGACGACGTCCAGTGCCTTGATGTTCTCGGCGATCTGCTCGGGCCGGCTGGCACCCACAATGGCGCTGCTGACGTTCTCGTTTTGCAGTACCCAGGCCAGTGCCACCGACGCCGGGGTGAAGCCAGCGTCGCGGCAGAGCGCGGCGTACTCCTGCACGGGGTTCAGCACCTCGTCGCGTAGCAGCCAACTCATTTCTCCGCCTTCGACGCCGGTGGCCCGTGAGTCCTCCAGTGGAGGCGCACCGGGCAGGTACTTGCCCGTCAATACGCCCTGGGAGAGGGGTGACCACACAATCTGCCCCACGCCCTCCTCATGGCATAGCGGCACGATCTCGGCCTCAATCACCCGCCAAAGCATGGAGTACTGGGGCTGGTTGGAGATAAGGCGGTCGAAGCCCATCTCGTCGGCCATGTGTAGTGCGTCGGCGATTTGTTCGGCCGTCCACTCCGACACGCCCACGTAGTGGACCTTGCCCTGGCGAACCAGGTCGTCAAAGGCGCGCATCGTTTCTTCGAGTGGAGTGGCGTAGTCGTAGCGGTGGGCCTGGAGCAGGTCGACGTGGTCGGTCTGGAGGCGCTCGAGTGAGGCGTGCAGCGACTCCATGATGTGCTTACGGGACAGGCCCCGGTTGTTGGGATTGGGACCAGTGGGCCAGTACACCTTGGTGAAAATTTCAATCGAGTCACGCCGTACGCCCTTGAGCGCACGACCCAGCACCGACTCGGCTCGCCCGATGGCGTAGACGTCGGCGGTGTCGAAGGTCGTGATGCCGGCATCGAGGGAGGCCTTGACGCAGGCCACCGCCGCGTCTTCTTCGATCTGGCTCCCATGAGTAATCCAGTTGCCGTAGGACAGTGCTGAGACGAGCATGCCGGATCTTCCGAGGTGGCGATATTCCATGCCACGGACCCTATCCGGTGCTTCTACGCTCGTTCTGTGGCGTCAGACGAGTCACTAAGAGAAGGTGGAGAGGAAGTCCTGGCCGAAAGCGTCGGGGCGACTCTGCGCGTCCACAAGTCCTTGTCTCTTCCCATGGCCGAGGTGACCTGGCGGGCCACCACTTCGGGTGGTCCCGGAGGCCAACATGCCAATCGGACCCTGAGTCGAGTCGAGGTCCAGTTCGAGGTCAATGCCTCAACCACGCTGGGACCACGTCAACGGGCTCGGTTGCTGGAGCGCTACGGATCCACCGTGCGAGCCTCAGCCTCGGATTCACGATCCCAAGCGCGCAACCGGCAGTTGGCGTTGGAGCGTCTGGGCGAGAAACTGGCCGAAGGCCTGCGGGTGGACCCCACCCGCCGACCCACAAGACCCACGAAGGGATCTCAAGTGCGGCGGGTGGAGGCCAAGCGCCGGCGCTCCGACATCAAGCGCAATCGCCGCTCGCCGGGCCAAGGCGACGACTGACGCCCGAGCGTTCGCTTCGTGGAAACCGAGGCCACGGCAGGCCTCAGGGTCATGGTGTGCCGTTTCTGCGCCGAATAAAAAATGTCGAATGGGCGGCGCTGAGATCGTCGTAGGCATGACAACGACCAAGGAGGTCCGATGAGATTCATGTTGTTTGTGTGTGACGATCCCGCCCTATCGGCGACCATCGATGATGAAGAGGCCTTTTGGGATGAATGCCGAGGTTGGGGGGCGAAGATGGCCGCTCGAGGTGTCCGGCTGGACGGCCAGATCCTGGCGGTCCCGAGTCAGGCCCGCACGGTCCGCATGAGGAATGGCAGACCCGTGTTCTCCGACGGCCCGTTCGCCGAAACCAAGGAGATGATCGGTGGCTACGACATCCTCGAGTGCGCCAACATGGAAGAGGCATTGGACGTCGCGGCACAGCACCCGGTTGCCCGCTATGGCGCCCTAGAGGTCCGAGCCCTGGGGAGAGATTGATTCTCGGGCGTCAGTTGGCCAGGCCCAGCGGCGCTAAGACCGCGGCCAGGCCGGCGTCGAGTAATCCGAAGAGCTCTCGGTCGTCGTCGGCCCGTGGGCCGCGCAATGCGGTGAGGGTGGCGTAGCCCATGCCGACAAGGGCGGTGTCCTCGCCTTGATCGGCCAAGGCAATTTCCGCTCCGCGGGGAATGGACGACCCGACGGTCAGGACGATCTCTCCCGTGTGGGCGGTTTGACGTTCCATGATGGCGCTCGATCCTTCAGCCGCTGCCGGACCTTGCATCTCCTCCGGGCTGGGCGCGGCCCAAGATCCCGTGCCGCTGGCTGCCTTGATCAGGCCGGCCCCGCTCACCCTGGCCCAACGCAGGCCCAACAGCTCGCCCAGTGGGAGGGCAGGGACATTCAGGTTGAGGACGGTACGGACTGGGGCGCGTTCGAGCAATGGGATCAGTGCGATGGCGAGGTCCGCCGCCGACTCCCAGGGTTCTGGCGACACTGTTGACTGGAGCGAAACGGCCAAGGCGCTGATGCCCAGCTGGGCTGCCGTCAGGGCTGCTCCGACGGTGCCCGAATGCAGAATGGACCGCCCGACATTGACGCCGTGGTTGATGCCCGAGAGGACCAGGTCGGGCTTCGGGCCGACGGCGCCCAGTGCGCCGGCGATCACGGTGAGCGCGGGTGGGGCGGCCAGGCCGTACGCTTCGACGCTTTCGGCCCCTTCGACGTGGGCGCGGCGCCAGGGGATGGTGGTGTGTTCCAGGACTGAGCCGACAGCGGCACCGGCGCCGCTGTAGTTGGAATCAGGCGCCACGACCACGATTTCGTGGAGGGGGCCACCGGCAGCGGCCGAAGCTTCGGCCCAGGCCACGAGTGCCCTGGTCAAAGCGGCCAAACCCGGGGCGTCGACCCCATCGTCGTTGGTGACAAGGACCCTCACGTGATCGAACCATACCGGGCACAGCGAGGCTGCTTTCTCAAAGGGAGCCGTTGTCACCGGCTGTTCGTCCGCCGGTTACTGCGCCGTCACTGACCCCCCATCCCCACTTCGGGCGCCTGGTCTGCTTCAATTCACACGCCATGCCCACCACACCCAGGATCTCCGTGGCATCACCCACAGGACAGCAGTGGAGGATTGGTCACGGTGGACAGGAAGTGGTCGTGTGCGAGGTGGGGGCCACGCTGCGGGAGTACAACGTCGGTTCCCATGCCGTGGTCGATGGCTTCGGGCAGGGCGAATGGTCCCACAGTGGGCGAGGCCAGGTCCTCGCCCCGTGGCCCAATCGGCTGGCGGACGGTCGCTACGAATACAACGGCATCCGGGCCCAGGCCGCTCTCGATGAGCCAGAGCGCCGCAACGCCATTCATGGTCTCGTGCGTTGGTTGCCCTGGACCCTGCAGACACGTCACCAGAATCAGCTTTCGCTCCGGCTGCAACTGCACCCCAGTCCGGGCTACCCGTTCTCGCTGCTCCTGGAAATGGAATATCACGTTGGTCGCGACGGCCTTGCCGTCACTACCAAGGCTCGCAACCTCGAAGTCGAACCCATCCCATTCGGGTTGGGCTTCCACCCGTATCTCACAGCTGGTCCCGAGACGGTAGATGGAGCCATCCTCCAACTCCCGGCTCGTCACACGCTCGAGCTCGATGATCGGGGACTGCCCACCGGGGCGTTGGTGCCGGTGGTCGGTACCGAACATGATTTCACCACGGCCCGCTTCATTGGTCCGCTAGTGCTCGACACCGCCTTCACCAATCTCGAACGCGACGTGGATGGCCGGGCCTGGGCCAGCCTCGATGCGCCCGGTGGTGCCACGGGGGCGTCTCTATGGACGGACGCCGGATTCCCTTATCTCATGGTGTACACCGGCGACACCTTGGGTGAGGTGCCTCGGCGTCGGCGCTCGGTGGCCATTGAGCCCATGACGTGCCCACCCAATGCCCTGCGCTCGGGCATTGATCTGATCACTCTGCAGCCCGATGTCGAATGGTCAGCCAGCTGGGGCTTGGTGCCTCGATGAGTGAAGGTCAGGTCGTCGTCGTCACTGGGAGCAGCAGTGGCATCGGCGCCGCGGTGGCCAAGTCATTTTCCGATGTGGGCTACAGCGTCGTCATCAATTCGTCGAAATCGGTGGCTGAAGGGGAGTCGGTGGCCGCCTCGCTGCCATCGGCCTGTTACGTGCAGGGAGACATCACCGATCCTGCCGCGGCGCAACGACTGGTGGACACCGCGCTCGAGCGTTTCGGTCGCCTGGACACGCTGGTCAACAACGCAGGCACCACGGTCGTCATCCCTCACCAGGACTTGGAATCCGCCACCCTCGACGTGTGGCGGAAGATCTTCGAGGTCAACGTCTTTGGGACCTGGTCGATGACCTTGGCTGCGCTGCCCGCGCTGAGAGAGGCCAAGGGTTCCGTGGTCAACGTGGCATCCGTGGCCGGTATTCGCCCCACCGGCTCATCCATCCCGTATGCGGCCAGCAAGGCGGCGCTTAATCACATGACGGTGCTGCTGGCCAAGGTGGTTGGTCCCGATGTCAGGGTTAATGCAGTTGCTCCCGGCTTGATCGACACTCCGTGGACGGAGGACTGGGATTTTGTGCGCGAAGTGGTGCAGCAGGTGACGCCGCTTAAGCGGTCCGGCCAACCCGAGGATGTGGCTGAGGTCGTCCTCGCGCTGGCCCGCGCCGCCTATGTGACCGGTCAGATCGTCGCTATCGACGGCGGCCTATCCATCGCCACTTAGGGCGCTACCACCCAGCGCAGACCTGCGGCCAAGACTCGGGTCATCGGGATGACGGTCGCGGTGTCGAGCAAGAGGTCCATGGACATGGGGGCGGAGAGTCCGAGTTCGCGGCGAGCCCATTGTGGGAGGACACTGATGGCGGCGGACAACAACAAGGTATAGACGGCTCGCTCTTCCGGGCGCTTGGCCACGCGTTGGCGCAACCAGTCGCGGGCTTGGCGGGCCTGTGGTCCGGCGTAGAGGTCGGGCCGGACCCGGAGGAAGTAGCTCTCCACCTCATCGGTCGAATTCGGTACCCAATCGGCCCCGAGGGCCAAGGCCACCGGGGCTACCTCGGCAAAGTACTGGTCGCACTGTTCAGGGGTGAGCGTTCGCGGGCCGAAGCGGCGGGCCGATTCGAGGAAGCTGGAGACCTCGGCCACGTGGATGAAGGTGACAAGGTCGGGATCGGCGGCCGAATAGGCGCGCCCGTCTGGTGCGATGCCCTTCACCCGCCGATGCACGCGCAGGACCTGGGCGATGGCCGCCTCAGCCTCCCTGGTGGTGCCGAAGGTGGTGGTGCCGACGAACTCAGCGGTCCGTCGCAGCCGGCCCAGCGGGTCTTTCTGGTAATTGGAGTGTTCGGCCACTCCGGCCATGGCCAGTGGGTGCAGTGTCTGCAACAGCAGCGCGCTCGATGCCACCGATCAGCATGGTGGGAAGGTCCGAGTGCACCAGTCGAGCCACCCCGTCGGGTGACAGATAGGAAGAACCCGGGTCCATCGCCATGGGAGCAGGCTCCTCGGTGATGCCGATGGCTCGCCGTAGGTTCTTGGCCAGGTCGCTCCGAGCCGGCGCGGCAAGATCGCTGACCAGGCGCAGTGGGGCTCCAATCACTGATTCGCCCACAGCGGCGGCTTTGTCCAGAGTATTGATTGCGGTCACCCGCCCAGCTTGGCACGATGACCCTGTCGGCAGGCCATTCCTTTGAAGTGGCAAAGTGCTCACATGCGATTCCTGGTCGTGGGGGCGGGCGCCATCGGGGGACTGGTGGGTGCCCGCTTGTTCCAACAGGGAGAGGACGTCACCCTGGTCGCCCGCGGTGCCCATGCCGACGCGTTGACCAAGGGGTTGGTCCTCGAGGCGCCCGAAGATACGGTGACCCTTTCCATTTCTGTGATCACCGAGCCGGGCCAATTCACCTGGACCGATGACACCGTGGTGTTGCTGGGGGTGAAGGGACAGAACACCGAATTCGCCCTTTCACAATTGGCGTTGGTGGCCCATCCGGATACTCCAGTGGTGTGTATGCAGAACGGGGTGGAGAACGAGCGCCGGGTGGTGCGCCGCTTTCCCAACACGTACGCCATGTGTGTCATGTGCCCGGCCACTCACCTGCAGCCGGGCGTGATCCAGGCTCACTCGGCGCCGGTGAGTGGATTGCTTGACCTCGGACGCTTTCCCTCGGGAATCGATGATCAGGGTCGCGCCATCTCTGCCGTGCTCGATACCACCACCTTCCAGTCACAGGCGCTGCCTGACATCATGCGCTGGAAGTACCGGAAGCTCATCATGAATCTGGCTAACGCCGTCGAGGCGCTTTGTGGCCCAGAGGGTCGCTTCAGTCCCCTGGCCAAGGCGGCGCAACAAGAAGGCCTTGCCGCCATGGCTGCGGCTGGTATCGACGTCGCCAGTAGTGAGGAAGATCATGAGCGGCGCGCCGATCACATTCAGCTGCGCAATACCTCGTCGGGGGAGTGGAGCGGCGGGTCGAGCTGGCAGAGCCTGGCCCGTGGCACCGGATCCATCGAAGCCGAGTTCCTCAACGGCGAGGTGGTGCTGCTCGGCGCCCTGTACGGAGTGCCGACTCCAGTGAATTCACTGTTGCAGCGCTTGGCGTTGAGGGCCGCGGCCGATGGCACTGGACCTGGTGTGTACAGCGTGGAGACATTGAGCGAAATGGCAGCTGGACTATGACCAGTGAACGAGCAGTGGCCTTGGCCGATGAGTTCGCGGCAGCCAATGCGGACGTCGTCCGCTTCGCCCGCTCGTGTACCGATGCGCAGTGGAGAACCATGGTGCCGGGAGAAGGGTGGCCCGTTGGCGTCGTCATCCATCACATCGCCGTCTCCTACGCCAATGGCCGGGGGTGGTTGGAGACGATGATCCGCGGCGACGCCGTCACCACAACTCGCGACGAGATCGACCAGGTCAATGTCGAGCACGCGGCGGACAACGCCGATGTCGGGATACCCGACACGGTGGCTTTACTGGAGTCGAATGCAGCCACTACTGAGGCCTTGCTGCGTGGACTGACAGACGAGCAGCTCGATCAGCTCGCTCCGTTCGGCCCAGCTGACGGCCGGTCATTGCCCGCGGCGCAATTGGCCGCTGTTTCGGCGCAGCACGCTCTGGGTCATCTCAGCCATGCCATGGAGGCAGCTTCGGGTGTGAGTTAGTCGCTGCTTCGACTAATCACTGTGGAGCGCGGCGCGGATCTCGTCGGCGGCGCTAGGCATGACGCCAGGAGTGTTTATAGTCACGTGGTGCACCACGCCGTTGAATGGCGCCGGTGGTGTGTAGTCGGGTGAAACGGGAAATCCGCTGTCCCAGGCCACGCGGAAACCGGCCCCACCGTGTTGCAGCGCGATGGGGAGGATGCCCTGTACCTCTACTTCATCGGCGATGACGCCATCCACCAGCAGGACCATGCGCCCGGGGACGCCGTGACTCCCGAGGGCGTAGGCCACCTCAATGGTCCTCGTTCCCGCAGCCAATGTGTTGGCATCACGCAGGTCGATAATGTCAGCTGATCGAGCAAACGTGAAGCAGGTCTTGCCCTGATTGATGAACAGGGCGTAGCCGCCGAACCAGTCGCCAAGCGCACAGATGACACCATCAGTGTCGGCACCGATGGCGTCGACTTCGGCGGTGAGCCGGAATCCGCCCCACAGCGCCGGCATGGACTCGTCGTGGACGGGACCGCCGCCAGGCCGAAGGGTGAGTGATCCCCCGGAGGGCCAGGTCTGGGGAATGAAGCCTCCGAAGCGGTCGAGCATGCTGTCGGAGATGGGAAGCACCTGATTACGGTCGGCTTCTGTCATCCACAGATCAGTGAGCTCCCGCAGGCGAGCAGGTTCGGCTCCGGAGAGATCCGTTGACTCGGAGAAGTCTCGACTCAGATCGAAGAGTTCCCATTTGTCGTCGGCGAAGTCGCGGCTACCGATGGCCAGTTCCTCTTCATCGAGCACGCCAGCGCTGATGTGATTGGTAGTGGCCTTCCACCCGTCATGGAAGATTGATCGTGAACCCAGCATCTCGAAGTACTGCGTGCGATGCACTTCTGCCGAGGAGGGGTCCTCAAGAGCGGAGAGCAGACTGGTCCCATTCATCTGCTGTTGTTCCACGCCGTCGACTTCGGTGGGCGCATCAATCCCGATCGCCTCGAGGATGGTGGGCATGAGATCCACCACATGGGCGAATTGCTGTCGAACCGCGCCAGGCTGAACGACGCGCCCGGGCCAGTGCACAATCAGGGGCGTGCGGGTGCCTCCCAGCCAGGTGTAGCGCTTCCAGAGGCGGTGGGGTGTGTTTCCCGCCCAGGCCCAGGCCCACGAATAATGGTTGTAGGTGCTGAATCCGCCCCAGTCGTCGAGAGCAGCCAGGTTGTCCTCCACCGATTCGCGCAGGTGGGCGGTGAAGCGATGCTCATTGACGCTGCCGTCCTTGCCACCTTCGGCGCTGGCGCCATTGTCGGAGAAAAGGAGAACGAGCGTGTTCTCGAGCTGACCGGATTCCTCCAATGACTGCAGCACGCGTCCGATCTGCGCATCGGTATGAGTAAGGAAGCCGGCGAAGACCTCTTGTTGGCGGGCGTGCATGCGCCGCTCATCGGCGGAGAGATCGTCCCAACCAGTGACCCACTCCGGACGCGGCGTGAGCACGGTGTCCTCTGGCACCATGCCGAGTTCGGTCTGACGGGCGAAGACACTTTTGCGCCAGTTGTCCCAGCCTCCGTCGAATTGACCTTTGTATGGCTCAACCCATTCGGGGGCCACGTGGTGCGGTGAATGCATGGCGCCGAGAGCGAAATACAAGAAGAAGGGCTTGCCCGGTGCGGCTTGGCGTTGGTCCTGCATCATCCGGATGGCCTGGTCGGCCAGATCTTCGCTGAGGTGGTACCCCTCCTCTGGTCGGCGGGGTGCCTCTACGTAGTGGTTGTCGCAGACCAGATTGGGCGCCCAATGGTTGGCGTCGCCCTGCAGGAAGCCGTAATGACGCTCGAAGCCGATTCCAATGGGCCAGGTATCGAACGGACCAGCGGCCGATCGCTGCCATCGGGGAGTCAGGTGCCATTTACCGACGGCCATGGTGGAGTAGCCGGCATTGCGGAGCAGGCGAGGCAGCGCCGCAGCGCTCTTGGGCAGGCGGGCCGTGTAGCCCGGAAAGGCCAGCGGAATGTCGGCCAGGAATCCCATTCCCACAGCGTGATGGTTGCGCCCCGTGAAGAATGCGGCCCGGGTAGGCGAACAAAGCGAAGTGACGTGGAAGCGATTGAAGGCTGCACCACCCGCAGCGAGGGCGTCCATATGCGGTGTGGCGATGTCGGACCCGAAACACCCGAGGTGCCCGAAGCCGGTGTCGTCGAGCACGATGGCAACCACGTTGGGCGCTCCGGCCGGTGGCTTGGGGTCGATGGGGAAACGCGGGGTGGACTCGGCGGGAGTCAGGCCGATCTGCTGTGGTAGTTCAGACATGGCGACAGGGTAGGCGGGCGAAGCAGATTGTGGTGGAGCCAGCGCTAGCCTGGACCCTGATGCAGGGTCACGTGCCTGTACCGCCCCAGCCCCACGAACCAATCGGCATCGCGCCTGTCCTCGGGTACTTGGCCACCCGAGAGCCCCAGCCCCTCGAGGGCCGTGATCCGGTGCAGCCCGACTGGCTCGACGAGGATCTCTACGACGAGGAATGGGGACCGAGGCACTCTCGGCTCATTCGAGTGACCGCTCTCGTGCTCTCAATATCGCTGGTCATTGCTGGTTTGAGCACAGTGCTCGATCTCATCCTGGCCCACTAGAGGAGCATCGGTGCTTGGTCTTGCAGCCAACGCCTGGCTCGATAACGTTTCCACGGAGTTTTGAGTTCCAAGGCGTGCTCACAGCGCGCCGTGTAGGCCATGAGCCACAGTGCGGAGGCGCAGGCCACCTGGCGTTCCGCTGGTGAAAATGCCAACTGGCGGGCCTGGCCGAAGGCATCGAGGTATTGATGCACCTCGTGGGCTTCCGGTCCGTCGATATCGGCCGATTCGCCAGTAGAGCGCCACACGGCGGCCGCCTGTCCTGCCGCCACTGCGGCAGATGTCACCGCAACGCTGTCCCAGTCGTAGACGGCGCTCACCTTGTCCTGGGTCCAGCGCACGTTGTTGGCCGACCAGTCCAGATGGGCCAGCAGGGGCGGCAGGTCGGCGGCATCACGAATGCCAGCCGCGCGTTTGGCCCATTCATCAATCCACTCCGCTCCGTCGGTGGTACCGGCGAAATCGAAGATCGGACTGTGCGGTGTGGGATAGAGCGCACCGTCTTCCATGCGGAAGGGGTGCTTATCCAGACCGAGCTGGGGTGCCTGCTGAAGACATTCGATGAGTGAGACCAGGCCTGCGCTCGACGCCTTCATGGCACCCGGAGCGGTGGTGGCACTCCGCCCCGGGTCAGGCAGGTACGACTCGAGCAGGGCCCACCCGTGGCCCAATGACGTCGGACCGGCCAGTGGCGAAGGACAGGGAAAGCTCGCGGCAGATGCGGTTCGCTGTGAACTCTGCACGCCGCGCAGGAAGGGCTCTTCCCATTGCGATTGGTAGGCCTTGAGTACGACAATCCGGCCATCGGTGAGTTGCAATCCCACCACGCAACCGGACGATGCGTGAAAAAATTCTCCGGCCGAAACCTCGAAGCCCATTTCGGCGCTTGCGCTGGTGATCATTGATGACATCGCATCAGGGTCCGTCGTCCCGAAGACGGCCAGTTCCACCGGTTCCTGGGCGGCATGGGCATGCGACCGCAGCAGGTCAGGTAGGGGGAGTGTCACGCTCCATCATTGTGCCCGAGCCAGCCCAGTGCGTTTGTGACGGGGAAGACCGAGGCCCGCGACCCGCAGGGGCAAATGCCCCCACGAGTTGCGGGCCAAGGTCAGCCGATGTGGGTTGTGGCTACGAGGTTGACACCAACGACTTTGGCGGTGTCGACGACTTGCCGGTGTAGTTCTTGACCGGTCCTGATCTGGGGTTGGTTACCTTCACCGATCCGATCGGCACCGCGCCGATCCAGCTTCCAGTGGGGGTCACGGCCGGCGGGGCAGTGCTACTCATTTGGTAGATCTGCTCACCTTCGTAGCCGTAGTGGACCGAACTGGAGTACGACAGCGGCACGAAGCCGGGAGTGACGAAGTGCTTCCCGTCCTTAGCGATGGCGTTGACCAATCCTTGTCGTGTCAGGTTCTTGCCGGCGGCCTGCAAAGCCTGCACGAAGGTGTAAGCCAGCGCGAAGCCGTATTGGGTATTGCCGTCAAGACCAGCCTTGGCGTACAGAGCCGGGGCGTACTTGGCCAACAGCTTCTTCTCGACCTTGACCCAGGCGTTGCTGACCTGAGCCTCGGGGGCGAAGTACGAGTCGGTGATAACGCCATTGAGGAGTCCACCGGCCGCCTTGGCCTGTGCCGCGGTGCCGCCGCCCTTCTGAGTGAAAGCAGAGAGGAGCGGTCCCACGGTTGGTGCGTCGGCGCCCACACTGTCGACGACATACTGCGGCGCATAGCCGATGGCTGCGGCGGGCAACATGGCCAGTGCCGTGGCTGCCGGGATGGTGGCCATAATCACCACCTGTGCGCCGGCTGCCTTCAGCGCGGCCATCTGGTTGGATAGCGGGCCCGCGAGCGTGGCGGCGTCATAGGTCTGTTGCGAGACCACCGACGAAGCCGGCAGTTCCATGAGAAGACCCTTCACCACATCTTGGCCGAATTCGTCGTCCTGCGAGAGGAAGCCGATTTTCTTGCCGGCGAAGGCTGTCTTCACGTAGCTGCCGAGGACCTTGCCATCAATCGTGTACGGGGGTTCCCAGCCCAAGGAGAACGGGTACTTCGGGTTACTCCAGCAGTTGCAACCCGACTCGATGAACAGTTGCGGCACCTTCTGCGAGTTCAGGAAACCCTGCACAGCGGCCTGTGTGGGAGTTCCCAGCGATCCCACGTCGGCGAAGATGTTGTCCTGCAGCACCAGCTTGCGGGTCAACGTGGCCGTGTTGGCCGGGTTGTAGCCGTCGTCGAGGTACTGGTAGTTGATCTTCCGGCCGTACACGCCGCCGTGCGCATTGACCCAGGCGAACACCGCCGCCATGGCGGGAGCGATTTCGTCGTAGCCAGGGGCAGCCGGTCCGGTGAGTGGCACGGTGGCCCCGATGGAGATGCTCTTGGCGGTCACGCCGGGAGTCGAGGCGGCGCTGGCTGAGCCGGTCAATACCGTTGAGGCCAGCGTCATGCCCAGTGCCAACGCAACGCCGGCTCGCACCCATCCGGCGAGGGATGTGTGTTTCGTCTGTCTCATAACTGCTCCTTTTCTTGTGTATTTCATTGACTAGTGCCATCGACCAGGGCGGGAGGCCGGGTTCTGGAGAAAGTCGACGAAGCTCGGTGCCGGGCCCACCGCAGCCCTCCCTGAATCCCATTGGGGGCGACCATCATGGCCACGATCAAGACCGCGCCGAAAATGATGGTCGCCAGGTAGGCGCTGGCGCCGCTGCCCAAGTTGAAACGGCCAGACAGTGACGTTGACCACTGAGGGAGGTAGACCAGTAGGACCGCTCCCCACCACATGCCCATGAGTGTGCCGGTGCCGCCCAGCACCATGGCGGCCAACAATTGGATGGAGAGGGTCAGGGGGAACTCGCCAGTGTTCACCACTCCAGTGGACAGGCCGAGGAAGGCACCGGCCAGTCCGGCGCAGGCGGCGCTGATGGCAAAGGCCAACACCTTGGTGCGAGCAACGTGGATGCCTGAGAGCGACGCCGCCACCTCGTTGTCTCGAACGGCTCGCAGTGAACGGCCGAAGCGACTGCTCAACAAGTTGGCCAAGAGCACCAGGTGAGGAGAGCGCCGATGATCTGGATCCAGCACAACCACTGCTCACTCGAGATTGAGCCCGGTGCGGTAGGCACCGTGGTGGTCAGTCCCTGATCCCCGCCGAAGGTGTTGCTCCACTTGTCGGCAATCGGTGGGAGGGCCAAGGCGAGGAGCAGCGTCATCCCAGCCAAGTACGGGCCCTTCAAGCGCGTGGCGGGAATGCCGATGAGCACACCCATGGCCGCTGCCACGGCCACGGCGATGACGAGTTCGAGAATGAAGTTGAACTGCGTGTGGGTCATCAGCAAGGCCACGGTGTAGGCACCGACGGCCATGAAAGCACCGTGTCCCAGGGAGATCTGCCCATTGGTGCCAGTCAGCAGACTCAGTCCGGCCAGAGCCACCACGTAGAGGGCCACCTCGCCCAGCTGGAAGTCGTTATAAGCACTGATCCGAATGGACAGCACATAGAGCAGTCCACCGCCGACCAGGGCCAAGAGCAGGTGACGCAGCATGGGCTGGGTGGGCAGTCGCGTCATCTCACACCACCCGGGCCGGCGGTCGCGCGAAGATACCCTGCGGGCGCACCATCAAGGCGAACATGAGCAGGGCCAACGCCCCGAGCGGTTCCAGTCCGGAGCCCTCGTACCCGCCGACATAGGAGATGGTCAGTCCGGTGACCAACCCTCCAACCAGAGCACCGACTGGGCTTTCCAAGCCTCCGATGACGGCGGCGGTGAAGGCATAGACCAGCACCAGGTCCATGAAGTACGGGCTGAAGGAACTCGTCGGTGCCACCAGCAGGCCCGACAGCGCACCCGCAATGCCAGCCAAGGCCCAGCCCAACGTAAGCAGGATGCCGACCCTGACTCCGAGCAGGCGGGCGATCTCACCGGAGAAGGCGGAGGCTCGCATGCGCAGACCGAGGGATGTGAAGCGGAAGAGAGCGAAGGTGCCGCCCATGAGGATCAGCACCGCAACCAGTATGAAAACGTCGAAGTGGGAAAAGGCGATTTTGGTGTGCCCCACGGTCAGGCCACTCTGGGAGTAGGCCGCCGGGAAGCCGCGGCTGGCATTCCCGTAAATTGCCCCGGCCAGACCCTCCAGCACGACGAGAAGACCGATCGTGACGATGACCGGATTGAGTTCGGACTTGCCCTGGAGCGGACGAATAAGCACGCGCTCGACCGTGGCGCCGAACAGGAACCCGATCACGAGGATCATCACGAACATCCACCAGTAGCTGACGCCCTTATTCAGCAGGCTGGAAGCGATGAACGTGGTCATCATGCCCATGGCCCCTTGGGCGAAGTTGATGATTTTGGTGGCCCGGAAGATGAGGACGAGGGACAGGGCCAACGCAGCGAAGATCATGCCGCTGGAGATGCCGTTGAGGGTGATGTTGATGAACAGGCTCATTGTCGTTCCCTAGAAACCCAGGTAGTGGTGTCGAAGGTCTTGGTCGGCCGCCACGGTCTCGGCACGGTCGGACACGACCACCTGGCCCAGGTTGAGGACGACAGCATGCTTGGAGACGGACAGGGCGCTGCGAGCGTTTTGCTCCACCAGCAAGACGGTCATGTCGGTCCCATCGGTCTGCTCCTTCAGCAGCGCCATGAGCTGCGCCGTGATCAGTGGAGCTAGCCCGAGGGAGGGTTCGTCCAGGAGGAGCAGCTTGGGGCGCGAAATGAGAGCACGTCCGATCACCAGCATCTGGCGTTCTCCACCAGAGAGGGCCGAAGCGCGCTCGACGCCGAAATTGCGTGAGCCGCGGAAAGAGGGTGAACGCTTCTTCCATGGCGTGCTGGCGCTCATCCCGAGTCAGGCCCCACAAAGTGGCCAGGCGCAGGTTCTCCTCCACCGTCAGTTCCTCAATGACGCCGCGGCCCTCGGGCACGTGCGCCACATGGCGGCGGGCAATCTTTTCGACTGCCGTCCCCAAGAGCTCATCACCATTGAAGCGAACCGAGCCGGCGCGGGCTTTGACCAGCCCCGAGATGGTGCGTAACAGCGTGGTTTTGCCGGCGCCGTTGGCCCCGAGAATGGCAGTGATGGAGCCGGGCTCCGCCGACAGGCTGACGGAGTCGAGGGCACGAATGGCGCCGTAGTGCACCTGGAGGTCCTTCACCTCAAGCATGGACTTCATCGCCCAGATAGGCGGACGCCACCTCGGGGTTGGCTCGTATGGCCGCCGGCGTTCCGTCGGCGATCACCCCACCGAAGTTGAGGACTACCAATCGATCGCATATGGACATCACCAAATCCATGTGGTGCTCGACCAAGAGCACACTCATGCGCCCAGCCAGTTGCCGGATCAGCACACCGAGTTCGGCCATATCGTCGTTGGAGAGGCCGCTGGCCGGCTCATCGAGCAGGAGGAGACTGGGGTCACTCATGAGGGCGCGGGCCAAAGCGGCACGCTTTTGGACCGCATAGGGGAGCGTGGTCGGCGGTCGATGGGCAAAGGCATCAATGTCCATCTCGCTCAGCAGCTCATGCGCCTTGGCGCCATACTGACGCTCCTCGCGGCTCGATCGCCACAGCCCGAGCATGGACGAACCCAGATCGCTGCGCAGTTGGGCTTGTGCGCCCAGCATGACGTTCTCAAACACCGACAACCCGGCGCAGAGGCCGACCCCCTGCAGCGTTCGGGCGATGCCCATCCGGGTCAGGTCGTGCGGGTGGTGGCGCACCAGCGTCTGCCCACCGAAGCGGATTTCACCACTATCGGGGCGAACAAAGCCGCTAATGACATTGAAGAGCGTGGTCTTTCCCGCGCCATTGGGCCCAATGACGCCAACGACCTCGCCCGGTTGCGCGGTCATGGTCACCTTGTTGAGAGCGAGGAGGCCGCCGAAATTGACGCTCACTCCTTCGACCGAGAGCTCTTTCCCCTGATTCGGGGAAACGGCATCCGTCACGCTTGGCGCAGCAGAAGCAAGGCAGCACAACAGTGCATTGGCACAATCCCTCCCACTTCGCGCCGGCCCCCCGGCACCGGGGGTGATCCTAACGATGTGCCTCAGCTCGTGCTCAGGAATACAGGTTGTTTCCGCGGCCGTGACGTTGAGTCAATACGCGTGATTCCGTCGCATCAATGATGCGGGAGGATTGCCCGTTCGCTTTCCAAGCCGTTGCTCGCCCGGTGCCATCCGGTTGCAGATGCCCAGGTTGACGGGCATTTCTCCCGTCGCGGGTTACACTCAAGTTCGCACATGATTCACAGCATCAGGCCCACAATGTCTTCGGCGCCACGCGGGACGGCCACATCGCTCGATGCGGCCGGCGTGCGACCCCATCCGCTCAGTTGGCGCCGTTCTATGGCCGGGGAGCGATGGTCCTCGAACGCCATAGTGCGACCAAGTTACGAGAGCTGGTCGGTAATCCCTGCTCGCGGACTCATTTCAATTCGGCCAGGAGGTCCCGGCACTTCTGGGCGTCGCTGACCAACTTGGCTCGAAAGGTGTCCATGCGGGCCAGCTTGGCGTTGAGTTGTTCGGCCAAGCTCTCATTGAGAACCAGTGCTTCGCGGAGGGTGGCCTCCTGCTCAGCCATGGCCTGTGGTGAAGTGACACCCCGGTTGGCCCGGTAGGTGGACCGCAACTCATTGAGACGAGTCTCGAAGGCCAGAAATTCCTTGATTTCGTCGAGGTTCATGCCCAGAACCTCACGGAGTTCAAGGATGCGATGGAGCTGGCTCAGATCGTTGTCGGTGTATCGACGTTCTCCCCCCGGTGTGTAGAGGGACGGGGTGAGGATGCCCAGCTCCTCGTAATAGCGCAAAGTGCGCGGGGACACACCGGCGGATGCGGCCGCATCGCTGATGCGGATGCCCGATTCGGAGGCGACCGAGGTTGACGTCGTCGCCACGTCAGTCCACCAACAGTGGTTCAGTCTCGGCCACCGCTTCCTGAGCCGAGAGGACAAGGGGTTCAGTGGAGAGGAGGGCATCTTCTTGATGGTGGTACTTCCCGCCACGCAACAAGGAGGCCACCGCTCCCAGCGCACACACTCCTGCAGCGAAATAGAAGGCTTCGGTCAGACCTCGTCCGAACGGCTTGGAGATCAAGTGCGGGAAGAAAGAACGACTGGTGAGGTACGTGGCAGTGACATGGGGAAGGTGCGACAGCGTGCCGGCGCCGAGCAAAATCTTCATGGGGTTGTAGCCCAAGAAGGCGGCGAAGAGGCTCCCGACCGGCGGAAGGTGGGAGACGCGAAGAGCGGTGGCTGAGCCCACCCCCTTGGCGACCAGGCCGTGGTACAGCGCCGAGGGAAGCGTCGATGCCAGACCCAAGATCATGAGCGTGAAAAAGATACCGATGGACAGGACCTGGGCCGATGAGTTGAAGGTGCCCGACATGCCGGCTCCCGCTCCCCGTTGATCGGCCGGGAGGCTGTTCATGATGCCAGTTTGGTTCGGCGCGATGAACATCCCCATACCCACCGAGTTGAAGAACAGCAGGACGGCGAAGGTCGAATACGAAAAATCGACCGGCAGTGCCTGCAACAAGACGAAGGTGATCGCCACAATGAGCAGGCCGCCGGTAGCAAATGGACGCGCGCCGTAACGATCGGCCAAGACGCCACTGAGTGGTCCGGCCGCTAGGAACCCGACAGTCAGAGGAATCATGTAGATGCCAGCCCACAGTGGCGTCTCCGAGAAGCTGTAGCCATGCAGCGGCAGCCAGGTGCCCTGGAGCCAGATGATCAGCATGAACATCAGGCCACCGCGGCTCAGTGAGGCCAAGAAACTGGCGATGTTGCCGGCAGTGAAGGCCCGGATGCGAAAGAGGGTCAAGCGGAACATCGGGTGGGACACCTTGGTTTCGATCAGACCGAACAGCAGCAGGACGCCGATACCGCCAGCGATCTCAGTCAGCACGACTGGGCTGGTCCAGCCCATGGTGTGACCTCCGTAGGGGAGCAGTCCATAGGTGATGCCGACCAGGATGGCGATCAGACCCACGGCGAAGGTGGCGTTGCCCAGCCAGTCGATGCGTGCTGGCGTCCTGATGCCTCGATCCTCCAGCTTGCGATATGCCCACACGGTGCCAAAAAGACCGAACGGGACAGAGACCAAGAAGACGAGATGCCATTGCACGGGCGCCAGCACACCACCCAGCACCAGCCCGATGAACGAGCCCGAAATAGCGGCCACGTTGTTGATGCCTAACCCCAGACCACGTTGGTGAGCCGGGAAGGCATCGGTGACGATGGCCGACGAGTTGGCAAACAGCATGGCTCCACCCACGCCCTGCCCGACCCGCATGGCGATGAGCCACATGGCGCCGTCGGCACCATGGAGCCAGGTCACTGACAGCAGTATGGAAAAGAAGGTGAAGACGCCAAACCCGAGATTGAAAATGCGTACCCGGCCATACATGTCGCCCACCCGCCCCAAGCTGACAACGAGAACGGCCAGAACCACCATGAAGCCCATGAGCATCCAGAGCATGTAGCCGGTGTTGCCCGGCGTGAGTGGATTGAGCGCAACGCCCCGGAAGATGTTGGGGAGGGCAATGAGCACAATCGATTGGTTGATGAACACCATCAGGGTGCCCAAAGTGACCGTCGAAAGGGCGATCCACTTGTAGCGGGAGGACTCCGTCCCGCTCGCTAGATTCATACCCTAACTATAACGTGAACGTAAGGGTTATCCTCGAAGCTGAAGGAGACCCCTGACGTAGGCGGCCTGGCCCACGTGCTGCAGGGTGTCGGAGATGATGCTGACCAGGCGGATGCCGACGGTGACGGGTGGGTCCCATGAGGTGTCGATGACTCGCTCCAGCTCGTCGTCGGTCAGGGCCTTGACGTAGGACATGGTCTCGGTGTGCACGTCCTCGAAGTAGTCCAGAAGGTCATCGGCCTTGACCTGCACCGCGGCAACATCGTCGGGTCCGTGCCCGTAGCCAGTATCCGTGGGTGGCAGGGGCAACCCGAAGCGCTCACTCCAGCCCTTGGCCGTCCAGGCCTGCTCCGTCCCACTCAGTCCGGCGATGTGATCGTCCTGAATGCGGGTCAAATGCCACACCAGCCACCCGATGGGGTTCGACTGCCCGAGTGGCCTGAAGGCCAGATCTTCGCTGCTCAGTCCGTTGACCGCGGGGTGGACTTCATCCCGCACTCGGTCGAAGGCATCGGTCAACATCTCGACGTTTGTCATTGGAGTCGAGTGTAAATCCTTGGTTTCGGGTTCCGCCCGGACCGAAGAGTCGGAGCCTTGGCTAGAGCGTGCCGGCCATCGAATGCTGTTAATAGTTTATTGACAGGAAACATTGATTCCTAGGTGTTCATTCTGTTAACCTGTTGGAAACAAACAAGTCGGACCGAATAACGGCCCCAGGAGGTGATACCCGAGATGTTCAATCGAATCTTGCTGGCAATCGATGGGACCGAATCCGGGGATGTGGCATTGAGCTTCGTCGCACCCTTGGCACGACAGTGCGGAGCTTCGGTGCACGTGCTGTACGTCAATGAAGCGCTCGTCGGTGGCCGGGGGACGACGGTGTCTACGCACCACGAGGCTCGCACCATTGTTGAGGGCGCCGTGGCTTCGTTGTGGATGGCTGGTGTGGACGCCGATGGAGACGTAATGCGTGGCAATTGCTTCAATGTCGATGCCCACATTGTCGATGCCGCCACTCAGTTCAGGGCCGATGTCATCGTTCTTGGGTCCCGTCGCCGCCGTTGGATCGGTCGCTTTTCGGGCAAGGGTATGCGGGAGCGGGTGACGGCCATGACTGGTCTGCCCACACTGACAGCGCCGGCACCCATGAAGGTCCCGGACCACGTCCCGCTGGAGCAGTTCGCCGTGCCGTCCTACGCGTTTATGGAAGAGCGGGCGTCGAAGTAGCCATCGGCCGACCGGCCACCGTCAGTACATGTGCGAGCAGTCCATCCATCATGATCCACGCTGCTGATCGCATCATCTCAAGGCGATCAGCCACTGCTTTATGAAGCCATTGGGGATCGTCATGTCCCGAGTGGGCCAGGACTTCCTCGTACTCGGGCACCTTGGCCCACTCGTCAATGGTTGACGCTCCGACCTCCAGATGGAATTGCACTCCCCAAGCGCATCGACCGACCCGAAGTGCTTGCACGGCACAGGATTCATTTGTGGCCAGCTTCACGCCATCGGGAGGCAGGTCTGTGACCTCGGCGTGGTGCCACTGCAATCCGGGCAGCGCATCGGGGAGGTGGGAGAAGATGTCGTCCCTACGACCATCGACGGTGCGCAGGACTTCGGGTACTCCAATCTCCGCCACGTCCATCGGGCCGACAGCGCCGCCCAACGCGTCGGCCAGGAGCTGATGACCCAGGCAGACGCCAAGGAACGGTCGCTCGAGTTTTCGCACCCATTGATGGATGGCCGCCTTTTCCTGCACCAGCCACGGGTGCTCGTCCTCCTGCCACACGTCCATGGGGCCACCCATGACGAGGAGGATGTCAAAGCCGTTGAGATCGGGGATGACATCACCGTGGTCGAGTTCGACGGTGGTCAGGTCGAATCCGGCCTCCACCAGGAGCGGGCCAAGCGCGCCGGGATCCTCTTCGGGTAAGTGCTGGAAGACCAGGACGCGACCGGACTCGGCATTGGTTACGGGAAACGTGCCAATGGTCGACCGTGATGACATCACGTGAGGATGGCAAGAAGTGGCGTGTATGGCAATGGTTCGCGCGTGTCGATCGCGTGAATTGCGCCGAGACCTTTAGCTGCGGTCGCCGGAATAAATGGTGATGGAAAGGAACTTAATCGGCAATTTGATCAACATGGTCGGACCATGCGGAATGTCGCCTTCGAATTGCAACGTGTCACCACGCTCCATCTTGTAGCGCTCGCGCCCGTAGCTGTATTCCATGACACCGGAGAGCATGTAGAGCAGTTCGATGCCTGCATGTTGGAACATGGGAAACACTTCGGTGCTTTCGCTAAGCGACACCAAGAGCGGTTCGACGCGCTTATACGGTCCACGCAACGTTCCAAGGAGCTCGTAGGAGTGGCCAGAGCGCGTGCCTTTGCGCACAATCTCCGGTCCGCTTCCGGCTTTCACGAAGACGGCGTCACGCTCTTCGGCCAATCCCCGGAACAGAGCGGTGACGGGCATGTCCAACGCGGCCGCTAGACGCTCCAAGGTGGTGAGACTGGGTGACGTCTGGGCGTTCTCAATCTTGGACAGCATTCCCTTGGAGATGCCGGTTCGATCAGCCAATTGCCCGACCGTGAGTCCGATTTCCAATCGGCGTCCCCGAACGTGATTGGCGATGACTTGACCGAGTTGACCTCCGCCCTCGGCGGGTTCGATTGCCTTATCGATGGCCACTGTGCTCGTTTTTGCCTTCAGCACTGGTGACTTTGGTGATGTCCGACGAGTTGAGGCGGCGGCCGATCGCGGCCGAGGAGCGCGTGGACGCTGGCGAGGAGTCACAACGTTGCAATATATGCCTCTTCACGTTCAGATCCGATGCATGGCCTCGTCAACGCATCTGACCGGCGCCGACGTACGGATGAGGGCTAACCAGCAACTCATCGACGGCGAATCGCTCCCAGCGGAAGTCTCGGTGGTCGATGTCTGAGTGCCGGCTCTGACCTTGGCAGATCAAGTCAGCCATGAGCTCTCCAGTTGAGGGTGAGATCTTGTAGCCATGGCCGGAGAATCCAACGCACAGCCACACCCCCTCGAGTGGTGAGGCTGAGATGATCGGGTTGTAGTCAGGAGTGACGTCGTAACAACCCGCGTAGGACGATGAAAGCTTGGCGTCGCTGAATCCAGGGAACCGGTGCTCAAACTTCGGTATGGAGTAGGACAGTTCGTCATCGGTGGCGCGCTCGCGGTAATGGTCCGGGTCGGACCATTCGGGATGGGAATGATCACTGTCTCCCACCAGGACCGAGGTGCGGCCTTCTGGCCGGACATATTGCAGTGACACCAGGTCGGAGAACACCGGCATGTTGGTGATGGGAACGCCGGGGTCAACCAGAAGGATTTGCGCCCGCTGGGCCCGAATGGGCAGATCGATTCCCACCGCGCCTGCCAACGGAACGGACCATGGGCCCGCCGCAATGACCACATGGTCAGTGCTGATGTACGTACCGTCCTCGAGGCAGACACCGATGGCTTTGTCTCGCTTGAGGGCGATGCTATCGACGGCACACTGCTGACGAATTCGGGCACCACCCTGGCGTGCTGCCACAGAGAAAGCCTGAGCTGTCTGGTGCCCGTCTCCGTAGCCGCCCCGAGGTTCGTAGGCGAACTCAGCAAAATCGTTGAGGTCGGCCATGGGCACGAGGGCGTGTGCCTCATGGTGGCCAACAAGATCAACTTCGATACCGATCTGCTGGTGCATGGCCACGTTGGCCCGAAGGGCGCCGAGATTCTCTGTGCCCACACCCACGATGTAGCCCGAGTTGCGGTAGCCGGACTCGGCGCCCAGGATCTCGACCGCGTGCTCGAGGATCGGTAACGCGTGCCACGCCATGGCGGCTAGCGACTTGATCCCATAGTGGCAGCGGACGATGCCGCTGGACTTTCCGCTACCGCCAGAACCGACGGCGCCACGCTCGAGGACGAGTACGTCTCGGTGACCAAGCTCGACCAACGCACGGGCCGTGCTGAGTCCTGAGACACCGCCTCCAATGATGACGATCTCGGCCGATTCACGCTGGGTCATGGCGCTCTCAGTTCTGCCATCCAGGAATCCAATTGGTGCCGGCCAAGGGCACTCGAGCCATGGCCGCTGCCTCCACCGTGAGTGCCGCTAGGTCCTCGGGTTCGAGGTGATGGACACTGGACTTGCCACAGGCACGGGCCAGGGCGGTCACTTCCATAGTGATAGCCCTCAAATAATTGGCCACTGACGTGGCAGCCCGGTCTGATTGCAGCCGTCGTTCGAGTGCGGGATCTTGGGTGGTGATGCCCACCGGGCAGCGGCCGGTGTGGCAGTGCGCGCAGTGACCGGAGGTCGTTCCAAGCGTTGCGTAGTCAGCTTCCACGTCGATGTCTTGGCCGCTTGCGTCACGGTAACTGCCCCGATTGCAGCCGAGGGCCAGAAGCGCTGCCACACCGATGGAGACGGCGTCCGCACCGAGCGCCAGAGCCTTGGCCACATCGGCACCGGATCGGACGCCGCCCGAGACGATGAGTTGTACCTCGCCCTTGGCCCCAATCTCCTCCAGCGCTTCGGACGCCATGCGCACCGCCGGCAGTGTCGGAATGCCAGCGTGCTCAATGAAGACGTCCTGGGTAGCTGCCGTCCCACCTTGCATGCCGTCGACCACGACGACGTCGGCACCAGCAGCGACCGCCAGCTTCACGTCATGATCGACCCGAGTGGCGCCCACCTTGACATAGATCGGAATTGACCACTCGGTGGCCTCGCGCAGCTCTTCGATCTTGATGCGCAGGTCATCGGGTCCCACCCAGTCCGGATGCCGACTGGCTGAGCGTTGGTCAATGCCGGCGGGCAGCGTGCGCATGGCCGCGACCCGCTCATTGACCTTCTGTCCGAGCAGCATCCCTCCACCGCCGGGTTTTGCACCTTGCCCGACCACGATCTCGACCGCATCGGCCATGCGTAAGTCGGCCGGATCGAATCCATAGCGCGAGGGGAGGACCTGGTAGACGAGGAGCTTTGAGGCTTTGCGCTCTTCGGGCGTCATGCCCCCGTCACCGGTCGTCGTCGATGTGCCCACCTCGGTGGCCGCTCGTCCCAGTGCCTCCTTGGCCGTGGCCGAGAGGGCGCCGAAGCTCATGCCGGCGATGGTGATGGGAATGTCGAGCTCTATCGGATGGGCACCGTGGCGTCCGCCCAACAGCGTCTTGGTCTCGCACCGCTCCCGGTAGCCCTCCAACGGGTAGCGGGATACCGATGCCGTCAGGAAGACCAAGTCGTCAAAGGTCGGGACCTTCCGGCGCGCCCCGAGGCCGCGGATGGGGTACTGACCCGATTCCGCCATGTCATGGATGCGGGCGATGACATCGGGCGGGAAGCTCTGATTTGAAGGTGTAGGCGGGATCTGTGCCATCAATAGGTGTCGTGGTTGTGGGTGGAGAAGTGGTAGAGCTGACGGGCCGAAGCGACGCGAGTGACAACGGCGGGATCGATATGGTCGAACCCGGTCTCCTCAACGAGTCGTTTGACCTTCAACACATCGTCATCGCTCATTTCCTCAATCACTGCGTCGGCTCCCAGTGATGCGATTGACCCAGCCACGTAGATCACTGCTTCGTAGAGGGAGTCGCCCAGTCCGTGGCCGGCATCGCCTCCAATCAGGATGGTGCCGGCCTGGGCCATGAAGCCGGACATGGCGCCGGCATTGCCCGCGATAGCCAATGTCCCGCCTTTGAGCGAAATACCCGCTCGCAGCGACGCGTCACCCTCAATCACGATGTATCCACCTCGGGCACTCGACCCTGCACTCTGCGAAGCACTGCCCCGCACTCGGATGGATCCGCCCATGAGATTCTCACCGACCGACCATCCGACAAAGCCGTTCACCACAATGTCTGGCCCAGTGCCGTCGGACGCACCGCCGAGTCCACCTAGGAAGTAGCCAGCGTTGCCGTCGACCTCAATGTGAATCGGAGCGGCCAGACCTACCGCCAGATTGTGTCGACCACGAGGCTGCTCAAGCCGTAGCGAAGAGCCGGCTGGGACCGAGCGCAGCATGTGGTTTACCGCCCGTGTGCCCAGCTCATCGCAGTTCAACGGCTCCACGTATACACCTCCTCGGGCTGGGGTTCGAAGACCTTGGCCGTGGCGATGTCAGGCAATTCGGCCAGTGCCCGATATTCGGAAGCCACGGCCACGTACCCCGCCGTCTCGGCCACTACGGCCGGCTTACAGGCAAAGGCGTCACGCACGACCGACATTTCCGAGCTGGTGGAGATCACCATCGTGAAAAATCCGTCCATCTCCTTCATCACCCATCGCGTGGCTTCCTCCAGGTCATCCCCCCGGGCCAACCGCGTGGCCAGGAATCTGGCCGCCACCTCTGAGTCATTGTCCGAGTCGAATTGCACGCCTTCGGCCTCGAGTCGCCGGCGCACAGTGGCGTAGTTGGAGAACGATCCGTTGTGCACGACACAGAGGTCCTGGCGAGGGACGAACGGATGAGAATGGAGCACGGTCACCGCCGACTCGGTCGCCATGCGCGTGTGAGCCACACCCATGTAGCCCGTCCATTGTCCGATGCCATAGCGCTCACAGGTCTCAGTCGGTCGTCCCGTGTCCTTCAGCACCCGCAGGTTGTGGCCGGTGCCCAGAATTCGAACAACAGGCCACTTGGCCGCCAGGAATTCGTCGAGCTCAGTCCGCTGGCCGTCGAATACGTCGAATACCACCCCGGCCCCGAATGGCTCGTAGGGCGACGTGGCGCCGAAGATGTCTCGAAGATCGGATACCAACAATTCCCAGTCGACCGACACGTCGCTGCCCAAGGAGCAGTGCAGCGCCGTTTGTGGAGCATCCGGCGGCCGATCGGCGTAGAGGGCTATGCCGGAGGAATCCGGGCCGCGCTCATCGAGGGCGGCGACCATCGGAACGAGCATGGCACCTAGGTGTGATTCAAGGGCAGAGTCCCGAAGGAGCAATCCGACGATGCCGCACATAGCGCTAGCCCTCCGACTCGTTCGTGGACACGGCGCTGCCGATCCGCTGGTAGTTCGAGATGTAGCCCGGGGGAGGGAGATCGAACCGCAGGGCCGGGTCAACCAGCGGCGGATGGATGGTGGCGGTAAACGGCACCACACCGGCCCAAACAGGAAGGTCGTAGTCGGCCTCGTCGTCGGCCGGCCAACCGGTCCGAACCTTGGCCGACGACTCGGCGATTGGAAGCTTGAGCAGCATGGTGCTGCGCAGCTCCTTTTCGGTAGGGGGGCGGGCATCGAGACTGCGCCCGGGAATGATGTGGTCGACCAACGCGTCGAGCCCTATACGCTTCTCAGCCAGGTCTTTTACCTCGGTGGCCGATCCAATGATCATGACCGAGCGGTAGTTGATGTCGGTGTTATACGTGGAGCGGGCCACCACTATCCCGTCCACGAATGTGACGGTCATGCAGATCTCGACTGACGGATCTCGAGCGCCCCGGAAGAGGCGGCTGGCTGCCGAACCATGGAGGTAGATGTCGTCCCCGACACGGCCGTAGGCCAAGGGGATGACGACCGGGTACCCCTTCTCTGTTTGCAGCCCGACGTGGCACACAATGCCGGCATCCAAAATTGCGTCGATCGTTTCGCGGTCATAGGCGGCACGATGCGCATATCGATGAAGCGTGGTCCGTTCGGAAACCGGATCACTCACTGACTACCCGCTTTCGTCGTTGGCACGGTCTCGTTCGGAACGTTCCGGTGCGCGGCACTGATGCAAGTGACTGACTCGATTATGAGGGTATAGCTGTTGCCTGTCAAGAAACAGTGTGAAGTATGAGTTAACAGCAAGATTCCCTCGTTTCGGACGGTGGAGTTAACAGTTGAGCAACATTTCGCAATAGAGCGGAAACCATCGGCGGTTTCTCTTAAGGCAACATCGTTGCATGGGGGTGTAAGTCGGACGAAGGCGAGAGGTGGCGGAGACGATGAGCACTTCCGATGTCACAGGGGCACATGAGCCCATCGTGACTGTGGACGACCTCAAGGCGGCGACCAAGCGAGATGGCGTGGAATTTCTTTTCGCCATGTTCGTCGACATGCACGGCAAGCCCTGCGCCAAGTTGGTACCCGTTTCGGCCATCGACGGCCTGATGTCCGATGGCGCCGGGTTCGCCGGCTTTGCCGCCGGCCCCATGGGGCAGGTGCCTTCTTCGCCAGATTTGCTGGCCATGCCCGACCTGAGTTCCTACCTGCCGGCACCGTGGCAGCCGGGACTCGGGATCATTCAGTGCGATCCCCACGTCCTCGGTGAGCCCTGGCCGTTCTCGCCGCGCGTCATCCTTCGCCGTCAGCTCGAGCGCGTCAGCGAACTTGGCTATGAACTCAAAGTCGGCGCCGAGTGTGAGTACTTCTTGGTCCGGCGATCACCTTCAGGGGGCATTGAGGTGGCTGACCCGCAGGACCAGGCCAAAGCCCCCTGCTACGACGCCAGAGCGCTGACCCGGATGTATGAGCACCTCACCACGGTCTCCAAGCACATGAACGCCTTGGGCTGGTCCAACTACGCCAATGACCACGAAGACGCCAACGGTCAGTTCGAGCAGAATTTTCGTTACGCCGATGCCATGACGACCGCCGATCGGGTCATCGTCTTCCGTTACATGATCCATGCGCTGGCCGCCGAAAGCGGGATGTTGGCCACGTTCATGCCGAAGCCGTTTTCGAATCTCACGGGCAACGGACTGCACATGCACTTGAGTCTCTGGGACGCTGAAGGCAACGAAGCGTTTGCTGACGAATCCGATGCTCGCGGACTCGGGATGTCGTCACTGGGTTACTCCTTTATCGGCGGGCTGCTTGAACACGCCGAGGGGCTGGCGGCCGTGGCCTGCCCGACTGTGAACTCGTACAAGCGGTTGGCCAGTGCGGCGCCGGACTCGGGAGCGGCCTGGTCTCCGGTCTACGCCACCTATGGCGGAAACGACCGCACGCACATGCTCAGAGTGCCCGATCCTGGTCGAGTCGAAAACCGCTGCATTGATGGATCGGCCAATCCGTACTTGGCGCTCAGCGCCATCATTGCGGCGGGTCTCGACGGCATATCGCGCCAGGTCAACCCCGGCGATCCGTGCGACTTGAATCTGTTGAAGCTCACGGAGACCGAGGCGGTCGAGCGAGGCCTCACCACAATGCCCATGACGCTGTGGCATGCGGTGGAGAAGCTCGAAGCGGACGATGTCTTGCGCGAGGGGTTGGGCAAGACACCGGATGGTGACTATGTCGACTACTTCGTGGCCACCAAGCGCAATGAAGTGCGCTCGTCACACGCAGAAGTGACGCCGTGGGAACTCGAGCGCTACCTCAGCGCCGTGTAAAAGCACCGGAATCAAGCAGTCACCCTTTGATGCGCCATTGACAGCACCAGCCAGCAAACCCTCCGAGGAGAGAGATATATGAGTGATCAAGGCACAGTGGTAGGCGGACCACCCACGGAGGTGGCCACGTCACTTTCGAGAGGCACCAACTGGTGGGGCGCTTTCGTCATCGGCTTGGCCGGCACCATTCTGGTGACCGGCATTGTGCCGTTTGCCGTTCAGTCCATGGGTGCAGCAGCCATCCCTGCCATCGCCCTAGTGGTCTGTATCGGCATGATCGTTTGTCTGTGTATGGGGGAGCTGGCTGCACTGCTGCCCCATCGCACCGGCGGCATGCCGTCGTATGCCTACGAGAGTTATCTCCCGCTCGGGAAGACAACCGCCAAGCACATCGGAGGCATATCGGGATGGGGTTATTGGTTGGGTTGGTTCCCGGTTGCACCCATCAACATGCTGCTGGCGGCCGGGTACATCGCCGTGCTCTTCCATCTCCCTCTGGGACGATCATTCTCACCACTGGGGACACTCGGCACCCCCGTGTCCCTTGGCGTGCTCATCATCACCATCGTGGGCTTGGTGGGACTTTTTGTCCCCTGTTACTTCGGGATCAGGCTCGGTGCCACCTTCGCCACCATCTTGGGCATCGTTTCGATGGTGCCGTTGACGCTGCTGGTCATCCTTCCCATCTTCAAGCCGAGCACGTTCCATTGGTCGAACATTTCCGGCTTCCACTATGCGGATCCCAAGACGGCAGGAACCATCTTCTTCCTGGGCTGGATCTTCGTGATCTCATGGAACGCAATCGCTATGGAAGCTGCGGCCTGTTACATCGGTGAATGCCGGGATCCGGCTCGGGACGCCAAGATCGCCTTGACGGCCGAAGGCATTTACGGGGTCTTCATCTACATCGCTACCGCCGTGGTTTTTGTCGGAGTCCTCGGAGCATCCCTGAAGTCGGCAGACCCGCTGACGCTTTACACGAGCTTCTGCGACAGGATCTTCGGCAACGCCGGGTGGGTCAAGTACCTGATTGGGATCCCGCTGATTTTCGCCCTGCTCCTCTCGGTCCTGAACGCCATCATGGGAGTGGCCCGATCGCTGTTCCAGGCCTCGGAGGACCGTTTGCTCCCGCGATTCTTCATGCATCAGAACAAGCACCACGTGCCTGATCGGGCCATGATCTTCAACGTCGTTTGCGCCTGCCTGGTTGGTCTCTTCGGCTCGCCGGTCCGCATCTACATCTTTTCCAACGTGGGCTACATCGTGGCGGTGGCCGGGTCGCTCTATGGCTACTTCTTGATGCGGCAGTTCCAACCAGAACGCATCAGCCCGTTCCGCATGCCGGAGTTCTTCAAGTGGATTGCTCTCGCTTGTGCCTTGTTCCTGACATTCGACTACTTCGTCGGAGGTTGGAACTCGCCGAACATTGTGGTCGGCCCTGGTTCCGGTCACTTCCTCTACATCCTTGGTCTGGTCATCGTGGCTGCTTACTTCCCCCTGTACTACTGGCGGAAGATCACCGACAAGCGTCTGGGCCTTACGGAGTCAGACGACATGCCGGTCGTGGTCGGTTCACCGGGAGGGATCGACTTGGGCGGCATGCCAGCGCCATCTGACTTCGGTTCGGAGATTCCGACCATGTCCACCATGAAGGCCGAGACCGAGCTGTGACGTTGGTCTCGCCGGAAGTGGGTGCCAACGCCGCCCATCCCATCCGCAGCAAGTTCGGGCGTCGGAAGTTCGACAAGCAGCCGACCCAGTCGGCGGCAGTGCTCATTGCCTCCAACGGTTTTTCGATCCCAGCGGAGGCGATCAACAAGGCCATCGAGATGAGCGGCGGCGAGCCTGTGGCCGTGGTCACGATTGCTCGCATCTATGGCTCCGCCATGGGCCTGCCCAATCCGGGCTTGATGCCGTCTCGGAAGGAAATGAGCCAGCAAAAGGCCATTGTCGAGGTGGCGGTGCAGGCGCTCGAGCGCAAGGGTGTGGAGGCGTGGGGACAAATCGCGGCCTCGCGCAAGCCGGTTAAGACCATCGTTGAAGTGGCGAAGGCGCGGAGCGTTCGCCAG
This sequence comes from uncultured Acidimicrobiaceae bacterium, assembly GCA_963766995.1. Classification (GTDB taxonomy): domain Bacteria; phylum Actinomycetota; class Acidimicrobiia; order Acidimicrobiales; family RAAP-2; genus Bog-473. Next base: position 193,036 of record CAVYCE010000001.1, on the reverse strand, counting down.
GTGATCATCGTGAGGGCCGAGCAAGCGCAGTGGCGAAAGGTGATTGAAGGCGACTTGGCCAAGGACGTCGCCAAGCGGCTCGATTCAGAAGTTGCCGTCGAAGGCGTGAGTCCGTAGGTGCATTCCTAGAAGGAGGAGTAGTGGGCGTTTATCTCAGCATGCAACGGGTCCGATTCTCCAGCCCCGACGCATACGACAAGTTTCGCACTGTGTTCAGCAATGTCCGCCATCATTTGATGAGCAAGCCGGGGTTCATCCATCTCACATGGTGGGAGCACCCTGATGAGCCGGGTTGGTACAACGAAATTTCGATGTGGGCCAGCAAGGAAGCCGTCAACGACTGGCACATGGACACGTACCACAAGCACGCCAAGGAATGGGCGGCCAATGGCGCCATCATGGAGGACATCATCTCCAACTTCGAGTTGGTGGGCACACGATTGCTCCGCATTTGCCCAACCTGCGGCACCCTGCAGGACAAGCCCTACGACCTCCTGACTGAGCTCAAGACGCTGGCCGAACCGTGTCCGAAATGCGGCTTCATCTTCCCAGTGGCCGAGACCACCGACAACAGCACCACTGTCGCCAAGGACGTGATGTAGCTGCCAGAAGTCCTCGTGCCTGACAGAGCCTGGAGGAAAATGGAGAGCATCGAAATTCCATTTGATTCGCCCCCATTGCCTGCGCCGTCGTCCTTGGGTATGCCGGCTTCAGCTTGATCTTCTGGGCCCGGAAGTGGTTCAAGGGGCCGAAGGTGCAAGGTGACGAGGCCGAGAGGCCATCGAAGCGGTGCTCGAATTGAGTTGAGTCCGGCTCCAGTGAGCTGATTCCTGACACGCCCCATTACCCGTAGCATTCGCTCGAGAAATGTCGGATGAATGCGGGGGAGTGACGTGAGCAAGCGAGTGGTTGTGTGGGGAACGGGCTTTGTCGGGAAGATGGTCATTGCCGAGATCGTCCGTCATCCAGCTTTCGAGCTTGTGGGTGTGGGTGTCAGTAACCCAGACAAGGTGGGCCAGGACGCCGGTGCCATCTGCGGTATCGGACCTATCGGCATTGCTGCCACAAGTGACATTGTGGCCCTCATCGCGCTGCAGCCTGACGCGCTGGTCCACTACGGGCCGACTGCCGGGTATGCCGATGAGAACATCCGGGTCATCGGCTCGTTCCTGCGGGCCGGCATCGACGTGTGCTCAACGGCCATGACGCCTTGGGTGTGGCCGACCATGTCGCTGAACCCGCCCAATTGGGTGGATCCCATTGCCGACGCGTGTCAGGCGGGGAACAGTTCCTGCTTCACCACGGGCATCGACCCCGGATTCGCCAACGACCTCTTTCCTATGACGCTTATGGGCGTCTGTGCCGAGGTGCGGAAGGTGCGGGCGCTCGAGATCCTCGACTACAGCAACTACGAGGGCGACTACGAGAACGAGATGGGCATAGGCCGTCCTGCCGACTTCACGCCCATGTTGGAACACACTGACATTTTGGTGATGGCCTGGGGAGCCACCGTGCCGATGATGGCGCATGCGGTCGGGATTGAGTTGGACGGCATCACCAGCACCTGGGAGAAGTGGGTCACGGAGAAGCCCATCCCGACAGTGAAGGGCACTCTCAATCCTGGTGAGGTGGCGGCCATCCGATTCACCATCAACGGCGTCTACAAGGGCGAGACCCGTATTCAGCTCGAACATGTCAACCGAGTGGGCGCCGACTCGGCACCCGAATGGCCCCGGGGCGTGCAGGACAACGTCTACCGGGTTGAGATCGAAGGTTCCCCCTCCATCACGCAGGAGACAGCGTTCCGTTTCACCGATGGCAGTGGTCGGGATGCGGCCACGGCCGGGTGCCTGGCTACGGGGCTGCGGGCTCTCAATGCCGTGCCAGCCGTCAACGACCTTCCGGCCGGGTGGGTCACTGCCCTCGACCTCCCGCTCATCCCTGGCGTCGGCACCATCCGATAGGCACTGCTATTGAGTCATCGTCACTGCATGGCGATGCGGTCGGTGCGGATCGTCACCTTTATCCGGACCTCGCCTTCCCGACGCATGGGATAGGAGTCGACCCCCAGATACTTCTTGGCCAGTGAGTCGATATGGGCGTCGGCGCCGTCGGTGGTGACGTCGGTCACCGTGCCTCGAAAGGCCACAACGTTGTAGGGATCGTTGGGGTCGATCACCGAGACGGCCACGCGAGTGTCTTTCGAGAGGTTGCGCGCCTTGATGCGTCCCTGCGCCGTATTGACCACGACATCATCGCCTTCGAGGTCAATCCACAAAGGAGTGATCTGTGGCGACCCATCAGGATTCAGTGTCGCCAGGGAGGCGAGCACTGGTCGCTCAATGAGGGAGCGGGCCTTGGCTGAAAGTGTGTCCGACATGAGGGTTCTTCTCCTTGTGCGCGGTGTTGCCACCAATCATAAGGAAGACCGCTCGAGCTTCAGCCCTGGTCGACGGACTCGAAGAAGGCCAGCACCTCTTTGCTGGCACGATCGATATCGGCGATGAAATAGTTGTGACCAGCGCCCTCGAATGCGACCATGCGGGCATTGGGCAGCGTCTTGACCAGGTCCTCGCCCAATGCGAATGGGACGACCGGATCCTCGGTGCCGTGCATGACCAGGCTGGGTGTGGTGATCTTGGCCACCGCCTCATGGGTGGTTCGGTAGCCGTTCAGGGCCTCCGACTGGGCGATGACGCCACGTGGATCGAACTTGTCCTTCTTGAGCATCTCTAGGTCACGAGCTACTGCGTCGGCCGGGGACGCAGTGCCATAGAGAGCCTTCTTCCCCAGGGCGGCGTAGACGAAGAAGGGCAGGTAGTACATAAAGCGTCGCGACTTCTTGGAACGCGGGATCTCCTCGGACAAGACGCCGGAGCAGCCCACAATCATCGATCGCACTCGCTGGGGTTTGGTCATGGTCATCTCTTCGACGATCACACCGCCCATGGAGACGCCAAAGATGTGCGCGCTGTCCACGCCAGCGGCATCCATCACGGCAAAGGCGTCGCTGGCCAGGTCGTTCATAGTCGTCCGGTGCGGTGCGTCGCTCTCGCCTGTGCCGCGATTGTCGAACCAGATCACCCGATGGCGCGCCGTCAGACTGGGGAGTAGTGCGTACCACATGCGACTGCTGAATCGATGGCCCATGACGAGGAGCACCGGAGTGCCTTCACCCTTCTCGTCCCAATGCAGGCGCACCCCGTCACGCTCAGTGAATGGCATTGTCTTCCCCTTCTGTGGCTACGAGCCCTCGCAGCATCGTTTCGAAGATCGCGCGAGCGCGTCGATCCGAATTCATCCATTTCGATATGCAATTCCTGAGCGGCCCAATCGCGCAGCAGTGCGTACCCGAAGTATGCGGCCAACGGCATGATGTGCGTCAGGTCGACATCGGTGTCGGCCGGGAGCTGGCCCGCGTCGACGTCGTGCTGAATGGTGTCGCGGGCGCGGTCGAGGTCGAAGACCAGGGGATTAAACGGGGGATCGCCTTCGAGCATCACCAACATGATGAGTTTGACCAAAGTTGGCTCTCCACCGGCCACGATGTCGAAGGCGTGCATCCGGCGATCGACAAACGACAAGGCTCGGTCTTCCAGCCACACCGGGCGTAATTCCTCGAGTCGTTTCTCCATGGCCGCACGCAGGAGCCCCTGTCGAGAGCCGAAGTAGTGGTAAATCGAGGCCCTATTGGCGTCGGCGGCCTGGGCTACTTCGTTCAAATTGAGACCAGCCAGCAGCCCGTCACGCTCAAAGAGCTTCCAGGCTGCATCGAGCAAATCCCGCTCAGTGGTCTGCCGATCCCGCTCCCGCCTCTGACCTTCCTTGGCCACGGGTTAACCTCCCCCCAAACAAACGCTTGACGACTAAAATAACATTCTGTTATAACAAAACGCAAGAAGTTCGTGACGAAGTAGTCGGGTGGGACACGAACGACGCACGCCGTACAAAACGAGGGGTGGGACATGGCGATGTGGCGGAGGGGACAGCGTGCGCATTGGCGCACGCTGTCCGTTGTATTCGTAGCGGCCAGCACACTGTGCTTCGGTCTGTCGCAGCTGTTCACTGGGCCGGGTGGCGCGGTGACGGCGTCCCTATCCACTACGTCGAAGACAGCAACGACTGCGCCGTCGTCCGCCGTGCCGACATCACCAGGGTCCGCCGTGGCGTCCGCATCCGTTGTCACTACCGGTCCGGCCTATGGCGGCTACAACCTTTCCGTCTCGACCGGCGACTCGGCAGTCTCATACCAGGCGTCCGATGCTTCAGCGTCTTCGCAGGATGTGTATCTCGGGCAGATCGGCTCCCTACTCTTCTCCGGACAGCCCAGCGCCTGCAGCTCGACGGCGAGTGCCTCGCCCGTCGCCTCTCTCAATGCATTGACGGCGGATTCTGGAGGAGGCGCGCAGTCCAAGAGCGGCGGAAACCAGGTTGAGGGCACCGAAGCCGTGACCGTCGATCCTTCGCCTGAGTCGGCCAGTGCCACCACTACCCCGATCAACCTCAATGTGGCTGGCCTCATCGACGTGCTTGGGCAGTCGACCGCATCGGTGCTCTACACGGCCGGTAAGGAACAGACTGCCCTGGCCAAGACCATCCTCGATATCAGCCTTGGCGGCGGGATAGTGCAGCTCGACGGTGCGACTTGGTCGGTCGACCAGGCCACCGGCGCCACTCCGAATGCCACCGGCTCCTTCACCGTGGCTTCCATCAAAGTGGCAGGAACGACCTATCCGGTGGTGACCGCGACCGAGGTGACCGAAGCGCTGAATGCGGCCAATTCGCTTCTGTCCACTCTGGGCCTCAGCGTGGTGCAACCCGCCACGACGAACGACTCGGCCACCAACGCCGTCAATGTCAGCGGTCTGGAAGTACGACTCACTGGCTCCGTGCTTACCAATGCGGTGTTGGAACCGCTGCTGGCTCAGGAGCCCACCATCGAAAAGACCATCGACGCCGCCTTAGCTGGCAGCGCCTGCGTGGCATCACTCTTCGGTGATGCCGACTTGGTGGGGAACATCGTCCTGGGCATCATGGCAGGAGCCGGGCAAGCCACCGTTATTTTGGGCGGCGCCAATGCGGGTTCCACGTTGGCACCGCCGACATTCCAGTTCGGCGGTTCGGGCGGCGCCTTTTCCTTCGGGTCGCCCACGACCGGCTCGACATTTCTTCCATCCACTGGTGCTTCGAGTTTCCTCCCCACTCTCGGGGGAGTGACCACACCAACCACAGTGGGTTCGACCACTTCAACCACGGTTCCGACTAAGAGTGCGCTCGGCGCCTCCGCTCCGGCCAGCCTGCACTGCGAGTCCACCAACCCATCGGGGGGAACGGGCTGCGTAAAGGGCATCGGCGATTGGATTGCGGCGGGGCTGCTGGCCATTGCCCTGGCACTGTTCGCCGTTGACTACCGACAGAGCAGACGACGCCGCCATATTCGGACCGAGGAGATCGCCGCATGACCGCCTTCAAGCGGACAAAGATGGAGTCGACCGACCGGCGTCTGTTCACGGGCTATGGACCAGCAGTGCTGATTATCGCTGGATTCTTCGCCATGGCACTTTTCATCCCGAGCATCGCTCCGGACAAGGAAGTGGCGGCAATAACGCCTGGTGCGGGTGTACCCGCTCAGTCGTCGACGGTCGGAGGTGGCACTTCCACAGCGACCACCGCTCCGGGCGGCACGACCAGCACCACCGTGCCCGGAGCAATTGCTTCGGGCGGCGCGGTGGGTGGTTCAGGATCAGCCGCGGCGGCGGCGGGCAAGATCGCCAGCTGCACCGGTCCACAAGTTCCCGGCGACCCCTATTCACCGCCCTGCATCAGCTTCAGCGGGAACAACGGCGGCGCAACGTACCGGGGCGTAACGGCCAACACCATCAACCTCACCTACATGAACCCAACGGACGGCAGCGAGAGCATCGACCAGGCCATCCACGCCTATACGGGTAGCTACAACAGCGTGATCTTCCCTGAGACGTACGCCCAGATGATCAACACCTACCAAATGCTGATCGCGTACTTCAACGCTCACTTCCAATTCTACGGGCGCAAGCTTGTACTTAACGTGTTCAACGGTCAGGAGAACGGCGCCGGAAGCAATCAGTCTGATGTCAACGCGGACGCATTGAACGTCGCTGACACCATCAAGGCCTTCGCCGAAATCAACGGCACCAGCCAGGCGTACGACGAGGCACTGGCGTCTCAGGGTGTGCTCAATTTCGACGGCAGCTACCTCTCGCAGCAGTTCTATCAATCACAGTCTCCTTATGACTGGGCCTTTACCCCCGACTGCACCGAACTGGCACAAGAGCTGGGTGAAGTGGCGGTCAAGAACTTGGTGGGCCATCCGACAGCCTGGGCTGGTACGGGAGTGGGCAACGGCAAGAAGCGTGTCTTCGCCGTGATCGCCCCCGATGAGGCCATCTACCAGCAGTGCGCAGCGTCGATCTCTTCGGCGCTCAACGCGGCTGGTCAGCCGGCGGCGGCCACCATCGCCTACTCAGCCGATGCCAACGAGGCCACGGCCACGACCCAAGGCATCACGCAGCAGATCAAGAACGACGGCATCACCACCATCCTTTGCCTGTGCGATCCGGTGATGCAGCTCCTGGTGTCGGGTGACCTCAACAACGCCGACTACGAACCGGAATGGTTCGACGGAGCAGCTGCCGGTGAGGAAACCGACGATATCGCTCAGATCATGAACCAGAACACATGGTCGCACGTGGCCGAGATCACCAATGAGGTCGCGCTGGCGGGCAAGTACGGAACCACCATTGGCTACGCGGCCGCCAAGTCTGAAGACACGAACGGCGCGCTGATCGTCAACGAGACGGATGTGATCTACCAGCGCCTGTACCAAGTGGCCGTCGGCATACAGATGGCCGGTCCTGATCTCACTCCGCAAACGTTCGCGCAGGGCATGTGGAATTATCCCGGTGGAGACGGTCCGTACGGCCCGGTGTCCTACAACGTGAACGGCGTCCACTACTACACGCCGACCCATCAGTTCGAGTACCAGTGGTATGACCCGAACCAGGAATCGGCCTATGACGGCGAACAAGGGACGTGGGTCACGGGCACGACGTGGTTCTCCGACGCCACCATTCCGGCCACCCCACCCGTTTTCCCTGACGGGCCGCAGTGACGCTGCAGCGACGCGCGACGATCATCGTCGTCCCGATCCTGTTGGTCCTGGCAGCCAATCAGGCCGATCCACACCGTGTGCCCATGGGCACGGTGCTCTATGGGGTGCTCTACGGCAGTCTCAGCGGCCTGCTGGCCATTGGGCTTGTCCTGACCTTTCGGGTGACCCGAGCTATCAACTTTGCCTACGGGTCCATGGGTGCCGTGGCCGGCGCATTCGGCGTGAATCTCTACTTGGGGCATCACTGGCCCTGGGGGGTCACCATCGCGGTGGCCCTGGTCATTGGGGGACTGGTGGGCGCAGGAGTGGGCGCACTCATCAACTGGCGCTTCTCTAATACCCCGAGGCTCATTCTCACCGTGGCCACGGTGGGTCTGGCCCAACTCCTGGCCGGCATTTCGGCCTACGTGCCCACCTGGCTCCACACGCAGTCGGCACCCATCGGTGGATTTGCGACGGGACTCAACAAGCTCCACGTCGAAATCAATCCGGTGCTCTTCACCGGAAACGAGTTGCTCATTGTCATTCTCGTCCCCGTCATGGTGGTGGCGGTTTCCTGGTTTCTCTTGCGCACCGACGCCGGGAGGGCGGTCCGGGCCATTGCCGACAACGGCGACCGGGCCCGACTGATCGGGATTCCCGCCAAGCGCCTGCTCCTGGCCGTGTGGATCCTCAGCGGCGTGGTGGCGGCGCTGACGGTGATGCTGCAGGCACCGGACCAGGGGGTCGCGTTCAATGCCGCGGCCGGGCCGACGTTATTGTTGGCACCGTTGGCGGCTGCCGTCGTGGCCAAAATGGAATCGCTTTGGATTGCCTTTGTCACGGCCATTGGCCTGGGCGTGCTGCAGTCGGTGATCCAGCTCGATGTGAGCAAGCTTGCGGTGACCACGGTGGTCTTCCTCGTCGTCGTCATGCTGGCCCTGCTGTTCCAGCACCGCTCACAGAACCGGGTGGACGCCGATGACTCGTGGTCAGTGGGCGGTGCACTCAAGCCCGTTCCACAAGCGTTACGCCGTCTGCGCGAGGTGCGTTATGCCCGCATCGCCATCGGTGCCGCCATGGTCGTTCTGGCCTTCGCCATTCCGGCCTGGCTTAAGCCGGGTCAACTCGACCAGGTCAGCGTCACCATCGTGTTCGGCATGGTGGCCGTTTCCATCGTGGTACTGAGTGGCTGGGGAGGCACCATCAGCTTGGGTCAGTTTGCCCTCGTCGGCGTCGGTGCCATCACAGCCGGCGACCTCATGGAGCATCAGAACCTTGACCTGTTCCTGGCTTTGGCGGCAGGCGGAGCAGTGGCCGCGGTTGGTGCCGTGATTCTGGGCCTGCCCGCCCTACGGGTGAAGGGCATGTATTTGGCCGTCACCACCCTCGCCTTCGCCGTAGCGGCCGACGAATTCTTTTTCAACGCAGCCAACTTCAATTCGGTGCTGCCGGCGTCCGTCCTTCGGCCGGTGTTGTGGCAGCGGTTTGATCTGCACGGTGAGGGCGACCTGTACTGGGTGTGCCTGGGCATGTTGGCCATCACGATCGTGGTGGTGCGAGGTGTGCGTCGCGGCCGTTTCGGGCGAGCGGTCCTGGCTACCCGGGATAACCTCCGAGGGGCGGAAGCTGCGGCCATCCCGACTACCAGAGTGCGACTCACTGCCTTCGCATTTTCCGGGTTGATTGCCGGCGTCGCCGGCGGGCTCTACGTCGTCATCATCGGCACGGCCAGCAGCACCAATGTCGGCTCGTCCTTCCCTTCGGCGGACAGCCTGGTGCTCTTCTCTATGGTCGTGATTGGGGGACTGACGTCGGTCGGTGGTGCGCTGGCTGGTGTTGCGCTCTTCCAGTGGTTGGGCATCATGTTCCCCAACCTGCAGGTCATTCTCACTGGTGCAGGACTGCTCGTGGTGCTGATGATCTTCCCGGCCGGCCTGGCCGGCGTCTACGAGCAGGTGCGCGACCGCGCCCTCAACCTATTGGCGCGACGCAAGGGCCTCTCGACCAGTGTCTGGGGTGACGGTATCGATGTCGAGAGCGACGAGCCCCTCGTCGATGCGGCGCCTGAACCGGTGATTTTGGCCTCCAATGATCACGCCGCCCCGACCACGTCGCTCGAGCCAGCCTTGCTTCAGTGCCGCAATGTCAATGCGGCCTACGGGCCGATGCAAGTGCTGTTCGGCATCGACCTCGAAGTGCATGAGGGTGAGATCGTGGCCCTCTTGGGCACCAATGGAGCGGGTAAGTCCAGCCTGCTCAAATCGATCATGGGTCTGCTTCCGGCCAACAAGGGAACAGTCACCTTTGCCGGGAACGAGATCACCTCGGAGTCAACCGAGCGCATCGTGCGCCGAGGACTCTCCATGATGCCCGGTGGGCGTGGCATCTTCCCGACACTCACCGTGGAAGAGAACCTGCGAGTGGCCTCCTGGCCACTGCGCAAGGACAAGAGCGCGGCATCGACCGCGCGCGACGAGGCCATGGACCGGTTCCCCATTCTGCGCCAACGGGCGGATACTGCGGCCGGGAATCTCTCCGGCGGCGAGCAGCAAATGCTGTCGTTGGGCATGGCCTTTTTGGACCGCCCGCGGCTGCTGTGCATTGACGAACTCTCGCTTGGCCTGGCCCCGACCGTGGTGTCATCGCTCATCGAGGCCGTCAAGGACATGCACCGACAAGGGACCACCATTGTCATTGTGGAGCAGTCGCTCAACGTGGCGCTCCTGGTGGCCGAGCGGGCCACCTTCTTGGAAAAGGGTCAGGTCCGATTCAGCGGTCCCTCCGCAGACCTGTTGGCTCGACCCGATCTGCTGCGCGCCGTGTTCATCGGTGGCATGGCTGACGAGGCCACCGCGCTGACCGGCGAAGTGCCGATTGTGTCGCCCAACGTGGATGTGGCACCGGTGTCAGAGCGAGTCATTGACCACGAACATTTGGCCCTCGAGACGCGCGGCTTGCTCAAGCGCTACGGCGGCATCCTGGCCACCAATGACGTGAACCTGAGCGTCGCGCACGGTGAAATCGTGGGCCTCATCGGCCACAACGGCGCAGGCAAGACGACCCTGTTCGACCTGGTGTCCGGCTTCACCGCGCTCGATGGCGGTCGCATGTTCCTCGAAGGTGTCGACATCACCAACATGCCTTCCTATGCCCGGTCCATCGGCGGCTTGGGTCGCTCATTCCAGGAGGCCCGTCTGTTCCCGACGTTGAGCGTGGGTGAGACGGTCAAGGTGGCGCTCGAGCGACACCTGATCAATCGGGATGCCTTTGCCGCCGCCTTCCGACTGCCGGCCAGCACTGACTCCGAGCACCGGGCCGACGAACGGGTGGACGAGATCATCGCCATGCTCGGACTGGAGGGTTACCGCGAGCGGCCCACAGAAGCGTTGTCGACGGGGACACGACGCATTGTCGAGTTGGCCTGCATCATGGCCCACCGACCTTCACTGCTCTTGCTCGACGAGCCGATGGCGGGTGTCACCCAGGCCGAGTCCGATGCCCTTGGCCCGTTGTTGCGTCGGGTGGCGGCCGACACCGGGTGCGCCATGATGGTGATCGCCCACGACATGAGCATGATCTCTTCGCTCTGTGATCGGTTGATCGCTCTCGAACTGGGCGGCATCATTGCCGAAGGGACTCCCGCCGAAGTGCTCTCTGCCCCGGCCGTGATCGCCAGTTACCTGGGTACGGAAGAGGCGGCTGTCGCCTCGGTCTAGTCGCCGGAACCGGTGGGACGTCAGGTCAGGCTGACGAACTTCGCCCGAGCGCAGCCGATGCGGGAATCGGCCATGCCGTAGTAGAGAAACCAGTTGTCGTTGAACAGGACCAGCCCCTGGGCAAAGCAAACGTTGTCCACCTGGCCGCTCAGATCGGCTTCTTCGCCGGGACTGAAGCATGGAGCGGTGCTTCGGGCGATGAGGGCGTTGGGGTCGCACGGATCGAAGAGGACCTGTCCGGGCTGATAACTCACTCCGATGAATTCACCCTTCTCGTTCAGTTGCAGATGGGCCCCGTTGTAAATCAGGACGATTCCATCCTCGGTCATCACGGCGGGCGGGCCGGGTTCGACCAAGAGCGAGTCGAAGCGCCCCTGGCGCGGGCCCAGCAGGGGACGAAGGACCCGTTGCCCGGCAATGCGGTGAATGTCCCACGACCCGGTGTCGGCCTTGTACGTCAGGTAACGATCAGCACCGGCATCGAATTCGACGGGCGTCCAGTGGACCAAGTCTTCGGAAGTGGCTGCGAAGCAGGTTCCTTCTCCCCAGTACATGCGAAAGCGCCCGTCGACGCGAGTAGCGACCAGACGTCCGTCGACCACACTGGTGACCACGGCGCCGCTCTTGGACCAGCGTCGGACGTAGGGGGTGTTCCCGAAAGCCGGTCCGTGCTTCTCCCATCTGAGCAGGTCATCTGACGTGGCCACGAAGAGACAGCTGCTCGTGCCGTTGAAGGCCGTGTAGTGACAGACGTACCCACCGTCGGGGGATTCGACCACCCGAGGGTCTTCGCAGCCTCCTGGCCACTCCCACGGCTGCCACTTGCCTGCATCGGGAAAGAGCACCGGTTCGGGCGACAACGTGAAATGGATCCCGTCGTCGCTCGTGGCCAATCCGACGCGGGACGTGCCGCTGTAGCGGCCAATGGTGTCTTCGGCTCTGACCAGTAGGTGCACGCGTCCATCACGCACGATTGCTGCCGGGTTGAAGACGTCCTTGGCCGCCCAAGCCACCGAGGTGCCTAGAACGGGACAGGTGAACTCGGGCGACGACTCGTGATTCAGGATCTGCCCGATGTCAGCGAATGGACCGATCTGCCAGGCGGGAGTCACAGTCAAGCTCAGGCCATTTCAGACGCTGTAGAAGAGCACACCGGCGTCCTCGCGCATTTCTGCCTCACCCATAATGCGGAGTCGTTCCAAATGGGCGTAGGTCTCGGCTTCGGCCATGGAGCCCCACGAGCGAGGCGCAAACAGCTGATGGGAGATGTCAACCACGTTGGCCCACCCCAGAGAGTCGCAGATCTGTCGCAGCTTCTCGAGCCGCTCGTCGTGGTGAACCTTGATCTCGGCCGTACGTTTCGGCAGGTTGTGGAAAGGGTGGCCGTGGGCCGGCAGGACAGTCTCGACATGGGGCAGCGCCGCCAGCCGGTCCAGCGATTCGACGTATTGGCGCAGAGGGTCGTCGGGAATGAGTCCTGAGATGTGCGGGGTGATGGTCGGCAAGACCTGGTCGCCAGAGATCAGGATCCCTGCCTCTTCGTCATACAGGCAGAGGTGATCATCAGTGTGGCCGGGGGTAAAGAGTCCCACCCAGTCGCGACGCCCCAGCGTGACGTGGTCCATGTCGGCCACCCGGAGTGAAGTCTTAGGCGGTTTGAACCACTTGAACATCTCGACCCGATTGGCCATCATCTGCGCCCGCTCCTTGGGTGGAGGCCCCAGCGGCGACCCACCCCACGGTGAGGGTCGATCAAACGGCAGGCGAGGGATCGGGTTCTCATCGGCGTCGATGTCATCGGCGGCCTGGAGCTCACCGTCGTCCAGCTCGGCCGCATCGAAGAAGGTGCGGAAGCGGTCGGAGGCGATGATGCCGGCGCCGCTCTCCTGGGCCAGCAGGCCCGCCCCACCAAAGTGGTCCGGATGCGAGTGGGTGACAACGATGGAGTGGACGCGATTCAGCGGGATGCCAGCGGCGTCCATGCGGGAGCGAAGGGCGTTCCAGCTCGCTTCACCGGGCAGTCCTGGGTCGATGAGGGTAAATCCCCGCTCGTCCTCGAGGGCGTAGGTATTGACGTGGCCGAGGCCGGTGAAGTCGATCGGTAGTTGCAGCCGCAGGATGCCGGGGACGACCTCAATGATTTCCGGTGATGCGTCCTCCTGCTCCTGTTTCGGGGTGCGAGGCGGTTCGGCCGGGGCTCCTTGTCCATCGTCAGACATGGCGGCATCCGCTGGAGAGGGTGTGCTCACTTGTTCAAACCTAACTGAACCACTCAACGGCCCCATTCGACTGAAGTGCTCCAGCCAAGCCTTCACCTCGGGTGAACACGCCTTCGCGGGGCCGTTTGGTGAAGTTGATTGACCTACGTCGGGCACGGTGAAATAGTACGAACAGCGATGTTCGCAAAGGGGTGGGCAGGGGAAATGAAGCGTCATCGAGTGGCCACGCTCTGCGCCGTCATTGCGTCGGCCGGACTGGTAGGCCTGGCCGGCCCAGCCGGGGCTGCTCCCGCCATGGTGACCAAGACCCTGTCGTTCACCACCAAAGACGGGACGGTATTGAGTGCGTCCATAGAAGGAGCGGCGCCCTTGGTGCCTCGGCCGCTCATTGTTGAAGACAGTCCCTATGCGCCGGCGGTCAGCACACTGTCCTGGGTTGGGACGTCCTACAACTTCATAGAGCTGCAGTGGCGGGGCACCGGCTTGAGTGGTGGATCATTGGACTCGACGGGCATTGAGGATCAGAGCGATCTTTCCCAATTTCTGGGCTGGGCCTGCGACCAGCCCTGGAGCAACGGCAACATCGGGCTCTACGGCTTTTCGGCCAGTGCCATCGTCGTCTACAACGCCATGCATCTCACCCTGCCCTGTGTGCGTACCGCGGCACTCATGGCCGGCACGGTTGACCTTTACCGTGACCTCCTGACAATCGGCGGCATCTCGAATGTGGTGCCCGGGCTGGTCGTCGAGACAAGCATCGGGGAACCGGCCTTCGAAGACGCGCCGGCGCGTCTGCAGACGGAGCCCAGCACCTTGGCCACCGCGCTGGCCGGATTCATCACGACGCCGCTCGATGTGTTCCTCAATGCGACTGAGGACGCCTTCTGGCAGGAAAGAACATTCAAGGGCGATCTCGATCGGATTCCCGTCCTGGCTGACACTGGCTTCTACGATGTGGAAGAACGCGGGCCCTTCATGGCCTACAACGCCACCAAGCAGTACGGCAGTCATCTGCTGGTCTACGGCGCCCATGACGGCAACCCGGCGGGACTGCCCGGACCCTTTCCCCAATACGAGAACTGGTTCAACCACTATCTCCTAGGCCAGCCCCTCAGTGCTCCCAATCAGCCACCGGTCAGTTTGTATCTGTCGAATGGCAGCCGGGAGCAGTTCCTGGCTGGCAATGTCACTCATCTGACCGGCACGACATGGCCGCTACCTGGGACTGTTTGGACGCGGCTGTACCTTTCGTCGGCGGTGAGCGGTTCGGCTCATTCCCTGAACGACGGGTCATTGTCGCTGACGCCGCAGCGGTCGCAGTCCGCCCAGAATTACCTGTTCGCCGCGTCCGAGCTGACGGAGACCGACGTGCACACCACCTCCACCGTGGCGGCCGACGGGATCGATCAGGCGGCCATAGCATTTCCGTTCCTTACCGACATGCAGCTCACCGAGCCCACGTCACTGACGTACACGACGCCAGTGCTCAAGGGTGCGGTCGATGCCACTGGACCGGTGGGACTCGATGTCACGATGTCATCGACCGCACCCGAGACCGATCTGTATGCGGTGATAGCCGATGTGAAACCCAATGGCACGGCCTATCCGGTGGCGACAGGCCAGCTGCGGACCAGCTTTCCCGACATCATCAAGCCCTTCACACTGTTCGACGCGCAGGGCGACATCGTTGATCCGTTTACCAACTACTCAACGCAAGACCCTCCGGCCATTGGTTTGAGCCGTGAGAACCACGTGGAAATACTTCCCATTGGGAATCGGTTTGCGGCGGGAGATCGGATACGCCTGTACTTGGTGGGCACGCCCATCGATCAGCTGCCGTCACCACCCGGGCTCAACACGCTTTTCCTGGGTGGAATTACAGCGTCACGACTCATCTTCCCCACGGTCGGGCTCGGACTGAGCTTCGGTAATTGAGTTCCGTGCCCACCACGGCCCGGCTTCCTCGAGGCCGCCATCGGCTCAGCCGCCAGGAAGTCATCGGCGCTCAGCGTGACCGGATCCTTTCGGCCATGGCTGACGTGATGATGGAGCAGGGGTTTGTGGCGACTTCGGTGGCCGACATCATCCGACGGGCCGGGGTCTCTCGCGAGACGTTCTATGAGCAGTTCTCCTCGAAACAGGACTGTTTTGCCAGTGCATCTCAGCTGGCCGAATCATTCCTGTTCGGGGAGATCGATACCTCAACGTCAAATGGTTCTCCGATGCAGAGCTTCTACGCCGCGTTGGGCGCCTACCTCGATGCGCTTGCCGACCACCCGGCCCTGGGCAGGATCTTCCTCATTGAGGTCTATGCCGCGGGACCAGAAGCGATGGAGCGCCGAGCCGTGATGCAGCAACGGTTCGTCGCCCGCATTGCCGCGCTGTTTGGTGCGGACAGTCCAAATGATCGCTTTGCTTGCGAGGCCTTGGTGGCGGCCATTAGTTCCATGGTGACGATTCGGGTCGGTGCCAACGATGCCAACGGCATTAGGGGCCTGTATGCCCCGCTCTGCGAACTCACGACCCGCATGTTGGGTCAGCGCGACTGACGCCTTACGATCGAAGCTTGAAGTCCTGCACGATCCGGTCCGTGTCGGATCCCAGTGGCGGTGCGGCAGCAACGCCAACACGGGCCCGTGGTGTGCACGCGATGATGTGGGGCGGCATCGGTAGGGTCGGGCTGGCGTACGTTGCAGCCACCGGTGCCATGGCCACATCGAGCAGCCACCGACCGCCCGTTTCGAGCGCACCGAGACAGGCACTGGCCGCAGTGAGTCCCGTGAGGGGGTCGGCAATGGCATCACCGCAGAACATTGGGCTGTTGCCATGAAAGCTGACGAGTCCGCCCGCCACGGCGGCATCGTCGCCGAAGGCCACTCTGAGGCCATTGTCCTCGTCCCTGCCGTAGCCGGTGATCGAGACCCACACTTGAGGACCGCCGGCAGCGACCAGATCGGCAGCGCTGATGCCCAGCTGTTCGAGGGCACGGGGACGGGAACCCTCGAGCACGACGTCAGATGCGGTGATGAGTTTCAACAGGAGGTCGATGTCCTCTCGGTTGCGGAAATCGAAGGCCACGGATCGTTTTCCTCCATTGAGCAGATCGAAGAATCCCTTCGGGCCTCGCCGAGTGCCATCGGGACGAGCGGTCGACTCGACCTTGATCACCGTCGCACCCTCGCGGGCCAATAGATCGCCACACAGTGGCCCGGCCCAGAGAGAAGTGAGATCGATCACCACTGTGTTGGTTGGTGGCCGGGGTGGTGCCTCGCCCAGCCTGATGGGAATGACTCCGTCTCGATGAGGGGACATCCCCAATGCACTGACCGGGAGATGGAGGAGTGCGGCGCGAGCGATGAGTTCGTCGCATTGTCTTTGGGCCACGTGCTCGGCGACGAGCGACCACAGTGCTGGAGAGACATCAGATGGCGGCACCTGAGGTAGTTCGAGCCAGGCCGGCATCGATTCGGCGTCCTCAGGACGTACCAGCGAGACGGCTACCCACCCGTCGAGAACTGCCATGAGCCGGCATCCACCGCTGCAGCTGGTAGTCCCGGCCCGGCTGAGTTCCATGAAGGAGGCCCGTTCTCCCAACAAGGCCAACGGATCAATCTGATCCAGTGATGCAAAACGCCCCGCCAACTTGTCAATACCGGGCACCAGGGCGGATGGGGGGCCAAGAGGCGCTGCTCGCGTGCCGGTGAGGGCTAGGAGCCCACTGGTGGCCCAGCGCTTCCCGGGTGAAATCGAACTCGGTGGTAGCGACACCAGGGCAGGGTAACGTCTCGGCATTCTCCACGAAGTGAGTGCGCCGGAGTTCCTGCAGGTGTGGCAGAGCGGCGATGCCGTGGAGCGCTTCGCCGATGTTGACGGTGGAGTGGTGCTGGTGCACCTGCGAAGTGACGAAGCCCAACCCCCTCCATCGCTTCGTGGTGCCACGACCGCAGTCCCGATCATCGCCATCGGCATCACCGAAGGTGACCTGCCGGAAGATTGGTGTGCTCTTTTCGATGTCGTCGTGCCGCCGGGCGACTCGATTCTTGATGAGGTGATCGCCGGAATCGAGGCCCACCCGTTGGCCGCCCATGCCTTGGCTCTTCTATTGCGGGGGCAGCCACGACGGACAGTCGATGACGGCCTGGTGGCTGAATCAGCCCTTTATTCGATGTTGCAATCTGGACCGGAGTTCTCGGTGTGGCGAAGCAGCCGTGAGATCGGAGCGAGGGATGACGACGATGGCACCAGGGTGAGAGTTGAACGCGAGGGCGGCGATCTCGTGCTGACATTGACCCGACCCCGGCGCCGCAACGCGCTCGATGCCCGGATGCGCGACGAATTGCTGGAGGGGTTGCAGATTGCCGTCATGGATGATGCCGTGACGTCGATCCATCTACGCGGAGAAGGACTGAACTTCTGCTCGGGTGGCGATCTCGATGAATTCGGCAGCCGTTCGGATCCGGCTACCGCTCATTTGGTGAGGCTCCATCGCAGTCTTGGGAGAACGCTGGCTCTATTGGCCGAACGCACCACGGCCTATCTCCATGGGTCCTGCGTGGGATCAGGCATCGAATTGGCCGCCTTCGCCGGTCACGTCGTGGCTCGAGAGGACACGGTGATCTCGCTTCCCGAAGTGCAGTTCGGCCTGATTCCTGGAGCCGGGGGTACCGTCAGCATCGCCAACCGCATTGGTCGCCATCGGACCGCTCTGCTGGCTCTGTCGGGCGTGCATATTGGCGTGCAGACGGCCCAGACCTGGGGTCTGGTGGATGCCATCGATAGGCAGAGCACTTTTGCCTGATCAGGTGTCGTGCCGATAGAACATCGTCGACAAGGATCGATGTTGATGAAAGTGGGGGATTGATGGACCTCAAGCCCGGGACTCGCTGGGCCAGCCAGGCGTGTGACACCGAAGTGGTGGTGGTGCGCGGGGCAGGCAGCCCGGCATCGCTGGAGTGCGGTGGACACCCGATGGTGCCGCAGGGGTCTGAAGCCGCTGGAGGGCTCTCGCTCGACTCCTCCATGGCGGAAGGCAGTGCCATCGGAAAGCGGTATGTGCACGATGAGCTGGGTCTCGAGGTGCTCGTGACGAAGGCCGGGGCAGGGAGCCTGGCTATTGACGGATCGGCGTTGTCCCTCAAGGACGCCAAGCCACTGCCGTCGTCGGACTAGCCGGAGAGCGATGCATCTCACCGCGCTCCTGGAAATCGCCGCTGACGCCATGGGTGACCGGGTCGCCGTTGGCCCAAAGGCGAGCGATGCGGTGACCTATGCCGCGCTCCAAGCCAAGGCGGAGGCGGCCGCCCGGGTTGTTGTCGCCCACGGCGCGGAGCGACTGGTGGCGGTGGACGTCAACTCGGATGCTGTGCCGGTTGGGTTGTTCGCGGCCGCCATCGCCGGCGTGCCCTATGTACCTGTCAATTATCGACTGGCCGACGGGCAACTCTCGGCCATCCTGACCCGCACATCGCCGGGGCTGGCCGTGGTCGAACCTTCGGTGCCCGGTCGCCTGGGAAGCGGCATCGAGGGTCTGACCTTGATGGACCGTCTGGAGTTCCTGGGCGCGGACGGTCCTCCCCTGTCGGCAGCGGGGGAACGCAGCGTCGACGATCCAGCCGTGCTGCTGTTCACCAGCGGTACGACGGGCGAGCCAAAGGCTGCGGTGCTGCGACACCGGCACCTGACCAGCTACATCCTCGAGACCGTAGAGTTTCTCGGCGCCGACAGCGATGAAGCGGCGTTGGTCAGCGTTCCGCCGTACCACATCGCCGGAATTTCGGCCGTGCTCAGTGCGGTGTGGTCGGGTCGGCGACTTGTCTACCTGCCGCAATTCACGCCGGAGGCGTGGGTCGACATGGCATCGGCCGAGGCCATCACTCACGCCATGGTGGTGCCCACCATGCTCGGTCGAATTCTCGATGTGCTGGATGCCCGAGGCGAGAAGCTGCCTGCCCTTCGTCACCTGTCCTATGGAGGTGGACGGATGCCCATGGCGGTGGTGGAGCGGGCATTGGAGCTCATGCCGCACGTCGGCTTCGTCAACGCGTATGGATTGACCGAGACCAGCTCCACCGTCACGCTGCTCACGCCGGACGACCATCGGGTCGCCATGGTGTCCGCCGATCCGGCTCAACGTCAGCGCTTGGGTTCGGTGGGTCAGGCCCTTCCGCATCTCGAAGTAGAGGTGCGAGATCCGTTGGGCGCAGTTGTGGCGGCCGGGGTACGGGGCGAGATCTGGGTCCGCGGTGAACAGGTGTCCGGTGAGTATCTGGGACGGGCATCCGTTGTCACGGCTGACGGCTGGTTGACCACAAATGATGGTGGCTGGCTCGACGCTGAGGGATACCTGTTCATTGAAGGGCGTTTCGATGACGTCATTGTCAGAGGGGGCGAGAATCTCTCGCCCGGAGAAATTGAAGACGTGTTGTTGCAGCATCATGCAGTGGCCGATGCGGCCGTGTTCGGGGTCCCGGACTCGGAGTGGGGCGAAGCTGTCGCAGCATGTGTGGTCCTTGTCACTGGCACCACCGTCCACGAGGACGAGCTCCGCCAGTGGGTGTCCGAACGTCTGCGTTCGACTCGAGCACCCACCGTGATCGAATACCGCGTTGAGCTGCCCTATTCGGATACGGGCAAATTGCTGCGACGAGTGTTGAAAGATCAATACGCGTCCTGAGTGCCGTTGTTGTTCGCGCGTACTGGTCAGGAATTAAGAAGCCTTGTGTTGAGGGTCCCCGCTAGTTTGGAAACCTAATGGCCAGGACTACACAGAACAAAACCACGCCACCGAAATCAAGCGCAGCACCGGTTGCCGACACCCATGATGTGATCCGCGTGCACGGAGCGCGGGTCAACAACCTCAAAGATGTCAGCATCGCCATTCCCAAGCGGCGTCTGACGGTTTTTACCGGCATTTCGGGGTCGGGCAAGAGCTCACTGGTCTTCGGCACCATCGCCGCCGAGTCGCAACGCCTCATCAATGAGACGTACAGCACATTCGTCCAGGGTTTCATGCCGACGCAGGCCCGTCCCGATGTCGACGTGCTGGAGGGTTTGACCACCGCCATCATCGTGGACCAGGAGCGTCTCGGGGCCGACACGCGTTCGACCGTAGGCACGGCGACTGACGCCAACGCCATGCTGCGCATCCTCTTCAGCCGCTTGGGAAAGCCGCAGGTCGGGCCACCCAGCGCCTACTCATTCAATGTCCCGTCGGTCCATGCGGTCGGCACCATCACGGTCGAAAAAGCCAACGCCACCCGGGTGCGCAAGACGTTTTCCCGCACCGGTGGCATGTGCCCGCGCTGCGAAGGTCGGGGTTCGGTCACCGATTTTGATCTGACCCAGATCTACGACGACAGCAAGTCGCTCCGTGAAGGTGCACTCGTCATCCCGGGCTACAGCATGGATGGTTGGTACGGCCGCATCTTCCTGGGCTGCGGCTACTTCGATCCCGACAAACCCATTCGGAAGTTCACCAAGAAGGAACTCCAGGACCTCCTGTACAAAGAAGCGACGAGGATCAAGGTGGATGGCGTCAACCTGACCTATGAGGGTCTGATCCCACGCATTCAGAAGTCCATGCTCTCCAAAGAGGTGGACACGCTGCAGCCCCATGTCCGGGCGTTTGTCGAGCGGGCCATGACGTTCACCGTCTGCCCTGACTGCGACGGCACCCGACTAGCCGAGGGGGCGAGGGCGTCGAAGATCAAGGGCGTCAATATCGCCGACGTGTCGGCCATGCAGATCAGCGATTTGGCCGCATGGGTGCGTGCTCTGAAGGAGCCATCAGTGGCGCCGCTGTTGGCGACACTGCTCGAAACCCTGAATTCGTTCGACGACGTCGGGTTGGGGTATCTCTCGCTCAATCGATCGTCGGGCACGCTCTCGGGTGGGGAGGGGCAACGGGTCAAGATGATCCGCCAATTCGGGTCGTCGCTGACCGACGTGACCTACGTGTTCGACGAGCCCACCACTGGGTTGCACCCGCACGACATTCAGCGCATGAACGGCCTGCTGCTCCAAATTCGGGACAAGGGCAACACGGTGCTGGTGGTTGAGCACAAACCAGAGGTGATGGCCATCGCTGATCATGTGGTCGACCTCGGACCGGGAGCCGGATCAGCCGGGGGAACGGTGTGCTTCGAGGGCACCTTCGAGAAGCTCCGGACCAGCAAGACGATTACCGGTCGCCATTTGGACGATCGGGCCAAGCTCAAGGAGTCTGTGCGGTCGGCGACCGGCGCGCTCGAAGTGCGTGGCGCCGCGACGCACAACCTGCAGAAGGTTGATGTCGACATTCCGCTCGGAGTGTTGGTCGTGATCACCGGGGTGGCCGGCTCAGGCAAAAGCTCATTGGTGCACGGGTCGATTCCGGCCGACGACGTGGTGTCGATCGACCAGACGGCGATCCGAGGGTCACGGCGCAGCAATCCGGCTACCTACTCGGGTCTCTTGGAGCCGATTCGAAAGGCGTTCGCCAGGACCAACAACGTGAAGCCGGCGCTGTTCAGCTTTAACTCCGAAGGAGCGTGCCCCAACTGCAATGGTGCGGGCGTTATCTACACGGACTTGGGCGTGATGACCACGGTGGCCTCGACGTGTGAGTTGTGTGAGGGCAAGCGGTTCGAGGCGTCAGTGCTGAAGTATCGCTTCGGGGGTCGTGACATCCACGAGGTATTGGCTCTTTCTGTGAATGAGGCGATGGCATTTTTTGGCGGAGGGAAGTCTGCAGTCCCAGCGGCACATGAGGTGCTGCAGCGACTGGCCGATGTGGGACTGGGCTACCTCGGTATTGGCCAACCACTCACGACATTGTCGGGCGGAGAGCGCCAACGGCTGAAACTGGCCACCCAAATGGGGGAAAAGGGCGATGTCTATGTGCTCGATGAGCCCACCGCCGGACTCCATTTGGCCGACGTAGAACAGTTGCTGGGGTTGCTGGATCGGCTGGTGGACACGGGCAAGTCAGTGATTGTGGTTGAGCACCACCAGGCCGTCATGGCCCATGCCGACTGGATCATCGACCTTGGACCGGGTGCCGGACACGAGGGTGGCCGGATCGTCTTCGAAGGCACGCCGGCTGACCTCGTCGCCAGTCGCTCGACCATTACTGGTGAGCATCTGGCGAATTACGTGTCCAGCTGACCTTGTGAGTTAACCCAGCGCGCCGATCTCGCGGAGACGGCCGATCTCGTCCCAGTCCAGGCCGGTCTCAAGCAGGATCTCCTCGGTGTGCTGACCGAGTTCGGGGGCCGCTCCCTGGGGCACGGTGTCGACGTCATCGAAGCGCATGGGCGTGGCCGGCAGGCGATAGGGCACACCCGTTGAGGTGGTCAGTGTCGGCATGAAGCCATTGGGACCGGTCTGGGGATGGTCAGCCAGCTCAGATGGCTTGAGCACGGGAGCCCATACGCCGCTGAAGTGGTCGAGCCTTTCGTGGACCTGGTCCATCGTCATGGATTCGAAGATCTCATCCAGCCGGGTCACACACGCAACCCTGTTTTCGTAACGAGCTGGCCGCGTCGGCGAATCGCTCATCGTCGATCAGCTCGGGGTGACCCATACAGGTGCAGAATTCGCCCCAGAAGCGATCCCCCTGCAGGCAGACCAGGTACAACCAGCGGTTGTCCCTGGTCTTATAGGTGTTCACGAGAGGATTGCCCGCTTCCATTCGGTTGCCCTGTCCCTGGCTGCCCGAGAAGGGGCTGCCCATGATGTCCGGACTGACGGCCCACATGCCTACGTTCATCAGGGAGACGTCGACTACCGACGTCTTCCCGGTGCGTTCCCGCTTGAACAGGGCCACCGCGACCGCACCAGCAATGGTGTTGGCGCCCTGGAGGTCGAAGAAGGCCGCCGGCTGGGTCAACGGGCCGCCGTCGATCGTCATCTTGTAGGCCATGCCGCTGGTGGCCCATCCGCAGGCGGCGTCGTAGCCACCGACGTCCGCCATCGGACCGTGAGCGCCCCATCCGGTGCCGCGCACGTAAATGATGTTGGGGTTGGCCGCCCGCACGTCTTCAACCTCAATCCGCAGCTTCTTGCGGATGGGGGCCAGGTTGCTGGTGAGGAAGACGTCGGATTGGGCAATGAGGCGGTCGAGCACCTTGCGGCCCTCGTCGGTGGTCAGGTCGGCCGTGAAGCTGCGCTTGCCTCGGTTGGGGACTTCGAGAAAGGGATTGGCGGCGCTGTCACCCATGTTGAGCAGGTTGGTCAGGGCGCGCTGCGGATCGCCAGTGGGCGCTTCCACTTTGATGACGTCAGCTCCCAGGTCGGACAGCACGGCACCAGCGGCGGGGACAAAGGTCCAGTTCGCTACCTCAACGACTTGGACACCCTCAAGTGGACCAGGCACAACAGGCTCCCCTCATCTGACGTTTCGTCTTGGAATGGCTAGTCGATGCGCCTGAAATAGGCCAACGACTCAGTGGTTCAAGCGGCGCGACGCCGGGCCAAGATGCGCCCATTCTCACCCATGATGGTGCGGATTTCGGCATCGCTGAAGCCGTCGCGACGCAGGTCATCGGCGAAATCCCGGGGCTCAGCCAGGCCTTCCGCGTGCGGCCAGTCGGACCCGAAGAGCAGACGCTCAATACCGATGGCGTCCTTCAGCATCGCCATGTCGTCCTCATAGAAGGGCGCGATCCAGACGTGCTCCCGAAACGTTTCGATGGGGTGCGAAGCAAATGCGCCGGGGTTCTGACCGTAGGCCTTCTTGAGCTTTTTCAAGAGCGCCGGCACCCATTCGGCTCCGGCCTCAATGCTGGCCACCCGGATGTTGGGGAATCGATCGAAGAGACCGTGGCACACCAGCGCGGCCATGGTCTCGTAGGGGGGCCGATCGGCACTGAGGACCAGGCGGAGGGCAGAGAAGGCAAAGGCCCGGAATTCGCCCACGCCCTCCCAGTCATCGACGTAGCGGTTGTAGCCCGCGTCACCCGAGTGGATGCCAACGGAGACCCCCGATTCATTCACTCGAGCCCAGAACGGGTCGAAGCGTCGATCGGCCGGAGAGATGAGGCCACCGCTTCTTGTGTGAGCGGGTCCGCCCTTGACGCAGACCATCCGGGCGTCGCGGTGGAGGACGGCCTCGAGCTCGGACACGGCGGCATCGACGTCAATGAGGCTGATCATTGGAGCAGCGAAGATCCGCTCCTGGTAGGCGTAGCCCCAGTCGTCGTGGAGCCATTGGTTAAAGGCGTGGAAGGCGGCGAGTAGCGCATCGGGATCGTGGGCCAGCGCCTCTTCCATTCCCACGCCCAGCGTCGGAAAAAGGAAGCAGCCGTCGATGCCTTGTTTGTCCATCACGTCCAGGCGGGCGTCACGATTCCGGTACTCAGGTCGGATGGGTTCCAGATCACCGAAGAGCGCCGCGTAAGTCCTTCGATCCGGGATTACGGCCCCGGAAGTACTCATCGAGAGCGCCGGGCTTGGCCACGGGGTCAAACGTGGGGTTGGGTATGAAGCGGTTGACCTTTCCGCCCACGAGCAAGCGCTGCCGTCCGTCTATCTCGGCCCACTGCATGGCCCGCTTGGCCATGGACGGATCCATGTAGCGGGTGAAGGCATCGGTGGCTTCGTAGTAGTGGTTGTCGGCGTCGAAGGTGGTGTAGTCGATGCTCATGAGTTGAGACCGAGCACTCGGAGAGCGTTGGTACGCAAGAACTTGGGCCAGATTTCGTCTTTGAAGCCGACGTCTCGCATCTCGGTCATGATTCGCTCCAGCGACAAACCCATGGGGAAGTAGCCGGCGTAGATGATCTTGTCGGCGCCCCGGGAGTTGGCGAAGGCCACAATGTCCTTCGGGTAGTACTTGGGGGCGAAGGCACTGGTCGAATAGTGCAGTCCCGGCCACTTGAGCATGAGCTTGATGGCCAGCTCGGTCCAGGGTTCGCAGCCGTGGCGGGTCACGAAGATCAGCTCGGGGAAGTCGTACATCACCTCGTCGATCAGTTCCACATGCTGCGGTGCCATTTTGAGGCGCGGTCCGGGCACTCCAGCGCAGCAGAAGAGGGGTATCCCGAGTTCAACGCACTTGGCGTAGATCGGATACATCTTTTTGTCGTTGATGGCGACCTGCGGGAAGGTGCCGGATGGGAAGACGCCGGCGGCACGGATGCCCCAGGTCTCGTAGGCCTTCACCAGCTTGCGAATGCCGTCCATCCCGTCGTTGGGGTCAACCGAGGCCGAGGGGATGAATCGATCGGGGTGAAGGCGGAGGGCGTCTGCCGCCACGCCTTCCTCCACACCGATGAGACCCTTCTCAATGCCCCAACGGTCCATTTCGCCCAGCGTGACGGCGAGAGGATCGACGCTTCCGGCAAGGCTTTTGTCCGGCACATCCTTGAACATGTACTCAGCCGGGAACTCGAACTTCTCCTTGGACTCGACGTCCTTGGTCTGCCGCGTGATAAATGCGTACAGGGCCTTCATGTCGCCGTGGGGAAAGCCCAACATTGTGTCGACGACCCCCACATCGGTCGGCATAGCCACGGAGTACCCCCCTCTTGTTGATGTCGCCGCGAATCGTAGAGGCTCGGCGATTGCCTCAGCCCACCAACACGTTGGGCCGGCCAAATCCTTCAGCTTCGGCCAAGGCCAAGTAGGCCTCGAGGGCACCGGCACCGTCGAACACGCTCTCCACGTTGCCGTCGGCGTCGAGATTGAGGTTTACCCCGTACATCTGGAACCAGACCCTCGTGTTGTCCTCAATGCACTGCAGCGTGTGGACCGAACCGGCCGGCTCGTACAGGAAGGAACCGGCATGGTTGACATAGTCGTATTCCTTGTACTTCCACGCTCCCGCCGTCGTATAGGCATAGACCGGCCCAGTGTGGCGGTGTGTCTGCAGTGCGTAGCCCGACTGGAAGATGTTCTCCACAATCCACAAGCCTTCCTCGGGCTTGACCTGAATGACCTTGAGCTTGTTGCCGTCGCCGATGTCGACGAAGGGAAGTTCATCCGCTCCGATGTGGACCGCACTGGGGACTGCCTCAATCGTGCTCATGTCTCTCCTTGTCGCTTGCTGTCTTTGATCGTTCACTCCGGGGCATTGAACACCCTGAATGGATCGTTTGTCATCCTCGATACTCGAAGACCAGGCCATCGAGGTTGGGTGCTCTCGGTTCCTTTGATTCGATGATCGTGCCGATATAGATGAAGCCGACGATGGCGTCACTCGTTGACCGACCCAGCGCGACCTTGACGTCATCGTCTTCACAGACGTCGCCGGTGCGCCACATGGCACCGAAACCTTGGGCGTGAGCCGCTATCGAAATACTCATGGCGGCGGCGACGGCCGCATCGCGCTGGTCCGACCACGGGATTTTGTCTGAGTCTTGGCGCTCGGCCGAGACCACAATGACCAGTGGGGCGCGGTGCAGTTTGGAGCGCTCCTTCTCGGCCTTGGCTGGCACCGGAGTTTGTTGTTGTTCCTCGCAGCGTCGGTAGTAGGCCTGTTCAAGCACTTGGCCAAATGCGTCCAAGCCGGTACCGCGCAGGATGGCGAATCTGATTGGGCGCAATTCGCCATGATCCGGTCCGACCACCGCTGCTTCGAGCATGACGCGAATCTGGTCGTCGTCTGGTGTCGGCTCAGCTAGACGGCCATGCGAACGACGAGTGCGGAGGGCAGTGATGGCGTCCATCGCCGAGATCATAGGGAGCAGCTGAGAAAGCCTCGATTGCTACTCCGGCCGGAGGAGGGCTTCCTGCGCCAGTGATGCCACGAGCCGACCTTGGCGATCGAAAAGAGAAGCGGTGGCGAATCCTCTGGCGCTGGAGTTTGAGATTGGGTCGGCGCAGTAGAGGAGCCATTCCGTCGGGTCGTAGGGCCGGTGGAACCAGACGGCGTGATCGAGGCTGCCTGCTCCCATCGGGTTCAGCTTCACTTCCGGAATGGCAGCCACACCCATGAACCCGATGTCGGACAGATAGACCAAGACGCACGCATCCGTGGTGGGGTCGCGCTCAATGTCCGACCGCACTCGGATCCAGAAGGGGTGAATGTGCCAAGGCGGCACGCCCTCAGGCTGCGGCTTCGTCGGCCGAAGGTCAAAGGCGGACCCGGCCAGCCAGCCCAGTCGAAGGGGTTCGAGGGTCTCAGGGTCCGGTACGTCAGGTATGGACAGATATTCCCTTTCCGGAGCATCTTCAGGGGTTTGGAACGACACCATCATTTCGAGGATGGGCTTGCCTTCCTGCAGTGCGGTCACATGCCGAGCGGAAAAGGTGCGTCCGTCTCGGCTGCGTTCGACCAAGAAGCTCAGATCCACGCCTCCTCGACCTCGACGAATGAAATAGAGGTGGAGAGAGTGGGGCAGGCGCCCCGGATCTACCGTCATGCAGGCAGCCTTGAGGGCCTGCGCCGCTACCTGACCTCCGAAAATGCGTCCCTCACCCAAAGGAAGCGGAGCGACAAAGCGATCGGGAGCATCTTCAGTCAGGCTGAGAGTGGAGATGAGCGCGGCCGGCCCTTTTGGTTCGGTCATGGGTCCTGTCGTCATGGATCGGGCGTCATTTCTCCAACGAACTGCGATATGTAGGACGGCATGTTACGGCTCATCTGAAGGGGCGATCGATGTCGGCGTTGGTACGTCCCACTCGGTTGGGTGTTGCCGTAATGCCAATTGCTGCTCAGGCTGGGATGCCGACTTCCTGTGGCAGCGTCTCGGCCCTAAATCCCGAGACCAATCGATGCACCAAGTGAAGTTTGCTCAACGACTTTGGAGGCAGCACGAAGGGATAGAGGTCTGGATGACCCATGGTGCGGTTCACCATATTGAGTGACCAGGCCAAAGGGAGCCACAGGTCGATGATGTGATCGAACCCAACTTCTCCAGGAATGGTTGAGGCCACTGAAGCGGCGGCAGGGGCGAAACCGAATGCGGCGGCAGTGTCCAATGTGGACCGAATGTGCAGATAGTGAGCGAAGGTCTCGGCCCAGTCCTCCGCGGGGTGCATCGATGCGTAAGCGGAGACGAAGGTCTCGGACCAGTCAGGGGGAGGACCTTCTGCATAGTGGTGATCGAGGGCGGCCTGGTAGTCGGCGTTCGGGTTGCCAAACAATGAGGCACATTCGGCCTCCGCCGCGTCTCCCACGACGAGCACGCGAAAGAAATAATGTCCTATCTCGTGACGAAAGTGTCCGAGCACCGTGCGATAGGGCTCGTCCATTGAAAGGCGCACCTGTTCTCGGTGTAAGTCGTCTCCCTCCGCTAGGTCAAGGGTGATTACGCCATCGAGGTGACCGGTAGAGATGCGTTCGTGGGAACTCGATAGCAAATCAAAGCAAAGGCCACGTGATCCGACATCGCTCTTGGGCTGAATGGGAAGGCCGAGTTCCGACAACTCCGCTACCAATCGGCGCTTGGCCGCTTCGGCCAGAGCAAACGCCGGCAAAGCCTCCGGATCGTCGTCAGCTGGCCGGGTCCGGGTCAGGGCGCAGGAAGTACACAGCCCCACTGCGCTGTCGATGGATGCGAGCCAATTGCAGCCAGCCAATTCGAAATTGGCGCACCGTAGTGTTGCTTCCTTATTCGTTTGACCAGTGTCGTCCAGCACCTGCATGGTGCCAGTACCCAAATCGAAGCCCAGCTCACTGTTACAGCTCAGGCATCTCGAATTCTCGAAGGTCAAATGTTGGCCGCATGATGGGCACAAGAAATCTCGCACGTCTGAATTTCCGGCGAATCAGCTTGTTGTCACAACGTCGGCCGATATGGCCAGCGGTGACTTCGCCGTCCCATGCTGAATCACCATCTATAGAACTTATGCCGTCCAGCAGCTTCGCCGCGACCGAGAGCCGCGCCCACGAGCCAGAAGAAGGCAAAGATCACCGCCACTATCCATAAGAAGTGAAGGGCAAAGCCACCACCGGCGAAGAGCAGGACGATGAGGAGAAGCACTAGGAGCAGCATGGTTCGTTTATTCCCGGCGCGTGGAATTACAAACCCAGGCTGCCAGGCTCGAATGATTCAGTGTCGGGTCGATTATTCGTCGCGGCGAAAGAACGTCAGGGCTCCAGCGATAGTGACTGCACCAGCGATCCCCAACATGGTGAGTAATGCGGCCAATGTTCCTGCGGGAAACGTTTGATTGGACGCGAGCTGTGAGCCGCCCACGATTTCCGTAACGACAGCGCTGGGACTAGCACCGACCACCCAAGGCTGCAGGCTGCCGAGCAAGCTACTGGCCGCTCTGGGGAGAACTAACGCCACGACCACAATGGCGATGGACGCGCTGGGGGACCTGGTGATGATGCCGGCGCAGGCGCTGGCCACCACAACGGCAATGACCGCGAGGATGACGCTGTACAGCACCAGTGGGTCACCCAACCCGTAGTGCCCGGGTGCTCGGACACCGAGCACGACAAGCAATGTGATGACGGTAGAGACCAGCGCGCCCACTCCTGCGACCGTGGCCATGGCCGTCAACTTGGCGGTGAAGAGCGAAGTGCGACGTGGCACCGTCGTCAGCGTGGTGACGATCGTCCCTTGGGCGTATTCGCCGGCCGTGATCGTGGCGCTCCAGACGCCGAACGCCAGTAGGCCCGCCAATGAGCCCGTGGCAGCACCGCTGGTCGTCGACTGATCTGAGCTGAGACCACCAGTGGTGACCACGAGGAAGGAGACGACAGGGATGGCCATGGTGACGAGGAGGGCACTGACCCATTGCCCCCGCACGGTGGCGATCTTCAAGAGTTCGGCTCGCCAGGCTGAGGTCATGCCTCACCCACCAGTTGTAGATATCGCTCTTCGAGCGCAATTGGTTCCGAAGAAGTGCCTTTGGTGAACTCGACCAGGGTGGATGCGAAGCAGATCCTTCCTTGGCGAATGACGACCACGTCGTCGCAGATGAGTTCGATCTCCGCCATGAGATGGCTGGAGAGGAGCACCGTACGGCCGCTGTCGGCCAGGGCACGAAGTACGACGCGCAACCACCGTATGGCCGCGGTATCGAGTCCATTGTGTGGTTCATCGAGGATGACGACTGCCGGATCACCGATGAGCGCAGTGGCCAGGCCCAACCGCTGCCGCATGCCAAGCGACATCCGACCCACCGGGAGTTCCGCAATGGGTGCGATGCCGGCGAGGTCGAGTGCTCGCTGGACCGAATCTCGAGGCAATCCATTGCTGGTCGCCACCACGCTCAGATGACCCCGCGCCGTTCGGCGGGGGTGAGCCCCGTCGGGCGTCAGGAGAGTACCGGCCACTTGAATTGGGTGGGGGTGATCGCGGAATGGACGTCCGCCAATGAGTGCTTGTCCTGAAGTGAGGCGATCGACGCCCAGAATGACGCGAAGGGTGGTCGACTTACCAGCCCCGTTTGGGCCGAGAAAGGCCGTGACTCGTCCGGGCTGCGCGGTAAATGAGACATTGTCGAGAACCGTGACGCCCTCAATGATCTTCGTGGCTTCCTTGACCACGACGGCGACCGCCAGATGGTCATCGAGTGGCGCCGGCGTTACTCCAGGGTTCATCCGCATTGTTGAAGAAATAGCTGAGACAACTTAAGAGCCGGATCGCCCGGATGGTGTGAATACGCCAGCCAGATGCCAAAGACCGGTGAATCCGCTGAATGGGCCACCGACAATGAGGCTGGTCCACTGCAGTTCGAACGCTCCGGTTCTGGGGTGGTAGGTACCGGTTGCGCTTGAGCCGGTGACAGTCGACTTGGCTGCTGATCCCAACCATCGCTGTGAGACGTAATTCCACGCCGCTTGGGCTTGCTGTTGGCCCGGAGACTTTGCACCGGTGCTGCGGATCGGTTTCGGTGCGCCTTGATTGAAGTTCTGCTTGTTCCACGATGCCGCCCAGGAGGAGAGATCGGCGGTGAGCTTGCCATTTTTCAGTTCAACGATGGGTGGGGCGCACGCGGTTTTGGTTTGTGGATCAATCTTGTTGGTCGAAATACTGAACTTGACGTTAAAGAATTCGGTTGGCGCAGTGATGGCACTGGCCAGCGAGTTCCCTCCCGAATCAAATGCCGGATTCGGTTGCGACTGGTACGCCCCCGTGCGAAATCCGCCTGCCGTTCCGGGGCTGAGCAATGTGGCCAACCCGCCATCAGCGGCTGAGTTGGTGTTCTTCATGAACGGACCATTCGCCACGGTGGCGTCTGGCTGCAGCATTCGGAACCATGTGCCGCTGAGGTGGTTGCCAACGGCCGAGCCAGGAGTAAGCCGGAACAGCCCGACCAGCTGTCGGCCGCTTGAAGAATTAGTCGCGCCGGCCGGGCTCAGTGAACCGACCAGCCCAGTCAAACTGCAGGCGCCGACCAGTATGGCGACCATTAGCTGCCTCAGTCGGGCCGACGTTCGCAAGATGTGTTTCATTGTGATTCCTTTCCACGGCGTGGCATCGCCTCGACAGCCAGGGTGGCGCTGACCACTCCAATTCCAATCAACGCCCAAGGGAACGATTCGAGTCCGGAGATCCCGACACCGCGGGTCAGCGCATCAAGGTCGTTGAGAGAGTTGAAGTTGGTGATGTTGTCGTTGATGACGCCAACCAACGAGGCCAGATCAGAAGAAACGGCTGGCCAGTGGCGCACCAAGGAGGTGATTGCGGTGGCAGAAGGTCCGCCACGGGGGACACCTCGAAAGGTGGTCGACAGTTCTCCGTCCGCGTTGACCAGGACGATGAAATCATCCTGCAGTTGGCGAACCTGGTGCGGCGTCATCACCGGAGACAGAGCATGGAACATGTTCCGCCCGGCCTGTGCGCCACCGAAGAGGCCGCTGACGAACGGATAGATGATGAGTGCGGATGAAGCAAGCACCACGAGTACAGCGGCCGGTACGGCGCGGCTCCGTCGACCGATGAGGAGCACACCACCGCCATAGATGCCGACCAGTCCGCTCACGATGATGAGAAAAGGAATGCGGTCGAAGCCACCTATGCGCGCCACCTGGTGGTAGTCGCCCTGTGCCCCCTTTACTCGGTGAAGGAGGGTTGTGGCGCGCCCGACAATCGCCGTCGAATCATGGCGGAAGGTGTCGAGTCCGGGATACCGGCCGTTCGGGAT
This sequence comes from uncultured Acidimicrobiaceae bacterium, assembly GCA_963766995.1. Lineage (GTDB taxonomy): Bacteria > Actinomycetota > Acidimicrobiia > Acidimicrobiales > RAAP-2 > Bog-473. The sequence goes on along the minus strand of CAVYCE010000001.1, from coordinate 160,943 downwards.
GTCTTGATCCCGGTAGACAGATGCGGTGCCGACTGCAGCAGCATGCAAGATGCCGATGTCGTGGTCGTACCGAGCCAGGGAACTGGACTCCATGTAGGGAGCGAACTGAACGATCATCTGATTTCCGGCGGCGGTCTTGGCGAACATTCCACCAAAGATCGGTCCGAACACGAGGATCACTCCCAGAACAATGAGCGCGACTGCCGGCCCTTTACGGCGACGAATTGGAGCTGTGACACCCGTCGTCACGGGCGGCGCCGAAGGCAGGTCGAGATCCAGGAGCACCCGACCCGGGGTGGCTACCGCCATCGCCAAGTCCGGTGTCCGAGACTGCCAGTGTCACTGCTCCCCACCGCTGGCCACGTCAGCTCTGCCACGCTTCCGCCTTGTCGTTGTTCCGTTTCCGGAATGTCGGTGTGAGAATCGGCATGGTCGATCAAGGGTGCTTAACCAGATGATTTCCATCGGAAATATCTAGAATAGACGCCTGATCCAACCGGCAGGCTCGCTTAGGGCCGAGCTCGACCGATCGAACGGGATCTCGCACTCACGGTGGTCGCCTATTTCGGGGCGAAGCGCTGGCCCCCGTCGAGACGAATACAGCAGCCGTTGAGCATGGGATTTTCCACCATTGCCACCGCAAGTCGCCCGTATTCCTCGGGTCGGCCCAATCGCTTGGGGAAGGCGGCATCCTTGGTCAAAGTGGCGGCAAACTCATCGGGGATCCCCTCGGTGATGCCGGTGGCGAACAGACTGGGCGCAATCGCTAGGACGCGGATGCCGAGGCTCCCGAGGTCTCGGGCCATGGTGAGCGTCATGCCGGCGATTCCAGCCTTGGCGGCGGTGTAGGCCACCTGGCCGATTTGCCCTTCGTAGGCGGCAATGGATGCCGTATCGATGATGATGCCGCGCTCGCCATCCTCCGGTTCGTTGTTCGACATGTGGGAAGCCTGAAGTCTGTTCAGATTGAAGGTGGCGATCAGGTTCAGTTCAATGGTGCGTCGGAACTCATCGAGCGGGTGCGGACCGTCCTTGGACAGCGTGCGCCTCGCAGTGCCGCCACCCGCTGTGTTGACCGCAATATGAAGGCCCCCGAGCGTCTCAACAGCTTCGCCCAGAGCGATCTCGACGTCGCCTTCGTCCATGACGTTGACGGGGTGGAAAGAGCCGTTGAGACTTTTGGCAACCTCCGCTCCTGCCGAAGTAGGCAGGTCCAAGATGGCGATGGCGGCGCCTTTCTGATGCAGCAGTTCGGCGCTGGCTTTGGCCATTCCGGAGGCGCCTCCGACGATGACTGCCTTCTTTCCAGGGATCTCCACGGTGCTCAGTTCCTTTCAATGGATGGCGATCCAGAAAGGGGCGCCAGCTGCGAAAACGGTAGTCTCTCTGGTCAAGAACGACATATTCGGGAATGCCGCAACAGGCGCGTAATCGTTTGAATGGTGGTCGCGAAACTAGGCCTGGGCCACTCGGTCGTGCCGCCCGTTCACCCGCCGATTGATTGTAGAACCTTGTTCCCTTTACATGGAGAACGAAATATCGTATAAAGCGAGAACCAAGTATCCAGCCAGCGATTGTCGGTCCCGGGGGGGATAGATGTCCGAGTGACACCGCAGACCTGCATTTGCGGGGCAAGGAGGGGAGCCTTCAAGGGGTTCGGCCCCGTAGGAGCCCACGTGCCTAGGCGGGTAGCGCTGATTCTGGTGGTGGTTGCGCTCGGAGCGTTGACGGCGTCATGCGGTTCCCGTGTGAATCAGGCGATTGTCGCCGCAGCGAAACGGCCCATCATCAAGCAGGCCATTCAATCGAATTCGTCCCAACAGCCCAGCAGGACGTCTGCCGGCGCAGTGAACGGCATCTCTTCGGCTACCGGCGCGGCCTCTCAAGACACTCCGGGCGATTCCGGCCAACCTGTTGGCGCTAGACCGGGTTTGACCGGAAACGCTGCGCCCCAAAATTCGTCAGCGAGCCCATCGCAAGCGACGGAGTCCACCATCAACCTGGGCAATGTCGGCACCTATAGCGGCGTGGCCGGAGCGGTATTCGGGGGAGCGGAACCGGCGCTCCAAGTATGGGAGGAGTACATCAACGCCCACGGCGGCCTGAACGGCCATCCGGTCCACATATTTGCTGAAGACGATGGAGGCGATCCCTCAACAAGTGTGTCCGAGGTTGAGCAGGAAGTGACGCAGGATCATGTGATCGCGTTTGTCGGAAATTTTGTGCCCCTGACGGTCAGTGCCAGCGAGCCCTATCTGGCGCAGCAGGACATCCCGGTCATCGGTGGAGACTCCGACGCTAACGAGTGGTGGGAAAGCCCCATCCTGTTCCCCCAGGGGTCGAGCGCTTACCCACCCAGTGCCGAAGCCGATTTCACGATACGTGCCGCTGTGACTGCTGGCTACACGAAGATGGCCGTGCTCTACTGCGTCGAGGATCCTGGCTGCACCACCACGGTCAGCCCGTTCATCAAGACCGGCACCGTCACTGAAGGGGCAACGACGGTCTACTCCTCGACAATCAGTCTCACGCAACCGGACTTCACGGCCCAGTGCATTGACGCCAAGAGCGCAGGTGCCACTTTCGTGTACTTCGCGGGCGATTCAGACAGTCTGATTCGCATGTCGAACGACTGCGTGGCACAGGCATACCGCCCTATTTATGCAGTCGACAGCCTCGCCGTGACCGCGAGCCTTGTCACCGACAGCAACCTCACGGGCTTGTTGGCGGGGCAATCGGATTTCCCGTGGATTGACAGTTTCACGCCGGCACAGTCGACGTATCAGCAAGCCATGAAGACGTACGCCCCCAATGAGCCCGGGTCCGCGTCGACCTCTGCCGAATGGACCGCCGGCATGCTGGCCGTGGCGGCCGATAAGTATCTGACCGCCACACCTACATCAGCTGAATTCCTCCAGGGCCTCTGGGCCATCAAGAATGACAATCTCGGCGGACTGTCCCCCCCGTTGACCTTCACTCAGAATCAGCCAGCAACGCCCGAACCCTGCTACTGGCTTATGACCATCAAAAGCGGGCAGTTCGTGGACGTGAACAACGGCAACTACGTGTGCAATTCGTGATGTCAGGAAAGAGTTCTGCATTTTCGAGGTCACACTCGTCGTGTTGGCTCGTTTTGGCCATCGTGATGGTGGGTGTCTTCACCCTCCCGACCAACGTGCCGGCATCCGGTCTGGAGAGCACAACCGGCAGCGGCGCGACAACTGCGCTGCTACCGGATCTACCGACCGGCGTGGCGGCAGCCGCGCTTGCACCCGAGCCCTCGTTGCCGATTCCTTCCAGCTGGCCTTTTCCTGATGCATTTTCACCCACTTCCGGTACTGGTCGTCTCATCGACGGCGCGTTCGAATGGACCGACTGGGTCTATGACGCATTCGGGCCGTCGACTGGTGTCCCTGTTAACACCCAGAACTTGCTCACAAAGGGCGGCTACACCTACCCCACCGGCCCGGCCAACAATGACGGAGCGGACATCTTTCGCACCGCGGTCGGGCTGACCACGAGCGCCACAATCTGGCGTGTCGACTGGAACACGCTGGTCAGCCCCGACGTTCCCATAGCAGAATGGACCTTTGATACGGATGACAATCCGACGACCGGCGCCTCAGAATGGCCTGGAAACGCCAATGTCTCGTCGCCCGGGATCGATAGGGCATTGGTGGTCTCGGCTAAAGATGCCGAACTGATTGACGTTGCCACCGGCTCGATCATTGCCAAGTTCTCGACCCAGGTTGACATGTCGGCCCAGTCATTTGCCGTTTCGATACCCCTGTCGACCATGCCGGTGTCGGGCAATTGGCGAATCCGCCTTGCGGCCGGGTTGGCCAACGCATCTGGCACGGGATTTGCCGCGCCCCTTGAGGTCGGAGGTCTCCCTGCCGCGCCGACCGCACCGCGGGTGTACAACATCACCTTTCGCACGGTGGCCCAGGAAGCACCGACGTACAGAGGCGGGGTTCCGAACGGCATTGTGGCGGGAGCCGCATCGGCGGTCAACCAACTGCCGGTGGTGGGTGCTGACGACATTGCCGGTTCCACCACATTGCTGACCGGTAACTACTGGGCTGATGCGGATCAGGCTGACACACTTGCCACTGGAAACGTGTCAAAATTCTCGCAGCTGATTACTTGGAGCCAGCTCGCTGCACATGCGACCACACAAGTACCAGTGGTACTGGGTTGGAGTGACCGCTGGTACGTGACCGACCTCAGTCTGGGACAGGGAATCGATCCTTCGCCGGATGCGAATCCGCAACTGCGTGGTCGGATTCAGCCCTATGCGGTGTATGTCCCTACGACATATACCGGGCGCCAGGCATTTCCATTGACATGGGTGCTGCATGCCGCTTTGACGAACTACAACATCTATGGAGCCACCGACCCTCGCTTCATTCAGGAGCTCTGTCAGGACCGGAATTCGATCTGTGTGACGCCCGAGAGTTTCGGACCTCTTGGGTTCTATGAAGGCATCGCCGAACATGATTTCTGGCAGGTGTGGCGAGAAGTTGCTCTGGCCTTCAACCTTGCACCCAATCAAACCGTCCTGACGGGATTCTCCATGGGCGGGTTGGGTACATTCGACCTCGCCGCGACCTACCCGTCGGTGTTCAGCGAGGCAATGCCTTTGGATGGCGGATTTGAGGAGACCTGTTCAACGCTGGGCGTGGGTCTTCAGGAAGAGGTGATTTCGAGCGCGCCCGACAGGACGGAGAACGATCGCTGGGTGCCATTCGTCATTTCCGATGCCTATGCCGACGAGTTGTCGCCCTACCCCACCGAGCTGATAGAGGTAGCCCGATTCGCTGTGGCGCGAGACCGATTCTCGTTCTTTTCCACGGACGGTGGTGAGCATCTGATCACGCTGGCCGAAGATGGCTTCTCCACGCAGGTGTCAGCGCTGGGCGGTACCCCTTCTGCGGTGAGCGACCCGGGCACTGTTGACTACACGTGGTGCCCGCAGGCAGTGAGTCGGTCTCTCGGCCTCGGTCCGACATCGGACTACTGGATCTCTGGACTGTCCGAACGCTCCACTGCGGTGGGGGCGACGTCCAAGGTGTCGGCAGTTGACAACGCGATCCCAGAAGCTCGGGTGGCGGAACAGGTGGCATTGAAGGTCATCGCGCCGTCTGACGCCCCTCCGATGAGCAACTTGAGTGGCACCTGGCTATCGGGTGGCGGAGTGGCGTCTCATCAGACGTTGCTGCTCAGCTTGAACAATGTGGCCACCCTGACCATTGACACCATCGGTGCGCACCTGCCCATCGGCACGGCACTGGTGGCCTCAGATGGTCCGGTCGTCATCACGTTGAGCGGACTTCTGCCGGGATCGAAGCTGATCTTCGCCGGACGATCCGTCGTTGCCGCCCCCAGCGGGGTGGCGTCGGTGCAGCTGCCGCGGGGGACATCGGGTTTCGAGTGGACCTACTGATGAATGCACCGGATCTGGTGTTGACGAATATGCCGTACTTTGAAACAGTAGAACATTGCTCTACTTAGCTGAGCTGGAGGGACGTCATGGCTGAGGCAGGGATCCTCGAATACCGCACCGGCTTCGTAGCTGGAACTTGGGTGGATGGGTCAGACCGATTTCCGGTTGAGAACCCGGCCGATGAATCCCTCGTCGCCGAGCTCGTGGTTACTCCGCTCGACGAAGTGCACCGTGCCATTGGCGAAGCCAGGAGAAGCTTTGACGCCGGAGTGTGGGCCGATCTCCCAGGCTCGGAGCGGGCTCGGATTCTGGGCCGGATGCTCAATCACCTCGAAACACTCCACGAACCCCTGGTCGCCTCCATGGTGGCCGAGGCCGGACAGCCCTTCCGCTTTGCCGAGATGTCCCAGTACGGCGCCGGCATGGCTCAGGCCCGCAACACCATTGACCTGTATCTGTCGCTCCCTCATGAAGAGGCGAATCCGGTGCCCACAGACGAGTTGGTGCGCGGTCGCGTGGCGCTCAGCCTTCGTCGCCACGAGCCGGTAGGGGTGGTGGTGGCCATCACGCCCTACAACGGCGCCATCATCATGGCGTTCCAGAAGTTGATCGCCGCCCTCATGGCGGGCAACTCGGTGATCCTTCGGCCCAGTCCACTCACACCGATTTCCTCCCTTGCCTTCGGTGCGGCCGCAGAAGCGGCGGGATTGCCAGCTGGTGTGTTGAGCGTGATCATCGAACCGGGCGCTGCGGGGGCCGAAATCCTCACCACCGACCCTGCGGTCGACATGGTGTCGTTTACCGGATCGACCGGCGTGGGGCGTCAGATCCTGGCCCAGGCCGCTTCGACGGTGAAACGGGTGGCCCTGGAGCTGGGCGGCAAGTCGGCTCAGATCTACCTTCCCGATGCCATGCACCGAGTGGCAGCCGGCGCGGCGCAGGTCATTGCCATGACAGCCGGCCAAGCGTGCGTGTCGGCCACTCGGATGTTGGTGCCAGAAGATCGCAAAGGTGAGGTGCTCGAGTCGGTCAGCGCTGCATACGCCCACCTGAAGGTTGGTCCGCCCAGCGATGAGTCGGCGTTGATCGGACCTCTCATCAGCGCGTCTCAGCGTGAACGCTGCGAGCGCTTTGTCGCACTGGCCGAGGAGCACGGAGGAAAGGTGGTCAGCGGAGGAGGACGGCCAGCCGAGTTCGAACGGGGCTACTACTTCGAACCGACCGTGCTCGATCTCCCGGACAATGCCAATCCCGCAGCCCAGGAGGAGATCTTCGGCCCTGTTCTTTCCGTTATCGGCTACCGCGACGTCGAGGATGCCATTCAGATGGCCAACGACAGCATCTACGGACTCTCGGGTCAGGTCTATGGCGCCGACGTGGCGGCGGCGACGGCGGTGGCCAGGCGAATCCGGAGCGGTGCCGTCAACGTCAACACGTCAGTATTCAGCGCGTACGCCCCGAGTGGTGGGTACAAGCAGAGTGGACTGGGCCGTGAACGGGGAGTGGAGGGAATTCGCGCCTTCCAAGAGATCAAACACATTGCCATCGGTGAACTTCCGACATAAGGGGTCTGACACATGACCGCATCTGAACTGAATCTGGATTGGTTGATTTCTGTCGACGACCACATTCTCGAACCGCCACATCTGTGGGTCGACCGCGTGGCGGCGAAAGACCGCGATCGCGCTCCCCATCAGGAATTCGTGGATGGGATGGACTATTGGGTCTACGACGGAAAACGGTTTCCAAGCTCGGGTTTGAGCGCTGTGGCCGGTAAGTCCAAGGAGGAATTCAGTCCCGCTCCATTGCCATATTCCGAAATGCGTCCCGGGTGTTACGACTCGGCGGCCCGCATCGAAGACATGGACCGGGCTGGAATTCTGGCTTCCCTCTGTTTTCCGACGATCACTCGATTTTGCGGGCAGCTGTTCATGGAGGCGGGCGACCGCGAGTTTGGTTTCGAATGCCTCCAGCACTACAACGACTGGACTGTAGAAGAGTGGTGCGCAGCCGCTCCGGGTCGGTATATCCCTCTGATGTTGATTCCCATGTGGGATCCGGTGCTGGCGGCCGGAGAAATGGAGCGGATGGCGGCCAGGGGCGTGACGGCCTTTGCCTTTTCGGAGAACCCGGCACCGCTTGGGCTCCCTACCATTCACGATGTCAACCGATATTGGGATCCGGTCATGAGTATGGCAAATGAGACCGGCATGGTGGCATCCATGCACGTGGGCTCGTCGTCACAGATCCCGCAGATAGCGCCTGACTCTCCCTTTATGGCCAACCTGGCGTGGGGGGCCATCCGGACGTCTGGGGCGATGCTGTCGTGGTTGTTCAGTGGGATGTTTCAGCGCTTCCCCAACCTCAAGATTGCGCTATCAGAAGGAGAGATTGGCTGGATGCCGTATTTCCTCGAGCGCGCCGAACAGGTGCTCGACAAGCAGCGGTATTGGGTCATGCGGGGGCAAACCTTCATGGAGCATGCATCGACGGATGTGGATCTGAACACGCTGAATATTCGAGAATTGTTCAGAGAGCACGTGTACGGCTGCTTCATTGAAGACCATCACGGCATCGCCAGCATCGAGGAGATCGGTGAGGACAACATCATGTGCGAGACCGACTATCCGCACTCCGACTCGACGTGGCCCAACTGCATCACCGGGGTCAAGAAGCTGATCAGTCACTTGCCGGCAGAGACGCAGTACAAGCTTCTTCGCGGTAATGCCGAGAAGTTGTATCGCTTCACGCCCGCCGAGCCGCCCGTGGTGGCGAGTGCCTGACTCCGCCGATCACCCGGCCATCACCATTGATCGGGAGGCATGCACCGGCCATGGCGTCTGCATCCAGTTCGCACCTTCAACCTTCGCCCATGATGCCGAGACGAAGGTGATCGTGATCGATGCCAGCGGAGACACCATCGAGTATCTCAGTGCCGCAGCCGAGGGCTGCCCAACCGGAGCCATCGTGCTCGTTCCTCAACAAGGAGAGTGAACAAGGTGCAGTTGAAGGACAAGGTTGCGATCATTACGGGTGCGGGCTCCGGGGTTGGTCGAGCATCGGCTCGGCGGTTTGCCGAGGAAGGCGCATTGGTCATCTGCGCTGACATCGACTTGGACAGGGCCAAGGAGACGGTGGCGGAGCTTGAGCTGTCGGGTGGGCAGGCGGTCGCAGAACGGAGTGACGTGGCCCAGGATGCCGATGTGGCGGCCCTGATCGCCAGTGCCGTCGGGCACTTCGGCCGTCTGGACGTCATGTACAACAACGTCGGGATTCCAACCCCACGGCTCGGGATGATCTTCGAAGAACATTCCGTCGAAGATTTTGATCGCCTTACCGCCGTGAATTTCCGCGGGGTATTCCTGGGTTGCCGACATGCCGTGCTGCGATTCAAGGAGCAAGGGGGCGGGGGCGTGATCTTGAATACGGGCTCGGTCGCCGGCCTGGTCGGGTGGGGCGGCGCGGTGTACGGCGCAACCAAAGGGGCTGTGCATCAGCTCACCCGTGCCGTCGCCGTCGAGGTGGCGCCTTTCGGGATTCGTGTGAATGCCATCTGCCCCGCGGGGATGCCGTATACGGGGTTCATGGCGGCCGGTGGGATTGCGGTGTCCGGGGCTGACCTGGAGGCGGTGGCTGAACGCACCGGATCGGCCCACCCCATGGGAAAACCCATTACTGCCGAGGACTGTGCTGAGGCAGCCGTCTACCTCTGTTCTGACCGCGCCGCCAACGTCACCGGCATCCTGTTGCCCATCGACGGCGGGTACACCGCCAAATGACGGGGACCCAACAACTCCTCGATCCCGAACGGGTCCGTCGGCTTTTCGACCTGGCCAACAACGTCCAGAACTGGAATGGGGGCACGTATCGGGATGACCCCTATCCGGTCTGGGCCGCGCTCAGGGAGAAGGCGCCGGTCCAACCCGGCACCGTGCACACTCTCTCCGGCGTCGAGGACGACCTGTTCTTCCACGGGCTTCCGTATGCGGAACTGCCGCACTTCTCGGCCTTCTCCTGGGCCGCGTGTGACGCCGCTTACCGTGATCCAGAGACGTTCGCCTCATCGGCTGAGGCCGTCGATCTCGAGGCGGGGGAGCCCGGTCCAACCAACAGCATGCTGTCCATGGGGGGTGAGCAGCACCGCCGCTACCGGTCTTTGGTGCAACCTTCCTTCTCGCCCACCAAGGTGCGTTGGTGGATTGAGAACTGGATCGAGTCCACCGTGCACACCCTCATTGATGCCTTCGAGGTTGCCGGTCGAGCCGAGCTGAACGTCGAGCTCTGTGCGGCCATCCCGGTGCTCACCATCACGGGCAGCTTCGGTATCCCGATCGACCAGGCGCTCGATGTCCGAGAATCCCTCTCCCAACCCGAACGGATCATGGAGATCATGGCGCCGATCGTGGCCGCTCGACGTGAACATCCTGTCAGTGATCTCATCAGTGTGTTGGTGCAAGCCGAAGTGACGGACGAGGCGGGATCGGCCCACCGGCTGACTGACGCTGAGATCTTGTCCTTCTCGCTCCTCCTCCTCGCCGCCGGTTCGGGCACCACCTGGAAGCAAATGGGCATCACCCTGGCCCTCTTGCTACAGCGTCCGGACCTGGTCGAAGCGGTCAGGGCGGATCGCAGCCTTATGCGACCCCTGATTGAGGAGTCCACCCGCTGGGCTCCGACCGATCCCATGTTTTCCCGGTGGGTCACGAAGGACGTCGAATTCTTCGGGTGCCATCTGCCGAAGGGTGCGGTGCTTCACCTCTGCCTGGGCGCCGCCAATCGCGATCCAGAGCGTTGGGACCGTCCGGACGAGTTCGATCCGTCACGGCCACCGAGGCCAACTTTCGCCTTTGGTGGAGGGCCGCACGTGTGTCTTGGGCAGCACGTGGCCCGCGCCGAAATGACCGTCGCCATCAATGCGTTGATGGACCGGCTGCCCCGGCTGCGGCTCGACCCCGACGCGGAGGCCCCCAACTTCATCGGCTTTTACGAGCGCGGGGCCACCGCCATTCCGGTGCGATTCGATTGAGGTGAACACATGAGCGATCCCACCTATCAATCACCCGACATCACCCTGTTGGGCGCGGAGCATGTGCAGCGTTACCAAGAAACCGGTGGAGAAGTCGGTTACATCTGGAACGGCGTCCCGATCCTTCTGATGACGACGACGGGCAGGCACAGTGGGCTGTCCCGGACAACACCGCTTATTCATGCCCGGGATAGCGACGACTACCTGGTGGTGGCGTCAATGGGCGGAGCACCGATGCATCCCAATTGGTATCTGAACTTGAAGGCCAACCCGTCGGCCCGGATTCAGGTGAAGGGTGACCATATCGGCGTGACGGCTCGTACCGCGGGTGAGTCAGAGAAGCCACGACTTTGGAAGATCGTCACCGATCTCTGGCCGAATTACGACGCCTATCAGTCCCGAACTGAGCGCGTGATCCCGGTGGTCGTGCTCATCCCTGCGCCCGGAGACTGAGTGGAAGAGAACGCAACCGATCAGGCCTTCGATGGTGTCAGGGTGGTTGAACTGGCCCAGTGGGTGTTTGTCCCGGTGGCCGGCGCTCTTCTGGCCGACTGGGGGGCCGACGTGGTGCACGTTGAGCCCAAGGAGGGTGACCCCTACCGTGGGCTCATCACCCAGGGGATCGGCGCCGAAGGTGGGAGAATCAATCTCTCGCTGGCGCTCGCCAACCGCGGCAAGCGATCTATCGCGCTCGACATCCGATCCGATGAGGGGTTGCGGCTCCTGCACAAGCTCCTTGAGACGGCGGACGTCTTCTTGACCAGCTTGCGGCCAGGGGCGCTGGCCCGGCTGGGCCTCGACTCGGACGAATTGCGCAAGCGCTATCCGGGTCTCATTTATGCCCGGGGGCATGGGTATGGTGCCAGAGGCCCGGACGCCGACATGGCCGGCTACGACGCCACTGCCTTCTGGGCTCGAGGCGGGATGGCACACATCCTGACTCCCCCCGAGCGGGATTACCCCATTTCGCAGCGCGGTGCGATGGGCGATCGCAACGGTGCCATGGCATTGGCGTTCGGCGTCACTGCGGCCTTATTGAAGCGGTCTCGTACCGGGGTCGGATGTGTGGTCGACGTGTCCCTGTTGTCGACGGCCATGTGGACGCTGTCCTCTGATCTACTGGCTGCACTTGGCGGCACCGAGCCCCAACCCGCCAGTGGTCGTGGCCCGCAGGTCAACCCATTGGTCGGGGTCTACCGCACCAAAGATGGCCGTCACATTCAGCTGGTGTTCCTACAGCCCGACCGCTACTGGCCCGATTTCTGCCGCACCGTCGGCCGGTCCGATCTGCTCGAGGATGCGCGGTTTGCCGACATGGCAGTCCGGCGGGAGAACGCTGCGGTCCTGGTGACCGAGCTGGATCGAGAATTCGCCAAACACACCTTTGCCGAGTGGAAGGACATCCTGTCGGGGCTCGACGCGCCGTGGGCGCCGATGCAGACGATTTCGGAGCTGCTGGACGACGTGCAGGTGCAGGCCAATGGGTACATCGGGGACGTGGTCATTGACGGCGAAACGGCCTATCGCCTGCCGGCGGTCCCGGTGCAGTTCGATGGGTGCCCGCCGCCCCTGCGACGTGCCCCTGAACATGGCGAGGACACCGAAACACTGCTCCTAGAACTGGGATATCAGTGGGAGGAGATCTCTTCCTTCAGAGAATCGGGGGTCATCCTCTGAGCCCTCAAGGAGGTCGTCCACTACCGGTTCCCGATGCACTTTCGGAGCATTTCTGGACGGCGGCAGCGTCACACTCGCTCGTGTTGGCCCGCTGTGCAAAGTGCAGCCAGATCAATCATCCTCCTGGCCCCGTCTGCACTCACTGCGGGACGACGGACCCTGCGTTCGAATTCATTCCGGTCGACGGGAGCGGCACCGTTCGGTCGTGGACCGTCGTGCGGCAATCGTTCCTCCCCGGTTTCGACGTGCCGTTTGTGCTCGTCGACGTCGAGTTGTCGGCCCAGGAGGACGTGCGCCTCATCGGTCGACTGGTCGACGGCCCTGGTGCCCCGTTGCGCCAGGGTACGTCGGTGTTATTGGTATTTGAAGACCTGACCCCTGGCGTGTCGGTGCCGGCGTTTGCCCTGAGCGGTGCCACATGAGTGGGCGGATGCCGTCGAGCAATCAGGTCGCCGTCGTGGGCTACGCGCACAGCCAGGTCGAACGTCATGCCGAATTGTCCCTGGGTGCAATGACAGTCGATACAGCTCGACGTGCCATTGCCGATGCTGGGTTGGCGGTATCCCAGATCGACGGATTTGTCACGGCCAGCCTCTTTCCTACGGCCGGTGCCCACACCGCCGTGGACGGCATCAGCGTGGTGTCGGCGAATTGGTTGGCTCAACACCTGGGCGTGAATCCGGCCTATGCCGCCGGGTTCCAGGGCATGGGCCAGATCCCGGGGGCGATCGCCATGGCCGTTAATGCGGTGGTAAGTGGAGCTGCCAAGTACGTACTGGTGCACCGGGCTCTCCACAATCCGGTCGGCTCGTATCACGGGAACGCAATGACGGAAATACGAGGCGATCAGCAGTGGACGGCTCCGCAGGGTTACTTCGGGCCCTTGGCCATGATTGCTCTCCCGTACAACGAGTACATGCAGCGCTATGGCGCCACCCGAGAAGTGATGGCGCATGTGGTGGCCGAGGCCCGGAAGAACGGTGCTCAGATACCGTGGTCCTATTGGGCCGAGCGGCCGCTGTCGGTCGATCAATATCTGGCGGAGCCGATGATTGTCGATCCCATCTGCCGATTGGACTGCGATATCCCGGTCGATGGCGCGGCCTGCTTCGTTGTCACATCGGCGGCCAGGGCGGCGGATCTGCCCCATCGCCCTGTATATGTGGCCGGATACGCGACGGGCGCGCCCATTCGCAAGCGACTGCCGCTGCACTGGCCGCTCGATGACATCATGGAAGTGGGTGTTGAGACCGCCCGTCGATTATGGGAACGGTCCGGCATTAGTGCGTCTGAGGTGGATCTCCCGCAGGTCTATGACGGGTTCTCACCGTTCGTACTCTTCTGGATGGAGTCACTTGGCTTGTGCCCACTCGGCGAAGCCCATCAGGTGGTAGCGAGTGGTGGAATCAATGCCGATACGAAGGGCGCATTGCCGGTGCTCTCCGGCGGCGGAGCGCTCGGGAACGGACGAATGCACGGGGTGCCGCAGTTGCTCGAGTGCTACCTGCAACTGGCGGGCCGAGCCGGGGAACGGCAGAGGGCTGATGTTTCAATAGGGGTGGCGTGCCACTCATCGCCCCACTACGGAGGCGCGGTGACCCTCAGCGCCGATCGGTACTGACCCCAATGGCACATTCTGCGAAACGCAAGGAAGGTGGGTTGATGCCCAAAACCGCCGCAAACGAGACATGGGCCGAGCGGGTGGCCGATCGGTCGCCCATGGTGCAGCGATCCCGGGACCGAGGGGTAGAGCAGGTGCGATCCATCGTGGCGGCCGCCCGTCGGCTGACCGAGTCCAAAGGAGCCAGCTTCACGACCCAGGAGCTGATCAAAGAGGCCGGTATCGCCCTCCAGACCTTTTATAGATGCTTCTCGGGAAAGGATGCACTGCTCCTCGCGGTGATCGAAGACATCATTGATGAGAACTGCGGTCTGTTTCGAGAGCGTGCCCGCGAACTCTCCGATCCGGTGGAACGCCTGCACTTCTACGTGACCGCTGCGGTGCTCGGTCTGGGGGCCCCGCACGCAGCACCGAGCTTCATGACGTCGGAGCACTTTCGTCTGCAGACGCTTTATCCCGCCGAAGTGTCACGGGCGACGCAGCCCTTCACCGACCTGCTCGTTGAGGAGATCCAGGAAGCCATCGCCATAGGCCACATCCATCCGAATGATCCCCAGTATTCGGCCTGGCTGATCACACAGCTCAGCATGGCCGTCTTCCATCACTATGACTGCGCCGGTCTTGACGCACCCGTTGACGAGATCGCAGATCGGCTGTGGACCTTCTGTTTTGCGGCCATCAACGGGGATGACGCGCCATCGGGCCGGGGTGCCTCTCGCCAGGGTCGAGCCTGATGGGCCAGCCACTCTGGGATCTGCGGGACATATCGATAGAGAACCAGCAACGGTTCATCAAAGACGGGTGGTGGACGGATCGGAGCGTGGGTGAGCGATTGGCCGATCGCCTCATGGCGAACGCTCAACTCCCGTTCGTCATCCATTCGGACTCTCATCCATGGCGCGGCACCTTCGGTGACGTGCTGCAGCTGGCCCGGCAGGCCGCGTATGGCTTGGTGCAGTGCGGCGTGACGGCGGGGGATGTTGTCAGTTTCCAGACACCGAATTGGCTCGAAGGAGCAGTGACCTTCTATGCCGCGGCCATGGTGGGAGCAATCGTGGCCCCTATCGTCCACATTTACGGCACCCGCGAGACCTCGTACATCCTCGGCCAGTGTCAGCCTCGCGTCCATGTGACGGCCACGCGCTTCGGACATCAGGACTTCCTGGCCAATCTCCAGTCCGTCCCCGATATTCCGGGCATGCAGATCGTCGTCGTCGGGGGCGACGGCCCAGCGGGCAGCATGCGGTTCGAAGACCTGCTCACCGGGAACTCCATCGATGCCCCGGCCACGGTCGACCCCGGGTCTCCGGCGCTGGTGGGCTGGACCTCAGGGACTACGGCCAACCCCAAGGGCGTCGTGCACTCTCATCAGACGGTGAGTGCCGAAATCTCGCAGCTGGGTGCAGCCCAGCCACCGAGCCGTCGACCGTTGCTCATCGCCAATCCGATCAGCCACGCCATCGGGATGCTCGGGGCCCTCCTGATACCCATTGACAACGGAAGGCCAGTCCATCTGCTCGACCAGTGGGACCCGGGAGTAGTGCTGAGTCTGTCCGAGTCCGAGGACCTGTCCGCCGGGGGTGGTGCCCCGTATTTCTTGACCAGCCTGCTAGACGACCCCCGCTGCGGGGAGGGCCATCTTGAGCGACTGCATTACCAAGGCATGGGTGGGGCACCGGTGCCGCGTGCCGTCATGGAACGAGCGACGAAACTCGGATTGACCATCTATTCCATGTACGGGTCCACTGAACACCCATCCATCACCGGTTGCTCGTATGCGGACTCGCTGGAGAAGCGACTCTCCAGTAACGGTCGACCATTGCCGGGAAATGAAATCAAGCTTGTGGATCCCGAGGGACGAGAGGTGGAGACCGGCGAAGCCGGCGAAATCCTCTCCCGCGGCCCGGAATGCTTCCTTGGCTACACGGATTCGACACTGACCGCTCGAGCCTTCGACCGTGACGGCTGGTATCACACGGGGGATACCGGCATCCTCGATCCTGATGGCTACCTGTTGATCACCGATCGGCTCTCGGACATCATCATTCGCGGTGGAGAGAACATCAGCGCGGCCGAAGTCGAGGAGATACTCATGACACTGCCCGGCGTCGCTGAGGTGGCCGTGGTAGCAGCTCCCGACGCTCGAATGGGTGAGCATGCGGCCGCCTTCCTGCGCATGGTGGGAGAGCGTCCGGCTCCCGAGCTCCCTGAAGTGCTCTCCCATCTGGAAGGTGCCGGATTGGCACGCCAGAAATGGCCGGAAGAGCTCATCGCCATCGAGGAATTCCCGCGCACCTCGTCGGGCAAGGTCCAGAAGTATGTGCTTCGAGATCAACTCCGCCAGGGAGCGACCTGAGGCGTGCCCGAGGCGCGGACATCATTGGCGGTGCCGGACACGCTCCAAGAGGTGCTTGACCCGTCGTGGCTGAGCGCAGCCCTGGGGCTCCGGTTTCCGGGGATCGAAGTGTCGTCTGTTGAATCTGGGCCAGTGGTGTCTCGGGTGTCGACCAATGCCCGATTCCAGATTGAGTGCCGAGGAGAACTTCCGCCGGGCCTTCCAGCGGAACTTTGCGTGAAGGGATATTTCGCTGATTGTTCCGACACCGCCGCAGCCAGTCGTTCGGCTGGGGTGCCCGAAGCGCTGTTCTACCGGCACCTCGTGCGTGACGCTGGAGTGCGGACGCTCGACTGTTTCTACGCGGACGTCGATCCGGTCAGCCAGCACGGTGTGATCATCACCGCGGATGTCGCCGCGGAAAGCGCAGTGTTTCTCGATGCACTCAGTCCGTATACCCCTGATCAGGTGGCCGAGAGCCTCGAGCAGTACGCGATCCTCCATGGGAAGCCCTGGGGAGCAGCTCAGACCGGAGAAGCATGGTTGGCACCGCGCCTGCGTCGCACCATGCAGGCGCGCGGGCTGCGTGAGATCCGAGGCAACTTCGACGGTGCCATTGGGTCTGGAGTGCCCGACGAGGTGCGCGACGCCGAACGCCTAATGATTGTCATCGATCAGGTAGCGAACCTGCTGGATGGTGTGGTGCCGGGGTGCCTGCTTCATGGCGATGCCCACGTCGGCAATCTCTACCTCAATGCGACCGGTCATCCCTGCCTGGTTGATTGGCAGCTGGTGCAGCGTGGGCCGTGGTATCTCGACGTCGGCTATCACCTCGGGTGCACATTGGCTACTGATGATCGTCGGAGGTCGGAGTCAGACCTCCTGGCGCACTACTTGGAGCGGCTTCGCCACGAATCCGGCGACGCCCCCTCGTGGGACGACGCTTGGCGCAGTATCGGTGTCGGCATGGTGTACGGCCTCTTCTTGTGGGCGATCACGCTGAAGGTGGCGCCGGCGATCACGACCGCCATGCTCGAGCGGCTCGGCCATGCCGTGGCCGATCATCAGGCGTACGACTTGGCAAGTGACCGGTGACGGGAGAATGTGCTTTGATATCGAAGCTTCCCTCCAGCGGAATGCCTTGGCCGGGGGGTCAAGAGATGTCAACGACGCAACCAACAACCGGGCGAACTCGCTCGCATATCACCTGACCTTCGGTCGGGGGGGAGGCAAAGAGTAATGAAACCAGTGCGGAGCAGGCTCCGGAGCGGTTCCGTCGGCTTGGCCATTTTGATGCTGACGGGCGGAGTGTCAACTGCATTAGCAGCGGCCACGCCGTCGTCGGCCGGAGCGACACCGGCTCCCATTACCATCGCCTACATCACGTCGGTCACCGGAGTGGGAGGCGCTGAAGACGGCTCGTCTCCCGCCGGATTTGAAGCTCGAATCGCCCTTCAGAACGCCGAAGGTGGAGTGCACGGGCACAAGCTCATTCCGCTCGTCCTGGACGATCAGACCAGTCCGTCGGAGATCGCCACGTTGGTTCAAGAGGCCGATTCAAAGGCATTCGGCATCGTGTCGCAGAGCCCCCTCTTCTTCCTGGCGGCCAAGCCTCCGCAAGTGGCCGGAGTACCAGTCACTGGTTCCTACAGTGACGGGCCGGAGTGGGGCCAGCAGCCGTATACCAACATGTTTGCGGCCGATAACGGCAGCGTCGACCCGAAGTATCCGGTCAACACCCAGCTGGGGTCGTTCCTGAAGAAGTTCGGTGGCTCGGTGATCGGCGCCTACGGATACGGCATATCCCCGTCATCGAGCAGGGCAGCCATCTCAACCGCTGACTCGTTCAAGGACGCTGGAGGAAAGGTCGGCGTTCTCGATACGACCGTTCCGTTCGGCAGCGTGGCCTTCGGCAGTCTTGCCCTGGCGGCCAAGCAGGATGGCATCAACGCCCTGGCTCCCGAGATGGACTCCAACTCGAACTACGCCCTGGCGGAAGCACTGCAGCAGGCCGGCGTGAAGATTAAGGCGGAGATATTTGCCACTGGGTATGAGCCCGATGTCATCCACTCGGCAGCCTGGTCCTCGTTGCAGGGCGGTTACTTCCTCTCGCTGTTCCGTCCCTGGCTGCTGCCCAACGCCGGGACTCGACAGATGCAATCTGCAATGGAGAAGTACGCGCACTTCAGCAAGAGTGACTTCCCGTCGTTCAGCCAGTATGAGGCGTGGGCCGGCGCCGACCTCATGATCAAGGGTCTGGAATTGGCTGGGCCGAATCCCACTCGGGCGACGGTGATCAAGGATCTCCGAGGGCTCAAGTCCTACAACGTCAACGGTTTGCTCCCACAGAGCATCAATTTCTCCACCATTTTCGGACACGATCCGGCCAAGGAATGTGCCTGGGTGGTCAAGGCGGTGAAGTCGGGATTCAAGACCGTGTCATCCAGCCCGTTCTGCGGGACGGACGTCGCCGGCACAGCGACGGCTAACGCCACTTCGTAAGTACATCGGAGCAGCGGGGTTCGTCGAAGGGCTATTCCCTTCCGGCGGAACCCGCTGCTCTTGATGTAACGGTCCAGTGCCGCGCAGGCTCACTTTTGTTGTGACGGCGGCTGGTTCTGCAACACGGCGGATTCCACCATCTGAATGACCCACTTCACCGCGGTACTGGCTTGGTCTGGACGTAGCTGCCAATCGCGTACCAGGCGTTCGTAGGCGGCCAGACTCCAGAGCAGATCCAGCATCCCGGCCACCATGGTCCGGTCCTCCGTCGTCCATTCTTCGTCGGACGTGCTGGCCGACACGGCTTCGAGTAGAGCGGTGTGTACCCGTTGACCGGCCTCGGACAGCGTCGGGTCGAGAATCTGAGTCGGTCCGAGGGGGTGGGCGGACAATTGCTCGAAGATTCGGGCGGTTACTTTGGAGACATCCTCTAGACGCATGCCCTCCAGGACCACCCCAGCCTGTTCCTCCAACCCGCCCATGACGGAATCATGTAGGCCACGTTCGTTCCCGAAGTGCCGGTACACCGTCCGTTCGTTCACCCCGGCACCCTTGGCTACCGCTCGGATGGACAACACATCCCAGTTCCGGACGTCGGTGCTGTGGAGCAACTTGACTCCAGCGTCCACGATTTTTTGTCGAGTCTCGGCCGCTTGTTCGCGGCGGCGCGTGCTGTCATACGTCCGGGGCTGACGCTCCGGGCTCTCCCCTGGCACGCCGTTACCCGATGACAACGGGCAAGGCCTCCCAACCCCGTACCGTCGAAGTGGGGGACAGGTTGGCCGCAGTCAGGTCGACGTCCCAGTCCGGGAAACGCTTCAAGAACTCATCGAGCACGATGCGACCTTCGAGTCGAGCCAATGCCGCACCCAGGCAGAGGTGAATCCCGTTGCCGAACGTCAGCATCTGCCCGATCGTCCGATGAATATCGAAACTGTCACCGTTGGCGTGCTTGCGCTCATCACGGTTGGCCGAGCCGACCAGGAAGATCACGATGTCCCCTTCGGTCAGGGTCTTGCCATGCACGTCGATGTCCTTGTTCACCACGCGGGCCATGTAGTGGGCCGGAGGCTCGTAGCGAAGCACTTCTTCAATCGTGTTCGGGATCAGCGAAGGATCGGCCGCCACTTGGCGTCGCTGATCTGGGTGCTCGGCCAATACCTTGGTCGTCCACCCGATCAGGCGGTTGGTGGTCTCGTTGCCTGCGCCGGCGATGACCTCCAGGTAGATCATCAGTTCGGATCGTTCCATGCGACGGGTCTTGCCGGTCTCGTCGGTGAACTCGGCCTGCAACAAGTCGGTCATCAGGTCATCGACCGGGTGCTCCATACGCCAGTCGATGAACTCTCCGAACCCGGAGCCATTGACGAAAGGTTTGTCCTTGGGGACCTCCATGGGCTTGCCCGCCTCGGTGCGCAGGTTGGCATCCACCTGGTCGCGAATCGTTTCCTGCGATTCCTCGGGTATCCCGAGCAACATGCTGATGGTCTTCATGGGTACGTACGCGCCGAGTTCGGCAATGACGTCAAAACGGTCGGAGCCGACCAGGGGGTCGAGGCACTCGGCGCAGAAGGCTCGGATTTTGCCTTCAAGTTCGGCCACGGATCGGGGAGAGAACACCCGCGACATCAACCGGCGATGGATGGTGTGGGCCGGTGGGTCCTCGAAAATGAACACGCCGGGCGGCATCTCGATGTTGGCCTGGATCAGCTCCAGGATGCCGCCCTTGCCCGAGATGAACGTATGCGGATTCAGCAGCCCGCGCTCAATGTCCTCGTAACGACTGAGCGCGTAGAACTGAAGTTCGTCGTTGTAATAGAGGGGTGCTTCTTCACGGAGCCGCCGGTACACCGGATACGGATCGGCGGTGATGTCGACGTTGTACGGATCCCAGTAGACGTCGGTTGCGCTGATGGTGTCCATGAGCCCCCCAGTAGGCGAATATTCGTGTCAGAATCATGGCACCAATACCCGAAGGGGGCAAGAGGTGCCTGGACCAGCGAAATGGCGGGCGGTCGCCCTAGAGTTTCTTTCGGTATCGAAACAAATCTGGAGGGGAGCCGAGGGCCGTGAGTAACCCGGAAACGACCAACTTCTTCACGGACAAGGAGGTCCAGGCCAACCCCTACGACTACTACGACGCCATACGGGCCATGGCGCCCATTTGGCGCGAGCCCAACTTCGGGGTTTACATGGCGACCGGGTACGAAGAGGCGCGGGCCATCTATAACAACCCGTCACAGTTCTCCTCCTGCAACGCGGTGAGTGGCCCCTTCATGAAGTTCCCGGTGCCCTTCGAAGGCGACGATGTCAGCGACATCATTGAGCAGTACCGCGACATGCTCCCGTTCAGCGATCAGCTTCCCGCCTTCGACCAGCCCAAGCACACGGCCCATCGTCGACTGCTGATGCGGCTCCTCACGCCGGTGCGCCTGCGGGAGAACGAAGAGTTCATGTGGCGCCAGGCCGATGCCCTCATTGACGAGTTCATCGGAGCGGGCAGCTGCGAATTCATCAGCGATTTTGCCGAGACCTTTCCCATGCTGGTCATTGCCGATCTGGAGGGCGTGCCTGAAACGGACCACAATCTGTTCCGCGAACGCATGGGTAAGGCCCACAGCGAGCTGGAACACAAGCCGCTCGAGTTTCTCTACAACCAGTTCGCGTCCTACATTCAGGACCGGCGAGCGAATCCCTCCGACGACATCATTTCTGAAATGGCGACGGCCACCTTCTCCGACGGCAGTCTGCCCGAAGTCAACGATGTGGCACTGCTGGCCGCCAACCTCTTCGCCGGTGGGCAGGAGACCACAGTCCGACTCCTCTCCTTCGCCCTGCGCGTCATCGCCGAACGCCCGGACATCCAGGAGGCTCTGCGCAAGGACAGGGATCTCATCCCGAATTTCATTGAGGAGACCCTGCGCTACGAAAGCCCGCTCCGCGTGCAGTTCCGCATGGCCCGGGTGCCGGTGACCGTCGGTGACGTCACTATCGCACCAGGCGACAGCGTGATGTTGCTGCCGGGAGCGGCCAACCGTGACCCACGTACTTTTCCGGATCCGGCGACCTTTGACCTGCACCGGGCCAATGCCAAGAACCACATTGCGTTCGGGCACGGCATCCATCACTGTGCCGGAGCACACCTGGCCCGGGCCGAGGGTCGGATTGTGGTCAATCGCCTGTTTGATCGGTTGGGAAGTGTGACGATCTCTGAGGCCGCTCATGGTCCGGCCGGGGATCGTCACTACGAGTACCTTCCGACCTACTTCTTGCGGGGGCTGACATCACTCTCGGTCGAGTTCACTCCGGTGGGGTCATGACGTGACCGAATGGGACACCACTGTGGACGTGGTGATCGTGGGATCCGGCGGCGGCGGCGTGGTGGCCGCTCTGGCCGCGGTCGAAGCCGGGGCCAGCGCGCTGGTGCTCGAAAAGCAAGCGCTGATCGGAGGCTCCACGTGCATGTCGGGCGGCATCCTCTGGGTGCCCAACAACTCGGTCATGCGCAAAGCGGGCGAGCCGGATTCATATGAAGACGCCTTGATCCACTTCGAGGCCGTCGTGGGAGATGTAGGGCAGTGTTCCTCGCTCGAGCGGCGTCACGCCTTCCTCACGGCCGGGCCCGAGATGGTCGATTTTCTTCAGGACCTAGGTGTTCGGCTCGTCTACTGCCGTGGCTACAGCGACTACTACTCCAACGCCAAGGGGGGGCACGACGTCGGTCGTGGCATTGAGCCGGTTCCCTTCGACGGGCATGTGCTGGGTCCGTGGCTTGAAAAGCTTCAGCCGGGCCTGGCCCAGAGTCTGGGTATGTCCGTGATGACGAATGAGGCTCGATCACTCTCCAACTTCAATCGCAGCCTCCGAGCCTTTGCCGTCTCAGCCCGCGTCGTGATCCGGACCCTGACTGCTCGACTGCGCCGGCAGGCTCTTCTCACCAACGGAGCGTCGCTGATCGCGCAGACCCTCAAGGTAGCCCTGGACAAAGGTGTGGAGGTGTGGACGGAGGCGCCACTCAATGACCTCATTGTGGAAGAGGGTCGAGTCGTCGGCGTCCGCGCCATGCGCAATGGGAAGCCGGTGCTGATCCGGGCCACCCGGGGCGTGGTGCTTGCTTCGGGGGGCTTCGCCCATAATCCCGAGATGCGTCAGCAATACGGTGGCGAGCAACCCAACAAGGGAAAGTGGTCGATGTCGAACCCTGGCGACACCGGCGAAGTGATCCAGATAGCCATGCGACTGGGGGCCAAGATCGACCTGATGGACGAGGCGTGGTGGCTGCCGTCGCCGCGGACGGGGCGATTCGCCCAGTCCACCCTCGACCAGGCTCGCCAACGGCCTCGGACCATTTATGTCGATGCGGCAGGGCAGCGATTCGTCAACGAGTCGAACTCCTATATGGAGGTCGGAAAGGCGATGTACGCCCGGGACAAGACCAGCAAGGCCGTTCCATGTTGGTTGATCTTCGATGATCGGTACCGGAAGCGTTACGCCCACCAGCGCTCCCGACCTGGTTTCTTCCCGAAGTCCCTTCGGGAGAGCGGGCTCCTCAAGCAGGCGCCGACGCTGCACGATCTGGCAGTCCTGTGTGAGATCGATCCAGAAGGTTTGATCCAGTCGGTGGAGCATTTCAATGTCGGTGCCCGGCAGGGTGTCGACCCTGATTACGGCCGAGGTGAGTCCGCCTACAACCGTGCGCTGGGCGACCCCAACCACCGAGTGCACCCGTGTCTCGGCCCACTTGATGAGGCGCCGTACTACGCAGTGCAGGTGCTGCCGGGCGACATCGGCACGTGTGGCGGGCTTGTCACCAACGAGCACGCACAGGTGCTCAACCAGGATGACCAACCCATTGAGGGGCTCTACGGCACTGGCAATGGCACGGCCACAGTGATGGGACGGCACTACCTCGGCCCAGGAGCCAGCATCGCCAACACCATGGTGTTCGGCTACGTGGCGGCCCGCCACGCCACCGGGAACTAGCTCTTTTCAGCTCCCGCCGACATCATCAGCTTGACCTGCGAGGCGGGCGCTCCGGCTGTGGTGCCCCCATCAATCGGGATGACGATCCCGGTGATCTGGGCCGCACGGTCGCTGGCCAGGTACACCACTGCGTTGGCCACATCGTCTGACTGACCTTGACGAGGCAGTGGCTGGGTGAAGCGGGTCACCGCATCCATGTCGTAACTGGTCATGTCGGTCTGGATATTGCCCGGGGCGATGGCATTGACCCTGATTTTGTATTGCGCCAGATCCACGGCGATGGATCGGGTGACGTGAATGACGGCGGCTTTCGAGGCTCGGTAGGTGGCCAGACCCACCCCGGGCTGAATGCCGGCAATGGAGGCACAGTTGACGATAGATCCGCCGCCGTTGTCCTTCATGTAGCGAGCAGCCCGTTGGCTCCCCAGCATGACGCCCAACACATTGATCCGCATCAGGCGATCGAAGTCAACCAGGTCGTCGTGCAGGAAGCGGCTGAGAGGGGGGGCGACGCCGGCATTGTTGAACAGGACGTTGAGGCCACCGAAGCGATCCACCGTGAAGTCGACCATGTGCTGCACCTGATCGGCATCGGACACGTCCACATGGCAGAAGGCAGCCCCGTCGCCGAGCGAACGGGCAAAGGCCTCGCCGGCCGAATCGTCCAGATCGGCGATGACCACCCGAGCGCCTTCCTGCACGAACTTCGACACCGTGGCGGCTCCGATCCCGTTGGCACCACCGGTGACAATGGCGATCTTGCCGCTCAGTTCCTCACTCATGGCCGATCCCTCTTCTCTCGCAGGTACTTCGGTATCGAAATAGTGTGGTGGTCGCGTCAGACGACGAAACGTTCAACGAGAAAAGCGGGGGCACATGGCCACGAGATCCCGAGGACTGCAGGTGTTCCGGCAGAAGGACCGCCGGGACCTGGGCGACACCACACTGATGGGTCGGCCGGTGATGGACCCGATGCCGGATCGGGCCGTGTTGAAGGACGTGGGTACCACGGCCGGCTACATCAACGAAGTGCTCTTCTGGGACACCGACAACGGTGGCATGAACCTGGTGCGGCTCTGGTACGCCCCTCACTACGCCCTGCCCCGTCATTCCCATGACGTCGACTGTCTGTATTACGTGGTGAAGGGCGAAGCGCACCTGGGCAACCAAGTGGTGGAAGCGGGAGAGGGTTTCTATGTGCCGGCCGGTGCGCCCTACTCGTACAAGGCGGGCCCCGACGGTGTCGAGGTGCTCGAGTTCCGCGGTTCGAGCCCCTTCGGCATCAAAGTCAGCGAGAGCGAAGGTCGTTGGGCCCAGCTGGCCGAAAACGCCCGGACCCATCAGGAGGAGTGGGAAGCGGCCGGAGCGGCGCACTGAACTGGCTGCCGTCCTACTCCGCAACACGCACGCCCCGCTTGTAAACGGCGGCGTCCTCGTCAAAGGTGGTGCGGCAGGCCAGCCTCACCAATCGTCCCCGGGCACCCATGGTGGCCAGGGTGGCTGCCTCCTCCTCACCCATGGGTGAGGCATGTTCCACGCCTTCTGTGATCTCGATGTTGCAGGCGGTGCACTCAGCTTGCCCGTAGCACCGGGTGGGCCAGTAGTACCCGAGTCGCCAGGCGGCCTCAATGAGTGTCTCCGGAGGACTAAGGGTGATCACGATCCCATTCGGATCGACCCGCACGCTCGGCATGCTCAGTCCTGGGCCAGGTGACGATCGATCTCCTGGTGCATATTGGCGATGCCCACCTCGTAGATGTGAGAAATCCGGGTGGCTTCGAAGGTGCGGTTGTGCACGCCCTTCTGTTGGCGGGTGATGTTGGCGAAGTCCTGTAGCGGGATGAGCGGCCAGTGTTCGGGGTCGTCCGGCGCAAATGGTCCCTGTAGTTCGGGCCGACTGATGGCATCGTCGGCACCCGGGATGGACACCGACCAGAGCTCGAGGAGGCAGCGCTCGGGGTCGCCGTGCACAGGCCGGAACCGGTAACACAAGGCGTTGCCATACTGCGGAAGTACGAAGTAGTTGGGGAACACGAAGAACACCCCACCCCACTTGATCAGATCGTTGCCCTTGAGGCGCGGCAGCGGGATCCCGGCTTGGTCCGCGTGCTCGTAAATGGCCTTCATTAGCTCGCTCCCCAGCGATGCATCTTCGGCTACTTCTCGCTCGCGCAGCTGCTCTATGACCTGAAGGTCTCGCGGCAGGGTCATCGCCTCCAGCCCCTCGCAGAGGATGCGACTGGCGTCGATCAGCGCGTCGACCTCGTCGAGGTAGTCAACTTTGCGTCGCTGACTGCGTTGGGCCCCGGGCTTGTTGATGTAGTGAGAGTGCCCGTTCGGGTGCACTTCATAGACCAGTGAATTCGGGTCGTACTGGTCGAACTGGCCTTGGGTGATCTGGGGATGGCTGGCCATCACGTGGTAGCCCTCAATGAACGCCTCCATGGCCAGCTTCCAGTTGGCCGGTAGATCCACGGCCTTCCACCAGATCACCTTCATCAGGTCGATGCCGAGCGGATCGAGTAGCGACGGCATGGGGTCGAGGGCCTCCGAAAGTGGCGGCGCATTCGGATCCAGATTGACCCACACGCAGGCGCCCCAAGTGTCGACCCTGGCCTGGGGGAGGCAGAGCTCAAGAGGGTCGATCACGTTCTCGGTGAAAGCCTCCTGGCCGAACACGAAGGAGTTGGTGCCATCGAGATTCCAGCGCCACCCGTGAAACGGGCAGGCGATCTGACCGCCGCGGAACGAGCCGCTCCCCATGGCCAGCTGGGTACCTCTGTGACGGCACGCGTTTTGGTAGGCCCGGATGGTCGTCTCGTTGAGTCGCAGAACAATGAGTGACTGATCCCCGATTGTGTACGTCACGTAGTCGCCGGGGGTCGGAATCTCTTCCAGGCGGCACGCCATCTGCCAGGTTCGTGACCACAACCGCTCGTCCTCGAGTTGGGCGAAGGCCTGGTCGAAGTAACGGGGGGCCGGCACCCGGGTGCCACTCTTCATGGCAAACGGGACTTCCGATGCGGTCTGTATGAGTTGATCGGTCATCTCGACTCCCGGATGTTTCGCTCGAATGTTTTCTTCATGACTTCGCCCCGGCCGGCGCTCGGCCAATCACGCCGTCACGCTCCAATGCCACCAGCTCATCATCGCTCACTCCGATCTCCTTGAGGATCTCATTGGTGTGCATACCCAGCAACGGCGCCGCGGAGCCATGGAGGGCGGAGGGACCCTGCGAGAAGCGCATGGGCAGCGTCGAGTACCGGGCGGCACCCATCACCGCGTGTTCCAGCGTCTCGAAGAAGTGACGGAATTGGAGCTGGTCGAGCTCCCCTTGCTGATGCGGCTGCATCACGCGGGCTACCGGCACGCCTGCCGGCCAGAGGAGCTCCACCATCTCATCAGCTTTGCGCTCAACGCACCAGGCGCTCAACCGTTGGTCAATCTCGTCATGGCGGGCTCGACGTCCTGGTGCCGATGCCAGCTCCGGGTCCGTCGCCCACGAGGGTTGGCCCATGGCGTGGACCAGCGCGGTCCATTGCGCATCCGTGGCCACCGCAATGGCGAACCAGGTGTCCTGGCGGCCTTTCTCGTCAATGTCAGCGGTCAGGTACAGGTTCTGCGGGGCCGCGGCCGGGCCTCGATTGCCGTCACGATCTAGACGCATCCCATAAGCCGAGTGCTCAATCACCTGCTCCGCCGTGATGTTCAGGGCCGCATCCACCATGGCCACTTCGACCGCAACGCCCTCTCCGGAGCGGTCGCGGTGCTCCAGGGCCAGCAGCAAACCGGCCACGGCATGGATGCCGGCGTTGGGATCGCCCAGGCAGTAGGGCTCCAGTGGCTTCTGATCGGGATGCCCGGTGAGCCAGGTCAGTCCGGATGCATCTTCAATTGTGTAGGCGAAGGCGGCGTTGTCGCGCCATGGCCCGTCCAGCCCGAAGCCGGGCATGCGGACCAACACGATGTCGTCGTGCAACGACCGCAACAGGTCGAAGGTCAGCCCGGCGTTGTCGAGCACACGGGGGGTGTAGTTCTCCACCACAACGTCGGCCGTTGCGATGAGTTTCTTGAGCAGTGCCATGCCGCGCTCGTCCTGCATGTCGAGGGTCAAGCTTCGCTTGTTGGTGTTGAGTCCGGCGAAGATGGGCGAGCGCTCCCACCACTGCTCCACCGTCATGGGGGCACCCAGCATCCTGGTGCCGTCCACGTGACTGATTGATTCCACATGGATGACGTCCGCGCCGAGCAGGGCCAACAGATGCGAGCACGATGGGCCGGCCCAAAACGCCGTCATGTCGAGCACCTTGACCCCGCTCATGGGCAGCGGTGCCGCCAAAGGAACGGGTGCGTCTGACCGTTGGTCGAAGGTCACTTCATTCGCCTCGCCGAGGGTGGGCGGGGCTTCCGGTGCGCGCAGGGTGGCCGGGCGCATCCGGTAGGGCAGGCCGGGTTGTATGAACCCACCCCGTGGCGACTGGATGAATGAGCCTCGGGCCTCGAACTGGTCGAGATGCGGCAGGTTCTCGCCGTTGCCGATGACCGAGTGCGGGAGGCGGAAGGCAGTGGCCAGCTCCCGGATCTCATCGACGGTGTGACGGCTGAACCATTCGTCAATGATCGGGGCCAGGTGCCCGCGCTCGCGGAAGAGCGTCTTGTCCTCTTCCCACTCGGGATGACCCACCATGACGCAGAAATCCAGCCACTGTTGGCCTGTCCCCACGCCGACGGCCACCATGCCGTCCTTGGCCTGACCGACACCGGGTGTCACCACCGTCCGCTTGGACCGGAAGGGGTGACTGGTCGCATCGAAATACGTGACGGGGTAATAGGTCAGACACATGGCGAGTGCCTCGAGCATGGAGACGTCGACGATTTCCCCGACGCCTGTGCCTCGGGCCCGCCGTCGTGAGGCCATGGTGCCGACGGCGGCGTAGGCCCCGGACAACCACTCACCGACTTGGCCGCCGACCTGGACCGGGGCCCTCTCGGGGTCACCACGTCCCAGCCCGATGACGCCACCGGACCAGGCCTGCAGGGTGAACTCGGTGGCGGCTCTGTTACTCCACGGTCCTTCGAGCCCGAAATGGGTGATGGCGGTGATGGTGAGATGGGGGTGAGCTACAAGCAGGGAGGCCGGTGCCAGCGCCGGCATGTCGGCGAGACGTGAGCCGGGAGACCAGACCACGGCATCGGCCTGAGCCAGCAACTGCGGGAGATCGGACATGGATGTTGCTTGATCGGGGTCGATGACGAGACTGCGCTTGCTGGCCGCCAGGTACTGGAACAGCGCGCCATCGTCACCGTCGGGGATGTTGGCTCCCGACGCCGTCCAACCGCGCAGGGCGTCGCCCTCGGGCGCCTCGACCTTGATGACGGTGGCGCCGCCGTCGGCCAGGATTTTGGTGCAGTAGCCACCGGCGATCCCACTCGATAGATCAAGTACGGCCATGCCGGCCAGCGGGTACCCCTTCGACGGCATCAGTTGTTCTATTCGGGCTTGGCTCGACCGGACTTGCTGAGCCGCCACTCCGGTGGGTAGTTGGCGTCGTTGTTCTTGACGGCGTTGTTCAGCCCTTCGCCATAGGCCTTGGCCCCCAACATCAGGTCTTCGCCGTCCGGCTTCACCTGGCCGCCCAACGATTCGAGGAACGAGCTGAGGATGCTCCCCATGTACTCACCCTGATGCTGCTTCATCATTTTGAAGAATTCCTTCTGCATGACGACGGCATCGGTGGGCCGGGACAGTGAACAGGCGGTGGCGTACTTGTTGACCTCGGCCTCAAGCTGATCGCGGGGCACCACGCTGTTGACGAAGTTGCACTCCGCCATCTCCTGCGCCGTGAAGGGGCGACCGGTGAAGACCATCTCCTGGAACTTGCGGATGCCCATGGTCATGGCCCACGACCACATGCGGGGACCCCAGCCCACGTAACGGAAGGCCGGGTGTCCGAACAGAGCGTCGTCCGATGCCACGACCAAGTCGGCGTCGGCTGTTTGGTAGAAGTGCCAGCCGTAGCAGTAGCCCTTGGCTTCCACGATGCTGATCTTCTTGAAATCGGCCAACGTGCGACAACCACCCCGGGGGTCGGCGTACCACTGGCTCAAGGATGATCTCGCTCGGTAGGAACGGGGTGGTGGGTAACTCACGTCCTCGTCGTGGAGTGAGAATTCTTCGCGCAGCGACGCGTGCGGTCCCTCCTCCATCAACGCGTTCAGCTCGGGCAGGTCCGCTCCGGTGCCCAGATCGTCGCCGGCGCCACGGATGATCAAGACCTTGACGTCGTCATCAATGTTGGCCAGGTCGAGGCAGTGGGCGTAGCGCAGCCGGGCGCCGATGGTGGGCGCGTTCAGCAACTCGGGTCGGTTGAACGTGATGGTGGCGATCTTGGTGGCCGGGTCTTTCTCGTAGAGGATGATCTCCTCGGGAGTCGGCAGTTCGTGGTCCGTCATGAATGCCTCTTTCGTGAAGGCTCAGGCCCGCCAGAGCGGGCTGGTGGAGAGGAGGGTGGGCCCGGCGTCCTGAATGTGGACGATCTCCTTGCGGAGAATGCTGCGGACGCCATCGTCGACGTGGGCGGAGACGGCGAGTACCATTCCGGGCTCGAACGTTTCGTTCGCCGCCGACTTCGGGAGATGGGCGCTGACCACCGGCACGTCGAAGCCGAGGCCGAGACCAAAAGCGATGGGTAGGGGCGGGGCCGCCTGTCCGACCGACGCGTAGGCCTCCAGGAGTCCGGCACATGAGGCTCCCGGTTGGCAGGCGGTCAAGAGTGCGCCCCACAGGTCGTCTGATTTCTGGGACAACTGCTGCGCCTTGTGCCTGCGGCTGGCATCAGCGGGCCAGGTTCGACCGATCTCGGCCATGTAACCTCCGGCCACCACGCCGCCGTCGAAGGTCACCAGGTCGTCGGGACCGACTTCCTCTTCAACCCAGGTGGGGCAGGAAGGGAGAGGACCTCGGCTGACCCAAGCCACCCGCTGGGTGGCCGGAGTGGTGACACCGTTGGCCGACATCGTCTCCATGAAGACGGCGGTCAGATGCCTGGTGGTGACACCGGGTCGGAGGGCGTCGATGGCCGCCGCCAACGACGTTTGGGTGACCGACGCGGCCACCCGAAGCGCATCAATCTCCTCGGGCGTCTTGATCCGCCGGGCCGCCTCGAGCAGCGGTTCGGCATCCATGAATTCGGCGTCCGGGAAGAGTTTGGGCAGCATCTGGCCGAAACGGGGAGTCAGGGAGTCGGTGCCGATGCACTTGGCCGCGGCGACCCCGTCAATGGCCTGGAGCCAGGCGAAGAGGTTGCCCGGGTTCCACGTGATGCCGAAGAGGTTCTCGTGGGGGATCTCCTCGGGCATGCCTTCATCCCAGGTGCTGATGAGGTGAATGGAGCGGGTGGAGCGCACGGCCACACAGCCCGGGCCGTACTGGCGGGTCCCGGCCGTCCACAAGCGCGGGGCGCCGGTGAAGTAGCGGGCGTTGGCCTCCCGCCCGAGCAGGAGGACGTCGACGTCGTGCGCCTCCATGTGGGCGAAGGCTCGCTCACGGCGCGCCTGCCGCAGGTGCATCTCGTCGGGTAGGACGTCAGTCGGCATAGGGGTCGTACGGGTAGTCGGTCATGGGGAGAAAACCGTCCTCGGTGATGGCCACCACTTCTTCGGCCCGATAGCCGCTGGCGCCGTCCTGCCAGACCAGGGGCTCGAAGACGACGACCATGCCGGTCTGGAGTACTTGCCGTTCGTCATAGGCGTCACCCAGGTCGGTGCCGATGAAAGGCGATTCGGCGCTCTCAATGCCCAGGCCGTGGCAGAGATAGAAGTGGTGCATCCAGGGGCGGTGCCCGCCCGTGACCTCGAGAGCAGCCCGGGTGAGATCGGCCCCGGTGGCTCCGGCTCGGACCTGTGCGAAAACGGCATCAATGATCTGGCGCCACGTGCGGTACTGCTCCTTCTGCTGTGGGCTGGGGTCCTCGCCGACCACCCAGGTCCGGCCGAAGTCGGAGGAGAACCCGGCATAGCTGATCCCGGTGTCGACCCAGAGCACATCGCCCTTCTCCAGCTCGCGCTCGGTGGTGAGCAACGGGCAGGCGATATCCCCGTGTGTGGTCCAGGGCCCGTCGGCCATTTCCTTGGGCATGACCTGCCAGATGGGATCCAAAATGTTGGCCTCAGCCCCGAGATCGAACACGGCCCGCAGGAACACGGCGGTGAGGTCGCTCTGCCGGATGCCCGGGGCCAGTGCGGCTTGGACGGGAGCGATGGCTTGCTCGGTGATGCGTAGGGCCTCCCGCATGAAGCCAAGTTCATCCGGAGTCTTGATGAGCTTGCAGGCACCGACCACCTCGTCGGAACTGGCCGGTCGGGCATCGGGGAAGCACTCGGCGAACTGGCGGCGCATGGCGCCCGGGAATTCGTCGATGGCTAAGCGGCCCTCACTGGGCATCAGGGCGCCAAGTGACCGGCAGAACGATTCGGCGCCCTCGTCGCATTCAGCGAACACCGGATGGTGCAGGTGGTCCGCTGGGATGGACAGTTCGTCGGCGACCAGTGCGCCCTGGGCGCTGAAGAAGTGGGGTGCATCGTCACCGGCGATGACGACGGCGGCCGGCCGATCGATGTTGGCTCGACCGGGGTCGGCCAGTGGCCAGCTGGCTCCGGTGGCATAGGAGACGTTGCTGTTGCCGAGGAGCACCATGGTGCCCACCCCTTGCTCGGCCATCGAGGCCTGGAGCTTGACCCAGCGGTCGCGTTGCATGCGGACCCGACTGGGGTCCGTCGGAATCGTCAGCGTGGTGCTCAAGCCGGGAGGCCGAGGTAGTCGAGGACGTTCTGGCTGACGACGCGGGAGGCATCGTCGGGGCCGAGCTTCTCCACCACCGATGTCAGTGACTTCTCCGAGTAGCCGAAGGTGCTCTCAATGTGGGGGAAGTCAGTCGACCACATGACCTTGTTGCGGCCGATGCGGTCGATCAGGTCCAGACCCAAGGGGTCGATCATGAAGGCGGCGTACATGTGATGGTCCCAGTAGTACTGCGGGGTTTGCTCCAGCTCGACGTTGGCGGTGTGGTGGTACGAGGTGTACATGTGTTCGGCATCTTGGATGGCCGAGGGCACCCAGTTGATGCCGCCTTCGAACCAGCCCACCTTCAGACCTTTGTGCCGGTCGAGCAGGCCGCTGCAGACATAGCGGCCGAACATCTCCCGGAACGGAGCCGCGTTGTGGACCATGCTCACGGCGTACCCGTTCTGGGCGCATGGGGCCGAGATCATGCCCTCGCCGATGTGGTGTGACACCGGGATGCCCGATGCCTCGATGGCCTCCCATATCGGCGTCATGTGCCGGCTGTTGTAGTCAATGGCCTTGCCGTCGGCGTTGTTGCCTGCCTTGAGCGGCAGCCAGAAGGTCTTGATGCCGAGTGACTTGAGTTCGGCCAGCGTGTTGGCTGCCCCATCCCCGTCCCACCAGTTGATGAGGCCGACGCCGTAGAACCGGTTGTTCGAGCGTTCCTGGAGTTCGGATAGGTACTCGTTGTAGATCCGGAAGGACAGCTCTCTCGCTTCGAGGTCCGGATAGCCCATCAAGCCGAGCAGCGCGTTGGGGAAGGCCAGCTCCCTGGACACGCCGTCGGTCTCGAGCTGGTCAAGGCGAACATCGAGTTCACCCGTGCTCGAACCGGCCAGCGGGTCGTATTGCATGAGGACACCGGTGAAGCCCGGCGGCAACAGCGGCTTGCCGCCCACGGTCATGGTCCAGGCGTCGTCCTCGTTGACCACCCGCGGGACCCGGTCCTTCATGGACTCGGGAGCGCGCTCAATGAAGATGTCTTCGGAGAGTGAGATGTGGTTGTCGGCCGAGAAGACTTTCGTGCCGGCCGGCAGTCCGCTCGTCGTGCCCCCGGCGTGGCCCTGCCGATCTTTGGGCGCTCCCGGTCCACCGGGCGGGTACAGCTCGAGCGTGTCGGCCTGGGGCGCCATGGGATGCTCTCCAATCGAAGAGGTCGGCAGTGGATGCGAAGTTGCCTCACTGGTAATACTTCGACGTCGTAGTTTTGTCAAGGTTCGGCCTGGTGAGGGAGCCGGATCAACCCGTCGGGACGGAGCGAGGTGCAAGAGAGATGGACAATCAGATACAGCGTTGGATGGACAAAAACGAGCTCTCCGAGCTGGTTTCCATGGTGGCCTCGGCGGTGGACCGGGCCGACCGGGAGCGGATCGTCTCGTGTTACGCCGAGGACTCGTTTGACGACCACGGTTCCTTCAAGGGAACAGGCCGGGAATTCGCCGATTATATCTGCGGCTCGCGCCTCTTCAGCTTCATGCACCACCTCATCGGGCAGTCCGTGTTCGAGCTGCACGACGATGGCCGGCAGGCGTGGGGTGAGACGTATTGGACCTTCCAGGGCGGGGTGGGCTCTGTGGTGGTCAACGGCTGCGGTCGTTACATCGACTACTTCGTCAAGGAAAACGGCAGCTGGAAGCTCAAGTACCGGCGCGTTGTCCCCGACCAGTCGCCCGCCGGCGATGACCCCACTGCGTACTGGACCGCCAGCCGGGATGGCCAGGATCCGAGTTACGACCACCGCACGGGTCCCGACGTCGCTGCGCCAGACGGTCAGGCTGGGGTCTGACTCCAAAACGACGCTCCGTGTACCATGCGGCCGTGGCGACGTCGCGCTCCCTCTCCTTCGATCCGGTCGCTGCTGCCCGCGAAGTCTGGACTTCCAAGGGATGGGGATCGGCCGCCATCGGCATGCAGGCCGTCACCTCGGTCATGCGGGCGCATCAACTCTTCCTGGCCCAAGCCAACGATGTGCTCCGCCCGTTCAAGCTGACGTTCGCCCGCTATGAAGTCCTGGCCTGGTTGGCCTGGAACGCCGACTGCGGCCAGTTGTCACTGACCCAGATCTGCGAACGGTTGCAGGTCACTCCGGCCACGGTCACCAGTGCGATCGACCGCCTCGAGGCAGACGACCTGGTGCGCCGCCTTCAACATCCGAGTGATGCCAGGAGCACGCTGGCCGAGATCACGGCCAAGGGTCTCAAAACGGTGGCCGCGGCCACTGATGTGCTGAACGAGAAGGTCTACGAAGCGATACCGCTCAGCCAGGACGAGATGGAAGCACTCATCGCGCTGCTGCGCACCATCCGGGTGGACGCTGGGGACTTCTCGGCCGACGGTCGGGCCGACCAGTGGCCGCACAGCGCCTGACCATTCGCAGATGAGCGTGATCGCAGTCCCGAGCGGTGATGTCACGGTAAAGCTGGACGGACGGATCGTCATCGTCACCTTCAACCGCCCTGACAAGCGCAATGCCATCACTCAAGGCATGTACCGCACCATGGCCGACACGCTGGAGGCGGCGGACGCCGACCTCGGGGTGTCGGCGGTGATCTTCACCGGTAGCGGAGAGGCCTTCACGGCCGGCAACGATCTGCAGGAATTTGCCACCGGCGCCAACCTCGACCAGGTCGCCCGATTCCTGAACGCCATCATGACGGTCAAGGTGCCGTTGATCGCCGCCGTCAACGGCATGGCCATCGGCGTGGGACTGACCATGCTGCTGCACTGCGATCTTGTTTATGTCGACCCTGCGGCCGTGCTTTCGGCTCCATTCGTCGCCCTGGGCCTGGTTCCAGAGGCGGCGTCGAGCCTGATCCTGCCCCGGGTGGTGGGCGAGCGTCACGCCAGCGAGATCCTGCTGGCTGGCCGCAAAATCAACGGGCACGAGGCGGCCGAGTGGGGTTTGGCCAACGCCGTGGCCTCACCGGTATTGCCAGCAGCCCGGGAAGCAGCGGCGACGCTGGCCCTGCAGCCGCCTCAGGCGGTCCGCACCACGAAGGCCCTCCTCCATTCAGACGTGCTCACCATCGCCGGTCGAATGACCGAGGAGATGGCGCACTTTGTCGAGGCCCTCGGCGGGACCGAGTTCAAAGAAGTGATCGCTGCTCGCAGCGAGAAACGACCGCCGGTTTTCTGAGCTTCTTCAGCGCTGCCTGATCATGTAGGGGAGATCCCGCGTGGTCAAGATGCCCGCGGGGGCGGCACAGACGTAGGGAATGGCATTCACCGGACCGTTGGCGTTGAACGCGGGCACGATGTCGGCCAGCTCTTCCAGTGGGATGGGGAAGGGCATGCTCAGATCGATGGGCGCATCGCCGTGAATGCGAACTCTCCATCCGGTGGACTGGAGTTCCCAGGGCGGCTCCACGTCGAGCGCCACGAAGGTGTACTGATTGAAGCGCACTCGATCAGCACCCCGACTACGGCCGGTGACGGTGATGCGCTGGGCGGCGATGGTGCCCTGCTCGATGGTGCCGGCCACAATCGACAAGTGCTCCTTGGCCGTGGCCACGGCGCCTTCTGCCGTCCAGTCATCAATGTCGAACCCGGCCAGATCGGCCATGACGGTCAAGGCGGGTTGAAAGGCTCCGAGGAGATGGTTCTTTCGGCGATCGGGGTCGACTGTGCCCGGTGATTTCCCGAACCCCATCTGCTCCATGACCATGTGCGGCGACGGACGACGGGAAAGGTCGCCGAATTCGTCGATCTCAATGAGGTCGACCTGTCGTTGTATCGACAGAAGCGCCAGCGGAATGGTCTCGGTGATGAACCCGGGGTCGCTCCCACTGGCCCACACCGAAGCGTGACCTCGTCGACAGGCGTCCCAGAGGCGGGAACGGTTGCCCTCGTTCAGAGCCGCCCCTCGACCGATCAGGTCGGTGCAGGTGGTCACTACGTTGATGCCACGCTCGAGCAGCTCTACCAGATCGTCGGTCAGTTCGTCTTCGGTCAGTCCAGCCCGTGATGGCCCGGTGCCCGAGGCCCGGGCCATGTAGAGGCAACAGTCGGCTTCGATGTTGAGAATGGTGTGACGATCGACGGTGGACGTGATCCCGGTCGGGCCCTCGCCGCAGAGGTCGCCGGCGTCGACCCCGTCCTTCTCGGCGTCATAGACGAACACCCCGACCAATTCGAGTGACGGGTCCCGAATGACTTCGCGCAGTGACCGCTGTCCGGTGTTCCCGGTAGCCCACTGAATGACTCGAAGACGTTCCGAATTCAAGGGTCGATGCTCCCGCCGACGA
Source organism: uncultured Acidimicrobiaceae bacterium (assembly GCA_963766995.1). Taxonomy (GTDB): domain Bacteria; phylum Actinomycetota; class Acidimicrobiia; order Acidimicrobiales; family RAAP-2; genus Bog-473. The sequence continues at coordinate 124,267 of CAVYCE010000001.1, read as the reverse complement.
TCAAGTGGGGATCGGGCCCGGACCGTCGGGCAGTCCCGGCTCCAAGCCGACACTGTTGAGGACGGCAGCCAGGCACTGGTAGCCGCCCACCAGGAACAGCACTTCGAGCACCTGGGCCTTGTCGAAGTGGGAGGAGAGGTCGTTCCAGGTGGCTTCGCTCACTGCGAACTGATCGATGAATTCGTCGGTGGCGGTGAGCAGCGTGCGTTCCACTGGCGTCCACACTTCGGCCCCAGGTCCTTCCCACACGCCCGCCACCTGTGCTTCGCTGAGGCCGGCGTCGAGGCCCATGCGGCGATGTTGCCGCCACTCGTAGCCGGAGCCGGTTCTCAGGGCCACGCGGAGAATCAGGAGTTCGCGCACGGTGGCACTGAGACGCGAGTGCGCACCGGCCAACATGTCGGTGAAGGGGAGCCACGACCGGCTGAGCTCCAGGTGCTGGGCGAACAGTTCGAGGACCACCGGCATGGGCGGTGCATCTGGCGACCCCGACAGGTAGAGCTCCGGTCGACGCAGGTGCGAAAGAAGCGTGGTGCGCGTGTCGTCATCCCATTCGGCGAAGGGCTTCGGGGTAAGGCGCAGGGACTCGTCCGTCATGATGTTCGAACGGGGAGTTTCTCCCAGCCCCGCACGGTGGAGGTTCGAGCTTGCACCGCATTGTCCCAATCGATGTCCCACTCGGGGAATCGCAAAAGCACTTCCTCCAGCGCGATACGGGCCTCCGCTCGGGCCAGGTGAGCGCCCAAACAGAAGTGGATGCCATAACCGAAGCTGAGATGCCGTTGCACCTTGCGGTGGATGTCGAATCGGTCGGGATCGGCGAACTCGCGCTCGTCGCGGTTGGCCGAGGCATTGAGCAACAGCATGATGCTGCCGGCCGGGATGGACTGCCCGTGGTGCTCCACGTCCTTGGTGACATACCTGGCCTGGACTGGTGACGGTGGTTCGTAGCGCAAGCACTCTTCGATGGCGCCCGGGATGAGGCTCGGATCCTCTGCCATCTGACGGCGCTGATCCGGGTGCTCGGCCAGCAGCTTTCCGGCCCAGCCGATGAGCCTGGTCGTGGTCTCATTGCCCGCCCCAGCCAACAGTCCGATGTAGCCGAGAATCTCCTCACGGGTCAGCGTGCGAACGGTGCCGTCTCGGTCGGTGAACTCGGCGTTGAGCAGCTCCGTCATGAGGTCGTCCGATGGATGTTGGGCTCGCCAGTCGATGTACTCGGCGTAGTTATCGTTCGAACCCAGATCTCCGACTTCGCCGTATTCGGGCATGACCCCGTCTTCCAGGCGCAATCCCTCGTCAATCTTCTCCCGCATGGCTACCTGGTCGTCTTCGGGAATGCCCAGCAGCAGGCCGATGGTGCGCATCGGGATCTCGGCGCCGAGGTCGGCAATGAAGTCGAACCCGCCCTGGCCGATCAGTGGATCGAGCGTGCGCGCCGGCGAAGGCCCTGACCTGAGGCTCGATGGCGGTGAGGCGCCGAGGCGTGAACACCCGGCTAAGCAGGCCACGGTGCAGGTCGTGGTCGGGTGGGTCCTCGAAGATGAACATGCCGGGCGGCATCTGGAACTCCGCCTTGATGATCTCGAGCACCGAGCCCTTGGCCGAGCTGTAGGTCTGCCACTCGACCAGCCCGCGTTCCACATCGTCATACCGGCTGAGGGCGAAGAAGTCGTATTTCTCATTGAAGTAGATCGGTGCCTCATCACGCAGCCGCTTCCAGAGTGGGTACGGATCGGCATCAATGTCGAAGTCGTACGGGTCGTAGTACGGCTCCGTCGCAGCTGTGACCATGTCGCCTCGCTTGCGCCATTCGTCGCTCCCGTTCGGGGTGGGAACGAAGGGTGAGAGTAGCATTATCTTGTGGCAAGAGCAGTGTTCTCATTCCAACCAGCACGCGTATCCAAACGCATGGACGTTCACTTATGAGTACAGCTGATCACTGGCCCACCATCCCCTCGATGCTGGCTTCCGCCGCCGAGATGCATGGTGATGTGCTGGCCATCCGCGATGGTGCCACGGAGCTCACCTATATGCATCTCGAGGCGGCGGCCTATCAATTTGCCGCTGCGCTCGTGGCCTCCGGTGTGGAACCGGGAGATCGGGTCGCCATCTGGTGTCCCAACGGTGCGCGCTGGGTGGTGGGGGCGCTTGGCATCTTTGCGGCCAGGGCTGTGCTGGTGCCGATCAACACCAGATTCAAGGGTGCGGAAGCGGTGGACCTGCTGGCGCGCAGCGGGGCCCGCGTCCTGGTCACTGTGACCGATTTCCTGGGCACCGACTATGTCGCCATGCTGGCGGCCACCGGAAGCGAACTGCCCGCACTCGGGACAGTGGTGGTGGCTGACGGGCCGGTCAGTGGCGATGTCATGGCGTGGGACGCATTCATGGCGCGGGCGACGACGGAGTCAACGGCCGAAGCGGAGAAGCGTCGGCAGCACCTTTCATCGGAGGACATCTCCGACATCTTGTTCACGTCGGGCACGACGGGTGCCCCCAAGGGTGTCCTCATGACCCATGGCCGCACCTTGGGAGTGGCCACCGACTGGGTGGCCATGACGGGACTCAGTGCCGGCGATCGCTACCTGATGGTGAACCCGTACTTCCATATGTTCGGGCTCAAGGCCGGCATCCTGGCCTGTGTCGCCGCCGGCGCCACCATGCTTCCCGAGCCGGTCTTCGATGTGGACCGGGTGCTGGCCCGTGTGGTCTCCGAGCAGGTGACGGTGCTGCCGGGTCCGCCCACGCTCTACCAGTCGATCCTCGACCATAATTACCGCGTCTGACTACGACCTCAGCAGTCTCCGGGTGGCCGTTACCGGCGCGGCCGACATCCCGGTGGCCCTGATCCATCGGGTGCAGACCGAGCTGCCGTTCTCCCTCATCGTCACCGGGTACGGGCTGACCGAAGCCGGCACTGCGTGCTCGTCGTCACCTGACGACGACGCCGAGGCCATCGCCACCTCGGTGGGCCGTCCCCGCCCCGGATTCGAGATTCGGATTGTGGGGGAGGGTGGGCGCGACGTCGAACTGGGCGCATCGGGAGAGGTGCTCGTGCGGGGCCTCAGCGTCATGGCCGGCTATCTCGACGATCCCACCGAGACGGCCAAGACTCTGTCATCCGATGGATGGCTGGCCACCGGCGACCTGGGCCTGCTGGACGAGGGCGGTCGATTGCACATCGTCGGCCGGGTCAAGGACATGTTCATCGTCGGTGGCTTCAATGCGTATCCGGCTGAAATCGAGAACATCCTGCTGCGACACCCGGCCATCAGCCAGGCCGCCGTCATCGGCATTCCGGATGAGCGGTTCGGTGAAGTGGGCATGGCGTTCGTCGTTGTGACCGAAGACGTCCGAACGGACGACATCATCGAATGGAGTCGGGCCGAGATGGCGAACTACAAGGTGCCTCGGGTGGTCGAGATCATCGACCAGCTTCCGCTCAACGCCACGGGCAAGGTCATGAAGGACGTCCTGCGCGAACTGGCATCCCAGTCATGACCACCGAAGCGAAACCAGGTCTGTCGGCGCTGGCCGAACTGCGCGTAGTGGAGCTGGGTGTCTGGGTGGCCGCACCCAGTGCGGGGGCGCTGCTGGCCGATTGGGGTGCCGACGTGGTCAAGGTGGAGTCACCCGGCGGTGACCCCATGCGGCAGGTCTTCGGGTCCCTCGGTATGGGTGACGAATTTCCGAACCCGGCCTTCGCCCTCGATAACCGGGGCAAACGCAGCGTCGTCCTCGACCTACGGGAGGAAGGGGACCGGTCTCGCTTCGAGGATCTCCTGGCCGACGCCGATGTCTTCTTGACCAACGCTCGCCCGACGGTGCTCGACGGGTTCGACCTGGAGCCGGCGGCCACGGTGGAGCGGCACCCGCATCTCGTGTACTGCAGCGTGAGTGGCTACGGGCTACGCGGTCCCGATCGGGATCGACCGGCCTACGACGTCGGCGCCTTCTGGGGCAGGTCAGGGCTGGCCATGCAGCTGGCCAATAGCGAAGGCGTCCCGCTCAATGCCCGAGGGGGCATTGGCGATCACATCTGTGGCCTGGCCGCATTGAGTGGTCTCTTGGCTGCCGTGCTCGAACAGCGTCACACCGGTCGTGGTCAGGTGGTGGAGGTGTCACTGATCCGGACCGGAACCTATGTGCTCGGCTGGGACATGAGCCTGCAAGCCACCTTGGGCAAGGTGTCACGGGCCGAGTCCCGCTCCGCCAACCAGGCCCCGTTGATGAATTCGTACTGCGCCAGCGACGGGCGCTGGTTCTTCCTCACCGGTCTCGAAGCCGACCGGCACATCGGTTCGGTGTGCCGCGCTCTCGGGCGTGCAGACCTCCTCGACGATCCCAGGTTCGCCAATGCCACGGCCCTGCGCCGCCATCGCACCGAGGTGATTGCCACGTTGGATGAGATCATCGGGCAGCAACCGCTAGAGGTGTGGGCCGATCGGTTCGAGCGCGAGGGCGTCTGGTGGGCACCGGCCCAGGGTCCAGCCGAGGTGCTGGAAGATCCGCAACTGGCAGCCACGGACGGGTTCCTCGAGGTGCGTGACCAGGGTGGTGGAGCATCGATGCGGGCGGTCAACGGCCCCGTCAGCTTCTCCGATGTGCCAGTTGAGGCGGCAGCGGCGGCGCCGAGGCTCGGTGAGCACACGGAGGCCGTGCTGGCCGAGGTCGCAGCGCGGCGAAAGAAGCGGGAAGCTCAGGCCTGATTTCGGGCCCGGGCCAACAGGCCACGCGGCGATCACAATGCGCTGAATCTCGTTGGTGCCCTCGCCAATCACCATCAACGGCGCGTCGCGATAGAAGCGCTCCACCGGGAACTCGGTGGTGTATCCCACACCGCCGTGGATGCGCATGGCTTCCATACTGAGCTCAAGAGCCGTTTCGCTGGCGAAGAGCTTGGCCATACCGGCCTCCACATCGCAGCGCAGGCCTTGGGCCTTGCGCTCCGCCGCATTTCGGGTCAGCAAGCGTGCCGCCTCGAGGCGCGTGGCCATGTCGGCCAACTTCAGGGCGATGGCTTGGTGTTCGCCGATCGGCTTGCCGAACGTTTCGCGCTGTTGGGCATAGGCCATGGCCGCATCGAAGGCTGCTCGTGCGACACCGACGGCCCGGGCGGCGATGTTGATCCGACCCACCTCGAGCACACCGAGTATTTGGGGCAGGCCGCGGCCGGGCTCGCCGATCAGGTTGGCGGCCGGGATGCGATGGTCGACGTACGACATCTCCACCGTTTCCACGCCGCGGTAGCCCAGCTTGCTCACGTGTTTGCTGACCGAGATGCCTTCAAAGTTCGGGCCCGGCTCCTTTTCCACGATGAAGGCCGTGATGCCTTCGTCGGTGCGGGCCGCCAGGGCGACGACGGACGCCCGTTCGCCATTGGTCACCCAGGCCTTGCTCCCATTGACGATGTACTCGTCACCGTCGCGCCGGGCCCGACAGGACATGTTCTGGGTGTCGCTGCCGGCGTCGGGTTCCGAGAGGGAGAGTGCGCCACGCCGTTCGCCGGTAGCCATGGTGGGGAGCAGTCGCTGCTTCTGTTCCTCGTTCCCGTGGGCCATGAGCAGGGTGGCGGTCATGGTGTGGGTGTTGATGATGCCGGTGAGGCTCATCCAGCCGTAGGACAGCTCCTCAATGATGCCGATGTAGGTGAGAAGGTCCAGCCCAAGGCCACCGTAGGCCTCGGGGATGGTGACACCGAACAGTCCCATCGCCTTCATGTGCTCGACGATGTCGGCCGGAAATGTGTCGGTCCGTTCCAGCTCGCTGGCCACCGGGATCACCTCTCGCTGCACGAACTTCCGGACGGTGCCGATGATCTCGGATCGAACTCCCTCGTCGGTCGAATTGGGAGTCTCGCTCGTCATGACGCCGGCGCCTTTCTCACGGTGAAAACCCTACACATCATTCTTGTTGACCCTTGATCTCAATTAAGAGAAGAATGTTTCCACTATGACCACGGGTGCCTTGCACAATGGCCTCGATGAGGCCGCCTCGAGGTACCCGGATGTGTCCGCCGTGCTGGCCGGTGACGACCACTGGACCTTCGCTGATCTGCACCGGGCCAGCGCCGCCGCCGCGGCCCACCTCGCCTCGTGTGGTGTCGAGCCAGGTCATCGTGTTGCCGTCATGACCTCGAACCGGCCCGAGTTCGTGGTCACCGTCAATGCCGTCAGCAAACTGGGCGCCGCCTCCGTCCTGCTCAATCCGGCCTGGAAGGCACTTGAGGTGAGGAACGCGCTGGAACTCACGTCCCCCACGTACGCCGTCGCCGATGGCGACGGAGCGGCACTGCTGTCGTCGCATCTGGGTGCGATGGTGCTCAATCTGGATGACGAGGCGGGGCCGGTGTTCGACCGGAGCAGCGATGTATCGCCCCCAAGGGTGCAGGTGGCACCGGGCGACGATGCGGTCCTGGTCTTCAGCTCCGGAACCACTGACAAGCCCAAGGCGGTCCGCCACACTCACGCATCCATTTCGCTGGCCACGAAGCACTGGTGCCTGGCTCTCGGGTTGGGGCCGACCGACCGCTTTCAGGTGGCCACGCCTCCCTCGCACATCCTGGGCTTACTCAACCTGCTGGCCGCAGCATGGGCTGGAGCGACGGTCCGGTTGCATCGTCGATTCGACCTCGATGAGGAATTGCGCTGCATTCAGTCAGATCGGATGACCTTGGAGATGGCTGTGGCGCCGATCGCACTGGCCATGGCCAATCATCCCGATCTGGAATCCTTTGATCTCTCCTCGTTGCGCTACATCATGTGGGGCGCCACGCCGGTGACGGCATCGGTGGCCGAGGTGGTCACGGCCCGGACGGGCGTTCGTTGGCTACCCGCCTACGGGACCAGCGAAGTACCGGTGATTACCTCCAATCCCGTGGATGACCCCTCGGGCTGGCGCCTCGATTCGGCGGGGCGTCCGGTGGGCGATGTGGAACTGCGGACAGTCGACCTCGAAAGCGGGGTGGTGCTGCAGCCCGGCTCCTCCGGGGAGATCCAGGTGCGAAGCGCGTCGGCCATGGCAGGGTACCTACCCGACTCGGACACGTCCTCTGCGTTTGTGGACGGGTGGTACCGCACCGGCGACGTGGGCTGGATTGAAGCTGATGGATGGGTGCACCTGACCGATCGCTGCAAGGAGATGATCAAGGTCAACGGGTTCCAGGTGGCCCCGGCGGAGATCGAGTCCGTATTGCACGGTCATCCCTCCGTTGTCGACTGTGCCGTCTTCGGTGTGCCGGACGAGCGGGCGGGAGAGGTGCCGGTGGCCGCAGTCCAGCTGGAAGTAGGGGCGGCAACGGAGGCGGCCGAACTGGAGCGATTGGTGAGCGACGCACTCGCCACCTACAAGCAGCTGCGCGCCATCGTCTTCGTCGACTCGGTGCCGCGCACCCCATCGGGGAAGGTCCTTCGCCGCACCTTGCACCAAGAGTGGTTGTCCGGCTCGTTGTCCGACTCGTCCATGATGAGTCGTTGATGGACGTTCGCCTCTCACCTGAGCAGGTGGAACTTCGGGACACCGTAGCCAAGGCAGTGAGTCGACTGGCTCCTCATGCCGTGGCTGCCCTCAGTGACAGTGAGCGCCGCCGGGCGCTCGACGCCGCCGTGTCTGCGGCGGGGTGGCGGGAACTCCGGACGGAGTCAGATAGTGGCGGACCGTGGGCTTCAGCGGTAGAAGCAGCACTGGTCGCCGCCGAGTTAGCCCAGGGGCTGGCCGACACTCCCTTCATCGGACCGACGCTCGCCGCGGAATTTCGACGACTTGTAGGAGCGCCGCCGGCGACGGCGCCCGAGACGGTGGTGCTCACGGCGAATCTGTCTGACCTGGCCCAGGCGGACACCGGCGTGCTGCCATCGGACACGGTGGCCATTGACGCCGAGGGGGCGGTCCAGGCACTTGTCCTCGCCGACAGCCCAACTGGGCTGTCACTGGCGACGGTCGAATTGGGTGCACCACTGGATGGTGCGGACCTGACCCGACCGTCGGCCCATCTCCCAGTCGGTACGACTGTCGCAACGACAGGCGACGGTGCCGTCATGGAGAGTGACATTGTGCGCTGGCACGCACTCGGACTGGCGCTGGCCTGCGCCGATCTGGTGGGAGTGATGCGGGGCGCCGTGGTGCTGGCCACCGAATACGCCAAAGACCGCTGCCAGTACGGCGCACCAATCGGATCGTTCCAAGCGGTGCAGCATCTTTTAGCCGACGCCTTCGTGCTGATGGAAGGGTCAGCCAGCATCGCCCTGCATGCAGCCTGGGCCGTCGATGCACTGGAGCCCGACGAATCACTGGTCGCCGCGTCGGCGGCCAAGGCGTACTGCGCCCGATCCGCGCGGACGGTGTGCGAGACGGCGATTCAGGTGCACGGAGGCATCGGCAACACGTGGGAGTGCCTAGCCCACATCTTCCTGCGCCGAGCACTGCTCTCGGGCGAAGTGTTGGGTGGCGTCGGCGCCAGCTTGGACCGGGTCCTGCAGGCCAGCGAGATCGGAAGGCCTAGTGGACTTCGCTGATTCTCCCGACGAAGCGAGCTTCCGCCTTCGACTGCGGGAGTGGCTGGCCGCGCACAACCCCGGGCTGCCGCCCTCCTCGACCGATGATGCGTACTGGGATGGGCAGGCCGCTTGGCACCAGGCGCTCTACGAAGCTGGCTTCTTCGGTCTCTCATGGCCCATCGCGGTTGGCGGGCACGGGCTACCCAGTGTCTACGAGGTCATTCTCGACGAAGAACTCACCGCCGCCGCCGCTCCACCGCGACCAAGTGTCGGGTACCTGGTCCAAGGCATGCTCGAGCACGCCAGCCCCGAAGTGCAGCAGCGGTTTCTGCCCCGACTGGTCAACGGACACGATCGCTGGTGCCAGGGCTTCAGCGAGCCCGAGGCTGGGTCTGATCTGGCGTCACTGCGCACCCGAGCCGAACTCGACGGCGATCAGTACGTCATCACCGGCCACAAGGTGTGGACCAGTTACTCCGACGCGGCCGACTGGTGTCTCGTCCTGGCGCGCACCGATCCGGACGGGCCCAAGCATCGGGGTATCTCAGCCTTTGCCGTACCGATGGGGCAGGCCACCATCACCCAGCGACCGCTACGCATGATCAACGGCATCACCCGCGAATTCGGCGAAGTGATCTTCGATGGTGCCCGGGTGGACGCGGCGAACATGATCGGGAAGCCCGGCGACGGTTGGCGCCTGGCCATGACCGTGGTCAGTCATGAACGCGAACCAGGCGAGCTGGGCTATGTGGCCCGTTATGGGAAGTCGGTCAACGAGTTGGTCCATCGGGTGCAGGCATTTCGGGCTGCCTTCGGACCCGAACAGCTTCGCGACCTGGCCTGGGCCATGGTCGAGGTGGAGATGCTCCGTTGTCACGTCAGCCGTCGGCTGTCCGATCGCCTCAACGGGGTCACGCATGGCCCTGAGGGTTCGGTGGACAAGCTCCTCATGACCTGGGTGGAACAGTCCGTCGGGCACGCCGCGCTGGCCGTGGACGGCATGGCGCCCGCAGGCCAGGACGACACCTCTCTCAAGCTCTACCTCTACAGTCGGGCCCAGAGCGTGATGGGCGGCACATCGCAGATTCAGCGCAACCTCATCGCCAGTCGAATATTGGAGTTACCGACCTCATGATCAGCTACGACCTGCCCGACGAACTCACGGTGATGGAAGAGGGGGACATTCGGATCGTCACCTTGAACCGGCCGGACCAACTCAATGCCACCAATCATGCGTTGCACGCCGGTCTGGCTGGCCTGTTCCCGCAGCTCGACGCCGACCCTGAGGCGCGGGTGGTGGTCCTGACCGGTGCCGGACGCGCCTTCTCCGCTGGCGGTGACTTCGACTACCTAGACCAGCTGACCCGTGACGACGTCCTGCGTGAAATCACCATGGCCCACGGGAGACAGATCGTCACCGGCATGGTGGGATGCCGGCTGCCCATCGTGGCTGCCGTCAATGGTCCTGCGGTCGGGCTGGGCTGCAGCCTCGTGGCCCTCTCCGACATCGTGTACATGGCCGAGAGTGCCCACCTGGCCGATCCGCACGTGGTCTTGGGTCTGGTGGCCGCCGACGGCGGACCGGTGGTGTGGCCACTGCTGACCAGCCTCCAGTTAGCCAAGGAGTACGCGTTGACGGGTGATCGCATCCCGGCCCAACGGGCCGCCGATATCGGACTCGTGAACCACGTCTGCCCCGACGACGAGGTGTTCGATCAGGCCATGGCGTGTGCCAAGAAGATTGCCCGGCTGCCCAAGGGCGCCGTGCAGGATACGAAGCGAGTGATCAACATTCAGCTGGAACGGAGCGTCTTGGCCGCACTGGATTTTGCTCTGAGCGCCGAGAATCGGTCCTTTACGACTCCCGAGCTCCGGGCCAACCTCGATCGCATGCGCAAACCGGCATCGACTGAGTAGGGGGGGAAACTGATCAGCCGACTTTGCTGTTGAGTTCGGTGAGCCATTCACCCAGTGCTTCACCAGCCGTCAACACGTGCTGTTCCGCGATGATGCGGGCGGCCGATCCATCGCCACGAGCGAGAGCATCGAGTAGCTCCGCATGCTCACGTCGACTCCGCCCGGCCTGCTCGGGGAAGAGGTCGAAATAGTTGCCGGGCACGACGCGCACGGCTTGACGAAGGTAAGTCAGCAGACGAGGTGATCGTGACGCCTGGTTGAGGGCCCGGTGGAATCGACGGTTGGCCACCACGACGTCATCGGCACCGTCAATGTCGTCGGCCAACGCTTTCAGCTGGCTCAGTTCCTCCGGAGTGATGCGAGCGGCCGCCATCTCGGCCGCCTTGCCCGCCAGTGTGGCCAGGACAGCGAAGTTGTCCACTGCATCTTGTGGCGTGATCCCAATGACGGCGATTCCGCTGCGCGGCGTGATGGCGACCAGGCCTTCGTAGGAAAGTTCGAGCAGGGCTTCGCGGATCGGGGTCCGGCTGGTCCCGAACTCGGTACTGAGGACACCCAGGTCGAGCCGATCACCGGGGCGCAGGCGCCCGGTGAGGATCCGGTCTCGCAATTCGTTGGCCGCTTGGGTCCTGACGGTTTCCGCAATCAGTTTGATATCTGAAATATTACATATTAATGTCCAGTTGCGCACGATCTGGAGGGGATGTCATGGCCAAGAAGAAGCGTGAGATGGCGTTGGTGGGCTTCATGCAGGCCGGCAACGCCACCGTGTACTCGGGCTCCTGGCGCCACCCGGCCACCGAGCACGGCTTCCTTTCTGCCGGCTACTACGAGAAGTTGGCCCGGACGCTGGAACAGGGCTGCTTCGACCTCATGTTCTTCGACGACCGCCTGGCCATGCCGGGCATCTATGGCGGGTCAGTGGCCGAAGCGGTCCGGACAGGCGCTCGACCGGTCAAGCTCGATCTCAGCGTGGTGCTCGGCATCTGTGCCGCGGCCACCAGCAAGATCGGTTTGGGCGCCACGTACTCCACGACCTACTACACCCCATTTCACGTCGCCCGAACCTTTGCCACCCTTGACCACCTTTCCGGTGGTCGTGCCGCCTGGAATGTCGTGACGTCGGTGAATGACAGCGAAGCTCAGAACTACGGGTTGAAGGAAGTCATTGCGCACGATGCTCGATACGACCGGGCCGACGAATTCCTGGAGGCCACCACCGGTCTCTGGAACTCGTGGGACGACGATGCGCTCGTGCTCGATCGCCAGACGCCGCTCTTTGCTCATCCCGAAATGGTGCACGAGCTCAACTACAAGGGCGAGTGGTTCGATGTCCGGGGGCCTCTCACGGTGCCCCGTTGCCCGCAAGGGCAGCCGGTGCTCCTGCAGGCCGGTTCATCGGGACGGGGGCGCGATTTTGCCGCCCGCTGGGCAGAACTCATCTTCACGGGTGATCCGAACATTGATATCGCCCGAGCCCACTACAAGGACCAGAAGGAAAAGATTGCCGAACGGGGGCGTGACGCCGACACCGTCAAGATGCTGCCGATGGCCTATACCGTCGTGGGCGAATCGGCCGCTCATGCCGAGGAGCGCGAACAGCTCTTCCTCAACGAACTGGTTGATCCCATGGCGTCGTTGACCCTGCTCTCCGAGCTGATGAACTACGACTTCTCCGGCATGGAACTCGATGACCCCATCACCGATGCACTCATTGAGTCCGTGTCCGGTATCAGGGGTCTGGTGCAGAACATCAAGGCGCACATCGGCGGCGACACGGTGACCCTGGGTGATTTGGCCGGCCACCGGGCCACCCTCCTGCAAGGTCCACGGTTCGTGGGCACTGGCCCTGACATTGCCGACCAGATGGAGGCCTGGTTCGACAGTGGGGCCTGCGACGGGTTCGTCATCGCCGCCACACACTCTCCAGGCGCCTACGAGGATGCCGTCCGGTTGGTGGTGCCGGAGCTGCAGCGTCGGGGTGTGTTCCGAAAGGAGTACCGCGGGAGCACCCTTCGGGAGCATCTCGGGCTAGCGCGCCCAGCCGACGCTTCCGGTGCCTGAATCCGAGCTGCCACTGGCGGGCATCCGCGTCATCGATGCCGCCACCCTGGTGGCGGGACCGATGGTGGCGACCGTCCTCGGCGAGTTCGGTGCCGAGGTGATCAAAGTGGAACAGCCCGGGATCGGTGATCCTCTCCGCACATGGGGCGAGCAGAAGGATGGAATCGGTCTCCTCTGGAAGAGCACGAGCCGCAACAAGCAGTGCGTCACGTTGGATCTCCGGACGACCGATGGCCAAGACCTGTTCCATCGGCTCCTCGATGAATGCGATGTCGTCGTCATGAATAATCGCCCCAGTGCGCTGACGGCTTGGGGTTTGGACTACGAATCGGTGCACAAGGCACACCCACAGGTTGTCATGCTCCATATGACCGGCTTCGGGCGTGGTGGTCCCAAAAGTGACAGACCAGGGTTTGGTACACAGGCTGAGGCCATGAGCGGCTTCGCGCATGTCACCGGGCAGACCGACGGGCCGCCGACCTTGCCACCGTTCTTCCTGGCCGACGGCGTTGCGGCCCAGTCCGCCGCCGCTGCCGTCATGGTGGCGCTCTATCACCGAGACCTGCACGGGGGAGAGGGGCAACTGGTCGACGTGAGCCTGATCGAGCCCTTGGCTCGCCTGGTCGAGACCGCCACGTTGACGTTCAGTCACAAAGGGACCGTCCCTGGTCGAGTTGGCAACATGCTCCCGGCCAGTGCACCCCGAAATGCCTACGCCACGGCCGACGGGAAGTGGGTCGCCATCTCGGGGGCATCGCCCAACATCGCCCGAAGGCTGTACCAGTGCATGGATCGCCCGGATCTCGCTGACGATCCTCGGTTTGCCAATCCCGTTGATCGGCAGGCCAACGCGGTCGAGCTTGATGCCATCGTGGCGGAATGGATCGTGACCCAAAGGCTTGATGAAGTCATGACTGTCCTCGAGCATGCCGACGTCGCCGCTTCGCCGGTGTACAACGCCGAGCAGTTATTGGCCGATGGGCACATGCAGTCCCGCGGGATGTTCGTGGAGCTTCCCGATCCGGATCTCGGGACCATGACGGTCCAGGCTCCCGTGGCCCGATTGAGCGGCACCCCAGGTGGGGTGGAGTTTCTCGGCCGAACGTTGGGCGCCGATAACGGTGCCATCTACGGTGGCCTGCTCGGACTCGATGCTGCTCGCCTTGAAGCACTCCGGTCCAGCGGCGTCATTTGAATCGTCCACTGAGGGGAGGCAGCCAGTGCCTGTTGTGAGAGCCCGCCGGTCCGAATTGGCCACGCCGGCCAGCAGCGAGCGGATGTGTGAAAAGGCACCCGGGACAGGCGCTGACCTTGTGTTCCTCGATCTGGAGGATGCCTGCGCGCCGTCGGTCAAGGAATCCTCACGGGCCATCGTCGTCGGTGCTTTGAACGGCCTCGACTGGGGCAGGACGGTGCGAGCGGTCCGGGTAAACGGTCTCGATACGTCCTGGTGCCACGACGACATCATTGAGGTGGTCACCGGAGCCGGCGCGGCGATCGATGTGCTGATCATCCCCAAAGTTCGGCGAGCCCGTGATGTGTGGTGGGTCGATGTGCTGTTGACCCAACTGGAGACCAAGTTGAGGCTCACCCGACGGATCGGCCTCGAGGTGTTGATAGAGGAGGCCGAAGGTTTGGCCAACGCGCTTGAGATTGCGCAGGCCAGTGATCGCCTTGAAGCGCTCATCTTTGGTGCCGGCGACCTGTCTGCCTCGCTTCGAGCCCGGGTTGACGGCAACTTCGATCCGGTCGTCGAATACCCCGGCGACTTCTGGCACTTCGCCCGGGTGCAAGTGCTCACGGCGGCACGAGCGGCCGGAATCGATGCCATTGACGCTCCCTATCCCGCGTACCAGGATCCGGATGGCTACCGGCGGGCCGCTCTGGCCGCCAGTGCGCTGGGCTTCGACGGGAAGTGGGCCATCCATCCGTCCCAGGTCCCGATTGCCAACGGCGTCTTTGCCCCCACCCCAGAGGAGGTGGCGCAGGCGACCGAGACCATGGCGGCGTACCGGGAATCGGAGTCCGCCGGCATCGGTGCCATCGGACGGGACGGCCGGCTGGTTGACGCCGCCCACATGCGGCTGGCTGCAAACACCCTGCACAAGGCGTCCCTGGCGGCGGAGGGCAGCACCGAGTAACCACTGCGCAGGGCCTTGGTCAGAATTGGAAACGCCCTTCTCATTCGGCGAGAGGCGTGCTACCATGCAGTGTTCACCGATCGCCGCGACGAGAGGATTGCTGATGGCTCGCTGGCCCAAGCCACCCGAAGGAAGCTGGACCGAGCACTTTGGGTTGGGGACCGAACCCCTGTCGTATGAAGACTCCATCAATCCCGAGTTCTTCGAGCTTGAGCGTGAGGCCATCTTCAAGCGGGCCTGGCTCAATGTAGGTCGAGTCGAGCAACTGCCGCGGAAGGGCAGCTACTACACCAAGGACCTGTCGGTCGCCCACACCTCAGTGGTGATTGTGCGTGGGACGGACGATGAGGTGCGGGCCTTTCACAATGTGTGCCGGCACCGCGGCAACAAGCTGGTGTGGAATGACAATCCCCGGGATGAGACGAGCGGATCCTGTCGTCAGTTCGTCTGCAAGTACCACGGCTGGCGCTACGACCTCGACGGCGCCAACTCCTTCGTGCAGCAGGAGCAGGAATTCTTCGACTTCGACCGAGCCGACTACGGCCTGGTGCCGGTGCACTGTGAGATCTGGGCCGGATTCATCTTCGTGAATCTGGCCAAGCAGCCTGAGCAGAGCCTGCGCGAGTTCCTGGGACCAATGGTCACCAAGCTCGAGCACTACCCCTTCGAGAAGTTGTCAGAGCGGTACTTCTACCGGGCCACTGTGAAAAGCAACTGGAAGCTCTACATCGACGCCTTCCAGGAGTTTTACCATGCACCGATTTTGCACGGGAAGCAGACACCGCCAGACCTGTCCACGTCGATGGCCCAAGCTGGATTTGAAGCACCGGCCTACAAGATCGATGGTCCACACCGTCTGGTCAGTACCGCCGGCGTGCACCCGTGGGCTCTTCCGCCCAACATGCTCAAGCCGATCGAGATCTTGACCCGCAGTGGGCTCTTCGGCCCGTGGGACGCCCCCGATCTCGATTTTGACCAGGAGGCTGCGGGCATCAACCCTGCTCGTTGTGACCCCTGGGGACTGGATTCGTTCCAGATCTGGCCCAACTTCGTGATTCTGCCGTGGGGCCAGAACTGGTACCTGACCTATCACTACTGGCCGGTCTCATTCAACGAGCATGTGTTCGAGGGCACCCTGTACTTCGTGCCGCCGAAGAACGCACGCGAACGAGTGGCGCATGAATTGGCTGCGGTTACGTTCAAGGAGTACGGGCTCCAGGATGCCAACACGCTCGAGGCGACGCAGTCCATGCTTGAATCCCGCGTGCTCGAGCGCTTCCCGTTAATGGACCAGGAGGTCCTGTGCCGCCACCTGCACAAGGTGGCGGGGGATTGGGTCGATGACTACACCAAGTCACGCGACACGGCGGAGGTATGAGTCCAGTGAACAGTCCCTTGTTGCCGTCGCAGTTCGCGGATCTCGAACCCTTTGCACTCACGTGGTGCCTGGCCACCGAGGGTGAGCGGTACGCCCAACGTCTGGCCTCGAATATGGATGACATCCAGGCCTTCTACGACGCCAGTACGGCCAGGGCCGAAGAAGCCATGACCTACCTGGACACATTTCCGCTCAAGGAAATGCCAGACGATGCCAAGCACCTCCTGCACCTGTTGTTCTCGATGGTGATGGTGTCGTTCCCAGTCGAGTGCTGGGGCCAGCCGTCAGTGCCCGATGCCGGCGTGGCCTACCTGGACTTGCTGGTCGAGCCCGGGCCCTGACGATCTATTAGAGGTCTTCGTACTCGACGACGATCGTCTTGCCCGTGGGCAACGACTGGCAGGTCAGCACCCAACCTTCCTCGACTTCTTCGGGTGTGAGCGCGGTGTTGGCCCTCATGGTCACGGAGCCTTCTTTGAGAAACGCCATGCAGGTGGCGCAGTTGCCGGCCGTGCATGAGAACGGTGGCCGCAGGCCACCGCGCCGGGCTGTCTCCAGGAGCGTGTCCCCGGGCTGATACTGCACTACCACCGTCTTGCCTCCAAGGGTCACGGTCACCTCTTCAGGAAGTTCTGCTCCGGATACGACGGTGGCGTCCTTCTCCTGCTGCTCCACCAGGAAGCGCTCGATGAAGATCCGTTCGGGCGGAACGCCGAGCTGGTGCAGCGTCCCCTCCACCATGTCCATAAAGGGTCCCGGTCCGCAGATGTAGCAATCCGCACCGGTGTCCCCACCCAGAAATACCTCGATGTCACCGGCCACCAAGAGCCCGCTCGCGGAGTCGAAATGGTGCCTGACTTCCAACCGATCGGGATGTCCCTGGCCGAGGGTGGCCAAGGTGTCATGGAAGATCACCGATGACTGATCCCGGTTGGCATAGAGCAAGCGCACCGACCGGTCAGTCGTGGCCAGCAGGTGCTTGGTGATGGACATGAAGGGCGTGATCCCGCTGCCACCACAGAAGGCCAGAGCTGAAACAGAGTGTTCCTGAGGGCAGAACACACCAGCGGGCTTGGTCAGCTCGATCTCATCTCCCACGTGGAGGTGATCGAGCAGATAGTTCGACACCAACCCCCCCTCGACGCGCTTGACGGTCACGGCCAAGTCGTCATCTGATTCCGGGGCGCTGGACATCGAATAGGAACGCACGGCGTCCTCGTCCCCGATCCGCACCCGGAAGGTGCAGAACTGTCCCGGTCGATAGGCGAACGTCGGTGCCAGTTCCGGTGGCACGTCCAGGACAAATGAGCTGGCGTCTGGCGTCTCCTGCACCACCTCCTTAATGCGGAGGCGGTGATATCCGTGTTCGGCCAGGGTGGAGGAGTGGCCGCTCACGGCGCGCTCGTTACTGGGGTGTGGGCCACGCCACCGATTTGGTCTCGACGTATTGATCGAAGCCGGCGAGCCCGTTCTGCCGACCGATGCCACTGTGCTTGTACCCACCGAAGGGCATGTCGGGTTGACCGATGGGCATGCCACCGTTCACGGCGAAGCTTCCGGTCCGTATCCGTTCGGCCACTCGTAGCGATCGTTCGAGGGAGCCCGAGAAGACGCCCCCGGACAATCCGTAGATGCTGTCATTGGCGATGCGCACCGCGTCATCGTCATCATCGAAGGGAATGGCGACGAGAACCGGGCCGAAGATCTCCTCTTGGGCGATGGTCATCGAATTGTCGACGTCAGTGAAAAGGGTGGGCTCAATGAACCACCCCTGAGGCAACTGTGCCGGACGGCCACCACCGAGCGAAAGAGTCGCACCCTCCTTGATTCCCTTCTCGATATAGCCGAGTACGCGTTCACGTTGTTTGGCCGAAATGACCGGGCCCATCAGGACGTCCGGACGCTGCGGGTCTCCGTAGGCCACCGACGAAAGGGTGGCCTTGAGGATCTCAACCCCTTCTTCGTACCGTGAGCGGGGGAGGAGCATGCGGGTCTGAATGGCACAGCCCTGCCCGGCGTGGAAGCACACGGCGATTCCAGAGGGCACAGAGGTGGCGAAGTCCGCATCGTCAAGCACGATGGTGGCCGACTTGCCACCGAGTTCCAGGAAGACCCGCTTGAGCGTGGCCGCGCCCTTCTCCATGATTCGTTGGCCCACCGATGTCGATCCGGTGAAGGAGATGAGGTCGACCTTGGGTGAAAGGGTGAGCTCCTCACCTACCAAGTGGTCCGAGGAGGTCACCACGTTGAGCACACCCTTGGGGAAGTCGGTCTGCTCGGCCACCAGACGTCCGATCCGAGTGGCGTTCCACGGCGTATCGGGAGCCGGCTTGAGCACGACCGTGTTTCCGGTGGCCAGGGCCTGTCCCAGTTTGTTCAGGGTCACTTCAACGGGGAAGTTCCACGGCACGATGGCGCCCACCACACCGACCGGCTCCTTCCACACCTGCCGTGTATTCGCCGTGCCGCGCCGGTCGACAATGGGCGGGAGGTCCGTGCGCCACTGGTATTCGTCAATGAGCTTGATCGGGTAGCGCAGTGCGCCGTCGAGCGGGATGTCGAGTTGGTTGGCATGGGTGGTCATGCGCGGACAACCGACCTCAAGGATGAGTTCCTCGCGCAGAGCTTCCTGATCACGCTCGAGCGCTTCTTGCAACTGCGTCAGGCAGGCCTGGCGACGATCGCGGTTGGAGGACCAATCGGTGTCGTCAAAGGCGCGCCGAGCGGCGTCGATCGCCCGCTGCATCTCGGCCTTCGATGCGTCCGCCACCTGCCCTAGGACCTCTTCGGTGGCGGGATTGATGTTGTCGAACGTCCGGCCCGAATCCGAGCAGATGAGCTCGCCGTCGACCAGCATCCGTTCCTCGTAGTCCGCGGTCGATGTCAACGCCCACCCCTGACTGCCCCGGTCTCACCTGGGCGGAAATCCAATTATCAAAAACTGCTATGAGCATAATCGAGGCCCGGACCTGCGGTCATGGCCTCGGGGGTCAGAGCGAAAAGGTGGCCGGCAGGGCGTGCTGGCTGAGGACGCTGGACCCCAGCTGGCGGGTGAGCGAGGTGCCGGCACCCAGCATTTGGTCGAGGACAAGGGCGCGGCGGACGTAGAGGTGCAGTGGGTGCTCAGTGGTGAAGCCGATGCCGGCCAGCACTTGCTGCGTGTGGCGGGTCACGGTGCGAGCACTTCGTCCGGCCATGCCCTTGGCCATTGCGGCCACCATGGGAGTGGGTTCCTCCCACGCCGCACTGAGCAACGCCGCTGCCGCTTCAATCGCCACCAGTCCCTCGGCCAGTCGATGGCGTACCGCCTGGAATGAGGCGATGGGGCGGCCGAACTGCATTCTCTCCAAGGCGTGCGTCCGAGCCAGGTCCAACATGGTGCGTGACGTGCCGACCAGCTCATGCCCTAGTGCAAGTTGACCCATGGCCACAGCGTCAAACCAATCGACACGTCCGAGATCCTCGGACTCACTGACGGCTACAGTGCCCGACACTTCCGAGAGCCCAAGCGAAGGATCGAGCCCGGACACCTTGCGCCACTGCAGCTGATCCAGCGGAATGGCCATGGCCCGCACGTTCGAGCTCTCTGCGACCGCCACGACGGCGAGCTTCTTTTGATCGGTTGTACCGCACGCGACGCCTTGCACCACAATCTGGCCATCCGACGCCATGCCTGGTGGTTGCGTATCGCGCCAGAGAGGCAGCACAATGAGTCGGTTCTGGTGACGCTCGAGGCCCATGGCGAGGGTCAGAAACTCCTCGAGCGCTGCCGCCGTGGTGTTGGCCAATCCCAAGTGTTCGAACACCACGGACACGGCAGCTGGACGGTCCTCGACGAGCGCATCCAGCCATCCCAGTTCGGCCAACGCGGCATCAAGTTCCGCCCCCGCAGCCTTCGAGGTGGCCTGTTGCACTGAGCGAGCGAAGAGCTCGAGATCGGACGCCTCCACTAGCGCTCATCCCCCAGGTCGAGCACGCGCCGGGCGATGATGTTGCGCTGAATTTCGGCGCTGCCGCCGTAGATGCTGGCGGCCCGCGAGTAGAGGAACTCGGCCCGCCAGCGGTCGTCCTCGGGATCATCGCCAGTCAGGATGGATGGTCCGATTCCGTCGAGTGCCAAGTCGAACACTGCCTGCTCGGCCGTGGCCAGCAGCACCTTGTCGATGGACGTCTCCGACCCGAGCGTCTCGCCGGCGGCCAGACGCCATTGGGTGTTCCGGGACCTGGCCCGGAAGGACATGACCATCTGCACCGCCTCGCCGACGGCTGTCGGATCGAGCTCGCCCGGGCGAGCGATCGAGATCAATTGTTCGAGGCGTCGTTGTAGATAGGAAGCCCGATGCCACAGAGCGGTACTGCGCTCATAGGGAAGCAAGTCCATGGCGATGGACCAGCCGCGGTCAACCTCGCCCAACAGGCGATCGAACGGGACCAACACATCGTCGAAGAAGACCTCACAGAATTCGGGCACGCCGTGCATTGTCTGGATGGGCCGCACGGTGATCCCGCTGCTGTCCATGTCGACGAAGAGGGCAGTGATACCCCTGTGCACCGATTCGGGTGTGCCGGTACGGGTGAGCAACACGCACCGAGCGGCGTACTGAGCCAAACTGGTCCACACTTTCTGGCCGCTCACTCGCCATCCATCGTCAGTTCGGGTAGCTCGGCAGGCCAATGACGAGAGATTGCTGCCTGTGCCTGGCTCTGAGAAACCCTGGCACCAGACTTCCTCGCCACGCAGCAGTCGCGGCACCATTTCGGCCGCCAGATCGGCCGGGGCAAAATCGATCATGGTCGGAGCGAGCACCTCGGGCATGGAGTAAATCCCTGGCTCCACCAGGTCCCGGCGCGTCAGCGCCTCCCCGAGATAGGCCCGGTAGAGATTGGTGCCGCCCAGCCCTCCCACTCGCTCGGGCCACCCCATGCGCATGAAGCCGGCGTCGTAGGCCAAGCGCATCACCTTGCGCAGCTGGTCCATCTGTTGATCCAAGGTGCCGATCCCGGTGAATGTGGGGGCCAGGTCCGCCGCGCTGGCGTCCAACCAGCGGTCCACGTCTGATGTGAACTGCGAGAGCTCCATGGTCCGCTTCGGCCCGGTGCTCATCCCTCCGAAGCAGATGGTTCGGGACGGCTCGGATCATGTGGCTTGCCGGCATCCCGTTCACCGCTGCGTCGGAGGAAGGTCATCGATCTGGTCTGCAGCCGCCAGCCATGCTCGGTCCGGCGATAGGTGTCGGTGTACCAACCGATGCGCATGTGGTGGTTGGTCTGATCCACGAAACAGAGCGTCTGGTACCCACTCCCGGTGTCGACCTTCAGGTCCAGGTCCGGCGTCCCGGTCATGAAGAGGCCCTTGGGGGCGGCGGCGACCAGGGTGGGGAAGTCGCTGAGTTGATACGTGTCACCGAAGGCGCTGTAGGTCCCGTCGGGAGTGAACACTTCCACCACTGCCTCAACATCGTTCCTAGTCATGGCCACGGCGTACCGAGCGAGCAGCTGCTCAATCTCAATGACATCGGCCATCTCCGCCTGATCCACGCTCCCGACGATAACAGTCCTCTCATATTCCGCAATTGGCTTTGCGCCCGTCGGCGCAGCCTCCACGAACGACAAGCGAGCTGTCATTCCTGCCGCTTGCCAGTGATGGAAACAGCCCTTATACGAATTTGTTCCAATGGCGTCGCCCACAGTGAGAGTCACGCTCTCAGATTGCGAATACGCCCTACACTGATTCGATGGTCGCCGACGATGCAGCCAACCCACCAGCCGGAGAAGCGCCACTACGCCGGCGGGATCTTGCCGTGGCCCGGTCGCTGGATTCGGCCCGGGTGCGCAGCGAAAGTCGTGTGCAGCGGTTTCTTGACGCAGGATTTGAGCTGCTGGCCAGCGCGGAAAGTGGCAAAGAGTTCACTGTCCAAGAGGTGGTGGACGGCTCCGGCCAGTCGTTGCGCAGCTTCTACCAGTACTTCGCCGGCAAGCACGAGCTGCTTCTGGCCCTGTTCGACGAGGCCATCCGGTCCACGGCGGAGCGATTGGAAGAGTTGGTGTCGCAAGAGAGCGATC
The DNA here is from genome assembly GCA_963766995.1 of uncultured Acidimicrobiaceae bacterium. GTDB lineage: Bacteria > Actinomycetota > Acidimicrobiia > Acidimicrobiales > RAAP-2 > Bog-473. The sequence goes on along the minus strand of CAVYCE010000001.1, from coordinate 102,209 downwards.
CGCTCGAGCGCCTTCACTGCTTCGTGGTCGAGTACTTCCGCATGTGTTTACCGGCACCGAGAGGCAAGACGTCCAAGAACAATCCGACTCCCGTCATGGCGGAGTTCTGCCATCAGCTGCTGACGGCGCATCAGGCCGAAGCTGCCCGCGCTTTCGTCCCGTTGGTGACCCTGCTCGAAGGTGTCTTGGCTGGCGCCGTGAAGGCAGGCGTTGTCCGTGCCGGTATCGAACACGATGAGGACACAGGCGTGATCCTGTCCACCATCATGTTCAATGCGGCCTATGCACCCACCATCAGCGGTACGGAGCGAGATGTAAGCAAGGCGGCCGAGCAGATGTGGGCCTTCATTTCGAGCGGCATCGTCACATCAGGCAAGTAGCCGAAACCGCTTTCGGTTGGCTCAGCCCAGCTGGCGCATCGCCGGTGCCACCGCGGCCAGGAATTCCCGCGTTCGCTCGGCCGACGCCTTGATGTCATCCCTGGTCTCGCCGAGAGGGACAATGCGAGCGTTCAGGTCCGTCACGCCGGCGTCGGAGAATCGTCGCAGCCTGGCCTCCATGGCTGCTTCATTCCCGCAAATGAGCACATCGCCGATGGTGCCGGCGTCCCCGTGTTCCATGAGGCGGACGTAGTTGGGCGAGGCCACTACCTCACTCAGTGTCTTGTTGGTGCGCTCCACCGCCGCATCGACCTCGCTCTCCAGGCAGAGACATACCGGTACACCCGCCATGATCCTTGGTGCGGGCCGCCCGGCCGATTCGGCGGCCTTCGTGATCTGCGGAATCACGTGCGACTCAATGGAGCGCTCGTCGGCCAGCCACAGCACCGTGCCCGAGGCCCGAGAGCCGGCGAGATGCAGCATCACCGGACCGAGGGCGGCGATCATGATTGGCGTGGTTTTGATGTCGGTGACGTCGAACGGTTGGCGAATGGTGAAGAGTTCGTTCTTCACTTCGACTAGGCCAGGTCCAGTCAAGGCACTGTCCAAGACGTCGAGGTAACAGCGCATGGTCGTGGCCTGACGCTCGTAGGGCAGACCGAGCATGTCGGAGATGATCCAGTGATGCGACACGCCGAGGCCCAAGGTGAAGCGACCTTCACAGATGGCTTGAGCTGAGAGAGCCTGCTGGGCCAGCACCACGGGATGGCGAGGCTGGATCGGCACTACCGATGTGCCGATCTCGATCCGCGAGGTGACGGCCCCCATCAGGGCCACGGCCATCATGACGTCGAACTCGTCGGGGATCTGGGGTGTCCAGATGGTGTCGAGCCCCGCTTCGTCCGCCCATCTGGCATCAGCTTGCAGCTTTTCGACTTTGGTGGCGTATCGACCTCGGTCGGCACTGACCTGAAGACCGATCCGCATGTCGAGGCTCCTTTTCCGTTGGAAATGACGTTCTCGCTAATCGTATATTGAACTATCAGATTGCGCTAGGGACACTTGACAAGAAAGTGCACTCTTCCTAACATCAGCCCACTCTACCGGCGCTGTTGTCGGCTGGAAGGGGTCGGCCCAACGGGGAGGCATCAGGGTGGAAGGCGCCAGCGCAGTGGGGAATCGACCGTGAGCCGCGTGGCCGTGGTGACGGGCGGAGGCTCGGGCATGGGCCTGGCCATCAGCCAGCATCTTGCCCGCGATGATCGCCAAGTGGCTGTCCTCGACATTGACGCCGACGCGGCGACCAAAGTGGCGAAGTCACTGGAGGAAGAAGGATTCACTGCCGTCGGCATCCCCGTTGACGTCAGCGATCGCGCTGCGGTTGACACCGCACTTGATCAGGTGCGCGGATCACTGGGACCGATCGAGATCATGGTCACCAGCGCCGGGATCGAGCGGTTCGAGAACTTTCTGAAGATCAGCGCCGATGATTGGGCGCGCATGATGGCGGTGAACCTGACCGGCACATTCCATTGCCTGCAAGCCGCGGTGCCCGACATGGTGGCGGGTGGATGGGGTCGCATCGTGACCATCTCGTCCTCCAGCGCGCAGTCAGGGACGAGTCGTATGGCCTCCTATGTGGCGTCCAAGGGTGGGGTCATCGGGCTGACGAAAGCGCTCGCCTGTGAATATGCGCCGAAGGGGATCACGGTCAACACCATCCCGCCTGGATTCATCGACACTCCGATGATGCGCCGATCGGTCGATTCTGGAGTGGTGGCCGACATGGATGCACTCATCGCCCGCACCCCTGTGCGCCGGGCGGGTACACCCGATGACATCGCGGCCGCCTGCGCCTTCCTGTGTTCAGAGGGCGCCGGCTACATCACCGGACAACTCCTGGGAGTGAATGGCGGCTGGTACCTGTGAGAGGAGTCCACCATGAGTGACCCGATCGTCCTGCGAGCGGACCGCTGGGTTGATGTGGATTCTGGGCAAGTGAAGTCTCCGGCGGTGATCGTCATTGACGGCAACCAGATCATGGCCGTGAACCCCGCAGAGATACCGAGTCCGGCCACCGAGATCAATCTGGGAGACGTCACCCTGTTGCCCGGATTGATGGACATGGAGCTGAATATGCTCATCGGTGGCCCGGGGGGACCGGATGGGCTGCCTGACCCCATGCACGGCGTGAAGGACTCACCGGTCTATCGAACCCTGCGTGGAGTGGTGAACTGCAAGACCACACTCATGGCCGGCTTCACGTCGGTGCGCAATCTCGGGCTCATGGTGTACACCGCCGGCTTCCTGCTCGATGTGGACTTGGCCAAAGCGGTCGACATGGGTTGGTTTCCGGGTCCCCGCATCTTTCCGGCCGGTCACGCCATCACGCCCACCGGTGGGCATCTCGACCCCACCATGTTCCAGGGGCTGGCGCCCGGGATCATGCCCCAGAGCGTCGAATCGGGTATCGCCAATGGCGTACCCGAGGTGCGCAAGGCTGTCCGCTACCAGATCAAGTACGGCGCCAAGCTGATCAAGATCTCGGCGTCGGGAGGGGTGATGTCCTTCTCGGGCCCGGCCGGTTGCCAGCAGTACTCCGATGAGGAGTTGGGCGCTATCGTCGACGAGGCGCACCGCGCCGGCTTGCGCGTCGCTGCTCACGCGCATGGGGATGCGGGCATCCGTGCCTGCATTGCCGCTGGCGTCGACTGCATTGAGCACGGATCGCTGGCCACCGACGACACCGTCAAGCTCATGGCCAAGTCGGGGACGTTTTTGGTGGGCACGACCGCCTTGGCCGACCACATGGCGATCGACCGCATCCACCCCATCCTGCAAAAGAAGGCAGGCGAGGTGTTCCCCCAGGCTCGAAGAATGTTCGGTAAAGCGCTCGCAGCGGGGGTCAAGATCGCCTGCGGGTCAGACGCTCCGGCCATCCCGCACGGATCCCAGGCCAACGAGCTCATCTCCATGGTGGACCGGGGTATGACCCCGATGCAGGCACTGCAGGCGGCAACGGTCACCAGTGCCGACCTCATTGAGCGTGCTCATGATTTGGGTCATTTGGCGCCGGGCTATCTGGCCGACATCATTGCCGTGCCCGGGGATCCGTCCGAGGACATCACGGTCACCAAGGACGTTCGCTTCGTGATGAAGGACGGTCAGATCTACAAGCACCTTTAGTGCCAGTGCGCCATCGGACTACAGGACGACTTGCCTGTTCGCGCGCACAGCAGGCTCGTAGCATGCGCCAGATGCCGCACCCATACAGAGCGATCCTTACTGTGGCCACACTCATGGGTGCGGTGATGGGCGCGACCGGAAGTCCGGCGAGTGCAGCCGCTCCCACGACTGCAGCGACAGCACAAACTTGGTATCAGTCGGTATTGAGCGATCTCGCACCCCTTCAGACGAGCTTTGTCAACAGCCTCCAGGCGGTGTCATCATGGCAGGACGGTCATGAGACGGCCGCCAAAGCGCGGCGGAAGGTGGACGCGGGGCTATCGCCACTTGAGTTGGCCCTCGGAAACGTGGAGCGTCTCGCGCCCCTGCCCGGGTATCCCGAAGCCAAGGCGAATTATGTCAATGGGATCGACCTCTACTTGCAGTCCTTCGTGGTGATCCGCGCCGCCACCTCAGTGCGCTCTGCCCCGCTCGTCAAACAGCTGCAGCGTGCGTCCACTCGGATCAGGGAACTCGGAGATGTCACGTTCGACCAGGGCACGGCAGAGATCGCATCGCTCTTGGGAGCCAATCTGGCCTCTGCTGACGTGCAAGCCGCCAGCAAGATCCCCGACTGGTCCACCCAGAGTCTGGCGCCCGGTCAACCACTTATCTCCCGATGGAGAGGGACGCTGGCCCAGTCGTCCGGCACCCAAAGTGCGGCAGGCTGGAACGCTGCCATGGCCTCGAGCGGGGCTCCGACGCAGACGACCGTGGGCGGTGCCGCCGGGACGTCGCGTCGTGTGAGCATGAAGGCTCTAGACCACCTGGTCGGCGAGTTGGATGGCAGCGAGGTCGAGCTCAGTGGGGCGCCGGGTCTGGCCGGATACCCGCAGGCATCTGGATTGTTGCGCATAGCGTTATTGATCGATGTTGAATCCCTCCTCGCCAAAGAGGCGAGTGAACACAGCTCGCCGCCCGCGGCTGGGGAGTTGTCGAGCGGAGCACGTGCGCTGGCCAAGATCGGTGGTGCCCTCCGCGGAGAGCAGTAACCGAGGAGCGCCGGTCGCGATCAGTAACTGCAGGTGATGTGAGTGGTGGTGAAGATGTCGACCAGCCATTGGCCACCCTCGTAGACCAGCTGCGCCGCTCCGGCGAAGTACCCGCGCTGGACGAATGAGTCGGCCGCGCCGCTTGTGTCCTCTACGGGATAGAAGTCGTATTCGTCCTGGCAGTCGGTGACATCGGCCGACGTCGAGCTGGGCACCTGAATGGTGATGCGGTCATCGCGCAGAATGCCGGTCCCGTGCTCATGCGCGTTGAGGAGAGCGGCGGCCTGCCGAACACTGGCTTCAGCCAGTCGCTCGGTGGTCACTGCGGCCAGCGGTGGGATGTAGGCCTTACTGAGCGTGTCGTCCAACCCGGAGAGATCGAACAAGTACGTCTCGTAGGCGGTGAGAATGGCTTGCTTGGTGGGGTCGCCGGAGGTCGCAGCTTGATCAGGCGGGACGACCGGAGTGGGTGGAGGTGTTGCTCCGGACGGCAGGGTCGGGAGCGAGCTGACCGACGAAGTGCTGATGCTTGTACTCGACGTCGAAGCGGATGACGCCGATCGTGTCGTTCCCTGGGCGGTGGTGCTGGGCAGAGGCACTCGTCCACCACACGCGGCAAGGAGTATGACGAGGCTGGTGCAGGCAACCAGCGCGTGAACGCGGGTTGCCTGCTTCATGTCAGGAACCCTCGAAATAGGCCACCGTGCCCCCAAGTCCAGCCACGGTGGGTCCGAACGGGGCGATGGAAGGTCCGTACTGGGTACCGACGGTTGCGAGCCCGTTGGACAGAGCGGAGAGGAGGGGATTGACGATGGGGTTCAAGGCGCTGAGCGAATCGCTCTCCGCAACGCCCGTCTTCAGGTAGCCGTTGCCCTGCGTCACGAACGTCGAACAAAGACTGTTGAGCTCATTGACCAGTGGGGTACTCAACGCACCTGTCCCTGTCTGCACGCCGATGATGGAGATGACGGACCCGGCATCGCTGCAGATGAGCGGGGTGCCAATGGAGTTTCCGAATTCGAAGAATTTGAGCAGTGGGGTCACCACGGCTGCCGAAGAACCACCGGGGGAGGCGGCTGATGCAGAAACCGGCGTGAGCATGGGCACGATGGCGAGCAGTCCAGTGGTGAGCCCGACGCCAAGTGCGATGATGCGGCGAGGCCTCCGTCCAGGTAGTGACGTTCTCGATTCGATCATTTCGTCATTCCTTTGTGTTCTCGATCATTGTCGCCATTTTCCTTGACCACCCAGAGCCAGTCGGACAGCCAGGTACCTGACGGCTTGTGAGATGAAAAGCATGCCCAATCCGGCCAGCACCAGTAAGAGGTAAACGCTGCGGATCGGTGGACCTTTCTCAATGTCATAGGCGGGAGAGGATTCCAGAGGCTTCGAGGGTGAGGTCTGCGTCTCCGCGGGCGAAGTGGTCGACGTGGGCACACTCGTGCTGAGACCGCTCCCGATCAGACCAAGTGGGTTCGTGACCGGGCTGACCAGGGATCCGAGGTCGCCGCTCGTGTCCGGCCCACCGATTCCCAACGAAGCGAAGCCGGCGGTATTGGTGGTGGAGAGGATGATATGACCCAGAGTGATGGTGACGGTGGTCAATCCTTGAGACGGGATATTGCGGCTCTCTGAGATCTGCAGCGCACCTGAATCGACGGACTGCAGGGTTTTACCGCTGTTGGGCGTAGAGCCCGTACTCGATGTGCCGTCGGTGTAGGTGAACAGCTCAGGCAGGTAGGTGAACTTGACCCCGACGCTGCCCAGCAATGCATTGAGCGTGCTCAACACCTGGGTATTGAGGTTCAGCGGCGTCTTGATGCCGAGGACGCTGAGGGCGCCGGAACCGAGGCCAGTCGCGTCTCCTAACAGGGTGATCTGCCCCAAGTTGGTGTTTGACGTCACGGTGGGCTGCCCCCCCATCTGCTGCGTCATCGACAGGGTGGAAGAGACGTTGCCGATGTCAAAGAGCTGGCCGAAGTCCACCGCGTCTATGCCGGCATCGGCCGTGACGGACACGCTGCCGTCGTTGTTGGCCGTCGTCTCGGCGCTGGCGAACATGGTCGAGTTCGGGGAGCCACTGGGCTGTACTCCCAGGCTGACGACGCCCTTGGCCGAATTGGCCGACGCCGTGGCGTTGATGTCATAGCCGGCCTGCGTCTGATTTTTGCTTGGCGAGCTGGGGTAGCTGGCGGAGACGTAGCCGGGGAGAGGAGGGAGCGGTGGGACCATCCCGGCACCGAGACCCCCCACCACGCCGGGGAGCGAGGTGATGGATGGAGCGTAAGGAGCACCCGCATCAGCCATCGATTCGCCCAAGCTGTTGACCAGTGCAGATGCCCCGAAGGGGCCCGCCTCTATCGCCAGGTCACCAGAGAGAGGAAGCGAGGGGTCCGTCACCAGCACGTCGAGAGCGTTGGCCTGAGCGGAGAGGGAATAGGTGTTGGTGTTACCAAAGGCAGACCCCGCGTCGGGTGACGTCGTTGTCGTAGTGCTATCGCTGCTGGCATCGCGCGACTGGGCTGCAGCGCCGGGGCTCCCGATCATCCCCCACAGGCCAATGGCCAGGGGGACGGTCGCCAGAAGGGGCACGTAGCGCACCACAACGGTTCGGATCGTGGGACGCCGGAATGCGTGGTGGCGTTTCATGCGCCCAAGGCTCCGAGGTACGACTCAATGATGGTGTTGTTGTCGATCTCGCCCGGCTCGCCGGCAAACCGGATCCGGCCGCGATCGAGGATGTAGACGTAGTCCGCCAGCTCGAGTGCACGTGACACGTACTGCTCGACGACTAGCAATGAGAGCCCCTCTTCGGCGAGTCGCCGTAAGTAATCAAATATCTCGTCAACGATTTTTGGTGCCAGCCCCATGGAGACCTCGTCCAGGAGAACGGTCGAGGCGTTCGCAACATACGCCCGGGCCAGGGCCAGCATTTGCTGCTCCCCACCCGAGAGGGTGCCGGCCAGCTGGCGGCGCCGCTGCAGTAGGCGTGGGAACACGGGTGCGATGCGATCGAGTGCCTGTCGATCAACCGATGCTGGTGCCTGGAGCCGAAGATTGTCGGCCACCGAGAGGGCAGGGAACACGCCCCGGCCCTCGGGCACATGGCACACACCGGCTTTGGCCATCGAATAGGCGTTGGCCCCGGTCATGTCCTTCCCGTTGAAGATCACTTCACCGGCCGAGGGTGCCAACAGGCCCGAGGCCACCCTGAGCAATGTGGTCTTGCCAGCACCGTTTGGCCCCAGGAGAGCCACCACCGCTCCATCGGGTACCACCAGACTGACGTTCTCGAGGACCTTGCCGGTCCCATAGCCAGCGCGAATGTTCCGAAGTTCAAGCATGGGGTGACACCTCCGCACCATCGGCGGCGGAGGTGATGTCGGTGGATCCCAGATAGGCCGCCCGGACGACATCCGAGGACAGCACGTCGGTGGTTAATCCCTGGTAGATCAGCTCCCCGAAGTCGAGGACGTACACATAACCACACACCTTTGAGATCAGTGCCATGTCGTGCTCGACCAGGAGAATGCCGATACCGGTCTCCGACACGAGATCGCCGATGATCTGTCCGAAGTGTTCGGTTTCGCGCACGTCGAGTCCTGATGACGGTTCGTCCAGGAGCAGGTACCGGAACGGCGTTGCCATGGCTCGGGCCAATTCGACCAATCGGCGCTGGCCGGTGGGAAGGTCGCCCACCCGCGACTTGAACAGTGGCCCGAGTCCACACCGTCCGATGGCATCGTCGGCCTGCTCGGCAATGTCGCGACGGCATTTGCGACTGCTGGCCAACTGACTCCAGGGTCGTCGGGCCGAAAGGAATGCCTCGTGTCCGAGCGCCACGTTCTGCGCCACCGTCATGGAGTCGAAAAGCTCAATTCGCTGGAACGTCCGGCCTAACCCTCTTCCGGCCCGGGCCGATACAGGGAGACCGTCCAGGCAATCCTGACCCAAGGTGATGCGCCCCGAATGGGCCCGCACCGCTCCTGCACAAGCATTGAAGGTGGTGGTCTTGCCGGCACCATTCGGCCCGATCAAACCGGTGATTGTCCCCGCCTTGCCGCGCAGGGTGACGTCATAGACAGCGATCAGCCCTCCGAAGCGCACAGAGAGGTTCTCCACCGAGAGATCGGGCATGGCGCCGACCATCACCTCACCGCCCTGGGCAGGAGGTCCGGAATCGACCGACCGATTGAACTCGCGTCGGCCCGGCTTGTCACCGGGCTTCTTCCGGCTCGATCGTTCTGCCGCCGGCTTCTGATCGCCACCGTTATGCCCGGGAAGACGGCCACGCCGATGGCAGCCAATCCGAAGAATGCTCCCTCGTAATTCTCGAACCAGGAGGCCGTAAACGGTCCGTAGATCTTGATCACCGCAAAGACGAAGCCGGCCATGATCGGCGAGACCAATGGTTGGCTTCCGCAGAATGCCAGGACGGCGAGGAGCACGACGGAGTTGAAGTACCCGAACGGACCGGTGGGAGTGCCGCCGGCCGACTGGGTGACTCCGGCGATGAGAACACCCCCGACGGCAGCGATACCGGCGGCCGCGCAGAAGACGTAGAGGCGGGTCAGCCGCGTGTTGGTGCCGTGCGCCTCCAGCGCCATCGGTGAATCAGAAAGCCCTCGCAAGAGGCGTCCCAGCCGGCTTTGGCGGATGCCGATCACCAGTAACGCGCACATGGCAGCGATGGCCAGGGCGACGAAGTAGAACGCTCGATCCCCTTGTGCGTCAATGCCGAAGAGTTTCGGTCGATAGACGGTGACTGAATCCACCTGCCCGAACATGAGGAAGGTGGGATAGATCAAGTTCTGGAGCAGGAGTCCAAAGCCGAACGTAGCCACTGCCAAGTGGATGCCGGTGAGGCGAAAGGAGGGGATGGCGGCCAAGGCGCCTGCCACAACGGCGACTCCCACCGCCGCGGCCAGCGCAACCAGCCATGGAACCCCAGTGGACAGTGTGTGGGCGAAAGTGGTGGCGCCGATGGCGGCGAACGACATTTGGCACAGAGAAATCTGTCCCGAGGTCCACAGAAGCAATCCGAGCGAGAGCAGCACTACAACGAATCCCAGCCCCGTCGTGTACTGGTTCACGAACGCGGTACCGACAAAGTACGGAATGGCGATCGCCAGAGCGCCGCCGCCGACAGCGCCCGTGGCCACGAGCGGCAACGGAACAGAGATGGGTGGACGGAGCTTGCGCACCGTTCCGGAATTTCTCACCATGAGTTTCGCCCGCGGCACCAGGAGGAGCGCTGCCACCAGGACCAGGAACGGAATCTGGGTGTAGAGCTCGGCCACGACCGTGTTCGTCTGACCCGCCAGCTTGTCACTCATGACATTGGTGGTGATCCCGATACCGATAGCGGCCAGGAACGTGACGGGAAGACTGCTGAAGGCGCCGACAGCGGCCGCTCCGAATGCAGCGATGTAGATGAGCAGATAGATATTGACGTCTACGCCGAGCGTGGGGGCCAGCAGCATCCCGGAGATCGAAATGAAGCATGAGCCGATAGCCCAGGCATAGCGACGAACGGTCACTGGGTTGTTGGCCTCCAATGCCAGCAACGTGGGGGAGTCGACGACTGCCTGCATGGAGATCCCGAGTCGAGTGCGTCTAAAGAACATGTACAGGCCGACGGTGGCCACAACGGCAAGGGCGGCGGTGATGAGCTGGCTACCCAGTACGGCAACGCCGAAGATGTGAACGCCCTTGATGGGAAGAAAGGAACTGAATTGAATGGTGGCTTGCCCGTAGGCACCGGTGAGCACCGATTCCAGGAGGACGACCAGGCCTATCGTGGCCACGACTTTCATGGCCGGTGGCGCATTAGTGAGCCAGTACGCCACGCGTTCCAAGAGGACTGACCCCACCAGTCCAACGAGCACCATGGCCAACAACGCGGCCACGGGCCAGGGGAGACCCAGTGTCACTCGCATTGAGTAAAAGACGTAGGCCGAGGCCGCGGCTTGTGCCCCAATGGCGAAATTGAAAATCCCCGATGTCTTGTAGGTGAGGACCAGCCCGATGGCGGCCAGGGCATAGATCGAACCGTCGGCAATGCCGGTGATGACGAAGGGTCCCACCGAAAACGCGGCAGCCAGCACCACGCCGATGACGAGAAGCACCGCCACGCCCGCCAGGCGGATGAGCCAGGTACGCAACACATTGTCGTCCTCGGTGGCGCTCGCTTTGCCGAGCAGCACGTCCATGGTGCTCACGCTTGGCATACCCCGCAGGGCTTCCGACCCCCCGCCAAGTGCTCCTGGCGGGTCATGGTGGTCCAGCCCGAACGTCCTGCGGCCAGCGCACACGTCGGACGGTGGAAGAGTTCCATGCCTGGACCGGCGAGAAAGACCTCAGTGGGTGCGTCGGAAGGAGTGGACTGAACGGCTGACGTCGAGGTCACAACTCTGGCGACGCGACTGCTCTCCACCTGAGCTAACGGATTGGGCAGCAGTACCCGACGGCGCTCGCCAACTGCTCGCCGGCCGCGCAGCAGCCACGTCGCATTGCCCAATCCCGAGAGCAGGAGGCCCGCAACTGCGACGTCGGTCGGGCCGATCTGTTGGTTGAGCGACACGTCCCCGGCGCAGATGTACCAGGCCACCCCGATGACCACCGCCCCGGCGAAAATAGTGAAGGCCCACCGCAGAAGATCGTCAGAACCCCAGAGGAGTCGTCGACCCGACGTCCCCACCTTGGCGGCTGATCGCGCCAGAAGCGGCGCCCGCCGGCGATTGATGACGATTTCGTCCATCAACCAGGGATGGTGTCGGAGGCAATCCCTCCGTTGTTGTCACGCAGGGCTTCTTCAATGCAATCGAGCTTTCGCCACTCATCCCGCAGGTCGGCTGAGAGCCACAGGGTGGCGCCGATCCCGAGCAGGAAGATCCCGCCGATGCCGCCGGAAATGACATAGGGCAGCTGACTGGCGGTGTAGGCCGATCCACTTACGCCCACCCAACCGGCAATGAGCGCACCGATGCCGGCAATGACCAGCACGACGGCAAGTGCACGGTCCCACTCGAGTCGAAGCCATTTACCGATTTCCATTGGGCCTCCTTTTGTTACTCATTCGCAAGCCGAACTTGAGGTCGAAAAACACCTGGTCCTGATGGGTAAGGAACCTCCCCACTTGCTCCATCCACTGGTCCCCCTTGACCAAGCCCACCCGCAAGGGACGGAGTGCCTCTCCCCAAAAAATGTACCGTAAACGGTATTCTCAATAAAGTAAATGGCCCTCTACGCCCTGACCTGCACCTGGGCTGGTGGATGATCCAGGGAGCGCTGCAATTCCTGCTCGCGACCCTCGGCAGCCCTGTGATCCCCACGACCTGATTCACCCCCGGCCAGTTACTTAGGCGTCGAATGAAATGTACCCCAGCCGCGTCCGATCGAACGAGCGTTGGGCAAAGTGGTCCTCGGAGTGACCCACCGGGAGCGTAGGTCGCATCTGACGCGGCTTAGTAGAGGTAGATCCCCAGGACGGCGCCCCAAAAGACAATCAACCAGATGTCGCAGAAACGACGTAGCCACGTGGGCGACGTTCGAACCTCCATGAATGACCGCAGCACGAACCGGGTCTTGACGAAGCCGATGGCCAGGATGGCGATGGTGACGGGCGTGCTGGCCACGAAGTGACCATGGTCATGTGCGGTCCGTGCCAATAACCAAGACAGCACGGCGATGGCTGAAAGTCCGGCCCAGACGTATGTCGTTCGATCTCGGAGCAGCGCCTTCATCGCCTCACCTCATCACGTAGACCAGAGCGAAGAGCACAATCCACAAGAGATCGACCATGTGCCAGTAGGTGGCTCCCGCTTCCAGCATCGAAGCCCGACGAAGGTGGGGTGTTTTCAACTCGCGCCACACCACACCCAAAATGACCAGACCCATCAGCACGTGGAACAGGTGCACCCCTGTCAGCATGAAATACCACATGAAGAAATCGTTCTTGGGCAGCGTGTACCCGTTGCTTATCTCGAGCGACCATTCGACGATTTTGAGGACGATGAAGGCCGCACCACACAGTCCTGCGCCCACCACCAGCCTTAGGGCGCGTTGGTGTGCACCGCTGCGCACTTCCCGGACCGCCCGGGCCATGCACCACGAACTGGCCAACAGGACGAGCGTGTTGATGAGCCCAATGGACTGGTACAGGTGCTGCTGCGATGACAGGAAGAGAGCATGATGCCAAGTTCTCTCCACCATGAAAATGATGAAGTAGGCGGCAAAAATGATCATGTCGCCCAGCACGAAGACCCACATGTTGGAATCACCGGGCAGGTAGTTCCGCTGGCGCTGGAGATCTTCGACCACGTCCGTGTCGGAAGGTACGGCCGACACGGCGCTCTCAGTAGTTGTCACGCGGTCCGTCTCAGATGTCCTGGACGAGTTCGCCCATGGGTTGTCTATTGATGGCCTTGTACAAGAGATAGATGACGCAGCCCTGCCAGAAGACGAAGATCGCCGTTCCTTCCCAGAAACTGATGGCCCCATTCCAGGCAAACGGGCCGTGCTTGAAGATGAAGACCGGGGCAGCCAGCCCTTCGGTGACGATCTGCCAGATGGACACGTAGGCCAGCCACTTCGGGAAGATCTTGTTCTTGTCGAGCAGGATGGCGAAGGCGAAAATCAGATACTGGGTGGCGAAGCAACCCAGGGAGCCGATGAACATCAAGAGTCCCATGTCGTACAGCAGCACCATGACGTGCGGGTTTCGATCAGGCCGAAACACGGCGGTGAGGAAGGCAAAAGCGGCAAAAATGCAGCCTGGAATGGCGCCCACCGCCAGTGAGGCGATGTACCCGTACGCCCACACTGAACCAACGGACATGCGCTTGATGTGGGTGGCCACGAGCCCATTGGTCCAGCTGGCGAATCCAACCACCACCATCAACATGCTGAAGCCGATTTTGATGGTCAGCGCATGGTGGTGAAAGAAGCCCACCACTTTGGTGGTCGAGAGTCCCGGGCTCGGTGGTGGCATGACATGCGTGAGCATCACAAAGATCAAGCCAAAGAGGGCGAAGAAGATCGGCACGCTCCAGAAGCAGATCCACTGGTCGAGCTTGCTGTGGCGCCGATAGTCCTGGGGATCAACCGGCGCGGTCGATGGAACTTCCTGAACAGAGACGACGGTCACGGCGCAGTCCTCTCCTCAGTGGCCTGACGGTTGATGGCAATCCTCAACATGAAGAACATCACCACGACGAACAGGCTGAAGGTGCCCAACTTCAGCCAGAAGGAGATGAGCCCGTTCCAGGCCAAAGGCCCAGTCCGAAAGACCGCCGCACCAGCGGCCGGCGTCATGACGGCGGCACAGACGAAATTGAAATAGGCCACCCAGCGCGGGAACACCGGGATGGGTCGGGCATCCATGAGGATGGCCAGACCGAGGCAGAGGTTTTGAGCGATGAGCATGCCCACCGGGGCGGTGAAGACGATCCATGCCATGTCGTTCAGCAGGACAATCAGTTGCGGGCTCCGGTCCACTCGAAACGCCGCGATCAGCCAGAACAGATCGGCAATGGCGAACAATGTCGCTCCGGTGGCCACTCCGCTCAGGTAGCTGTAGGCGAACACGTGGCTGGGGGTGGCCATGCGTTTCATCTGCACCACAATCAGCATGAAAAACGGCACCAGCATGATTCCGCACAGGTCGAAAATGATCATGCTGAGACGGATGGAAGTGGCGTGGTCCCTGAAGAAGGCGGCCACCTGGTCGGCCGGCATGTTGGGGGACATCGGCGGGCGGAACCCCGGAAAGATGAGAAACGCCGCCAGGAAGATCACGGCACTCACCGGAGTGATCCACAGGCTGATGGTCTGGGCCGTGATGTCGTTGTTGTGTTGACCGATCATCGACAGTTGGTCCAGATCGTCTGTCTGTACGCTCATACCCCCACCCCGAACTTCACCGCCTCAGGAGCACATTGGTGAGCTCCGGGCTAGCCGATCGTCTAGCCCAGGCGACGGTAGCCCAGGGATGCCGGGCCGATCAAGAATCTTGGGCAGATTTTGATCACCTGACCAGAAGTCGCACGGTGGGTGAGCACTCCGCCAATACGAAGCATGCAGGTCCAGGTCCGATCTCCATGACAGCGGATGACGAAGCGCCATCCCTGGCTCTATTGCAGGGGTTCTTCTCCCGCCAGGATGGTGCGGTGCATAAGGCGGCCGCTGTCAGCTGCGTAGGGAAGCGCCCGGTGCATGGTTCCGGTGTTGTCCCAAATGACGAGGTCGCCGACCTTCCATTGATGGCGGTACACGTACTGGGGCTGAGTCGCCCAATCGCGAAGGCGAGCGAGCAGGGCTCGGCTCTCCTCGACCGATAGTCCTTTGACATAGTCGGCGGTCGCGCCGAGCAACAGCGATTTTCGACCTGATTGGTGGGTCCAGACAATGGGGCATGTCTTGGTCGGTGACTTCTGCCAGAACGAAATCTCTTCGTGACTCATTTCGGGTGTCACGTAGTACTGCGACCGTTCCGCGCTGTGCACCACCTGCAGATCAGCGATCGCGTCCTTGTCGGCCTTCGGCAAGTCGTCGTAGGCAGCATACGTGTTGCAAAACTCAGTGTCGCCGCCTGTCTCCGACAGTTTCATCGCCCGCAGCAGGGTGGCGAGGTTGGGGTAAGGCTGGAGTGATCCGTCGAAGTGCCAGAACATTGATCCCTTGAGATACTCCGCTCGTGGGTTGACCTCCGTGTCGAGCGAGATCTTGTAGATCCCGTCCACACCTTCGTTCGCCACAATGGTGCCAAGGGAGGCGGCGACCGTGATCTGCTGCTCATCGGTCATGTCCAGTCCTCGGAAGAACACCATCCCGCGCTGCTCGAGCGTGGCGCGAATGTTGCCTGCCTCACCCCCGCCGAGCAAGGTGTCGAGATCGATTCTGATCTCGCTGCCGATCCTTTGGGTCTGGTCGACGACATCGAATTTGAAGGAAGAGACGCCCATTCAAATCAGCTGACCCTCGTGAGGATGGTTCCGGCAGAGTGTTTCACGCGCGGCTGATCCCACAACTCGACGGCGAGTGAAATGGTGATGAG
This sequence comes from uncultured Acidimicrobiaceae bacterium, assembly GCA_963766995.1. Lineage (GTDB taxonomy): Bacteria > Actinomycetota > Acidimicrobiia > Acidimicrobiales > RAAP-2 > Bog-473. The sequence goes on along the minus strand of CAVYCE010000001.1, from coordinate 86,556 downwards.
CGAGTACAGCAGGTTGCGCAAGTTCGCCACTTCGTCAGGTAGCGGGTGGTCGTAGTCGAAGGCGTCAATGTATGCGATCGCCTCCTCCGCCCGTGGAAACATCTCGTCGTAGAACGCCTGGATCTCTTCCATGGAACTGCCCACGCGTTTGACGTACCGCGCATTACCGTCCTCAATCGCCCATTCACCCACAAGATGCTCTATTTGTGAAAACCCCGGCGGAAGGTGTGCCGTCATGGTGCCAACTCTCCCATCTCGACGTAGTCGGCGACTGTCTTGTGGAGATGCCGCAGAAGGATCTCCTCATCGTTCATATTGAAAGTCTTAATTGCGCCGCTGTTGAGCATCGCCTGCATCCCTTCGCAAGGGCTGGCGTCTTCCAAGATGACGTCGTTCAGGAACGTCACAGTGAGTTCCTGGCCCAGCCGCTCGCGGTGCGTTATCGGCGGCGTGTAGAACATCTCCACTTCGAAGCGGTGAGAGTGAGGTCCAGTCGGCCAGTGCGTATGCGTGGTGAACCCCGAAGAACCGAATATCAGCACAAAGTTGGGGAAGAACTGGAACGAGTCGAAACCGTACTTCTCAGCCCGCGTGGGGTTAATGCCCGGAGGCATCGGGCCTCGGTCAGTCCGCTTGTTCCATGGTCCGGCCGCGCTCGCCTTCATCACACACTCAATGGGCTTTGAATAATCCGTCTGCTGCGAGGGTTCGCCGGCGAAGGAGAACATTCGATGCGGGCCTTTCAGCTGGTAGGCCAAGGCGTCCGTATACGGATTCGGCTTGTCCAATGCCTCCTTGGCCTCGGCAGTCAAATTTCCGAACGAGGAAGCATGAAGGTACGGGCCGTGGTAGCTCTCGGCGAAGCTGTCGACGAAGATCTTCCAGTTGCACTGAAGGTCGGCCTTGAACTGGTACACCTGGTGTGGGCCCGCAAAGGGGTACCCCTCAAGGCCATGCGCCAGTTCTCCGAGGAAGGATCGGAGGGGAATGGTGTTGTGCGGATCAAGGTTGATGAAGATGAATCCCTCCCATACCTCGCACTGCACAACAGGCACCCTGCAGCTCTCAGCGTCGAAGTCGAGGAGCAGATCGCGTCGGGTGGGCGAATGCAATGAGCCGTCGAGGTTGTAGCGCCATCCGTGGAAGCGGCAGTAGAGCAGTGGTGCACGACCAGAAACTTCTTGGAACGGATCGTCCTGCCAGAGGAGCTTGTTGCCACGGTGCGGGCATACGTTGTGGAAGGCGCGGATGACGTCGTCCTTGCCTCGCACCACAATGATGGACGTATTGAGGAATTCGAGTTCGCGTGTGAAGTAGCTGCCCTGCTTCTGCACCCGTTCGACGCGACCCACGTAGAGCCAGGTCTTCCTGAAGACGTGTTCACGTTCCTTCTCGTAGAACTCGGTGGAGACGCAATCCTCAAGTGATACCGGACCACGTCCGAGTTCGGGATAGGCGTCAGTCCAGTGTCCACTTGCCGGTTTCGTTACTGACGTGACATCAACCATGAGGCCCACCTCCTCTACAGAACGCATTCAAATGCCAGAAGCACTAATATTGACGTCAATGTCGATACGGTAGGCCGTACCGGTTCGATGCGCAATCGGACCGCTGGCTGACCATCAGAAGTGCCGGGCGTGGTGTTCGGTGGCGAGTTGAGCAACTCGGCAGGCCAGTGATTTCAGTGGTTGAGGAGAGGGAGAAGATGGTCACTCGGCAAGAGAACGAGTTGATGACTCGAGTTGAGGGCGATGCTCCAATGGGCAAACTCATCCGCGAGAACAGTTGGATCCCTTACGCTCTCTCGGAAAATCTGGTGATCGGAGAGGCTCCTACGCCTGTCCGGCTGTTGGGCGAGAATTTTGTCTCCTGGCGCGCACCCGATGGCCGTGTTGGCTTTCTCGCCGAAGCCTGCCCTCATCGCCAGGCCTCACTGCTCTTGGCGCGCGTTGATGGCACTGGGCTTCGATGCATTTATCACGGTTGGAAAACCGACGTGTCGGGCGCCGTGGTCGAAGCACCCACACAGGTCAACCGCCATGACCGGTTTTGTGCGAGCGTCCAGGTATCCCATTTTCCAGTGCACGAGGCGGGGAACATCGCCTGGGTGTGGCTGGGCAGTCCCGACCCGCCTGATTTCCCAGATCTGCCCTTCACTGGCGAACATGGCAACAAGACCGCAGTCACCTTTTCAATGCTTCCGGTGAATTGGCTTCAGGCGCTCGAAGGCGGTCTCGATTCCGTGCACGCTGGCATCCTTCACCAGAGCTGGACAAACAAGGTCATGGACGAGAAGGGCGATTCGATGGACGAGGGTAAAGCGACCGTCGCCTTTACCAAAATCCCGACCTATGAAGTAGGGCAAGCCTCCTTCGGCATGCAGGCCGCTTCGCTGCGAAAGCAAGATGACGGGAAAACCTATGCCAGGGTCACCAACTTCTTCTTTCCGCTTGTGATTGTGGCTGCCACTGGTTTCGTCGACCGTTACCACCTGTTTGCGTTCGCCCCTGTCGATGATACGAATCATCTGTTGTTCTTCGGGAGCTACGGCACCTCCCCGGTGTCCCAGAAAGACTTCGGTGCGGTTCGAGCGGACTTCGACCCCGATCCCCGCAACTTCTCGACGGTAAGTGGTGATCGATCCAATCGTTGGGGACAGAACCGGGCATTGATGGATGCCGGGCACCACTCAGGGTTTGACCGAAGCGTGGTCGACGAGGACTCAGTGGTCCAAGTCAGCATGGGCCCGATCGTCGACCGCTCCAAAGACAATCTCTCGGCCAGTGACGGCGCAGTCGCCAATGCTCGCCTCCTTCTGCTCGAAGTCCTGTCTGCGTACGAAAAGGGACACCTGCCTCCCGGCAGTGCGCGTGGACTGCACCCCGTTTGCATTCCAGATCCTTACGACGCCGTGCTTGACCCTGACGAGTCGTGGCAGGACATGGAAGAGGGAAACAACCGATAGGCGGCGAGTACAAGCCGCTACGTTCGAAAGCAACGAGACAGGGGAGAGACGTGCCCAGGGGTTACGTGATCATGACTGAGGTAATCCATAGCCCAGAGCGGATGGCTGCCCATGGAGCCGTCTCCTATGACTCGTTGGTGGAGCACAACGCCAAGATGCTTGTCGTCGACCCGAACTATGAGGTGCGCGAGGGCGTCTGGGACAAGAGCAGCCGCCTGGCCATCATTGAGTTCGAGTCACCCGAGGTTGCCCGGCATTGGTACGAGTCTGAGGCGGGCCAAGAAGCACACAAGCTCAGACGAGAAGCCGCCGATTGCAACGTCGTGATTGCTTCAGGCTTCGTTCCCCAGAATCCAGGTAACAAGCTCGCGGTCGATCAGGTCCCTGAGGGCGAAGCGGATCGAATACCCGCGACGACCAAGCGCGACATTGCGACACCGATGATTAGGGAACGTCTGCCCAACGAAGCCCTCGGTCTGGCTCCCGCTCGAGGGCGTATGGAGGGTCGGCGCGTGGTGATCGTCGGTGCGGGGCAAATCGACTTTCAGCTGGTCGATCAGCCCATCGGCAATGGCCGGGCTTTGGCCCTTCTTCTCGCTCGCGAAGGAGCCCACGTCATCGCCGTTGATCGGGACGAGACGTCTGCCAACGAGACGGTGCAGTTGATCCAGGCCGAAGGTGGTACCGCCGATCCTCTGGTGGCCGACGTCTCGGACCCTCACAGCATTGAGGAGATGATCAGCAGCGCTCAGCGACAGCTCGGCGGAATTGACGGATTGGTCTACAACGTGGGGATTCCTGGACCGATCGGCTTTGAGGCGAACACGGCCGAGGCATGGGATGTCACCGTGGACGTGAACCTGCGAGGGGCCATGCTGACTGCCCGCGCCGCCCTCCCCGCATTGGAGTCGGGCTCCTCCATCGTGTTCATCTCTTCCATAGGTGCGGTGAGAGGTATTGGGAAGATGATCGCCTACGACGCGTCCAAGGCAGGACTTTCAGCACTGGTTCGAGCCACGGCGATCGCCCGACAAGATGACGCCGTCCGAGCGAACATCGTGATGTTGGGGATGATCGACACTGGCATCGGCCGTGACGCTGACCGCAACATGCCCGGTCGAGAGAACATTCCAGTGCCGCTCGGGCGCCGGGGGACCGCCTGGGAAGTGGCGTACACCTCTCTGTTCCTTCTTTCGCACGAGTCGACGTTCATCACCGGTCAAACATTGGCTGTTGATGGCGGCCGGACCACGTTGTCTTAGTGAAAGGCCTGGAGTCATCCATGGCAGGTGAAGCGCCGACCCTGGCCGGAATTGCCTCCGACGAGTTCCCCGAGATCCTGGCCACGGGCAGGACCGATGTGACCACGATCTATACCTCGCTCTCCATGCGCCATCCTGAGGGTCGTGACGCCGACTATCTCGAGTGGCACTCGCTTGACCACCGGCCCGAGCAACACCGGTTAGCGAAACTCCGAGCGTCCTTCCGGATGGTGTCCACCCCGGCCTGCAGAGCCGCACGGGCGGCAAGCGATGTGCGCTACGACGAGACCGACCACCTTCAGACCTACTTCTTCGCTGGCCTCTCAGCTATGAACAGCTTCAATGAGCTGAGCGTGGCCCTGCGAAATGCGGGGCGTGCTCCCTACCTCCTGCCGCTGGTTGAACGAAGCGCCTACCGGCTCGAGGGGATCGCCGCCGCTCCTCGCGTCAAGGTGGGCGCCGATGTCCTGCTTTGGTGGCCAACCAAGGGCGTCTATTTCATGATCGAACATGGCAGCGCACCGGTGGCCGATCTGCTCGACGTGCCAGGGGTAGGAGGCGCGTGGTGGGGAGGGGCAGAGGCGCTCGAGCCACCTTTCAACACCCGGGACAACTCCGGTCTTCAGGTGAGCTACTTGTTTCTCGACGACGAGCCGGCCGTAGTAGCCGAGCGCCTCCGTCCTCGACTCGAGCAGCGCTGGTCGACGGCAGACATCGAGCCACTCCTCGCCGCCCCGTTTCATAGCCTCCTGGCCTACGAATGGGATCGATACCTGCCTTAGCGGACCGGAAGTCCAGAGAGTACGTCTGATGCTGCATGAGGGGACCAGGTCATGAGTTGCCAGATGGTGAAAAAGTGAATCTGTCCTGCGTTAACGCCATGGACGTCTCTCAAAACTCGCGGAGAGGTAACTAGACGAGCGTCTAGATCGCCGCCTAGGTCGGTCGTCTACCCTGTGATGGTGGCGATTGATTCACCCGACGCATTGTGGGTCATCTCCACCGAGCGGGATCGCCTCTCCGCCGCCCAGCGCCGCAGCGTGGCCGCCGCGCTCGACCTGTTTGGGGAGAAAGGCGTCAGTGCCACTTCGTTCCAGATGGTGGCGGATGCCGTTGGTGTCACCAAAGCGGCGGTGTACCACCAGTTCAAGACCAAGGACGCCCTTGTCCTGGCCGTGGCCGAAGTGGAGCTGTCCACCCTCGAAGAAGCGGTCAATCTGGCCGAGGCCGAACCGTCACGTCCGGCCGCACGAGCGGTCCTCCTGGCCAGAGTGGTTGACATGGCGGTGGCTCGCCGTCGATGGGTCAATGCACTCCAGGGTGATCCGGTGATGATCCGATTGCTTGGATCCCACGAGCCATTTGTCAGCTTGATGACCAGGCTCTATGCCCTCTTGCTGGACGAGAACGCCGACGCCGGCAATCGGGTGCGGACCGCCATCGTGTCCTCTGCCGTTGGGGGAGCCATTGTGCACCCCCTGGTGGCAGAGTTGGACGACGACACTCTGCGGGCCGAGCTCCTCAACGTAACCAGGCGCTTTTTCGACCTTCCCGACTGACCTCTTTTCTGGCGTCGGTCCGAGACGGATGCTAAGCAACAGCTCAGCAAATGCTGAGCACTCGCTCAGCGACGACCTGAGTCAGAAAGGGGACGGAATCGACATGACAGATTTCGACACCGTTGATTTCTTGATGGACGAGTCCCTGGTCGAGGATCCCTACCCGTATTTCGATCACATCCGGGCCAAGTGCCCGATCCTGCCCACCGGTCATCACGGGGTTGTGGCGGTATCCGGATTCGAGGAGGCATCCGAGATCTACGTGAACACCGAGACGTTCTCGTCCTGCAACTCGGTGGTCGGACCTTTTGCCGCATTTCCGGTACCACTCGAGGGTGATGTCGGCAGCATCATCGACACCTATCGCGATCAGTTGCCCATGAATGAGCACATGGTCACCATGGATCCGCCCATGCACACCCAGGAGCGCTCGCTCATCATGCGACTGCTCACCCCCAAGCGCCTGAAAGAGAACGAAGCCTTCATGTGGGGCGCGGCGGACCGGCAGATCGACGAGTTCATCGCCGACGGGCACTGTGAGTTCATCAGTGCCTATGCGCAACCCTTTGCCATGTTGGCCGTGGCCGATGTGTTGGGCGTGCCCGAAGAGGACCATCAGCGATTCAGGGAAGGCTTCGGACTCACACACGGGCCCGGAAAAGTGGGTGACGATACCAACCACAATGATGAAATAAACGCATTGAATTGGCTTGATCAGGAATTCACCGACTACATCGAAGGCAGGCGTCGCCAGCCCGGTGAAGACGTGCTCTCCAATTTGGCCCTCGGCACTTATCCCGACGGATCAATACCGGACGTGGTCAATGTGGTGCGGACGGCCACGTTCCTCTTTGCGGCCGGGCAGGAGACAACCGCTCGACTCCTGGCGGTGGGTCTGAAGTATCTCTGCGAATATCCCGAACTCCAGGACGAACTGCGGGAGCACAACGATCGCATTCCGGGCTTCATTGAGGAATCACTCCGGATCGAGAGCCCGGTGAAGTCGGACTTCCGCTTGGCTCGTCACGACACCACGGTGGCCGGCGTCGACATTGCGGCGGGCACGCCCGTCGTGCTCCTGAATGGCGCGGCCAATCGCGACCCCCGCGTCTTCGAATGCCCAGCCGAGTTTCGGATCGATCGACCCAACGCCAAGGTGCACATCGCCTTCGGTCGTGGTCCCCACTCGTGCCCCGGCGGACCCTTGGCTCGTGTTGAGGGTCGGGTGAGCATCGCCAAGCTGCTTGATCGAATGCGAGACATCCGGCTGTCCGAGGAACATCACGGGCCGTCCGATGATCGTCGATTCGCCTACGAACCAACATGGGTGCTGCGCGGCTTGCGGCACCTGCACATCGAATTCACACCGGCGGAGGGAGCCCAATGAGTGCACGAGTGGCAGTGGTAACTGGAGCGGCATCGGGAATTGGGCTTGGTATTGCGCAGCAGTTAGCGGCCGATGGTCACCAAGTGGCCTTGCTTGACGCCGACGCCGACACGGTGAAGGCCGCGGCCGCTGAGCTGACCACTCAGGGCCATCAGGTTGCGGCCTACAAGGTGGACGTCGCGGACCGAGGAGCCATCGAATCCTCGTACGGCGCCATCCGAAACGACCTCGGTCCCATCCACATTGTGGTCACCAGCGCTGGCATCGAGTCATTCGATCCCATCCTCGACGTGACGCCCGAAAAATGGGACCGCATCATCGCTGTCAATCTGACCGGGACGTTCACCTGCGTGCAGCTGGCCGTGGCCGACATGATCGAGGCCAAGTGGGGTCGGATCGTGACCATCTCATCATCGAGCGCACAATCGGGGGCACCCAACATGACGCATTACGTGGCGTCAAAGGGTGGTGTCATCGGGCTGACCAAGGCCTTCGCCCGCGAGTTGGCGCCCCACGGCATCACGGCCAATACCATTCCGCCTACCATCGTCGACACGCCGATGGCGCGCAAGGCATTCGCGGCCAACAACGTGCCCAGCATCGATGTCCTGGGACAGATGGTGCCGCTGGGCCGGGCCGGCACGCCCGAGGACATTGCCGGTGCCTGCTCGTATCTCTGCTCGGAAGCGGGGGGCTACGTCACGGGTCAGGTCATCGGTGTGAACGGAGGGATGTACATCTGACCGTCAAGACGTCTCCATCGCCTCGGCGTCTCGGTACGGAGACATCGAAGACGCGAGCCACCCTGCTCGACGCGGCCGAGAAGCTGATGCTCGAAGAGGGATACCCGTCGGTGACGTCCCGACAGGTGGCCGCACGGGCGGGACTGAAGCCGCAACTGGTGCACTACTACTTTCGCACCATGGATGACCTGTTCCTTGCCCTCTTCCGGGACAGGGCGGCTATGGGCTTTGCCCGACAAGCCCGTGCCATTTCGTCGTCGCAACCGCTCTGGGCACTGTGGGAATTGAACCGCGACCCTCGGGGCACGGCGTTGACGATGGAGTTTGTGGCACTGGCGAATCATCGCAAGACGATCCGCTCTGAAATCTCTCTCTTCGCTGAGCGGTATCGGACTGAACAGCTTTCAGTACTACGAGCAGTCTTTGCCCAGCATCAATTGGACGAAGCCGAATACCCGCCCATGGTGGTGACTGTCTTGATGACGAGCTTGACCCGGATGCTCGTCATCGAAGAGGAATCGCTCGGCATGTCGAGTGGCCATGAAGATACGGTGGCATTTGTCGAGCAGTTCCTGGAGCGATTGGAAGGGCCGCGTCAAAATGCGGTCGACGACCGAGCAGTAATCTGAACCACATCGGCAGCGAGGGAGGGTGAAGCGACATGCGAGTAGTGGTCGATTTTGGGCTGTGTGAGAGCAATGCGCTTTGCATGGGAGTCGCACCAGAAGTCTTCGAAGTTCGTGACGACGACTTCCTCTATGTGCTCAACGAGAATCCGCCTGAGGAACTGCGGGACAAGGTGGTGCACGCTATGCGTTCGTGCCCAAAGAACGCCATTTCCATACAGGACTGACCGGTCTGGCCCTTCGAGCAAGGATCCTCAGGGCAGAATAGGGACACCATGAAGATTGCCATTGTCGGTACCGGCGCAATGGGCTCGGTGTACGCAGCCATGCTCTGCAAGGGCGGACATGAGGTGTGGGCCATCGATACGTCGGCAGAGCACATTGATGCCATCGCCACCAATGGGCTGAGCGTGACGGGCGCGAGCGGGGATTACGTCGTGGCTGACCTCCGGACCGGAATGAAGCCGGCTGACGCCGGCACCTGCGACGTGTGGGTCATCGCCACCAAGGCTTCGGCGGTCGATGAGGTGGCGGCGGCGATCGGTCCACTACTCGAGCCGGACAGCATTGTGATGGCGTTTCAGAACGGCCTTGGGGCCGGCGAGCGAGTGGCCAAACGGATTCCAGAACAGCACATCCTGATTGGCATTGCCGAAGGATTCGGTTCTTCGATACCGCAAGCTGGTCACGTACATCACGAGGGTATGCGGATGATCCGCATCGGCGAGATGAACGGCGGTATGACCGAGCGGGTGCAGAGGATTGAGAAGGCCTGGCATGACGCGGGCTTCAACGTCAAAGCCTTCTCCGACATCGCGCTCATGATCTGGGAGAAGTTCCTCTGCAACGTCACACTTAGCGCTCCCTGCGCGGTGTTCGACGTGACCGTGGGCGAACTGATGGCGAATCCCGATTATTGGCAAGTGGCACTCGGTTGTACGGCTGAGGCCTATGCACTCGGGGTGGCCAAGGGGGTGCACTTCCCGTTCGACGACCCGCTGCAGTACGTGACCACCTTCGCCGCCACCATTCCGAATGCCAGTCCATCCATGCGGCTGGACCAGCTGGCGGGAAGACCCTCGGAAATTGACGTGATCAATGGCCAGGTCGTGACGCTGAGCCAAGAGTTGGGCCTGAAAGCCCCCTATAACGAGACGCTCTGTGCCGTTCTCCGGCGCCGCGAATCACAGCTCGCCACGGCATAGGGAGTAATACAGACAGCGTGGGCGATTGTGCCCAGTAGCCCGCACCGCATAATATTGACGTCAAAGTTGAAAATCGAGAGGACGTTGTCCTCGGAGGTGTGAAATGTCCAAGCCAATTGTCGACTTCCCTGTCTTTGACGCTGACAATCACATGTACGAAACGCCGGAGGCGTTCACCAAGTTCTTGCCCAAGGAATATGACGGGCTGATCAAGTACATCCAGTTCAACGGGCGCACCAAAATCGCCGTGCGCAACGTGATTTCTGAGTACATCCCTAACCCCACCTTCGAGGTGGTCGGTCGACCCGGTGCCTCCGAAGAGTTCTTCAAGCACGGCAACCCAGAGGGAAAGACCCGCCGCGAGTTGATGGGAGATCCCATTCGCTCGCCGGAGGCCTTCTTCTCACCCGAGCCCCGCTTGGCATTGATGGATGAACTTGGCCTGGATCGGGCGCTCATGTGGCCGACACTGGCCAGCCTTTTGGAGGAGCGCCTGGGTTCGGACCCGTTGGCCACTCACGCTGCCGTACACGCGTTGAACCAGTGGATGCATGAGCACTGGACGTTCAACTACGAGGGACGGATCTTCGCCGCGCCGGTCATCACTCTTCCGATCGTCAGCGAAGCAATCAAGGAACTCGAATGGGTGGTCGAGCATGGAGCGAAGATCATCCTCATCCGCCCGGCTCCCGTTCCCGGGTACATGGGCCGTCGTTCTTTCGCATTGCCGGAATTCGATCCGTTCTGGCAGCGGGTGACCGAATTCGACATCACGGTCGGGATGCACGCATCCGATGATGGACTGTCCCGCTACTACAACCAGTGGGAAGGAAAGCCGGAGGGCGAGCTGCTTCCTTTCTCCGGCAAGACGGCGTTCATGGACATCGCCCATACGCAGAGCCGTGGAATCTTCGACACGGTGGCCTCACTCATCGGCCACGGACTGCTTACCCGATTTCCGAAGCTACGCATCCTGCCGGTGGAAAACGGATCGGCCTGGGTGCGTCCGTTCATCCAGGCCATCGGTCACTCCTACGCCCACGAGCCCGGCCTCTATGACGAGGACCCGCTCATGGTGCTCAAGCGCAATATCTGGGTGCACCCCTTCCACGAGGACAATCCGCGTGAGCTCATTGAATTGCTCGGCGTGGACCGGGTGGTCTTCGGGTCGGACTATCCGCACATCGAAGGGATGGCGGAGCCACTGTCCTACGTCGACGAGATCCAGGATCTCAGTCACGAAGAAATCGCCAAGGTGATGGGCGGCAACTTGGCCGAGGCGATGAAGGTCCCCTTCGCGGCCTGACTCAGGTCGAGATGATGGCGACGCCGGCCGTGCCGGGGGCGCCGTACAGCTGGCTATAGCCCACCTTGGGTGAGCCAGGAACCTGACGGTCCCCGGCCGCGCCGCGCAGTTGCTGCACGAGCTCGTGTAGCTGCCGTAGGCCTGATGCCCCGATCGGTTCACCGTTGGCAATAAGACCACCGTCGGTATTGACGGGGAGTCGGCCGCCGATTTCGGTGGCCCCTTCGGCGATGAGCGCTTCCTGCTCACCATCGGCGCAGAAGCCGTTCTCGGCCATGTGGATGACCTCGGCCCCGGCGTCGGTGTCCTGGAGTTGCACCACGTTGACATCATCGGGGCCAAGGCCCGCCATCTCGTAGGCGGCCTTTGAGGCATCCACTGTCGGAGCATCGGTACGATCGAGCGGCAGCCACGGGCTGTGGACCTCGAAGGCCCCGAGCCTCCTGGTCCGCACCACCGAAGCTTTCAGGTAGATCGGTGTTGAAGTGAACCGGTGCGCAATGTCAGCCCGGCACAGGACCACGGCAGCAGCCCCTTCGTCCGGTGAGCAGAACATGTACTGCGTCAATGGGTCGTTCACCATCGGCGAGTTAAGAATTTCTTCCTCGCTCAGCTCCTGACGCCTGAAGGCCAACGGGTTGCGAGCTCCGTTGCGATAGTTCTTGGCCGCCACTCGGGCCAGCGTCTGGGGGGTGATCCCGTGATCGTGCATGTAGCGCTGGATCTTCATGGCAAAGAACTTTGGTGTCAGGAACAGGCCCGTCTCGCCGTACCAGCTTGGGACGCCGTACTGCACCGGATCCGCCGAGAACGCGCCGGGCATGTGTTTGTCCATGCCGATGGCCATACCGATGTCGTACTGGCCCAGTCGGATGGTGTTGGCGGCTTGCGTCAGAGCACTCGCCGCGGTGGCGCAGCCGTTGTAGACATCAGTGAACGGCAGTCCGGTGAGACCGAGGTAGTTGACCACGGCGTCCGGGTTGTCGACTTCGTAGCTGCCGCCGAACGCGAATTGCACGTCTTTCCAGACGATGCCGGCATCGGCCAGGGCGAGCCGCGATGCCTTGGCCCCCATCTCTATGGCGGAAAGCCCGGGAAAGCGCCCGAACGGGTGCAAGCCAACTCCGATGATGGCGACGTCATCCATGGTTCGAGTGCTCCTCGTTGGTCGGTCGGAAGGCGTAGGTCAGGACTTCAGTGCCGTCCTCGTCGTTGGCGAAGGGGACAACCGTCAGTTCCATCGGCATACCGATGGTCAGCTCCTGATCGATAGGCCCGGCGATACGAGCCTCTATCCGACCTTCGGGGAGCTCAATAAAGCCAACGCCGTAAGGCTTGAACTCCTTGGCTGCTTCCCGACCGATGTAGGGCGGGTTCTTGGGCTGGAAACGCTGCCTGGTCCACGTCCACAACGTGCCGCGACGTGAGAGCAGGGTTGGCGTGACCGAATCACTCCCGCAGCTGGGACAGGCATCCAGGGCGGGAAAGGTGATGAACGCGCATTTACTACAACTCGATGCCGCGCACTCGCACTTCCTCATCTGGCCCCTCGAAGAGGCCCTCGGCGACCGGGCGCTGTTGTGTCATGTTGCTCTCCTTGCGATCAGATCAGGCTGCGTCAGTGCGGGCCGTGGCCACGACGCAGAGTCGGTCCTGGTTGCCGGCGTCGGACACCTCTATCTGGGCCAGGTTGCCATGGAGGATGGCCTTGGCCACGGCTGGCCCAACGCGAACGGGTTGCAGATAGCGCAGCGCGAGCGAGGTCAGGAACCGACCTGGTGCCAGAGAGAGCGCCGATTCCTCCACCGCCAGCGCGATTAGTCCTCCATTAAGAGTGTTGGAGGCATTCAGCGATTCGTCGGTGCTACTGAGTACCGCTATTCCGGGTTCACGACGTTGACAACCGGCCCGGTCGGCGAATGCCTCATGAAGTTGCTTCCCCGCCGGATCTGGCTCCGAACCCGGTGCGGCAATGGTCAAGGACGCATCCGGTGCAGCCATGAATGAAGCAGCGGCGAATCCGATGGGTGCATCCATTTGGTCGGTGAAGTCGATGCGGGCGGCAAAGATGGTTCGACCAGCCTTGAGTACCCGGCCGATCCCGTTGACCGTTCCCGCCGCGGGTGGGGAACCGTACAGGTGCACATCGAGTTCGAGTGTGACCGGCACACGCGGACTGAGCACCTCCATGGCCAAGTAGCCAGCTAACACATCGGCCCACGTGGCCAGGATGGATGTCCGGAGGAAATGGGTGCCTGGTACATGCATCTCGGGATACACATTGGCGGCACCGTGCTGGTCGTCACCACTTCGAGATACCACCCAACCGAGATCCCGCAACACATGGCGGCGCCCGAAGGCATTGCCTGCTCCCGATGTCATCGGCTCATTTCGGATTGAGGGCAGGCCCGGAAGGGCCTAGAACCGACCGAGAAGAAATCCGGCGGCCGCCGAAGCAGGGGGGAAGGAGTCGGTGATGCCTGAGCTGATGTAGCCGGCGTCACTGACAAGGGTGATGCCCGTGACGCCGGAGGCCGCCTCGCTGCACAGGAAGACGAGGGGATAGGCCTGCTCGATCGGAGTCGAGGGGCCGATGCCGGCCTCTTCACGGTAGTCAGCACCAAAGCCCAACCACATCTCTTCGTTGGCTCGAGCGAGCGGAGTGTCGGTGGGTCCAGGGCAGATGGCGTTGATACGAATGCCTTGCTTGAGCAATGGAAAGGCCTGGCGCGCCACGTAGCCGCAGACCGCCTGCTTGGAGTGGAAGTAGTCGGCCCACCCATGCTCGACGGCCCAGGCCGATGCGGCGTCGAAGTCGGTGATGTCCAGGTACTCCTTGACCAAGTCAAGGTTGGATTCCCATCCGAGGCCGGCGGCAGACGAAATGAATCCGATGGATGCGCCACTCCCCAGTGCGCCGCTCTCCAGCATCCGGTCGATCATGTAGCGGTGGCCGATGTAGTTGATCTTCTCGATATTCGGTGTGCCGTCAGCCACGCCGGCGCACGACATCAACGCGTCAACGGGACCACCGAGTTCGGCCAGGGCCGTGTCGATCGAAGTCTTGTCGGCCAAGTTGACGTGGATGGCCTTGGCGCCGGCCAACGTCACCTCGGCGAAGTCCATCACAATGACTTCCGCCCCGGCGTCCTGTACGAGCGCGGCAGCAGCTGCTCCCATCCCAGTGGCACCGCCGACAACCAGCACGCGCTTGCCGTCATAGCGAAAGGCATTGAACAGTCCCATGTGTCCTCCTGAAGTGTCGGTATTGCTACGGTCGGAAACGATTGTTATCCGACAATGGCTCGGACCTTGAGATCGACGATGGTATCCCAGTCGATTCCGAGCTCGGCCAGGATGTCATCGCCGTGCTCGTTGAATTCCGGAGCGCGACCGGCGGGTGCGGGCTCGCCTCCGTACTGCACCGGTGCGGCCACGAGTTTGAACGCTGAGCCAGTTGAGCTCACACAATCCTGGACGTAGCCGTTAGCGGCAGTCTGCGGATCGACGGTCGCTGCTTCGAGGGTGTCTTGTACGACGCACCATTGTCCGGTGAAATCGGCCAATCTCTCGCGCCACTCGGCCACGGTGCCCTTAGCGAATGCGTTCTCCAGCAAGGCCTGCGCTTCGAGGCTGTGCTCAACCAGCGCGGCGTGATTAGCGAACCGCTCATCGGTGCCGAGTTCCGGGCGATCCAGCAGATTGCACAGCTCGGCCCAGTAACGACTGGCCTGCAGGCAGCAGAACGAGAGGTACCGGTTGTCCTTGGTGGCGAAGTTCCGAACCAGGGGATTGAGGCGGGGCGATCCGCTCGGAGGTCCTTGCCACGGCTTGTCAGTCAGGAGTGAGAGGGCATACGCCTGTCCCATGGCCCACATGCCCGTCCCGAGCAGCGACACATCCACCGTGGTCGCTTCGCCGGTCCGCTCGCGGTGGAAGAGCGCTCCCATGATTCCGCCGGCGATGGTCATGGCCCCGATGGAATCGCCGAACCCAGGTGCCGGGGGACCGGGGAGGTGGTCGGAGTCAGCTGGCTTCACGCCCATGGACACACCGGGTCGGAACCAGAAGGACAGCGAGTCGTACGAGCCCTTGTCGGCATCGGGTCCCCGCTCACCCTGGCCGGTGCCTGCCACGTAAATGATGTTGGGATTATGGGCTCTCAGGTCTTCAAGCTCGATATTGAGCTTCTTCCGCACCTTGGGCAACTTGTTGGTCAGAAAGACATCAGCCGATGCCGCCAACTTGTAGAGAATGTCGAGACCGTCTTGAGTCGAGAGATCGAGGGCAAGACTGCGCTTTCCCCGGTTGGAATGCTCGAGCAATGGGTGGACATCACCGGTAAGTGACACCACGCCCGTGGCGGCCAGGCCACGCATGGCATCGCCCCGTTCGGTTGGCTCAATTTTAATGACCTCGGCACCCCAGTCAGCCAGGAGCGCAGAGGCGGCGGGGACGAACGTGTGCTCTGCGACCTCAAGGACGCGCACGCCCTTCATTACCTGCGTCGCAGTCATGGCCTGTTGCCCCCTGTCCCAATGGCGGTTCGGACCCCACTTTGACCGTTTTCCACCCTCAACACTGACATCGACGTCAATGTTAGACGGAGCCCGTCTGGAGCACCACCTTGCCGATCCCGGGAGGAGGATTTCCTCTAAGCCAGCACCGAGTAATCGGTGGTCGCGACCAGATCGGCTGCCCCGGCCATGAGGTCGAGCACCACGGGGCCGAAGGCCTGCAGTTTCTCGTCGTCACCGGCGCGCTGGAAGCCCTGTTCGAGCACGACGGCCAGCTTCCATTTGGCCAGGACGCAGTAGTAGTCGATGTCGTCCACCTGCCGTCCGGAGACGGATGCGTAGTGGGCCAGCACGTCATCGCGTCCGGGCATACCTGTCATGTCCACGTAGCCACCGACACGGTCTTCATCACTGGTCGTGTCATCGGGCCAGGAATGGACCACCCAGCCGAGGTCGAGCTTCGGGTCACCGACCGTGCCCATTTCCCAGTCGACGATGGCGGCCAGGGTTGCGGGAGAACCGTGGCGGAACATCACATTGGCGAACTGGTAGTCGCCGTGCATGAGCCCCGGTACGTAGTCAATGGGCCGATGGGACCGCAGCCAGGCCGCAGCCTCCTCGAAGCCAGGAAGTTCCCGGCCTCTAATGCGCTCGAGGAACGAAGTCCAGCGATCGACCTGCCGCTCGTGGAAGCCATCGGGTCGACCGAGATCTGCCAGGCCCTTGGCCTTCCAGTCCACCTTAGAGAGGAGGGCGATCCCTTCCACCAGTTGGAAGGCCAGGCCGCGTCGCTCGGCCAGGTCGTCGTCGAAGGGGGCCGGCCACTCACGCCGCATGGACATGGGTGACCAACCGTCGACGAATCCCATCAGATAAAAGGTCCGCCCCAGGACGGACTGGTCTGTGCAGACGGCGAAGGCCTCGGTGCTCGGAACATCGGTACCGCTCAGGGCCTCGATGATCCGCCATTCGCGGACGATGCCGTCATCGCGAGTCGGCGGCGCCGCGGCCGGAGGGATGCGCATGGCGCAGTGCAGATCGCCTCGTCGAAGTTCGTAAATCTCGTTCTGGCTCCCGCCCGAGATGTAACGGTGCTCCAGGGGCGCGCCCACGCCAAGTCCTTGGGAGTCCAACCAGGCGCAGAGGCCGTCCACATTCGAGATCTCGGGTGCGGAAAATTCGTCCATCAAGCTCACAGGTTCCCCACCTCGAGCTCGAGGTACTCGGCGAACTTGGCTCTGGCCGCATCTTGGCGTTTGGGCAACAACTGGGTCGGCCAGACATCGTCGCTGCCTTGGTAGCCGCGGAGCACTTGCCGGGCCACTGTCACCTTGTGCACCTCAGTCGGTCCATCGGCCAGTCCCATGACGCCGGCGCCAAGGATCATCCCGAAGAAGGGCATCTCGTTGGTGGTGCCCAGCGCGCCGTGCACCTGCATGGCTCGCCACGCAATGTCGTGCAGGACGGTAGGCATCACCACCTTGGCCGTCGCGATGTCCTTGCGAACCCGTTTGTAGTCGTTGTACTTGTCGATCTCCCATGCCGTGTACAACACGAAGAGACGGAATTGGATGAGCTGGGCGTACGAATCCGCGATGTAGCCCTGTACGAACTGCTTGTCGGCCAACAGGCTTCCCTGCGTCTCCCGGCTGAGCGCTCGTTCGCACATCATGTCGATGGCCTTCTGGGCCATCCCGATCGTCCGCATGGCGTGGTGGATGCGACCTCCACCCAGGCGGGTCTGGGCGATGACGAAGGCCTGACCTTCGCCGCCCAACAGCGCATCAGCGGGCACATGCACGTCCTGGTAGTGGATGAGAGCGTGGGAACCTTCATTGACTGCCTCGCCGTAGAGACCCATGTTGCGGACGATGTTGACGCCAGGTGTGTCGGTCGGCACCAGGAACATGGACATGCCTTGGTAGGGGCTGATCTCGGGATTGGTGACAGCCATCACAATGAGAAATGACGCCGTTCGGGCATTAGACGAGAAGAACTTCCATCCGTTGATGACCCACTCATCTCCGTCCT
This sequence comes from uncultured Acidimicrobiaceae bacterium, assembly GCA_963766995.1. GTDB lineage: Bacteria > Actinomycetota > Acidimicrobiia > Acidimicrobiales > RAAP-2 > Bog-473. Next base: position 68,955 of record CAVYCE010000001.1, on the reverse strand, counting down.
TCTCGGCCCGGGTCGTGAAGAGTGTGGGGTCAGCGCCGGCATGGGGTTCTGTCATGGAGTAACTCGAGAAGCACTCGCCATTGAGGAGTGGCTGCAGGTACCGCTCCTTCTGCTCGGCCGTCCCGTAGTGGGCGATGATCTCGGCGTTTCCGGTGTCGGGGGCTTGGCACCCGAAGACAATGGGCGCCCACGACGAGCGACCCAGGATCTCATTGAGCAGCGCCAGCTTGAGTTGCCCATCGCCCCGACCCCCGAGCTCGGGCCCGAGGTGGGTGGCCCACAGCCCTTGGGCGCGCACGGCGTCCTTGAGGGGGTCGATGGCTTCCCGACGCTTTCCCTCGAGCGGGGTGAACTGCAGGTGGGGAAAGGCCAGGTCGAGGGGCTCGACTTCCTCCCGGACAAACGCGTCAGCCCAATCGAGCTTCTTTTGATATTCAGGATCGGTTTCGAAATCCCAGGCCATCGTTGCCCTCCCTTGGTCTCTGTCAGAATATGATTCTGGCTATCAAGAACGCAATACTCCAATCCGATTCAGGCGTGACCGACAAGATTGTCCGTCGCTCGCTGGCCAAACGCGAGAGTGACTATGCCGACGAGGTGCGTCGCCTGCTCGATGCCGCCCTTGCGCTCATGGGCCGTGGCGGCCCGACGTCGAAGCCCCGAGTGGCCGACATTGTGGCCGCGGCCGGCCTCTCCAATGACGCCTTCTATCGCCACTTCAAATCAAAGGATGACCTGGTCACCGCCATCCTGGAGGATGGAGCGGAGCGTCTAAGGACCTACCTGGCCCACCAAATGGCCAAGTCGACGACACCCGAGGGCCGAGTCCGGCAGTGGGTGAAAGGCGTCCTGGCTCAAGCCGACCCTGAAATTGCCGCCACTACCCTGGCGGTGTTGTGGAACGGCAGCATCGCGGGTGGTGGAGAGGCTGCCGGACGCCACTTCGCCAGTGCTCCCTTGGCGTCGCTTCTCATTGAGCCCTTCGCCGAGCTCGGAAGTCCCGCACCCGAGGTCGATGCGGCACTGGCCGCCCACGCCGCGCTCGGCCTGTTGTCGGATCACCTTTGGCGGCACGAGGTGCCAACCCGAGCCGACGTTGATCACCTCACCGGCTTTTGTGCGCGGACGGCATCCCGCTGACGTTTTCGTTCAGGGATGCAGGCCCTCGGGTACCCACGATGGTGGCCGCTTCTCCATAAAGGCTTTCATTCCCTCACGCGGCTCGGGCGATTCGTCGAGCGCCCAGAACATCGTCTGATAGTCGATCAACCCGTAGCGATCGTTGAGCATTCGTTTCACGTGCATGCGAGCCATCGGCGGGGTCTGCAGGATCTCCCGCACGGCCCGTCGGGCTTCATCGAGCAACTGATCATGAGGCACGACACGCGAGATCACACCCAGTCGAAGTGCCTCTGCGGCATCAAAGGGGCGAGCGGACAACAGCAGATCTCGCGCCATGGCAATGCCGACGTGGGCCGGAAGCACGGCGGCGTACGTGGCATCAGGAATGCCTCGAAGGAGCTCGGGCACGCGGAAGGTGGCTCGATCGCTGGCCACCGCTATGTCCGACAGCATGGCGATGAGCAACCCTCCCGCCTGGCAGATGCCATTGACTGCGCTCACCACAGGAGCCCGGCTGTCCCTGATGGACAGGAAGGGCAGGATGTCATGTCCGATGTCGGGGATCGGTTCGTCGCCCTCCTGACGGCGGCCACCCAGATCTCCTCCAGGGGCAAAGACATCGCCGGTGCCGGTGATGATCAATGCGGCCAGTTCGGGATCGCTGTTGACCAGCCGGACTGCCCGCTTGATGCCGAAGTACATGGCCGGCGTCAGTGCATTGCGAGATTCGGGACGATCGATGATGCACCAGGCCACCGGTCCTTCTCGCTCGAAGCGCAGTCCGGTGGCGCCCAGTTCCTCTGACACGGATGCCTCCCTTCGGGCCTCGCCCGCTCGGGACACTATCGGCTGATGCCAGAGGGTCCCTTGGTCCCGACGTTGGGTGAGAGCAGGCGTTCAATCGGGCGTCGGAGTTCTCCGCGAAGTATGTCGACGTCGAGATCGGACACCAGACGCGCCACGGCCATATCGACAATGGCCGTCAGAACCTCGTTTTGCTCCCATTTGTGATCACCGGATGCCGCTGCGTCGTCCAGCAGTTGCCCCAGAAAAGGCACCTGCTCTTCCGTGCACGCCAGGACAATCGCCTCTTTGGTGTTGAACTGATTATCCTCGGCCGAAATTCGGTTGACGGTCAGCCGACAGGTGGTCAAAGGGGTGGGACCGTGAGTGGAACCTTCAACGAGTGCAGCTCTGACCAAATACGTCGGCAGGGGATGCTCAAGCGCGTTCGTGGCTTGAGCCTGACGATGGCCGCGTTGGCCGTAGGGTGCCTCGCACTCACTGCGCCCAGCGCAGGAGGATCGACGAGATCGAGCAAGACCGTAACCGCCGCCGTGCCATCGCCGACAGTGAAAGGGCCGATACTGCCGACGAGCGGCATCTCGTTCCTGGGGTCGACCCTGTTCCCTCTCTCGCAAGTCGGGTACGAAGAGTCGGAGTACTTCATCTCCGGCACTGCCACCTCGTTTGGCAGTGCCCACAAGCTGACCTCGAATGGGCGCTGGCACGTGGTCCCGGCGCACCATGCGGCCTACACCACTCGAGTCATTGTCTACCGACCCATTGACCCAAGCCGGTTCGACGGCACCGTGGGAGTGGAGTGGCTCAACGTCACCGGCGGTGTCGATGCGGCCGCGGCGTGGCTGACGGGCCACACGCAGATGATCCGCGATGGCATGGCCTATGTCGGTGTAGATGCCCAAGAAGGGGGCATATACGGCGAAAAGGGATCTATCGCCAGTGCCGATGGTGCCGGGGGTATCAAGCAAACGGATCCGGCTCGCTATGGCGCACTGCAACACCCGGGTGACAGCTACTCGTACAGCATTTTCGAGCAGACCGGAGAAGCCGTGCACGCCTCCGCCGCAACGCTGCTCGGCGGACTCCAACCCAAGCGCGTGATCGCTATCGGGGAATCACAGTCGGCCTTCCGCCTGGTGACCTACATCGACGCCATCCAGCCTCTTTCGCCCGGCGTGTACGACGGTTACTTTGTCTACAGCCGCGCCGGGGATGGGGCCGATCTTTCCCAGTCGCCACAGACCACCATCACGACGCCGACGCCGACCTACATCCGCACCGACGTGCATGTACCCGTCCTCCTGTTCGAGACGGAAGCCGACCTGCTCACGCTCGGTTACAAGGCGGCGAGGCAGCCACCCACCAATTCCATACGGGAATGGGAGGTCGCCGGGACGGCCCATGACGACACCTATGGCCTCCTCTACTCGCGATCCGACAATGACAATGGCGTCGCCGACATTGAGGCCTTCGAATCCATGCTCAATCCTCCGAAGGACCCGATTCCGGGCATCGTCGACTGCCCGGCGCCGATCAATGCTGGTTCGCATACCTACGAGGTTCGAGCCGCCATCAACACGCTCAATCGTTGGGTGTCAGGTGGACAGCCGGCGCGGCAGTCGCCCCGGCTCGAGCTGGCACCAGGGGGGAAATCGTTCCTCCTTGACAGCAGTGGCAATGCGCTTGGCGGTGTCCGCACGCCGCAGGTGGTGGCGCCGGTAGCGAAGCTCTCTGGTATTGGACAGCCCAATAGCTCCTCCCTGGGGCAAGTGGGAAAACAGTCGTCTCCGACAGTGGGGTCGGGGATTCTCTGCAACATTTTTGGCACGACGGTGCCGCTCAGCGCCCCCAAACTGGCGTCGCTCTATCCGACACATGCGGCGTTCGTGCGGAAGTGGGACGCTGCGGTGGCGTCCGAAGTGCGTCAGGGCTACCTGATGGCTGCGGACGGGAAGACACTGGACAAGATCGCCGCAGCCTCGACTGTCGGCGGCTGAGCGCAGAGAAGGGAAAATCGATCATGACCGTTGGCATCGTGACCGGTGCTGCGCGAGGCATGGGTGCCGCCTGCGCCGAGCGGGTGGCCGACATGGTTGACGTGCTCTTCCTGGCTGATCGGGACGAAGGCGCGGTGAAGGCGGTGGCTAATGCGCTGTCGTCACGCTCGCAGGCCACCGTCGAAGCGTGCGTCGTCGATGTCAAAGATCAGGGTGGCATCACGGCCCTGCTGGAACGGGCCGCGGCCGCGGGATCCCTTCGTGCCGTCGCCCACGCTGCCGGCGTGTCGCCCACCATGGCGGACTGGCGCGAGATCATGGCCGTTGATCTGGTCGGGACGGCCTTACTGGTTGACGGGTGCCGTGCGTTGGCCACCGAAGGGACGGCCATCGTGTGCTTCGCCTCCATTGCGGCGCTCTTGGCCATGCCGGACGCCGACGTTCCCGCTGATGTCGTGCTCGATGACCCACTCCATTTCGAGTTCATCGACCGCATCGGTGAAGCAGTCGGAACTGCGGTGGAGGACTCGGGCATGGCCTACATGTGGGCCAAGCGAGGGGTACACCGACTTGTTCGGCGTGAGGCGTTGCCGTTCGGACGATTGGGTGCCCGCATCTGCTCGGTGACGCCGGGCATCATCGACACGCCCATGGGTCGTCAAGAGTCCGAGGCGCAGTCGGTCATGGACATGCTGGTCGGCGCCTCGGCCAGTGGACGGGAGGGCACTGCGGACGAGGTGGCGAACGCGGTGGCATTCCTGCTCTCCGACGAGGCTCGCTACATCACGGGCGTCGATCTCACGGTGGACGGTGGCGTAGTGGCTTCGGTCCGGACCGGCGGAATGGCGCTCCAATGACCGATGCATTTCCCCCAAGTCGTTCAGTGAAGGATCTGCTCGATCCCGAGCTGCAGCCAATCCTTGGGGCCTTCGACATGCCCCCGCTTGACGCTGAGGCATTGCAATCCATGCGTGGGGTCTCCTTCACTACCCCTGGACTCACCGATGCGGTGGTGAGGACCGAGCATGTGGTGCCGGGTGATGCAGGGGTGCGTGTCCGGGTGCACCGGGGCGCGTCCGACACAGGTGTGCTGCCGGCCATCGTGACCATGCACGGTGGGGGATACATCATCGGCTCCAATGAAATGGACGATGCCTTGCTGCATCACTGGTGTCAGTCGCTGGGTGTCGTGGGGGTGTCGGTGGACTACCGGTTGGCACCTGAGTGCCCGTATCCGGGTCCGATCGACGATTGCTATGCCGCGCTGCAGTGGACCCATGAACATGCCGTGGAACTTGGCATCGATCCCAGCCAGATCGGCCTTTACGGACTCAGTGCCGGCGGAGGATTGGCTGCTGCCCTAGCGCTGCTGGCCCGAGACCGGGGTGAGTACCCGATCGCCTTCCAGCTGTTGGATTGCCCCATGCTCGACGATCGACAACAGACGCCATCAATCCGGGCGGACGGACTCTACGTCTGGGATGCCACGTCGAATCAATTGGGATGGCGCTCGTATCTGGGTGATCGATATGGCGCCGAGGATCTGGAGTCGTACGCCGCGGCAGCTCGCGCCACCGACCTGTCCGGTCTGCCACCCACCTGCATCGTGGTCGGTTCGATTGATGGATTCCGGGACGAGGATGTGACCTACGCCCAGCGCCTCAACCAGGCCGGCGTGCCTTGTGAGCTCCATGTCATGGCCGGGTTACCGCACGCGTATCTGATGGCGCCCGAGGCAGCGGCGGTGCAACTGACCAATCACTGCATGTTGGATTGGCTTCGGCGCCAGCTCCGCTAGAGCGAACCGGCGCCGCCCGAGCGGGCCCGGATCATGGCGTCCTGGACAAATGACGCAGCCAGTTGCCCGTCGGAGCGGTAAATGTCACCTCGGCCGTAGCTGCGGCCCCGACCGGCATACGTGCTTCTCTGCTCCAAGAGATGCCATTCCGATGCGGGGCACCGCTCGTGATAGGTGAGCGTGTGGCTGAGCACGCCCGTGGACAATATGCGATGGGCCTGTGCCTGTCCGACCCCGGCGTGGGGACGCATGGCCGTGCCGATCAGAAATCCGTCGGTGGAGTAAGCCACCAAGGCTTGGTCGATGGCCGGGTCATCGGGTGCGCCGGCAAATCGGATCCAGACGTCGAGTTCGGGCGGTCCGACCAGCTCGGGGTCACTGAGGTCGACGTTCCCGACGATCCCGATCTCCCACGCTCCCATCGATCGAGCTGTGGCCGTCACGTCTTTAGGACTGCTGCCACGGAGCGGCGAGTCGGCGTGACGGATCACATCGGTCTCATCGGCGCTCAGCAATACGAGCGACCGGGTCACTACCTGCTCCTTCTGGGTGATGGTCACCGTGCTGCTGGCCACCGATCGACCTCCATGCATCCGATCGACCTCAATCTCCAAGGGGAGATCAGGTGCCCCACCTCGGGCGAAGACCGTGTGGATGGTCTTCACCGTCTTGCCCTCCTGGCCGGACAATCCCGCGATCACTGACTGGGCCAGCAACTGACCGCCAAAGACGACGCCATGTTCGGAAGGCAGGTTGGCGGCCCGGAAGTGGTCGTTGCCGACCGATTCCAGCGTGAGGGCTTCGACAAATGCGTCGATCGTGAACATCGAATCTCCTTGCGCTATCTCGGGAAAAAAATTGGAGAGGCGGGCAGCGGATGCGGCGATCCTAGTGTGATTTTTGACGGCGACGTCAAAGTCAGATACCCTCCGCCGTAGGGCGCTGCAGGCGTCATTTTGAGCGTCGGTGCGTGTGTCACGCTCTGATTCGATGGCCCCTTTCGATGGGGCCACGTACGACGGGGAGGAAACAGACGGTGACCGATGCAGTGAAGGTGAACCCCGAGCAGCGCATGCTGATCGACGGAAAGCTGGTCGATGCCGATTCGGGGCAAACTTTCGAGAACATCAATCCGGCCACCGAAGAAATACTTGGTTCCGTGGCCGACGCATCGACGGCTGAAATGCACCGGGCCATCGATGCCGCCAGGAGAGCCTTCGATGAGACCGACTGGTCTACCAACCACGCCTTCCGCAAGAAGTGCCTCGAACAACTGCACGAGGCCCTGCAGTCGGAGCAGGAAGAATTGCGTGAGCAGTTGATTCTTGAAGTGGGCTGCCCGCGAATGACCACCAACGGGCCACAGTTGGACGCACCGATCTCCGAGGCGATGTCCTGGCCGGCCAAGCAGATCGAAGAATTCGAGTGGGAGACGGTGCTCCCCGATGCCCTGGGCATCACCGGTGCCGTCGACTGCCGACGCATCTGGCGCGAGCCGGTGGGCGTCGTCGGGGCCATTGTCCCGTGGAACTTCCCGACTGAAGTCACCCTGCACAAGGTGGGGCAGGCACTGGCCACCGGGAACACCATGATCGTGAAGCCGGCGCCGGACACTCCATGGAATGCCACGTTTCTGGGTCGGATCATCGCCGAGAAGACGGACATCCCGGCTGGCGTGGTCAATGTGGTCACGTCGTCGGATCACCTGGTGGGCGAAGAGCTCACGCTGTCACCCAAGGTGGACATGATCTCGTTCACCGGATCGACTGGAGTCGGCCGCCGCATCATGGAAAAAGGCGCCGCCACCATGAAGCGCGTCTTCCTCGAGCTCGGCGGCAAGTCCGCCACCATCATTCTGGAGGACGCCGACCTCGGTCTGGCCACATTGATGGGTATGGGTGCCTGTTTCCATGCTGGCCAAGGTTGTGCCATTCAGACGCGGATGCTGCTGCCCCGGTCGCGGTACGACGAAGGCGTCGAAATGCTCAAAGGGCTGTTCGCCGCCGTTCCCTACGGCGACCCGCAGCGTCCAGACGTCATCATGGGACCCCTCATCTCGGCCAAGCAGCGTGAGCGTGTGCTCGGGTACATCGAGAAGGGTAAGGCCGAAGGAGCCACGCTGGCAGTGGGAGGCGGTCGGCCGTCGGGCGACGAGTTCAGCAAGGGCTACTGGGTTGAACCCACTCTCTTCGTCGACGTTGACAACTCCATGACCATTGCCCAGGAGGAGATCTTCGGTCCCGTGCTGGTGGTCATCCCGTTTGAGGATGAAGACGACGCCGTGCGAATTGCCAACGACAGCCAGTACGGGCTCTCGGGAGGTGTGTTCTCGGCATCAACGGAGCGATCACTCGCTGTGGCCAGGCGCATTCGCACCGGCGGCGTGAGCGTCAACGGCGGTGCGCCCTATGGGCCGGACCTGCCGTTCGGCGGGTACAAGCAGAGTGGCATCGGGCGGCAGAACGGTAAGCCCGGATTCGAGCAGTACCTTGAGGTCAAGTCCGTATCTTGGCCCGCCGGCTAGTCGGCGGAGGTACCGGTGACCGCCGTCGCACCAGAGGACGTCTATTACGACCCCTACGACTTCGAGATCGACGCCAACCCGTATCCGATCTGGAAGCGGCTCCGCGACGAGACGCCCCTGTATTGGAACGAGAAGTACCAGTTCTTCGCCCTGAGTCGCTTCGCCGATGTGGATGCGGCGATGCTGGACTGGAGCACATACATTTCGGGCAAGGGGTCGATCCTGGAGATCATCCAGGCCAATATCGAGCTCCCACCGGGCATCATCCTCATGGAGGACCCGCCGGTGCACACCATGCATCGTTCGCTCCTCTCACGGGTCTTCACGCCAAAGAAGATGCAGGCGCTCGAAGGTGAGGTGCGTGCATACTGTGCCGAAGTTCTCGATCCGCTCGTGGGCCAGGGCGGCTTCGATTTCATCGCCGACCTCGGAGCGTTCATGCCGATGCGGACCATCGGCATGCTGCTGGGCATTCCAGAGGCGGATCAGGTCGCCATCAGAGAACACATCGACAAGAGCCTCCGTCTTGAAGAAGGTGCACCATCTGACGCGGCGATCGATGCCATGGCGCAGGCCTCAGTCTTCGGGGAGTACATCGACTGGCGGTCCGAGCACCCTTCGGACGACCTGATGACCGAGTTGTTGACCAGCGAGTTTGAGGATGAGACCGGCACGAGACGCACACTTCACCGTGACGAGATCCTCACATACGTGACGCTGCTTGCTGGTGCCGGGAACGAGACGACGGCTCGCCTTATCGGGTTCACGGGACAGCTGCTGAGCGACCACCCTGATCAATTGAGGGAGCTTGTGGCTGATCGTTCACTTGTCAACAACGCGATCGAGGAAATCCTGCGCTACGAGTCCCCTTCACCGGTGCAGGCTCGCTCAGTCACTCGCGATGTCGAGTGGCACGGCCAGAAAGTGCCGGAAGGCAGCGTGATGGTCCTGTTGAACGGGTCGGCCAACCGGGACGATCGACATTACGTAAATGGCGACAGTTTTGATATCCACCGCGAAGTTGGTCGCCACCTGGCCTTTGGGTATGGCATTCATCTCTGCCTGGGTGCGGCGTTGGCTCGCCTCGAAGGTCGGATTGCCCTCGACGAAGTGCTGAAGCGGTTCTCCCATTGGGAAGTTGACTACGACCGGGCACGGCGAGCCAAGACGTCCACCGTGCGTGGTTGGGAGACACTTCCCGTTCGAACGACGTGACGGTGGGGTGAGGGGAACGGAGAGTGACGGCATGCATCTCGAAGACATGATTTTGGTCAGCATTGACGACCACATGATCGAACCGCCGAACATGTACGAGAATCATGTGCCCAAGCGTTGGATCAACGATGCCCCGAAGGTGGTCAACGAGGACGGGATCGACCGTTGGGTGTTTCAAGGCGAGAAGACCAGCACATCGTTCGGCATGGCTGCCACCGTCGGGTGGCCGTCCGAAGAATGGGGCTTCAATCCCGGCACCTATACAGAGCTGCGCCCGGGCTGTTTCGATGTCCACGAACGCGTGCGGGACATGGATGCCAACGGCGTACTCGGGTCGATGTGCTTTCCCACCATGGCCGGGTGGAATGCCCGCACCTTCTCCGAAGCAAGTGACAAGGAAATCGCCCTTGTCATGCTGCAGGCGTACAACGATTGGGCCATCGACGAGTGGTGCGGCGCCTACCCGGGTCGATTCATCCCGCAGGGAATCGTGCCGATGTGGGATGTGGATGCCGCGGTGGCTGAAGTCCGCCGTATCGCCAACAAGGGCTGCCGGTCGATCAGCTTCCTGGAGACTCCTCATGTACAGGGTTTCCCGAGCTTCTTGTCGGGCTACTGGGATCCCATGCTGGGCGCAATCTCGGACGAGGCGATGGTGCTATCGCTCCATATCGGTGCCGGCTTTGCCGTGATTCAGCGACCCAAGGAAGCGCCGGTCGACCACCTCATGGTGCTGGCCTGCCAGATCAGCGCCATCACCGCACAGGACCTGCTGTTCGGTCCGACACTTCGGAAGTTTCCGAATCTCAAGGTGGCGCTATCGGAAGGCGGAATCGGATGGATTCCGTTCTACTTCGATCGAATCGACCGTCACTACCAAAACCAGGCCTGGCTGCACAGTGATTTTGGCGGCAAGCTGCCCTCGGAGGTGTTTCGAGACCACATGCTGGCCTGTTACATCACTGATCCATCGGGCTTGTTGCTGCGTGACCGGATCGGCATCGACATCATCGCCTGGGAATGTGACTACCCCCACACGGACACCACATGGCCCGAATCGCCAGAGTTCACGTGGAAGGAGTTCCAGGACGCCGGCGTGAGCGACAGCGAAGTCCACCAGATCACCTGGGAGAACGCCTGCCGCTTCTACAACTGGGACCCGTTTGCCCACACCAAGAAAGAGGATGCGACGGTGGGTGCCCTGCGGGCCCGGGCAATTGATGTTGATGTCACCCGCATGAGCCGAAGTGCGTGGCGGGCGCGCAACGAGGCGGCTGGAGTCGGCACTATCTGATGTTGGTGGAGTTAAGTGAGGACCAGGAGTTCTTCCGCGAGACATCAGAACGGTTCCTGATCGAACATGCATCGCCGGAAGCCCTTCGACGTATGCGTCATGACCCAGCCGGGTTCGATGGGGACTACTGGCGTCGGGGGTGTGAGCTGGGTTGGACATCGTTGCTGGTTGGTCCGGAGCACGGCGGCGGATCCATCAGTGATGCCGGTCTGGTCGACCTCAGTCTGATCGCCTACGAGTTCGGTCGCCACGCTGCACCCGGACCTCTGGTGGCCACCAACGTGGTGGCTGCCACGCTCGGTCGGTACCACACTCAGGCCGAGGTCCTTGGGAGCATTATGGCCGGTGCATCCGTCGCTTCGTGGTGCGCACCTCAATTCCCAGTTGGATCAGCGACCGGTCACTGTCAACCGACGGTGCACATCACCCGAAACGGGGATGACGTCATCCTCAACGGTGAGGTCCGTCCGGTGGAATCGGCTGAACAGACGACGCACCTGCTCGTCACTGGGCGAGAAGACTCGGGACTGACGCAGGTATTGGTGCCGACTCACGCCGACGGCGTGACAGTTACAGCCATGGAGACGGTCGACCTCTCGCGGCGGTTCAGTGATGTGTCCTTCAAAGACGTGCGACTTTGTGCCGACAGCGTGATTGGTGACCCGACTGAGGCCTCAAGTGACGTCATGCTGCAATTCCTGCAGTCACTTGCCCTTCTCAATGCCGAAGCAGTGGGGGCCATGCAGGCCGGCTTCGACATGACAATGGAGTGGATGTTCGACCGATACTCCTTTGGACGGCCGCTGGCCTCCTATCAGGCACTCAAGCACAGAAGTGCCGACATGCTGACCTGGCTGGAAGCCAGTCATGCCGTGAGCGACGCAGCCTGCCGGGCGGTCGAGGATGCCAGCGCATCGGCCGAAGAGCTGGCGAGCGCTGCCAAGGCCTATGTGGGGCAGTTCGGCGCGGACCTCCTGCAGGAATGTGTGCAGTTCTACGGAGGAATCGGTATCACCTTCGAGCACGACCTCCATCTGTTCTTGCGCCGCTTCACGGTCAACCGATCCCTTCACGGCACACCGGCCCAGCACCGACAGCACATGGCCGTCTTGCTGGCCGCCCGGGAGGGAGTGGCGGCATGAGTGCCCTCAAGATTGACGAGAGCAACGTGGGCGAAGTGGAAGACCTCGAGAGTTTTCGAGCTCGTGCTCGAGCATTCATCAAAGCCAACCTGCGGCAGGTATCGCCCGAGGAACTACGGATGGACCGCGCCTCGGTCGATGAAGAGGCCGAACTGGCGGCGGTGGCCCGGAGCAGAGAAATTCAGCGAATGCTCTATGACGCCGGGTTGGCCGGGATCTGTTTCCCCCGGGCCTACGGCGGTCAAGGGCTGGCTCCCGAGCATCAACGTGTCTTCAACGAGGAGATCGTGGGCCACGAGTACCCGCTGCAGATTCAGGTACCGACCCTTTCCCCTTGCGCCACCGTCATCCTCGAGTTCGGAACGGAAGAGCAGAAGCTGACTCACCTGCCAGCCATCCTGAGAGGCGAAGAGCTCTGGATGCAGTTTCTGTCCGAACCAGGTGGTGGTTCGGACGTGGCCGGCTCGACGACAACGGCCGTGCGGGACGGTGAGCAGTGGGTGCTGAACGGCTCCAAGGTCTGGACAACTGGCGCGTGGTGGTCCGATTGGGGACTTTGCCTGGCCCGGACGAACTGGGATACGCCGAAGCATCGTGGCCTCTCTGTCTTCATGCTCCCCATCCATCAGCCCGACATCGAGGTGCATCGCATCGAGATGCTCAATGGCTCCAGGGAGTTCTGCCAGGAGTTCCTGACCGACGTTGTCGTGCCTGACACCGACCGGGTCGGCGACGTCGACGACGGTTGGACCGTCGTGACGAGGTGGATGTTTCACGAGCGCATGCTGTACAGCTCGCCCTATGTAACGGAGCCCGTCGGCGTCATTCACGGATCGATGGATGCCGGCGCCGTGTTTGCCGTGGCGCAGGTGAACGGGCAGCTAGACGACCCCGCCATCCGGGAGTTGGTCGGCGAAGCGCGCATGATCGAGTTAGTGAACAAAGTGCTATCAGAGCGGATTCGTGACGCCATCAAGGGCGGCAAGCGGACGGATCAAGCGGCAGCCATTGTCCGCCTCTTTAAGGGAGACGCGGCCAAGCGGATCATCACCCTGGCCCTGGAGGTATCCGGTGACGAAGGCGCTGCTTGGAGCAGCGATTCAATGGCGGCACACAGTGCCGTCAACTTTCTGATGCGGCAGGTCGGCAGCATCGGTGGTGGCACCACGGAGATGGCCCGGAACGTGATCAGTGAGCGGGTCCTCGGCATGCCACGGGAGCGACGGATTGACAAGGATGTTCCGTTTCGAGACGTGCCGCGGAGTCGTACAACAAGTTCCTAAGGGGACGATGCCAGGTCCGTGGCGAAGGCCAGGGCCTCGGGGTAGCGACCATAGGTCGGAATTCTCTGCAGTCCCAGCTTGACATAGAGGGATGCTGCTTCTGGCTGCCGCGGTCCGGTCTCGAGAATCAGCCGTGAATAGTCGGCCTGTCGGGCCCGAGCCGTGAGATGCCCGAGTATCTGCGCCGCGTACCCCATTCGGCGGTAGGACGAGTGGGTCCACATTCGCTTCACTTCGCACGTTCGATCATCAACGCGCCGAAACCCGCCACCGGCCACGGTCATCTCGCCATGCAGGAGTATGACGAAACATCCGGATGGGGGATCAAACTCCGGCGCGACCGCATGGGCCATCTCATCGTTCTCGCCGTAGAGCGTGTGATATACCTCGGCCATGTTGGCGAGTAGTGGAGCAACTTCCGGATCGGCCAGCGCGACTTGTCGGAGCTCCACTTGGGGCATCAGCTAGGAAGGGACACCAGCGCGTTCGTCGAGGCCGAGTCCTCGGACGAAGAGCATGGTCAATTGTTCGACACCCTCGTCGAATTCGCAATCGATGAGCCCCTGTACAAACCACAGCTCAGGAAATCGGTAGGTCATTGACGACAGGGCAGCGGCAGTGATCGTCGGGTCTAATCCTGCGTCCACCAATCCGTGCCGTTGCAGGCTGGCGATCGATTTGGCCACTTCGACCAGACCTTGGCGATGCCGCTCGAAACGCCAGGCTCCTAGTTCCGGGTCGAACCGGGATACCTGCTCGATCACATTCATGATGCGCGCTTCGTCCCGGTAACTCTCCAAATTGCGACGTATGCCCTCGCGGATGCGCTCGTAGGGACTGGCCGATGACTTCGGGTCCAGGATGACGCTCTGCATGGGCTCGCTCAGTCGTTCTTCGACGCCGAGCGCCACCTCACGGAAGACTTCTTCCTTCGATTCGAAGTAGTGATAGAAGGAACCGTGCGAGAGTCCGGCGCGCTCGGCAATGTCAGAAATCCGAGCTTCGAGGAAGCCGTCATTCTCGAAGACTTCTTTGGCTGCCACCACAAGACGGGCCCGGGTCTCGACCCCCTTCCGCGATCGGGGACCGCTCGGTTTTTCGGTGGTGAGGGATTCGGTGGTCACGCCGACCTCCTTCCCATTGGGTGCACTGCTCGGTGACGGCATCAATGTACCGCCGCGCTCAGAAGGAAATGGTGATTGGGCGCATTCGTGACCATGTGGTTCACGCGTCCTTTCGTGTGAGGAGGAGTACCCCCGAGGGTGTCCCTCCGCCCGAGGTGACGATTGCCGTCTTCGCTCCCACTACCTGGCGATCACCGGCCTGATGGCGAAGCTGTTGTACTGCCTCATAGAGGAATCCAAAACCATGCGTCCTCCCTTCGGACAGCTGGCCACCATGGGGATTGACCGGAAGATCACCGCCGAGTGCAATGCGTCGGCCGTCGTCCAGCCAGTCGTAGGCCTCACCGAGTCCACAGAACCCCAGACCTTCGAGCCAGGAGATGGCGTTGAACGTGAAGCCGTCGTACACCAGTGCCAGGTCGACATCGGCCGGCTGGAGGTCGGTACGGGTCCATAGATGGGCTGACTGCCCGAGGACTTGCGGTTCATGGGTTAGCGTCCCTTGATCCCACGAGACACGCTCGAGAATCTGAGTCCCGACCGCCTCAATGTGTACCGCGGGCTGGGGGAGATCAGCGGCCGTCGATGCGGCGGAGACGATCACGGCGATGGAGGCATCGCACGGCACGTCGCAGTCGTACAGCCCGAATGGGGACGTGATGGGTCGAGCCGAGAGGTAGTCGTCCATCGTCATCGGTTCGCGATAGATGGCATTCGGATTGCGTGCTGCATTGGCGCGGCCGTTGAGGGCAATCAGCCCCAGCATTTCCCGGGGGGCGCCGTACCGGTGCATGTATTGCGTGGCGTTCATCCCGATCCAGTTGGCGGCCGACATGGCGCCGAAGGGCGCGCTCCATTCCCGCATGCCCGAGACTCGCTGGTTGCCGCCGGATCCGCTCGTCTGACGAGCAGCCAGTACGCCGTAGGTGGATTCCCATACGGTGCGGAAACACAGCACGTGCCGGCAGAGGCCAGCCGCCACGGCCATGGCTGCCGCGATGACCGAACCGCCAGGCCCGGGAATGTCCATCCCGCCGTTGATCCAGGTGGGATGGATCCGCAGCGCTTCCTCCACCGCGGTCACGCCACCTTCGCTCATGCCCATGCCCCCAGGACCGGGATAGGTCGAAAGGCCGTCGATATCTTCAATGGTGAGGCCCGCGTCAGCGATGGCGGCCAGGCAGGCATCGACCGTCAGCGACAGCGGATCGATCATGAGCCGCCTGCCGATGGCGGACCGGCCGACTCCGCTGAAGACCGAATGATGCTCGAACCGCTCCTCGCTGAGAGGCGCCCGCGGCCGAGGGCGTTGAGGAGTTGTCACCCGATCAACCGGATCGATGGTCCCGGTCAGGGTGAAGAGGGGAATCCACACGTCTTCGTCAGATTCGAACTTCACCTGCACCTCGGCGCCGATGGTGACGTCTTCGGGCGCGCACTCAACGATGTTGGTGGTGAGGTGAACTCGAGGATCTTCGGCCAAAGCCACATTGGCAATGACGTAGGGAGGATCGAAGTCGGGCAGCCAGCGGTGCTCGTTGATCGTGAAGCCGACGACCGTACCCCGTCCCGACACGGCCACCGGCTTGGAAGCACGACTCCGGCAATAGGGACAGATGGGGACGGGTGGATGGATCAGTTCGCCGCAGTCGTCGCAGCCCTGCATCCGGAGAATGCCGTCGACGCCGGAGGTCCAGAACCAACCGGACGAGAGGCTCAGCTCGGGGAGCGGTCTCATGGCCCAGTATTGACATCGACGTCGTAATCGAACACTTTGGCCATCGTAGGTCACGGATAGCGGGCGAGACTGGTTTGATTATGATATTGACGTCGCCGTCAAAAAGCAAGTAATCTGACATTGATGTCACGAACCTGCGATTTCCCTGTCTTCGACGCTGACAACCACATGTATGAGACGAAGGAGTCATTTACCAGACACCTTCCTGATCGCTTCAAGGGTGCGATCGACTACGTCGAGCTGCATGGCCGCACAAAGATCATGATCCGCGGCACGGTGAGCGAATACATCCCGAATCCAACGTTCGATGTCGTGGCCAAACCGGGTGCCCAAGAGGAGTATTTCCGCAATGGCAATCCTGAGGGCAAGTCGTACCGGGAGCTGATTGGTGAGCCCATGCGGGCACTTCCGGGCTTTCGGGAGCCCGCTCCTCGCCTTGAGCTGATGGACGAGCTCGGAGTGGATCGCGCCTTGATGTTCCCGACGCTGGCCAGTCTCTTAGAAGAGCGGATGCGTGATGAGCCCGAATTGATCCACGCCGCCGTCCACGCCCTGAACGAGTGGATGTACGAGCAATGGACCTTTAACTACGAAGGTCGCATCTTCGCCACACCCGTCATCACGCTGCCGATTGTGGAAAAAGCGATCGAGGAGCTGGAGTGGGTAGTGGCCCGTGGGGCCAAGACGATCCTGATCCGTCCGGCACCGGTGCCGGGGTACCGGGGTTCGAGGTCGTTCGGATTTCCTGAGTTCGACCCGTTCTGGCAAGCCGTGGTCGATGCCGACATTTTGGTCTCCATGCACGCATCCGACAGTGGGTACTCGCGCTATCAGAGCGATTGGACAGGGCCGAACGAGTACCTGCCGTTCAAGCTTGATGCCTTCCGGATGATGAGTGTCGGGAAGCGCGCGATGGAGGACACCATGACGGCACTGACCTGTCACGGTGTTTTCTCGCGCTTCCCGGACCTTCGGGTGGCTTCCATTGAGAGCGGCGGCGATTGGGTGGCTCCATTCGTCGAGCACCTGGCCGACATCCACAAGAAGATGCCCCAGGCTTTTGACGGGGATCCGGTGGAGCAGTTCAAGAGCAACGTATGGATCAGCCCCTTCCATGAGGACAACTTGGACCGGCTCATCGCCACGGTCGGCACCGACCATGTGCTCTTCGGATCCGACTACCCGCATCCCGAGGGTCTGGCGGAGCCGTGCAGCTATCTCGACCACCTACCTGCCGGCTTGGCCGACGAAGACGTGCAGAAAATCATGGGTGGCAACCTGGCCCGGATCATGCGGGTCGACGCCTCAGTCGGCGCATCGTCGTAATACGTGTGCCATTCGGCCCGATGCAGCACTGCGGGCCGCAAACTAGGGTCACCGAGCCGTTGACGCGCCCACAATCACTAGGAGGTCACTGTGTCTGAGTACAAGTACGTGACGTACGAGCCGCTGGACGAGGGCACGATCGTGCGGATCATGCTCAACCGCCCCGATTCACGGAATGCCCAGAACCGTGGTCTGTTGGTGGAACTCCATGAGGCCTTCCTGGAGGCCGAAGCCGATGACAACGTGCGTGTGGTCATCCTCGGCGGCACGGGACCGATGTTCTCGTCTGGACACGACCTCGGCTCGAAGGCAGCCCAAGAGGAGAGTCGACCCGGACCGGGCCAGCACCCGACCCGGCAGATCAATGGCGCCACCCGCAAGGGCTCCGAGGCCTTGATGCTCCAGGAATGGCACTACTTCTTCGAGAACACGAGGCGTTGGCGCAATCTGCGCAAAATCACCATCGGTCAGGCCCACGGAGATGTGTACGCGGCCGGACTCATGTTGCTCTGGGCGTGCGATCTCATTGTGGCCGCGGAGGACACTCGATTCGCCGATGTGGTGGGGACCCGGCTCGGCATGTGCGGGGTCGAGTACTTCGCCCACCCCTGGGAGTTCGGACCCCGGCGGGCCAAGGAACTCCTCCTCACCGGGGATTCGGTGGACGCGGACGAGGCGCACCGGCTCGGTATGGTCAGCAAGGTGTTCCCGACCGACGAACTCACTGATCGCACGGTGGAATTCGCCCGCCGGATCGCTCAGCTGCCCACCATGACTGCGCTGTTGATCAAGGAATCGGTGAACCAGAGCGTCGACAACATGGGCTTCTACAATGCCCTCAACGCCTGCTTCACTCTGCACGAGCTGAACCACTCGCACTGGGCCTGGGTCAATGAAGACCGATTTCCTGTGGCCAAGGAGGACTCGGGTATCCCGAACTGGCGTGAGGCGCCGCCCATCGTGCCAGCGGTCAAGAACAAGGTGCGTGCCGACGGCTGACTCGCGCCGGTCGGCCGCTAAGGGAGGTGCACTCTAGGGAGTTCAGCTGTCTCGTTACTATCAGCGAGGACGTCGACGTTGGATATGCCGGTATCGAACCGGCAGTGAGGAGTGGGTGCGAGAAGCATGCTGGAGTTCTTCCAGTTCGTGATCGCTGGCCTGGCGGTTGGCGGCATCTATGCCATCGCCTCTGCCGGCCTCGTAGTCACGTACACGTCGTCCGGCATCCTGAACTTCTCGTTCGGCGCCATCGCGTTCTTTGTGGCGCGCTTCTACTACTTCCTCAACACCCAGCACGGGTGGGGGATCTTGCCCGCCGGCGTGCTGTCCATTCTGGTGGTGGCGCCAGCTAGTGGGGTGCTGCTGTACGGCCTGCTCTTCCGGCACCTTCGCTTGGCGTCCCCGCTCATCAAGGTGGTGGCCACCATCGGATTGCTGGTTGCCATCCCTTCGTTGGCCACTCTGATCTTCGGTAACCAGGCCATCCCGCAGGCACCCGGATTGGCCCCACAGCCGGTAAGTGTCTTTCATCCATTCGGGGTTCCGATCACGCTCGATCAGTTCATCGTTTACGGCTGCGTGTTGGCCACCGTCGTGATCGGTGCTCTGGTGCTGCGCTATACCGAGGTCGGGCTCAAGGTACGAGCCATGGTCGACTCGCCGGCCATGACCGATCTCTCGGGGTCGAGCCCAACAGCCATTTCGATCGGTGTGTGGGCTGTCAGTACCTTTTTTGCGGGTTTGGCCGGCGTGCTGGCTGCACCGGAGATCGGGCTCGATCCGGTTCAGTTCACGGTGGTCCTGATGGCATCGTCCTTCGCCGCCGTCCTGGCAGCCAAGTTGCGCAATCTGCCGGTGGCGGTGATTGTCGGCCTGCTCATGGGTGTGGGCATTTCTCTCCTCCAGGGATACCTCCCTCCGTCGAGCCAATGGACGACGGAGATGGTGGATGCCGTGCCCTTCATTGTGGTGGCGGTGTTCCTCATTGTGAATCTGACCCGGGGCGGGCGTGTCGGCGACTTCGAGAGTTGGGGTGGGGCCCTGGACCGGGCCATCACGCCGCAGGGCGAGAGCCGACTGGCCGGTTCGACCACCAGCCTCATTCAAGAGGCGGAATTGGGATTGGTGGGCAAGTACGCCGGACCGGTGCTGCTCATTGTGGTGGTTGCGCTGCTCCCGATGATCGTGCACGGCTTCTGGACTGGTCTGTTTGCCCAGGCCTTTGCCTACGCCATCATTTTTCTTTCCTGGACCATCGTGACCGGCGAGGGGGGAATGCTCTGGCTGTGCCAGATCACGTTTGCCGGTGTCGGTGCACTGAGCGCCTTCTGGATCACTACCCACTGGGGTTGGCCGGTGCTCCCGTCAGTGTTGGTTGGCGGATTCGTCGCTATGGCGTTGGGAGCCCTAGTGGGCTTCCTCAGCATCAGGTTGGGTGACCTCTACGTGGCGCTGGTCACCCTCACCTTCGGGCTGCTGATGGAGAACCTGGTCTTCACCCTGCCGGTCTTCGTCAATCAGGGCTTGGGCATCACCTTGAACCGGCCGACCTTCGCATCATCTGATGAAGCGTTTACCTATCTGTGCCTCGCCGTCTTTGTGGTTATCTCACTCTTCATCGTGAATTTCCGGCGCTCCACTTCGGGACTGGCCCTCAACGCAGCCCGTTGGAGTGAGAACGGGGCGCGGACGTCGGGTATCAGCGTGGTGCAGATGAAGGTCCTGGCCGGTGCCACAGCGGCCTTCATCGCCGGGATCGGTGGCGGCATGCTGGGCATGGCGCAGACCACGTTTCAACCCGATCAGTTCGCCACCTTCCTGGGCGTCATCTGGCTGGCGGTCTTCGTCACCATCGGTGTCCGTTCGAATGCAGCGGCGCTGATCGGCGGCATGGCGTTCGTCTTTCCGGGTGCGCTGGCGCAGTTCTATTTCCCCAGCGCCACCTGGGTTCCCAACGTGCTGCCAGTGCTGTTTGGCCTGGGCGCCGTATCGGCGGCCAAATTCCCGGATGGTGCCCTGGCCGAGAACAGCCGACGGATTCGACAATTGGCGCTGCGATTTTCTCCGGGACCACCACCTGGCCCCCTGCCCAGCCTCGCCGTTCATGAGGAAGTGGGATGACCATCACCTTGTCACCATCGGCGCAGGAGCAAGCCGGAGCGTCGACCGCGATGGCGGCTACCGGTGTGACCGTTCACTACGGCGGCCTAACGGCACTGTCGAACGTGTCGGTGGAGGTGCCCACGGGGGCCATCGTGGGGCTGGTCGGTCCAAATGGAGCGGGAAAGTCCACGCTGCTCGGGGTGCTCTCAGGGTTGGTGCGACCCAACGACGGGGATGTCTGGTTTCAAGGGCGCGAAGTGACGAACGCGTCACCCCGCGCCAGAGCCAAGCTCGGCCTGGCCCGTACGTTTCAACAGCCCGAGCTCTTCTTGGGGTTGACGGTACGTGAACACCTGGTCGTGGCCCATCGGGCTCGGGTCGCCCCACAGAGGATGTGGCGTGACATGTTCGACCCGCGATCGTTGCTGCCTCCATCAAAAGCCGAGAGCGATCGAGTGGACGGATTGCTCGAATTGCTGACCTTGACCAGGGTGTCCAGGTCGCCAGTGGCTGCGTTGCCACTGGGCATTTTGCGGTTGGTCGAGATGGGGAGAGCACTGGCGGCCGACCCGAAGGTGCTCCTCCTGGACGAGCCCCTGTCCGGACTCGACATGAAAGGGTCGCGGCACCTGCTCTCCATTTTCCGCTCCATTGTGGACAATGCAGAGGCGCCAATCTCGCTCCTGATCGTCGAACACGATGTCGCCGCTGTCTTGGCGCTTTCGGACACCGTGACGGTGCTCGATTTCGGAGAATGCATTGCCGCCGGCACGCCCGAAGAGATCCGCAACGACGAACGGGTGCAGTCGGCCTACTTGGGTGACGCCGCCGGCCTGTCGCATGTCGTCCCGCCGCCCACATCGGGGGACGAGCCGTGACGGACGCCATGTTGGAGGTGCGTGATCTTGATACGCACTACGGCTCATCTCAGGCGCTCTTCGGCATTTCGCTCTCGGTGGCACCGGGAACGGTGCTGGCACTACTCGGAGCCAACGGAGCGGGCAAGAGCACGTTCGCCCGTTCGGTATCGGGCTTAGTGTCGCCGTCCAAAGGCACCGTTTGCATCCAGGGCAAGGACGTCACTGGACTGTCGGCGCATCACATCCGATCGCTCGGGCTGGCCTATGTCCCAGAAGGTCGTGGCATTTTTCCGGGACTCACCGTCATCGACAACCTTCGCATGGCGGTGGGATTGGAACTGCGGCGCGATCGCCCGGCAGCCATTGAGCGTGCCATTGACCTCTTCCCGGTCCTGGGCTCTCGACGGGCACAGCGTGCCGGGAACCTTTCGGGGGGAGAGCAGCAGATGCTGGCCCTGGCCCGGGCGTTGGCCGTGACGCCCAAGCTGATCATCGCCGACGAGCTCTCGCTTGGTTTGGCTCCACTTGTCACTGAGTCGGTCTTCGAAGGACTCGAGGCGGCGCGGAAGTCCGGTGTCACGATTGTGCTGAGCGAGCAGTACGTACACAGAGCCCTGGCCATGGCGGACACCTGCGTGATCCTGAGCAGGGGAGAGGTCGGATGGTCCGGACCGGCTGCCGATGCGGGCCAGGAGGTCATCGACCGCTATTTGGGAGAGGCGTAAGCGCCGCTATCGGAGGCGCCACTCGATTCGTTCGCCCTTAAAGGTCTCCTGTCCTTCGGCGATGTTCTCAAACTTTGTACCGAGTGCGATGAAGCTCGAGACCTGGGCCAGCGCGTCTCGGCGGTTGAGCTCGTGGGCGAGCCAGATGGCCCGAACCGTGCCCTGAATGGCGTTGGTGGGGGCCGAGGCGATGGCGCGTGCCACCCACATGGTCCGCTCTCGCAGTTCAGCGGCGGGCACGATTTCCGATACCAGTCCAAGTTGGTGGGCACGTTCGGCCGACATGCGTTCGTGCGCACCCATAAGAGCCAAACGCATGGTCTCGCCCAAGGGGAGTTTCTGCAGCAGGTGCAGCGATTCAAATGCGGCCACCATGCCGTACGTCACATGAGGGTCAAAGAAGGTGGCGTGCTCGGCCGCGATGATGATGTCCGACTCTCCGAGCATGTAAAGAGCCCCGCCACAAGCCATACCGTTAACGGCAGAAATCACCGGCTTCCACATGTCGTTTGCTTTGGGATTGATGTAGCCGCCGGGGTCGTTGTACATGAAGCCCTGTCCGACCGGGACGGGCCCGGCACGCATGCGGTCAAGGACCTTATGTTCAAGGTAGCTCTCCTCGATCGCTTCCTGACGGTCGATCCCCGTGCAGAAGGCCTTCTCGCCGGCTCCGGTCAAGACGACCACCCTGACGTCTTCGTTCCAGCGGAGCCCTTGCCAGACCTCACGAAGTTCCTTCTGCATGGCCAGATTAAAGGAGTTGTGCACTTCGGGACGATTCATTGTGACGATGGCGACGCCCTCCTCCTCTTCGTAGAGCAGCGTGTCGTAGTCGGTCTTCAATTGGGCTCCCCGGTTTCGTGTTGCGGGATTTCCGGATGCGTCGAAGGTCACATTACCTGGACCGCAAAACTGCCCTTCTGGGGTCAGTTCCCAGGAGGTAAGTCATGACGGACGGAAACCCGAGTGCCGTCAAAGCTCAGAAAGTGCGCCAAGGGTAGGGACTCGGGCAGGGGGTCCTCATAGCTCCAGGCCACATCCTGCACCAGGCTCTCGCCGATTCGGACGGACCAATACGAGCAGGTCCCCTTGTAGGGGCAATACGTCTCGGTCGAGCTGGACTCGAGCAGATCCATGCGGACATCGCCGGGTGCCACATAGAGACGAGGTTCGAGTGCTGTCTCGTAGACAGCCAAGTTTTGAGAGGTGTCGACCAACGTCACACCCGATACTTCGACGATCAATCGCCGCTGTGACCGAAGGCAGTCGACACGGTGATACGGATTACGCGGATGGCCGAAGACCTCTTCCTCCTCTTCGAACCAGCTGTTGACTGACGCCCACTCCACCGTGACGTACCCGGGGGCACTGGCTTCGGGTTCGGAGGAAAGGCTGGCGACATCACTTTCCGGAAAGGCGTAGGTCGGTGGTTCTCCGGGACGGTGCAGCAGGAGCACCTGCTCACTGTCAATGACCGTCACCCCGTCCTTGACGGCTCGGACGCGTCGCCGGAACGGTTCGATGTAGGTCACGGGTGAGGGGATCGGCACCGAGAATCGACCCGCCGGTCGTGAGCTGAGCGGTCCGCGACCAGTAGTGAGGCTCACAGTGCTGTTCGTTCGTCTCGGGCTTGGCCCGGATCGGCAAAGGGTCGCACCATGCCGTCCACGGTAAACGACGCCAGCAATCTGCCGTCCTCGGCATGCACCCGACATTCGGCATGCGTCATGCCGTCCGTGGCCGATGTTGAGTGGTGGTGATACAGCATCCACTCATCAGCTCGAATGTCCTGATGAATCGCCAGACTGATGGCATTGATCCCCATGGAGAGCGTGCGGTGGGCCTGTGATTGGCCGATGCCCTCGTGGGGGCGAAGAGCGGCGGCGATTGGCATGTGGCCGGCGAACTGGGCCAGCAGTCCTGAGTGGATTGCGGGGTCGTCAGGCACCTCGCGGAAGCGGACCCACGCATCAATGACTGGTGGGCCAACCGGTGCGTCCGGATCGCTGGTGTAGGCGGCGTCGACCACTCGGAGATCGCGCCCGGTCACTGCCATATCGAAGGGCACGCTCTCATTCGGACCAGCGACATCGGGCGGCATCACCGCGTGGTTGACGACGTCGGGGAAAAGGGTG
This sequence comes from uncultured Acidimicrobiaceae bacterium, assembly GCA_963766995.1. Lineage (GTDB taxonomy): Bacteria > Actinomycetota > Acidimicrobiia > Acidimicrobiales > RAAP-2 > Bog-473. Next base: position 44,766 of record CAVYCE010000001.1, on the reverse strand, counting down.
CCCATGAGGATGGTGCCGGAACCGCAGAGCCTCCCGTTCTGGAGTACCTGCACGGCCAGACCGTCGAACGACCGTCCACCGCTCAGGACCTCGAGGGTGAAGGTCATGGGCTTGGCCGCGTCGGCTACGCCGACGAACACCATGGAAGCTGACACCACCCGTCGACCGGGGGAGTGTCGCATGGCGGCCACAACGGCCTGCCCGAGCATCTGGCTGGCCTCGACCACAGGGCGCTTCCCGTCGGTGTGCGCCACACTGGTGAAGGACAACTCCTTTTCCTGTCGAAGATCCATCATGTCGATGAGGTGGCTGGCGTCGCCCCAGGTTGGGAATCGTTTGTACGAGACATCACGATCCTCGGTGTCCGGAACTCGATCGATCACCTCAATCAGCACGAGATCGATGTCGAAGCTTCCATGTCCGAGTGCCGGCTTCAGATCAGGTGCAGGATCGGTGAGCACGCTCAATGCGATACCCGGAGTCCCGTCGAGTTGCCATTGTTCAACGGTGCCGTCAGTGTCCTTGGACTCGGCCGCCAGCTGGAAGGCGGACACATCGATGTCTTGTATTGGGAAGTAAAGGATCGGCGTTTTCCCGATGTGCTCCAGGCAGAGACAGTTGGCCGATGCGGCCACGACCCTGCCGTCCACACTGGCGCGGGCGGCGTACCGGTAGGGGCCGAGATTCATGTCACCCAGATTGGGGCGCTCGGGGTACCACCGCGATGGATGGGATGCTGGCGCTACTCCCCTGACGGATCACTGAGTCCACGACGTTCACCAGGACTTCGACGTCGAGAAGCGAGCCAGCCAGGTAATTCTTCTCCACCCATTGGGTGCCGAAATGGACGGCCCGATCGGAATCCCAGGCATTGGGGAACTCCGTCATGGCGTCACCTTCACCGCCGGCGCAGTCTCCGACGACCAGGCGGGTGAAGCCGACACCGGGATGCTCAACTCGCCATGCCTCCACCAGCTTGTCCAGAGCCGCCTTGCTGACGGCATATGGCCCCAGCCCGGGCCACGGGGCTGTCAGTGACGCGCTAATTGAGGAGAGGAAGACAGCCACCCCACTTGACTTCTCCAGGTGTGGAACGGCTGCTGCCGTCACCAGTGCGGCGCCAATGACGTTGGTGTCGAATACGCTGCGCCAGGTCTCGGCGTCGGTGTCCACCAGGCCGCCTAACGGGCCGATAGCGGGGGTGTAGATGAGTGCATCGATTCCACCCAGATGTTTTGCCGCCTGCTCAATGGCCGAGTGGCAGGACTTGGCGTCAGTCACATCACAGGCCAGGGCGATGGTGTCCCCACCGGCTTCTTTGGCCGCCGTCTCGAGCCGCTCCAGCCGTCGCGCCATCAGTACCGTGCTGGCACCCCGCTGAGCCAAACCGATCCCAATGCACCTCCCCAGGCCGCTTGAGGCGCCGACGACGACGGTTTTCATGGTTCCTCCCCAGACGAATTGGCAATGATGTTAAACGAAATACGGAAATGGAATTCTCAGCCGTTCCGGGGCAGTATCCCCTTCTAAAGAAGAGTGCGATTTCATTGAAGGGGGTACGGGGATGGGCGCCGTCATCATGCTGGGCACGCTCTTTGTGCTGATCTTCCTGATCTTCGGCCTCGTGTTCCGCTTCGACCCTGAATCACGTCGCGACCCCAAGCGAGGGCAGCAGCGGTGAACCATGGGTTGACGCCCGTACTGACAGGAGCCATTGGGTTCGCCTATGTCGGTGGCCTCGGTTTCCTCGCCATTGGTCTCTACCTCAGTATCAGCCGCCGCCGACTCCACCCACTCCTACTCGTGAGCATCGCGGCGATATCGATCTCATGGATCGAAGCCCCCTACGACTGGGCGATGTATGCCCAATTCGCGCCGGCCATTCCTCGAATGCCATCGTGGTGGCCGTTGAACATGACCTGGGGTGGCCTCCCGGCGTCGGTGCCACCGGGGTACATCTCCTACTTCGTGACGCCCGCTCTCATCGGGGCGGCACTCGGTCGACGCCTGAGTGACAAATTCGGTTGGCGGCGCCCGTTCGCCCTTCTCGGTACCGGTCTCGTGATCGGTTTCATCTGGGCCGTCCTCTTCAACGGCGTCCTAGGGGCTCGGCTTGGCGTCTTCTACTACGGCCGGGTGATTCCGGGGCTTGCACTCTGGCAAGGAACGAAGCACCAATATCCGCTGTACGACGCACTGGCCATGGGCGTCATGATGATGTCCTTCGCCTACCTTCTCGGGCGCACGGACCCCGAGGGCCGCACCGTGATTGAAGGGTGGGCCCACAGGAGAACTGCCACCCAACGACGAGCCAACATCCTCTCCATCGTCGGCGTTGTTGTCGTCGCCAACCTCCTTTACGGAGCGGTCTTCGCTCCTCATCTGGTCACGAAGCTGCAGGGTCGGGTAACTGCTGGACCAGCGGCCCCGTTGTTCAAGGGTGTGCCAAATCAACCCCTACAGGGCTCTCCGCGTATTGGCTTCTAGGCGATCGCCTCGGGGATGCATGTGACTCAGAACACCTACGCGCCAGCTGCCTATTGTGGAACTAACTTCAGGTCCGTTCAAGAGGAGGGAATCATCATGGCAAGAGGCGCATCTGCGAACGGAGTCTGAGCTCACCTATGGATAAAGCACAGTCGAAAAGTGTCGTCCTCACCGGGGCATCTCGAGGACTTGGATTCGCCACCGCGGCATATCTCCATCGCCGCGGCTGGACGGTACTCGCTGCCATGCGGACGCCTGGTGCCGGACTCGAACGTCTGAAAGAGCATCTTGGCTCGGACTATGAACCAGAGCGTTTGATCGGGATCCGCCTTGATCTCGAGGACGCGGACTCCATCCAATCAGCGGTGGACGACATCATCGACGCGGTCGGTGCGCCCTACGGAGTAGTGCACAACGCTGGACTGGCTGGCGCTGGAGCGGTCGAGGAAATGCCGATTGAGGCGGTGAAGCAAATCTTCGCCACCAATCTCTTCGGACCCATCAGTCTGACCAAGGGTCTGCTCCCCGGCATGCGACAGGCGGGTCGCGGCCGCATTGTTGTGGTGTCGAGCCATGTGGCCGTCAGCGGTATGGCGGCGGTGAGTGCATACGCGGCGAGCAAGAGCGCGCTTGAACGGTGGGCGGAATCCCTGTCGATGGAAATCCCTCCCTTCGGGCTCGGTGTCAGCGTGCTAGTCACCGGAACGTTCAAAACAGACATCCTCGAGCTCACGAGTTCATACAAGGACGAGTCTGGACCGTACGCCGCCCTCCATGCCCCACTAGAGGCCACCGGCGAGAGAATGCTGCGTATCGCTCGCAAACCGGACCGATTCGCCCCTCTGGTCGAGCGCGCTCTCACTGACAAGAAATCATTTACCCGTCACGCTGTGGGTCCGGACGCAGTGGCAATGGTCTATGGAGCGCGGCATGTTCCCACCCGCTGGGTGCATTCGATCACCGCCCGAGTACTGCGCCTCCCACGGGCCAAGTAGGCCCATCATTGGGAAACAAGCGTTAGGTTCGATAGCCTTTCGCCGTCCGTTCCAGCTTCTGAGAATGAGGTGCCCGAATTCGTGATCCGAGAATCCTCCGGCCACATCCGACCGGGTGGTTGCCGTTGCCGGTGGAGTCAGTAATCCGTGGCTCCTGACGGCGTTCGCCGGGCCGAAATCCTCGACACGGCGGCGGAGTTGTTTGCATCAACAGGTCTGCGAACTTCACTCAAGGAGATAGCGGACGCCTGCGGGATCCTTCCGGGCAGCCTGTACCACCACTTTGAATCGAAGGAAGCCATCATCCTGGAGCTCGTGCGCGCCTTTGTGGATGACCTCGACCACATTGCGGCCACCGCCATCAAGTCATCCCGTGCTTCGGCAGATGGGGTTGACGTGGAGCAGCAGATCATTGGCCTCGGCCGAGCCATCGCCTCGTGCGGTGTGAGCCATCGAGCGGCACTCCTCTTGACGCTGTACGACCCTCCAAGTGTCCTCGGGAACGAGTTGGCCGTGTTGGCGGCTCGGGTGCCGGTTGCCATCAGTGCCTCCATGCTCGAGCTATTGCGGCTGAGCCGAAATTCGGGTGGGGTGAAGTCCGGGATCGATCTCTCGCTATTGGCTGATCGATTGTGCCAGAGCATGTTGCATATCGGGGTCGGCGTCTCGCACCTGAGCTCCGGAGCCGAAGAGGTACCTGAGCTGCGATTGCGCATATCGCTGCATGGTCTCGCTGTGCAGACACCTTCTGATGCCGCACTGGATCGATCGGCGGCGTTTGGCGCCGTGCAGTCGGTGATTAAGTCCTGGGCCGAAGAGTCCGAAGAGGATGATCGCTCCGGGAATCTTCGCGCCGTTGCTCGCAGGGAATTTGGGCGCCGTGGTTACGAAGCAACCACCATGCGGGATATCGCTGCCGCATCTGGACTGAGTACCGGCACCGTCTACCGCGCCTACGCCTCGAAAGATGATCTCCTCGTGTCCATCATGAGTTCGTATGCGGAAAAGGTGTCTGATGTGTGGGACGTCGCCCTCCGGGCCCAATCCTCACCGTTAGAACGACTCGACGCACTCATGTGGGGCAACATCCACGTCGTAGACCGATTCAGTGACGAATTCAGAATTCAGTTGGCCTGGCTGCGGCAATCGCCACCCAGCACGCCAGACCTCGGACTGTCGTTCATGGGTCAGCTCCGCCAAATACGGAGCTTGCTCACCGAGGCAACCAAGTCCGGCGATTTCATGCTGGACGGAGGGAATGCCGACTTACGGGCACGCTGTGTCTACGAATCCGTCATGTTGCCCCCCAGCGTCATCCACGCCGCGGGGCCTCGGGGAGCGCTCGCGCTGGCACGGGACACCGTGCTACGTGGTGCCCTCTCACGCACTGCGGGGAGCAGGCGGGCCGGAGTCTCGATCACCTCGGGCACGTGAGCTGCTGTGGCGCTTGACCTGATTGAGGGTCCCGGACCGGCTCGCCTGGGCCTCGTGGCTTCATCCATCGCAGGAAGGACACTCAATGTGGCTCCAGCTCGCACCGGGGAGATCGCATGGACCGATGGTTCGACGGTGTACGTCAACGTCGACGACAGTGCGGACGGTCAGCGCACCGCTGTCATTGTCCAGTCGGCGCTCCTCGCCTCGGGGAGCCTTGCACCAGGTGTGCTCAACTCGCTGTCGCGGCGCCCGACACTTACCCGCCGCTATTTGGCGGTGGAGGCTCACCGGGCACTGTCTTCTCAGCGAGAGGTCCTGCCGGGTCGAATCCGACAGCTCATCGACCACGAGACCGCGATTAGATCTGATTCACCGGAGTCATCACTGCACATTGCACAGAGCCGGACGGCAATTGAGGATCCGCCGGCAACGTTCGGCACCATTCACCCTCGCCGAATGATCCTGACGGATGCTGATCCGACACCGGGCCCCGTCAGCACCTTGGAGTCGCAGCGCGGTGCGCCACAGGAGGCCCTCGAGGAGTTCATCGGGGATGAACAGGACCAGCAGATCGACGTGTTCTCCAGTCCGGTCGGCGGGGGAGGAGGTCTCGGTTCGCTCCTGAAGCGACTCCTTTCAGACGTCCGATCTTCAGCGTCGGGCGAGCCTGGAGCTGATGCCCCGACACACTGGAGCCGTTCGGTTCGCCCATCAGCATCCGGGCGAGTGAAGGCATCCAAGGGATCGGTTGGCGACGATGTCGGGGCCGTGAGTTTCACGCGTGCCGCGGTGACCTATCCCGAGTGGGACATTGTCCAGCGTCAATACAAACCGGACTGGTGCACGGTCATTGAGGCTGACCTAAAGGAGATCGGTTCCGCCCCCTTGAGAGTCCCTGACTCACATCAACTTCGGCGTGCCTTGTCGCCCGTCGGTCTCGAATTCGAACGGCGCCACCGGCAGCCTCAAGGTGACGACGTCGACGTGGACGCAGCGGTCGAAGCTCGAGTGGACTGGCGTACCGGCCACCTCGCCAATGAGGCGGTATACCTCGACGTTCTTCGCCGCAGGCGCGATCTCTCTGCGCTCGTGCTACTCGATGTCTCCGGATCCGCCGCGGAGATGGGCGTGACCGGGAAGCCGGTGCACGAGGTGCAACGCAACGTGGCCGCCGTCCTGACTCGGGTGCTGTACACCTTGGGTGATCGCGTGGCCCTCTATGGGTTCCGTTCCCAGGGACGCTCCGCCGTACATGTGCTCCCAGTGAAGCGGTTTGACGAGGTCCTTCGTGATGCGGTGTGGCGCCGACTGAGCTCGCTCACGCCAGGTGCATACACCCGACTTGGAGCGGCGATCCGGCATGGAACTTCCGTGCTGGAGCGTGAGGCTGGAACCGCTCGGCGGCTCTTGATCGTCATTTCCGATGGCCTCGCCTATGACCATGGCTACGAACGGGCCTACGGAGAAGCCGATGCTCGGCGGGCTCTCGTCGAGGCACGCGACCTTGGGATCGGATGTCTCTGCCTGAGCGTGGGTGCTCGCACAGACGAGGTAGCGCTTGGCCGAGTCTTTGGGACGGCGGCTCATGCTGCCATCGACGATCCCAGGGAGTTGCCACCGATCATTGGCCGACTCTTCACCTACGCCCTGGCAGCGGCAGCGCGTCAGCAGATGAGCTCCAGCCGGCAAGCACGTTCCGCAGAGCGACTTCTCGTCGAAAGGACGTCCTGATGAGTGGCGAACCTCCCTTTTACATTCCCGTCGGAAATGAAGAGAGCGTCTTCAAGGCTGCCTTCCGCCAAGGGCTCTCCGTACTCCTGAAAGGCCCCACAGGGTGTGGCAAGACTCGGTTTGTTGAGGCGATGGCACACGACCTTGGTCGTCCCCTCATCACCGTGGCCTGCCACGACGATCTGACCACCGCTGATTTGGTTGGACGTTTCCTGTTGGAGGGTGGTGACACAAAGTGGGTGGACGGTCCACTGACGCGAGCGGTGAGAGAAGGTGCGATCTGCTACCTCGACGAGATTGTGGAGGCCCGCCAGGACACGACGGTCGTCCTGCATCCGTTGGCCGACTATCGGCGCCAACTGCCGATCGATCGCCTTGGCATCACCCTGGACGCCATTGAAGGATTCTGCCTCGTGGTCTCCTACAACCCTGGATACCAGAGCGTGATGAAGGACCTCAAGGACTCGACTCGCCAGAGAATGGTGGCCATTGAGCTCGACTTCCCTCCGGCAGAGGTCGAAGAGAAGGTGGTGGCAGCCGAATCGGGAGTCGATGGCGCGACTGCCGCGCAGTTGGTGGGCATTGCCCAGGCCATCCGCCGCCTTGATCGTTCCAGCCTGCGTGAGGTGGCCTCGACTCGGGTCCTGATTGCCGCGGGTCGTCTCGTGATGGAAGGCCTCTCGTTAGTAGAAGCGGCCCGGGCCGCAGTGGCTGGGCCGCTCACCGACGACCCATTGATCACTGAAGGGCTGGTGGAGTTGATCGGTGCCTACCTCGGCGCCGGGCAGGGTGGCGATTGACCCGGACGAGACACCCCGGTAGGGTCGGAACAAATATCAGGTTTCAGTCTGGACGCTCCCGTGGCGACCGGCAAAGGGGGTGGCGTGTCCTACGAAAGCTCTGCTGAGCCGATCCGGATCGGTTACCTCATGGACTTCAAGCTTCCTGAGTTGTACCCGGAGGATGCGCGTCGAGACTTGGTGCTGCCCTTCGAGATTGTGTTCGCAAAGGCGCTTGCTGAGGGTGTGCTCGATCGACCGGTGGAACTGGTCCTCCGCGAGGTGGAAGGGCTGCCCAAGGGTTCAGTCAAGGCAGTCATTGACGCGTATGGCGAGCTGGTGGACGAAGGTTGCCTGGCCATCTTCGGTCCTCACATCACCGACAACTGCGTGCCGACCCGTGAAGCCATCCAGCGGCGCTTTGAAGTGCCGGCGATCAGCGTTACCGGTAGTGATGACTGGTTGGGGGAGTGGACGTTCTCTCTTCCGCAAGGATCGCTCACCGATGAGCCGATCTTCTGGGCCGATCTGGTGGCCAAGGCCGGTCACACCGAGGTCGGGGCGCTGGTGGAGCAGTCGCTCGTAGGCGAGACATACATACGGAACTTCCGGAAGGCCTGCGCCAGTCACGGTATTCGTATCGCGGCGGAGGAATGGATACCTCAGACTGCCCAGGACGTGAGCGGGCAGGTGCGAGCCCTCTTCGATGCGAATGTCCCCGCCTTCGTGCACTGCGGCTTTGGTTTCGGACTGGTCCACGTCAACCGGGCGCTGGCCGATTTGGGTTGGGACCCTCCGCGTTACCTCGGGACGGCCTTCCAGAATGCCTGGATCCATCAAGTCATGTGGGACGCCATCCGCGGCTGGACCGGCGTCGACCAGTACGACGAACGCAATCCAGTGGGACAGGCCTTTCTCGACGAATACAAGGAGGCCTGCGGCCGGCGACCCGAATACTGTGTCCCGGTCGTCAACCGCGACGTGGCCACCGTGCTGTTGCACGCATTGGCCGACGCGCACCCGCTATCACCGCGCGGTGTGAAAGAGGCGCTTGAGCGGGTCAAGATGCTGCCGGCGGCGGCTGGTGCCCCGGGTACCCGCCTTTCGTTCGGCAAGTGGACGCGACGGGGCTGGATGGGATCTGGCTATCTCGTGGCTCGCACGCTCGAACCTGAATTTGGAGTGTCACGCCTGGTCGAACAGTTCGGGGCCTAGACCATGCCAACTCTGCCTGTGGAGCAAAAGCACGCGGCACCGTCACTCGATGGATCGAGGAATCGGAACGATCGGAAGACTGCCCTCCTTGCGCTCCTGTCTTGCGCGTTCGTAGTCGCTGTCATTTTCGTCGCCCACAATGCGCGCCGTGGGGCGGTTGCGGCCCGAATAAAGAACGCGGCAGTTCACGGTGCCCCCCTCCCCGTGCGTCCGCTCTTCGGATGGACACACTGGCTCGGCCTGGAGCAGACGGGCACGCTGATCTCGCTCACCCTCGGGGTGATTGTTTTCTTCGTGCTGTGGCGACGCTTTCCGAAGCACCCGATCCTGCTGATGGCCTTGGCCTGCACCTCCATCGTGTGGCAGGACCCGATCATGAACTGGGCCCCATATGCCGTCTACAACCCGCAGTTGTGGCATTGGCCTGAGACCTGGGGATTGGTGTCCGTCTCGCCGACGGTCGAGCCGTTCGTGGTGCTTGGGTACGTGGCGTTCTACCTGGCGCCGTATTTCCCAGCCATCTGGATGCTGCGACGCCTGCAGCAGAGTCGGTCTGTCGAATCTGTCGTCTGGCGCCACCCATTGCTGTGCCTCGGAGCACTCATCCTGGTGGTTGGGTTCATTTACGACGCGATCATGGAAATCACGCTGGTGCGGACCGGTATGTACATTTACGCGCAGGTGATCCCATTCGGATCGGTCTTCACCGGCAAGACCTACCAGTTCCCCCTGTTGTGGGAGTCAATTCTTGTCACCACCGTGATGATTCCCGCCGGAGTCTTGCTCTACCGAGACGACACGGGTCGCACCGTGTCGGAGAAGCTGGCACAGCGCGCCCGTTTCTTCCGCACTCGTCCGGCCTTGGCGAATTTCGCGGTGATGTTCGTCATTCTGAATGCGAGTTACCTCTGCCTGTATGGCGGGCCATTCGCCATCATCCGAGCCAGTGGTGCCGCAACGTCGGTGGCCTGTCCGTATCCGTACATAGAGGCGAAGGTGTACGACCCCCAGGGCTTCTACGAGAAGGCCGGCCAGATCGGGCCTTACATGAGCGGAATTATGAGCGGATGGGAGACCGGGCAATCGGGTCGTCCTCATGTGGCCGCTCCGGCCAATGGCGGGCGTTGCAGCACGCCGTAGTGCAGGCTCAAAACGTGTCGCTGATCGACAGTGATGCGGCATATTTCAGGTCATACTTCGCTCCAGGATCGGTGTCATGTCCGATTGACACCGAGCTAATTGCGCCGCTACGGTCCCAGGTGAACGAATATTTGGTTCACAAGCGGAAGGGGCATCGTGACAGCGTCGGAAGAAGTCGAGACCGGTGTAGCTATCGACGCTGATGCCGATGACGCTGAAGAGGAGTTTGGCCTCTTTGACGATGCTGTGGCCGGCGACACACGTGACCCGTACCCCGAGTTGGCGCAAGCTCGTCGGGATACCCCTGTGCAGTGTCTCGACTCCTCCCTCATGCCCCACGAGGATGCGGCCTCCGTGTTCTTCCTCTACCGCTACGACGACGTGGCGACGGTATTACGAGACGGAGACACGTTCTCTTCCGGGCACATCATTGACCTGATCATGGGTCCGGTGATGGGGGAGCACATCATGCTTGGCATGGATGGCGATCGGCACCGTCGTTACCGCGCCCTTGTGTCCCAGGCCTTTGGGAAGAAATCGATGGCTCGCTGGGAGGCGGAGCTGGTGGAGGAGGTGGGGAATGGTCTGATCGACCGGTTTGTCGAGCGCGGGCACGCCGAACTCGTCACCGAGTTCACCTTTCCCTACCCGACACAGATCATCGCTCGGCTGCTTGGGCTACCACGCGAAGACTTCAGGCAGTTCCAGAAATGGTCGATCGCCATCTTGAGTTTCCTCAGCCAGCAGGAGACCGCAATTGCCGCCTCCCAAGAAGTGAAGGAGTACGTGGCATCCATCCTTGAGGAGCGTCGCCGCCACCCCCAGGAAGATCTCATCAGCGACCTGGCTCAGGCCGAATTGGATGGAGAGCATCTGAGTGACGAGGAGATCTTCTCTTTCGTCAGGCTTCTCCTCCCGGCCGGGGTGGAGACGACGTATCGCTCAACTGGGAACATGCTGCTCACGCTTTTGAACAATCCCGAGCAGCTCGACGCTGTTCGGAACGACCGCAGTTTGATCCCACAGGCGATTGAGGAATCGCTGCGATATGAGTTACCGCTGCTCACGATCACGCGCATCGCCACCGAGGACACCGAAGTCAGTGGAGTCCCCGTGCCATCCGGTTCGACCGTCATGCTCATGCTGGCATCGGCCAATCGGGACGAGAGCAGGTTCCCCGAACCCGATCGGTTCGACATTTTCCGTGAAGGCCCGAAACCTCATATCTCGTTCGGCCATGGACCGCACGCCTGCCTCGGGTTGCACTTGGCCCGAATGGAGATGCGTGTGGCCCTCAATCAGATACTCGACCGCTTGCCGAACTTACGCCTCGATCCTGAAGGCGATGATCCGCACATTCGTGGTCAAGTGTTTCGATCACCAACATCGATCCCAGTTCTCTTCGGCTGACGAAGCTGAGTTCGAGTAACACCGACATACGGAAGAAAGGAAGACCGATGGCAGGTCGACTTGAAGGCAAGGTTGCATTCATCACGGGCGCGGGTCGAGGGCAGGGGCGAGCTCATGCGGTGCGCATGGCCGAGGAGGGTGCCGACATCATCGCGGTCGATATCTGCCACGACATCGCCTCCAACCGCTATCCGCTCGCTTCGACTGAAGATCTGAACGAGACCGAGCGACTCGTCAAGGAGCGCGGTCGTCGTATCGTCGCCCGGCAGGCGGATGTGCGCGAACGCTCCGAGCTCCGGGAGGCACTCGATGCCGGACTGACCGATTTCGGACGTCTCGACATCGTTGTGGCCAACGCCGGCATCATGCCGATGACACCGGCTCCGGCGGACGCCCAGGACTTCGTCGACGCCACTGATGTCGACCTGCTCGGTGTGATGCACACGGTGGCTGTCTCGCATGGCCATCTCGGGGAGCTCGGTTCCATCATCCTGACCGGTTCGACCGCCGGGATGATCACCGGAGCCACCTCTCACCCCGCCTTCGGTCCTGGCGGTGCCGGCTATCAGTGGTCGAAGCAGGTGTTACAGCAGTACACCGAGCAGATGGCGCTACACCTGGCTCACAAATCCATTCGGGTGAATTGCGTGCATCCGACCAACTGCAACACGCATCTTCTGCACAATCGGGAAATGTACAAGGTGTTCCGGCCCGACCTGGAAGAGCCCACTCGCGAGGACGCGGAGCTGACGTTCTCCTTCTTCCATGCCATGCCCATCCCGTATGTGGAGCCCGAAGACATCGCAAACCTGGTCGTGTTTTTGGCATCCGATGAGGCGCGCTACATCACCGGCCAGCAGATCAGGGTCGACGCGGGAGCGCTGCTTAAGTGGGCCGGAGGCCTTCCCTCTTGATTCTCTTTTCTCGGGGACTGGCATGATCGACTTCGAAGGCCAGGTCGTGGTCGTGACCGGTGCCGGTCGCGGGCTCGGCCGCCTCTATGCCTTGGACCTGGCGCAACGAGGCGCCTCTGTCGTCGTGAATGATATCGGCGTCTCCATGCTGGGCGAGGGGTCCGATTCGAGCGTGGCCGACGGCGTGGTTCAGGAGGTCTCCGACTTGGGAGGTGTCGCGATCGCTTCCTACGACTCCGTAGACAGCGCCGAGGGCGGAGCGGCCATTGTCGATCAAGCGGTGGGCGAATTCGGTCGGCTCGACGCAGTGGTGAGTAATGCCGGGATCTTCGACACCCTTCCCTTTGACGAGCTGCCGGCAGACAATTGGCGGCGGATGATCAACGTCCACCTGAATGGCAGCTTCTACCTGAGTCAGCCGGCCTACCGGGTGATGAAGGCCCAAGGTGGCGGTCGGTTCGTCTTCATTGCCTCATCGGCCGGGCTGTTCGGACAACCAAACTCGGCCCACTATGCGGCGGCCAAGGCGGGCATCGTCGGTCTGGCCAACGTCATCGCCATTGACGGCGCTCCCTTCGGCATCGTGGCCAACACCGTTCTGCCGTTCGGCTATTCCCGGATGGTCACTGAGACTGTTGGTGATCGAGACGAACTGGGTGACGCCATCCCGTTCCTTCGAGCCATTGAGCCTGAGCTCGTGGTGCCCATGGTCGTGTACCTGGCCAGCCGGGCCTGCACTCTCACGCATCAGAACTACTCGGCCTGTGCGGGGCGCTTCGCCCGAGTCTTTGTCGGTCTCGGAGAAGGTTGGGGCGCGAGCCCGGGCACGCCACCCACGGCAGAAGGAATCGAGGCCCATCTGGCCGAGGTCTCGGCCACCCAACCGTTCATTGTCCCCGATTCGATTTTCGACGAAGTGACGAAGATCTGCTCTCAGCTTGGGATCCCGCTGTAGATCGGAGTGAACGTTTCAGCTGGCCGAGGGGAGGCTCTCCACCAGATTGAGCACGCTGACCGGCGTGGTGCCCACCTTCTTGAGGCGGGCGGATGAACGGTATCCAAGGTCGACGTCAGTCGCTTGAGCCCGCAACGCACCGACAGTGGCCTGTGCGGCCGGTATGTGCGAGAAGGCGTCGAAGGAGAAAAGCCGAAGGGCGTTCTGGTGCGTCATCTTTGCCACATCACTGTCGGGAACGCCGGCAAACGACTCGGCGAGCAACTCAGGGGAGAGGGGCCACGACGAGTCGGAATGTGGATAGTCACACTCCCAGGTCATCATGTCCAAGTTGAGCTTGTGTCGACTCTCGATCCCGAACGGATCATCGATGAAGCAGGTGATGATCCGTTCCTTGAAAACCTCGCTCGGCAGCTTGTCGCCGAAGTCCTGGTGCGTCCAGGCTCGGTGTTGCTTGTAGACCCGGTCCACGCGCTCGAGGAAGTAGGGGATCCACCCGATCCCACCTTCGCTCAGAGCGATCGTCAGATCGGGGAACTTGCGCAGCAACGGTGACCACACCAGGTCTGCCGCAGCTTGCACGATGTTGATCGGCTGCAGGGTGATGAGGGTGTCGACTGGCGCGTCAATGGAGGTGATGACCACCTGGGACGACGAGCCGATGTGTAGGCAGACAACCGTGTTCTCCTCGCTGCACGCTTTCCAGAACGGGTCCCAATGGTCGTTGTGGATGGACGGGTAGCCGAGCTTGTCGGGGTTCTCCGAGAATGTCACCGCATGGCAGCCCTTCTTGGCCATCCGGTGAACTTCCTCAGCCATCCGATCTACGTCCCAGATCGGCGGAAGCGCCAGGGGGATCATGCGTCCGGGATAGGTCCCGCACCATTCATCCACGTGCCAGTCGTTGTAGGCGCGAAGGACGGCTAGGCCGAGGTCCTTGTCTGCCGCCCGGGCGAAGTACTGGCCACAGAACTGGGGGTACGAGGGGAAGTTGAGCGACGCCAGTACCCCATTGGCGTTCATGTCGCGGACGCGCTCGTGAATATCGAAGCAACCCGGCCGCATCTCACTGAAGCGAGTTGGTTCGGCCCCGTACTCGTCCGGGGGCCGCCCGGCGACGGCATTGAGTCCCACGTTGGTGGCTTCTTGGCCTTCGAAGACCCAGGCGTCCGTCCCATCAGGCTTAGTGATGACCTTGGGGACGTCGTCCTTGTACCGCTCGGGAATGTGTCCGGCGAACATATCCGGGGGCTCGACGATGTGGTCGTCGACCGAAACGAGGATCATGTCGTCCATTTGCATGGCGCCCTCCTGCCGTTGAGCCGACGCTGTCGACCTGTGGAACGAAGATTTGGTACACCATACCCTGGGGCCCACAAAGGGGCAATCAGCGCCGACCGATCGAGGGTGACTTAGGCCTTACTTAGGGTGCTGATGAGTGGGCCACGCTCTTGGCGTCACGACACGCATTGTGAGGCCCCTTTTTGGAGGTCCACAAACTGTCCGTTCTGCAGCGCCATGAGGAAGAAGCAAGCGGAGGGCGTCGCATCCCCGTTGGCGTTGAACGTCAGCGGAGGGGCAAGTCCACCCAGGTTGTTGTTCTTGATGCTCCAAAGCCCCTGAAAGAACTCGGCGGTAGTGGGTGTCGCCGTGAGATCGACAGACGCCGCCACCGCCAACATGCCAGCGGTCCATTCGGCGGCGGTCGTGGCCGAGTTGGCCAAACTCGGGTCGTATTGCTTTACCGCCTGCTGGTACGCCGCCTGGGCCGGCGTATAGCTGTCGATCCATGGGAAGTCCGTCTGTCCGGCCAGCAAACCGTTGAGATTCGAATCTGAAGCCAGATTGGCGGTGATGGCGATACTGTCGCCGACGTAGATCGGTTTGTACCCCTGCTGGGCACAGTCGTTGGCCATGCGTACGAGGCTGTCACCGTCCCCGGCGAAGTAGATGAAGGTCGCTCCGGCCTTGTGGGCGTCGATGCAGTTGGCGGTGAAGTCGGGTTGCGTGATGCTGAAAGACGAGGAATAGACGTTCGTCACGCCGGCTGCCGCCCCGCCGCCGGGTGCGATCAACGTTTGAATGCCGTTTGAACAGGTCGGGTCCTCTACGCAATACATCACGCCCATTTTCGTGAAGCCCTTTGCCGCTGCCGCTTTGATGGTGAAGACCGCCTGGCTGTCTCCCAGGTCACTTCCACCCTGGGGGAACATGACCGGGCTCTGCCACCAGATGGCGCTGCTGGCATCGCCACCGATCACGGGAATGTTCTCCTGTTGCAGGTAGGAGATGCTGGCGCTGGCCGTCAACGGCACGAGCTGCCCGACGAAGGCAATGACGTGATCCTGGGCGACTTCTTGTTCGACATCAGACTCGCTAGTCGAGGGGTCGCCGCCGTCGTCTTCGAAATAGATATGCACCGGATGACCGTTGAGACCGCCATGCGCGTTGACGTACTCCTGCCAGACACCCATCGTTTGTTCCGCACCGGAAAACACAGCCCCGATGACGCCGCTGTACGTGCCGACGTTGCCCAGATTGATGGTGGACAGGTTGGCAGCGCGCGGGGTGCCACCTGAAACAACGTTCGATGCACCGGAGGCTCCGCCAGGCGCGCTCGGGCTGGTCGTACCGGTCGAGGAGGCGTTGGGCTGGGTCGTGGCCGTCGTGTTGTTACCGGTCGAGCCCACTTGGGTGCCGGTCGACGTCGCGGCGCCTGTTTGTGAGTTCCCTGACGGTCCATTGCGATAGACAATGGGGTGCCGGGCAGCGAGAGCGATGGCGTTGCCTGATTCGCGGCTGCCGCATGCCGCCAGTGCCAGCGTCACGCCCACGAGGGCCAAGGTGACGCGCCAATGCCGTTGTTGAAAGAGACCACGGCGCGCCGGGGCGTGGTTCGTCCTCCCCATTCGTTCTATGTGTCCACTCGGCAATTCGGCCCCCTGTTGCAAATACGCTTGCCCTCTGGAAATATACCTCTCTCGGGAGGGAAACGTTCCTCTCCAATGATTCCTTCGGTGTCCGAAGTCGGTGAACCTCTGGTTCATAGAGCACCCGGCAACGCCCGAGCAAGGTGGGAATTCCTCGTGATCGACTCCAGTCGGCTGGTGAGCATCATGGCTCGCGCCGGACGACGAAGGGCCGCGGGGTGTGGCCCACCATGGAAACGACAGTTCACCGCCGCCATGCGGGCACTCGTCCTAGTCGCCGGATTGCTGCTGTTGACCCCGTCGGGCATGGCATCAGCCACGACGTCGGCAGACCATTGGGTGGGTAGTTGGACCGCCAGTCCCACCGACTCCTTCACTCCAGTCGACGGCGCGGGGTTTCCCGTCCCCGAAGTCCTCGCCAATCAGACGCTACGCATGATCGTCACGCCGCACCTCGGCGGCTCGCAGTTGCGCATCCATCTATCAAACCGTTTTGGTTACGCATCAGCCCAGTTCGCAGACGTGACCATTGGAATTGAGGGTCCAACGTCGGTCTCCAACATCACTCCCGTGACGTTCGGAGGTAGGCATGAAGTCAGCGTCCCAGTGGGTCACGACATCGTCAGCGATCCAGTCGCCTTCAAGTTCACCGCATTCATGCCGTTGGTGGTGAGTATCTTCATTCCAGGCATCCAGAGTTTTCCGACCAAGCACTGGAATGCGAATGCAACGTCGTACTACTCACCGCCTGAGACGGGTGACCTGACCACAACGGCCAGCAACGGCTCCTTTCTTCTACGAACCGAAGCTTGGCTCTACGTCGATGGCATCGACGTAGAGGCTCCAATCACCACTGCCGCAATCGTGGCCTTTGGCGATTCCATTACTGACGGGTTTGTCTCGACCACTCCGGTGAGTCTTCCTGCCAATTTGGCGGTGGCCGACAAGAACGGCCGGTATCCCGACGATTTACAGCGTCGTATCGACGCCGCCGAACTGCCCATCTCAGTCGTGAACGCGGGCATCAGCTCCAATCGTCTGGTCACCGACGGCGAGCCCTTGCTGCTGGGTCTGAGTGGAGTGCAAAGGTTCCAAGAGGACGCCCTCAATGTGCCGGGCGTCAAGGGAGTCATCGTCCAAGAAGGGATTAACGACCTCGGCATCCCGCCAGCCGTCACCACATCGAGCGAGCTCATCGCTGGATACAAGACAATTATCGCCATGGCTCATGCCGAGGGCGTGAAGATCTGGCTGGGCACGTTGCTGCCCGCCTCAAACTCCATCATTGATGGTCCAACCAGCGCTCCGATGAGCGAGATCTACCGAGAACAAGTCAACGCCTGGATCCGCAGCCAAAAGCTCGCTGATGGAGTCATCGATTTCGATGCTGCGCTGCGAGATCCGCATGAACCGACGATCCTCAATCCTCTCTATTCGAGTACGGATCACCTTCATCCCAACCTCCTTGGCTATGAAGTGATGGCGAACACGGTGAGTCTCGCCATGCTCCAGACCGCGTTGACCCGGTAAAGGAGCAATTGGGGGACTGCCCGTGGCGTGAGTGACGGGAGATCCTGTGCCGGCCGCTGTAAATGGTCCATGATGAGCGCACCGGCCGAGGGGCCGGCCCCATGCGGCGGTCGAATTATCGGGAGATCCAATGCACCTACTCTTTGGCACCCTCAGTAACCAGTCACTCGACCTGGCATTGCTCATCGCTCGGTTCGTGCTGGGCGGCGTCTTCTTGGCCCACGGGATCAATCACATTTTCGGCGGTGGCAAAATAGCTGGCACCGGGCGCTGGTTTGAGGGGCTGGGCATGCGTCCCGGCATCGTGCATGCCTGGTTCGCTTCCATCACCGAGATCGGGTCGGGCGCATTGCTCCTGCTCGGGCTACTGACACCTCTGGCAGGGGCCGGAGTGGTGGGGGTCATGCTCGTGGCCTGGATCACCAACCACCGCAAGAACGGCTTCTTCATCTTCCGGCCCGGTGAAGGCTATGAATATGTCATGACTCTCACGGGTCTGGGTGTCGTCATCGGCACCATTGGTCCAGGTGGGTGGAGTATTGACGATCATGTCCATTTCCTGACCACGCTGTGGGGATGGCCGGGATTCGCCATTTCGCTGGGTGGTGGAGCGGCCGGTTGTGCCCTGCTTCTGCTCACTTGCTGGAGGCCCGCCAAGCCCGCTGAGTAGTTGATTTTGACGTCGTCGTCGAAGATTTTCAGTGGTACTCTCACCGGTGAGAACGCGGTTCTCACGCTGGACCGAGACCGGGTAAGTGGTACGGGAGGAGACCCCACATGGGGGAGTTCGACGACATCGACTTTTTCCGCGGGCAGCGAGCTGATCGGCGACCCGTACCCCTACTTCGACCACTTGCGCAGCCAATGCCCAGTCCAGAAGGAGGATCGGCACGGCGTGGTGATGGTGACCGGCTACGAAGAAGCCGTGTCCGTGTACGCAAACACGACCACCTTCTCCTCCTGCAACTCGGTCTCCGGCCCCTTTCCTGGATTCCCCGTTCCGCTCGTAGGCGACGACATCAGCGACATAATCGAGCAGTACCGCGACGACCTTCCCTTTGGTGACCAGATCACTACCATGGACCCACCGAAGCACAAGGACCACCGTGGGTTGCTCATGCGTCTCATTACGCCGAAGCGATTGCACGAGAACGAAGCCTTCATGTGGAGGCATGCGGACCGGCAGATCGACGAATTCGTGGCCAACGGCGAGTGCGAATTCATTCGTGACTTCGCCAGTCCGTTCACCCTCTATGTCATTGCCGATTTACTCGGTGTCCCCGAAGAAGACCATGAGTATTTCCGTGAAGAACTCCAGGGCAGTGGCCGTCACAAGCGCGAGCAGGGGTTGGGCAGCACCGGTGCGGTGGCCATGGGGCACTCACCCCTCGAGTTCCTCTACGAGCGCTTCACCGCCTACGTAGAGGCGCGCCGCAAGGATCCCCAAGAAGACGTGATCACTGGCCTGGCCACGGCCACGTTCCCGGATGGATCTTTGCCCGAGGTCATCGATGTCGTGCGCATCGCCGCCAACCTCTTCTCTGCCGGTCAGGAAACGACAGTCCGTCTTCTCAGTTCGGCCCTGCAGATCATTGGCGAGCGCAGCGATGTCCAGGACAGATTGCGTGAGGATTACTCGCGGCTGCCCGAGTTTGTCGAGGAGTGTCTGCGCTTCGAGAGCCCGGTCAAGGGTGATTTCCGCCTGGCCCGTACGGCGGCGACCGTGGGTGGGGTCGATGTGCCGGCCGGCACCACCGTGATGGTCCTCAATGGTGCGGCGGGACGTGACCCCCGTCGTTTCGAGGATCCGAATGAATTCGTGATGGATCGAGCCAATGCCAAGGAGCACCTGGCCTTCGGCCGGGGACCGCACGCGTGCCCCGGTGGACCGCTGGCTCGGGCGGAGACTCGCATCAGCATCGAGCGATTGTTGGAACGAATGGGCAACATCCGGATTTCCGAGGAGAAGCACGGCCCGGCTGACGACCGGCACTACGAGTACGTGCCCACCTACATCCTTCGCGGGCTGAGCCGACTCCATCTCGAGTTCACTCCCACCTCCTGATTCGGAGTGACCACAGTGCAGGAGGATCGGGTCGCCATGGTGACCGGGGGTGGGTCGGGCATCGGACTGGCCATCGCTCGTCGATTAGGCGCAGATGGTCATCCGGTGGCGGTCTTCGACCTCAACGCTGAAGCGGCGCAGTCCGCAGCCGACGGAATCAATCAGCAAGGCGGTCGAGCAGTCGGCTTGGTAGTCGATGTTGCCGATCGCGAGCGGGTGTTCTCGGCGGTAGATGAGGTGCGCCAGGTCTTGGGACGCCCCGCCATCCTCGTCAATAACGCCGGCATGGGAGCGGTGTCCCGGAAGTTCATCGACACGACGCTTGAGGTGTGGGAGCAGACGCTGCGGGTCAAC
Source organism: uncultured Acidimicrobiaceae bacterium (assembly GCA_963766995.1). Taxonomy (GTDB): domain Bacteria; phylum Actinomycetota; class Acidimicrobiia; order Acidimicrobiales; family RAAP-2; genus Bog-473. Next base: position 24,824 of record CAVYCE010000001.1, on the reverse strand, counting down.
TTGACCGGCCCGTTCAACTGCTGTCAGGCCGTGTTGCCTGACATGATCGAGTCACGGTGGGGCCGGATCGTCAACATCTCCTCATCGAGTACCCACAGTGGCCAGGCCCTGCTTGGTCCCTATGTGGCTTCGAAATCGGGGCTGAACGGCCTGACCAAGACGTTGGCCTTGGAGTTGGGCTTCCGGGGAATCACCGTCAACGCCATTCCGCCGGGTTTCATCGACACGCCAATGCTGAGGGAATCCGAACAACGAGGTGACTTCGGTCCGGGCGGTATGGACGAAGCCGTCGCTCGAACCCCTGTGCGGCGTGCGGGACTACCGGAGGACATTGCCGCCACCTGTGCGTTCTTATGTCGGGACGAAGCCAGTTACATCACAGGTCAGATCATCGGTGTCAACGGCGGTCGGAATACCTGAACCGTTGCAGTGCCTACAGATACGGCTCCAGGTCATCATCGAGGTCGACGTCGAAGGTCCGCATCGCCATGGCGAAGACCTCATAGGCGCCCACGGTAAATACAATGTCCATCAGCTGTTGCGTGTCGAGCTCGCCTGAGAGGACCGCGTAGGTCTCGTCACCGATACGGGCGTCAGCCACCAACTCGTCAGCGGCGGAAAGTAATGCAGCGTCGAGTGTGTCCCAGCCCTCCAATCCATTGTCGGCGCGAATGCGTTCGATTTCGTCCTGTGTCAGTCCGGCCTTGGCGGCCAGATAGGCATGCTGCCCCCACTCGTAACGGGCGTGACGACGATGGGCGACCCGCAGGACCAGGAGCTCTCGCTGACGCGGGCTGATGGTGGTGAAGTACAGCGCGTGGCTGATCAGGTGGTTGAAGGCCTCGGTGAGCTCAGGGTGATGTGCCAGCACACCCATGGCATTGATCCCCTTAGGGCTTTCGGGATCGCGGGGTGAGACAGGATGCCGAGGATTGGTTGGGCGGTAGGCCGCCAGCAGCGCTTCGCTCGTTTGCTTCGACCACTCTCGAGGTGGGATCGGTGGGATGCGACTCATGCCAACTCCGGAGCCACGTCAGGTATGAACGTTTGATTGCGCCGACATCTCATCGCTTCGCCTCCGTGGTTACTCAGAATGTGAACTGGGCCGTCCGGCTGTGGAAGAACCAGCGATCGTTGTCGCGGTGGAGGACATCGTCGTAGCGCCCGACGACGGCCACCGTCCACCGGGTCTCATTCTTGACGAGCAGCACGACATCGCTGGTGGCACTGGCTTCGTGTTCATCCCATTGGGTGATGTGGATATTGGACACCAGGTGACGTTGTGGCTGTTTGGGCGTGATCAGCTCGTAGGCGGTCCGAAGGGCAACGTGGCCCTGGTGCCGTCCGAGGCCAGGCATATCGACGATGCCGTCGGGACAGAACGTGGCCACTGCGTCTTCGGCCCTCCCATCATCGATGGCGTGGGTGTAGGCGGCAATCGTGATCCCGACGCCTGCTGCAATATCAGCCAGGGTGAGGTTGTCCTTCAATTGGCGTCCTTAGAACTCGCTCTCAATCACGGGTAAATCGAGAGGACAGAGGGTGGTGCTGGTCACTGCGGGAGCCCCCTGCGGCCCGGCGCCGGATTAGACTAACCGGTCGGTACAAACTTTCCGGAGGCGGTGAAGTCCTCCTTTTTGTCTCTCTCTATGCGCACCAAACCCGAGCCCGCCGCAGGGCATTCCGTTCCCGTTTCCCAGGTCGACGTACTGGTGGTTGGGGCGGGCATCACCGGCATCTACCAGCTGTACAAGGCGCTCGAGGCGGGGTTCACCGCAACCCTGCTGGAGGCCGGGAAGGGCGTGGGCGGTACCTGGTTTTGGAATCGCTATCCCGGGGCTCGATTCGATTCGGAGAGCTACACCTACGGCTATCTCTTCTCTGAGGAGCTCTTCGATCAGTGGGTGTGGGAGGAGCACTTTGCGCCTCAACCCGAAACGGAGCGGTACCTCAACCATGTGGTGGATCGATTCGATCTGCGCCGCCACATCCGGTTTGGCGCCCGGGTCACATCGGCTCGCTTCGATGATCAGGCTGGCGCATGGATGGTGGAGGCGGGCGATGGCTCAGTAGTCCAGGCTCAATATCTCATTGCCGCCACCGGCGTCCTTTCCATTCCCTATTTGCCCGACGTCCCCGGTCGCCAGGACTTCCAGGGTCTGGCCCACCACACGGGTCAGTGGCCGGTTGAGCCGATCGACTTCGTGGGCAAGCGAGTAGCTGTGGTGGGCACGTCTTCGAGCGGGGTGCAGATTGTCCCGGTGATTGCCGATGAGGTGGCTTCGCTCACGGTGTATCAGCGGACGGCCAACTGGTGCACGCCCCTCAATAACGCCCCCATCTCCGACGAGGAGCAAGTTCGCCTGCGAGCCGATTTCGAGTCGCTGCGCCAGGTTCTCAACACTTCAGTGCATGGCTTTCTGCATCGCACGCACGACCGGGCGGCCTTCGATGACTCGGCTGAGGAACGGCAGCGCTACTACGAGCTGATGTGGAACAGCCCGGGCTTCACCAAGCTCACCAGTAACTACACCGATCTGCTGTTCAACCAGGAAGCGCTGGCGGAGTGGAGTGCCTTCATCGCTGAGAAGATCCGGGGGCTCGTCAACGACCCCGACACGGCCGAGCGCTTGATTCCGAGTGACCACCTATTCGGGCAGAAGCGGCCGCCATTCGTGACGGGCTATTTCGAGACGTTCAATCGAGACAATGTGTCATTGGTCGATCTGCGGCAGACACCGATGGTGCGAGTGGCGTCCACTGGTATTGAGACGTCCGATGGTCTGCGTGAATTCGACATCATCATTTGGGCCACTGGGTTCGACTTCGGAACCGGTGCACTGTTCCGGATGGGTGTCACTGGGAGCGACGGGCTGTCGTTGGCGAAGTACTGGGCTGACGGGCCGGTCACGTTTCTGGGTGTGCAGACGCACGGTTTCCCGAATTTGTTCTTCCCGGGTGGTCCGCATGCTGCGTCTGGCAACAACCCGCGTTACAACGGTGACCAGGTCGACTTCATCACCGATCTTCTGGTGTTCGCCCGTGCTCGGGGCGCCGAACGAATCGAAGTGACGAAGCAGGCTGAAGATCGTTGGACCAACATGGTCAATCGGGGAGCGGCCTCTTCGCCGTTCGGGGAGAACAGTTACTTTTTCGGGACCAACATCCCGGGCAAGCCCAAGCGGTACCTGCTCAACTCCGGGGGCCGGCCGAAGCTGTTCTCGGTCATCGCCGACGTGGTGGCCAAGGACTACGACTCCTTCACTCTTTCGAAGTAGCCAGATCTCTCACACCGTGGCGACAGGAGTCACGGGTGAGCCGACGACACCGGGCATGCACAGCGGTGGAGCGGTGAGGAGGAAGCGGCTGCGTTCGTGCTCCCGCAACCACGCAGCCAGTTCGTGGAGATACCACATCTCTCCCAGCGGCACGCCCAACTTGAAGAGGCAGAGGTGATGGATGGGAAGGAACGAGTGCCGGCTCTCGTCGCGGTCCTTGCCCAGTAGCCCCTCCACCGCGTAGTTGTCCGCCACCAAGGCCGAGATCTGCGAGTCGGCGATCCACTCCAGCAACGATGGGTCGCGGGCGTCGAGGTAGGCGGCGGTGGTGTGGATCTTGGCCGGGTCGGGATTGCGCTCCCACTCCAACACCTTGGTGGCGAAGCCGGTGTGGAGGAGCAGCATGTCGCCTGGCTCAACCACCACATTGTCGGCCTTCATGATCTCTTCCAACGCGGCCAGATCGACGCCGCGCCAATCCAGCCCTAAGTGGTGGGCCAGATCGATGAGCACCCCCCGTCCCTGCACGCCGTGCTTGGCCATGTGCTCCAGGCCAAGGTGGTGTGCGAACGCTCGGTGTCCGCTGCCGTCTCCTCGGGCGTCGTCCTTTGGTCCAACCAGGTCGATGCCGGCTCGGTAGCCGTTGTAATAGACACCCTCATCCACGCCGTCACCGTCAGCGTCGAACTCGGCGCCCACATGGGCCAATGAGTCCCACTGCGTTGAGTACTGGAGCGACAGCGTCACGACATCGTCAGCCCACACGTCGACGTATTTGGGATCGCCGAAGGATTCCATCTCGCTCATGTGGACGTTGTAGAAGGTGGACGGGGCACCCTTCATGTCCTCGGTGGGAGCCACCACCGGGGGATGGCGGCGTTGGTTGAGCAGGGTCCCGCCTGGGTAGTCGAGCGGGAGGCTGAGGCAGAAGTTGATACCGGCCTGCACCTCGCGGATGCCCTCGAGCACCTTGGCCGGCGTGACCAGGTTGATACGACCCAACTCGTCCTCGTCACCCCAGTCGCCCCAGGTTGAACCTTCGGGCCGCTGCTGCCACCGCTTCGTCATCCCTGGGCCTCCTCGCCGTGTGGATTCATTGCAATGTACCGACCGGTTGGTCTACTCTCCGCCAGGGCTGCCGGCACGGGTCGGGGTCTACATTTGGGATGCCGACGGAAGGGACCGCACATGCCTGAAAAGCCCTTTGTCGTGTCCGCTGACGGACACATTCTCGAGCCCACCGACCTCTTCATCACCCGCCTACCCAAGCACCTCCGTGAGCGAGGGGTGTGGGAGGAGGATTTCGAGATCGAACCCCTGGTCGAGAACGGGGCGACGGTCTTTCGGCGCTTGCACACGTCGGGCTATGAGGGCTGGACCATCTCGCGTTACCGCCAGACCAGTGGTCGCACCCCCGAGGGTGACCCGGAGCAGATCATCGAAGACCTGGCCGAGGACGGGGTCGACGTCGGCGTCATGCACCCCAATCTGTCTCTCTTCGGTCTGTACTCGGACGACCACGAGCTCTCCATGGCTCATGCCAGGGTCTACAACGATTACATCGCAGAGCGCTTTTCGCCCTACTTCGACCGCTTGGTGCCGACGGCTCCGATACCCATCACCGACATTGACGAGGCGGTGGTCGAGATCGAGCGGGTAGCCGCCCAGGGGTCGCGGGCCATTCTGTTGCCGGCCGTGCCTCCGTTGCCGTACTACTCACGTGACCTCGATCCGGTGTGGGCCGCCGCCCAGGCCAACGGTGTCCATGTGTTCATCCACACCCAGACGGGCGGGGTAAAGGTCAACGACCCAACGTCCACCACCCTCAAGGTGGTCATGGAGTCGGCCGCTCAGGTGAACCAGCCGATGACCGAGAAGTCGGCCTCCAAGCGCATGATCACCCAGGCCATCTATAGCTCCATCGTGCCGCAGCAGGTGTTGTGCGAACTCATCGGTGGCGGCGTACCCGAGCGCTTCCCGAACCTCCACTTCGCGCTGATCGAGTTCAACGCCAACTGGTTGGCCTCATTGGTTGGGGCCATGGATAAGTGTTGGATCACGGGTATCGGGCAGGACCCGGACTGGTGGCTGGGCTACTGGGACGAGAACCTGCCGGCCACTGAGCAGACGAAGATGGCGCAGCTCTTCCGTCTGAACGAGAAGTGGCCCTACCCGCTCAAGCCCAGTGACTACGTCAAGCGGCAGTTTCACATCTCGTTCCAGGACGATCCGGTGGCCGTGGCCTGCCGCCACATCACCGGTCTTTCCAGCATTGTGTGGGGGAATGACTATCCACACGCCGAAGGAACCTTCCGGGGCAGCCGTCAGTTGATTGCCGAACAGTTCGCCGGCATTCCCGACAGCGAGCGCGACGCCATGATCGGCGGCACGCTCGGGCACCTGCTCGGGTTCACGTCTGCGGTGCCAGTCTGAGCGAGCAGGTCCCGGGACCGCTTCGATTCGACGGCAGAGTGGCCGTCGTCACCGGAGCTGGACGGGGCATCGGTCGGGCCTACGCCTTGTTGCTGGCGCAGCGCGGCGCCAGTGTCGTGGTCAATGATTTGGGCGGGACGTTGGACGGCGACGGCGCCGATGCGGGACCGGCCGCCGAGGTGGTGGCTTCCATCGTGAGCACAGGCGGCTCGGCGGTGGCCGAAACCAATGACGTTTCTTCGGCGGACGGAGCTCAAGCGCTGATCGATACGGCCATCGACCACTTCGGGCGGTTGGACATTCTCATCAATAACGCCGGCATCATTCGCTGGGCTGGCTTCCCCGAGGCGGACGAGGACAATCTGCAACGTCACCTGGCCGTGCACACGGTCGGCTCATTCCTCACGGCTCGGGCCGCTTGGCCGCATCTGCTGGCTCAGGAGTACGGGCGGATCGTCATGACCACCTCCAGCGGGGTGTTCGGACTGCCCACCAATGTCTCGTACGCCACGGCCAAAGGTGGCGTCATCGGTCTCACCCGCAGCCTGGCCACGGCCGGTTACAAGCACGGCATTCGGGTCAACCTGATCGCACCGGCAGCCGTCACTCGCATGGCAGGCGATGGTGGCGCGGTCGAAATGACACCGGATCAGGTAGCGCCCATGGTGGCCTTCTTGGCCCATGAGTCGTGTCCGGTCAACGGCGAGATGTATGCCGCTGGGGCCGGCCGCTTTGCCCGGATGTATCTGGCGTCCACACCGGGGTACGTCCATCCGGGGGAGGCGTCCATTGAGGACGTGGCCGAACATTGGGATGCCATCAACGATGTGGCGGACTCGTATATCCCACGCGACCTGCTGCAATGGTCCCGTACCTTCATGGCCCACCTCCCTCAGCCGGAGGGCTGAGGGGCTACTCGTCGAGCAGGTCTGGCTCCTGGGCCACGATGCGGTCGTAAAGGGGTTGGAACTGGAACCAACCGGCCCGGTTGCCGCCGGTCTGGCGGGCCGTCGCTTTTGCCACGTCGGGGCTAATGAGTACCGGGTTGCCAGCCGCTTCAGCCAGCAGTTGAGCCTGACACGTGCGCTCCATAGTGATGAACCACCAGGCTGCCGCATCGACGGTTCGACCGACAGTGAGCAGGCCGTGGTTGGCCAGTATGGCTGCCTTGTTTTCGCCCAACGCATGGGCGATTCGTTTGCCTTCCTCGAGATCGAAGACGGCACCGGTGAAGTCGTTAAAGAGCGCGTGGTCGCCGTAGAAGGCGCAGGCATCCTGGGTGAGCGGGTCCAACGGACGGCGAAGGGCAGACCAGGCCTTGCCGTGCACCGAGTGGGCGTGGGCGGCCGAGATGACATCGGGCCGGGCGGCATGAATCTGTGAATGGATGACGAAGGCGGCCTGATTGACCGGCCAGTCGCCTTCGACCACGTCGCCTTCGTGGTTGACCAATATGAGGTCCTTCACCCGGATCTGGGTGAAGTCCATGCCCAGCGGGTTGACCCAGAAATGGTCCGTACGCTCGGGGTCACGGGCCGTCATGTGTCCCGCCGTGCCCTCGCCGAAGCCGAACCGTCCGAAGATGCGTAGGGCCGCCGCCAGCCGTTGCTTGCGATGGCGACGCTCGTCAGTCACGTTGTCGAACTCGGGAAACGAGTGGGGCACCCGATCCGACGGCACCCATCCAGTGTACGGGTCCTTGTACCGGTCAGTCCATAGGATGACGGAATGGACTTCTCGCTCGACGAGCCCGAACGCGAACTCGTCGCCCTTTGCCGCGACTTCGCCCAGAAGGAGATTGCCACCCGGGCGCCGGCTGCTTGGGAAGAAGCGCGCTGCCCGACTGATCTGCTGCGAGAGATGGGCGCCCTGGGATTGCTCGGCATGCTCGTCCCGGCGGAGTGGGGCGGCATCGGCATGACCACCGTCGGCTTCGTGGCCGCCATGGAGCAGATCGGCATGGCTGATCAATCGGTGGCGGCGGCCTGGCAGGCCCATGTCACCATCGGCTCTTTGCCACTTCTGCTCTTCGGCAACGACCAGCAACGAGAGCGCTGGCTGCGACCGTTGGCCGAGGGACGAGCACTGGGAGCCTTCGGGCTGACCGAGCCCGATGCCGGATCTGATGCGCGAGGCATCACCACGCGGGCCGAGCGGCGTGACGACGGTTGGCTGATCAATGGGGCCAAGACCTTCATCTCCAACGCCGGGACGGACATGTCCTTCGGTGTGACCCTGCTGGCCCGCACCGGTGCCGATGAGGGCAGTCGGTCGTACGCCAGCTTCGTGGTCGAGAAGGACACGCCCGGGTTCACCATGGGTCCCAAAATGCGGGGCATCGGCTGGAAGGGGCTGGACACGCGGGCGTTGTACTTCGATGACGTGTGGGTGCCAGATGACCATCTGGTGGGGGACCCCGCCATGGGACTGAGCCAGTTCCTGCGCACCCTCGAAGTCGGTCGAATTTCGATTGCGGCGCTGTCGCTCAGCCTCACCCAGGCCGTGCTGGACATGGCCACCGAGTACGCCCGTGAGCGCAAACAGTTCGGCCAGCCCATTTCCTCGTATCAGGCGGTGCAGTTCAAGTTGGCCGACATGGCCACCGAACTCGAAGCGGCTCGCTGGTTGACCTACCGGGCTGCCTCACTGCGCGACGCCGGTGAGCCCTTCATGAAGGAAGCGGCCATGGCGAAACTCAAAGCCAGCCGGCTGGCAGTGTCGGCCGCGTCGGAAGCGGTGCAGATCCACGGAGGACTGGGCTACATGCTCGATTCGCCGGTGGCTCGGTTCTACTGCGATGCCAAGGTGCTTGAGATCGGCGAGGGCACCAATGAGATCCAGCACTTAGTGATCGCCCGCGCCCTCGGCTGCTGAGGTCGCCAGTCGGCCAGGCGGTTTAGACGGCGGCCAGCTTCCGAATGGCGTCGGCAATGCGATGGCGGTCGGGCAGCCACGCCTGCTCCAGGTCGGGCGCATAGGGCGGCGGTGTGGCGGCGGCCCCGACGCGCTCGATAGGTGCATCGAGGTCCCAGAATGACTCCCGGGCCACCGAGGCCGCGATCTCGGCCCCAATGCCGAAAGGCACCACGGCCTCATGGGCGATCAGCAGTCGGCTCGTCTTGTGCACCGAGGTGAGGACGGGTTCCAGGTCGAGCGGTGCCACGGTGCGCAGGTCGATTACCTCCACCGATATGCCCTCGGTGTCGAGCTCATCGGCCGCAGCCAGCGCCTCGTGCACCATGCGTGAGACCGACACCACGGTGATGTCCGACCCCTGGCGTACGACGGCTGACTTCCCGATAGGGACGCGGAAGTCCGCCGGAGGCTGTGGCCCCTTCATGCCGTAGAGCAGGCGGTTCTCAATGAAGACCACCGGATTGGGATCTTCGATGGAGGACAGCAGCAGCCCGTAGGTGTCGGCCGGGGTTGAGGGCATCACCACGGTCAAGCCGGGGATGTGGGCCAGCAACGCCTCGAGGCTCTGTGAATGCTGGCTGCCCGACGAGCGCCCTGCTCCGAACTGGGTGCGCACCGTCAGTGCCATCTGCGCTGCACCCCCGGTCATAAAGGGGAGCTTGGCGGCCTGATTCAGCAGCTGGTCTAGGCACACCCCGAGGAAATCGAGATACATGATCTCAACCACGGGACGCATACCCGCCATGGCGGCACCGACGGCCACGCCTACTACCGCGGTCTCGGATATGGGGGTGTCCCGGACCCGTTCACCGAAGCGCTGGCGCAGGCCGCGGGTCAACCCAAACACGTTGCCGCCGTCGCCTACGTCGACGCCCGCTAAGAAGACGCGCTCGTCCGTGGTGAGGGCCGAATCAAGAGCGGCCGTGATGGCATCCATGGTGCGCCACGTGGGGGCATCGTCAGGCAGGGCTGTTTCGCCCGGTGCTGCCGGCCGTTCCCGGACCACGAAGTCGAAGAGAGTGGAGACATTCGGTGGCGCCAGCGCGGACGCCTGTTCGACGGCGTCGTCGAGTGCTTGCTCCACTGAGGCTTCGAGTGCCTTCAGGTCAGATTCGGGCACTCCGGCATCGACTAGTCGTTGACGATGCAGAATCAGTGGATCACGTTGCTGCCATTCCTGGAGCTCTTCTGGCGTTCGGTAGCGCTCAGGATCACCCTCGTAGTGGCCGTGCCAGCGGTAGGTTGCCGCCTCGATCAGTACCGGTCCGCCACCGGAGCGGACGGACTCGACCACTTGGCTCATGATGTGTTTCGTCGCCACCACGTCGTTGCCATCCACCGCGAAGTAGGGCATGGCGTAACCCAGGGACCGTTGCTCCAGGGACGCCGCTTGTTGGGCGGCAGTGGGCGAGAACTCCGAGTACCCGTTGTTCTCGCAAAAGAAGATCACGGGGAGGTGCCAGACGGCGGCCAGATTCAAAGCTTCGTGGAAGGCACCTTGGGCGGCGGCTCCGTCACCGAAGAATGCGACCGCTACCGAGTCGGTGGCGCGCAGCTGCGCCGCGGTGGCCGCACCGACTGCGATCGGCAGTCCCGCCGCCACAATTCCGTTTGCGCCAAATATGCCGAGCGTCGGATCCGCGATGTGCATGGAGCCGCCTCGACCTCGGTTCGTGCCACCGTCCTTGGCCATGAGCTCGGCGAACATGCCCATTGGCTGGAGACCCTTGGCTAGGCAGTGACCGTGCCCGCGGTGGGTCGAGGTGATGACGTCGTCCGCTCGCAACGTCCAACAGGCTCCGACGGCGGCCGCCTCCTGACCGATGGAGAGATGGACGAAGCCCGGGACCAGTCCCTCGCGGTAGAGCCGCGCCACCCGTTCCTCGAAGCCGCGGATGACCAACATCCGTCGCTGCATCTCGAGCAGGTCGCCAATTTCGCTTGCCGTCTCTGGTGTCACCACTTGCTCAAGTTCCGGCACGGTTGTGTACTGTACTGATCGGTCCAAACAAGTGGCGAATGGGGGAGAGCCGATATGAGTGATGACACGCCACAACGGGTCATCGCCGTCATCGGAGCTGGTGGTTCGCTCGGGAGCGCCATCTGTGGGCGTCTGGCCGCGGAGCCCAACACGGCATTGGTCATGAGCGATATCTCCGACGATGCGCTGGCCGGCTCACTGGCCGCAGTCAGCACCACACCTGCACCGACAGCCACCATCACGGCCGATGTGGGCCGGTTTGCCGACGTGGCGGCCGTGGTCGATCTGGCCATGGGCCGATTCGGCCGGCTCGATGTATTGGTGAGCAATGCCGGCGTGCTGGCCCCCAACGGCCGCATCCACAATCTGCCCACCGAGGAGTGGGAGCGGGTGTTTCGGGTCAATGTGTTTGGTGCCGTGCACGGCATTCAGGCTGCGGTGCCGGTCATGCGGGCCCAACAGTCCGGCTCGATCATCCTCACGGCGTCGGTGGCCGGCATGACGGCCTGGTCGCACTCGGCCCCTTACTGCGCCAGCAAGGCGGCCGTGATTGAGTTGGCCAAGGTGGCAGCGGTCGAATACGCCCGTGACGGCATTCGAGTCAACTGCATCTGTCCCGGCACATTTCGCTCGGCCATTCATGTGGGTCTGCCCGAGGAGTCACTGAGTGCGATTGCCGATCGTCACCCGCTCGGTCTGGGCACTGCTGGTGATCTGGTCGGGGCCTACGCCTACCTGGCCGGCGAGGAGTCGCGGTGGACCACCGGCTCCGCTCTCGTTGTCGATGGCGGGTATTCGGCTCCGTGATCGCCGTCAGCGTTGCTTGGCGTCTGGGGCGACGAGCCCTCGCATGAAGACGTCGGCGAAGGGCTTGGCCACCGAGCGCGCCGTGAGGCGACCGTCCGGCTTCAGCCACAAGTAGGTGTAGTTGTGCATGCCCAGCCAGGCTCGGGCCGTCAGCCATGGGTCGATGTCGCGGAACTCGCCACTCTTGACCCCGTCGCGCAGGACATCTTCGATCTGTTGCTCGTATTGCCGACGCCGAATGCGAAACTGCTCGGCTCGCTCGCCGGTGAGGGCAGGAAACTCGTGCAGGAAGACCCACACGTGATCGGGGTAGCGGTGGATGACATCGAGCAGTTCGTCGCCCAACATGACCAGCTGTGCAGACGGCTTTCCACCTGCCGCCGTGACCCGATCGGCACCGAGCATGACTTCGTCCATGACTCGGTCGTGGATACCCGCCAGCAACTCCTCCTTGGAGCCGATGTAGTGGTACAGCGCTCCCTTGCCGAGATCGTTGGCCGTGCAGAGTTCCATGATGCCGGTGGCGTGGTAGCCCTGACGGGCGAAGAGATGGGCCGAGGTGTCGATGATGGCCTGGCGCCGCGATTCCCACTTGGTGCTGCGCTTGGAGTCGGTAGTGGTCGACCCCGTCGTCATGGCCAGGACGCTAGTGGTTCTGGACCGGTCGGTCGGTTTTCAGGCCTACGGGATGTGGCGGCGGTATGAGTAGCGGCAACGACATAAGTACCGACGTCAACTGGTTCGGAGTGCTCGCACACCACGCCACACGCCAGCCTGAGCGACCGATGACCATCTTCGAAGGTCAGGTGATTACCTACGGGGAGATGGCCGAGCGGGTGACGGCCTTGTCGAAGGGATTACACCAGCGGGGGGTGGGTCCCGGCGATGTGGTCGGGTTGCTCTCTTACAACTGCCCGGAGTTTTTGCAGACGATCTTCGCCGTCAACTACCTCGGGGCCATCGTCATGCCCATCAACTGGCGGTTGGCCGCAGCGGAGGTCCGATTCATTTTGGCGCACGCTGAGGCCCGGGTTCTGGTGTGCGACCCGGCCCTGGCGGAGGTGGCCGACCAGGCGGCTACGGACCTCGGCCATTCGCTCCTCAAGGTGTCCATCGGGGCGGCTGGCCAGCCCGACTGGGTGGCCTTGAAAGATCTGGAATTGAGTGGTGCTGCTCCGCCGCCGGTGCGGGCCGCGCCCGACGATGTCCACCGTCTCATGTACACCTCGGGTACGACAGGTCGCCCGAAGGGCGTGATGCTCACGCACGCCAACTTGGCCTGGAAGAACCTGGCCCACTTAGTCGAGTTCGGATTTACCTCATCTGATCTCGGCTTGGCCTGCGGCCCGCTGTACCACGTCGGTGCATTGGATCTCACGACGACGACGCTTTTGGCAGCGGGCGCCGGCGTCATCATCCACCGGAGTTTCGATGCAGCAGCCGTGGTCGATGAGCTCGAACGCTCGCGAGTGACCACGGTGTGGTTGGCCCCGGCCATGGTCAACGCCATCATGGCGCTGCCCGACGTGGAGAGCCGAGACTTGTCATCGGTGCGGGTCATCATCAACGGTGGCGAAAAGATGCCCATCCCGCTGATTGAGCGCATTGCTCGCACCTTCCCGTCGGCCTGGTTTGCCGATGCCTACGGCCTCACTGAAACCGTCTCGGGCGACACGTTCCTTGACCACGAGCACATCGTGAGCAAGCTAGGCAGTGTGGGCCGACCGTGCCTGCATTTGGAACTCGAAATCTGGGGTGAGGACGGCAGGTCTGTGCCGGCGGGCGGTCGGGGCGAGATCGTTCTGCGCGGTCCCAAGGTGTTCAAGGGCTACTGGCGCGATCCCGAAGCTACCGAGCGGGCATTTGCCGGCGGTTGGTTCCACACTGGCGACATCGGAGTAATGGACGAAGACGGCTACGTGTTCATCGTCGATCGCCTCAAGGACATGATCGTGTCCGGAGGCGAGAACATCGCTGGTTCTGAGGTCGAGCGAGTGCTGTATGAGCACTCTGCTGTCGTCGAGGCGGCGGTGGTCGGTCGGCCGGACGAGCGCTGGGGCGAGGTGCCGGTGGCCTTCGTCGTCTTGCAACCAGACCATTCGACGACGGCCGAAGAGTTGACGGCCCATTGTGCGTCCCAGTTGGCCAAGTTCAAGGTGCCCAAGGCGATCACGTTCCTCCATGCTTTGCCACGCAACCCGTCGGGCAAGGTGCTCAAGCGAGAACTGCGGGCGCAGAAATAGTCCACCTCAATCGGCGGGTGATCTAATCTCACGCGGCCGGGGGTTGGCCCCGAAGGAAGGACGCCATGGGGCTCGAAGCCATCACCTTTGAGGTAGCCGACAAGGTTGCCACCATCACGCTTGACCGGCCCGAGGCGCTCAATTCGTTCACCGACGCCATGGCAGCAGACATGGCCTGGGCCTGGGAGACCATCCGGGAAGATGACGACATCCACTCCGTCGTGTTGCAGGCGAACGGGGATCGAGCCTTCAGTACCGGCGTCGACATCAAGGGTGGCGGTACGTGGTTCACTCGGGAAAACGCCTGGAACTACTTCGACCCGGGTGACACGCTCTCTCCCAAGCATCGCCACCGAGTCTGGAAGCCCTTGGTGGTGGCCGTGCACGGTCTGTGTGCCGGTGGGGCGCAGTACTTCTTGAACGAAGCGGACATCATCATCTGCTCGGACGACGCCGAGTTCTTCGATCCGCACGCCACGGTCGGCATTGTGTCGGCGCTCGAACCCATCGGCATGTTGCATCGGGGAGTCCCACTGGGCGACGTCTTGCGTTGGGCCCTCATGGGCAACGAAGAGCGAATCACCGCGGCCACGGCCCTGCGTCTGGGATTGGTGACCGAGGTGGTGACCCGTGAAGACCTTCGGTCCCGTGCTCGGGAGATTGCACTCTCCATCGCTCGACGGAATCCCAAGGCCATTCAGGGCACGGTGCGAGCTATTTGGGAGTCATTGGACTTGCCCAGGTCAGCCGCACTCAGCACCGGCATCATGTACCCGCAGATCGGCAACTTCCCGGTCAATGTGCCCGAATCAACGGGCAAGCAGCCACCGACCTATCGCTGAGGAGCACAGTACATTCTGGGCAGAGCGATTCTGTGGCTCAGATTGGCCAGCGCCCTTCGGCGCCTTGGTGCCGTGTGTGCGATGCATGAAGTCAAAGTGCAACTAACTCTTCTACTGGCGTGACTGGAACGGGAAGTTCCATCTCTTCGAAGCAGCATCGTCGGTGCAAGTTCTTTTGACGGGAATTGATCGTGATTCCACACCCATGTTCTTCGGCTGAGGTGAATTCGGAAACCGTCGTGCCGACCCGGTCCAGCTCCTGGCAAAATACCCACGGACACTTCGTTTCGAAAAAGAATGATGAGCGTGAGGGGCAACCAAGAAACGCCCCCAAGCCAACGTGATCAAACGAGAGAAGTTCTGATGGATCAGCTGCATGGTGCCAGTCGGATGAATTCACGGCAGCGGTCGCGTGAGCGGATCCTGCGTGGACTCATCACCGGGGTCACCGCGATGGTGACCGGCACGGCGTTGGCGGCCCATAGGAATCATCTCGGTCGGCGTGACGCCGGCCGGAGCGCTGTACGTGACCGCCACTGTCCCGGTGAGCGTCGACCCGGAGGGCGTCGCCATCACCCCCAATGGCGCCCACGCCTATGTGACCAATTTCGGCTCGGGAAATGCCAGCGTCATCGACACCGCCCCGCCGGCGGCCACCACCCTGACTTCCACTCCGGCCATCGCGTCGGTGTCGAGCCTCCATCTGTACCTCTTCGCCCTGAATGCCACCCAGTCCAGCGCGGCGGAACCCGCGGCCGGCCATGTGATCACCTTCAAGGCTGGGTCCACTGTCATCTGCACGGCAGTGACCGGCGCCAACGGCACGGCCAGCTGCAACGGCTTGGCCTCGGTACTGTCGATCGTCCTGGCTGACGGTTACAGCGCGAGCTTCGCTGGCACCAGCAGGTACATCGCCTCCACGTCCCGGGCTGCGCTCATCGGATAGCAGCAGCGTGCAGGTGGCGCCCGGCTAGTTGGTGCGCCCCTCGGGATTCGAACCCGAAACCTGCGGAGTCAGTTTTCGGTGTTCGCACGGGTTCGCAGGCGTCCGAAATTGTGCCCTCACGCTGGACTTGCCGTTCGCAGCCGTTCGCACGGGTTCGCAGGCGTCCGCTCTGCGTGGCTCCCCATTTGGCTCCCCAAAGTCGCGCAAAGGCACTTTCGCAGAGCTATGGAAAGCACTGAAAGATCATATGGGCGACCACGATCGACATAGCCCTGCTGGGCGGCAAACCAGCTTTTCAGGCGCTGGGTTGCATGGCGGCTGCTAGCCGGGTGGTCATTCGGGCAAGATCCGTTATCTCGGCTTGGCTCCACCCATCGAGAACTTCGCTCATCACTGACTTGCGGGCACGGTCGATCTTCTTGATGGTGTTTTTACCCCTTGCAGTCACGCTGAGTAGGCGCTGGCGACGGTCGGTCTCGGAGAGTTCGGTATGGATGAGCCCGAGCGTTTGTAGGCGAGTGACCTGGCGGCTGACGGTCGAGTAATCACGCCCGACCTGATCGGCGAGCGTGCCGATGGTGAGGTTGCGTTGCATCGAAACGCGAACGAGCAGCGGGAACAGCGCTGTGTCCAGCGAAACGCCGGCGCGGGTCAGGATCAGGTTGTCGCCCTGTGGCCGGTTGAGCACGCTGACAATCTGCAGTAGGGCCTCATGCAGCACCTTTAGCGGGTCAGCTTGATTCATCATATCTCCAACGATAACATGTGTGTACCATGCACATATTGTCCGGATGAGACGATGCTCACGGGCGACGGCGATTTCTTCGACATCGATAGGGCGTTCGTCGACCATCTCTCCGTGATGACCGCACCTGACATCGAACCCGACCACTTGGTGAACGGCCATCCCAGGCCAAGCCACACAAACACACCAAATCCAAACCGGATCAACGAGGAGACTTCATGATTGTTGTCACAACCCCCACCGGCAATGTCGGGAGCCAGCTTCTGGCGGAACTTCTGATCGCCGAAACCCAGCCGCTGCGGGTCATCGTCCGAGACCCGTCGCGACTCGGGGACGCCGTCAGCGATCGAGTACAAGTGATTATTGGCAGCCATGACGATCCGCTGGTCCTCGATCAGGCGCTGGATGGCGCTCAGAGCCTTTTCTGGCTGATCCCGCCGAGCATGCGGGCGAGTTCTGCAGAGGAGTACTACCTCTCTTTCGCGCGCCCGGCAGCGGAGTCGATTCGTCGCCACCAGGTCGGCCATGTGGTCGGAGTCTCAAGTGCGGGATGGAACTGGCCACATCCAGCGGGCCTGCTTTCCGCAGCGCACGTGATGGACGCCGAGCTTGAGAGCAGCGGCACTGCCTACCGTTCGCTCGGAATGGGGTTCTACATGGAGAACCTGCTCAGGTCGCTACCCCAAATGACCTCCGAGGGAGTTCTTTCCCTACCGTTGAACCCGGACCGTCCGCTAGCCATGATCGCGACACAGGACATCGCAGCCATTGCCGCCAAACTCCTGCTGGATCGCACCTGGGAGGGAACAGACCGAATTGCGGTCATTGGAGACAACCTCACGCCGAGCGAAATGGCAGCCACCATCAGCGACGTCCTTGGGTTGCGGGTCAGCTTCGAACAGGCCGACCTGGAGGAGGTCACCGCGGCCACCATTCAGCGCGGGGTCCCCGAAGGAATGGCACGAGACTTTACTGCGATGTACTGGGCACAGCAGAACGGGATCTACGACGAAGACTGGTCCCATGCCACCCCCACACCGACCAACTTTCGGACGTGGTGTGAGAACGTCCTCGCTCCAGCAGCCTGAGACTTCATGAATCGGCGGGTACGAGGGCTCTTGGCGGATGGCGTACGTCCTGGGCCCCGAGGAGATCATCGTTGCCGTTGCCCAATTCATCGGCTGAGAGGACTGGCCGCCTGCACTCGAGGTGCCGCTGGCCGTACGGATCCGCGAAAGCGCTCTTGTGCGACGGATAGACGCTCTATCTAGTACCCCTGAAGTGCAGGGGCTTGCAACGTGATGTCAGTAGAGGAACTCCGCCAACGGAAATGAGCGATGGCGACGCGGCGGGACCAGGTAGTTCTGCCGGTGGGTCGTCTGTAAGACCGAGTTGATGCCGGCGTGGGTGGAATGCGGTGACACAGAGAGTGTCTCCCCCGGGAAATGCCCGTCCATGGCCAGCCGGACATTGTTGAAGAACTCGATGGTTGGCTGGAACATCAAGAAGTGCAGCCCTGCCGCTGGCTCCTTGCTGTAGTGGTCACCAGTCGGATCTGACGTGTACTGGAACGGATTGTCCAGCGTGTTGAAGTCGCCTCGCACCGGAATGGTGGTGCCTGCAGGGTACGACTCGCCGTAATTGCTCTTGGTCTTCGACGCGGTGCTGTCCACCACCGAGAGTGCCCCGCTGTGGCCGTAGGAGTGGTAGCGCTTAACGCCTTTCGTTACCTGGGCCGCAGTCTGGCCCGGCGGCTGGAGTGCATAGGTTCCGTGCGCGGGAGTGACGCTGGGGTACTGCATCGCCTTCACTTGTTCCTCATACTTGGGGAAGTTCTTCGTGTACCAGGTTTCGAGGTCTTCGTAGAGGTGTGAAAGATGCATGGTCGTGCCCTGTTTGAAGTACCCGTTGGGCCACTGATCGGTGAGGCCTGGCAGCGTCTCCAGGTTGGCGATGACGTCGGGTCCCATGTTCGACACCAGCGTGCTGGCGAACCCGAGGAAAAGAGGCGACTGTCGAGGAATCGACGCCGCCCCGGGAATCCCTGCTGCCAGGGCCAGCTTGCTCGGGAGGCCTTGGTCCCCGTAGAAGCCGCCGCCGGCAAAGCCCTGGCGGATACTCGTCACCGTGAACAAGGAACCGGCCTGGCCGCTTCCAGATCCAAAGAACGCGTTGGTGGCTGCCGTGATGTTGGCCAGCGAGTCGCTGCGGAGCAGTATGGCCACGTCGTTCTGCTCGAGACGCACCGGCCCGAACCCGGGTGGGGGTGTGTCGCTGGGGAATGTCCTGGCGTCTTGCAGTGCATAGACGGTCTTCCCCTTCGTCTTGGAAGTCGCCAGATCGACCGGCAGATAGGCCGGGAATCGGGTGCCTGCCTTGAAGAAGTCCGATGCCTTGCCCAGGCTTGGGATGTACTGCTCGAAGTAGGGAAGTCCCCAGGCGATGGAAATGCCGACTCCAGAAGGAGTGGGGGCAAAACGGGTTTCAAGGTCCAAAAGGACATAGTCCAAGAGGGCTTGGGCCTCCTGCAGCGCCGCCGCGCTCGCCGGTACGTTCAGCTTCGCCGTAATGACGTGATCGTGCAGGGGCGGTACATGAACCGCCACCGATCCATGCTTGTGCTGCAAGCCCGAGCCATTCACATTGATGATCTGCGTGCCCTGCAGGAGATATTGCTCCTGAGCCGGTCGTTTGGAGCTCTTGGCAGGCCGGGCCGGAGGTGCGGCGATGGCATCGGCCATCTTGTAAAAGACCCCCGGAGCGGCCAAGGACGCACCGACCATACCGACGGTGCCAGCTGCTCCTTGGAGGAAACGGCGCCTGCTCAAATGTCCCAACGCCGCTTCCGCCAGTTCATCTCCTCTATCTGTCACCGCACTCTCCCTTGGCCGAATCCGACAACTGCAGTGGACGCTGGTCGATCTTGTGGAATAGCGCCGTGCTGGATGACCAGCACCATCTGCTCCACAAGTCCGACCCCGAGACCCAACCCCGACCTCTGAGAGCGGGTTCGTGAGCGCATCCGACCACGAGGCGGAATATTAGGTTGCCCTAACTTTTGAAGTCAAACGGACGTTGGGGGTGCAGCGAGCAGCCAGCGGCGAGGCACGCTGCCGGGCCGGCCTCATCACCACCGAGGAGTCGAGCCAGGTGAGCTGGAGAGCTGCTTCGTGTACTGCATTCCCCAGGAACTCTGGATGGCCATGACGGCCGATCTAGGTCGACCATTGACGCAACCAACCTTTACGAAGTGAGCATCAATGCCAGTGGAGCGATTGCAACCGCTCCGGCCATGACGCCGATGAGCGCAGTCGTCTGTCGTGAGGTCCGTTTTGCCCCAAGCAGCCGATGCACTCGACGCGGGACAATGTGTGACGACAAGGCCAGGGCGCATGACGGTACGGGCCCAGATGCGGATAGTCGAACCAGTGCTGAAGCGAGCGATTTCGAATCGTGGCGGCGGGCGGCAAAGTCGTCGGCCGCCATCTCCAGCAATTCGGCCACCGTCCGGGGCGCCAAGCGGGCATACGGAATCCATCTGAACAGGTCACTGACGGCGGCCAAAGGCAACATGACAAGGCCGTGGTGTTCACTGGCGTGTCCCCGTTCATGTTCGACGACCGCCGCCAGCTCGCGTTCAGTGAGCATGTTGAGCGTTCCGGCGCTGACCACGATGCGGGGGCGCCGACCTGGAAGGCAGTAGGCGACGGGTCGGGGGTCGTCAAGGAGTTCTGCGTCGGGATGAGCCGGCATGGAGAGCGCCAAGAGGTTCAGCAGGCGCCGATGACGAGATCGAGCGGACACAATGCGGAACATGACTGACCCGAGCACGGCAATCAAGACAACGAAGAGGTCTGCGGCCAAGGTCAACCCGAGCGCATTGGGGAGGCCGATCCCAGCGAGAGGATCTCCTCCAAACGTGCCCACGATGAGTTCGCGCACACCCGATATGAACCCAACGTGATACCGGTCGACGGTGACGCAGAGCCCAGCCCCGACGCCGGCGGCGATGGCGCTAATTCCTATGGACTGCCAAAGCACCACGGCTGCACGAGGTGAACGCGAGACCCAGTTCACTTCGGAAAGCCAAATGCTCAGTGGTCCAACCAGGACCACAACGAGGAGACCCAAGAGGCCAGCCACCACGAGCAGGTTCACTTCGCTTCTTCCTCGGGATACTCACCGAGATCGATCAGCGCCTGTCGCAAGGCGACCGCTTCGCTGGCTGAGACTGATTCGGCGAAGCGAGCCAATACCGCATTTCGGTCATGGGATCCGCCCATCGCTTCGATCATCAGTTCAGCCGTGTATGCCTCCCGTGAGGCAGAGGCCGCGAAGCGGTGTATCCGGCCTTCGCCACTACGCACCACCATGCCCTTCTTGCGCAGACGTTCGAGGATCGTCAGCACCGTGGTGTAGGCCCGGTCAGGGAGAAGCGTGGCCACCTGGCGGCCGGTGACGGGAGCTTCCATCGAGTCCCACAGCACGTCCATGACCTTGCGTTCGAGATCGCCCAATCGGGCCACGGCAGTTACCTCCTTCCTGCGATTATGGCGGACCGCAAAGATCCCTGCATTGATCTACTACACAGCGTAGTAGTACCGTGCAGACCCATGATCGCCCTACTGGCCGACGCCCCGCTCCCCCCACTTCGGGGTGGTGAGTTGTTCTCAACCCAGTTCGACTTCGTGCCCGTGGCCATGGTGCTCATCGCCCTGGTCCTCTATCTGTGGGGTGTGCAGCGAAACAATCGGCTGCATCCCCGCCACCAGTGGCCGGTCGCCAAGACGGTCGCCTTCATTGCGGGATTGGTCTCGACTGGGATCGCCATCTTCAGTTTCGTTGGCGTCTACGACGGCGAGCTGTTCTGGGACCACATGGTCCAACACCTGCTTTTGATTATGGTGGCTGCTCCACTGTTCGCCATAGCGTCCCCAATCGATCTGGCCTGGCGGGCAACCAAGGGAACACCGCATCTGGTGGTATCCGAAGTGCTGCGATCCAGATTGGCCAAGGTCTTGGGCCATCCCGGAGTGTCCTTCTGCCTCTATGCGGTGATGATCCCATTGACGCATCTGACGGTTTGGTACAACTACACGCTCCAGCACGAATCGGTGCACAACGCCGAGCACTTGGTGTTCTTGGGGGTCGGCTATCTCTTCTGGCGCCAGATCTTCGGCTCCGACCCCAACTGCTACCGGATGCACCCGGCGCTCCAGTTCGGGTACTTGTTCTTGGCTATTCCGATCGACACCTTCACGGGCCTGTCGCTTGACCAAGCCACGCACGAGCTGTTCCCGGCCTACCTGTTGATGCATCGAACTTGGGGTCCGTCGTTGGTGCAGGACCTCCACCTCGGTGGCGTCATCATGTGGGTGGGCGGCGACACCCTCATGCTCTGGCCCATGATTCCTGTCGCCCTGCGCTGGTTGCACCTCGATGAGCGCAAGGCGGTTCGAATTGATCGCGATATTGATCTGGCCGCGCTCAGGGCGTCGGATCGACTCAACCGGAGTGACGCGTGAGCAGTGAAACGTTGGCTTGTCAACGTCCGACGAGCCATGCCCGTCGGATCTCCCTCCTTGTCGCAGCCGTGTGCGTTGGCGCCGCGGTGCTGGCGGCGTGTGGCACCAGTGCCCCCGGTCCGCCTCCGGCCAGCCAAGGGATCGTCGAGAACCGAGCCGTACCCAGCATCCCGCTTATTTCTTCAAGTGGCGCTCATACGTCGTTGGCCGCATATCGAGGCAAGTACATCGTGCTGGCCGATTTTCTCAGTTTGTGTCAAGACGAGTGCCCACTTGTCACCGGAGCTTTTATCGGACTCCAACGCGACGTCCGGGCTGCTGGTCTGGGTAAGAAAGTGGTCTTTATGGAGATCACCGTGGATCCGGACCGTGACACACCGGCTCGCCTGACGGCATACAAGAAGGAGTTCGGTGCCGACTGGCCGCTGTTGACCGGAACTCCGGCCAACCTGAAGTCACTATGGAAATTCTTCGGCGTTTCAGTCCAGATCGTGCCCGAAGCACAGCCGGCCAAGATCGATTGGTACACCGGCAAGCCTCTCACCTACGACGTCAATCACACCGACGGGTACATCCTCATCGATCCGTCCGGCCATGAACGCTTCAGCGACTCAAACCCACCCGACCTTCATGGCCATCTCAAGACATCCCTCAAGAATCTTCTCAACGCAGGTGGCCTTGTGAATCTCAATTCCCAAACCCATCCCAACTGGACGGTGCCCGAAGCACTGGCGTCGATCAGTTGGTTGGTCGGCCGGAACATTCCTTCCGCCATGGCCAATTAAATAGCGATGCCTACAGACAAAGGGGTCTGACCAAGCATGAACGACGTAGAAGCAACGTCAAGGGAAGCGCCCGAGTCACCTGAGGTCCCTCGTCGATCGCTGAACCTCATCGGCACCCAGCGGGTTCTGCAGGTCGTGCTTGGGTTGTTTTGGATTCTCGATGCCGCACTGCAGTACCAACCCTTCATGTTCGGAAAGCAATTCGTCCCGAGCTTCATCACTGGAAATGCCGGGGGCCAGCCCGAGCCCATCTCGTGGCTGATCACGACGGCGGGTCATTTCATTTCACCTGATGTGGTGGTGTGGAACACACTGTTTGCCACCATTCAGGTCTTCATCGGATTCGGGCTGCTGTTCAAAAGGTCAGTTCGCCCGGCCCTGTTGGTCTCCTTTTTCTGGGCCTTCGGAGTGTGGTTCTTCGGTGAAGGCTTGGGTGATTTGTTGACGGGATCGGCCACGGCCCTCACCGGTGCTCCGGGCTCGGTGTTCATCTACGGCGTGCTCGGCATGATGGCGTGGCCGCGATCATCGGGAGATGTGGCCGAGGCAGATCGCGCCAGAGGAGATGGCGTCGCGTCATCGGCTGCCGCCCAAGGAATGGGTGACGCTCTCACCCCCTTGGCCGTCTGGGCCGGCTACTGGGTGCTTTCTGCGGTCTTATTCCTGTTTCCCATGAATCGAACCCAGACGTCTATTTCGAGCACCATCACCGGCATGGCCCCGGGCACGCCCGAGTGGTATTCGCACTTCCTCAACAGTTTCGGGAACGCCTTCGCCTCCATTGGCACGCAGTCGGCCTGGGTGTTGGCCATCGCTTCCCTCGTCATTGGTCTTGGCCCGCTGGCCGTGCGTCGGCCCGGCTGGCTCCTCTTTCTCGGTGGGTTGCTGTCTTTCGTGCTGTGGATCACCGGGCAGGGATTTCTCGGCGGCGTCCTGTCCGGATCAGGGACTGATCCGAACACCGGCCCACTGATCATTGTGTTGGCCCTCGCCATGGTCCCAGCGGTCGTGCCATTGGCCTCCTCATGGAGATCGCCAGTGGCCAGGTTGTTGTCTTGGCGCCCGAGCGTGACGATTGGTGCCGGCGTGGCCCTGATATGCGGTGTGTGGCTGGCGGCCACCTACCCCGAGCCGGCTCAGGCGTCGTCTGGTTCCTCGATGCCGGGGATGACCGGCATGTCCAGCTCGAGCAGCTCATCGGGTATGTCGGGCATGACCATGTCTGGCTCGGGCAGTGAGAACTTGGGGACTGCGTCGTGCACCAAGGGCAACAACCACGCGCCAAGGACAGGGTTGGACATCACCGATACGCCCAACATGATCATGAGCGGCAACTTGGGTATGAACATGAATGGGACCGACGCGTCGGCTGCCGCTGGGTTGAACGCCACCAAGTCGAATTGGTCGTACACTGGACCGGCGTTGCCGGCCGCTCTGGCCAAAGAGCTACTCGCTCAGGGTGGCAACACCATCGATGATGTGCACATGGCCCGCTCGGGGTGCGCTGCCGAACCGACGTTCTCACAAGAGATCAACGCTGAGCAGTACATACAGTCCACAAGCCAATCGGTGGCGCGCTTCGCCTCACCATTCGCCGCGGTGGCGGCCGGTTACATATCGGTGTCGCCCACGAACTATCCAGTGACGTACTACGTCAACCCGACGATTGAAGCAGCCAACGTGGCGGCCAAGAGGACGCTCAGTCCCCAAAGCATCGACGGGCTCGTCTTTGCTCAGACACCCTCTGGGCAAGAAGTCCTCGCCGCGGCCATGTATGTCTTGCCGTCATCAGTGTCGGCGCCACCCATGCCCTATGGGGCACTCGTACAGTGGCATCAGCGCACCGACGTGTGTGGGCCGAACACAGCATCTGTATCGAGTGCATTCCAGATCACCGGGGTCACTCCGTGCGCTGCTGGGAGTGTCAAGCGAGCGACGCCGTACGTGACCATGGTGTGGCAGGTTCCAGTGGCGGGGGGACCGCTGGCAATACAGCCGCCCGACATCCAGATTGTCGAGGCGTCGATCATGCAGGCAGACCTGTAGTTGGTCGATACCATCGAAATCCATTTTTCTGTATGGAATACAATGGAAGTCGACACTCCTTGCAGGCGCTCAGCGGAATCAGAGCTGAACCCGAAAACTGCAGCGTTGAGAGGTCGTTCGCAGGCGTTCGTAGGCGTTCGCACGAGTCCGTCTGAGCTGGACCCAAGCTCTGCGGAGTCGGATTTCGACGTTCGCAGGGGTTCGCAGGCGTCCGAAATTGTGCCCTTACGCTGGACTTGCCGTTCGCACGGGTTCGCACGGGTTCGCAGGCGTCCGC